>NZ_CP011542.1:0-2400000 GCF_001020985.1 Corynebacterium mustelae
GTGGCCGACAACTCCTCCCAGCCCAGAACGTTACAAACGACGTGGAATGCTGTGGTCAATGAGATTGTGCAGATCCGCACTCAGGAAAACAATGGTGCAGATCCGTTCAGTCCGCAACAACGTGCCTACTTAGGCCTAGCCAAACCACTGGCATTAGTGGAGGGGGTTGCACTTATTTCTGTGCCGCATCCTCGAGCAAAAGAGTTTATTGAATCTGAATTAAGCGGAGTCATTTGTCAGGCTCTGACCAAGAGTTTCGGTCGCTCATATTCTTTGGCGGTGACAGTAGATCCAGAAAACGCGATCCAACCATTTGAGTATCGAGTGACTCAGCAGGATCAACCAAGTAATCCACCCCCGATGCAGCAGCCACATCAGCCACCGGTTTCGCCAGCTGAGATGGCAGCGCCAATAGAAGCCCAATCGAATCCTGGTGGCAACTTTTCCCAACAATTTGGTGCGTCACCTTCGGTTTCGGTACCACAACCGATGGGTTTTTCCTCCGATACGGATCGGTTTTCTCCCCCAGTAAACATTCCGGCAGAAATGGCCACTGAGCAAATGGGGTCGCCGGTTCCGGGTGGTCATTACCCGATCCAACCGCATCATGTCCAGCCCCAACCGGCCGCACATGTTAGCCAGCAACAGCAGTATTTTTCGAATTATCCCCAGCAGTCAGATCCACAGCAGGGGTGGGGGATTAGCCATGCGGAACAAGTACCAAACCCGGTTGAAGCTCAACCTGCTTGGCGTACCCGCGAACAACCTGCTCATAACCCGAATCGGGAAGCTTCGTTAAACGAAAAATATACGTTTGATACTTATGTTGTTTCTGATTCCAATAAACTTCCAACATCGGCGGCAATTGCGGTCGCCGAAAAACCAGCACGAGCATACAATCCATTGTTCGTATGGGGGGACTCAGGTTTGGGTAAAACCCACTTGATGCATGCTATTGGAAATTACGCACATCAATTGAATCCGAAATTGCGTATTAAATATGTTTCCAGCGAGGAATTCACCAACGATTACATCAATTCTGTTCGGGATGACCGCCAGGAATCTTTTAAACGTCGATATCGTGATCTTGATATTTTGATGGTTGACGATATCCAATTTTTACAGGGTAAAGAAGGTACTCAGGAAGAGTTCTTCCATACGTTTAATGCATTGCAGCAAAACGGGAAGCAGATTGTCTTAAGTTCAGATCGGCCGCCAAAACAGCTAACCACGCTGGAAGACCGGTTGCGAACCCGATTCCAAGCTGGCCTTATTGCTGATATTTATCCGCCAGATTTGGAAACCCGTATTGCAATTTTGATGAAGAAGTCCCAGGCTGATGGTATTAGTACGTCCCGAGATGTTTTGGAACTTATTGCTTCGCGATTTAATTCTTCGATTCGGGAATTAGAGGGTGCGTTCATCCGCGTTTCCGCTTTTGCTTCGCTTAATAACAAGCCGATCGATGTTCATACGGCTGAGGCCGCATTACGGGATATCATGCCTGATGAGCAAAGTGTCGAAATTACCCCGGATACGATCATGCTGGTCACTGCCGAGTTTTTTGATATAAGCCATGAACAATTAGTGTCCACGACAAAGTCACGGCCGATAGCTCATGCCCGTCAGTTGGCGATGTACTTATGCCGCGAACTTACCGAATTGTCGCTGCCGAAGATTGGGGAGCTGTTTGGTGGTAAGGACCATACGACGGTGATGTATGCGGATCGAAAGATCCGGAAGGAAATCACGGAAAAACGTGATACCTATGATGAAATCCAAAAACTAACGTCAAAGATTAAAAACTACGGTCGTAGCTAGACATATAAATAGTAAAACTGGGCTTTCGTTTGATTACGAGAGCCCAGTTTTACTTTTCGACGTTCCACTGAAAGTAGTGAAAGTTATCCACAGTATCCACAACCTTATTCACACCCCTGTAATTACATAATTGTAATTTGGTGATGATGGACACATTTAAAGGTTGTGAAGTGGCATTTTAGCCCTGTGTATAACTCAATTTTTCTTGTGAGTAACCCGAACAGAACTGGGGATCAATTGTGGAAAATTCTGCTGGGGATAAAGTTATCCACAATTCCCCAAAGTTATCCACAGGTTTTGAACAATAAGACTAACATCCGAATTTTCGTCGATAAGCTGCCGCAATCACCCCTTATCCACAGTACTCACAGGACTTACTGTTGTTACCACTAAAATTTCTTTAAATATCTAAAGAGAAAGAAGGGTTGGGGAAATCGAAGCGCGTGTCAGGCAAACTGAGTCGGCAGCTATGAGAAGAAAAATCAAATAACAACTTTCCCAATTCCAAGCACACAGGTAGGTTGGAACTTGTAATTTGATAACCTTGGTCACGATTTACCCGTTATTGCCAATGAAGGAGCCAGTGTTCATATGGACGCACCAAACGTGTCATTTGAAGTAGCGAAAGACGATTTAGCTAGCGCTGTTTCATGGGTCGCTCGTAATTTGCCGTCCAAACCTACACAACCGGTTCTCCGCGCCATGCTCATTACCGCCGATGACGACGGCTTGGAATTTGCTGGTTTCGATTACGAAGTTTCCACCAAGGTGCGCATTCCAGCCGAGGTCAATCAACCTGGTCGCATTGCTGTCGCGGGTAAACTGATCGCAGAGATCACCGCAACGTTGCCGTCTAAACCAATCAAAGTTTTCGTTGAAGGTTCGATGGTGCAATTAGTGTGTGGTTCCTCCCGCTTTGAACTACCCTCCATTCCACTTGACGATTACCCAACATTGCCAGCGTTACCCGAGGTTACTGGTGCAATTAACCCCCGATTGTTCATCGACGCAGTTACTCAGGTTGCCGCAGCTGCAGGTCGAGACGACACACTGCCAATGCTTACTGGCGTCCACATGGAAATTGATGGCGAAAACGTCACGCTTACTGCTACTGACCGGTTCCGCCTAGCGCTACGAAGCTTTCAGTGGGCACCCGCTGTGGCTGATGCCCAAGCAAAATTGTTGATCCCAGCAAAAAACCTGTTAGAAAACGCACGTACGCTTGATGCAAATTCCTCTGAACCAGTTGAAATTGCAGTTGGCACCGGCGAATCCATTGGCGCCGATGGATTGTTTGGTATTCACATTGAAGACCGCCAAACCACCACCCGAATGTTGGATGCAGACTTCCCGAATGTTGCTCCGCTTTTGCCCAAGCAACACAAGTCGATGGCAAGCGTGGAGATTTCCGCACTACAGGATGCTATTCGACGCGTTGCTTTGGTCACCGACCGCAATGCACAGATCCGGATGCAGTTTTCACCGGGTGAAGTGATTTTGTCTGCGGGTGGTTCTGATGCTGGTCATGCCGAGGAATCTGTGCCTTGTGCATACACCGGTGAAGATGAATTACTTATTGCATTTAACCCAGGTTATTTGCGTGATGGGTTGAGCGTAATCCGCACCAATCGAGTTGTTTTTGGCTTTACTGAAGCCTCACGTCCTGCGATTTTGGTACCAGAACCAGAGGAAATGCCAGAAGCAAATGCCGACGGAATGTTCCCCACTCCAGAGACTGATTTCACCTATCTTCTGATGCCAGTTCGCCTGCCTGGATAACCTTTTAAGAAAGACGATTCCGCTGTGTACATTCGCCAACTCAAGCTGCGGGATTTCCGATCGTGGCCTGAGTGCCATGTCACACTCAAACCTGGAATCACCCTGTTTATCGGCCGCAATGGTTTTGGTAAAACCAATATCATCGAGGCAATCGGTTATATTGCCCACCTGGGATCACACCGGGTTAGCACTGATGCGCCGTTAGTTCGTCAGGGACAATCATCAGCTCGGGTATCCGTCACCGCTGTCAACCAGGGGCGAGAATTATCAGCGCATTTACTGATAAAAGCACAAGGGACTAACCAAGCACAGATCAACCGCACCCGATTGAAAGCGCCTCGTGAAGTGCTCGGTGTGGTCAAGTCTGTGTTGTTTTGTCCAGAAGATTTAGCACTTATTCGTGGTGAACCTACCGAGCGCCGCCGGTATCTAGATAATATTCTTGCATCCAGAAAACCTCGGTTAGCTGGGGTGAAAGCAGATTACGAAAAGGTTCTAAGACAGAGAAGCAGCTTACTAAAGACTGCCAGCGCAGCGCTGCGCAAAGGATATGGCAACGATGACGGTACGTTAAGCACCTTGGATGTGTGGGATGCACAATTATCGCACTTAGGTGCAGAATTAATACAAGCTCGACAGGCATTAGTGGCCGAATTACAACCTGAGGTCTTTAAATCGTATGCCGGGATTGCTCCGGAATCTCGACCCGCCCGTATTGCTTATCGGTCTACTGTCCCAGAGCTTTCCGATGATCGTGCGGTCATTGAAGCGAGCATGTTGGCCGAACTGGGGAATCTGCGAAAAAAAGAAATTGAACGTGGCCAAACACTGGTGGGCCCACACCGGGATGATCTGGAGATTTACCTAGGAGATGCGCCAACCAAAGGGTTTGCAAGTCATGGGGAAACCTGGTCAATGGTACTTGCACTTAGGTTGGCGGAATTTAACCTTTTGCGATCTGATGGCACAGATCCAGTACTCATTCTTGATGATGTTTTTGCCGAACTTGATGCGAAACGACGCCAGCGATTAGTCGAATTAACAGCCGGTGTGGAACAGGTTCTTATAACCGCTGCAGTGGATGGGGATTTACCGGATAACCTTTCAGAATCTGAAATTCAGCAATTCCGCATAGATGTTAAAGACACTGAAACTGGTCGGGTATCAATTATTTCCTCGATTGGGGAATCCGAATGAATAAGGCAGAAAAAGACAATGAGGATTCCGTTGCGGCCACCTTCAAACGGATGCGACAAGAGGCGAAGAATCGTGGTGGAAAGCTTCCTGATCTAGCTGCACCGGCTGCGTCACGGGAAACGTCGATAAGCAGAAGCAGAAACGCAAAAAAGCCGCATACACTGGGCAAACCCACCGGAAAAGACGGCCGCTACATTCCTTATGGGCAGACAAGCTTGGAGGGATTCGGGACATTAGTGCAACGTGAAATCCGAAACCGCGGCTGGAGCAAACCAATTGCGGGTGGTTGGGTGCATTCGCACTGGCCAGAGCTGGTCGGTGAACACGTGGCGGCGCATACCAAAGTGGAAATGCTGAAAGATAAAGCATTGTTTATTAGTTGTGATTCAACTGCATGGGCGACCAACCTACGAATGATGCAACGGCAAATCCTACAAACGATTGCCAAAAAAGTGGGACCAGATGTAGTGAGCGAACTGAAAATTTTCGGCCCGAAGACCCCTAGTTGGCGGTTTGGGCCACTACATGTGAAAGGGCGCGGTCCAAGAGACACCTATGGTTAAGAATCTCACGGAAGCCGAATCATGAAAAGCACCCCAGAATCGGTGTCGAAGAAGCCTAAATTGCGAAAAACTTGTCTATTTGGGTCTACGACGCGCCGAAACCTTTTCTATGTAGGGGGCTAGGCAGTGTAGAATGAAACGGTCTAAATCTAAAATTTTTAAAAGGAGTGCTAGGTTACGTGGCTACCGCTGAACACGAATATGGCGCCTCATCAATCACCATTCTTGAAGGGCTCGAGGCCGTTCGCAAACGTCCCGGCATGTATATCGGCTCCACCAACGAGCGAGGACTGCACCATCTCGTTTGGGAAGTCGTGGATAACTCGGTTGACGAAGCAATGGCAGGCTATGCCGACAAGGTCGAAGTGACCATTTTAGCCGATGGCGGCATTGAAGTTATCGACAATGGCCGTGGCATCCCGGTCGAAATGCATCCGTCTGGTGCACCTACTGTCCAAGTTGTCATGACTCAGCTGCACGCTGGCGGTAAATTCGACTCCGAATCTTACGCAGTTTCTGGTGGTCTCCACGGTGTGGGTATATCCGTAGTAAACGCGCTTTCCACTCGGGTGGAAGCTGATATCAAGCGCGATGGCAAGCACTGGTACCAAAATTTCAACAACGCTATTCCAGAAAATCTGGTCGAGGGCGGAAATGCCCGTGGTACTGGCACCACCGTGCGGTTTTGGCCAGATGCAGAAATCTTCGAGACCACCACTTTTAACTTCGACACGATTGCTCGCCGACTCCAAGAAATGGCATTTTTGAACAAGGGGTTAACCATAACCCTGACGGATAAGCGCGCCTCGGATGAAGAAATTGCGCTTGAAGAACTCGCCGAAGCTGGTGATTCTGCGCAGACCGCGGGGACTATTTCGTTAGACGATGTTGATGAGACTGTCGACATTGCCACCCAACAACCACCAGCAAAAAAGAAGGAAAAGAAAAAGACTTTCTACTATCCCAATGGGTTGGAAGACTACGTCACACATCTGAATAAAACCAAGCAGGCAATCCACCCGTCTATCGTCAGCTTTGAAGCAAAAGGCAAAGAGCATGAGGTAGAAATCGCCATGCAGTGGAATAGCGGCTATGCCCAAAGCGTGCATACCTTTGCAAACACCATCAATACTTTCGAGGGTGGAACCCATGAAGAGGGCTTCCGTGCCGCGCTGACCTCGTTGATGAACAAATATGCCCGTGAACATCGGCTTTTGAAGGAAAAAGAGGCGAACCTCACCGGTGAAGACTGCCGGGAAGGCTTGGCCGCAGTGGTGTCCGTTCGAGTCGCCGATCCGCAGTTTGAGGGCCAAACCAAAACCAAACTTGGTAATTCCGAGGTTCGCGGTTTCGTGCAAAAAGCAGTTAATGAGCACGTTGCTGACTGGTTCGATGCTAACCCAGCGGAAGCCAAAGTGATCGTGACCAAGGCGGTCTCTTCCGCGCACGCTCGGGTTGCTGCCCGCAAAGCGCGGGAAATGGTTCGCCGGAAATCTGCCACCGATCTTGGTGGTTTGCCTGGCAAGCTCGCTGATTGCCGCTCCAAAGACCCATTAAAGTCTGAGCTGTACATCGTGGAGGGTGACTCCGCTGGTGGTTCAGCTAAAGGTGGTCGGGATTCCATGTACCAGGCTATTTTGCCGCTGCGCGGTAAGATCCTCAACGTGGAAAAGGCTCGGCTGGATAAAGTGTTGAAAAACAACGAGGTCCAGGCGATTATTACCGCATTGGGTACTGGTATCCACGACGAATTTGATATTAAGAAGCTGCGGTACAACAAGGTTGTCCTCATGGCCGACGCCGACGTCGACGGTCAGCACATCGCCACCTTGCTTCTAACCCTGCTGTTCCGCTTCATGCCGCAATTGATCGAACAGGGACACGTGTATTTGGCACAGCCGCCGTTGTACAAGCTCAAGTGGGCTAAGGGGGAGCCAGGGTTTGCTTATTCCGATGCGGAGCGGGATCACTTGTTGAAAGAAGGCCTGGACGCGGGCCGTAAGATCAACAAGGATGACGGCATTCAGCGTTATAAGGGTCTGGGTGAGATGAATGCTAAGGAGCTGTGGGAAACCACCCTCGACCCCAGCACTCGCATTCTACGCCGCGTCGACATGATCGATGCACAGCTTGCCGACGAGCTGTTCTCCATTCTGATGGGCGATGACGTGGCAGCTCGCCGCTCCTTTATCACCCGCAAAGCAAAAGACGTTCGGTTCCTCGACGTGTAAAACCGTTGCGCTGATTTCCTTCGGCCACGCCACCTGGCTATCCCAGCTAGGTGGCGTTTTAGGTGATATTGTCAATGTCCCGCAGCCGAGAAAAACAGAGCGAAATATACGTTTGCATTCCCGGTTCCGGATAGGCGGCACGGGTAAGCTTTTCGACGATCGAGCTGCGCACTAGTGTGCTGGTGAGTTTTCGCATCCGATCGTCGAATGGCATGATTTCGTCCCGCAGTTTCAGGGTTTCATCTGTTAGTTCTTCGCAGTCCGCCATGGTCCATTCGGAGCCAAAAAGCTTTTCCAGTTTGATACAGAAATCGGCCAGCCGGTCGGCGGAGACGCGACGAGTGGAGTCGTTGAATTCGTCGCGGAAGAGCCCTAGCTGGAATAATACTTCTGAAAGCTTTCGTTTCTGTCGCACCATTGCCAGTGACTTATGGGCACCCCGGGCTATAAGTGCTGCTTCTATTTCGTCGTAGTAACCAGCTATAGGGTCTGGCGGGTTAACAGAGGTGGCGCTACGCCGGTCTTGTAATTCCAGAAGTTTCTTCCGTTGCTGTTTTAGCTTCGCGATCTGGGAATCAATGGATGCTAAAACATCCTCGAAACTTAAAAGTTTGGCGGAATCCAATTGGTGTTTGATTTCCGACAGTGGAATGCCGGCACTAGCCATGTTTCGGATATGAATGAGTAAGGCTACGTCTTCGAAGGTGTAATTACGCCACGCGCCGGTGCGTGCAGGAACCGGCATTAACCCAATCTGATGGTAATGCCGGATGGTGCGCACACTCACATCGGCGATTTCTGCTAGTTCGGAAATTTTCATTCGGCTAGATCCCGGTGTGTGAAACGGATAAGGCCGAGTATAAACGTCGAAAAGCCAATGACGATGAGCACAGCCGCACCGTAATAATGGTCGACTGCATGCGGTGCCCACGCGAAAACGGAGAGTTTTTGCAACCAATCTGGGAATTTGAGTAGTTCGCCGAAATAGGTGATTAATCCCGACCCGGCAAGCGGAAGCCACACTAGAGCGCTGAGTCTGTGCCAGCCGCCGATAATGAATGCGGCGATACCGGCGCAGGCTATTGCTGCTGGTAACAGGTCAATTATTGACCATGCCAAGGTGGAAAACGAAGAATCTGGCACCCGAGAATCCGCAATTGCACAATAGGCAGCGATCACACTCGTCACTACTGTTACAACAACGGCCGCAATACAGCTAAATACCCAGGTTAATGTGTAATTTTTCTTGAGGCTTAGCCCGGTGCTTAGCAGTAACGATACCTGTCCGTGGTGTTCATGTTGGTTAAACGATACAACGAGCGATATCACCATGCAGCAGACCAAAATCCCGATAATCGGGCTGGTAAATTCCGCGAAGATCGAAACTAAATCGGTGTTAGTGGTCATTAATGACAACAGTTCTTTGGTTCGTGGTGAAGAATCCATCAAGGAATTCATCTCGCCAGTTAGAGCATAGAAACCGGTGCCGATTGCAACGATCGCCACCGACCACCATACAAGCAGCCCACCGTGGAGCCGCCACCATAAGCCGGAGAAACTAAAACCAGAAACCCGCGGTGTTACCTGGTCGCGTCTTGGGAACCATTGTTCATGAAGATCCCTGCGAGTCAATAAAATCGGCAGGACCAAAACGCAATTGACGGCGAAGAAAACCGCCAGCGGCCAGTAGGTGTCGCGGTCAAACGCGTGGATAACATCACGCCAGCCAAAGGGACTCAGCCACTGCAGCCACGCGATATCGAAAATGTCGGCCACAACCCGGATGGCAAACGTTAGCGCGAGAAAACCCAAACCAGCACCACGGGTTGCTCGGGCTGTGGAAAAAGCTTCACCGCAATTGATCGTGACCAGGCCGAAGGTGAGGGAAAACAAGGCGGCAAAACCACCAGCCAAGGCACATGATCGTAACTGAAACCCCGACAAACTCAATGATGCCGACCATAGGGTAATAAAAACCATGAAGCCGAAGAGTAGGGCAGTGATTACCGAAAGGATGACCGCCACTGTTTTTAACGATCGGGGGCTTAGCCCAAGGCTGTGGAGGATTTCTGTAATTCCAGATTCTTCCAAGTTTCGGGTGACATATGCGGCTTGAAAGATACTCATGACCGCGCCCAAAATGAGAATCCAGGTCATGTTTTCCCACATGGTCCACGTCGCCACCGTTAAGTTCTCCGGTACTTTTCCATACATCACCACCATGCCAAGCGATGCGCGAATACCATCGCCAACTATTTGTAGCGATTTCGGATCGGGGTAGGAACTGTCAATCGGATACGGGGTGGTGGCAAGAAAAATACCCAGCGGCAGCAACCACGCCGTTAAGAAAACTAGTCTGGTGCGCAGCATAAAGAGCACCGTCATGGGGATTGCCCGGCTTGATGTTGTACTCATGGTTAATCCTTAGGCAGCGTTGCGGTGGCTGCGGTTGGGGATTCAACCTGGTAATGCTGCATAAAGAGCTCTTCCAGGCTAACCGGGCAGCAACTGATATCGGTGGCATTACGGTGGACAAGCTCCTGCAATGTTGCGTTAATCTCGGCACCAGTGTGCAGTTGATCGTAGGTTTCTCCAGTGGCTGTTACTGCCCGAATCCGCATGCCCCGCATATGCGAAAGGCTTGCTAAGGGGCCAGATTCGACGATTTCGCCAGCGCGAATAATGCTGATGAAATCGGCGACTTCTTGGATCTCGGAAAGAATGTGGCTCGACATTAACACCGCGACACCTTCGTCGCGACGTTCCCGGACAGCCTTTAAGAATTCCTGCTGGATCAGCGGATCAAGCCCTGAGGTTGGTTCGTCTAACACCAGTACGTCCACATCAGCTGATAACGCGGCCACCAGCATAACTTTTTGTCTATTACCTTTGGAATATGCCCGGATTTTCTTATTGGGGTCTAGGACAAAACGATTGATCAGGTCGGCTTGCCGGGCTTTCTCCGCATCCGAAACTAATGTCCCTGCAGCCTTGTGTCGAATCCGACTTAATGTTTTTATAACTTGACCGCCAGTGAGATTTGGCCACAGGTTTACATCGCCGGGAACGTAGGCCGCCCGGACGGTCGCTTGTGTGGGGTTACGTGTCGGATCATATCCACCTAGGCGAATTGTGCCGTTATCTGGTCGAAGCATTCCAAATAAGCACCGGATGGCTGTCGATTTTCCAGCACCATTAGGGCCTAGAAAGCCATGAACACTGCCCCGGTTTACCTGTAGATTAACACCCTGCAGTGCGGCTACTGGCCCAAAGGATTTATATAGATCGGAAATTTCAATGAGGTTATCGGTCATACCTTCAATTCTGCGGTGTGACGTCACGTAACAGTCAAGGAGAAAATTTTTCTAGGACTTCATCATTCATGGAAAACACATTTTTACTGGTAATGATGAGTGGGAAAACACCAAAACCTCTTGGGCATCAGAGTTTTTAGCTCCAACACCCAAGAGGTTGGACGGTACCTAAGGTACAACCGTTGCGGTTGTGGCGTGATTTAGACCTTCTTCATGTACCGCTCGATGACGTCGCCAAGCATGGGCAGGTGCGGCTTGATCAAGCCAGCTGCCTTGGAGCGGATGGTGTTATAGCCCTTTTGTACAGCAGAGTTGTCGACTTTTTGGGCGTTCTTGTCCAAAACTTCCAGGATGTCGTCGACAACGGCGTCGGAGTGGGTATTGAGGAAGGTGCCGAAATCAGCAACATCTGATGCTTGGTATTCCACCCAGCGTGGCTGGAGAGTTTCCAGGATTTCTGGCAACAGCCGGTTGGTGGCTTTTGCCACAACCTTATCGTTGACCTTCTTGGCTGCTCCGAGCAGACCCTTGACGGTCATGCCGGAGATACCGGAAGTGGAATCCACTGCGGATTCTACGAGTCCGGCGAGTTCGGCGGCCAGGGTTTCGCGCTGATCGCCAAGAAGAACGGAAAGATCTGACATGTAACATCCTCCTAGAAGATGGTTGAAGTCGAAATAGGGTTCATAGTTGAGGATAAAAGAAAAGCGATCGTAATGTTTGATCTCACCCTGAATGTAATCAAGGTGCAATCAACGATCACGATCGCTGGGTTGCAATTCTTCCGCCACAGTCGTATAAAACCCGAGGTGAAATAACACATTATTCACTCGAATTAACTGTAATCACAACAGTAACAGATGTTACAGGAGTGACTGTGGTTGCGCAACGAGACACGCATGAACGGGGTGAAAAATAAAAAACCGGGCAGATTGACTGTTACTTACGTTCAATCTGCCCGTGGTGTGTGCGGTTTGGCCCAGATAATAACCGCTTATCGACGCATGAGTGTCGATAACTGTGGCAGGGCAGCTAAAGCCGCGACAATTGCAACTAACCAACCAGCCACAGCGGCAACGACAGCCACGATAGTCGATTGGGACTTCTTCGGCTGCTGGTTTTTCTGTAGCCTTTCGATTTCGCGTGTTAATTCTTGATTGCGGTTAGCGACTGCTTCTTCACTGGTTCGCGCATCTCTGGCGGCCTTTTGCGCTTGGGCTAGTTCAGCGGCATTTTTTGCTGCCAGTTTTTCCGCCTGAGCTGCTTGCTCGGATCGAGCCTGCTTTTCGCGGTTCAGCTCTGTTTCTAATTCGGTGATTCGCTCTTGACGTGCTGTTTCTTCCTGTTTGTCTTTTTCGGATTTAGCTTGACAATCAGTCATTGCTTCGATCATGGCGTTTGTTTGATAGCCACCCACATCACTGATTGTTTCTTGGAATAAAACAGCTAGCTGCGCGTATTTGTCGGTTTGTGCACGGAGTTTCATCGCTTCAAGAAGCATGGGTTGTACGGCACGATCTTCTTTGGTTTGCTGCCAGTTTTCAAGCGCCTCAGCGATGTGTGGATCCATACTCTCAACCGTTTTGTTGCCGAATTCGCTCCAAAATTCTTCTGGAAGTAATAAAAGTCGATAATCTGATTCAGAGTAGTTAAGGAACCTAAAGTTAAATAGACTTCCGGTTCGCATCGTCTCAATCAGCGGATCCGAGGTTACGCCAAAATCCTTAATTTTCTGCGTGACGCTAACCGTAACCTGGTTTTTCCTTTCATCTGAAAGCGTCCTTGTTATGTCGTTATGTTGGTTGGACCATATCCGCAATTCTTCTCTAGTAATTCCGATGAGCCTGGCAAATTCGTCAAATCCTGCTTCGTAACGGCTTTGAATATCGTGACCTGCTGCAATTAACTCAGGATCATTTATACTGGCTAAAAATGTGCAGGTATGGGGTGCTCCGGCGACCGTAACGAAGCCAACTGTATCTGGCACAGCAGCATGTGCATGCTGAGCAAAGGAAAAAGTGGCTGCGCTATAGACGCATGCTACGGTTACGGAAGCGAGAAAGCGGTGCATGGTAAATCCTGTCTTAGGTTGATGGCAATCATGCGCGGTTGGTCTACATCATCTACACTATTCTAATTTTTATCTAAGTAAAATCACAGCTTTAGTGGTGTGCTTCCAGATAGGACTGTATTCAATTAGATTTCGGTGACTTCGATCGTTGTGTCGGCATATGCTTTATAAACCGCAGCGACAGCTTGGGCGAAATCGGAGTTTTTCGAGTTTAACGGCTTTAGTGTTCTGGTTGTCTTTTCAATAGCGCTGGCTACCTGTGCTGCGGATTCATGGACACGTATCCCTTGGAAGGCAGCCTGGGTTATGGCGGCAATGGCATAAAGCGCGCTGAAATTAGAAATGTTTAATTTGTGCTCTTCACAAAAAACATCAGCAATAATCAGCAGTTGCTCTGGGGTTAATGTCGGTGGGGGCGTGTGTGTAGGCATTACTGCTGGTTTTCGTTTCGGGCTCGGCGAATTCGGGCAGAAAGTGCGGCTTGAGTGGGAATGATGTGTTGTGCCAATTGGGTGATTTGGTCGTCGACCAGCGTGCGTGCCGCAGCGGAAACGATCGCACGAATCGCTGCTTCCTGTTTACTGCAATTCTGCGCGCGGGCAAGAAGAATGAGGGCGCGGTCTTGTTCCGCGGTTAATCGTAGTGTCATGGCCATACCCAAGATGGTATCAATCTGATACCATCTGTGTGTGAAAAACGCCGCTACAGCGCCATAGCAGGATAGAATTGGTACGTTCATCATTTTTGAAAAACGAAAGGCGCTTTAATGAGCGACGATCTCTTCTCCGGAGACGAATACGATCGGGTAAAACCGATCGACCTAAACGAGGAGATGCAGACTTCCTATATCGACTACGCGATGTCAGTCATCGTGGGTCGAGCGTTGCCTGAGGTGCGCGACGGTCTCAAACCTGTGCACCGCCGCATTCTTTATGCAATGTACGACAACGGCTACCGGCCGGATCGTAGCTACGTGAAGTCCGCTCGGCCCGTGGCAGACACCATGGGTAATTACCACCCGCACGGCGACTCTGCCATTTATGACACTTTGGTGCGTATGGCCCAAGACTGGAACATGCGGTATCCGCTTGTCGACGGCCAAGGTAACTTCGGTTCCCGAGGCAACGACGGTCCCGCCGCCATGCGTTACACCGAGTGTCGCTTGACCCCGTTGGCGATGGAAATGGTGCGTGACATCCGCGAAAACACCGTGGATTTCTCGCCCAACTACGACGGCAAAACCCAAGAACCGGACATCCTGCCCGCCCGGGTTCCGAACCTACTCATGAACGGTTCGAACGGTATTGCGGTGGGTATGGCAACCAATATTCCACCGCATAACCTGCGGGAACTAGCGGACGCCATTTATTGGTTACTGGAAAATCCTGAAGCTGAGGATACCGCCGCGCTTGAAGCGTGCATGCAATTTGTTAAGGGCCCCGATTTCCCCACCGCTGGCCTCATTGTTGGTACCCAAGGCATTAAAGACGCCTACACCACTGGGCGCGGTTCGATTCGGATGCGCGGTGTTACCTCCATTGAAGAAGAGGGAAGTCGCCAGACAATCGTCATAACCGAGCTGCCGTATCAGGTAAACCCCGACAATTTGATCTCCAATATCGCCGAGCAGGTGCGTGACGGCAAACTCGCTGGCATTTCCAAGATCGAGGATGAGTCCTCTGATCGCGTCGGTTTGCGTATCGTCGTCACCTTAAAGCGGGATGCGGTGCCTCGGGTTGTGCTCAATAACCTGTATAAGCACTCTCAGTTGCAAACCAGCTTCGGCGCTAACATGCTTTCCATCGTCGATGGGGTGCCGCGTACCTTGCGGTTGGATCAAATGCTTCGGCATTACGTCGCCCACCAGATCGAAGTTATTGTTCGCCGTACCCAGTACCGGTTGGACGAGGCTGAAAAACGTGCCCATATTTTGCGTGGTTTGGTCAAAGCGCTCGATATGTTGGACGAGGTCATCGCCTTGATCCGTCGCTCTGAAACTGTTGACATTGCGCGCAGTGGTTTGATGGATCTGCTTGCCATTGACGAAGTCCAAGCGGACGCCATTCTATCCATGCAATTGCGCCGGTTGGCGGCTCTGGAACGGCAAAAGATCATCGACGAATTGGCCGAGATTGAAGAAATCATTGCTGATTTGAAAGACATTCTCGCCACACCTGAACGTCAGCGCACCATCGTGCGGGATGAGTTGAAGGAAATCGTCGACAAGTACGGCGACGAGCGTCGTTCTGAAATCATCGCCGCCACTGGCGAGGTTACCGAAGAAGACCTGATCGCCCGCGAGAACGTCGTGGTTACCATCACCTCCACCGGCTATGCGAAACGCACCAAGGTTGATCTTTATAAATCGCAGCGACGTGGTGGCAAGGGAGTTCGGGGTGCAGAACTCAAACAAGACGATATTGTGCGGCATTTCTTCGTGTGTTCCACGCATGACTGGATTTTGTTCTTCACCAATTTCGGTCGCGTCTACCGTCTGAAGGCATACGAACTTCCTGAGGCATCCCGTACCGCGCGGGGACAGCATGTGGCTAACCTGCTGGAATTCCAACCGGAAGAACGCATAGCCCAGGTTATCCAAATCCAAAGCTACGAAGATGCGCCGTATCTTGTATTGGCAACCGCCCAAGGTCGGGTAAAGAAATCGCGATTGTCGGATTACGAATCCAACCGCTCCGGTGGACTAATCGCCATCAACCTTCAGGAAGGCGATAAGCTCATCGGCGCAGCGCTGTGCTCCGGCGATGACGACTTGCTCCTGGTATCTGAGGAAGGCCAGTCGATTCGCTTCAAGGCCGATGATGAGCAACTGCGTCCGATGGGCCGCAGCACCGCTGGTGTTAAGGGCATGCGGTTTAGGGGCGACGACCAATTGCTCGCTATGACAGTAGTTCGCGAAGGTGCGTTCCTTCTCGTTGCAACCAGTGGCGGTTACGGCAAACGCACTAGCCTGGAAGAATACTCTTCGCAGGGGCGTGGCGGTGTTGGTGTCGTTACTTTCAAGTACAACCCGAAGCGCGGCAAGCTCATTGGTGCCTTGGTTGTTGACCAGGATGACCAAATCTTTGCCATCACTTCCGCCGGTGGCGTAATCCGCACCGAAGTTAATCAGATTCGACCATCGTCGCGCGCCACCATGGGGGTACGGCTGGTGAATTTGGAAGATGGGGTGGAATTGCTCGCCATTGACCGTAATGTTGAAGGCGAAGGTGAGGAAGAAGCTTCCGCCGTTGCTGCTGGTAATGACGGTAAAAAACCCGTCAACCAGCAAGAAACCATTGATGAAATAATCGATGAAACCGCCACGAATGAAGGTGACAGCTAATGGCAACACGTGAGTATTCCATTCAGTTCATTTCACCCATGTCAGCGTTTCGCACCGGGTTCGCCTTGTCGATCATCGGATTGTTCGCTTGGCTGGTGTGCTCCGCATTTCTATACTTCGGCCTTAAAGCGGCTGGGGTGTGGGGACAATTCAACGATGTAATCGGCGGTGTTGGCGGCGAACAATCCATCACCTTCGGCGTAGTGATGTCAATGTCGCTACTGGTGGGAGCGATCTTTGCAATTATTTCCTCCTGCCTGGCACCACTGATGGCTATTGTCTATAACGCGGTTGTTGATCTGTTTGGCGGCATTCGCGTGACCTTGCGTCAAGAGGTGGAGTAACCAACTCTAAACCGTGGGGTGTGGGTGAGAGGTTTATGCTTGTCGACGCTCCACGGTTTGCGGCCGCTTTAGACACGGTAGGTTAAAACTTGCTAGACTTAAGTTCGTCATGATGAGTCTTAGGTATTGACCTTGTGATTTGCCTAAGCTTTACCGACCGGATATAGTTCTATTTCGTTCCGTTTTTTGGGCCTATAGCTCAGTCGGTTAGAGCGCATCGCTGATAACGATGAGGTCGCAAGTTCGATTCTTGCTAGGCCCACCATGGAATAAAGGGGCATTAGCTCAATTGGTAGAGCGTCTGCCTTGCACGCAGAAGGTCAGGAGTTCGATTCTCCTATGCTCCACAAATAGGCTCCCAACCAGTACTGGTTGGGAGCTTTCGCATTCCCGCCACCTTGTCCTGAATATCGTATCGCTGAAATTGTGACTACCTAACAAAGTGTTCAAACGAAAGATGGTTTTTGATAGGCATCTAACCAGTGTCGATGGTGAAATTACCAATAACAATTGGCGCCATATTCGAAGAAGGAATACTGGCGTTGATTATCCGGATGACAGTATTCGCGGATCTAAAAACATCACAAAATTCACCTAAAGGGAAGTCATAGCGCTGTCTAGCCATGACTCAATGACCTGGATTATCAGGCAATATACCAATCTGTCGGGAAATCAGCGTATTTATCTTAGAATCCCGGTGAACGAGTCCATGCCGAAAAATTTACACCTGATAGTTATTGTTTCCCCATTATTAACCATGGCAGGTTTTCTGGATAGGTGAAGCGAAACTTCCCCTCATGCCCCAATGCACAGCTCAGATCAATTGGGGGAGGGGATAGCCAGCTAGTTACTATATCTTTATGAAACTTAGGCAACGCAAAGCTGCATCGTCATCTGCGGCACGGCCTGCAGTTCCGTATCGGCTGAGTAATTTAGCTGTGGTGACGATCGTCCTCAATGTTGTTCTTACCTGGTGTGCGGTTGGCGGAATGTGTCTAACATTCATCGGCGCGGGAAAAATAATCGACGCTTATCCCGGCGACTACCCGGTGACACTGATAATTGCCGGGCCAGTGCTGGTATTTCTCGCGGTGCTGCTACGCACCATCATTGAGGCCCGCGGCCAGATCAGCGAGGAATGTCGTATCCGCCATCGCATTGTTGATGCAGTGTTTGGGGCGGGTCCGGCGCACATGGCCACTACCCGCACCGGGGCGGTGGTGTCACTGGCTACTGAATCCAGTGAGAAAATGATGGCACTGCGGGTGAAATTCGTAGCCCAAGTCATTTCCTCGCTGAGCGCACCACTACTAGTCATAGCGACAGTGGCTGTGGCGATCTCAGTAAAAATAGCGTTGGTGTTACTTGCTATGCTTCCCATTGTTCCGCTGCTCATCGGTGCGTTTAGAAAAGTCGTGTCCAAAGTATCCAGTGGCTCCCAGGATTCGCGGAAAGCCCTGGCTGCGGCGTATATGAACGCGCTGCAATCGCTGAGCACATTGCAACTTTTAGGCGCGGCAGGTCGAGTCGCAGAACAATTGGCAGAAACCGGGGAGAAAAACCGAGTTGCGGTGATGAAACTGCTGCGCGGTAATCAATTGATTTTATTTGTCATGGATTCCGCATTCAGTCTTGCGCTGGTTACCGTGACAGCCGGGTTAGCGATGTGGAACGCGGCGAATGGCACCATTACGACCGGTCAGGCGATTGCGCTTGTAGGTTTAAGCATCTTGCTATTAGAACCCATGGATCAAGTTGGCGCGTTTTTTTACGTCGGAATGAGTGGATTAGGTGCGCAACGCGGCATTTTCGCATTTCTACGGAAGCGCACTACCACCACAAATGACGAGGTTAGGCCTAGCCGGAAAGTGGATGTGAAAAACGCCGATGGCTCCGAACCCGTCGTGATAGTCGACAACGTCGACTTCGGTTACGAGCAACCAGTCCTACGCGGCGTCAACCTGAACATTTACCCAGGGGAACGAGTAGCGATCGTTGGTCGGTCCGGGCAAGGAAAATCCACCTTGTTGTCCCTTATCAAAGGGGCGTTGCAGCCAACCGAGGGAACGGTTGAGGTGGCGGGAGCTTCTGGTACTGCGTTGGCTGGGGCGTCGGCAAGCGTTATGCAAACAACCTGGTTATTTAGCGGTACCATCGCGGATAACCTGCGTATCGCCCGCCCGGATGCCACCGAGACGGATATGTGGCAGGCACTAGAGCGCGCCCTCGTTGCGGATGAAATCCGCAGGTTACCCGACGGGATAGACACGGTGCTAGGCGAACAAGGCCTGGGGTTATCGGGCGGTCAGGCGCAACGGCTTTCCCTGGCGCGGGCAATCATCTCCGGCAGAAAAATCGTGCTTCTCGACGAACCCACCTCGCATGTCGATTTGGTGTCAGAACGCAAAATACTCAATGCCATTGATGACCTAGGACGGGATTACACCCTCATCATGGTTACGCACCGATTAGGGGCATTAGCTGGGATGGATCGGGTAGTAGAAGTCGACAACGGAGAAATTAAGGAACGCGCATGAACCACAACCCAACCGTTATACAGTTGGTGACCTGGCTTCTGGGCATCACCCGTCCCGTACTTAGGCCACTAGCTGTATCCACACTGTGCCGCATTCTTAATCAAGTACTGGGAATAGTGCTCTACGTCGTGCCGGTCTACGCAATAATCGCCGGGAACCTCACAATCTCCACAGTAATAATCATCATGGTAGCTGCAGCACTAGCCAAGGCGTTCCTACGCTATCTCGAACATTATTTTGGGCATTTAGTGGCGTTTAAAGCACTTGAATTAATCCGCATCCGGGTTTTTAAAGACATCTACCCGCAGGCACCAGCCATCATGTCACGCACCGGAAGCAAAGCTGTGGGAAGCGGTGACATGCTCAGCCGACTAACCCGAGACATCGGCCAGATCGAAGTATTCTTCGCCCACACCACCGCCCCGGTCATCTCCGCGATTGTGGTGCCCACCGCCGTCATCATAGCCATCAGTATTCTTGCGCCGTGGCAAGGGCTCATTGCGGCGATTATCCTGCTTGTGGTCTTTGTTATCACCATTGATACCCACGTCTATCGGTATGCGGTTGAGGTCACCGGAATCCGCGGCACCATCGCTCAACACGTTACCGATTCAGTCGGTGGAGTTGCCGAAGTTACTGGTTATGGTGCAAGTAACCGCCGCATGAAGCAACTCGATGAGCTCGAACAACCATTGGTAACCAAAGTGCGGCGTCGGGGTGCGGTAGTAGGGGCACGCAACGGCCTAGTAGCAGCCGCGCGCATGTCAGTTGTATTCATGCTGCTACCTGGGGCGGATAATCTGGCAGTAACAGTAGCTTCCATGTTCGCAGTTCTGCGCTGCTGGGACATGATTAACGAAGTCACAGATCTAAGCAACCACCTCTCGCAATCCCTGGCGGCTGCGCGCCGGGTATGGACGCTGTCCCACGCGGGCTTGCAATTGCCAGAAGGTGAACACGAAATTTCGCCGCATGGGCCCGGGTTATCCGTGGCATGGCAGGATGTGAGCTTTAGCTATGAGTCCGCCGCGCACCCGGTGGTGGAGAACATTAGCCTTAGTGTTTCGCCTGGCCATTGGGTTAATATCGTGGGTTCCACCGGTTCTGGTAAATCGACGCTTGCCAAGCTACTATTGCGGTATTGGGATGTGGGTGCCGGAAAAATCGAACTCGATGGGGTGGACATTCGGGACATGTCGCTGGAATCGTTACGCTCAGCGGTCGCCGTGGTCACCCAGGATATTCGTGTCGGACATGCAACAGTTGCGGAGAATCTTCGATTAGCCCGGCCCAATGCCAGCGATGAGCAGCTTTTCGACGCCCTCACCGTCGCCTGCCTTGCGGATGAAGTAACACTTAGCGATAACGTTGGTGAAGGCGGAATGGCATTATCCGGCGGCCAGCGCCAACGATTATCGCTGGCCCAAGCCTTGTTGCGGGGCGGAAGAGTATTGGTTCTCGATGAATTTACCGCCCACCTCAACCCGGAACTCGTGGCCCAAGTGCGAAGCCGACTATTAGCCGCCTATCCAGATGTCACCGTCATTGAGATTTCCCATGCGCTCGATGATATTGATTCCGCCGATTGGGTGGCAGTCATGGATCAAGGCCGAATTGTCGAACAAGGAACCCCAACACACTTGCGTGCGGCGGATGGTGCATTATGTCATTTACTCAGCCGTGATAAACGTTAAAAGAGCACACAAAAAGCCTCCCCAATGCTGTGCTCTTAATGGAGTTTTATTGTTATTGAACTGGCGTTTTGCTAAGTGTAATCGCTTAGGATAAAGTTCTATTTCGTTCCGTTTTTTGGGCCTATAGCTCAGTCGGTTAGAGCGCATCGCTGATAACGATGAGGTCGCAAGTTCGATTCTTGCTAGGCCCACCATGGAATAAAGGGGCATTAGCTCAATTGGTAGAGCGTCTGCCTTGCACGCAGAAGGTCAGGAGTTCGATTCTCCTATGCTCCACAAATAGGCTCCCAACCAGTACTGGTTGGGAGCTTTCGCATTATTACGATAACTACGGTTTTCCGCAGCTCCTGCATGCAATTCCAAGGATGTCAAGCGTTTATGTTTTAGGTGAGCTTAAATATACGCGGAATGATTCCAACCAGATTTTGTGGTTGATTGGTTAACAATCATCGCTGTGCTATCGTCGGGCTTGCAAATGGGAATCACGTAAATTGTATATGGATAGCATATAAGCGAAACCATTCATTTACCTGTACTCCCATTCCTTCTTCCAAGGCGCTCCCCTAATTCCGGGTTGAGCGCCTCGTTTGTTTATTCCAGACCTTAGTTTCACTTTTGTCCCCTAACTCCTTTTTTGAAAT
The DNA here is from genome assembly GCF_001020985.1 of Corynebacterium mustelae. Classification (NCBI taxonomy): domain Bacteria; kingdom Bacillati; phylum Actinomycetota; class Actinomycetes; order Mycobacteriales; family Corynebacteriaceae; genus Corynebacterium; species Corynebacterium mustelae. The sequence continues at coordinate 21,536 of NZ_CP011542.1, forward strand.
TTAAACTTCACAGTCGTGGAAAACCTGTCATTCATTTGCTCCTGGTGGCGTGGGCTATTTCGTGAAGTGCGAAGTCTAGGGTGTCGTCGTCATGGCAGCCGAAGCCAAAAACGATGCCGTTTTCGGCGTTGTCGCCACCCCAATAATCTTCAAGCGCGGTCACGTGGATGCCGCTTTTTGCACATTCCGCCACGATTTCGTGAGCGGGCCGTGTGCATAGCAATACTGCGTGAAGTCCACCGGTGATAGGGAGGAGGGTTGCATTGGGAAGGTCAGTTAAAACCGCCATGACGCTATCGCGGCGTCGACGATATATGCGCCGAAGCCGAACGATGTGGCGTCGTAAAGCACCAGTGCGCATGAAATGAGTCAACGCGGTTTGGGTGATAGAACTTACTGGTTGGCCGGAGATTGACCGTAGGTGCGTGAGTGCCGGAATCAACTGGTGGGGAACCACCAGGTAGCCGCAGGCAACGGCAGGGGAAACCACGGCGGAAAAAGTGCCCAGCAAGACTGTGTTTTCTGGTGCCAATGCCGCCAGCGCGGGCACCGGTTGACCCACGTAACGTAGTTCAGAGTCGAAGTCGTCTTCGATAATGATACTGCCCGTGTCACGTGCCCAATGTGCTATCGCTATTCGACGACTACCAGACAACACGCCGCCGTAGGGGTATTGATGACTCGGGGTGATAAGAACAGATTGATTATCCGGCAGGCTCTGGAGTTCTTTGGGGTTCAATCCCGCTGAATCTGTTGCGATATTGTGCAATGCAAACCCCAAAGATTCCGGTATGCGACGCAGGCTGGGAAACCCGGGGGCTTCGACCCCTACTATCTTCGCGGTGGGATGCTGGCTGGGTAGCGCCCGAAGAAAAAGCGTCAGTCCTTCGCGGCTACCAGCGGTAACGAAGATGCGTTCTGGTTCGACCACCAGGCCGCGCATGAGCCGTAGATGTTCGCTTATCTCGTTGCGAAGATTCAGGTCACCTGCCTCGGGTGCATTATTGGTCACCGCGATGGCTGTGCATGCTTTGCGCCAAGCCGCCCGCCAGGTGGCATCCACGATGGTACTGGTGTCGGGTAGGCCGGGAGTTAAATGAATTTCGGCGGACGTGGGTCTTGGTGGTTTGGGGTGGCTGCCATCGCTGTGGGGAAATGCCGGTGTGGTGAGTTTGCCTAATTCGGGATTAATTTTCGTGCCGGAGCCGCTGATGCTCACGAGGAATCCCTCAGCAATGAGCAATTCGTACGTGGCCACGATTGTTCCACGTGAAACCCCGGTCTGTTGCGCTAATGTTCGGGTGCTGGGCAGGTGATCGCCAGCGTTTAGTAAACCTGTGGTGATGAGTGTTTTTAACTGCTGTGCTAATTGGGTTGGTAGCGGTCGGGGATCGGTTGTATCGGGGGTTAATGAAACATCGGCTACAAGATCAGGGCGCATCAGAATCACAGTTGCACACAAAAGTGGTCCATTGCAACTTGCGTAATGTGGATCTGGTTGATAAACCGCTTGCGTGATTCCATGGGCTACATGGCAGAAAATCTAATGGATAGAATCAAACGCACGCCAGCCCAGGCGCTTATCGGTGGGGTAATTATGGATGTGGTGAATCCGGATCAAGCGCGTATAGCTGAAGCCGCCGGAGCAACAGCAGTGATGGCATTGGAACGGGTGCCTGCAGACATCCGAGCCCAAGGGGGAGTTGCCCGGATGAGTGATCCTGCGATGATCGAAGAGATCATAGCGGCGGTTACCATCCCGGTGATGGCAAAGGCGCGAATTGGGCATTTTGTTGAAGCACAAATCTTGCAAAGCTTAGGCATTGATTTCATTGACGAATCGGAAGTACTAAGCCCGGCGGATTACACGCACCACATTAATAAGTGGGATTTCACCGCGCCGTTTGTGTGCGGCGCTACCAATCTTGGGGAAGCGTTACGACGGATTACTGAGGGGGCGGCGATGATCCGCTCGAAAGGGGAAGCTGGGACGGGGGATGTTTCTGAAGCGGTCCGGCATTTGCGGACGATCACGGGGGAGATCAATAAGCTGCGGACGCTGCATCCAGATGAGCTATTTGTGGCGGCTAAGGAGCTGCAAGCTCCTTATGAGCTAGTGCGTAGCGTTGCAGAAACTGGCAAGTTACCTGTTGCGTTGTTTGTTGCAGGTGGCGTTTCTACCCCGGCTGATGCAGCATTGGTTCGGCAGTTAGGTGCTGAGGGAGTTTTTGTGGGGTCGGGAATTTTCACTGCTGAGAACCCGGAGAAACGAGCCAAAGCGATTGTGCAAGCAGCGACGCATTACGACAATCCGCAGGTTGTTGCTGATGTTTCACGTAATCTTGGCGCGGCGATGGTGGGGATAAATGTTATGGACATTCCTGCGCCGCATCGGTTGGCCGAACGGGGGTGGTAATTAACACTAGATTTTTCGTTGATAAGAACACAATGGAAGTTTCTAAGTTTATCGTCCATTTTCAATGCGAAGTCTGAAAACGTTTGCATATGAAAACAGTCTCATTGGGGCGTCGAAAAGTAGAAAATTTGACGGTTAAAATATCTACTTTTTGTCGCCCCATTGTCGTTAGTGCTGCCTGTTTATATGCATTATTTTTTACATAACTTCAGCATCGGAAAGATTCTCGAAACCCACAATCTTTTCTCCGAAACCAGTTATCAAAATTCCATAGGGGGCACCAATAGGTAGGTCGCATTCTTGAAAAAGAAGATCCCAGTTTTCACCGTCTCTAAAAGTAAAAAGCGGAAGATCTATAAATTTTTTGTTATCAAAATTGGTGCAGGTATTGGTATCTTTCAATCCCACTTTTTCGGGGGTGGTGGCGATAGTTCTAAGTAGCAATTCCAAAGCCTCATGTTCGAATTGCGTACTTTTATCGACAATTTTTGTAATAAAGTCGAAATCGATGGAATTAATATCTAGGTTTTCGTCGATTTCTATAAAAATATTGCCCGAGTTTAAAAAGTAAATCTGCGAATCCGGGGTGGGTATAACCTCCATTTCGCCAATAGGGGTTAAGACGGTTTGCTTCTCGACGTTCATGAGAAGAATAATAAAACCTTACAATATGAAAAACCTTGGTATAACGTGAGAGAAGAACAAAGTAATTCAGGAGTCGCCATGTCTATTTCCATAACCCCCGAACATGTTATGCGTGCTCGGCAGCTGGTTTTGGCAGCCGCCGCACGAAATAAGCTGGTAGCAACTATTCAAACCACTGAATCTGGTGAGATTTTTGCTCTTGATAACGGCTATGGAATTAGCGTGCAAACGTTTGCTGAGCGAATTGCGCAAGCGGATCAGGCCGAGTGGGCTGAATTAGCAAACCAAATAGTTCGCACCGGGCATGACGATTCGGTTACCTCTGCCGCTATTACCGAAACTGAGACCCAGAGCGGTGTTTCCATTAATCCGGAAGTAGATTCGCAACCAATTGCCGAACCTGAGCTAGTTATTGGTGGCATTTCGGGTTTACTGGCGGACTCACAACTTTCAGTTGCTGGTGATGAATCAGAAACGGTACCTGTATTAGATCAAGACGCTATAGCGCCTAGTGAGACAGCTGCTATTTCTAGCGTTACTGCTCAGGCAGGGGATGTTTCTGACATGGCTATTAGCACTATTACCATGCCAGAATCCGTTATTACTGAAGAAACTAGCGAGCCAGCTATCAATGCCCCGGTTCAATCGACGGTTACCGAGCCACCAGCAAAAACTGAGGCTGAGATTCTGCGCAGTATTCGCACCCGCCTGATTCCATTGGATGTCAATGACACCGAGCGTTTCTCTTACGCTCGGAAGTTCCCGGCAGGAATTCTTCAAATTCTTTGCGAAGATACCCCAGAGGCAGTGAAGCTTCTCACTGCTGAAAACGTAGCTGAGTTAAATATCCCGCTGGAAAAACTCTATGAGGTTGGTCAGGCAAACACCGATGCTGAGCCTATTTCGCGCATCGTTGATGTTGACGACACGGTGCGAGTTATTGAGGGAGAAAGTTTCTTTATTGCCGCAAAAGCTGGCAACATGCGCGCGCTTGTCGATTCCGTCATTGGTCCGGCTCCGCACGGAGTTGTTTTTGGTATTCCCAATCGCGGCACGATTGTTTTCGCGCTACCGCACACTCTTCATCCCGCTGATGCGCTCATTGGTGTTACTCAAACGATGGATTCTATCGCACGTAACCCGGAGGTATATCACCCTGGTGGTTTGATAAGTTCTGCTGCGTTCTACTGGTCGCCGGACGATACCATCGATGTGGTGGGTTGCCGTCGGAAAAAAGACAACGGTGAAGAGACATTATCGATTGTTCCGTCGGAGGCGTACGAGAAGTACTGCCCACTAGGTTCGCATCAGAATTTGCTTTTCTAAATTGTTTTTGACTTAAAAAAGGAAAAATAATACTTTCTTAACACCCAGCTTAACAGCACTTTATCGGTAAAGTTGCAGGTCAAAGGGTTTGACGTTGGGCAATTTATCAGCCACCATGATTCGGTGAAGTCTTTTAAAAAAGCGATTCAAATTCTTGCCAGCCTCACTCTCATAGGTGGGTTGGCAGCCTGCTCTTCAACCGGTGGTGCTCAGAAAAACGCCGCCGACCCGGCGTCGACAAGCGGCGGTACGGTTGACACCCCACGGCTCGTTGTTGCTATGGTTACCCACGGCGCGCCCGGTGATACTTTCTGGGATTTAGTGCGCAAAGGCGCAGAGGACGCCGCGAAGAAAAACAACATTGAATTGCGGTATTCTAACGACCCACAAGCCCCTAACCAGGCAAACCTCGTGCAAGCAGCCGTTGACGCGAAAGTCGACGGCATTGCTGTGACCTTGCCTAACGCCGAAGCCATTGGCCCGGCTGCCCAGAAAGCCGTGACCGCTAAGATTCCAACCGTCGCACTCAATGCGGGAATGGACGAATACCAAAAATACGGAATTTCTGGCTTTTTCGGGCAAGAAGAAAAAGTTGCTGGCACCCAAGCGGGGGAACGTCTCAACAACGACGGTGCGAAACATGCGCTGTGTGTTATCCATGAGCAGGGAAATTCCTCCCAAGAATCCCGTTGCGCCGGATTGGCTGACGGTCTCAGTGGCGGCAAGGTAGAGATTTTGTACGTCAACGGCCAGGATCTGACCGCCGCCCAAGCAACAATGCAAGCAAAACTTGCCCAAGATCCCAATATCGATTGGGTGATGGGGCTGCAGGCTCCGGTCGCTATCCGCGCCATTGATGCCGTATCCGCCGCAGGTTCGCAGGCGAAAATTGCAACATTTGACACCAATGCGGAATTAGTAGATGCAATCAAGAACCAGAAAATTGCGTGGGCGGTCGATCAACAACCGTATCTACAGGGATACCTCGCTGTTGATGCACTGTGGTTAGCCAAGCGCAACGGAGCCACGGTCGGCGGTGGTCGTCCGGTATATACCGGCCCTAGCTTCGTTGATGAAACAAATGTTGATACCATCGCGGCAGCAGCTAAGGCAGGACTCCGATGACCGAAACGTCAGCCGACGATCGCCTTAACTCCCGCACGAGCTTTTCGACGCTTATCCGCCGTCCCGAATTAGCCAGCGTCCTAGGGGCTGTGGTGATCTTTGCACTATTTATGGTTGTTGCACCCCCATTTCGCTCTTTTGAGGCTTTCGCCACCGTCTTGTATGCCAGTTCCACTCTCGGAATTGTGGCACTCGCGGTGGGGCTTTTGATGATAGGTGATGAATTTGATCTTTCGTCTGGCGTGGCTGTGACCACAGCTGCCCTGTCCGCTACCATGCTTAATTACAATCTCGGGCTTAATTCCTGGGTCGGTGCTGCCATCGCCCTTGTGATCTCCCTAAGCATTGGCGCGCTCAATGGCTACCTCGTTACCCGCACCGGCATTGCGTCGTTCCTTATCACACTGGCGGCATTTCTCATGCTGCAGGGACTAAATCTCGCGGTAACCAAACTTGTCACCGGACAGGTAGCAACCCCACCAATTAGCGATATGGAAGGTTTCCCCTCAGCTCGGCTGGTTTTTTCTGGTTCCATCCCGATCGCGGGCATTAACGTGCGGGTTACCGTTTTCTGGTGGATATTCTTTGTCGCAATCGCATCATTCATGCTGTATAAAACCCGATTCGGTAACTGGATTTTCGCCGTTGGTGGCGACCAAAACGCTGCCCGCGCCGTGGGTGTTCCCGTACGAAAAGTTAAAATAATCCTCTTCATGTTTGTTGGGTTTGCCGCATGGTTCGTCGGAATGCACACCCTTTTTGCCTTCGACTCCATCCAAGCAGGCCAGGGAATTGGAAACGAATTCCTTTATATCATCGCCGCAGTCATCGGTGGCTGCGCTCTTACCGGGGGGCGCGGCACCGCCATAGGAACCGCAATCGGTGCGCTCATCTTCGGAATGACAAACCAAGGCATCGTCTATGCCGGGTGGAATCCCGACTGGTTCAAATTCTTCCTCGGCGCAATGCTGCTATTCGCCGTGTTGACCAATACCTCTTTCGCCAAATACACCACGAGGCGGTAACCCACTATGGCAATCATCGAACTACGGGACATCACCAAATCCTATGGCTCCTTCGACGCTTTGCGTGGGATTAATCTCACCGTCGATGGTGGGGCTGTAACCTGCGTCCTTGGCGATAACGGTGCCGGAAAATCCACCTTGATAAAAATACTTTCTGGGTTGCACGAACCCACCAGCGGCGACATGCTTATCGACGGCGAACCAACCCACTTCGCCAACCCTCGCGCCGCCCTCAATGCTGGAATTGCCACCGTCTACCAAGATCTCGCCGTTGTCGATCAAATGTCCGTATGGCGTAACTTCTTCCTCGGCAACGAATTAACCAGCGCATTCGGCCGACTGAAAGCCGAAGAAATGAAAAACATCACCCAGGAACAACTACGGGGAATGGGCATTGACCTGCCCGATGTTGATGTGGAAGTCGGCAGTCTGTCCGGTGGGCAACGCCAAGTAGTCGCAATTGCTCGCGCCATCTACTTCGGTGCCCGCGTCCTCATTCTTGACGAACCCACCGCCGCGCTTGGCGTTAAACAATCCGGCATGGTTCTCAAATTCGTCGCCGCTGCCCGCGAAAACGGCATTGGCGTGGTGCTCATTACCCACAACCCACACCACGCCTATCTGGTTGGCGACCAATTCACCATCCTCAACCTGGGGCGACAAATACTAAACGCGGATCGGGACAGCGTCACTTTGGAAGAACTAACCAAACAAATGGCTGGTGGTGGTGAACTTGAAGCACTAAGCCACGAACTCAGCCGATAGCTGGTCACAGCGGAACCCACCAGGCGCACCTTGCTGCAACAAAACCAAAGCCTGGTGGGTTCCGCTAATTCGTGCGGTGGGTTCCGCTAATTCGTGCGGTGGGTTCCGCTAATTCGTGCGGTGGGTTCCGCTAATTCGTGCGGTGGGTTCCGCTAATTCGTGCGGTGGGTTCCGCTAATTCGTGCGGTGGGTTCCGCTAATTCGTGCGGTGGGTTCCGCTAATTCGTGCGGATAAGTGACAAAATGGTTTTTAGCAGGGACAATAGAAGATATAAATGTAGAGTATCCTCGCTTCCAGCTTCCGGTCTTAGAAAAGCGACTTCGACGAAATCCGGTCGTCGTTATCCAAGGGGCCCGACAGGTGGGTAAAACCACTCTTACCCGGATGACCGATGGTGTGGTCTCCGAAAAGGAAATTGTTTTTACAAACTTAGATGACGCAAACACGCTTCGGTATGCGCAGGAAGACCAAAAATCGTTTCTGTCACAAGCCAAAAATGGTCTTCTTGTTATTGATGAGACGCAACGGCTGCCCGAATTACTGTTAGGCATTAAAGCCGTAGTAGATCAGTCCCGGCGGCCAGGCATGTTTCTCCTTACTGGGTCTGCTGACATGCTTGAAGTCCCGAGTGTTGCCGATTCACTGGCTGGCCGACTGAGTCGGATTAATCTATTTCCATTAAGTGCAGGTGAAGTGGAACATGAACCTGGGCGACCGCACGAGGATTTTGTGAGCTTTATCCAACAAGCAAGCGCCAATGACATGAGGAAATTGCCGAAAGATTCGCTTGAGCCCAGGCGGATTTTATTAGGTGGGTATCCTGAGATTCTGCTGCGCGAAGATGACATGGAAGATTGTTACGACTGGGTAGAAAACTACGTTCAATCACTTGCAACTCATGACGCCAAGGAGGTTTTTGGTGTTCATAGTAGCGGGGTCATACTGGGGATCATTCGTCGAATAGCGGCGGAAGGGATAGCTGAGTTTAATGCCTCAAAGATTGCGCGAGAACTTGATGTTTCCGAGCGAACCGTGCGCAAGTACGTCGAAATTTTGACCGCGATGCGACTTGTTCACGTGGTACCGGCGTGGAGCCGCAATACGACACAACGGTTGATAAAACGACCGAAAGTTTTGCTCAACGATTCAGGCTTGGCAATGATGGTGACGAAGCTGCACCTTGAACAGTTAACTGCTGTAGGCGGGCGTGAAATACTTGGGCATTATTTGGAACAGTTTGTTGTCGCAGAGCTTTTTAAACAACAGTCTTGGAGTGCAACACCATTCAAGATTTTCCATTACCGGCATCGGGATGGACAGGAAATTGATGTTTTGCTGGAAACCAACGACGGAACGCTCATCGCTATCGAAGTGAAACTAGGCACCACGATTCACGAGAAATGGTTGAAAAATCTCACATCGTTTAAACAGCAATACAAAGACCGCAAGGTTATCGGCGTTGTGCTTCATGGCGGAGACGACGTACAGCACATGCATGGATGGCTACATGTGCTGCCAATTTCGTCCTTGTGGCGACACGGCCTGTGATAGAGCCTAGTCGCAGGTGTTTTCGGCAAGTGAGTGCTTTTCGACGAATGCGTCGTACCAGTCGTCATAATCGTCGGGCACTTCACTCACAAAACCGTTACCATGCGCGAGAAGCATAGCTGTGTGGTACGTCTCTTCGTGAGCATCCAACAAGGCTGTGTAAAACGTTGGTGGGTCAACGCGCAGCATGTACTCGGTTACTTTTTCCTCAGCACGCTTAGGGTTCCACCGGAGGTAGTGGGTGAGAATACCAAACAACATGTAGGAAAAGCTGCGTTGATTGCATACAAGGGTCTCCCCAGTTTTCTCGTTAGTAAGAACGATTCCGTCGCGGAATTGATCAAACATAATTAGGCTTCACATAAAAGCGGGAGAGAGCGGTTACTTCTTGCCTTTGCGTTCCAGCTTAAGCTCTAGTTCTTCTGCTTCCTTGGCTTTAGCGGCGGCCTCGGCGTCGTCGTCAAGCGGAGCGTCGGAATGCTTAGCCAGTTGCTCTTCTAAGGCGTCGAGTAACTCCTCGTCGCGTTCAGGAGCACCCTCAGCGGGAGTGGCGGTGGAATACACCAAGCGGGATTCCTCAGCAGCGTAATCGTCAACCTTTGGTGGTTCCGTGTCGTATTGCTTCTTGCCCTGACCCAGGCCGAAAAGGTAATAAATCGCACCGCCGAGAGCAGCAGCAATCGCGGCAGCTAAACCGAACGTGAGCAACTTCTTGCCGCGCTTTTCCTTGCGGGCGAGCTTTTTAGCCTGCTTCTTAGCAGCCTTAGCCTTCTTAGCTTGTTGTTTTTTAAAAGCAGCAGTTTTGGTGTGTGCTTTCTCACCTAGCTCGGCAATTTTGTCGGTAGCGCGTTCAGTCGCCTTATCCAGATGCATTTCAGACTTCACATCGTCGATACGCTTGAGTGCTTTCTCCGATAGAGTGTTGAAACGCTGCGTGGATTCGTCGATAAGCCCCTGCACATTGTAGGTATTAGCGGCATCAACCAACGCCTCGTAAGCTTGCTTAGCTTTACGATCACGGTAGTCAGCGTAGCTCCCGTAAGCTTTCTTTGCGACGGTAGTGGCGGTCCTTAGGGCAGTAAGATTCATGTTCGCTCCTAGAAAAATCAACGACAATCATTCCCCAGCCTAGCGATATTTAGCCTGGCGTGCTTTAAGATGGGCATCATGAGTTTCAAGACTGCAACTGCAATCCTGCACACCAACTTTGGTGACATTGAAATCGAACTGTTCGGCAACCATGCACCAAAAACTGTCGAAAACTTTGTCACCCTCGCACAAGGCTCCGCGCCATACACCGAGAAGAATGCCGCTGGCTCTGACGAAGGGCCATTCTACGACGGTGCCATCTTCCACCGCGTCATCAAAGGGTTCATGATCCAAGGCGGCGACCCAACCGGCACCGGCATGGGCGGCCCAGGCTACCGCTTCGAAGACGAATTCCACCCAGAACTGCAATTCGACCGCCCATTCCTGCTGGCAATGGCAAACGCTGGCCCCGGCACCAACGGCTCGCAGTTCTTCATCACGGTGGCACCAACCCCGCATCTGAATATGCGCCACACCATCTTCGGTGAAGTCACCAACGAAGACTCCCAGAAAGTGGTGGAGAAGATTTCCACCACTACAACTGACTACTCCGACCGCCCAGTCGAGCCAGTAGTCATCGAGTCCATTGAGATCAAAGACTAAACACAACAGCTTTTAATCCCCAGTTTTACACAACGCATATGAACGACAAGTTCGGCGAGTGAAACTGGGGATTTTTGGGTTGCGAAAAACTCCTGTACCAAAAACAAGGTGTGCCGTTAGTTGGAGATATCCAAACCAACGGCACACCAATTGTGTATTTAGTGTGGTGCTAGGAAAAGCTTTTTCGTATCGTTCAGCCAAGAGTCCCGTGTAGAAACCACAGGAACAGAGATTCTCATAGGAGAAGTACTGCACCCTGGTCCCAATTGGAAAACTCGTAAGATCTTATTTTCCTGACCATCAGGTAATTTGGAGTCAACAGTAGGGATTTTTGTTAGCAGATCCTCAGAACTGGAGCCTAGGAAAAAGGGGAATGCTGGGGCGAAAGCCTTACGGCCTAAATAGGTTGAAAATCTAGGGTTTTTCAACCCATCCAGCAGTATGTCACCAAATTCATCAGATGCGACTTGAACTATAAATTCGGCACCTGCAAGGTAAGTACGCTGAACCAAAGATGTTAACCCTTGGCCATCAGGAGTAGCCGTCAACAGCTTATTCGTGGGGCGCTTACCCATCGCAAGTAGCAAACGAGATCGGAACTCCATTTCTGTATCGCGAGGATTAATCGTCTGAAAATCATCAATGAGAACACCACGATTATCCTCACGAACTTGGAAACACAGCGAATTTAACCAATCCGGCCACTCACCACGCAGGAACCCGCATGCCCCTGCAACCAAACCAACCAAACCGCTATGAGTTGGTCTAGGCTCAGTCCGGACAAAATTGCCCGTAATCGCAGGGCCGGCCCAAGACTGAAAAGGCCCTGCTAGACGGAAATAAACGGAATCTGTCATTGCTTGATCCACGCAACAATAGCGGCCACCAACTCATCCTTAGACCCCTTGGTGGCATTCTTAAACTTGTCATCCAAGCTGGTTGCGGTGCCAGCAACAAATTCCAAGCCATCAAAATTAGCAGGATCAAAAGCGCGTGCAGCCTCATACTGCTTGTTCAGTTCATCCAGCGTAGGCTCCAAAAAACCGCCATTCGTTCGGTCAGCCTGAACTGGAGCCTCAAAATCATAGCTGGAGCGGTAACGCTGCTCCTCAGCAAAGACAAGAGCGGGCTGAACAAAAGGTGCAGTAGAGTGCTGCTTACCACGAGGCAAACCGTAGATAATGGCGTCGACAAGCAATGCTAAACTCTCCTCTGCATTTTCGGAATCAAAACCAGTCCATGAACGATGCAACTGCTCCTTATCAATCGAAACAGTACGGTAAAAAACACCAGAAGTGTACTGAGCAACACCCAAATATGTAGCCCCAGACTCACGGTTTGCCTCCTTGATATCATCCACAGTGGAAAAATAATCAGTAGCAATATTCACAGCATGTGAAGTCACAGCAGGCGAAACACTCAACGCGGCCTCAGTGCCCTTCTGCGGAGCCTTCGCAAACATACGACCGAAAGCCGCAATAGCCAAAGAACCAGTTTTGCCATCCAGCAAAAATTCGTCATCAGTATTGCCCAAAATCTGGGCAGCAGCGACCTCAAGTTCCTCAGAACTCAGCCAGATAGAGCGTGCAGGCTCTTTTCCATTCTTGGTATCACCGCCTTCATCGTTCTTAGTCAAATTGCCAATGATTTTCTTTGCGGCCTTTTTCAGAGCTTTCTCATCAGCTGAAGGATTAATCTCAAGTGCACGCTGAACAACTGTATCCTCAAGCTGACCAGAACGCACTGAAGTAACCAACGCGCTATTTTCGTATTTCGTACGAATGCCCTTTTTAATCGCTTGAGAACTCAATAGCGCAGCCTGGAAACCGCCCCGACGAACATGCTTAGGGGTACCAGTGTCATCGCGGTTCAAATTGGAATATGGCACCGAAGCGACAATGTGAAGAGTGAGGTGATTAGACATTATTCCGTTCCTTCCGGAGTAGAGAGAATTTGGGAGCCGTAATAATCACGGAGGATCTGTAAACGGCGAGAGAGAGAAGAATCATCGTGGCCTTTGCCCCAATACCAAAAAACTTCAATCAGATTGATGCAATCAAATTGTTCCTGGAAACCGTGGCTCTTGGCATAATTTAAAATTCTACGAACCGTAGTAATCGCTTCTTCCACATCCTGAGTATGCAAATACCCCAGACGTGAAGAAACCATTCCATTCAAATCTTGAGAGGATTCACCCGTTGCATAAGCAAGGTGATTGGCCCAAGATCCAAACTTAGAAAGAGGTTTACACTCCTCATTCGATGAACCCTGAGACGAAGCGGGATTAACACCGCACAACTCGGGAAACTCTGCTATGAGAGCAGCACAACGCAACGCTACAGTACGCTGCATAGCGGAAGAATCCTGAAGGTAATGAAGCACATAAGGGTACGCACGATACTCGGTGGACAAAGAAGCACCGGCACGAAGCGCAGAAATTTCGCGGCGGGAACCGTCATTCTTAGCGATGTTAAGAATATGATTCACCAACCTGTGATAATGGAAAGTTGACATATCCTACACTCCTACTTCTCTCGCAGTTTTGCGTAGAGATTTCTTCGTGTTTGATTTTGAACAGCGAAATTACGCTTGGGATTTTGCAGAAGATAAGGTTTAACCACGGCATCTAACGCATTAATAGCCGCATCAACAGCGTGCCTTCGTACTACCTTCTGATCAAAGTCTTTCTTCTCTTTTACAGTCGTGATGATCTCTTCGTATACAGGCGTGATGTGACGCCAGAACGCAGACTTCGCGGTGTCCAGAAGATCCGCAAGGTCATCGAAAGTTGGGCACCTATCGTTCTTGCCCATGCGCCGAAACGGATTCAACATCGTAAGCTTAAGTTCAAAAATGAACTCCGCGTGAGAAACTAATTGCCGCTGGATTAAAGGATCTTGATCCAAACACCACAAGGTATCGGACGTCTGGGTAACCACTGATTCACGAATGAGGGGAGTAGAAGCATTGCCCCCAATCTGATGCCGGATAAATACCAAGGAATCACCGCGCTTGAAATTAGGTGGCAGCACTGACTTGCTGAAGTGCGAATCAAGATGTGCGACGGTATTTTCCCGTGCCCACTCCACCGCTAGTTCAGTGAGATCCTTGCTGAGGTCAAGGCGCTTGACCTTCAAAGCGTTAGAGTGAGAATCGCGAATATAAAGATAAAACGGATCTTCAGTATTGCGTTGATCACACCAAGCTTTGTAGGCATCCTTGTTCTCTGGGCTTGGGATTTCAGGAACGAAATGCTCTGGAGGGGTACCACCAATGCCAACACCAGTAAGCTCTCCGTCCTCCCAGAACCCGCATACGGAGTTTGACATCCAGGAAGCCCTCCACAATGGGTGGGATTCGCCATTGACGAAGGAATGCTCACCTGTAGGGTCTGCCCAAGCTGGCAGTCCTTCCCCCTCAACCCAAGATTTCGGAACTGATGCAAGAAGAGATTCCCACAAGGTATTGGCGTGAACAAAAACTTCAGTAGAAGTATTGCCAGCTCCAACAAACCTGATCCCAGGAGAGCCATTCTGACACTTCCTATTTTCAAATTTACTGTTACCGGCTGAAGAATAGATTTTAAAAATAAGAAGCGCTAAAAGCGCTTCCCCTTTGGGGAGGGTTTCGGGCTTTTTCTTGGAAAAATTCCAATATGCCTGAGAATTTTCACCTGGTGCGGTGGGGGACAACTTGAACGTGGGATTCTTGCCGCGGGAAACGACCCCAGTTATGTCTGGGATCTGCAAAAAATTTCTTTCACCTCCATACAGGGGTAAATCTTTTTGTAGTTCGGCGAATACTTCTGAAAGTAAGGAAACTGGGAGGGGATCTTTGAGATTTCTTTTAGCTAACTTTTTGTCTTTTCTGACAATCAGTGCGGCTATGTGGGTTAAAAGTCGAAGAATTGCACCTAGCTCCATACCTGGAACATCGCGAAGTAGTTGAAAACTGGGTTCGGTGGCGTGGGTGAAAACTTCATAGGTAGTCAACGTGCCGAGAGAGCTTTTGATGAGGGGCACATCTGTTAGGGGCATGGGTTGCATGTCATCTCCTTTGCGCCTTTTGGTTTACTGTTGACGTTCTTGACGATAGACGTCTACTATATTGTTGTCAAGTAAAAAATAGCACTACTCCCGCTAACGCGGGTAAGGACCACAATCGTGACGGTAGACGGAACTACCCCCAAGATGAATTTTTTGGGGAACGTGGTCGGTGCTATTTTCAACCATTCAGTCTAGGGAAGAAGTGTCAACAAATGCCATTTACTACTTTTCTAACCAAGTTTCCTGCCCATGAGGCACTCAATCGTATAGCCATCGAAAAAAAGAATCGCGAAAAGCAATGGAATATTGATGATCCGGAGTTTCGCCATCGTGCAGTGATGGGTTTATTCCCAAACTTTGAAAGCGACAGCGCCCGGTCGCAATCTAATATTCTGTTTCGCTACGAATTTGTCCCAGGTCAGCCACCGTACTTTCTCGTACAGTCTGACGTTCCGGTTGTTGCGCCTGATTTGGTGGGGCACATTGAGTCGAAACAAGTTGAAATCGGTGGTTATGAATCTGGTGAGGCGGTTCTTTTCCGGATTTCGCTCAATACCGTTACCCGTCGCGAAGTGGAAAATGCGGATGGGGATAAAATAACCAAAGTCGTTCCTGTGCCGTTGGCTCCAGTGAATGCTGATTCTGGGCTCACCCCGGCGGAAGGGTTTGTCGTTGATCGCTTGCGGTCAGCGCTGGTGAATATTGAGTTCCTCAACCACAATCGCCATGTGCTGGGTGTTAGCCCACGTGGGCGTGCGGCGAAGGCATCCAAGGTTGTTCAGGTTGATACTTTTGATGCAGTCGGTTTCGTCAATGACCCGCAGGAATTAGAAAATTTTCTTCATCGAGGGGTTGGTCGGGCGAAGGCATACGGATGTGGGCTACTTACTGTTAAAAGGGTGTAATAGCAGTGAATTTTGATCTTCTTAACGCAGTATGGGCTAAACAACAAGGATTAGCTCAACCATATCCTTTGGTGTGTCATTTGTTGGATACTGCAACCGTCATGTCTGAATTGGTGCGAGCGTGGTTACGGCCTGGTTTGGTAGATCTTATTTGTGGTGAGCTTGGTGCTGATGCTGAGCGCATTTTAATGCTGGTTGCGGGGCTTCACGATCTAGGTAAAGCAAATCCGCATTTTCAATATCAGCCTAGGCAAGCAGGGGATCAGTGGAATGATATTCGGCGTCGTTTGGAGAATCTTGGCTTAGAATTCGATTCGTTGGTTAGCGAAGAATTCCAGAATGTTGGTGTTCTCCGTCGGCATGAGAATTGGTCGACGTATCTGCTTGATCTTGATGATGAAGAACGAGCTGCTGATTCGTGGTTGGTGTTGGCTTTGGCTGGCCACCACGGGAAGTTTCACAAGGCGACCACGTGTGGGTATGAATACTCGACAATGCTTTCGGTGAAGGATGACCTTGATTCGTCACAGTGGGCGGACGTTCACGAAAGCTTGATCAACGCAGTGGAGGAAGCTGCGGGAATAGCAGTTGATGATTTGCCGGTCGAGGTTTCCCCTACTGTAACTGTATTGATTTCTGGGCTACTAGTGTTGGCGGATCGTTTAGCATCGCAAACTTCGTGGATTGCTGAGATGCAACACTATCTTGAACGCAATCCGGAAATTCTTAGCTCTCCTTCGGCGTGGGTTGACTATCGCCGAGAACGTGCGAGGGAAGTCATTGATGAGAACGTCGGAATTTATGAAAACTGGTCGAGTGTAGATCAGGCTTTGCACGATATTTTAGATGGTTTTCCGCCGCGGTTTACACAGGAAGAAGCATTGCGTCAGGGCGATGGTTTGTGGAATGTGATGGCGGCTACTGGTTCCGGGAAGACCGAATCGGCACTTTTACGCCATGCGCAGCGCAATGAGCGTTTAGTGTTTTTGCTCCCTACCCAGGCAACAACAAATGCGATAATGCGCCGTGTGCAAAAAGCATATCGTTCGACGTCGAATGTTGCTGCGCTTGCACATGGTATGGCCGTTAATGAGGATTTTTATACACGTGATGTTTCTGTACAAAACACAGAATGTAAAGATCCTAACTGCGATCATAGAGGGCTGAGTCCAAAGAAGTGTGAAGAACATTATCGTGATCATGGTGGGTTGTATCCTACTGAGTTTGTGAAGTCAGGCTCCTCGCGCCTTTTAGCACCGGTTTGTGTGGGAACTGTGGATCAAGCTTTGATGGCTTCATTGCCTACAAAGTTCAATCATCTAAGGCTTTTAGCTTTGGCGAATGCTCATGTGGTTATTGATGAGGTACATACACTTGATCAGTATCAGTCTGAGCTGTTGAGTGATTTATTGGTGTGGTTGTCGGCGACGAAAACGTCAGTGACATTTTTGACTGCAACGATGCCACGGTGGCAACAAGAAATTTTCAAGAAAGCGTATGTCAAGCAGTGTGCTAGTGTTGAGCGGTTTCCTTCAAGCTCTCTGTGGTCTTTCGACGGCGGGGATTGTGTGTCAAAGCCGATTCCCACACAACCGTATGAGTTGGGTATAGATATTGAGAAGGTGCCTTTTGATTTGCTCGTTGCTCAACATATTGCTTGGGTGAAGAATATGCGGACGCAATTTCCACATGCGCGAATTGGAATTATTTGCAATACGGTTGATCGAGCACAGGAAGTAGCACGTATCTGTGTTGGTGAACTTGGCGAAGAAACTGTATTGCTTCATTCGCGAATGACTACTCAGCATCGCCGGGAGTGCGTTCAGCATCTTGAGTCGAGTATCGGAAAGAATGGTACTGCTGATCGGGTGGTGGTTGTAGGTACACAGGTTATTGAGGCATCTTTGGATATTGATTTGGATGTCCTGCGTACAGAGTTGTGTCCTGCGGAGTCGTTAATTCAACGTGCGGGCCGTTTGTGGCGGCGTGATGATAAAAGACGTGTTGATCGTGTGCCAGGGTTGGAACAAAAGGCTTTGTCTGTTGCTGTGATTGATGAGCCGCGTAGCTTCCAGACTCTTCCGTATTTTTCTGCACAGCTGGGTCGTGTTGAGCGTTGGCTGAGTGAAAAGTCGTCGATTTCTTTCCCGGATGCAGCACAGGATTTTATTAATTCTTCGTCAATGGGGTTAAGTGAGCTTTTTGCACAGTTGGATGAAAAGGCTGATGCAGAGGTTTTAGCGGAGATTTCAAAGCTTGCGTTGCGTCGTAACACTGGGTTGTCCACAGTGGTGGGTTTCAGTGATGTGTTGGATGAGGAGGCTTTCTTTGACGCCTTTTCCAGGATTACTGCGAGTAAGGATGTTGATGAACTTGCGACTCGTTTGGTGGATTCTGAGCAGGTTCCAGTTATCGTGCAGGACTCAACGGGGACAATTCCGGGGGCTTGGCATGGGACAGTTGCGGAGTTAAACAAGGTTCGTTGGAATGATTCTGCCAGAATTAAGGAGGCGCTTTCTGCCGCGATTCAGATTCCTGTATCGCCTAAATATGCTTCTTTGCTGGCGCGTAAGAACCCGATTGACTCGGGTGGTTCATTGCTATGTCGCTATTTCGTTGTGGAAGAAGCGAGTGATTTCTATGATCCTTTCCTTGGTTTGTGTTCGCCTGAACAAGAGTGAGTGACTGATGGCCTATTCTGAAGAAGCGATTGCATTTTCGACGTTACCTGTGAGCCACCAAATTCGGCTCGAAGACCGTTTATCCTTCCTTTATCTGGAGCACTGCAAGGTTCGACAAGATCGTACAGGTGTCATTGCTCTACAGGGCGATGATCCTTCTGATCCAGATAGTTTGTTTTTCGGATTGCCGAGTCGTGTGCGTATCCAGTTACCAGTTGCGGGGCTAAGTGTACTGATGCTTGGCCCCGGCACAAGCATCAGCCAACCCGCCGCAACATCTTGTGCGCGTGCAGGGACGTCAATTATGTATTGCGGTGGTGGAGGTGTGCCAATGTATAGCTTGGCGACGCCGCTGACAGCGTCAGCGCGCTGGGCTATAGCGCAGGCACGACTGGTGTCGAATGAAGCAAAACAACGTAAAGCCGCAACGATTTTGTACCGAAAGCAGTTGGGAATTGAGGATATGCCAGGTACTTCAATCGCAAATATGCGTGGTCTTGAAGGACGCTTAATGCGTGATACTTACAAGCGATTTGCAGCGAAGTACAAAATTCGGGATTTTAAGCGGGATACAGCAGCGACTGATCCAGTGAACGAATCTCTTAATTTAAGCAATGCCATTTTGTACGGCTGTGCTGCTTCTGCCTGCTCAGCTATCGGGCTCAACCCGGCGTTGGGAATTATTCATCGTGGGGATGCGCGCTCTTTACTTTTTGATCTAGCTGACCTGTACAAACCATCATTGACAATTCCACTCGCTTTCAAGCATGCCAACCGTGAAGATTATTTAGCCGCAGTAAGACGGGATATGCGTAAATCATTGGTCAAAGACCGCATTTTGGCTGAAATGCTATCTGTGTTGATGGAAATTCTCGAACCTCACTTACCAGCACGTGATGATGATCGCCTTATCGGTGGAAGAAATAATGAAGTCACTGGCCATACCCAGTACGGATAGGTGTGAAAATGTTCGCAGTTGTTAGTTGCACAGCGATTCCCGATCACGTGCGTGGCTATTTGACACGGTTCTTTTCGGAAGTTTCAGTAGGGCTATATGTGGGGATAGTAACTCCCGTAGTGCTTGAGAATCTGTGGGAACGTATCGAACAAACCATAGTGGAAGGTTCTTTTACCCTGATTTATAGTTCGCATGAGATGGAGCAAGGCTTTGTAGTTAAAAGTTTTGGCCAGCAGTCACGATCAATCGTCGATATTGACGGGTTGCTTTTAGCAATCCGAATGCCGATGGAAGAAGAAATACTAGAGGTTGAAAGCGAAATGGTATCTAATTCTCCGGAATCAAATTTCGCATAAAAGCGAGACTTTGCTATTAATATATCAGGCTCACGTAGTGTATTCTCCGCGCATGCGGAGGTAGTTCCGAAAAGATCAGATTGAGTCTCCGCCAAAGCATGTATTCTCCGCGCATGCGGAGGTAGTTCCCACATCGGCGGCATGGAGTCCATTATTTTCGAGTATTCTCCGCGCATGCGGAGGTAGTTCCGATGCGGCGAATATCATTGGCGTTTCTCCATCGTATTCTCCGCGCATGCGGAGGTAGTTCCCCCAACCGGTCATACCGCGCCGGGTTGGTGAGGTATTCTCCGCGCATGCGGAGGTAGTTCCCAATTGACGGGTATCGTCAACCGACTTCGCCGGTATTCTCCGCGCATGCGGAGGTAGTTCCCATCATCGACAGGTGGCGCAAAGGCGTAGATTGTATTCTCCGCGCATGCGGAGGTAGTTCCGACGGGGAATAAAATCCTCAATACCCACAAAGGTATTCTCCGCGCATGCGGAGGTAGTTCCGATGTGGAGCGAGACCCAATACGGCTAGTACTGTATTCTCCGCGCATGCGGAGGTAGTTCCACGGTTGGCTGAGTTTAATTGCAGCCTATCCGGTATTCTCCGCGCATGCGGAGGTAGTTCCGATCTTGCTTACGATGGTCTGGCACTCTAGGTGTATTCTCCGCGCATGCGGAGGTAGTTCCCTGCTGAAGACATCGGTATTGGTATCGTCACCGTATTCTCCGCGCATGCGGAGGTAGTTCCGTATCCGGCGCACATCTTGAACCCCGGTGGGCGTATTCTCCGCGCATGCGGAGGTAGCTTCAGCTGTGTGGTTCGCGAGGGCGCTGTGGAATACTCAACGAATTGACCGCGCCGGGATCCGGATACCTATGTTTATGGACTTGTTGAAGCTCTAGCTGGGAAAATGCTGGTGAAAAGCATCGGAAGCTCGAAGAAGGAGGATTCTCGAATGTTGTGGATAAATACGATGTATTCATAGTGGACAAGGCAAATCTTGCTATTAGAAGTTGATACAGTGACATTAATGAATTTCTAAGGAAGGAGGTGAGAAGTAATGCCCGCTAATGATTTAATTCAACGGGTAGCGGATGAAGCGCGACCACCTGCAGTGTTGGGTCGGTATCCGGGGCTAGAGATTTTTCTCGAGGTCCTACTCGATGATCTTGTTACTTCTAATGCGTGGTTGTCGCTTGAACTTAAGAAGCCGTTCTTAGCATTGTGGGTTAATGAACCGGAGTTTGACGATCCTGATCTTGACGACCCAATTGAAGAGCTTAGTTACAATAATGTTCACGCGTTTGCGGTTATGGATCCGGTGGTCGATTTAGAAAGTCTTCGTAATTGGAAGGATTCATAGACCAAGAGATCAACTATTTAACCCCAGTCTTCTATTTGGTGGAACTGGGGTTTTCTATACCCAGAAAGGAAGACAGGTGTTCAGATGTGGAGTGGTCTTTCACTGGAGCATTTTTGGTGTAGCAGCCGGGAATAGTGCAAGTGGTGTTTCTGCTAAAAACGATACGCAGCAAATCCTAATGTTTGTGGGTCTAAGTTTCAGGTGGCCTCACTGATTTGGCTTGTGAGTGTGATCGTCGTAAAGCTAGTGAGGCCGGAAGCACTTTTTGCGGCTCATTGTTCAGAATAGGAAAGCCCCTGATTGGTGAGTTTGTTTCAGTAGCTATTCGCGCATCGCTTCGTTTCGTAAAATACAACAATGAACTCTTCAATCTCCCATACTATTCGCAATTACTATCGCCAGGCGCCTGTGACGAGTGCGCTTTTTATTGTCATGGCGGCGCTGGCGTTGATTACGTCTGTGCAGTCGGGTTCGGTAGAAAACAATCTGGATTACTCGTCAGTGGGGCAGGAATTCGTGCTATATGGGCCGGACCTTAATGTGGCAGGGGTTGTGGGGTCTATGTTTGTCCATGTTGGTATTGGGCATTTCATCGTTAATAGTTTCTTTCTTCTGCTGCTTGGCCGCGAAATTGAGCCGGTGGTGGGGTCGTGGCTGTATGGTGCGGTGTTTTTAACAGCGGGTATTGGGGCCGCAGCCGCCGTGTATGTCATGGATTTTTACGCCCCAACGGCGGGCGCTTCGGGCGCGTTATATGGGTTGATGGCGTTGTTGGTGGCTCTTGCTTTTCGACGCCGGGCTGATCTTCGGGCACCGATTGTGTTTATTGGGATCAACGTGTTGTTTAGTCTTATTTCACCGGGTGTGAGTTTATGGGGGCATCTTGGTGGTCTTGTTGCCGGGGCGCTGATGACCCCGGTGGTGTTGAGCAATGTGAAGATCGTGCAGTGGGTGTCGATTGTGGTCGCATTTGTGATAGCTGTGGGGATTTTGGTTAGTTAACAGCCTGTAGAGTTTTGTCCACAGGTGTGGTTATCCACAGAAGTTATCCACATTGTGGAAAATTACAAGAATGTTGTTCGCTAGGTGGTGATCTAATTGTTTTTAGAAAATGCCAGTTCAGAACATGTGAATATAATCAGTTGTGAACAAGTGATCTAATGTAGAAAAGTGGAAATAGTTTTTCACACCCTGTGAAAAAGTGGAATTATTCAATTCCTCCACAGTTTCTTCCACAGCCTGTGGATAACTTTCTGGGATAGTTGTGGATTAAATCGTGGTCAGGTGTTCGGTGGGTGTTGGTAAAGAGCTGTCTTCACTCTAAGCGGGTTAATTAAACCCGAGTTCATTCCATTTGTGGTGAAGTTTTCTCAATAGTTGTTTTCACTAGGATGAGGTTTGAAGGGAGTGACACATCATGCGAAAGCTCCGCTGGATAGATCCACTGGTTGTTGTGGTGATTGGATTCGTAGGATTCTGCGTGCTTAGCGCACTGATTTTCTTCGATCGGCATCCTGGTGGGGTAGGGGAAGCTGCGCTCTGGTTATCAGGCTTTGCTATCGTCGGTGTGATCCTCGTGTTTGTCCTTTCGCTGATTCGTTCAGCTTCTAACGCCAAGCCGCTTTTCATATATCTTCCGGGTGGTGCGATCCTTGTTGCTTTTCTGTTGGGATATTCGCTCACGCTAGATGGGACTGGTCTGCACCCCGAGTCTATTCGTTTTACTGCCATTATCACTGCCGTAATAGCGGTGGTGACTGCGATTGTGATGGAGGTGATGGTACGGCCACAGCAACACAAATAACCCCAATCCATGACGATGAGATCCGAGAGGAGGAAAACACGATGAAAATCTCACGTCCAATTTTCTCAACACTACTTGCCGCTGGTTTAGCCGTTTCTCTTGCCACCCCAGCGCACGCTGCGGCACCTTTCGTTCAATGGGCAACAACACCTGGTGTGGAAAAGTGTCGGGTGAAGGTTTGGGAGGTACGCACCCCTGATTACGGTGCATATCGAAACCATGCAACCCGGGTCTACAACGATTTTAAAAAGGCTACTGGGTTAAACGACGGTCACATGTATCGCTGGCACATGGGCATTGACTCATCGGCGGTACAAAAGACGCTTGCCCTGGAATCACATGATCCGACCAAGTTGTCCTTCGCTGAGGAATCCTTACGTTCGGTGTACCTACCTGCCGTTCATGATCAGGTTTATCGTTCGCCAGAATTCCGCTATTTAGTCGGTGAGGATGACTATTGGAATAAGGATATTCCAGGAAAGCGCATGACCCTGCAACGTGAGCGGGTACGGGTGACTGCTGAACGCGAATCGCTGACCGGCACGACTCTTGAAGCAATGGCCAGGGTGCGTGAAGAAACCACGCTTGCCGACTTGGCTGAAGCGGACCGCATTTACGCCGATTGCCAGCGAATGCCAGGAATTCCGACAATTGAGCAGATTGTTGCAGGTATCGTTGCGTTTATTAAACGCTACCTACCATTCTTAGTCACACTGCTTAGGCTCTAATGCCCGAAGCGAAATAGCCACGAACTTTTTGCGAGGTTCGTGGCTTTCTAGTAGAAACCGTGGCTAATCTAGGTCGTAGTTTCAAACAAAACACTAAGAATTGAAATGAAACGTCGAAAAGCAAAAAGCAACCCCGCATAGTGGTTACGGCGCAAGCACTACGCGGGGTGGGAAACGGCAGCTTGTTAGCGCCAACCCATGGTCATGAGCAGGCCGACGATGAATAGGCCGAAGCCGATGGCGTAATTCCAAGGGCCAAGTTCCATCATGAATGGGATGTGCAAACCAGCTAAGTAGTTAACGATAAGCCATGCTAGGCCTGCTAGCATCAGCCCGAACATGATGATCTTGTACCACAGTGGAGTGCCGGTGGAATTGATTTTCACCGGGGTGCGGTTAGCAGAGGAGCCGGCGGAAACGGGTAGTGAGTTATGAGAGATTTTAGCCTTTGGCATGAGTTCACCTTTTAATTGTTTTTAAGCAGTATATGAGTCAATGTTATTGCCCAAGCGAGGAGATGTCGAACTCCCATAGCTGAACTGACACGGTACCGTCCTTACGCACTGGGGAACCAGCCGCGGGTGTTTGATTGGCAATCCGTCCGCCATTGATGAGCGAACCAGTGCCGATAGGGGCGCCTTCGGAGATTTGAGCGCGGGTGCCTTTCCATCCAGCCCGATGCAGTTCGGTGAGCGCATCATCGATCACCATGTTGGTGATATTTGGCATTTGGATCATGGAACCATTGGATACCTGCACTTGGACTTCGGTCTTTGCTGGTACCTGGGTGCCTTCGCCAGCGACGGACACCACGGTGCCCTCGGGTTGCACACTATCGATGTATTCGACCTTTGGGTTGAACCCTAGTGAGGTGAGGTTACCTTCCGCTTGGGACCACTGCATGCCGGTGACCACCGGGATTCGTTCGGTGGCTTCGCCAGTGGATACTGTGATGGTCACCTTGGAACCCTTGGAAGCTTGCAAACCGGGAGGTGGGTTCTGGCCAATGATTTTTCCTTCTTCAACGGTATCGGAAGCTTCTTCTTTGACCAATGAATCCAGAACCAGTCCTGCGCGTTTGAGAACAACAGCTGCTTCAGCAGTGGTTTTTCCGCTTAGGTCTGGAACCTCGATGAATTCTTTACCTGTGGACACCATCAAAGTAATCAGTGTGCCGGATTGCACTGATGAACCTTTGGTGGGGTTGGTGCGGATCACGTTGTCTTTTTCTACCGTGGGGCTGGCTTCTTCAGTGATTTCCACTTTGAGACCGAGTTGCTCTAGTTGTGCCACGGCATTGTCACGATGTTCGTTGGCTAGATCTGGAACAGTGACCAATTCTTTGCTTATGCCTAGTAACCCGCGCAGATCATTGGTGAAGTATTCGTATGTGAACGCGCCAACGATGCTTAAGGCGGCAACCGCCGCAACACCAACTAGTACTTTGAATCCAGTGCGCTTGGGTTGCGGTTCTGGTTCGTCGTATTCCACCGGATCTTGCGCCACCGCCTGTACCGGCTGATTATTGCTGGACGCTGCCGTCGGCTGGAACTGCGTGGTCGGCATATGCTGCGCCGTTGCTGGGGGCTCTTGAGCGCTGATCGCTGGCACAACGGTGGTGTCGGCCTCCGAGGGGGCGGGGTCGTGAATGCTTGGCTCAACATACTGGCGGGCAGCCATTGTCACCGCGTTGCGTTCTAGGCGTTGCAGGTCAGCTGCCATTTCCATCGCCGTTTGGTACCGGTCACCGGGGTGTTTTGCCATTGCGGTCAACACCACCGCGTCGACATTCAGTGCGGCGGTAGGGGTGAGATCCGGAATGAACTCCGATGGTGGGGTGGCGTCTTCTTGGACGTGCTGGTACGCCACGGCGAACGGGGTGTCACCGTCGAAAGGCGGCCGCCCGGTGATGATGTCGTACATTACGCAGCCGAGTGCGTAAATATCGGAACGACCATCGACAGGCTTGCCGCGGGCCTGCTCCGGGGACAGGTACTGGGCGGTGCCGATAACAGCCGACGTTTGAGTCATCGCCGAGGTGGCGTCGTTAAGCGCCCGGGCGATGCCGAAGTCCATGATCTTTACCACGCCAGTGTTGGTAATCATGACGTTGGCAGGTTTGATATCGCGGTGGATGATGCCAGCATCGTGGCTAGCCTGCAACGCTTCACACACGGGGATCAACGTTGTCGCGGCTTCGTCCGGGGTGAGCGGGCCGTTGTCGCGCACGATGTCGCGCAGGTTACGGCCATTGACCAACTCCATGACGATATACGGAGTGCTGAGTCCGTCCCTCAGTGTTTCTCCGGTGTCGTAGACAGCGACGATCGCCGGGTGGTTCAACCTGCCTGCGTTTTGTGCTTCTTTGCGGAATCGTTCGCGGAACGTCGCGTCGAGAGCTAGGTCGGAGCGCAGCATTTTAACTGCGACCTCGCGCCCCAACAACGTATCGTTAGCGGCATATACTTCCGACATTCCGCCGGTGCCAACTACCGAGCCGAGTTGGTAGCGATTGGCAATAAGCTCACTCACTGGCCTGCTCCTGGGTTGGTTAGTTCGTTCGAGGGGAAAGTTCCGACATCCGGTTGCGTCTCGGGCAACGTCACCAGTGGCGGATTAGAAGGAATTGTAGTCGGTGGTTCTGGCAAAACCATCGTTGGTGACTGTTCAGTCGTTTCAACAGGGGGTTCTGCGCTTGGGGTAGCAGTCATTGACTCCGGTGGTTGTTCTGACGGTGTGGTCTCTGGCTGCGGTTTCGGTGTTGGTGTTGGAGTCCGGGTAGTTTTCTCTACCGTTGGCTCCTCAGTCACCGTCACCGTTTCCTGCGTCGGGGTCTCCCGGCTGGATGATTCCGACATCCCAGCACCAAAGAACCCGGTGCTGTAGAGATATACACCAGCCCCCACCAACGCTAGGAGGATCACAGATAGACCCAGACCGAGTGCGAAGCTTGAACCACTTTTCTCCGGTTCGCGCCGGGTTGCAGGGATTGCTTGTGATACAGGTGGTTTTGCCACGCTTTGCGACGGCCCCAAGGTGGTCACCGGCATGCTGGAGGTCACGGCAGTTGCGGAGGCAGCCGGAGCTGCGGCTACGACGGGTGTGCCTTGTGGTCGGGGTGGTCGCTTCCCCAATCTGGCTGCTGATATGGCTTTTTCCAATTCGCTGCCATTGGCATAGCGGTGCTCAGGTTCCTTGCGCAGCGCAATGCCAATCAACTCTCGGGTTGGGGCGGAGATGGATGTAGGCAACGGCGGTGGTGCCTGATTAATGTGTGCGATCGCAACCGATACAGAGGAATCACCCGTAAATGGTCGCCGACCAGCCAGCATTTCATAGCCAACCACGGCGAGGGAATACACATCTGTAGCGGGGGTGACGTCCTTGCCTTGTGCTTGTTCTGGTGAGACGTACTGGGCGGTGCCGACCACCATGCCGGTACGAGTAAGAGGTACTGATGCGGCCGCTTTAGCTATGCCAAAGTCGGTGATTTTTACCCGCCCGTTTTGGGTAATGAGCAGATTGCCCGGTTTAATGTCACGGTGTACCAGTCCCATGCCATGAATGCTGGCCAAGCCGTGGGCGGCTTGTTCTAAGAAATCCAAGGCGGATTCCTCCGGAATGGTCCCTTTACGTTCAATCATGTCAGCGAGTGATTCGCCCCGGATGAACTCCATGACGATAAAACAGAACGTGCGCCCAGTATCGTCAACAGATTCCCGGTAATCGTAGGTCTGCACGATATTTTCCGAGACGATATTTTCACTGGCTAGGGCTTCGTTGCGGAACCTGGAGAGGAACTCTTCGTTGTCGGAGAATTCCGGTTTTAACACTTTGATGGCGACTTCCCGCTCGTTACGCACGTCGTCGGCAAGCCAAACGGTAGACATACCACCGTTGCCCACCACCCAATTTAGAACGTAGTCGGGACCAATAAGCTGCTGTAACAACTGTTGATCGCTCATCACTGTCCTCCTTGGGCATTCGCCGATTGAATCGCTGCGATAACCGCGCGGCCGATGGGGGCCGCGACGGAACCACCAGTGGCGGCTTGGCCTAAGTCACCACCATTTTTCACTACTACTGCAACGGCAATATCTTCACCTGGTGCGAAAGCAATGTACCACGCATGTGGGTTGGAATTTCGAGAATCTTCACCATGCTCGGCGGTGCCGGTTTTAGAAGCAATGTTTTGGCCCGCGTGACCTGCAGTGTGTCGTTCAGACGCCCGCATTAATTCCGTCAAGGTACCCGCAATTTCGGGGCTAATGGAATTATCCAATTCCTGTGGTTGCGTCTCTTCCAGCACTGATAGATCGTTAGCCACTACCCGGGAAACCAGGTGCGGTTCCATCCGCACACCGCCATTGGCGACGGTGGCGGCAACAACCGCGTTTTGCAACACACTCATGGCAACATCGCGTTGCCCAATCGCGGTCTGGCCCAGTGCCGGATCATCTGGAATATCACCAATCCGACCTTGCGCCATTGGAACCCCGAGATCATAAGTCTCGGTCACACCGAAACCTGATGCGGCATCTCGCAGTGCATCGGCCCCAGTGTCAATTGCCATTTCCACGAATGCAGTATTGCAGGAATATTGGAACGCAGTTAACAGATTTACCTGCTGGGAACCGGCGCAAATTTGTCCGCCGTAGTTTTCCAACGTGGCTGTTGTGCCTGGCAGCGTGATTTGCGGCGCCCCGGTGACCGTTGAATCAGGTGAATAACCGTTGTTCAACGCGGCAGCAGTGGTGATCACTTTGAAAGTGGAGCCTGGCGGTAAGGTTTCCTGCGTTGCGTGATTAAGCAGAGGTTTACCTGGGTTTGCGTTCAAATCCGCCCACGCGGATTCAGCGGTAGTGTTATCAGCAATCAACGCCGGGTTATAGGAAGGGCTGGACGCCATAGCCAGAATCTCGCCAGTCGAGGGTTTAATCGCCACAACCGCGCCCTCATAATTGGCGTTGGTCAGCTGCGAATAGGCAGTCTCTTGGGCGGAAGGCAGGAGGGTTAATTCTACGTTTCCTACCACTTTATCCTGCGAAATCAACCGCTTCCACCACAACTTAGCCGAGTTGGCTGTACCTGATAGCACGTCGTTATGGCTGGCCTCAATGCCGGTGGCACCATAAATATCCGATAGGTAGCCTTCGACAGCACCGAAGGACTCGGGAGCGTTAGGGTAGCGACGGTGATAGAAACCATCCTCGCCCTCGAAGGATTCAGCCAGGACAATTCCGTCCGCCGAAATTTGGCCGCGCGGCTGTGATTTGGTTTCGATGATCGCTCGGCGGTTCAGCGGGTTCTTGGCGTATTCGTCCTCTTTAAAACCCTGGATGATAGTGAGATTCACCAGCAATATGATCACCATTACCAGGATAAAAATCATGGAATTGCGGATCGATTTATTCATGATCGAGCCTCCTGTGCAATAGAACCAGCACGAGAAGAATCCGAAATACGCAGGATAATACCCAATAGAATGTAGTTAGCCATCAGTGAGGAACCACCTTGGGACATAAACGGAGTGGTCAAACCAGTCATAGGCATTAAAGCAGTAATACCAGCGGTGACCACGAATATCTGGATACCCAAAGTGAGTGACAACCCAGAAGCTACCAGTTTGCCGTAGGAATCCTTAGTCAACATTGCGGTGTGCATACCGCGGGTGATGAAAACACAGAACAACATCAGGACTGCGGCTAGGCCAATGAAACCTAGTTCTTCACCTACAGCTGCCAGAATGAAATCCGATTCAGCGACTGGAACAAGATATGGATACCCCTGACCTAGGCCGGAGCCGGTAACACCACCGGTGGACATTCCAAACAGGGCTTGGGAGAGCTGGTAGCCAGTAACCTCATAATTGCCAATTGGGTCAAGGAAGTTGCTGAACCTGGATTGGATTTTATCTGAGATCTGATAAACAGCCGTGCCGCCTAATGCAACCAGCACCGCTCCGATTAACAGCCAGGAAACCCGACCCGTAGCTAGGTATAACATGCCAAGGACGGTACTAAACAGTAGCAATGCCGGGCCGAAGTCGTTTTCGCCAGCCATGATTAAAATCGCGACGGCCCACACACCAAGGATGGGGCCTAGGTCCCGCAGCCGGGGAAATTCCAGACCTAGGAACCGATAGCCTGCGACGTTAAACAGGGCTCGTTTATTGATGAGTAGCTGAGCGAAAAACAGCAGCAATAGAATCTTAGAAAACTCGCCAGGCTGCAAGGTTAGCGGGCCGATGGAAATCCAAATGCGGGCGTCAGCGACGATGGCTGGATCTGTTGGCCACACCAACGGCAACGCTAGAAGAATTAACCCAGCCAAACCCATGATGTAGGAATATCTGGTGAGATTGCGGTGGTCACGCAGGAAACCCAGTACCAATAACATCAGGATAATACCCAGCAACGTCCAAATAACCTGTCGGGAAGCCATGGCCGTTTCCTTAGCGTTATCTAGCCGGTACACCATGGCGAGACCAAGCCCATTGACCAGCGCGGCCACCGGAAGCATGATTTGATCGGCCTTCGGCGCCAGGAAGCAAAGAGCAATATGGGCGATGGTGAACACTCCGATGAAGCCACCGATCACCTTCAGCAGCTCCATGTTTACCGCCAGCCCCAATGCCACATTGAGGTTAAGCAACGTCACCGCAATGATTACCGTTGCTGCAATCAGCAGGGTGAATTCGGTGCGTCGAGCGGTTATTGTTTGCCACACACTCACTTACTTCACCTCCCGGCACGTTACACCAGGAGTGTTTAAGTTGCCATCAGTGGCCGTCGTGGTGGGTTCGTTGCTTTGCGACGGTTGCTGGCTATCCTTTTGTGTCTGAGCTTCGCTTTCTCGGGTCACACACACCGGCAATGCCTCGTCGGCAAGTCGTTGCATCTGTTGCAGTACTTCACCATAGTCACCACCCGGCAACGTTGCTACGGATGCACGAGCGGATTCTTTCAAATCAACCAGCTTGAAGCGATTGCAGTTTTCTTTCTCACCATAGGAAATCATGGTGAGATTTCCGTTAGCGGTTAGGCACGCCTCTTGATACGGGGTATTCCATAACCCACCCAGAATGTCAGAATTAAGGCCCTGATGAATCACCAAAATTTGGCTATCCGGGGTGGTAGTTATGAAATAACGCTCCTTAATCACATTATTAGCGAAAAAAAGACCACCACCGAGCGCAATCAACACGATCAGAAAGAAAAGGCCACGCTTTAAACCTTTGCGCTTCTTCCTAGGCTTTTCGACGCCACCAGGCGGCGTGGAATCCGTATCATTGCTTAACTTCGGCGTTATTGCTTGCGATTCCCGTGCTGCCGAAATGGCAATAGCTGCACGCCCGGCTGCCGTATCCGGGCGCGGATCTTCTTGGGTTTCACCATTAATGGCACCAGCAGTCACCGGAACGGTAGGCAACTTCGACGATTCGTAGTCATCATCGACGACATCAGCTACCAAAACAGTCACATTATCTGGGCCGCCTGAACGCAACGCCAATTCGATGAGGCGGTTGACACAATCCTCAGGTGTCGCCTCCTCTGTGAGGATGGTCTGAATAGTGCTAAACGTCACCGGATCGGATAACCCATCCGAACACAACATCAGTCGATCGCCTGGTTTGGCATCCAACATATGTAGCGTTGGCTCCACCGCACGACCGGTATAAGCCTTTAAAATCATTGACCGTTGTGGATGAGTGGAAACATCCTCCGGATCTAATTCACCCCGATCAACCAGCGACTGAACGTAGGTGTCATCTGAGGTGATTTGCTCCAGTTGGCCATCTCGTAGCCGGTATCCACGGGAATCTCCCACATGACACAACCCAAATTCTGTGCCATTGAACATCAATGAAGTCAGGGTAGTACCCATACCGTCAGTCTCGGGTTTCTCCCGAATACGGCGGGCAATGGCGTGATTGGCGTCGTCAGCAACGGAAGCCAACAACGCCAACATGTCATTATCACCCGGATCAGCATCAAGTTCCTTGATGTGGCTGATCATTATTTGGGAGGCAACTTCACCAGCTGCATGTCCACCCATGCCGTCGGCAAGCGCCAGCAGATTAGCGCCCGCATACGCGGAATCTTCATTATTTTTCCGCACTAAACCCCGGTCAGAGCCAATGGAATAATTTAATTTCATTAGCCAACCAACCTCACAATGGTACGGCCGACTTTAATATCACTGCCACCGGATACCCGTTCCGGCGAATCAATGCGTTGCCCCTGCACAAAAGTGCCATTGCGGGAGTCTAAGTCTTCAACAAACCACTCAGAACCACGCTTCATCAGCCGTGCATGCCGCCCGGAAGCGAAATCATCCGCCACCACAAAATCACAATCCGGCGCCCGGCCAATCGTGATTTCCGTAAGCGCACCCAAATCCATGCGGGAACCAGTCATAGGCCCATCAACGATAGTCATTTGTTTCGGTGCGCCACCAATCGCCGCTGGTGGCGGTACTGCGGAACCGCCCGCACTCGCCGCTGCTGTGGTGGAAAGGGAAACATCCTTACGCATCGCGTTTAAGGCTATGAAAATGAAAAACCATAACAAAACAAGCAAGCCAATGCGCAGTCCAAGCAGAATTGCTGAATCCATTACAGCTTAAACTCCTTTAATTGACGATGCGTACTTCAATATGGGAATGACCGACAGTAATCACATCACCGTCGGCAAGCAACCAGTTGTCAATCGGGGTGTCATTAACAGTCGTGCCGTTCGTTGACTGCAAATCCACCAAAATTGCGTCTTGGCCGTTCCAAATAATCTCCGCATGTTGCCGGGATACACCCGTATCTGGCAACCGGAAATCCACATCATTACCACGGCCAATAATATTGGATCCCTCGTTAACATAATACGTGCGGGAGGAACCATCCTGGAGCAACAAACTCACCGCAGTAGTCGCACGCGGCTGGCTCGGCGGTGGGGCCTGTGCTGTCATGTGTTCCGTAATCGGATTGTCGTAGCTCACATCAGGCTCGCTTTCACCTTCAAGGGATGGGGATTCAATGGAATTATAATCTTTCGACTGCTCATCATCGGCACTCGGCTGCGATTGTGCAGTATCGATACTTATAAAACCACTTTTTTGGGTACAAGTGTCAGTAATCAAACTTTCCGCCCGTAACTGCCCCGTCCGCAATGACTCATCACACTCGATCGTCACCACAACAAACCCCGGGGTCGTCCAGTTTTTATTTCGGATAAACCGGGACAGTTGGTCCGCGAAATCACTGCCCAAGTGGGGGTGTTCTGCGGAAAGCTTCTCAAAGTCCTTGGTGCTTACCCGCACCGAAAAAACATTAGGGGCTTCGGTGGTGCCTTCATAAGTGCGGACAAGATTATCCTCAGCTTCTTGTTTGAGAAGTTCCTCAATCTCAGCGGGGACAACATGACCACCGAAAACACGGGCAAAGCTATTGTCCAATCCACGTTGCATGGCGCTATCAAGCTTTGCGATCTTGCTCATGAAAGACATTCGTGCTTTGCCTCCTTATACGTAACTCTTAAGTAAATATTGACTAGTGATTCTCCCAGTATAGGGACAATGACCAACATGACCTATATTCACGCACCACAAAACAACACCAACAAGGAGAAAATTATTCAAGCTGAACTGGCAATTTGACGCAAATCCACGAGATTATGCTATGTTAATCAAGTCGCAACGCATATGCGTTCCACCTGCCCAGGTGGCGGAATTGGCAGACGCGCTGGCTTCAGGTGCCAGTGTCCGCAAGGACGTGGGGGTTCAAGTCCCCCCCTGGGCACAAAATAAATCCACAATCACCATAATTTCGGTGGTTGTGGATTTTGCTATGGATTAAAAATCAGCATCAATCAAATGAGCTTGATGTGACTAACGGTGCGGATCGATTAACCCTCAGAACTAACTCTTAACGAGGTTTTGGTAGTGCGCAAATGGAAAATCAATGTTGATTGCAGCTTCTAACAATCCGATCATTACAGTTCACACAATTCCAAAAAATATTCTTTCACATGGTATTTTCTAATAGCGAATATTCTTTTCTGGTGTTGGATGCCCCAAAATCATAGAAGCGAGAAAACTAATATGTGGATTACCGACGAAGTGGAATTACCCGATGCAGTTTTGGATGCACAGAATTCAGGAAAGCTTGTTTTCTTCGTCGGTGCAGGCGCTTCAATGGATGCGCCATCAAGTCTTCCGTCCTTTAAATTTTTAGCTGAAAAACTGGCAGGACTCGCAGAAGTTGAATTCGATAAACAGGAACATATTGACACCTTCCTAGGTTCCTTGCCTGGGCAGTTTGATACCCACCGGCATACTGCAAAGTTAATTAAAATCGATGGCTCTGAGCCAAACAGCACCCACAAAGCAATCGTGTCGCTGGCTGGTGTGAAAGGATCTCTCCGAGTTGTTACGACTAATTTTGACACCCACCTATCAAAAGCGGCCGATGATTTAGGGATAGATATACCGGAAGTGTGGCACGCACCAGCGATGCCTTTAGGCGATGATTTTGAGGGAATTGTCCATATTCATGGTTCTGTCGATGCACAAGCCAAAAATCTTGTCTTGACAGATTCGGATTTTGGACGTGCATATTTAACTAACGCATGGGCTACCAGGTTCTTGAACAGCATGTTTCATAATTTCACAGTGGTTTTTATCGGATATAGTCACGATGATCTTATTATGAAGTATTTGGCTTTGGGGCTGCCTAAAGGTACGTCACGTTTTGCTTTTACTGGATACAGCGCGGCTGATGAAAGAAAGAAAAACAAATCGAAGTGGAAAAGATTAGGGATTACCTCAATTGATTATCCAATAACGGAGAGCAAACATCACGCACTAGTGGAGGCCCTAGAAAAATGGGCAAAAAGTGTCCGTATGGGGCGAACCGAACATCGTGAACGCATTAGTGATGTGTTTAAGGGCGGTACAGGGAATCTAACTCCAGTGGATCAAGACTATTTGAAAAACCGTCTCAAACAGCAAGAAGGTGTTGAAGATTTTATTGAGGCCGCGTCATCACAAAATGAAGATTTGCATTTGCAATGGTTAACCTGGATGGAAGAGGATCCCGTTTTTCAAAATCTTTTTGAGGGGATTGAAGATCCTTCTGTTGGCCCTAAACTATGTGAATGGTTTTCTAATACCTATATCTCAAAAGAAAAATTAAACAGGGCGGCCCTTAGGACCGTGGCGAAATTAGGTCAAAAATTTTCCCCGAGTTTGTATTCAGAGATAAATGATGGAGTCACAAAACTTTATGAGCAAAACGCAGAAGATGCTCAAAGGTGGCAAGTCTTTCTAGCCTCATCCATTGAGGGAATTTCTGCTCCCACACCTATTCCTAGTCCATTGCTATGGAACACAGACGATAAACTTCTTCGAAGTTGGGCTATGTTGCGGGATCCGATCCGGCCCATGATGAAACTAGATCTGCCGATAGTGGAGTCAGAGGATAGATCAGAATTAACAATCCCCTATATGAAATTACGCTGGTGTCTAGGCACAGAGACATTGCGTAATTGTTTGGAATCCGTTGCTAAAAGTAGCGATCTAGATAGAAATCAGATCGGTTCCCTCCTTGAAAGCATTTTAGAAATAGCATATTTTCTGCAAGCCTCTTATAGTGGGACAGACTTTGACTATCTTGGCTACTTCCGATTTGCGATCGAGCCGCACCCTCAAGATTCTTTGAATGGAGAAATTGACGTTGTAGTTGATGCACTTAGAGATTTCGGAGAGAAAGCAGATTCTGAGATACCTACTTTAATTAAGCGATGGTGGGGTTTCGGTCAACCGTTATTTCAGCGGATAGCAATTCATCTTCTTAACCATGCGGATGAAATGTCCCCCGATGAGAAACTTCAATGGTTATTAGATAGAAACTTGTTGTACCAAAGTGAAACGAAGCATGAAGTGTATGGTGTTCTAAAGTCTGTCGTGCCTAATGCGACGGAAAAGTTACGCACGCAGCTTCTTGATGCCGCTGTCGCGGGGATTGAGATTGATGAGAGTACTTCGATTGATAATCACGAAAAGATGAAGTACAACTTGCTCAATTGGCTCGTACGAAAATGTGATGAGAGCTGGGATCAGGCGAAAAAAGCTTTAGAAAAACTCCAGGGAGAAAATTCAGATTTTGAACCTGGGGAATGTTTGGATCTAAATCATTATTGGATTATCGAAGGCTGGCAGAACGAAAATAATGCGCTTCCTGATACCGAATTATTTATAAGTCAACTCAAGAGAGATGTACCGGGCGCAATCAACACCCTTTTTGATCTAAAGGCACAATTACTCCCTTCTCGTTTCTCGTTCGTAGCAGACAATTATGTGCAAAAAGCTGTCAAAGAAGATCCAGAATTAGGGATAAAGATTTGGGATTTTCTAGACAAAGAATTACCGGAAGAAAGGAGTGCTGACGCTACCTATTTCAAGATGAAAATCATTCGTGCCTGGTCAAATGCTTCGTTATCGGAATCGTTTGACAACGTATTTTCTCGTATAAGATCAGTTCAAAAAGATGTCGATTTTATCGAAGCGATCAGTAGTTTCTTGCACGAACAGGTTGATCATCTAGAGAATTCTAATGTAGAAAAGCTGCGTTGGCTTGCATTTGAAATTTGGGAAAATCATACGTCATCGGTTTCACATTATGATCCGGCAACGATTTCTGAAACTGACCACGTTTTTTGGGCCAGTGAAATTGTTCGCTATTGGGAAAAAGAAGTCAGCCGTCGATGGCAACACAACCAGGAAAACTGGGAAGGGTTCGACGATGAGGAGAAAAGAGCGTTTAACGATTTTCTTGAAATTGATGGGCCGTTAAGAAAGTCGACGATTTCAGAATTGGCTAGTTCGTTGTATTTTTTATTTGCTGCGGATCCAGAATATGTCAAAAGTAATTTAATACCACTATTTTCAAATGGTGTCGATTCCCTTTATTGCTGGGAAAACTATCTTTATCATCCGAGGTGCTCAAATAAACTCTTAGAAGAAGGTTTTTTTGGGGCTGTTAAGCATCGTTGGGAATATCTTAAAGAAATATCTTCGGAGGAACTTCAAAGACAATTCTTGCGCTTAACGGTGTTAATAGCGATGTATTCCGGAATTTCCGATGAGGAGCGTCGTGATTTGTTGGGTCAGGGAATTGTGCAATATGAAGGAGAATTTGCTCCTAAAATAGCTGAAACAGTTTTGGAATTTTGCAGGGAAAAACCCGAAAATATTTCTGAGATGTGGGAGTCGTGGTTGAGGGAATGGGTTGGATCACGGATTGATGGTATCCCGCGTGAAGCTTCTCCAGAAGAATTAGCTCGTTGGATGGACATTGTGCCATTCCTTGGAAAATATGCACAAGAAGGAATCGATTTAATTGAAACGAACGAAATTGGTTTTGAAGATGGAATGCTAATTGATAACGACTTGAAGAACCTTCAAGATGAGCTACTTTTCGATTATCTTAGAATTAGAATCGATAAATCATTCTTTCTTAATTCAAGGATTAAATATATTGTTGGTATGAAGATTGAGGAATTAAAAAAGATAGATCAAGACAAAGCTCACGAGTTAGAAAAGTTGGTTGGGGAAAAACCTATTCAAAAGTCGCCTGGCTGGCCTTAATTGATTTTGTGAGGGAAATGGAAAGCTTTCTGACGCTGTCAAAATCTACTTCGCATGTCTGGTGGAAGTGTCTTTTGTGGTTTCTCAAAATCCATCCCCACGCCGAGCAACGCTCACCCACACCCCTGCGGCGCAGCCGAGAATCAGGCTTAAGCAAATGATGGTTGGTTGCAGTCCGAATGTTTGTATGCCCCAGCCTGCGGCTAGCGCAAAGATCACTTTGGCT
Organism: Corynebacterium mustelae; assembly: GCF_001020985.1. NCBI lineage: Bacteria > Bacillati > Actinomycetota > Actinomycetes > Mycobacteriales > Corynebacteriaceae > Corynebacterium > Corynebacterium mustelae. The sequence goes on from NZ_CP011542.1 coordinate 58,779, forward strand.
GATCCGGCGACGGAGTTGCGGATTAATGCGAATTGTCCGATTTGATTATCTTTGGGTGCTTGGTTGGTAAGAACCTGCATGCACACGATGTGGCTGGTGAGTATGAGGGACAGGATGAATACAAGTGGGGTGGCACTGTAAATCGAATCGGTGAAGGTTAGTGCTAGGAAAAGGGTGCTGCTGAGTGCCAGCGCGGTGTTTAATGCGAACCGGCTAGTTTTTGTGGTGGTTGATAGGAGTATCCCGCCGATAATCCCACCGATCATTGATGAGACGGACAGTGCTGAATATGCGGTGGCTGTGCCGGGTGCCACGGCGACTGCAAGTGGCACGAGAAGCGTCGATAAGGCGACCATTGCGCCGCTGCTGGGGATGGAGAACAGCAGGATCGTACGTAGGGGCCGTGAGCGAAAAACTGACGTTGGTGGGGTAGTTGCACTGATTGTTCTTGGTGTTGTTTCGGCTGGGCCAACTGATTGTGGTGGGTGGTTTCCAATTAGTGTGGCAATGCCGAAGCTTAGTCCGTATAGGGTCGCGGCCAGCGCGAATGCAAAGGTTGCGGAGATCAGGTCTAGTGCCACGCCAGCTAGCCCAGCGCCGATTGCGCCGCCGATCATTGCGGCGGTGGTTGCGCGGCTCATAATGAGAGCACCTTGTTCGGGTGGAAATTGTTGGCGAATTGTGCGACCAATATATGCTTTATTAAACATTTTGACCAGGCTTAATACCGCGAAAAATACGAAGAATATTGTCAGTAAAACCTTGGGATTTGTCAGTAGATAATTCGCCACGGCGAGAATTATGGCGGCGGTGAAAATTGCAAGTGTCGTAAGCGATAGCAATTTGGGTGCATTGCCGGAGTCGGCGCGGTTGCGCAATATAATGCCGCCGATGACGCCGGGGAGATAGACCATTGCGTTTAGTGCGCCAACGATGAATGCTGATTGGGTTAAATCGTAGGCCACCCAGGATACGGCGATTGCTTGCAGGAATTCGGCAAGCGCCGAGAGAAGAAAGAACCCAGGTATGAGGTGTGGTGATCGTCCCAATCGTATTGCCCTTTCTTGAGTGTGCTACCCACCAACCTACCGCAGCTTTGTTTGTGCACTTTTTGCTTGTCGACGCCCCACAAGCGCGGTAAAAACAATACACTTGAGGTAGTTTTTGTTTTCGATTGTGATCGAGGTTGTGCGTTATGCGAAAAGTAGTTTCTCTTATTGCCGCAGCGGTGGTGTCCATTGGGGTGCTAGCGCCAGTGGCACAGGCAGATGATATTTTCAATGGTGGTCGTTCCAGCGGTGGTTCCTCGCAATTGATCCCACCTGGTATCACGGGTTCCGAACTGCCGGAGATTGATGGTTCGGTAGATCTGAAAAAGTATGTGGGCAAGTGGTATCAGGTTGCAGCGGTTCCGCAGCCATATACGCTTCAGTGCGCGAACAATACTACTGCCGAGTACGGACTAGTCAACGATACGACCATTTCGGTGCGTAATTCGTGTGGTACTCCGCTAGGTCAGCAGTCATATATTGATGGTTCGGCAACTGTACGCTCGAAGGCGTCGCTTCGGGTGAATTTCCCAGGCGTGCCATTCCAGAAGGAAGATGGCCCAACGAACTATCGGGTGACGTATCTAGCCGATGACTACTCGTTGGCGATTGTTGGCTCACCGAATCGCTCGGCTGGTTTCGTGTTGTCCCGCACGCCGCAGTTGTCTCAAGAGCAGTGGAAGATGGTGCGTTCCACCGTTGAATCGCGTGGTTGGTGGTCCTGTGCATTCTGGACTGTTCCAATGGCTGGCGGTCGTGGTGACGCCGTACCGGTGTGCAGCTTGTAAATAAAAAACACGTTAGCGGTGCTTATAGATTGCGATTGTGCTTTCTGTAGCACCGTTGTTTTTATGTGCCAGAGTTTGTGGAATAACGCAGCCATAGAATTTTAATTAGGCGCCTAGTAATATGGTGGCTAATGAATGAGTTTTTTGATGCAAAACAAGAATTAATGCTGGCCCAGCTCGGAGACACTGAATCCGTGCGGTTGGTCATGGCAGTTTTAGCGACTGCGCGGAAGATTGACGCTATGTGCGCGCACGTTCTTGGCGACTACGGGCTTAGTGAAGGGCGAATGGCGGTTCTACTGGCATGTCATTCAGAAGCGGAAGTAACGCCTCGACAATTGGCGCAGCGTATTGGTGTTACAACAGCAACAGTCACTGGGCTGTTAGATCGGTTGCAGCGAGACGGGCTGATTATTAGGAAGCCACATTCTGCTGATAGGCGTGCGGTGATCGTCCGAAACACTGAAGCGGGAACCCAGTTGGTGAAAAAACTTCTGCCACGTTATTCCACCTGGTTAACGGGAGTGGCAGCCGGAATATCTGATGAGGATATTGACATAACGGTGCGGGTGCTTGGTGCTATACACGCGAATCTTCAGGTAGGGGTGAGACCCGATGGCTCGGCTTAGTGCGGATAATCATCTAAAAAGTCTCAATGAAGGTACGGCGCAATCGCGGACCCTTTCGGATGCTGTAGCGATTGATCAGGCCGAATTGCTTGCACATGTTCTGCCCGAAATGGCGCAGAAACGGGTGGCGGAGATAGCTGCCGTGAATAGCGCTGGGATTCTGAAACGGATGCGGGCGATCGGACAGTTGCTTGTCGAGCACTCTAGTGGGGAAACACTAAAGTTTCTCGCAGCTCATACTTCAGATACGGTGCGAGGGTGGGCATGTTTCATGCTGGCAGAACAGTCGCAGAGCGATAACCAAAAGCTATTGGAAAAGATTAAACCGTTCGCTGATGATCCGCACTTTGCGGTACGAGAATGGGCATGGCTTGCCGTTCGACCAAACTTGGTGGCCGATCTCGATAGAAGCATTGCGCTTCTGACCACCTGGACGGGGGACGAATCTAAGAATGTGCGGCGGTTTGCCAGTGAGGCGCTTCGGCCACGTGGCGTATGGTCAGCTCATATCCTGGAACTGAAGACTCACCCAGAACGTGGCGAACCACTGTTGTATCCCTTGCGCGCGGATTCGTCGCGTTATGTGCAGGATTCAGTAGCCAATTGGATTAATGATGCTGCGAAATCGAATCCGCAGTGGGCGTTGGATTTGTGTGATGCCTGGCGAGCTGAATCAAAAACGGCAGCAACGGAACGCATTATTTCCCGTGGTTTACGTTCCATTACCTGACAATCGTGAAAATATAACTGTGTGGGACTGCCTGTCTACGTGTTGGAGAAATAGAAGGGCTTGTAGCTCCTGGACGTTTCCCTAACCCCGCCGATACAGTGGTGGTTGTGTGTGCAAAGACTATTCAGGGCATTGGGGTAGATGCCTGTGGCAGGTGCGTGCATTATCACAGCGATGTGGACGTGGTTGGCAATAAATGCGCTGAGTGTGGCATGTTTTGGGCGTGCTACACCTGCCATGAATTAATGGCGGATCACCCGTTTGGCCGGATGCCGCTTGATCAGCCAGCAGTGCTGTGCGGGGTATGCGGCCTGGTCATGGATTACGTGCAATACAGTGCGGTGGCGCAGTGCCCACGCTGTCAGCACGCCTTTAATCCTGGGTGTTCGATGCATCGTCACTTATATTTCATGGTTGAGCAGAATTATTAGGGCAATTGTCCGAAGGAACGTGCCAGTCTCAAGGCTAAAATGGTGCGGTCCCGCGCTGAGAGTTTCCGTAGCAGTGCCGATACGTGGTTTTTCACCGTTCCCTCCGCTAAGCAGAGAGACGCTGCGATTTCGGCGTTGTTTTTGCCCTCGGCGACCAGGCGAGCCACGGCGCGTTCAGCGCGGGTAAGCGTGGTAATCTGCCGGGTTTTCTCCGGTGGGGTTGCCGGGGTGTGGGCGAAGCGGGCGATGCGGGGGTCGAGCACCATGCCGCCGGATACGGCGGCATCGAGTGCGGCGGCGAGTTGTTCGGGGGAGACGTCCTTGAGCAGGTAACCGCTTGCCCCGGCGTCGATAAGCGATCGCACCAGCGATGCGTCGTCAAACGTTGTCAGTACCAGCACCGGCAGCCCGGGGTGCGTTGTGGCGCATTGCTTTACGACGGCTAACCCGTCGACGTTCGGCATGACAGCATCGGTAACAACCACGTCGGGCGAGTGGGTATCCACCAGGTCGGAGACGATGCTGCCGTCGGTGGTGGTGGCCACGACGTCATAACCGGGCATGGTTTCAAAAATCAGGGACAGTCCCCGAAGCAGCATCGGGTGGTCGTCGATAAGTATGAGACGGGTCATGGTGTCTCCTTGGGTACCCGAAGTGATAAAACGAAGCCATTATCACCGGTCACGTCGACAGTGCCGCTAAGCTCTAGGGCACGTTCGGTCAGTGAACGGATGCCGAAACCGGGGACAATATCGGCGCAGCCTATCCCATCGTCGCTGATGGAAAAGTCAACCATCGTGCCATCACAGCGCAGATCAATATGGACATGGTGGGCGTGGGCGTGCCGGGAAATATTCGTCAGTGCTTCTTGGGTGGCCGCCAGAAGCAACGCCTCCACCTCGGGGGTAAGCGTGTCGACGGAATCAGAAACGGTGACAGTGACATCCAAACCAGTGTTAGAAAACGCCGTTCCCAAGGTAGTTAACGCCTCGACAAAGCTTTCCGATTCCAATTGCACCGGGTGAAGGGCGCGCACAACCACCCGCATATCATCAAGCGCCTCGGTCACAGTAGTCCGGGCGAACTGTAATTCCTCCCTCGCGCGTTTCGGGTCAGACGCCATCATGCGATCAGCGAAGTCCAAACTCAAATTAACCGTGGTTAGCCGGTGCCCCAACCCGTCGTGCAACGCGGCAGCGATGCGGCCCCGCTCCCGCGACAACGTCAAATCCCTGGAAGTCCGCAGCAATTCCCGCAATTGGGCATTGCTTTCTTGCAGCTTAGCCAAGGTGTGTTTGCGATCAACATAATAGAAGGCGGATTTTTTAGCCAGCATGGCCAATTGCAATCCCACCCCTAAGATGATTGCGCAGTTTAAGACTTCTGCCCCAAAACGTGGACCCGGTGTTCCCGCATAGAGATGAATAAGGAAAACTGCGATGAGGAAAAGACCGGAATAGATCACTCCGGCCCGAAACGACACACTGACCACTATGACGAAAACCGACAAGCACACCACAATCAGCGTGTAGATAAACGCACCCATGATCGAGACGAGAATGCTTAAACCAACGAAAACACAAGCTGGTAACCGCACGTCACTGCCGGTTTTCACTCGGCGCACCCACCACAACCATGTGATAGTAAACAGCGTCATTGCACACAGCTGTGCCCACACTATTGGTGAACGCGCAAAGGAGACCGTGGTCAGATAGATGATGATGCACAGCGCAAACAAATAATAGAGAAACGGCAACCCCACGGCAGCGATGGCATGTGGCGGCACCGATCGGGTATCAATATCCGTATCGTGTGCGCTGAGCAAGCTAACCATGACTATCAATCTTAATAAGCACCACCCATGACTTGGGTCATGATTTTTCGGAACCAAAGTCATGACCGTAAGCACTACCTGTGCAGCTAGGCGGCAATTAGCGTGATATACATGAACACTTCATCCTCGCCACGCATTCCCATTAATTCCTGGGGGCTGACCGTGCGGGCGGTCATTGCCTTTGTCATCCTCTTGGCGGCAAACTTTATTCGGACACCATTTCATGTCCTGTTTGACGTGCAGGGTGAGGCACAAACGCCAACAGAATACGTTATTAAATCAGCGATATTTTGCGTCACTCCAGTGGTGGTTGTTTTTCTCGTCTGGCTCTGGTTGAGGTACATCGAACGGCAATCGTGGGCGATCACCACATTTCATTTTCGGCTAAAACCCGCCCTCAGCGGGGCATTCGGCGGGCTTATCGTGGTGGCCATTCCCGTCGTTATAGCGTGGCTAATTCTCAGTCTGATAGAAACACCCGCCGAGATTTCGCAACTACAAGGAGCGACGGAGAACCCAGTAACGACGACAATGATGATTGCCCAAGTGGTTTTCATCTTCGTTCGAGCGGTTATCCTGCAAGGGTTTCCGGAAGAATTGCTATACCGGGGCTGGCTATTTGGGCTCACCGCGAAGAACCGCCCGATATTCACCCTCATCTGGACCACACTTGCCTTTACCGTCATTCACCTGGTGTCATCTGGCGGCCAGCAAAGTTGGACCGAGCGCCTGTTATATCTGGTCATGCCGCTGGGAATGGGGCTGATAGCCGGTGCGGTACGGTTGTGGAAAGATTCCGGCTGGTGGTCGATGGGAACACACGGTGGTTTCCATGTGCTCAACCCACTAATAATGTTCATCAACCCAGTCGGGGTAGGTGCGTCCGGATGGATAGCAATGGGGCTTGCCCAAGCAATCATGGCCGGAATAATAATCTTGCTCTGGCAACAAAAACATGCTGCTGCTTAAAGATGCTTGGGTTATATGCCTGCTAACACGCACACGCAGACAAAAACATGGGCATGGGGATACTGCAGTAGGCTAGGAACGCATTTTTAATAATGTGTTACACATTCGCAGCCAAACGCGAAATAGTTTTTGCCAAGGTAATGAAGATGCAGAAAGATAAACCCCTATGACCCAACTACAAACCCGCCGAGAGGACACTCGGGTGGCGGCAGCCACCATCATTGGAACCGCCATTGAATGGTACGATTTCTTCCTCTACGCTGCCGCAGCTGGCCTGGTGTTTAACAAAACATTCTTCGCCACCGGCGACGGTGCAGTTGCAACCATCTTGTCATTCCTCACCGTAGGCCTATCCTTCTTGTTCCGCCCACTCGGCGCGTTCCTCGCAGGGCATTTCGGCGACCGCATCGGGCGTCGAAAAGTTCTCATGATCACTTTGGTCGGCATGGGGGTTGCCACCACCTTGATCGGACTGTTGCCCACCTACGCAACAATCGGCATCGCCGCGCCACTCATCCTGATCGCACTGCGCATCGTGCAGGGAATCTCCGCTGGCGGCGAATGGGGCGGTGCAGTACTCATGGCGGTCGAACACGCACCGGCTGGGCGACGCGGCTTATTTGGCGCATTCCCGCAGATTGGCGTGCCCATCGGCCTGCTCATGTCCTCCGGCATGATGGCGTTGATGACCACCATCGCGCCGGGTGAGGCATTCTTGGAATGGGGGTGGCGCGTTCCATTCCTATTCAGTTTTGTACTCATCTTCATCGGCCACTACATCCGGCATGGCGTGGCCGAATCCCCAGTCTTTGCCGAAATCGCAGAGCGCAAGGAAGTAACCAAAAATCCGCTTGGGAAAATGCTGCGCTACAACTTCGTGGTGGTTTTCCTCGCCGCCCTAGTATTTGCCGGTAACGGCGCATCCGGCTACATGACCACCGGTGGTTTCATCCAAAACTTTGCGACGAACCCCGACGGTCCCATCGGTCTAGAACGCGGTCCGGTTCTTCTTGCGGTCACCGGTTCCGCCGCAACCTGGCTGCTGTTTACCTTACTTGCCGGAATAATCTCCGACCGCATTGGTCGCCGCGCCACCTATATCGTCGGCTATATCGCACAAATTATTGGCATTTGGTTGCTCTTCCCGCTGGTTTCCACCGGTGACATCTGGTTGCTTTTCGCCGCCTTGGCCATCCTCACCGTCGGTCTGGGCTTCACCTACGGCCAGCAATCTGCGTTCTACACCGAACTGTTCCCCGCGTCGGTCCGGTTCTCCGGCGTATCCGTCACCTACGCACTCGGCGCGATTCTGGGTGGCGCATTCTCCCCAATGATTGCCGCCTACCTGATTAAACAGACCGGCTCCACCGACGCCGTCACCTACTACCTCACAGCTATGGCGTTACTCGGCATGATCGCGGTCCTGTGCTTTAACAACCGCGACAACATTCCACTGGGTCCGAACCATGAAGCCGAGCAGAAAGTAAGCCCATTGCGTTTTACATCGTCACCGGTGTCCTCTGTGACGGAACAAGCCCCAGTAGCAGAAGTCACAGTCCGATAAGGGCCTGTCACTGGCCGCCACAATGAGGTGGGAGATTACTCTGCAAAGGTCTTTTCCCAGCTAAAACCTCTTGTGCGGGAACAAAAATTGCTTCTATACTTTGGGTAGGCGCTTACACCATTTGGTGTAAACCAACCCAGCCGCAGCCCCGAGATTCCTTTTAAGAATCTTGGGGTTGACGTGATTTTTCACCGAGGTGGCGGGGAATTTCGAGGCAGTGATCATCCGTATGTATCCGCAATTCTTGGATGTACGGCTGGAAAGCACTGTTCTACTGAAGCTATGCACAGTTGATACATATAGATTTTCGCGGTAGGCTTTGAGTTAGAGAAGGCAAGGACAAGGTCCCTTGTCATTGCGATAGAGAGATCTTCAGGACATGCGCGTCTGGAGGTCTTTTCTTTTTATTTTCAGTGATTTGAGGGACCCCATTAGGAATGAATGAAGCGCCAGCCTTATCTAACACCCGCACGCCCCATCCGTGCACGGCCTAGTTTTCCACGCCCAGATCACGGTGATGCATAGTGCTGCAAGTGACGCGGTGGCGAGATAGGGCTGGATGGGTTGCCACACGCCAAGCGCCCCGGAGGTGCCGAGGATGAGGAGCACAATTTTGTTGCAGACGGGGCAGGCGATGGCGAAAAGTGCGCCGGTTATACCCAGCGCTATTGGTGTTTGCTGCTTGTTGACGCCCCGTTTCGGCAGTCCTGCCCATGCGGCGGTAAGAACTGCTGTGGCTATAAGGACGGGAAGCTCCCACGGGCGCACGGGTACGTCGCGGCCGAATATGGGATTGGGGATGATGTCGGTAGGAAGCCCCAAGATGATAAAGGTGGCGGCTGCCCATATGAGGGCACGAACGAGGTTGAAGTGGGGTGTTTGGGTTCCCACATGTGTGCTGGTTTCCATGCGTGTTTTAGGGTTCCTCCCAGTTGAAGGCTGTTGTCATTATTTCTACTCGTTTGGTGAGGTCGGCGATAATGCGCCCGGTGAGTGCCGTGAGTTGTTCATCGGTGATTCCCACCCGTGCGGGAATGGTGTGGTTGACTGCAGCAAATGCCCCGTCCTCATTGTCAGCGAAATCGAGGCTGTAGTTTCCCAGAAGATTGCTGGGTTGGTTGTGGGTATCGACCCAGGCGAAAACCTCGTCGAGGTTTTTAAAGTCGTGATAGTCGTCGGGTAATTCCCAGTACAGGTGTTGAATGACGAAACAGTATTGCAGCAGTTCATTGCGCAGTTCGACGGTGAGTTCGTGTCCATTGAGGAAGGCGTAAAGGATAGGGTAGTCCGCTAACTGTTCGGAATCTACACCGTTTGCGGCGAGTGCCGCCGAGACGCGTTCAAGGGTGATGGGGGTTGGGTTCATGATTGTTCTCGAATATAGTTGGGGAATTTCTTTTCCAGTGTTTGCTGAATTTCTAGGCAGCACTGGAAGACGTAGAGCAGCATGTCGGAGATTTGTTCGTCGGTGAACTCTATGTCGATTGGCCAGTCATATGTGGTGTACACGGAGATTTCATCAGGTCTGGTCACATCGGTGAAGCATCCAGAAAGCCACCCGTCATAGTTGAGGGTGTGTACTCTGCGCCGCAGTTTTGCTTTCTTCTTCGGTTTCAGTCCAATCCAGGTCCACTGGCTTTTAAACCGCAGTAGCTTCGACTCATGGTCGATGGTGATAAAAAGGCTGGCGGTTTCGGCGGGGAGCTTTAAAGTATCAGGGCCGTGGGTTACGTGGTCGGTGTCCTCGGCTTCGAGTATTTTCTTTAGACGCTCAAGATTCATGGCTAATTCTCCTCCATGTGGCAGGGATTGGTTGCGCGCAAGAAAGTGGCGGTGACGTGCGCGTATCCCTGGATGGTCAGTGCTAGGTCTTCGAGGTGGAGGTGTTCGTCGTGGGAGTGTAACTGGCCGTGAGCGTGGCCGAGGCTTCGGCCTACAGCGTGGACGGCAAAACCATAGCCGACTCCGCCAAGTTGCCTGGCAAACCGCAGGTCGGAGCCACCGGCGGCCACCATGGGAAGCACCTGGGCCTGCGGGAAGAACGAGAGCAATGTGTTTTCCAGGCAGCGATAGAGCGGAGTGTCGGTGGGGGATAAGGTAGCGTCTTCACAGATCAGGCGCTCGACCTCAACTTTATCCGCGAGGTCGCCTAGGGCGTCGAAAAGCACGGCGTCAACGTCGTCTTGGCTGTGGCCGGGCAGTGGGCGGATATCCATTTCCAGCCATGCGTGGGAGGGGAGGACGTTGATGGCTTGGCCTGCGCGCAGCACTGTTTGGGCGATGGTCAGGTGTGACACGGCATCGCTGTAGGCGGCGAGTTCACCCAGTGTGCGGTAGCTTTCCTCATTGCCTGCTTTCAGTGCTTTAGTGGTGGCGTCATCGAAACGGAACGCGTCGACAAAGCCTTGCCAGATTTCTGAGTCAGTGACCTTTGGCTTGGCCAACGCTATTCGACGCGCGACCTCCGCGATGGTCACGATTGCGGATTCTTTGGCGTAAGGGACTGAGCCGTGGCCGGGGTCGCCGTGGACGTGGATGCGGCGCTGCGCGGCGCCTTTCTCGCCAACATAAACGATGAGCGAATCGGAGCCGTCCTGACCTAGGATGTGGGAACCGCCGGTTTCGGACAGGCAGTTTTTCCAGCTAAACGCATCCGGGTGGTGTTCTTTCAGCCACTTCGCGCCCAGTCCGCCGCGTGCTTCTTCGTCGGCAAGTGCGACGAAGTGCAGGGTGCCCGCATTCGTTTTATTGCGCGCAACTTCCCGGGTGATGGCGGCCATCGTGGCGGTGATAAACAGCATGTCAACGGTGCCGCGGCCGTAGATGATGTCGTCTTCGATCAGAGCCTCAAAGGGTGGTTTGGTCCATTTTGCTTCGTCGACGGGAACCACGTCGATGTGCCCGAGGAATGTCAGGGGTTCGGCCTCGGGGTCGGTGCCTTCGACCGTGACCACCAGCGAGGTGCGGCCCGGTTCGGGTTCGTAGCGAGTGATGGTGACTTCGTCGGCGACGTCGGCAAAGAATGCTTTCAGAGTATTAGCGTTGCGGACTTCCTGGCCGGAGCCGGGGGTGTAGTCGTTGACGCAGGCATTACGCACGAGCTGTTGGAGCAGCTTGAGGGTGTCGCGGTAGAGCGCTGTGTGGGCAAAGCTAGCGAAAGGGATGATCGTTGGCGCGTGCATGGTGTCTACTTTATTGGAAAAATTTTCAAAATTTTGCGCAAATTCGCCACCTGCTAAACGATGTTCAGCTACACTTCTTGAACGGCGCTCAAGTTTTATGGTTCTCGTGACCCGCCATTCAGCCCAAAGGAGACACCCATGACTGATATTCTCGACCTAGCCCGCACTAAGGTATTAGAGCAAGGAATTGGTTTAGCCAAGGACGAAGTGCTTCAAGTGTTGGAACTAGAAGAATCTCGTATCCCAGAACTCCTGGAGCTGGCACACCAAGTTCGCCTTAAGTGGTGCGGCGAAGAAGTAGAAGTTGAAGGCATTATTTCGCTGAAAACCGGCGGCTGCCCCGAGGACTGTCACTTCTGCTCCCAATCTGGACTATTTGAATCCCCAGTGCGCTCCGCTTGGCTGGACATTGCAGGACTGGTGGAAGCGGCAAAACAGACCCAAAAATCCGGTGCTACTGAATTCTGTATCGTCGCTGCCGTTAAAGGTCCCGATGAGCGTTTGATGGGTCAATTGGAACAAGCAGTTGCAGCCATCAAAGCCGAGGTCGATATCGAAGTTGCCGCCTCTGTTGGCATCCTCACCCAAGAACAAGTCGATCGTCTCAAGGCCGCAGGCGTGCATCGCTACAACCACAACCTCGAAACCGCCCGATCCTTCTTCCCGAATGTGGTAACCACCCACTCCTGGGAATCGCGCCGGGAAACTTTGCGTATGGTTGCCGAAGCCGGAATGGAAGTATGCTCTGGCGGTATTCTTGGTATGGGTGAAACCCTGGAACAGCGTGCCGAATTTGCCTGCGACCTTGCGGAGTTAAATCCAACGGAAGTTCCTATGAACTTCCTCGACCCGCGTCCAGGTACCCCTTTTGCTGATAAAGAGGTTATGGAAACCTCTGATGCATTGCGGGCAATTGGTGCGTTCCGCTTGGCTTTGCCTAAAACTATCCTTCGGTTCGCTGGTGGCCGCGAACTCACCCTTGGTGATCTAGGAACCGAACAAGGTTTGCTTGGCGGTATTAACGCGGTAATTGTCGGTAATTACTTGACGACGCTGGGCCGCCCAATGGAAGAAGACCTAGATATGCTTGGCAAACTCCAAATTCCGCTCAAGGTGCTCAACGCCAGCGTATAAGTGATAAGCGACGGAACCCTCTTATGTCTCAAGAACTTCTCGAAGCCTTGCTCGCCGGTGACGCACCGGTGTTCCACCCTAATACCGGCCAGGAAGTCGCCAGTGGGGAAGAGATCATCCTCTCTCCCTCTGCGAGCGCCGGCCTGGAAGCGCCCCGCTTTTGTCAGCTGTGCGGGCGACGCATGGTGGTTCAGGTGCGTCCCGACGGGTGGGATGCCCGCTGCTCACGACATGGCGAGGTTGATTCCGTGTATTTAGGGCGCCGATAACTATCATTACCTGCCGATATGGCAAGCCTTTGTTTGCTTTTCAGCACCCATTACATAGTGCTTAGATGGGTATCTAAGCACTATTTTTATTCGGTGAGGCGGAAAAATATGACTGGTGGTGCTCGATTTCACCCAAACGAGGCGCATATCGATTCTGCGGGTAAGCTCAACTGGCTTCGTGCTGGTGTGCTCGGGGCTAACGACGGCATCGTATCTGTCTCATGCATTCTATTAGGCATCATCGCCGCTGGTGGGCAGCGCCAAGAAATCATGCTTGTGGCTATTGCTGCCATTGTCTCTGGTGCGGTATCTATGGCGCTGGGTGAATACGTCTCGGTATCTGCTCAGCGGGATTCAGAGCGATTTTTCATAGCGAAAGAAACCGAAGAACTTAAGACCATGCCGGAAGAAGAGCATGAAGAATTAGTGGCGATTCTGTGCGGCTATGGTATTGCTGCCGAAACTGCGCATGCGGCCGCACGCCAGATTCACGCAGCTAACCCGCTTCATGCACATTTGCGGCTGGAGTTAGGGATTGATCCAGAAGAACTCACTAACCCGTGGGCGGCGGCACTTTCTTCCGCTATTTCCTTTATCGTTGGTGCACTTCTACCTAGCATCGCCGCTTTGGTTTTCGGTGCTGGGATAGTTGCAGTGGTCACGCTTATGACGTTGGCGCTCACGGGTTTTATCTCTGCAAAACTATCCGGTACATCAACGTCGCGCGCGATGCTGCGTTTGGTGATTGGTGGCGCTTTAGGGCTCACAATCACCTATGGTGCCGGGGTGCTGTTTGGTATTTCTGGTTAGTAAGTGTAGGCATTGCACACGACGAAGCTGAGGGTATTTGAGTAGGCTGGGCACAAAGAGCTCGTTAGCTAGTGTAGAAGTGCTAACAAATTCGGGGATTCTTAAGGTCGTGCGGTGGGAGGTGGCTGCGATGGCAGGCCGAACTAGGCCAGCTCAGTTTTTCCTGTGTATTTCGCTTGCAGTTTCCTTTTTCGCATTTTTGGTTCCGGTTCTTTTTACTGAGCTTTTTCCGGGCACCGTTGCAGGTTTCGTTGTGGTTACCCTTCCGCTCGGTTTGATTGCAACAGCCTTGGGCTATTGGGCCCGCAGCATTAATGCCATGTGGTTTGGTCTGGTGGCGGGGCTTTCACCGGTCTTTTTTGGATGGCTATATTTTATTTTGGGCGTTAGCCAATAAGATTTATTGATGTGACATATTTTCCTGAGTCTCCACTGGCTGATCAGTTTATCGATCCGATCCATAAGATGGCGCACGAATCCGCATTACGATCAATTGGTCGTGTGGTTACGGAAACGGTAACTCCGACTCCGCCGGGGCAGGCATTGCCTGCTATCGTTCACCAGCTACGTTCCGGCGGCGTATTGGTGCTTACTGGTGCGGGTGTGTCAACAGACTCGGGTATTCCAGACTATCGGGGTGCGCAGGGGTCCTTAAAGCGTCACCGACCAATGACGTATCAGGAATTTCGGTTTGATCCTCAGGCATTAAAACGGTATTGGGCGCGGTCATTTATTGGGTGGCGCTATATCGATCGTGCGCAACCTAACGCGGTGCATGGCTATATCGCGGAATGGGAACGCGCGGGTCAGGTTGTGGGGGTTGTTACTCAAAATGTCGATGGCTTGCACCAGTTAGCCGGTAGCAGGAACATCCTTCCATTGCACGGAGATTTGGCCACTGTGATATGCCTTGATTGTGGGCAACGGGAGGATCGCCATGCATTCGATGCCCGTATGGCTGAGATTAATGCTGGATTCCTAGAATCCATCACCATTGATCCAACGGCTATTAATCCAGATGGGGATGTTGCGCTCGCGGCAGAAGATGTTGAGCGCTTTCACTGCGCCCCGTGTGCCAATTGTGGCTCAACGGTGATGAAACCAGATGTGGTGTATTTCGGTGAATCGGTGCCTAGGCAGCGAAAAGAGCGGCTCCAGGATTTGCTTGTCGACGCCTCCTCGGTGCTCGTTTTGGGTTCGTCATTGGCGGTGATGAGCGGCATGCGGATTGTTATCGATGCAAAGAAACAGGGAAAACCAGTCAGTATTGTTAACGCCGGGCCAAGCAGGGCCGATAACCGAATGGATATTGTTTGGCGTAGCCTATTAAGGCCAGCATGTGAAAAGATTTCCGAAGCGTTGGTGGGACGGCGACCGTAGGGCGTCGACAAGCAAAAACTGTAAGTCAAGGAAAGGTTTAAATGTATAGGCGGCGGATGGGGCTCGTAGCTGTAGCTGTCACCGGGATGGCTCTGACAGTAGCCATTATTGGCCCAAAAATCTACACGGATCGCATGACCGTGCCTCTGCCGTCATCACCCATTACTACCGTTGAATCCCAACCATTGCCTGCAGACGTTAACGGTGAATGGGTTGTAAGTACCGGTTCTTTCGCTGGTTATCGGGTCCGGGACATACCTGATAACCCAACTGGCGATTTTTTTAGGCGGACACAGCAGGTAATTGGGACGGTCACCGTAGCCGAGGACATCATGGCTAACGCCGCGGTTGAGGTTGATGTCGCGAGCATAACCACCGGTTCTGAGCATCAGGACGGCCATTTTCGAGAAAAAGCAATCGATACCAAGCTATATCCCACGGCCACGTTTGTAGCTACAATGCCGGTCGATGTGTCCGAAGGTGCTGGCTCTATTGAGGTTCCTGGGGAACTCACCATCGCTGAACATACGCATCCAGTCACCGCAATGGCGAATGTAGTCCACGGTGGTAGCGGTTTGGTGGTTTCGGGCACGATGTCCGTTCAGTGGTCCGACTACGGAATTGCGCCACCACAATTGGGGGCGGCAGGCCCGGAATCGATAGTTGACATTGAGTTTTTCCTGAATCTCAGCAAATAAATACGGGAAATGTGGGGAATAACACAAGGGGTGGTGGGGTTAAACACATGCAATGGTATTGATCTTAAGTTAGTCTAGGATGGCCTAAAAAATCATTCTAATTATCTACAACTTTAGGAGGGAATGTGCGTCCCTACAGTACCACCATGTTTCGCGCCGCAGCAGCTTTAGCTGCGGCATTAAGCTTGTCGCTGGCAGGTTGTGCGGACTCCGGCTCGCCGCAACCACAAAGTTCCGCTGCAAAGTCTGCTGTGAATGCGGATTTTGCCCCAGTAACCATCAGCCATGCATTCGGCGAAACTGTGATTGAAACCAAACCGGAGCGGGTAGCCACAGTGGCGTGGGGCAACCATGAAGTGCCCTTGGCGCTTGGGGTAGTGCCGGTTGGTATGTCCAAAGCAACCTGGGGTGATGACGATAACAATGGTGTATTGCCGTGGGTGGAAGAAAAATTACAAGAGCTTGGTGCTGAAACTCCTGTGCTTTTCGACGAGACTGACGCCATACCATTCGAAGAAATTGAGGCAACCGAACCCGATGTCATTTTGGCTTCGTATTCGGGGATTACGGAAGAGGATTACAAGCAACTCAGTAAAATCGCACCCACTGTAGCTTATCCAGAGCTGCCCTGGACGACTTCACTTGACGATATGATTTCCATGAACGCGGAAGCCCTGGGGCTAGCACCACAGGCAACCGAGCTGTCAACAGATTTGGATAAACAGGTCGCCGATGCGTTGGCTGCCCATCCAAAACTAGCGGATAAAAATGTGCTATTTACCTCGTTTGGTTCTCAAGGTGACTTTTCTAAAGTAGGGTTCTATTCCACTGGCGATCCCCGCGCTGGATTCTTGAAAGACGCAGGTTTGGGAGTGCCTAAGATCGTGGAAGAAAAGTCCAAAGACGCTGATAAATTCTGGATTGAGGTATCAGCAGAAAACCCCGAATTATTCGAAGATGTAGACTTGCTTATTTCTTATGGCAGCAACGATCCAGCCGAAAACGAAGCAACGTTAAAGAAGCTCCAAGAGGACCCTCTTCTTGGAAAGATTCCGGCGATCGCAAATGGTCATGTTGCCTTCTTAGGTGAAGGCCCGTTAGCATCTTCCGCTAATCCATCCCCATTAGGCATCCCATGGGGAGTAAACAAGTACTTCGATACCCTTGAAGCCGCGCTCTAGCCAGATCGGTGATCTGCCAGATACGCGCCACATAGTTACCAAACTCACCTGGTTGATTGTTCTGTCCGGTGGTCTGGCCCTGGCTATGGCCGCGTCGGTAGCGTTTGGTGTCCGTGACGTAGATTTCGGCGATATTGTTCGTGCACTTGGTGGGAGCAGTGCCACCGCTAGTGAAGCGGCGGTCTCGGTACGTATTCCTCGAACAGTACTTGCTGCGCTGATTGGTGGCGGTCTTGCGGTGTCAGGAGTTACAATGCAGGCCGTTACCAGAAACCCGCTGGCAGATCCCGGTATTTTCGGGGTTTTGGCCGGTGCGGCTTTCTTCGTCTCCTGTGGCATCGCGTTTTTTGATTTATCAGGGCAGCTTCCCACCATCGTGGTAGCAATAACTGGCTCAGCAGTAGCGGCAGTATTTGTCTATAGCGTTGGCTCTATCGGCTATGGCGGGGCCACACCGTTGAAGCTCGCTTTGGCTGGCGCAGCAACAACTGCCGCACTGTCGGCTATGGTCAGTGCAGTATTGCTACCGCGAAGCGATGTCATGGATCAATTTCGCTTCTGGCAGATAGGCAGCGTGGGCGGCGCGAATTGGACAGACATAGCGATTGCCATGCCAGTGTTCGTCGTTGGTGTTTTTATTTGCCTTGGTTGTGCAACCCAAATGAACTCACTTGCCTTAGGCGACGATATTGCCGCAGCACTGGGTCTTCATGTTGTTCGAGCGCGATTACTTGCGTCGTTAGGCGCTGTGATTGTGTGTGGGGTTGCCACCGCACTTGCCGGGCCGATTGGTTTTGTAGGGCTGATTGTTCCCCATCTGTGCCGACTCCTGGTGGGAACAGATCACCGGTGGTTGCTGCCGTATTCTGCGCTTTGTGGTGCAGTTCTATTAGTCCTGGCGGACACACTTGGGCGAGTAATTGCAAAACCAAGTGAGATTTCGGTAGGTATTCTTCTGCCGCTAATGGGAGCACCATTGTTCATCTGGATTGTGCGGCGATACAAGATGCAGGGATCATGACAAAAACAGATTTCATCAGTGAATTAACGTTTGCCCGTAACCGCCGCCGAATGCAGTTTATTCGAACATTCGGCCTGCTTTTCGCTGTAGTTGTCCTAGGGTTTTTCCTATACCTCATGCTAGGAACCCGAAACTTCAGTTTGATGCAGGTGATTGGTGTCATTTTAGGTGAGCATGTCCCAGGTGCGAATTACGCGGTGGGCGAATTACGGTTGCCGCGAGCCAGTTTAGCCATAGCGGTGGGTTTTAGCTTTGGAGTAGCTGGGTACAGCTTTCAGTCGCTATTGCGCAATCAGCTAGCCTCACCAGACATTATTGGCATCTCCTCCGGCGCAAGTGCTGCGGGGGTGACCGCAATTGTTCTTTTAGGTTGGGGACAAACAGCAGTATCGATTGCAGCATTAGTGGGTGCGCTGGTCACTGCATTAGGCATCTATTTTTTATCCGCCACCGCCGCTGGTGGTTTTGCCGGAACCCGACTTATCCTCATCGGCATTGGAATTTCTGCGATGTTGATGAGTGTCGTTTCTTTCGTCCTTTCGCAAGCTGCGGTGTGGGATTTGGCTACTGCCACGCGCTGGTTGAGCGGTTCGCTCAATGGTGCAACCTGGGAACGGACGCTACCAGTAGTTATTAGCTGTGCTGTTATGCTTCCATTTCTGGCTGTTCAATCACATCGGCTGTATTTGCTACGGCTTGGCGACGATTCAGCCTCCGCCCTGGGTATTTCAGTGGCAGCAACTCGCTTGAAAGTAGTAATCGCAGCGGTCTTTTTGGTTGCCATCGCCACCGCAAGCGCAGGACCCGTTTCGTTCGTTGCGTTTATGTCTGGGCCAATAGCGATGCGAATCAGTCGACCTGGCCCAGCAACCTTGGTGGTGGCTGGCTTGGTCGGGGCTATTTTGGTGCTATTTTCGGATTTTATCGGCCAGCACCTATTGGGAGTTCGGTATCCGGTGGGAGTAATCACCGGAATTTTGGGAGCGCCATTTCTGGTGTACCTACTTATCGCGCAATCTGGAGCTAAAGGATCAACGGTATGACCTTCGCAACAACCGACTACAATCTCCGGGAGCTAGCTGCCGACAACCTGATCTTGGATTATGGTGGCGCCACCATAATCGACGGGTTATCAGTTACCATCCCGCCTGGAAAAATAACATCTATCATTGGGCCGAACGGTTGCGGCAAATCCACGCTACTTCGCGCGCTTTCGCGGCTTTTAGCTCCAACATCAGGGCAGGTTACGCTAGACACCCGGCGGCTGGAGGAATATCCACGTAAACAGTTAGCGCAATTACTGGGGTTGATGCCTCAGTCACCAGTAGTTCCAGAAGGTATCATCGTCAGCGATTTAGTTGGGCGAGGGCGGTACCCGTACCAGGGGTTGCTGGGTAAATGGGACAAACGCGACTACGAGGTCGTTGTTGATGCATTAACCATGACCCAGACGAAAGATTTAGCCCACCGTCCAGTCGATGAATTATCCGGGGGGCAGCGGCAACGAGTATGGGTAGCGATGGCCCTAGCCCAAGAAACCGATATTTTGCTTCTCGACGAACCCACCACCTATCTTGATGTGGCTAATCAGCTAGAGATTCTAGACCTGTTGGTTGATCTCAACTCGCGAAGCAAAACCACCATCGTTATGGTGCTACACGACATGAACCTAGCGGCTCGATACTCCGACCACCTGATAGCTATGAAATCGGGTGCAATCATTGCTTCTGGTTCGCCAAAAACAGTCATAACCACCAAGACCATGCATGAGGTCTTTGGTATCGATTGTGTGGTTATTGACGATCCAATTTCACACACCCCGTTAGTTACTCCCAAAAGCCGACATCACCATTAAGGCAGTTTCTACATGTATCAACCGATGCGGGCACAGGTTTCGCAGACTATCCGGCTAAGCCCCAATTTTGTACGGATATACTTCAACGGCCCAGAATTAGCCACACTCGATACCACTATGCCGATCTTCGACCGACGGATCAAAGTGCTATTTCCCAACTCCCGTGGCGAAATCCCAGAATTCCATCCACTTGATAGTTGGTACCAGCAATGGCAAGAACTGCCAGAATCGCTTCAACCTCCCATGCGATCCTATTCAATCCGCGATATTCAACAAGGGGAAACTGGCGTTGAACTCGTAATTGATTTCGTGCTTCATTCTAAACCTGGAGCGCAAGGACCTGCGGGTAGTTGGGCTGAGGCAGCACAAGTCGGTGACACCGTGGTTATTGTCGGACCAACATCTCCCGCTGAGCCAGAAGCTATAGGTGAACCGCGGCCAGGGATCGAATTTCAGCCCGCGATCGCCTCGGAAATCGTGTTAGTGGGAGATGAAACTGCACTGCCAGCTATCGGCCGCATCCTTGAAGACCTCAGTGCCCAAGATGACACCGTGTCCAATGTGGCGGGGATGGTGTTTATTGAAGTCCCCGAAAAAGCAGACTACCAGGAATTACGGTGCCCACCAGGGTTTAGCGTTCAGTGGTTTCATCGGGAGAACCACCAGGAACCCGGTGCACAACTCATACAAGCAATAACTACCTTTTTGGGCAATAATGTGGGTATTCAAAAATCACAAACGCCCTCGACTGCCGACAAATCGCAATCCACCACACTGGATGGTGTAACGGAGCTTGTGTGGGAGACCCCGACCTATTCCGCCGCCGGGTACGACATTACAGACGAGGTACAGTCCCCTGGGCGTCGATACTTTTGGATTGCGGGCGAAAGCGGAGCGGTGACGAAAATTCGGCGGATACTTGTACGCGACTTCCACATTCCACGCAGCGATGTTGCCTTCATGGGGTACTGGAAAATTGGAAGAGCCATGGGATAACTAACCTGAGTGTGAGTTGCGCTCCATGCTGATTGTTTCGATCACCAGTACACTTTTTAATTAACGGTCACGACTCTGGTCAGAGGAGTTCACTAACTTATGAATTCACCACACGCCACTGGGACCTTGCGTACTGGATTAACGCCAGCGCAGGCCGTCGAAAAGCTCGAACATCACTACGGTGCAGCGGTGGCGACTGCGCGCCGGGTATTGGAGACTGGAATATCCAATGGTGATTTTTCTGATTACGCCGATGTGACGTATCCAAAACTTACAGTGCGGGTTAATTCATGGCACCCGGTGGATCGCACGGAACCTTTCGGCTATGTTGATGATGCAGGATTGTATTCGGCGGTTATCTCTAAACCTACGCTGTTATCAGCGTATTTGATAGAGCAATTGTCTCGGCTGAACAAAAACTACGATTGCACCATTTTTGTTTCTGATTCTGGGATCCGAATCCCGCCGGAATACATTGATGGGTTGGCAACAACAGCTACCCAGTTGACCGGTGCCCGCCGATCGCCAGAGATCCCCCGTCCCAGCCTTGACGACGTGGATGATGCCATCATTGACGGCGATTGGGATGCGTTTCACCAAGACGAAAAACCGCTTTTCCACTTCACCCCCCAACGCTTTGACATAGCGTGCGCACGGATTGAACACTACACCGGGATAGCAGTAGATACCGTGCAAAAGTTCATTCTGTTCACAAACTATGACATGCACACTCGGGAATTTCTGCGCTTCGGATTGGCGGAATTACGTAATCCCCATTCCCGGTATCGGGCGTTGGTGCTAGCTGATGGCACCGAAATCACGGCGGAAACTATCGATATGGTTGACGTTGATCAATTGGTAGGCGCAGTTAAGTATCAAATGCCACGGTTTGATCTGGTGGCTGCCGACAATTACGGAATCACCATGATAAATATCGGGGTGGGTCCGTCAAATGCCAAGACAATTACTGACTGCTTGGCGGTTTTACGGCCAGAAGCGTGGGTGATGATCGGTCACTGTGCTGGGTTGGACGGACGTATGCGGATGGGGGATCTGATCTTAGGCAATGCATATCAGCGCAGCGACCACCTGTTAGATGGACATATTCCGATAAATCTGCCAATCCCAGCGGTTCCAGAAGTACAGCGCGCTTTAGAAGCAAGCGTGACCGAAATCTATGGGTCTGACCTATCACTGATGCGCACTGGCACCGTCATTTCCACCGATGACCGCAATTGGGAGTGGCATACCCCCAAAGCATTGTGGGAATGGTTGCGTGGTTCCACCGCAGTTGGTTGCGATATGGAATCGGCTACGTTGGCGGGAAATGGCTACCGATATCGGATACCATATGGCACGTTGTTGAGCGTGTCTGACCTGCCATTACATGCGGTTCCAAAATTACCAGCTGCTGCTCAGACTTTCTATTCCAATTCTAAGGAAGCACATGTGATGTGTGCGGTACGGGCTGTGGAACATCTTGCAGAAACGCCGGAACGATTGCGGACGAGGAAATTGCGCCGTACCGTGGCGGAAGTACCGTTTAGATAGGATATTGCAATTATGGGTTTTGGAACTAGGAAGTTTTGGGTGTTTGTAGCGTCGATAGGCGTCACTATGGCACTGAGTGCCTGTAGCGCCGACCAAGGCGGGAAAACTCCGGCTGCTGCGGATAATGCCTCCGCGGCGCAACAGGAGACGCCGCCGCCTTCGCTTGTCGACGACGACACTGGGCGCGGCTTATTACAGCAATTATCTGGAGAAGATTCAGTCGACGTCGTTATCGGGGATGATAACGACGTGCGGTTCCAAGAACACGCACGCAAAGCTGTCCAGTTGAAGGCAGCGCTAGTTACACCTACAGATGGTGCTGGTGCGACAACAATGGCAGATGAAATGAAAAAGGATTATTCAGTCATTGCAACGGAAAAACTTGATGATGTTCAGTTAGAAAATCCCACGGAACAAGCGGTGACACCTGCAAACCTCTTGCACGGATACAAACCAACCATTAACGATACGGTGGTGGTTCTAGGCAAAGATGCCTCATTGGCCAATGTTGTCACCGCTATGGCTCACGGAGTTCGCATTGAGTTGCTGCCAGTTTCCGATGTGCGGGCGAGCGCTTCTGTGATGAAGCAGGTGGCGGAGCCGAAAAACCTAACAATTATCGCCGCTGGTAGTGATTTTGGTGGTAGCGCTGGCCTGGAAAAACAGTTATCTCTAGCTAAAGCAGGACCGGTTCCTGGTGGCGAGACCGGATTGGTATTTCCCGGTAGAAGAATGGTCGCCCTATACGGGCACCCAAGCGGACCCGCGTTGGGTGCAATGGGGGAGCAGAATCCAGAAGAAGCAGTGCATAGAGTAGAAGACTTGGTGCGCCAATACCAGGAGGCAAGTCTGGACAAAGATAATGGTTACGTCCCCGCCTTCGAAATTATTGCCACAGTGGCATCAAGCTCTGCGGGTGATGATGGCGATTATTCAAATGAATCCAAGGTTGAGGACCTGAAGCCATATGTTGATGCAATTGGTGCTGCTGGTGGTTACGCAATCTTAGATCTTCAACCTGGGCATGCCAGCTTCCTAGATCAAGCCAAGCGGTATCAAGAACTACTAGAGCTGCCCCATGTGGGATTGGCTCTCGATCCAGAATGGAAAATTAAACCCGACGAGCGGCCACTGGCACGGGTAGGAAACACCACCAGTGCCGAGATCGACGAGGTTTCTGACTGGCTTGCCCAGTTAGTACGAGAAAAGAACTTGCCACAGAAAATTCTGATCCTGCATCAATTCCAAGTGGCGATGATTGAGGGCCGGGAAAACATGAACGTCAACCACCCGGAATTGGCATTCGTTCTGCATGCTGATGGGCATGGTACCCCAGAGCAAAAGTTTGATACGTGGAATACGCTGCGTGAGGGATTGCAACCTGAAATCTTCTTGGCCTGGAAGAACTTCATAGATGAGGACACTCCGATGTTTGATCCAGTGCAGACAACTCAGATTGATCCACAGCCGTGGTTTGTTAGCTACCAATAAGGCTTGCGTGCAAGAGATTCTTATTAGCGGTTAAGTGATCGAGTAGAAAGTAGACTTTCGTCTACTAATAGTTACCCCCAGCGATATTTGCACAAAAATACCCCCAGTTTTCTCGTTGCTTCACCTGTTGTGCCCCTTATTCTCATAACTATAAATCGGTTTTGTGCTACCGCTTGGGTGCATTGATGGTCATGTGTTAGTGGCAAGTAGTTAGTCAAATTATGACCATCGATCCGAGAAGGCTATGCAAAAGTGGTTGCCTCAACAACGGGTTAAGCCTTTTCTTTATACAAACGTTTTCCTGAATAAAACTGTGTTTTACAGCCATGATTGTTAATTAGTTGTAGGTGGAATGCAACTAATTATTGGTGCTAGAGGTGGTGTTGATGGCGGGAATCTGGGCGTGTGGCTGGCTTGGGTTTGGGTGTTTGATGGCCGGACGGCGATCAATGTAGTGTCGGTGGTTCACCCCCGAAATGGGGTAAATTATTTTGCCGAAAATTTCGTACATTATTTTCTTGAAAAATGCAAAAATTTTAAGCGGGGGTAATGAGTTGCAGGCGTGGGGTGGCTAGGAAAAGATCCTGGCAGTTTTCGCTTGGAGAGGGTGAGTTATGCATGGATTAATAAAACGAAAAATTCCTGTTATAAACATAATTCCGCTGCTAGATACGTTTTTCCAGGGTGTGAAATTTCACCCTGTAGCACTTTTGTTGACGGGACACCTTCCGTAGGGGGTAAAAATACCCACAATATATATCTATGTAAAGAAAATGCTGTTCTAAAAATGAAATAATTCTTAAAATTTTTCAGGTCAGTCTTTTTGAAACCTGATTTAAGTGGGGATAGTTTTTAGTTAGTCATGTGCCCCACGGTCTAACCACAGAATGAAATGGCGAAATACCAATGGTAAAGCCATCAATTCTGCGTGCCCAACCCCGCTATTTACTGGTTCCGCAACCATTAACAACGCAGGGAGCAACCGCCAGCGCATCGCTCTCATGAGCGGTAACCCACTGCTTATGAGCTTTGACCCAATCCTCTCAGGTTGGGGTCTCAACTTAAGATTCAATAGCAGAAAGGATTTTCGCATGCGCACGTCCCGGAAGATGCGGGCTGTAGCACACTCTGCGATTCTAGCAATTGCGTTATCTGCTGGCTCCGCAGCAATCGGTCCAGTTTTTGCTTCACCAGCAATGGCTACCCAAGTACTACCTGGAGTAATCAATTTTGCTAAAACGGACAGCAGCCTGACTATCCACAAGCGTGAAGGTGTAGCAGGTGAAACGCGTGACAATGGTTTAGTCAATAACAACCCAGGTGGAAAACCACTACAGGGTGTTACCTACCAGGTTGCGCTGGTTAAGCCTATTACCAATGCGGCACAGTTCAGCGAAGCTGCGAAACTGCGGTATCCGAAGGATAAAGCAGCCATCGACCAAGCTGTGGCTAATGAAAATAAAAAAGTCACCCAAGTGACTGGCCCTACCGGAGAAGCGAATTTCCAAAACCTGAAATTAGGGCTTTACCTAGTAACCGAAACTAATGCGCCAGCTGATGTCCACCGGGCGCAGCCGTTTCTGGTTATGTTGCCAATGACAAGCCCGGACAACAATAATGCGTGGAACTACAATCTGCATGTCTATCCAAAGAACCAACGGCAGCCAAAGCCCGTTAAGGAAGTAATCGACGCTGAAGTCAATGCTGGGCATAAACTGACCTACACCATTTCCAATGTGCTTCCCGATCTGCCCACCAGCGCAGGCGGTGGCTATCAATCACTCATCATCTGGGATGATATTGATGAAACCCAGCTGTCGGTGGTCGCAGATGATGTCACCGTTGCCGTGGCAGGTACCACTAAAGCGCTGGCCAAAGGCGTAGATTACCGGGTAGATGTTGACGCTCGGTATAGCCCACCATCAGGTTCTGCCGGTTGGCAAAACGGCCAGAAAGTAGTTCGGATTGAGTTCGACCAAATAGGACTTAGCAAACTCACTGAGGCGTATCGGGCAGCACCGGGGCAGGCGAAAGTAGTGGCAACGATCAAAGCCACGGCAAAAGCAACCCGCACCCCATTGGTGGAAAATGAGGCAGTCGTTTATGTCGACAACGGCGCTGGCGGTGGTTTCGGTGCGATTCCTACTCCAGGTGCTGGGGTGAACAACCCAACCCAACCACCAGTCGGTACTAAGACTGACAAAGTAACCACCATCTTCGGCAACGTTAAGGTAATCAAGCACGAAGCTGGCAAAGAAAACATCAAGATCCCAGATACTACCTTTGAGCTTTATCGTTGTACCGGAAGCGCGGAATCTCCGGTGCTAGCTGGCAATAAATTGACTGTAGGCGGTAAAACCAGCTGGACTACTCAAGGCAGCCAAGGTGAAGTAGAGATTCAAGGTCTGCACGTCACCGACTTTGAAAACGGAGCCCCGGTTTCAAGCCCCAGCAAGAAGTACTGCCTGGTGGAAACAAAGGCCAATGCCAAGTATGAATTATCGCCACAACCTATTCAGTTCGACCTGAGGTCTGAGCAAGTACGCACGAAAATGACCCAGGATCTCAAGGTTCCAAACTTACTGAAGACCACCCCTAACCTGCCACTTACTGGTGGTGCAGGCGTAACCCTGTTGGGCCTGTTGGGCCTGGCAATCATCGGTATTGGTGCCTGGTTCGCTCGGCGCAACACCGTAACGGCATAGTCCAGTAACCAGAAAAGAAATCCAAAGAAAGCGTAACCAATGCACACGATAATGACATCTCCGAAAGCTCAGCCAAGTGCTTTTCGACGAATAGTGTTGCCAGCACTCGTTATTATCGTGGGCATTGCGGTTTTGGTTTACCCCGTTGCCGCCACCCAATGGAATAATTACAAGCAACTGCGCGTTGCTGAGCAATACTCCACACTAGAGCGCGATAAAGATCCAATTGTGCTCAATGAAATGGTAGCGGCAGCGCACGAATACAATCAGAATCGCGCCACCGGCCCTATCCTTGACCCGTGGTTAGCACGCATTACCCCAGATAACACGGATTACCAAGAGTACCTCCATCAACTTGATGCCTTTGATGTGATGGCACGGTTGGTAATCCCCAGCGTGAATATCGACCTGCCAGTCTTTCACGGAACCACCGAGGAGGTGCTGCATAAAGGGGTGGGTCATCTATTCGGCTCCGATCTGCCAATCGGCGGCGAATCAACCCACAGTGTGCTTACCGGTCATACTGGGTTATCAGTAGCAACGCTATTTGATAACCTGGCCGACGTTAAAATCGGCGATGCCATTTACGTGGCGGTAGCGGGGCAGCGGTTGAAATATGAAATCCACGACATGCAGGTGGTCCTGCCAGACCAAACGGATTCATTGAACAAACAAGAGGGCAAAGATTTACTTACCCTCATAACCTGCACACCATACGGAGTTAACAGTCACCGCATATTGGTCACCGCACATCAAGTGCCCATGAATGCCGCTGACGAACACGCCTTGAATGGTTCTGGCATGAATATCCAATGGTGGATGTGGCTATTTGGTCTCAGCGCGGTCTGTGCCGCCGCACTGTTATTGTCCTGGATCATGGTCATGGTCCGTCGATCACGTCCGAAAATCAATGGAGAGCAGCCATGAACGGGTGGCTATTGACACATAAAAAGTCCACGCTGTTTACGGTAGGCATATCCATAGTTTGTGTCATGATTATTGCGGTATTCCAAACAAGTATTGCGCCGTTTGTGCAGGCAACCAATATTGTTACTGGCCCGGCTCGCCTGGATTGTACACATCAACCCAGTACCGCAATACTGCCAGAAGCGATTGATCTTAAGGTGCATCTTCCTAAAGAAAATCCCTATGACAGTCAAGCGCAGCGGAATCCTCGACCACTTGGTGGGTATGCGGTACGGATTCAACGATTTTCGGATGCCACTCTTACCGATATTGAAAAACTCCATAATAACTACAGCGTCACAACAGCACTTGCGGGACCTAGCAGTGTTTTCGAGGAAACGATTTCGACCGTGACCGATGCTGATGGGGTTGCACAAGCCACCGGACTGGTTCCTGGTTTGTATTTGCTATCAGTCGATGCCCCCGCTGGTATTGATGAAACCGACACTCGTGATATGCAGTCAGCGCACCTAGACGAAGCCAACGATAGACAGCACGTGCAACACATGCGTCGGATAGTAGATGTCGAACCACAGCTAGTTATCTTGCCAACCATCAGCGAGGAATGTTTATGGAACGATTCGGTGGAGGTTTTTGTCAAACCGAAAGTGATGGCTGCACCGTCGTCGATAAGCTTTCCAGACCCGTTGGGTGAAAATCCGGCCAATCTGGAAAGCCACCCGGTGCCCAGCATCTCGTCACCATCGTCTTTGGCCCGCACCGGTGCCAATTCTGCCATCGTCGTTGCCATTGGTCTCTTAGTTTCGATTGTGGGGATGGTTGTTCTATTTACTCGAAAACGCACAGATCCGAAGGACTGGAGGTAATCTGCCCATGCTATCTCGAATGCGGTTACGAAAAAGCGTGGCGATATTGGTTACAGCCCTGGTCTGTGGTGGTCTTGCCCCACTATCGGCGACTTCGATCGATGCACGTTCCGTGGAATCAGATGAGACTGCGCAGTTGTCTACCAAAACTCCTCCTTCTAACAGTGCGCACATGGAGACATCGTCAGCAACTGAAGCACAAGAACCGGAGCCGTTTGTAGACTCCACCTTGGCCAAGCAATCGGTGCCAGTGACCGAATATGAGCACGTTATAGCGCGGATTGAGCAACAAAAATGGGATATTCGAACGCGAGCAAATCTTCGGGGAAGTGTCGATACCATCGACGTGGCTTTTCCCTCGTTGGGGCAGGTTCTAAGCAATCACCAGCAACTGAAAGTGTGGCGGGTCAGCACACCTATGAACTCTGCACCTGAGTATCAGTTATTACGGCTGACTGCGGAAACTAATTTTGCTGATGGCTACATTGCGGTGGTGGGAGACAAACTTTCGATTGATTTTACACAGCCAATCACTCTGGCTGCGGATGCACATATCCGCATGCAGTATGAGAGTTCTTCAGTGCCGACAATCGATCCGAATACCGTTTCAATAACTGTTGCGGGAGAGATAACCTCGCTACCGGAACCTGGTGAGAAACAGCAAGAGTATAGCGACTCGGTGGAGCAGCATACAGGACTTTGTTTCTGGGATACGGCGAGTGTTAGTTGGGTACGGAAGCGGATAAATAGTCGTCTCGGGTACGAGGCGACCCATGTCGTGGATCAAGATGACAATGCACCCATGCGTAGGGATGCGCTATCGTTTCAGTTTAAAAATAGCCAGCACAGCGATATTTTCTATCAACCAGTTGTCCATATAGATGGAGCACCTTTAGAAGCCGAACAGGATTTTCGCCTCCGATATGAGGAAAACCAGCTCACTATCACCTTTTCCGACTCCCGTAAGATTCGTCCGGGGTCAACGATCAAGGTAGGTTTTATATTCCGAGGTGACACCACTGGCGGATACTCGCCTCGGGTGAGTAAACCAACAGTGGAAGTCCGAGTATGTGAACTAGACGATGATGAGGTATCAGATTCCTCTGCCATGGGCTTTCTACATACAACTGTTGTGCCAAATCCACCGGTGGTGCATCGATGCGGACAACGGGTAGGTGTGGTTTTTGATTTGTCTGCGTCAATCGGTGATGACGGTTTGGCAAAGTTCAAGGAGGCGGGACTCGGAATCATCAATGGGTTACGGGGCACCAGCACGGAACTTGGGATTTACAACTTTGCCTCTTATTCTCCTGCAATGCGCAGCGATACGACTGGTAGAACGTGGACCAATCCGCTGGACATGCAGAGTTCGGAGAATGTGGACAGACTTATCAACACAGTTAAAGCATTGGCGATCGACCGACAAGCCGGCGGCACTAACTGGGAAGCAGGTTTGGCGAATGTACTTAAGCAAAACCTCGACATTGTTTATTTCGTAACTGACGGACAACCCACTAATTACGTTGGCTGGGAAGAACAATGGGCTCAAGCGCCTGCACACTGGCTGGACAAACGGGATTACGACCGCCTGAACTGGAGACTGTTATACGAGCAGCGCGGTGATGCAGGTTATGTTACCCACGTAAGTGACATTAACCGTGCTGTCACCATCGCTAATGCTATTAAGGAACAAGGCACCCGAGTTGAGGCGGTATCGGTTGGGTTGCGTGGCAACCGGATCGGTGTGCTGCGCGACGAAGCCGCTTACCAACAAGATGGTGATTATTGGGAATATTATTATCCGCGAGCGCAGTGGGGAGAAGCCCGCTATGCATGGGGTGTGCCAGAGAAAAATCGGGGCTTCTGGGGAGCACACCCTGGAATTCCGAAACCAGAAAACGTGGAGGATATTTATGGAAGCACCGCTGATAACGTATATCGGAGCTACAGCGAGGCGATAGCGGGATGGACCACCGACGTTGACATGCTGCAATATATCTCCGGTGGGAAACGTGGCGAAGACTATCACGTGATTAAGGATTTTCAGGCTGTAACTGATGCCCTTGTTCGCCGGGTTTTGCAGGAGTGTCATAACAAGGTCATTGTCAAGAAAAAATTGACCGAATATATCTCTGGGACTGAAAACGTTAGTTATACCGGCGGTGAAAAAGTTGCAGGGTGGAATTTCGGCGCGCAGGTTGGTAATTCAGGAAATGTAAGACTGATTCACGAATCCGCAACGACCGATCTAGAAGGCGAAGCGGCTTTTGAATATCGCAGATCCAGTGCTGCGGACGGCGAGATTGTCATCACTGAAAATTTAGGATCACAACCAGATGTGGCATTAAAAAGTGTGGCTACTGGTCGCGATGGATCACCACAGTATGCGCGATGTACCAGAAACGGCAGGCAAGTTAAGGTTGGTGCTGTCCGGGATTCAACTAGTTCACAGCGTTTTAAGCAGAATGCGTTTAGCGTTGCGATCTCCACAACGGGAATGACCGAAACTGAAGCTTTCGGGCCGATTGTCTGTGAGGTGGAGAATATTAAAAACTCGCGTACCATCTCGGTAGCTATTCAAAAATTCGGATTAGACGGTAATAACTCAAGCCGTACCCACAAGGTAGCTGGTGCGCACTTCGAGTTATTTGTGGCGAACCCAAAGGGAAGCGGTTTTCGAATGGGGAATAAGCTACAGGATTTCACGCCAGTACCGGGTCAAGAAGGATTCCTCGCGTTGCCGACGGAAATTGCAGCAGGAACGTACTATCTGGTGGAGCAACGCGCGCCTGATGGTTACCATCTCCTACCAGCACCGGTACTATTTAGAATCGAGTCTCGCCCTGGTTCGTGGCCCAAAGGCACGATCGTGAATTCTGCTGACACGCCAGGAGTCGACGTCCACCACGGAAAAGGAAACCCCAAGCATAATGTGGTCTTTTATATAAATGACATCCAGCAAGGTGATTTGCCCTTAACTGGTGGCAGCGGGGTGCACATGTGGGCATTGTGTGCTGCGGCCTTATTTAGTACGGCACTAGCTATGGTGGTGCGCAACCGTAGGGCGTAACGGACGTTGCCGCTCCAAAAAACAGCTGACAATATATGAGCTGGGCGGGGCGGCACACTGTCTCAACAAAAAATATCCCCATAGCTCTAGCCGAAGCTGGTTGGTGGTTTAAGGTGCTGTTACCACTAGTGGGTGTCTACCAAGATTCAGGTAGACACCCACTTAAATTAACTACGCAACCGAGATTTTCTGCGAGCTATTTTGATGGTGTAGTAGCCGATTCTGACATGTGTTCGGGGGTTGAATCAATTGCAGCATCAATCGGATCTTCGTTGACTGCTTCGTCGAAAGCGGAATGTCCGTGCTCTGCGGCGTCCCAGACCTTCTGATTAAGCAGACCTTCTCGCTTGGCGACGATCACTGAAATCAGATTCTGGCCGGTTACGTTAACTGCGGTACGTCCCATATCAATGATCGGTTCAGTTGCCAGCAGCAGCCCTACGCCAGCCAGCGGCAATCCCAATGTTGACAGGGTAAGAGTGAGCATGACGGTTGCGCCAGTGGTGCCTGCGGTTGCTGCGGAACCGAAAACTGACACCAAAACAATGAGAATGTAGTGGGTGAAATTCAATTCCACGTTGTAGAAGTTTGCAACGAAAATTGCGGCTATTGCTGGGAATACCGCTGCGCAACCATCCATCTTGGTGGTGGCACCTAGCGGGATTGCAAAGGAAGCATATGCGCGAGGAACTCCCATTGATTTTTCGGCAACGCGTTGATTAACCGGCATGGTTCCCATAGATGACCGAGTAACGAAACCTAACGAGGTGATTGGCCATACCCGCTTGAAGAATCCAATAACTGGGATACGGTGATAGGCGAGTACTGCTGGGTAGATTCCGAAGATAACCACTGCAAGCCCTAGATAGATCACGAAGACGAATTGCGCCAGCGACCCCAAGGCATCCCAACCGTAGGTGGCTACCGCATTTCCGAGCAGGGCGGCGGTGCCGATTGGTGCAAGGCGGATGATCCACCACAGCACAACCTGGACCACGTTAAGAAGGGATTCGGTGAAGCTTAAGAATGGTTCGGCGGCCTTACCAGCTTTAAGTGCAGCGATGCCGATGGCCATTGATACGACGATCAGTTGTAGGGCGTTGAAATCTAAAGTGGTTCCGGAATCCTGAACCTTTGCGGTGAGCCCAAGGATGTTATTGGGGATAACAGAGTTGATAAAGCCTAGCCAGGAACCAGTTTTGCTTGGCTCAGCAGCGGTTGCTGCGTCGATTGTGCTGTTGATCCCTGGCTTAAAGATCAAGCCGATCAGGATTGCGGACGTCACTGAGAAGAATGCGGTAATTGCGAACCAGATGAGGGTTTGAATTGCAAGCCGTGCGGCGTTGGCAACTTTCCGGAGGTTAGAGATCGAGGTAACCACAGCCGCGAAGATAAGTGGCGCGATCATGATCTTTAATAGTTGCACATAGGTGCCGCCAAGCCAGGCTAAAACACTGCTTAACCAGCTCATTTCCTCTTCGGGTAACCCTGCATTGAGATTGCGGGCTACCAATCCGAGGATCACACCTATGATCAAACCCAAGGTAATTTGGACACCAAAGCCACGTAGCCACGCGGGAATAATGCGTGACTTGGTTGCTCCATTAGTCATGAATGTTCTCCTTAACCAAGAATTGTTGCTAATGAAGCTTTAGACTAAGCGGTCTGCGATGCTTTGTAAAGTTGGCGGTATCCTGCTGGGGTTATCCTGGTTTTTCTTTCATTCGATATCTGTTAAAGGTGCAGTGCAGCTTGCTTTTCGACGCTCTGTTGATGACAATGCAAGATTGGTAGACAGATTGGTCTACTTTTAGCCACGTAGTACTCGCAGTGCTCGCTTGGCGCGCAGCGAAAATGGCACTGGTACTTCCGCTTCGGGTATTTCGGGGTCAAGTGGCGGACAGTTTTCTATTTCTGCAACGACTAATGCCCGCACGTGTTTGTTGTACGGCATATCTTCATGCATAACGAGCATGTGCTGTGCGGTGTCTTGTACGTAGATATTGTTGGAGTGGCGCCCATCTAAGAAGCATGACTCTACTGGGGTGATGATTGCATCGGATCGGGTGGTGATGCAGCTGTAGTGAATTCCGGGGATCGTGTCACCGGTTGCGTTTAGGGCGTCGATAAGCGGTGAATCGCTGAGCATTTCAAAACCGGACGGGCCAAACCAGGCGGTGATGAGCTGATGGATGCGTCGCTGAACATGTGGGGTTAGTGCAATATCGGGTAGGAAACCACCCGGTTGAGTGCCATGATTGGGAACCGACAAGCAAATGAGTTGATGGACTTTGCTACTGCCGCCTAAAAAGTGCATCCAGTAGCGAGCTAGTATTCCGCCTTGGGAATGGCCCACCAATATAGCTTTTCTTGCTCCGGTTACGGTCAAAACCGCGTCGATGTAAGCGCCGACTTGTGCAGCTGATTCTGCGACAGCATCGGTGCTTCGATTTCCGAAATCTGGTGCAAATACTGCATAGCCTAATTCGCGTAACTCAGTGCCAAGCCCTGCCCAGCACGCTTTGGTCTCGCCGGTACCGTGAATCAGGATAACTGGGCAAGGGTGCTTTGGGCTCGTGCGGGAACGCCAATCGTCTTCAAAGATTTTTGCGGTAGGGATCCTGGCTACCAGTGGTAGAGTGTGTCGTTTTGTGTTCGTCGTGGTTTCGGCCGGTAAATCATCAGACTGTTGATTGGTTTGAGATGAATGCGCGGGTGTTGGAGTCATAACTCCAGCAAACCAGAATTTCATTCCCTATGCTGATCAGGCTGGGGCGGATAGCCCTTACGGGCGGATACGCTGGCGTGATTGGGGATCCAAAACCGAAGTTTGGCTTCGGTGTTTTTCGAGATGCCAATCCGGGTACCGCGAACGATTTCCGGTACGGCGCTACGTTCGGTGAATTGCACCAGTGGGCCGTAGATGGATTCTTTATTTAACTCAAGGCTTAACCCTAGCGCGGCTCCGAAATTGCCGGGGCCTTGGGCTAGTCGGTGAAATGGCATTTGGCCACGACGCTGAAGTGCTAATGGGATACCGTCAATCACTTCGCCAGCCCGTAGTAGGCATGCGTGTCCCACGCCCTCTGGGGCGCACACAATATTTCCAGCAAGGTGGATGCCATAGGAGCGGTAAACGTATAGCCGGGCGGGTGGGCCAAACATTGCAATATTTCGTCGGGTCATTCCGCGGTAGGTGTGGGAGGCGGGGTCGGATGCGCCTAAATAGGCCTCGACTTCGGTGATGCGGATGGTTACCCCAGCGTGTGAAATTGTGGCACCCAGTAATAATGGGGCAACTATATTGGCTGGTTGTCCGAAGTCAATCATCACACATAACTGTAGCTGAAATGGCTGCACCCATGTAGGGAGCAGATTTGATGATGGGTATAGCCGGAACGTGGAAAATTTTGATGACGCTTCAACAACATGATAGGCTGAGTATCAATTGACTTTTCACCAAGAGAAAGAGAAAACATGAACGTTTCTGAAG
This sequence comes from Corynebacterium mustelae, assembly GCF_001020985.1. Lineage (NCBI taxonomy): Bacteria > Bacillati > Actinomycetota > Actinomycetes > Mycobacteriales > Corynebacteriaceae > Corynebacterium > Corynebacterium mustelae. The sequence continues at coordinate 93,402 of NZ_CP011542.1, forward strand.
CAATCAAAACCCGACGTGCAATTCGCAGCTACACCGATCAAGAACTAACCGACCAGGTAGTAGACAACGTTGTTTCTTTGGCACTAGAGGCCCCTACCGCTTTTAACCTCCAGCGTGCTGATCTCGTTGTTGTCCGCGATCAGGCCGTCAAGGACGGTTTGTTTGCTGCGTCGAACCAGACACAGCTGCGGGACGCACCAGTAGTTTTGGTTGTCGTTGCTCGCACTGGAGTTCCGACTGACATTATTGATGTTCTTGGTGAAGATTACGGTGCTGGTGTTGTTCAGTACTTCGAATCGCTGGATGCTGCAAAACTGCGAGAATCTGCCATGAAAGATGCAGTCCTAGTCGGCGCCTTTGCTTTGATTGCTGCACAGGCTGAAGGTTTGGCTACCTCACCAACCACCGGTTGGGATGAAGCAAAGGTCCTTGAGGCTGTTGGGCTGCCGGCTGATGGTGAGCACGGTGTCGCGTTGGTTATCGCGATGGGTTATGGCAATGAACAACCTGCTCACCCAGGTCGAAACGCCTCCCGCCGTGTCAATGACCGCTACTAAAAGTCTGTGCCGTACTAACGGCACCTACTGATAAAACAAAGCAAAGTGGGTCATAATTTAAGGTACTGCTCATTCGTTGAAAGGTATCGTAAATTATGACCCATTTTGTTGGACCACTTATCCTGCCGTTTAACGGTAAAACACCACGCATCCACGCCACCGCCTATATCGCGCCTACAGCAACCATCATCGGCGATGTGGAAATCGGGGCACATTCTTCGGTGTTCTATGGTTGCGTGCTTCGGGCGGATGTCAATGCAATCCGGGTGGGGGAGCGAACCAATATCCAAGATAATTGTGTGCTCCATGTCGACTCTGATGCCCCTTGCACGCTTGGCGACGATGTGACGGTGGGGCATCTGGCGCTAGTACATGGCGCCACCGTTGCTGATGGCGTCTTAGTGGGAATGAAATCAGCGCTATTATCCCGCTCTCGTATAGGTGCGGGTTCGCTTATCGCAGCAGGTGCAGTGGTATTGGAGGGACAGGAAATTCCTGAAAAATCCCTCGCCGCTGGGGTTCCAGCTAAAGTGCGCCGGGAGCTTTCCGACGAACAATCACAAGCGTTTATTCCACATGCTGCGCGATATGTTGAGACTGCCGCGGGGCAGGCTGATCCTTCGCAGGCACTTGATCTCAGTGAAGTTACCTACGAAGAGCAATCACGTGGGAAAGGCAACCTATAAAGCCCTTATCCCACATGATGTTCAAAGTTTTCGCTAGCGGCTAGATCGCGTACTGCGAGGAACCGGTAACGATTTGTTTTGCGAAATTGATCGGGTCGGTCAAAAGCCCACTCAAGGCCACCGATCGAGCTGCAGCCCGAGCGTTATCTATATGGGTCGGAATAACGCGTATTTCGACGTTTGCGTGCTTGGAGGCCCGCAACGCCCGACCAACAGCGTGGGCGTCTGCGGAATTTTCAAAAGCTGAACCCGCCAGAACTATGGTGTCCGGCGAAGTCTTGGAAGCCAGATCCATCGCGGCAGCTTCAACGCTTGTGTAATTGCCTACTTCTAATAACTTCACGGAGTTATAGGTATGAACAGCAGCGCCAATGGAATCATCCACATAGAAAATCAGGCCGCGATGCTCATGTACCTTAGGCACCTTTGGTAAACGCTTTTGGTTTGGTCGAGGTTTGGGAGCAGGTTTTGGCGGAATCTGGGTGTGCTGCTCCGCACCAGCGATAGCCTCAATGACACTTGCTATGGTGATCGGCACATCTAGTGCCTGGTGAAGTGGATTGACTATATCGGCATGATCCCAACCCAAATTGGCTGCGGTGATTAGTGAGTGATCATCCACTATTCCTGAGGTAGAGATCCCTAAGTTTGCTAGTGGTAGTTTGCTATCCGACACCATGCGGATTATGTGGGGCACCATCTCATTAACAAAATTTTGAACACTGTGCTCTGCAGGGCTGATTTCCACAAATTGTTCCCTCAGCAATTGACCGCGAGTGCCATAGACGCCTAAGTATGTGGATTTTGTGCCAATAGCCATGCCAACATGAACCCAGGGGCTTGGGGTCAGCTCCAGCGGAATCTTTGGTCGTCCGGGGCCGATAGGCATGATTTTGTCGGGACGCTCCCGAACTAATTGAGCACCCATCAATCCAAGTACCGCACGGGTAATGGTTGGCTGCGAGTGTGGGGAATGATCGACCAAGAAGGTGCGGGTTACCGGCTGCTTCAGTCGAATTAATTGTAGACATAGCGCGGCCGGATTGCTCGGTCCGGTGAATATAGTCGAATGACTAAAGCTGCTTTCAGTTCGCATGGGAAGAAAGCATAGTGGCAGTAGACTATTCTGTCTAATTCATGTATAGGAAAAGACGTTAAAACAAAATTGTCGATACGTCTCCGGATGGGTAATTGGTGGTCAGGAAAATATTACAAGGTCATCTGGTTTTTATTACTTTAGAGCGTTCGATAATCTTTCAATTTCAAACTAACGCTTTTTGCTACTCTGTTGAGTAATCACGGGTTTTTCAATCAATCTTTCAAAGTTATTATTGTTTATCTGTATAAATCTTCCAGTTGATGGCAGCTTTATGCATAAAAATAATCCCTTGTAGTTTGGTAAAAGTTTAATAACTTTATAAGTTATCTACGTACTGCGTAATTAGGGGCAAAGCAACCGCAGCAGTACTGTCCCAGCTGAACGAACATAGCGCAGACAGTTCCGTCTTGGCAGGAGAAATCTCAACAATCGGTGTCCCCAACTGATGTGCCACATAAGGCAAAGATGCAGCGGGCTGCACTACTCCCGAAGTTCCCACAATCACCACCAGATCCGCATTCATCATCCAATGCTGGGCAACTAACCACTCGTCTTCTGGCAATGCTTCGCCAAACCATACAACGCCAGGCCGGATCAGGCCACCACAGAACTCACAGCTTGGCGGTGCTAACCGCGCGACGGGGGCGTCGATAAGCGAAATATCGGAGGCTGCGGTACCACAATCAGTACAACGCCAAGCAAACAAGCTACCGTGCAGGTGGCTCACTGATTTTTGCCCCGCCCGTTCGTGTAAATTATCAATATTCTGCGTTGTTACATGAAATTCGGGTACCAATTTAGCCCACCGCGCCAATGCCATATGTCCCGCATTAGGTTCTGCTTTGCTGGCGAGATGCGCCCGCCACAGATACCATGCCCACATCGGATCTGGATCCCGGTGCCACGCCGAAATACTCGCCATCGCCTTAGGGTCAACGTTCTCCCATAGCCCGGTCTTATCATTTCGATACGTATCTAGACCCGACTCGGCCGACATCCCTGCGCCACTAAACACATGAACTCGCCTGGCCTGGCTAAGCAAGCTGAGAAAACCGGAAGGGCACTGCGCGGTGGATTCTGCCGAAAATCGCCTGTTCATAGTGCCCATTCTATTGATTTACGGTACTGGGGTTTAGAATTTACAGACATGCCTTTCGTTTTCACACAACCGGATACCGACGGACTTCACGCACGGACAATGACAGCCGAAGACGTAGAGTTACGCGCCAATGCGGTGCTTAGAAATCGAAATCGGATAACCCACCGATACGACCGGGCCGACCTAGAAACACCACAACTCAACCAATATTTGGAATTCACCCCAACCCGGGGCGACATAGGCATAGTTTTAGAAGATGAAACGAACAATCCAATCGCCAGCATGTGGGTTTCTTTTATCAAAGCCGATGGGTTCATTGATGACCAAGTACCAGAACTGGTTGTCAATGTTGAAACGGATTGGCAAGGAAAGGGCCTGGGTGGATGGTTGATTAAACAAGCCGTTCATCATGGCCGGACCCACGGCTGGCCCGGAATTTCACTCACTGTTGAACCTGAAAGCCCCGCACGTAGGCTCTATGCCCGCAACGATTTTGTGTCAAAAAATGCATCTGGGGTGATGCTGCGTACCTTGAGTCCAGCGATTAAAGCCGTTGCGGTGTACTGCGGTTCGGTAACTGGAAACCGCCCTGAATTTGCGGTAGCTGCCCGGCAGCTGGGTGAAGAACTTGCGCGCCGGGGAATAACAATGGTCTATGGTGGGGCAAGCGTGGGGTTGATGGGGGAAGCTGCTAACGCTTGTCTTGATGCTGGTGGCGAAGTGATAGGGGTAATGCCAAAGGATTTGAAAGATCTGGAATTGGCTCATCCAAAACTTAGCAAATTAGAAGTAACTGAGAATATCATGGCGCGTAAAATGCGCATGGAAGAGCTAGCCGACGCATTTGTTGCGCTACCCGGCGGAATGGGGACTTTGGAGGAACTCTCCGAAGTTTTAGTACGGCAACAGATCGGTCCGTACACCGGGCCGGTTGCGCTGTATAACGTTGGAGATTACTGGACTCCGCTTATCGACGCCCTGCGAGCAATGGGGGACGATGGGTTCATTTGGGAGCGGTATCTTGACGCGATAGTTGTTGCGGACAATGTAGATGATCTCTTTGATGGGTTCAGCAATTGGGCAAATCCCGGCCTGAAATGGCAAAAAAGACGTCTGAGGACCTAAAAGCCACCCCGAATAGGGGGTAAATCAAAGTAAATAATTGGCTTATATTTTTGAATGACCGTATGGGGTAAAAATCGGGTTTAACCGTTTGGGGCTAACCTTAACCAAGCCTACATTTAGCCAGGTTGGGTGCAATACAATCTGGGGTATGTCCGATCAGCAGAGATTGCGCACCATGATTAGTTTCCACTTCTATACCGGGTCACGTCTCATGCAGCGGATGTACCGCCCATATTTTGACGAATGGAACATTACCTATCCGCAATACCTTGTATTGCTATGCCTGTGGGAAAAAGACGGCCAAACAATCGCCGACTTATCCACGCCACTCGACTTGGATTCCGGTACCCTTTCGCCGCTACTTAAACGTATGGAAGCCAGTGGATACGTGCGCCGACAAGCCGACCACAAAGATTATCGCCGGGTTCTGTTCTTTTTAACGCAGCGTGGCAGGAAGCTTAAGGCCCAAGCTTCCGAAATGGAAACTGAAGTAACCGCAATGCTGGGTCTTGATGTTGATGATCTCAAGGCAATTTCCGAGATTATGGCAAAGATTAACCCGGTTATTGAATAATGTTGACATCATAAACCTATTATCTATAGTTAATAGGTTTATGATGCGCTATTGAGTGGTTAGCACTTGGGCAAAATCCTAGATTTTATGCAAACAATATTCTCACAATTTTCTCATTTGTAAATCCGATTTTACGCAACGAATGTTATTATGCTGTAATAATGCGGATTTTTCCTGAATTAAAGAGAATTGCTTATGACAGTGTCACATTGGGCGGAAATGATTACTTTCGCCCGGGCTTTCTTGAGTCAGAGGCTCATAAGGGGTGGCTGCAAAAATATTCCTCACGTGTAGGGGTCCTCGCGGTGAGGGGGTTGCCTGATTTTATGTTTAATTTGGTGACACGGAACTACCGCAAAAAAGGGTGTGAGGTTTTGGGATTAGGCTACCATTCCGTGGTGATAGCCGATGGTGATAATTGCGTGCGAAAAATACACCACCGGACCCTTTATTCCGGTGCTGATGAGCGACAAGCCTATATAGATCGGCTCTATAGAAAACAATGCCTTTTGTGCGATCATTTCCCGCCAGAAATGATCGAATTACAAGACTTTGTTATTGAAGAATTTCCCCTTAATCCCTCGTTAACCTGCGTAGTTAGTAAGCAGAAAAGGATTTTTGGAAACGGGATGGATTATGCAGAAATTAGAGCACATAACGATATTATGGATTTATGCCAACACATGTTTGATAAATCAGAGGCGTTGCCAGATATTGTAGGAAAGAAAAATATCTTTCAAGTTTCGTGGCGGAACCTTCCGGTCATTGTAGACACTATTCCGGTGGAAAAATCTGATCCCAGCGATCATGAGGCATACCGACGTGCACAAGAAATATTGTGGGGCGCGCCAGGCTAGCACGTAGTGCATCTATAGATTTCTCAATTCTTTTCATATCCCTTAACCCAAATGTCGCTTGGTTTTCGCGGTGGCAGTGGCAGTAAGGGGGTCTTTGGGCCACGGATGCTTCGGATACCGCCCGCGCATTTCAGCCCGCACGTTGTGGTAGCTGCCGGACCAGAAGCTGGCTAAATCATCGGTTATGGCCAGCGGACGTCCGGCAGGCGAGAGTAGGTGAAAAACTACAGGACGACCGCAGAATACGGGAGACGTGGTGATTCCAAAACACTCCTGTAGTTTTACCCGCACAACAGGGCGGCCATCGGAGTAGTCAATTGGTACCATACGGCCAGAAGCAACAGTGAGGGTTTCTGGGGCGAGTGCATCAAAGGAGTTCGCTTCCGGCCAGGGAAGAATGCGCAGTAGCGCAGCATGCATGTCGATGTCTGCGATGGGAACCCCCTGAGCTAACGCGGTCAACTCAGGTTGCAACCAGTACGTTCGGTCAAGCTTTTCGACATCCGGCCAGGGTTCACCCACCTGACGACTGATGAAGTTCAGGCGGTGACGCAACGCGGTTGCGCTGCTAGAAAACGAAAACATATCTAGGCCCCGGCGTGAGATCTCAGCGGAGATGGCTGATTGGGCAAGAGCGGGCGGAACTTCATCAATAGCAATATTGGTGGTATTCATAACGATTGCCCCGGCGTGTGTGATACGCCGCGCTTTGATAACACCGCTGTCGATATGGCAAGAATAGTTGGTACTAATTCCAATAATGTCTAATGCCGTCTCCCGATCGATTTCCGCAGCTGCACGAATGATCGCATTGCTGTTGCCTTTTCCACCGATAGTGACAGTGGCGATAGCCAACCACTGGGCATGCGATAAGCCTAAGTGGGGTGGTAAAACCGCGCGACTGCCATGAGCAAGAAGAAACACTGAATTACCGTTTTCCTCGCCGACGCGCTTGGCAATCTGATCGGGAAACGCCTGCCCTACAACAACACCTGGATCCACATCGGTGGTGTCGTCATGGGTGGTGGGGGCGTCGAAAAGCGGTGCGGCAATCCGCGACAACCGCGCAACCTCGGCGGAAAACCGCGACGTGGGTCGTAACTGGACGATAGCCTGCACGATGTCACCCCGTGGATCTTCCCCCAATGCAGCAATGGTTTCGGCGGCGGCCGGGCCCAGCTGCGCCAACGCCCGGGCAAGCCGCGGATCAGTCGGAATCAACGCTAGTTGTCGCCCCAGATCGGTCACCTGCCCGTTGCTATCCACCGCACCCAAGTGCTGCAGAGTGCGGATCGCGGATTGCCAGGCAGCCTCCGGCGGAGTGTTTGGCAACGGCAATTCCGCAATGCTTGAGCCCCAACACGCCACCGCTAAGGCTGGCCAGGTCACATCTGCCGACATGATCTCCGGAACCGAAAACTCGGTAAACCGCTGGTATTCGCGCTGTTCATACATGCGCAGGACGGTTCCAGGGCCCTCACGTCCCGCACGACCAGCTCGCTGATCGGCGCTGGATTTACTACAACTAACTGTCACCAATCCTGTCATTGCGCGGTTTGCATCGCGTTTCGGCACCCGAGCTAACCCAGCATCAACTACAAGGCGAACCCCCGGAACGGTTACAGAAGACTCCGCGATGGCGGTGGCAACCACAATACGTTGCCCGGTAAAACGCAAGGCTTGGTCTTGTTGAACTGCCGATAACTGCCCATGCAGGGCGAAAACCGGAATATCAGTCAAATTACTAAGCACTTCATGGCAGTGCTCCACCTGGCGCAACCCTGGTAAAAACACCAAAGCAGAATCTTCTCGACCCTGCATGTGCTCCAGCGTGTGCTGGGCAATCGCTGAAACGAAATCACGACTACACTCAATGCGACCAGGTACAGGTAGATAAGAAATATCCAACGGGAATGTCACAGCATCGGTTGCTATCACTGGTGCGGATAATAGCTGCGCAAATCGGTCGGCATCAACGGTGGCAGACATTGCAACCAGGCGGAGATCGTCACGCAATTGTTGCAGCTCAATAAGCATTCCCAACAATAAATCGGTTTCAACCTGGCGCTCATGGACTTCGTCGATCACCACAGCCCCAACCCCAGGCAAGTCGGGATCTCGCAACAGCCGTCGGATCAAGATGCCAGGGGTAACGAATTCGACCAATGAGCCAGGGCGGGAATCACCTCGTACGCTGTAGCCGACTCGATCACCCACCATGGAACCATCTAAATCCGCTAATCGACGGGCCGCAGCCCGCACCGCAACCCGCCGCGGCGCCGTAACAACAACCTTCTGCGGTGCAGTTATATTAGCTATAACTGGAGGAACCACGGTTGTTTTGCCAGTCCCAGGTGGCGCCTGAACCACAACCGCAGAAGTCGGCTTGGACAATGCTGCGGTAATCCGCTCTGCGGCCACACTCACCGGCAAAGTGGCACCTATTCTATAAAGATCAAAAATCACAGTCTCAACCCTAGCTTTTTCTCTAAAACCGCTAGTTATAACTGTAGGGGGTAATACAGCCCCCCATTCATGTCGGGGGAAATTTGTAAGGTGAGCTCATGACAAACATCAATACATCACAGACCCCCACCGATCTAACAGAAGCTGGGTTGGTGAAGTGCGAAGATAATCAATGGCGACCGCCATGGGCAGTACATGATCCACTGCTACGCGAGTACTATGACGGCGAATGGGGGCAACCCATCACTGATGAAAAAGGAGTATTTGAACGGCTGTGCCTAGAAGGCTTTCAAGCCGGACTAAGTTGGCGAACTGTATTGAACAAGCGGGAATACTTACGGGCCGGTTTGTGTAATTTTAATCCAGACCAACTAGCTGTCATGGATACAACTGATATTCCGCGCATCATGGAAAGCCGGGGGATGGTTAAAAACCACCGAAAAATCGCTTCGGTGCTCAATAACGCAGCGAAAACACTGGAATTACGAACCACCACATACGGTGACCTTGCACAGCTAATCTGGTCGTTTGCCCCGGAAAATCACATTAGTCCAGCATCGGTTGCAGCTATTCCCACTACCAGTCCTGAATCAACTGCAATGGCGGCAAAATTAAAAGAACTTGGATTTAGCTATGTCGGGCCAACAACCTGCTATGCCCTCATGCAAGCCATCGGTATCGTGGACGACCGAGTGATAGGAGCCGCGCGTGGTAGACCACAACCGGAAAGCTAATGCTTAACCTTTGGGGCTTAAAGGCTCAGTGCGTTTGTGGTTGCTCCACAGGGATCGACAGCGATTAAAAGAATATGCCCGTTGCTGTCGGCGGGAAGCTACACTAAGACACCATGAGCAAAAAAGTTGCAGTGGTAACTGGCGGATCATCAGGAATTGGGGAGGCAACAGCTAGAGCTTTAGCGGCGGACGGCTGGCATGTGATCGTTGCGGCACGGCGGAAAGAAAAACTGGAAGCAATAGCAAAGGAAATCGGTGGGCAAGCCATTGAATTGGACGTGACCGATGAAAAATCCATTGCGGACTTTGCGGCAGCGATCACCGACTGCCACCTGCTGGTCAATAACGCTGGCGGTGCCAAGGGTCTAGATCCGATTGCCGAAGCCAGCATAGAGGACTGGCAATGGATGTACGACACCAATGTGTTAGGCACCTTGCGTGTAACCCAAGCACTGTTGGATGTACTTACTCGCTGCCAGGGGCACATTATCAACATGTCTTCCGTTGCAGGTTTCGCACCTTATGCTGGTGGTGCCGGTTATAACGCTGCTAAATTCGGCGTAACTGCAATGAATAAAGTCATGCGTATCGAATTTGCCGAACGGGGAATCCGAATCACCGAAATTAATCCCGGCCGCGTAAAAACCGATTTTTCCCTGGTGCGGTTTAAAGGTGATGAAGAAAAAGCCAATGCTGTTTACGCCGATAAGCTCAATCTCACCGCAGATGATGTTGCTGAATCCGTTCGTTGGGTTGCTGGGTTGCCCGAACATGTCAATATCGACCGAATGGTCATTACTCCGCGTGACCAGGTGATCTAACGGTTTTGTGATGTAGAGTGACTTTTAGTTCCATCATTGCGCTTGTGAGCGTGTGGATAGCGGCTATCACCTTGCCCGGTCCAGATACCCTACAAATCACACGGTTAGGGACCAAAGAAAAACATGCTGGAATCATGTGCGCCATTGGCATCATGGTGGGGAATACCTTGTGGATTGTATCGTCCCTGATTGGATTGGCCGCCATAATGGCAAAGACCCCCTCCGTTATCCATGCTATTCAACTAATAGGTGGTGGGTATATCGCTTGGATCGGATTTTGTTCCATCCGGGCAGCTGTGGTGGCGTCTCGGCAGCAAACCGACCAAAACCACAACGAGGTTGGTCTGTCACTGTCTGACTCGCATGATCAACAACGGTTGTCTCACCGGTTATCGCCGTGGGCTGCGTTGCGGACCGGAATTTTAACGAACCTGGCTAACCCCAAGGCTGTGGTGTTTTTTGCCGCGATATTTGCCCAGTTTCTACCCCCGCAACTCGGGGTGGCAGGGGCTGTGGTTATCGCTGGAATCCTCATCGTTACTGGGTTGCTCTGGTTTGTGGGTTTCGCCGTGGGCGTGCACACGATGGCTGCGAAAATAGTAAAGAACGCCGCGATAATCGATCTGATTTCCGGCGTAATTTTCACAGTCATCGGGGTGGTGATGATCTATGAAGGGGTATGGGGGTTAGCGAAACATGTGTAAAACCACAGCGAATTTTCTGACACCACTACAATGGCGTGAAAACGACTAAAAGTAAGTTGCCACTCCACACCATCACCCATTAAAACATTTATCTAATTGACCGCATGAGAAAGGATCACAGGAATCATGATCGTCACAACAACCAATAACGTCGATGGCCGCACCATTGCCGAATACATTCGGGTGGTAGCAGGTGAAAGCATCTTCGGTGCCAATGCGTTCAAAGATATTGCCGCGAGTTTCCGTAATCTGGTCGGTGGCCGCAGCCAAGCATACGAAAACGAACTCATCAATGCCCGGGAAGCTGCATTGGGTGAAATGGTGCAGCGCGCCATTGAGCTTGGTGCTGATGCAGTGGTCGGCGTGAATGTGGACTACCAGACCGTGGGCATCGACGGTGGCATGTTGATGGTGGGCGCGACCGGCACTGCGGTGCGTTTCGCCTAAACTATCTGGTTATGCAGCCGATGGAAGTCGCGATACGCGATGACGTAATTAAACTGGGGCAGTTTATTAAACTTGCCAGCTTGGTCGAAACTGGTGGAATTGCCAAAGAAGTAATCGCCAACGGCCAGGTCACTGTCAACGGGGTGGTAGATACCCGTCGTGGTAAGACCCTGCGGGACGGTGACGTGGTTTGCGTGGGTGAAATGTGTGCCCAAGTGAAAGCCAACGTCGCCGATGACGACGATTATTTCGATGAAGCCACCGCCAATGATGATTTTGACCCAGAAGTGTGGAGGAACATGTAAATGCCAGCGTTTCAAGCAGAACCCGGCATGCCTTATTGGATCGATTTGACCAGCTCTGATGTGCGAAAATCCGCACATTTCTATTCAGAAATCTTGGGTTGGGAGATTGAGGAAGTAGCTGCGGAATACCGCATCGCCCGGATTCAAGGTTTGCCGGTCGCTGGCTTTGTCCAACGCCCGGTTGAAGCGAACCAGCCCGACACCTGGGTGACATATTTCCAGTCCGCCGATATCAATGCTGATTGCGCAACAGTATCCGAATTAGGTGGTCGAGTGCTGGTGGAGCCTACGGAAGTCCGACTTGGCCACATGGCCGTGGCTGTCGATAACGCGGGCGGGATGTTCGGTTTGATCCAGCCTGCGGGCGAGGACTCCTTTATTGCGGCCGGTGAGCCGGGTACCCCGGTGTGGCATGAACTGACCGCCACCACGGGCTATGACAAGGCCTGCGAGTTTTACCCTGAACTTTTTGGCTGGGTGACGTCGACAAGCGATGATGGGGGTTATACCACCGCGCTTGTCGACGGCGCGGCGTTCGCTGGCATCTTCAACGCCGTTGGGCAGTTTCCGCCGCAGGTGCCAAGTTTCTGGCAGTCCTACCTCGGGGTGCTCAACGTTGATGACGCGGCGGCAAAGGTGCCGGAACTCGGTGGCGAAATAATCCGCGAACCTTTCGATTCTGGTTTCGGCCGCATGGCGATTATCGCCGATTCCACCGGCGCAACCGTTACTCTCTGCGAGGTGCTACCACCTGTTGAAGAAGGTCGCGAATCCGACCCGCTTGAAGGAATCGATCTTAAAGATTTCACTTTCTAATGCTTATCGACGACCTCACCGACGCAATACTGTCGTGCTGCGATCGCATCCCACCGGGCATGGTCGTAGCTTACGGCGATATTGCCGCTCAGGTGGGGTGCAATCCACGCCACGTCGGTCGGATCATGCGCACCCACGGCCATGTGACCTGCTGGTGGCGGGTAGTGCGAGCCGACGGAACCAGTGCGGTGGCCGACCGGGCTAGGCCGTTGTGGGAAGCGGAGGGCATTATCAGCGCCGCAGGGCGGGTGGATATGGCTTCGTATCGCTTTGATTTCGATGATGATAGTCGTGACTTTCCCCATTTTTCATCTGCCAAATCTTCCAAACCTGCGGTTGTAGAGAAAACTCCTAGTGATGGGGAGCAAGTAGCGTCACTGCGTGAAATGTCAGGACTGTCTATTGAACAGTTAGGGAAGCTTTTTGGGGTAAGCCGCAGATCTGTTCGCAATTGGATGAATGGACACCGCATGGCTAACCGGCACCAAGAGCGGTTATCGATGCTCATATCTGAGATCCGCAGCTTGCCTGGTGAAACTCCTGATGAAAAGCGTGACGCACTTTTCTATTCTGTCGATAAACCAAGCCGATACCGAGAACTCGTAAGTAATGTGGAGCGACCAGTTCAGTTGCAGTACCCGCCCTTCTCGCCTGGTGAGCCACTGAGTTGATGGCATAAAGCCGATAGTTGAAGACGGCACCAAGTGTAAGTGGTAAGGGGGAATGTTTTTGAAGAGAACTAACGCAACATTCCGTGTATGTACTAACGAATGTTGATGATGGATCAGCCTCGATACAGATGCGCATTTTGATTAATGTGCTCCCGCAAATATGGCATGGCAAAAGTTACTTCACCATGACTTTTTGGGGTGAGCAATCCGCGATCAATGAGGCGGCGTCTGTAGGTTGAAGGTTGGCTTCCAGAAATCCCCATGGCCTCACCGATGTCAGAGGTTCGAGCCGATTCGCCCATGGCAGCAAGCGTGCATAAGAAATCCAACTCCCGAAACGGGATATTGCGCAACGCGGGTTTATGCACCATTTCCCCCATACGTTCAATGACTAGCGGAAGGCTATCATGAACCTCGGCTTCAGTTATTTCATCACCGGTGGCCATAGTCCACGCGATTGAGCCGATGAGCTGAATGAGAAAGGCGTAGCCGTGGCAATAACCAGTGGCAAGACGTAGTGCATCTGTTGTGAAGTGTTTTTCACCTTGTTTGGCCGTTGAATCCAGGGCGTAAGACACATCTTCATCCGTGATCTCACCAAGGGTAATAGGAGTTGCACGCCGTAGGAAAGTGGTGCCAGGATGTTCCAGCAATCGAATTATTTCACCTGGTAGACCGGCGAAGCTCAATGCGATGTTGTATCCATCACGTACGGAATCTTGAATGGCGTCGGAAAGTTCGTGGAGGTCTTTTGGATGAGCTGCTTGTAGCTCATCCATGGTAATTAGTAGACCATGCCCAGATTCGGTCAATATTCGACTTACTTCATTCAGGCTGGTCCATAACGTGTGACCTTCAGGAAACCGTTGCTGAACAGAAACCCCTAACCCACCTATGCCGCCGACATTTATATTTGTGATGCTACGGTCAACAGTTTGAGGGTGGATTGCGTTGAGGATTCTAGGTAGTTGTCCTTGTACCAAGTCTTCAACCATTGATTCAGATGCTCTGGCTCTAACTACATGCCAACCTGTTTCTTTTGCTTTCGCTTCCATCTGATTAAGCAACGCAGTTTTTCCGGTCCCACGAATTCCCTGAATAAGTGTGAATCTATGCGGCGAACCGACGCCTTCTTTGAGGGCGAATTCAAAGTTGCGCAAAAATTGCATGCGCCCGACAAAGACGACGGGGTTGACTCCAAAGCTCGGTCGGAATGGGTTGGCTAACATGACTCCTAATTCTACTTTTCGCTTGTAGTTTTTGTAGGATTTGTAGGTTTTCACACCGCCTGTAGGTTTTGTAGGATTTGTAGGTTTTAGCCAGAGCCAGGGATTTTAGGCGGGCTACAGCTGGTTGCGAAGAAACTCGGCGACATCGGTTACACGATCCCGTGCAACGGTAGGGGTGGAGATGCGATGCTCGGAAACATACTCTTTGACGGTTGCCTGCGCTTCCGCCCATAGGTAGCGGTCCGCGATAACGTCATGAGTGGCGACCTGCAGGAATGTTGGTGGGAGGTTTTCGGGGAACGAGGTGACGCCACCTCGCACGGACTCCGGCAACATTGACAGGTCAAGGTGTGGAAAGGTCAACGCTAGGGCGTCGAAAAGCGAACTTGTAAGCACCGCCAACGCACCGCCGGAGGAATAACCCCAGGCACCTAGCGATGATGCACCATTCGCACGGGCCCAGGCGGCGGCATCCGCGACGGCAGAAATCACCTCCGGCAGCGTGTTTTCCGGAACCAATGGATAGTCCAGGTCGAGGATCGTCACGCCTGATAATTCGGCCACACCGGCGACTTCTGGACGCCACGCGTTTTCCAGCGCCACCCCGGAGCCTTTCCACCAGCCGCCGGGGTGCAGCGAAATTGCCCACTTACCTTCCAGGGGTTGGGACGGGCTAAAAAGCTGGGCATTCAGCTCCGGAACGTCGGTGATCGTGACGTTTCCGGGGAACGCAACACCCGGCATTGCGTGATCCACAGCGGCCCCTAACATCAGCATCGCGGAATGGGTAATGCGATCTGGTAGCCGCGCGTCGAAGGTGTCTGCAGGTTCCGGATCGGAGGGATTATCGGACCACGGGGGATTTTTATCTGGCGCATCGTAATGGGCGGAAATATAGGTGGAGAGTTGTTCTAACTGCTGCTCAGGGGACATTTCGCGGTCGATGCCGCCGACCTGAAATTCGGCACGTTCAATTTTTTCTATCTCTTCTGCTGCTTTGGTGTTATCGCTCATGGCATCATGGTATCCAAAGATGAACTAAGTAGTAAGGGGCCAGGCATGGAACGCGTGTCCGAGATTCTTGATGCGACTTTAACTCCGACGAAATCGGAGATCCTCACCGATGTTTTTGGGCCGCATGAACTTATAGGCGCATTCCGGTTTGTGGATCCGAACGGCGAAGTGGGAATCGAAACCATGATCGTTAGTCAAACCGGACCGCTACTACAATTGCCCGTGACCTACCGAAGTCACAGAATCAGTGATGATTTTGAGGTTTCTACCATGCAGCACAGCGAGCTGGGGCAACGATATGTCACTAAAACCATCGCCGACCCGGTAGCTGTCGCCGAGTATATACGGGTGATTATCGAAGGCGATACCAATGCGCAGCGTTCCGATGGGGTACAACCACCGCTGGTTATTCGCGGAACCGGCAGCGCCGGGGCGGATAACCTGACAATTGAAAACATTCACCTTGATGAGATTTCCGGCGATACCGTCACGGGAAATATCGACATCAACGGTGAACGCAAGCACTTCAGACTGGAACTACCCACCGAATTAGAACCAAAGCCAGTGCAGTTGGCGTTGGTCGGTACCGACACTGAAACCGGGGTTGCTTATGTGCTGGCGGAGCTGACGATCTAGGTGGTTGTTTTAGACGTTAAAAACCTCAAGCGATCGTTCGATAACGGTGCAACGTTCGCGGTAAAAGACGTATCTTTTAGCGTGAATCAAGGTGAGATTCTCGGGCTGGTAGGCATAAACGGCGCGGGGAAAACCACAACGGTGAAAATGTGCGGCACGTTATTGGCACCAACTGCGGGCTCAATCACCGTCGCAGGCATTGATGCAGTGGCGAAACCGCAGCAGGCGCGTTCACACATCGGGTTGGTTCTTGGGGTGGAAAAAGGTTTCTATCCCCGAGCGACGGTGAATGCAAACATGCGGTTTTTCGCAGATCTTGCTGGGGTTTCCTACCGCAACCAGCAACAAGAAATCAGTCGGGTACTGGAGTTGGTGGGCCTTGCCGATAAATTATCGGTGAAAGCGGCCGCCCTATCCCATGGACAGAAGCAACGTTTGCATATCGCGCGGGCACTGTTAGGGAACCCGCAGGTATTGCTTTTCGACGAACCCACCAGCGGCCTCGACCCCGATATTGCGCTTAAGGTGCGGGACGTGATTAGGAAAGCTGCCGACCAAGGTGCCGGAATGGTGCTCACATCGCATTCCATGTCGGAAATCTCCCAGTTATCCGATCGAATCGCGGTTTTAAACAACGGCGAAATTTCGATTGTGGGCAAAGAGAAAGACATTTTCGACTTCGCCCACGTCGATCAGGTGCTCGGGTTTAGTTTCGTGCCGCAATACGATTCCGAATTAGAGGACATTAAAACCGCACTGCGACCCTACGGACGCACGGTTATCAAACCGCATGGCGGAATGTGGCGACTCACCCACTACGTTCCAGTGGGCGTATCAATGCCAGGACTAACCGATCTGGTTAAAGACCGGGAATACACCCTGCGCTCTGCGGTATTGGAGGACGCTTTCTTGGCGTTGGCGGCGAATGGAAACGAGTAACTAGGCATGGGGTTTGTGCGTTTTATCCGAATGGCGTGGTTTCAGTTGATCGAATTTAGCCGCACCACATATTTTTTCCAATTGGTCATAAGCACCACGGTGGTTGCCGGAATCATTCAACGAATAGGCGTTGCCGCTTGGGGCGGTGACCCCTACCTGGGTTTTGTTCGCACCATAGCCATCGGCATGTGGACCTTAGCCGCTACCGCGTCGGGGATCTTAGGGTTTGAGCGCTTCAAAGGCACCCTCGTTTTCTTAGTGTCAGGGCGTATTTCATCCCTTGCCGGATTAGCGCCCACCGTCACTGCCTGCGCCACCTTTGGCTTACTTGCGGCACCTATTTCTTGGCTTGTGTGGTTTCCGCACGCAACTAACGCACCGGCTCTTCAATTGTGTGCAGGGCTTGTGGTCTTATGGCTATCGGTCGTAGTTAGCAGCTACATGATAGCGGCGGTCTTTATCGCAACCCCCAATGCGTTGGCCTACGAAGGGTTACTACTGGTGCCGCTTTTAGCGCTCAGTGGCATTTTTGATTTCACGGTGGCGGGCTACCTGGCAAGTGACGTCACCAGGTTCTTTATCCCCAGCGCGGGGGCGTTTCGCTACCTTGCTGCAGGAAACCCAGTGGACGCGGTGATTGCCGTGGCGGTTACCGGGTTGTGGCTTGTACTGGTGCGAGTTGTAGCGAACGCAACACTTGCCGCCGCCCGCCGTGATGCAACGATAGATGTGGTGTAAGCTCATGCGATTTATCTTTGATACGGCACGGGTTGCCGCCCGAAGCACTGGAACCTTTGCCAATCTTCGCACCTTTATTGTCGGAGTATTTGTGATTCCGCTTCTTGGTGTGGCCTTCAATGTCCTACTCGGGCAGGGAATAGGTGCACCAGATGTGCGTGCGATCGCATTGGCGTCGTTAAGCATAGGCGTCCTAGGGATCGCGGCGAGTACCTTTGTTGCAATCGTGGTGCACGATCGCACGCTTGGAATCATCGACGAGGTATTCTTCCGCCCGGGACACAGCTGGAAATACCTCATGGGAATCGCTATCCCGGCTTTCGGCACGGCAGTACTCACCGGCTGCGTATTATTCCTGATACTCGGTGGTTTTCACCCGCTTATGATGCTGCGTTTGGTGTTGCCTGCGGCGTTATGCGGCATCTGCTTCGGGGTCGCTGCCGCAGGAATCGGCTTAGCTAAAGGAAATCCCTATTTTCTCCTCAATTGGGTCATAGCGTTTCTGCCTTTAACCACGGGTGCAGTGGTGCCGCTGAGCTATTACCCAGAATTTATGCGGTATTTGCCCCTAAGTGCTGTGGTGCAATCGTGGCGGGAGAACACCCCGCTATCGCTTGTCGACGCCACCTACAACATCGGGTTCTTTATCCTCATCGCAATCCTCGGATTCATCGCCACCAAACGCTATGTCGCAGCCATTAGATCTGGAACCCAATTCCACGCGCTATAAAACCACAAAACGCGCGGCAGTGATCTTCATTGGATCTGCCGCGCGTTCATTTTTGGTTAACCCAGGTTTACCAGATGGTCACTCGATCTTCTGGTTCGATGAACACCTTCGCGCCGGGGCTGACATCGAATGCATCGTAGAATTCTGCAACGTTACCGGCAATAACGTTGCAGCGGAATTCGGCAGGGGAGTGTGGATCGATGGCTAGCAATTGGGCTGCGTATTCCGGGCGGAGTTTGGTGCGCCAAATATGCGCCCACGATAGGAACAGTCGCTGCAAGCCGGAATACTCGTGTTCGCTTAATCCTGGATCGGCACCGTCAGCGATAAACGGCTTGACCGGGGAGGAATCGAAATCCAATCCCTTGTCGGCGAGGTAGAGCCGGTAAGCAACCACGGCGATGCCCAGACCACCCAGGTCGCCGATGTTTTCACCGAGGGTGAATTCGCCGTTAACGCCAGCTGTTTCTATGCCAGTTCCCTCTAATACCGCTGGAACGAGACCATTAAATTGCTTAACTAGCTTGGCGGTTAGCTCGGTAAAGGCGGCGCGATCCTCGTCAGTCCACCAAGATTGCAGATTACCATCGCCGTCGTATTGTGAACCTTGGTCATCGAAACCGTGACCGATCTCGTGTCCGATCACAGCGCCAATCGCGCCGAAATTCTCGGCAGTATCAGCCTCTGGGGAATAGAACGGCGGGCGCAAAATCGCAGCAGGGAACGTAATGTCGTTGACCACCGGGTTGTAGAACGCATTAACGGTCTGTGGGGTGCTAAACCACTCGTCCCGGTCGGCCGGTTTGCCAACCTTTGCTAGCTCGTATGCGTGCTCAAACGCGCTGCCCTTTCGGACGTTTTCTACCAGGTCGGCACCATAAGGGGAGAAATCCAGATCCCCATAGTCACGCCATTTATCTGGGTAGCCGATCTTGGCGCGGAATTTCGCCAACTTCTCCAACGCCTTTTCACGGGTTGTTGGCGTCATCCATGCCAGATTGCTGATGCGCTCGTGATATGCCTTGACCAGGTAGTCCACCAAGGTGAGCATTTCTTGCTTGGAACTTGCCGGGAAGTACTTGTCGACGAATAATTGACCGATCTCCTGACCCACAAACCCCTCGGCGAGATTAAGGGCTCGCTTCCACCGATCTCGCTGTTCGGTCGCGCCGGTGAGTTTGGTGCCGAAGAAATCAAAGCTGGCACGGGCAATCTCTCCGGTCAAAAGTGCCGCACGCGAATTCAGAATCCGCCACGTAGCCCACAGTTTCCAATCCGCCAGCCGTTCTTCAGTCAACAGGGAATCTAAGTGAGCCATGAAGTCCGGCATCATCACAATGAGCCGCTGTTGTGGCACCTCAGCTGCGCGCAACATAGCCGCAACTTTTTCTGGCATTTGGTCAAATTCGGTGGGATTGAAGGTCTTAACTGCGTCCCGGGTACTGACTACGTCCCAGTGACCAGCAGCGATGTCCTTCTCCAGGGCGACAATTCGGTCAGCCGCGTCACCGTCAATGTTTAAGAACTTCAACATGCGCGCCACATGTTCCCTGTAAGCAGCGAGGGTCTCAGCGTGTGCCTCATCCCGGTAATAGGCTTCGTCCGGGAGGTTAAGCCCGCCTTGGAATAGGTACACCACAGCGTCTTCGCTGGCGGAATCTTTCGTCACCCACATGCCTACTGGGGCGCCGATTCCCACCTTGTCGAGTGCTCCTAGCGCATCGACGAAATCGGCGACGGTGGAAACGTCGATAAGCTGCAAGTCCGGTTCGATTGCTGCGATGCCCTTTTCTTCAATGCCAGCTTCGTCCATGAATGAACGATACAATTTGCCTGCGCGGGATTCCTGGGTGGCTGAGACAATCTCATGAACATCAATTTCTGATTGGTCACGCAACTGATAAAAGGTGCCTTCAGAAGCGCGATCAGCAGGGATAACATGCGTATCAAGCCACGGTCCGTTAACAAAACGGAAAAGATCGTTCATCGGTATAGTCATGAAAACAACATTAGCTAATTTCGTCTTGTAAGTTAGGATCATGGCTTTTTACCGACACCGACCTACTGGCACCACTGCCTCGTGGGTGGGCTTTAGCGGATTTTTACTATTTCTCCTGGTACTTCCTACCATTCTTAATTTCGTGGTCCCCGAAGGCGAACCAGTAAAAGAACCCGTCCGATTGGGCTATAAAGACGAGGATTGGGAAATCCAACTCAAAGATTTCGACGGCCAACCAATCGAGTGCGCCGAAGCCGTTTCGGAAACTTTTACCAAACGTTGGGAATGTGACAACTTCGTGTTGGACACCACTGTCATTGAATCCGGTGAACAGCCAAGCCGCACACTGTGGCGGGCAATTCGGGGCTACAGCACGCACACCCCACCAACCAACGGCGATATGTATCGAAGCGGCAACGTCCGGTTTATGGACAACTTCGACGAGGCCAACCAAACCGGAATCACCCTCACTGGACATGGGGAACAGGACGGCAACGCTATTCTTGTGTTGATCTCCGGGGAAAACCGCGATGACGCGGTGGATTTGGTCCTATCCACCCTGCTCAAAGAAGACGCCGAACTTTCAGGCAAAAAGCTTTCACTCAACGAGGTCGACCCCGATAGCTTTCAAGAGATAACCTCAGATTGGAGCGCTGCCTAGCATGCCAAATACTTTCGGACGCATAGTGTTCATAGTTGCCATCTGCTTTGGCACGATTGCTGGCGTGGTTCTTGTTGGCTTAAACGCGCTGTTATCAGTATCCGGCTTATTCGTCGGCCTTTTCTTCGCGGCGATTTATCTGCTTGTGGGAACCTACCTGTTTAAAATTTCCCCAATGTGGCCCAAAGCTGGCTGGAAATGGTATCTCAGTTGCCTACTGTGGGGTTCTGGGGTTTCGCTTTTAGTCGTTACCATCTTTGGCTCCTCCATCGGCGACCTAACAGAAAAACTCGGCTGGATTGAAGTATCAGCGTCGTTTGGCGGTGCCTATCCAGAGGAGATCGCAAAGACGCTGGGAACCGCCCTCATATTGCTGCAATTTAACAAACTCAACCGCCCATGGCATGGCTTTGTCACCGGTGGCATCATCGGCTTGGGCTTCGAAACCATCGAAAATCTGCTGTATGGTGTCATCGGTGCAACTATCGACTCAGATAGTGACTTTTCCGGGACGCTGGAAATGTGGCAACTACGCTCCGTGGCGGGGCCAGGACTGCACATCACTATGTCGGCACTCGCCGGGCTTGGTGTCGGCTATGCGATGTATCTAGCGAATATCTCCTTTGCGCGGCGGTTAGCCTATCTCGCCACCGGATTCCTTGCCGCCTTCACGCTACATTTCTGTTGGAACATCCTGTGGGATAGAGGTAACACTTTCCAGATCACGTGGCTAGCTGGTGTGGCATTAGTGCTGTATCCCACCTTTATCTACTGCTGGTACCTATGTAATAAGCAGGCGAAACTAGAGGGCGAACCGCTTACAACCCCACAGCCAATCACCCGAATGTCGCAACTGCCACGCGGGGTTATAACGATCAACTTGTCAGGCACCACTGATTCTGACAATTCACCCGGTGAGGATACCCAGGTTCTAGCGCAAACCTAAATTCCACCAGATACAGCGTAGCTGATACCATACGCAGCCATGATGATTGACTGGATAGAACAGTAAGCCACCGCATGTTTCCTGCATCGTTTTGGTACCTGGTAGTAGGGCAAGCACTGCAATCGCTTGCCCTATCCGCATTGTCGTTAGGTCTCATTTTCGTAGGCGTGGAAGAATCAAACCCCACCGGAATCGGGTTGGTACTGGCAGCCCGAACGTTACCCACCATGGTTCTTTCGCTGCTGGGTGGGGTAGCCGCCGACAAATACAACCGAGTGCGACTTGCCAGCATCACCTTAGTGGTAAGTGGATTTCTCCACCTTGTTTTAGCCTTTAGCTTGACCACATACGGATTAGGGTGGCAGGTCTATGCAATTTCTTTAGCTACCGGTCTTATCAGTGCATTTGGCGCCCCCAGTTTGTATGCATTGTTGCCGCAGATAGTACCTACAGAACACAATGTGCGTGCCAACGCCATCGCACGCGGTAGCCGCAATGTTATGTCAGTTATCGGCCCGTTGCTCGTTGGAATATTGGTCCCATTATTCGGCACGGATTTTCTGTTTTACCTCGTTGCAGCGCTCATTGTTATCGCAGGTATCTGCATTAGTCAGATTCGCGACATCACCACCAATTCCCCAACCACCGAAGCGGGGGACAATGACGACGATGTGAATGGCACTGCCGAATCCAAGCACACTGCCGTAACGATATCGAATCTTAGACACAAATATCCGTGGTTTATTTTTTCTATCGCCAGCTGGTCGATCCTACTCTTTCTGGAGTCCGGGGCGACGGCAGTGACCCTACCGTTCACATTTTTAGAAACCGGAACCAGCTCCCAATGGGCTCTGACACTATCTGCCACCTCGCTTGGCTATATCGCGGGTGCTGCGTACCTGTTGCGGTTTCCGCTAAAGCGCAACATTCTATCGTTGTCGTTTCTGGTCTTTCCGCTGGCGATCTTGCCACTGGTTGCAGTGGCTTCAGATACGTCGTTCTATGTGATTCTTTTTGCGTGTTTCCTGGCGGGTATTGGATTGGAACTGTCAGGTTCGTTGTGGGGATCGGTTTTGCAGACCCGAATTAGCCAGTCGGAAATAGGTCGGATTTCCTCGCTGGATTACGCCTTTTCTTTCGGTCTAATACCACTGGCATATATCGGATACGGTGCGTTAAGTGCCGCCTATTCTGGTCACACCATTCTGGTTGGTTCCACAATAGTGGTAGTTCTGATAAGCCTTATGGCGGCATGGAAAAACCACGAAACCCCAACCAGCAAACCGTAATGAGAAGCGACCTCAGCCATGATTCAGCCGTGGCTACGTCGAAAAGCACAAACACCGCCTGGCCACGGCAATCAATCATCGTGACCAGGCGGTGTTTGTGGTGGTTAGTTGTATTCCTTCTTATCGGTATCGATATTTTGGTGACCTGGGTTCCACAACCCGGAGCGAGTTACGGACTCATGATCAATGATTGCGATGTCAGGAATATCGCCTACCGAATTCGGGCGGATCTGATAACGCTCAATGGAGCCCCAGTCGCGCAGCCAGTCATCTTTGGCGTAGGCGGGGATTTCGTAGGAGTAATTCACGGTCTCAGCTGTGCCTAAGACACCGCCACCGTGGTAGTCCTGGAAGCTAGTGCCAGTGCGCTTACCCTTATAATCCGGAACGATGCGATACGTTGGGATTTCCGCAACACCTGCGTAGTGGTTAAACGGGCGTTGACATGGGAATTGCAGCGGAACTGACCAGTCAAGCAAACCGGGGGCTTGCGAACCAACCGTATTATTTAACGTATCGAGCTTTGGCACCCGAGGTGGAGTAAATACCAGCCATTGTTCTTCATCAAGGGAGGAATCGACGGCATGGATACGAACAACGTCTGCTTCTTTAGGTAGGTCGGAAAGCGGAAGCCTAAGGTTTCGCCACTTCCGCATAGGGCCAATGTCCAGCATTCGGGTTTCCCCGAGCTTTTCGACGCTACCATCGCCGTTCGTCTTGCCGTATTGCAGTACCAACTTCTGGCCTTCTTGTTCCACCCCATCTGCGTCGACACCTTCGATGATGCCAGCCGCAGACACGACGATAAGCGGGGAATCGGAAGTTTCTTCCGGAAGCTTATACCACTCGGTAGTGGTTTGGGCGTAGAACTGACGGCCCTGCGTGTAGGAGCCAACAACTGGGACGACGTCCGGATCAAGATTAAACGGCAATGTCCACGTGGAACCGTTGATTCCTTTGTCGCTGCGGCGTCCACCATCAACATTGAGTAACTCTGCAGCACTGACCAAATTAGGTAGCTGATTCGTGCCCAATTGCGGCAAACGATTCGGTTGGAACCCTCGGGTTTTATCGTTGGTGAGGGAATTACCCAACGAGCCGCTCAAGGGGCTGAGGAAAGAATCATTTGTGTTGGTTTCCACCAAAACGTAATCAGCCAGGCCACATGCTTTGTTGGCAACACTACGAATATTGCCCAGACCCACCGAATACGCCGGGTACTGGTCAATGAACGCCTTGGCAAAAGACGCGAGGGAGAACATCACCGCTAATGCACAGAAGAAAGCGATCGGGGCGGCAAAGAGATTGGTAAACCGGCTGGGACGTTTGTCTTTGCGCTTGTAATCGGTAGATGCGTCGACAAGCTCAGTTGCTAAACCGCTGCGGAACGATTGCACCACACCGATGATCAAAACTACTAAGGATACAACCATTAGCACTGTTGAAGCTTCGATGGCTTTAAACTGGATTGACTTATCCCACCACGGAATACCGTAACTAGAGACATACCAGAAACCATTGGTGCCAGATAGCGCGAATGCGAAAACAAAGAGCAGGCCACCCAGCACTAAGGTGCGGGCGTGGCGGGAGCGAGTCGCAATTTCGCTGAGTGCGATTGCCCCCAACGCGCCTAAAGCTGCGGCGATACCTGCCCACACACCGAAGTGGTGCGTCCACTTGGTGGGGGTGAAACTCATGAAGAACAGTGTGCCCAGGAAGATCATCATCAATCGCAGCGCTGGGCCCTTAGTTGAGCCGGGAACCTTGCCGTTTTTCAGCATTGAGGCAAATATGAAGACCACGCTTAAAAATGCCATCAACACAGCGAAGCGACGCGAGAAGGAACCATCGACTGCCTGCTGGAACAACACCTCGTAACGCACCCACTCTTGGTGCCACTTCAAACTGGGCCCCTTGTCGCCGCGGACATGAATCGACTCCAACACTGTCATGAGAGTTTGGTCGCCGAAAACCGCAAGGAAAACCGCAGTTCCTGCCGCTGCAAACGGGGCTAGAAGTGCTGTCCATCCAGCAATGAGTGCAGCGCGGGGTGAGGTATCTGTCACTCCGAAATACCGCAGCCTGCGGTGCATCACACGAATGAGGCTAGAAAGGCTAACCAGTAATGCAGCCACCGCCATCAAACCGGTGGGACCACAAGCCAACGTGAATGCTGCGACAATGGTTCCTATCGCAGCTGGGAATAGTCGATGCTGGTCAATCGCCCGTTCAAATGAAACCCAGGTAACCAGCGTGCCAAGCGCAATGATAGGCTCAGGCCGCAGGCCGTTGTTATACGGCAGCCAAAACGCCAGTAACATTAAGGCTGCGGTCCAATGCGCCGCCTTGCGGGCATTGATTCCTGAACCCAGGCGCGGCAGAATCTCGCGAGAGACGATCAGCCAGATCACAATGCCTGAAATCAGCGATGGCAACCGCATCCAGGTAGAAGCAGTAGACACCGTGGTCATCAGTGCTAAAAAGTCGTAATATGGCGCACCAAACGGCGATTCTGGGACGCCAAACCACCGGTAATAATTTGCCATGTAATCCGACTCCAGCGACACCCGAGCCATTGTCAGAATGAAACCGTCATCGGAGGTATTAGCACCGAAGAAATACCAGGCCACAAGAATGCCGAATACCACGCCATCAATCAGTCGGGGTTTAAAGAAACCAGCGGGCCAGAACTTGTAACCCCCTGCATTATCGAGCCGGTCGAGCCGATATAACGCAAATAACGCAACAAGTAGGAAGAATGCGGCGCCAAACATGGTGGCGTACTTCCAAATGGTGGGGGAAGACGTGTACCGGGAGTTGATTTCAACATCGACGCTAAGCCCGGCGTCGATAAGCGATTTAGCGTCACCCGCTAGCTCCGTATAAATACCAGTAATCTGCGGGCGTTTATCTTCTTCTTCCTCACTGGTGACGTACAATGCTTCGCCATCAGCGTCAATCGCGCCGGGGATCTCCACCGTGGTTGCCTTAAGATCCGAGGTGACTGTGAGCACTGCATCAGGAGACAACGCGGCGACTTCCTCAGCCTCCAGTTGGAAGTACACGTTATCGCGCACCAAAACATCAATGGCACCGTCGAAAGACCGGACAAACAAGCCACGTGACGTAGCTTTTTCGCTATCTGGCGGCAACGTGCCAACTAGTAAGTTTTCGTCTTCCCGCAGCGAATTGATCGCGGAAATTGGAACACTCAAGCTGATTTTTTCCGGTGCGTAAGACTCAAGTGGGGCATTAACAGAGTTCAAAGAATCATTCTGCGGCCAATGCAAGGAAGATTGCACCTGGCTGACCGGCATAAAGGGAGTAAGGATAAAGAGCAAGAACCCCATGATGCCGCTAACAATGGCAAGGTTACGCAACCCGGTGTGACCATTCTTTGAAGTGGTTGTGGTAAGGGTCATGACCGGGTCACCACCACAAACGGGCCAATCTGTGTGGCATCCCACATGGTGCCAGTACCTAGGAATACTTCCGGATTAAACCGGACGCCATGGAACCGAACATTGGGATTATTAGGATAAATATCCTCCGCCAGGTCAAACACCCAGCCAGTGTTGTCATTACTACTGTTCATATCTTCGATTGTTGATTCAAGATCGGCGCGGAACACGAAAACTTCTGGTGCCTTCCACTCCGCCTCGTCGAGCTTTTCGACGAAGGTCTGCGGGGTTTTAAACTTATTCCAGCTACCCAACGCCCAGCTGGTGATCTCCTCATTTCGGCGATCAAACTCACCCAGAGGATTAGCATAATGGCTGGTGAAGGCCTGAAAACCTCGGAACGGGTGGTAAGACATGAAGTTACGTTCATCCGTCAAAATCACGGTATCGCGTGGAAGCTTGCCCGTCTTTTCAGTGATATGGCCAGCAACCTCGGCGTAATACTGGGCGGAGTCAGGCGGATACCGATCCGCCCGTTCCCCATAACCATCAGTATCGGTGTACGCAAGATCAATAGCGTCGGCGTTTTCATTCGGAATATTCTGCGCATACGCTAAACCAGCTGCCATAAGAACCGCAACAAAGACGACGGTGATGGTTCGGGAGGTCTTAACATCAAAGGCTTCCGGGAACAACCGATGAATGCTGTAAATACGTAGCTCTGCGAAACCTAAAACGCCAGCGGTTGCTAATTGCAAAGCCACCACTACATCCAACCGGAAGCCCAGCAACGTAGTACCGGTAACGGTGAACGCCATAGATAATGCGATCCAACCGTAAAACACAATGAGTCCGATGCCTAGCATGCGCACGTCGTAATTGCTGGCTCGCATGATCATGTAGACCAACCCCACCAAACATAAAACTCCGATCAACGTGGGAGCCAGCATGGGCAGCGGAACCTGGGTACCCGATAGTGGTAGATAATGAGCCGCGGTAGCGCCGGAGGCAGGATGCCCATTTACAATCGCAAAAATGTACGGACCCCACCAAATAGCGGCGATGGCCATCGATGCCACACCGATGATTATTAACCGGATGATTGGCACGACTGATTTCATCAAAACCGCTGCATACAAAGCAGCAATCACGATGGTGCTCAGTGCTACTACTGCCGTGTATAGGGTATAGGCGGAGGCCGACATGCCCAGATAGATGATTAATCCGACCATAGCTAGATTGCGGCCAACCAATGCGCGTCGCGCCAGAATGCATGCGGCGGGAACACCTAAGGCGATGATCGCCGCATAGGGTTCTTCTGCGCTCATGACCAATGTGATGGCGGTACTTACTAAAGCGATACCGGTTGCTACCGGAAGACTACCGACAAGTCGTTGCCATACTGGAACCAGTACACAAGCGGCTGCCGCGATTGACATCAATGACCACGGTTGGAATACCTCCCAGCCCGGTATGCCCAAAATATTGGCTACGCGACCACCAAACCAAAACCACATGCCTGGGTAAAAGGTGGGCAGGTCGATGTAGTTCATGTCTGACAGCGCCCAGGAATCGGCCAATCTGGTCATGAATTGGGTGCGGAATCCTTGGTCAACTGTAATGCCGTCCAAATAGAGGCGAGTTGCGGACAACGGAATGGCGGTGGTTGTGACAACCAGTCCCGCTGGTGCAAGGTAACACAGCGTATAGCTAAGCGCGGTACGCCAAAACGGACGCTGTGTTTTCTTCTTTTCGTCCATCACCCACAACACAACCAAGGTGGCTACCGCCACCAATAAGAGGATGGTGCTAAAAGTTGCCAATGCACGGCTGACCAAAGACGGGCCGAATGCTGGCAAATTAGTGGTTTTAAGGACGAACCAGCAAGCCAAGGTGAAAACCAGGCCGCCTAAAGCCGCTGCCACAATTCCCACCAATGTGTGTTTCACACTGGGCAAATCGGGGTGGTAGTCATCACGGCACGTGATAGCTCCTGGTTGTTTGTGACTTGATTCCTGAACAGTCATACCCATAAGTCTCCCATATCACACAGGCCAAAGCCCCCTTGGACAATGCCAAAGGGGGCGAAGAAACCGAAACTAGAACGGAAGTTTCCGGAAAATTGCCTGTGGAATGAACTTGAATGCCAACGAAACGTACTGGAAAAGGGGGTGCACGAAGATGGCGTCTTTCTTATTCAATACGGCGGCGACTACGGCCTTGGCCACGTCGTCACGCTCGACCGTCAGCGGAGCCTCGCCCGCGTTGGCAGACATCTTGGTGCGAACCTGGCCTGGGCGAACCACGAGGACATTGACGCCATGTTCGCGCAGTGCTTCACCTAAGTTTATGTAGAAACCATCCATGCCAGCTTTTGCGGCACCATAGACGAAATTAGATCGGCGAACCCGTTGACCAGCAACAGAGCTAAGCGCAACGATGCTGCCATGCCCCTGAGCCTTGAATTTTTCGCCCAGCAGCACACCAACGGACACTGGTGCCGTGAAGTTTGTCTCAGCCGAGTTAACGGCAAGCTTTTGGTCTTGCCACAACGCTTCTTGATCCCCAAGTGTGCCGAAAGCCACGATGGCGACATCCACATCACCATTGGCAAATGCTAAGTCGATAGTATCCGGGTGGGATGCGAAGTCAACCGCGTCGAAATCGATAACCTCTACATCCGAAGCGCCAGCCCCTTTCATCTCAGCAACAGCGCCTTCAATCCGCGGCGAATCAGGCCGGGCTGCCAAGATAACTTTCGCAGGTCCATTCTTGAGAAATTCGGTGACGATGGACAACCCGATTTCGGAAGTGCCACCAAGGAGCAGGATATTTTGGGCTTGGCCCACAGCGTTTAACATTAGGAGAAAACCTTTCTATTAATGCAGCTCAAGGCGGCGGGACATATCGGAGGCGAAAACACCAGTTGGGTCGATGTTGTTACGAACCTTGAGCCAGTCAGCCATGCCCGGATACATCTTATGGAAATTCTCGGCAGAAGTACGGGATTCTTTAGCTAAGTACAACCGGCCACCGAATTCCATAACTCGACGGTCAAGATCATCAAGAAAATGCCCGAGACCGCGCTTGATGGGGAAGTCCACGCACACATTCCAACCAGGCATTGGGTAGCTTAGTGGTGCCCGGTTACCGGGTCCGAAAAGCTTAAACACGTTAAGCGCGGAATAATGTCCAGAGCGTTGAATGTCCCGAATGATGTCTTTGAATGGTTCCACCGCATCCATAGGAACCACGAACTGGTACTGCAAAAAGCCCTTGGAACCATAGCCACGGTTCCACTCACCGATCAGATCCAGCGGCTGGTAGAACTGGGTTAGGTTTTGCACCTGGTTACGGTAGGTACCGGATTTCAGCCACCACAATTCACCGATAGCCATCATGGAGAGTTTATTCATGGTAAACGATGGGAAAATATCCGGCACGGTGACCAGTTGAGGCGCATTGAACTTCAGCGGGTCTTTAGCCAGCTTCGGATTTAATTCCTCCAACTGCGCTAAGGTGGCCAGCGAACCGCGAGAGATTGCAGAACGGCCAAGCTTTGGCTCTGGTGAAATCGCATCGAACCATGCGGAGGAATAGGTGTAATTGTGTTCTGAACCATCAGAGTGGAATTCGATAGTTTCGTCTAGGTTGGCAGTCAGATCGCCGTCCGCGATGAAGTAAGCGGTTTCGGTCTTGGTCATCTTGATTTGGGCTCGCAAGATAATACCGGTCAAACCCATGCCGCCGACGGTTGCCCAGAACAATTCGCCGGTGGGGTCATCGTCGGAACCTTCCGGCTCAAGGTGCAGCACGCGGCCGTCGGCAACCAGCAATTCCATGGACACGACATGATCGCCGAAAGAGCCCGCTGAGTGGTGATTCTTGCCATGAATATCTGGCCCGATGGCACCACCGATGGTTACTTGTCGAGTGCCGGGCAGCACCGGAACCCACAATCCATAGGGCAGAGCTGCTTTCATCAGTTGATCTAGGGTGACGCCGCCGTCAACATCCACGATGGCCGTTTCCGGGTCGATGGAGTGGATGTTGTTGAGCTGCTGCATGTCAATGACAAGACCGCCTGCATTTTGGGTGGGGTCGCCGTATGAGCGTCCCATGCCACGTGCGATGACGCCGCGTTTGAGGTAGTCCGGTTTATCAGCGTTGTCCTCGGCAACAAGCGCGACAGCGCGGATGATTTCCTCCACATCTGGGGTAGTGAGAACCTGCGCGGTGGTGGGGGCGGTCCGGCCCCAACCAGTTAGTTTCTGGGCGCTGGTTACAAGTGGGGAGTTTTTGGTCATGAGGGTTTTATTCACCTTCAAATCTGGAAAATGGTTAGAAACGTATCTCGCTCAACCCTACCGATATTTGGCGGGAGACTGGGAAAGAAGTGACGTTGCAAAACGATTACAAATCCAGCATTTCGCGTATTTCCGCTGGTAATTCTTCTTGGCTCGTGATGGTTGGGCCATCATACGTGTTGAGTATCTCATAAACGCGTACCCGGGATGCGGAATCTAATAAGGGAAGTTCTTCTGCTATCAGCCGAGTCATATGTTGGCTCATGGGTAGATTGGTGTGTTCCGCCGCGATGTGACCGGGGTTTTTCTTCTTTTTAAATAGACCGAACATGCCTCAAGTCTATTTCAGTCGCCAGGTGGGAGTCGATAACGGGATGTGCTTTTCGACGCGCCACGGACTCAATGTGCTCGTCATTTCACGGATCCCCAAGCCCAGTCGTTCCTATACGCTCACCTAATATATGCATGTAGCAGGGGTGATACGCAACATGCTGTTTGGGTTTTTCAGGGAATTGTCTCACGAAGTATGAATTGATAAGCGCACGTTAAGAGGTATTTAACTTGTCTTTGTCCGTCATAATTCACATTTTGCCGCTACCCTAGGGGCTATGTCCATGCCAGTCAAGAGCAATTTTTCTACCTCCTTGGGCGGGTTACGTGCTAAGAAGGCGTTAATCCTTCAGGCAAGAATCGCTACTCCCGGTGAGGAGATTATTCGTGATCTTGGTATTGGTGGGGATGCGACGATTTCTGACTTGGGAAAAATGCTAAGCATTTGCTTTGGGCTATCTGAAAGTGAAAAAAGTTGCTGCTGTAAAAATGATGAAGAATTGATTGATGAGCTCCGGCTGGATTGCTGTTGCCAGAATCAGGGCGATCAATTGCTGTTTACCGTGCAACGCCACGATATTGCAGTAAGACTCGTAGACGTGGTGGACTGCGAAGACGATGGCATGTCTGCGATGTGTCTTGGTGGTGTTGGAAGTCTTTATCAACCTTTTGAAATCGCTGACATTAACGCGACATTAGCAGGCGGGGACACCATGAACCTCATCCGGCCTGAAGTAGTAGACATAATCACCGATTCAGGCATCGTGGATTTTGTGCCGTTACTGCGCGCGTTGGATTTTTCCCATGCCAATCCAGTTGCGCCAGACGTGGCAATGGTCTGCGCGGTGCTCCCCGTGGAACATCACCCGGAAAGCCGAACCGCGTTTTGGGCAACCGTTTTAGCACATAGCTGCATGTGCGATGACGAACTCACCGACCGCATTATTGAAAGCATTGTTCGGGCATTGGGGTGGCGATGCACCGCCGATGAGGTGCGGTATAACTGTCGCACCTCACTGCGACAGTTATCCCAGATAGGTGGAATGCGCTGCCCGGTGGAACGCATTGATATTTATCGGGAATTACTGCGACGCTAAAATTCCATCTTTTCCCAATCCAATTGGGCAAACTCCGGAGCGTTATCCAACCAATACCGCATCATCTCGGCAACCTTCGCCCCACCCGTGACGAAGGTGCCGTAGTGATCGTCGGCACTACCTGCACGATATTCCAGCCGCCAGGAAACCTCATCGTGGTTGTTGGAAACCTCGTCGATGTCCTCCACACAGGTCTGGATAAAGGTTTCATCGTCTGTGGCGTCAGTAAGAATGAAGTATGGATTCACCGCTTCGTTGTCCACAATATAGTCAAAATTGTATTCCAGTGCTGCGCGGGAGAGCGCCGGTATGCTCCATTCGGCCGCGTGAACATGGTAGCGGGGGTCTTCGTCACCGTAGAGCAGGACAAAATTATCGCTCGCATCTGCCAAACCCAGCCCATGTGTGAGTGCAATCTGTATCAGATAGCTGCGGGCGGCATCTCGTGACGAATACGTCACCGGCACGCAGATTATACGATCGCCAGCCACGCTGGCGCTTTCAATGAGGATAGCCTCGCGTCGTGCCGCCAACTGTTCGATATCGTTGGATATTTGCGCCGCAACCGTATCAAGTTCCGGGGTGGAGTTTACAGTTTCTGCGAAATAACGGCGCAGTAGTTTAAGGTTGTGGGCCAGGTCGCGGGGGCCAACGGCAACTTCACCACTATCTGTGCGTTCCGGGGTGAAAAGGAAGAAATCATAGCTCATGATAAACATTCAAGCACAGCGGTCTAACATGGAACTTTTTCTGCCGTTACCAGCAGAAACGGTAGAAAGAATCGGCTATCGCTTTTCGACGTTTTTCGGTTATCGTCGTTGGTCGCTGAAATGGAATGACTGCGCCGGGCGGGGCGGCCGGGGAGGCGTCGAAAAGTAATCATTGCGCCGGGATACTGCTAGGGTGTGTTTTCATGACTGATGCTGCAACACCACAGAATTCCTCGTCGTTGAAAACCCAGTTATCGCGTTTTATCGCGGTGGGAGTCGTCGCGGCGGTTGTTGACTTTGGTTTGACGTTGGTGCTCGATTATCTGCTCGGTATGCCGCGTGCTTGGGCGAAGGCGCTGGGCTGGGTTGCGGGAACAATCACCGCATACATCATGAATTCCAAATGGACGTTTACCGCCCAAACCTCCGCAAAGTCCAGCGTGGCGGTGGCAGTATTGTACTTATCGACGTTCGCGGTTCAGAACTTCCTGTATTGGGTTTTGGAAGGTCCACTTACGGCTACCGGAATGCCAGGCGGTGCGGTGGATACCGTGTCATTCGTGATTGCTCAAGGTGTAGCGACAGTAACGAACTTCGCGGTGCAGCGGGCGTTTATCTTCAACGGTAAAACCGTGGCCGCCACCAACCCTACCGCCTAGTTTTTTGTGGTTATCGCGTTCGCCGTTGCGGCCGGTAGAACCGTTCTTTCCGGCCTTGGCGGTGCAATTTGAACCATTCGATAAAACCACGAAGGTCTTTCTTTTGCACCAGGAAAAACCAGCCGAAGCGGGCGTATTCCTGCGGTAACAGCCGCCGCATGCCGGGTTGATTCATCAGGTAGCCGCGATTGCGGTAGGTAAAATAGCGTTTATTGTCGTTGTCCGGGTACTGGGTATGCATGCGGCCACCCAAAATTGGTTTAAACTCATCCGAACCATCTGGATGCAGATAAGCGGTGGTCAGGCACGTGCCGAAGCGTAGCCCGGAACGTACAAGTCGTCGATGGTATTCGACTTCATCACCCCGAATAAACAACCGTAAGTCGGGCACCCCAATGACTTCCATCGCGGTAGCCGAGATAAGCGCGCCGTTAAACAGGGATGCAATGCCTGGCAAAAGGTCGTCGGTGGGGTTTTCCGGGTCGATGAGTTCGCTGCGCAACCTACGCCACTCCACCCCCCGGCGCAGCGGAAACGCGAGTTTTTCCGGTTCCGACAGATTACACACTACGGGCGATACCTCGTCAAGGCCGTGGCGCTGTGCACATTCCTGCAAGGTGGTCAGCACGTTTTCATCCTCAGGGCGGCCATCATCGTCGGCGCACCACACCGCGTCGGCCCCAAGTGCGAGGGCGGTAAGGAAGCCGTAGGCGAAGCCGCCAGCACCACCCAGATTGCTTTTCGACGCCAAATACACCCCACGGTCACCGGTGACGGTGTCCACCAGGTTTTTCACCTTGTCGTCGCAGCCGTTATCCACCACGATGATCCATCGGACAGCGGCAGTTTGCTTAGCAACTGTTTCCAGTGAGGCACGCAGTAATTCAACCCGGTTGTGGGTAACGATGACGGCAGCAACCTTGTCGGTGGTGGAAAGACTCATGATATGTATTGTTTCACATCACGGGATGATTAGCGGGGTCACGGCTGGTGGCGGATGTGTCGGATGAGTATATGCGGCGTGTAGCAAGGCATTCAGATAGATGAACATGAAAGTTGGCAGAAATTTTCCAGGTTAGGGCCGGTTTAATGAAATAAAGCATTCATTGCCTACCCCCATATTGATTCATACGGTAAAAACCCGACTTAAATGGCGTTTAAGCTAAAAAACTATGAGAATCAATTTCAAGAAAATCGGCGCTGTGCTAGCAACAAGCGCATTACTTACTGGCGTTACCGCATGCGCTACTGATACAGCTACAGATACGGCGAAAGCTGAAGGGTTGACCATCTTTGCCACCACCGGATATATCGGTGATGCTGTGGCAAATATCGCACCTGATGCCGACCTGACCGTCATGGTTGGTCCTGGTGGTGACCCACACACCTATCAACCAACCACCCAAGATATTGAGAAGATCAAAAACTCCGACGTGGTATTTTGGACTGGCCTTCACATGGAAGCCCAGATGATTGATCAGCTGGAAGCACAGGGGGATCGCCAGGTTGCTGTGGGCGAGAATATCCCAGAATCAGACCGGCTGGATTGGCCAGAGTTGGGCGAGGCCGGTGAGAAACTTTACGACCCGCACGTATGGAATTCCACCGAAAACTGGAAATATGTCGTTGAAGCTATCACCGAAAAACTCGTGGCGGTAGATGAGAAGAACGCAGATACTTATAAAAAGAACGCGGAGAAATTCTCTAAAGAAATTGACGAAGCCGCTAAGTACGTTGAAGAGAAGATCAATACTATCCCAGAAGAAAACCGCATCCTGATTACCGGACATGATGCCTTCAATTACTTTGGTAAGCAATTCGGACTAGAGATCCACGCCACCGACTTTGTTACCTCCGAGTCAGAACTTTCAGCAGCGGAATTGAAAGAGCTAGGCGAGTTCATTGCGGAGAAGAAGATCAAGACGATTTTCCAGGATAATCTTGCAAACCCGCAGGCCATTAACTCGTTGCAAGAAACAGTCAAAGCCGCAGGCTGGGAAGTTATCATCTCAGAGAAGGAACTGTTTGCTGACTCTCTAGGGGAGTCCGCACCGACCGATACCTATATAGGTGTCCTTAAGTACAATGCGGATACTATCGCTGAAGCGCTCAGCTAGGGTCATCGATGGATGCATTGACCATCAAAGGCCTTACCGTTGCATACGGCGCGACCTTAGCCGTTGAAGATGCCACCATTACCGTCCCTAAGGGGGCGGTAATGGGGTTGATCGGCCCCAATGGTGCCGGAAAATCCACCGTTATCAAGGCCGCATTAGGGCTGATTCCTAGTACGTCACGTGAGTGCTTGTTCTTCGGGCAGGAGCTCGATAGTGTGCGAGACCGGGTTGCCTACATGCCGCAGGCTGCTGCTGTTGATTGGGATTATCCCATCACAGTGGAACAAGTTGTCGCTATGGGGTTATATAGCGAATTGGGTTGGTTTAAACGGATGAACCCCGCCCACCGTGCCCGGGTAGCTGATGCTATGGAGCGGGTTGGAATTACCGAATTAGCTAAGCGGCAAATTTCTGAGCTTTCCGGCGGTCAACGCCGTCGCGTTTTCGTAGCCCGGGTTTTGGTACAGAAACCAGATTTCTATCTATTGGATGAACCATTTGCCGGTGTGGATGCCGCCAGTGAAAAGGTGATTCGCGGC
Source organism: Corynebacterium mustelae (assembly GCF_001020985.1). Lineage (NCBI taxonomy): Bacteria > Bacillati > Actinomycetota > Actinomycetes > Mycobacteriales > Corynebacteriaceae > Corynebacterium > Corynebacterium mustelae. The sequence goes on from NZ_CP011542.1 coordinate 129,704, forward strand.
GTGCTGCACGAATTGCGTGATGCTGGTGCGACCATCGCCATTGTCCATCATGACCTCTCCACCGTGACAGAATTATGCGACCATGTGTGCATTCTGAATAAACAAGTAGTTGCCTGTGGGCCGGTGGATACTGCATTTACCAGGGACAATATCAACACTGCATTTGGGTTGGGGTTATTGTGATAAGCCTGCTCGATTTTCTTTCGGAATTCTCCTACCGGCGCATAGTGATAGGAACCGTGCTTATTGGTGCGTGTTCCGGCGCGATGGGGGCATTTTTATACTTGCGTCGCCAATCGTTGATGTCTGATGTTATTGGACACTCTGCCACCCCAGGTGTGATGGGTGCGTTTTTAATCGTTGGGCTTACTGCCGCAGGGTTTGATGCCAGATCCATGCCGGTGATCGTGGTCGGCGCGTTGGTTACCGGCCTGTTATCGGTGGTTTTGGCCAATAGGGTGGCGGAAACAACCCGAATTGGAATTGATGCGACGATGGCTGTGATGCTGTCTTTATTCTTGGGCGGTGGGTTATTGCTGCTGCAAATCATTCAGCGTTCCCGTATCAAAGGCAAAGGGGGCATTGAAGAATTGATGTTTGGCAATGCAGCAACCTTAACCAATTTGGATGTCACGACAATCGCGGTGGTAACTGCGGTGGTTTTCGTTATTTTGGCGCTCATGTGGCGGCCGTTTAACCTTCTTACTTTCGACCCAACCTTGGCGCAGGTAAGTGGGGTGCGCACTCAGCGTATTTCGCCGGTGCTATTCGGCATTATCGTCTTAGCGATCGTTATCGGGGTCAAAGCCGTTGGGCTTATCCTCATGATCGCATTCGCAGTTTTCCCGCCAGCAGCGGCACGGCAATTCTCCCGCACGGTCGGCCAAATGGCTTTACTGTCTGGAGTGTTCGGGGCGTGCGCAGCGGTGATTGGTACGTATATCTCAGTTGCGGTTGGCAAAGTTCCCACCGGCCCGGTTATCGTCATCGTGCTAAGCATCATTGTTGCTATTTCTATGGTGATTACACCTAGCCGAGGAGGGGTTGGATGAGCTTCGCCGTTTCCGTGTCATTACTGGCTGCGGTTGTGTCCATGACGGCAGCCTTGCCGGGCGTAGTGCTGGTGTTGCGTCGACAAGCAATGCTGTCGGACGCATTAGCACATGCAGTTTTACCTGGAATTGCGGTGGCCGCGTTGTGGGCATCCTCGCCACGCTCACCGGTCCTGATCATCGGGGCGACCATCGGCGGGGTTGTGGTGATGGCAACCACCGAGTGGCTTCGGGGGCGCAAACGTTTTACCGAAGATTCAGCAACTGGGCTCATCTTCCCAGCATTTTTTGCAATCGGCGTGATTCTTATTTCCACCCGGTTTACCTCAACAACCATTTCCGAACATACGGTATTGGTCGGAGACTTAAACGTCGCAGCACTGACCCATCTGGAAATAGGTGGTTATGACCTAGGCCCTAAGGACATGTGGGTGGTCGGTGCGGCAGGGCTTATCACCCTGGCGGTGATTGTTATAGCGCATCGTCCGTTAAGCATAACCACCTTTGATCCGGTATTTGCCCGCAGCATCGGGATCAAGCATCGACTGTTGGATTATGTGGTGATGATCCTGGTGTCGCTGACAGTGGTGGTGGCTTTCAACGCTGCTGGTGCCGTGTTGGTGGTGGCACTGATGATCGTTCCTGCGGCCACCGCGTTGCTTATCACCCATTCTCAAGGAATGATGCTGGTGGTAACCCTGTTGGTAGCGTTGATAAGCTCCCAAGCAGGGTTCTGGGTGGCGTATCATCTCGACACCGCGACATCTCCAACGATGGCATTCGTCGATGGTCTGGTTTTCCTCGGTGTGTGGCTAGTGCACCTTAGGCTGCGCCGCCGACAACCAGCGGCTATCACCTAATCACCCCACCCAACCAGTTCGGCTAATCGGCTACGGGCTGCTCCACTGGAACCAACGGATTGGGGATATCGATGTAGATATCCCCAGCCTGCGGATCCAATGCCATGCGAACAAACGCTTTTTGTTTGATCGTTGGAGACAGCAGCGCAGCAATGTCTTCTTCCGGTGGATTATGCGTAGCGATCAACTCGTCAACGATCTCGCGAATACGGTTCCAATCGCAGGGGAAACCGGCCAAGTTCCCCAGGAAGGTGGCGTAATAGCCCTTATTGCAAAACTCGGCGTGATCCTCGGTCAAGGTGATCGCCCCGTCTTCCAGCGGAATGTCCAAAGCGCGTTCCTTTAATACTCGAATACCGGAGAAATCTCGTAGACCTAGCCCGGTGTAGACACCGGAGTCGTCGAAAAGCAACATTGTGTTTTGCAGATGTGCCTCCAACGCTATCCCATGATTCCACATGGTTGGCAACACCGTTTCAAGCAGGTCGCGGACGTAATCTTCGGGTGGGGTTTCGGTGCGCAACGCCGTCGCGGAAATCGCTACCGCTGCCGAACCAATATCCGCCGACCGGATAAGGGTACTGAGGCTGCGGCTAATGCGGGGATCAAAAATCACTCCCCGATAGGCACAACCAGCGATTTCCGGCAATACCGTCACAGTAGGATTAGTACGAGCCAAAAGCCTGGCAATAAAGCCCGCCACTTTCGGCGTACCCAGTGCTGAATCCGCCGACATCGACCGCCGGGTGGAGGTAAGCACCACATCAATCGAGGTTTTGATGTACAACCGTTGCCCTGAGGTTCCTCGATGATACGTCAGTGCGGTACGCATGGAAATAGTAGGCAGTACCGGCAACGTGGCGCCAAAATCCACCACCTTCTCGCGGAACTGCGGGGCGATAACATGTTCCCACTGCCACGGATGCACCGGAACGATCCGCAGTGGGGTATCTGGGACTAGGTCCGGAAATTCTCGCCGCAAGATCGCGGTGACATCGCCAGTTTCATTGAGCATCCCTACCGGCGCACCGATCAGTTTGAGGTGGGTGACCCGAAAATTCTCCGGACCATACAGCCTAGAATCTTCCAAGCTAAAGCCCCGTCTGAGCTTTGCTAACGGGTGAACGTTATGCCCGGTAATGGTCAGCGAATCCGCCAATACTCCCACAAAATCGACCGGTACTACCGGAAGATTCCGCCGTCGCTTTTCGACGACCTGCTTAACCTGCGCCAACGTCGCAATCGCATTATCAATATCGTCGGCGTGGGGGTCTTTAGCTACCTGCTCCATTTCTTTAGCCACAGCTAACCGGCTTAGTACATGTTCTTTGGCCCACTCGGTTTCATCAGTGGCAGGCGGGATACTGATCGGGTTATCAAACCACACATAATCCTGTTCGGTTACAGCACCAGATAGTCGCATTCCCAATACTCGCTTTCGTGGCAACCGGTGGGGCAAGCCATCTATCTCAATATCAGCAGGGTCAATCCCGGCAGCGTCACATAGCCCCAGGATCAAATTGCTAATCATCGGATAGATCAGTTTCGCTCGGGCGGTGTCATAATCGGGGCAAATCAATGCGGTATCTGCCAAAAAATCCCACTCACGTTGTTGGTAAAACGGCGAATCCATCACGATGCGGCAACCGCCAAAATCCCGGACCGTTACCGCATAGGGCACACCATCACGCAGCTTGAGCACAGTATTCTGCGGGTGGGGTTCCAGCGCCAGGCCGTACTCCACTAACTCCAGTGCCGGAGTGACGAGAATATGGGCTAATCGGCCGAACCATTCGGCAGCTGTCATACCTGATTCGGCCAGCACCTCATGAAAAAGCAGTTTCCCGGTGATCGGGTTGGTGGCCATCAGCGCTGCCACCGGAATCCCCTCCGGCTCAGCACGCACGATCGCCCCCAAATCGTCTGACACCCGCACCCCAGCCAGATCATGCCCCACAGAAAACGCGGGGGTGTCGTCAACCGTATATGGTGCGATGCCACGGCGTCGAATAGCGGCGATTGCTTCTTCCGCGATGACAGGGCCGGCTAACGCAGCCGGAGAAATTCCCCGGATCGCGCCTGTGAGCTGAAAACTTACCGAGGTCTTAATATGAACGCACCCGGTTTCATCAGACACCCGCAAAGTACGCACACTCATGAGCGGTTCCGCCCGGGCGGTCGTCTCTAACAACCGAATATCATCCGAGAGCTGTACCACATTCGCCAATTGCCAGGGATGCACTGGCACTGCCACAAAACCCGGAGGAACTTCATCCGCTAACCGCGCAGCTAACCCCGGAATATTCTCCTGCAATGCGGTGATAATTGGAATGCCGCTTTGATCGACGATCGTTTCTCGCACCGCCAGAAACGGCAAATCGAAACTTTCTACTTGCTCCGGTAGAACCTGCGCAAACCCAGGGCCTAAACCCAACGTTGTTTTTGCACACGGGTGCTTAGGGTGTCCCTCACACACGATCTGTTCCAGATTCCCAAGTTCAGTGCGGCCCGCATAGCGGCGCGCCACCCCAGCCCGCGCCCGGGCCAAACCTACAACACTATCGGCTAACTCCAACGCGGTGCGCTCAAAATTAGTAGCCGGCACAGCCAACACGGCGCGCACCGCTTCTAAAACCGCTACCGGGTCGGCATCTGGGGAGATGGAATCTAACACCGAGTTGTCGGTGAGTAATTCCTCTTCCCGTAGCGCGGTGAGTAACCGGGACAAAATGGTGCGCTGGGCAGTGTCAGTCATACTGTCATTGGTAGCACGGCAACCGCCCGGACCGGGAACCCCGTGCCCAACCTAGGTTTCGGCCACGCCGCAATCATCAATGACCCCGTCGCTGGTACTAGGTCAAGCCCAGTCATTCGCTCAATCTGCCACCGACCCAACCCTAAGATCCGCAACTGTGCCGGAAATTGGTCACGCGACACCAAGACACCAGGATCAGTATCAAGAGTCTCATGACCAATGGCGGTGATCTGGCGTTCGGCCACTAGCCACTCTATAGCTTCCGGGCTCCAGCCAGGGTAGTGGGCTATGCGGTTGGCGTCCTTATTGGACATGAGTTCTGGGTCGGGCCAACGCTTGGACCAATCGGAGCGAAATGCCACGAAAGCGTGCTTTGGTATCTGGCCGTGACGATTTTCCCACTTATAAATATCGGCAATACCCAGCGTAAAATCCGCGTTGGCGGCAACCTGTGCTGTGAAATCCAAAACCACTAACGGCAAAATCATCTCGGAAACGGGAATCTCATCTAGCCGCCGCCCGCCCACCACCGCATGCGCCGGGGCATCCACATGGGTACCCCATTGGCCTACCAAGGAAAATGCCGTTGTTAGGCAACCAGGTTGGGGCAGGTGTGGTATGTCGCGTTGTGTCTCGTCCGGGTCGGTTGGGAATTTCGGAATCCCCGGGCCAAACCCATGGCTAAGATCCACAAACTGCAGGTGGCGCAACTGCTGGGCTACCTGCCACAGATCTGGCATATCAAAACCTCCCAAGCTGATGCGCAGGCGGCTTAAACGATGGCGAAGGCGCGCGCCGGGAAGCCGGTGCCGTTTAATGGCTTGGGCCAGGTGGCCACGATAAGCGCCCCGGTAGCTGGCACTTGGTCTAGGTTGGCTAATAGCTCGATCTGCCATTTATCGTGCTGGAGAAGAAGCAATTCGGCGGGGAGTGTGCCGCCGGAAACCACGATGCCCTGGTCGGTGTCGGTGGTCTCATGGCCGATCGCGGTGATGTCTCGCTTGGTGATAAGCCATTCGACAACCTCCGGGTTCCAACCGGGGTAGTGGGCGATGCCATCGGCGTCTTTATTGGCTACCAATTCTGGATCGGGCCAACGCTTGGACCAATCAGAGCGAAACGCCACGAAAGCCCCAGCGGGAATCGTTCCGTGATCTGCTTCCCATCGCTTTATATCCGCAATTTCTGGTGTGAAATCCGCATCTGCGGCAACCTGCGCTGTGAAATCCAAGACCACCAACGGCAGGATCATCTGCTTGACATCGATATTGTCTAAGGTGCGTGCTCCTGCAACGAAGTGTACGGGTGGATCAACATGGGTGCCCCATTGTCCTACGAAGCTATATTGGGTGACTTCAAAACCATGTTCCGGAACGTTAAAGAGCGTGGTTCGTTCTTCATCAGGTAACAGATGAAACCGGGGTTGTCCTGATTGGAAGGCGTGGGTGAGATCAACAAAGGTATGTTCAGTGCGTAACGTGTGGGCTAATTGCCAAAGATCGGTCATGGCAGACAACTTAGTCTAGATAAATCTGAACCGCATAGTCTAGGGTGGTGACCATGAATAAAATTGATGTTGCAGCGAATTTTCGACATTGGTTAAGGTGTGGAAATGGACACTTTGGCACAATTTTGGCCGCCATTTGCGCTAAATATCACCGCTGCGGCCGGTGAGCGAAAAGTTATTCTACGCGTGGTTCGGGATGACGATTTGGTTGAAATGAGCAACGTTAACGAAGCGGATATCTATGGGCCGGAATTGCCCCCATATGCTTTTTGCTGGCTTAATGCGCCATATCCGGAGCGCGTTGCTGCGTCTTTCCAGTTTCGGTGGAATAATCGTGCACAATTAAAACCGGAATCGTGGTCGCTGGATTTCGTTGCGCGTGATGCCGAAACCGGCGAGGTTATCGGCGGGATGGACATACGGGCGACTAATTTCGCCGAAAACCGCACCGCTGAAACTGGTTCCTGGGTGTTGTACAAACACCAGGGACTTGGCTACGGTTCGCTGATACGGCACGCATTAATCCAGCTTGCTTTTGATGTTTTCGGGGCTTTGCGGGTAGAAACAGGCTGGCACGAGGGCAATACCGCGTCAGCGCGGGTAAGTGAAAAACTTGGGTATAGCGTTTTCCTAACGGATCGAACCAGCCCGGTCTACGACGGATCGTTGCAGCCGGTCATCGGGGCAGCGCTGTCACCGGATGCTTATCGACGCTCGGACGTCACCGTTACCATCGACGGAGTTCGCCCCGAACTTGCAGTGATGCTTGGTTTCGCACCAGCAGAGCCAGAGCATTGAGAACGCCACCTCTAAGGTGACGTTCCGTGGGTGCTTGAGTTTTTATAGGTAGTGTCCTATCCCGTTGGTTACGACTGTGCTTTGTGTCTTTCTAAATCTAGAAGCACCCGACGCACATGATTTGCAGCACCTTCGCCTTCGTAGGCTTCGACGATATCGGGGATTGGGCCTACTTGTCGGATTTCACCGTGATCTACCCATAAGGCGGTATCGCATAATTGTGCCAAGAAGTCATTGGAGTGGGAGGCGAAAACCAAAATACCGGAACGCTCCACAAGTTCTTGGAGCCGAGTACGCGCTTTGGCCATAAATGCGGCATCCACTGCGCCGATCCCCTCGTCGAGAAGCAAAATCTCCGGCTCAATGGAGGTAACTACGCCCAACGCTAGCCGGATCCGCATGCCGGTGGAATAGGTGCGCAGCGGCATTGCTAGATAATCGCCTAACTCGGAGAACTCGGCGATCTCATCCATTTTCTGCTTCATCTGCTTTCGGGTCTGCCCTAAGAACAACCCCCGAATAACGATATTTTCAAATCCGGAAATTTCCGGATCCATTCCCACACCTAAATCAAAGACGGGCGCAACCCGGCCTCTAATGTGGGCCGAACCTCGGGTTGGCTCGTAGATCCCAGAAAGCAAACGCAACAGCGTGGACTTCCCGGCACCGTTGTGGCCAACCAAACCTACCCGGTCTCCTTCTCGCAGATGTAGATTGACGTTTTTCAACGCCTCAACCACAACGGTGTTGTCTTTATTCCGGCCGATGGCGCCACCGGCTGCCCCTAGGAATGCTTTTTTCATCGAACGGGACTTCGCGTCAAAAATGGGGAAATCCACGCATGCGTTATAGGTGTCGATCGAAACCATTGAAAAACTCCTGCCTTAAACCCAGTAACTCACCCTAAACCGCCACTGGCGCATGGCCAGCATGGCCACCGCTAAACCAGCTATGGTGCACGCGAGCACTACCCACCAGTGATATGTTGGCAATTCTGCACCGATTAACGGCGCACGTACTACTTCCATGTAGTGATACAGCGGATTAAGCTGCGCGAGTTTTGCTCGTTCCGAGATTGTTCCGCCTTGATCTTTGAGCGTTTGGGTCATCCATACGATCGGGGTGACATAGAACAATAACTGAACCCCAGCTTCCAGGAGCGGGGCGACATCACGGTAACGGGTGGCAATGATGCCGAAGAACATCGACACCCACACGCCGTTTGCCACCAGCAATATCATCGCGGGGATCGCTAGCAATGCATCCCAGCCCAATGCGCGCGGGAAAATGAGCATGAGGATCACCCAGATAACTAGGTTGTGGCCCAAAAATAGCGTTTGTTTCCATACCAGGCGGTATACATGAACCGATAGTGCGGAAGGCAGTTGCTTAATAAGGCCTTCGTTTTCGATGAAAACCTGGGCGCCTTCCTTGATGCAGCCTGAGATAAACGTCCACATGATTAAGCCAACTGTGACGTGGGGGAGAAATTCGGCTACCGGAATTTTAAACAAAACCGAGTACAACAGACCAAGAGCCAACGCCATCACGCCGGTGGCGATGGTAATCCACAACGGACCTAGCACCGAACGGCGATAACGCTGTTTGATGTCTTGCCATCCCAAACTCAACCACAGTTCGTGTTGTTTAAAACCACGAACCAAATCGTGCCATGCGGCCTTGAAAGTCTTAGATTCTGACGGTTCTGGGTCCGAAGCGGCCGCCGCAGTGATACGGTCAATTTGATTCGACAATTTAGCCCTCAGGGCTGAGTCGAGCTTTTTGTAGTCTTCTTGATCCTGCACAAATGTTTAGCTTAGCTGGCTTGGTGCGCTAAATGGGCATGGAGGGCATACTATTTATGCGTTGGTTGTGTACACACTAAAGGAGTACTGATGGTCTTTGACGTTGCCCGCGTTCGAGGTTTGTACACCTCACTTGGTGATGGCTGGACATATTTGTGCGCCCATGCGCAGCCGCAAATACCCGAGCGGGTATCGTCGGCGGTTGCGCGCGGATTCCGGCTTTCCTCGGTTGTGGAATTCACAGATCCCTTTAAGAGCAACCACATGCTTACCCCCGAAGGAGGGCGATTGGGGGCAGAATCACAATTTGCCTCCGCGCGGTACGCGATCGCAGATTTAACCGGCACCTCACCCGAAGCAGTTGTGCTAGCCCCTAGCCTTGATGTTTTATATTCACGACTGAATCAGGCGCTGCGCCCTGTGCTTCGACGTGGCTCACTGCTTGCCTCCCGTGCCGATGTTCGACAGATCGACCACACCGATGTTCACTACGCAGAACCAGACCTCGGCAATGGTGAAGTCCCCGCATGGCAGTACGCAAAACTTGTCACCGGGGCGACCCGGCTCGTGACACTATCAGCGGTACACCCGCAGCTGGGAACGGTTAATAATGTTGCCCGGATCGCGGAAAACGTCCGGGACCATTCCCGAGCCTGGGTTTTGGTTGACGCAACCGGACTAGCCGGGTTTTCCTCCATCGCTGTTGAGGATCTCGGTGTAGACATGGTGGCGGTCGACTGCACCGCCTTCGGGGGCCCGCAGGTTGCGGCATTGGCGTTACGGGATGTCTCCATGTTCCCCCGGATGGATATGAGTGCCTTTATCAACGACGTTGCGCCGGGGTTAGCAGCCGGGGTGCCAGCCGCCGTTGACCACATTGCAAACTTGGTGGAACAAGATCGAGGGCGACGCCGGGATCGACTGATGACAAGCTTAGAAGAAGCCGGGGGGTACTTGCGCTACCTGGCTGATTACCTGGCTGATTCACTCAATGCCATGACCCGCTTGCACGTTTTTGGCGTGACTGGCGAGGTGGCCTTCGGTTCCACTGCGATTAGAATTCCTCGGGTAACGTTCTGCATTCCGGGCGTACCAGCGGAGACGATTCACAACCGACTTATAACCAACCGCATGGTTACCACCATTGCTTCCGACGACCCGGTTTTGACCTCGATGGGGTTAGCAGAGACGGATGGTGCCATTACCGTTGGGCTGGGGCCGTACAACACCACCCACGACGTAGACCAACTAGTGCGAGTGTTAGCGTCGTTGGCTTAAGGCACGTGCCCGCCTTAAGCTTTTCGACGCCGCCCAGGCGGGATGATAAACGCTCTAATCCATGGTGAGTACGAGTTTGCCCGTCACTTCACCATTCTTCAACATCTCATGTGCTCGCTGTGCTTCCGCCATAGGCAAGGTGGCGTGAATCTGATGCTTGATTACACCTGATTCCAGCAGCGGCCATACATTGGCGATGGTATCGGAAACGATTCGGGCTTTGTCCTCCCGATCGCGGGCCCGCAATGCGGTTGCGGAAATTGTTCCGCGTTTTGTCAGCAGTTTGCCGATATTCAATTCGCCCTTTACTCCACCTTGCAATCCAATAGTGACCATATGGCCGTCTAGGGCAAGTGCAGTGAGATTTTGATCTAGATATTTCGCTCCCATGATGTCGAGGATGCGATCGCATGTGTTTTTCAACACCTCGGCGAAATCTTGTTCTCGGTAATTGATGAGGATGTCCGCCCCCAATTTCTTACAGGTTTGAAGCTTCTCTGGGCTGCCTGCAGTTACCGCAACGGTTGCACCCATGTGCTTTGCCAATTGAATGGCGAAGGTGCCGATGCCGCCAGCTCCACCGTGAATTAACAAGGTCTGCCCGGCGTTAAGGCCGGTCAACATGCCAATATTTGACCACACGGTGGTGGCCACTTCGACAACAGCGGCTGCCTCAGCGAAGGAATATCCTTGGGGAATCGGTAGTAGTTGGCCCTCTGGGACTGCGACGAATTCGGCGTAGCCGCCGCCAGCCAAAAGGCAGGCAACTTCCTCGCCGACTTGGCGATCAGTCGTGCCAGGATCGACGATGATGCCAGCGCATTCCAAGCCTATGATCTCCGACTCGCCTTTCGGTGGTGGGTAGTGGCCTGCGGCTTGAAGAATGTCTGCACGATTGACGCCCGCGGCGCGAACTTCAACCAAAACTTCACCCGGTTGTAGGGTGGGGGCGGGGGCTTCAATAAGCTGTAGTTTCTTATCGTCAGCGACGGATATTGCTTTCATACCCACCCACGTTAGGTGAAAATCGGGTGGAATGCGCTACACTCTTAAAAGTCCGTTGCAAAACAGACATCTGGAGATATGGCAGAGCGGCCGAATGCACTGGTCTTGAAAACCAGCGTAGGGAAACCTACCGGGGGTTCAAATCCCTCTATCTCCGCAGATTGAAAGCCATGAGTGAGCACAAGTACACTCATGGCTTTCACGGTTTTCTAACGCAGCGATTCCCAGGCGGCTAACAACGTATCGGACTCGGCTTGATTGGTTACAGTGATCCGGAGCCCCTCATCAAAAGCCCGCACAATTACCCCCGCTTCTGCCAGCTGTGCCGCAACCGACTGTGCTTCTGGCAACGGTAGCCACACGAAATTCGCCTCCGATGGAGCTGTCTTGAGTTGGGTAGCCATTCGGTCGCGTTGCTTGATTACCTCATCGGTGCGTTCTAACAACTCATCGCAGGCGTTCAAACTAGCGATCGCACCTGCCTGCGCCACAGCGTTTACCCCAAACGGTAACGCCACTTTATTCAGCGCTTCGATCACCGACGGATTTCCAAATGCGTACCCAACCCGAACACCAGCAAGACCATAAGCTTTAGAAAACGTTCGCAATCCCACGAGGTTATCGAATCGGCCAATCAGTTCTGTCGCAATGGGGGTATCGTCAGCTCGCACATACTCGAAATACGCCTCATCTAAAGCCACAATGATGTGTTTGGGTACCTGTGCCATAAATTCAAGAAAATCAGACTCGCTCACGACAGTGCCGGTGGGATTATTTGGGTTGCAGACGAAAATCAGTCGGGTATGTTCCGTAACGGCGGCTGCCATAGCAACCAAATTGTTACGCCCGGCGTCGTCAAGCGGTACTGGCACCGGTGTCGCACCAGTCACCTGGGTAAAAATCGGGTAAGCCTCAAAGCTGCGCCACGGAAAGATAACCTCATCTCCCGGCCCTGCAGTAATTTGAACCAATTGCTGACATAAAGCCGATGAGCCGCAGCCCACCGCAACCTGTGATGGTTCAACCCCCAGCTGCTCTGCAAGTGCGGTGACTAACTCTGTCGCTGCCATATCGGGATAGCGGTTAGCCTGACCCGCAGCCTCAGACATTGCGGATACCGCTGCCGGAAGCGGTGGATGGGTTACCTCATTGCTTGATAATTTGATCGCATCAGGCCATCGCTTGCCGGGAACATACGAGGCAATGGTGTCGATATCAGGGCGAATAAACGGCGCATTCATGCAACATATCCTAACCACTTTGTTACCAGCCCGAAGCGTTAATACCGTCGTTTTTGTCGACATTTGGAACTAGGCGCTGGATTGAGTAATATTGGGCGGGATTCAAAATGAATCTTGTTGGAGACGTGCCAGAGCGGCCGAATGGGGCTCACTGCTAATGAGTTGTCCTTTTAACGAAGGACCGGAGGTTCAAATCCTCTCGTCTCCGCACCTAAACCCGTTTCGTTAATTCTTGCGAGACGGGTTTAAATTTTATCGATTTCTCTTTCACGGCTTTGAGTCGAGGAAACTGAACCCTAATGGCTATAACGTGCGTTAGCGTGAACTCCAACTCTAGCTACCAGGGTTATCTTGCGGTTTGCCCGGTGTTTTAAACATTGAAAGAAGGCTACCGATGAAGACGACTAGATCACCCCTGCATGTGCCCCTTAATGGGGGTAGGTGACTTAATGCTTGGTATAAATTCGGCCGCAGGTAATCTCAATAATGGTGCGAATTGGCGTAAAAGTAGGGGCACAAAACCATATTTATGCTGTGGGAATTGTGAGTTTATGGGTACGCTAAGGAAGAAATGGGTTTTCAATAACAGCCTTTCTTGAATGTGAGGCTGTTGCGGGAAGCTGTGTATCCCAAACCGAAGGCTACGATCATGAGTACCCCAATTACCCACGAATCCTCATCGCACGCACTTGCCGAAGATGCCGAGATTCGTGATGTTTCCGAATGGCGCCGCCAAATAGCTGGTCTAATTATTGGACTTGGCTTAGCGCTAGTGATCTATCTTGTATTTCCTGCCGGGGCGGTCGACGTTGTCGCCAAAGCCGACCCGGAACTTGATGTCACCTATGAAGCACTGCGGATAACAGCAGCAGTCGCCGTACTCATGGGTGTGTGGTGGATGACGGAAGCTATCCCACTGGCCGCCACGGCGCTAGTGCCGCTTATCGCGTTCCCGCTGTCGCAGGTTATCTCGTTCAAGGATATAGCCGCGCCATACGCATCACCCACGATTTTCCTATTCATGGGTGGGTTCATCCTTGCCCTGGGCATGCAACGATGGAACCTGCACAGACGTCTCGCGCTTAATGTGGTGCTCCTTGTCGGAACCAAACCAAAGCAATTGGTGGCTGGTTTCATGATCGCCACTGGCTTCCTATCCATGTGGGTCTCCAACACGGCAACAGCTGTCGTGATGCTGCCCATTGGTGTCTCTGTGCTACAACTTACCGCCGAAACCGTTGGCGGAATGCGTAATCAAAAACGTTTCGCAACTGGCCTGATGCTCGCCATCGCGTATGCTGCCTCCATCGGCTCGCTGGGCACAATCATTGGTACACCACCAAACACCATGCTGGTTGCCTACATGGCAGAATCTCACGACATCCATATCGGATTTGCCCAATGGATGATCGTCGGCGTTCCCTTGGCGGTACTCTACATGGCTATCGCATGGTTCGCCTTGGTGACCATCTTCAAGCCAGAAATCAGCTCCATCCCCGGTGGCAGGGAATTGATCCGCGCCGAACTGCAAAAAATGGGCAAGATGGGAATTGGCGAAACCCTCACCGCCATCATCTTTGCCGGTGCCGCACTGGCATGGGTTTTTGTTCCACTCATCATTGACAAACTCGGATGGAAGATCGAAGTCAGCGACGCAGCTATCGGACTTACCGCCGCAATGCTCATGTTCATCGTGCCCGCCGATGTGAAAACCGGCGTACGCATCATGGACTGGAAGACAGCCAACGAACTTCCATGGGATGTGTTGCTGCTCTTCGGTGGCGGCCTCGCCCTATCGAAAATGTTCTCCGACTCTGGTCTTTCGTTGTGGATTGGTGAACTGGCTAAAGGCCTCGGCGCGCTGCCATTGATCCTGCTCATCTTCGCTATTGCTGCACTTGTATTGATACTTACTGAGTTCACCTCCAACACCGCTACTGCCGCAACATTCCTGCCCATCATGGCGGGTGTCGCCATTGGCCTTGGTTTGGCGCAAAACGGGGATCAAAACATTCTCCTCCTGACCATCCCGGTCGCGCTGTCTGCCACTTGTGCCTTTATGCTTCCGGTCGCCACCCCGCCGAACGCTATTGCCTACGGCTCTGGTTTCGTGAAAATCGGCGACATGATCAAAGGCGGTGTCTGGCTCAATATCATTGGTGTTGTCTTGGTTACGATCGCCACCTACTTCTTGGCGGTTCCAGTATTCGGCATGGTGTTAGGCTAGCGGCGGCACCCTCGCTTTTCGACGGCTAAAATGCCAATCTAAATGGGATTTTGCCAAAACTGTGTAACGAGTGTATTGTTCTTTCTTGTTGCACAGCAACCTAAGCGCCCGTAGCTCAACGGATAGAGCATCTGACTACGGATCAGAAGGTTGGGGGTTCGAATCCCTCCGGGCGCACACTTAAAACCCCAGGTCAAACCTACAATAACCTGGGGTTTCCTCATGCCTAAACCGCACATAGCACCAATGATATTGTTGCAGGTTGTTGCTTCTCGCAGGGAACACTGAAGGAACAGATTGGGAAATCCACGATCTACTCTTCAAAAGTATGTGATAGTGGAGAACATCACTATGAGAAAGGTGAAGCTCGATGAGTGATGTTTTCAAATCTATAGACGCCTTGTATTCAGATCGCATCCGGTTGCTCCAGGTCGATCCAGAACGCTACTTTCAGCTCTACCCTCGCCCAAAATTTGGTTTTCAGCTAACAGGATCAGATTCTTGCAACGAAAAGGAGTAGCTAAAATGCTAAGTCGGCGGATTCTCTGGAGTTAAAAACTCGGTCGGTGTCTAAGGCTTAAGTTCTCACGGAACGAAAACCCGCGTTAAGCGGGTTTAACGCCGTTACCCCTTCCCATTTTCCCACAGCACTTCAATCCGAGCCCCGAGGCTTTCTGCTTGTATAAGTTGACGCACCCAACCATCTGCGCCGGGGTGCAGGCGAAACACTGGCCGGTTGGATACGGGGGTGGGGCTGACGGATTGTTCGACGTTTAACCCGGAGCGGGCTTCGAATCGAATGCGGGATCTGTAGCCATTATCAACGAGTTCTTCCAAGGACGGGTGGGTTTGTATAAGGTTGGCTCGGGCGTCGTTAAGTAAGGAGAGCGCTTCGTCGAGGGCGTCGAGAAGCGCCACGCTATTGGTTTCGCACATTGCGCGCACAAGCGACGGCGCGGAGCCTGCGACCCGGGTGGCGTCGCGGAAGCTGCCAGCGGCAAGGGAGAGTGCGAGTGCGCCACCGTTATCGCCGATGATTGCCAGTGTCTCGGCGAAGATGTGGGGGAGGTGGCTCACCCGTGCGACGGCTGCATCATGTTGTTGTATCCGGGCGGGTATGACTTCAGCACCTACCTTGGTGGCCATATGAACTACATCTACCCACAGGCTAATCCAGTCTTCTTCTAATTCATCTTCTTTGTCTGCGGCATGGTCGAAGGTGACTACCCAGACTGCGCGCCGGAATAGTTCTGGGTTGGAGGCTTCCCAGCCGGAATTAGCGGTACCTGCCATGGGGTGTCCGCCGACGTAGCGTGCTTGCATGTTGCGTGCTCTAACGAGGTCATAGACTTCACCTTTGACGCTTACTACATCGGTAAAGCCGCAGCTAGGTGCGTGCTCATTGATGGTTTCAAGCAGGGAATCAATGGCGGGCATGGGGGTAGCCAAGACGATGAGTGCGTTGTCGGCTTCGGCCCGGGTTAGTGTTTCGATTAAATTATCGCTAACGTCGTAGCCTTCTTTCGCGGCGGCGCGGGCGGCGGAGGGGGAACGGTTGAAGCCGTAGGCGATCACACCTTCGTCGATTAGCGCACGAAGAAGCGACCCCCCGATCAATCCGAGGCCGAGAATGCAGACAGGGCGGGAAATTTCATTGATGCTCACCTGACAAGTGTGACACATAACGACTACGGTTATTCGGTATGGAGCGTAATTTTGCAGTAACTGTTACCCGCGGCGATGGTTCGTGGGAAGTCCGGCCATTCAAAGATAAGTTTTCGTCGCTGGACACCTCTGTTCAGGCGGTGCGTAATTTGCGTGCCGAGTCTGCTGCGTTTGCGTTACTGTGTGTCGATGATGAGTATTTTGTGATCGTGCGTCCAGCGCCAACGGGGACTCGACTGTTCCTCTCAGATGCGTCCATGGCGGCAGTGGATGACTTCGCCGCCATGATTTTGGAAGAAATAGGGGTGGAGATCCCAGATATTTCGGAAGAAGAATTTGCCGACACGGAGGGGTGGCCGGAAGGCGACTTTGATATTTTGGCCGATCTTGGGGTGGGGGAGCAGGTGTTGAGCATTATTTGCGATGAAACGGAGTGGTGGGCTTCGGAACAGCTCCAGCGGCTCGCTGAGGAATTAGGGTTCGAGGAAGAGCTCAATCGCGCGGCGAAGTTGGATTAGTCGGTGGACACGCCTGCTTTTCGACGCCCCCCGGCCCTGCCGCGACCAGCTTTTCAGGTTCAAGCGGCGCAGCTGATGCACGAGGCAATCGCGGTGGCGCGCACTACCCCAACCGGCGACATCCCGGTTGGGGCGATCGTTCTTAACCCAGCCGGTGAGATAATTGGCACGGGTACGAATCGTCGGGAAACAGACAACGACCCCACAGCCCATGCGGAAATCATGGCTATCCGCGAGGCTGCTTGCAACCACAACGATGGATGGCGGCTTACTGATTGCACCCTTGTGGTTACCCTTGAACCGTGCACCATGTGCGCTGGGGCTATAGTGGGGTCTCGGTTAAAGCGTCTTGTGTTCGGTGCATTTGAACCCAAAACAGGCGCATGCGGCTCCGTTTTCGACGTCGTACGCGATAGGCAGGTATTACATTCACCTGAAGTGCTTGGCGGAGTTTTGGCGGATGAATGCGCAGCTCTCTTGGCAGATTTCTTCACGGGTTTGCGGTAGCTACAAAGTTGCTGTGCCCCACGCCACACCAGTTTTCGGTAGTGTGGGCTGATGTAAGTACACCAAATAAAACATAAGGAGTTACCAATGGGTGACATTGAAAATACCTTCGACGACCTCAAAGGCAAGGCAAAGGAAACCGCTGGCGACCTTACCGGAAACGAAAGCCTCGAAAACGAAGGCAAGGCAGATCAGGTGAAATCTGATGTTCGTTCCGCTGTGGAAAACGCAGGCGAACACATTAAAGACGCTGTTCACGACGCTGGCGAAGCCGTCAAGGACGTAGCCAACAAGGTGATTGGTTCCTTCAAGAAGGACGACGCCTAAACCGCTTAAAGGTTGTCATCGTTTGCAATCGGTGATGGGTCTGGCATGGGGATTTGCCCCATTTCGCCCCATCACCTAGGATTTTCAAACGGTGGCGTGTCCGAGCGGCCGAAGGTGCTCGCCTCGAAAGCGAGTGTTGGGTAACCCCCAACCGCGGGTTCAAATCCCGCCGCCACCGCCATTGTCATCAGTCGCGACATGGTGGACATAACCGGTGATTGGTGTTCTGGAATAGGAACCATCACCGGTTTTTTGTGTCAAGGGGTTCGTGTTGGATGGGGGTTCGCATTCGTTTTTAGAGCACGTCCTAGCAGTCGGCAACGAGGCGTTTGTGGCGTGTCGGTGCGTTAAGAGAAGGTAGCGTCTCTGGTTTCACGGCTTCCGCACCGAAATAACGAACCCTGCTGGGTTCTGTGGTCAATTTCGCGGTGTGGCCGTGGTGAATGCTATTAGCGGGCGGCCGTGTGGTTTTGATGAAGACTATTCATATGTCAACGATGTCGCTACAGACCCTGTCAACTATCAATCAGTGAACCCTAGAACAGAAATGTAACTATCTCATAAGCCCACACATCGCCGTTGTAGTCATCCTGACTTGCACAGTTTTAGTACGACATTTTGTTGAGGATTTCTTGGGCTTCTGGTGTGATTTTTGTGGGGATGGTTATCGGGCCGTGGGGTGTGTTGATGGTTACGTCTCGTAAGGGTTCGAGGATGTTGATGATTTTTTGTCGACTGAATCCGGTGAGATCTTGTAGGAAACGTGCGACGGCTAGGGCGACAAAGACGAGATTTAGGTGGGCGCGGATGGAATCTTCTTTCCGTACGTACATTGGCCTGGCTTGAAGGTCGCTTTTTGCCATTCGGAAACTTCGTTCCACTTCGTATAGGTCATGATATGTTGCAATGATTTGTTCACCTGACATGTCCTCGGCCGAGATGTTGGTGATGTATCCTTTCCAGCCTGCTAGTTGTGACGCTTTTTCAAAATCATCAGTGTTGAACTCACAACGGCCGCTGGTGTGGGTAACAAACCGTGCCCGTTTTTGTTTCCGCGTTCCTGTGACGATTTCTTCAGCACGTTGACGTTGCTTGGCAAGAGTGTGCTTGTCGTTGGCAAATCGCTTGTGTGAATACTGACAGACCATTCGCCGTGTGGTTCGGTGAGTTGTGCTAGGGCCCATTGTTTTCGTTGATTCGACGATATGCCCATCATCAATAGCGTGTCCTGTCTCATTGATGGGCATATCCATCTTGTAGGGAGCTTTGGACATTCTTGCCCCGATAATGAATTGAAACCCAAGCGCTTCTAGATGATTGCAGTTGTCCGCAGAAATCATGCCAGCATCGGCGACAACAATGATATTTTCCACGTTATGCCGCCTGCGAAAGCTATTCAGTACATCAATCATGGTGAGTGCTTCTGCTTTGTTTCCCTCGAAGCAGGAAATTTCCAAGGGAAGTCCACGGCTATCAACAAGCAGTCCCACAACAACCTGTGGATCGATACGACGCTCTTTCGAGTACCCCACTTTACGTAAATCGTCTTCACGATCTGCTTCAAAATACAACGTCGTAACGTCATAAAGCACCCACGCTACTGTGCCACGTGCCAGGCTGAAATCAAAACATGCTCGGGAAAACGCACTGTACTTATCCTCATCAAAAGCTGTTTTCACTGCAGCTGAAACCGTGTTGCGATGAACAGCAGGTAACCCTAACCGTTGAAGCACCATGGGTACTTGTGACTTCGAAGAAGGCTGGACTACACGTGCAAAAACAGTGCGGGCAAAAACAGAATCCACCGGATAGATCGCATCAAAACCAAGCGTCGACCACGCACAAGCAAAAACATCCAATAATACGCGAGCAGTCATCGACTCCACCGTCAACGAGTCTTCGGTATCACCTGCCACTGGTAACTCAAGATCTAACTCAAGCTGATCAGCGTAAAGCAGATCACGCGCTTTTTTGAGTAAAGCGTGAAGTTCAATCTCGTTATGGGCAGAACCGACATGATAATCCACCACAGTTCGGCGATGCACATCCCGCACGATCTGCACGGCAGTCGCACCGCTAGCAGTCCTAACTTTCCTAATCCGCACCACACAACAAGACTAACAAGCCCAAAAAACCCACCAAATTAGTACGACAAAAACCCAAAAAACACCCTAAAACCCCAGCTCACCCACAACCAAACCCACCAAAACCACAAACCACTGTGCAACTCAGGTCATAAGCCCACACATCGCCGTTGTAGTCATCGATCGCTACATGGTTGGCATGACCCGTGTTTCTGTTTTTGAAAAGTCAGCGATACCAGGTTCTAGGTTTTGTTGTCAGTGAGTGTGCTTGATTGGTTGTCAGTGATGTCTTAAGCGTCAATTGATGGTTTTTATAACCATGCCTTCCTGCGGCTATGTAAAATTCTTGGAATATCCCGTCGCTGTCTAGTGGTTAGGGAAAGGTTTGCTAGTAGGTTCTCTGCCAGTTGTTCCGTGGCATCAAGGGCAGCTTCGGCAACCTGGTTCACTATTATTTCCGGCAGCCCGATGGTTTTTCCAAAAGTAAGGAAACGTTTTTTGCTAAGCCCTTTTCGACTGCCGCCGACACTAAGTGCAAGATCGTTGTCGCCATAGATGAGAGTGGAAGGAATGTCATATATAGGGGTTGGCTCAAATCCGTTTCCTTTGTTGTAGAGGGAGAAATTTTTGGCATGAAGATCGCCGTTACCGCTAAGCCAAGCTAATGCGACTTGAAGAGCAACAGATCGAAGAGCCACGATTGGTGTTGCGCTTACTTGGGCGAGCCCAAAGGCTATTTCTTCATAGGAAACGTTATATTTGTCTGCTGGGTAGATGCCTAGAATTTGGGCTCCATCTTCGACTGGAACGCGATGACCACCATAGGAATCGAAACGACTTACCAGTAATCCGGAACGCCCGGTCTTGTCATGGATTATGCGTGCGTTAACAAGCTCGTGGCGAAGCTTATGGGAATATGCAGTTACGGTCTCAATGCAGGTGTATTCATTTTCCACTAGTTGCGGATACTCTGGCGGTGACAGTTTTAAAATTGCATCTGCATCCTGTGATTTAACCGGAATGGCAATGGTTCGTGCTGATGCTTTGTCTTGCGCCCCAGCGATTGCAAACGGGTCAGGTATTTGGGAATGCGATAATACTGCGGAGAAATCCACATTCTCATCGTCGGCGGTGATTGTAAATAGTGGTGACGGTAATGGTGGTATTTTTTCGGTTGGCAGAATCCTTACATTGCCAACTGGGGCAGTACCGACCCCAAGCAATAAACTCAGCTCGTCATCGGCCGATGCCTTGAGCTGTCGTTTGAGTGTTGATAGTCGTCGTCCTTCTGGTAGAAGGCCGGTAAAAAATGGGGGCAGCGCACCGCCTTTGTAGAGTTGGGGGTTCGTTTCCACGGGAAGGGTAGTAGCTATGGGTTGACCGTCATAATCGGACAAATATTTGAATTCGATTCCAAGATTTGTTCGGGTGAGGGTAGCTGCTAATACATCGGACACAAAGACGAATGCTTGGTTATTCATTTACGCATCCTTCCTGAGGTAGCCAGGAACTTGTTGGTTAATGGTGAGGGTTAGTCCCAAGGCATTGATGAGTGCGAGTAGTTTGTCCAGGCGAAGTGTCGCTTTTCCTTTCTCTGCTTCCCGGACAAACCTTTCAGAAACGCCAGCGTAAGCGGCTATTTCAGCTTGTGTTAGGCGAGTTAATTTCCGTTTATCACGTAGTGTTGCTGCAATCTCGTTGATGTCCATCACCGCTATCCTTCCGGAATGATCGCTCCGTTTTTGATTGATTGTACAGCGCATGCTTTTTGTTTTCGACAGAAACGGAACGATCGCTCCGATTGCTTCGTGATTGAACTAGTGGTGTTTTTGCAGTACCCAGTGGTTGCGGCACTACGGCGGTGAGGGGTTGCGGCAGTGGCGGCGTCGAAAAGCGGTAGTGCTTCAACCAACGGTCTAAACATTGCGCCATAAGGTAGTAGCATGGTGGGCACGCAATCGATAATTTTTTAATCGGTTATTTATGTTTAGCTTAACGACTGTGGGAGAAAGGGGCGCTTCGACGTGGCGAAGTTGCTGTACCGCCTAGGCCGCTGGTGTTATCGCGCCAAATGGATTGTTATCGTGGTGTGGGTGCTCATGCTGGCAGCGATCGGTGGTTCAGCCTTTGCTTTCCAGGGTGGCTATAACGACATCTTTACTATCAACGGAACGCAAGCCCAAAAAGCAACGCACCTATTGCTGAAGAACTTTCCCGGGACAAAATCACCCATCGAGTCCACAGGAGTGACCATTGCGTTCAAAGCCCCGGCGGGGGAAAAATTAGAGGACCCAGATAATAGCGCGGCCATTGATCAGGTTATTGGCCATATTGAAAATAATCTGGAGGGGCTTACCGACACTCAGCGCTTTGGTAATCCAGTGAAGATAAGTCCAGAGCTTCAGCGGTTCGTATTCGATACTGCCACCAGTCAGGGATTACCAGAAGAAGTAGCTAAAAAAGATGCAGATAATCTCAGTCTGATTAGCCCCGAAGGCAACATTGGCTTTACGACGTTTAGCATCGACGTCCCTATTCCAGCCGACGTAACTAAACAGCAACGCGAAGTCATCGCAGACGCGATGGACTTAGGGCGCGCTGCCGGGCTGGAAGTTGAGGCCGGTGGCCCCGCGTACGGCGACCCGATCGTTATCGAGGAAACCTCCGAAATTATTGGCCTTGCGGTGGCTGCGATTATTCTTGTGCTCACCTTCGGATCAATGGTTGCGGCGGGATTGCCACTGATCACAGCGGTTATCAGTGTGGCAATAGGTTCCTTATCCGTAACACTAGCAACCGCGTGGGTGCCGTTAAACAACATCACTCCGGTATTAGCAGTGATGCTTGGTTTGGCTGTTGGTGTGGACTACGCCCTGTTTATTCTCTTCCGCTACCGGCACGAATTATCCCGAATGGGCAGGGAAGAAGCGGCAGGAATGGCGGTAGGGACTGCAGGATCAGCGGTGGTATTCGCCGGGCTAACTGTCATCATTGCGTTGGTGGCGTTGGTTGTGGCCGATATCGCATTCTTGACTTATATGGGAATGGCCGCTGCGTTTACCGTATTTATCGCCGTCGTAATCGCACTGACGTTACTGCCAGCGATTCTAGGAGTGCTTGGACACCGGGTATTTAAGGGAGAGATCAAAGCGATCACGCACCGCAGCCGTACCAACCCCATGGGGGAGCGGTGGGTCAAGCTTATACATAAAGCACCCGCACTCGTGATTGCCATTGTGGTCTTTGGGCTGGGTGCGTTAACAATTCCCGCTGGTCAACTGCATCTTTCGTTACCTTCTGATGGTCAGTCGCCAAAAGAAACCACACAGCGAAAGATGGCCGATATCTTATATGAGGGTTTCGGTCCCGGCGCGGACGCCCAGTTTTTGGTGGTGGTGGACGCCCATGATGTCAATCCTGATTCCAAAGCATTAGAACCGTTGATCCGGGCGCAGCAACCGTTGGACCCTGCGGCGGAATTTGATCGCAATAAGGCGGCCGCCTTTGCCTCCTATATGCATGTGGTGCAGAAGTTCTCCGCAACTCAAGATGTTCGCCATGTGCAATTGATTGGTGTTTCCGACGATGGGTATGCCGCCCAAATGTTGTTGACAACGGATAAGGCGAATATTGATCCTGCTACTAATCAATTGATTTCTGCGCTTCGAATTAAGGAAAAGGAAGTCACCGCTGCAACCGGGGTTGATTCTGGTATTACTGGTTTGGTTCCGGTGCAGCAGGATGTGGTTAATCGCTTAAGTAATGCTATGCCGCTGTATCTTTCCATTGTGGTTGGCCTGGCGATTGTGCTCCTGCTGATTATTTTCCGAAGTGTGCTGGTCCCGATAATTGCTGGTGTTGGTTTTCTGTTGTCCGTGGGGGCGGCTTTTGGTGTCACGGTGCTGTTTTGGCAACAGGGCCTGTGGGGTGTGGTGGGTACTCCGGCACCGATCATCGCGTTCTTGCCGATCTTCCTCATCGGCGTGTGTTTCGGTTTGGCGATGGACTATCAGGTGTTTTTGGTCTCGGCGATGCGTGAGCATTACACACATTCCGGCAGCCAGGGTGAGGGTAAATACAACGGCACCGAGGCTTCCGTTATTCACGGATTTGCCAAAGGGGCACGGGTGGTGACTGCGGCGGCGTTGATTATGATCGCGGTGTTTATCGCGTTTATTGGGCAGCCGATTCCGTTTATCAAGATTTTCGGTTTCGCCTTGGGCGCTGGCGTATTTTTCGACGCATTCTTGGTGCGCATGGCATTTGTGCCAGCCGCTATGTTTTTAACCGGGCACGCAACCTGGTGGATGCCTAAGTGGTTGGATAAGATCCTGCCGCGTCTCGATGTCGAGGGTGCAAAATTGGAGGAGGAATTCGCCCGGAATCACCCTGAATTGGTCAAGCCACGGGTGATCCATACTGAGCCGGTTCGGGCGGCGAGTGCCAAGAAGATTGGCGCGGTATTTACCCAGGATAGCGATAGCGGGTTACACTAACCGGCATGGAATCACACGTTGACACAACTTTTAGTCTTAAAACCGAACTGGAGCCAGGGCCGGGAAAACATGGACGTACCGGCACGATTCATACCCCTCACGGTGATATCCACACTCCGGCGTTTATTCCGGTTGGGACGAAAGCAACGGTGAAAACACTTACCCCAGAGCAGGTGAAGGAAACGGGTGCGCAGGCGGTGTTGTCCAACGCCTATCACCTTTATCTGCAACCAGGTCCTGACATTGTTGATGAAGCGGGCGGGGTGGCTGCGTTCGAGAATTGGGATGGGCCAACCTACACCGATTCTGGTGGTTTTCAGGTGATGAGCCTTGGGGTGGGATTTAAAAAAGTTCTAGCAATGGACACCGCTGGGCTGACTGAGGGCGATATCCGTGCTCGGCACAAAGATCGCTATGCCAAGGTGGATGAAGAAGGCGTTGATTTCCGCAGCGTGGTTGATGGTTCTAAACACCGATTCACGCCAGAAATCTCCATGCAGATTCAGCATAAATTGGGTGCCGATATCATGTTTGCCTTTGATGAATTAACCACGCTTGTCGATACTCGGTTATATCAGGAACAGTCCGTGGACCGTACCCATCGGTGGGCGAAGCGGTGCCTTGATGAACACGATCGGCTTACCCGGGAACGCGCCGACAAACCACTGCAATCCTTGTGGGGTGTGGTGCAAGGCGCTCAGTACGAGGATTTGCGTCGCCAAGCCACCCGGGGCCTCATTCAGCTATCCGACCAAGCGGAGGCGGAGGGCAAACGCGGCTTCGGTGGTTTCGGAATTGGTGGTGCGTTAGAGAAAGAAAACCTAGGCACCATCGTTGGTTGGGTGTGCGATGAGTTGCCGAAAGAAAAGCCGCGGCACCTTCTGGGTATCTCGGAGCCAGATGACCTTTTCACCGCCATTGAGGCGGGTGCGGATACTTTCGACTGTGTGGCACCGACCCGGCTGGGGCGGCGAGGTGGCGTATACACGCTAGATGGCCGAATGAATCTTCTGAATGCGCGTTTCAAACGTGATTTCACCGGTGTGGATGAAGAGTTCGGCGGTTACGTCTCCGAGAACTATTCCCGCGCATATATTCATCATTTGCTTAAAGCAAAGGAATTCCTCGCTGGAACGTTATGCACCATGCATAATGTCACCTTTATGGTGCGGCTGGTTGATAACATCCGCGCCGCTATTGACGGCGGCTATTACGAGGACTACAAAGCCGAATTCATGGGCCGTTACTACGCTAAAAAGAACTAACTCGAAACCTACTCGAAAATCCGGTTTCGAGTAGAACATGGCCATGAGCTGTGATGATGAGGCTACTCGAAATCTACTCGAAAAATTTTCGAGTAGAATGACGATATGTTTAACGGTGACATTCAAGCGTTATGTGAGACCGGAGAATCGCAGTGGTTAGAGCGGAAGTCTTTCCGTATCAAAGGGAAAGACTTAGCGAAAGCCTTTGTAGCTATGGCAAATGCCGAAGGCGGGGTAGTTGCGGTAGGCGTGAGTAACCGACAGCCAGAGGGCCTACCCACAATCGCGCAGGAAAATGAAATCAGGCAAGCGACGTTTGATTTTTGTGACCCTACCGTTCCGGCCCGTATTAATGTCATTGAAACAACGACGCCTGATGGCAAACCTGCGCAAATATTTGTGTGTGAGATTGAGGCAAGTGACCGTGTGCATTCTTTAAAGAATGGCGAGTGCTTTTTGCGAGTCGGGGACGAAACTAAGCAATTACGCACTGATCAGATCTTGGAGTTACGGTATTCCAAGGGGGAACAACAATTTGACGTTACTCCAGCTCCCACCGCTGAACGTGACGATTTAGATGACAAAAAACTAGCAGCGTTCGCCACAGTGATCGGGGCATCTTCCGTCGACTCGGTACTTAATGCGCGAAGCCTGCTTACCCGTGAGGGAAAACCCACCGTTGCGGCGATTCTATGTTTTGGCAAAAATCCACAACGATATTTTCTTAATGCCTATATTCGGGTGCTGCGGTGGGGTGATAGTGATCGGTTGCCGGGAGTTTCGCAGCAATTGCTTTTCGACGAACGGTTTGAAGGCACCTTGGAAGAACAAGTCGCAGATGCTGCAGCGCGCATTGATGAGCTTTTGCCAAAAGTCAAACGATTGTCAGCTAACGGAAACTTTGAATGGCAGAGCGTTATTCCTCGTGATGTTTGGTTAGAGGGGCTGGTTAATGCCGTCGTCCACCGGTCGTACAGCATGATTGGCGACCACATTCGTTTTGAGATTTATCCAGACAGGATTGAGGTATCCAGCCCTGGCCGATTCCCTGGACTAGCGGATCCACGCAAGCCATTATCGATCGCTCGTTTTGCCAGGAACCCGTCAATAGCCCGTATCGCTGCTGAGCTTCGCATCGGGCAAGAACTGGGTGAGGGTATTAAACGAATGTTTTTTGAAATGCATCAAGTTGGTCTTGCGGAACCGGTGTATAGCCAAAACGGAAATGTCATTTTGACGTTACGCGCCCAACGGCGAATAAATGATGCAATGTTGGCGGAACTGCCGACTAATGCTGACACAGTTCTGGCTGCGTTGGGAAGTAGTCAGCAACCGTTGGGCACGAGCGAAGTGGCGGCTATTGCCAAGTTGAGTGTGCCCACCGCGCGCCGGGTGTTAGCGGCGTTACGGGATAAAGGCTTGATCGCGTGGGAGGGCAAAAGCCCTAAAGATCCACGCGCTGTGTGGCGAATAAAGCCGCCTCTAAAATAAGGGACTTGTGTTCTACTCGAAACCTACTCGAAACTCCGGTTTCCAGTAGAACATGGCCATGAGCTGCGATGATGGGGCTACTCGAAAGCTACTCGAAAATTTTCGAGTAGCTTGTGGCGTCGAAAAGCGGTGAGGTTTTACGCAACCTCGCCGAAGTTTTCCTTCTTTTCTACCCACTTAATCACTTGGAACGTAATCGGCATAACGAGCACCTCGACTGCGGTTTTCCATAAGAAGCCGACCACTACAAAATTCACGGTGTCGGAAACAGTTGTAATCCCGATAACCGGTGCGGCGATGAGGCAGAAAATCAAAGTATCGCCGAACTCACCCACCACGGTTGAACTGAGAAGCCGCTGCCACAGCTTGCCTGCGTTTCGATCTTTCATGCGGGTAAGCGTCCAAGCGTTTAACAATTGCCCCACGGCGTAGCCCGCCAAGGACGCGAGAACGATCCGCGGCACCAGCCCCAACGTCGCCGCGAATGCGTCCTGTCCCTCGTAGAAATCCGCCGCTGGCAGGGCGATAGCGATATAAAATGCGGCTACGGCGATCAGGGTTACGAAAAACCCAGTCCAAATGGCGCGCCGGGCCGCCTTGAACCCATAACATTCGCCGATAACATCACCAATAACATAGGCGGCGGGGAAGAGGAAGAACGCGCCATCTGTTACCAATGGGCCAATCATTACCCCTTTGGTTGATGTGATATTAGAAATTAGAAAGATAGCCACAAACAGCGCCAAAAGGATTGGGTAGGCACTGTTGCGTACCGGAATATAACGACTCATGCGGAAGATTCTACGATGGATGCATGGTAGAAGCGTTAACCGAAAGCACAAGTGGTGCGGGCCGGTATGCCCCCAGTCCCAGCGGCGACCTGCATTTTGGCAACCTCCGAACCGCCACCTTGGCGTGGTTGTTTGCCAGGTCTAGCGGCCGGAATTTTTATATGCGGGTGGAAAATATCGATACCCAACGCAGCTCCGAAGAATCGGCGCAACGGCAGTTGAAAGATCTGGCGGATCTGGGATTGGAGTGGGACGGCGAGGTGCTTTACCAAACGGATCGGTTCGATGCCTACGAAAAAGCGTTGGAACAGCTACCGCACTACGAATGCTACTGTTCCCGCAAGGACATCCAGGACGCCTCCCGCGCCCCACACGCCATCCCTGGCCAGTATCCAGGAACGTGCCGTGACCTTGATGCGGATGAACGTGCGTTACGACGCGCCACACTCGCCGCCGACAACCGCGTCCCCGCGTTGCGCCTGCGAGCGGAAGTGTCACAGTGGGAGGTTTCTGATTTTTACGCAGGTAGAGTCGTCGGTGAGGTTGACGACATGATTTTAAGGCGCGGCGGTCAGCAACCTGATTGGGCTTATAACTTGGCAGTGGTTGTGGACGACGCCTACCAGGGGGTTGACCAGGTGGTGCGTGGTGATGATCTCCTGTCCTCTGCACCGCGTCAAGGGTATTTGGCGCACTTATTGGGGGTTGCTGCCCCCGAATATGTGCATGTGCCGCTGGTGCTTAACACCCGCGGGCAGCGTTTGGCTAAACGCGATGGTGCCGTCACGTTGCGCGACCTTGACCCCCAAGATGTGTTTGCCCGAATCGCGGATTCTTTGGGGTATACCGCCCACAGTCCGCAGCAGCTCCTTGAGCTTTTCGACGCCCACACAATTCCATTGGAACCTTACGTGTGGTAGGCCTCCACGAGTTGATCTACACAGCTATCAAAGGTGTACTGCTGTGAAATTTCCGTACCGATCGGGACGTTCCCTAAGAGATCGTCGATGCGTCTGGCTAATGCTTGTGGATTGCGCGCCGGGAACAACTGGGTGGTGCTTATGGCAAACTGACTTGTCGCTGACAGTGGAGCTTCCGCGATAATCGGTGTGACTCCGCACCGCAATGCTTCCATGCAGCTCATGCCCTCCACTTCGATAAAAGCCGGGTGAATATAAAGATCGGCGGCAGTGATTGCGGCGGTTAAGGTGGGCGAATCGAAAAATTTGAACTGCGGGGCATGCCGCAACGTACCTTCGTCGATAAGCTCGCGCGATAGGCGTTGCAAACTTTCCTTGGTTGGGCCCTGCCCTGCGAAAATTAGTTGAATATCGTGTTTGGCCTTGGTGTAGCGCATCGCTTGCAGCAGTGTCTTTTGGTCTTTCTCTCGGGAAAATCTACCGACACATATCACTGTCCACCGAGCTGGCGACTCGGGAATCTCCGGTAAATCCTCAGGCAGCGGTTCTATTTTCACGCCATTGGAAATTACTTTCAGCGGCGCGCGGAAGCCCGCTTCTTGTAGCCGGATCCGCACATTCTCTGAAGGGCACTGCACCCAGGCACACCGATCAAAAATAAATCGCTGCCATAGTCGTAAAAACATTTGGTTGAGTGGTTTGAACTGTTCAAGATATACGGAAGCGGTCATGTTTTCTGGGTGCAAATGGTACGTCGCCACACATTGTGTGTCTAACTTTTGCGCATAATGCGCGGCCATTGCCTGTAATAAGAAGGGTTCTTCCAAGTGGACTATATCTGCCCACGCGACAGCCTCGCGTACTGTTTTTCTACGTGTCTTGGCGAAAATATACCCCTGCGAACTAATCAGTGGTTGTAACAAGGGGACTTTTAACACCGGCAAATTGAAATCCCCGCCTGCCGCTAAGGTGCGAACCTCAAAACCCCGCTCTTTTAGAGCGGCGATTGTTTGGCGTGCGGATGCCACGAGGCCATTTCCCCGGCTTTCGAGACTGTTTATGACGAAGAGAATTTTAGTAGGTTGCACACCAAAACTATCGATAGAGATACCTCTATTTGTTACTTGCTGCTGAAGGTTATTTGTGTCATAGAATGCGAAAAACCCCACTTAACGTGGGGTTTTATTCTGCGGAGGATGTGGGATTTGAACCCACGAGGGGCTTTCGCCCCGCACGCGTTCCAGGCGTGTGACATAGGCCGCTAGTCGAATCCTCCAGCGTACAACAAGCTTTTGTGTACCTCGGAAACTTTACACAGTGCGCTATGGAACTTACAAATTATGGGGTTAAACTGCGGGAATTGGGCTTTATGTGGATTGTGGACTAATGTTTGGGGCAGGACTTCGCATGGCGTTTATCCCGTGAACTCCCCCAGGGCAGGAATGCAGCAAGGGTCAGCGGGCTCTGGCGGGTGTGTGGAGTCCCTTTATTATGTACGGGCTTATGTGATTGGCCTAGCTGGGGGTCGGCAATGCGGGGCGGGTTTGTTTCGCCGGGCGTTATATGTGGTCAAAGTCATAGTATGTGGCTGGCGGTTATGTCGGCGCCGAAGGGCTAGCTTTGAAAACGTTTGCAGGCCTGCGATGTTGTCGCATCGTAGGTTGCTGTTGTATGGGATGGTTATTGGTTATCCGTGCGACGGTTTGCGCCTAAGAAGCGATAAATCCATTGTGATTAGAACCTCCGATTTATAGTCTGGAATTATAACCATTGCAGCCGATAGCTTATGAGAGGAATCCGTTATGTCGTTTCGGCGGTGTATCTGTGTGGGGGCGTCAGTGGTGCTGGTGGGGTTAGCGGCACCGGATGCGGTGGGGGTTGATAAGACATTGGAACCGACGGTGGTGGTGTTGGATGCGTCAGGGTCGATGACGGAGATGGATGTTGATGGGATGAGTCGCATGGATGCGGCGAAGCAGGCGGTTGATGGGTTTTTGTCGGGGGTGCCGGATGGTTCGCCGTTGGGGTTGGTGACCTATGGGACGGGTACGGGTTCCTCGGAGGAGGAGAAGGAAGCAGGGTGCCAGGATATTAGTGTGCTTGCCCGTCCGGGGGAGAAGCCGGTTGGGGTATTGAAGTCTGATGTAGATGGGTTGGTTCCACGTGGGTATACCCCGATTGGGAATTCGTTGTTGAAGGCGAATGAGTTGTTACCGAAGGAGGGGGCGCGGTCGATTGTGTTGGTGTCGGATGGGATTGATACGTGTGCGCCGCCGCCAGTGTGTGAGGTGGCGAAGCAGTTGAAGGATCAGGGGACTGATCTGGTGGTACACACGATTGGGTTTAAGGTTGATGATGCTGCGCGGGCGGAGCTGGAGTGTGTGGCGAATGTGACTGGGGGAACGTATGCGGATGCCTCCAATGCGGAGTCGCTGAAAGCTACGCTAACCCAGGCGACGAAGCGCAAAGCGGTGGGGTATCAATTACCGACTGAGACTGTGGAGTTTTCCACCAGTCAGACTGATGCGCCCACCATCGAACCCGGTACACTAACAAACCCCAACCGAATAACCGCGAAACTGCCTATCACCAGGTCTGAGGATACTGAGGATTTCTATGCCAAGGTCTCGATCCCTAAAGGGCACCGGCTGCATGTGGGGTTCACGGCGGTGCCAGAAGTGGGCACAACCGGCTATTTGTCTTCCTTTACCTATTTCCCGGATTTGTTCCCGAAGGAACACTCGTCGTGTTATGAATGGCGCGAAGAAGCGGGAAATACTACCGGTGGACGTCCAATATCGGGCTATATCATTAGCCGAGTGGAGGGGAAGGGCTGCGATAATACGTCATATTTGCTTAATCTGGAGGGAAGAACGAAAGATGCGCCAGACAACGTTGACATGTTCCTTGCGGCGGTTCCGGAACCCACCGATCTTGGCGATGATTTCAATAAAACGCCGAGTAAGGAGCGTACAACCGCTGATCTTGGCGCTCCTGCGGATTTGAGCCACGTGACCCCCTACACGCCGTTGAACTTCCCGGATCCAGATGCCCCAGAGGTAGAAGGAACGGTTGAGGCAGAGATCGTCGAAGGGGAAACGCAGTATTTCGCAACCCCGATCGGCTGGGGGCAAGCACTGGATGTCACCGTAGAAGTTGTGGATGATCCCCGTGCCAACCAAGTTGACGAAACTCATGAAAAATCGGGTCGCGCGCTAGAGGTGTATGTCAGTAATCAATTGATGCAACCCCAAGATGGTGGCCGGTACCCTATCGGTAAAAATGAACTGAAGCTTCAGGATATTGGCACCAAGATCGTCACTGGAACTACTACTCCGATCTCGTATGCGAATATTACAAGCAACAGTTCTGCGTGGCTGGGTGGTCGACACTATGTGCAGGTCGATTTCGTCAGTAACGGACGAAGCGCCACAGTGGGAGATACCGATGCGTCGACCGAGCTTCAGCCGGTGAAATACCGGATCAATTTCCATCGGGTTGGCAAAGAAGTCAAAGGCCCAACATTTACCGAAGGCGCCCCGGCTACAGCCGCACAAACCACCAACGCGACCCCAAGCGCACAACCTACACAATCGGAGAAATCCGGTATCGGAATGGTGTGGTGGTTTGTGATAGGCGCGGCGCTGTTATTGCTGGCGGCGGTGATGGTTGTCCTATCGCGCTTAGCCAAACGTTCCACCTAAAAACCGTAGATTTTTTAACGGATGGTGGGTGCAAGTGTGTTGGTTCGTGTGAAAAGCAGGGACGCACGGGGCAGGGTTTTTGCTTTTCGACGAACAACCGGGGGTAGGAGATAGCGTGTTCTAGTGCAGCCTGTGCATAACCCCGGCTAGAGTTTTGACAAGTGGGTTAAACCAGGCTTAAAGCCTAGGTGCCCGTTTCACGTTGATCCATTTGAAGAAGGTGAACGACATGTCACTGCTTGATTTTGATGCTGACCAATTAGCGGCGTTTCGTGAGGAGATCACGTCCAAGTACAACGAGCTTAAGGCCCGAAATCTTAAACTCGACCTCACTCGCGGCAAGCCTTCTTCTGAACAACTGGATTTTTCTAATGCCGTCCTGTCCCTGCCAGGGGACAACTACACCTCAAAAGACGGAACCGACTGCCGCAACTATGGTGGGTTGACTGGCATTGTTGATATTCGGGAAATCTGGGCCAAGCTGCTTGGGCTACCAGTGGAAAACGTGATCGCGGGCGACGCCTCCAGCTTGAACATTGAATTCGACCTGATTGCTTGGTCCTATGCGTTGGGGAATAACGATTCACCGCGTCCATGGTGCCAAGAAGAAAAAATAAAGTGGCTGTGTCCAGTGCCTGGCTACGATCGACATTTCACCATCACAGAACACTTCGGCTTCGAGATGGTTCCAGTTCCTATGACCGAAACTGGCCCCTGCATGGACACCGTGCGGGAATTGGTGAAAGACCCACAGGTCAAGGGCATGTGGACGGTGCCGGTGTATGGAAACCCGACCGGGATAACCTTCACCGAGGAAGTGTGCCGCGAACTAGCTGCGATTAAGACGGCTGCGCCGGATTTCCGGATTATGTGGGATAACGCCTACGCGGTACACACCCTTACCGATGACTTCCCGCCCGTCTACGATGTTCTGGCGTTCGCCGCTGAGGCGGGCAACCCCAACCGGTTCTGGTTTTTATCCTCCACCTCCAAAATCACTCATGCTGGTTCTGGGGTGTCGTTCTTTGCGTCTTCTACTGAGAACCTCAAGTGGTACCAGATGCACGCCAATGTGCGTGGAATTGGGCCAAACAAAATCAACCAACTGGCACACGCCCAGCTATTCGGCGACGCAGAAGGGGTTCGGATTCTCATGCGCAAGCATGCCGGTTCGCTGGCGCCGAAATTCGCCCGAGTGCTGGACATCCTAGACAAGCGGTTGTCAGAATACGGTGTGGCTTACTGGACGAAACCAGAAGGCGGATACTTCATTTCGGTAGACGTGGTCGACGGCACTGCCGCCCGGGTGGTGCAATTGGCCAAAGAAGCAGGCATTGCCTTAACCGCTGCTGGCAGCGCATTTCCGCTCAAACAGGACCCGAATGACCGCAATATCCGGCTCGCGCCATCGCTGCCGCCAGTTGAGGAATTGGAAGTAGCGATGGATGGGGTAGCCACCTGTATCCTGCTTGCCGCCGCAGAAAAGGCGGCACAGTAGCCGATGGATATTGCGGAGTCCGCAACGTGGTTGGCGGGGTTGTTCGATGGGGACATGGAACTGCACGAATCCCAACATGAAAAAGCCGCCACCCCGGTGCTGGCGACGTTTCAACAAGACGATGTTGTCATTTGCGCCACGGTTGGATTCAACGAGGTAGACACCGGTCTGGAATCGGCGGGCATGGATGTACGCTGCGAATTGGTGACGCAGACGCGCGCGTCGAAAAGCGAAGCAATGCGCCTTTTAGACGCCGCAACCCAAATGTTGGTGCGGTCGAACGGTGTGTTAACCGCCCAGCCAGGCACCCTGCTGCCAGGGGTCGGAGACGTGATTGAACTGCCCGAGCACATAACCGTGCGACACGGGCTGCTCATGTCGCCGTTTCAATGGGGGCCGCAAGTTCCCCAAGTGATCGAAGATGATCGCTGGACGCTTTTGCTTCAGCTTCTTATGCTCACTGAGGAAGAATTTCACTACTGCGTCACCTACGGCCCGGAAGAACTGTTGGAAGAAATGGCAAACTCCGCAATTGATTTATCGGATTGGACCCGTGTGCTGGAATACTAGCCAGCATTGAAGTTGCGGCGCGGCCGGTTACGGTAGGGTTAAACCGTGGCTTTATATCGGAAGTATCGCCCCGGTTCCTTCGGCGAACTTGTCGGGCAAGAACAGGTAACCGTGCCGCTGTCTGCAGCACTCAACAACGGCAGAATCAATCACGCCTACCTTTTTTCCGGCCCGCGCGGTTGCGGCAAAACTTCATCCGCACGCATCATGGCGCGCTCCCTCAATTGTGTGGAAGGCCCTACCGCAACCCCCTGCGGCGTGTGTAATTCCTGCATATCGCTAGCCCCCAACGGCCCCGGTAACCTTGATGTCACCGAACTCGATGCAGCAAGCCACAACGGCGTCGAAGACATGCGTGAACTGCGCGATCGCGCAATGTTCGCCCCCGCGGAATCCCGCTACCGGATCTTCATCATCGACGAAGCGCACATGATTACCAATCAAGGTTCCAATGCGCTGCTGAAAATCGTCGAGGAACCACCAGCGCACCTAATCTTCATATTTGCAACGACCGAACCGGAACGAGTCATCGGCACCATCCGGTCCCGCACCCACCATTATCCATTTAGACTCCTAACTCCCTCCGCCATGCGGGGGCTGTTGGAACGCACCGTCGCTAGCGAAAACGTCCAGGTCGAGGACTCCGTCTACCCGCTGGTTATCCGCGCCGGGGGCGGGTCCCCGCGCGACACGCTATCCGTATTAGACCAGTTAATCGCCGGTACGGGCCCCGAAGGGCTCACCTACGAGCACGCCCGGTTACTGCTCGGCGTTACCGACGATTCGCTTATCGACGCCGCCGTCACCGCACTCGCGCACGACGATAAAGCCGGGCTATTCCTCGCCGTTGATGATGTGATCGAGGCAGGGCTTTCACCCAGAAAATTCTCAGAGGACCTACTCGACCGGTTGCGGGATCTTATTATGCTACAGGCCGTCCCCGACGCTATTGCTGCGGGGCTTGTCGACGCCCCGACCGACCGGGGTGAGGTGTTACGCAGCCAAGCTCAAGCTTTCGCCCCTCACCAGTTGCCGCGCATTGCCGCCACGCTTAACGACGGCATCGCGGGGCTGCGGGGGGCTACCAGCCCTCGCCTGTTGCTGGAAATTCTGTGCGCAAAGATGCTCTTAGGCGGTGCCCAACAGCCGCAGGTAGTCAGCGCACCAGCAACCGCCGGGGCACCTGCCACCCTGGCAGCCGCCCCCGCCGATTCACCAGCCACGGCCACTCCGCCGAAATACGAACGCCCCTCGGTACGCCGCGCCCGGGAAGAAGCAGAAGCACGCGCCAAGGCTGAAGCCGAAGCACGGGAGGCGGAAGCGAAAGCCCAGGCGCAGGCAGAAACTGCACCGCAGCCGACCGTTGCGCCTGCCGCAGAGCCCGAGCCCCAGCCAGCAGAAGAACCCAAAGCGGTAGCCGCAGAACCGAATACTCCGGAACCGGTCGTGGCGGAAGAACCACCGCAATCTGCCCCGACTGAGCCGGTGGAACAACCAGCTATGGACCCAATCGTGGATGTCACTAAGGCTTGGTCGAAGATCATCGCCGAGGTGAAGCGCACCAACGAGGTCGCGGGCATCCTGCTTACCGGGGCAAAACCATTGGGGATTAAAGACGACACCCTCATCATCGGCCATAACACTGGTGCGTTGGCTGCCCGATTGAATTCCACTGACCACAACGGCTTTATCACCGATGCGGTTAAAGAACTGACCCAACACCCATTCGCAGTGGAATGCGTGATTGGCACCGACCCGAAGCGGCATGGTTTTGATGTTCCGCAACCGCAGCCAGTCTGGAATCCGCACGTACACACCGATGCGCAACCCGCTGACGCTGAGCCTGCTGATGAACCTCAGGAGCCTGAGAGAGAAATCAATAACGAAACGATAGAAGAGCCACTTCCGGCAACAGAACCCGCCGACACCTGGGGTGAACCAGCGCCCATAGGCGGGGAGAAAAAGACGCCGCCTCGCACCGAAGCGCCAACGCAACCAGCTGGTGAGACTCCGGCACCAACACCTACTGACACCTGGGGTGAACCGGCACATATCGGTGCGGAAAGTGATATTTCCGTATCCCAGGTGGAAACCGCCATTTCGGACATGGCACCTGTCGCTAAACCCGACCCGCAGCCGGTAGTGGCCGCAACTTCGGAACCTGCTGCAGCAGAAAACGTCGATAAGCAACCCTCTAAGGAGCAAGCCGCTAAGTATGAGCCCACGGGATTTGTGCCACCAGTGTTGCCTACTGGTTATCAGCAATCAACGCCGCAGCCAGTAGCAACACCACAACCGCAGCCTGCAGCAGAAACACAACCTAAACGCTCCCGCTGGCAAGAGGCTGCCGAACGCGGGGCGGCTAAACTAGCGGCACAAGCCAACGCGCCTCGCTTTGCTGACGGAACTCCAGCACCGCCCGAACCAGTTGGTTGGGATGATGCGCCGCCACCGGACGACCCATACGGCTATCCGCCCGATGAAGGCATGCCAGCGCCAACTGCTACCGTGACAACCACTCCGGCGACGGAGCCTGCGGCGGCTGAGGCGTCAACAAGCGAAAGCGAAGAGGCTGAAATGATGCAACAAGCCGCGAGCGAGGTGGGTACAAAAGACCACCGTAGTGCCATGACTGTTGCTATGGATTTGCTGGAACAGGAGCTTGGGGCACGCGCG
Source organism: Corynebacterium mustelae (assembly GCF_001020985.1). Taxonomy (NCBI): domain Bacteria; kingdom Bacillati; phylum Actinomycetota; class Actinomycetes; order Mycobacteriales; family Corynebacteriaceae; genus Corynebacterium; species Corynebacterium mustelae. The sequence goes on from NZ_CP011542.1 coordinate 166,744, forward strand.
CTGTAACTGCACGAGCGATTGCGCTACCGGTACACTATCAACACGACAGACGTTTTGTTTTAGAGAAAGGCATAACTTATGGGGCAACCAGACATGTCACAATTGCTGGCCCAAGCACAAGAAATGCAAGCGAAACTGCATCAAGCGCAGGAAGAGATTCTTAAGTCTCACGTGATCGGTCAAGCTGGTAACGGCTTGGTTTCCGTGGCAATGGAAGGTTCCGGCAAAGCCACCGCCGTTAATATCGACCCAAAGGTTGTCGACGTGGATGATATTGAAACCCTACAGGACTTATTAGTAGGCGCATACAACGATGCACACGATCAGCTTGCGCGTCTTGCTGAAGAAAAGATGGGGCCGCTGTCCCAAGGACTCGATGGAATGTTCTAAGATTCCTCACATTTTTGCCTCCGTTATGAGTGGTGTGAACTCATCGTGACGGAGGCTTTTGCTATTGCTCAGGCAGCATTCAAGGGTAGCAAAATAGCGGCTAGCTGGATATGTTTTGCATAAACCTTTGCATAATTTTAAATTATGTGCAACGGGCTACGTGGCAGAAGTACTGTGATTTTGCTGAGATTTCCCTTTTGGTTACAGTGGATGCGATTACGGGGTATCTGCGCAGGTCACGGACTGTAAGGGGTAAATTTTGGGGGCAAAAATCGTCAATATGTAGATTTCTCTATACCGGTAGCCAAGATGCAGTTACACTATGGCATTGACTTACGTCGATGTAATTAGAAGTACAAACGTTCTAAGGAGTGTTGTTGTGTCTCAGTCGTCTAATGTGTCTGTTGAGCATTCTGCGGTTTCGGGTCATGTGGAGTCGTTGCGGGTGAATCATGAGCAGTTGAAGTCGCAGGCGTCGTCGTTTGTGTCGGCTATTGAGCCGTTGCGTGGGGTGTGGAAGGGTGCGTCTGTGGAGGCGTGGAATTCTATGACGGAGGCGTGGAGTGAGAATATGGAGTTGGTGAATCAGGCGTTGGAGGAGTTGACGTCGCGGGTGGAGCAGGCTGGTAAGGATTATCAGGTGGGTGAGGATGATCAGGCTGCGACGTTGCAGCAGCGTTTTTCGGGGATGAATTTTCAGTCGGGTCCGATTTTGTAGTTTGTGTTGGTGCGTCGTGGGTGGCGCATTGTTGTTTGTTTTTGTTGTTTGTTGTTGTTTGTTTGTTTGTGAAGGGGTTTTGTTGTGTCTGTGTATGCGTATGATCATGCGAGTGCTGAGGCTGCGGCGGAGGAGTTGCATGCGGTGATGGGGGCGATTGAGTCGACGTTGTCGGAGATGGAGTCGGATGTGTCGAAGTTGGCTGCGGGGTGGGATGGTTCGGAGCAGGAGTTGTATCGGGGGGTGCATGGGAAGTGGTCTGCTGCTGCGGAGAATATTAAGGGTATTTTGGGGCAGGTGCGTGCGGCGTTGGATGAGAATACGCAGGCGGTGTCGGAGACGCGGTCGCGGGTGTCGGGGTCGTTGTCTGGCCAGTAGTTGGTTGCTGGTTGTTGGTGGTGGGGTGCGTGTGTGCTGGTTGGTGTGTGCGTGCCCCTTGTTTTTGTTTTTGTTGTGTTGTTGGTTTGTGGGTAGTTTGTAGGGGTTGTTGTGCCGGGTAGGTTTGTTGGGCCGTTTGTGGGGTTTGAGGTTTCGGATTTTCGCCTTGGTGGGGATGTGTCGGCGTTGGTGTTGGTGGGGGCGAAGTGGCGTCGGTTTGGGGAGCAGGCGTTGGAGACGGCGGGGTTGTTGCGGGGTGTGTCGGATGGGGGTTTTGTGGGTTCGGAGGGGGATCGGTTTCGGGAGTTGATTAATGGGGAGTTTCCGTCGCATTTGGATGTGGCGGGTGGGGCGCATGTGGGGGTGGGTGATGCGATTGCTCAGTATGCGCATCTGCTTGAGGGGCAGAAGGCGCAGATGCGGGGGTTGCGGGAAAATGCCCGGGTGGATCATGGGGTGGTGAATTCGACGGCGATGCAGTTGAATGCTGCGGAGGCTGCGGCGGCTGCGGCGGCGGGGACGCCGGGGGCTGCTGCTGCTATTGCGGCGATGGAGCAGGCGCGGTTGGCGCATGAGGCTGCGTGGGTGAAGTGGGAGCAGGATTTGGCGTCGGCTAAAGCGATTAAGGAGGTGTTGGGTGCTGGGGTGGATGTGCAGGTGCAAAAGATTGCGTCGCAGGCGCGGAAGCGGTTTGAGGAGAATCCGAATTTCCTTCAAGAGTTGTGGCAGAAGCTTGATGACTTCATGGATAAAAACGCCGACTGGTTGAAAGTAATATCTGACGCGTTGCAGCTTATCGGCGGCATTTTGGCATTGATACCAGGTTTGCAGGTGATTGGTGTCGCACTGTACGCGGTTGGTCTTGGCTTGAAAGGCCTATTGGCCGCTACCGGTAACGCCAGCTGGGAAGAATTCGCATTTGATGCCTTAACCTCCGGTGCGGTCGGGGGACTCGGAAAATTAGCCAAACTAGGAAAACTTGGCAGCACGGCCCAGAACCTGGCGACGAAGGGATCAAAGTTGTCGTCAGCTGCGGCATCGTTTGTGAAGTCGCAGGCGAAGTCTGCTGCGAAACTTGCCGCATTGCGATCCGCTGATGGCATGCGGTTTATCGCCAACGAACAACTAGCAAAGACCATGTACAGCAAAGTTACCCGGGGCGGTCAGATTTGCTTCGCCGCCGAACCGGTGGACATGGCCACCGGAAACATGGTTGATTTCGTTACGGACGTCCATATTTCTGGCGTATTACCACTGGTGGTTGATCGCCACGCCAATTCCAGCCACCAAATGGGCCGGGTACTAGGGCCACAGTGGGTTAGCCGGGCGGATACTCACATTGAAGTCATGAAAGACGAAATCCTTATGGTCAGCCCCGACGGTGCGCTATTGACCTTCCCATTGCCGCCTGTGGATGGGTCTGAGGTGCGTGCGGATGGTCGGCCGTGGTTGTTGTCGTTTGGTGATGGTGCGTATCGGGTTCGAGATATTTCCGCTGGTGTGGTCTACGAATTTCGGGTGTATGATCTTGATCCTGCGGAAGCTCATCGGAGCCAGGTGACGACGAAACCTGGGGCAATTGCTGGTGCTGGTGGTGTGGTTGATGGTGTGCCGTGTGTGGGTGGTTCCATGGTGGGGATGGGAATCACCCCAGGCAGCATCGCCGATACGTGGGAGATTGGTGTTGAGATTGGCCTATCAGCTTTGGTGCATCACACCGGCCACCGGATTGAGTATGTATGGGATCAAGCATCTGGCTTGATGACCGCGATGGTGCGCAGTGATGGAACCCGGGTGGATTTGGGTTATGACATGGTTATTGGTCGGTTAAGTGACGTGTGGGTGTCGAACCCACACACGCATCCTGACCAGGAACCGGTGAAAGTGATCGGGTATGAGTACGACGCGGACGGACAGTTGGCCAGGGTACGAAACTCCCATGATGGGATCCTGGAGTACCACTACGATAGTCACGGTCGGGCATACGCCTGGACAGACCGCAATGGCGTGTCATACTTCTACCGATTTGATGACCAAGGACGAGTAGTAACACAGGTCGGAACCGGTGGCATGTTCCCCAACGCACTGATCTGGCTGGAAGATACCGGTACCGACGCCCCACTCGGTGGCACAGTCTGCGTACTGGTTGAAGCGGCTGGTGCTTTCCACCAAGATCCACTTGTTGCTGGTGACAGTGTTGTCGATGAATACTTCACCCGAATTGAACAACTCCCATTAGTTAAAACACTTCGGTCCGGTGGGTTAGCTGCTGCGGGGATGACCGGTTCCGGCCGGATGGGTCCACGTGATACGGACGCATGGACAGTTCCGGAGGAGTGGCTTCATGATGAATTCTTAGGTGATATTCGTCCGACGGTGTACCGGGCGACTGCCGCCGGTGACGTATGGCGAATCATCACGGCAGAAGGCCGAGTACAGGACTCGGAATACAACGAGTACCACAAGGCAATCCGCAGCATTGACACCACTGGTAAGTCCAGCGAAGTTAGCTACAACGAGGACGGGTTAGTCACAGAGACTATTTTCCCGGATGGGAGTAGTGTTTGTGTGGAGCCTGGTTCGTGGGGTGTTCCGGTTCGGGTTGTAGGTCGGGATGGTCTGGTTTCTGAGTATGAGGTTGATGCGTGTGGGTTGGTCACGCGGGTTGTTGATCCGACGGGTGCTGTGACGTGTTGTGAGTTTGAGTATCGTGCGTCGGGTGTAGTACCGGCGGTGGTGGTGGATGCTGCTGGGGTGCGTACTGTGGTTGAGTGTGATGATGCTGGCCGCACTGTGGCGGTGGTGGATGCTGCTGGGGGTCGAACGAGTTATGTGCGGGATGTGCGTGGTCTTGTGTCGGAGGTTGTGGATCCGGTAGGGGCTGTAACTCAGGTGTCGTATTCGCCGGAGGGGTGGGTGGAGTCTGTTGTTCAGCCTGATGGTGGTATGCGGGTGTTTGGTTATGATGGGGAGGGTAATATCACCGAGGCGGTAAGTGAGATCGGTGCGGTGACCAGGACGCGGTTTACGGTGTTTGATAAGCCGGTGGAGGTGGTGGATCCGACAGGTGCTGTGACGAGGTGTACGTATAATACGCAGATGCAGCCGGTGGCGGTGACGAATGGGGATGGGCATACGTGGCGGTTTGTGTATGGGTTGGATGGTCAGGTGGTGTCGGAGACGGATTATAATGGTGTGACTACTACGACGAGTACTGCCACTGATTCTGATGGTGTGGTTACGCGTGTTGCGTCGGCTGCGGGTGTGAAGACCGTGCGGGTGAATCGGTTGGGGTTGGTGGATTCTGTTTCGGATGCTGCTGGGGTTATTCGGTACTCTTATGATGAGTTAGGGCGGGTGCGGTCTGTTACCACTCCGGAGACGACAGTTGTGTTTGGGGTGGATGAGTATGGTCGTAGAATCTCTGAAACGGTGACGCTTGCTAGTGGTGAGTCGACTGTGACGCAGGTGGAGTTTGATCCGATAGGTCGGGTTGTGGCGGAGCATACGACGACACCGACTGGTCAGGTGATTTCGGGGTTTGTTACTCATGATGAGGTCACAGGACTTATTGCGTCGACACTGGTGTCGCGTTCTACTGTGGATAAGGTGGCTGCGGGTGTACCGGGTCAGGTGGTTACGGAATGTGGGTTTGGGGTTGATGCTGCTAGTCGGCGTAGCTGGATGCATACTGGGTCGCTTGTCAGGGAGTATGCCTATGACAGGTGTTCGCGTAAAACTGATGATCATACGTACCTGTTGGATGCTACTGCGCCGGGTGGGCGTAGGCGTATGTCGGGCTATGGGTTGTCGTGGCGTGTGGATGATGTGGTTGTTGGTGTGGCGGATCATCTTCGTGGGATGAAGACTTTTGATGTGGATGTGATGGGTAAGATCACCGCTGTCACCACCCAACCACCAGCACACACCCCAACCAGCCACACCCCAACCGGCTACACATCAACCGGCCACACCCCGTCCCTAGCATCGTCGCAGGCGTCGGTTGGTGGGGTGTCGGAGGTGTATGGGTTTTCTGCTGCTGGTGTGCTCACGAGTATTCGTACTGATTCCCAGTTTCAGGCGGATGGTGGGTATGTGCCGTCATCGGTGTCTGGTGTGGTATCAGATGTGGAGTTTTCTGGGACGAAGCCGGTTCGGGTGGGTCGGACTCGGTATGAGTATGATCCGGCTGGTCGGGTGATACGTACGGTGACGAAGCGGTTGTCGAAGAAGCCTTTGGTGAAGACGTTTTTTATGCGGGTACGTCGACTCAGCCGGTGGGGTTTACCTCGTCGGATACACCTGGTGTGGGGTATAAGTATATTTATGATGGCCTGGGGCGTCGGGTGGCGAAGGAGACCATTGATACTGGTAGTGGTCAGGTGCTTGTGCGGGTGATGTTCACCCATACTGGTGATCTCCTGACTGGGGAACATGTCACCTACACCACCACACCTGATACTGCTTTGGCTGCTGGTGTCACCACACCTGGTGGTGATGGGGTGGTGGGTCGGATGTGGATCTATGATCCGGACACCGTGGATCCGATCGGGCAGCTGACCTTAACCACGCACGGCCAGCCGGTAAAACCAGCGGATGTTCGATCGGTGGATCCTGGTAGTGGTGGGGTTGTGGATCCTGCTGATCCGTCACGGGTGTTGTCGTGGTCGCAGGAGCAGGTGGATGTGGTGTTTGCTGCGATGACAACAGATCTTGCTGGTGCCCCGTTGGAGCTTGTGGATCCGGATTCTGGTGAGGTTACTGGGTGTAGTTCCCAGTCGTTGTATGGTCAGCGTGTCTGGCGGGGGAAGAATCAGTGCCCGTTGTTGTTTGCTGGCCAGTACGAAGACACGGAATCCGGGTGGGTGTATAACCGGTACCGGTACTACCAACCAGAAGCCGGAATCTATAACGCCCAAGACCCACTCGGTGTAAGCCCGAACATAGCAACACCCCAAGGCTACGTCACCAACCCCACCACACTTATCGACTACTACGGGCTTAAAGCTCATCAAATCATCCAAAACAAAGCCGTAGGTGATTTAGCGCGGGATGCCTTGGCGGAGTCACTAGAAGGCTCCGGAACGATAATGAAGGAAGCGTTTTTTGACGCTGGTAAAAAATCTGGAGGTAAGACAGGACGTCGGTTTGTAGATGTACTTGAGTCAGAGTTGGGTATTGGACACGAGCAAAAGACTGGTCGTGTAGGATCAAATAAGTTCGTTCGGCAACAAATAAATAAAGATGTTGTGTTGGTGCGAAAAGAAAAACTGAGTTCTGTGATGTGGCATGGTGATCCAGCACTCCAACAATCTGTTTTAATTAGGCAGGAAGCGCTAGGAATAAGTGGGGAAGCTGCAAGTTATGCAGTACGCGACGCACAATTTACAAAACCTGTACAAAAATACTTTGAACAAAAAGGTTTCCATTGGGATACTGCAAATCATGCTTTTGTTCTTTCTAAGTGATTGAAAAATCGTTGATTATTTTAAGGAAGTGTTGTCATGACTGATGATGATTTTGGGTTGTTTTGTTCGCGGTATGTGGTGTTTGGTCGGGATTGGATTGGTTGTGATGATGCGGCGCGCAGTGCTGAGGAAACGCAGTTGATTGTGGATGAGTTGTTAGCGCGTGAGGGTGAGCGGTTGGCTGCGGTGGAGTCGGCGTTGTCGGGTGTGCTGCCGTTTGATTCGTCGATGGATAAGGTGGTTGCTCTTGGCCAGCTTCTTGCGAAGTCGCGTGTGGTGAATGGGGATCGGAGGGAGTCTGAGGTGACGTTGAGTTTGGCGCATGATTTTGGGTGTGCGTTGCATCGGTTGTTGCATGAGGTTGATCCGGAGATTACGTGGCGGTTTCAGCGGCGGGCGAAGCGTGCGGTGTCGTTTAATCGCCCGGTGTTGGCACGCGATGACACGTTTGAGGGTGATCGATATATTGATGCCATTATTGATAGTTATGCTGCGGTGAATTTTGCGTTTATGAGGGATTTGGACCCGGTGGATCGGTTGTTTTCGAAAATTTCTCGGTTGGCGGAGTCGCAGTTTCAGGTTGATGTTGCGTTTCCGGAGTGTGGTTCTGGTGTGCATGGGTAGGGGTGAGGAGTTTTTATGATTAATCATGAAGATTTTGCTGGGTTTGATCGCTCGGATTTTGAGTTGGGTGGTTTGAGTCCGGAGTTTTTGGCGGAGGGTTTTGCGTTTGCGCCGGATTGGTTGCCGCAGGATTTCAAGGATTTTTTCTTGGATTATTATAGTTGGACTGTGAATGGGACGGAGATTCTTCCGCCTGCGCCTGCGGTGGTGTGGGATAACGCGCAGATGCACCTTTTTGATAATTTTCGTGAGTGGTATCCAGATCGGGAGGATTTTTATCCGATTGCGAAACTAAATGGTGCTAGTTATTTGGTGTTTCATCGGAAGTCTGATGGTCAGGTGGAGTGTGGGTATTACGATTTCACGGATGAGGCGTGGTATGGCGGTGGTCCGTATGAGTCCTTTGAAAAGTGGGCGTATGCACTACTTGAGCAGAACAATTAATTGCTAACACGTGAAACGGAGCTGCACATGCCTAAAGTGATGGGTTTTCATGACGACTTACATATAGCGGGTAAGGAATTTTCGTCGCTGGAGGTTGACGCAGCTTCGTTTCGTCGTTGTGAGTTCGTCGATCTTGCTCTTTCGAATTCTTCGCTGTACTACGTGAGTTTTGAGAATTGTTCTTTGAGCGGAATCGAGTTAGCGCAGACGTCGTTAAGCCGTGTAAGTTTGTTTGATTCCACGGTTACGGGGGTCGCTCAACCCATACCGGTGAAGGCTCTAAAAAAGCTGTTTAACTGTACGATCAGCGGTGTTGAGCTTGTGGGGGCTCGTAGTACCCATCTGGATTCGCTTGTGGTGCGTGGTGGTAGTGTGAGCGGTTCACTGTCAAACGTTTCTTTTGTGGAGGATAAAGAAGCAAGCCAGCTTTCGGGGACGGATTTATCAGACGCGGAATTGCACATGGTGAGGTTCGTTGGCGTGCCTATGGAGCGGGTGATAGTTGCCGATCATGTAACGAAGTTTATTGTGCCCAACTGGGTGGAACATGCCGGTGCGGTGTCTGACTATGCGAACGCTGCAATGGGAAAGCATTCCGTCGAATCGCCTGAGTATCGAGCTGCTTTCCATGTTTTTCAGCAAGTTCAACAGGACTGGGAGCGATTTAGGTTTGCACATGGGCGTGGCAATGATGGTGCGCGTGGCGGACGTTTTATCGCCGAGGCTGTGAACGAACAATTGCCGCCTTCTGTCCAAACGGCGGTCATTGAACTGTATCGTGCCGTAACTGGTATCGATTTTTCTTAAGTTGGTAGTTGCGCCCGTAGCCGGACACACCGGCGCATGGATACAGTGGTCGATTGATCACTAGTTTCGTTCCCAAATCTATTGGATGGTTGATGTGGAGAGACCGATGGTGAAAGCCGATTGGCAGGGTTTTATCGTTGATTGGTGTTGGTCGGATTGGGAGTTTTATTTTGATCTGGTGCCAGATTTGACGTTTGTCTCGACTACGTCGAATTCGTGGCGAGGGAATCTGGAGGCTGCCGGAAAGACTTTCATTTTGGAAGTGAGTTTCGATGAGCACGATCGACCCGAAGAGATTGCAGTGACAGGTCGGTTTGCAGGGGTGGACTTTGTTGGTGTGTCGTTGGATCAGCCGTGGTCGGATTTCATAGCTCAACTGCGTTCTTTGGGCGTGGACCTACGGGCAATTCCGGAAAACGATTATGTGTTTTCGATGCAGCACCGGGTTGGATTTTGGCAGTACGAGGGTATGGTGGAACAAATACTGTGGTACTCGCCGGTGAAATTTACTGATGCAGAATTCCTGGATTTCATTCAGCCCTAGGTGGGTGGGGTAGCTATGGCTTTCGATAGGGTTTGGGCGGAAACAGTAACAGAGTTGACCCGGTTGGGTTGGCGGGTGTCGGGGACAACGGCACGATGGGCAGGTGTTGCTTGCAATGTGGACGTGCAGTTTAACTTTCCGGCGTTTGGTTACGAAGATAACCCATATATCGCTGATGCTCAGGTGGAGATTTCCGTGCCGGTTGCGGGAGTGGATGAGACGCTGGTGTCGTCGTCGACAAGCGGGTTTATCACGCAGCTGTTTATTGGGAAGCACCCTAGCCACGCAACAACAACGGTAGCTATTTGTAACGACGCCGGTGACGTGAACCTGCCACGGCTAAATCAGATAACTGACCGGGTTAAAAGTGTGGCTGAGCATGTCGATCTTCGCTGGTTAGCTATCCACGTTCCCGCTCAGGAATTATGTACTCACCCAGATTGGCTTAGGATTTTAACCCAGTTTGTGACGCAACTTGTTCACCGGCAGATGGCTGATGTTGCTGACAACCTTCTGCGCCGGGTTGGCGATTATTTAGCTACGGCGCCGAAACCCCTGCGTAAGCAGGATGTCGAAGCTTTTAATGTCCAGTTGCAAGCGCTTGGGCTTTGCGACGTCGCCTGGCCGGGTGCTTCCGAAATGTCGTTTGCGCCGACAATGTACAAGTTTCTTCTCTATACACCAGATTCATTGCGCACGATCGATTCAATGTGGGAGATTATGGCGCGTGCGGCCAGTGCCGATTCGACGGATGATGCGCGACTGCACGAGGCGCATAAAGCTTTTGCGCAATTGAATATCGCCTCGCGGTTTCGTGGCGGGAACACCCTCCAGGTGACATTGCCGGTAAGCAAACCAGTGCCGCATATTTCGCGCTGGGCAGAAATGGGTTTGGGGCTTATCAATATCACTGCTTTTCGACGACTCCTGTTCGGCGACGAAATAATAGGCGACATATCCACCGAAACCTGGGGTGAAACTCGGCCGTGGTTCTCCCCGGCGGGCATCGGCTGGTTAGCTGAGCATACTGCCAAGAGCAATGCTTTGTGCGTCGCCCCGGAATCGCCACAGTTTGAAGATCGCGTTATCTACCGAAAAACGGCAGGAGAGCGTACCGTCTCCACGCTCGTTATCGGATTCGATCGCATAGAAAACAACTACACGGCAACTTTCGGCAACGACCCAACCGTAGCCAAACAAACGCTACCTGAGATAGTCTTTCTGGTAGAAAAATGGTTGCTTTGATAGGAATTCTATTGAGAAAATGAGTGCGGCTGCGTCATGATTGATTCTGATTTTGGGTTGTTTTGTTCGCGGTATTCGTTGTTTGGTCGGGATTGGTTTTCCTGTGATGATGCGGCGCGTAGTGCTGAGGAAACGCAGTTGATTGTGGATGAGTTGTTAGCGCGTGAGGGTGAGCGGTTGGCCGTGGTGGAGTCGGCGTTGTCGGGTGTGCTGCCGTTTGATTCGTCGATGGATAAGGTGGTTGCTCTTGGGCAGCTTCTTGCGAAGTCGCGTGTGGTGAATGGGGATCGGAGGGAGTCTGAGGTGACGTTGAGTTTGGTGCATGATTTTGGGTGTGCTTTGCATCGGTTGTTGCATGAGGTTGATCCGGAGATTACGTGGCGGTTTCAGCGGCGGGCGAAGCGTGCGGTGTCGTTTAATCGTCCAGTGTCAGCGCGCGATAACAAGTTTGCTGGTGGCGGTTATGTAGATGTTATTTGGGATAGCTACGGGATTATCAATTCCGCATATTTGAACGGCCAGGAACTCGTTCCTCGTTTCTTTTCGGCTTTTAAGACATTAATTCAGGGACGGTTGCAGGTTGATCTTGCGTTTCCTGAGTCTGTTTTGCGCGTTAGCGATGAGGGTAATGATTAGATTTTTGACATGACTGATTCTGATTTTGGGTTGTTTTGTTCGCGGTATTCGTTGTTTGGACGGGATTGGTTTACTGGTGATACGGATGCGCGTAGTGCTGAGGAAATACGCTCGATTGTGGATGAGTTGTTAGCGCGTGAGGATGAGCGGTTGGCCGTGGTGGAGTCGGCGTTGTCGGGTGTGCTGCCGTTTGATTCGTCGATGGATAAGGTGGTTGCTCTTGGGTTATTGCTTGCGAAGTCGCGTGTGGTGAATGGTGATTTGGAAGATTCTGATGTGACGTTGAGCTTGGTTCATGATTTTGCGTGCGGGGTGCATCGGTTGTTGCATGAGGTTGATCCGGAGATTACGTGGCGGTTTCAGCGGCGGGCGAAGCGTGCGATGTCGTTTAATCGCCCGGTGTTAGCGCGTGATGACACGTTTGCTGGTCGGGGGTATATAGATGTCATTTGGTCTGCGTACGGTACGGTGAATTTTGCGTTTACGAGGGGTTTGGATCCGGTGGATCGGTTGTTTTCGAAAATTTCTCGGTTGGTGAAGTCTCATTTGCAGGTTGATCTTGAGTTCCCAGAGTGTGGCCGTGTTGCGGATGAGTAGGTGTTAGGAGTTTTTATGATTAATTATGAGGATTTTGTTGGGTTTGATGGTTCGGATTTTGAGTTGGGTGGTTTGAGTCCGGAGTTGTTGGCGGAGGGTTTTGCGTTTGCGCCGGATTGGTTGCCGCAGGATTTCAAGGATTTTTTCTTGGATTATTATAGTTGGACTGTGAATGGGACGGAGATTCTTCCGCCTGCGCCTGCGGTGGTGTGGGATAACGCGCAGATGCACCTTTTTGATAATTTTCGTGAGTGGTATCCAGATCGGGAGGATTTTTATCCGATTGCGAAACTAAATGGTGCTAGTTATTTGGTGTTTCATCGGAAGTCTGATGGTCAGGTGGAGTGTGGGTATTACGATTTCACGGATGAGGCGTGGTATGGCGGTGGCCCGTATGAGTCCTTTGAAAAGTGGGCGTATGCACTACTTGAGAATAAACGTGATTAGCAATTGGTAATAGAGATTCTGGTTTTGTAAGGGTGGTGTGTTTGTGTGAGTGGTGTTGTTTCTGAGTTGCGTGGTCGGTGGGATTCGTCGCATGCGGGGTTGGTTCCGATGGTGGATGTTTCGCCGTTTGGTGTGGTTGATGGGCGGCAGGATTTTCGGGGTTTTGTTGCTAGTGATCTTCGGGGGCTGCATATGTTTAAGTCGGGTGAGGTGATTGGGAATGCGGATATTTCGTATGGGGTGTTTCCGCGTTATGTGGTCTCGGTTGGGGGCGCTGTAGAGAATGTGGTTGCTGTTGATGCGGTTTTTAACAGGTTGAAGGTGATTGGTGGCCGGATTGTGGGTTGTCGGTTTGAGGGGGTGGATTTTACGGATCAGTCATTTTTTGGTGATTCGGTAGTTGATGGGTGCGAGTTTGTTGGTTGCGTTGCGCCGGAGGCGTTTGGGGGTGTGGCTGCTGTAGTGGATTCGGTGATTGTGGATACGGTGATCCAGAGGATGGGTGATGTTAATTATGAGCAGTCGCCGTTGTTGTTGCGGAGTCGGTTTGAGACGAAGATGTCGAATGTGACTATTTGGGTGCATCCGGAGGCGCAGAATTTGCAGGGGTGTGATTTTTTCTAAGGCGAAGTGGCGGAATGTGAATTTTAAGGGGGTGGAGTTTGCTGGTGTGAAGGTTCCGGCGGTGTCGCGGCGGTTTATGGTGGATGATTATCCGCGGTGGCGGGGTGAGTTGGTGCGGTTGGCTGATGAGTTTGCTGGTGATGAGGATCATCCGTTGTCGGGGGTGGGGAAGATGATGCAGATTATTTTGGGTGCGGAGGATACGAAGTTGGCTGCGGCGGGTTGTTCGGTGCCGCAGGTGCGGTATTGTTGGGAGGCTGATCCGTTGGGTGAGTTTAAGAAGTCGGGTGCGGTTCGTTATCGGGAGTTTTTCGAAACCGCAGGCATCACATTCGAATGACGTTTCGGGGTGCTGCTCTGGTGATTTATTTGTAGGGTTTGCCCATGCTGCGGATTGTCACGTGGTTGTGTCGGGGTGATGTGGCAGAATCAGTTGCGGTTGGTTGGTTTTGACCGAAAGGAAAATTTCAGGTGTTTGAAGGGCCATTGCAGGATCTGATTGATGAGCTGTCCCGGTTGCCGGGGGTTGGCCCGAAGAGCGCGCAACGGATTGCATTCCACCTATTGCAGGTGGAGCCGATTGATATTACGCGGCTGCAGGAGGCACTGGGGGCAGTGCGTGATGGGGTGCGGTTCTGCCGGATTTGTTGCAATATTTCCCGCGATGAGGTGTGCCGGATTTGTGCCGATTCGGGGCGGGATCGGGGCACTATTTGTGTGGTTGAGGAGCCAAAGGATATCCAGGTTTTGGAGCGGACCGGCGAGTTCAATGGCCGCTACCACGTGTTGGGGGGTGCGCTGGACCCGTTGAATAATGTGGGTCCGCGTGAGTTGAATATCTCCCAGTTGTTGCAGCGGATTGGTGGGGTGTTGCCCGATCGGGAGTTAGCAGGCTCCACGCCGGATGCGCCGTTAGTTGATGATGCGCCGGAGATCACGGAGGTTATCATCGCCACTGATCCGAATACGGAGGGTGAGGCTACGGCGAGCTATTTGGTGCGGTTATTGAAGGATTTCCCGGATTTGGTGGTTTCCCGCCTGGCCTCCGGAATGCCGCTGGGCGGCGACTTGGAGTTCGTCGATGAGCTCACGTTGTCGCGTGCCCTTAGCGGCAGGTTGCGGTTGTAGCGCGTTATCGCCCCAGGCGTTCGCGCCGCAGCTTTTCGACGACCGGAATGTCCAGCGGTGCAAGCTTGGCCAGGGTGGTTCCAGTAGCCTGGGCTAGGAGCAGGTCAGCCAGTTGGGGGTTACGGGCGAATGCTGAGCCGTGCATATAGGTACAGATGATGCTGCCTTGGGTGGCACCTTCGTAGCTGCGCTGATCTTGGTCGGTATTGCCGGGGCCGGTGATGATGGTGCCCAGTGCTTGGGCGTCGGGGCCTAAGGTGGTGGCACCCATATGGTTGACAAATCCGGTGAAGGTGTCGGTTAACCCGCCGCCGATGGGGGCAGCGGTGACTTCCCCGATGGATCGGGTTTTTAGGGTTGTGGTGGTGGCGTCGATAAGCTCAAGTCCCGTGACTTCCGTGCCGCCTGCCCGGAAACTTGTTCCTAGTATTTGGAAACCGGCGCATACAGCGAATATCGGGACACCAGCGTCGGCGACCTTACGTAACCCGCCGTCGCCCTTGAGATGTTCTGTTGCGATTATTTGGGCGGTGTCCTCGCCGCCGCCGAGGCAATATACATCAAGTTGGGTGGGGACGGGTTCGCCGAGTCGAATTTTGTGGATCTCAGCGTCGATGCCGCGCATGCGGGCGCGCTGCCGAAGGACGAGCGCGTTTCCGTCGTCGCCGTAGGTTCCGAGGACGTCGGGTAGGACCAAACCGATTGTTAACGTGCTCATGGTTAGTTCTCCTTCTCGGTGGCGATGCGGCGTTCCAGCGCGCGTTTGAGGTCACGGAATGCGGTGTAATTGGCAAGGACCTCGATATTTCCGGCCGGACACGCTTCAATTGCGGCGACCATGTCTGATACTAAGTCGTGGTCGATTTCGGCATAAGTCAATCGAACGGCAAGGTCGGTGCCGCGTTCGCCGGAGGCGATGACCTTAAGCGGCCCGAAATCTTCGAATTGAACGTCCCATAGCCAGGACAGATCTTCGCCGTCGGCAACTTGACCATTGACGGCGATAACCAGCCCGTCCGCACTGCGATCAACCATGGACATGGCTTCCTGCCAGCCAGCCGGGTTTTTTGCCAGAAGGAGATGGATCGACCGATCGCCTAATTGCAAAGTGGAGTACCGGCCAGCGACGTCATCGACGGATTCGACGGCGCTAATCGCCTTTTCAACGGGAATATCGAAACATGCGACGGCAGCCGCCACGGCTTGGGTGGCGTTACCCCGGTTGGCGCGACCCGGCAATTGAAGTGACAACGGGTGGGTGTGACCGCTGGAATCGGTGATTCCCGCGTCGGTGATTGTCCAATCCGGTTCCGGCCGGGCGAATGCGGAGCCATCCGGCAGTGGTTTGGCGGCTTTCCAGGAACCATTGTTGTGAATGATGTGTCCGCCGGTGCGGGGACAAGAAACGGAGTCACCTAACCACCCGGCTCCGGCAGATACCCATACGACGTTTTTCGCAGCCAGTGCGATGGATGTAACGAGGACATCGTCGCAGTTAGCAACCACAGTTAGTTCGGGGTGGGCGGCCACGCAATCGCGTAATGCGCGCTCAATCTTATTAATCTCCCCCACGCGGTCGAGCTGGTCGCGGGATAAATTGAGCAAAACTAAACAATTGGGGCGGAGCCGATCCACAACTGCTGGCACGTGCAGCTCGTCGCATTCAAGGACGATGTGGCTCGCTTCGCGTCCCGCCATGAGGGCGGAGATAATGCCCGCGTCCATGTTGTCGCCGCCGTCGTTGGTGGCAACACTGTGGCTGCTACGTAACGCCGAGGTCAGCATTCGGGTGGTGGTGGATTTTCCATTGGTACCGGTGACGATGGCAACGGGCCTGCCACCACCCAAGTTTTTCATGATCTGTGGGTCGATTTTCTCCGCTATTAAGCCGCCAATCATTCCGCCTGAGCCGCGTCCGGTGGCGCGGGAGGCGTAGGTAGCCAGGTTGGCGATACCGATCGCGGCTTTGGTGCGCAGGCCGGGAACTTTTGCAGCGGCGGTAGCTGCTGCGGCTGTGGTGGCCAGCGCTGGAACCAGTGTGCTCAATCGAGGGAACTTCATGAGCTAAGAGTGTAGTCCGTTAATCGTGTTATTCGCCTGTAGAAGATCAGCGCATCACATTACTAGTTGGCAACAATTGCGGCATAAAGTCAGGAGGCCTCGGCGGGTGCGATGGTTGTTCCTGGTTGAACGGTTTTTACCAGTTCCAAAAAGTCGGTGTCGCTGATGAGCGGTATACCTTTTCGGCTAGCATGCATTGCTTTTCCAGTCAGGGGATCGGTGATGTTACAGACCACCAGCGAGGTTTGCCGGGTGACTTTCTCGGAATAGAAAAGCTCCGCCGCGACGATGGCCTCGATGATGATGTCGGGGTCGAGAGTGATCTCGGGGGCGACTACCACCTCCATACCGGCGATTAATCCGGTGTCGGGGCTATAGATACCAGGGTTTTCGTACTGGGCGCTGGCTTCTATGGCATCGACCCGAATGGCAGAGCGTTGCAAACCGAATGCATCGGCACGCAAGGTATCAGGTGTGGTGATGGCAATGGCGTCGGGGAATTGCCCCTGAGCGTGGAAAAACATATCGGCAACCAACGTCGTTTCTTCCCGTGCAACGTCGGCGGCTGGTTGCCGTGCTCGTTCAACGGTTGCTGTAGCAGCGGCGGTTTCGAGACCAAGTGCACGGGCCACGGTGCGAATCCGGATGTCGGGTAGAAACTTCGCTTGTCGACGCGCGATGCTGAGGGTATCAATAATGCCTTTAGGTTTCGGCACATGCCCCACCCGGTGTCTGCGGCGTGACCTATTTCGGTTGTTGCGGCTTCGGTTAGCCCGTGCAGCTTTAGCCATGGTGCATCGTGCTTCGTTGTGGATAAAACCCCATGATAATGGGGCGTTATTGACGATTAACGTGCGGCCGTCGATAAGTCGACCTAGAGGTTTAAGCACCTGTTCAAACCGGCTTCCTTCCGCAATTTCTACAAGCGTAAGGCCATGCAAATGCTGCGGGCCTGGATCACCGACCGGATTGATAACCGTGTAGTATTCATCGACTATTTCCCCGGTAGGTGACAGTAGAAGTGCATCGATAGCAACGATATGTGCGGTGCTTGGGTGGATGCCAGAGCTGTGGATCGTCATGGCGATATAAGGGCTACGAGCAAGTTCTTCGGCGCGTTCTGCTTGATATTGCAACCGCTTGGCTTCGCGTTCCGCTTTTTCTTCCTGGCTGAGAATCCGGCGTTGCGGACGGTTCTGGCTTTTTTGATTGCGGGTAGGTTGCGGAGTTGGCGTGCCCGATGGGCGTCGTCGTCGGCGACGCCGCGTCCGTTGCGCGGAGGTGGAATTTTTCTCAGTGGAGCGGGAGGAATCTTCAGATAGGGGGTGTGTGGCATTGGTGTGGGAAGAAGATTCACTCATGGGGGCTAATTGTATCTGGCTTTGCGTGCTATCAACAGCATGCACATGCCCAGCAGGGCAAAGATTGCGTGCAGCTTGCGCCCACGATTCTTAGGATGTGACTGTCGGCAGGATCGAAACCTGCACTTGTTGAGTTTTCCAAAGGCAAACTGCACTGTGGCGGCTTCCGTAGCTAGCAACGGTCGTGATGGGGACCAATAATGAATGTTTCCCACACAATTGGGGGGATTTTTGTACATAGGCGCGTGAAATCACTAGGCGCTGCCGTTGCGTGAACGGGTAGCGCTAAACCTATACCAATTGCGACGTATTGCGGCGACATTACGCCTAAGCTGGAACTTATTTTATGCTTAAAATATTTAGATATTTAGCAACTTCAATATTGATACTTGTGGCTATTTTTGCGTAGTGAATGAGTCTATTTAACACAATTGACGCAGCTAATAATTCATGCAAGGCTAGTTTCGTTAACGTCTCATTTAAAACTTGTAAAAATTTAAGCATATGGCACGATCGGGCTGAGCTTTTTAAGTTTTGGTGAAACGGTGAAGTTGAAACGTGTAAAACGCGGAGATAATGGAAGGTAGTAGATCGTGACAGCGATAGGATTGCACTGTAATCAGTTGCGATTACGCAGGTTAGCGTTGATCAACCTGATTATTGTGGCCCTGGTGATGGGATTTTGCATGGCGCCACGTCATGCTCATGCCCAAACTGAACAACCAGGTATTGAATTTTCCGACTTGGTCATCACTAAAAAGACTGCGAACTCGGAACCTGATGGGGTAGAACGCCCTAAGCAATTGCGGCAATACGACCAACTATCGTTATTCTTTAACTGGCGGGCCGCCCAAGGCGTAGTGGAGAATAACTTCTTCACCCTACAATTACCGCAACAATTCGGTTTCGTGAACGACTTTAGTTTCCCGTTGGCTGATACAAGTAAGACCGAAGGCGGAACGTGTTCGATAACAGCAGCAACCAAGATTTTAACCTGTACGTTTAACGACAAGTTCGTCACGAAAAGCAATGTGCATGGAACGGTCCGGGTGGATCTGGAAAGCCAAGCAGCTGGCCAGGTTAACCAATTACCTTTCACCTTCAGTGGCAATCGCATTATCAACTACGATGTCCCAGGTGGCGAGATTGGCCACAAGCAGGTGACCTTGAATACCCTCAACAAGTTTGGTTGGTATTCCGACGGTAAAGAAGCTGCAACCTGGCAGATCGCATTTTTTGGCGCTTGGTTAGCGGATTCACCGCACTCGCCTGCTGTGTTTACCGATGAATTCGAATTATCCTCGAAATACGTTGAACACACTCTCAACACACAGAAAAAGATATCTGTTCAAGAATTCAATACGGTTCCTGGATCTGCTGACACCTATGTATATCCGGCAATCCGAGAGTTAAAGGCCGAAAACGTTCGGGTTGATCCCTCGAACCCACTGAAATTCAGTTTTAGTGTCCCGGCACCACCTGGTGGGTGGAGCGCGGATAAAGCATATGAAATCTTCTATGAAACCAAACCCGCTACTGCTGACCGTGTGTTCATTGGCGCACAAACGAAGAACACGGTAAAGACAAATTTCCGTGCCATGCAGCAAGAATATACGTTGGAATATCAAGCTTCCGGCTCCGGAACGATCACCGGCTTAAACAGCGGTACCTTTGAAATTCGTAAACTCATTACCCCTGAGTCCCAAGGCGTGGGAGCGGGTACCGCGTTTACCGTTCGAGCCACGTGGAACGGTGGGCAAGAAGATGTCGAAGTACGCCTGAACGGGCCAGTAGCAAAAGGAACGGTACAAGTACCGGAGGGAACGGAAATTACCCTCTCGGAGATCAATTTCCCCAACATGAATGGAATCACCTTCGGTGACCCGGTGTTTAGTGCGACAAACCCTGCTGACCTACAGAACGGAAATGTGCGCATCACCAATGGTGGTAAAACTGCGGTAATTCGTACCAATTCTCAGGGAAATGTGGGTGTCACTGTAACGAATACCACCGTTGATGCGGCACCGTTTAGCGTCGTAAAGCGAGCTTCAGGCATTGATGGTGTAGAAAACCACAACTTTGAATTCAGCTACCTATGTAATGACCCGAATCGTTCCCAAGGCACAATCACCGCTAAAGGCAACGGACAGCCTGTTAAAAGTGATAAGAAGTTCCCCATTGGAACCGAATGCACGGTAACCGAGGTGGCAGCAGCCGCCGAAATTTCTGGCAAACGCCCCACCGTCACTCCAGCTACCGGTGTGCAAACAGTGCGAATTACCAAACCAGCAGCAAACAATCAGGTTGCGACTGCGGAATTTAATAACGTATATGCCAAAGATAAAGGCCGGTTTGAGGTTCGCAAAGTAGTCGAAGGACTAGCTCCAGCCGATGTAGACGCTGCACGGAATAAAACATTCCACTTCACCTACCAATGCAACGACCCGGCCAAAACTACGGGGGTCATCGAAGTTAAAGGCGATGGGGTTGCAAAAGCCAATGACAAAGACATTGAAGTAGGCAGCCAGTGCACAGTGACTGAGGATACAGCTCGTGCCGGAATTGATAATTACGCTCTTGGCAATATCCAACCGAAAACCGTAGCGATAGCTGCGCTGAATCTACCACGAGTGGTCGCTGAATTTACCAACACCTACTCCAAGGATAAAGCTACGTTCCGAGTTCAAAAGAACCTCACGGGTGTAGCTGGTGAGCAACAAGCTGAGGCACGAAACCGAAGCTTCAAATTCACCTACACCTGCGGCGCGGAAACCGGTGAACTTCTGGTTCCTGGCGATGGCACCTGGATTAGCCCATTGGTAGCAGGAACCCAAGAAGTGAAAAAATTCGATGTCGGAACCTCATGTACGATCACCGAACAGCCTGATAATACCGCTATCGATAATCACGATTGGACCCCAACTGCCGCACAGACGAAGGTGATTGCTGCAAAGGATCAGCCAGTTGTATCCTTCGGTTTCACCAATGCCTACACCCAGCACCGCGCGAAGTTTAAGGTGCGTAAACAGCTTGCTGGAAATATTGCTGCTGCTGATGAAGCCACCATCAAGGCAAAACAGTTCCAATTCACCTATGAGTGCAGTGATGGAACGAACGGCTCGTTAACAGTCACAGGGGACAAAGAAGCCGAATCTTTAGAGGACTTCCCGATCGGTACCAGCTGTACTATCACCGAAACCGAAGCATCAGCTAACGCCGATGGCTACGATGTCGCTATTCCAAAGCCGCAGGTAATTGAAATCAAACCTCGCACTGAAACCACCGTTGTGGAATTCACCAACACCTATACCCGCCACACCGGCGGATTCAAGGTGGTCAAGACAGTAGTGGCGAAAGAAGGCGCCCAGGTACCAGAGAACAAGACCTTTGATTTTGATTACACCTGCACAAAAGGCGACGAGAAACTCACCGGTGAGATCACCGGGGTTACCGTAGCGGAAGGTAAAACAGTCACCGGCATTCCAGTTGGCATGTCGTGTTCGGTGGTTGAGCGCGACGCGAAAATTGACTTGATGGATCTAACGGTGGCAGTTGGTGACCCAGTTACCATCGCCAAAGACACCACCGGCGAGATTGCCGTGACCAATACCTACACCCAGTGGGTAGGGACTATCACCGTCAACAAAGAACTGGTTGGTTCTGAAGCAGCCGTGGCCGCAGCCCGCAACCATACTTACCGGGTCGGATATGTCTGCACCAAGGGACAGGAACAAACCACAGGTGAACTTAAGATCACGCCAGACACCCCAGCTACCCTTGAAAAAATTCCAGCTGGCAGTAGCTGCGTATTTACTGAAACCCCAGACTCAGTCGCAGTGGTCGGGTTGCAATTTAACCCAGCGGAATCAGTGACCACCGGTACTGAGACAATTAAGGCAAATAACGACGCTAAAACTATCACCATCACAAATGCCTATAGTGAACTTGGACGCATCAGCATACGGAAAGTACTCGGAGGCCTTAACGCACCGCTGGTAGCCGCCGACAGAAAATTCCGCGTGCAGGCCACCTGGCAGCTAGCTGGCGTGAACCATAACCAAGAATTCGATATCAAGGCCGGTCAAACATACGCCGAACTGCCCCCATTGCCAGTAGGCACCCAAGTAACGTTGAAGGAGATTAAGCCAGAAGATGACGCGATCCTCCGCTGGGATGCGCCAATCTTTAGCTCATCGACCCCGGATTCCCTTAAGCTTAACGACGACGGCAGCGCGGTTGTCACCATCACACCGAATAGCTTCACCCAGGTGCTGGATGTGGAACTGCGCAACAACTCCAACCCGCCATTTTGGTGGGGGCTAATCCCGCTCGTTCCACTTTTGGTGACACCGCTTATCAGCATGCTGGTCAAAACAGTTACAAAGACAACACCAAAACCACAGCCACCTGCGCCGCAACCCCCTAAGAAGGGAATCGCGAAACAAGGAGTTGCTAAGCAGAAAGCAAAAGCAGCTGAAACTCAGCCCAAGCAATTAGCAAAGACTGGTGCTTCAGTACAGTGGTTCATCGCATTTGCAGCTTTGATAAGCGCGCTGGGTGCATTGTTAATGCATACTCATCGGCGGCGTAACCGATAGAGCTATCAGATAACACCCGCCACAGTGATCGCCACAGTGGCGGCGTCGAAAAGCGAAAACCACCGTTGCATAAGGGTGTCATAACCGGAACCTTATGCAGCGGTGGTTTTACTGTGCTTGGCGCCTAGCTCAACGCACGATTAACAGCGGAAGTAATAGCCTTCAACGACGCATACGTGATGGAACCTGCGATTCCCACACCCCAGTACTTCTGGCCATTAACATCGGCCAAGATATATGCGGCAGACTCCGCATCGTCGCCGGAAGTGCGGGCATGCTGGGTATATTCCTGCACCTCAACGTCAATATCCAACGACTCCAATGCGTTAGCATACGCAGCGATTGGGCCGTTACCGTGACCTTCAATGACCACCTCGGAACCATTGAACAGTAACTTAGCTTGGATCTTTGCCTCATCATTTTCCGTCTGCGCGGCGTCAACCCGCATGGAAACCTGCTCGATGGGGGTGACCCGATCCAGATACTCACGGGCGAAAATATCCCACATAGCCTTGGATTCCACCTCCCCGCCCTCAGCATCAGTAACGGCCTGCACCACGGACGAAAACTCCACCTGCATTGGACGTGGCAACGCCAACCCATGATCGGTCTTCATAATGTAAGCAACGCCGCCCTTGCCGGACTGGGAATTCACACGGATAACCGCTTCATAATTGCGTCCCACATCTTTCGGGTCGATCGGCAGATATGGAACCTCCCACTGCTCACCGCGCAATTCTTCCCACTTGACATCAGTGTGAGTCGCGCCGGGCTTAACCCGTGCTGCCATTGCATCCAGGCCCTTGTTTACCGCATCCTGGTGCGAGCCAGAGAACGCGGTAAACACCAAATCGCCGCCGTATGGGTGGCGTTCTGGTACCCGCAGCTGGTTGCAATATTCGACAGTGCGACGGATTTGGTCGATGTCGGAGAAATCGATCTGGGGGTCAACACCTTGGGTCAGCATATTCAGCCCCAAGGTAACCAGGCACACGTTGCCGGTGCGTTCACCGTTGCCAAACAGGCAGCCCTCAATGCGGTCGGCTCCCGCCAAATAGCCTAATTCTGCTGCTGCCACACCTGTGCCGCGATCGTTATGCGGGTGCAGTGACAAAATGATGGAATCACGGCGATTGAGGTTACGGTGCATCCACTCGATGGAATCCGCATAGACGTTGGGCGTGATCATTTCCACCGTTGCTGGCAGGTTGATAATGATTGGGTTTTCTGGAGTAGGGTCCATAACCTCAACGACGGCATCGACGACTTCTTTGGCATAGGCAACTTCGGTACCGGTAAATGACTCCGGGGAATACTCCCAACGCCACTTGGTTTCTGGGTAATCTTGCGCGATTTCTTTAATCAGGTGTGCGGCATCGGTGGCCAGCTTTTTGATGGACTCCTTATCCTTACGGAAAACCACGTCGCGTTGCAGGATAGAGGTCGAATTGTAGAAGTGAACGATCACGTTTTTTGCGCCCTGGCAAGCTTCGAACGTGCGACGGATCAAGTGCTCCCGCGCTTGAACCAACACCTGAATGGTCACATCATCCGGGATTTTATTCTGTTCAATGATCTCTCGTACGAAATCGAAATCCGTTTGAGAAGCGGAGGGGAAACCAACCTCAATTTCTTTGTATCCCATCTTGACCAGCAAATTGAACATACGGCGTTTGCGTTCAGGACTCATGGGGTCGATCAGTGCTTGGTTACCATCCCGCAGATCAACCGCACACCACTGTGGGGCGACCGTAATTTTCTTATCTGGCCAGGTGCGGTCTGGCAAACTGATGTCTTCGACTTCTTCGGCAAAAGCTTGGTAGCGGGTAACAGGCATCGCGGAATTGCGCTGTTTGTTCCACGGAGCCTGACCCGGAGCGGCTGGGCCGGAGGGGGTGGAGATATCGGCGGGAGCGGAAATGAATGTGTCGTGGATAGCCATTGAGTCAGTCCTTTAAAATCTGTTTAAAGAGTCTTTCCTCGACAAATCTACATTTAATGCGGCCTATTGCATAAACTTTTGGCAGTGGGTGGGGGGAGGACCGTGCGGATATTGATCGGCTGATCTTAGCCACAACGCCTTATCGAGGCACGGCCGGCAGCAACACAAAACTTCCCGCGACGGGGTGCCGGCCGAATGAATCAAGAATTTTTTAAGGCCTATCAAAACCCGCCGCGGCGAAGAAGTAGAAGAAAGCTCGCACGCTGCATGTGACACAGCATACACTTTTATGTGAAGCCGCGTTGACTAAAACTAGTGAAAATCTAGCCGATACGGATTTTTCCCAGTATTTTAGTTGAATATTTCTTTAAAAACTAAATTATTAAAATATAATTTTACAATCTCGATTTGTTGCGATTGGTGTGGCTACTTATCAAAGTGGCATATGGCAGTTGATAGCGCACGGTGGATACGTGACCGCTGTGACTATGCAACATCACGAAAACACGACGATAACTGGCGAAACGGTAGGAAAATTCTCTGCTGGATGTACGGGTTTTCACCATAGTTTTTTAAAAACTGGCCGCGTCGGTGGCTGCGCAAAAGTACAAAACCTGGTTAGGTGGAAATTTGTGAGTATCCCCGAAGAAAGCCGACCACAATCTCCTAGGGATGAAAAGCGGCACAACGAACCAGACGGCGATCACCACGCAACGGTACAGGCCAAGGTGTCTGATCGAATGCGGTCCATGGCTGACGCTGTGGCAGGTCGAAATGGCGGCAAGCTGCTAACGGCAACGGATTGGCTTTGGGCTATCTCAATCTATGCGCTTAGTTCATTACTGCGATTTTTCGCACTCTGGCTACTTTGTCCACCGCAGGATGCTGTTGCGAGCCTGTTGGGAAAATGGGATGCCCAACACTTCATTGCAATAGCGAGATACGGTTACTTCACTAGTGATGGTACCGGCCCGCCCGATCCGGCGATTTATGAACAACGACTTGCGTTCTTTCCGGGCTTGCCAGCCATCATGCGGTTCTTGCATGAACTAACCGGAATGAGTGTCATCGTGGCGGGGTGGCTAATAGTTGCTGTTAGTGCAGTAGTGGCTATAGCTGGTGTTATGGCGTTGGTCTCACTGATGGGGCATGGCAAACGAGCACAGCTCATTGCTGGGATAGTGGTGGCTACAGCACCTATGACGGTGACGTTCAACATGATCTATACCGAAGCTCCGTTTATGGCGGTTACCACATGGGCATTGATAGCGATGGTACAGCGTCAGTGGTGGTCAGCTGGGCTGTTGGTCTTCATCACAGGGTTGTTGCGGCTAACCGCGATTGACATCGTTGCTACATTCGCGCTGGTTGTGGCGCTTAGGGATCGTCGTAGCTGGCGAGCGTGGTGTGCGGTGGTGGTTTCGGCTGTTTCGGTCGTAGGTTACGTCGTGATTGCTTCCGGCTATACCCGCGCAATTGGTGGATATTTTGGCATGCAACAAAAAGGCTGGGATTCGAGTTTTGACTTTGGCGCGGCAACTGTTCAGTGGATTCAACGCACATGGTCCGCATGGGATCAGCCTGGGTATGTGTTGTCAACGATAGTGATTATTGCGTCGATATGCGGGGTAGTCATTGGTTTTCGCCGGTTGCCGTGGCCGGTGTGGCTGTTTAGCACGGCACTAGTTGCCAATATCGTTTTATCTGATGGGATTATGCATTCGCGGCCTAGACTGCTGTTGCCCGCGATATTTTTAATCTTGCCGATTGTATTGTGGCTGGAAAACCGGGATGCTGACCGCGCTTGTCGACGCCCATATGTTTGGCTGGTTCCCCTAGTTATATGGATTGCGTGGGGTACATGGTTCTCGGCGTACATGTTGGCTGTTTTTGAATGGGCAATTTAAGTCTTGATGTAGGCGATTTGAGGCGAAGGTAACCTAATTATCACCCCCGTTAAGATAAAATTAAGTTGTCTTGTCACCTATTGGCTTTGCTTCACAAATGCGGCATGTTGCAAGCTGCGAAAATGTAAAGATGCAGTTCGTTGTGTGGATTAAATTATCAGTGTTTCTACCTTGGAAAATTGGAGACGTCTGATGAATTTGAATTGAAGGGGGTAAATCTTTAATGAAAGCTGAGAAACATATATGCTATGCGTGTGACTAAAGAGATTTCCAAGAAACTATCCGTCCTGTCCGCTGAATGTGCATGCATCGAAGGGCGCTGCAGTCTTCCGGATCACGACGCCGACCGCATGGCTTTGGTGTTCAAAGCCCTATCTGACCCAGTGCGTTTTCGTATCTATCACTTCATTGCGAGTAACAATGGTGGAAGCGTCTGCACTTGCCACATGCCAGAAGTTTTCGGCATCACACAGCCTACCTTGTCCTACCATTTAAAGCGACTGGTCAAGGCTGGCCTTGTTACCCGTGAAATGCAAGGAAAGTGGGCGCATTTCAGCATCGCAACCCACAGCGTAGGACAGATCCAAACCTTCCTTGATGATGTTCTTGCTGCCGCGCATCAACCGGAATTGGAATCTGTAATCTAGGTTTCCTGAAGTGGAGGAACTGTTCTGTGAATCTTCCTGGTAGTTAGTACAGAACTGTCTAAGCCCCTGATTTCGGACGGCATCTTACAGGGATAATTCGCTACACCGTTATCGTTGGGGCCACCGGTGCTAATGGTTTCCACGAGCCGACAGGGCAAAAGTGGACAAGATCATCGCAACGATGGCTACAACCATAAATACCCAGTTGTAGCCATTGACTTGGAAGGACTCGTCGAGTACGAGGTAGCCGAGCGAAAACGCGACGATTGGCTCCACGGTAGTCATGGCGGGCAGCGATAGCCGCAGCGCGCCAGTGTTAAATGCATACTGCTGCACGATGGTGCCAAATACCGAGCCAAAGATCAGGGAATAAAACACCCAGGAACTGAGCAGACCGCCAAGCCCACCCATGTTATATACATCCACCGTCGCTTTCGATAGCACCGCGATAAAACCGTAAATTATGCCGACTATTACGCCTAGCATCAACCCTTGAATATTTTTGGGGCGGCGTAGTGACAGTCCATAAATAATCCCCATAGCCAAGGTTCCAGTCGCAAGCGCTGGAATCCATTCCCAAAAAGTAGGGATCGTCATACCAGGTTTGGGTTTACCCAAAATAATTAAAACTGCTACCGCAACCGTCAGAACCGCACCCCAAAATAATTCGTCTTGCTGCAGCTTTCGTTTGTCGTAAAAAGCAGACATGGGCATGGTGAACATCAAACTAAGAACCAAGATCGGCTGCACAATCAATAACGTGCCGTAACTTAGTGCGACAACCTGAAAGAAATATCCGATGAGTGCGGTCGACGTGGCGAACCACCATAGCGGGCGTCGGATCGCGGTAATAAGAGGTGAGCCACTCCAGGTGCCGTCTGCTGGCGCACGTTCGGCAATGCGGTGCCGAACAACCGTGCCCCACGCGATGACGAGCGCAGCGGCGAGCGCGAAGCCGACGGCGAGGAAGTTATTGTGCACCTATGAAATCCTAGTGGCTGTTTAGGTCAAAACGTGTATTACGGGGCCATGGAATAGTATGCTAGTTTTTCGATAACCCAAGATGATTTTTAAGGAAACTGCTGCTTGCCCCGGCGCTATAAACGTATGGAAGAATCTTCCTGCCTAAATTTAGGGGCCATATGCTTGCGGTAGATTTCATGGAAAGGCGTTGCCCGTGGCACTTGTCGTACAAAAATATGGAGGATCTTCGCTCGAAAGCGCGGAACGGATTCGTCGGGTTGCTGAACGCATTGTTGCCACAAAGAAGCAGGGACACGATGTTGTTGTTGTGTGCTCTGCCATGGGGGACACCACCGATGAATTATTGGATCTAGCTGCCCAAGTTAACCCGGTGCCGCCTGCCAGGGAAATGGACATGTTGCTTACCGCCGGTGAGCGCATCTCCAACGCGCTAGTGGCGATGGCTATCGAGTCTTTCGGGGCGCAGGCGCAATCGTTTACCGGTTCTCAGGCTGGGGTACTGACTACTGAGCGGCATGGAAATGCGCGCATCGTAGACGTTACCCCCGGCCGGGTGAGGGAAGCTCTGGATAAAGGAATGATTTGTCTGGTGGCAGGCTTCCAAGGTGTCAATAAAGACACCAAGGACGTAACCACACTGGGACGAGGCGGCTCGGACACCACCGCTGTTGCACTTGCTGCGGCATTAGAAGCGGATGTGTGCGAGATCTATTCGGATGTCGACGGTGTGTATACCGCTGATCCGCGTATCGTTTCCAATGCGCAGAAGCTCGATCAGATTTCTTTCGAAGAGATGCTGGAGTTAGCGGCCTCTGGTTCCAAAATTTTGGTGTTGCGTAGCGTGGAGTACGCGCGCGCCTTTAATGTTCCGATTCGTGTTCGTTCGTCGTATAGCAATGATCCCGGCACGCTGGTTGCCGGTTCAATGGAGGATATTCCTGTGGAAGAAGCAGTTCTAGTTGGTGTGGCTACCGATAATTCTGAGGCCAAGGTTTCGGTTTTGGGCATTCCGGATAATCCTGGTGAAGCCGCGAAGGTATTTCGGGTGCTTGCTGATGCCGAAATCAATATCGACATGGTGATTCAGAATATTTCTTCGCTAGAGGATAATCGCACCGACATCACCTTTACCTGCCCCCGCGCGGATGGCCCACGTGCGCTGGAGCTATTAAAGAAACTGCAATCCGACGGCACCTGTGAAAATGTGCTTTACGACGACCAAATCGGCAAGGTTTCCTTGGTGGGTGCTGGCATGAAATCCCATCCAGGGGTTACCGCCACCTTCTGTGAGGCATTACGGGATGCGGGGGTGAATATCGAACTCATTTCCACATCAGAAATACGTATATCCGTACTGATTCGGGAAACTGAGATGGCACCTTCTGTTAAAGCTTTGCATGATGCCTTCGAATTAGGCGGTGAAGAGGAAGCAACCGTTTATGCTGGGACAGGCCGCTAAATAGCCTGCAGGATTTAACGCCGGGTATTTCTTTAGATGGGAAATGCCCGGCGTTTGCCATAGGCGGCCAGCAAGGAATGATGGCTGAAATCTGACTTACGGCATCGTGGCCAATGCATGATCTTTGGTGCATTAGCGCTGGCGTGTTCCGAAAACCAAAGGAAGAGGCGCAACCGGCGCAGATGACTCGGTGCATCTCGACCTTTTCCCGTTCCAGTGACGGGAAGTCAATTGCCAAGCCATAAAAGGTCGAGTTGCTCTTACAAATCTGGGGCGGACGCTTGCCCAGTAACAGATGGAGATGGATAACTTTTACAGCTGAATCACTAATGCCCTGCAAGTCGGGATGCGCACCTTTCGGGGGTGGTGGGTGAAATTTTTATATTAGCGATTCTGCGTGTCTATATGGGCTAAAGCATATTTGGTGCTTTTTTGGTTTATAAGGGGACTTTGCTGGCAACTTCTAGTTTGATACTGTAAAAACTAAAGATTGCCTGAACTTTGCCTGGGCTGTCTATTAACTTAAATATCAGTTAGGAAGAATGTTATGCGGAAGTTATTCCGGCGTTCCCGAACTAAAGTGGGCTACGGCACTATCGCGTTGACCGCGATAGTGTCATTGTTCGCGCAGTTAGTTGTGGTCACGCCTACAGCGCACGCAGAGATAAACTCCAATATCGTCATCTCGGAAATCAAAATTCAGAGTGCCGACTCTAGGGGAAATCTCACTGGCGATGGCAATCAGCAACTCATGCAAGGCCTTAATGCGGCGAAAATTAGTTTTAAATACGATGCCGGACACGAATCGGTAACTAACGGAAGCCAATTTAATGTAAAAGTCCCAAGTTTCCTTGGTACGGGTGCCGATCAAAAACTCGATCTGGAAGTTCCCTATAACGGCGGCAAGGTTAAAGTAGCAAACTGCGTGTTAAATAATGCGACGGGTTTGACTTGTACTTTTAACGATCGCGTTGATGTTCTTCGCAAACTGGGATTCACAGGTTTTAAGGGCGATATTTCATTCGTTGCAGGTATTCAGAATACCCACGACCAAAACAGAGCGAACATTTCGGTGAATGGCCGAGATGTCGAGGTTGCGTTGCCTGCGGATAAACCCGTCGGAAAATTAAACAAGCCTTATGGTCGCGCGGGATTCGGGAAAGATGCAGGCAATCTGATCGGTGTCAAAGGTAATCTTGGCTGGGGCGTGAATTTCAATAGTGCTCTGATCCAACAAGAGCTGGCGAAAATTGGTGACGACCGGGTATTCGATGGCAAGAAAGTACACACGCTAACTTTCTTAGAAAGCGCTGGTCCGGGCCAGGAATTTGATCCAAATCTAGCCAACTGGATCCTGAAGTTTAAAGGCAATGCGGAGATATTCTCCAAATTCAACGGCAATGTTCCAACCCCATGCCTTAACGTCATCTTGGCTACTGGAACACGCCCAGGTGTCGTAACCACAGACAATAATGGTTCTGGGTGCAATACGGCGATTCAGCAAAATAATGTAGATTTCACGATGCCCGATGGCTTCTCCATAAGCGTTGAATTCATTGACACAAACAGTGATGGCCAGGCTGATTACAAAGATTCCCAGGCTCGCATTCGGGTAACTGGTCCGTTTGATCCGGATACCAATTATTCGATCAATCCGCAGTTGCGTCGCTCTGGTTACAACGAAGCAGGTCCCTCTGGTCAGGAAGCGCTTGCTGTTAAAGAAGGTATGGCCTACGAAAACAACATTGTCTTGGAAGATACCAAACAATCTTCGAGCTTTGTTGCTAAGGCATTTCAAACCCTCACCGGTACCATTAATATGGCCAATCAATTCGGTACATTCTCGGTACGCAAGTACTTACAGGGTGAAGGCATTGAAAATGTTCAACCGAGTGATAAATTCACCATTAATGGCACTTGGACCCTGCCAAACGGCAACACTGTAGCTTCGTATCCGGGGTGGCAACCGCAAACAGCAGATGGTGTGGAAATCACCATTAACGGTGATCAAGCAGCTGCTACCTCAGGTACCATCACTTTCAAGCTTGCCCCTGGTGAGCGAAAGACTGCCCCGGCACCTCACTTCCCAGTAGGAACTGAAATTACCCTTTCCGAGGATATGCAAACCGCGCCTAAACCTGGTGGTATTGAATGGGAAGAAGCGGAATTTCTTATCAGCAACCGAGTTGTTGAACCGACATTCAAAATTCAGAACCAGAAAAATACAGAGATTGAGGTATTTAACAAGACCAAACGCGAAACTGGCAAGCTTCGCGTGAAAAAGGTTCTTTCTGGTCTGCCTGCTGCACAACAACAGCAAGCGGCTACCGATGAATTCACCTTTGAATATCGGTGCGGTGTCGGCACCAACTACAAAGAGATCTCGAATGTGTCCGGCAGCGGTGCTGAGTTGGAAGTTCCAGGCGACTTCCCGGTCGGAACCTTATGTAATGTGCGCGAGAAGTTTAATCCGCAGGCTCCCCACACGGTTGGTGATTTTATCCAAACCGCCATGGAGCCAGCTGTAGTCACCATTAAAAAAGATGGTGTTGTTGCTGCGGTGACCAATAAGTATGCTCGGCTGAAGGGCGGGTTCCGTATCGCCAAGGACGTCACTGGTGATGCAGAAGTCCAAGCACTTGCCGGAATAAAGTCGTTCACGTTTAGCTACGATTGTCAGATTGATAATCAGTCGGTTGCTAAAGCGGACAACGTTACCGTCACTCCTGGCGAACCAGCCGACATTACCGGAGTGGACGTCGGAGCTGAGTGTGTCGTATCGGAGCCTGATGCAAACAACAATGGTGAGATTGACGGCTACACTTTGACTCGTCCGCAAGAGCAGCGCTTTGTCATTGCCAAGCAATCCACACCGGAGAATAATGTCAAGAACTTCACCAACGCGTATGAGTTGAAGCGCGGTGGCTTTAGCGTCGTCAAGCGATTCGCTGATCCTAAAATGAAGGATTTGCTGAAGAGCGAGACGGTCGATTTTAACTTCACCTGTAAGTCACCTCTAGGTGAGGCATCGAATCTTGAAGGTGACGCCCAGGCTGCGAATGGCAAGATTGCCGTACCTAAAGATGGAACTGCGAAGGTTATCACCGGGATTCCAGTGGGGCATAAGTGTGAAGTAACCGAGGTGGCCGATTCCGCTACCGTCAAGAACTACACCCACAACCCGTTACAGGCTCAGACCGCAGTTGTTGTGGAAAACCCATCCGCACCTGATGCGGCAGCTGAATCCAAGCTCACCTTCACCAATGAGTACACAGCTAAGACCGCCAAATTTGCGGTGACCAAGCAGGCGGAATTGGCCCCAGGCCAGGACGTATACCGTCAACTGTTCGATCAGCAGCTTCAGGCGAAAGGTGAGTTTGAATTCAGCTATACCTGTAGCGTGCCTAACTTCGGTGCACCGAAAACCATGCGTGTTGCAGCGGGTGGTCAAAAGGTGGAAAGCGCTGAAGAATACCCGATTGGTTCCCAGTGCACCATTACCGAGAATCTCGACCAAGCGCAATTGCCGGGATTTAATGCTCCGACGGTAAACAACGAGAGCATCACAGTTACTATCGCTGAAGAAGGTGAACCCGTTGTCACCGCAGCTTTCACCAATACCTATAATCGCAAGTCTGCTGGGTTGAAGCTGCAGAAGACATTCACGGATGGTCGTCCACACGAGCTTAATGCCGACCATAAGTTCCCGGTGAAATGGAGCTGTAATGCTAACAGCACGTCGGGGCCAGACACGTATGTCGCTGGAACAAAAGTTGCTGCTGAACTTCCAGCTTCCGGCGCGTTGGTGGATACCGGTTATGGTTTTGCTGAAG
The DNA here is from genome assembly GCF_001020985.1 of Corynebacterium mustelae. Classification (NCBI taxonomy): domain Bacteria; kingdom Bacillati; phylum Actinomycetota; class Actinomycetes; order Mycobacteriales; family Corynebacteriaceae; genus Corynebacterium; species Corynebacterium mustelae. The sequence continues at coordinate 199,586 of NZ_CP011542.1, forward strand.
GAACCGAGTGTGTGATTAGCGATGAGGAAGTGCAGCTTACCAATGATTTAATCCGGGCTGGATACACTGCGGAGGCACCGCAATACACGCCACTGACTATCACCGCTGGGGTGGAAAACATTGTTGGAGTGACCAACACTTACACCAAGCAGGTTGGAACGTTTGGTGTTAGGAAGACTGTTGCGGGCGACAATGCTGCTGCCTTTGCAAAGAATAACTTTAGCTTCACCTACGTGTGTGCTGCGCCTAATGACGCAGCCAAGGCCAACGCCATTAATGGTGCAATTACGGTTGCAGGTGACGGCGTTTTAGGAAACGAGAAGTCTAAGGAGATTCCAGTAGGTTGGATTTGTGAGCTGACAGAAACTTCCGCCGTTCCTCAGGGTTACACCGTTAACACCGAGATTAAGAAACCACCTGAGATTGCGCCAGGTGATGGCAATATCTTCAACGTCACTAACACCTATACCCAGCAAACTGGTGGATTTAAAGTAAAGAAGGTCACCAATGATGGGCTCTTTACTGGTACTGAGTTCCGGGTGAGTTACACCTGCGATAATGATCCGGGTAGCAACAAGGAATTAATGGTGCCAGCTAACGGCGAAGCTGTTGTCGTCGACAAGCTCCCAACTGGCACTAGCTGTACGATTTCCGAAAGTCCAGACGACGCTGCCAAACCTGGTTACACAGTGGCTTCCACTATTGATACGCCGCAGGTGACCGTTGAAGCGGATCAGGTTAAAACCGTCACTGTGACGAATACTTATGCGGACAAGATTGGCGGCCTGAATATTTCCCACACCGCTACCGGAAATGCTGCGCCGCTTGGTTCGAAAGAATTGGTTTACACTGTGACCGGTACACCTGATAAAGGTGGCGATCCAATTACCAAGACAGTTAATGTCAAAGCAGGCGAAACAGTGACTGTTTCAGACTTGCCAGCTGGCACCTATACTGTAACCCAAGCTGAACCCCAAGCCCCAGCACCAGTGGTCATTGGCACCACCATCAACACTGAGCCAGGGCCAAGCGTTCAGGTGAAGGTTAGCGGTAACCCAGGTGAGACGGCCGAGGTAGCAGCAATAAATAACTACACCTTGGCAACTGGTTCGCTTACGCTCTCAAAGACAGTTACCACGCAGGAACACGCTGATCGCAGCTTCACCTTTGACTATGCGTGTGAAAGCCCACTGGATCCGAAGAAGATTGCCAACAGTGTCTCAGCTAAGGCAGATGGCACCGAAGTTGAAGTGGTGAAATCTCTCCCATATGGTTCGACCTGTACTATCAGCGAAGACCTTGAGAAAAACGCCATCGAAGGTTACACCATTGCGCCTGTTCCAGCGAAGACCATAAGCATCAACGCTGCGACGCAAAAGGTTGAGATTGAAAACACGATAACCCGCGACACAGCACCACTGTCCCTCGCGAAGGTTGTCACCGGTAATGAGGATTTTGCCAAGAAGGAATTCACCTTCCGCTACACCTGTACCGATACTGGTAATAAGGAAACCGAAATCAAGGTGCTTGGCGACGGCAAACCAGTGACAGTTCGTGACGCAGTACCGACAGGTACCTCTTGTACCTTCACCGAGGACGAAGAGAAGGCAGCCGAACAGCACTACTTCCTCAACATGGAACCGGCGAAGACTGTTACGGTAACTAAACGGGATACACCAGTAACCGTTAGCTTCACCAACACCTACACGCAGAAGCCGTACTGGATTGCTGGACTTATCTTGATCCCTGCAATTATTGGTGGTGCAGCTATCATCGCGGACCTGGCTAAGAAGGGGCACCGTACTGCTCCAGCGACACCTGCTCCGGGCGCTGAAAAGAAAGCCACCGATCCACAGGGTGATGGCGCTCAAGGCCCAGCTAAGAAGGGTGTTGCTAAGGATGGGGCTACCGCACCTCATGCGGCAGCGCCTAAGGGCGAAGCCGCAGGAAAAGCCACCGCACCAGGTAAGAGCCAGCCAGGTGCTTCCGGATCGCTAGCTCGAACCGGTGCATCGGTACTTGGCGTCCTTGCGGCAGCATTGCTTGTCATTGCGCTCGGAGTATTCTTCATCCGACGCGGACGCAATACTGGTACCAATGGTGAAAGCTAAACGATGTACTTAGCTTCGTAGCTGTTGGATGAGCGGCGCGTTGACAACCGATAGTTTGGTATGTCAACGCGTCGCTTTTGCATACCCGAAGCTGCACTGCTTTAGATTCACCCAACCATCGGGTCATTGTGGCGGTGCAACATCGGGGAGTACTATCGAAAAGACACGATCAACCCATAAAAGTAGATTGAGGGGCAGACCCTAAATGACAACAGTTGCAGTAGTTGGCGCGACCGGCCAAGTAGGTCGCGTGATGCGCAGTATCCTGGAAGAACGAAACTTTCCCGCTGATAAGGTTCGCTTCTTCGCTTCCGCTCGTTCTGCCGGAACGACGATGCAATTTCGTGGTGAAGACGTCGTTATTGAAGACCTCGCCGAAGTAACAGTTGAAAACCTTGCTGGCATCGACATTGCATTATTCAGTGCTGGCGGTTCCACATCCTTAAAGTACGCGCCCATTTTTGCTGAGGCTGGCGCAACCGTGGTGGATAACTCCTCCGCATGGCGCAAAGACCCGGAAGTGCCGCTGATTGTCTCCGAAGCCAACCCGGACGACAAGGACAATGCGGTCAAGGGCATTATCGCTAATCCAAACTGCACAACCATGGCATTGATGCCAGTGCTAACGGTGCTGCATAAAACTGCGGGTTTGAAGAAGTTGCACGTTTCTTCCTACCAGGCGGTTTCCGGTTCAGGCTTGGCTGGCGTTGAGACGCTAGTGAAACAGGTCGCTGAAGTGGGGGATCGCGCTGTCGAACTCGTACACGATGGGGCAGCTGTTTCTTTCGGCGACTTAGGGCCCTACGTAGCTCCGATCGCATACAATGCGCTACCATTCGCTGGCAATCTGGTTGAAGACGGTTCCGATGAAACTGACGAAGAGCAAAAGCTGCGTAATGAGTCCCGGAAAATTTTAGGAATACCGGACCTTCTAGTTGCGGGTACGTGCGTTCGTGTCCCAGTGCTCACTGGGCATACCATGACAGTCCATGCAGAATTTGATTCCGCAATCACCCCAGAGCAGGCTAAAGAATTGCTTTACGACGCCCCAGGGGTATCCGTGGTTGATGTGCCAACCCCCCTTGCGGCTGCTGGGCGGGACGACTCGCTGGTTGGTAGAATCCGGCAAGATCAAACGGTCGCCGATAATAAGGGGCTAGTCTTTGTCGTTTCGGGCGATAATCTCCGTAAAGGCGCAGCTCTAAACACTATTCAAATAGCTGAGCTATTGGTGGATACCGATAATTAACTTGACTGGGCTCCCCGGCAAAGGCTGTATGGCCTGACCGTTGCTGGGGAGCTTTCTGTTTACCTATAGCATGCAAAGTCAACGCAACGTATCTTTTATTTCGTGCTTGCGGTGCTGAAATTTCGTGAATTTTAGCGATGGGCCTAGTCCTACAGTAATTAATGGACAGCTGTTCATAATTTAATTTTAACTAATTTAATACTCCCATATAAGTTTTTTAGTATGAGTTCCGTGGTGGGTTTTGACGTTTATCGATGTTGATGGGGATATTAGGAACTTGGCTATTGATAGGGGGTAAAATTTGGGGGAAACAAAGGTAGAATGGGGCATATCACATATTAAAATTGCTCATTATTCACTTATGAAAAATTAACATTTGCCATGCAGTCAATCTGTAGCACTTTAGCCATAATTGGGTTTTGGCAACACTGGCTATATTAGTGTGATTTTATTTCCCAAAAAATAAGTAAAAGATAAGAAATCTACCTAAAAGACTATGAAAATACCGGGGGTAGATTGCTGCTTTTCCACTAATTCATGCATAAGGTTATTGCAAAACAGCCCTCACTTGGCAGAGCTATGCCCAGGCGGGCGGACTGTTTGCTCCGCATTATTAACAATGTGAGCAGCTATGAGAAACACTTAATAAATATTCAAGAGGAGGTGGCTACCAATGGGTCAACTATCACTTACCAATGCTCGCACTAAAGTTCGTGCATTCGTGATATTGATGGTTTTTGCGTTGGTATCGTCGGTTATCGTCGTCATGCCAACCGGTACTGCGAACGCACAAACAGGTTTTGTGCCAAAAGACTTCGCGTCCCAATATGGAACCAACTTGGAAATCAAGCGGGATGCAAAAGTGATCACAGACTCCGACGAGGATAACCGCCCGATCGTGGCCGGCAATGAGATCGATGCGATTTTTGAATGGGAGGTTGGCGGAAACGAGGCACCTCGGCCAGGCGATCAGATGATCATTAACCTGCCAAGCTGGCTGCGAACCTCAACCAATAGGGATGACTACAACGCTGGTAAATACACCACATGTGACTTCAAGGTAACTGAGTCACAGGTAATTTGTACATTTACTGACGCAGTTGAGGGGGACAATAACGCCAACATCAAAGGCCATATTGGTTTGCGGCTCAAGGCAACCCCAACTACGAGGGCTGAGTCTTTAACTTGGGGCCCTGAAAAATATGATGCCTTCTTTGACCTAACTGGCGAGCGAAATGGGGAGATCAAAGCCCCTGGTATCGGTGGTGACAATGCAGCTACCGGAGCGATCCGCAAAGGTGGCAATTTCTCCAAAGATCTTAAATATAAAGATACCGATTACCAGCAACTCTTTTGGTCGGTTCTTATTCCAGCGGAAAAAGTTAACGAGATTGCTGCTGGAAATAATAACGCCATTGAAATTGAAGACACTCTAAGTGATGTCCAGCTCGTCGACCCCGACACCGGTGAAGAAGTGACAGTACGGCACTACTTCGCTGCTGCGGGTGTTGGCGGAAACCTTGAGATTAGTCGGCGCGAAGGAGATTCGCTGGCTAATGGAACTTGGGAGGTGACGGAATCACCGAAATGTAATGCTGGTGGAGAGTACCACAGCGCAAATATTCCTTGCGCTACTCGCATCGCTCAGGCGAATAATGAAACCGGCGAAGTAGCTGCACGTTCTGGTCAGCCTGAAGTAATTACCGTCGATAAGTATTACGGCAAAAATAACTGGGAACCAGCCAGTAAGCTGAAGATCAAGATCGAAAATGTAAAGCCAAATGCGGCATACCGGATTACCTACTACACCTGGATTCCATCCACCTCAATTGGGCCGGATAAAGGTGCATTAAAGAATCCACAAGCAAAGAATTCTATTCGGATCAGCGGTCACGGTGAAACTATTGTCAAAGATGTTGCACTTTACGCCCGCGTATGGGGTGACTCATCAGGTGATCCAAACCGCACTGAGATCGTGGTAAAGAAAAAGGTTGAAGCCGCACCGGGTGAAACCTCTGACGTAAAAGAGTTCCCGCTAGATCTCCATGTCAATGGCAAGGTAGAAAAGTGCAGTGTATCCGAAGAAAAGCCATGCAAGATCATGGTTGATCCAGGTTCCAACGTGAAAATCGTAGAGCCTAGCGTTTCTGGCAGCGCACTTACGTGGAATCCAGGCGTATTCTCAGTTCCGGCTACTCAAGTTAATAAACAGTCAGACATCAAAGTCAGCGGTAATACTGCAACCATTGAGCGGGCAGTTCGTGGTGAAAAGATCACCTTGTTGTTAACCAATAGCTTCCAACCTTCAGTTAAGTATGGTCAGTTCGTAGTGAAGAAGATCCAGCAGGGTTTGGACCCTAAGGGCGGTACCGGTCCAGATCTGACTGCAAAGGAATATTCGTTGAAGTTCCAGTGCGATAAGGACAGCAAGCCGGTAAACGGCGCTTCCGCATATAAGGCCAACACCGACTATGACATCACCGTCACGGCCAAGGCTGAAAAACTTGTGGGTGAATTCCCAGCAGGGACCAAGTGTGTGATCAAAGACGAAGATCTAGCTTCGGCCAAGATCAAGGGGCCACATGCAAACCAAACCAAGGAGTTTGAGGCAACGGCATCCTACGTTCAGGCACCAGAAATTAAAGCTGGCGAAAAGAACGTTGCTACTGTAACCAACAAGTATCAAAATACGTTCTTCCTGAGCAAAGTGGTTGAAGGTGTGCCTCAAGAGCTGTACCAGGACAAAGATTTTACGTTCGAATACACCTGTGGCACTGAAACGGGCCGCGTGAAGCTGAAGGCTAACGGCAAAGCTACTATGATTCCTCAGTTCTTTGACATTGGGACTCGCTGTACCTATAAAGAGGTGGATTTACCAGAAATCCCTGGCTATAAACTCATCAACGTTGAAAAGCCTTATGCGGACGGGCTCTCTATCGTCGGTGCGCCTCGCTATCACGAAAAGCGCGTAGTGAACAAGTACGAAAAGGAAATCATTCTCGGCCAGTTTAAGCTTGAGAAGGCTGTTGTTGGTGTTGATGCTGCAGCTATTGGTAATCCGGAGTTCAAGGCTTCTGCTTCGTGGACTGTTAATGGTAAGTCTGAGAAGCGTGATGTAACTGTGCGTGCTGGTCAGGTTGTTGAGGATTTCCCTGCGCTTCCGGTTGGTACGGTTGTTACCTTGTCTGAGACTAGGCCTGCTGATAATGCTGCTGTTGCTTGGGATACCCCGGTATTTAGTGGTGATGGTGTTGTTGATAACGGCAACGGGACTGCTGACTTGACTATCAAGGCCGGTATTGTTGGCGGCCAGGTTGTCACGTTGACGAATAATGCGACACCACTGGGTCAGTTCAAGTTGCAAAAGGTTGTGAAGGGTCTCGGTTCGTACTTTGTAGGCGATCAGGAGTACAAGGTTTCTGCCAGTTGGACTGCTAATGGCAAGAACGAAACTAAAGATATGACTCTGCGTAATGGTACGGTTGTTGATATCCCGGATCTGCCTGTTGGTACAGTAGTTACGTTGCAAGAGCTCAAGCCAGCCGATAGTGCTACCGCTACCTGGGCTACCCCAGTGTTCAGCGGCGACGGAGTTGTGGATAAGGGCGATGGTACCGCTGAGCTGACTATCAAGCAGGGCACTGCAGATGGCCAGTTGGTAACTCTCACCAACACTGTTAACCCACAATGGTGGTGGTTGCTCATTGGTCTGGTTCCATTGATCAGTGGTGGCTTGGCTAGCCTCGTTCCTGGGCCAGTGGCACCATTGGGCCAGCAGCCACAGGCGCCTGCCCCACAGGCATCTACACCAGCTAAGCCACTCGGCGAAGCACCACAGAAGGGTATTGCGAAAGATGCACCTACGGCTAAGGGCGTGCAAAAAGATTCGCAGGCTAAGTCACTAGCTAAGACTGGTGCTTCCGTTCTTGGATTGGTTGCTATCGCGGCGTTGCTGGCAGCGCTTGGTGTATTCCTGGTGCGTCGTGGGCGTAAAAGCTAGCGGCACGCATAGTTAAGCGATAGTTATTATCGCAGCCGTTTAACCGGTGTTCCCTACGGTAGTAGGGGGCACCGGTTTTTCGCGTATCCTGCAGACGAGATTTGCTGTGCCATACGGCATCAGCGCTTTAGGTTTTAGCTATTAAATTTATTGTTGATTTTGGGTGGGGTGATTGGTGGCTGTATCCTGTTTGGTTTTCGGTATTGGTATGGCGTGAATTGGTATTGGGGAAGCGCCGCTAATGACAGCCTTTTAGCCTGCGAAATGACTGCAGGGGTGATATTGGGGGTGATTTTCGCTATTGATGCACGCGTTTTATGACTTTGAAAGGCTGGGACAATCAGTTTATTCATGCAGCTAGGGCTGTTATTTTGACGGTTATTACGAAATAATTAGATCGGTGTCAATGTGTGGGCATAGTAATAAAGGTTGATCTTTGGCGAATTGGCTTGTTTGCCCTTGGAACCGCCCGTCTTCAGTATTACGCTATTAATCAATCACTTACCCATAAGTTAATAATCTATATCAGTTATAGGTTTAAGAAAGGTTTGCATATGGATACCAATGACATTGTTTCGAATGGCATGCGTCCAGAACTGACCGGCACCACCACTCAGCACGGTGGCCGTCCCGTTCCTAGCGAAAACATTTCCATCACGGCTGGCCCGCAGGGCGCTAATGTTCTTAATGACATTCACCTGATTGAAAAACTGGCCCACTTCAACCGCGAGCGCGTTCCAGAGCGTAATCCACATGCGAAGGGCCACGGCGCATTCGGTGAATTACATATAACTAACGACGTATCCGCTTACACCAAAGCCAAGCTGTTCCAGCCAGGTACCGTAACCCCCATGGCTGTTCGGTTCTCTACCGTCGCTGGTGAGCAGGGTTCTCCTGATACTTGGCGCGACGTGCACGGTTTCGCTGTGCGCTTCTACACCGAAGAAGGCAATTATGACATCGTAGGTAATAACACTCCTACCTTCTTCCTGCGGGACGGCATGAAGTTCCCAGACTTCATCCACTCACAGAAGCGTATGGGGCAGACCGGTCTGCGCAATGCGGACGCACAGTGGGATTTCTGGACCCGCACCCCTGAGTCCTCCCACCAGGTTACCTATTTGATGGGTGACCGCGGTACCCCGAAGACCTCGCGGCACCAGGACGGCTTCGGTTCGCACACTTTCCAGTGGATCAATGAAGAAGGTACTCCTGTTTGGGTTAAATACCACTTCAAGACTCGTCAGGGCTGGGATTGCTTCACTGATGCAGAAGCTCAGGAAATGGCTGGCAAGAATGCGGATTACCAGCGCGAGGATCTCTTCAACGCTATTGAAAACGGCGACTACCCAATCTGGGATGTCAAGGTTCAGATCATGCCGTTTGAAGAGGCGGAAACATACCGGTTTAACCCATTCGACCTGACCAAGACCTGGTCGCAGAAGGATTACCCACTGGTCGATGTCGGATACTTCGTTCTGAACAAGAATCCACAGAACTTCTTCGCTCAGATCGAGCAGATGGCGCTGGACCCAGCGAACTTGGTTCCAGGTATCGGCCTGTCCCCAGACCGCATGCTCATGGCTCGTGCCTTCGCTTATGCGGACGCACACCGGTACCGGATCGGCCCGAACTACCGTCAGCTGCCAGTGAACCAGCCGGTATTCCCGGTCAATACCTACGCTCATCAGGGTCCGATGGAGTACCAGTTCAATCCTGCGAGCGCGCCGGTTTACACCCCGAACCGTTTTGACAAGGGTGCTGGCTTCTTGGACGATGGGGTTTCTTCCTCCTCCGGCGTGAGCTACGGCCAGGCTGCCGAGTTGTTCGTTAACCCAGATCCGCATGGCACCGACCTGGTGCGTGCTGCCTACGTGCAGCACTCCGAGGACGGCGATTTCGTCCAGGCTGGAATCCTCTACCGCGAGGTTATGGATGATGGCGAGAAGGAGCGATTGGCCGACAACATCACCAATGCAATGGTTGGTGTCTCCCCAGAGACGGAAGAACGTTGCTACTGGTACTGGGAGCAGGTTGACCCGCAGCTGGGTGCTCGGGTTAAGGAACTGTTTGCTACCAAGAAGTAGTTCGCTTTACGACGTCGCCTAGGGGCGACCGAGGTGATGTCGTAAAGCATAAAAAACCGGCGCGGAGGTTTTCCCTCTAACGCGCCGGTTTTAGTGATTAGCGAGCGGCTTCGATCTCGACTACCTGTGCGACACCTTGGATGGTGGCGGCAATCTTTACGGCCTCGAAAACCTGTTCTTTGGTTAGGCCCTCACTCCGTACGGTCTTTTCGTGCGCAATGGTGCAGTGTTCGCAGCCATTAATGGCGGACACTGCCAGCGACCACAATTCGAAATCGACTTTTTCTACACCGGGGTTTGCGATGACGTTCATGCGCAGTCCCATCTTCACCTGGGCGTAGTCGGACCCCAACCAGCCTTTTGCCCGATAAGCGACGTTGTTCATCGCCATGATGGATGCGGCGGCGAGTGCAGCGTTGAACGCCTCGTTACTGAGATGAGTCTTTGCGTCTTCGCTAATTTCTGAGAACACTGTTTCGCTGCGGGTGGCTGCGGCGGAGGCGAGAAGGGTTCCCCATAGCTGCTGTTCGGTTAATTCGGTGCTGCGCAGCAAGGTGCCGATATTAAGCTTTAAATCTTTAGCGTATTCTGGTAGCCCTGCTTTGAGATTATCGATGCTCATATTACTTCAGGCCCTCCTGCAGCTCCGCGAACTTGTCGATGTTCTTGGTCGGATCGTTCTTCTGCCAGTTGCAGGCGCACACCTCTTCGGACTGGAGGGCATCAAGAACGCGCAGAACTTCGTCCACATTGCGGCCAACTGCATCAGGGGTCACGGAAACGAATTGAATGATGCCGTCTGGGTCAATGATGAAGGTCGCCCGGTCAGCAACACCGTCGCTGTTTTCTACACCTAGTTCGCGGATGAGCTCATGCTTGACATCGGCGAACATTGGGAACGGGACGTCCTTGAGCTCTGGGTGGGTGGCGCGCCAATTGAAGTGGCAGAACTCGTTATCGGTGGAGCCGCCGAGGACCTGAGTGTCGCGATCCTGGAACTCTTCATCCAACTTGCCAAATGCTGCGATTTCGGTTGGGCAGACGAACGTGAAGTCCTTCGGATAGAAGAAGACAATTTTCCACTTGCCCTCATATTTGCCTAGTGAGACGGTTTCGAAATAGTCCTCTGGCTGTGCTGCATCAACATTGTGCAGATCGCCGCCCTTGAGCGCGGTAAGTTCAAATTCTGGAAATTTTTCACCAACGGTCAAAATTGACATCGTTTTTCATTCCTCCAACGGCAATGATTGTCTTTGTAGGGGTGTTTTTCGCCCCCACTACACGTTTCTACCGCCACGCTGAGAAGGTGTCAATGAACTAATATAAAAAATCGATCTGCTATAAATAGGAAAAATTTATGCTTGCGATTGGCTGGAGTTCTTAAGCCAGCGCGTTGGGTGTACTCGCATAAGAAAACAAACATATGCTAAGCGGAATATGACTGAAAACCGTGAGATAGATAACCCCGCAACGGGGTTAAACAATTCAAGCGCTACGTGACGTTCCGGTCGATGTTTGCGAAGCCGCAATAATATCTGAACGAGCGCGAGCAACCCGAGACCGTATCGTGCCGAGTCGGACATCAGCGATTTTTGCGGCCTCTTCATAGCTGTAGCCCAAGACTTGGGTGAGTATTAACGCTTCACGGCGCTCTGGCGGCAGGGCGTCGATAAGCATACGCACATCAACCCACTCTGACCAGTTGGTTTCCGTAGGTGAGTCGACCGATTCTACCTCAGCTGCAGACTTTCTAGGGCGAGCCATATCATGGCGAATGTTGTCCACCCATACCCGTCGCGCTAAGGACAACAACCAGGTTCGTGCCGATGACCGCGCCGCAAACCGGGGCAGGGCTTTAATAACCCGTAAGTAAGTTTCTTGCGTAAGATCGTCAGCGATTTCCGTGCCACCTAAATGCGCCAATAATCGCCACACATCCGACTGAGTAGCTTTAATGAACTCAGTCAAGGCAGCCCGATCACCCCGACCAGCCTTCAAGGCTAGTTGGGTGATATGTTCGTCCACTGCAAACTGTGCGGTCATGGTGAGAAAAGTTTAACACGTACACCTAATCGGGACAGATCGCATCTTCTGCTAGCGGGAGCTAGGTTCTTCTTCTTCGGTGGCAACCGCATATAACGAACGGCCAGCAATAAACGACCCTACGGCCAAAACCACCAGATAACCCGTAATCGATAGCACAGCCCGGATAAGATCACCAAAGACCAAACCATGGTTGCCGATGTCATAGATTAGCTTTGCGACGATCAACAACGGCAGCCCCACGCTGGTAGCTGGTCCCATCAGGTTTGCTTGGGTGAGGGGCTCTTGATAGCGCCAATACGCCAATACAGTCAGTAAAAATAACAGGCCAGCGATCACGATACACACGCCTGCGATAATCTCAGTAATAATCATTAACGGCGTCCCTTCGAAATGATGCGCGCCATTGACATTGTTGGCAAGACACCACCAGCAACCGCAGCTAGCAAGATGATCTCATAGGCAATAGCCGTCTCGCTTTGCATGGACCAGATCACATAGAACCCAATCATGGAATAAAACACCAAGTCCGATACCACCGCACGGACGAACTCATCCTTGGTACGCACGATCAAAACGATGATGCTCAGCAAGGAAACCGCCAGCAATAACATGCCAGCATAGGCAAAATAATCGAATACCATAAGCTATGCCTTCCTTCCCAGCGATGACGCTTTCGGCGCAGGATATTCCACCTTAGCAGCGGAAAGATCATGGGCAATTGCAGCTACGTGCGGGGCCAACATTTCTTCCATTTTTTGAAGATCAGCCAACACTTGGTCTGGTTTAGAACCATAGACAGCGTGGACGATCAAATGCCGATCGCCTTGTTCATTTTCCTCATCATCATCAACGATGGTCAGCGACATTGTGCCAGGCGTAATCGTGATTGATGTGGCGAATAATGTAATGTGCCAATCGCTGGTCACCCGAAGCGGATAGGTAACGACGCACGGATCAATTTTCTTATTACCGCTAAGTGTGTCAATAACCACAGTCCAGGTAGCAAGGAGAAGCTGAACCTTGAGCCACAAAATAAATTTCACAGCATGGACAATTGCCATAATTAACTGGCACCTCCCGAAATAGTGGCTGCCGCCACGGAACCTACCGCCTGGTTTGGATCCAAACCGAGCACGGCGGAGACGTAGCTGGAGACGTCGATAAGCGAATCAGCAGCAGAAAGTACGACCGAAACTAACGGGCCTGCAAAAATAAACATCCCGAAACTCAGCACGGCAAGCGCTGCAGCTGGGGCGATGCGCGCTAAGGGCACCCGGAGACTTTCTGGAATGCGTTGTTTATTCATTTCTCCGCCCCAGAAAACCTTCCGCCAGATTCGTAGCACTGCCTGGAACGCTGCGAAACTTGCGAGTATCACCACAGCAATAACAATCCAGCCTGCGGTTGTTTGCGTGGCAGCGACATTGACTATCAGATACACCTTCGCCCACAACCCAGAAAACGGAGGGAAGCCAACCAGAGAAAACGCGCCAGCAGCGAACACCGCGGCAACCAGCGGGTCACGACGCGCAATGCCAGAAAGTTTCGATAACACGTCCTTGCCGTAAGTTTCCTCCACTGCACCTGCGCTCAAAATCAATGAACCGACCGTAATCATGTGGTGCAGCATATATAAAATTCCAGCTGCCAAGGCTGCCTTTTCATTTCCTGCAGTGAAGGCCAACATCACCATAATCATCGGCATGCCATTGACCATCTGGTACGCAAGTACCCGGCGCATGGAATTTTCCGCTAAGCCCGCAAACGAACCCACGATCATACTTGCAATGCAAATGACAATGATCAGCGTTGTCCAGCGCGGATCAAGATCAAAGATCACCACGTATATACGGAAAAGAATGAAAACTGCGACCTTGGTATGCAGCGCCGAAAACAACGCCATAACGCTTGCCGACGTCTGCGGGTAGGAACGTGGTAGCCACGTGTGAACTGGGAACAACCCTGCCTTAACAACCATCGCTATCACCACGATCCCCATCGCTACCGTGGCTGGGCCGTGACCTGAAGCGACACCACGTAGCGCTGCGATATTGACCGTGCCAACCACGCCATAGACGATAGCCACACCAACCAAAAGTAACGTCGACGTAGCTAGATTAACCAGCACAAACGCGCGCCCAGCAGACAAGCGGGCCCACGTGCCAGTCATTGCCAATAAGCCATAGGACGGTAACAGCATGACTTCGATAAAAACGAAGAAATTGAAGAGGTCAGCTGTCAGCAGTGCACCCATCACACCGCTGAGCACCATAGTTGCCAGCGCTGGATAGAACCGGGCGCGGGTTTCGCCAACAACCAATGCAAACCAATTGGCAGCAATCGCAACAATAGACGTTGTCACGATCATCACTGCAGCGAATTGATCACCTGCTAATGGGATGGCAACGCCACCGATATAAAGTCCCACCGAATGAGCAATGGTGCCATGTGCGGCGGTGTAACCGAAAAGCCACAATCCGCCCAACATCGTGCCCACTGGAGTGAAAAGACATATGCTGTCGCGTATCGGGCGCCATGGCGCAATGGCAGCAAGTGCCACCAAAGCCAGCGGAATGCCAACAAACAACGGCAAGACTGCATCGACTTTAAAGCCGCCCGGTGCTTCCGCAGCAGCTGCGAGAAAAACTGGAAGCGTCATCAGGTTAATGGCCTTTCGGATCGATAGATTTCATACGTGCCTCATGTCGGCTCCGACGTTTTGCTAGATGAGCTTCGCTGGCGGCAAGCTCCGCCGTGGTTGTGGACCTACCTAAGGTCTGCAACGGTGAATCTTCATCAGCAACAACCTCGGCCTCGGTGTCATCTGACCGACCCAAACCGGAAAGCGTCAACATATATGTGGTGGTCGCCATAGCGATGACGATTGCGGTGAGAACAAACGCCTGGGGGAGTGGATCGGCAGCATCAGAAATCTCCGTGTGTCCAGGAAACGGTTCGCCCCGCCATACAGGTACACCAGCTGCTAAAATCAACAGATTGGCTGCGTGGCTAAGCAATGTCATTCCCAAAACAATCCGAAGCATTCCGCGCTGCACCACCAGATACACTCCACCAGCAGCAAGCAGGGCAATAGTTAACGAAATAATCACTTGGGGTCCTCCTGCTTGTCTATATTCTGCTCCGGTTCTCGATGGGTTATCGTGCTGGTATGAGATGCAGAATCCGCCCGCAGCGCTGCTGATTCTTGAAGAGCATGTTTCTCAATCAATGCCTGCTCCGGCGCTTCCGGCGCCCGCCGATGCTCATCCGGGAAATCACCTGGTTCATGTAATACCTGCACCAAAGGCTGCAATGGTGAATCCTGTCGATTGAAGTTCAAGTCCTTATATTCCATACCCGGACGTAAATAACCGCCCAAAGCATTGATAGCCATCGAGAGCATGCCTAGCACCGCCAAATACACGCCAACGTCGAAGATCAACGACGACGAAAGATGCTGCCCAAAGGCATAGCCATGGATTGCGTATAAGAATGAGCCATGCATCAAACCGATAAAGCCTGCCACTAACGCAATGATGATTCCAAAGCCAGTGAGATAAATCGGAACCGAAACCCCAAAAATTCTTCGATCACGTGGGAAAGCGATATACGTCAACATCATCGCAGCTCCGGCGACCAAGGCTGCGATAAAACCACCGCCGGGTTCATTATGTCCACGCCAGAAGATTAAGGCGGACAATACGACTAAAACCGGAACTAAGGCCTTGAGCAGCGTGCGTAATGGGATCGAATTTACCGTCGATTGACCGATAGGCCCCGGATGCGTCCCCTTGGCAAATGGATATCGAGGCATAGAGGTCACTACCGCTGCGATAACCACTGCAGCCATGCCCAGTACTGTTAATTCACCGAGGGTATCCAGGGCGCGGAATTCCACCAAAATAGTGTTGACCACGTTATCACCACCGGTGATGCCAGGAGCCTCATTGAGGTACCACAACGCAATCTCACTGCGATCGTGTCGGCCTAAGAGCATGAAGGATGCTAAGAACGTTAATACTCCCACCGTGGCCGCCAACATACCGCCAACCACCTTGCGTTTGCGCTTTGTAGGGTGGAAATTTTCTGGTTGTTGACGCACAACCATCATCATGATGACTACAACCAACGCCTCCACCAAGAACTGAGTAAGCGCCACATCAGGAGCACCCAGCATAAGCACCTGGAGGGTGACGCCGACTCCCACAGCACCTATCAACACCACGGCGGTTAAACGTTTTGTCGTTCGCGTCAGTGCAATCCCACTTGCAACGATGATGATTAGCGGCAACAGATCGTAAACCCGATCCGCCCCAGCTACCCGAGGGGAAAGCGCAACGCCGTCGACCCCGCCGTACAATAAACCGGAAATAGCAACTGTGGTGCCGAAAACCGCCAAGAGGAGAAACATGAAGGCCAAGTGGCGGGCAGGCGATAACGAATCAGCCATGCGCCCAAGCAGACGACCGAACTTGGACAGCGACTGATTGAATACCTTCAACAGATCATTGCCGGAATACGGTGCAAGACGTTTGGCGTCAACAAGCGACCAAATCTGGCGCCGGAAAAATATCCCGACGACACCGACCAACAGAACCACTGCCGATAATATAAAGGGCACATTTACCCCATGCCACAGAGCTAAATGCACATGCGGGTCTTCGCCAATCGCGGCAGCCGCTGCGGAAACCGGGGCGTCTAAATACCCAAGCGCAAAGACCAGTGGAATGGACATAAAACCGGGCAAAGCGGCAGGAAGCCACAACAAAACAGGTGCCTCACACACCTGCGACATATCTCGATCACCGTCAACGAAACCATCTGCAACGATGCGCACAGAATAAGTAAAAGTAAAGATCGCACCGATAGTTGCCGCAGCTAGAAGTAATGCAATGCCGAATGCACTAATGGGGGCTTCGGTAAACGCGGTCAGCATTCCCTCTTTGGAAATGAAGCCGAAGGTGGGCGGAATAGCGGCCATTGATGCTGCAGCGATCACAACCGAACCAAATGTAAACGGAAGCTGCCGCCAGGAGGAGCCAAGCCGGGTGGCATCGCGGGTTCCAGTCTGGTGATCCAGCACTCCGATGAGCATGAATAACGAAGACTTAAACAGCGCGTGGGCTAAAGTGTGCACTAACGCGGCAGCTAGGGCCGCCGGGGTACCCACGCCGATCGTTGCTACGATCCAACCGAGATGGGACACCGTGGAATATGCTGTTAATTTCTTTAAATCGGTTTTTTGGATGGCGAATAATGATGCCATAACCGCAGTTGTCATGCCGGTGATAATCAGGAGATAATTCCATACCGGAACGTTGTGAAACACCGACGAAAACCGCAGCAAAACATAAATGCCAGCTTTGACCACGGCGGCGGCATGGAGGAACGCGGACACCGGTGTTGCCGCAGCCATTGCCTCCGGCAGCCAGAAATGAAACGGCAACTGTGCCGACTTGGTAAAAGCCGAGATTGCAATCAAGACCGCCACTACCGCAGTTACCGTCGGGTTAGTCGCCCAGAAATCAGCGGCTATGATCCCGGTTATGCTGGTGGTGCCCGCTTGCGTGGCAGCAATAGCTAGTGCAACCAACAAGGTTAAGCCGCCGATAAAAGTCAAGATCAACGTGCGTTGGGAACCCTGTTCGCCACCCGCGCCACCGGAGCGAGCTATCAGCATAAACGATGCAAGTGATACCAATTCCCAGGCGATAAACAGCACGACTGCGTCGTCGGCAAGCACCAGAAGCAAAATCGCAGCGGTAAACGCCGTCATTATTGTGTAGAAACTTGTGTTCTTTCGATATTTTGGCAAATAACTGGCCGAGTAAATAAACACCACTGAGCCGATAACCAGTGCTAATAACGCAAAAAATACCGATAGTGCGTCAGCGCGCAGCCGCAGATCAACATTGATGCCAGTGCCGACGAAATCTGGCACCCAAGTGGCAGTCCATACCAGAGGAGTGCCTGAGAAAATGTCAGGTAAATGCGGAACGAGCACGCCGACGGCAACTAGGAATATTGCGGCGAGTGGCCATCCTGCGGCGCGGTCAAATAACTTGACGCACATAGGAGCCACCGCGACGCTCAGCGCCACCAGACCGAGGACAAAAATTAACGACACGTAAAAACTCACACCCACAAACGCTTAGAACGGGGGTGGCGCCACCAGTGAACACAACTGACCTAAAAACTCAAGGAAAACTGCCGGAAACCCGTGGCGCCTACTTTCATTTCTATAAAAATCGAACAATAACTTTGACAATAATACCAGTTACCTGCGGTGTGGCTTGGCCTTAAGGTTAAGGAAACGGATACATTTCACAGTATGACTTCGAAGCCGTCAGCCCTCAAACGCGCAATCGTCGCCCTTCTCGTTGCGGTTCCGTTGCTTGGCGGGGCTACCTTTTCCGTGCTTGCCGGAATCGACCCCGCTGACGCTTGGTCCGCCACCGATAACCGGGAAGGTGCACCAGCCGTCATCGACGATTCATTACTTATCGACGCCCGCCGTGCCACCGGTGAAGCCAATTCCCAAGCGGGATTCCTTGTCAATGGAACAAAACAACTAACCGAGGGTACTAAAAAAATATCTGGCCGAAGTGGCGAAGTCACTGGGGCGGTTACCGCTGCCGCTGATGGTTCGAAAAAACTATCAGATGGACTTGTCCAGTTACAAGCAGCAACTGGACAGTTAGGTGACGGGGCGACAAAAGTAGCCGACGGCGTAGAACACGCGGTTAATCAATTGGTGACATTTGAGGTAGTGCGCGGACAGATTGTTGGCACCATCGACCGGTATTTAGATGATCTCAAAGGTGCCACCGACGCCGATTCTGTGGAGCTTCGGGAACAGCTCACTGGTTTTAGGGATCAAGCCAGTTCCTTCCAATTAGACGAAGGAACCCGAAAGCAATTAGAAGAACTTCGCGACGGCTCGCGGGAAATCGCCAACCAACTTCACGTTCCGGGATACGCCTACCATGACGGGATTTTCTCGGCGACAAAAGGCGCAAAGGAACTCCACGATGGGCTCAATCAGTTAAACGCTGGTGTTGATGAAGCCCTTGCTGGTGTCGGGGAGTTGGAATCTGGTGCGGTGAAAATCGACGATATGGCGAAACTGACCAAGGAGAAGATAGCGGCCATTCAACGGGCCATGCCAATTACGCAGGCAGGCACTCCTGAGGCTGAGGCGGCTGGAGTTACCCGTACGTTTGCGCCAATGTACGCATTTCTCATTTCCGCTGGCGTGCTACTAGGTGCTGCATTGCACCGCCGGGGTGACCGCGAACAATGGTGGCTAAGCGCATTGGTTGTTGTCGGTCTGGGCGGCGTGGCAACCATCCTGAGCGTGATCCTCGGCTCGGGCATTGAGGCGGTTCAAATCCTTGGAATTACTGGCCTTGCGGTGCTGCTGGCTGCTTCCGCATTAATAGGCGGGATGCTGTTGTGCCGGATTCTGGGGCCGCGCATTGGGACGGTGGCTGCAATCCTTGGTTCGCTTGCCCAGGTGGGAATAGTCGGATGGGCTTGGAACTCCGCTACCACCAGCGCGGTTGATACTGCCTGGCTTGCGCTTTCAAGCCTGACGCCGGTGCATTATTCCACTGCCGGGTTGGCGGCATTGGGCAACTCCGGTGGGGTGTCGACCATGGTGGGGATCAGCTATGGGGTGTTGTTGCTTTTAGTCGTCGCCGGGGTTATCGGGCTGAAGCTTCTTCCAGCCCCTGAGATGGAACAGGCCCTTGCCTGGGAGGGCGACTATTCAGAAGAGTTTTTCGACGAGTACGACGACGGGGCGGATGTCGTCGACGCCGATGAGGAGTATCTCGATGGTGAGTACGCCGACGGCGAATATATCGATGATCAGTCCTATCGGGATAAAACCAACTAGGGCGAAATGAGTTACTCGCATTGCTGCGGGGACTGTCCACGGCGATCAAGGCAGTGGTGTCATCTCGCCTTTAGCGAACAACACTAGGTTCCTAACTCACGTCACTGCCGAGCTAAGACGCTGAAGAACTAACGTGTTGGCCTCGGCCCATCGATGGCACGGGCGGTGTATTTCCGCCCCAATTTCTCCAAAGCCGTGATCCGCAAAACCCTCTGTGAAAGCGCGGATCGACGCAGTGGTCGTTTTCCAACTCGACCTTTAGCTCCCGTCGTCCACGAAACCAACCCTCCAACCGCCTAAAGGTCGAGTTGCTTTCAACGCCTCCCCCGACCGGCCGGATAATCGCTGGACTGCAACGTCCAACCCGCTCAATTTCAGCACTCATATGACGTCAATCTGGATTCGCATTCCTGCCAAGAACTACCCGCGGCAATCAAGAGGGTTGGGCAAAAAGGAAAGGCACCACGATCACGTGGTGCCTTCTCGCCTTTAGTGTTAAAACACTAGGTTTGCATCGCACTATTACGATGAGCGGTGTTTCAGCGGGAATCCCGCTAAAACGCTTTCCTTATGAGGAAAGGCTGCTCAACTTGCTTGTAACAGTGTCAACTGCGTTGACTGCAAACTTTACGACAGTGACGATGAGACCGCCAATGCCATTGACCATACTTTCAACAAATGTAGTTACTGAACCCATGTCCCTAATTGTAAAGATAGAAAGTCATGAATTCAATGGAAAATCGCTTAAAGTTTCATATTCTTTTGTTTTGAGAAAAGCGGAGAAAATGTGAAAAAGACTGTCAGTAAAGCGGCGGAAATGGCTGATTTTTATTGATAAAATCCCGGATTGCAGTATTTTTGCAGATTTACCAACATGTGAAATGGGAAATATTCATATAGGCATTCATTGCGTGTGTATCTATTAAGAAAATAAAAATCACCTGAAATTCGCCGCTTTTTCCGGAGAAGTGCGGTGAAATCAGGTGAAAAGTGGTATCAAAACCAGCGTTATCGAGAAACGCTATTATCGTCGAAATCAATAGTGGCGGCACCCACAGCGGGCAACGAGCCGCTGTGGGTGACGATCTCCTCGGAGTATTCCTCGCCAACAACGGTGTTATTGCTGATATCAACGCCGGTGACATTTCCAATGAACTTTTGCTTGCCGTCGCGGCCAGCAGAGACATCGGCGCCAACATAAACCAGCGGGGCGGCCGAATTCTTTGGAGTAAAGGTGTTGTTAGTGACGGTGATGTCGGTCAGCGGGCCGCGTCCGCCGTTATACACGGTCATTGCGCCATCCACCGGATTAGGTACGGAACCGCCGCCCATATATGCATGGGGGTTGTGTGGGCGATTGTCGGGCAGGTTGGTGCGCGCGGAATCACCATCCCAAACAGACTCGATGCCGACCACTGCTTTACGAGCACCGCCGGTAATGGTGTTTCCGGTGAACGCGGTATTGGAGGAATCCGTGCCCACATACAAAATCCAGCTAGGGATATTGCTGCCAGTGACCGTAACCGTGTTATCGGTAAACGAGTTGCCGTTACTTGCTTGATACGCCTGAAGTAGGCCTTGGCCGGTGGAGGTGCTGGTGGTGACCGTATTGTTGCGCACCTGATTGTCGTCGGAATTGTATGCGATGTGAATGCTGGAGGAGAAGCTATCGCTTAGGTCATTCGATTCCACGACGTTTGTGCTGCTGTTATTCTGCATGGAAATATTGCGCGTATTGGCGGTAATCGAATTTCCAGAAACGGTGGAGTTGGTCACCCCGGAGAAGCTCAACCCGTAGTAGCCGCCGTGAATCTTGTTGTCGGTGACTTTCAATCCTGAAGCTTCAAAAGTATTGGGGCTTACCGTGCCGTCGGTTACGTAGCGATCCCAAATGGGGCTCGGGCTGTTATTGAAGTGAGTGTCCGGTTCGGTGCGGCGGGCGGATACCACAATGGAAATACAGTGGCCTTTTGTATGGGCTTCGCCTACTTGGTTGTTGATGGTGTTGTTGTGCATAACAATGTCGCGCAGATCCCCGGAGTTGGCAGATAGTTGAATGCCCCGGTAGAAGACGTTGTTCATCACGATATTGCTGATTTCGATGTCGCTTACCCCGTCGGCGGCGATGCCTCGGGTGAACTGGCCATGTTGTAGATCAAGCGTGAAATCCGAAATTTTGGTGCCCGTCGTGCCGCGTGCGATGTCGATGACGCTGCTTACTTCCTGGAAACTAGGCGTATGGATCTCTGAAATGATGCGCGCACCATTGCCGTTGAAATAGGCCAGGTTGTGGGGGATGACGATTCGCTTGGACAGTTTGTATTCCTTCCCCGCGCCCAGGGTGACGCCGGTACCCGCTTTAGCTGCGACGTCGACAGCTTCCTGTAGCGAGCTTGCAACGTCGCCGCTGTCGGCAAAAGCAATCATGGAAACGCCGTCTTTGGGTTTCGCACCATAGGTTTGACCTGCGACGTCGATGGTGGCGTAGGCGCCTGCAGTCTTATCGACACCACGCTCGAAATGCACATGCGAATGCCCGTCAGTGACGACGATGTGGTCTTTATCGGCGGGCAACGTTGCTGCCTCGGCGATCGTTGCCGCAGTGCGGGTCTGTGCCGGTTCTAGTCCGAGCTTTTCGACGGCCTGCTCTGGGCTGATGGCTGGGGTGGCTTCGTCCGCAGTGCGATTGATGGACGGCGAACCCGGAGCCTTATGCTGCGGTGCCGAATGCGAGCGGGAGCTACTGCTGCTGGAACTTAGGCGATCTAAAAGTCCCTCGGAAGATTGTGCTGCTGCCAGCGGTGCTGATAATGGGGCGATAACCAGGCTAGATGCGGCGGCGATGGCC
The DNA here is from genome assembly GCF_001020985.1 of Corynebacterium mustelae. Taxonomy (NCBI): domain Bacteria; kingdom Bacillati; phylum Actinomycetota; class Actinomycetes; order Mycobacteriales; family Corynebacteriaceae; genus Corynebacterium; species Corynebacterium mustelae. Next base: position 221,827 of record NZ_CP011542.1, read on the forward strand.
AACCATTTCCGGGTAGAAAGTGTGAACATGGGCATAAATCTCCAAAGGTTGGGGAAGTGGAGTTAACACCCATAGAGGCTAGTGAAGAGGAATAGCGGAAAACGCTGTTTCTAGCGACTTTTATAGCGGATTTAGGGCAGATTTCAGCCTTGGGTTATCCCCTTTAAGCTATTTGTAAGAAATAACGATAAGTAGCAAAATATTTTCCCCTGTGTGGGTGGATTGCCCAGATCCCACCGGCATAGCCTGGTTATGAAAACCTGGGCAATCAACCGTGGTTAGCGCACGGTTTCGGTTTTAGACTGGGACGCCTTTAACCATTGATACAAGCCGAATCCGACGGCCGCGAAAACGACGATGCCGATAATGTCAGTCGCCTTGCCGAAATCAAATAGTCCCAGTGGCTCGTCGGAGCCGGTGGCACCGATGATCGCGGCCAGGACCACGCCGAAGAGAGATTCCCCGACGATCAAGCCGGTGGCTAACAATGTGCCCATCCGAGTTGCTGATTCCGGATTAGGTCGGGAAGCAGCCCACTTGTTGTATGCCAAGCCAGCGAATGCACCGATCGGGACCATTAACGTCAGGGCGATGGGCAGGTACATGCCCATGCCAACCGCCAGCGGTGGCAGGTAGAACTTGTTGCCCGTGGCCTTACGCAGGACTTCGTCGATGACAATCACGGCGACGCCAATGAGGGCACCAAGCCCGATGAGGTTCCAGTCCAGCGAATCGCCGAAAATTCCATTGGCGACGCTGGAAAGCAGCGCTGCCTGCGGTGCGGCCAGGGCTTCGGGGCCCGCGCCTTCCATTCCGGCAAAGCCGAAGCCGGTGAGCATTAATTGTAGAACCGGTGGGATGACAACCGAACCGAAAAGCACACCGATAACCAGCGCCACCTGCTGCTTCCACGGCGTGGCGTTCACTAACTGGCCGGTCTTTAGATCCTGGAGGTTGTCGTTGGAAATCGTGGCGATACCGAAAACGACAGCCGCCGTGAACAACGTATAAGCAACCAATGCGGTGGCATTTGTGTCCGACTCATTGCCGGTAACCGCCTTAATAAGCAAGGCTGCGGAAAGAACCACGATGATTCCCACACCGGAAATAGGCGAATTGGACGCGCCGATAAGCCCCGCCATATAACCGCACACCGAGGCGACGATAAGGCCAATGAGCAGGACGAAGATCACGCTCAAGATCACCAACGTGGTGGTGTGGTGGGAAATCTCCGAGACGTTAATGAACAAGTACAACAGCGCGCCTACCGGAACCATTGCAGCCAAGATGACCCCGACGACGATATTGAAGGGGATGTCGCGTTCCGTCAGCGGAACCTCGGCACCATCATGGCGTAGTTTCGAGGAGGCCAAGGAGTCCTTAATTCCCTTGACGATGGGGCCGATGATCTTCAGCAACGTCCAAACTGCGGCCACCGCCATCGCACCAGCGCCAATGAATCGTACCTCACTGGAAAACGTCGTGCTGACCACTTCGGCCAAATCAGCACCAGGCTCGCTTAATGCGTCGGCGCTTAACGTTGGTAAGAGCACCCCATAAGAAATGAGGAGACCGACAATCATCGCGATACCCACGCCGACACCTACTAAGTGACCGACACCGATCAAGGCCAGGGATAACGACGCACCAACCATGGTGCCGCCGGATAGGAACTTAAACGGGTAGGAAATTCCGCCTGCGACCGCCTTCATCGCAGCTAACAGGGCATAACCGGCGGAGGCGACGCCGCCGATGATGATTACCATCAAGCCCCGGTGGTTTTCTTCCGCACCCGCTGCGTCAGCGGAATCATCGCCAACCTTGAGCACCTCAGCCGCGGCAACGCCCTCCGGGTAGGGCAGGTCGGAACCAGTGACCAATGCCCGGCGAAGCGGAATGGAATACATGACTCCCAAAATGCCACCAATCGCGCATACTGCCGTGGTGGTCCAATAAGGGAAACCGGTCCAGAAACCGATCATGACCAGGCCAGGAAGCACGAAGATGATGGCAGATAACGTACCAGCGGCGGAAGCAATTGTTTGTACGATATTGTTTTCAACCACGGAATGATTGCGGAATTTCCGTAATACCGCCATCGAAATCACGGCTGCCGGAATGGATGTGGCAAACGTCAACCCAACTTTTAATCCCAGATACACATTGGCCGCGGTGAAAACCAGAGTGATCAGTCCGCCAAGAACAATACCTCGAATTGTTAATTCCCGGATTGGATGTTCGGTAGGTTTTGTCGGGGAAGTCACTGGAAAACCCTTTCTGAATTTATGGCTTTTTTGGAATAAAGACCGAATATCTAAAAGAGTAAAGTGTTCAGTTCCGCTTTGTCTATCAGCTGTAATATTGATAACAGATTGCGCTATGGCCGTCGAAAAGCGAAAAAATATGCGTTACACACGAAAAACGCGGACAAGGCACACGACGAAACCGGGAATCTGGGTGCCAGCGGGACTGTGAATTTTATGAACGATCTGCGAGCGTTGGCCTGATCGGTCGGGCAATCTGGGTCATCATATTGCGCCCGCGCAGTTCGACAGATTTCAGCAGCGTCCAACGCGCCTGTTCCGCCTCATTGGCTTTTGCCAAAGTCGCGGCGTTTGTCAACACTCGCCCAGGGGTATCCTTCGCTATTTCAGTCAAGCGGGCCGCCGTATTAACTGCGTCACCAATCACGGTGTACTCAAAGCGATCATGCCCACCGATATGGCCGGCAACCACATGTCCTGCTGCAACACCGATGCCAGCCTGAAGCCGCAAGCCCTTCAGCTCCTGCCGCAATTCGCGGGCAGCCTGCAACGCATGCCCAGTGGCGTCGGAAAGCGTGATTGGTGCGCCGAAAACCGCAAGTGCTGCGTCGCCCTGGAACTTATTAATAATCCCTTTATTGCGATGCACCACCTCAACCACATGCTCGAAAAACTTATTCAGCTCTTCCACCACTTCTTCCGGTTCATGGCTGACCGCAAACGTCGTTGACCCGATAACGTCAACGAAAATAACCGCCACCTCGCGATCCTCGCCGCCTAACTCCGGGCGTTCTTCCAATGCACGCCGCGCAACTTCGTTGCCAACATACCTTCCGAAAATATCCCGTACCCGTTGACGCTCCCTAAGCCCCCGCATCATCTCATTGAAGCCAGCCTGGAGGACGCCCAACTCCGAACCGTCGTAAATGTCAACCTCAACATCGGTATCGCCGCGTCGCACCCGATTAATTGCCGATTGCAATTCCACAATGGGATCAACAACACTCATGACAACCAACGTGGTGCCCAAAAAACCAGCAACCAACGCAGCCGCACACAAAATCATCATTGCCGGAATGAGCATCGACAACGGGCCAGTAAAAATGCCATTACGATGCCCCAAAAGCAGCAATAAAATACTCAAAATAGGCACAGCAGAGGTCAAAACCCACGTCATTCGCAACCGCTGCGTAATCGGTGGCTCCAGGGTCGAATCCTCAAACCTGCGTGCCAAAGCAGTCGCGGCAATCGGCCGCATGAGACGCTCCGCCTCCAGGTAAGTCAAAAGGCACATCACCAGCCCCGCCAAAGTGGTGGAAACCCCGATGACCAAAGCCAACCTACTCGACGCTTGGGCAGCAACCACAGTCACGATGATGATGCCAATAACCCACACCACCACACTCAGCATCGTCTGGTAAAACGGGATCCGCATCACCAGAATGCGCACCATATTCGGGTCATGATTATCCGGATCGCGTTGCCAATCTAAAACCGGCCGAAACAGAATAAACGTGACAACAGCACAAACAACAACAGCTACCGCTGTGTAGATTGCGCCGACCGTCGGCAAGCTAGCGCTAGCAGGAAAAATTCCAACGTCAGGCAGGGGCAAAACATACTTCAAAAACAAAATAATGAAAACCGCAGCGAAAATGTTAGACCCCAAAACCGTCGCCGTATAAAGCGGCCATGACGTCTTTGCTAACCATCGGATGGCCTGCCACATTCTCTGCATGATTTCTACTTTAACCACCTGAAGAAGAAACGGGGGTACACATTAGGCAACAGTACCTAATAATCTAGTGGGCGTGAGTACCGACATCTTCACCCGCATGGGAATCGCACCACAAGTTGCAACAACATTGCGAACCGCCGCTCAAGCTGCCCGCACCGGCGTAGGCGGCAGCGCAATGACTCACGCATGGCTATTCACCGGCCCACCAGGCTCCGGGCGATCCACCGCCGCCGTCGCATTCGCCGCCGCACTCGAATGCACCCACCAAAGCATCGTCGGCTGCGGGGAATGCGAACAATGCCAAAAAACCCAAGCGGGCGCTCACACCGATGTTGTCCACATCGCCCCCCGCGAACTCAGCATCGGTGTCGAGGCCATGCGGATAGGTGTAGTAACCCCCGCCGCCATGCTGCCAACCGTCGGCAAATGGCGCATCGTCATCTTAGACAACGCTGATCGGCTCACCAACGAAGCCGCCAACACACTTCTAAAAACCGTGGAGGAACCACCCGCCCACACCGTCATCATGCTGTGCGCCCCCTCCACCGACCCCACCGACATCATCCCCACCCTGCTGTCTAGGTCCCGCCACGTGTACGTCCCGCAACCATCTATCGACGAAGTCGCCGCCATACTCATGCGCGAAAGCGACATCAGTGAAAACGTGGCTAAACTCGCCGCCGCAGCCTCCGGCAACCACATCGGCCGCGCCCGGCACCTAGCCCACCACAAAGAATCACAAATTAGACGTGCCAATATTCTCAACCTGGCGGAACTGATCTTTCACGGCTCAGAAGCATTCCAAGCAGTCGGCACATTGGTGAAAAACGCTACCGAAGAAGCAAAAAGTATGCTCGCCGAAGAAAACGAAAAAGAACTGGAAAAACTACGCACCGCACTCGGCATGGGGGCACGCGGCAAAGGCGCCCAAAAAGCACTCAAAGGTACCACCACCCAACTCAAAGAACTGGAAAAACAACAAGCACTGCGGGAAACCCGTGCCCGCCGCGACACTCTCGACATGCAACTCGTTGACCTCATGGGTCTGTACCGCGACGCCCTCATGCGCGCCACCGGTGCAGAGGTTTCAGCCATCCACCCGGACATGGCGCCACTGGCCGAAGAACTAGCGAAAATTGGGCCAGAAAATCTCCTTATCTGCGTCGAAGCTATTCAACAATGCCGCAGCGACATCAATAAAAACGTCCGGCCCGAGGCCGCCATGGATGCAATGGTGGGACGAATCCGAAAAGCATGTAACACCCGCTAACCCCAGCGGTTTGTAAAAACACCACACAACTGTTGTAGAATCACCGCTTGAACATTTTGTTCGTGCCGCCTTAGCTCAGTCGGTAGAGCGCTTCACTCGTAATGAAAAGGTCAGGGGTTCGATTCCCCTAGGCGGCTCCACCAAAACACCTGCTAAAACACACTTTTAGCGGGTGTTTTTCTCACTCAACCCCATTTACAAGTTGTTGCAAGTTGTTGCAGGTTGTTGCTTCTTACACCGAGCAGAGACCGAGCAGAGACCGAGCAAACTTATTTCAGCGGGTAGAAAACTTCCTAAAATTATTCGAACGAATGAGCTTAGAAAAATGCCCCCATTTCTCCCCTATGTAGTAACTGTGCAATAGTATTGAATCAACACATGGAGAGGAGGAATTGTGGACAGTTTTAAGTTGGACAGCAACGGTGAAAAACGTGAGGTGAAAACATACGGTGATTTACGCAAGTATGCGCGTCAAGATGCAGCAGAGCTTTTAAAGTCGCATTGGGGAGATTCCATACCGGTTGATCCGGTAAAAATCTCCAGGAGATTAGGCGTTTCAGTTTTTACCGCTCAACTCGGTGATGATGTGTATGGGCAAATTATCGGATCGTCTGCTGGTGCTGACATCTATATAGATGAAGACCAACCGCATCCACGGTTCCGCTTTACATGTGCGCATGAACTTGGGCATTACGTTGATCGTTCAATAAACGGCAATATCCTTAAGCCAGGCATGGGATACATTGATAAACGCAGCGAGGATGATCCATATTCGCCGGATGAGGTCTATGCCAACGAATTCGCGGCATCGTTGTTGATGCCAGAGAAAGACTTTAAAGATGCGGTTGAATGTGGCGTGTCTGATTTTGATTTAGCCAAAAACTTTGAGGTGTCTTTATCTGCAGTGCAGTGGCGGAAAAAGCGCCTGGGAATCAGCTAGTGAGCGAGCACTTAACACCACAGCCTGACCAGCAAAAAGATGCGGTAATAAACCGGCATCGGGATTCCGATGATGAAAATCATATTGGCGATGATGAACCAATTAAGCCTAGGGAATCTGCTCCGATGCCGGTTTCTCCACCTCATACTAAGTCGGAAATCGAATCCGGCAGTAGCCAAGTGGAATCGCTTTCAGAAAAGTTTGTCGGTAATGGTCAAGACCCCATCGTCAAGTACTTCTGGCTTTATAAGTGGCATCCTTTTATCGAATCTTTCTGCAAGGTAGCTGAATGGTTGGAGCCAGCTGACAATCCAGTGCAGGCTAGAGTGCAATTTAAGGAAAAGCACTCTAGTGTATTCAAAGTTGCTTTTGTACTTGATGGGCTACTGAAATTGACCGTGCTGTGTGCACTTTTCTTCGCAATCGCACTGGTGGGGCTAAGAGCAGTGGGTCTTGAATTTGACTTTCCGGGTATTGACTTTTTTGTAACCAAAACTATAGCTCGGCAACCGTAACCTAATCTCCGACAGCGTGTAGTCCTTGGCGTTGCGCGGTACGTTCTGCGCGCCGGGCTGCTTTGGCGGCTTCGCGGTGTCGTTCTGCTTCCATGTGGGCGTTGATGGCGTCGGGTACTGTGTCGATGCCGGTTTCCCAGAGGTGTGCGTAGGTGTCGAGAGTCATGGCTGCGCTGGCGTGGCCTAGCATTCGTTGGACTGTTTTGACGTCTGCGCCTGCTGCGATGGCTAGTGAGGCGGCTGTGTGCCTGAGTTCGTATGTTGTGATGCCGGAGATGCCAGCTGTGGTGCATGTGGTTTTCCAAACTCGTCGCCATTTTGTTGTTGTCCATACGTGGCCATTTTCGTCTTGGAGTAGCCAGTCATCGGGTTCGCGGTTGTCTGCTGTATCTTCAAGATCGAGTAGGAGGTCTCCGCCTACGGGGACTTCGCGGTGCATGCGTGTTTTGGTTTCGTCGGGGTTTCCTAGTGCGTCGACGTCTCGGCGGATCATTAGTCGTTTTCGTAGTACGTCTAGGTCTCGTGCTTTTAGTCCTTTGGCTTCGCCGGGGCGTAGTCCGGTTTGGACTAGGACTGCGATCATGAGGGCGGCTTGTTCTGTTGGCGCTGAGTGTATGAGTTTGTCTATTTCTTTTACCGTTAGGTACCTGCGTTCTGCTTTGTACTGTCGGGGTATGTCGCCGGAACGCATTGGGTTTTTGGTGATGATGTCTAGTTCTACGGCTTGTTCGAGTAGTGCGTTGAATACTATGCCGATTTTTCGGAGGCTAGCGCTGCTTAGTTGGCCTTGCCCGTCGAGTCGTTGCACGGTTGGTATCCATGTGTTGAATGCTGCTCGATTGATCTTCCAGCAGGGGGCGTTGTGCCAGCGGGGTTGTATATGTTGCCATGCCGCTTTGTAACCTGCGATGGTTGGTTGCGCTCGGCCTGCTTTTGATGCGATCCATACGTCCCACATGTCGCCTAGTGTGACGTCTAGACGGTCTTTCGTGATCCAGTTTCCTTCTGCTTGGCCTACTTCTGCGCGGCTTGCGTAGAGTTTGGCTGCGTCGAGTGTGTCGAAGGCTTTGGTTACCTCTCGGCCGTTTTCGTTCCATACGGCAAGCCATCGTTTGCCTTTGCCCCAGCGGCTTGTTCGTATGCGCTTGTTGCCTTCGCCGGGTTTGGTCCATTGGTCTCGGACGTGTGCCATTGGTTTCCTTAGCGTGAAGGGGTGTGTGGGTTTTTAATGGGACTGCCGGGGCGGTTTTTGTGCCAGGTTTTGATTTCGTCTGCGTCCCATAGGGGGCTGCGTTTGTCGAGCATGGCAACAGGGGCGGGGGTTCGTCCGTTGGCGTAGTAGTTTGCCCATGTCCTCACGCTGATGCCGCAATGCTCGGCGCATTCGGTGCTTCGCCAGAGGCGTTTACCGGTAGTTTCGTCGATAATGATTGGGTTCATTGGGTCTTCTTTCTTGCTCGGTCTATGGCGTAGCCGATTCCCGCGAATGCAGGTAGCCATAGGAGGCTGCCTCCGCTTGAAATGGTTATGACGGATATGCCGAGTCCCATCAATGTGAATAGCATGTGTTTCCTCGTTTCTGATTGTGTAGTGTGGAGGGGAAGCCCCCCGCTAGTTCGAGTAGCGGGGGACTTTCCTATTTGTCGGACTTGCGGGTATCTATCCAGATGATGACCATCAGTATTAGTGTCGCGACTGATGTTGCCCGCTCGAAGGTTATCTTGTTGAAGATTTCCTTGAGGAGAGTTATCTGGTAAGTGACCAGTTCTAGCATGTCCACCTCCTTTCACTATTGAGTTTTCTTTGTGGTTCCTTGCGGAACTATCACTAGTATAACGTACTTTTACGTTACGTGTCAAGTGGTGGAACCTTGATTAATTCTGCTTGGCTAGTTTTATAGGGGTTGCGGGAAGCCTTCTGCGATGCTGTGTTTTCCTTGTGGTGGATTAAGTAGGAAAGCGGTGGGTTCTTTTGCTGCTTCAAGGTGTTGGATGAGGAAGTTTAGGCTGAAATATAGCTGGGCTATTTGGCTACGCATGATGTCTTTTCCCTTAAGTTTGGGGTTGCGTTGGATGCCTACCCAGTGCATGTTTGCTGCTTTGCATGCGCGGCGTTCATCTGTGTTGGATAGTTGTTTAATGTCGCCTGTGATGATGACGTCGTAGCCTTGTTTGTGAGCGGCAGAGAAAAGATCTGTGTCGAGCATGCCTTTAGGTAATTGGATTCCCACACGACCAATGTCTTTTGCGGGGAATTGGGTTGTTAGTACTTTCCAGGCGGCTGAGGGGAGGTTTTCGTCAAGGAGAATTTTCATGCTGCTAGCTCCTCGATCGATTTATTAAAGGCGATTGCGTTGCCTACCGATTCCAGACTGATGGTCGGGTATTCCTCGGCGATCTCTTCTGCGCTCATGTCGTCATGGAATAGGTCTACTATTAGGTCATAAGGCACGCGACTGTCTTCGATAGTGGGGGTTCCACTTAGCCGTTGTGGGTTGATCTCTATTCCTTGGGCAGGGTTGCGCAAGTCGGGCACTTCACGGCCTTGCATATTCATGAATGGCGCGTAAATATCTTCGAGGTTTACTAAGTCCCACTGGCCGGGGTTTTTGCTCAAGTTGAGGAAATGGGCGTTGTCTTCGTCGAAGACTTTGACACTTTTCCCGTCGGTCGCGAATTTGTACTCAGATAGGTGCTCGGTCAAATCGTAATCGCTGAGTCTGGCGATGGCGGAACGGATCCGCTGAAGTGAATTATTTACCCGAAGTTTCGCAATGGTGCGAAGCGCTACGATGTCACGGAAAGAATAGATCTTTGGCCGTTCAGGGTTAATCTCGGGCACAAGAATTTCATTTCGCGCCCATCGCTGAAGCTGATCTTTAGACGCACCGCTGAGATAAGCAGCAACATCAATGGTGTAAGTCATTCGTGTTCACCTCCTTCCGGTGCCTACAAAGCCAAGTATATCGAGATGAGCAGTAAATAAATCGCGCATGGTTAACAAAATCTCTTACATTCCAGCACAATGAGTGGTCCACCCCGTCGTTCCATCGGTGAACATCGTTGTTCCTGGCTGGTATGAAGGATCGTTCATGCAGTACGCAATGGTCTTATCTAGCTGCTGTGGCGCGCCGGTTGGGGCACCGGTAAAACCTGCAACCCCGTTATTGGCGGGCGCTGGCGCAGGTGCTGGCGGCGGCGCTTGATAGATAGTTGTTTGTTGGACCACTGTTTGCTGCGGTTCCTGCATTGGTGTTACCTGGGTGGTGGGCTCTTCGCTGGCAGACGTTAGCTCTGGTGTCTCTGATGACGTAACCGAGGGAGATACTGCTGTAACTGTCTGAGTGACCGTGGTCGGAGCTTGCTGCCCATTGCCGCAACCTGCGAGCACCACAGCCACTCCGCCAAGAACCAAGAATAAAGATTTGGACAAGATTAACTCCTTAAAACCCTGTAGGAAAAGAACTAACTTTATTTTTCCTTAAAACCGAGAATTGCGGGCGCTTTTCACGCAATAACCTTAAACCGGGCTAAACCCTGCCATGCTCGGACGATCTCCTGTGTAACTCCAAGCTCACTGGCAATCCCACCAACGTGCCCATCGCAAACCTCTTCCGCCCTCTGATAGTCACCCTGACTAATCAAAAACTCAGCGGCCCACTCGTTCGCCTCGCGCTCCTGCCGGGCATGAACCCATCCAGTCGCGCCGGGAACGTGCCCACAATGAGCGTGCCCTAGCTCGTGCGCGAGTGTGCATAGGTGCTGGATCGGATGTAGTCCTTTTCGGATGCTCACGGTTTTTCGGATGGGGTACCAACGGCCTTTTTCTCCGCCAGTGTGTGAGTCGATCGCAATGTCCATAGCTTCGGCCATCTGTTCCAGTTCTAAAATTTTGCTCATTATCACCTCGTAAATGGCAATAGAAAGAATGAAGTTATCATAAGTGAATTAGAACAGATGTACCAAAAAGGATGCTAGGGGCCGTCGTGGTATCCGTCATCACCCGGGAAAAGCTCCTCAGGCGACGAATCTGCCGCGTACTCCTCCGACCAGCCAGAATTCTCGACTGAATGAAACGCCGGCGGCTCTGATTTGGCTTTACGACGCGCGGCAAGGTCGTCTACCAGATTCATTTGCCTTTCGGCTTCTGCGACCACTTCTATGAGTTCAAGATTTAACGCGCTGCATAGCTTTTCTAGTTCGTCAATGTTGATCGGCCGGAGTCCACGAAGCTGCTTGGAGACCTGGCTTTGTGAGATCCCTGTTGCCTTTTCTATCTCGGCCTGCGTTACTTTTTGAATTCGCCTGTGAGTGTCGAGGATGTCAGAGATTAGTCGTCCAAACTTACCAACTTGCGATTTCTGAGCTGCGTTCATGTGGTCAATTATGCCGAATGAACTGCTAAAGTTCAAATGAACTTGACGGAATATTCCAAATGAACTATCTTGAAATTATGCCAAATGAACTAAGTTGCAGGTCTGGGCAGATAGCAGCGGAAATTAGAGCTGAACTAGCCCGGCAGGAAAAGACAGTAAATGACTTGGCAGACGAAGTAGGGATGCCAATTTCGACAGCAAGACGAAGCGTCAAAGGCCAACGACCGTTCAATGTTGATGAACTTTTCGCAGTATGCGGAGTTCTTGGGCTGGGAATGGTCGAGCTGATTGAGCGCGCTTCAAATGAGCAGACTACTGCGGCGTAGTCGCGCCGGGTCGTCGAAAAGCGGAAGAAAATACCCCGCGATGATGCGGGGGTAGGGAAAGGAAAAGAGAATGAGTCGGATTGTTCGCTTGAGGATGAATCCGGGATTGTTAGCGGAATTGGGGGTCGTCCCATTCGTGGAAGATAGGCTCTCCGTCGTCGCTGTCAAGGTCAAGGACACGGTATCCGTACCGTCTATCACCCTCGAAGATATTCATGTACTGATGAGTCTCATTGCTCGTAAGGCGCTCGGGAATCTCGGGGTCGGTGGGGTCAGTGAAAGTCAGGTTGATTTGATCTTCCGGGTTGATCCACAGGTAAAGCGATTCCGACGGTTTGGCAACATTTTGGGCACGAAGGTTCAGCGCAATGTTGGCCTTTTTAGCATCAGCAGCGGCCTTGGCAATCCAGGGGAAAGTCCAGTACGGCATTTGGTACTCGTGACCGTTGATGTCCAGAAAGAAAGTTTTTTCAAACATGCTACAAGGATAATCCGGCTGCAACGTGAAACACATTCCCGTTCGGCGGAGCCACTAAGCCCTACTGCGGCGTAGTCGCGCCGGGTCGTCGAAAAGCGAAAGAAAATACCCCGCGATGATGCGGGGCAGGGAAAGAAGAAAAGGAGTGATTCAAGTGGGATGGATCAGGGTAAATGATGAAGAATCCCCCGGCGGGGCGACGCCAGGGGAAGTGTGGGTTCCAACAGAGAGACAGCGCGAAGCCATCACGTGGCGGGGTGAGCTGTTGAGAAAGGTTGAAGCCCACAAGGCAGAGGCACTCTACTTACTAGCTGCGTGGGTGATGTCGATCCTTAAAGTCTTCGGCAAGCGCAAGCGCTAAGTACCACAAGGCGTCTGCTATCTGACGCTCAAACTCGGTGGTCGCAGCAGTTTTAGCCGAGCCAGCGCAGGCAGCAGCAATCTTTACGGTTTGAAGCTTATCCATCATTTTCACATCCTTTCTCAGGCAACAGTCCAGAGAAGGATTCTAGCCCCGTCGCCTAACTTCGTTGGGGCTGGGGTGTCGAAAAGCATAAATATTCGCTCATTGAGGAGCAGTGCAGTTCCCATCGATGAGCGGTAGGTCAGATAGCGACCTGGGAAAAGTGAGGCCTTTTGGTGAAAAGGCGTCGAAAATCCGCTCCTTGATGAGCGGTTACAGAATGGAAAAGGATATGAAGGACGAATTTGCAGAGATGCTGCACAGCTATATAGCGAATCGGATTGCCGGTGAGGAAGTGCTGCTTGCACAGATTCCAGTCGGGACTAACGAGTGGGATCAAGTTGATCGAGCGATTTTCGAGCTGAACAACATCTTGAGTGGCTTTGAGGCCGCTGTGGCCGGACGTAACCCTTTGGAGGTGATGGCGTGATGAACGAATCAACTGTAGGCGTATCGCTGGATGATGTTCGTGCAGCGTCGTGGGCGGGGCCGGTGCAGATTCTTCGGTATGGGTCCGATGATGATGAACGCGTGATGCTGCGTGTAGCTGATGGAAGCAAAAGCCCTATGCAGATTTCGCTTGATCTAGACCAAGCGGCTGAGCTTGCGCGGAAAGTTCAGATGCTATCGCGTCCGCGTTACAAGGAAGTTCGGGCGTATGGCGGGAAGTTACTGCGTCGGGTTGAGCGTAAGCCTGGGGAGGATGACGGTGATGAGTGCTGATCGTGAGTGGATGGCGAAAGAGATCGCTCGCAGGTCGAGGCGGGTGCTATTGCCGGAGCAGCTTGGAGCCGTTGATGCAGAGCAGATCATGAATGCGCTTGATGATGAGGGCTATATGGATCTGCGGGAGGTTCCAGCGCACGTACTGGAAGACAAGATTCGGGAATCAGTGTAAAGGAAAACCTGCATGTGTGAGGTCACATGCAGGCATTTAGAAAAAGGATATGACATGAAGAGTATCACAAAAATGTATTTGAGTGTAAGCGAGTTAGCGGCGATGTCACCGTATTCAGCGGCTCGTATACGGAGGTTCTGTAGGGAAGGCAGTTTGAAATCAACGAGGCGTCCGGCTGGCCCTGGTGGTGGTAAGAACACGATGTTTCTTATTCGTCCTGAGGATTTCAAGAGCTTTATGGAATCTCGTTCTGGCGGAGGGGTGTAAGTCATGAAGACTGAGCAGATGGCTGTTGTGCCTGAGGTGGTTTCTGATCCGGTGTCGACACTGGCGCGGTCGAATGAGAAGTTGGTTTCGATGCTTGCGGAGCAGCTGGGTAAGCCAACTGCCGCTAGTGGAGCGGCTGAGGTTGAAAAGCTGCGCTTGGCGCAGGACCGGATCAAGGAACTGGAATCGGTTCTAGCGTCAACGCAGCTGCAGATGCGCGAGGAAGGCAAAGAACTCGCCGCGTGTAAGCGAGACCTAGTGTCACATCGCGATGCCGCGGCGGCGCACGCTCTCGAAAACCAGTTGTTGAAAGAGCAACTGGCTGCGGAGAAAAAGAAAGTATCGGATGTTGAAAAGAAGCTAGAGGTCGCTCTTGTTCAGGAAGCTCCCGATGAAACAGCGCCCTCCGAGTATGCGACGAAAGTTTCTCTGGTTGATCGGGCGTGGAAGAAATTTTCAGAGCTGTGGGTTGATGACTCGGAAGGTGACATATATCTAGCTTTCGGCCAGCTGGAAAGGGCAATTGGAAATCTTTTGGAAGGGAAGAAATAGGGATATGACGATCGTAGTTTTAATCGGGCTGCTGCTGGTCTCGGCGATCACGGCAATGGGAATGGTTGATGCGAACCGAAAAGCGGAGATGGCGCTTGATGAGGTGGAGATGCTGCGGGTGCAGCAGCGGTGGGACTCGGAGCGCATTGAAGAGCTGAGTCATGAGCTGTTCGAGGTCATGCAGCATGTTGGTATCGTGCGTGTACCAGGGGAGGTGTGTGATGCCTCCTAGGGGGCCGGGTTGGGTGGCTGCTCATGGAGCGTCAGCAGCTTTTATTGATACGCATGCCGGTGTTGCTGCGACGAATTCCCGAGGTCTTGCAGAGGTGCAGCAGGCCATTGATTTCCAAGTTCGTGCTTTCGTCGACGCATGGTCGGAGGTTGCTGATATGAAGCGGGGTCGGTAGTGCGAAGAGTTCAGGAGGTTCGTAGAGTTGTATACCCCGGTTCCGGAAAACTTGTCTCAGTTGCTTTTACGAAAGACCTACCTTCACATGTAGAGATGGGCGATATTAGGGCATCGGTTCCGCAGTTTTTCGTGACACACGAGGTTATGTCCACGAGGATGGTGCAGATTCATGGACGCAGCTTCGCCAAAATCATTGACATTGAGCAGTGGGTGCTCTCGTATATCGCGGCCGATTACCGCAAGCAAGCTCAAGATTTGGGCGAGCTACTCCAATGGGTAAAAGAACTAGGGGCGGACATTGAAGAACCAACCTACGTGTAACAGATGCGGAAAACCGATACGAATCAACCGCATGGAAAACGGCAGGTGGGTGTTGCTCGAACTTCTGCCGTCGGATTCCGGAACATGGTTGATTTCCCATGGTATCGCTCGCTATCTGAACGTTGTGGAACGAGAAAAGGCACACATGCAAGGTCGGCGGCTATATGCCCACCATAACGATCATTGTCCAAATAAAAAGTTCAAATAAAAAGGGAGGTTTGAGGGGTATGTGTGAAACGTGCGAAAAGTCAGCCCAGTTTTTAGATAGCGCACGAAACGACTGGGCGAGTGTGTTCGGGAATGAAGAAGTGGTGATTGCGTCGTTCGCCCCGGATATCGGTAGGCCGATTATCGCGTGGAATAATTCCGATCTTCGCCAGGTTGCTGTGAATCTTCGGAAGTTTGCTGCTGGGCTGCTTGATTTTGCTGATGCGTTTGATGATTCAGTACCGCGGGAGATTGTGGAGCAATGAGTGCAATAGCTGACCGGATGCCGCAGTGGTCCACTGTTATGGCGTTTGCTGATGAGTTTTTGGCTGCGGTCGCGGCGTCGTTGAAGTTTGCTGGTGCTAAGCCCCCGAGCTATAACGTGATCCAGTTTCGTGTGGAAGACGACGTGGTTATTATTTGCGCTGCCGATGGCACTCAAATGTGCATGGTTGAAGCGGATTGCGACTTTACTGATGTGACTGATCGCGACGTTGTTTTTGAGATCACGAAGAGAAACGCTGCTGCCATTGTGAAAGAGATTATCCCTAAGGAATCCGACGAGGAGTGTGATGCTCGTGTTCGGGTGGATATCGGCGAGTCCATTATCAAGGTTATTGATGAGTCAAGTGATGGGGCTGGCGTAAGGGAGTTGGAGTTTACGCGGCTGGGGCCTACGCTGCCGGTGAATCCTGTCAAGGTTCTTCGCGGTATGTATGACGAATTTTCTTCGTTCGAGGATTCGGAGGGTGGGCATCAGGTGAAATTGTATGACCATCAGTCAGCTTCGCTAAGCCGGGCGTCGAAGGTTTTGGGGGTTGTTCCGACACTGACGCCGGTGGATCCTGGGGACTATGACTCTCGTGTAGTTGCGTCGGCTCGTGGGTTTGCTGCGCTATATACCGTAGCGAAACCTGATGCCACTGGTGAGCAACTGGAGATGGAGATAGATACCGGTTCCGCTTCTGAAGCTGATTCTTCTGACGGTGGTGGAGCATCTGTCCGGGTTGTGGAGATCCGTCCACCAAAGGGGGCGTTTTGATGCTGGATTCTAAAAATCTTCGAGCGTTAGCCAAATCGGTGCAAGACTTCGACCTTCGTGATGGGTTGTGTGTAGGTAACGAGAACCGATATTGGGACAGCACCGTCAAGGAGTGGGAGCCGCGTGAGTCGATCCTTAAGCGGCATGAGAAAGCGATAGAGCTGTGTCTGCAGTGTCCTTGTCTTGATGCTTGCCGTGCGTATGCGAATAGCCTTCGTGAGGCGGGGTGTGATGTTGATGGTGTGATTGCGGGTATTCGCGTGGACACTGATAATCGGCCTCGATGTCGTGAGTGTGGCGAATTGATGCAGCCGAAGAAGACGAAGAATCCGAAAAAAGGTAGCCGGGTGGAGTTGGCTTCGGGGTTTTGTACTAGGTGTTATCCGAAGGTGCGTCGACTTCGTAAGAAGCAAAAAGCTGAAAAGGCTGCGTAGGTGAAAGGTAAATGGGATGGATATACGAAGTCCGCCGGTAGTTGGTGTTTGAGTTTGTTGTTGATGTTGGTGCAGATGTTGGAGGTATTCGAAGTGTGTTCGTGCGAGTTAGCTAAGCCCCGGTCCGGGAGTGATCGCTGATGGCATGGGTGAAAGTCGGAGATACTTTTAATTCGGCACCAGAGTGGATGAGCGCGGCTGCGCTTGCGATCTCCCGGCAAGATATTGATCTCGTCGTGAAGTTGAAAGGCTACACGATAGCGTTGTACACGCAGTCAGCTATTGCGTGGTCTGATTACATCATCAACTATGGTACTGCGGTAACCGTGATTGGGATGCACAGTGCCAACCAGGTTATAAGTGATTTATGCAAGATCGGGATACTTACTCCGATCGATGCGGATGATGAGGATAACCCCCGTTGGAAATTATTAGAGCGGGAGGACTTCATCAATGTCATTAAGTCGAACGAACGATTCATGCGTACCAAACGCAGGCGTGATCGCGCCAACGCTTCCTTGGTCGTTCGTGTTCTCCTGCGAGATGGAGAAGAATGCCGCTACTGCGGCGTTGAGGTTAAATGGGGCGATAATAAGTCTGATGATGGTCAGACTTTTGACCACCGTGACCCAGAAGCTCCGACAACACCAGACAACTATGTTCAGTGCTGTCGTGGGTGCAACAGGCTTCGTGCTGAATTCGCGAACCCTGATGATGAGCTTCCGCTTCTTGCCCAACCGGAATATCCGGAATACGGTCCTGGGGTATTGAAAGTGTTACGCAAGTGGACGTCCGTAACGGCGCGGATATGCCGTGAACTAGGTATTCCTAACCCGCTTACTCGTAACAGCGTAAGCGAAACGGATACCTCGGTCCTCACAGCCAGTGAGGCGACGGAAACAAGTATCCCTACTACCCACTCTCCGGTTCTATCTGGTAGCCAGCCAGAGACTGAGCCGCAGCTCCCGGAGGGCGCTAGCCCTCGTCAGGTCGAAGCCGCAAATGAGAAACCCCGGCATGTGCGCCGGGGCCGTGCATCCAGCACGGCTAAAGCGCAAGGTTCTTACCCATCTTCTTCCCCGGTTCTATCTGGTAGCCAATCAGAGACTGAGCCGCGTCGTCTGGATTCAGCAAGTGTGCGTGCTGGTGATGGTGCTAATGGGGGGCTCGGACGCGTGCAATCCCGTCGTCGGAAAGGTCGCCGCCGCCGGTAATCGCTTTAACTTTTTAAAGTGATTTCGGTTTTTGGTGTTTTCTTTTTATTGCGTCGTCGGTTCTTTTGGCGTGCAATTTTTCGGGCGTGCGACCCGAAAATGATTGCAGCAGTCTGAGGGGACAGGATCGGAACGGCCGGGTCGGGACGGGACGGGTCGGGTCGGGTCGGGTAAGCCATTTTTATAAACCTTGTTTGCTAAAGGAAATCTTGATGCTTGATAGATCTGATGTTCATGTGTTGTCGTCGTGCTTGTCGTTTTTATCGAAGAATGTTTTTCTTCTTGATGATCTTCTTGAACCAGTGACGAATCTTGATGAGGAGCGAGTAGGTCGATCATCTCCTGCTTCTAAGGCCCCGTTGGTTCTTGATGTTTTGGAAGTCAAACGTCGATGCGAGATTGTTCTTTTTGGTTGGGCCGCATGCCTTGCGGAGTCATCGGGGGAGCAGGTGCCCGCCGGGCGAGTGGTCGGTGTGGTAGCTGGTTGGCTTTTCGATCGTGTTGGTTTGATCGTTATGCAGGAGTGGGCGCCGGATTGTCTGGGAGAGATTGCCGAAGTGACTAGGAGGGTCCGCGGGATAGTGATTCCTGACGAGATAGCGGAAGTTCCATCGTTGGTGTCTGCGAGGGAGGCGTCACGGTTGTGTTGTCGAGCCGGGCGCAGGTTATCGCATCAGACTGTGAGTGCGTGGGCGGCGTCAGGTGTGGTGACTGACTACCGGATAGCCGGGAGGCGATTAGTGAATGTGCGAGAGGTGTATGAGAAAGCAGGGCAAAGAAAGTAGGAAACCGCAGGGTAACTATATTTTCTTTTGCATCTCTTGACGCCACATGCGCTAAGCTTCGCTTGAAACCTCTGTGGGGATTTGTTCCCTCAGGGGTTTTTCTATGCCATGTGTTAGATCCAGTATGGGAGTTGGCTGGAAAGCTTGGGGGAGCGGAATGTGGGCATTGTGCACGTAGGTTTCCAGTTACTTGCGTCTTTACCTCTTGCTGCGCATGGCTATGGTGACTGTGGCCGAATGGTGAGGCACTAGGTTGTGGTCCTAGATCATGCGGGTTCGATCCCCGTCGGTCACACTGAAACGTCGAGAGAAGGGGCAGTCATGATTGAACGCCGGTTTAATTACGTTAAGCCATCACCGGAATCGCGCAAGCGAATGGCTACGGTGCGCCGTCGGGTGCGAAGCGTTGCTAAGTTCTTTGACGCTGAGTTGCCCGAAGGTCGCGAAAAGGATCGGGCGATAGATGCGCTTGATGATGCATTACTGCAATCGATCGCGGCTATCGCTCGTGAGCGTGGTGATGATGGCGTGGGTTAACGGAGCGTCTCGAACGAGTACGCCAGAGTGGCGTCGCCTGCGCAGGCATGCCAAGAAGATGTTGCCGTATGAGTGTGATGATTGTGGTGACGTTCCAGACTCGGAAGAGCTTCATCTTGACCATGTGGTTCCTCATGCAGAGGGCGGGTCGGATGAGTTGGGGAATCTTGTCTGGCGTTGCGCGTCATGCCATGCGGAGAAGACGCAAGCTGAGGCGCTTCGGGGGATTGCTCGTCGTAAACAGCGCGGCCGCGTTTATGATCCGGATCGGGAGCGGCATCCGGGCCTACTGTAATCGCTTCACTTTTGCTATGTGATCGTGGTCACCGGTAGGGGGTGGGGGTGACCCCAGTGCGACCCTCGTTCGGCTACGGGCCGCATAGCGCCTAGAAGCCCGTACGGGTTCCAGGGTTTTTGCAGGTCAGGGGCATTTTTTGGGTTGTGTGTCTAATTTTATATCCGTGTGACCTGCGGTTTTGCGCTTGGGTTTTTGCTGGCTATGTATCTTGTGGTGTTTCTAGTTTGCTAATTTGGTTATTAGTGCAGCTAGTAACTGGTTTATCGTGACAATAAAAGGTACTATGTAAGTATGGCAAGCGCATGTGAAGTCTGCGGAGATCGGCTGGAAATACCAACGAGGGGGCGCTCCCCGAAGTTCTGCTCCAGTAGATGCCGCCAGCGCGCATGTCGAGCGCGAAAGCTAACCCAATTACCTCGCCGTCTGCGCGACCTTCCTAGATGGGCAGCGGCAAACGGTAAGCGTCCGATCACTCCTAGCGGTCGGCCAGCATCGTCAACCGATGAATCAACATGGACGTCCTATGACAACGTGGCAAACCTGCCGCATGGAATTATGCTCGGTGGAGGTATCGCTTGTATCGATCTGGACAAGTGCATAAATCGTCGCGGGCAAGTAGCGAGCTGGGCACAGAAAATAATTTCTACCGTACCAACCGCTGTTGTAGAGAAGTCCGTATCTGGAAGAGGGCTCCATATTTTCGGATTACTGCCTGAATCGAAAGGTACGCGCCGGGGATGCGCGGAAATCTACAGCCGTGCCAGGTTCATTCGGACAACAGAGAACATTTTTCGAGCTGGTGGTCTTGTAGACCTAGCTCCTGCGGTCACTGTTATCGAGCGGCTGCATCGTAATGGGGAGATACCAAAGAAGGAGGTGGCTCATGCCAGGTCCCGCGCCGAAAAGGAAAGCCCAACGTCGTAGGCGTAACAAAGAACCAGAAGGATTCTCTGTTGTTTCTGCGATAGGGCAATCGGCTGTGAAGCCACCGCCAGAGGATGTGAAGTGGCACATCTACGCTAAGAATTGGTGGCGATCGCTGAAGAAGAGTGGGCAGGCGCAGTTTTATCAGGACTCAGACTGGGCAGAAGCTAAGCTGGTTGCTCAGTTGCTTTCTGAAGAGTTGCGCAGGGAACGCGGACCACGGTCAACGATGATGGATATCATCTTCTCTCGGGCAGATAACCTCCTGACTACTGAAGGGGCTCGGCGTCGCCTGAGGATCGAGTTAACTGCGCCAGCGTCAAATGAAGGGGCGGACGCAACAGTTTCGATGCTGGAGGAATACCGAAAAGAACTGGGGGAGCACGTCCCTTAAAACATGAGGGAGGTGATCGGTGGTGTCTGTCGCACCACAAAACCGGTTGGATACGTTGCCAGAGGGCGTACCGAAACTAACTTTGGGGTGGGAGGCACTGGCGTGGGCTGGGAAATATCTGCACCACCCCAACGGTATTCGACAGGGGAAGCCGTGGAAGTTTACTCCTAACCAGGCTCGTTTCATTCTGTGGTTTTACTCGATTAACGAGTTTGGGGCGTGGAATTACGCAGAAGCTCATCGGCGGTTGGCGAAAGGTTCAGGCAAATCTCCGTTTGCGGCCACAGCAGCGTTGATTGATTTTCTTGCCCCGGTACGGTTGGATCACTTTGATCCGACGATAATCGGCGGGTGCATCGGTAAACCGGTGCAGATGCCGTGGGTGCAAATTGCGGCAGTTTCGGAGAAGCAAACGGAAAACACCATGCGCATGGTTCGAGCGATGGTGGCAAAGAAGCGGAATCCACAGCTGCACAAGGACTATGAGCTTGACCCTGGTAAAACTCAAATAAATCTCGTTCCAGAGGGAAAACTCGAGGTTATTACCAGCTCGGCGACCACCCAAGAAGGTGCCGAAGTAACGCTGGTTATCGGAGACGAGCTTGAACACTGGACTCCATCAAACGGCGGGGTTGAACTCTACGACACGCTGTTGGATAACCTAACCAAATCCGGTAATCGGCTCCTAGGGACCCTTAACGCATGGAAGCCTGGCGTCGGTACCGTAGGTGAAACAGTATTCGACGCGTGGGTTGATCAGGAATTAGGCAAAACTAAAGCCGAGCGAAAAATCCTCATGGATGCGAGGAAGGCACCACCAGATACAACGCTGGCTGACCCAGTCAGTCTGCGTCGCGGGTTGGAATTTGTCTACGCTGATTGTCCATGGGCTGATATTGATGCGATTATGTCTCGCATCTGGACTCCATCCTCAAAACCTGACGATGCAAAGCGAAAGTACCTTAACTGGCCCACAACGTCTTACGATGCATGGGTCCAGCCAACAGACCTGGAACAGATGGCTCGCCCCGACATCAGAGTCGAGCAGGGTGAGCGCATCGCCATGTTTTTCGATGGATCGCTTTCACGGGACTCAACGGCTCTGGTCGGGTGCCGGGTATCCGATGGGCATGTATTTCTTATCGGGGCATGGGAGCCTGGAAACTCTCACGATGGGACAGCCGAGAAAGTCGACGTCGACGCTGTAGACAGAAAAGTCCGTTGGGCAAAGGGATATTACAATGTGGCAGCGTACTTCGCAGATGTCCGTGAATGGGAATCATTCACCAAAGTTGAATGGCCAAGATTATTCCGAGGCTCACTAGCTTTATGGGCGGTCCCGTCAGGTGCAAACGCAGAGCCGGTCGCCTGGGATATGAGGTCTAAACTCTTTGATTTCACCAGAGCATGCGAGCTTGTAGAACGTGAAATTAGTGAGCACTCATTCACCTATGACGGATCTGCGGTCTTGACAACCCACATCACGAATGCGCGCCGGGCCGTGAATCGATATGGAACTTCGATCCGGAAAGAATCCCCTAACTCCGCTAAGAAAATTGATGGTGCGGTTTGTCTTATTGGTGCGCGCATGGTGCGTAGGAAACTGTTGGAAGCTGAATTTGATTCAAATCAATACGACGGAGAGGCGGTGTTCGTGTGAACCGAGATCAAGCGACTGAAGCTGTGCGGGAGTTGCTTTCACAGCATGCTACAGAGTCGATTCGACATGAGCGGATTAATTCGGCTCTGCAGCCGTGGTCGAGGAGACAAGCCGCGAAAATGTTCGGGATCTCTCGTCGTGATAAGAATTATCACCGACATGTTGATTTAGCCATTGATTCGCAAGCGCCATTTTTGCCCCTAGTTCTCGATACTTTCGGCCAAGCAATGAAAGTGGAGAACTACCTCGCTGGCAACAGTGGTGATGAGCAGTCGCCAGCATGGAGACATTGGCAACGCAATTCCATGGACGCAGTCCAATCTGGTATTAACCGAGCAGCTCTCCAGTATGGGGTCAGCTATGCGATAGTGACCGGCAAAGACGCGCGTGATGAGCGTATCTCTCCGATCATTAGTGGGAAATCACCCATGAGCATCACTGCATTCTATGGTGAGTCCCTAGCATGGCCTGGCGAATCTGGAGCCAATTCCGAATGGCCGATCATTGCTGCATATATCAAAGGAAACCGAATCCGCCTCTATGACGAGGAGAATATCTATTTCTTTGGGGCTAAGAACTCTCCGAAGTCTGCAACTAGCTGGAAGGAGCAAGCGTGGAATTCTCCGAGCAATCTGGAATTCATTGAGAAGCGCCCTCACGGAGTAGGCGTTGTCCCGATAGTGCGGTTCCGAGACCAGTGGCTGCTTGATGGTGAATATCAAGCGGGTATGGTGGAGCCTCTGATTTCACTGCAAAAACGGATCGATCGTACTAGCTATGAGATGGGGTCAACGCAGTATGTTGCGGCTTTCAAACAGAGGTATGTGATTGGGTGGAGGCCCAAAGACGAACTCACTGCAGCACGCATGAAAGCATCGGATACGTGGTTTATCAATGAAGACCAAAGCAAGGTAAAGGTTGGCCAATTCGATGAGACGAACGTTGAGCAATACATCAAATCTCGTGAGTCAACAATCCGAGATCTTGCTGCGATTGCGCAGGTGCCTGCTCAATCGCTAGGCGCAGGCACCATTAGCAATGTGTCCGCTGACGGCCTGATTGCGATGGAGCGTGCGAAAGAGTCAAAAGTTTCGGAGCTACAAACAGCCCTTGGTGAAAGCTACGAACAGTTACTCCGGTTGTGCGCTCATATAGCGGGCGATGAAGCAGCCGCGAATGATTTCGCAGCAGAAGTGAAATGGAAAGACACATCAGCGAAAAACATTACGCAGGTAGTTGACGCTCTTGGAAAACTCGCGACCATGCTGAACGTCCCAGCCGAGGCATTGTTGGAAGATATCCCAGGGTTCACCTATGAGCGTATCCAACGGATAAAACGGCTCGGAACGAGCACCCCGGACGCTACCGGAGGGATGTTCTAGCCCAGAAATAGGAGGTGATGGTGTCTAACAAGGATCACTTCCAGGCTAACGCCAGCGCCACCGAGAAGATGGCAAAGGAAATTACGGAGGTAGTTCTCGCGGTTGCGTACCCATCGACTGTTGAACAGCTGTGGGAATTGACCCAGCGTGTGTTTCCTATCATCAGGAAATACCGTCGAGTTTTTTACGATAACGCAGTAACGGAGATGCTAAACGCACTGAGTACTCAGGGGTTAGAGATATCCCCAGCTGCGCCTAGAGCGTATTCCCCTCATGCAACGTGGAAAATGATTGCCCGCCTACTCGGCTGGGACACGACTCAATACCCACTCGATGCCCCGATCGAAGCGTACGCAGATGATTTCCGCACGGCTATTGACGAAAACGTCGTTAAACCTAACCCAACTGCACTAGACCATGAGAAACTTGCGCGCCGGGTAGTAGGCGCTGCGCGAAGACACGCAGCGTCAGCTGGGCGGGATGTGGTTGTGGATTCAGCGCGTTTTTCTGAGATCCGTGATGTGGATACAGAAGAGGTATTAAGACCATCAGATTTTGAATATCCGACACCGGATGATTTTGTGGAGTCGCCGGATGGTGAGTCTGGGATCGTTGTTGGGTGGGCGAGGGTTTTGACCGGCGAGGAGAACTGTCCTTTCTGCGCGATGCTCGCGTCTCGGGGGCCTGTGTACGAGGAGAAGACAGCTTTAAACGCTGCATCACGTGATGGGCGTCGGTACCATGACAACTGTGACTGCACTGCTGTGATGGTGGTTAAGGGGAAACCATGGGATGGGCAAGAGCAGTACGAGGCATTGCAGGATCTGTGGTACAGCGCAGATTTTCAACCGACAGATGAGGAAATCTACAACGGTCTTTTGTCGACTCAGGAGCGCTTTTATCACCGGTATCGGCGTGAACAGCAGATTCCACCGCATCCGGGGATCACGTTGGATCAGAATGAGAAAGGTTCTGCTGTAGTTATCCCGCCTGATGTCTTAGCTGAAGTTGATGATGGCGGGGATCGGTCGTGGTTGGCGAATATGTCTGCTGATATTGGAGCGCACCAGCCTGAGAGCCACGAGTGGAAAACGTTTATCCGATTAGCCCAAAACGGGCATTACGTGCATCTACGTAAGGTGAGCGATCTAACCTCACCTGACGTTTGGTTAGACGGAGTGCTTACTGAATGCAAAGCGCCAAAAGGTGGATCAAAAAACACAATCGCCAATAACTTCAAAGAAGCGAAGAATAATTTTGGTTCGTTCGAAGGGTATAATGGGGTCAAACAAATTGTTCTTGATTGTAATAGATGCCCGATTGACAGCGAGCAGATTGTCAAAGACATCCAACGTACATTCGCAAACCCTCGGTATGTGAGTCTTGACCAAGTAATCATTCTTCTAAAAAACGGAAGTGAGGAGGTGCTGAGCCGATGAGCGATAATTTCTTTTTAAGCACGCAAGCCCCATTACAAATCGTGAAAGATGCCTTCATGGCAGAGGCTTTTTTCGAAGAAACTCGGTTTGATAGTGACGAATTCTTCAATTTCTTCGCTACTGGACACAAACCGGTGCAATGCACCTTCGATATCAGTAATGATGGCGACTGCTGGGACACGCTGATCGCGGTGCGTGAAGGTGAGTACGAACTGCACAGGGATCTTTTCCAAACATTGCGGAATCTGCCATACAAATGCACCTGGATTGATCCTGAAGACGGGACAGAGCAGGAATTCACGCCGAAAGGCGCGCTGCCTCCTGTAGCTGCATAACAAAAACTTCTAACCCTTAACCCACCCCGAGTTTTCTCGGAGGTGGGTTTTTCTATACCCGAAAGGACGAAAAATGAACACTGATTCACTGAACACGACGGAAACCGAAACCAACGAAGAAAACCAAAGCACAACTTCGCAGGAAACTAACTCTACCGACACCAACGGGACTGACAACGTAAATGCGGAGAAGGAAAACGATACTTCCGCCGATGATCTTGCAGCCCGGCTTGAACTCGCAGAGCGTGAGCGCGAATCTCTCCGAGAGGCCGCAGCCAAGTGGAAAGAATATGAGGACTCGCAGAAAACAGAGTCTCAGCGTACCGAAGAGAAACTCAAAGAAATGGATGCGCTGCGGCAAGAAAACCAAGCTCTGAAGCTAGTTGCTCAATACGGGATTAAAGCTGAAGACATCGAGCTTCTTGGTGGGGGTTCACTCGAAGAAATGGAGGCTCGCGCCAAACGGGTAGCGACCCTATACGGCGGTTCTCCCACGCCACCACCAAACAAGCGTCCGTATGAGAACTATTCCTCGGGCGAAGGCGCGCAACGAACGCCAGCCGATGATACATACCCAGAGGACTGGATCCCAGCTGGCCTGAAAACCAAGTAACACCGAAAAGGAGTATTCCAATGGAAGTCACCAAAGTTCACTACAATCCCGCCGACCAAATCACAGTAAAAGCAAAGAAAAAGCTCTCAGCAGGAACCTTTGTGGTGGCGCATTCCGAGGGCATGTCGGGACGCACCCCAGTAGTTGATGTCGCTGGGGCTGATGCCTACCCGCTGGGTGTTGTGGCACACGATTGCGAAGCAGGCGACCACGTGACGATCTACCGAGCTGGTCACGTTGTAGATGTGCTTGCGACTGGTTCAATCGCCGCTGGTGCCAAAGTCAGCACAGCGGCATCCGGCAAAGTCAGCACCGCATCAAATGGGCCGGTCGTAGGGATCGCAGTATCGGCTGCGGCATCCGGCAAAGTCACGATTGCTCTTGTGTAAGGAAGGAATAGAAAAATGAAAAACTCTGGGTTTTATCCAGCTGCTGCACCACAGGTTAAAGATGGTGCTATCACCGTTGATTTGATGTTGCAGGAGCCAACCCGGCTTACTCGTTATGTCGCAGACATAACTCGTTTCAAGATGTTCACCGATCGCCTTTTCTCACCAGGTGAAGCCAAAGGCGGCGCATTGCTCTATGACGTCGCGCTCGCGAACACCGCTCTTGCCGATGACCATATGGGTATCATTGCGCCGGGTGCCTCACATCCGGTTATTGATGTTTCTGATGGTGAACCGAAGATTACGCGTGTAGTAAAGCTTGGTGGTAAGTATGGCATCACCGATGAGGCGAAAGACCGCAACGATATGGCATCGCTTCAGCGAAAAGCTACGCGGGTTGCGAACCAGATGGTCTTTGACCTGGATGCGATGGGTATCACCGCAGTCAAAGATGCCTTTACGTCTTACGACTCGGACACTATTAAGGTGCAGTCGGAAGGGTGGGCGTCTATAAACAAGACTGCCAAGTCTGCTGCGACTGCGGCGAAGTCTATTCGCGCGGATATCAACAAGGCAAAGGTTGAGGGCGAAAAATCGCTTATGGGGTATGTCTACAACCTTTTGATCCTCCACAGTGATGACTATCTGGAATTCACTAACAGCTTTGAAACCAACGAAGCTCAAAAAAAGTACCTGGGCTCGGAGGGGATCGAAGTGATCTCGTCACCGTTAGCAACTAAGGGCGAGGGCATCTTGGCTGCTGAAAAGCAGGTGGGAACCATTGGTATCGAGAAAGCGATGTCTACTTCGACGTGGTACGACGAAGACAAAGAGACCACTTGGGCTAAAACTAACGCTCGCATGGTGTATGGAGTAACTGATCCGCTGGCGATGATCCGACTGCAAAATATCGGGAGTTAAGAATGCAGTTCGCCACTCCTCAAGAGCTTCGTTTGGACTGGGTGCATTGTCCCGTCGATCTAACGGATGAGCAGCTGAATCAAGCATTAGAGAATGCGTCAGTCTGGTTGGCGACACTGTACCCAGCACTGGAAAACGAACTACCTGAAACCGCATCAAAGGTAGTCCGCCTGGTCGTGATTGGCATGGTCAAAAGGTCATTCATGGTCGGCCGGGACGAGGGGGTCAAATCTATCACTGACACTCAGGGGCCGTTCTCCACCAGCAAACAGTTCGCTAATCCAGAAGGGTCACTGTACATCACCAAGCAGGAGCGCCAGCTGCTGGAAAAAGCACTCGCCAATATAGGTAATGCCTACGACGATTTCGCATGCATCGAATCCACAGGGTGGTGACATATGTCCACGCTCACAGTGCTGCGCGCCTCCGCACGTGACCGTCACGGAGATCGCACACATCAATACTCACATGAGATCACTCACGCCAGAGTCGAGTGGGGTGGGCCGCGTGAAGACACCGATCGCAAAACTGTTGTCACAATCCCAACCAAGATTTACATCCGCCACCCGACCGTAGATTTGCGGAAGGGAGACCAGGTGAAAATTCTTGGGCGTTCGCTTCGCGTCATAGACGTGCAACCGTGGGAACACGTGCGATTTGAAGGGATCATCGTAGGCCATGTTGCCATCTGCGAGGAGGTCACCTAATGGAACACGTGCGAATTAAGCTCGACCCAGAAATGCTGCACAGCCCTGACATGAAAGAACTCATGAACAGAGCTGGGCACACAGCAGCAGTGGTCGTAGAACAAGCAGCACCACGCCGAAGCGGGCGACTGGCAGCATCAACCACAGTAGATGTGGCTGTCACTAAGCCATATCGGCGAGGGGCACCGCGCGCAACCGCGACAGTATCGACAAGCGTGGACTATTCAGCATCAGTGGAATTCGGACATAACGGAAAACGCAAACGCGTCACAGGATCCCGAACCCTCGCGTCAGTGGTGGCCACACTGAAAATCTAAGGACAACCAATGAACATACCTGGCACACTAAAATTCCCAGATGTCGAAAATCTCCTGTGCGATTACTTCGACACCGAGACCGCCACCTGGGACCCACAACCAAAGACCTGTACCTACATCCCAGACGACTATCCTAACGAGATCGCCAATAACCCGCTTATCGTAATCCAACGAGTAGGCGGCCCCGCAGATCCTACGATGGACTACCCGCTCGTCGAAATCGGCGTGCTCGCATCCACCAGAGCTGACGCCTGGAACATGTTGCTGCACATACGACAGAGCCTGACGGGGCTACGCGCAACCAAGGATCTCGGAAATTTCAGGGTGGCCGACATAGAAGAAAAAGGTGGGCCACGTATGTCTGCATGGGCCAACCCCGACCACCGGTGGGTGTCAACAATCTACGAACTAGGAATACGACTCCACCGATAAAACTACACCCGGCAGTCCTGTAGGCGCGCCGGGTTTTCACGAAGGAGAGAAAATGTCACACGTCGATTTTTATAAGCTGCAGCAGAAAAACGATAGTTTGTTGCTTGCGGCATTAAACCTCACGATTTTGCTTGCCCCCCGATGGGTCAAGTTTGACGGGCAAATTACGGTAAACGATGAGGGCAAGATTAAGGAGCTTCCGGAGGGATTCTTCTCGGTCGGTCAGATTGAGAAGAAGGCTGGTATGGACATGGCACCAGATACCAAGCTGGCTGGCCCGGAAGGGTATGGGTCTTCAGGCCGCCGTCGCACTCTTGTGGAGGAGGAAACGATTACGTTGTCGTTTACTGCTCAGGAGGCGCGGATTCAGAATCTCGAATCTTATTACGATCTGGGTGTGCACGAGTACAAGGAAAACGCGTTTTATGCGAAGAAGCGCCGCAATGCTCGTGTGCGTGAGTATCAGGCTCTGTGTATCGGATATGACGGTGCTCCACAGGAGGAAATTTATCCGTATTGGTATTACCCGAATGTTTCGTATGAGAAGCGTGGTAAGCAGCAGCTCGTGGATAACAGCACGATGGATTTTCCGTATGAGCTTCTTGCTAAGGAAGATCCAGATTTTGGGGCTTTGTTCGGTTTCGGTATCGCAGGCCCTGGTTTTACTCCGCAGCTTGCTGCTGAGATGGGTATTCCTGAAGCGATTGCTGTGACGAAGACGTTCAAGTTCTCGTTGCAAGGGGCAACCGGTGGCACGTTTGATCTGCGTGTGGGCACAGTAACTGTGAAAGGCCAGGCTCATAATGTCACTCACAACGCACTGCAGCAGGCGCTGCGAAGCGCGGGCCTAGAGGCCGTTGAGGTCTCAGGTAGTGCTGCAGCTGGTTTCGTATTCAAGAAGCTTGGGTCAAAGCCGGTGGTTGATGCGTCGAAGCTGACTGGCGGTGATTTCCCTAAGTCTGTTGACGTGACCGAAGAGTCATAAAGCGGTTAGGGGATAGGAGCGCGGGCGCCTGAAAGACCCGTCCTTTTTATTCGAATTTTCTTCTACGTTAAGGAGTCCCGATGTCTGAGAAACCAACTACCACTGTTGCTGATCGCTTTGAGGAGTTTCGCGCGCGAGCGGTGAAGTCAGGAAAATTCAAGGGCCTGAAGCAGTCGCGGTCGGTAACCGATGAGCCTTTCGTCCTCGGCGAGGAGTATGGCTTCATTAACCCGATTGAGATTGAGAAGCCGAATTTCTCCACTCGGCAGGCGCTGGCGGATGCTGCCGTGCGCGAGGATCTGATTTCCATGCTGAAGATCTTGATGAAGGATGACTTCGGCAAATGGGTAATGAAAATGGATGAAGCAGGTGATGAGGCGGAGTTCATTTCGGCGGGTCTTGTCATCGCCGTAATTGAGCACTTCTATGGCCCAGGCTTCCTGGAGGCTGCTGGTTTTTCTATGTAGTCTCGCTGATTAACTCGTTTGGCGTCGAGATTCGCTGGGATTTTCAGGAAATCCTGCATGTGGATCTCGACGATTTCTTTCTCGGGCATCGTCACTGGAAAACGTTCGAGGAGTTTTTTAAAGGGCTCCCACGGGGAAGTCGCACGATGAGTGCGATCGCGGACGATGACGATGTCGCTGAGGTGTTAATCGGTGAGGTTGAATCTGGAAAACCACCAGCACTGGAGGGGTGGGATGGGCGTGATGACGCTCTGGCAAATATCCAAGATCTTTTGAAATCACTTCTGGCGGCGTTAACGGGGGCGGATTTACCTCCGACGAGGCGGCCTGTCACGGCAGTTGAACGGCTTGAGCGTCGTCGGCGGGAGCAGAAAGAAAACAACCTACTCGATCAGCTTTTACCTGGTCGATAGCGATCAGGAGGTGGGGCATGGCTGAGTATTCAGCTGGTAGCGCAAAGATTACTATTTCTCCGAATTTGGCGGGCTTTGCGAAAAAGGCAAAGGCAGCATTGGAGAAAATGCAGCTGAATGTATCGGCGGATGTTGAGCCAGATGCAGATGGGTTCCGTGCGCGGCTCAAAGAAGAGCTGGGCGTAGTACCTGATGTTGAGGTAGGCGTTGATGCGGATACATCTGTAGCTACAGCGAAGATTGATGCTGCGGCGCAGTCCCGTACCGCGACGATCAACGCTGATGCAGATGTCGCTGCCGCTGAACAACGGCTCGATCGTATCGCACGTGATCGTGTTTCGAAGATTCGTCCTGATGTCGATCGCAGTGGTATTCGTCAGGCTACGGCTGCGTTTCGGGAGATGGGGTCGTCTGCTGCAACTACTGCGGGTTCAGTAGCGCGCATTAGCGGCCTGGGTATCGGTGTTGGAACGATTGGTGTTGCTGCGGCTGGGGCGATTGCTCCGTTGGCTGCGATGGCATCTGCTGCCGCTTCCGCCGCGGGAACATTGCTAACGCTTCCAGCTGCCGCAGCAGCCGCTTCGGCAGGTATCGCAGCCGTAGCTATTGGTGTCTCTGGCATCGGCGGGGCGTTTAGCGCTATGGGGAAATCTGCGACTGGCGGGGCGGCAGACACGTCCAAGGCTGTGAAATCTGCGGCATCGCAGGTTGCTGCAGCTGAACGACGGGTAGCTGACAGTCAGAAAGCTGCGAAAAAAGCCCAGGAAAACCTCAATGAAGCTAGGCGTGAAGCCACTCGTGAGCTGAAGGAGATGAATCAGCAGCTGCGAGATGCTGCCCTTGATGAAGAAGAAGCAGTGCTTGCTGTCGCTAGGGCGAAGCAACAACTACAAGAAACCAATAAGGATTCTAAATCTTCGGAGTTGGATCGGGCAGAAGCTGATCTTGCATACCGTCAGGCTGTTGCTCGCCTGGAATCAACACGTGAGAAAAACAACCAACTTGCACGAGACGTACAGGCAGCCAACGACGCTGGGGTTGAAGGAGCTAAACGGGTCGTCGAAGCCAAAGAACGCGTCGAGGACGCGGTCCAAGCTGAGGCTGATGCTCAGAGGAACCTAGCGGAAGCAATGGAACGTTTAGCGGACGCTGCGTCCACGTCGGCTAGTGGTGGTGTTGATCAGTTCGCTGAAGCTTTAAGCAACCTCTCCCCGAATGCGAGAGCTTTTGTTCTTGCGATCCAAGCGCTTGGTGATCAGTGGCGGGATCTGCGGTTCGCGGTTCAAGACAATCTTTTTGCCGGATTAGATGAATCAGTCACGCATTTGGCGAATGTACAGCTGCCAATCCTCAAGCAAGGACTTGCTGGTATCGCGACAGAGATCAATGGCGGTTGGCGTGCAGCTATGTCCGCATTGGCGTCGGAATCTTCCCAGGTAGGTATGGAACAGATTCTGTCAAATTCCGCTGGGCTGTTTCGAGAGCTGAATACTGCAGCAGTGCCGTTTACGCAGGGGATGATGGATCTAGCTGCGGCGGGATCATCGTATCTGCCGCAGCTGGGAGAGCATCTGGGATCTGCAGGACAGAGGTTAGGCAAGTTTCTTAGCACCGCAGCATCAGACGGAACCTTTGACCGGTGGATCACGAATGGAGTCGAAGCGCTCAAGGGCATCGGGCAAACCATCAGTGACGTCAGCGGGATTGTCAGTGGTGTGTTCAGTGCTGCCGCTGCGGCGGGTGAATCTTCACTATCGCCGTTGGGGACTGTGCTGGGGCATTTAAACCAGTTCGTTAATAGCGTTGAGGGACAAACTGCACTGCAGGGTTTCTTCTCATCAATGACTGAGGGATTAAATGCGCTCGCCCCAATCATGGGGACGGTGCTGACGACAGTGGGTAGCACCATCATGCCTGCCTTGTCTGAGTTCATTCAGGCTGCCGCGCCGGGTGTTGGTGCGTTTGTTGATTCACTTGCGCAGGGGTTTACGGCGCTTGCCCCAGCAATGGGCCCATTGGGTGAGGCGTTTGGCGCGATTGCACAGTCGTTGGTTCCTGTTGTTGAGACGCTTGCGCCGGTGATCGCTCAGATAGCTCAGGGGCTTGCTCCGGCTATTTCGGGGCTTGCTCCGGCGATAGGTCCGGCGGTTTTGGCTTTCGCTGGTTTTGCCAAGGTCAAAGGCTTTATTTCCCCGTTGATTTCGTTGTTCGGTGATGCTGGTGGAGATGAAGGCAGTGGCGGTAAGGGACTTGGTGGTGTCCTGAAGAAGGTCGGCGGGATTGTTTCCAAAGTATCGAAGGTTTTCGGAGTGCTGTCTAAGGGGCTGGTGTTTTTCACCGGCCCTGTGGGGCTGGTGGTTGCAGCGGTAGCGGCGTTGACGGCTGGCCTGGTGTATGCGTATAAGAATTCTGAAACGTTCAGAAACGCAGTGAACAAGGTCGGAAATTTCTTAAAGACCGCTTTTAAAGCCGCGATACAGATTGCAATCAGCGTCATAAAATCGATTATCGGCAAGGTTATTGAGGCGAAAAACAAGTTCGATCACTTCAAAAAAGCCGCCGAGGTCATGGCGCATATCGTTGCCCAGAAGATCAAAGATGTCTGGGAAAACATCAAGTCTCTGCCAGGGAAGATTGGTGAGGTTTTCCGAAACGCGGGCACATGGCTAAAAGATGCTGGACGTAACATCATCAATGGGCTGTGGTCGGGAATCCAAGAGAAATGGGAATCAGTAAAAAGCTGGTTTTCTAACTCCATGGGATCGTTCCTCTCGTCGATCGGTACTGGATCAGCCAACGCCAATGGGTCGGTGAGTTTCTTCGCCTCTGGTGGCGTTCGGGGTCGCGAGGTTCATGATCCTATGATCGTGCCAGCGGGAGACGTTCGGATTTTCGGTGAACGTGAGACCGGCGGTGAGGCGTATATCCCCTTGGCTAATGACTCGCGTCGTCCTCGTGCTGAGGGGATCTTAGGGGCTGTGGCGAACCACTTCGGCCTAGCCGTTGTGGATCAGAAAACCGGAGCCCCGTTTACCCCAAGCTATAAGAAATCATTGGCTCCGAAATCGACCACGTTCTTTGCCGAGGGTGGCGTCACGATTCATGAGCTTGATGATTTCGCGAAGGGGCTTGAGGGCAAGCCCTATGTGTGGGGTGGTGTGAAGTGGGGCGATTGCTCGGGAGCGCAGTCTGCGTTAGCTAGGTTCTCTGTTGGCCTTGATCCATGGGCAGGCAGGTTTGCCACCGGAAATCAAGCATCTGCGTTGCGCAGCCTGGGCTTTACTGCGGGTAAGGGTAAGCCTGGTGATTTCAACATCGCGTGGTTTAATGGCGGACCTTATGGCGGACACACATCGTCAACGCTGCCTACCGGGGTGAACACCGAAATGGGCGGCGCCAGAGGCAACGGCCAATATGGCGGCCGGGCTGCTGGCTGGAACCACCCGCAATACAACGAATTCGCCCACCTACCGCGCGCGTTTTTCCGACAGGTGGAAGTACCAAAAATCGGTGAGTTGGGAAGTCTCGGGAACCTATCTGATGTCGCAGATTTGGATTTATCCGACGTTACAACTGAATCTGCGCAACCGCTAAAAGCTCTACGGTCGTCTACGAAGTCTGATCCTGATTCTTATTCAACAGAATCGGAATCGGGGCCTTCCTCATGGTCGGAGATCGCAGGAAACTTTGCAAAGACCTTCGTTGAGGGCCAAGTTAAAGACTTGGCCGGCACGTTTGGTATTGCCGATGAGTTCCCTCCGCTGATGAAAGCACTGACCGCATACAGCAAGGCAACCAGCCGAGCCCAGGAATCAACCGGGCAACTAGCCGATAAACGGCTAGACGAAATCGCGTCCGCATCGAATACCATCCAGAAACTCGCGCCGGGTGTGCCTGTGGCCACGGTAACTGGTGCGCAGGTGTTGGCTAAGAAGCCGGTGGATACTATGCCTAAACGTGTCCCGGGAGAGATCGGGCATGTGTATGACCCGAAGCAGGGCGCAGAACAGTGGCGGGGTATGGCCATGGAGGCGATGCGTCGGACGGGGTTTGATGCCCGTAATTCTGCTCAGGTGAATGCGATGATTGCCCAGATTAAAACTGAGTCTGGCGGTAATCCGCGCATTGCCCAGCAGATTGTGGATGTCAACGGAACCGGTGAAAAAGCTGGCGTGGGTTTGCTGCAAATCATTCCAGGAACTTTTGCGGCCCACCGTGATCCGGAGTTACCTAATGATCGCAAGCACCCGTTTGCGAACATGGTGGCTGCGCTGCGGTACTACCGTTCTCGGTATGGTGGCGACTTGACCACCCATTGGGGAAAGGGTCGTGGCTACGCCAACGGCGGATCAGTCTGGGGTCCTGGTGGGCCTACAGACGATCTGATTCCGATCATGGCATCAAATGGCGAGATCGTGATCCGGGAAGCTGCAGCATCTGTCGCACGGCCACTACTAGAGCGTGTGAATTCGGATCCGTCGTATGCGCGGTATCTGCAACAGGAAACCGTTGGTGGACGGATAACCGACACGTCCCATTCCGGGAAAAACATTGAAGTGCACTACCACATCGAAACGAACAACCTTGATGACGGGCTGCGTCGCGCGGAAATGCACGCACGTCGTGAGGTGATCGGAATGATGGGTGTCTAACACGTAAGGAGGCATGATGGAACTAACTCCCGCAAATATCCAAATAATCGGCGTCGATGGCCAAAAATGGAATGTCTCTGGCGAGCTGATGGGGCTGGAAGGAGTGGAACTGGACGTCTCTCCGGAGGGGCTACACAGCGAAGCTCCGTTCAAAACCATCTGGCAGCAAAGCGCATACCAAGAGGGCGCAACCTACCTGGGAAACACCATCGAACCGTTAGACCTGGTAATGGGATTCAACATCTACGGAGACGAGGGGCGCAGCTGGGAATATGTTGAGGAACGATTTTTTAACAGCTTTTCCCCAGAGGAACCAGCAACGATCGTCTACACAAGCGCATCTGGGCGCCGGACTCTCGACGTTACCCTTCTGGAGAAAACAAAAACCGCCGTTAAAAATGACCCACGCCTGATGGAATACTCCAAAATGGTGCTTACCCTTCGGGCAGCCTTCCCCTTCTGGAAAGGAGAAACCCGGACAAATACTGTGATGTTTCCATCGGGATCGGGCACCAATACCGTCACAGTACACAACCCAACTGACCGCCCACTATATCTGCAGTGGGCTTGTACCGCGCCGGGGCGATGGACACTCCCAGACTATTCCTTTAAACGGGATGCACAATCAGAAAGAAAGATCACGACCCCTACTCTCACCGAGGGGCAAGATCTGACAATTGACACATATCCACGCACTGAGACCTACACCGCAGCAGATGGGTCGAATATCGCAGGCCGATTCTTCGGCGTGGATTTTCTCCACCCTGTACCTCCGCGTACCCCACCAACAGAGCTACCTGTGTCAGTGGAAAACGGAGGGGCCAATGCGGAGGTAATGGTGCGAATGGTCGAATACTGGAAACGCCCACACGGAGGTTAATCCGCTATGACAACTCGCACTCAAGAAATCTGGGAACAAGGGCAACGCCAGCGAGACGAACGAAAACGCCAGCGCCTAACCCCCGGACTGATCCGTATATGGGATGGTGACTGGAATTATCGTGCGACGATCACCGATGCAATCGAGTCGTCATTCCAGTGGAAACTCAACGACACCGGACACGGCATAGTTACCCTGCCCATAGATAACCCCACTGGCAAGTGGATCATGGACTACCGCAACCGCCAAAAGAAAAACATCCATATCACCATGGACAAAGACGGCGCCAGGTGGTCCGGCAGACTCAAAACAGCGAAGATCACAAAGACCCCCGCAGGGCAACGGTATTACGAGCTGGAGGTTCTCCATGACTACGAGGAACTAAAGCACGTCTACATCTGGCCGAACCCGTTCCTCCCCGACGTACTACAGTTTCCCCGCGCCTATGTCCTCATGGGTCCAACGATATGGGTACTCAAAACCGCGCTCATGATGAACCTGTGGCGTCTAACCGGAACGGCATGGAAATTCCCAGACGACCCTATGGAGGCACGGCAATGGATAAAAGCATTCCAGCCGCAACAATGGTCGATGCTCGTCAAACCCGATAAGGTTTTCGGCGATGACACCAGCCCATGGACAGTCATCAGCGCCAGGATGAAGACGTTCCATGAGCTGGCCGCCCCAAAACTAGCTGATGCCCATCTCATGGTCACATGCACCAGATACCTAGAAGGCGATCCTGACCCCTGGGAAGGCCACAAATGCAGACATGGAGCACTAATCTTCGACATCGTCGATAAATCCGGCTGGTGGACACCCACCGGAACGGCAACAAGTGGAAACATTTTTCACGGGCTCG
This sequence comes from Corynebacterium mustelae, assembly GCF_001020985.1. Taxonomy (NCBI): domain Bacteria; kingdom Bacillati; phylum Actinomycetota; class Actinomycetes; order Mycobacteriales; family Corynebacteriaceae; genus Corynebacterium; species Corynebacterium mustelae. The sequence goes on from NZ_CP011542.1 coordinate 258,932, forward strand.
TGCGCACAATCCAAGAAGTCGTCGGCAAGGTCGATACGACTCACGCGATCACCGCCGCGCCGGGTGAGGTTGCGGAGTATACGAAACCTAATTTTCTATCGACAGTGGTGGGTGCACCATATGTGGTGTATCGCGAAGGCAAGATTACAGGTATTGAGTCCAGTAGCTTTTCGTGGGCTCCAGCGACTACGGTGCAGGCAATCTGTGGCGGGCATTCTGCGTATGGGGTGAATGAGGCGATATCGGCTGCAGTCCAGTTTGCTGGAAATGCGTTGGGAACGATGGTTCTTTTACCCACTGCGGGCACAATTGCTGATACGCTTTTGCAGCCGATTTATGCAGATACTATCGCGGCGTGGAACACGTGGAAGTCTCAGCAACGTGCACGGGAGTTGGGATGGTCTCATTATTATGAGACTTTTTCGGAAGGTGCGGATAAGGCATATACGTTCTCATCAATCACCGCGTTACGGAAAGCTTTTTGGGATACTCGCGAAAAAGTCTCACATCGGCTAGTCATCGCCGATGGCGCTCCGTGGTTCGTGGGCGAAAACGGTAAGGGGCACTTCTTTTTAGGAGACCGGATTGGGGCTACGATCGTCGGGTTGCCCGAGGACCAGATCGTGGTGGAGCAGGTATCCGAGCTGAAGTATGTAACCTCGCGTGATAGCCGCGGGTGGGAAATCATCTGTGGTGATAAAGAAAGTCAAGAGTCGCCGCTGGAAAACACTATTAGACGCGTTCGTAATGCGATGGGCGCTATTCATGATTTGGGGGTTGTGTAAATGGGAAACATTCCATTGCAGCAAGACTGCGATATGAATGATCCTGATGAGCATGCGTTGTGGGCGTTAGTTGGTCTTGCAGGCCCTACTGCGCATGCGCCGTTGGTGCTCCCGCCACAGGTATTACGGAAATGGAGTAGGCGTATGTGGGAGTGTGGATTCAGGCATAATCCGGAGTTGCAGGAAATTAAGTATGTTCCTCCGCCTCTGGATACCAACTGGGTGTTGGGTGCTGCTGGTCAATGGGTGGGGATTGATACTCCTTTACCAGCTGAGATTACGGCGCCAGATACAAGTCATCTAACTGATGAGGAAAAACGAGTGCTGCTAGCTCGGTTGGTTAACGAGTTGAATCCAAATGATCTGGTTGATGGTGATCGGGCGGAGGTGCATGAATGAGCCAATTTGAGCTACTAGGTGGTGAGGATCCCCGCGAGGGAGCTGAAAACGATAAGGCGAAAAGCCAAATCGTACATGGTAGAGATGTAGTCAAATCTTTTAATACTGGTTTGACTGTTGATTCTTTGAAGTCGCGGATCCGTGCTGAGCATGAATTACCTTGGCTATCGTCGAATGGGTCGTTGTGGCAACGTTTTCGGTCCATATTTGCTGATATTGGCAACGCTATTCGTGGTGTTTTTACCAACCCGTTTAATTCGTATGCGTCGTCAGAGATCCGTGGTATCGCATCGGCAGTGCAAGAACCTCTAGGTGACATCCGTGACTCGGTTACCCACGCTGGGGAGCGCATGCGGCAGTTGGACGAAAAGGTCCAGCAAACCCAGCAGCAGCAAACGCAGATTACCGAGACGATGGGCAATATCGTCAGGGACAACACCAAAAATGCGGCAGCGATTACCGAAGCTCGAACCGCTGCAGAGAAGGCATTGGAGGGGTTATCCACCCGGTTAGATATCGACGCTGAGTTAATGCAGACTGGTGCTGACGGCAAGCCGGAGTGGGCTAAGGGCTTCACGCGCGTTACTCACCCTGATTGGGGTGTGGCATATGAGGCGCGAACGAAGATGGTCGAGCTGAGTCCTCACCATCCGATCAAGGGGAAGCTGGTAGAGGTCTCTGACAAAATTGATTACCGCGTGCGTATTGAGTATGACTGCCACTATGCAGGTGAGGATCCGGCACGTCAGTTGAACATTTTTGGTTTGATGTGGGTTACAGATACCGGCCACGCAGCTATCGATTCGGCAGCGCCTATTACGCGGTTCCCAGGTGAAGAAGGACATAGATACGTTGCAGGTTTTGCCGTCGTCCCTGGACTTGTGATCGGTAAGCATGTCACCGAAGTTGCTGTCCGGTTTAAACGTGGGGTGAAAAAGGTGAGCCTGTATGCCGTTGGGTTGGATCTTAATTTCACAGATGGGGATCAAACGCCATTTGTGCAGATCAAACAGATCACATGTAACCCGATGGTGCCCACTCAATATGACGTTGATAAAGCCCAGAATAATTCGATTATGGCGCTGGAAAAAGCACAAGCGCACGACCTGGAGTTTCAGAAACAAACGCTGCGGTGGCAGCAGTCTCAAACTGAGATCACCCGTAATCAACAAGATCAGATCTGGACAACGTTCGATATTCTGGAAATGATGCGGCTAACGCAACCCCGCATGTTTTTCTTTGATGCGTATGTTGATGGTGCGTGGAAAACTTATGACACGCCATACTTCAAAATCGACTTCACCCAAGATAATGACGGGCCGTACATCACATACAAGGGAATGTTTAAAGGATTCGCGCTTGTGCGTGTGTCCATGACAAACGGCGCCCTTGACGAATTTGGCAACAACATTGCTAATGCAAGCGGCCGGTTATTTAAAAACGCTCGTGGCGCTGGTCATATTTCCTGCCGGTCGGCCGTCGTACAGCTATATGTGTACTCACTAAGTCGAGCCGTCCGAGTTGTACAAAACCGGCAGCGAGAATGGGAAATACAACCAGGCACACTGACGGGGTACACGTGGGACACTGCTGTGACTGAAACAAGCCTGACTCGTCACATGGGCAAGTCACCCGCAGGCGAGCCTTTTATAAGGTTGCGCACACATGCTTTCTGCAACAGTGTCGTCACTGGTGAGGACGGGAAAACATATAACGCCTATGAAATGATTCCGCCGCAACGGATACCGCTGAAACCTACATACGGCGCGCTGCATTTTTATGAGTACTCCGAAGCACAATCGGAAAACCGTTTATACGGTCCATCGACACCAATCAAGGAGTAAAAGTTGGTTAATCTTCACTTCCGGCTAGCCGATATCACGGGGAAATCAGAGCCTGGCGACTATGTTGTCTTGTGGCCACCACGCACCCGCCAGTCTGTTGTTAATCTGCGGATGGTTCATACAGCGCCGATCCGGCTATATCTCGTAAACGGCTACGCATCCATCGTCGTCGAGCCGGGGCCGCTGAGAGTGGAACTGCGCTGCCGGAACATCGTAGACGGCGGTCCGTTCGACGTAACCGTCCCGGATGCCAGCGATGCAGATTTCTCACAGCTAATCGGTGCAACACTGACATACACACCAGCCGAAATTTCAGCTGTACAAAAGTCAGCGATCCGCGCCGAGAAGGCGGCCGCAGCAGCTGCCCGAGTCGAGGAGAAAACCACTGCCGTCAATGAAATCCTCACCCGAGCACAAGGATACATAGACCAGATAACTGTGGAATTCGATGGCGTCCGCGATGCCGCCGCAGCTGCTAGACGAAGCGAGCAAGAATCTCAACGCTATGAGCGGCTGGCCGCAGCTCATGCATCAATGGTTCCACCTCAAGGACCACCCGGGCGACCTGGCGCGAAAGGCGATCGAGGCGAACAAGGCCCACCAGGGCCGCAAGGTGCACCAGGAAACAATGGCGCGCCGGGTTCTCGTGGTGAGCAGGGACCACCGGGTCCGGCTCCTACTATTCGTATTGGCTCGGTGACCTCCGCGTCGTCAGCGGGCGCGAGTCTAACGGGCGGGAACGGTTCGTATACGTTGAATCTCGTGTTACCACAGGGGGCTAGAGGTCCTGCGGGACCTGCTGGTTCTGCAATGAATACCGAGAATTTTGTGCAAAAGTCTGAAGCTTCAGAGAACATAACACCAAGCGCGATAGTTAAGCGGAATGCGCAGGGAAAAATCCTTGTTGACTCAAATCCAACGAGTGAGTTTCATGCGGCTAGTAGGGGCTATGTAGATCGGATTGCTGGCGGTAAAGCTGACACTGCGCATAGGCATAATTTTTCTGAAATCACTTTCCCGATGGACAAAGTGGTTTTAGGCTATGGTGCTGCAGCATCATCTCCGGTGTCTGTTGCTGTTGGCGTGCGAGCATCGACAGTGAATGGTTATACAGTGGCTGTTGGTGACACAGCTGCAGCATCAGGGGCGTCGTCTATGGCGGTGGGAGCTTCGGCTAAAGCGACTCATAGTAAATCAATGGCTGTAGGAACTCTAGCTGAAGCCAAAGATTCATATGCCACGGCGTTGGGATGTAATGCTAGAGCTATTCATAACCGATCCGTTGCTGTCGGTTATTATGCGACCACGACAGCCGCTAATCAGATCATGCTTGGCACATCATCTGAAGTGGTCACTATCCCCGGAACAATTGAAATCCCTACCCCCACAAGGGCTAATCATGCTGCTACTAGAGGATACGTGGATGGAAAAGCGGATCAGGAACCGGTTAATGTGGCCGTTACCAACGTTAAACAGTCGGGAAAGATGACGGTCACCCGGTCTGGGCGTGTAGTGGAAGTCGTCATTAAAGATGCAGCAGATGGAAACATCGCATCCATACCAAACCCTCATTACCCCAATGGATCAGTTAATCGTATTTTTGCGGCAGTGGATACATATAACACGACCTACCCAGCGCATGTAGAGGTTACTTCGGGAGGATCAGTGATTGCTCGGGGTAGCCGGAGCGGGGCGAAAATTTCCACAACTTTTACGTATCTAGCAGACAACCCAGCGTAGGAAGGAAAACCATGGAGCTGGACACAATCAAAACAAACATTGAGAAACTGTCAACAAAAGAACTCACCGAGCTTCTCAACTGGCTGTTCCCGTATCACGAGGCGCGCCTAAACCATGATCGATATGCACCAGAAGCTGAGGCGGCGGCTATTAAACAGCTGCAGGAGGATGGGAAACTCGAAATGCCCGACGCGCTGAAAACCCCGCCACGGGATGTGGAGGACGCACCCGAATGGCAAAACCCGGTGCAAGGCGGGCGGACTCATCTGCACCAGTGTTACCACTCTGGTGACATCATCCAACACGATGGGCGTTTGTGGAAATCCGTATATCCACACCTCAATCACGAGGTACCTGGTGCGTCTGATCTATGGGTGCAGATCGAGCCCGCTGCGGCAGAAGAGCCCTCGGAGCACACCGAGTAAAACAAGCATCAAGAAAGTTTTAACCCCGGCAGTTGCGCTGGGGTTTTGTTATTGAAAGGAGGAAAATGTGTCAACTGTTATGCCGGTAAAGCGTGGTTTTGAGGTTACGAGTAGCTTCGGCCCACGCTGGGGCACGATTCATTACGGTACTGATTTTGGTCGCCCAGGTGGTTGTGGTGGCGAACCTGTCTTTGCGATACGCGCAGGCACTGTGACGAATGCTGGTCCAGCATCCGGTTTTGGTCGATGGGTATGCGTCGATCATCCTGCTGAGGTGGGTGGGGGTCTAAGCGTCTATGGGCATGTTGTGCCTGAGGTGCGTGTAGGCCAGCGTGTTGAAGCGGGTCAGCGTATAGCGCACATCGATCCCAATAAGGCTACAAACGGTGGTGTGGATCCTCATCTACATCTGGAATTTCACCGCTATGTGTGGTCACCTCCGGGGCCAAACCGGCTGGATCCCATGACAATCCTGAGGGGTGCTCCTTGGCCAGATGGCGCTCCGCCTACGACTGAACCTAAGGGTGGAACGATTTTTGGCGTTGATATATCTGAACACCAGGATGGTATGCCGTTAACGCGGGCTGCTGAGGAAGGGATACAGTTTGCCATCGTCCGTACTACGGATGGGACATACAAAGATCGAACGTATCGCAGTCACGTTGATGATGGGCGAGGGGCTGGTTTGGTACTGGCGGCGTATCACTATCTGCGTAATCCCTCGGAGGGCACAACGATTCGTCAGCAGGTGGATGCGTCTCTTGCGGTTATGGGTGAGCATCACAGATTGCCGATGTGGCTGGATTGTGAGACTGATGCAGGACTCCATCCTGACCATATTCGCGAAGCTAAGCGGTTGTTTGAAGATGCTGGTATTCGCGTAATCGGTTGCTATTCATATGTCCCGTGGTGGGAAGGCCGGATTGCTGGAGGTGAGCCGGATTCACACGAGTTTGGGGCGTTTTGGGTTGCTGCATATGGGCGTAATCCGTATGGCGCACCACGTGTAATTTACCCCGGTGACAACCATGCACAGTGGTCGTACCCGTTGGGTAACCAATTGCCGATTATCTGGCAGTTTGGTTCAAATGCTTCGGTGGCAGGTCGAAGCGTAGATATCAATGCATTCAAAGGGAATGTTGATCAACTCCGGGCGTTGTTTACCGGAGAGAAACCACGAGAGGAAAACATAATGCTAGGTATTACTCGAGAGATTCTCGACATTGTAAAAGACATTCGCGCGCAGTTACGGGGCCCGGAGCTGAAGGGGTGGCTGCAGCTTGGACAGAACGCGAAGGGTCAGTTTCTTACCCTCGTTGATGCTGTATCAGCGCTGCGGAAAGACATTGCTCATCTGACAGATGAAGTTAAAAATCTAAAGAAGGAAGGGAAGTAAAATGAAGTCTCAGAATTGGTTGCAACCGTGGGTGATCCGCAAGATGATCTACGGCGCAGGCCTTGTCATCGGTGCGATTCTCGTTGGTGTGGGCTTGGTTTCTGCAGAAACCGTGGAGAGCGCGCTTTCGAATGTTGAGGGTTTTATCACCCCACTGATCCTTATGATCATTTCGGGAATTGCGGCGAAGAAAACATCAATATTGTCGGATCAACCAGCTGATGCTGCGGTGCAGACTGCGGCCACTGTAGCGGCAAACGCTGCAGTAAATGAAGTGGTTGCCGCTGCGGAGGCGGTTCAGGCAAATGTAGAACAACTCGGTGATCAGATCGCATCTGCGTTGGCGCCGAAAGAGTCTGCTTCGTGGACGCAATTAGGGGCGGAGCGTGAACCTGAGTTGCCGGTCTATGATCTGGAGACCACTAACTAGGGAGGCTCGTATGCCTATCGATAAGTTACCTAGCAGGATTCAGCCTGCTGCTTATCGAGTTCGCTCAGCTGCAATGACGGACGGGACGGCACTTCTGATCGTTGGTCTTATGGGGGTTGCTAGGGGAGTTTCTTCTTTGGCAACGCCTCTATATATTCACCCGGCTGAGATGTGGCTCGATAACGAAATATGGGTGGTGACATGGCTAACCATAGGCATTATGAATGTGGTTTCGGCGGCATGCCCAGCCAGTAGATTTGCTCGGATTTCTTTTGGTCTGATTGTGGGATTGAACGTCCTTTGGGGGCTATCCTTCGCCGCTGCTAGCGTGCTGGATCATGTTAATTTGTGGGCTAGCGCGATCAACCACTGGGGAATCTCGGCTTTAGTAATGTGGTCGATTTGGCGAGGGAGTCGCCGTCATGTGCGTCTGGAGGTTTCGCATGAGTGATTTGATGAGTTTCCTCACCTCGCCCCATGGGCTTTTAATCGCGATAATCACAGCTGCATCCAGCTGGTTAGCAACGCGACAAAAAGCTAAGTCGGACAAAGATATTAGCCGAGGTCCCGAGTGGGATAATTTTTCGCAGCGCCAGAAGGAAATGATGGATGATCTACGATCGGAAATTGATAAGCTGCGGCAACTGTACGCGCAATTGGAGCAAAAGTTTCATGATGCGCAGGATCGATATTGGGCGGCAGTTAATCATATTCGGGACGTCCATCTGCATAATCCACATGTGCGGAAAAATCATCCTCCGCCACCTGCGATTGCAGATGATGTGAAACTCTGACTAGACCCCTCATCCTCAGCCATGCTTTACAAGGTTGGGGATGAGGGGTTCTTTTTGTTTTTGTAGCCTGGACACATTAGTTCGAATGCTAGATTATGTGCAATTGCGTGTACTTGAACTGGAAATGACTGAGTAAATTCTTGACCGAGCGGAGACCGAGCAAGCGTAACAAATTCCCTGGTAGATGCTCATTACGTTTTGCCTCGTAATGAAAAGGTCAGGGGTTCGATTCCCCTAGGCGGCTCCACCAAAACACCTGCTAAAACATGCTTTTAGCGGGTGTTTTTCTCACCAAGCCGCACTCGCAAGTTGTTGCAGGTTGTTGCTTCTTACACGGAACGCAGACGGAACAGAGACGGAATGGCAGTATGTGTTTCCCAGCGCAGAAAGTCATCTCAAGTACTCTCCCAACCATCAAGCCTTACGCACAAATTTTTTAACGGATTTCGGCCCGTGGAGTCGTCGAAAAGCGAAAAATCCTAGGCGCACGGTGTCGCCAGTCGCGGCCTTTCACCGGCTACCCGTTGAACCGAATGAACGCCCGCGTCTCGAAACCGGTGAAATCCCGGGATTCAGTGAACCCCATAGCCTCGTAGAATGCGCGCTGGTAGGGGTGGTCGTCGGTAAGCAAAACGTGTTGGCGACAGTGCATAAACGGCGCGAAGGCGTGTTGAAAAAGTTGTGTGCCGACACCGTGGCGTTGCGCGGTGGGCTTGACCAGTATGTCTTGGAGGTATGCGATCACTTCGCCATCGCCGACGATGCGGGCTAGGCCGACAAGTTCGTCGTCTTGGTATGCGCATACGACGAAGCGGGAACCGGCCAGCGCCCGCATGAGTTGCGCGGGGTCTTTGGTGTAGGCCGTCCAGCCCACCGAGTCGTACAGCGCAACCGCCTCAGCTTGGGTTGGGAGATGGTTGGGGCGGATTGTAAGTCCCATGGGATTTCCTTTGATCGGGGAGTGGGGCGCGGAGGTGAGGAACGAAAAACGCCGTGGGTAGTGATTGTTTGGCAACAATGTTACGGGAGTGCGGCAGGTGGCGCATCGATAATGCTAACGTGTCGGTGCTAGCCAGTGAAGGCGCTGCTGAGCCGGTGGACGGTCGGGGTTTATTGTGGCCTTAGGCACCCTAAAGAGGTGTTGTAGCGATCGCCGAACGAGGAGATACTTTGCGCAAGATGCTTTATACCTCTTTATAACTAGAATTTAGTTATAAAGAGGTATAAAGTGGGATATGCTAGAGGCCATGCAATTGAGTCCATACACTCCTGGTGTAATCGCGCGGCATTTATTCGGTCGAAGCAGCTACGTTGCCGAATTTGAGTTGAAGCTTCAGCAAATGCGAATGGCTTCCCGTTTAGAAGGTCGCATTGTTGCTTATGTGGGGCATCGAGGGGTGGGGAAAACATCGTTACTTCGCCATATGCAACAGAAAGCCCAAGATCTTGGCTTCGTGTCGGTGTGGATCACAGCAGGTGATGGAGCACTAGCCGATGAGGTTCTTAGCGGAATAGTTGCGAATGTTCACAACTGGCAGCAGCGATCAATCGATGCGTTTGCTGCGATGCTACGAAGTCTCGAACTGAGTGTGCATGGTGTGCATGTTAAGGTTCCAGAGGTTATCAGGCAGGAAGGTGAGCAGGTAGGGCGGGTGCTCCAAGCTGCGTTGATTAAGGCAGGAAAACTTGCAATCCAGGAGAAACGGTCGGGCATAGTTCTGTTTATCGATGAATTGCAGTCAGCGGATTTGGCGGGGATTCGTGGGCTAGCCTATACGTGGCAACATTTGCAAGCGGAAGCGCCAGAGCTGCCAATGATGGTGGTGGGGGCCGGTTTGGGACACACACCAGACGTGGTCACAGATGCGGTGAGTTTCGGTGAACGGTTCCAGTACGAGCGGTTAACAGACTTGACCAGAGCGGATTCGCTGCAAGCTCTTGTTCAGCCAGCGCGTGAGATGAACGTAGAGTGGGACCCACTAGCCCTTGGACTTGCGCTTGAAATGGCCAATGGTTATCCGTATTTTCTCCAGTTGATTGGTGACTATACGTGGAAAGAAGCGCGGTTTCCAGATCAAGGTGCAACACTTCACCTGGAACATACAGAGCGTGCTCAACAACCGTTCCGGGAGGAGCTCGCGCAGTTCTTTCGAGTTCGCTGGTCAAAGGTCACCGAAGCGGAAGGCCAGTTGCTTACCGCATTGGCTGAACTTGGTGGTGACAACGTGCCCCGAGCAGCGTTAGCGGAGAAAATGGGTGTGGACACGGCCACGCTAAGCATGGCGCGTAAATCGTTGATTGATAAAGGGATTATTGATTCACCTCGCTACGGACGGCTCAGTTTCACCGCGCCGGGCTTCGCAGAATATGTGAGACAAGAGCAGGGCGTTGAAGCTAAGAAGTGATACTAAAAATTAAGAGACAGGGGCGCCAACCGCAGAATGCGCAAACCCCGTCTCAGAGCCACCGTCTGTTAGTAATTATCGCTGTAGCAGGTGCCTACCCGCGTCCCGTCGATAGATAGGTCGGCAACCCAGCCTTCATCGAAATCTGCCGCGACCTCGGCCGGAATGATCGCCTGTTGTTTCTTCTCGGTAAGCGAAATGTCGGAGTCTAGTTCCACGGGATTGCCACCGAATTGTGTGTAGGTATTAGAAACTAACTGGCCAGCGTCGAACTTTAACATCCGGGCGGCACGCTTGGTTATCACGCCGAATGAAGTACTTCCGGTGCTAACATCGCCGGAATACTCCCAGGTGATTGTTTTCGTTCCTTCTGGCTGGTCGGTGCCACTGGCGTTAATCGTTGCACCGGTTAGTTTCACTGGGGACGCGCCGGGAGTGGATTCTTCGCAGGCGACTTTCACTTCCGGGGTTTCTTCAGCTGAGGTGGTTTCGGAAGCCGATGTGGTGGTTGTGGTGTTGCTAGCTGTGGTTGTGGCTGTGTTGCTGGTTGCCGTTGCATCTTTGGGTTCCTCAGAGCTACATGCGGTCAGACTGAGGCTGAGACTGAGTGTTAGTGCGAGCGCGACTTTAAGCTTCATCTTTTCTCCTAATTGGGGGTGCTGAAGTGATTGTAAGTTATGTTCTGACTTTAGTGCGGCTGTTAATGGACATATCTGGGACATTTGCTTAGTGCTTTTCGACGCGGCTCCGATTGCGTTGGGTTTTATGCTTACTGTGCTGATGAGTGTGCTCAAGTTGCGTGTTTTATAGGTATCTATGTGGTCGGTGCTTAAGGGATCGTGGTTGGCGTAGCGAATTATTGCGAAAACCTTGCAGTCTTGCTGTGTGGCAGCGCGGTTATTGCTATTGCGCTTGTACATTGAAATTATGAAAGCTTTAGTTACCGGCGGTGCTGGTTTTATTGGTTCCCATTTGGTTGATCTATTGGTCGCTGAGGGACATTCAGTCGTGGCGGTGGATAATCTCTCCCGAGGTCGGTTGGAGAATCTTGCTGCTGCGCTGGGCACCGGTGCGGTGGAGTTCATTGAAGCGGACTTATTGGAGTCGGATCTTGATGAGATAGTGAAGTCCACCCAGCCTGAAGTTATTTTCCATTTGGCTGCGCAGATTGATGTTCGCCATTCGGTGACTGATCCGTTGTTTGATGCGCATACGAATATTCTGGCGACGATTCGGTTGGCTGAGGCCGCACGAAAGTATGGTGTGCGCAAGATTGTGTTTACCTCCTCAGGCGGCTCTATTTATGGTGAGCCGAAGCAGTTCCCGGTGACCGAGGATGTGCCGGTTGATCCGCATTCGCCCTATGCTGCGTCGAAGGTATCGGGTGAGGTGTATCTGAATACGTATAGGCATTTGTATGGGGTGGAGTGTTCGCATATCGCGCCCGCTAATGTGTATGGGCCGAGGCAGGATCCGCATGGCGAAGCTGGGGTGGTGGCGATCTTCGCCCAGCGGTTGTTAGGCGCAGCACCGACGAAAGTGTTTGGGGCGGGGGAGAATACCCGGGATTATGTGTATGTTGGCGATGTGGTGCGGGCGTTTTACTTGGCGGCTGGCGATATCGGTGGCGGTATGCGGTTTAACATCGGGACCTCTGTTGAGACTTCTGATCGGCAGTTGCATAGTTTGGTGGCAGCTGCGGTGGGGGTCCCTGATGAACCGGACTTCGCACCCGCTCGGTTGGGGGACTTGCCGCGTTCGGCACTATCGTTTGCGCGCGCTGAGCGGGAATTAGGGTGGCGGCCGGAGGTGTCGTTGGAAGAAGGCATTGCACACACTGTGGCGTTCTTTAGGGATGCTGCCTAGCTTAAGAAGAACGGGGCCGGTTTACTTTTCCGGCCCCGTTTTCTTAGGGGTTAGCTGCTACGTGGGGTAAGTAGTTGCTGTATCTGTGGCAGGAAGGCGATGATTGCCGCGATAAAGGCCGTTACTGCGGTGACGATTCCAGCGATAATTCCAGCGTTGGGGCTGGTGGAAGTACCGGAGCTGCTGGGGGTGTTTGCTTTCGGGATGGTGCTGCGTCCTTCGATGCAGTTTTCGACAGCGGACAACAGGGAGCGGAATAATTCCGTTTGCACTGTGTTTTCGTGCGCTATGAGTGGGTATGCCGGGTTGGTTGGGGGAATGGCCGCTAACTCGGCGTTGATGAATTTCAGCGCGGTTTGAAATTCGCCTTGTGCTTTTTTGGCCTCGGCTTTGGTGAACTTCAGTTTTTGATTTCCGGTTCGCTCGATGCCGAGGAATTTGTAGTAATAGTCGATCTCGGATAGATCACTCTTGCTGTAGTTATAAAGTGCGCGAAGCCCTTCAGCAATTTCGGTGGGCTGCCGGTGGGGCAGGTGGGTGTGGGCCCAGTCTAGGACGGCAGGGGAGCCGGAGCTGGGGAGTGCGGCGTTTTCTTGTAGTTCGGCTTCGCTCAGCGTGCCGGTGGCGATGATGTCTGCGATTACTTTTTGGGCATCGGTGATGATTCGTTTACCGAGTGAGTCAATTTTGTCGTCTGCGAGGGTGAATATGCAGACATTTGACGTGCTATCGGCTTCGACGGTTGGGTTGAAGAGCCGACCGTACGCCTGTGCGGGTTGGGTGGATGTGATAAGGATGGCCGACATGAGTGTGGCGGCGATGAATTGTTTTCTTGGCACTAGAAGACCCTTTCAAGTGGCAGCAGAGTTCTTAAATATTAAGACTATAGTAAGAAAGGGTTAAGTGTTTAATGTGGTGGTGTGGTAGGGGTAGTGCTTTTCGACGTCGACAAGCATTCCCTACCGTCGGAAACGCTAGATTTGGGGCGGTACCAGCCGGGCGGGAACCACTTTCCCGGTTGGGTTGCGCGGTAGCGAGTCGACAAAATGCACGTCACGCGGAATCGAATGCTCCGCTAAATGGTTAGCTACCCACTGTTTGATGCTTTCCGCAGTAACGGATTTACCAGCGGCATCCTCGCTTCGGACGATCCATACCGCGATGCGTTTGAAGGTATCGGGGTCATCTACCCCGCCAGCGTACATGTCGGCGATGCCGGGCATTTCCTCCAAGACTTCCTCCACACTACGCGGATACACGTTTTCGCCACCAACGATAATCATGTCGTCGGCACGTCCAAGGACATAGAGGTATCCGTCGCTATCGAGGTAACCGCGATCCCCAATTTGTACCATGTGCCCATAGCGACGTACCGGGATTTTCGGATCGGTATAACCAGACAGGGTCACGGTGTTGTAGCAGAAAATTCTGCCCGGAGTGCCGGTTGGGCAGGGGAGATCGTTATCATCAAGAATGACTAAATCGGTGCCGGTGCATACTGGGCCAGCGGTGGCGCTGTGGGCGTTGATGTCCTCAATGCTTGCCACAGCAACAGCGGAGATTTCGGTGGAGCCGTAAAGGTTGCACAGGATTTTGCCGAAGCGTTCGTGCACTGCTTCGACTAGCCACGGCGACAGCGCATTGCCGGAGGAGAAAATGAATTTCAAGCTGGAACAGTCGTATTTCTCGTTGTCCTTGACGTTGACTATCTGTTTAAGGAAGATCGGCGAGGACAGCATGCCATCAAGTTTGTGCTCAGCAATATCCCGCAGGACCGCTTCGGCGTCGAAAAGCCTACGGGTAACGATCGTGCCCCGCATACCAAAGGTGATATTGAAACACGCCCAGCCCCACGCATGGAACATGGATGCGGTGACTTGTACTTTCATTCCGGCACGCCACGGTACCTTATTGAGGATGCCAGCAAGGACGGTTGGCATGAGCGGCTCGGGGCGCATGACGCCTTTGGGCACCCCGGTGGTCCCTGAACTCATGGTAACAATAGGACCATGCTTCGGGAACACTGGTAGTGAACCTGGAATATGGGTTTGCAGAATATCATCAAGGCTTTGGTATTGGGCGCTAGCCTCGGACTCCCGATGGGCAATGATGATCGGAATGTCGATCAGGTCGGTGTCGATGCGGGGGAGGAACTCCTCGTCGATGACTAAAACATTAACACCATCGCGTTGTATACAAGCGGTGAGTTGTTCTTTAGAGGAACCAATATTAAGCAAGTACACCGTGCCGCCCGCAAAGCCTTTTGCTGCCATGGGGTAGATGATGCCCCGGCCGTTACGTGCCATGATTCCCAGATGGAGGTTTTCTGGTTCCAATTGCCGCAAATAGCTGGCGATAATCCGGGAATTATTACGTAACTCGCGGTAGGTGAGTGCCCCGTTGTCGTCGATAAGCGCGGTGCGTTCCGGGCAAGCATAATATCCTTGCTCCACCTCCCGTGCGGTGGCAAAGCGGTACCGTGCCAAAATCGGCGCGGTGGCGGCTACTGCCTTGAGCCCTCCTTCGTGGGAAACGATCCCAGCGCGTAGCACCCCAGGAATAAAATCTTTTAACTGGGCAAGGGTATGGGTAAAACGGGTAAAGCGGAGGTTCATGAGGGCACGGTCTTTCACAGATGGTTAAAGTCAGTTGATAGCGATACTACAAAAGACCACCCTTGAAAGAAGAACCTCAAGGCCAACACCACAGGTGGTCTATTTGCTGTCGAAACTATCGGTTGCGCCAGCAGAAGAGTTACGAAGAATATGCGCTACCAAACCCCCAGCAATGGCAAGCCCAATGAAGATAGCAACCACTACGTCGCTTACCGGCCCGAACGTCACGAGCACCCACTCTTGGATACGTGCGTGACTGTCGACGCTAATAACCGACGGCAGCGTAGTACCGCCCCGGAAAAATAGAAATAACGCACCCACCAGGATCATGAGTCCACCAGAAAGCATTGACGTGGTGTGCAATCTAAGCGGGCCGAATTGCTGGGTCGAACCGCGCAGCGGCCGCCACTGTGAAACATTCCACTTATCCCAGACCAATGCCAACCCGAAAAGCGGCACGGTCATACCCAAACCATAAGCCGCCAGGATCAGTGCGCCGTATGCGGAGGCGGCGATTAGGTTTTCGCTACTGTTGCCACCAGCAGCGGTGATCGAACCACCACCCACCACAGCGGTGGTAAGCACCGCCCCTAGAAGCGGCCCGGTGCAAAAACCTGAGAACCCATATAACGCGCCGAGCAGAAACGTGGAACCACGTGAAGTGCCAGCCGGTGCCATGGTGGGGCCGATCCGAAACCCGCCGCCGAAGAACACGATGGCACCGAGGATGATAACAACAACTCCGCCAGCGGTGATCAGGGTATCGCGATACGTGGTGAAGAAACTGCCTACTATCCCGGCACCAACTCCAATGGGAACTAGAACAGAAGCTAGGCCAAGGAAAAACACTGTGGTGCGGGCAATAAGTTGGGTGGCAGTAGAAAACGCGTAGGCGAAAAACGCTGGCAATAATAACGCCGAGCAGGGGCTTAGCAGCGCCAATATGCCGCCGATAAACGCCCCCAAAATTCCGATGTCGATCACTAAAAAACCTTAAGGAGGTTAGTTTTTGGCGTTGGCTTTAATGAGTTCTTCGTCAATGATTTGCTTGAATACTTCATAGGGCTGCGCACCGTTAACAAATTGGGTGCCTACCAATGAGCCAGGGGTTCCAGTTAAACCAATCGCGGCGGCATAGTCGTGGGCATTGGTGACGGTTTCGGAATACGTGTCATCGGTGGCTTCGGCGCGGAACCGCTCCAAGTCCGGAACACCTGCCTGCTTAGCAAAATTCACGAAATCTTCAATGGTGTTTTCAGGGTGTCCGGAAACAGAAGCCGAGGCGGTAAATAGTGCGGTCTTGAATTCGTAGAATTTACCCTGGGCGGCCGCAGCGCGACCCGCCTTAGCTGCGGCTATGGCGTGGTCGCCGTTGATAGGGAAGTCATTCCACTCGATGCGCACCAAGCCCTTTTTGACGTAATCTTCCACGATATTTTTATATGCGGTGTTAGCATGCCGGGCACAAAATGGGCATTCGAAATCGGAGAATTCGGAAATAACAACCGGTGCGTCTATGGCGCCATAGGCAAATGGATCGGCTGCGTTACGACGATGCACGTTGAGGATATCAGCCTCCGATTTCACATCACCGTTGGAACCGAAAATTTTGGCGTCGATCTTTGCTGGGTCGCTTAACGGATCAATGGGAGCAGACCCAGCCGGTGCTGGGTCGCCGGTGGGTTTCGCCGTGGTGGTCTCTACTTGGCTAGGGGTGGCAGTGGTGCCACC
The DNA here is from genome assembly GCF_001020985.1 of Corynebacterium mustelae. Lineage (NCBI taxonomy): Bacteria > Bacillati > Actinomycetota > Actinomycetes > Mycobacteriales > Corynebacteriaceae > Corynebacterium > Corynebacterium mustelae. Next base: position 275,362 of record NZ_CP011542.1, read on the forward strand.
GTGTGCCACCGCGGTGGGGTGCTCAGCGGAATTGTGCCCCACCACGTAACCGATCATGCCGGATACGGCGATCAGAACCGCAAATAGTGCCCAGATTGCAGGCGAAACGGATGAAAATTGGTTCTTTTTCATAAAAAGTTAAGGCTCCTGACAAAAAGTAGTTGCCTTATTGTAGCGATTATCCGTTTCAGAATTCATCTTCAGGCGTAATGGCATTTTGCAATGCGATGGCGCGCGCGAGCCGCGCGTAGCGCAATTCCTGTTCCCGGAACCGAATCCAAGTAGACAAAGTTGTAAAACCAAATGCCATGATGAGCACATATAACATCAGGTCGGTGCCCCGATCCACCCCGATGGTATTGGCTATGACGGTAACGTCATCCGGGCGTAGTACCGCCCAGATTGCCAGGATCACCAGTACGACGAAGCCGAGCTTCACCCCAGCCTTGGCGCGTGCTTTTCGACGATTGGTAAGGAAGTACAGCACCAAGAGCAGGGTGGTAATCAGCAGTAATAATTGCACGATGGTTGTTGTCATGATGATTAGATTCTCCTCGCCAACAGGCCATCGGCCAAGATATTAACGCCATTGATGAGGGATTGACCTTTGCTCATGGAATACTCCGTGTACAAAATATCCACAGGCTCTTCCGCAACCCGCCAACCCCGGTCGAGAATGTGGGATACGATTTCCGAGGCATGCGACATCCCGTTCATCCGAATATTCATCTCATCGGCCACCTTTTTGTTAAACACCCGCAGGCCATTATGGGCATCGGTGAGCCCCAGTTTGCGGGTGGTAACCGATAGCATGACCACGGTTTTGAGAACAATCCGTTTGAGCAGCGGCACTTGGTCATTGGCAGAACGTGGCCTGCCGAACCGGGTGCCGACGATGATGTCCAGGGGTTCGTTTCGCAGCCGGTGAAGCATCCGCACCACATCTTTGACTTGGTGCTGCCCATCGGCGTCGAAGGTGACGAAGTACTTCGCACCGGGTTGCGCCCGGGCGTATTCCACCCCGGTTTGAATTGCAGCACCCTGGCCGAGATTCACCGGATGATTGACTAAATGCGCGCCACCGGCGTGGATGCGGGCTGCGGAATCATCGCTGGAACCGTCGTTGACGGCGACGATATTGGGAAAAGTGGCGCGGGCGTTGTTGATAACGCCTTCGATAACTTGACCTTCGTTAAAGCACGGGATGATAAGCCAAGTGTCGTTAAAAGCATCTGCAGCACTGGTAGATGCGGCAGTAGCGTCAACAGCCGGAGTTGCAGCAGCTGCGGACTCCGGTGATGCAAGGGGGCGGTTATTCATAGTGAAAGCAGAGGTAAACAGGTAAGGAATTATTACTTGTTAAACAGTACAGAATATGCCCGTTTAAGCAAGGAGAATGGCAATAATCGATATAAACTGCGGATAAGGAAATTTGCTACCGCCCGGGGTTTGGAAATTAATCCATAACGCACCAGGTTATGTTGCATGGTTTTCTCCACTCGCCACATGCCACGCGCGGTGCGGCGGGCAAACTGATCATCGCTCACCCGAAAGTAGGTAAGCGGCTCGGCAATGTTATGAAATTGGTGGCCAGCAGCAAGCATTCGGGCGAACAAATCGTAGTCCTCCATGAAGTGAATATCGCGGTATCCACCTGCGTCTTTTACTGCACCGACTCGCATCATCACGCTGGGGTGATTAATGGGGTTATTAATCTTCATGTAGCGGGCGATTGCGGCGTGGGTCTCCGGCAACGACCGCACCGCATCGGTATCGCCGGGGGTGTGGGTAAATTCCGCCACGGCGCTGCCGATCACGTCAAGTTCCGGGCGGGAAGAGAAAAGCTGTAATTGGGTGGCAAAGCGATGCGGCGCGGCAATGTCGTCGGAATCTAACCGGGCGACGAATTCCGTGTCGATGCTGCTTAGCCCGGCGCGCAGCGCTGATCCAAGTCCTTGGTTGGTGGCCAGCGCTATACGACGACTGGACGTGTGCTGTGCAACGTGGTCGTCTAACACCTGGTAGAGCGCGGTGGAAAGCGGCCCGTCTTCAACGATGACGATGGCATCGGCGGGCCGGGTTTGCTCAACCAGGGATTGTAATGCGGCTTGAAGTTGTTCCGGGTTGGTTTTCTTATAGACGCTCATCAGGGCGGTTACAGTGGGCATATACGTCTTTCTACAGTACGTTGAGTAGGAGGTTTCCGTAGCCGGATTTTGCATACGGCCCGGTGGCTAACCTGGTCAAGTGATCGCGGTCGAGCCATCCTTGGTGGAAGGCGGCGACTTCCGGGGAGCCGATGACTTGCCCGGTTCGTTTTTGTAAGACTTCGACGTATGCTGCCGCTTCGCTCATGGAATCAAAGGTGCCGGTATCAAGCCACACATCACCCCGGCCGAGTTTGTGCACCTTGAGGGTACCGAGGTTGAGGTAGGCCTCGTTGACAGCGGTTATTTCCAATTCGCCGCGTGCGGAGGGTTGGATGCTATGGGCGATATCGACGACGGTGTTGTCGTAGAAATACAAACCGACTACCGCGTAGTTGGAGGTGGGGTGCTGGGGTTTTTCTTCGATTGATAGGGCGTTTCCTGCCGCATCGAAGTCGACTACCCCGTAGCGGCTGGGGTCGCTTACCTGGTAGGCGAATACTTTTCCACCGCTCACGTCGTCGATGGTGGATAGGGTGGTGGTGAATTGGGAGCCGTGGAAAATATTGTCGCCTAGAGCCAAGGCCACTGAGTCTGTGCCAATGAAGTCCGCACCGATAATGAATGCTTGGGCAAGCCCCTCGGGTTTGGGTTGGACTGCGTACTGTAATTGGATGCCGAATTGGGAGCCGTCGCCAAGGAGCCTGCGGAAATTGGCGTTGTCTTCTTCCGTGGTGATGATGAGGATGTCGTTAATACCCGCCTGGATGAGGGTGGACAGCGGGTAGAAGATCATCGGTTTGTCGTAGATTGGCATGAGTTGTTTGGATATGCCCATCGTGATGGGGTACAGCCGGGTGCCAGAACCCCCGGCTAGAATGATGCCCTTCATGTTCGATTACCGTTCCTTTTCACGCTGCGTGGCAACGTATGTGTCAAGACTTTCCCGCCACGAGGCTGGTTGAAACCCGGTGGCCTCGATTTTAGCCAAGCTAAGCGCGGAGTTCGCTGGCCGGGTGGCTACTGGTTGTGAACGGCCTGCTATGTATTCGGCGGTGCTGCACCTGGTAACCCTAGCCGGGTCGGCTCCGGCAAGGGTGAATACGTCTTCTGCTATGTCCGCCCAGCTCACCACATCGCCACTGCCGGTGACGTTGTAGATTCCAAACTCAGGTTCAGTTTCTAACAGGTGGGTCACTGCATGGGCCAGGTCGGTGCTAAACGTCAGTCGGCCGAATTGGTCGTCGACTACTGTCGGCTGCACCTGTGACCCCGCGAGGTTAAGCATGGTGGTGACGAAGTTTTTGCCCGAGCCGATCACCCAACTGGTGCGCAGAATATAGTGCTTCGCGGTGCCCATAACGGCGATGTCGCCTGCGGCTTTACTTGCGCCGTAGACGTTGAGCGGGGCACAGGCTGCGGTTTCGGTGTAAATATCTTTCGTGCCATCAAAGACATAGTCGGAGGAGAAATGGATAAGCGTGAGATTAAAGTCGGTGGCGAGCCTAGCTATGGTGGCAGCACCTAGCGCATTGGTGGCCCAGCAGTCTGACCGGTGGGTTTCGGCGGTGTCCACCTGGGTGTAGGCAGCCGCGTTAATGATGGTGTCGAACCTGGACCAGTCACAGAAATCGCGGATCGTTGAGTAATCGGCGGTGATGTCGAGTTCTGCCCGGGTAAAAACGTGTGCCGTCGGAAGCGCCTCGGCTAGGGCGGTGGCGACCTGACCACCGCCACCAATAATCGCAACCTGGTGTGGGGGAACCGCGGTAGCGTCGACAAGCAACGGGTGGTTACAGTCCGCATCAGATAACACGGCCTTATCCAGCGGGATCGGCCACGGAATGCCAAGCTGCGGATCCCCAAGATTCACGTGGCTATAGCTAGCATCAGGCGACCAATGCGCGGTGACCAGATAGCTGTAACTAGTGGGGCTTAATGCTTGGAAACCATTGGCCACCCCACGAGGAACGAAAACCGCAACGCTAGGGTCCATATTCAACCACACTGATTTACCAAAAGTCGGCGACCCGGCGCGCAGATCACACCACGCCGCGAAGACCTCACCGTAGGTGACGGAAACTAGTTTGTCCCACGGTTCCGCGTGCAACCCTCGGGTGACTCCGGCTTCGGCGTTAAAGGACACATTGTGTTGCACCGGGCGGAAGGCGCGAAGAGCTGGGGTTACGCCGCTAAGCTGGCTGATTTTCTGCCGCTGCCAGTTTTCTTTAAACCAGCCCCGGTGATCGCCGTGCACGCTAAGTGTAAGAATCTGAAGACCCGCGATAGCGGTGTCGGTTACTGTCAGTGGTGTGTTAAAGTCCATGAGTAAAAATCACCATACCTTTTCACCTATCTGCCCCTAGTGGCCGGTTTCGGCGTAGCGGGCTTCTACTTCTTGCTTTATCGGTAGCCACCAGTCGCGGTTGTTCTCATACCAGGCGATTGTTTCTTTTAGTCCTGCCCGCATGCCAGAATCGGTGTCGGTGAATGTCGGCTGCCACCCTAATTCGGTGCGCAGTTTCGTCGAATCCATGGCGTAGCGCATATCGTGGCCCGGCCGATCCGCCACGTGCTCATAGTCAGCCACCCCCATGATTTCGCAGATAAGCTCAATGACCTGCTTATTGCTGACATTGTCATTGTCGGCGCCGATGATATAGGTTTCTCCCACCACGCCCCGGTCGAGAATGACATGCACCGCATCGTTGTGGTCGTCGACGTGAATCCAATCCCGCACCTGCTCCCCGGTGCCGTAGAGTTTCGGCGGCAACCCCACTAGAACGTTGGTGATCTGGCGCGGAATGAACTTCTCAATGTGCTGGTAGGGGCCGTAGTTATTGGAACAATTAGAAATCGTGGCCGGGATATTGAAACTGCGTACCCAGGCGCGCACCAGATGGTCGCTGCCCGCCTTAGTTGCCGAATACGGCGACGACGGATTGTAGGCGGTGTGTTCGGTAAACCGATTGGGGTCATCAAGGCTCAAATCGCCGAATACCTCGTCGGTGGAAATATGGTGCAGCCGGGTGCCGTGGGCGCGCACCGCCTCCAGAAGAGAGTAGGTGCCGATGATATTGCTATGGACAAACGGCCACGGATTGACAAGCGAATTATCGTTATGCGACTCGGCGGCAAAATGCACCACCACGTCCGCGCCACGCACCAGCGGATTGATAACCTGCGGGTCTGCTATATCTGCCTCGACAAACCGCAGATCTAATCCGCTGAGGTTGTCTTTTCGCCCAGCGTAGGTGAGCTTATCCACCACGGTGATTTCGTATTCGGGGCGGGTTTCTAACGTGCGGCGGACGAAATTGGTGCCGATAAACCCAGCACCGCCGGTGACAAGCATCTTCATAATGCTAAAAACTATACCGCCCAACTACAGCCGTTAGGCCACCCGGCAGCATTCCGTCACCGATACGGCCAACCATCAAGCACCTATAACTGGTTCAACAGATCATATGTAAGTGCAAGCTGCCGCTGCGCCACCTCAAGCGAAGCGTCGGCAGGCAGTTCCGCAGCAGGGGTGCCAGGCGCCGAGGGCACAGACTGCGCCGCCGCGGCATCCGCATGCGCGGCCTGCCACAAGGCCATAAGTTCACCGATGGTCAGCCCGCTGCGGATTCGCGCAAGCTCCGCCCGCACCAGCGGGACGGCGTGGTCGTTTCCGTGGTGTAGGTTTAACACTCGACCCGAACGGTAGTCTATGTATTCCGGCGCGCCTAAGTGGAAGGCCGCCATTCGCTTTCGTAAGTAAGAATCAAGCCAGACCGCCTCACCCGAAGCAAGATCGATAACGACCGGAAGCACCGAGGCCGCTGGGGAATTGAGTGTGAGCCAACCAGTATCTGTTTCACCCGTCGCATGGCGCGCCTGGATGCGGATGGCGGCATGAGGATCATTCTTTATCAACTTGCCCTCCTGCGCCCACGAATTGTTAGTGTTGTGCATAGTGACGCTGATAATGGCATAACGGGCATGCGGGATCACCGACACAATACCGTCCCACTTAGTCTCGCCCAGGTGGATAGAAACAAAGTCAGGCGCGCACTCGATGAATTCGCGCAGCGGGGAGGACTGTAGCGTCGAAAAGCCTACCTTGCCTAGGCAAAACTCCAGGTTGGCATCGGCGAAGACGACACCGATGCTGCCCGAATGGGTGGCGTTTTGCCACCGCGCGGTAATCCGGGAGGGCTTGTTGCCCAACGCCAAAGCCTGTCCCGGCACCAGCTCCGAGGTTCGCTGCAGCAGCGGAACTGGGCGCATATCCGGCACCAGCGCGGCGGCATCCTCCGGCAGCGCGACCGCTTGTAGCTTTTCGACGATCACCCGGCCAAGTGCCGCCTCAAAAAGCTGTGCCACCTCCGGTTGCAGCCCATGCGTAGCGGCCTTCCGGAGATAAACCCCAGCATGCGGAACGTTGACCAACCGCTCCGGTGCAGTATTACGCACCGCATTAAGCGTAGCGATCACCGTTTTAAGCCGAAGGTGCCGCCCACATGCTTCAATGGCGGCAACCAATAACTTCCGATCAGCATCAGTTCGACAAATCGAACCGATGCGCACCAGTTCCCGGAACAGCTGAGCTGGCTGCATACTCAGCGCATCAAGGGCAGCAGGCACATCATGAGTTGCAATGGCGGTATTCGCTCGTGTCATCGCGTTACGGTGTACTACATTGCCGAAAATAACATCCAAACCCGATAAGGCCAGTTCATGCCCCGGAATCTGATACGGGTGCACCTTTTGCAACACCCACCGCCACAACCGCCGATGGCGCAGATACTCATCGAGGTCCGCCAATGACTGGAAGCGGCCAAGGGCGGCAATGAGCTCCCGCCTGGCCCACCTCGGCAGGGACGCAGTGCGCGCCGGGTAATGCCGGGAAAAACCCAACGTGACCGCCGCATAAGGGTCAGTGCTGAAGCACGCCAACACCACCCGCAGGACATCGGTCGGGCCGGTGGCCTTTCCAAGACCCACCCGAAACACCTCAGCGACAGCCGCACCACTGGCGCGAAGACTTAATAGCGCCGCCGCGAACATGGGCTGACTGCGGAACTCGGTGGTGTCGAAAAGCGACAACACATCCGTTGACGCGGAAAGCACCCGCACCACCTGGGTGAAATAATCGCAGGTGGAACGTGACGGGCTCAACCACATCGACCACAGCCGGTGAAGATCGTCCACCGCGGCTACCACCACGTTCAGCCGACGCGGACGCGAGTGCTCCGTGATGGTCTCCAAATGCTTGCGTTCAAACTCTTGCTCCGCCTGCGGCAACCAGAAACGAAAATCCGCATAGAAGTCACTCGCCTCCAGCCACAACTGCGCATCCTCGTCGGTTACGACCTCGGCGGGAAACCCCGGAAAAATCGGCGACCGCCGATCGTCCCTGGCATATACATGCGCGATAAGTTCAGATAATTCCGCCGGACTCAGCACCTGCAGCTGGTCTAGTTTCACGAAAAACCCGCAATTAAGCAGCTCCACAAAGGCCGTCGCCGCTTCCGGCAACGTGCAGGACGGATGATGAGAAGAAGTCACAATTGCGCCGTACCGCAATGCATAATGCGTGGGCATGGGAAAACCTCAAACATTTGAAAAAGTCTAAACGGGCGGGAAAGTGACCCCAGTAGGGTCTCCGCCAGCGGCGGGAAACGTGCGTAACTGGAATCTAAAGCCACGCCCGCTCCAATTAAAGCACACCAAGCACGTAGTATGCCGCCCCAAAAACTCCGGTACAACACAGCAAAAACAAGTAAAGCGGCGAGGAAAGCACACCGGTAGTTAGCCGATCCACGGCGGGTATAAGACGTAACCGATAATGAAAAGCCTCGCCTAATTAAGGATTAAAGCATACAAGTGTGGAAGGGGGTGCTGGGGGAGTGGCGTGAGTATCGCTGCGTTTGCGGGGCGGGGGGACATATAAGAAACTTTGCATGACGACGTGTAGCCTATAGCAAACTTGACCAAATGGGAACAAATATATTCATAATTGCTAGATGTCGTCCATATTTCTTTCCTATGAATTGGGCGCTGGTTGATGGGGTCTGCTTGCACGCGCGTTTTAACGCCGGTGCTGCCAACCTGGTATCGACAGTGGTTGAAAGCCCCTCAGTGAATCTCGTAATTGGATCAACTGCTTTGCAGGAAGCTGGACGGTGGTTACTGCAGCTGGGGGTGCTCGGTGAAGTCCAGCTGACGCAACTTGCGTTTTCGTGTCATATCGCCCTGCGGCTTTTCCGGCTAAAGAAACAACAAGTTGGCGACTATCAACTTCGGGCACTCCGCCGAACCGGCCCTGAAAATAACTTTTATGGACCGTGAAGCAAGGATGAATCGTGTGCAATCGGTGTGTGGCATCTGAAATGAAAATTTGGGGTGCAAATTAGGCGGTTATCCATAGCCAAAAGAAAAGCAGACTGGTTGCAAGGGTGATCATAATTGATAAGCTGCAACCCATAAATTGCCAAGTGGGGGCTGTTCTTCTGGATTTATTCGTGGAAGGTGTTAGGGAGGGATCTTTTCCCATAATTTCTCGAATAAAAGGCTTGAAATTCCGCAACCGCGTTTTGTAGTTGTATCCCGACATCCTAAGCCACATGGTAGATATGAAACAAAAATAAGCCAAGATCGAAAAGAATGACATGAAAATAATTTCTTGTCGTATTTGCGATGAATCCGTAAAGAACAAGACAATTAAAGCGGTTGCTGGGATGTTTCCAACGATAAAGAAAATGGAGAGTTCTGTTAAAAATACCATCCACCGAAAGGGTGATTTTTTAGGTGGTTATCCTTTTTCTCGGGGAAGATCATTACATACAAAAACAACGGCAGAAGCCCCAAAACTATCGTAATATTCGTTAATGTTGATTCGTTCATATTGTTAAAATTTATTTCTATTTTCCAATCTAATCTGTGTTATTAGAGTGAAATAAATTCCGTAGTTAATGGCCGCATCGCATTAGTCATTGCTTGATAACAGTATTGATGAAGTAGGGTTTTTCTGAGCGAGCATGGTGGGTAAAGATGCAAAATAATTACCAGAAGATGCAGATCTATGTAGCGAATAGCGTAGTTATCTCATATGTCAATTGATGAACTGTACTTATCGGTTCGCTCGTTAGAGAACTTGGTATTTTCTCGTCAGCTCTTATTGGTCACTCCACCCGCCTTCAACCCGCCCACATGCACAGCCAATCCCGCGATCGGCCCTACGGTGAGTGCGAGCCAGCTGGCGGTGGATAGTTCCAGGGGGGAGCTGAGAATCAGTGTCGCTACTATCGTGGCTGTGATCCAGCCGAGCAGATACACCCGGTGCTGTTCGACAGCCATGGTGGCAGCACCGGTGACCATGAGCGATGCGGTGCAGGCGGCACCGAGGGTCAACAGCGCAAGTAGCAAGGCTGGGGTGGTGTAGGAGGGTCCTAGGATCGTGACCATTAGCCAGGGGCCGATAAGCCATGCGGCAGCGGCACCTATGGTGCCGACGAGCCAGATCAGCGCCAATGGTTGGATCAGTGCGCGCCGGGGGTGGGTGGTGTGGTGGACGAAGCGCACGATGATGGCGGAGAGGAATTGTTGCAGCGGCACCAGGATGGGGGCGCGGGTGAGGGTGACTGCGTACACCACGACGGCGGTGCTGATTGCCGCGTGGCGATCAGCACCGTGGGTCAGTTGCACGAGGGTGGGAAATCCGGTGATGAGGATGGCGCTGGCGCCGGAGGCGGCGATGGCGTAGCCCAGGCGGGTGAGGAATTGCCGCGTGGGGACGTCAGCAAGCAGTTGAAGGCTGGCGCGCACGGGGGCGCTGAGAAGCACCAATATTAGCCACGATCCGGCACCCAGCACGGTGATGACGAGGAAGGCGACTAGTTTCCAGCCGAAAAGCCAGGCGACGATGGCCAGTATCATGCGGGAGGCGGTGTCGAGTGTGATCAGTACCGCGTAGCGTGACCACAGGCCCGCGCCGGAGAGCAGGCCGGCGACGGCGGCTTGGATGGCGTAGCTGCCTAAGCCGAGTGCCATGAGTCCCACCGCTATCCCGGCGGAATCCGAGACGATGCGGCCGACCCAGAGCGGGCCGGATGCGGCGGCGAGGATGGTGGTGATGAGCCCAAGCCAGGCGGCGATGACGATGGGGCGTGCCAGTGGGGTGGCAGCTGAGCCAGAACCAGGGGATAGGGTGCCGTGCTTTTTCGCGGCGGCAACCGCGCGGGTGGTTTCTTGGGTGATGCCGGTGAGAAACCCGGTGGCGGCGAAGAAGAGCCCCCAGTAGGCGGCGAATTCCGTGGTTAGGGCGGTGTCGGTGCCGAATGCGCGGGCGGCGAGGATGACAACGACGAACCCGGAGATGCCAGCGATGATGGTGGCAATCGTCATGTATTTCATTGGTGAAGCTCCGGGAGTGGGGTTTCATATAGCCACGTATGCCACAGTGCATCAAGGTTGGCCGGGTCGATGCGGGCGTTGGTGCAGGCGGTGTAGGCGGCGTGGCGTAAATCCATCGGCTCAACCACTGAATGTCGCCCCGCCGCGCAGTAGCGGTGCAGCATGGAAAAGAACTCTGCGTCGCCAAGCAATTCGCGCAGGCTATGGACGACTAGTGCGCCGCGTTTATACACCCGGTCGTCGAACATGTCTTTCGGCCCTGGGTTTGCAAGCAGGAGGTCTTGTGGCAGCGCGCGGAGTTTCTCGTAGTGTTCCCGGGCGGATTGGGCCGCTGGTTTCGCCGCGGAGTGTTCAAACCACAGCCATTCGGCGTAGCAGGCGAAGCCTTCGTTGAGCCAAATGTCTTCCCATTGCGCCAATCCCAGGGAATTGCCGAACCATTGGTGGGAGAGCTCATGGGCGATGAGACGTTCCCATTTTTTATCGCCCGCGATGTGGTTTGCGCCGAAACTGGAAAGCCCTTGGGCTTCGAGCGGGATCTCTAGGTCGTCTTCGGTGATTACCACCGAGTAGGAGTCGAAGGGGTAGTCGCCGAAGAGTTTTTCGTATAGTTCCAGCATACGGGCCTGGTCGGCGAATTCATGGTGGAAGTTGTCGATCAACGTGCGGGGCACATAGGCGTGGATCGGTACCCGGCTACCGGGGATTGTTACCTGAGTGTATTCACCTACGTGGATCGCCGCGAGGTATGCCGCCATGGGCGCGTTGGTTCTATAGTGCCATCGGGTCTGGGCGCCAGAGGTTGCGCGTGCAATCCGGTTGCCGTTGGCCACCACGGTGTATGCCTTCGGAGCGGTGATCTTAAAATCGAAGTGGGCTTTTTCGTCCGGGGTGTCGTCGCAAGGGAACCAGCTGCGCGCGCCACACGGTTGGCTGGCCACCAGCGACCCGTTCGATAGTTCCTCCCACCCGATCTCGCCCCACACCGAGGGCACGGGCCGGGGGTTTCCCTGGTAGCGGATGGTGATGGTGAATTCGTGATCGACCGGGATGGCCTCGGCAAAGGTGATGCGGAGTTTGTCGTGGGCGTGCCGGAACCGCGCGACAGACACGTCGTGGCCGCTGGTGCCACGTGCGGTCACTGATCGCACCTTGAGCGTGTCCGATAAATCCAGCGACATTGTTTTCAGCGGCAGGTAATTATCGACGTCGCAGGTGACCTGCCCGGTTAAATGATTCGGGCCGACCCGGTAATCCAGGTCAAGCTTGTAGCGGCGAATGTGAAACCCCAGGTTGAAATCAATTCCCGTGTAAGTATCACGGGTACCTGGGATGGGGGTGGAACGAAGCGCTGAACTTTTCATACTGGTTGTCTAGTGTACAAGCTGGTACAACCAGTTATAGACCAACGCCTCCACCGTCGCCGTTTGATCGTTATCGGCAGCCCCCGCGTGGCCACCCTCGCTGTTTTCGTAATAATCCACCGGCTGCCCAGCCGCCGCCAAAGCGCGCGCAAATAGCCGCGCATGCGCCGGATGTACTCGGTCGTCGCGGGTAGAGGTGGTAATTAACGCCGGGGGATACTGCCTATCTGCCCGCTTGTCGACGTTATGAAGCGGCGAATACTTCTCTAACACCGCCCGCTCCTTAGCCATCGCAGGATCGCCGTATTCCGCCATCCAACTCGCACCGGCTGACCAGGTGTGATAGCGCAGCATATCGCACAGCGGCACCTGGATCACCGCAGCTGCGAATAACTCGGGATAGCTGGTCAAAGCCACCGCGCCTAATAACCCGCCATTAGAACCACCCCGGATCGCCACTTGGTCGCTGCGTGCATAGCCACGAGCCACAATATCGCGCAACACCGCCTGGTGATCCTCAAAGACCCGCATCCTATTCGTCTTCGTCGCCTGCTCATGCCACTTCGGGCCGTATTCGCCACCGCCCCGTAGATTCGCCTGAACATAGAAGAATCCGCGTTCCAACCACGCCAACCCGCGAATCGCCGAGTAGCCAGGAACCAGCGACACCTCAAATCCACCGTAGGCATAGACCAGCGTTGGGCGCGGGCGCGTGGCGGAAAAATCACCAGTAATGAAATACGGAACTTTGGTGCCGTCGGCGGAAACCGCATAATGCTGCCGGGTGGAAAGCCCGGTGGCGTCGAAAAGCGACGGCGCGCTACGCACCGGTGTAAGCTCATCGGTCAACCGATACAACGTGTCTGGCTGGAGGAAACTGGACGCCCGAATCCACACCTCATGAGAAAACGGATCGGTGGCCACCACTTGCGCGGTGACGTCGTCAGGCAACGGAACCGGTACAAACGGCTGATCCCAACTCCCTAGCGGCAGGCGAAGAATCTTACTCGTCACATCGGATAAGACGGTGATAAAAACCTCCGACTTACTTAAACTAATCGACTGCAGACTAGAAGACTCATCCGGACTAAACAACACAGAAAACTCGCGCTGACCAGCCAAAAACTCGGCGCAGCCCATAACCCCCAACCCGCCCGGGGCAATACCGGCGAAACCCGAGCGCGGCAACACAAACAAGAAACCACGCGCGACAAAAACCTCGCAGTCCTCCGGAACCTCAATATGCGTCAACCCGGAATCCGTCTCAATGAACGTCTGCTTCCGATAAAAATCCAACACCCGCGTGACAAACTTATTTCGGAAATCCGGGTGCGTATCGGCCCACGCCTGCACCATCATGTCATCGACAGAACCTGCGAAAAACTCCGCAGACTGGGCAAGAGGCTCACCGCGCCGCCACAGGTGGGCGCGCGCCGGGTAACCCGATGTGGTTAGTGCGCCGTCGCCGAAATCGGTACACACCAAGACCGTATCTAGATCCACCCAACTGATCTGGGTTTTCGCCTCGGCTACCCAGAACCCATCTGCGATGAAGCTCAAAGTGCCCAGGTCGAATTCCCGAATCTCCACCGCATCAGCCCCGCCGCGGGATAATTCCACCAACGCCCGATCCTGCTCCAGGCGAACGTGTGCACCCTTCCACACCCAGTTTTCGTTCTCTTCGTCGGCTAATGCATCAACGTCGAGCAATACCTCCCAGTCGGTGTCATCGCCAAGGTAACTGTCAAGCGTCGTGCGGCGCCACAACCCGCGTGGGTGATCCGCATCGCGCCAGAAGTTATAGAGAAACTCGCCTCGGCGTGTGACATAGGCAATGCGGTCGTCGGTGTCCAATACCATACGGATTCGGTGCTTAAGCTCGGGGTCGATGATCGCAGCAGTTTCCGTCGACCATGTGTTGGCCCACTCCAACGCCGCAGGGGATTCGATCGGCTCCAACACTTCCGGTTCGATGAGGTGATACTGCATGGGAATCCTTCGGGGTTGGTGTGACGGCGGGCAGTGTGCCGAGTGGTTCTGGTGCTAGTGCGGCACACGTTACGGGCGTGGGTTATTGCACCTGGTATTTGCACATGGTGTTGCACGCTTAAGCATACGGTGGGGTTTACCAAGGGTAAAACCATGCAAAGATTTAAGAATTAAACGCTCGCTCAAAGGTCGGCCATGAATCCCGCAGATCCTGCTTCCAATAGCCCCACGAATGTGTGCCTGTATTACGCATATTGAATGTGGCTGGAATGTTCAGCGACTCAAGCTTCTTCTTAAAATCGTGGGTGCATTGATTCGTGGCTGCCTCAATAGCCCCACCGCTGGTTGTGCTGATCGTCGCGGACATGGAGGCAATGAACGGATCAACACCGCGCAATCTGGAACCATTCGGCATATCAGCTTCGCCACCGAGACCGCTGCCGTTGGATACGTAAATCTCCGTATTACGCAAGCTCTCGGCGTTGATGAGTGCATCGTTGTAGTGCCACAACGGGCCACCCCACGTACCCCACATTTGCTCAATGGTTGCGGCACCACGCTGCAACGTCAACGCGATATAGGCGGTAGGCGCTGGCTTCGAGGAAGCATAGCAACCGGAAAAGGCGCCAACGGCATCGTAGAAACCTGGGTTATGTTCGGCCAATAACACGGAACTGGTCGCCGACATAGACATGCCCGCAATGGCGCGTTTGCCGTTCGCCTTGAGTTCTTTTTCTATCGGGCCAGGCAGCTCTTTGGTTAGAAACGTCTCCCACATTTGCTTCCCGCCCAGTGCGGCGTTTTCCGATACCCAATCCGAGTAATACGAGAATTTACCGGTCATGGGGATCACCACGTTGACGTTCTTTTCCCGATAAAAATCTAAAACGTCGGTCTGCATGAGCCAGTTCGCATCGCCTTCGCCGCCGTCACCGCCATTAAGCAGGTAAATAATGGGACGATTCGGCTCCGCAGCCCTAATGACCACCAGCGGTATCTCCCGGTTATTCATCGCCGGTGAGGTGGCCCACATTTCCTCTACTCGCTCGCCGCTGACATTTGCGCGCCATTTCAGTTGCTGCTCGGGGTACTTCGCCCCGGAGATTGTCGCTAGCGGGGTGTCGCCCGCAACTTGTGCTGGTGTGACTTCGGCGCTGTGGGCAATCGGGGCGGTGCAGATGGCGGCCGCGCAAAGCCCAGCCAGCGTTGTTGCTAATCGAGTGAACTTCATCAGTGGCAGATTCCTCAAGTGAAACAATATGGATCAGGTATGCAACACAAAACGTGCATATATGTAATCGATAGGCTAGATGAATTTGTTAGCGCTCTATCCATTATCAACTATAAGGATCGGCCACGATCTGGGCGCTATTTTATGCAAATAACGTTATGCAATTGTTGCGGGTAGTGCGCTGAGCGAATAACGCATCGACATGGCTTTTCCGCAATATTTTCCAAAGTTTGGTTCCGTAAATCCGATTGAAAAACGGTGGTCAGCTCGGTTGGGAAAGCCCCAACTCGACTTTTACGTTCCTTAATGCAAGAAATGAACCACCAAACCGCGGAAAGGTCGAATTGCCCGTTATATGCCTGCGCAGATTACCCGCTTTACCGCCGGTTTTTTGAGATGCTGGCCCTCCGCAACCACTCGCAGGAATACACCAGAAAGTGCATCACCAAAGAACCTCATCCCAAGAAGTCAAAATGATTCCTGCCATGCGCCTTGAATTAAGCGAGAGTTTCCACACGAACCCGTTCTCGGACACCGCCAACATGTGAGAACTTAACCCAACTCGACTTTTGCGTTTCTTAGTCCACAAAATGAACCACCAAACCGCGGAAAGGTCGAGTTGTCCTTTGGTGGCCTGGACCGCTTGCCTTTCTTCAGGGGCTGATTTCTAATGGTGCGGCCCTATAACTTCAGCACTCAAGTGCGGAAAGTGAGGAATTAGAAGTTGGTGTTTTCCACATGTCAGGATTGTTGATTTGATTGTGGCTTTGAGATCGTCGTAAAGCTCACCGACAAAAGACGCCGGAAAACGCTACGAGTCCGCACCCAGACCTTTCGGTGTTGGGTGCGGACTCGTGTGAAGCGCGCGTTATTTAAGAATTGAAGCTTGCTTCAAATACTGGCCACGAGTGGCGCAGGTCTTGTTGCCAATATCCCCATGAGTGGGTGCCGGTGTTGCGCATATTGAAGTGGGCTGGAATCTGGAGAGAATCTAGCTTCTTCTTAAAGTCGTGGGTGCACTGGTTCGTGGCTGCTTCGATGGCGCCACCCTCAACGGTGGTGGCGGTAGCGGCGATAGAAGCGATTGCTGGATCGACACCACGCAGGCGGGGGCCGCCCGGCATATCCCATTCGCCAGCAAGGCCGCTGCCGTTGGAAACGTAGATCGCGGTGTTGCGCAGGCCCTCCGCCTGGGTGAGCACATCGTTGTGGTGCCACTGCGGTCCACCCCACTTGCCCCACATTTGTTCAATGGTTGCGCCGCCGCGTTGCAGGGTTAATGCGATATAAGCGGTTGGTGCGGGCTTCGCGGAGGCATAGCAACCCGAGAAAGAGCCGATGGCGTCGTAGAAGCCAGGGTTGTGTGCAGCCAAGAGTGCGGAGCTGGTTGCGGACATCGACATGCCGGCGATGGCACGTTTGCCGTTGGCCTTGAGTTCCTTCTCAATTGGCCCTGGAAGTTCCCTGGTGAGGAACGTTTCCCACATTTGCTTACCGCCCAACCCGGCATTTTCGGATACCCAGTCGGTGTAATAGGAGAACTTGCCGGACATAGGGATGACGACGTTGACGTTCTTTTCCTTATAGAAATCGATAACGTCGGTCTGCATGATCCAGTTCGCGCGACCTTCGCCACCGTCGCCGCCGTTGAGCAGGTAGATGGTGGGGCGATTGGCTTCCGTAGCCTTGATGATAACCAGCGGAATCTCACGGTTGTTCATTGCTGGCGAGGTAGCCCACATTTCCACAACGCGATCGCCATCGACCTTTTCGCGCCACCGGAGAGATTCGCCATTGGTGTCTTTCGGCCCTGAGATGACCGAAACTGGTGCATCCCCAGAAAGCTGTTGCGGGGTTACATTTGCGGCGTGTGCAGGCAGCGCGCTGGCGAAAATTGTCAGGCTTGCTACGGTCGCCAGTATCCGACGGGTGATCTTCATAAGCGTAGATTTCCTATAAGTCTTACAAATGGTTGCTATAAAGCACTAACCACTCCATCGGGTGGCGGGCTCAATGTGTTAGCACGGAGTTCAAGAAAAATGATAGAGCAACCACGTCGCAATATCTAGCGAAGCGGGAAGCTGTGCCGCGCCACCATTCCTGTGGCGGATGTGATTATTGGGGTTAATGTGGCGAAATGTGGAAACTATGCATCCAAATCAAAGCAGCGGCCCGGTGATACTGGTCGGAGGAATCGGGGGTGGCTGACGGTGTGACATTAGAGCGTGAGGGGATTTACCTTTATTGTCATAAAAAATTGCTAAATTAACGCTTACTCAAAGTTTTAAAATTCTGGCATTGTTGCCGCAGCGGGGATCACGGCTATCGGGGACCGGGCTGCGGTTCCAGAGTTAGAAAACTTGGTACTTTGAGCCGTTGGTATTCGTCCGCCTCAAATGCTGAAGAAAGGTAAAGGAAATGAAAAAGTTGTTAAGTTTTGCGGCTGTGGTTGCTGTGGGTGTGTCGTTGGTTGTGGTTCCGTCTGTTTCTGCTGTGGAGTTGGAGATTGGTCCTGAGTATAGTCCTGAGCGTCGTGCTGTGATTATGGCTAATGCTGAGCGGCTTGAGCTTGCGGCTAAGGAGCGTGCGCTGCGGCAGGCTGATGGTGAGTATGACAAATCCCCGCATTCCTTTTTCTCGGCGCGGTATATTGCTGCTTCTGATGTTTCTTCTGTTGAGAAGATGTGGGATTGTTGGAAGGATTACCCACATAATTTTTCGAACCCGTTTTTTTGGGTTGAAGACCAAGGGGTCCCGCCGATTAATGATGAAAGACAGTGGATTGAGTGTCCGTTGTTGCCGATAACGGATAAGGATCGTGAGGTTGCTGCTCAGGAATTGGCTGATGGTTCTGCGGTTCAATCATCGCCGGGGGTTATTTCGAGCTTGTTGGTTGCCTTTTGGCGGATTGTCAGTGCTGTTAAGAGTTTCTTGGGATTAAAGTAACTTTTTATGGCTTCTGAGTGAGGGGCACGGTCACCGCATGGCTGTGCCCCTTCCTTGCTATTTAGTATCTTTTAGGTCATCTTAGTCACGGGTCGGTGGGGCTAGCAATCGGGGTAAATCGTCGAATAGTTGAGGCGTTGGCGGGAAATTGTGCTTGATGGATGTAACGTCATTTCCAACGATGGCAATGTAGAAGTTGTATTCTCTTTTGCAGTTCCGTCAAACCATTGTAAGGAAATAACATATGTCTTTCATTGAAACTGTTGTCGTGAAAATCAACGAATTTTTGGGGATGCTGCTTCACATGGGCTCCTCAGCTTCCAGTGAACTAGGCGGCTCCTTGGGGTTGTTCTAAACCTACGTTCGCATATCTTTCACGCAGCTAATGTGTGTTGATGGCCCACCTTATGTGGAAACATGGGGTGGGTTTTTGCGTGAAATTTTTAGAAAACCTCGGTAAGATGCGACATTTTGCCAGATTTTCCGTATTCTAGTGGGCGTGACTGAACATTTTGACGTAGTAGTACTCGGCGCTGGCCCAGGTGGCTATGTGTCCGCCATTCGCGCAGCTCAGCTAGGTTTAAAGGTTGCTGTAGTTGAGAAGCAGTACTGGGGCGGTGTGTGCCTCAATGTTGGCTGCATTCCTTCTAAGGCACTATTAAAGAACGCCGAGGTTGCCCACATCTTCAACCATGAGGCAAAGACCTTTGGTATTTCCGGTGACGTGAGCTTCGACTTTGGTATTGCGCACAGCCGTTCGCGCAAGGTCTCGGAGGGCATTGTTAAGGGCGTTCACTACCTTATGAAGAAGAATAAGATCACTGAGGTAGACGGATTCGGTGTATTTAAGGACGCTAAGACCATCGAAGTGACCGAGGGTAAAGATGCGGGCAAGGTCATTACCTTCGATAACTGCATTATTGCTACGGGTTCGGTTGTCCGGTCGCTGCCGGGGGTAGAGATCGGCGGCAATATCGTCTCCTATGAAGAACAGATCCTTAACCCAGAAGCACCGAAGTCGATGGTTATCGTCGGCGCTGGTGCGATCGGCATGGAATTTGCCTATGTACTTTCTAATTACGGTGTGGACATCACCATCGTTGAATTTATGGATCGGGTTCTTCCCAACGAAGATGCTGATGTTTCCAAGGAGATTGCGAAGCAATACAAGAAACTCGGTGTGAAGCTTCTTACCGGCCATAAGACCACCGCGATCCGCGATTTGGGTGACGGTGGCGTTGAGGTTGACGTTGAATCCAAGGATGGTTCGAAGTCGGAAACCCTCAAGGCCGACCGGGTTATGGTTTCCATCGGTTTTGCGCCACGGGTTGAAGGCTTTGGCCTGGAGAACACTGGTGTGAAGCTGACCGATCGCGGTGCCATCGACATCGATGATCGAATGCGCACCAATGTTCCTGGTATCTACGCTATCGGCGACGTCACCGCGAAGCTGCAGCTGGCGCATGTGGCTGAAGCTCAGGGCGTGGTTGCTGCTGAAACTATCGCAAATGCGGAAACCCAAGAATTGGGCGATTACATGATGATGCCACGCGCAACGTTCTGTAACCCGCAGGTTGCCTCCTTCGGCTACACAGAGGAGCAGGCAAAGGAGAAGTTCTCAGGTCGCGAGATTAAGACCGCAACTTTCCCATTCTCGGCCAACGGTAAGGCCCAGGGCTTGGCGGAGTCCGCAGGCTTTGTCAAGATCGTCGCAGACGCCGAATACGGTGAATTGCTGGGTGCCCACATGGTCGGCGCCAGCGTCTCCGAACTGCTACCGGAGCTCACCCTGGCGCAGCGTTTCGACCTCACCTGTGAGGAAATCGGACGCAATGTCCACACCCACCCAACCTTGTCGGAGGCCATGAAAGAAGCCGCCGAAGGCATCATGGGTCACATGATCAACCTCTAATAAGATTCGGTCCGATCGCCCCCAACCGCTTAGCTACGGTTGGGGGCGGTTTGCGTTGTGCGGCCGGGCCCTAAGAATGGCCACGATGAAGCATGCTCCGGCAACGTACCAGGCGATAATAGGTACCACTGAGGGGCCGGAATGCCTGGTAAGCACCGTTGATAGAATCAGGCAGGTGAAAACCGTGTTTGCCACGGTGGGGATTAGTTTCTTGGGGCGGATCGCGGCGACAACTGCGGAAATGAGAAGGAATCCGAGAACGAGATAGACAATCATGGGGATAATACCTCCAATACGAGTGTTGTGGGGGAGGCGGTGGTGTTGGAAAGTCCGAGTGCGAATGAACGCTTGGCTTCGTCAAAAGCCAACATGCTGCTAAACCCGCCGGTCATGCCGTTGTGAAATGTGAAACCATCTTTCCTAATCCAGCCGTAGTCGGGTATGCCACGGTCCTGTACGTGCTGGGCAAATCGTGCGAGGTCGCCGGCGGTAGAAACGATTGCACCTGCCGGGGCGTAGCCGTCCATCGGCCAGGTTGCGGCATGGTGGCCAGTGACTAAGTATCCCGCCTTAAACTCGGGGGATTCGGTGGTGGCTACATGTGTGTTTGCCATGGCGAGTGGGCGAAGAATCCTAGTGGCAACAAGCTCGGGGTAAGGTGTTTGTGCTTGCTGTGCCAGAATTTGTCCCAATAACGCGTAACCGTAATTGGAGTACTGGTACGTCCCGACATTGCTTAACGGTTGATCTTTGGCCTGGTCAAGAACGTCGGAGGCGGTGATGCCTGCGTAAGGATTGCGATTGAGGTACGTGGTAGTAACACTGCGTAAGACCAAGTTGCGCGGTAATCGCGGTAGCCCGGAGGTGTGGTTTGCCAGGTCGCGGATGGTAACCGTATCGCTGGGGAATGCCACAAACGAAGAAACCGGGGCGTCAAGACTGATCTCGCCGCGTTCGACCGCTTGGCGGAGAAGTTCCACGGTAAACATCTTGGTTATCGAGCCGATTTCAAATTGCGTATGTTCGTCCGCGCCCAGCCCGGCGAATGTGGTGTCACCGTCATGGGTGGCAACGGCGAGCGCCTTGCTGCCGGGTGGTGCCTGGGCTGCGAGGGTATCGGCAAGTGTAGTGTCGCCGGTGCGGGTGGGCTCTAGGAAAATGGGGCGAGGTCCTGCGGCAATGAGTATGGCCGCGACCAAAATCGCCACCACGATGTTTCGGCGCGGAATGGTAGCGATCATGGCAGCTCCCCGGCGGCAATGATGCAGAGCAGTGGAATTACCCGCGTGCCTGGTATTCGAAACTGACCGGTGGTGGTTTTCTCCACCCAACCAGCCGCGACGAGCGCATTGACGTGATGATAACAGCTGCCCTGACTGGTGGTTATTCCCCGCGCTACTAGTTCTGGGACGGTGGTGGGGGCGTCGATAAGCGTGCGCATGATGGCAAAACGTTGTGGATGCGCGAGTGCAGCGACCCGATTGAGGCTAGATTCCCAGGCGGTGTCGATAAGATGCGCTGCGGGGCGGGCCCATTCGTATTCCCAGTTGCCGCCCGCAGCTGTTGCGGAGCCGGAGAACGTGACCATGCCGTCGTCGCTTAGAACGGCGGGTGTGGGCAGCTGCTGTTCCAGGGCCGATACACGGTGTTCTACTGCTTCAAGCCGCGTGAGGAAGTCGTCCATGTTCAGTATTTTAAAATTCTAAAATCAAGGGTGCTTCGCTTTTCGACGCCCTACTGTTGGCGGTTTAGGCACTGAAGCCTTGGGTTAGTACGGTGCGACGTTTGATGCGTGCGGATCGACGGAAATCGTGCGGTTAATTGCCGGGAACGCGCGCTGGGCACAATTTTCACGGGTGCACACGCGGCAGCCCACCCCAATCGGGACTGCGGAGGAAAAATCCCGTAAATCGAAACCGGTTGCGTACACTGTCCGGTCGGCATGGCGGGCATCGCAGCCGAGTCCAATGGCAAAGAGCTTTCCGGTCTCGCCGAACCTGCCCTGGTGGTGTTTGACGGTGCGGGCGATCCAGAGGTAATTGCGACCATCGGGCATTTGGGCGAGTTGCCGCATGATGGTGCCGGGGTTGGCAAAGGTCTCATATACGTTCCACAGCGGGCAGGTGCCGCCGGAGTGGGTGAAATGAAAGCCAGTGGCGGATTGCCGTTTGCTCATATTTCCGGCGCGGTCGACACGCACGAAGGTAAACGGAATGCCGCGCAACTTCGGACGCTGGAGCGTCGATAGGCGGTGGCACAAGGTTTCGTAACCAACGCCGAACATCTGGCACAGATACTCGATGTCGTAACCATTGCGTTCGGCTTCCTGGTGGAACATCCGATAGGGCAACATTAAAGCTGCGGCGAAATAAGAGGCGACGCCACGCAACGCCAACCGCCGGGCTTCCTCGGTGGTGAAGTGCCACTCATTGACCACATCGTTAATGAGTTCGCCTGCCTCCAGGTACCCCAATTCCGCCGCCATGCGAAACGCCCGCTGGCCGGCGATGAGGCGGGAGGAAAGCGTCAAAGTCTGGGAAGCAAGGTCGAGGTTATGTAACTGGTTGCCGATGTCTGCTCCCGTGGTCACGCCAATGCCGTGCTTGCTGGTCAGTCGTTCACTTAATGCGGACTCGGTGGCCCGGATGGCGAAAGTGGAAACGCCTAAATCAGCGGCGATGGCTTCGGCCTTGAGGTCGATGGCGTCGAGGTAGTTCTGTCGGGCATAGAAAAAATCGCGTACCTCATCGTGCGGCATGGACAGTGCTTCGGAAACCGCACCTTGATCGTTAGCGGTCAGGCGCACGTCGGTGGCAACGGACAATTTATCCCGAACGTTTCGGTAGCGGCGATGCATATCCACCATGGTGCGGGCGATGCTGGGGTGGTTTTGCACCATCTCATTGAGCTCATGAATGGGGATGGGGGTGGGGCATAGCTCTTTATCAAGAATCACGTCTTGGATTTCAGCCAACAGTCGTGAATCATCGTCACGGGAGAAAAACGTAGCGTCGACACCGAAAGTTTCGGTTATTCGATTGAGCACGGGGAGGGTTAATGGCCGAACGTCGTGTTCGATCTGGTTGACGTAACTTGCCGAAAGCCCCAAGGTGGTGGCCAGGGATGCTTGACTCAAATCTCTTTCCCGACGTAATTGGCGAAGTCGGGAGCCCACATAGGTTTTAGCCATGGTGGAAAGCTTAGTCAACGGGTTTGGGTTGTCGGACGTTTTTACTCATTCTTTGCAATAAATCTTCGCAATTTTGTGTAGTTGGGAATTTTTTATGTTGATGATGCGTTGCATCGGGTGGCTGGTTGCATTCGTTTCCCAGTTCACGGCATACTTTGACACCCAACTTAAGGTCAATCATTCGATTGATACCAAAAGGGTGGGATTTTTTAAAACCGGAAAATTCCGTTAAAAATACGGTGGAGATAGGTGTGTCATTTTACGCTTGTGTAAAAGTGCAGTTAGTGGCGTCGTAAAACGTATAAAGGGACAGCGATATCAGGTCAGGCTACCCTTAATTGCAGGTAGTTGCCTATTTTTTAAGATGTGGGGTAAGTCACAGGTGGCTGTGGCGAGTGGTTAGCAAGGCATTTGGGGGAATAAAGTAAGGGCGACACTGGAGGTGCCATGACTGTAAATAACATCGACCGTGACGCAATCGCTCACGGCAAAATCACAGAAAAGCCGCTGCGTGAGCGGCCCAAATTTCCGACATGGGCATTGAAGCTAACAATGGCCATCACTGGCCTGATTTTCGCAGGCTTCGTCGTGTTCCACATGGTTGGAAATCTAAAGGTTTTCCTGCCTCACTACGAGGATGGAACCCACCCAATTGACGTATATGGACAGTGGCTACGTGAACTCATGTATCCACTCCTGCCACACGAGACTTTCCTGTGGATCTTCCGCATTGTGCTATTGGCGGCAATTGCGCTACACATCTACGGCGCATTTGCGCTGACCAGTCGGTCTCACCGGTCTCGTGGTAAATTCCGCCGCACCAACTTGGTTGGTGGCATGAACTCGTTTACCACCAAAACGATGCTGGTCACCGGCATTATTTTGCTGGCTTTCATCATCTTCCACATTCTGGATCTC
Source organism: Corynebacterium mustelae (assembly GCF_001020985.1). Lineage (NCBI taxonomy): Bacteria > Bacillati > Actinomycetota > Actinomycetes > Mycobacteriales > Corynebacteriaceae > Corynebacterium > Corynebacterium mustelae. The sequence continues at coordinate 299,459 of NZ_CP011542.1, forward strand.
ACCGCAGGCGTAACCCCGGCCGCAAGCGACGTGTTTGAGCACGGAGCGATCTATGCAAACATGGTGGCCAGCTTCTCTCGTTGGCCAGTGACTATTTTCTACGTCATCGCCATGGTTGTTTTGTTCCTCCACCTTTCACACGGCATCTGGCTGGCAGTTTCCGACCTGGGCATCACCGGTAAGCGCTGGCGCGCCATCCTGCTGGTCGTCGCATACCTGGTGCCAGCAATTGTGATGATTGGCAACATCTCGATTCCGCTTTCCATCGCCTTGGGCTTGGTCGGCTAGGTCGAAGAAGGACGAAAAGGTACACAATATGAGCACTCACGCTGAAACCGTAACTCGCCCTGAGTTCAACCACCCAGCTTCCATCGTCCCTGGCGTCAAACCAGGAACCGTGCTGGACGCACACGAGCCAAAGGGCGTTCCTGTCCGCGAAATGTGGCAGTACCATAAAGACCACATGGAGCTGGTCTCCCCACTTAACCGTCGTAAGTTCCGTGTCCTCGTTGTCGGAACCGGCCTTTCCGGTGGTGCAGCTGCAGCGGCACTCGGCGAACTAGGCTACGACGTCAAAGCATTCACTTACCACGATGCTCCTCGCCGTGCACACTCCATCGCAGCACAGGGTGGCGTTAACTCCGCCCGTGGCAAGAAAGTGGACAACGACGGCGCATACCGTCACGCGAAGGACACCGTAAAAGGCGGTGACTTCCGGTGCCGCGAGTCTGACTGTTGGCGCTTGGCTATCGAATCCGCTCGCGTAATTGACCATATGAATGCCATCGGTGCCCCATTCGCCCGTGAATACGGTGGCGCACTGGCAACCCGTTCCTTCGGTGGTGTGCAGGTATCCCGTACCTACTACACCCGTGGTCAGACTGGTCAGCAGCTGCAGCTTTCTACTGCATCCTCGTTGCAGCGTCAGATTCACCTCGGCTCCGTAGAGATCTTCACCCACAACGACATGGTGGATCTCATCATCACCGAAAAAGACGGCAAGAAGCGCTGTGAAGGTGTGGTTATGCGTAACCTCATCACCGGTGAGCTCACCGCTCACACCGGCCACGCAGTCATCTTGGCAACCGGTGGTTACGGCAACGTTTACCACATGTCGACTCTGGCAAAGAACTCCAATGCTGGCGCAATCATGCGCGCATACGAGGCAGGCGCATACTTCGCATCGCCTTCCTTCATTCAGTTCCACCCAACCGGCCTGCCAGTGAACTCCGAATGGCAATCCAAGACCATTCTGATGTCTGAGTCCCTGCGTAACGACGGCCGCGTGTGGTCGCCAATCAAGCCCAACGACGACCGCGACCCGAATACCATTCCGGAAGAAGAGCGCGACTACTTCTTGGAGCGCCGCTACCCGGCATTCGGTAACCTGGTTCCTCGTGACGTGGCGTCCCGCGCTATCTCCCAGCAGATCAACGCTGGTCTGGGTGTTGGCCCGCTGCACAACGCCGCATACTTGGACTTCCGCGACGCTATCGAGCGCCTCGGCCAGGACACCATCCGAGAGCGTTATTCCAACCTCTTCCAAATGTATGAAGAAGCAATTGGTGAAGACCCGTACTCCGCACCGATGCGTATTGCTCCTACCTGCCACTTCACCATGGGCGGGTTGTGGACCGACTTCAACGAAATGACATCCATTCCAGGGCTGTTCGCAGCTGGCGAGTGTTCCTGGACCTACCACGGTGCAAACCGGTTGGGTGCTAACTCGCTGCTGTCGGCATCGGTAGATGGTTGGTTCACCCTACCGTTTACCATCCCGAACTTCTTGGCAGGTTACTTGGGTCAAGAACGACTGCCTGAGAATGCACCTGAAGTACAGGTTGCACTTGACCGGGCGCAAGCTCGCATCGATCGCCTGATGAATATCAAGGGCGATAACCCACACGGTCCGGAGTATTATCACCGGCAGTTGGGTGAAATCCTTTACTTCTCCTGTGGCGTTGCCCGCAATATTGAAGATCTCAAGGCCGGTATCGAAAAGATCCGTGCTCTGCGTAGGGATTTCTGGGCAAATATGCGCATCACCGGTAGCCAGGATGAAATGAACCAGGTGCTGGAATACGCAGCTCGTGTCGCCGACTACATTGACCTCGGCGAGCTGATGTGCGTGGATGCATTGGACCGCGACGAGTCTTGCGGTGCTCACTTCCGTGACGATCACCTTTCCCCTGAGGGTGAGGCTGAGCGTGACGACGAAAACTGGTGCTTCGTTTCCGCATGGGAACCAGGTGCAAGCGAAGGCGAATTCATCCGCCACGCAGAACCTCTCGTGTTTGAAGCGATCCCTCTGATGACAAGGAATTACAAGTAATGAAACTGCATCTTGAAATCTGGCGTCAGGCCGGGCCTTATCAGGAGGGCCACTTCGAGACCGTCATTGTCGAAGACGCCGTAGCGCAAATGTCCATCCTCGAACTGTTGGACCACGTCAACACCGGTATGGTCGAACGCGGTGAAGAACCATTCGCATTCGCTTCCGACTGCCGCGAAGGTATCTGCGGTACCTGTGGTCTGTTGGTCAACGGTCGACCACACGGTCTGGAGCAAAACCAGCCTGCATGTCAGCAGCGTCTGCTTAACGTGGCCGATGGTTCTACCTTAAAGATTGAGCCATTCCGCTCCGCAGCATTCCCAGTGATCAAGGACATGGTTGTTGACCGTTCCGCCCTGGACCGGGTCATGCAACAAGGCGGTTATGTCAGTGTCAACGCAGGTACTGCACCTGATGCTGATACCCTCCACATGAACCACCAGACCGCTGAGCTTGCGCTTGACCACGCTGCCTGCATCGGCTGTGGTGCCTGTGTGGCTGCGTGCCCGAATGGTGCGGCTCACCTGTTCACTGGTGCTAAGCTGGTTCACCTTTCGCTCATGCCAATGGGTAAGGAAGAACGCGGCCGTCGTGCCCGCAAGATGGTGGACGAGTTGGAAACCAACTTCGGTCACTGCTCCTTGTACGGCGAATGTGCAGACGTATGCCCAGCAGGCATTCCGCTCACTGCGGTTGCGGCCATTAACAAGGAACGCGCTCGCGCATTCTTCACCGCTAAGGATGCTTAAGCCTTACCCCCAAACGGGATAGCCTGCCAGTACGCGTGACCAAAACTTCATGTAGGCATTGCTACACTGGCAGGCAGGCTTGAGGCTCCGCGATTGGGGCTCTCACTTTTATCGGTAGGCCACACGCATAAGCTGGCTCTTCCATAAACTTAAGAACCCTTATTATTAAAGCTCAGTAGAAAGGTACCCACATGTCCGCTGAAAAGCACGTGGCTGAATACCCAGTCTTCAATGGCGAGGTTTCTAGCCGTATGCAGTACATTGACGGCTACGATCCGGTTAGCTTAGGTGCACCGCACTCTTCTTTGCTGCGCACCAGCACGTGGTTGGGTATGGGCTTTGTACTCACGTCGCTTGCTGGCTTCGGCCTCATCATTTTTGGTGCTGCTACCCAAATTTACGGCACCCAAGAAGCCGCAATGACATATCTATACATCGGTATTGTTTTGGCAGCTGTGCTGTTGATCGGTGGTTTCGGCCTGATTCACTACGGCCGCCGCTACTACCGGCAATACCGCGCTGAAACCGGCCGGGTGAACTAATACACCACGGCACCTCCCAAGAAGGCCCCACTTCGGTGGGGCCTTTTTAGCGCCGTGAGTTTGGTGGATTCTGGGGCTAGGGGACGAAAAGTGTGGCTGTTTTGGGTATTACCTGAGTTGCACAGTGGTTTGTGGTTTTGGTGGGTTTGGTTGTGGGTGAGCTGGGGTTTTAGGGTGTTTTTTGGGTTTTTGTCGTACTAATTTGGTGGGTTTTTTGGGCTTGTTAGTCTTGTTGTGTGGTGCGGATTAGGAAAGTTAGGACTGCTAGCGGTGCGACTGCCGTGCAGATCGTGCGGGATGTGCATCGCCGAACTGTGGTGGATTATCATGTCGGTTCTGCCCATAACGAGATTGAACTTCACGCTTTACTCAAAAAAGCGCGTGATCTGCTTTACGCTGATCAGCTTGAGTTAGATCTTGAGTTACCAGTGGCAGGTGATACCGAAGACTCGTTGACGGTGGAGTCGATGACTGCTCGCGTATTATTGGATGTTTTTGCTTGTGCGTGGTCGACGCTTGGTTTTGATGCGATCTATCCGGTGGATTCTGTTTTTGCCCGCACTGTTTTTGCACGTGTAGTCCAGCCTTCTTCGAAGTCACAAGTACCCATGGTGCTTCAACGGTTAGGGTTACCTGCTGTTCATCGCAACACGGTTTCAGCTGCAGTGAAAACAGCTTTTGATGAGGATAAGTACAGTGCGTTTTCCCGAGCATGTTTTGATTTCAGCCTGGCACGTGGCACAGTAGCGTGGGTGCTTTATGACGTTACGACGTTGTATTTTGAAGCAGATCGTGAAGACGATTTACGTAAAGTGGGGTACTCGAAAGAGCGTCGTATCGATCCACAGGTTGTTGTGGGACTGCTTGTTGATAGCCGTGGACTTCCCTTGGAAATTTCCTGCTTCGAGGGAAACAAAGCAGAAGCACTCACCATGATTGATGTACTGAATAGCTTTCGCAGGCGGCATAACGTGGAAAATATCATTGTTGTCGCCGATGCTGGCATGATTTCTGCGGACAACTGCAATCATCTAGAAGCGCTTGGGTTTCAATTCATTATCGGGGCAAGAATGTCCAAAGCTCCCTACAAGATGGATATGCCCATCAATGAGACAGGACACGCTATTGATGATGGGCATATCGTCGAATCAACGAAAACAATGGGCCCTAGCACAACTCACCGAACCACACGGCGAATGGTCTGTCAGTATTCACACAAGCGATTTGCCAACGACAAGCACACTCTTGCCAAGCAACGTCAACGTGCTGAAGAAATCGTCACAGGAACGCGGAAACAAAAACGGGCACGGTTTGTTACCCACACCAGCGGCCGTTGTGAGTTCAACACTGATGATTTTGAAAAAGCGTCACAACTAGCAGGCTGGAAAGGATACATCACCAACATCTCGGCCGAGGACATGTCAGGTGAACAAATCATTGCAACATATCATGACCTATACGAAGTGGAACGAAGTTTCCGAATGGCAAAAAGCGACCTTCAAGCCAGGCCAATGTACGTACGGAAAGAAGATTCCATCCGCGCCCACCTAAATCTCGTCTTTGTCGCCCTAGCCGTCGCACGTTTCCTACAAGATCTCACCGGATTCAGTCGACAAAAAATCATCAACATCCTCGAACCCTTACGAGACGTAACCATCAACACACCCCACGGCCCGATAACCATCCCCACAAAAATCACACCAGAAGCCCAAGAAATCCTCAACAAAATGTCGTACTAAAACTGTGCAAGTCAGGAGAAGCCGCAATGACATATCTATACATCGGTATTGTTTTGGCAGCTGTGCTGTTGATCGGTGGTTTCGGCCTGATTCACTACGGCCGCCGCTACTACCGGCAATACCGCGCTGAAACCGGCCGGGTGAACTAATACACCACGGCACCTCCCAAGAAGGCCCCACTTCGGTGGGGCCTTTTTAGCGCCGTGAGTTTGGTGGATTCTGGGGCTAGGGGACGAAAAGTGTGGCTGTTTTGGGTATTAGCCCAGTTTAGAGTGGATAAATCGGTGTTGGTTTTTGGGCAACTCGACCTTTTGGTGGCCAGATGGCTGGTTTCGTGGCGTAAGGAACGTAACGGTCGAGTTGGGGAATGCCCCCTGAATGATTCGTGGTTTTTGAGAAAAGGTTTGTGGATTTTGGCTGAGGCAACGATTAGTGCGAAAAGCCAGTTCAACGGTTAAGGCGCTCTAGCATCTTCACTTACCAAGACGTACGTGGGGCCAACCAAACACGCTCCTTGCCCTTTAACCCATTTTCTGTATTGCTATTCCGGTACCGCGGTACTTTTGTTTCAATAGAAATATGAAAGGCTCTCGTATCGTCATTGCCGTGTTGATTACCTTGATTACCTTGTTATCGTCGGTAAGTTTGATCCAATATGCCTGGGAATTAGGAGATCAAATGCCAGGTGGCCCGGAAGAAACCACCGCATACTCGACAACGCCGGTTCCGGTATAGCCGTGAGATAACTAAAAAGATTGAGAATATCCGAATGGGACTTTCTGGAGACCACACGACTACCGAAACCCATCCTGATGCTGGTCGAGCGACTTTGCTTATAGCGGTGCGGCTGGGACTGGTTGTCGTTGTAACCGGTTTGTTGTGGCTGTACCAGCAGAAAGTGTTGGGCATTGATGGATTTCCGCCCGGCAGTTTTCTGGCCACGATCGGGCTATTGCCGGTCAACATCGTGTGTTTGTGGTTGGTTGTGTCGTTGTATCGCCGCATGGGGGTAACAGTGCGGCAAGCGGTCGGGGTGCGTGTCGGAAAGATTGCAGTCGACATCGGCTGGGGCTTGCTGTGGTTCATGGTGCTTAATCTGCCGTTTATGGTTGCGATATGGCTGGTGATGTTTGCTATCTACGGTACCGAAGTGCTTTCTGCCTTTGAGGTGATCTTTATTGATAACGCGGCGGTGGCGGCGGGAAACTCGCCGGTTGCCATAGCGGTGGGGATCGTGTCACTGATTGGTTTTGTGGCGATCAATGCCCTAACCGAAGAATTGGTTTTTCGGGGTTACGGTCTCGCCGGGCTTAAACGGCGGCTAGGGGCAACAATCGCTGTGGTGGTTTCGTCCGTTGCATTCGGGGTGCAGCATATATTTTTTGCATCGAGTGGTGCGGCGATGCTGGTGTATTTCGTTGCGTTTACGGTCTGGGGGCTTATAGCCTGCATGATTGTGCGTCGCCAGGGCAGATTATTCCCGGTACTGGTCGCCCATGCGTTGGTTAATTTTCTCGGTGCCGCCCCTGGTGTGGGGATTGCGGTGTATCAGCTCGTCACGTAAACCCTTCTTGTGCATGCCCTTGGGCGATCAAACTTGGTTTGAACAGCCAATAGATAAAAGATAGTTCGGTGGTGGGGCATAATAGCTAGCATGACTACAATTGACCGTCTCGCTGTTCCTGGACCGTCGCCTGAGGTAGAGGCGAGGCGTCGAAAAGAGCTGCGGCAGTATAAAGCATTCGCTACTGGGCTGTTGGTGTTCGCTGCCGTGGTCTTCTTGGGCTGTCGGTGGTACGAAACTCAGGTGGATCCGAGTGCCACCTGGGTGGGCTTTGTCCGGGCGGCTGCTGAGGCGGGCATGATTGGTGGTTTGGCGGACTGGTTTGCTGTCACCGCGTTGTTCCGCTACCCGTTGGGGCTTAAAATTCCGCACACGGCGATTATTCGCAGGAAGAAAGACCAGGTAGGTGAGGCTTTAAGCGGGTTTGTGGGCGATAACTTCCTTAATGCGGAACTGATTACCGAGAAGGTGTCCAAAGCTCAGGTTCCGGAGCGGATCGCCCAGTGGTTGGTGCAACCGGAGAACGCGGAAACTGTGTCACGGGAGGTGGGCAAATTTACCGCCAATGCGGTTAATGCATTAGATCCTAAGGACGCAGAGGCGGTTATTCGGTCGTCGTTGATTGATAAGTTGGCGCAACCCGAGTGGGGGCCACCGTTGGGTCGGACGCTGGGAAAGCTTGTCGACGGCGGCCAGGTGGAACCGTTGGTCGATCAATTCCTCGGCTGGGTGCATAAGAAGGCACTGGATTCTGAGGATATTATCGTGCGAATTTTGGATGAGCGGGCACCGTCCTGGGCGCCGAAATTTGTAAATGAACTGGTTGGCGATCGGGTGTATCGGGAATTGATTACCTGGACGGCTGCGGTTAATGCGGATAAAAACCATGAGGCGCGGGCGGCGATCCGGAGATTCATTAATCAATTTGTCGAGGATTTACAGAATGATCCGGCGATGATTGCTCGGGTAGAAGAGATTAAAGCAGACGTCATGAATTCCGAGCCGGTTAAAGACGCTGCTGGGATGTTGTGGCAATTGGCCCGCGACAATGTAGTGACCGCCGCGGTGGATCCAGATTCAGCATTGCGCCGCAAGATTGTGGAGTTGGCTGTAACGTGGGGCACCAAACTTCAGGAAGATCCACAATTGCGGCAGTCTTTGGATCGTCGGATTACTGGTGCGGCTGCATTTTTGGCGGATAATTATGCAGCTGAGGTTACCGGTATTATTTCCGAGACGATTGAGCGTTGGGACGCAGATGAGGCTAGTGACAAGATTGAATTGATGGTGGGTAAGGATCTGCAGTACATACGGCTTAACGGTACGATCGTTGGCGCGCTGGCTGGTTTGGCTATTTATAGCGTTTCTTATCTACTATTCGGATAAAAGCTTGTATGAAACAGGGAGTATTTTAGAGTGTTGGGCGAGATTAATTTTGTTCTTAACTTGGCTATAAGCGGAGTGTTTCTAGCCGTCGCGGTTGCTGCATTGATCGGAGCGTTTCTGGTGATCAGTACCCGAGACGATGCCTTTCCGGCGGCGGATCGACAAAGTAAATGGGTGTGGGCCGGATTGTTAGCGGGATCGTCCATCGCCATTTTCACCATGCTGCCGTTTCTATCTTGGATCGGCATGGTTATTACCGGTTTGTATTGGTTTGATGTGCGGCCACAGATCAAAAGCATCCTCGGCGGAAATTACGAGTGGTAATGAAGATTTATCGCACATTTTTAAGCGATGGCGTTGCTGTCGTGGATCTCGCTGAGGAGAATATTTGTGTTCTTCCTAACCGGGTGGAAATTGCTAACGGTGATATTGCCACTTTCGCCGGGTTTCCTACCGGTCAGCACCATGTATTGGTTAAGGCTGCGGAGGCCCGGTTAGCGGTTGAGCAGGGGGCGCGTCTGGTGATAGCGGTGCCAGCGAGCCTTGGCGAGCATGAGCTGTTGACTGAAGTGGTCACGTTGCGGCAAGCTGTGGCTCATCCCGCAACGTTGGCGGTGGCGTTAGATACCTGCACGCTTGACGACGACGCCATCGCCGCTGCGGCTAAGGTTATCTGTACTGGTGGCGCTGACGCTGTATGCTCTGGGGTTTATGAGTCTCGGGCGGCAGCTCATATAGCTCTTGATGGTATTTTGCCGATTATAGCGATCGGCCCCACACCAGACCATGCGGTGGGGGCCGATATTTGGCTAGCTACCAGCTAAGGCTAAAACAAAGCCGGTTAGCGTGTGGAATTAAGATACGGCTGGTTGCCTAGTTCATTCAGATTGACGTTTTCGCCACGCAGCTTCATGCGAATACCGCCGTCTTCTACCGTGATGGATTCCATGGTTAAACCGGTGTCGGTCAGAGAACCAACACCGGAGCTAAGCCCATTGGTAATAGCATCAGAGGCGCCAGCTGGCAGGTCGAAACCAAAGAGTGCGGTATTTTTGACAGTGAACTTTACCTGGCCATTTTCAACTTCTGGCAGTAACGTGAGCGTGGCGGCGCCATTGGTGAACTCTACATCTATGGAGTTTTCGGCTTTTTTACTGGTCACATTGGTGACCTTGATGATGTTTTGTAGCAGCCCTTGCGCCAGATCCTGCAGGGATTCGGTATTCGGGGAAAAATTATCTAACGATAATTGCGGTGTTTGTGGTTGTTGCGAAGCGATAGAACGCTGAATGAGTGCAAGAATGACCTCATCGCGCATAACCGTTTCCATTTCTAAGGTGCGCGCGGTGGGGTTCTGGGTGTCCTGGAACTTCAACCCATTCATCACCATGTGGGTCTCGGGGTTGCCTTGAAGATCCGGCAGGCCATCCTGTGGATTGGTGACTACAGTGGCAGAAGATGGCGCATCCACCTTGATATAGGGAATTTCGCCCTTGGCAATGCCGAACAACAGAGGGGTGGAGCCGAATGCAACGTCTACTTCTTGGCTTTGGCCGGTTTCGGAACTTGCGGAAAAGGATTGTTTCATTTCGTTGCCGAGGTACCACCGCAGCCCGAATTCGGCCACGAATATGAGTATGAGCAGTAACGCGACGATCCCAACTAGGACTTTTCCAAAAGTTCTCATAGCTATCCAGTTTGGCGGATTCTTCCCGATTCCGCCACAAGTTTTAGAACAATCAGTTACGGTGCAATTATTGACCACGGAATGGTCAGTATATTGTCTTGAACCAATCGGCTGCGGGTTAGCGGAATGTGATCAGCTATGAGCTTGCGAGTCTCATGCCACCGGATACGTGGACCGAAGCTTTCGAAACCGCTGGCTTTGTCCCAACAGTCGTCGATAAGCGTAAGTAAGTCGTGGATTCTTTCGCCTGCGGTATTACGATGAATGAGGATTTTAGGCAAGCGTTCTGCTATTTCCGACGGGCGGGACAGCTCCCACGGATTCCAAGCTAAGGTCAATGAAAGTGGGCCAGAGGCATCTAATAGCACCCAGGTTGCACGTTTGCCGATTTCATCGCAGGTGCCCTCAATGAAATACCCACCGGGTGCTAGTCGGTTGCAGACCATCTGCCACGCGGCTTCTACCTGTGCCACGTCGTATTGGCGCAAAACATTAAATGCCCGCACTAGCTGTGGGCTGTAGCCAGCTAATTCAAAGCCGCCTAGTTCGAACCGTACTCCGTCGCGGGGTGGCAGTACCCGATCCGGGTGGATCTCCAACCCAATAACAGAGGTATGTGGGTTTATTTTTCTAAGCCACCGCGCCCACTCACAGGTAGTGGTGTGGCTTGCCCCATAACCGACGTCAACGGCGAGTGGTTTCGGGGTGGTGCGCAACAGCTGATGGAGTGTGGGATTATAAAAAACCCATCGGTCGCTGCGCCGCAGCCGGTTAGTTCCGGTGGTGCCACGCGTGATAACACCGATGGGTTTGGTGGAGTTACGGCTGAAATCTGCGCGCTTATTGTGCCCGTGATACGCCATTGTGAGAAAACTACCACCAAGAAATGCGCTAGAGGTTAGCGCTGATCCAGGCTTCGGTCAGTGCGCCTTCGTTGGTGAACAAATCCGCCAAGGCTTCAGCCACCTTAGGCTCGATGGCGGAACCCATCATTGGGATATTGACGGAAACATCGTTGGTGTAGGACAAGGTTGTCACGTCGCCCGTGCCGCTGAGTGCAATGTCGCCCTTGAAATCAACTGGGGTGCCTTTGACATCAGCGGTGTAGGAGAGCGTAGCGGTGTCGTCGGCCAACGCCCCCACAGTGACGACACGTTTGACCTTGAGCGCCTGGGAGATCATAACGCGGACGGCCTCAGGAACGATCTCCATCGGCAGCACCTCATATAGGGTTGCTATAGCACCACCGTCTGCGGTGGTGAACTCATGAACTTCGCCCGGTTCCGGGGAAAGAGTTGCCGCAATATGTGCCCAATAATCTGGATTGGTCAAGGCTGCGTGAACTTTTTCCGCAGGATGATTGATTGTTACGGTGTTCTCACTACGTGTACTCATGTCTACAGACTACCCTTAGTGGGGTGAGTATGCCCATTAATGAATTGTTAGCCACCATCGAAGCATTTGACCACGTTGTTATCGACAACACCCCATTTCATCAGCTAACGACACTGCATATCGGTGGGACCCCTCGGGCCACCATTCGGTGTAGCAGTACAACCGCAGTCTGTGATGTGGTGCAACTGTTAGACGCCAATGACATTCCATTGCTGATCGTTGGAGGCGGCTCAAACCTGGTGGTTGCTGACGGCGACGTGCCGGTAGTGGCAGTGGTTTTAGAATGCACCGACTGTCGCATTGATGCGAAATCCGGTGCCGTGGAAGCGGAAGCTGGGGCCTCATGGGACGATATTGTTGCCGCCAGTGTTGCTGCTGGCCTAGGGGGAATCGAATGCTTATCAGGGATTCCAGGATCGGCTGGTGCAACTCCAGTGCAAAACGTTGGCGCCTACGGTGCGGAAATCTCGGACGTTCTTACCGAGGTAGAACTATTTGACCGCACCACCCGTCAACGTTCCTGGGTGCCAGCCAGCTCATTGGACTTGGCCTACCGATACTCCAATCTGAAATTCACCTCGCGGGCCGTAGTCCTTTCCATTCGGCTTGCACTACGCACCGATGGGCTTTCCGCCCCGTTGCGGTTCGGGGAATTGGCTCGAAAATTAGCAGTGGCACAGGAGGAATCGGATGCGCGTCGACCAGTCGCGGATGTCCGAGCTGCGGTATTACAACTGCGCCGGGCGAAAGGAATGGTGTATGACGAATCCGATCACGACACCTGGTCAGCCGGGTCATTTTTTACCAATCCGATCGTGCCCGAGGACATTGCTGAACAGGTGCGGGAGGTCGTCGAAAAGCGATACGGCGCTGAGACGGCAGCGGCCATGCCATGCTTTAATGCCGGTAGTGGGAAAAAGAAACTTTCCGCTGCGTGGCTCATCGATCGGGCAGGATACCACAAAGGGTATCCCGGACACGGGCCTGCTCGCTTGTCGACGAAGCACACGTTGGCCTTAACCAACCGTGGAACCGCCACAACCGAGGATTTGGTGAACCTCGCCCGCGACATCCGATCCGGTGTTTACGCCGCATTCTCTGTCACCTTAGAACCAGAACCAGTATGGGTGGGTGTCTCCATCGACGGTGACTAACGATGAGCGAAAGATAAGGTCTCGCGCTTTGTTTAGTTCGGCTTCCCAACGTGGATAGGCTGACAACGCTGTTTCCAGCTCCAAGCACTTAGGCTTGTAGGGTTTCGGTATATCCACAGGCTATGAACTCGACTGATTCTGTATGAGGGTGGGGTGTCTGGTGTTCCTGGGGCGGATTGGTCGAGTTGGTTGTTCGTGGGGTGTTCTGAAAACATGCTGATCGGGGTTCTGGGGCTTGGGGCCTGCTCGTTGGCTTGTCGGCTCGACCTTTGTGTGTGAAACCGGTGGTGTGGTGTGTCGTGGTGACGAATGGGTCGAGTTGGCGGTTCCTGGGGTGTTGAGGCTCAACTGGGTTTCTTTTGTGCTGTGTGGTGGGCGGACTCGACTGATTCTGTATGAGGGTGGGGTGTGGGGTGTTGCTGGGGCGGATTGGTCGAGTTGGTGGTTCCTGGGGTGTTCTGAAAACATGCTGATCGGGGTTCTGGGGCTTGGGTTTTGTCGGCTCGACCTTTGTGTGTGAAACCGGTGGTGTGGCCTGTCGCGGTGACGAATGAGTCGAGTTGGTGGTTCCTGGGTTCCTGGGGAGGGGTTAGGGGTTTCGTGCGGTGTGGTGGGTGAACTCGACTGATTTTGTATGAGGGCGGTGTGTGGGGTGTTCCTGGGACGGATTAGTCGAGTTGGCGGTTTCGAGCTTGGGGATTCTGGTGTGGGTTCCGTTCCTGGGGAGGGTTTGTGGGGTTTATCCACAGATACCCCCGGACCCACCCGGGTTTTCTGTGGCGTGTGTCATGTGAAAGTGGGGGTTATCCACAGGTGTGGGGTGATGATGCGGTTTCCCGTGACACGGGTAGGTGTGGTGTGTCAGGATCACAGACATGAGCCGTTTCACCGCTAGTACTCCTGCCTGTTATGAGGTTATGCAGGGTTTATGTCTTTTGGGTGTGTTGGTTGGGGAGCTTGTGTATCTGCGACGTGGTGGGCAGAACACCTCTGGGTGTGTTCGGTTGTGTCCTAGCTGGGGGTTGCGCATGATCGGTATGTTGGGTTGTTTCCGAGTGTTCGTAATATTGTGCGGTGTTATGCCACGATTATCTCGGCGCGTAGTGCGGTGTTGACGGGGACGGCGGCTGCGTGTGTGTTGGGGATTCCGTTTCTGGGTAATACCAGCAACCTGAAAACCATTTATCTAACATTGCCGGGGCGGATGAAACCATCGGCGCGTTATCAGTGGGGTGGGCATGTGTCGTATACCGCCCGGGTATTACCGGAATGTGACATTGTGTATGAAAACGGGATCCGTGTCACGAGTATCGCCCGGACGTTTCTCGATCTTGTGGTGCTGGAATCAGAGGAGATGGCGGTGTCGTTTATCGAGGCGGCGTTTTATCTGAAACGGGCATCGAAAACCCAGGTCATGCGGGAGCTTATGCGCATGCCCGCACTCCACGGTAAGCCTCGTGCGTTACGGTTGGTGGCAACCACCCGGGAAAATAGTGAAAGTTTATATGAGACCAAAGCCCGGCTTATGATCGAATATGCTAACCTATCGTGTGTGGAATCCATCGAAACGCAAGCCCACGTATCGTGCGGAGGTACGGTGTATCGTATCGATATCCTCATTAATGGGTTTTTAGGGGTGGAGATTGATGGAAGGTGTAAAACCAGAAACAACCCTCATGCGCTGATCAACGAACGGGTTCGGGAGAAACGCATCCAAAATCAGGGGTATATCATCATCCGTTACCACCCCGATGAACTGACCAGTGCTTTCCTCACCGACATCACCAGAATCCTCACCAACCACAAACGTCAAGCTGCATAACCAACGGACAGACAAACGTCGAAAAGCAATGTCGATGGGGCCTTTCACTGTAAGAAACAGAAAATACTGGTCAGAATTCTCCAGTGAAAAGCCTCAATAAGGAGGTCACCACCAATTGATTGGGATTTCTGTCAATTGTTCAAAGGCAGTAATGGAATCGGCGAATTTTACAACCTCGCCGGATTCGTGGTCCCAGTGGTAGATGGTGTCTGTTAACCCTGCGCCAGTATCGAGTAAGACGAAGTAATTCCCGGTGCCGTCTTCTTCACCGATTGCCAGCGCAGCTTCCGGAAAGTCCACCCATTCTGCAGCCGACCTGTGGTTTGCTACCAGGTGGTCTGCGGTTTTCGTGGCGTGGCGGCGGTCGGAATCATCGAAAACCGGGAAGAAGATAAACGGGCCGAAGTCTTCGTCGTTTTCGGCGAAGACTGGCTGTACTTCACCGCCATTTCGTTCCAATAGGAACCGACGGTAGTCGGGCGGGAAAACCACTTGCAGCTCGCGGGCGGCGCGATCGACATAAAACTCCGTGGTAGGCAGCGTCATTTACGTGATCCTTCGTATGTATAGAGTAAGCAGGCGTGCCTCAAACGATTAGCGACGCTTCTTCACCAGCTGTTCTTGGACTTCCCGCCGTCGGATTTTACCCATTTGGTCGCGGGGGAGATCCTCAAAGTGGTAGAAGGTACGTGGCACCTTATAGCGGGTGAGACGTTCCCGGCAGAATGCTTTGAGTCCTTCCGGATCAAGCGCAGCACCTTCCATAAGCGTGATGGCAGCAACGACTGATTCTGATCCGTCCTCCCGTGGTAGACCCACAACCGCGCAATCATCAACATCGGGGTGGGTTTGCAGTACTTCTTCTACTTCCAACGGGTAGACATTGAAGCCACCGGTAATGATGACTTCCTTGATTCTGGCCACCAGCCGGATAAAACCGTCTTCTTCCATGACTCCCACATCGCCGGTGCGGTACCAATCTTTGTGGAAGGAATTAGCGGTGGCCTCCGGGTTATTGAGATAACCTGCGAAAACCTGCGGGCCTCGCACTAATACTTCGCCCTCGGAGCCATCCGGCATGGTTTCGTCAAGGTTTTCTGGATTTCCGATTCGAACCTCAGTATCCGGGAACGGGATACCGACGTAGCCAGGCCGCCGGTTGGAATTCATGGGGTTGCCCACGATGATGGGGGAAGTTTCGGTCAATCCGTAGCCTTCTACTAGCAGCCCTCCGGTGAGTTTCTCCCACTCTTCCACAGTTTGCACAGGCAAGGTAGAGGCACCCGAGAAGGAATTGCGAATCCCGGAAATGGAGATCCCTTCCTTTTGTGCTGCTTCCACGATCTTTTGATACAGGGTGGGCACCCCTGGAACCCAGGTGGGAGTGCGTTTTTTCATGATCTGCATGACCAGTGGGATCTGAGGTGCTGGTAGTAGTTCCATTTCGGCACCCACATAGACCGCGAGGTTAAGTACGATGGTTAGACCATAGGCATGGAAAAACGGCAGCGCGGCCAACATGCGTTCGTCTTGATCGCCAAGTCCGCGAACCCACGCTTTACCCTGCAATAGGTTGGCGAATAATCCGCCATGGGTAAGCTGCGCACCCTTGGGGGCGCCGGTAGTGCCGGAAGTATAGAGGATAACCGCAACTGAATTCTTGGACACGGAAATTTCAGAGGCAATGTCATCGCCGGTGCCGCCCAATGCACTACCAATGAGTGCGTCCCATGGGATGGAGTGTGGTGCTGGTGCGGTGAGTGCTTCCCGTTTCTTGGCAATCATTGGCAGCGGCAAACTGAGCAGGATTTGCTTAGACCTTGGCATCGCATCGATCATGTTCACTGACACGATGGTTTCCAGTGGGGTGGTGCGGCGTAGCTTTTCCAAGGTGGCCGCAGCTTTATCCCACACGATGGCAACCCGGGCGGCATGATCTTTAAACGGGCCTTCTAATTCGTGTGCGGTGTATAACGGATTGTGTTCCACCACGATGGCGCCCAATTTCAACACGGCAAAATATGCCGCCACGTGCTGTGGACAGTTAGGCAAAATGATGGCGACCCGGTCGCCGGGGCGAACGCCAAGGGCGCGCAGACCGGCGGCAGCGGAACGAACTTGTTTATCTAGGTCGCCATAGGTTTGGCTGCGGCCAAAGAAATACGTGGCGGTTTTATCGGCGTTGATTGCCAGGTTGTTGTCATAGACATCAAGAAGCGTTGTGTCTTCATAGTCCAAGTTATGTGGCGTCCATTCGCCGTAGTAACTCAACCAGGCTTTGGTTTCAAAAGCCGACATATTTCACCTTTCGGTAATGCGCAGCTAGGATCTCGGATTTTAGGTATTTCCTCTCCCTACGCCACGGTAAGTTAATTCGTCAATGTCCAAGCATACAGCAGAACGTGAGGGTTTCCTCACCGTTTCAGTGGTAGCACAACACGCACTGAGGTGATACGCCGGGACGTAGGTGCGTCGAAAAGCGCTTAGGATGGGTGGTAACCGTCTAGTAATTATCTAAGGAAACCTCCTCTCATGCGCGTTGCAATGATCTCTATGCACACCTCCCCACTGGAACAACCAGGTATTGGTGATGCGGGCGGAATGAACGTTTACATCCTCAACGTCGCCACACACTTGGCGAAACAAGGTATCGAGGTTGATATTTTCACCCGCGCTACTCGTCCCAGCCAGGGAACTGTTGTGGAGGTTGCGCCGAACCTAAAGGTAATTAACATCGTTGCGGGCCCATATGAAGGCCTTGCCAAGGAAGAACTAGCAACTCAGCTGGCGGCCTTTGCTGGGGGTGTGATCCAATTTGTCAAATGCAACCAGCTAGAATACGACCTCATCCATAGCCACTACTGGCTCTCCGGTCAGATCGGGTGGTTGCTACGTGACATTTGGGAAATCCCGCTGGTGCATACTGCGCACACGCTGGCGGCGGTGAAAAACCACCACCGTGCCCCCACAGACACCGCCGAATCCGAGGCGCGCCGAATCTGCGAACAACAATTGGTTGATAACGCCGATGTCCTTGTGGTCAATACCCATGAAGAAACCAATGACATCGTGTACCACTATGATGGTTTGCCGGAAAAAATCATGGTGATGTCACCTGGTACAGACATCGACTTATTCACTCCTGGTACGGAACGCAATACGGAACGTGCTCGCCGTGAATTGGGAATCCCTATGGACGCAAAAGTCGTAGCTTTTGTCGGCAGATTGCAAGAATTCAAAGGCCCACAAGTGCTTATCAAGGCAGTGGGGGAGATGTTACGCCGTGAACCGGATCGAAATCTCTGTGCGCTGATTTGCGGCGGGGCGTCAGGGGCGTCCGCGCGGATGGAAAACTACCGTCGCCTGGCGGAAAGTGTGGGTGCCGCGCACCGGATTCGCTTTTTGGAACCACGTCCACCAGAGGAACTGGTTACTATTTACCGGGCAGCAGATATAGTCGCTGTGCCTAGTTACAATGAATCTTTCGGTTTGGTTGCCATGGAGGCCCAAGCATCGGGAACACCGGTCATTGCGGCACGGGTTGGCGGCTTGCCCATCGCGGTGGCGGAAGGCGACACTGGAATGTTGGTTGACAGCCACGACCCGTCTGATTGGGCCGACGCGCTGGGGCAATTGCTTGACGACGACGCCACCCGGCTGCGAATGAGCGAAGACGCCGTTGTCCACGCCGCTAATTTTTCCTGGGCATCATCCGCAGCAAAACTGGCCTCGATTTATTCCGATGCGCTTGCCGTGAAAATTGATGACTGCCATGACCGGCAGGCGCATGGAGGTTCATTTGGGGATAAGGCTGCGTCCGATTCGCTATTCCACACCCCGTAGGAAAGTAGTTTGAACCGCTGCAGTGCTTAACCTGCAACCAGTCGAGTCACAGTTCTAGCCACCCGAACCGGTGAAAGCTTGCGCGCAATGTAAAATACTTTATCTACGGCCGATACTCCGTAGTGCACCTTTCCCCGGTGCCAGCGGGACTTCGGATGGGTGGCCTGCCATACGGTGTCGGCAACCTGCTCCGGGGTGATCCGAACCCCCAACCGTTTTATTGAGGCCGCATCATTATCGGATAAGGCCGTCTTTACCCATAGCGGCCAGATTGCCACCACCCGAATCCGATCGGTACGCCACTCCAAATTCAGTGCCTCGGTCAACCCCACCACATAAAACTTACTTGCGGAATACACTGCAATACCCGGCTGCCCATAAATTGCTGAGGCGGAAGCGAGATTCACCACCGTTGAGCCTGCCCGTAAATACCGTTTGGCCGCCTGTGCGCCCAACGTCACCCCGGCGCAATTCACCTGCACCTGGGATGTGACCTGATCGGGAGAAATATCACTCAAATTACCTGCGGCAATAATCCCCGCATTATTGACCACAACCGTAATCAACCCGCCAGTGTGCGTGACAAAATCCGCCAAAGCGTCATCCCAGGACTTGGCGTCAGTGACATCAAGGTAACCAGAAACAAGATTTGGGTGGTCGTATTCAACTGGCGCGATATCATAGGCGCCCACCAGCCAGCCGGACTCTAAGAAACGCAACGCTATCGCCTTGCCAATACCGTTCGCTGCACCGGAAATAAAAATCGAATTCATGTCTCCCAGCATAAAACTAGCGAGCTAGTGTGTGGTGGCGAATGGAGAAAAACCGGCAATGCGGGGTGGCGCAATAATGAGCTACTGATCGCTGCCACCTGCACTTAAGGCAAGCTTCTAGCTTGACTGCACCGCCGCGTGGGTCAGGCCGGTTTTCTCCTTGCCTTGGTATTGCACGATTTGAAACACGCCAGCGTCACAAATGCAATATCCGCGATAGCTGAAGAGGGTAACTAAGTTGATCCAGTTCGTAGCTTCACTTTTGGGAAATTCGTAATACTCACATGCGTCCTCGGCTGCGTCGTCAAGGGTATAGGAAACGTGATTACCCCGGAATTGGATAATGAAGTCGGAATCTTGCGGTTCATTGATAGCTAGTGCTTCATATTCCTCGTACCATTCTTCGTCTTCGCCGATGACCTCACGGAAAGCATTTGAGCAATCTTCTGGGATATTGAGTCGTTTGTACGATTCCAATAGAAGTGGGATTTCGAAAAACGATCGGCCTAGTTCTGAATCATCCTCATAAAAATGGGGTTTGTTGAGGTTGTCTGGCTGTGGTGTGCGTACCAGTGGGGTGTTGGGTGCGATGAATTCTACGTGGTGGGGAATGTCGACCATGGTGATTTCCCTGCCTGCGAAAACCGCAATCATTCCTGGTTCCAGTGGGGTGGTGTCGATTTGGAATAAGAACGTCAGCGGTTGGCCGTCTGAAGTGGTGGGCCAGTTGAAATCCTCTGGGAGATCTGGATCGCCACCGATATGGCTTGCCCCGATGGGAATCTCGTCTGGCTGCGGATCAGCAATGGCGAAGCCTAAACATTCCTTAGTGTGCTTGATGATGATATCTGTGCGTTCGGTGAATTTCTCGATCCCAACCGCTTCGATGGCTTGATAAATCTCTTCTTTGGATTGATACATGGCCTTGATTGTAGGATAACGGGAATCCCTGCGTGACGGTTATTTCGAGCTTCTAGCTTGACTGCACCGCTGCATGGGTCAGAGTGGTTTTCTCCATGCCTTGGTATTGCACGATTTGAAACACGCCAGCATCCCAAATGCACAAGCCGCCATAACTGGAAAGAGCGACCAAGTTAACCCAGTTCGTAGCCTCACTTTTGGCTAAACCGTAATATTCACATGCATCTTCCCCTGCGTCACCACAGCTATAGGAAACGTGACTACCTCGGAATTGGATAAGGGTGCCGTCAGGTCCGTCGCTTTCGAAGCCAAGTTCTTCGTATTCTTCTTCCCACTCATAGTCCTCGCCAATTACATCCAGGTAGGCGTTGGAGGACCAGCGTGGAATGTCGAGTGCCTGGTGTGATTCCAGGAGGAGTGGGACATCGAAGAATGATCGGCCTAGTTCTGAATCGTCTTCAAAGAAAGACGGCTTGTTGAGGTTGTCTGGCTGCGGTGTGCGCACCAGTGGGGTGTTGGGTGCGATGAATTCCACATGGTGGGGAATGTCGATCATGGTGATTTCCCTGCCTGCGAAAACCGCAATCATTCCTGGTTCCAGTGGGGTGGTGTTGATTTGGAACAAGAATGCCAATGGCTGGCCGTCTGAAGTGGTGGGCCACGCGAAGTCCTCCGGGAGATCCGGGTCGCCACCAATGCGGCTTGCGCCAACAGAAATGGTTTCTGGCTGGGAGTCGCATGCTGTAAACCATAAGCATTCTTTTGTGTGCTTGAGGAGGGTATCGGCGCGCATGGTGAATTCCTCCACCCCAACCGACTTAATGCCTTCGTGGATCTCTTCTTGGGATTGATACATGGCCTTGATTGTAGGACAGTGGGAATAGCCGCGTAGCGACCATGACGGTCAAATTTACAGGTTATGAGATATTCTTAGTGGTAATCTGCTAATTCAAAATGTCAAGTCTGTTGGGTGTTATTTGTATTTTTTGAAGTGACGGTGAAAGGCGAAAAATGGAACGTTTTAAGATTCGTGCTTTTGCTATTGTTCCGGGACATATTGCGGTTTTTGCTAGTGAAAAAAATCCAGGATTTTTTAGACGAATCGTATCCTGACATTGAGTCTTTTGTTCGTCCAATTGTGGCTTCCAATCGTATCGAAGTAGTTCTATCGTTTGAAGCAGATGATTTCGTGGCGGCCGAGAAAATGGGAAACTTGGTTTTGGGTGGAGTTTTTTCTGCTACCGAGTCGATTGTTAGTGAACAAATCCACGAATCCAGTCGGATGCTCAGTCTTGCAGTATGAAACTAGCCCACAGGAAAACGGTCGCGCAACGCGGACGTCGTTTTCATGACCTCGTTGACTTCTTTGTTGAGTATTGGCCAAAAATAGCTTTTGGTTTTATCTCGTTAGTGGGATTGTTTGTGTCAGCATTTCCAGATCTTAAAGTCCAAGGTTTTCTTATCCGACACGTACTTTTCTGTGTTGTTTTGGTGCTAGCAATTGTCGCCGGATGGGCGGATCTACGTCGATCAGCCAGTTTTAAAGAATTGGAAAAAGAAATGCGGGGTTAAACACCCAGTGTAAGCAATACGAGAAGGATGTTGAAAAGGTCTTAAAAGTCGCTCTCAAACGATTGGCTGAAGAATGCGAAATCGCGGATAATGAGAACCTCCTAAAACATATGCGCATCACAGTTTACTGCCATGATGCAGATTTCCGTCGTTTCATTCCTGTAGCAAGAATCGCTGGTGATGCTCGATATGAAGAGCCAAGGCCGGACCTTCTACCCGGATAATGAAGGAGCGATTGCAGAGGGGTGGAATACCGGTACGGCCAAGATGACTGTCCCCTGGAAAAGGAGAACGCCAGTGGATTGAATCTATGGTGCAGGAATGGGATATTCCGAAAGAAACGGCTGCTTCTATGCGGATGAAATCTCGCAGTTTAGGCGCATTTCTGCTGAGAATCAGCACGGATAAAGTAGGGGTGTTGGTTGTAGAAAGTCTCCAGACGACAGTGGTTGGTGCTCCATTGTTGAGAAAAATCTCGTCAAGTCAGTGGTTCTCCGCAATCGGGCTTTTGGTTCATTCAGTGAAAAGACTCCCACGTCGCGGCTTTAGCCCTGGAAAAACCTGTTGGCTCAAACGAGCCATGACCTGATAAAGCTCTTACATTTGTAAGACCTTTACACTTGTTAAAATTTAAAATGCTGCGCAGTTTTTTGCTACTAGCTACGCTTGGACACTATGAGCACGACGCACCAGACCGACAACCGCAGCGACCTCATCGAAGTCATTAACCCACGAACTGGCGAAGTGATCGATACAGTCATCTCCCACAGTGAAGCTGAGACGCAGGAAGCGTTCGACCGGGCGCGCCGGGCTCAGCGTACCTGGGCGAAACGTAGTGTTGCCGAACGCGCGAAAATTATCATGCGGATGCACGATGTGGTGCTGGCCAACCAGGCGGAAATCTTAGATACCATCCAGCTGGAAACCGGAAAGAACCGCGCTTCGGCATTCGACGAGGTTCTTGATGTGGCCATTAATGCCCGGTACTACGCCAAGAAAGCCCCGAAACTATTGCGGCCGCAGCACGTAAAGGGTGCGTTGCCGGTATTGACAAAAACCATCGTGCAGCATGCGCCGAAAGGCGTGGTAGGGATTATTTCCCCATGGAATTACCCGTTAACCCTCACGTTGTCCGATGCGATTCCCGCTTTGATTGCGGGCAATGCAGTTGTGTTAAAACCGGATTCGCAAACCCCACTCACCGCATTGGCTGGCGCACAGATCGCCAGGGAAGCAGGACTTCCGGAGGATCTGTACCAAGTGATAACTGGACCCGGGGCGGTGGTGGGCGAAACGATAGCCAACCACGCTGATTTCCTTATGTTTACTGGTTCCACCGAAACGGGCCGTAAGCTCGGCGCTATCGCGGGGGAGCGGCTGATTGGGTTTTCGGCGGAGCTAGGCGGCAAAAATCCCATGATTATTACCGCCGATGCGAATATCGATGTGGCGGTGCGTACCACCATTGCGGGTTGTTTCTCCAATACCGGCCAATTATGCATCTCCATCGAACGCATTTATGTGCATGAAGATGTGGCGGCACAGTACGTCGACAAGCTCGTCGCGGCGGTCGAAAACCTTACGATCGGTGGTGGCGGCTGGGAAGAAAACATTGGCTCCATGATTTCCGCGACGCAGGCGGATAACGTCATGGCGCTTGTCGACGACGCCGTTGCCCAAGGCGCGAAAAAACTCACCGGTGGACGGCGACCCGACTTAGGCTCGGCGTTTATCGCCCCCATCGTGCTTGTCGATGTCCCCGAGGCCGCTCGACTCTACCGGGAAGAAGTGTTCGGGCCAGTCGTCTACATTGAAACCTTCAGTTCTGAGGCGGAGGTTATTGAGCGGGCTAACGATTCCGAATATGGCCTCAATGCCGCCGTCTGCGCGGGGCATAACCGCTGGCAGATCGCCGCGCAGCTGGAAGTTGGCACGGTGAATATCAACGAAGGTTTCGCCGCAGCCTTCGGCTCTATCGACGCCCCGATGGGCGGTTGGAAAGCCTCCGGAACCGGGCGACGGCATAGCGACGCCGGATTACTGAAATACACCGAACCCCGCACCATCGCTGAACAGCGGGTTCTGCCGATCTCCGGCCCCAAAAACCTGCCCCGCGAAACCTATGCAGCAGTCATGACTAATCTATTGCGGCTGGGGAAGAGGTTTTTATAACCACATAAAGTAGGTGGAATAACCGTTGGAAGCTGTGCCGATAATTTCACCTATGATCGCTTTAACTACGAAATCCAACGCAAGTTACTTAAGGAAGGTCAACAACACGATCAGCTCAATGATGGTTACTACTATCACGGCAAATAAAGTTGCGCAGCCTTTGAATAGCCACGTTGGCTGCGTTTTCCATTCGGGGAAAGGTTTATCCGAATCTGGGTAAGGATTTTTGCCCATAATTTCGCGTATAAATGGGCGGAAGTCGCTCAAACGTGTTTTCTGAAAATTGTCATATAAATAAATCCTTATGCAAAGCATTATGGCAACATACATCGTGACAAAAAGGAATAATGCCGATGTGAATCTAGGGATCAAAGGTTTATCGTCCGAATAGAAAAGCGCATTTATTAATGCTGAGGGAAAGATGCCAACTATGGTGTAAAAAGAGCATTCGAAAAAGAAATACCACTTGCCGAATTGCTTGGTTTCAAAATGCTCTTGTCTTCTAGTTGCGAAAACGAGAGTATAAATGGCTAACGGCAAAAACCCCAGGTAATATATGGTATCGGCATAATCTGTTTCGTTCATTTAACTCCCTTTTTATTTGGAATTTGTTAGAAGTAAACACGTTATCGAAATGTGAAGCATTTAACCCAGGTGAATCCTCAGCAATCTTTTTGCCAGGGTAAAAGCCTAACCGATATCTGCTACACGTGCTGTGGTTTCTTGCTTCGGATAAACAAAGCTTCTTGTTCTGGACAAACGGTGTAAAACACGGCAAAAAGCATGGTGTGCTTCAAATCCATATGTTTCTTCACAGCAGTCAACCCCGATGGTGCAGATATGCGGCTTACTATCGCGCCTGTACAGGGGTTGAGTAATTCCAGTTTCTGACTGGAATGATATGCCGCCGAAATGAATTGACTTCATGCATTCGTTAGTGTGGATCTGTTAAGGAGTTCTCCCTAACGCTTAGTTCATGGTTGGTTTTCGGTTGCGGCCTATGAATCCCGTTACGCTGGGGCGTCGAAAAGCAAAAAACTTAAGCTGAAACCCCACAAACTGCATGCCTTAGAATATGTGCATGACAGAATCTACTTCTACTGGGATTGGCCAATCGCCGTTGGATGCGGCGGCGGAAAAATATGTTCATGATATGGCGGCACTCATGCCGACGGCGGCGACGGCCTGGGGGATCGCCGGGCACGATCACGAATTGGAGGACTTTAGCCCCGGCCACCATGATGCGGTGGCAAGCCGCACGAAGCAGATGCTGGAACAGGTCGATGCACTCGACGGTGACGCGGTAACCAAGGCGGTCATGCGGGACCGGTTGGGGTTGGAGTTGAAGCTGCATGAACAGGGCGAAAGCTACCGGTCGCTCAATAACATCGCATCGCCGGTGCAGGAGATTCGGGATTCCTTGCTGCAAATGCCGGAGGATCACCGTCCGGAGCGCCTAACTAAGGTGCCGGCCGCCGTGGCGGGCTATCAGGAGTCGTTGCGGTTTGCGGCAAGCAGGGGGCAGGTTGCGGCGCGGCGGCAGATTGAGCAGGTGCGAAAGCAGATTGAGCAGGTGCGAAAGCAGATTGCGGATTTGGTGGACGGGACCACTCTTGATGGTTTGGGTCGCGAGGCAGATGTTGCCGCGGCGAAGCAGGCGTTTGCCCAGCTTAGCCAGTGGCTCGCGGAGGAACTCGCGCCGCAGGCTAGTGATAAAGATGCGGTCGGCCGGGAGCGCTACGAGCTATTTAGCCAGGAGTTCGTCGGCGCGAAGGTTGATTTGGATGAGGCCTATGAATGGGGCCAGCAGCGGCTTGAGCAGATCATTGCCCAGCAGCAAGAGTGCGCGAATAAGTTGTACGGGCCGGGTGTGGACGTGGCTGAGGCGATGGCACGCCTTGATGCTGACGAGCGCTACACATTGCACGGCGTTGAGGCGCTGAAAGAATGGATGCAATCGAAAGCTGATGAGGCGGTTTCCGATTTGGCGGGAACTCATTTCACCATTCCAGAAGAAATGCGCACAATCGAATGCTGCATTGATCCGGCTGGCACCGGCGGGATTTTCTACACCCCGCCCACCGAGGACTTTTCCCGCCCGGGCAGGATGTGGTGGTCGGTGCCGCCGGGGGAGGATACTTTCCATACATGGCAGGAATTGACCACCGTGTACCATGAGGGCGTTCCGGGGCATCACTTACAGCTGGGTGTGGCCATTGCAGAGCGGGATAACCTCAACCTGTGGCGTCGAATAGCGTGTTGGAACTCTGGTCACGGCGAGGGCTGGGCGCTGTATTCGGAAGCCTTGATGGCGGAGCTAGGTTACCTTGACGATCCCGGTTTCCGCATGGGGCTTTACGACGCCCAACGGTTGCGCGCCGCCCGGGTTGTCTTGGATATTGGCGTTCACCTGGAGAAACAAACCCCCGAAGGTGGGGTGTGGGACTTTGAATACGCCAAGAAATTCCTGCGAGGGCATGTCGCGATGAGCGACGCTAATCTCGACTTTGAGCTGAACCGGTATTTCGGTTGGCCGGGACAAGCCCCCAGCTATGCGTTGGGGCAACGGTTGTGGCAGGACATGCGGGCGGCTGCCGACGCTAAAGGCATGACCGCGCCGGAATTCCACGAAAAGGCGCTGAAGCAAGGATCCATCCCGATGGATATTCTTCGTGCGGTTGTATTAGACGAAGCGGTATAATTCCGATGGGTTTATTGGTGGTTGGGGCGCTTATTGCGGGCTGGGTCGATGCCGTCATCGGTGGTGGTGGCCTCATTCTTATCCCGCTGCTGCTGGGTGCTGGATATGTTCCCACCGCAGCTTTGGCCACCAATAAACTTGCCGCAGTTTCCGGCACCTTATCCGCAGCCATCGTTTTAATAAAGCGGCTGGGGCGGCCGCAACACCTGTGGCGCTATGTTTTCCTTGCGCTTGGTTGCTCCGGGTGTGGGGCACTGCTTGCGAGTAGTCTTTCCACAGATGTCATGCGACCGGTGGTGATTGTTCTTTTGGTTTCGGTGGGAGTTTTTCTCACCTTCCGCCGCGATTTTGGGCAAGCAACTACACCGGTCGCCGCCCGCCCGCGCGTTGCGTTGGGGCTAGCCGGTGTCATCGCGTTTTACGACGGCATTTTCGGCCCCGGCACCGGAATGTTTCTCATCATGCTGTTTACCGCAACTCTTACCGGCGACCTCTTACAATCGACGGTGTTGGCTAAGGTAGTTAATACCGCGACCAATCTAGGTGCCTTGATTGTCTTTGGAATGGGCGGGCACATCATGTGGCAATTGGGGCTCATTCTTGCCGTTGCCAATATCATTGGTGCGCAACTGGGTGCCCGAACAGTACTCGCAGGCGGAACTCGATTTTTGCGGTATGCGGTGCTCGTATTAGTTGTGGTGATGTGCGCGAAGTTGATTATCGCGCAATGAGTAAAGGCTAAGCAAGGAGCAGTTTTTGGCAATCATCGTCTATTTTAATTCCTCGAATATGCTGCAATGGGCTATCTCAGTAGATCATGGCAAAACGTCAGCGTCTAGAGTCAGTCTGTTCCCAACGAAAACTAGTTATTGCCAAAATAATAAACGCCAAACCAGAACCGATAATTATAAAAACTGAGAATCCAGCAGAAAAATATGGAGTTTGGTCAAAGAGTGAGGAGGATAGAAGTTCAGCAAAAACGGTGCTCGGCAGAAAATGTAAAATCCTGCTGAAAGATTCTGGAATCAGTGCCATCGGAAACGCAAGGCCCGAAACGAAAAACGTTAATAATTGAATAAGTGTGCCAATATTAGTGGCTAAATCTGGGGAATTTAACCTGCCACCCAGAATATAGCCAATTGGTAAAAATAAGAACAAACCCAACAATGACAACGCAAACAAGCGCGGAGCATAGGCGAAGTCAACTAATTTAAGAACTACGCCAAGCAGGAGCAAAACAAACACTTGAACTGTTGCCATCAGGAGTCGAGTGGCCGAATGTGTAAAAATCAACCTTGTGCGACTAAGTGGAGTGGTGCTCAGCAGTCTAAACAGGCCTTTGGAGCGCATAGACGCAATGGGGCCTGAAGTGATTGAAAAAGCGATACTTGTCACAGCTAAATAAATAGCCATGGGAATAATCAATTTGCTTATAAAGTCTTCACCAGAATCTTTAGGAATCAATGAGTTGATGAGCACGAAGGTTCCAAACATAAAGTATGGAAATAGCAATGCAAACCAGAAGTACTTGCGATCGCGGAAAAGCTCGCGAAAATGCAGCTTAATCAATTCACGGGTAGAATCTGCCATAAAAATTCCTCCTTCATTATTTTAAAAATAAGTATCTCGTAAGGCGCATCAGGAACGTAGTAAAAACAAAATCAACTTTCAATTCCATCGCCGTCGAAGTTGGACCATTCAGAGCCGGTAAGTTTTTGAAAGACGCCTGAGAGGCCAGTATCGTTAATCCGGATATCAAACGCATGTAAATTGGACAAGGCCTTAAAGCATGAATCACTATCGCTAGTTTTTATTTTGAGGTTGGCTACACCGTCCGAATCAATTTCACAAGAGACATCGGCCCCATAATTGTTTAGGTGAGATAATTGCGAGGGATCAATGTTGTTTGGCAACTTTGCGGTGATTACACGGGTGGCTGAATGATTGGAAATTAATGTTGTTGAACTATCAAAAGCCACCAAGCGTCCTTTTGAGAATAGTGCAACCTTATCGTTAAGTGCTTCTGCTTCTTCCATATCATGAGTTGATAGTAGGACCGTGGCACCATTTTCGCGCGCTAGTCGTATCGCGTTCCATAACTCATGTTTTGCATTTAGATCCAACCCGGTAGATGGCTCATCTAAAATCAACATAGATGGCTTAGATACCAAAGCGAGGGCTAACAGCACCCTTTGGCGCTGTCCTCCAGACAAGTTGGAAACGCGAACGTTACGGCATTCAAGTAACCCGAGTTGCCCAAGAACGTCAGTGGGATCATAGCCTTTTGAATACAAGGATCGCCAGAAAGTGACGATTTCCAGAGCTGTCTGATTTTCAAAAAGTGAAGCATGCTGTGGCTGAACCGCTACATTCGCCCTTATGGTGTCACGATCTTTAACAGGATCGACACCCAATGTTGTGACTCGTCCTGAACTCGGAGAGAGCAAACCGGAAATCATTTCGATTGTAGTGGTCTTGCCTGAACCATTTGGACCTAGGATGCAAACGATTTCGTTAGCTTGTACGGAAAAACTTAAGCCTGACACAGCCGGTTCAGAAGATGAGGGGTAAGTTTTAGAAACAGAGTCTAAGCAGATTACACCACTATCGGTCACTACAGTTTCCTTTCGAATTTTATTGATTTTTCAGCAAGTATACCCAAGGCATTCTTTACTAGGCGTAAAGCCCCATCGTTTATATTCAAAGGTGGTGGTTTATAAATCCTGTGGATTTGTGTTACTGGGTGACAGCTACAGAGAGCTGAATAAAAACTTTATTCGAGTGCGGTTTTTGCGGTATGCGGTGCTCGTATTAGTTGTGGTGATGTGCGCGAAGTTGATTATTGCGCAATGAGCTTGGGGTACAGGAACGTTTAACTTCCAGAAATTATTGCACACAATCATTACGGCGCGGGTGGTGCCGGTGACGCGACGCCGGCAATCGGGTCGCCCGCGCCGTAACTATCAGGCGTTCGTTCTAGCGTTGGCTACTGAAAAGAAACCCGAAAAGTGCTTTTAACAGCGGGAATTGCAACAACCGGGCAATAATCGTTCGCAGGAAATCGAATAGTGCGGAACTGCCGCTACCCGACTGCGGTGGCGGGGTGGGACTGGTAGTCGGCGGGGTAGTGGTTGACGTTGGTGCGGTCGTCGTTGGTACTGACGTGGTTGGTGTGGTGGTAGGTGCAGCACCGCGGCTACCGATCTGCACGAACTTATATGGCGATCCGATTGCGCCCAGGGGTGTTGCCTTATCCCAGTCGCGGGCACCGTCGGCGCTGGTTGCTTCGTTGACCTGGATCGGGAAGTTCGCAGGTGGGGTGATGTTCTCGCTGAATGCAAGCTTCGTGCCAATGGCGGTGAGCTGCCCCTTTTCGATCACCAGGTTTCCGGGATTTACCCGCACGCCCGCTAGTGCGCCAGGATAACTGGACGGCGGTTTTTCCAGATATCCGGCAATTGCGGTGAGGGTGCCGCCGGACATCATTAACGTCCCAGTTTCCACTTCGACACCAGCCGCGTGACGCGGACCGAAATAGGTGTAGCTGGTTATATCACCTGATTCGACAGTCAGCCCTTCCACTGCGTGAATGCCGGTTCCGGTGTAAACATGCTGGTACTTGTTTGTGGCATTAATGTCGGGACCAGCAAAGACGATCCTGCCGGAGGCGTCAATTCCGGAACCGCCCAAGTATTGCTGTGGGGTTCCGGCCGTGGATTCGGTAACCGTGATATCTAATGTGCCGGTGCCAGTAAACTTCAAGGTGGAGCCAGCATTAGGTGGGGGCAAATGCAGAATCCCTTTTGCAAAATGATGTGCGGGCGTGGTCGTGATAGTGTTTTTGCCTTGCACGTTGATCGTGAGATTCGGAATCTTTGCCCGAATACCCGCAATATCCAGTCCTTCCTCACGATGATCGGTGATGGTGGCGTCGTTAAGCTCCAACGTAGCGGTGTCGGGGTTAAAACGGACAGTTCCGTCACCCGTGACGTCATGCATATTACTGGTATCAACGCGGGTAGCGCCGACCCACACATCGAATGTTGATACCGGGGCGGCTGTTGTGTTCGGTATGTAACCTACGATGGTTAATACCAGGAATATGCTGGTGAAAATAATTGTTAAACGATGTAAAGTATTCCTGCTGAATATCGTGGCACCAGTGATGCGCATGGTAGACACTTCCCTTCACAATGGTTGGCAAGAATGTGGTGATAGCTTCGGCGAAAGGTTTTGTTCCACTTTCCATCGTAGTGATGCTGCATGAAAAACAGCCCCGGATATGGTGTGCTTATAGCCAATAATTGATAGGTATTTGGTACATGTATGGGGGCGTTGGAACGCGAAACCCCGTGAGTCTTTGAAAACAATGGCTCACGGGGTACTGGCTGCGATTTGTCGTTTTCCTGAATTCGGACAGTATAAGGATCAATCAGCGAATAGATAGCTTGATAACGCCCCAGGTGAAGAGCTGATTGACCCAGAAGGGGCTGGTTGTGTCGGAGGTGTTTCCGAAGACGCTTTGCCTTCTATGCGAACATAGCGATATGGGGAGTCGGCATCGCCAAGCTTGGTTGTCTTATCCCACGGGCGGGCGCTTTCCGCGATATGGTTTTCATTGACATAGACAGACTGATCGTCTGGCACCGAAACATTCTTGTCAAAAACAATGTTTTGTGAAATACCCGTCAAAGTGCCGCCTGTGACAAACAGCTTATCGCTAGGCACACTGATGCTTCTGAAATCACCACCTACCCGAGATCGGCGTATGGTGATATCGCCAGCAAGTGCAGTCACTTCTCCACCAGAGATTCTTAGTTCATCTTCAACACTTAGCGACGTAATACCTCGAGATCCGTATCGAGCATTCGCAATAATTTCACCTTTTTCCACGCTCAGTTGGTGTGCAGAAAGGGCTGAGCCGGAAACGGGGGAATCATTAAATTGATTAAGCACTAGTTTTGGCCCGGAGACATTCATGCTTCCTTGGTGGAATAACACACCATAACTTGCAAATGGGAAAAATGGTGAGGATTCTGGCTTGTTGTTCATCTGGAGTGTTAGAACACCATCGCCTATGAATTCAAGCTTAGAATCGACACCAGCTTCATGCATGAATACAGAACCAAAGGCAGTTGTCGGGACTGTAGTGATTTCGTTAAAACCAGTCACACTAATCTTGAGGTTTTCAAGCTCCGAATACACCGCTGCAAGTGCGCCCCTAGCTGGAAGATCGCTGTTGGGTTCCTTCGGATTGTGAATAGTAGCGCCATCGAGATACAGGGTTGAAGATTCTGGATCGAAACGTACAGTGTTATCGCCGGTGACGTTATTACTATTGCTGTCATCAACGCGAACTCCGCCAACCCATAGCGGATATTTGCTGGTTTGAGCGCTAGCAATTGGCGAAAAACTCATGATGATGAGGGTAAGAACTGTACAGAAAGCAATGAAAAAATAAACCGCTGCGAGCGGCGAAATTACGCATGTGGGTCGTCGTAGTAATGACGGGGAGTACATGGCACTCCTCCTTTCATAGAACGTTGCAGCTCAATGTGGTGTACATAATGAATACGAGATGTTGCTGGTAATTGGAAAGGCCCTTGTCGTCTGGCTGACAAGGGCTGGCGGAAATTACTTCCACAGGAATGACAACAAGCTCTTCAGCAATGGGAACTCAAGAACCTTCGACAATAGCGAGCGCAGGAAACCTACCAGATCACTGTTTGGGTCGGATTCTTTGGGCGTTGATGTTGTCGTTGGTGTTGGATTCGCAGACTCTGTTGGTTGCGTGGTGGGCGATTCTGTTGCAGTAGTACTAGGTGCAGAAGTGGTAGGTTCTGCAGGTGGCTGCGGGGAGTCTGCTAGCTCGATTTGAACAAATTTGTACGGTGAACCTTTATCGCCGAGCGGCGTTGTCCGGTCCCATGGTTTTGCGCCCTCGGCAGTATTTTTCTCGTTCACCAGCACCTTATACGTCTCTGGGAACGTTACTGTTGGGCGGAATGCGATTTCCGTACTTATAGCTATAAGTTTTCCACCAGTGATGAATATACGGTCTGGAACTGCAGAAACACCTGCGTAGCTATCACCTGAATATCCCGAATTGCTTTTGCTGCCCGCAATGCCGGTAAGTGACCCACCAGAAATGCGGAGATCTCCATCCCAGACGGATACGCCAGTAGCGCTTCGGTACCCGCTTGGGTAGTGTGCGACAACGTCTCCTGCCGCAACGGTGATCCCCCGTGGGCTTGATAACCCACTGTCTTCAATTAACACATTCGGCCCAGCAAACTTTGTTTGCCCCTCAGTCTCTACGCCTCGGTAAACAGGGACATGGAAATACTCGTAGGGCTTTTCGCGCGGCAGGCGGGAAAAAGTAATAGAGCCATCACCAGTGAATGTCAGCGTTGAATCAGGGCCAGCTTTGTGGAACAGTATCCCGGAACCGGGGCTAGTTGGTTTGTTTAGGATCCGGTTGTCACCAGTGATGTGCAGGGTGAGATTCTTTTCGGTGATACTGATCGTTGGGACCTGGTCCCATTTCCCCTCAGGAATTCTGCCATTTTCGTCTTCGATATCTTGGGCATTGAGAAGTCTTGCGCTATTGAGATAAAGCGTGGCGCTGTCCGGATCGAAACGAACTGTGTTGTTTCTAAACACATCGTCTTTGTTTGCTGCGGTAACCTGGGTTCCGGCAACCCAAATGCCCCATGTTTGTTCTTCGGCTACGGCTGCGGGAACGAGGCCTAAAGCCAGCGCGATTGATGCGATGATTGCGCAAACACGTGCAATCATGCTGGGGCGACCGCTTCTGGGGGATATCGGTACCCCAGGTGCTCTGAAGTTGGGGGATGTGTACATCGAAGAACACTCCTTTCGTGTCGTAAGACGGTAGAAATCGGTTTTTCTTCTGCTGCCCTCATGCTAATAATTGCGCACGATATGAAACTTTTCTGTGAAGTTTTCACAGAAAAATCGGCATAATTACCTCCAGATAGGTGTAGCTTTATAAGTATTTGCTAATTATTGAGATAACTTATTGTTTAATAGTGTGTGTGGGGTGGGGTCGTCTGTGTAGCAGATTCTCGCTTCGTGGTGATTGCGGTGTCGTGTAGAGGCGCATAATGATCGCGGCAACTTACACTGAAGGCGTTTCGTTTCTGGGTGAGGGGATCGTCGAAAAGCAAAAGTGCCCGTTCTAAGGCTAAGGCCGTGCGGGGCGCCATTGGGCTGTTTGTACGGAAACCGGGCACCGATGCTATGTGGTCGAATAAACCTAAAAGTGTTAGAAACTCCACAATTTTTAGTCGTGGTTGATTCTGCCGCACATGGTGCGAAAAACCGTGGCACACTGGTGGGTATGGCTAATGGAAAACTAATTCTCCTCCGTCATGGACAGAGTGAGTGGAATGCGTCTAATCAGTTCACCGGGTGGGTTGACGTTAACCTGACCGAGAAGGGCGAAGCCGAAGCCAAGCGGGGTGGGCAATTGCTGCGCGAAGCAGGGATTCTGCCTGAGGTTGTGTACACCTCGTTGCTGCGCCGGGCAATTCGCACCGCAAATATCGCATTGAATGAGGCAGACCGTCACTGGATCCCAGTGATCCGCGATTGGCGGCTCAATGAACGCCACTACGGCGCATTGCAGGGGCTGAATAAGGCAGAAACAAAGGAAAAGTACGGCGACGATCAGTTCATGGCATGGCGTCGTTCCTATGACACACCACCAGCAGCAATCGAGGATGATAACGAGTATTCACAGGCAAACGATGTGCGCTACGCAGACCTGCCGCAGGTACCGCAGACCGAATGTCTGAAGGACGTTGTGATTCGGTTCGTTCCATATTTCGAGGAAGAAATCCTGCCACGGGTCAAAAACGGCGAGACGGTTTTGATTGCGGCACACGGAAATTCGTTGCGGGCATTGGTTAAGCACCTGGACGGAATCTCAGATGCCGATATTGCTGAGCTGAACATCCCAACCGGTATCCCACTAGTGTACGAGCTTGATGCGGACGGCACAGTCCTTAACCCAGGCGGTACCTATCTGGATCCAGAGGCAGCAGCGGCAGGCGCAGCAGCCGTAGCGGCACAGGGCGGCAAATAAGTAAGGCGCAGCGAGAGTAGTTTGTGACTTCACAAATACCAGCTTTTATTGTGGGCGTGGTCGTAACCGGCCTCGCCCTAGCTGCATTCTCGTGGCTTAAATCTCGAGTGCAGCGATATCAGCACAAAGCAGCATTATCGGAAAACCATATCACCACGGTTCCGCAGATTTTGCATCTGGCGGTACAGGGTTCACCAACTGGAATAACGGTGGTTGATAGGTTGGGGCACGTGGTGTTGTCGAATGCTCAAGCCCATGAAATGGGGGTGGTGTATGAGCGTACGGTGAACGCTGATGTGTGGCAGATCGCTACTGCGGTTTTTGGGGATAAAGAAGAACGTTCCATCGCGTTTGATACTCGCAGGCAAACTGGATCACGAGTGCGGTCAGTGCGGGCTGTGGTAAAGCCGTTGACCTTGGTGGATGATCGTTATGCCATTATTTACTCCACCGATGAGTCGGAGAACGTTCGGATGGAATCAGCTCGGCGGGATTTTGTGGCGAATGTTTCGCACGAATTGAAAACTCCAGTTGGTGGGATGGCGCTACTGGCCGAAGCGTTAACGGAAGCCTCGGATGATCCCGAACAAGTAGCCTATTTTGGGCAGCGGTTATACAAGGAAGCGCATCGGTTGGGGGAAATGATCGCCGAACTTATTTCTTTATCCAAGTTGCAGGGCGCGGAGGCATTACCGGACATGGAGCCGATATGCATTGATGACGTTGTAGCCGACTCGGTAAACCGGAACCGGCTAGCAGCCGAAAGCGCCGACATTAGTCTTACCCAATCCCCACCATGTGAGGTCGACGTGTTGGGGGATAGGAACTTGTTGGTAACTGCGATTTCTAACCTGATTTCTAATGCCATTAATTATTCGCCGAACGGGGTGGAAGTGGCGGTCACGACCACCATCGTGGGCGATGATGTGGTGTTAATCCGGGTTACTGACCACGGGATTGGCATCGCGCCGGAACATCAACAACGGGTATTTGAACGGTTCTTTAGGGTGGACAAGGCTCGGTCGCGTTCAACAGGCGGCACCGGATTGGGCTTGGCGATCGTGAAACACGTGGCGGCTAATCACGGCGGCGATATTAAATTGTGGTCGCAACTGGGTACTGGTTCGACGTTTTCGTTAGAGTTGCCGATTTACCACGCGGATGATGAGCGTTCGGCTGCGGTTGAAAAAGTTGTAGGGCACAATTTGAAATCGGAACTGTTTCGTTCTCCCGGGTTGCGGGGTCGTCGAAAGGATAAGCAGTAATGACAACAAC
Source organism: Corynebacterium mustelae (assembly GCF_001020985.1). Lineage (NCBI taxonomy): Bacteria > Bacillati > Actinomycetota > Actinomycetes > Mycobacteriales > Corynebacteriaceae > Corynebacterium > Corynebacterium mustelae. The sequence goes on from NZ_CP011542.1 coordinate 335,196, forward strand.
CATCTTGTTGGTCGAAGACGAGGAGTCCTTGGCTGACCCGCTGGCGTTTTTGCTGCGTAAAGAGGGGTTTTCGGTCATCCATGCGGCGGATGGGCCGCAGGCATTGGTGGAGTTTGCGGCGCACCCAATCGACATTGTGCTCCTGGATTTGATGCTGCCGGGAATGTCTGGCACCAACGTGTGCAAAAAATTGCGGGAAACCTCACAGGTTCCGGTGATTATGGTCACGGCGCGTGACACGGAATTAGATAAGGTTGTCGGCTTGGAATTAGGCGCGGACGATTATGTAACCAAGCCATATTCGTCGCGAGAACTTATCGCCCGGATTCGTGCGGTGCTGCGTCGCGGCGGCGACGGGCCGATCGTCGACGAAGGTGAAGGCTGGTTGCTGACCGGCGGCCGGGTGGAGATGGATGTGGATCGACACATCGTTACAGTTGACGCGCAACCCGTGGCAATGCCGCTGAAAGAGTTCGACCTATTGGAGTACCTGATGCGTAACGCAGGTCGGGTGCTTACCCGAGGGCAATTATTAGATCGGGTGTGGGGCGCAGATTACGACGGCGATACCAAAACGCTGGATGTGCACATCAAGCGGCTGCGGTCCAAGATCGAGCGGGAGCCGTCCGCGCCCACGCACCTGGTAACGGTGCGGGGATTGGGCTATAAGTTTGAGGCTTAAGCTTTTCGACGCCGGGCCGCAGCGGTGGCCGGATGGGTTACGAAAACATCAGGTTGCGTGGCGGTTGTAGCCAAGGCGCGTCGGGCCTCTTCCCGCCCGGTGAGGTGATCGGCCAGGATGTCGTAGGCGGCGTCGCCAAGCAAAGCGCGCAATTCCGCCTCGCAGCTTCGCCACAACGGTGTGGTATTGGTGTGACAGTCAGGTGCCGTAGTGCAGTACCAATCGAAATCCTCGCCTCCGTTACCCCAGCCACGTCGGTCATATTCGGTAATGGTTGTGCGCAGAATCTCCACACCGTCAGCACGTTCTTCGTAGGCTTCAAGGCGACGCAACGGTAATTGCCAGCACACCTCAGGCTTGACGACGGTTAAATCTTCACCGCTGTCTAACGCCCATTGGTGAATGGCGCAACCGGTGCCCGAAGACCAGCCGGGCCGGTTAGCAAAAATACACGCACCATCTACCAATGCGGTTTTAAGGGCTGGCTCCGGTTCTCCCTCATCATTATCCAATTCGTCCCACACCAACCACGGTTCCAACGAAATATCGTTAGCCTGGTCACAGGCCAAAAAGTAGTCGTCGACGCTTGCTGGTCGGAACTGCCAGTAGGCGGCAGGCATCCGCCTAACGGCGTCGAAAAGCTGGTCACGATCAGTTTCGTCGCATAAAAACGCGCCATGGTTACAGCATCCCACCGCAGCGTTATCCGCAACGATCCCTCGGCAGGCGCTGGTGCCAAACTGGCAGGAATAATGCGATTCCAACCACGTGAGATCAATGCTAAACACATGGGTTTCATCATCGGGGTTTGTAAACTCAAACCACTGCCTGGGAAAGTCTGGCGGCAACTCCGCACCGGAGCGAATAGAGCTAGCGGCGGGCGAAATTGACGGAAATCCGAGCGACACGGGCGTGTTATTGGGGCGGTTCACACTTAAATACCGTAGACCGTCTAACCTTAAACGTGTGAGATTAGGTGTTTTAGACGTGGGTAGTAACACGGTCCACCTGGTAGCCGTTGATGCGCGACCAGGTGGACCGCCAACACCCATGAGCGATTGGAAAACTACCCTCAAACTAGTTGAGTACTTAGACAAAGACGGCGCCATCGACGACAAAGGAATCAAAAAACTCACCGATTTCGTCGCCGAGGCCGCAGAATTGGCAGATCGTTTAGGCTGCGTTGAGCTTAAGCCATTTGCCACGTCAGCGGTGCGTTCCGCCGTCAATGCTGAGTCGGTTTTAGACCACGTCGAAAAAGAAACCGGAGTGCGGCTAGAAATACTCTCAGGCAAAGACGAGGCACGACTGACATTTCTTGCAGTTCGACGCTGGTATGGCTGGTCGGCTGGTCGGATCACCAATTTAGACATTGGTGGTGGATCTCTTGAAATGACTACGGGTGTCAATGAAGAACCTGACTGTGCCTTTTCCCTAGACTTAGGGGCAGCACGACTAACGCACAACTGGTTTGACACTGACCCACCAGAACGTAAAACCGTCAATCTATTGCGCGACTTTATCGACGCAGAGTTGGTAGAGCCCGCTCAAAGCATGCGAGCACATGGCAATGCTCGCATCGCGGTAGGAACATCTAAGACGTTCCGAACGTTGGCCAGATTGACGGGTGCTGCACCGTCGTCCGCTGGGTTGCATGTAACTCGGGAGTTGACCGCCCCCGGATTACGGCAGCTCATCGCGTTCATAACGCGTATGACAGCGGCCGATCGGGCAGAACTAGAAGGCGTGTCTGCGAGCAGATCCCACCAGATCGTTGCAGGAGCGCTTGTTGCGGAAGCGGCAATGCGTGCGCTGAATATTGAAAAACTTGAGATTTGTCCGTGGGCATTACGCGAAGGCGTAATTTTCCGGCGAATCGAACAGGGCCTAGACCCTGAACGAGAAATTGGGAAGGCATAGACGATGACCGACAAGCAACTCACCGTTGCGGAATTGCTGGCAAAAGCTGGCAAGGAAGGCGCAAGTAGCAACCAGCGAACGCGCCGCCGCCGTAGCATCGAAGACGGCGGCGTTACCGTCGCCGAGCTCACTGGGCGAATCCCGAAAGTGGATGCGAAACCCGCCGAAGCCAAGCACTCTAACCAGCCGCTTGATGCCGAGCCTGTGACGCCTGCAACCGCATCCGAAGCATCAAAAACCGATGAAGCAGGCTACGACGTTTCCCAACCACATGGAGTTGAACCAACCCCAGAAGTTGCCTCGGAACCGCAAACACCAGCCCGTAGCACCACTTTTGGTGGGAATACCGCAGCTGACCTGGAACAAACCACCCAGTGGTCCATCATCGACAACGAATCACCTCAAGATTTCGATGAACCCATTCCGACATCGCAACCAGCGCAGGCAACACCGCCAGCCACTAGCGAAACTCCGGTGCCGAAGCCAACCCTGAAGCCAGTAATGAAGCCTGCCATGAAACCAGCGATGGCGGAACCAGTTGCTTCAGAACCCGCAGTAGAGGAACCAGAACAAGAATCGCCAGCGGTTACCTATGTTGTGGTGGGTGAAGAATCCGAGGCAGAACCAGAAGTCGCCACCACTGGTGTGACCAAACCAGTTCCGAGCAGTGATGAAACCATCGTGTTGTCCGTCGTCAGCGAAGACGACCCAGTGCGGTTGACCACCGGTTCATTCCCGGTTGTTACTTCCGAACAATTCTTTGAAGCACCAGTAGCCGACCTGGCAAAGAATCCTACCGTGGTTTTCCAAGAAGAAACCCCAGCACCATCACCGCTTGACGACGCCGTTGCGCAGGCAATGGAACAAGGACAAGCAGAACTTGATGAGCACGGGTTTGATGATCCAGAACTGGACGAACACGAGTTTATCGAACCGGAACTGGGGGAACCCGATGCAACTGAGGACTATCCCAAGACGGAAGTAATGCCAGCGGCAACCGTTCCTGGCGCTACGCAGCAAAACGACTATGTGGTTGAAGCTGACGATGATACGGAATACTACGACGAAGATTTTGCTGAACCGCACGATGGTCAATACGAAGAGTATTACGACGACGAATACACCGAGTCTGAGTACAACGAAGCTAACTATGAACCAGAAACGGGATATGAGGAACACTATCTCGATGATGGCTACGTATCGGAATATACCGACGAATACGTCGAAGAATACGACGATCAAGATACTGTGGCAGAAGATCCGGAAGATCAAAATCCACCAGCAGTGTCAACCCGCGCCGCCGCCACAATGATCGGCGAGGAAGAGGAACCACTGGAAAAAATGTCGATCATTGCGGTGATCGGCATGGCAATCGCTGGAATCCTCGTTGGCGCGGCGTTGTTCATTGGCTTCCAGTACCTCTGGGCATCTATGGATAAAAAGATCGTCGCAGCCCTAGGCCTAGCGGTCACTATCGCGCTGGTGACGATCGTCCGCGTCATGCGGACATCCCGCGACGGGCTTTCAATGGCGTTAACAGGTTTGGTCGGCCTGGTAATGACATTCGGTCCACTCATTATTGTCGGATGGTAGTCTGACATTTTTTCACTCACACGCCACTAGCCTTACCTGGCTTTTCCCTTCCCAAGCCTGCCAGGTGCAACGGCTAGTGGCGTGTTTTGTTTTTCGTACTTAGCTCAATCCTGATTCCCGGCACTGCGAACTGAGCTAAGGGTTTTAATGATGCGACGTGATTTTTCCGCAGAATTTCCCCTCACGTCAGGTTTTACATCGCCCTGCCATGTAGCAGCCAGTAGGGCATGACCCAACTCGACCTTTTCTTCTTCCCAGCCCACGAAACCAACCACCACACCACAAAAGGTCGAGTTCTTTTTGGAAAACCCGAATCGCTAATCCATATGTGCTGCATGTTTTCCATGCTCAACCCCCTGTGGCTTGGGTCTTATTGTGCTGCAAATCAGGCACGCAGAACGGCTAGTGGCGTGATTTTTATTATTGCGATTTGATTAATAGTTGCAGCTGCCGCAGTGTTCGGAGTGCAACCATGCAGTGTTTTTGGCAAGGTTATCCACATGAGTTCTATTGCAGTAATCGGTGGCGGAAAAATCGGCGAGGCGTTGATCGCTGGGCTGATCGCGGGCGGAACCAACCCGAAAAATATTCACGTGACCAATCGATCTGCGAATCGATCACAGTATCTGCGGGAAAAATACGAAGTGGTCACGTTTGATGAGAACGGTCCAGCCGTCGACGGGGTGGACGTAGTATTCGTCTGTGTTAAGCCACAAGCCGTGTTGAAAGTTGTGGACGAGATCGCCGAAGTTATAGACAACAACGACGCAACAACAGTTGTGTCCATGGCGGCGGGAATTACCACCGCTGCTATCGAAGAAGTGCTGGCCGCAGGCTCATCCGTCATTCGGGTTATGCCCAACACCCCCATGTTGGTTGGTAAAGGAATGAGCGCCGTCGCGCCAGGCAGGTTTGCCAAAGACGAACATGTGGATAAGATCGTCGAATTGCTCGACATGGTTGGTTCGGTATGTGTTGTTTCCGAATCGGATATGGATGCCGTCACTGCATTAGCGGGCTCCTCCCCGGCCTATCTATTTCTATTTACAGAAGCAATGATCGACGCAGGAGTGAACCTAGGGTTTACAAGTGAAGCATCCCGCCTCTTGGCCGTTAATGCCTTCTATGGCGCTGCTGCGATGCTTAAAGAGACTGGCAAACACCCGCAGGCACTACGTGCCGATGTATCCTCCCCAGGCGGTTCCACAATCGCCGCAATTCGGGTTTTGGAAGAAGCTGGTATCCGGGCGGCTGTTTACAACGCCACGGAGGCTTGCGCACGCCGTTCCAAGGAATTGGGTTCATAGAACGCGGCTGAAAACGCCGATTAGTTGACGGCCATTTTCCGGCTTGTGGCTTAAATCACTAACAAATTCATAATTTTTTATACCCCCTTCTCTAAGTCGGAATACTATTCTGTTTCCTGCGCTTTCGTGAAACAACAGGGGTAATTTTCTTTTTCTGAGAGTTATTTTTTGCACACTAGGTCGCACCAGTCACATGTTTCACGCTAAGCTCAATTCAGCACGTGCGTGATACTACTGCGGGAGGGGAAGCCCGCAGCGCGCCACCTGCTGAAGGGTTAGATAAATATGGCTAGAGAAGATAACGGAACCTTCTTAACCGTTGCGGAGGTCGCAGAAATCATGCGCGTCTCCAAAATGACCGTGTATCGGTTAGTTCACTCCGGTGAATTGCCGGCGGTACGTGTGGGACGTAGTTTCCGCGTGCATGAGAAGGCGGTTAACGAATACCTCGACTCCTCTTACTACGAAGTGGGCGAAGTCGGTTAGGTATCACCGTTTACCTCTGTTTAACCGGTTAACAGCACCTTCGTCGTGCGCTCCTTACTTGCCAAAGGAGTTGATGGCGATGGTGCTGTTTTCTTTTTGGGGCCTAAGTGGCAGAAGTTGGGGTATGTTTTGTTCCCGGCAACCACGCTCGGTATGATTAGACCCATTCGTGTCAGCACCACGCCCATGCACGGCTAGTTTGCTACGTTTTGTGGCGGCTGCTTCGCGGGCGAAAGTGCACTTCGACTGCGTGGTGGGCAACAACTTTGGAAGTTGCCTGTTATAAGTTCAAGTCCGTGTGGGCGGCTGACAGGGAAGAAGTACGTACATCTTTCAATTAGGTAAGCGAGGGAAACCGGTATGGGTTCTGTCATTAAGAAGCGCCGTAAGCGCATGTCCAAGAAAAAGCACCGCAAACTGCTGCGCCGCACCCGAGTTCAGCGTCGTAAACTCGGCAAATAATAGCTTTTATGACAACCGCCACCCTCACTCAACACCATTGCGTAAGAGGGTGGCGGTTGTTGTATGTTTAGGATTTTTCTATCGCTAAAAAGATGTTTTGGTGTTTTACGAGGGACAAGTCCTACCTGGTTTCCGGGCGTGGTTAGCTGAGAAGTACCTAGCCACGCTTTTGATTGTGTTATTGGCTGCAATATTGCCAAAAGCTTTCCTTCGTCATTTCCTGTTGATCTATTCTAGGAGCAAGTTTTATGACAGAGGGTAAAGGTAAAAAATGGTCACACGAGTAGGAGTTTACTTCGATGGGTTCAATGTCTACTACGGAGGGAGAAACTTATTTAAAGATAGTCCACTCCAGTGGAAGTGGTACTCGCCTCGTGGTTTAGCAGAATACGTAGTCGATTTTGTTCGAAAGGCTCCGTTTTATTCCAGTGCCCAACGGATTGGGGAAGTTTGGGATTCCATAGAGTTGGAAAGGATAGTCTTTTGTTCTGCTCGCATTTCTGAAGATCGTGATCGTCAAGCAATGCTTGACCAGCTCCAGTTTTTCAATGCTATTCAACATGGTGGCTACGTTGACGATTTAGTGTTAGGGCACTATGTTAGCCGGGTTAAATACGCCCCTTTGGCGCGCTTCGGTGCAAACAAGCGGCCAGAGATATATCACCCTGAGTGGCCGATAATGGTTCAGGATACGACAGGTAAATACCAAAATGATGCCGTCTATCTCGTTTCGTATTTTCATAATGAGGAAAAAGGTAGTGATGTGAATGTTGCCACGCATCTCATGCATGATGCATACGAAAGTAGGATAGACGCTGCTATCATATTTTCTAACGATTCCGATTTATCTCTCCCAATTTCATTTGTTCGCTCGAAAATTCCAGTCGGGATCGTGAATCCCCAAGGGGGAACTCCACATAGGTCTTTAATCGAGAAAGCTTCGACGGAAAACGGAGACTGGCATTGTTATTTAAACCAAAATGCGTTTGTTCAATCTCAAATGCCTCCCAGTGTGGGGAAGAGTAAAATACCTAATGCTTGGAAAGGGATTTGACCTATCTCGATGTATACAGTAGAGTTTTTTCCATAATTCCCCCGTCCTCTTCGGAGGCGGGTTTTTTATTTTAATACCATCACTAAATGTGGTAATTCAGCCGTTATACCCAAACCTACCCGTTACGCTGACTCGTTGGGGGAGCGTCGAAAAGCTTTCCAGCTAAACACAGCAGTGGCCAGTGCTGGAACTCCGAACGTGCGGATTGCTTTGCGCAGGCTGCGGTAGTCGTGGATTTCCCAGCCCCGGCGTTTGGCCTCTTTGCTCAGCTGCCGATCCGGGTTAATGGCAACAGCGGTGCCGACCATGGACAGCATTGGGGTGTCATTGATGGAATCTGAGTAGGCGGTGCAGCGGGAAAGGTCGAGTTTTTCCATCGTCGCTAAGGCGGCGACCGCGTGGCGTTTACCGGGGCCGTGCAGGATGTCGCCCACCAAGCGGCCGGTAAATAGCCCGTCTTTGACCTCAGCGACGGTTCCAAGGGCACCGGTGAAGCCGAGCCGTTTCGCCAGGATCTGGCCGAGTTGGACTGGGGTGGCGGACACGAGCCAAACTTGGTCGCCCGCCGCGATGTGTTTGTCGGCCAGTTGCTTGGTGCCGGGCCAGAGTTTATCGCGCATGTGGGTATCGACGATCTCTTCACACAGGTCGACGAGTTCGGCAACGCTGCGGCCTTTGATGAATTCCAGGGCTTGTTCCCGGCCCTCGGCGACATCTTCGGCGTTTTCCGCGCCGGTGACCCGGAATTTTAGTTGCTTCCAGGCGACTGGGATGATGTCGCCGAGTGAAATGTAGCGACGCCTAGCTAATCCCAGTGCGAAAACGATAAGCGAGGATCCCTGAATTAATGTGTTATCCACATCGAAAAAAGCGGCGGCACCAGATCCGGGAATATCCGATGTGGGAATGTGGAGATGGGTCGAATCGGCGGCCTCATAGGAACCGGAGACGGAATCAAGCCCAGAGGTGAAATCTTTGAGATCGAGGCCGAAAAGCTCACTGGCGGCCATGGCGGCGGCAGCTTCACCGGCTTTCTGCTGGGTGCTGTCGTCGATGGGCGGTAGGGCGCGCTCTTCGAAGAATCGTCGTAGGTTTCCTCGGGTGCTGCTCCAGCTCGCCAGGAAGTCCTCTGGCCGTTCATGCCAGGTGGGTTCACGTTCAGACACGTTGACGACGAAACCTTTCTCATAATGCGCGGATAATGACTAGCGGTTAACGTTCCTGCGGCACGGGTGAAACGTGTTGTGCGTTAGGGCAGGTGACTTGAAACCGGTAGCCTTTATTCATGGTAGTCCGTGATTCTAGTCGGTGCTTTAGCGGGCGGGCTACCATTGCTTAGGTCGTGTCAGAAGCGGCGGCTCACGTGGCATTACGGCGATTTTGGTTATGAGGAACAGCCCTGACGTGATTGCTGAACGAAGGAGGATGATGTGGCGGAAATAGTAGAACTCATGGTGCGAAAAACCTGTGGTTCTTGTGATCGGGTGCGGGAGCAGATTAAAGACGTGATCGCCCAAGCGGGGGTGGAATTTCGGGTATGTGATGTAGAAGACGACCCGCAATTGCAGGTGGAATTTGGCGACCGAGTGCCCGTGGTAGTGATTGATGGGGAAGAATTCGCATGTTGGGAGGTTGATAACGCCGAGTTAGCCAATGCTTTGTTGTGAACTCACCTACCCCCGGCTACGGTGATATGAATCAGAGTAACGTCCAATTTTCAACCAAAAGTTTGAGGCTGGGCTGTTAGTCTTCAATCAGATACCTGGATATGGGTGGAATGTAGTGATCCAACATGAGGTCTTAGATCACTGTCGGTTGGGTGTTGACCGGCGGTTTTCAAGGCGGAAAGCGGTGAAAACGGCGTGAGTGTTTTGGTAGTGGGTATGTCCCACCGCTCAGCACCAGTGGCACTGCTGGAGAAGCTGAGCATGGATGGGGATGCAAAGACCCACACAGCGGCCGAGTTGATCGATCGGCCATCGCTTTCTGAGGCGATGATTGTGTCTACCTGCAATCGTTTTGAGGTGTATTGCACCACCTCAAGTTTCCACACCGGGGTCTCGGATGTGGTGGATGTTTTGCATCGCAAGAGTGGGGTTTCGGTAGAAACTTTACGTGGCTGCTTGTATGTGCGCTACGCGGATGCCGCAGCGGAACACTTGATGGTGGTGTCCGCAGGCATGGATTCGATGGTGGTGGGGGAGCAACAAATTATTGGGCAGGTACGTACTGCTTATCAACAGGCAACAGACGCGGGTACGGTAGGTCCGAAACTGCACAGCCTAGTGCAAGCGGCGTTGCACACCGGCAAGCGGGTACACACAGAAACCGATATTGATACCGCAGGGGCATCAATGGTGTCGTTCGCTTTCGAAGAGGCGATTGCTCAGTTAGGCCCCGTCGATATACACCAACCATTTGCAGGCCGTACCGCACTTGTTTTAGGCGCCGGCGCGATGGCATCGCTTGCAGCGACGCAATTAGGCCGTCTAGGCATTGACGAGTTGGTGGTCGCCAACCGTACCCGTGAGCGCGCGGAGCGCTTGGCGGCGCATGCCCGTGAGGCTGGGGTTGCGGCTCGGGTGGTGGATTTTGCTGACCGGCGGTTAGCGCTGGCTGAAGTTGATATTGCGGTTTCTGCAACCGGGGCCCAGAATTTCACTATCACCCGTACTGATATTCCTTCAGGGCACCCACTGATGTTGATTGACCTGTCGATGCCGCGCGATATCGATGATGCTGTAACGGAGGGGACTATGGCCACTTTGGTAAATATTGAACGACTCCACGCTATTCAGCGCGAAGATCAAGGCGGTGATGGGGCAGCGTTGCGGATCGTTGCCGAAGAGCTGGCTGACTACAGCTCCGCCCAACGGGTTAAAGATGTTGCTCCTGCGGTAACTGCGTTACGACGTCACGCCGCTGAATTGATTGACACAGAGCTTTTACGACTGCAAGGCCGCACCCCCGACATGGCCGATGCGGAGTTCGCAGAGGTGGCAAACACCGTGCGTAGGGTGGTGGATAAGCTGCTGCATCAGCCAACCGTGCGGGTGAAAAAACTGGCGGCCGAATCTGGTGTTGTTAGCTATGAATCTGCGCTACAAGAGTTGTTCGGTTTAACTGGTGAAAGCCAGTCGGTTCGCGTGGAACTTAGCGAGCTGCCAGACGCAGCGACCCTGACCACAGAAACCGCGACGGCTGCCAATACCAGCATTGAGACCCTGCGGCCGCAGCACCAAACCCAAGGAGTATAGTGCCCCATGTCTGAACTTGTCATTGGCACCCGCGGTAGTTTACTGGCCACTACTCAGTCTGGGCATGTGCGAGACGCCCTTGCCGCACATGGTTATGCCGCACAGCTACATACCGTTACCACGGTGGGTGATGTGAATATGGCTCCGGTGGATCGCATTGGGGTGGGAGTGTTTACCCAAGCACTGCGGGACGCACTTTTTAGCGGCGAATGTGACATAGCAGTGCACTCGTTCAAAGATCTTCCGACCGCAGCAGACCCACGCTTTACACTCATTGTGCCGCCACGTGCGGATATGCGTGATTGCCTTATAGCCCGTGACGGATTGACCTTGGCACAGTTGCCACCCGGCGCGGTTATTGGAACGGGTGCGCCGCGCCGTATAGCGCAGCTTAAGGCGTTGCGGCCCGATATCGTTACTCGCCCGCTTCGAGGGAATATTGATACCCGCATGGCAAAAGTTTTATCTGGTGAGTTGGATGCGGTGGTGTTAGCCTATGCGGGGCTTACGCGGGTAGGGCGGGAAAGTGCTGCCACGGAAGTTTTTGATCCAGCTGTGTTTTATCCCGCACCGGCGCAGGGGGCGCTGGCGGTGGAATGCCGGGCTGATGATTTGGCAGCCTATGCTGCTATATCCTCGATTGCTGACGGGCAAGCGTTTGCCTGTGCGACGGCAGAACGGGTGGTTCTTAATCGTCTGGAAGCTGGGTGCAGTGCCCCTGTCGCTGCCTTTTCGACGATTCAGGACGGCCAGTTGGAAGTCACTGGCGCGGTGGTTTCGTTGGATGGACAGGTGGTGTTGACTGCCACGCACACTGGGCTGCCTGCACAATCAACCGCTGTTGGTGAGGCGGTGGCGCAAGAATTAATGGAGCAAGGTGCAGCAGCCGTTTTGGGTTGAAAGCGGGTTGGATAGCGGATGGATAAACCGCTTTCGGGTTGGCGGGTGCTGGTGCCTCGGGCGCGGCACCAAGCGCAGCAGATGGTCGAGTTGCTGGAATCTTGTGGGGCGACAGCGGTAACTGTGCCAACCATTGAGATTGCGCGACCGATTGATGAAACGCCGATTCGGCAGGCGGTCTTGGAGTTGATCGCTGGGGAATTTACGTGGCTGATTTTAACAAGCGGAAACGCTGTGACCGCACTGAAAAAATATGTGGTGGAGGCGGCCTGGTGCCAGCACGTGCATCCGGGTGAGGTCATCGCTGCGATCAACCGCGGTACTCACGTGGCGGTGGTGGGTCGAAAAACCGCCCAGGCGGCACGTGACCTCGGATTTGAACCGATCTTAAGCCCACCGATTACTGAACAAAATGCGGCGGGTCTGGTTTCAGTTTTCCCCCCAGCGGATGTGCAATCTGGCGGGGTGGATACTCGGGTATTGCTGCCGCGAGCAGATATCGCCACTAATGTGGTGGCCTCTGGGGTTACAGCACGCGGATGGCGGGTAACAGATGTTATTGCGTACCGTACCGTTGCTGCTGCACCACCATCACCGGGTGTCATCGCAGCGGTACAAGACGGCGACATTGATGCGATATGTGTCACTAGTGGTTCCACTATCCGAAACTTGGTGGCGGCTACCGGAAAACCTCATCCTGGCACCATGATCGCTTGTATTGGCCCAATGGCAGCGGCGGCGTGCAGGGAATGCGGGATACGGGTGGATGTAGTGCCAAAAGTCGCCGAAATACCGGCGCTTATCGACGCCCTGGCTGCGGCGGCGCGTACCCGGTAGGCGTCGAAAAGCGCTAGCCGATTGGCTAAAGTGACACCCATACGGAAAGGACCAGTCCCCATGAACGTTCAACCCCCACTTCGGCGACCCCGCCGGTTGCGCACTACCGCGGCCATCCGTGACATGGTTGCCGAAACCCGACTTGATGCCAGTGACTTTATCTACCCGCTGTTTATCGCCGATGGGATTACAAACCCCCGCGAGATTTCTTCCATGCCTGGTCAATATCAACACACCCTCGACTCGCTTACCCGGATCGTTGCTGAGGCCATCGAACTGGGGATCCGCTGCGTTGACCTGTTTGGGGTACCAAAGCCCGAAGACAAAGACGCAGAAGGAAGCCACGCCTGGCAGCCAGACGGCATACTCAACCGGGCGATCCGGCATTTGCGGGACACCTTCGGAGACGACATTCTCATCATGGCCGATACGTGTCTCGACGAGTTTACCGACCACGGACACTGCGGTGTACTTAGCACCACCACTCGCGGTGAGAGTGTAGTGGACAACGACGCCACCGTCAGGTTCTACCAAAAAATGGCTTGTGCTCAAGCAGATGCAGGGGCACATATTGTAAGCCCATCGGGAATGATGGACGGACAAATCCGTGCTATCCGCACCGCATTAGATGAAGCTGGACACCAGGATGTGGCCATCATGGCATACTCCGCAAAATACGCATCCGCCTTTTACGGACCATTCCGCGATGCGGTAGGTTCCTCATTAGAAGGCGACCGGCGTACCTACCAACAAAACCCAGCGAATACCCGAGAATCCTTGCTGGAAGTACAATTAGACATCGACGAAGGCGCAGATTTTGTCATGGTGAAACCCGCGATGCCCTATCTGGATGTTCTCACGGAAGTAGCGCGTACTGCCACTGTTCCCGTTGCCGCCTACCAAGTCTCCGGCGAATACGCCATGCTGCATGCTGCGGCACGGTCCGGCTGGCTGGATTTAGAAGCCACCATGCTCGAGTCGCTTATTGCGATTAAACGAGCTGGGGCGAACCAGATACTCACCTATTTTGCACTGGATGCGGCCGCGTACCTTAGAGCCAACCACAAGTAATGAATCATTGTTTGTTAGGCTCGAAGGAACGACGATAGACGCGGGATAAGAAACTGGCACCGGCCGAAACTGATCCCGCGTTATCGGCGATGAAGAAATACACCACCAACATATTGTAAGGAAACGACAGCTCGGTGACCCCACCTACAACACAACCCGCTAACGAACAGCCGGAGACCAGGCCAGCCGCAGTCAGCCTGGTGGTCAAACTCTGGATGTTGGTTATTGCGTGCGAAGGACTGCACCAGATTGCCAACATTGTCTTGGGGTTATATAGCCGCGACGAACGCGCTGCACTTTATGTTGAAAACCTAAAAAGCGCGGGAGATCAACCAATCCCCAACAAAGACCTCATAGATACGGTTTTGACCGCATCCATCTTCGGAGTGGGACTTCTCGCCCTATTGATCTTGGTAGGCGTTGGATTTCTTGTGCGCAGTTTCAGCAAACCAGGCGAAAACGCCAAACTGTCGCGCCGGGTTTTAGGGTATTTCGGATTGTATTTTTCCATCAGGCTGATTTTGGTGTTCTTCACCGAACCCGTTAGTTCGGTACCGGTGCAGCTTTTTGCCTTCGACGGCAGCATACAAATCTTAAGCGGTGTTGCCGCAGCGGTGGCCTTGATCTTTGCCGGGCGGGAGGAATCCCTCACGTGGGTGGGGGAGACACCTTTGGGCGCAGCATCGTCCAAGACGCCACCTAGGCGGCGTCGATAAGCGGCAGGAATATGCGAGGAGAACCATAGTATGGCCCAGGACACCACCGGGAGTGCTGGTGATACAACCGCACATGCAGCCTCAGCCACGCAACCCGAAATGCCACCTATAGATAATTCCGTTTCTGGTGGGGAAACTATGCCCAAAACAAATATTGAAGCGACAAATAACCTGGTAAGCAACGCGATTTCTGCGGCCAAAGATGCCGCGAAAAGTGCGGGTATTAATCTGGCCATCAATCCGAACCAAGACCCGGACGAAGCCGCAGCTGAGGCAATCCATATCGGACGCACATCTTTCGCCTTTGAACTTGACGGATTAGAGAGCGCGGCTGCAGTAGGGGAGCTGGAAGAAGCTCTTAATGACTTAGCCGGAGTTGATGCTCGGATTGTTTACACATCCAAGATGGCGTGGATAACCGCGCAGCGCACAATCGACATTTCTGTGATCGAGGAAGTGTTTCGAACGTTCGGGATCGACGCCACCTTGACCGATTCTTCGCTTAGACGCCGCATGGCATGGGCGGATGTGGAAGAAGGACGCTATAACCGCTCCCGACAGCGTCACCGCAGGCGACGGTATTCAACCACCCGAACATCTGCCCGTAGACAGATAATGGAAGAAGACCGTGCGTTGGAAGCCGCCCGTAAAGCAGGGTTCTTAGATGGCGCTGAAACCCGGGTGGAACCTACGGAACCCACCGATGTGCTTTTTACAGCCCGAAATCTTCTAACCAGACGGCGGTTGATAATCACGGTTTTGTTTAGCATCCCTGTGGTGGCTATCAGCTACATTCCGTCGGTGCAGTTCGACGGGTGGCAGTGGGTCATTGCTGCACTAGCCTTGCCGGTGGTCACCTATGGGGCATATCCGTTCCACCGGGCTCTCATTGGTGGTTTGCGGCGCGGAATGTCAGCGCTGGATGGTGCGAGCTCACTGGCCATTTTATTGGCCTATATTTGGTCAATAGCGCTTATGATTGTCACCCCGGTGGGGAACCGAGAATATCGGGCAGAGTCGGAGCTCGTTGCCATTGATCCGATATCGTTTGAAAACGGTGCGCTGTTTTTTGACGTCGCCTGTGTGATGACCATTTTCCTGGTGGCAGGGCGAATTTTTAGCCGCAAGGCGCGCACAAACCTGGTGGATCAATTAGCAACGTATAAACCTGCACCAAATAGCACCGCCACCCTGGTGAGCAAAATCAGGAAAACCGGGCAAATATCTGAAACAGAAGTTCCCATTCAGAAACTAAACGTCGGTGATGATATCGTCGTCCCACCTTTTGGCATCATCCCCGTCGATGGTGTTGTTGTTGGTGGATCCTCCGTGCTCAATGCCACGGCACTCGGAATTGGAAATATTGCGGCAAAAGTAAACGCCAAGGTTTACGCTGGCTGCGTTAACGGCGAAAAGGCGTTGAAAATTCGGGTGGTTTCTACCGGGCACCGCACCTGGTTAGCCGCAGTAAGCCGATGGGTGTGGCTATCATCTATGCAGCAACATCACCTGGATGCGCTTGCTACAAAAACCGCATCGTTTCTCGTGCCATTGGCGTTGGTCATAGCGGCCACCGATTTCGCAGTGTGGGCGTTATTTACTGGAAATATCAACCAAGCATTCGCAACTAGTTTGGCGGTGCTGGGCTGTGTTGCACCAGTAGCGTTAGCGGTTTCTGCCTCGGTAGCGATGCGCCACGGCATTGAAAATGCGGCCCGGAAAGGAGTGTTGCTTCGCAACGCCGCCACCGTTAGGCAATTAGATAGGGTAGACGCGGTTATTTTCAACCGGGTAGGTGCACTGAGCGAAGGAGAAATGACGGTGGAAACCGTCACAGCTGATCGCGGGGAAAACCCCGATTTGGTGCTGCGGGTAGCTGGCGCGCTGACTCTTGAATCGGATCACCCCGTCTCACGTGCTTTGGTGCGCGCCGCGCGGGAATCCCGTGACGCCTCCTCGGATACCTCCATCCCCGGTTGGATCGAAGTAAGTCACGTGGAGATCGACGAACTTGGTAGCTTCACCGGCATGGTGGAAATCCCAGTGGCGGACTCTGATGGATACATAGAAATGCGCAACGTCGAGGCTAAATTATGGCGGCCCCGTAACCTTTCCGACCTTCAGGGACGGTTGGCCGCAGCCGCTGTCTCTGGTGGCACCCCGTTGGTTGTGCGGTGGAAAGGGAAAGACCGAGGCGTTATCACCTTGCATGATGAAGCAAAGGCGGATGCCACCCAATCGGTTGACGAACTGGAATCGATGGGAATCGAAACGATGATGCTCAGCCGGGATACCTATCCAGTGGCACGCCGGTATGGAGATACGGTGGGTGTTTCCCACGTATTGGCGGGAATTCAACCTGGCCAAAAGGAACAAACCGTCCGTAGTGTGCATAACCACGGCGCGATTGTGGCCATGGTGGGCGACGAGTCAGTGGAGCACTGCTTCCGGGTGGCCGATATCGGTGTGATGGTGGGAGCCATGTCGAGCCTGTCTAGTCCCGCAGCCCTGGAAGGAACCGCCGCCGACGTGGTTCTTCTGGATAATAAAACCAGCCCGATCCCGTGGCTGTTTTCTGGTGCGCGTCGTATGGCCCGGTTGATTAACACTAATTTCCTGTTTGCTTGGGTGTATAACGGTGTGGCAATTGTTGCCGCCTGCCTTGGTATTTTGCACCCAATGCTAGCTACGGTTTTGATGTTGGCATCATCATTGGTGATCGAATTTAGATCCCGGTTATCTAGAACCTTCTAAAGCGGTATTCGAGAGCTTGGCTCCTATCTGGTGCTTGTCGACGCCCGCCTGTGGGTTGGTGTGGATCATACGGTACGAAACCAGCGCATTGAACTGGTGCTTTTGATTTGTGGGGATGACTTTTTGTACTAGTTTTCCCTAAGTCAGGTTTTTGCACATCCCACTAAAAGCAACGGCTAGTTGCCGTAGCCAAGTTCCAACTCGACCTATTCTTCTTGCGTACCGTTGAAACTAACCACCACACCACGCAGAGGTCGAGTTGCTCTTAGATAACCTGTGCCGATTATTCTCCTAGCTGGGGATTTGTCTTGACTAACCCCTCAATTTCAGCATGAATGTTTTTGCAAGATAGTCAGAACTTTTCTACGACAAAGCGGGTGTTTCGGATAGCGGACACTGATATTGTCCAGTACTTTTCGTCGCACCCCTGCCTGTAGGTTGCATCTCTGGGGTGGATGTGGCTGGGTAGACGTGGTGCGTGGTGTAACAAAGGTTGAGCTTGCTTTCCAAAAGTTGGATAACCGGGCATACTTTTGGCTATGTTTGCTTCGTCTGATCTTCACCCTGTAGTTATTAGCCCTAGCCCCAAACGGCGACTGTTGCCACAAGCGCCGTTGAATATGGTTGCCGCCGCCACCCCAGAACGGGGTGCTATCCAACCGCCGCGCCGCCCAGTGTGGTTTATGCGGCAGGCTGGCCGCTCACTTCCGGAATACCGTCAGGTGCGCCGTGGGGTAGATATGCTGGACTCGTGTTTCATGCCAGAGTTGCTAGCGGAGATTACCCTTCAGCCGGTACGGCGGCATGATGTAGATGCCGCAATTTTATTCTCCGACATCGTTGTGCCATTAAAGGCGGCGGGGGTTGCCGTCGATATTGTTCCTGGTCGCGGCCCGGTAATGGCGCAGCCGATTCGAGATGCCAGCGATGTAGCGAGCCTTCCTATTCTTAGTAGTGATGTGCCGGAAGTGGCGGCGGGTATAGAGATTATTGTGGCGGAGTTAGAAGATCACCAATCGTTGATCGGGTTTGCTGGGGCGCCGTTTACCTTAGCCAGCTATCTAGTCGAGGGGGGTCCGTCACGCAATCATGAGAGAACTAAAGCGATGATGCATGCGGACCCAAAGTTGTGGCATGCCCTCATGTCGAAATTAACCCATAGCATCATTAGGTTTTTACAAGTCCAAATAGATGCTGGAATTGATGCAATGCAATTATTTGATTCTTGGGCGGGTTGTTTGACCCAACGAGATTACCGGGAGTTTGTGTTGCCGTATTCTACCCAGATTCTTAGTGCGGTGGCGGCTGCGGGAATTCCACGGATTCACTTCGGGGTGGGAACTGGTGAGCTTTTAGCGGCGATGAGCACTGCTGGTTCTGAGGTTATGGGCGTGGATTGGCGGGTGCCATTGGATTCAGCGGCGCGTCGAATCGCTGCTGAATCCGGCCCTAAGGTACTTCAGGGAAACCTGGATCCCGCAATGTTATTTGCTGGTGATGCTGTTGTCCGTGCGGAGATAGCGCGTATTTGTGGCGAAGCTGATGCCGCCATTGCTGAAGGTAACGCAGTTGGGCATATTTTCAATCTGGGGCATGGCGTATTGCCGGACACTGATCCCGATGCGATCACTCGTGCGGTAGCGATGATTCACGAATACTGAGTAGGAAAAGACTACACTTAAGACTCTTTATTGGCGAGGTTTTACACAAAGGGGAATTATGAAAATAGCCATTATTGGTGCGGGGCTGGCAGGTCTTAGTGCAGCGTGGCAAATTCACGCCTTAAATCCCGACGCTGCGGTCGATGTTTTTGAAGCCACTGACCGAATCGGCGGCAAGCTTTATACCGTTGCATTCGCGGCAGGGCCGACAGATATGGGGGCGGAAGCATACCTTGCGTATCGAAAAGACGCGACGGAATTTTTTGCCGAACTTGGTTTAAGCGAAAGCCTAGTAGCGCCATCGGGGTTGCCCTCACAGATATATTCTGGCGGTAGCTGCCATGCGCTGCCCACAGACACCGTGATGGGTATTCCGCGCGATGCGGCGTCAGTTGCCACGCTTGTCGACGCCGCCACCGCCGAACGCATCACCGCGGAAGCGGCCGCGCCACCGCTTGAGTGGGTGGCGGGTGAAACCGACATGACGGTCGGGCAATTAGTCCGCCAGCGGTTCGGTGACCAAATAGCCGATCGAATTGTTTCCGCATTGCAAGGTGGGGTGTATTCGGCAACGGCGGATGATCTGGGGCTTAGGGCAACACTGCCGCAGGTAGCGCAAGCGCTTGATGAGTTAGCTGTAGCTGGTCAGCCCGTGACGTTATCTGCTGCGGTGACCGGGCTGGTGAACGCCCGCAACGCACAATCGCAGAGCTACAATTCGCAGGTTTTTGCGACGTTTGCTAACGGTTATGCCGAATTGTATGAGGCTCTGGCGGAACAATCTCGGGCGCGGATACACATTGATGCGTTCATATCTTCGGTGACAAAAACCCCGAATGGCTTTGCGCTCAGTGGGGCAGGTGATGGTGTGTACGATCACGTTATTTTCGCCACCCCAGCGCCGACGACGGCGATGTTGCTGAAAACAATCGCCCCAGATGCCGTTGCGCCGCTGAAGTCCATTCGATTAGCCTCCAGCGTGGTGGTTGGTATGAAATTCGCTGATGATACCGGTTTGCCGGACTACTCCGGGATCCTGGTAGCTGCCGACGAGGAAGACATCACGGCTAAAGCCTTCACCTTTGCGTCGAAAAAATGGCCGCATCTAGCTGCCCGCGGTGGGGCATTGGTGCGGGCTTCCTTTGGTAGGTTTGGCGATGATGCTATAACCCGTGCCGATGAGGATTATCTTGTTGACTGCGCTTTAGATGATCTCCAGAAGATTACGGGGTTCGATGGTCGTGCTGCCGGATTGGATGAAATCTATGTGCAACGCTGGTTCGGAGGCTTACCAGTATTTTCCCCAGACCATCCTGAGGCTGTTGCCGCTGTGACTGCAATCATCGATCGCACTCCCGGCGTCTCGGTGACCGGTGCGTGGTGCGCTGGGGTCGGTGTGCCGGCCGTGATCGAACACGCCCGTGCGACCGCCCGCAGTGTTGTATCCGGTGCCGGTGACCCCACAAGCTAACTTATCTAACGAAAAGCGAGTGATTTTCTCATGACTGATACCACCTATAACGACGCTTTAACCTCGTCGAATAGCGCCCGTTCGGCGGAGTTAATGGTTCGGGCCAAAGCCAGCATTCCCGGTGGCGTGAATTCCCCAGTGCGGGCGTTTGGTTCGGTGGGCGGAACGGCTCGGTTTATCGCCGCAGCTGCTGGTTCCCGTCTGATCGATGTCGACGGCAATGACTACGTTGATCTGGTGAATTCCTGGGGGCCGATGATTCTAGGAAACGCCCATCCAGAAATCCTCGCGGCGGTGTCAGAAGCCATGTCTTACGGCCTGTCCTTCGGTGCCCCCACCGAGGCGGAAATCGAATTAGCCGAGCTGATTATCGCGCGTACCAGCGTGGAAGAAATCCGTATGGTGAATTCCGGAACGGAAGCCACCATGTCGGCGGTTAGGCTAGCACGTGGGTTCACGGGGCGGCCGAAGATCATCAAATTCGATGGTTGCTACCACGGTCATGTTGATGCACTGCTCGCGGCTGCAGGTTCTGGGGTCGCCACGTTTGCGCTGCCTGATTCCCCAGGCGTCACTGGTGCCAGTGCCGCCGACACCATCGTGGTTCCATACAACGACATTTCCGCCGTGGAACAGGCGTTTGCGGATAACCCTGGACAGATAGCGGCGGTTATTACCGAAGCTGCTGCTGGGAACATGGGTGCGGTTGCTCCCCGCGACGGTTTCAATGCCAATCTAAAGAAGATATGCCACGCCAATGGCGCGTTGCTGATCTTAGACGAAGTCATGACCGGGTTCCGCACCTCCTATTCCGGTTGGTACGGAATAGACCACGTGGCGGGCGACTTAACCACCTTTGGAAAAGTGATGTCCGGTGGTTTGCCCGCAGCGGCGTTTGGCGGACGTAAAGACATAATGGAATATCTCGCCCCGGTTGGGCCGGTGTATCAAGCAGGCACTCTATCCGGCAACCCGGTGGCGATGGCTGCAGGTAAGAAATCGCTAGAGCTTGCCACCGAAGATGTATACACCACAGTGCGTGCACACGCCGACATAGTGGCAGGTCTGATTCATGATGCCCTTTCTCGATACGGAGTGGAACACCATATCCAACGGGCAGCAACCATGTTTTCCATCCGATTCGCACCAGAGGCTGGCTATAATTTCGCTGATATGAAAGCGGCCGACACATTCCGTTACGCGCCGTTCTTCCATACCCTGCTCGATCATGGGGTGTATGCACCGCCTAGCGTGTTTGAGACCTGGTTTGTTTCCGCAGCCCTTGGCGACGATGACTTTGCTCGCATTGAGAAAGCACTACAGCCAGCAGCGCAGGCGGCTGCTCGGGCAACCGCAACCCCAAGCAGTTAACCGAACCCCAACATAACTACAATCTTGAAACCTGTGATGCGGCATCGCTCTTGTTACTTCGCATCGCTTAGCTCTTATTCCCCATAGTTGTCTTAAGATGCTAACGATGCGAAAAGTCGGGTTTTTGCTCAACTCACGGTAGATTCGTTGACGTACTGTTTTTCGTTTTCTGGAAGGTACCATGAGCACCACCATCATCCACTTGGTTCGCCACGGCGAGGTCTACAACCCCGACCGGATTTTATACGGGCGTATCCCGGACTATCACTTGTCGGCTCGCGGTGAATCCATGGCGGCCAAAACCGCCCAGGCTTTTGTAGGCCACGATGTGGCGCTGGTGAAAAGCTCTCCGCTAGAACGTGCCCAAGAAACCGCTGCGCCCATCGCGGATGTCACAGGCTGTGAGGTAGTCATCGACGACCGGTTGCTGGAAGCGGGTAACCGCTTCGAGGGATTGAGAGTACGCTCGTGGCGCTCCCAACTGTGGAATCCGGTGCGTTGGCCACTCATGTGGAATCCCGCGTTGCCAAGTTGGGGCGAATACTACATCGACATTGCCGATCGCATGATGGCTGTTATCGCAGAGGTGCGCAGCCAAGTTGCTGGCCGGGAGGCAGTGTTAGTCTCGCACCAACTGCCAATTGTGTGTGTGCAGCGTACTGTGCTGGGTAAAAGTCTGGCGCACAACCCAGCCACCCGAATCTGTGACCTAGCAAGCGTCACGTCACTGGTCTTCGATGGTGCCGATTTAGTAGATTACCGCTATAGCGAACCAGCGCAGGATATTTAAAAGGTTCTAGATACACTATGGCTTTTCGACGACCCCAACGTGCAGCTTTAATGGCAACCCTGCTCGTTACTGCCGCATTGACCGGCTGCAGTGCAGATGACACCGCAGGTAAAAACGCCGTCGCCGTTGGCGGCACTTTCCAATTCCACTCCCCAGGTGGTGAAACCGTCATCACTTATCCTGAATCAGAACGCGGTGTCATCGGTGATTTCAGCGGGCCGTCGCTTGCATCCGATACCGAAATCATCTCGCTGGCTGACTATGACGGAAAAATCGTGGTACTTAACGCCTGGGGGCAATGGTGTGGACCATGTCGCACCGAGGTGGATGACTTACAAGAAGTCCACGAATACTTGGAAAAAACCGGCGGCAGCGTCATTGGCATCAACGTTCGAGACACCAAAGCAATTGCCCACGACTTCATGGTGGATAACGGACTTACATATCCCAGCATCTACGACCCACCTTTTAAATTGGCTGCCCAACTAGGGGGACTGCCCGCAGCGGTCATTCCCACCACCGTGGTGTTGGATACCCAACACCGACCCGCCGCAGTTTTCCTTAAAGAAGTCACCGCAGCGGAACTACTCGAGACCATTAAAACCATAGAAACCAACTAAAGGTGAGCATCTCATCGTGTGGGAAATAAGCGGAAATATCAGTGACACTTTCGTCACAGCCATCACCAGCGGTCCGCTCCTGTTAGGATTTCTTGCGGCAGCCATAGCAGGCTTGGTCTCCTTCGCCAGCCCCTGCGTTGTACCGCTAGTACCAGGCTATTTAAGCTACCTGGCCAGCGTGGTAGGTGGTGAAACCGTAACCGACAACAAACACGGCGTCATAGTTGCACGCCGCAGCCGGTGGCGGGTCGCAGGCGCTGCACTATTATTCATCGCCGGATTCACCGTGATTTTTCTCCTCGCCACCGTGACCGCTTTCGGGGCAATAAGTACCCTTGCCCTAAGCAGCGATACCCTAACGATGGTTGGCGGAATAATCACCATCATCATGGGGCTGGTATTCATGGGGGCAATACCACTACTTCAGACCAGCACCAGGTTTTCCGCCAAAACATGGTCTACCTGGCTCGGGGCGCCCTTGCTGGGCGGAATATTTGCGCTCGGGTGGACACCCTGCCTAGGTCCAACCCTAGCTGCAATAATTTCCATATCAGCAGGAACCGAAGGCACAACAGCTGCCCGGGGAGCATTCCTCATCATCGGGTACTGCCTCGGCTTGGGGCTGCCATTCCTCCTAGTAGCCTTCGGCTCCGCCACCGCACTTAACGGAATCGAGTTTTTGCGTAAGCATTCCCGAACGCTTCAGATAATCGGCGGAATCAC
Organism: Corynebacterium mustelae; assembly: GCF_001020985.1. Lineage (NCBI taxonomy): Bacteria > Bacillati > Actinomycetota > Actinomycetes > Mycobacteriales > Corynebacteriaceae > Corynebacterium > Corynebacterium mustelae. The sequence goes on from NZ_CP011542.1 coordinate 358,871, forward strand.
CCTGATACTCGTCGGTTTGGCACTGGTCACCGGAATATGGGGCGACTTCATCAACTGGATACGAATCATTACCCTAGAATTTGGAACCCCAGTCGTCTAAAACCGACTGCCCGGATACGTCGAAAAGCATAAAACGCTAAGGAACACACACCGTGAACTATCTCATCGCAGCGGCCAAAAAAGCCTGGCACTGGCTCACCAGCATGCGCACCGCACTCGTTCTGCTGTTCCTGCTTGCACTCGGTGCCATCCCCGGCGCCCTGCTACCACAACGCGCACTGAATGCTGATAACGTCACCGATTACATCGAAAACAACGGCAAACTCGCCGAAATCTACGACAAACTACAATTCTTCGACGTATTTAGCTCCACATGGTTCAACGCAATCACAGTACTGCTTTTCGTCTCACTCATCGGCTGTATCCTGCCCCGCAGTTGGGACCACTATAAAGCACTGAAAACCCCACCCGTTCGGGCGCCTAAAAACCTCAACCGGCTCCCGCACTACGGTAGCGGAACCGTCGAAAAACCCATCGCCGAAGTAGAAAAAACAATCGCCATCACCTTCAGCGGCTGGAACCTCGCCAGCTACCAACCAGCCGAAGATCGCGCCGGGTTGCGCTCCTTTGCTGCGGAAAAAGGATACTTACGTGAACTATTTAATCTGCTGTTTCACTTGGGCTTGGTGGGGATGCTTGCAGCGATCGCGATCGGTCGCCTGGTGTATTACGAAGGCCAGGTTATCGTCATTGCCAGCGATAAGCCCGAGGTGAACTCGCAATTCTGCAACACAGCCACCGCCAACTTCGACTCCTTCCGCGCTGGCTTGCTTTTCGACGGCACCGGGCTGAACACCTACTGCTTCGATGCGCACAATTTCTCTGCCGATTACCTGCCCAATGGTCAGGCTGAAAACTTCCAATCGGAAGTATCCTACGCGGTGGGTGATGCGATTAATTCCGATCCAGCCACCTGGGAAAACTACACACTTCGGGTCAACCATCCGCTTCGCATTGCGGGCGACCGGGTGTACCTTCAAGGCCACGGGTTTGCCCCTACCTTCACCATCACCTGGCCGGACGGCACCACCCGCAGCCAAACCGTGCAGTTTCGGCCCGATGATTTGACGTTCTTCCTCTCATCCGGTGTCATGCGTTTCGACCCGCCTGCCGGACTTTACCCGGAGCTATTCGACAGGCGACAGAATCAGCTAACTATCCAAGGACTATTCGCCCCCACCGCAGCCTGGAGCGGGGAAAACAACGAACTATTGTCCTCCTCCTACCCAGCCATGCGCGACCCAGCAGTAGCTATCGACGTCTATCGGGGTGATCACGGCCTGGATGCTGGAACCAGCCAATCGATCTTTACCATCGACCCAACCCTCATACACACCGGGCAATTACAAAAAATTAGCCGTGTGAATCTACTGGTTGGTGAATCAGTCACACTTGACGACGGCACCATAATCCGCTTCAACGGCGCGGAAGAATTCGCCAACTACCAGATTTCCTATGACCCCACCCAGATCTGGGTGCTGGGCTTTACCACACTTTCCTTACTCAGCTTGGTGGGGTCGCTGGTAATCAAACGCCGCCGCATCTGGGTGCGTATTAAACCGATTTCTGACACCGAAACCTATATCGAAACCGCCGGATTAGCCCGCACAGACCGGGCAGGCTGGGGCGAAGAATACGAAGAAATCCACCGGATTCTCCTCGACCTGCCAGAACCCGATGACGACGAAGAATAACCCGCGTGGTGGTGGGGGAGAGTGCTGCCTTAACTTCTAATAAAACAGATGCGATGGTACCCGTCTCTTTTCAAAACTGAAAAGGTGAAACTGAGTGTTGACGTGGTTTTATACTAGTTTTCGAATCTTTTGCCAAAAATCTTGGTGTATCTCAGGTTTATAACAAAGGAAGTCGAGCAGTAGATGCTGATCACCAATAAGCCTTCGTGGTCTAAGAGTTCAATTCACAAATTAGGTAAAAAGATGCGGGATGGTGAAGAGTATGATGTTGATCTTTGGGAATCGTTCATTGGTCATCATTCGTGCTTTCTTGAAGCATTGCTCGGCATAATGATGGCTAGAGCCGCATCGTTAAATTTTGACGCAGCAAACGTAAGCGAAATAAAACCTGGTACGCGGCAATACTTTCTAACTGGGCGCGTTAAAACCAAACTGACGACTATAGAGAAATTACGCCGTATGGGCACAACTCCGCTGGAAAATATTCAGGACATTACCGGGTTACGTTTTGACTGCGATATGAATCTTCAAGAGCAATCAGATATAGCAACGTACTTTAAAGAAGTTTTCCTTGAATTAGGGGCAAAGAAGGTAGATATTCGAGACCTACGAGAAGACCCACATAGTGGCTATCGGGCTATTCATCTGCGCATATTTTGCGAAGCGGGCAATGCAGAGTTACAAGTTCGGACAGCTTTACAGGCTAAATGGGCGAACTTATATGAGCTCATGGGGGATATATTTGGTAGGGAGATTCGTTATCTTCAGGTTGAAGAGTTATCTGAAGAAATAAGAACTTCGGCTGAGACGGCCCAACAGCTTTCGGATTTAATATACGACAGTGAAGCGCGAAACTCTGCTTATGAAAATCGGGGCAAACTGTTGTTTATCTATGAAAAGGTAGATGGTATGGTAAGGCAACTGGCTATGCATCGTAACCAAGCGCATATACACTAAAAGAAAGATTACAAGGTGGTTGACTAAAATGAGCGCATTTTTGATTGAATACCATCGCATGGGTGGCAACGTAACGGTGCAACTATTTGATTCTTTGAGTGAGGCGACGAGGGCTCGAATTCTCCGAGAGCGCCAAATTGATGAGGAACAGGTAGAAGTTGTTGTCATTGCTGCTGCAAATGAAGAAGAGCTTCGAGGATCCCACTCACGATATTTTATGGCTGCGTGACATCGCGGGGAATAAAGAAACATACTTACGCTTAATAGCCATATGTGGTAATTAGTCGTTGATATATGCGTTCGGGAATTCCTGGCTTCTGCGCTAATTTGTCCCTTAACCCCCGAATTCATCAAAATACGCAATGAGCATTGGCACTTAAAGCTCAGTGGCTGGTCTACATAAAGTAAACCAGCCACCGGAATTAGCGCGGTACGTGTGTTTCAACGCCGCCACTTCGCTTTAAATTATAGGAGTATCCCCGGCTCATGAAAACTACGGGATAAATAGGTCTTGCCAGAATCAGCAGCTAACCCTTTTATCATGATGCTGATAGGTGGCTGATCCTGACTTGTAGAAACCCCACGTTTTGTTATTTAGCTGCAAGGATTGCGTTATGTGAATCTCTTTACTCGCCGTTGATGCGGCGTGGATTGGGTTAATTATTCATTGATCCGCACAGTTAATGGGTGTCCTGTTGTGCGTATCTCTCGTGGTCCTGCGGTGCAGTCCTGTGTGCCGCGGAATTTTGATATCCGGTTTGGTTTTATCGCTAGCTGGCGGCTGAAACTGGAACTTGGTCTGGTAACCAGATAGGGGCTGTCCCCGCTATATCGTGTAGTGGTTGCCGTGGCTTCCTGTGAATAGCTGGCTAGGTCTTGGGTTATCCCGGAAAAGGCGGTATCGTGGATCAAAGCCTGATTCACTTTCAAAAGTGCATGTAAAAACCAAGAAATTATGAGGTTTCATTTTTAATGAACGTGAATAATACGCTAGCGGCCTTTTCGGATTACGCATTCTTCAGTGCGTTTATCATTTACTCCTTGGCGCTGGCGCTTTCCATTGTGTTCTACATCAAACGCCAAGGACTTATTGATCTAGAACGAGAAAAAGAACACGTCACCGCCGAACAATTGGTGGCGGTAGGGGCGGGAGCTGAAGTCTCCGGAAGCGTTGAAACACCTGCTTCGGTGGGGCCGTCGACAAGCGAGACGGATCTTGACACCCGCATTGCTGATAGGCAGGCTGCGGCAGAAAAATTCGCAGGCATGACGCAGACAGTGGTGTGGCTTGGCATCATTATCCATGTTGCTTCCGTGGTGCTGCGGGGGTTGTCGGCGGGTCGATTCCCGTTTGGCAATTTGTATGAGTACATCACGGAAATTTGCATGTTCACTATGATCGTTGCGGCGTTTTATTTGCAACGAAAGGATCTGCGGGTGCTGTGGCCGTGGGTGCTGTCACCGATTCTGGCGTTATTGTTCTTTGGCGGCACCAAGCTGTATGTGGATTCAGCGCCGGTGGTTCCTGCGCTGCAGTCATATTGGCGGGCTATTCATGTCAGTTCGGTGTCCGTGGGGGCTTCAATCGGCATGATTTCTGGTGTGGCATCCCTGTTGTATTTGCTGCGGATGTGGCAGCCGTTAGGCAAAGAATCTGGGTTCTTTGGAAAAGTCGCTAAACCATTGCCGTCGGCCAAGGTACTTGATGGCATTGCGTATCGCACTGCGATCATTACGGTTCCGTTGTTTGGTTTGGGAATTGTTTTAGGGGCGATCTGGGCTGAGGCTGCCTGGGGACGGTTCTGGGGATGGGATCCGAAGGAAACCGTGTCGTTTATCACCTGGATTTTATATGCGATTTATCTTCATGCCCGCGCGACGGCGGGCTGGCGTAATGCGAAAGCAGCGTGGGTGAATATTCTGGCGCTTGCCACCATGATTTTTAATTTGTTCTTTATCAACCTGGTGGTTTCCGGCCTGCATTCTTATGCTGGTTTGAATTAAAAATTCTTTTATGCGCGGGTGCGTGCCGTTGTCTCTTATAGGGAGGCAATGAGTGCGTGCACCCGCGCGAATTCTTTGGGGACGATTGCGTAATACGCCCATTTGCCTTGTTTGCGGCGCTGCACCAAGTTGACATCCACAAGTTTTTTCATGTGGTGGGTGACTGTTGGTGCCGAAACATTAAGGGCGCTTGACAGGTCGATGGCACAGATTTCCCGCTCGGTATTATGAGCAATGATGTAGAGGATCTGTAGTCGGGTGGCGTCGGCAAGTACTTTGAAAAGCTGTGCTGCGCGTTGGGAATCAACCAGCTCAGCGGAAGAAAGAGCTGGTTGCTTGCTGGGTGGCAGGTTGACAGCCGGTGTCGAACGCATGCCTCCAACTATATAGGCAAGCGTAAGCTAAGTAAACTCTTGTCTGATGTTTTATTCGGGGGTTGTCTTATTACGCTTCAGCTTTCCGACGCGGGTGGCTCCTCCATCGGCTTTGGATCGTCACCATCTTTCGGTTTGTGGTCGTAGCGTTGTTGCGCGCGTTTAATCCGTTCCTCCTCTTGGCGGTACGCTTCCTCCTGTGCACGTCGCTGCTTGAATTGTTTCTTTTCTAGCTCCCAAAGGAAATTCTCGTCGTCATCTGGCCCTTTAATCTTACGGGCCGGTTGACTCGTGTGATTTAAATTTCGGTTCCAGGTGTGCGGACCAAACGCTCGCCACACTATGTATGCTGCGAGAACTAAGCAAAGAAGAAGGATCAATCGTCCCACGTTGACCAGATACTCCTTGTCTGTACAACTGTTGGTTAATCGTCACATGACGAGGTTCATTTAAGTCTAGAGACAATCTAGCTGATTGGGGCAACCTTGGGGCCAGGCTTAAAAAAACTAGCTCAAATTGTGACAGTCGATTAGGGTCATAAGGTGTGTCTGAAGAACAACAGCTTCCAGAAGCACCGCAAGAATCAGCTATACAACCGCCACAGCGAGATCCGAGGCTTGCTAAACAGGCACGTACCAGTGTCTTGCTGTATGGTTTGGCTCGGCTGGGATTATTTATCACGTTAACGATGTGTATTCAGCTTCTTGCCTTGGCTATCGGTGCGCCAGTACCGATCTATATTTCTGCGATGTTGGCTCTTATTGTCGCGTTGCCACTATCGGTTTTTGTGTTTAAGGGGTTGCGCGTTCGCGCGACGAAAGCAGTTGCTGATTGGGATATGCAGCGCAAAGCGTATAAACAGTGGGTTAAATCGGAATTATCATCCCGCTAACGCTGTTATTCCAAGCGCTGCGGCGGTGATTATGGACCATAGTGCCATTGCTCGCCCAGTAGTGCCCAGCACTGGAATCAAATCGCGCCCCAGCGCACCGTGGCGCACTGGTTCAGAGGCCCGCCACTGGATCGGTGCGATTAAAAGACCGATCAAGGCATAGGGGGTCACGGTGGAAAGACATAGACTTACCCATAGGGGCGTGGCTGCCAGGATGAGATAGAGCCGCCTGGTCCATATATCACCAAGCCGTACTGCTAAGGTGATTTTACCGGCGGCGGAGTCAGTGGGAATATCGCGGAGATTGTTTACCAGATTGACACTGGCAGAAAGCGCACCAATCGCTACAGCGCAAAGGACTCCTACCCAGGTTATTAGTCCAGCTTGGGTAAATTCCGTGCCAAGCACGGCGATCAATCCGAAGAAGATGAAAATCGCGATTTCACCTAGTCCGTGATACCCATAGGGGTGGCTGCCGCCGGTGTAAAACCATGCCGCAGCGATACACACTGCGCCAAGCGCTACTAACCACCAGGATGATACAGCAGCAAGTGCAAGGCCGATTACGGCTGCCAGCGCGAAGAATCCGAACGCCGCATATTTTACGTGGTTTGGCTTGGCTATACCGGAACCCACTAGTCGTAGTGGGCCACTCCGGCTGTCGTCGGTTCCTCGAATGCCATCGGAATAATCGTTGGCGTAATTGACTCCACAAATCAGTGCCCAGCTCACAACTGCAGCGGCCAGTGCTCGCCATAGGTTCGCTCCACCTGCATAAGTGGCGGCACCGGTGCCCACGATGACGGGGGCAAAGGCATTTGCCCAGGTGTGGGGGCGGGCACCTTCCAGCCACTGGGCGAAGGTCGGTTTTGGTGTCACAGAGTCTTTCGGCACAGCCTATATTGTTCTGCCGGAATGGGAGAAAACCAAACCGAGTCAGTATTGGGTTTAAAAAACTAGCGTGAGCTAAAAAACTCCACCACTTTTAATCTATCGACTTTCCCCGGTCCGATGAGCGGAAGTTCCGGCACCCGTTTGAGCTGTTTAGGTAGTTGCCAGCGAGGTAACTCATCAAGGGCGGCAATGATGTCATGCGGGGAAGTGACACCAACATAGGCGGCCGCTATTGCTTGACCGAGCCGGGCATCAGGTACCCCAACAACACAGACATTGTCGACCCCAGGAACATCGAGAAGTGTTTGTTCAAGCACTTCCGGGTGTATTTTTAATCCACCAGAATCGATGATGGTATCAATTCGGCCGGTGACCGTGAGCAGCCCATTATCTATGTATCCGGTGTCTGAGGTGAGATAAAACCCGGGTCGAGAAAAGGCTTCGTGTTCGGGAAAATTCCGATAACCTGCAGCCACCATTGGGCCAGCAATGAGGATACGTTCGGCCTCCACACGGATGGTGACTCCTGCTAATGGCTGCCCGTTATAGACGCAGCCGCCAGCTGTTTCGGAAGAACCGTAGGTACTGACCACCGAGATTCCCAGGTCCCGCGCCGCACGGCGATCGTCACTGCGCAGCGGTCCACCACCGACCAGTATGGCGTCGAAAAGCCGCAGTGCTTCGATTCCCTGCAATGTATCCATGGCCTTGAGTAACTGCAGCGGGGTGAGCGAGGTGTAACAGCGCGACGATTCGGCGCGAAGTGTCGCTGCGGCTTGGGCGAAATCGTTGATGTGAAAGCCCTGGGAGACATCGACAACTATCGGATCAATTCCCGCGACCAGGCTACGCACCAGCACTTGAATGCCTGCAATGTGATGCGCGGGCAGTGCCAGGAGCCATGCACCGGCGCCGCCCAGGAAGTGATGGGTGGCGTCGGCGGAAGCCACCAGGTTCGCTGGAGTTAATTGAGCACCTTTTGGGGTTCCGGTGGATCCGGAAGTGGCCACTACAACCGCTATATCTGGGCTGATTTCTTCTCCCGCCCGCATGTGATTATGCAGGATCCGGGCGCGGGCTGGTTCGTCGGCGGGCACCGGCAATAATGTTCGTTGCGAAGCGATGGATTCTTCCAAGGCATCAAGAAACGGATACGGGTTTGCCGCCGCGACGGGGAAGGGTTCAAGCAGACGAAGCGCCATAGCCCAATAGTGTATCGTTTACCGGGCTTTTTGCTTATCGACGCCCACCTGCGGGTACCCCACATTGGTCACGATTTGATAGCGATCTAGTAGTAGTAAGGAAACTGCGACCAGTCAGGATCGCGTTTTTCCAGGAAAGAGTTTTTCCCTTCCACCGCCTCATCGGTCATATACGCCAAACGAGTAGCCTCGCCAGCAAAAACTTGCTGCCCCATTAACCCGTCATCGGTTAAGTTAAACGCAAACTTCAGCATCCGCTGCGCGGTTGGCGACTTGCCGTTAATCTCACGCGCCACCTGGATGGCTTCGTCTTCCAGATCAGCGTGGTCGGCGACGATATTGACCGCGCCCATCCGCTGCATCGTCAACGCGTCGTAGGTGCGGCCGAGGAAGAAAATTTCCCGAGCAAATTTCTGCCCCACCATTTTTGCTAGATATGCCGAACCGTAGCCAGCATCAAAGGAACCAACATCAGCGTCAGTTTGCTTAAACCGCGCCTCTTGGCGAGACGCGATGGTCAAGTCGCACACTACATGCAGGGAATGCCCGCCACCGGCGGCCCAGCCGTTAACAACGGCGATGACTACCTTGGGCATGGTGCGAATCAGTCGCTGTACCTCCAAAATATGCAACCGCCCGCCTTCTGCCTTGGTGCGTACCTCATCGACAGTGTCAGCGGTTTCGCCATCGGCATAGCGGTAGCCTGACCTGCCCCGGATTCGCTGATCACCACCGGAGCAAAACGCCCAACCACCATCTTTTTCGGCGGGCCCGTTGCCAGTAATAAGCACCGTACCAACGTCGGGGGTACGCCGAGCGTGATCAAGTGCGCGGTACAACTCGTCAACTGTGTGAGGTCGGAAAGCATTGCGCACTTCAGGGCGGTTGAAGGCAATACGGACGATCCCGTTTGCGCGCCCTGTGCCCACATGGCGGTGGTAGGTAATGTCAGTGAGGTCGTCAAATCCAGTGACCGTGCGCCACAACTCGGGTTTAAATGGATTATCAGTGCTGTAGATGTGGGTAGGTTCGTTACTCATAATGGTTACTTAGTGTACTGCCCGAAGACCCCTACTGGTGATGATGGGGCAATACGGGTGGGGGTGCGGCTATGTTCAGGGCATAAGTGGTTGATTGGGAGTGAATTACCTTCCGGCATGGCTATTGTCGCATAAAGCCAGTTGCCGCTTCGGATTATGAAAATTTGGCGTTTTGCTGGTGTTTTATTGGCGATATTAATCCCCAGATATGGCCGTTATCTTCTATAGTTAGGTAGATGAACATTCCACCGCTTGCCGATATCCAAGAACAGGCTCACGTTGTGAGTTTGCCGCTGCGCGTTCGTTTCCGAGGGGTACGGGAACGTGAAGCATTAGTGTTTCCCGGTCCGAGTGGGTGGGGCGAGTTTTCGCCGTTTCTGGAATACGATGCGAAAGAAGCTGCCACCTGGTTGCGCTGCGGGATAGAAATGGCATACGGTGGCGCACCAACAGCAGTGCGGGACAAGATCGCAGTGAATGCGACCGTTCCGGCTGTTAAACCATGGCAAGTTGATGAAGTGCTAGCCCACTATCCAGGGTGTAGCACAGTCAAAGTGAAAGTGGCAGAACCGGGTCAGCAATTGGTCGATGATATCGCCCGGGTTGAGGCGATTCGGTCGTATTTGCCAGGGGCGAAGATTCGGGTAGATGCAAATAAAGGGTGGACGGTTGATGAGGCTTTGGCGGCAGCCGAAGTGCTGGGGCCATTGGACTACATGGAACAGCCGTGTGCGACAGTAGCAGAGCTTGCGGAACTGCGAACCAGACTTGTTCGGGCTGGCTTATTCGTTAGAGTGGCCGCTGATGAGTCGATTCGCCGGGCAGAGGATCCATTTGCGGTAGCTAATCAAGGAGCAGCCGATGTAGCAGTGGTGAAAGCGGCGCCGTTGGGAGGGCCATCGAAGGTTTTGGAAGTAGCCAAGTTTATGCGGGCGAAAGGCTTAGACATCACGGTTTCCAGCGCGCTGGAAACCGGGGTGGGAATGAATGCTGGGTTGGCTGCGGTGGCGGCGTTGCCTACGCATGTGGATGATGAGGATCTAGATGTGCCTCCTGCGCCAGCGGGTTTGGCGACACAGCGGTTGTTTGTGGCCGATATAACGCCGCAACGTACGCTTATTGACGGGCACTTGAGCACCGAACTACTGGCTCCAGAGAATGATCGGTTGGAGGAATTTGCGGCTGAGCCCAAGCGGCGGGATTATTGGCTGGCCAGGTTAGCAGATGCGTGGGAAGTATTGAACCGCACGCACAACCTAGGCAAAAGCTAAGTAGAAGACCAAAAAACGTGAAGCACTCGTCAAAAAACCCATAGGCGGGGGAGTGCTTCACGTTGATTGTGGTGGATTTCCGAAAATCCGTTGCCAAAACTTCCGTTGGGAGTGATCGCGTGGCTCAGGCTCCGCAGATTCCACTTCAGCAGCGGGTGCGGACCCTTCATCTGACTCACTGACAGTTGGTGTCAAAATTTCACCGGTGCTGGTTTGCGGAGCCAGGGTGACCCCAGCAGCAACCGTCGTCTCCGGCGTGCCGCTGGGGGATTCGGTAGATACCGAGGTAACTTCTTCAATCACTGTGGAGGAAATTACCTCGGTGTCGTTGGCAGGGGGTTCTGCGCGTTCCGGTGAGCTTCAGGCCAGATTGTACTTGTTTACATTGGCGTTAACGGTGGTTCGCAGTAGTGCCAAATTAGTCTGGCCTGCCTGGACTGCAACATAAACGAAGAGATCATCATTAATCACTCGGATAAGGTGAAGCTGATCAGTCAGGGTAAGCAGCATATCCTGTAACGAGGACTGGATGCCAAGCGCCTGGATGGTCTTATTCTTAGCTTTCACCATCTCGCTGTTGTAGGCAGCGGCAACGTCAAGATCAAAGTTGGCCAACCGGGAGGTTGAAGCCAAAGACATGCCTGTGGCGAGATCGACAACAGATGCGCCGATAAAGCCATCGATGTCTTCTGCGAGACTATTCAGAAAGTTGTTTAGATGCTCTTGCTGGGACATATTAGCCAGTTCCTATTCCAATTCAATGCTATTTCACGGCCGATTGTTTTACATTTAAGTAAGCCGTTACGGCCGTCGGGTTAACCCGACCAATTATCAGATTAGACAACTAAGTCCTTTTAATCAATACTTAAGTCATTGGCTTAAATCAATTTTCCTTTAGGAATATCATTAAGAGCATGCTTCCAAATACCTATCGTAAACGACGCCACGGCAAGATCGAAGAATTAGATGTTGTTGACCTTGATCCGTATCACTGCATTCCGCAGGATGCGATCATTGGTTCCCCCACCACCACTGAGGTGATCTTTGTGGGGCCAGTCGGGGTGGGTAAAACTACCTCCGTGGAAACACTTTCCACCGTGCTTCCTATCACTACTGAAGCCAAGGCCGCGGCCGAAGGTGAATTTGTTTCTAGGTGGAAAACTACCACTACAGTGGGCATTGACTACGGTATTTGGAAGCCGGATGAGAAGACGGAAATCGGGTTGTTTGGCACCGCCGGACAGGATCGATTTGAGTCGACTCGGGTTGCGTTAAAAAACCCGGAAGCCGGGGTCGTATTGTGGCTCTACGGCGATGAGGCTTTGCTGCAGGAACAGCTGGAGCAATGGCTGCCTGCGGTGAACAATGCTCTTAAGCGGGGCCGGTTGTGTATTGCGCTGAATTTCCTGGAGGGGGACGCAGGTGCGGTTATGGCCAAAACCAAATCTTTACTAACGGAATTATTATCCAAGGCTGATAATGGGCTGGGAGATGGGTCCAATTCCACCCCCATAGAGGGGGCGGTTCCTGGAATCTTCACCGGGGCTCCTATTCTTCCTGTAGTACCTGTTGTTACGGCAGACCCACGTAGAAAAGATGATGTAGCCCGCGTTGTCGAGCTGGCGATCAGGAGTAGCTAATGACTGACGAGATTCTTGCACGACACCGCCGCGTGCGTGGCCGCGATTTTGGCACCAATGATATTGCGGCGGCTGCATTGCCGTTGCTTTCTCGGTTGCGTAATCAATATCCTGGGATTTACTCCATTATTTTGGGTACCGGTGACGGTATCCATGTATGTTCCATCGGCTTTAATTCCACCGATGACGCCTCCCGTATGGCGGCGCTTAATTCCTCTATGTTGGCAGTTTCGTTGGCGCAGGCGCAGGTTATCGACCCATTGAAGAGCGAGTTACGGGAGACTGTCGTTGCGGTTGAGTTGCCCGATAATGAGTTTTTGGGCATGGCTCGGATTGAGCATCCGCCGGTCGGGCATTTGGTGTTGGGGCTTTTTGCGCGGAACACACAATTGGGCATGGCTGTGCATCAGGCTCAGGCTATTGCAAAGGCGTTGCACGATTGGCTGGAAGAGGTATAGTCGCCTGCCTGTTGCCGCCAGCTGTGGATGTGGGTTCCATAGCTGGCGGCCTTTTGTTACCTATTGCAAGCCCCTACTGGAATATAAGATTTGCCAAAACGCGGCGTTGATTTTTGGGGCGGGTACCTTGTTCTGGCGACTATACCACTTATGATACTTTAAGGTTTTTGCTGGGAAGTGGTGCTAATGATGCGTTGTGACCCGGTGTTTAGGGGTTTATTGTTATTAACATTGCATTGTAAACTGGTTTTGAAATGAATTACATCCATGTAATTATGTCGCACCTTTGCAGCATTTAGGTCTGGTATTTAATTGCGTAATTGGGATAAAATTTTCGATAAATATCCGCATATCGATAATTCTGAATCGGTTAATTATGTTCCCTAATTTCACCAACATCAAATTCGCTAATATTGTATTGCGTTTATTTCTCCCTAACGTCAGGTTCGTAGGGCTTGACATGCTTATCACAGAAAAGCCCAGGCAACTGTCTTATGAATAGTCGACGTTTTCGTCGTCTGTTTGACTTGTATCAGCTATCAACTAGGTGTCGCCCGGCAGGTTGTGGCACGATGGTTAACCATGGCCTTTCGTCCGTTCCGCTTGTCGCTGATACCTATGGCGTTATCAAAGTGCGCAGTGCTCGTGTGAATATTGTGAAAAACCTGGATGGTGAAATCTCCAAACGTTGGTTGACAGTTTTCACCGAGGCATCCGGTTCGGGTAAATCCTCGTTAGTTTTTTAACACTATTGCTGCTGAACCACGTCGGCTTATCTACGAAACTGTTCCGCCTTCGGCCTTGGTTCAGCCCGCAACGCTGACTGGTACTTCTTTGAAACTAGAATTGTAAATCATGACGTTTGCTCAACATTCTGCTGCGGCATTGGCTGTGGCCTTAGCTGAAGAATTGGCCCGGCATATCACTGATGTCGTTATTTGCCCTGGTTCACGTAATTCGCCGTTGTCACTGGCGTTGATTGCTCGCCCAGATGTTCGGGTGCATAGTCGGATTGATGAACGCTCAGCAGCGTTCGCGGCGTTGGGTATGGCGCGGGTTACTGGTCGGCATGTGGGTGTAGTGACTACTTCCGGTACTGCGGTGGCTAATTGCCTGCCAGCGGTTGTGGAGGCACGTCATGCGCATGTGCCGCTAGCCATTATTTCTGCGGATCGCCCGGTGGATCTGGTGGGCACGGGGGCAAATCAGACTATTGAACAACGTGGGTTACTAACGCTTCCAACCATTGATGTAGCCACTGTTGCTGATCTTTCGATGCTTGTCGACGCGTTCACAGCCCCGGTGGTTCATATTAATGCTAGATTTGCGGAGCCTTTGGTGGCTGGTTTGCCGTTGGTGCCGGAACCGGTAGCGCGCCATAACAACTACCAGTTGATAGGCCAGGTGGATCACGGGGTAGTAGACGTCGATCTTCGTGTACGCACCTTGGTGATTGCTGGTGACGAGGCTTGGGCGGTGCCTGGGTTGGAAGATGTGCCGACCATAGCTGAGCCGTCGGCACCAACGCCGTATCACCCGGTGCATCCACTAGCAGCCCCGGTGTTTGCTAAAACTCAGGTGTCAGCGGCGGGATTTGTGGTGGATACCAAAGTGGAACAGGTGATCGTGGTTGGTCATCCTACGTTGCATCGCGATGTGCTAAAACTTGTGGCTGATCCAGATGTGGATGTGGTGGTGTTGACTCGCACGGATACGGTGACTAATCCGTTCCGTAAGCAGGTTCGGGTTGGTAGTCGGGTCAAGGTCACTGGTCAGCCCACACCGGAGTGGCTCAAGATTTGTACTGCCGCCTCTGACATGGCTGCTGCGACGGTGCGGGAAGTGCTTGCGGAGCCGGAATTTGGGTTTACGGGTTTGCATGTGGCTGCGGCGGTGGCTGACACGTTGGGCACCGGTGATACGTTATTCATCGGCCCGTCGAATCCGGTTAGGGATTGTTCGTTGGTGGGTTTGCCTTTCGACGGGGTAGACACGTTCACCCCACGCGGTGTGGCCGGAATCGACGGTAATATTTCGCAGGCGATTGGGGTGGCGCTGGCGACCCAAGCAAGGTATCCCGATCAGGTGCGTGCGCCGCGTACGGTGGCGATCATGGGTGATGTGACGTTTGTGCATGACCTTGGCGGGTTGGTTTCGTTGCCGGGTTCACCGCAGCCGGAAAATCTCACCATTGTGGTGGCTAATGATAATGGTGGTGGTATTTTTGAAACGCTGGAGATCGGTGCCGAAGAATATAAACCGAGTTTTGAACAGGCATTTGGCACGCCGCACGCGGTAGATATTGAATCATTGTGTGTTGGTTTCGGGCATGATTATCGGAGGGTCGAGACCCTATCTGAATTGGTTGCGGCGTTGTTGGATACTATCGATTCTGGTGGGTTTACTGTTATTGAGGCGCTAACCCAACGAGATACCCGACGACAGTTGCATGACGTACTGAAAGCTAAGAACGCAATTTAAACTATGTCCACGATGATCCAACGCATCCCGATTTATAGCGCTGACCGTATTAAACGGCGCGTGGTGCAGGCAGTGTTTGTGCTTTATGCCGTTGCTATGTTGGGCAGCGGTGCCATGCTGGCTGGTGCTGGGCTTAACGATTATATGATCGATAAAGACCCCGGCCGGGCGTTGGCTCGGGTTACTTCGGTGACGAAAACCAGGGCTATCGTGGAATTTCAAGACGACCAAGGTCGGGTACATTCCCCGGAATCTGGCTTGTTATATCCCACCGGATTGGGTGCAGGGCAACGGGTGTGGGTGACATATGCTCGTTCTAATCCGAACCTGGTCAAGGTGCAGGGTCGGGAATGGACGCTTGCGATTATTCCTACGTTGTCGACTATCGCGGTGATTAATGTGGTGGCCGTGATTGGGGTTATATTGGCACGCAAGATCACACCACAGCCTAAACCTGTGCGTACCCGTACGATTACCATTGCGCCCCGAAACAAAACGTAACCGTTATGCGGATAGCTATTGTTGCGGAATCGTTTGCCCCGCAGGTCAACGGGGTGAGCAATTCGATTATGCGGTTGCTGGAGTTTTGCCGCGACCACGGCCATGATGTTGTGGTTATTGCTCCCGGTTATCCGGTCTCGTCTAGCAGCAATTTCGCTTACGGTTTTCGGGTGGTGCGGTTACGATCCCTTCGGATTCCGGGTATTGCGTCGTTTCGGGTAGGTATTCCTTCGGGCAGGATCTATTCCACCATTTACCGGTTTCAACCTGATGTGGTGTACTGTGCTAGCCCGTTTGTTGTTGGCGCTGCGGGAATCCTTGCTGCCCGGTTGCTATCTATCCCGTGTATTGCCGCTTTTCAGACGGATGTGGCTGGTTTTGCCACCACGTACCGGTTGGGAGCAATGGTTCCGATTGTTTGGTGGTGGCTTCGGGTTATTCATAATGCAGCTGATCGCACGGTGGCACCTTCGACTGCAAGTATCACAGCGTTGGTTGAGCATAATATTGATAATGTTCAGCATTGGGGGCGGGGTGTCGATACCCAGCTATTTCAGCCAGCCAACCGCCAGGAAACGCTTCGGCGCAGCTGGGGCGCGCCGGACAAAACCATCGTCGGGTATGTTGGCAGGTTAGCCAAGGAAAAGAACCTGCATCGGCTAATTGCGGTTGCCAATGATCCGACGATGCAATTGGTTATTGTTGGTGACGGTCCGCTGGGTGAACATTTAAGACGCCTCCTGCCACAGGCGGTTTTTACCGGAACTCTGCACGGTGCAGAATTATCCCGCGCTTACGCCAGTTTTGATGTTTTTGTCCACCCGGGTGAACACGAAACTTTTGGCCAAACCATCCAGGAAGCTCTCGCTTCGGGGGTTCCGGTGATAGCTACGTCGGTGGGTGGGCCGGCGGATCTCATTCGGGTTCACGAAACCGGTGAATTGTTAGAACCTGAAGAATTCAGTGAGCGGATTGTTGCGGCGATCAAAGATATCCGGCATATCTGCGACTATCCAGCCATGGCTAGGGCCGCACGGTTAAGCGTTGTGCACAATGGGTGGGAGCGGCTATGCGCACAGCTATTGCACCAGTGTGACCAGGTGATTGCGGCTCGAACAGCGGTGAAGGCTTATGGTTAGCCCAACACGGGAACTAACTCGAAAAATAAAAGTGGGGTTAGACTGTTGCCTGTGGCTAAGGCATCAATGGAGAAAAACCCGCACGACGTTGCCCGCATGTTCGACTCTGTGGGAGCAAAATACGACATCACGAATACGATTTTGAGTTTTGGCCAAGATCGAATGTGGCGCAAACGTACCCGGGAACGATTGGACCTGAAACCTGGGGATAAAGTTCTTGACTTGGCCGCAGGTACCGCAGTATCCACGGTGGAATTGGGGACATCCGGTGCGTGGTGCGTCGCTTGTGATTTCTCCCTCGGCATGCTGGCTGCCGGGCGGGATCGGGAGGTGCCCAAGGTGTGCGGTGATGGGATGCAATTGCCGTTTGCAGACAACACGTTTGATGCAGTAACCATTTCCTACGGGTTGCGTAATATCCACGACTGTGCCGCCGGGTTGCGGGAAATGGCACGAGTAACTAAACCGGGGGGACGATTGACTGTGGCGGAGTTTTCCACTCCGGTCATTCCGGTATTTCGCACGATCTACATGGAATATCTCATGCGTGCGCTCCCGGCTATCGCCAAGGTGGTTTCCTCTAATCCTGAAAGCTACGAATATTTAGCGGATACAATTCGTGCGTGGCCGAACCAGGAAGCCCTTGCCCGTATCATCAATGACAACGGTTGGCAAGGGTGTGGTTGGCAAAACTTATCTGGTGGCATTGTGGCACTTCATTCTGCCACCAAACCTCTTTAATGAGTGCCCCATAGTGGCGCGGTATCGGCACGACGGGCTAGAGTGTCACCGGTTTTGCGCCACAACCAGGCTATTAAGTCTCGGTCGGCGTCGGTGACCAGGTTGCCCATCAACCGGGCTGCCGCAGGCATTAGCACCGCCCCAAGCGGTTTTCGCAGGCCCAGCGGGCCTAAGGTTGCCAGAAACTTCGGATACGTCAATAGTCGGCCAGCAGTACGAGCCAGTGTGAATGCTGCACCGTAGTGGTGTCGTAAAGTTGCTGGCCATAGAAGGCTGTAGTCCTTGCCAGGTGATAGCTTTTCGACGGCCAACTCCGCCGTCTCCAATGCATAGTCAATGCCCTCACCGTTCAGCGGGTTCACGCATGCAGCTGCATCCCCAATGAGCATCCAATTTCGCCCCGCAACATTGCTAACGGAACCACCCATCGGCAGCAGCGCCGAGGTTACTTTCTCCGGCTGGCCGAAGCTCCAGTCATCACGTGTCATCGCCGCATAATGATGCAATAACTTCTTGGTATTAATCTTCGCGGGGCGAGCGGTGGTGCTCAACGCCCCACAACCAACATTCGCCATTCCGTTACCCAGCGGGAAAATCCAGCCATAGCCCGGTTGGATGTCTCCCGATTCGTCACGTAGCTCTAAGTGGGAATGAATCCATGGTTCTGCTGATAGCGGAGTGGAACAATACGACCGGGCGGCAATGCCATAAACCTGTTCCTTATGCCAAACCCGGCCCAATAACTTGCCAAAGGTGGAACGAACCCCGTCGGCAACGATGACATGTTGCGGCTGCAACCTTGTGCCGTCGTCAAGCACAACGGTGCTGATACCGCCGTCGGAAAACTCCACACCGACGGCTGCCGCTTGATGAAACCGCACCGACTCGTTGCCCAATGCGTGCTCTAACAATAAAGCATCAAACTCAGTGCGCGGCATGGCCGAACCAACCGTGCCGAAGGAAGTATCCGGCCACGGCGCGGTCACACTGCCACCGAAACCGTGCAGCTTCAACCCCTGGGAACTGTACCGGTTGGTGATTACATCGGCTAAGCCTAGAGAGCACAACTGGGCGATCGCGCGGGGGGTGAGTCCATCGCCACAGGTCTTATCTCGGGGAAACCGCTGTCCGTCTATGATTACCGTGTCCATACCGCGCCGGGCAGCATAGCTGGCAGCTGCGGAACCGGCGGGTCCGGCACCGATGATAAGCAATTCCACCTGTTGCCCGTCTTGTACAGTG
Source organism: Corynebacterium mustelae (assembly GCF_001020985.1). Lineage (NCBI taxonomy): Bacteria > Bacillati > Actinomycetota > Actinomycetes > Mycobacteriales > Corynebacteriaceae > Corynebacterium > Corynebacterium mustelae. The sequence continues at coordinate 377,461 of NZ_CP011542.1, forward strand.
GGGGCGGCTAAGGGGTCGAAAGATTCGGTCACGTCCACTATTGTTGCAAGCAAATAGTCAGACATGCCAACCTTGGGGTGTATGTCCGGACAACTTTGGACTACGGTTAAGTGGTTAGTTAGAAAAATGCACTCCATAAACTGCCTTGTGCGGCGGTGGCTGGATTCGCGCTCGGCCTTAATGTAGTAAAGGTAGATTCAGCATGAGTAACCGTGCCGAACTTCGCCAGAACACTGGTGATTCCGCTATCGGTACCCGCGTCGATCTCGGCGACGAAGCCCTCAACGACCAAGTTTTGAGCGGCATGAGCCGAGTGGAAACGCTATTGCGTGACGAACTCGGCAAAAGTGCAGATTTCCTCAGTGAAAAAGTAATGCATCTGACTGCGGCTGGCGGTAAACGTTTCCGCCCCATGTTCGCGTTACTGGCCTCGAATTACGGGCCGAACCCCATGTGCGACGACGTGATTAAAGCCGCAGTGATTATCGAAATGACCCACTTGGCAACCCTGTACCACGATGACGTGATGGACGAAGCCGAAATGCGGCGCGGCGTGCCTTCGGCGAATGCCAGGTGGGATAATTCTGTGGCGATTTTGGCGGGCGATATTCTGCTCGCACATGCCTCCCGGATCATGAGTGAACTGGGGGTGGGAACTGTTGCACATTTTGCTGAAACCTTTGGCGAATTAGTCACCGGCCAGATGCGGGAAACCATCGGCCCGGGTGAGACTGACCCGATTTCCCACTACATGAAAGTCGTTGAGGAAAAAACCGGGGTGCTTATCGCATCTGCAGGTTACCTAGGCAGTATGCATGCTGGCGCGACCGAGGACATGCGGATTGCGTTGCGGGATTTCGGTGCCGCGATTGGAGTTGTTTTCCAGATAGTCGACGACATTATCGACATTTTCTCCGATTCCACTGACTCCGGAAAAACCCCTGGCACCGACTTACGCGAAGGGGTATTCACACTGCCAGTGCTGTATGCACTGGCAGAAGACACTCCGGTAGGTGATAAGCTGCGGGCGATCCTCACCGGTCCGCTTGTCGACGACGCTACCGTCACCGAGGCACTAGATCTGCTTGCCCGTTCCACCGGCCGAGAAAAAGCACTTGCCGATGTTCGTCACTATCTGAATATTGCGGAAAATAGCCTGGCGAAACTGCCGGAAAACCCGACCACGCAAGCATTACGTGCTTTAGCTCAATTCACCGTTGCCCGGGTGGGATAACACCCAGTTAAGGTGGCGATTTGCCAACACGTGGGTAGGTCATAGTAAAGTACTTAGCGCACGCCAGGTTGCCCGAGCGGCCAAAGGGAACGGACTGTAAATCCGTCGGCTCACGCCTACAGAAGTTCGAATCTTCTACCTGGCACAATAAAACCCCAATCCTATATAAGGACTGGGGTTTTATTCTATTGAAAACCTGCTACCCCCGCGCTCTTATTGGGTTAATTTGAAAACCAATCAAGCTATAATCATATCCCAGCTTTCTTTTATGATTTTTTAAGGAGTGGCAATGTCTTTTGACTTCCAAAGCCTTGTGGAGAAATTCCGCCCATTGTCTGGCCTGATGGCCCTCATCATCCCATTCGTGCTGGCGGCCATAGCCGGATTGGGCAACATGCTGGGTTTCTCTTCGGTAAATCCCGACCATACTGTGGTGTTTAAAGTGGTAGACCAAAACGGTCTGCCCCGCCATTGCTCAGTACGGTATGACACCACCGAACCGCAGACTGACGATGCAAAGTACACCACCCCCAACGGTATCTTCTCGTTACCGGCCAAGCCTGGGGAGCAAATCAGCCTAAGCTTCGACTGCGATTTCAAAAATGCTGGAACCCAGATTGCAAGCGTGACAGTCACCGCACCTGAGCAGGGTCCGCAGCCGCATAAAGTTGTTATTCCTAACCCGAACATCCCGTCGTTAAGTTCACAAGGCTAATGCGAATTGTGGATGCATAACCGGGTAAGACCAGTGCCCCCAATGGCTGTTTCCATACAAGTTGGAAATGGCCATTGGGGGTTTTCTCTTCACCTGGTTTACGGCATGTTTGTGCTGAAGCCGCGGGTTAAGTAGGGAAAATATGCACCAAAACAAGTGATAGGTGCAGGCACCCTGGGGACAACTCGACCTTTTAGTGTAATGGTGTTCGATTCCGTGGCGCTTAGGGCGAATAGGTCGAGTTGGTGCCCATCCGGGTGTTTTATCCGCGCCTAGGAATGGGACTTAAGGATTCAAAAACCCAGCCGGTTCGAGGTATAGGGCTGGCAATTAATTACCTAGCCCTCGTTGTGGGATTACGTGCCTATGATGCTGTGGTTTCAGGTCTGAAAACCGTGATCAAGCAGCGCGAATCTACGGCTGGGCCGGTAACCAGTGCGGGCCCGCTGGGGCAACTCGACCTTTTAGTGTAGTGGTGGCCGATTCCGTGGCGCGCAGGGCAAATAGGTCGAGTCGGGGATATTTTTTTACTCATGTTGTCAGTTGCTTTGCGGTGGCGCTACGTAGCCTAAAACAGGGAAAATGTAGGAAAAATTGCTTCCGCATTATCAAAACCCAGGCAGTTAACACACCTCACTGCCCGTGACAGTGTGAGTTTGACCCCTTAATAGATAAAAACAAGACAGGAATATATAACGGGTTTTGCTTAAAAAAGGGGGAAAGCATAGCTGGTTACCTTATCGGGAGAGCTCTAATAGCAAACTCCTAATTCAATGCCTAATCTGAGGCTGAATGATCTATTCCGCTTGAACATAAAAACGTGATCGTGGCATACCCCGCGACTGGTAGTTAGGGGATATGGTAAAACGAGAGCGTTGGCAAAAACTTGTCTTGAACTGGTGATTTGTTTTCTTGGTTGTAGTCGGGTTATTGTATTGAAGGCTTCAACGAAGCGGGTGATGCAAAACCCACAACAAGAAGCTTCGCCCCCTTAGCTCAGTCGGCAGAGCGTTTCCATGGTAAGGAAAAGGTCGACAGTTCGATTCTGTCAGGGGGCTCTGTTTTCTTTTATGGTCTAATAGAAGATAACGGTATGGCGGTGTAGCTCAGTGGTAGAGCAAGCGACTCATAATCGCTGTGTCGCGAGTTCAATTCTCGCCATCGCTACTGGATGATGTTTTGTAGGCGTCCCGAATAACTTGATATGTTTTTCGACGTCTGTTTTTTCATACATCCACCCGACACGTGCCGAATTTGGTAGTGTTGCAGGTAGCTTTTCAGAAATTGAAAGGCACACAATTACATAGGGGCGTAGTTCAATTGGTAGAGCAACGGTCTCCAAAACCGTAGGTTGCAGGTTCGAGTCCTGTCGCCCCTGCAAATGTCATCAGTCGGGACATAGTTGACATATCAGTCGCGACATGGTGGACATAACCGGTGGTCTGTGTTCTGGAATAGGAACACCGATCACCGGTTATTTTTGTGTGTTTTTCCAGATGGGTTTTTGGTAGTCGCGGGTTTCGTCGATGACGTGTTCGGTGAGGATTTCGCCGGTGGCGGTAAGCGCGGTGGTGATGTGTTTATCTACTATGACCATGGTGACTTTTTGCCCACTGTATGGGCGTCCAATTCCTAGGTGGTACAGCCGTCCAGCGTATCGGAGTGTGACACGTCCTGCCTTGTCTACTTTGTCTTTCCGGGTGCGCCATTCGTTATCGGTACGGGTCAGCGGTGAGGCTTTGGGAAGGTGTGTATACGCCTCATAAGGGGTTCTTTTGGCCAACGCTCGGTGTGGTCGTTGGGTGTTGTAGTACTTGGCGAATGCATCGAGTTGGTGTTGTAGTTGTGTTATTGTCCGCGCGGTTGGTTGGGCTTTGAGCCATTTTTTCAGCGTTTGGTGAAACCTTTCGATTTTTCCTTGGGTCTGTGGGTGCCCAGGACGACCGTTTTTCTGCTGGATATGGTGTTTGTTAAGGAAAACCTCAAACCCGTTGCGTCCACCACGCATGCCTGCGAATCGGGCGGTAAAAATCATGCCGTTATCAGTCAAGGTTGATTGTGGCGTTCCGTAGGTGCTGATCAGCTGTTGCATAGCGTCAACAACATCCACACCAGTACATATTGGATATGCTTTGATAAAAAGCAGGTAGCGGGAGTGATCGTCGAGGAAATCAAGAATTTCGACCCGTTGCCCGTTTGCAAGGTAGCAGTAGGTCACATCTGCTTGCCAACATTCGTTCGGTAGTGCGGCTTCGAACCGCACATAGGAGGATTTCGGGCGTTTTTGCGGTTGTGGTTTCACCAGTCCAGCTGCGGTTATGATACGACGGATCGTTGATGTTGACAGAACGTGCATTCCTTGACGACGAAGATGCGAGGCAATGGTATCTGGGCCCGCGTCAAATCCTGCTTTGGTGAGGTTTATGCGGATTGTGGTGATCTCGTGGCGCACTGAGTCGGTCACTGCCCGTGGGTTTACACAAGGCTTTTTCGATCGAGGTTGCACTGCAGCTTCTCCACCTGCTTCAAACCGATGCAGGATGGTGTAAACCCATTGACGTGACACTTTGAAATGTTGGGCAGCTTCGGCAACAGTGTGCCCTTGATCAACAACATATCGAACGATTGCAAGGTTTCGATGAGGACTATTCATGTGTCAACGATGTCGCGACTGATGTGTCAAGTGCCAATAGTTTTTCGGCCACACCACAACTGTCAACGATGTCGCGACTGACCTGTCAACTATCATTCAGAAAACCCCAGAACAGAAATGTCAACTATGTCATGACTCCACACACTGTCGCCCCTGCAAAATTAAACCGGTGATTTCTGCTTTAAAGGTAGAGGATCACCGGTTTTTCAATTGCAGCTGAGCCATAAGCGTTCGAAGCAAAGTTTTACCCCATTTAACCCCGCATGTTAGCCCTACTTGCTAGGTTGATTGGCTATGAAGCACAACGATGCGCTGGCAAAGGCAGTAGAGATTTTCAAAGAACTTCACTGGGATCAAGCCGATCCGTCTGAGGTTCTACAGCTTGAGATTGGCGATGCGAAGCAGCGGAAGATCGCCCGTGACGGGTTAGCAAAGGGCGATTGGTCGCGGGGCTTTTTCGACGAGAACGATAAATATCGCACCCAGTCGCTTATCGACGTTGACCGGAATATGCTCGCTTGTTTTGCCATTCGCGTCGGTGTTGATGCCCGCCGTGCTGTGGAGTTAGCCCCTGTCGGGCGGCCGGTGGCCCAAGTTGTGGCAAGTCGCGGTTCGAAGTACGCCGAGGAGGTTATTGATAGGACCTGCCGCCCAGATTTCCGGGCCTGGGAACACGCATTTGCCTATGGAGCTGGTGTTGCCATGTGGCTCGGAACCCTTCCAGATTTCACGATTCCGGCGCATGTGGGTTATCTACGGGATTGGGCGTGTTTGTGTGCTGATCGAATCACTGACTACCCAGCTGAACTTTTGACAGACGAGCCGTTGCCGGAAAAAGAGGACCTCAAGCTGAGGTTTTATGAACACCTTGTTCAGGGAGTTCAACTCAATGTGCCTGCCACAGGGCCGTTCGGGGCGTTGATTCCGGCAGCTATTGACATCGGTTGGTTGACTAGGCAGCAGGGGTTTAACTTGGTGTTGCAGGCGTTGGAATGCGCGCAACGTCCGGGTGATCGCAAGAAATGGTCGGAGATCTTAAGCGAAACGCTTGCGATCACTACAGAGGAAATTGCCGCGCATGGCGAGCTGTTCGCGGGGTTGTTGGCAACCGGGGAAGCTCCGTTGGTGGAGAAATTTGGGGTGCCGCTTATCGGTAGCGCCACAGGTATTCAACTTGGCGATATTGCCATGAGTTGCCTATTCGTCAAGACCGGCAAGGCACTAACCGCAGTGTTGAAAGCATTGTATGCCCGGCTAGAAAAGCTGCCCGAGAATGACCGGGCAGAACTTTGTTCGCTCATCAGCCCCCGAGTTATTGAGCTTGCCAACCAACGCAATGCGGGTGTGAAGAAAGCAGCCACGACGTTGTTGTCATTATGCGAGGTGAGACCAGATACGGTCGTCGCCGACACGGAGGCGGATTCGCTGCCGTGGAGATCCGTGCCGCCGCTGTGGGATTTGCCGCTTTTCGACGCCCCATCACCAGGCATTTCAACATTGGCTCACTTGGTGGAGACTCTTAATGTTTTTGAGGGCAGCACTTCTGATGTGCGGGATGAAGAATTTGTTGTCGTTGCGCATCAATTGCTCCGAAGCGACTCGGCGACGTTTATGCGGGGGATTGGGCGATTAAATGAATACTTTTTCAACCAGGCAACATCAAGAATTCTTTCACCGTGGGAAGCGCCGGAATGGGAGGTTAGCGTGACCGATATGCGCACCCAAGCTGTGCTGTGTTACGCAGAGGCAATGCCAGCGTTATTGAGCACGCCCACCTGTGTGGATTATTCGATCAGTGTCGCCGATTTCTGCGCCCGAATAGCGGAATACGAAAAGGCGGGTCTTCCCGTCTACGCCCCTGATTTTCTCCTGGCGGTGTTCCGGCTGGTAGACCTAAAAGATGCGGCGATGCAGCTGACAAGCTGCGCGGTGGGAATCATTGGTATTGACAACTCACCAGTAGCTAAAAATGTGGCGGAAGTGCTCGATCTTCTCAGTACTCATGAGGAACTGAATTCCCGGATGTATGGTGAGCCAAGTACGAAGGAATCCAATCAAAACTGGTTTTATTACGAATTTCCAAAGTTACTACGCACAGTTCCGAATTTGCTTCATCCAAAGATGGCGATCAAGTTTAACTACCAGGTCTTTCCGCGAAGTAACCAGGAACGTTTTGACAGGCTCGTCTGGTCGCCATATAACTATTCAAAGCTAGGCCATATCGCTAGCCAAGCAGCACGGTCAATAAAACCGTTGGAATCTGCAGTGGCGGTGAACCTCCTAGGTGCTCAACGCGATCAAAAACCTGAGGTACGCGCTGAATGCCGACAAGCTTTGGTTGATGCTTTTAATCGCGGGTTGATTGAACCGGAAAAACTTGATGCTACGGATCTTGACCGGTCTAATTTCCCGAAAAACCTCGCTGGGTTTGCTCACGCCATGCGTGAGGTGGCAGAAGAGGGACTACTCTCGGTTGTCTGGCCGGTGCTTGATGGGTTATTGGTTGCCTCCGGCAAGTCACAACGGCTTTTCGCCGGTACCGCTGAGATCGCGGCGCTGATGGCTGATCTTGCGCCATCGGTTGCCCATGCTCTCGCAGTTGGAGATGCGCCTGCACACAACGGCGCCGTTCCAGGACTGCGGGCATTGGCACGGCGCAACGGGAAATCGCAGGCGGTTGTCATGGCACGGGAGGCGGTAGCCGCACTGCCTGATCATGAGGGGCCGACAGCGGAGGTCGTCGACAAGCAAACTGCCGCCGAGTCGATCGACTTTGACACGCAGTGGATTGCGGGCGCCAGCGAAAAACCGCGGATTGTCGATGGCGCACGGCTGAGCGGCTTTAGGCTCGCCGATAGCCATACGAAGAAGAAAACCGCAGAGCTGACGCTAGATATTCCTGGGTTTGACGAGCCAGTAATAGTGAATAAATCCGGCTGGTTCTACGACATAGAAGCAGAAGCACAGGTGCAGTGCGAGAAAGGTGGTGAGTCGGGTTTTCTTTATTTCGAATCCGGAAAATTCTTCTTTAGCCGGTGGCGCAACCGCAAAGACAACACACATGCGCCGCTGGCGGTGAAGCCGACGAAACATTCAGACTTTATATTCCTGGTGGTAATCGGATGTCTTGCCAGTGAATATGAAGTCGAATGGGCGCGCAACTGCGTGACGACGATGATGCGGGAAGGCACGTTCTGTCCGCCGGAAACAGTACAAGAGGCAACACAGCAACTCGTGCAGTTTGCGGAATTTTCGCCAGCCCGGTGCGTATGGCTGATTGATAAAAATCCGATGACCGCGGCCTACCTGTGGCCGATTATCACCGCGTCACTGCAACACGCCGCGTCTAAGGAAACCCCGCCGATGTGGACAGCAAAGGTTTTGGCCTGTGCGCTTAACCACGCAACGCTATTTGCCGAAGCCACCCGGCGTGGGAAAATCCCTGCTGAGCAGTGGGACAGCCTCAGCGTGCTTGCCCAGGCAAAGAAGAAAACGGCGGCTAAAACCAAAGCCCAACAATTACGCGATATTCTCTTTGGCTCAGCCGAAAGCAGGTGACGTGCCGGTCAAGCGTGCTGCGGTTGAGCCAAGTAGTGAAATCAGTAGGGTATTTGGTATAGTCGAAAAACTGTGAGCTTTAGCTAAGTGGCAGTGAACATACACTTAAACACGAAGCTAAATGCGCAAATATTTAAAAACGTAGAACCGAGGAGAGCCGTGAGCGAAGAAAAGCCAAACCAGGTAGGCAGCGTACGCCCTACCGGTAAGCGTCAACTTTCAGGCGCTAGCACTACCTCCACCGCCTCCTATGAGGCGAAACAGGCTAAGGCAACAATCGAGCCGGAAGAAAAAGGCCCCAACAAGGTAGTCGCCTTCGTTCCTGAGGTTGTCTCCGAAATGAAAAAGGTTATTTGGCCAACCGCGAAGCAAATGGTCAATTACACCATCATCGTATTCGCCTTCCTTATCCTTTTAACGGCTCTTGTAGCCGGGGTTGATTTCCTTGCTGGTCTCGGAGTTGAAAAGGTGCTTACCAGGTAGGTAACATCAGTACATAGCTATTACAATCCCGCCGAAAATCCCACGTGGACGGCGGGATAATTTTTGCCCCAGTTACCACCTGCGGTGTAGGCGTCGAAAAGCAAATTTTCGGCTTTCGGATAGCATAGAAACAATAAAAAACTTCCACATACCTCAAGGAGAAAACAATGAGCGAGGACAACCTAGACTCCTTCGCGGCAGCCTTCGAAGAAGCAGAAGCCAACACCAACAACGACACCGACGAAACCGACGCGCCGGAAACCGTGGTGGAGGCCGCAGAGGCCGCTGACGTCGCCGTTGCCGAAACTGTTGACGCGGCTGAGACCAGCACCCCAGCCGAAGAAGATAGCGAATACAAGGCCCGGCTGCGTGCCTTTACCCGCGAACTAAAGAAGCAACCCGGCCAGTGGTACATCATCCAGTGCTACTCCGGCTACGAAAACAAGGTGAAAACCAACCTTGATATGCGCGCCCAAACCCTTGAAGTAGAAGACTCCATTTTTGAAATCGTGGTGCCTGTTGAGCAGGCCGTTGAAATCAAAGACGGCAAGCGCAAAATGGTCAAGCGCAAACTGCTGCCGGGCTACGTTTTGGTGCGCATGGACATCAACGACCGGGCGTGGTCCGTGGTGCGGGAAACCCCAGGCGTGACCTCGTTTGTGGGTAATGAGGGCAATGCGACCCCGGTTAAGCACCGCGACGTTGCCAAGTTCCTCCTGCCACAAAACGCCGCTGCTGAGGGCGCTGCCGCCGAAACCCCCGACGGGGAAAAAGTTGTTGCTATGCCAACCGAAACCGGCGCCCCACAGGTATCCGTGGATTACGAAGTCGGCGAAGCCGTCACCATCCTTACCGGTGCTTTCGCTTCCGTCTCCGCGACGATTTCCTCCATTGATGCGGAAAACGGCAAGCTTCAGGTGCTTGTGTCCATCTTCGGCCGCGAAACCCCTGTGGATCTGACCTTCGACCAAGTGGAAAAGGTTTCTTAAACCTCCGTTGCTTTTCGACGTTTAAAGCGCCCGCACGACATAGGTGTGGGCGCTTTCTTTACAACTTTAGTTGGATAAAAATTCTGCATTTTTCCGCCTAGGATGTCTGCAATTTACGGCCTAGGAGCCCTGCATTTTTCCGCCTAGGGTGTCTGCAGTTTTCGGCCTAGGTTGGATGAAGGTGGGTTTTCGCTGGTAGGGTGGGGTCATGGAAACGAATTTATTGCTCGGTGAAAACTACATTCCACGTGTTGTTGATACGCAAGTTGCGCGCGCGTTGAGTATAAGCGGTGCTGTCCTTATTGAAGGTCCACGTGGTTCAGGTAAGACGTTTACTGGATTGCGACATGCTTCAAGTGCTGTGTTTTTAGATGATCCGAAAACCCAACAACTAATTGATATCGACCCGCAATACCCACTTCAAGGTAAGCCTCCGCATCTTATCGATGAGTGGCAACTTGAGCCTTATGTGTGGAATCAAATGCGTCGGGCAGTGGATCGTCAGCAAGGTTTTGGGCAGTTTATTCTGACAGGCTCTGCCGTACCGAGTGACGATATTACGCGGCATACTGGTGCTGCTAGATTCTTGCGTATTCGTGAACGGACAATGACCTGGGAGGAAAAAGGTAAGTCGAAGCCAGCGATATTCTTCGACGAGCTTTTCCAGGGGCAATTACCTCACACTGATCCGATGCAGTGGAGCGTGGAAGAAAACATCGATGCATTACTTACCTCGGGTTTTCCAGCTCAGAGAAAACTATCATTGGAGGATGCCGGGCAGGTTCTTGGAGCCTATCTGGAAGAAATCGCACATGCAGATATTCCACGGCTTGCGGAAATTCGATTGGATGCAGAGGTGATACGGCACCTTCTACAATCAATTGCACGAAACGTCGCAACCGAAATGTCTATCACGACGTTGCGCAAAGATATTTTGACCGTGGCGCCTAGTATTCAAAATGAAACTATTGCTCACCTAGTTGGCTTGTTGGAACGAGTATTTGTAGTGGAAAGCGTGCCGGCATGGGCACCGAAATTGCGCTCAAAAGCAAGGTTGCGAACTTCTCGAAAATATCATCTTGCAGATGCGTCGTTAGCGGCGGCTGCACTATATGCGGGTGCAAAGACACTGCGTGAAGACCCGGAAACTCTAGGATTCTTGTTTGAATCTGCTGTGATCCATGATCTGACCGTCATGGCAGAAGCAATGGGTGGAAGGCTTTATCATTATCGGGATTCAAATGGATACGAAATCGATGCGGTTATCCAGTTGCCAGATGGCAGGTGGGGTGCAGTTGAAGTGAAATTAGGTTACCGGAGCGTAGAGGGTGGTATTGAGCGATTGGCAAAAGCTGTGGAACAAATAGACTCACAACAGCCACCATCATTTATGTCTGTCATATCTGGCACCGGAATGACCTACACTGCCCCCAACGGTGTATCCACTTTTCCGCATTTATCTTTGGGGTTCCATAAGGGTTTATTAAACTAAGAAGCTTATTCAGATGCTGGATTTTGTTGGTGGGGGTGTCGGGGTGGGTGCGTCCCCTGATTGGTGGTACAGGCAAGCTGGGGATGCCCGCAAGTTGTGGACGGTTATTAATGCTGCTTTGGTGTTGTGGCTTCGTCGAAAAGCAATAGTCGATTAGGGTATGGATGTTATCTGCGGTAAAATGTTTCGTCGCGTGTGTATGCGCGCGTTATTCGTTTTCATCCCCGGTGGCTTTGGTAATCCTTCAAGAAAGATTGCGGGGCATCCGGACGGGGCGTGACCAGTGGTTGGACCATCATATCCAGTGGTTGCATATGCCTCGTTAACATAGGAAGAGGTAAAAAGATGGCTCCAAAGAAAAAGGTCGCTGGCCTAATCAAGCTTCAGATTGACGCCGGTGCTGCTAACCCAGCACCACCAGTTGGTCCAGCCCTTGGTGCGCACGGTGTTAACATCATGGAATTCTGTAAGGCATACAATGCTGCAACCGAATCCCAGCGGGGCAATGTTGTTCCGGTTGAAATCACCGTTTATGAAGACAAGTCCTTCACCTTCAAACTGAAGACCCCACCGGCAGCTAAGTTGCTGCTGAAGGCTGCTGGTTTGCAGAAAGGCTCCGGCGTGCCGCACACCCAAAAGGTCGGCAAGGTCACCATGGATCAGATCAAGGAGATCGCTCAGACCAAGTTGGAGGACCTCAACGCAAACGATATCGACGCTGCCGCGAAGATCATCGAGGGTACCGCTCGTTCCATGGGCATTGAGGTTGAAGGCTAAGCCTTCGCATCGTTTTCATGTGGCAGGGCCAGCTTCGGCCCGTACCACAACATCCATTTGAAAAGTAAAAGGATTTCACTAATGAGCAAGAATTCTAAGGCTTACAAGGCCGTAGCAGAGTTGATTGACAAGGGTCGTCTCTACACCCCATTGAAGGCAGCTGAGCTGGCTAAGGAGACCTCCTCTAAGAACTTCGATGCAACTATCGACGTTGCAGTGCGCCTGGGCGTTGACCCACGTAAGGCTGACCAGCTGGTTCGTGGTACCGTTTCGTTGCCGCACGGTACCGGTAAGTCCGTTCGCGTTGTTGTTTTCGCAGCTGGCGAAAAGGCAACCGAGGCAGAAGCTGCTGGTGCAGATGCCGTTGGTTCGGATGACTTGATTGAAAAGATCACCGAGGGCTGGACCGACTTCGACGTAGCTATCGCTACCCCAGACCAGATGGCTAAGGTTGGGCGGGTTGCCCGCGTTCTTGGTCCACGTGGTTTGATGCCTAACCCAAAGACCGGCACCGTTACCACCGACGTAACCAAGGCTATTGCTGAGGTTAAGGGCGGTAAGATTTCCTTCCGCGTTGACAAGGCAGCTAACCTGCACGCAATCATCGGTAAGGCTTCCTTCACTGCTGAGCAGCTTGCTGAGAACTACGGTGCGCTTATCGACGAAATCAACCGGATCAAGCCATCGTCCGCAAAGGGTGTCTACATCAAGAAGGCAACCATTGCTTCGACCATGGGGCCTGGTATCCCTGTTGATCCTTCGATCCAGAAAAACTTCACCGCCTAATGTGGTGAAATAACCGCGTGACACACTGTGATGGTGTGTGCCCGTTGCCCGTTGACTAAAAATGTCGGTCGGCAACGGGCTTTTTCGTGCTGTGGATTCCTTAATGGGCGCTACATGGGGCCTCTAAAAACTTAACACTTTAATGGCTTCAGGTTTATTTAAACCTATCTTGAAAATTAGGATTAATTAAGGATAGTATTATTGCGTATGTAATTTTTATCTTGTTCGCCGTAGTCATTGCGGGAATCTAGCGTGAGTTTTACTAGTTTAGTTATTTCTTAATCTATGTAGGTTCAGGTTGGGTTTCTCAGCTAGTGGTCAAGGTGAGCTTGCTGCTAAGGAAAAGAGAATTGAAAAACGGAAGTAAATGGAGGGGCTGGCGTAAGATATTGACTCTTATTGCCATTACGCCCCTGGTTGCGTCCGGCACGCCCATAGTGCAAGCCCAGCCCAGCGTATCTGACGCGTCTATTGAGTCGTCCTATACAGATCCTGAAGAACCGGATGGCCCTCCGGAAGCGCCTGCTACTCCGCAGCCGGGGCTTGCTACCGTACCAGCGTCACCGAATGGGGGAAATGACGCGCCTTCCGATACGGGACCGAAGCCTGCTGACGAAGATTACAATCTTCACAACAGCCAACTAAACGCGCCACTGGATCTTGAGGTAGAAGTCCTGAATGACGGTGTTGCGCCTTTCGATGGAACCAACGACGCGGGTTATGACAGTGCTGAGAAGAATGGCATAGTTCGGACTAACGACACGATCACTTATCAACTGAGTTATCGGATGAATGTCGATAGCGGAGACAATCCCACGATAAAGATTCGGTTTCCTAAAGGGCTGGAGCTTCCTGAAATCCCAGGTAACTGTCTAGCCGGGTCCACTCTTACCCCGGAGAAAATTACGTATCCACCACTGCCGATTACTAGCACCTCGGTTGATGCGCTTCCCGAGCAAGAACTGTCTTGTAAGGTCAATTTCGCACCCCGGCAGCTGGTTAAAGTCCCAATCACGGTTAAGGTGTCAAACCTTCTTCACAATAACGCTGAAGTTAAACCAGTGTCAGCGATACTAGAACTTGATGGGCAGCAACCGTTTAGTGTTGAAGAAGGGAACCTGCCTGCGGTGCGGGTATCCTCGCGCCCGAAATGGGATATGTCCATCAATGGCGTTTTCGATAAGGAAAACGCAGGGTACGTATATGGCCCGGCGTCTGAGCCTTGTCCCTGGAATCGGCAACTGGTATGTAAGCGGCTTGATTACAGCCTATTGCTGTCCGCACCGTCTGGTGGTAAAGGGACTATGCCTGCCGTGGGTGACATTAGATTCACGCTAGGCATGGATTTGGAAACTTTATTTCCCAATCTCACCCCACAACAACGCCAGCAAATTCGGGACAATAAAGAAAAATACGGCGTCCGTTTAGCATATAACGATAACTTCTACTCGATCCCTAGCCCCAACCAGACGCATCGTTACGCAGGAGTGGCTGCGACACCAGAAAACGCGGTACGTGACTCCGGTACTATCTCGTATGCAGGTGTGCCAGCTAGAAATATAGATGGTGGTGGGCAGCTTGCCGTTGAAGAAGTCCCGATCACCATTAGTGGTGCAGATCTTTCGTTAATTACCTATCCCACTAAATTAATCCAACCAAGCGCTACACCGATTCCTGCAGGAAAAGCCTTTGCGGTTTCTCATTCCTTTAAAGTTTTTGTGCCTGTTCCGACGATTCTTGATTTCGGGGTGCAAGGAGACAATAGTTGGGTTCTTGCTAAAAAAATGCAGATCCGGAACTTAGAAATCCAAGGCTTTACCGGGGCGGACACCAATGATCCAGCAGCACAACTAACCTTTAATGATTACCGAGACTCCAGCCCGAATGTGCAAATAGGATCGAAATATAACAAGGCTTTCACTGGTGTTCCCGGCACCGAACGGAATATGCTGCCGCAAGAGTTTTCGCCCGGCTACGGAGCTCGTGGTGAAGGGCCGCCAGGTGGGGCAACTATTCGCAGCGGTGATATCACGGTGATGGGCGGGCAAGAGGTTTTGTCCCAAATTGAAATTTCTGGTTCGCTTCCAGAACTGCCCGCAGATATTTCGCTGGTGACATGTGATGCCTGGGATAAAACGCGTTTGCATCTGATGCGTAAGGATATTCCTGCATCCAAACATCGGAATATCTTTTTACAGGGTGTGCCTTCTAATGGCCAGCCAGTGTGGATTTCTGGGTACAACAATATAGCTGATGGATCCGGAGGAACTCGCTGGGCAACCAGTGCATCTGAGGTTCCAGCTATCAAGGTTCAATACGCAGCTGAGAGCGGTTCTCCTGGGAATAATTCGGATTGCTACGATAACAACATTCAGTGGTACGACAATCCGGAAGATGTTCCAGGTAACGATGCCGGCGAGCTTGCCAAGGGAGTATTCACTGGGGTAGGTCGGGTTCGTATTCATACGGTTTTGCCGGGCCCGGTAGCCAATTCTGTTTCCGTTGGTGCTGGTAGTCGCATTGCGATCTCCATCGCACAAAAAGTTGCCAAGACTGATAACCCACCAGGGGATATTATTCCCAACTGGGTATCGCTGAAAGAGGTTCCTAACCAAAACCTTGACCTTCAAGGGGTATTGGCCGACAAGAAGAGCGCTAAAGTTTCGTCATATGATCCTGCTAAACATTCCGGTGCTGCAGGAGACCGTTTAATTTACGGTTCAGTGCAAGCACGAATCGATAAGACCGTTCGTAAAGGCACATCTGGTTCGTTTAGCGATACTCCGCCGCAATTGCAGGGTGAAGACACTGTCGAATACCAAATTCGTCCCACCATTACCTCGCCGTCCTCGGCGCGTGGTAATCATACGGATGTGTGGGTGGAGGATTGCTTGCCAAAGGCACTGGTATATCGCAATGCTTCTCGGAAACCTAATGTCATTGAAGAGGGCAGTACCCCAGGTGATGCGAAAATTGGAGTGACTCAAGCTCCTGGTGAAGCAGCAGGTACCAACGCTTGTGCTGCTGATGAGACGTACTTGCGCTGGGAGTTTCCGCAGCATGAGGTCAATACCGAAATCGAACCGATTATCCTTGAAGCTCAGGTAAGGGAAGCTGCTGATTCGGGTACTTTCAATAACGTTGCTTATGTTTGGGCCGCTGATGATGCATCGTTACGTAAAGTGCGCCGAAATGATGCCCAGATTCAGATCACTAACCCGGCGGGCATCAAGCTTGCCAAGGAAGCGCTCACCCCTGTTGTTCAGCTCAATGACGCAAATAACCAGAATAAAGAATTAAACAAGTGGCGGGTTCGGGTGACCAACACGCTTCCTCGTGCAACTAACGTCAGCGATGTAGATATCATTGACGTGTTGCCTCGCATGGGGGTTGCGGCACCAGGTGAGACTCAGACTAATTTCTCTGGCGATTTCGATTACGTCGAAACGGTAGTAAAGAAAGGAAATGAGAAGCCCAATCAAAAAGTAAAGATTCTGTTTACAAAGAACACTACGATCAGCCCTGATCCGAAGCATCCATCAAACGGTGCCACAGGTGCAACTGCCTGGTGTGATAGCGCGGAAAACGGTCAAAAGGTTAGCGGTACTGGTGAATGTCCAGCTAATGCCGGTGAAGTAACTGGTTTGCGGGTGCAACGTCCTGGTGTGTTTGAACCAAACGAAGTTGTAGAGTTCGATGTCCACATGGTCGGTATCGGTAACGCCGCAGGCGATGTTTATGTCAACCAGGTTGCGGCTTCCGCTACCGGTTTCAGCCAAACTGTTGGCCCGATTCCGCGTCCGGAACGGGTGATTGCCGCAACGATCGGTGATTACACTTGGTTGGATATGAACCGGGATGGAATCCAAGGGGAGCGTACTGATGAGCCAGCATTGGGCAATATCGATGTCACGCTCACTGGTACGGATGATCTTGGTAACCCAGTGAACCGTCAGGCGAAGACGTCTGGTGATGGTGCCTATCTCTTTGAGAACTTGCGTGCTGCAAATCAAGCAGGCTATGTGGTTAGCTTCTCCAAACCAGCGCATCATGAACGAACCGTTAAAGGTGACGGCGCGGCAGTGAACACAGACTCCAATGCTGATGCTGGGACCGGACAGTCCGATCCGATTGCGCTTCAAGCGGGGGAGGATAACCGCAGCATTGATGCTGGATACTACGCGCTGGGGCAGTTGATCGTCGAAAAGCGAATCACGGGACCTGGCACGGCTTTTGCGGCCGGGGACAGCTTCGAATTTGGCATTGAATGTACCACCGGTGCAGGGCAACAGTTGCAGGAAACCCGCAGAATTAGTTTCCAGGCTGGTGAAACAACCAAGCAAGCGGCTCCGGTGCCAAATATCCCGGTGGGAAGCACTTGTAATGTGACTGAACGTACCGTCGGTAAATCCGATTCGGTTGTAGGACAGCTACAGCCGCAGCGGGTCACTATTGCTTATAATGCGCAAAACCCTGCGCAATCTGGGGCGACTGCGGTAATCAGCAATAATTACACTGGCAGTAAGCTAAAGATTGTCAAGCGGTTGGCTGGTGACGAAGCTGGAAAGGACCAGGTTCGCAACAAGACTTTCAGCTTCGATGTGACCTGTCTGGCGGCGAATACTGACGATAAGATTCTAGAACGCCGAAATGTTCAGATCACCGGAGAGGGCGAAACCATTATTGCTAACGACGGCACACCCGGTGACGTACTGTTGCCTCTCGGTGCGCGGTGTTTCGCCGTTGAAACTGAAAACCATGGCGCACAGAGCGCAGTTTCTGACCACCCGTCGATTGATAACCCCGCCGTAGTCACAGCTAGTGATGCGGAACAAACACTGGCGATCACCGTGGTTAATACTTACGGAAAGCCAGCGGCGCCGTTTAAGATCACCAAACAGGTTGCTGCGAATGGTTCTAGTGGCTCGGAGGATTTCCACATCTTCTACACCTGTGATGCGGAAGGAAAGCAAACGGAGGCGGTTGATTCACCGGCGGTACCTGCGCAAGGAAAAGTGCAAGTAGAAGCAGGCCAGTCCACTGTCGTTGGATTCTTCCCTATCGGAATTGACTGCCGCGTCACCGGCGAAGATCCAGCTGAACGTGACGGTTATACCTTGACCCAGAATCTTGGTACTCGCCAGCAGATCGCGGAGAACACCGGTGCAGAAATAACAGTAGTCAATACCTATACTCGCAAGCAGGGTTCATTCCGGGTGACGAAGACCATTTCAGGGTTAACGGATCAAGCCCAAGGGCGCACCTTTGAGGTAACCTACGAATGCGTCGACCCGAAGGCACAACCTGGAAGCCCCGCGATTACGGGTCAGCTGCAGGTACCAGCTGGTGGCAACGCAACATCACCGCTTATACCGGAAGGTTCCGTTTGCCAGTTGCAAGAAACTCCAGCTTCCGCGAAGGTTACTGGTTTTACTGAGGTGGCAAGCTTCAATCCATCGGACTCTGTGACTATCGGGGCTGCACCCGAGATTAAAGAAGTTACGTTGACCAATGCCTATACCCGTGACACCGGTAGCTTCAGCCTGACCAAGAACGTTGTGGTTGACGGTAAACCACAGCCAAGTGCCGAACCGTTCCAGGTGTCCTACACCTGTGGTGCAAAAACCGGCACCGTGGAGGTTCAAGGTGACGGCACCACCCCTGCGATTGTTAACGACATTCCTACGGGTACCACCTGTACCTTCACCGAAACTCTCAAAGAACGCGATGGTTATGGTGTGGTGGCGCAGTTTAACCCAACCGAGGTAGTGGTCGCGCAAAAGGGCCAGGTTGTGCCAGTCACGTTGACCAATAACTACGTTCGGGAAAAAGGCGGATTTAGCATCGCGAAGAAATTCGACGGCAATGCTGCGGTCTTGGCTCCTGAGAGCTTCACCTTTAATTACCAGTGCGTTGGTGACGATGCTCAGCGCACCAAGCGCAACGGAACGGTCACCGTGACCAAAGCCGAGCCGATGAAGTCGATTGCAGATGTACCAACTGGCAGCTGCACGATCACCGAGGAAGCACACACTATTAAAAATGGTCGAGTCGATGTGACCTTTAGCGTCAACGGTCAAGCTGTGCAGCCAGCTGATTCCGCAACCATCACTGTGACAAAAGGCGCCACGGTGCAGGTGGCAGCAACGAACACCTATACGGCTAATGAAGGTACCTTCGAGGTGGTCAAGGTTGTTACCGCTGATCGGGATAAGGAACTTGTGGCGGGCAAGACATTTGTCGTCGATTATCAGTGCACGCCAGCGTTCCCAGGTGCACCAGCACAACCTGGCGAACTGACGATTTCTGAGAACAAGCCAGCGGTGAGCCCATCAATGCCGGTTGGTACTGAATGTACGATCACGGAACGTCCGGCAGACGATGACCGCTTCCACTGGGACCCACCACAGCCACAACGAGTGGTTGTCGGTAATGCTCAGCAACCGACTCGGGTAGAAGTGCGTAACGAGTATGTGCGTAAGACCAATCAGGTTGCGGTTATCAAAAAGGTAATCGTTGATGCGAAGGTACAACCGACCCAAGAAACCTTCGACGTGGACTACACCTGTGGTGATAAGAAGGGAACTCTCAAGGTTGTTGGTGACGGTAAGACCGAGGCAGTGATTGACGGTATCCCGACAGGGACTACGTGTACGTTGAAAGAAAAACAACACAACAGGAACGGTTATTCCCTAACCTCCGAGTTTGCTCCTAGTGCCCGGATTGATGTTGGAACTGGCCCGATCAAACCTGTGGTACTAACTAATACCTACACCCGCGATGTCGGCACCCTGCGGATTTCCAAAAAGGTTACGGGCAATGCAGCAGCTTTGGCGCCGCGAGACTTCACTTTCAGCTACGAATGCGTTGGTGATGATGCCGCAAAGACCACAACCACCGACACGGTAACGGTCACCGCCAACAATTCGGTGACCGTTACAGATATACCGACCGGTGAGTGCACCGTGACTGAGCAGGATAGTGCAGTGTCAAACGCAACCGTGGCGACGTCGATAAGCGTCAACGGTGGTGAAGCTACAGCGACGAAGTCCGTAACCGTCGAAGTTACCAAGGGTGCTACCGTCGAAATCAAGGCGGAAAACTCCTACGCACCAATCCTTTCGAAATTTGGTGTAGTCAAGCAGGTTTCCGCCGACTTCCAGGAGGAATTGCTGGCCGGTAAGGACTACACGTTTAGCTACACCTGTACGCCAGCCTATGACGGCGCAGTCGCTGCAAAAGGAACTCTCACGGTGAAGGCGGACGGCAAGACCGCCTGGTCTGATGAAATGCCAGTGAACTCCACGTGTACCATTACTGAAAATCCAGCACCTCATGCAGGTTTTGAGTGGGTTGCGCCGCAGCCACAGCACATCACGGTTGCAAAAGACCCGGTGACAGCGACCTTCGACAACGCTTATCGACGCGAAACTGGCACGTTTGCGGTACAAGTTCACGTATACGGCTGGCCGTGGTTTAAGAAGGATAAATTCTACGTGAATTATTCCTGCACCGACCCACGCGGCGGCACCTATCAGGAACAAATGGCGGTTACTGGTGATTCCACGGTGGTACAAATCCCGCGTAGATTCCCGTTGGGGACCACATGTGAGGTAGACCAAGATCAACCAAGTGCGAAACGAACACTGTTTGTTCATAGCTATGAAGGTGACAGCAAGTTCACCATTGAAAGTGCTACCGAGGTTCCGGTATATGAGATGTCGAATACGTACGTAACGATCATCCCAGGAATCCTGGCAGCTGTTGGACTGTTGGTTGTACCGGTGGTCAATGCAGTGACCAAGCCAGCACCACCAGCGCCGCCGGTCATCGCACCGCAACCGGAAGAGGGCACACCAACGCCGAAGGCATCCAAGGCTGCCGGAGCTAAGAATCTCGCGGTCACTGGTACCTCGGAATACGTGGTCACCCTAGGACTAATCGGTGTGATTCTCCTGTTCGCAGGTAGCATCATCATTCGCCGTAGGTCGTAGCTTAGAGCAGGTAACTGCACCTAAAAGATACAAAGCGACGCGCCGGGAGCAACCGGTGCGTCGCTTTTTCTGTCAGATCCCCGATGAATATGGACAGCAAGATTTTTTAATGTTCGTTTCAGTGCATGTCGACGTCGACAAGCAAAAACCGTGCCACGTGAGGTGCGGCACGGTGTGCGCTATCTGCTCATTATCAGCCCAATGCTGCGCCGATGGATTCGTCGATAATATCCAAGCCGGTTGAAAGATCGGCTTCGGAAATATTCAACGGTGGAGCGACATGCATTCGGTTAAAGTGGGTCAGCGGCCACAGGCCACGTTTCTTACACTCCGCAGTTAATGCGGCCATCGGGGCGTTTTCCTCCGCAGTTGGATTGAACGGAACCAATGGCGTGCGGCTCTCTTTATCTTTGACCAATTCGATCGCCCAAAACATGCCTAAGCCCCGCACCTGACCAACACAATCATATTTTTGGTGCAGTTCTTCAAGCTTGGGGGCGATAACAGTCGCGGCAAGGTGCTGTACATGCTCTAAGATCCTTTCATCGGCGAAGATCTTGAACGTTTCCACACCAGGTGCGCAGGCTAGCGGGTGTCCCGAATAGGTGAGTCCGCCAGGAAACACGCGGGTTCCGAAAGTCTTGCGGATATCGTGCGACATGATGACACCGCCAAGCGGTACGTAGCCTGAGTTTACGCCCTTGGCGAATGTGATCAGGTCTGGTGTGACATCGAAATTCTGGAACGCAAACATGGTCCCGGTGCGGCCAAAACCAGCCATTACTTCGTCGGCGATATACATGATGCCGTATTTGTCACAGATCCTGCGCACCCCTGCGAGATACCCAGGCGGCGGCACCAAAATGCCGTTCGTGCCCACCACCGATTCGATGATGATCGCGGCGATGGTAGCCGGGCCCTCTAACATGATTTGGTTTTCCAGATGCTCCAACGCCCGTTCGGCTTCTTCTGCCTCCGTGGTGGCGTGGAATGGGGAACGGTAGAGATACGGTCCGAAGAAATGCACGATCGAGTTGTCGGCTGGCTCGTTGGGCCAACGGCGCGGATCACCCGTGAGACTGATCGCGGTTGAGGTCGCACCATGATAGGAGCGATACATGGCCATTACTTTGCGACGACCGGTGTGCAGCCGCGCCATACGCACCGCGTTTTCCACCGCTTCCGCGCCGCCATTGGTGAAGAACACACCAGCGAAGTTGTCAGTTCCTGCTTCAGTGACGATTAGTTCTGCTAGTTCGGAGCGGGTTTTTTCCGCAAAACTGGGAGCAACCGTACATAACGCCTCAGCTTGATCCTTGATGGATTGGATGAGACGAGGGTGTTGGTGTCCTAGATTGAGGTTGACCAATTGGGAAGAGAAATCGAGATAGCGGTTATCTTCATAGTCCCAGAAATAGCTGCCATCACCAGATTTGACCGGCAGTGGATCGATCAAATCTTGTGCTGACCAGGAATGAAACACATAGCTGCGATCGAGGGTTTTAATATCGGCGTTCGAACTCATGAACTCTCCTTAACAAAACGAAGGTTGGGTGTCTTAAAAAAGCTTGGAAACTGTCAGGTACCGACTTAGCCGGTGGGCTAGTCACCAGCCGAGACGGTAGTTAGTTGGTCGGGAACCCAAGATTAATCTGCGATTCATCGGGCAATGGCCACCGCGAGGTCACCACTTTGCGGCGAGTATAGAAATTGAAAGATTCTGGGCCGTACATGTGAGTATCGCCAAATAGCGAATTCTTCCAACCACCGAAGGAGAACGCACCGATAGGAACCGGAATGGGAACGTTAATACCCACCATGCCCACTTCAATAGCGAATTCAAATTCTCGGGCCGTGCGACCGTCACGGGTGAAAATGGCGGTGCCATTGGCGAACTTATTTGCATTGATCATCTCAACCGCCTCGTCGTAGCTATCAACTCTCACGATACACAACACCGGGCCGAAGATTTCCTCGTCGTAGCAGGGCATTCCAGGCCGCACATGGTCGATAACCGAAGGCCCTATGAAATAGCCTTCGCCCGGCAGATGACTAAAATCCCACTCGCGGCCATCAACAATAACCTCCGCGCCGTGTTGGGGTGCTTCAGCGACGAAAGTAGCTATTCGGTCAAGTGACTCTTTGGTAATCACTGGCCCCATTTCGGCAGCCGGGTCGTCATACCGCCCTACGGTGAGGTTCTTGGTGCGCTCGGTGATTTTTTCTACCAATTCATCCGCTATTGCGCCAACAGCGACAACCACCGAGATCGCCATACAGCGTTCGCCTGCAGAGCCATAGCCTGCAGAAACCGCCGCATCCGCCGCTGCATCAATATCCGCATCTGGCATGACCACCATGTGGTTTTTCGCACCGCCTAAAGCTTGGACTCGTTTTCCATGCGCCGAAGCTGTGGAGTAGATGGCGCTGGCAACCGGGGTGGAGCCAACAAAGCTGACTGCTTTTATTCGAGTAGAACTCAAGATATGATCGACGGCTTGTTTATCCCCATGCACAACATTGAGCACACCATCGGGAAGCCCCGCTTCTTTAAAAGCCTTGGCGATCCAGTTGGCGGCTGAGGGGTCTTTTTCACTGGGCTTTAAAATTACAGTATTTCCCGCAGCTATCGCGGTGGAGATCATCCACAGCGGAACCATCGCAGGGAAATTAAACGGGGTTATGCACGCAACCACACCGACCGGTTGCCGGGTTTGGTGCACATCAATTCCCGAAGCGGCTTGTTCAAGGTGCTCGCCTTTCATGTGGTGCACGACCCCGGCGCAGAATTCAACGTTTTCCAAACCGCGGGTGATTTCGCCAAGCGCATCAGAAAGAACTTTTCCGTGTTCCTCCGAAATTACCGCAGCCAGTTCGGCAGACCTGGACACGATAATTTCGCGCAGATTAAACATCACTTGGGCACGTTTCGCCATACCGGTGGCACGCCAACCAGGTAGCGCGGCTTCAGCTACATCAAGGGCATGTTCTAGAGTCTTTGAATCTGCAAACGCAACGCGGCGGATTTCCGCACCGGTTGCGGGATTGAAAACTGGGCCGGTACTAGGGGCGCTGTCGGAATGGCTTGTTAACTCGGTTCCGTTAATGAAATGTGGGACTATCATGCGAGGTGCTCCTCAAACTAGCGGATCGGGCGCAACGGATATGCCGTTGCGGTGAACATAATGTCAACCGGTTTGGTGCTCCGTCCTTTTTCATTGCCATTACGCCGCCTTAACTTCTGCACAATATCCGGCCGTTGCTGCCGTAGACATGCTTTATCGTCGGATAGTTTTAAGCGGCGGCTATGATCGAGTAAACGCGAAAACACCGGTTATATCTATGCTAAAAGTGGGCAATGGTGCTCGGATAGCCGCGAAATGTTTGCTCATTTGATATAAAAAGGACACATTGTACAGTCCTAATGAATGCTACGGTGAGGGCAGCGTCGTCAAGCGTCACCTAAAGGGAGAAAAATGCCGCAGTCACTAGTACCACCAAAAAATCAGCCTCCCTCACGCCGTGGAGCTCTCCTTAACGGATCTGATAACCTACAATCAACTGTCAATGACTGGGAATATGGCGCATTTTTAACGATTCGCGACGTGCTGGAAACTCCAACGCTTTCTGGTGCGCGTGTGGAAGCGCTGTGTGCCCCTCGGGACCTAGACCGCCCAGTGCGGTGGGTGCACATCGCAGATGCGGTGCGAACTGGTGAGCTGCTCGTTGGTGGCGAATTGCTGTTAACTACCGGGATAGCCTGGGGTGATACTGCAGATCAACGCACCGAAATGATCGCCACCTTCGCTGGGCACAATGCCGCAGCCCTTTTAATAGAGTTAGGTTCCCAGTGGCAAGAAGTCCCCACCGATGTTGTCACTGCCTGTCGTGCATACGACCTGCCGTTGATCGTGCTTTTCGACGAGGTAAAGTTCACTGAACTCACCGAAAACGTCCATACCCTGCTGCTGAACAATAAAATCACGCAGGTCACCGAAATTCATTTCGTCACCGAGTCTTTTAATTCTCTCATCATCAACGGCGCGCCCACGATGCAAATACTCGACCACGCCAGCAGACTATTGGGCTGCCCAGTGGTTTTAGAAGATCTATCCCACCAAGTAGTCGGATATTCCGAAGGGCACATGGTTCCAAGCGTGTTGTTGGCAAACTGGAGCGAACAATCCCGAAATTGGTCAACCACCATCGGCACCTACGGTAGCCTCATCCAATGCGTAACCGTGGGGGCGGGCGGGGAAACCGGAGCAAAGGCAGTAGTCAAAGCGCTAACCGAAGATGTAGTGTCACACGGATATGGGGCGAACCTGTGGACAATGATAGATATCCAAGCCCGAGGTACAGTCTGGGGCCGGTTATTCTACTTCGGCAGAAGCACCAGCGCCGCTGGTGGCGACCATATTCTCAGTCAAGCAGCAACCGCCCTAGCCATGGAACGGCTCGGCAGCACGAACCCCTATTCCTGGGTGGATCTGATTGAAAAAACCGCGATCGAACGGCTCGTACACAATCGCTATACCAGCGTTGATGGGGTAAAAGAGGTTCTATCCGCCTCCGGGTTCCGCATGAATAACCGGGAAATGATGGCGCTTAAAATTGAACACAGCGGCAGATATGTGGAACCAACCAGTTTCCGAAAGCATATTAAAAAAGCCTTCCCCAACTCCGATTTTCTTGCCACCACTGTAGAAACCGATCCGCGGGTCATTATCGCTGCACTATCTGTCCCCATAACCGAAAACACCCCACCACTATCTGCAACGATCGCAGGGCACTTGCGTCACATAGCCGAAACCATCATTGCTGGAACAGACACCAAAATCCGCATAACAACTGCCGCCGCTGGTACTGGCACATTGGAATTATCAGCGCTCATCCGCCAACTCTTTCAGCAAGAACAACAACCCATGCCGCGCGCAGCGATAACCGTCGTACCGCTGTCACGAACCCCGGTCGAATACTTGCTACTTCATTTACGTGACGATGTGCGCATCCAAGAATACGTAGCAACCACGCTGGAACCGCTTCTAGTGCACGATCACAAGAACTCCGGCGATCTTATTGACACCCTCCACGCAGTCATCGCCAACCCCACCTCCCGCACCGCCGCTGCCGAGCAACTGCACCTTTCCCGAACAGCACTGTACTCTCGAATAGCCACCATTGAGAGGTTGCTGGGGGTCGATCTAGCCGATGGCGATGCAGTCTTTGCCATATCCCTGGCGCTTCGCAGCTTGCCGCCACAGAGTAATTAACGGGCAAATGTGGCGCCACTTGCGATTTCGCCGTCCGCCATATTCATATACTGTGGCTAGGGTGTTGTGAAAAACGGTAACGGTAAGGCTTAAACGGTTTTAAGAAGCTTTTGCCTGCGCGGTGGTGCGCACCGAGGTATTTCCAGTTATTGCATCAACCAAAACGTCATGCCCTAAAAACTGAACACACCAATTTGGCTTCCACAACGGCCACCAGCACTCCACCACCTCCAAATCGAAAGCTGCCGCTAATTTCAACCGCCGCATGAGACTAGCGGTCACTGCGTGCCGTGCACTATCAATCGCCGTCGGGATATCTACGCGGAACTTCAATTGTGAACAATCAAGTGCACCGCTGGGGGTGCCGCAATCCGGACTAAGTGGCCACTGAGAAGTGATAATTGGAGTCCCGGAGCACCGGTCAACCGCGACATGCATGGTGGTGCCAGAAAGCCGTCGCGCCGGGCCGGAATTACTTCGAAGCTGGAAAGCCAACCCGAGAAGCGGAAAGTAGCTTTTCGACGCCCCCACCACATGCATAGGATCGGTGCGTGGCAGTGCTCGCTTTAGCGTTGTTACCGCAGTGTCAATCGCGACATCTTTGGTTATCAATGTCGCTAGACAGTGAGATCGTAGTGGTGGGGTGTACATCGAGACGTCCAAAATTATACAGGTGGGAATTGATGAGCCAGAGTCGGATCGGCATCCTTGTCTAACCTGTGGGTGGTTGGGGTCACTTTCGCAGCATCGTCTATGGCGGCAAGGATTTCGTTGGACACCGGGTGGCTAGTTTGGGTTGCCAGGGAACCGATGATCATCGATAGGGTAGAAGCGGTTAGACCCGTTAGTAGCGGGTCGAGACCAGTGCTTTCGCTCAGACCGGTTTGTTGCCAGAAAATGACGACCACGGTTCCCGCAATCATGGAAGCGATGGCGCCCACGGCGTTTGCCTTTTTCCACCACACAGCACATACATAAACCGGCACAAATGCACTACCGAGAATCGAAGTGGCGAAAACTACCAGTCCGAACACCGCAGGGGGCTGCCAGAATGCCAGCACTATTCCGCCCAATGACAGCAAAAGAACCGCACCCCTAGAAATCCACACCATTTGTCGCTCATTCATATCTTTAATGATGAATCGGCCGAAGATATCTTTGGCGGCAATGGTGGATGCTTGTAGGAGCAATGCATCAGCCGTGGACATGATGGCCGCCATGACAGCTGCCATGACTATGCCGACCGCGAAGGTGGGCAAGACTGTTTTAGCCACCTCAAAAATTGCTTGCTGTGGGTCGTCCAAGCTCGGCAAAATGAGTAGCGCGAAAATGCCAATAATATACGGGGCTGGGATAAACAGCAGGTTAAAGATAGTTGCATAAACACCAGCGGTGCGGGCGACCGACGGCTTTTTCATTGCCATGTGGCTAACCACCACATGCGGCCAACCCATGTATCCGATAGAGAACAGCAGGAGTGCCCCAATAATCACGCCCCACTGCCCTTGGAAGCTTAAATCAGCACCCCACATTGTCAGCAGATTTGGATTGATCTCACCAACCGCCTTATTGCCAGCGGTAAAGCCGCCGATGTACTGCAAAGTGGCGATAAAAATCCAGAGCATGCCGATAAGCATCACGATCGCTTGGATAAAGTCGGTATATGCAACGGCGAGGTAGCCGCCAAGGAAGGTGTACAGCACGATGACCCCCACGGCTATCAATAACGAAATTTTGAAGCCGAAACCGGTAACCGATGCCAGCCCCGAACCACCTGCCACAAATTGTGACAACACGTAAAGGAATAAACAACCTAATGCCACTGGCGCAGCGACAAGACGAACCCATTTGCTTTGATAACGATGCTCCAAGTACTCAATCGAGGTCAGCGACCCGAGCTTCTGCGAGAGCTTGCGCATTCGCCTACCTAAAACACTGAGGTTGATAATGCCGCCACCTATATCGCCTAGGGCGTACCACATGCTGTAGTACCCCTGGGTATAGGCCAAGGAACCTGCCCCTAAGAACATGTACCCGGACATGGAGGATGATTGCAGCCGGAGTGCGGTAACCGCCGGGCCGATGGAGCGATCGCCTAGGAGGTAACTCTCAGAATCATTGGAAGAACGCTTCATTGTCCATACACCGATGCCGGCCATGGCGATGAAATAAATGATGAGGAAGAACAATGCGATATTCATATTTGATCACTGCCCTTCGGTTTCGTCGGCCAAATGCCAATTTTTACTCAGGATCCAAAACACAAGTGTGTAGAGAACCCAAATGAGGCTCACACCTACTATGACAAAGAATGTGAAGTCGGGAAGTCCGAACATAACTGTTGTAAACCCCTTTCTGATATGGAGTTGTGTGATTAATGTCATGCGTTACATTCACTCAATCAGTCCAAAGTGGTTATGGAAAGTGAAAAATGTTCGTTTGGTCGGCAAAAATGTACACACTGTCCGGGTTGGCCCTATATTCCGATAAATGCATGCCATTGTTTTTTACACATGCGCGCCATTGTCTTATGTACTGGCACTATTTTTAATTCGCGGATGTCTTTATTTGTGTGCGCACGTTGGTGCTTATCGTCAGAAAAACAATGCCAAAATTTTCACATTCGAAAAGGGAGAGTGTCGCTGATTTGGTGTGATCGGGGGTTTGCTGATACTGTTTGTCGCGAAGTTTGAAAATATGGCGCTTAGCCGCCACATTTACTCAAGTTTCACCGAAGACCGTCGGTCAGCCACATGTGGCTCGAAGGTTTCCATCTAAATGGAACGGCCCACGCAGGAGTCACTTTAGAGTTCATCCTTACATATTGTGAGTGTTGTGCCCTGTGCTCTTGCACGGGGCTTTTGTTGTGAAAGCCTCGGCGGATTACACCTTATAACTGTTAATGAGGAAGGAGGCGAAGTAATGGCAAACCCCAAGAACAACGCATCTCTTGCAGACCTGAAACAGCGCTTTGCAGAAACTGACACATTCGTGCTCACCGAGTACCGTGGCTTGAGTGTTGCTCAGACCACCGAACTGCGTAAGTCCCTCGGTGCTGATGTCCAGTACTCCGTCGCCAAGAACACCCTGTTGAAGCTGGCTGCTAAAGAAGCTGGCATCGAAGGCCTCGACGAGCTGCTGGTCGGCCCAACCGCTGTCGCTTTCATCCAAGGCGAAGCTGTTGACGCTGCGAAGGCTATGAAGAAGTTCGCTTCTGAAAACAAGGCTTTCATCGTCAAGGGTGGCTACATGGACGGCAATGCCCTGAGCGCAGATCAGGTCAACGCCATCGCTGAGCTGGACAACCGCGAGACCACTCTTGCGAAGCTGGCAGGCGCCATGAAGGGCAACTTGGCAAAGGCCGCAGGCCTATTCAACGCTCCTGCTTCCCAGGTCGCACGCCTCGCCGCTGCGCTCCAAGAGAAGAAGGAAGCATAAAGGCCGCTACACTTGCAGCCTTTGGCAATAAAAACACCACTTTTCGGATCTAGGTTCGCTTAGGTCCACATACCGAAAGGAAAACCATCATGGCTAAGCTCACCAAGGACGAGCTAATCGAAGCTTTCAAGGAGATGACCCTCATCGAGCTTTCCGAGTTCGTTAAGGAATTCGAAGAGGTCTTCGAGGTTACCGCTGCTGCTCCAGTTGCTGCTGTTGCAGTTGCTGGTGGCGGTGCTGCTGCTCCAGCTGAGGAAGAGAAGGACGAGTTCGATGTCGTTATCGAAGACGCTGGCGCTAAGAAGATCGGCGTTATTAAGGCTGTCCGCGAGATCGTTTCCGGCCTGGGTCTGAAGGAAGCTAAGGAGCTCGTTGAGTCCGCTCCTAAGGCTGTTCTGGAAGGCGCTTCCAAGGACGACGCTGAGGCTGCTAAGGCTAAGCTGGAAGAAGCTGGCGCTAAGGTTACCCTCAAGTAAGACTTTCTTACGCGAAGTTTCCTGTCCCCACCGAAGTACATACGCACTTCGGTGGGGATTTTTGTGCTTAAATTCTGCTACAAATGCCGCTTTCATTGCATCATGGCCCGCAAGTTGCGCAATTTTTATGCGCGAACTCGCCAATTATTAGACATAGTCCCGGTACAGTGGTGGGGGATAGGGAGATGGAATTGAATGGAGGATAACTTCATATGGGGCGGCAATTACAGCCACGGCTAAACAAAAATTTCGTCGTTCTTGCCGGGATGATTGCGACACTATTTATTCTGCTACTACTAGCCGTTATTGGTGCAGGCGTTGTAGGTTCAACATTATTAGGGCGGGGCGGGGCAACGACAGCTAGTTCCTCCGCCTCGGCGTCAAGTACCAACGATAGCCAGGTCAGCGAGCTCAATGAGTCGAGCACGCAACCAACAAGTCAAGAACCCACTGCTACATCTTCTGCAGCCACCTCGGAACCGAAACCGTTGATAGATTTTCCGCCAGAAGACGCCCGCTATGTTGCTGATACGAGCGACGGGGAATTCGCTGTCTACTCCGGAAACGCCACGACCAGTGATGAATTTGTCATCAACGTCGGCTCTGCGCTCATCAAGGCCAACCCCGACCCGAAAGAGGAAACCACAAAACTCAGCGTCTATAGCCCAGTTACGCGACAAACATACATCATGACCTGCCAAAAAATGGGGGAGGAAGGCTACGACTGCCGAGGTGGCCGGGCTGCCATCGTGTTTGCGGTACGCAGCCAGTAACTGCTTGTCGACGCTTAGCCGTGCGTCGACAAGCAAAAAGATATCACGGTTGCAACGGCACCCGCACCCACGGTGAATCTGGAGAAACCAACAACCGGGTCAGACAATCGTTGTGTATTAGATGCTGCTCGGCATCGAACGGTTCGTCTGATAACCACATTGCCCGCCCCCACCAATAACTCAATGCCACCTGGTGCCATGTTGCAAAGGTACGCTGTAGCTCCCGCACCGCCCGGTGCGCATATTCCGCACCCAGCTCTGGAGCGATCAACCCAGCGCGCACACCATTGCCTGCAACAGCCTCCACCCGCAATAAATCCCAGGCTCGAAGCGTCGCAGGGATTTCCTTGGGCGCAATTTTTTGAAATTCCGGGTGAATAAAACGCTCGATCCATATCTGAAACGCCTTGGTCGCTTGATCTGGATCATAATGGTTGTAATACATCAAGCCACGCAAAAACATGGTGTATTCATCCACCATGCGGTGGAAATCCAACGGGTTGGCGGCATTTTTCTTTACGCTAAGCAAGCGTGCCGACGGTGCGATGATCGCATCATACATGGGGTAACCGTAGGCGGTGGAAAGCAAGTTCTCACAGGTAGTGCGCACCTGTTCTTCGTTTTCTACATTCCACATTTCTTTGAGGCCTTTTGCCAACTCGCCTCGAACCAGTCCTCCTTGTTTTTTAGCCGGAGCATCAACAGCAGGTCGAATCGGAAATACATCACGATACATGTAACCAAACGAACCAGCTCGTACCATATGCGGGTCCGGGTTCTTCGATGACCACTTAAAACTGGTGGATTTATTGGGAGAAAAAGGCAATACCGTGACAGTAGCGTGCATGCTTATTAACCATACACAGATCAAACACCAAGGTGGGCGAAGTTTTTAGAAAAAATGAATAAAGTGAAAAATATTCCACAATCCCCGCAAGCATCAATGCTGATAATGCTATCTTCTTAATCTATGGAACAACTCTTCTCCGATATGTCGGTGCAGATGGCTTATGAACGAGCTGGTGCGGATAAAACCACATACCCCGAAACTGCGCTTCATGTAGCGCGCGATATTGAATCCGTCCTGCAACCGGGAGAATTTGTATTGGAATTGGCGGATACCACCTCGCCCGGATTCCACTCTCTTGTGGGGATTACCAACCGGCGTATCCTGCTGGGTAGCGGCCCTGGGCAATTACAAGAAATCAATGTCGACATGATTACCGGTTGGGACATCATCGATGCTCCCGATCCGACGCTAGTGCTCAAGGTTTTCGATGCCGAGATTTCCATTTTCGGTCTGGGAACGCGGGGTTTTAGCCGTCTACACCATGCGCTTAGCTGGATTTCACTCTATCAACTAGAACCACCACAATCGTGGCGCCCAGAACGGACAATCTCGGATATTTTTGAAGATTGGCTAGCAATGCACCGTGAACTCCCACCGGATCCATCAGCTGAGGAAATGCATAATCAATTGTCCGGAATCTTGATTAACAAGAAGTGGTGGTAACCAGATGACCTACGACCCGCAATACTTCGGCCCTGATCGCAACCTACCACCTCGGGAACAATTATCTTCCTATAACCCAGTACCGGAAGACCACCGCGGACCCGACGATCTTCCAATGCCACCGGCGCGCTCGGGGCAACCGGCTATAGCTGGGGCACCAACGTCGCAAACGGGATCAGACCACATGGGTGCTGGGCAATGGCTGGGTGGGCAACAGCCCGGTGGACAGCAGCCTCCGGGGCAATTTGATGGACACCACGCTGGTGGGCAGCAATCACCACACCAATTCGCCAGTGCCGCGCCTGGTTCCGGGGCGGTGACGCCGACCGAACCCGTGATTAAGCTCAAGGCATGGCAGCAGGTATTGCTGGGCGTTGTGGTGATCTCCGTCGTCTCAGTGGTCGCGTATCTTATTGCAGGGCCGGATTCTGGATCCACAACAGCCAAGCCAAAAGCTTCCATCGAAGTGCCAACGGTGGCGGTGCCGTCGCTAAGCGTTGAAATTCCCACCATTCCAACATTCCCAAAACCCGTTAGCCCAGATCTAGATCCTCAATCACCGGTGGCTGACGGCAATATAATTCCGATTCCGGAAAAATGGGCAGGTAAAGTCCCGGCGTTTGTTGATAAAAGCATGCCAGTGTGCATGTTTACGGAGGAACTTAAATACTCGCTTGAAGTTTCTGTTAAAGACAAAATTGCATGTTCGGCTGTTCCAACCCAATACGGAATGGCAGTTTTCCACCTGGTGGAAGGAAAAGAAGCGGTGGCGGAAGTGCGCCAAGCAGCGGATAAGAAACCACAAGCGGACTTTGGAGTGACTATTAAACCAGATAAAAACATAAAAATCCTCGAAATGCCGCAGCTATATTATGTAGTAAACGAAATCAGTGAGGAAGAAATGATCGTGTATTCCTTCCTTAATCTTGGTGTTGAAATAGATATTCCGGGATTTTTAAGAAGCGAAGGTCTAGCCGAATAGTGCCCCTAACCACGTTGTTTTCGCTAGCAACGGTTACGGCGGACAAAGCGGTTAGAATTGGTTGTCATGCTGCCTAAGACCCGAATTGCATCCGCCATTATCATTGGCCTTGGCTTCGCTTTGATCGCGTGGGGCGTGGTTTTTCCCTACGTTGTGCCTGTCGACGCCCGGATGCCGCTCGCGCTTACTCAAACCACGGTGACCTTAGTTGATGATTCCGCAACCCAACGGATGCCTGGTGACGGCAGCACCTACACCGGTCCGATGACGAAGCAATACCATGCGGAGATACTGCCGCCAGTGGATTCGGATTTAGCGACCGCCCGGGTCGGGGTTTCGCTGCTACGCGGTGCGCCGGGTATTCAAGTTCCGGAAGAACAATCCGACTTAGACCGGTTGGTGGAAGCTTCGGTGTGGACGTATAGCTTTGCCCGCACCACGGGATTAAATACCTCACCACTGAAATTCGTTGATGTTCCGGCTACTCCGCCGCAAACTGTGGAGTTTTCCGGTTACTGGGTGAAATTCCCCAGCAATGCGGAACAAACCACCTACGAGGTATTTGATTCCACCCTACGGCGCACCACTCCTGCCGTTTTCCAAGAAGCGATTCAACGGGGTGGTCGCACCATTTACCGTTACCATCAGGAAATTGAACCCACAAACGTGGCACGAAACTACCGAAATTTTTTCACCACGATCCCGATTGAGATTCCAGCAGAATTCGTCGGCCCACATCAAGAAGAAATTCAACCGGGTGAAGAGCTGACTCCAGATGGCCTGCAACCGCCTGCCGATGGCGCAGAACCTCCTGCAACGGGAGGGGAGAATCTGCCCGAAGAAAATGCGGAACAACCGGGTGGCCCGGAAATGAAAACGGTGGCAGCTGATCTCTACCATTCCGGAACTCGTGATTTCTATGTGGATCAGATCAGTGGGATGGTCATTGATGTTGATGAGGATATCATCGACTATTATGGCGACGAACAGGGGGGAAAGCTTGCCGACGCGCATCTGTTCTCCGGTTCTGTTTCTGATGAGCAGGCTGCGGCGCTTTTAGCGCAAGCCTCACAAATATCGGACGGTAGTGTTGTTCGCACCATTAACTGGGTCGTGTTTGGCATCGGATGTTTATTAACCCTCATCGGATTGGCTGGGGCTTTCCGGATACGCAGACGACAACGCAAAGCCAATGAAATCCAGGAAATGATGGAATAGTTTTTAGGCAATTGAACTGTGAATTTTTCTACAATGGCGGTTGCGTGAGTTGCTAAATAGGAAGATGCTGCTATGGTGTTTGCCAAGCGGGTGGACGCCCAATTTTAACTTCATATGACCACACAGTTGGTGTGCATAATGCATCAGGTCAGCCAGGAATGTTGGGGCATTAACACACCGGTAGGTGAATGCGCAACACCGGCCTTTACATTCGCGTTAAAAGGCTATAAGATAGCTCTTTGCGCTGGAATCTATCCGCACCGCACAAACACGACCTTGCTCAGTGAGGGTAAAAACCCGGTTTGACAAGGTTTTTTAGTGCTATGTAGGTACGGGCGATTCCCTTGCAGACCGAAATGCTCATTTACCAGCGGTTTGGTGGTCAATATTGCGGGGCCACCATCCGCGCGAGGTGCTGGAAGGACCCATCTTGGCAGTCTCCCGCCAGACCAAGGCCGTTATCCCTGGGGCTCCCGAACGTAAGTCGTTCGCAAAGATTAATTCACCCATCGAGGTCCCAGGTCTACTTGATATTCAGCTGGAATCTTTCGCATGGCTGATTGGTTCGCCGGAATGGCGTGCTCGTCGGCAAGCGGAATTGGGTGAGGGCGTGCGTGTCACGTCCGGTCTCGAGGATATCCTCGAAGAACTAAGCCCAATTCAGGATTACTCCGGCAACATGTCTCTGTCATTGTCCGAGCCACGATTCGAGGATATGAAGAATTCCATCGATGAGTGCAAAGACAAGGACATCAACTACTCTGCGCCACTTTATGTGACCGCCGAGTTCATTAACAACGATACCCAGGAGATTAAATCCCAGACGGTATTCATTGGCGATTTCCCAATGATGACCGATAAAGGAACATTCATCGTTAACGGCACCGAGCGTGTCGTTGTCTCCCAGCTGGTTCGTTCGCCTGGCGTATATTTCGACCAGACGATTGATAAGTCCACCGAACGCCCCCTACATTCCGTGAAGGTCATCCCGTCGCGTGGTGCGTGGCTGGAATTCGATGTGGACAAGCGCGACACCGTCGGTGTCCGCATCGACCGCAAACGTCGTCAACCAGTAACTGTCCTGCTCAAGGCTTTAGGTTGGACCACTGAACAGATCGTCGAACGTTTCGGTTTCTCCGAAATCATGATGTCCACCCTCGAATCTGACGGTGTATCCAATACCGACGAAGCGCTGTTGGAAATTTATCGCAAGCAGCGGCCGGGCGAGCAGCCTACCCGTGACCTTGCGCAGTCCTTGCTGGATAACTCCTTCTTCAAGGCAAAGCGCTACGATCTGGCTAAGGTTGGGCGTTATAAGGTCAACCGCAAGTTGGGTCTAGGTGGCGATAACGAGGGTTTGATGACTCTCACCGAGGAGGACATCGCAACCACGATCGAGTACTTGGTGCGTCTGCATGCAGGTGAAACCTCCATGACTGCGCCTACCGGTGAGGTGATTCCGGTTGAAGTCGACGATATTGACCACTTTGGAAATCGTCGGTTGCGTACCGTTGGCGAATTGATCCAAAACCAGGTGCGGGTTGGTCTGTCCCGTATGGAGCGGGTGGTTCGGGAACGCATGACTATTCAGGATGCGGAGTCGATCACCCCAACCTCTCTGATTAACGTGCGCCCAGTTTCGGCCGCTATCCGTGAGTTCTTCGGAACTTCCCAGCTGTCGCAGTTCATGGACTTGAATAACTCGCTGTCCGGTTTGACCCACAAGCGCCGTCTATCCGCGCTGGGTCCGGGTGGTTTGTCCCGTGAACGTGCTGGCATTGAGGTTCGTGACGTTCACGCTTCGCACTATGGCCGCATGTGTCCGATTGAGACTCCCGAAGGTCCAAACATTGGTCTGATTGGTTCGCTTGCATCCTATGCACGCGTGAATTCCTTCGGCTTTATCGAAACCCCGTACCGCAAGGTCGTCGACGGTGTCGTCACCGACCAGGTGGATTACCTCACCGCAGATGAGGAAGACCGCTATGTGGTTGCTCAGGCGAACACCAAGTTCGACGAAAACGGCGTTATCACCGAAGATCGTGTGACGGTGCGTCTGAAGAAGGGTGACATCCAGGTTGTGTCTGGTAAAGACATCGACTACATGGACGTTTCGCCACGTCAGATGGTTTCTGTCGCCACCGCAATGATTCCGTTCCTTGAGCACGACGACGCTAACCGTGCTCTGATGGGTGCGAACATGCAGCGTCAGGCTGTGCCGCTGGTTCGCTCCGAAGCGCCACTGGTTGGTACTGGTATGGAGCTGCGCGCCGCTTACGATGCTGGTGACTTGATCATCAGCAAGAAGGCTGGTGCGGTGGAAACCGTCTGCGCTGATTACATCACCATCATGGGTGACGATGGCGTTCGGGACACCTATATGCTGCGTAAATTCGAGCGCACTAACCAAGGCACCTCCTACAACCAGAAGCCGCTGGTTGACATCGGGGACCGGGTGGAAGAAGGCCAGGTTATCGCCGATGGTCCCGGTACTCACAATGGTGAAATGGCGTTGGGCCGCAACTTGTTGGTTGCATTCATGCCATGGGAGGGCCACAACTACGAAGACGCGATCATCCTGAATCAGCGTCTAGTGGAACAGGACATTCTCACCTCTATCCACATCGAAGAGCATGAGATTGATGCTCGGGATACCAAGCTGGGTGCGGAAGAGATCACCCGCGAGATCCCGAATGTGTCGGAAGACGTGCTCAAGGACCTCGATGAGCGCGGTATCGTACGCATCGGTGCTGATGTTCGTGACGGCGACATTTTGGTCGGTAAGGTAACACCAAAGGGTGAAACCGAATTGACTCCAGAAGAGCGTCTGTTACGTGCAATCTTCGGTGAAAAGGCTCGTGAAGTTCGCGATACCTCCATGAAGGTGCCGCACGGTGAGACCGGTAAGGTGATCGGTGTTCGTCAGTTCTCCCGTGAGGACGATGACGATCTCGCCCCAGGTGTCAACGAAATGATCCGGGTTTACGTGGCCCAGAAGCGTAAGATTCAGGACGGCGATAAACTCGCTGGTCGCCACGGTAACAAGGGTGTCGTGGGTAAGATTCTTCCGCAGGAAGACATGCCGTTCCTACCAGATGGCACCCCAGTCGACATCATTTTGAATACCCACGGTGTGCCGCGTCGTATGAACATCGGTCAGGTGCTGGAAGTGCACCTCGGTTGGTTGGCTGCCGCAGGTTGGAAGATCGACACCGAAGACCCGGCAAATGCAGAACTGCTGAAGACGCTGCCGGAGGATCTATACGACGTACCTGCTGGTTCGCTTACCGCAACGCCAGTGTTCGACGGTGCTTCGAACGAGGAATTGGCTGGTTTGTTGGCTAATTCCCGGCCGAACCGCGACGGCGATGTCATGGTCAATGCCGACGGTAAAGCACAGCTTTTCGACGGACGTTCCGGCGAACCATTCCCGTACCCAGTATCGGTCGGCTACATGTACATTCTGAAGCTGCACCACCTGGTAGACGAGAAGATTCACGCCCGCTCCACCGGTCCATACTCCATGATTACTCAGCAGCCATTGGGCGGTAAGGCACAGTTTGGTGGCCAGCGCTTCGGCGAAATGGAAGTGTGGGCAATGCAGGCATACGGTGCCGCATACACCCTCCAGGAGCTTCTGACCATCAAGTCCGACGACGTGGTTGGTCGTGTGAAGGTTTACGAGGCGATCGTCAAGGGCGAGAACATCCCAGACCCAGGTATCCCTGAGTCGTTTAAGGTTCTGCTCAAGGAACTTCAGTCCCTGTGCCTCAACGTGGAGGTTCTCTCAGCGGACGGCACTCCGATGGAATTGTCCGGTTCCGATGACGATGAATTTGATCAGGCTGGTGCCTCCATGGGCATCAACTTAAGCCGCGACGAGCGTTCCGACGCCGACATCGCCTAACGTGCCAGGTCTGCTCGCTGCCGAATAGCTCAGCAGCGTGGTAGGCGGAAACGTACATCAGTAAAGAATTACTACGATCCCCCTTGAATATTTTGTGGGGGTGAAAGGGAGTTACGTGCTCGACGTCAACTTCTTCGAAGAGCTCCGCATCGGCCTGGCCACCGCCGACGACATCCGCCGTTGGTCCAAAGGTGAGGTTAAGAAGCCGGAGACCATTAACTACCGTACCCTCAAGCCTGAGAAGGACGGTCTATTCTGTGAGCGTATTTTCGGTCCAACCCGCGACTGGGAATGTGCCTGCGGTAAGTACAAGCGTGTTCGCTATAAAGGCATCATCTGTGAACGCTGCGGCGTGGAGGTGACCAAGTCCAAGGTTCGTCGTGAGCGCATGGGCCACATTGAGCTGGCTGCGCCTGTGACTCACATTTGGTACTTCAAGGGTGTGCCATCTCGGTTGGGTTACTTGCTGGATCTAGCGCCGAAGGATCTGGAACGGATCATTTACTTCGCTGCGAACATCATCACCAGTGTTGATGATGAAGCACGCCATAACGACCTCACCACACTAGAAGCAGAAATGCTTTTAGAGAAGAAGGATGTCGAAGGCGATGCAGAGCAAGAGATTGCTGACCGGGCTCAGAAGCTGGAAGAGGACTTAGCGGAAC
Source organism: Corynebacterium mustelae (assembly GCF_001020985.1). Lineage (NCBI taxonomy): Bacteria > Bacillati > Actinomycetota > Actinomycetes > Mycobacteriales > Corynebacteriaceae > Corynebacterium > Corynebacterium mustelae. The sequence continues at coordinate 416,387 of NZ_CP011542.1, forward strand.
TCGAAGCTGCTGGTGCTAAGGCTGATGCTCGTCGTAAAGTGCAGAATGCCGCTGAAAAGGAAATGCAGCACATTCGGGAACGCGCTGAGCGGGAGATTGACCGGCTGGAAGAGATCTGGCAGACCTTCATCAAACTCGCTCCGAAGCAAATGATCATCGACGACAAGCTGTATGAAGAGCTCGTCGATCGCTATGAGGATTACTTCACCGGCGGCATGGGTGCCGAGGCTATCCAGACTCTGATCCGCAATTTCGACCTTGATGCTGAAGCAGAAGAGTTGCGCACCATCATCAACGAAGGCAAAGGCCAGAAGAAGATGCGTGCCTTAAAGCGCCTGAAGGTGGTTGCCGCCTTCCAGCGTTCCGGCAACGATCCCGCTGGCATGGTGCTTGATTGCATTCCAGTTATTCCGCCGGAATTGCGTCCAATGGTTCAGCTCGACGGTGGTCGCTTTGCTACCTCCGACCTGAACGACCTGTACCGCCGTGTAATCAACCGAAACAACCGTCTGCTCAAGATGATTGACCTCGGTGCGCCGGAAATCATCGTTAACAACGAAAAGCGCATGCTGCAGGAGTCTGTTGACGCATTGTTCGACAACGGTCGGCGCGGCCGCCCAGTCACTGGCCCGGGTAACCGTCCATTGAAGTCGCTGAGCGATCTGCTCAAGGGTAAGCAGGGCCGGTTCCGGCAGAACCTGCTGGGTAAGCGTGTTGACTACTCGGGTCGTTCCGTTATTATCGTCGGTCCGCAGCTGAAGCTGCACGAGTGCGGTCTGCCGAAGCTGATGGCGTTGGAGCTGTTCAAGCCGTTCGTTATGAAGCGTCTGGTGGAAAACGACTACGCTCAGAACATCAAGTCCGCAAAGCGCATGGTGGAACGCCAGCGCCCAGAAGTGTGGGACGTGCTGGAAGAGGCCATTGCTGAACACCCAGTGATGCTCAACCGTGCGCCTACCCTGCACCGCCTTGGTATTCAGGCTTTCGAGCCTAAGCTCATCGAAGGTAAAGCAATTCAGCTGCACCCGCTTGCGTGTGAAGCGTTCAACGCTGACTTCGACGGTGACCAGATGGCTGTTCACCTGCCACTGTCGGCCGAGGCTCAGGCTGAGGCTCGTATCCTCATGCTGGCATCGAACAATATCCTTTCGCCTGCTTCTGGTAAGCCATTGGCTATGCCACGTCTGGACATGGTCACTGGCTTGTACTACCTCACCATGGATAAGCGCGTCGATGAATTCGGCGGCCAGGGTGCCTACGCTCCAGCTACAGCTGAGGGTCCGGCAACAGGTGTGTATTCTTCCTACGCGGAAGCCATCATGGCGTATGACCGGGGTGTACTTGGCCTCCAAGCCAAGATCAAGGTTCGGATTTCCCACCTGCGCCCACCAGCAGATATTGAGGCAGAGCAGTTCCCAGATGGGTGGGAGCAAGGACAGACCTGGTTGGCGGACACCACGCTGGGGCGGGTTATGTTCAACGACCTCCTGCCGTGGAACTACCCATACCTTGAGGGTGTGATGGTTCGTAAGGGCGGCGGCTCCGACAAGATCATGCTGGGCGATGTCATTAACGATCTTGCTGCTAAATACCCAATGATCACCGTTGCGCAGACCATGGACAAGATGAAGGACGCTGGTTTCTACTGGGCAACCCGTTCCGGTGTGACCATCGCTATGTCCGATGTTTTGGTTTTGGACAACAAGGAAGAAATGCTCGAATCTTACGAGGCCGAGGCCCGCAAGATTGAACGCAAGTACTGGGAGCAGGGTGCTCTCACCGAGCGCGAGCGTTACGACCGCCTGGTTGAGCTGTGGAAGAACGCAACCGACACTGTTGGTAAGGCAGTGGAGGAGCTCTACCCAGACGACAACCCCATTCCGATGATCGTGAAGTCTGGTGCGGCCGGTAACATGCGTCAGATCTGGACCCTGGCTGGCATGAAGGGCATGGTTGTGAACTCCAAGGGTGACTACATCACCCGTCCAATCAAGACCTCCTTCCGGGAAGGCCTGTCGGTTCTGGAGTACTTCAATAACTCCCACGGTTCCCGTAAAGGTCTGGCCGACACCGCGTTGCGTACCGCTGACTCGGGTTACCTCACCCGTCGTCTGGTGGACGTCGCCCAGGACGTCATCGTGCGTGAGGAAGATTGCGAAACCCGCCAAGGTATTCGCGTTCCGATCGCAAGCGCTGTTAAAGACGCGGAAGGCAATGTCACGGGTTACTCCGCGCACAGCCTGATCGAAACCTCGGTTCTGGGTCGTGCGTTGGCTACCGACATTAAAAACGGCGATGAGGTTATTGCCAAAGCTGGTGACTACCTGGACGAAATGCTCGTCGAAAAGCTTGTTTCTGCTGGTGTCGAGTTTGCCAAGGTTCGTTCCGTACTGACCTGCCAAACCGCAACTGGTGTGTGCGCGAAGTGCTACGGCATTTCCATGGCTTCCGGTAAGCAGGTAGATATCGGCGAAGCTGTCGGCATCGTTGCTGCACAGTCCATTGGTGAGCCGGGTACCCAGCTGACCATGCGTACCTTCCACCAGGGTGGTGTTGGTGGCGACATCACCGGTGGTCTGCCGCGTGTTCAGGAGCTGTTCGAGGCCCGTGTTCCAAAGAACCGTGCCCCGATTGCTTCGGCTGCCGGTACAGTCCACTTAGAGGACGAAGGCAACTTCTATACCCTCACCATTACCCCGGACGACGGTTCGGACAATGTTGTGTACGAGAAGCTGTCGAAGCGTCAGGGCTTGGCAAATGTTCGGGTACCTATGGAATCCAACCCAAGTGCTTGGATCGAGCGCACCCTTGCCGAGGGCGATCATGTGGAGGTTGGTGACCGTTTGCTGCGCGGCCCTGCCGATCCACACGATGTGTTGGAAATCTTGGGTCGCCGTGGTGTGGAACAGCACCTGGTGGACGAAGTGCAGGCCGTGTACCGCGCCCAGGGTGTGGCTATCCACGACAAGCACATCGAGATCATCATCCGGCAGATGCTGCGCCGTGGTACCGTCATCGAATCCGGTTCGACCGAATTCCTGCCGGGTACCTTGGTGGATCTATCCGAGGCCAAGGCGGCAAACGCTGAAGCTATCGCCGCTGGTGGTCAACCTGCGGAATTGCGTTCCGAGATCATGGGTATTACCAAGGCTTCCTTGGCTACCGAGTCTTGGCTCTCGGCTGCCTCCTTCCAGGAGACTACCCGTGTGCTCACCGACGCTGCCATTAATAAGCGTTCCGACAAGCTGATCGGCCTGAAGGAGAACGTGATTATTGGTAAGTTGATCCCGGCTGGTACCGGTATCGCCCGCTACCGCAATATTGCGGTTAAGCCAACCGAGGCTGCCCGCAATGCCGCGTACTCCATCCCAACCTATGGTGATTCCATCTATGGTGACGATGGTTACGGCGACTTCACTGGCGCTTCGGTGCCATTGGATGAGGCATTCGACATGTAATACGGCCCGAATCCGCAATTTCGGTCTGTTGTAAAACCGCCCGCGCTGCACGATTAATGTGCAGCTGCGGGCGGTTTCGCTTGCCGACGCTCACAACTGCGGCGAGTTCACTCTCCGCATGGTGTGGCTTACAAATCATTCAGCCGGGAGAACAGTGCAACCTGCCACGAGGTGGCTAAGTAGGGCAGGCACCTAAGAGCAACTCGACCTTTTCATGGTTTGGTGTTCGGTTTCGTGTCTTAGCGGACTTAAAAGTCGAGTTGGGTCTTTTCCACCGCGCTGACCACCATTTTCAGTGGGATATGCGAACCTGATTGAGGGAATAGGTAGTGCGGATAAGGAATGTGAGTACACCGAGCTCCCAATGTTCATGTGCTAGCTGTTCACCGCACTAGCCGCACTGTCGAAGTTGGGCAGGAGGTTAGCAAAATGGAAGTTCTAATACATGTTGCGGTTGTGCCCCAATAGAATCTATGAGAAAGTAGGAGCATTGCTTTAATAAAGGTTGTGGAGGTGAGCGGGCATGTGGCAGAAAGTCAAGTCAATCGCACAATGGCTGGGAATTGTGCTTTTTTGTGTGATGCTCACGACCAAGACTACCGGTAGCTTTGATTATCTATGGATATCAGCTGCATTGTTTTTCTTCTTAGCCGTGCCGACATTCGTGGAGTGGGTCGCTAAAACTAGGCGAGCGGCGCAAAGCTAAGCGCTCGTGGCGGATTCCAGATAGATGCTACGTGTTCTCACCTTAAACATCGGCCGCCCCTCGGCGCAGCGGGCCAAGCAGCTCATCGGTTGGCTGAATGCTCACCCGGCGGATGTCACGGTGTTGACCGAATTCTCTGATTCGCCTGGCAGTGCTCTTCTGCGCCAGACTTATGAAAATGCTGGCTACCATGTCTCGGTTTCGTCGCCTGACACACCTAAGCGCGGGGTCGCCATCATCACTGCAGCCGCACCGGTGGATGTTCGGCACAGTGAGCTCTTGGGGGAGCGGGCACTAAGCGTAATCGTGGATACTGCTGTCGGGCCAGTGGATGTTGTGGGCGTCTATGCCCCAAGTTCGGACCCGTCTGCCTCCGTGACCGGGGAGTCGCTAGACCGCAAACGCACATGGCTTGATGCGTTTTACCAGGTGTTATCGTATTCCGATCCGCAAACGATGCGGATTGTGGCGGGTGATCTCAATATCGCCGACCCGAGGAAAATAACCGCCCCGGATTGGCTGGCGGATTTCGAGCGGCGGTTCTTTACCAATATGGAACGGTTAGGCCTTTATGATCTTTCCCCATTAGGTCCGACTGACCTGGAGTTTAGCTGGATCGGGCGCGGCGAACAGCAGCTTCGCTTTGATTATGTTTTAGCAAGCCAGCATTTTCCGCCGTTGGTTGACCGTCACGAATACATCCACGATGTGCGGGAGTCTAAACTGGCGGATCATTCCGCGCTTTTTGTCGATCTTCGTATTGAAAAATCTGATTCCGTGGAACGAGATGAACTTAAGATCCCGGGCGAACAATTGTCGATTTTCTAATCAGATAAAACTACCGTCCATTCTGCGGGCCTGTTGGATAACAAGGTCGTGCCCGAGGTTGGTGAGGCGGCGTTGTAGCTCGGGTAGGTGTTTTTCCACCGCACCACCGCGCCAGACGGTGGTGCGCACCTGGAGCGGCACCTCGGCGCGGCTGAGTGCGGCAAGTGAATCCCACACCCGATTCGCCGCTGTGGCGTGAATGCCGGTGACCTCGTACATGTCCTTAGGTAGTGCCTTGATGTCGAGTCCTACCCAGTCGGGTGTGGTTTCGGGGCGGGCTAGGAGCGCGGTTATCACCTGTGGCCGGTAGCCGCAGGTGTGCAGTCCAATGGGGAACCCGGCTGCATGGCTTGCGGCGATTGCGTCGCCAAGCCCGGAAACGGCGGTTGGTTCGCCGCCGGAGATGACGAGGGCGTCGATAAGTTTGCGGCGTGTCGTCGCTACGGCGAGCACGTCGTCGAAGTTATAGGCGGCGGGTGCGAATGGTTGCAGCTGTGGATTGTGGCAGTAGAAACACCGCAAGGGGCAGCCTTGGGTGAATGCGGTGACGGTGATTTTCCCTGGCCAGTCGGTGACGGAGAACGGAATAATACCTGCTACCGGAAGCGGGTTAGGCGAAGGTTTCGCTGAAATAGCGGCGTTCATGAAACTCGCCTTTCTTTCCGATATTGAAGCTTTGCACGGGACGGAAGTATCCCATGACCCGGGTCCACATTTCAGTTTCGGCGGCACAGTCCGGGCAGGTGGGGTGTTCGCCGGAGATATAGCCGTGGTTAGGGCAAATGGAATAGGTCGGGGTGATGGTGATGTACGGCAGCTGGTAGTTTTCCAGGGCGCGTCGCACCAGTTTGGCGCAGGCGATGCCGTCAGACATGGCCGCCCCCATGTAGAGGTGCAGCACGGTACCGCCTGTGTATTTGGTTTGTAGTTCGTCTTGGTGTTCCAGGGCGACAAACGGGTCGGGGGTATAAGCAACGGGCAGCTGGGAGGAATTTGTGTAATACGGTTGGCTGTCGCTGCCGGCGTGCACAATGTCGGGGAAGCGGGCGATGTCTTCTTTGGCAAACCGGTAGGTGGTGCCTTCCGCCGGGGTTGCTTCCAGGTTATATAGGTGCCCGGTTGCTTCTTGGGCGGCGGTCAGTCGCCGGTTAATGTGGTCGAGTAGCCGGGTGACTAGTTGTTTTCCTTCCTTGTTAGTGATGTCGAGGCGGTCGCTAAAGAAGTTGCGCACCATTTCGTTGCAGCCGTTGACGCCGATCGTCGAAAAGTGGTTGTCTAAGCTGGGCAGCCACCGGGCGGTATAGGGGTACAACCCGGCATCGAGATTGCGTGCGACGAATTCCCGCCGACGTTCCAGGGTGTCAACGGCAATGTCAATGAGCTTGTCGACGCTGGCAAGAAGTCCCGGCTCGTCGCCTGCATGCAGGTATCCTAGCCGTGCGCAATTAAGGGTGACTACTCCGATAGAACCGGTTAATTCGGCCGAGCCAAATAAGCCATTGCCGCGTTTGAGAAGTTCGCGCATATCTAATTGCAATCGGCAGCACATGGAGCGGATCATGCCTGGATCAAGGTCTGAATTAATAAAATTTTGGAAATACGGCAGGCCGTATCGTGCGGTCATGGTGAATAGTGCCTGTGCATTGGGGCTATCCCAATTGAAGTCCTTGGTGATGTTATAGGTGGGTATCGGAAAGGTAAACGGCCGCCCGTCGGCGTCGCCGTTAGAGAGCACCTCAATGAAGGCGCGGTTGATCAAATCCATTTCGGGTTGGAGGTCGCCGTAGTAGAAATTTTGGGGCTCATCACCAATAAAAGGCACTTGGTCGCGCAGGTCGGCGGGGCAAGTCCAGTCGAAGGTGAGATTAGTAAATGGAGTTTGGGTTCCCCACCGCGACGGGACGTTGAGATTGAAAACAAATTCTTGGATCACCTGCAACACATCGCTGTACCGCAGACTATCGAGCCGAACGAAGGGAGCCATGTAGGTATCAAACGAACTGAAAGCCTGCGCACCAGCCCATTCGTTTTGCAAAGTCCCGAGGAAATTGACCACTTGGCCGCAGGCGGAACTAAAATGCTTCGGTGGCGCGGAAGCAATGGTACCGGGCACCCCGTTGAATCCTTGTTCGAGTAGTTGTCGCAGTGACCACCCGGCGCAATAGCCTGAAAGCATATCCAAATCGTGGATGTGAATGTCGCCGTTGCGATGGGCGGTGTTAGCGGCGGGGGAGAAGACTTCATCAAGGAAGTAGTTGGCCATTGCTTTTCCGGCGGTATTGAGAATCAATCCGCCTAGGCTATAGCCCTGATTGGCGTTTGCGTTGATCCGCCAGTCAGAGTGGGACAGGTAGTCGTTGATGCTGGTGCTGCTTTCCCGGAGGTTGTGTCCGGCGGGGGTCATGGAGTGGGTGGCGTGTGGCTTCATGGTTGTCATGCCGTCCACCATAATGGCAACCAAACGAAAAGTGGCACAACATATTCCACTGAAAATGCCGTTGAATACTACATATTGTGTTTGTTGACGATGTTCCCGCTGGGGTGTGCCCCTAGATATTGCGCCAGTGGGATTTCTTACACCGGTGTCATTCGTGTCCAATATGCAGGCGCCATTCATACCTAAGCAGTGTGCGCCCACGGTATTTCATACCCCAGGTCGATCCGAAGCAGACCCGACACTGACTAAGCTCTGCTGGTATGGCCGCCACCTACACCGAAACAGAAACCAAACGGACGCTTCCGTGGTGGAAAGACTCCAACCTGGTTCTGCAATTAGTCTTCCAAACTTTTATCGCCGTGTTTCTACTGTTCTTTGCCTCCGCCAACAAAGTAGAAGACGAAACCGGGTCTGAATCGTTACTCATCTTCCCATCGATTGCAGACGATAGTTGGATTATCACAACCAGCTTGGTTTTCTTATACCTAGGTTCTGCTTTGTGTTATTTCGGGGTTATCGTCGAACGATTCCGGCCAGAAGGTGGCCTATTCATGGTGTTTATCGGCGGCATTTTATTGATCTTGACGCTGCGTTTCGTTCATCCAATCGGGTTCATTCTTATCTGCCACCAAGCATGGTTTGTCGCGGCCCACACACACCGACGACGTGCATTGTGGACAACTTTGTTGTATTTGTCCGCATCGCTTGGGGTTGTGTTCTTGCTGGTCATACCTACCTATAGTTTCAGTGTTCATTTCGAGGAAGTTACAAGCTTTAGCGATTGGATTTTTAATCCCCTCAACCTCGGCATGACCATCATGTCTTTTGCGATGATCTATCTCGCCATCGCACTATTTTGGCAATACGGCAAAAACACCAGACGCAGCATGCTCAAAATCCAAGCGCTCCAAGACCGCGCGGAATACGCCGCCGTTGCTGAACGCAACCGCATCGCCCGCGAAATGCATGACATTGTGGCGCATTCGCTCACCGTCATGATCGCCCAGGCCGACGGAGGCAGGTTCGCCGGGCAAAAAGACTCCGCCAAAGCCTTGCAGGCGCTAAGCACGATCTCTGAGGTGGGGCGCGACGCGCTGGGACAAATGCGGTCCCTGCTCAGCGTCCTGCGCGATGACCAAAACCCCGACCGCTCGCTCGGAGTGGACGGTGGGATAACCGGGATCGACGACCTGGTACGCGAAGCCCGGCGCGCCGGTGCGGAGGTCGACTACACGGAGACAGGAACTCCACAGAACCTAGCGGCGTCGATAAACTTAAGCGTGTACCGAATCGTGCAGGAAGCACTCACCAATGTGCTCAAACACGCAGGATCAGTCCCCGTCACGGTCACACTACGGTGGCCCGAACCGCAGGATAGCCAAGAACTTCGTATCGTGGTGAGCAATATCAACGGTGTGGGCCTGGTAGAAACCGAAAGTGAACTGCCCGGCCGAGGGCTGATCGGCATAGCAGAACGAGCAAAACTCCATGGAGGTACAGCCTCCTGGGGGCAATACGGCGATAATTGGCGCGTAGAAGTCACGTTGCCGCTAACCAGTTAAACCGAAAAAAGAAACGAGGCTAATCGTGTATCGCGTAGGGCTTGTCGACGATCAACAGCTAGTGCGCGCCGGGTTTTCCATGGTGCTGGGATCCCAAGACGACATTGAGGTCGCCTGGGAGGCAAGTGACGGTGCCGAAGCCGTTGAACTAGCCGCCAGCAACCCGGTGGATGTTATTTTTATGGATATTCAAATGCCGGTGCTCAATGGGATCGAAGCTACCAAAGAGCTCATTGCACGCAAACAACTATCACCACATGGGACACCAACCCGGATAGTCGTTTTGACGACTTTCGATACGGATAACTACGTGGTTAGTTCAATAGAAGCAGGAGCTTCCGGGTTTCTACTCAAAGATACTTCACCGGAGGAACTGATCAGTGCGGTATACAATGTGGGTGAATCAGCGGCAGTCATTTCACCAGCCGCCACCGCAAAGCTATTTAGCCACTTACGGCATCAACAGCCACCAGCGACTGGGGTGGCTGCGGGGACGAAGGACAATACCCTCGCGTTGCTCAATCATTGTTTGCCAGACCCTCTTACCGCACGGGAAGCGGAGATTCTGGTGCTCATAACCCACGGGAAATCGAATACTGAGATTGCTGATGAGCTATTTATTTCGCTACCAACCGTGAAAACTCACGTTGGGCGGATTCTCGCCAAAACCAATTCCCGAGATCGGGTACATGCGGTGCTATTTGCCATTAAAAACGGAGTGATTCCAGAATGATCATTGTTGATAACCTCACCAAGAAATATGGTACACATACGGCTGTATCTCATTTGAGTTTTACCGTCCCAGACGGCCAAGTCACTGGTTTCCTAGGGCCTAATGGCTCCGGAAAATCAACCACCATGCGTTGCATTTTAGGCCTAGATAAACCAACTGCAGGTGCCGCAACTTTTCATGGTGCGTACTATGATGGGCCGTTCGCAGAATTGGAGAGAAAGCCAAAAGTAGCAGGCGCAATCATCGATACATCATGGTTCCATCCGGCCCGTAGTGGACGCAATCATTTAAAAGTCATCGCGCGGGGCGCAGGTATTAGTGATAATCGGGTAGAAGAATGCTTAGCAATTGTTGGGATGACTGATGCTGGTGATAAAAAACTCGGTGGGTACTCACTTGGGATGAAACAACGGATTGGAGTAGCCGCTGCGCTTCTAGGCAACCCGCAACACCTCATTCTTGATGAACCAATCAATGGCCTTGATCCGGCTGGGGTTAACTGGATGCGTACCACTATTCGACGCTTCGCCGAGGAAGGCAGGGCGGTTTTAGTATCGTCGCATCTACTAGCAGAAATGGAACAAACAGCTGACCGGATTGTCGTCATCGGTAAAGGTCACATGGTAGGGGAATATTCCATGTCGGAATTCCTTTCCGGCGGAACCACCGTACATGTTGAAAGTCCACAGGCGGAACAACTCGCAGCTGCACTGACCACAGCAAATCTTGCCCCAGTCTCAGGTTCGCTGCCCAATACCATTATTGTTCCGCTAAACCCCAAAGTTACCGAAGCACAGCTGCGGCACCAGATTGCACAGATTGCATGCGATTCAGGTTGTCTAGTCACTCGGTTGCAACCAGTCCATGACAATCTTGAACAACGATATTTGGCAGCCACCGCACAGTGGCAGGAATTCCGTGCTGGTTCTAGTGCTGCCAACCAGCAAAAGAGCACTCGTGAAGGAGGACTGGCATGACCACATTTGTATCCGCACTACGCGCAGAAATATTAAAATTTAGCAGTCTCACAGCCACCTGGGTGTATCTGGTTTTCATGGTCATCGTTATCCCAATACCGGTGATAGTCATGAGTGTTTTTGCCGAGCCACCATTTGGCTACAGCTGGGAAGAACTGCTGATCGGTGTCACCATGTTTGATCTCATCGCGGTAATTTTCATTGGGGCCAGTACCGCAGGTGAAGTCGAAAATGGCATGAATGCGCATAGCTTTCTCAGCCAGAAAAACCGCGCAGTGTGGCTTAGCGCGCGGTTTCTCATAGGGCTTGGCACCATTTTCGCTGCGTTGATAATCAGCATCCTGCTATCGGTAGTAACCCAATTAGTGCTCAGTGATAAACAGCTAAACTTATCCGACCCCACCACGCTCATATTTCATATCGGATCTGTGACTATCATGGCGATTTCTGCCATCAGTCTGGCGGTGGCATCTCGATCCAAAGTAGTGGCGATAGCGGTGCCTATCCTGACGTTTCAGGTATTCGAGCCAATTTTTACAGTAGTCGCCGGATTACACAGCAACCTCACGTGGCTATCCTGGTTTTTACCGTTGGAACGCATGCAACAAATCGCTACTGTCATATCGCACCCGTCCGTGGCCAAAACCCCCACGGGATGGAACCTGGGTAACCTGCAACCTATGTGGTTTAACATCCTGGTGGTTTTAGCATGGATCATTGCCTTGTTTGTTTTGGGTTTTTGGACAAACAAGCGACGTGATATTCGCTAGTGCCTCTCGGTCGCAGCGAGGATTTCCACCCACTCTGGTGGTAACCGACAATTATCTGGGGCCTTAGCAAATAGTGGCGCCATGTCCGTATGGCTTAGCCCCGCTAGCCCAGTACCAAGCGCGGTGACGAAAAACCGCATATCTGGGTTGGATCGCGCAAAATCAATGAACCGATCCACATAGGTGCGAATCCGATCAATGCTTAGTGTAGTGATCGTTTTATCTTTGGTGGGGATAGCGAATGACTGGCCTTGTAAACCAAAGCCGCAGCCACGTACAGCACCGTAGTTTTTTACAGCATGCAGCGCCGCACCCTTACCGTGGCGGCCAGCCTCATTGCTGCCAAAAACGAAAATTTCGCCTACGGAAATCTCATGTGTCATGGATCAAACCTCCTTGTGCGATTTTCCATCTCATCTGGTGGTTTTCACCTTAACAACTGGGCATGACATGAGAAGTTGAATCACGGATCCCTTCGTGCTTGACGACGATTTTTCTAGCGGCGCGGTGTTTTCGTTATGTGGGATTACCCTAGCGGCTAGCACGCCTAACGGTGTTGTTCGGGGCGAATGCGTGAAATAGGGGAGTGAGACTGAAAAGTAAAAAGCCTGCCGAGTCGTAGATGGCTGGGTAGTATCGAAAAACGTCAATCGGAAACTGTGCAAAATCGTAGAAATAAGTTGAGGATCGGATGTATGGAACAACCCAAAAATAGTGATACGAAACCGCAGTCTAACCATCATTTCTGCAGTTCATCGCAGCAACATGCGGCCAGTATGGAACTTTCAAGGGAAATAGCAATCACACACTATAAAACAATCATCATGGTTGTGGTCGTGGTTACCGCATTAGCGCTAAGCGCAGTGGGAATCTTCATCAGTAGTACCAAACCACCCGCTACCACGGCCAAACCCGCTGAGAGTACCGAAACTACTACCACTAAGTTGCGATCATTAACTGAGGTGATGTTCGTTGACCCGGTAAAACACGACGATATTACCGGTGGAGATATCCGGCGCGAACTCGACGAACTGCTCATAAATGAACGAGCGCAGGCAGCCATTAACACTATCGATGTTGAAAACCAACGGCGCGACGGCAAAGTGCTTTGGCACCTCGACGAATACGATTTTCTTCGGACCAATCCACAAGGGATCTATCCCGGTTCGATGTTCCTGGTTCGTCGCAAAGATGGTTCGATGTTTTCTTGTTCTACTGGTTGGCTCGCCCGGCCGTCAAGGTTTCCTGATGAGGTGTGGATGATAACCGCTGGGCACTGCGGCGAACCAGGCGACCAGGTTTTCTATCCGACGGATAACGGTGATCTGATTCCAGCTGGCAAGTTTGAGGTGAGTTTGGCAGGCTCGAAATTGGGGGAGCTTGATTACGGTTTGGTCAATGTCACGGATGCGCCGGGGCTCTCCTCTCGCTTGCCGGTTCCAGAAGGGTTGCAGATCGTCGGTTGGCGTAGCTGGGAATGGTTGGCGGAAAACCGGCCCTATACCTGCCGAATTGGGGCGCGTATGGGATTAAGCTGTGGCGAATTCGTAGGTATAGAAGACATTGTGTATCGCTACCAGGGGATTTCTAATTCTGGGGATTCTGGCGGTCCCGTATGGGGGCAAGACCCTACCACCAAAAAATGGTATGCGATTGGGACTACCAGTTTTATTGAGGAATCGGATGCAACCAATGCTGGGGCAGTCGTTATCGAACCCATATTGCATCCAGAGGGACTGCAGATACTGGGGGCTGGGCAGATCTAACGTGGTGGGCAACGTTAATTTTGTACCCAACATCCCGGGGACAGATGATTATCCGATTCGACTGGGAGAACAAAACTATGATGGAAAGCACCTGACCTACTTATAGCTTCAGCGGCTATATCCTCACAGCCTTACAAGGGGTGAAAATGTTTGCCATTGATGTTGACAATGTAAGCAGAACCTTCAACCACAATGGCACTGTGGTCACCGCTTTGGACGGTGTTGATCTTTCGGTGTCGGTGGGTGAATGCGTTGCATTATTGGGTAAAAACGGGGCCGGCAAAACTACGTTGACGAAAATCCTCGCGACGCTTCTACTTCCCAGTTCCGGTTCCGCGCGGATTATGGGAAAAGATGTGGCAACGCATCCAGAACACGCGCGTGCCGCCACCAGTGCGGTTTTCGGCGGAGATCGAGGATTCTATCCCATGCTCAGCGGCCGGGAGAACCTGCGCTATCATGCTGCCTTAGCCGGTCTGGCAGGAACGAACGCACGATCACGGATCGCAGAAGCCGTCCAGGCAGTCGGACTAGAGCTTGCCCAGGATCGCCCAGTAGAGCAATATTCCAAAGGGATGAAGCAGCGCCTGCATATCGCGGCTGGAATGTTGAAACAAGCGCCGGTGATGCTGTTAGACGAACCGACGGTGGGGCTTGATCCAGTGGAGGCGCAGCGATTACGGGAATCTGTGGCCGCCTCAGTTCAATCGGGCACCACTGTACTACTCACGTCCCACAATCTGCATGATGTCGAGGCGCTGGCGCACCGGGTGGTGTTGTTGGATGATGGTGTGATTCGGATGACAGGCAGCGTGGCGGATTTTCGTGCACTAGCTGGTTTTACTGCAGTGGTTACGGCAACGGTGCCGGAGGCGTCGAAAAGCGAGTTAGCTGGGATAAAACAGCCCGTGGACGTAACGCTAGTTGAGCATGGCCACGTCCACATCAACGTGAAACTGCCTGATTGGGGTGCCGAATCGGTGGCGATAATTTCCCAGGTTCATTCAATCCCCGGCGTATTGGAGGTTGCGGTGCGAAGCGCCACCTTGGATGAATCTTTTGCAGCTTTTTTCGCGCAGAAGAATGAAGAGGCATCATGACGACCATACGATGCATGTTCCCGATTTTCTGGACCCAGATTGCGATGGTTATACGTCGGCCAATGAATATTGCAACTGGAATAGTGTTCCCGTGGTTATTCCTGGCGTTAATGACCTTCCAGCGACTTGATTCCTTAGAACCTGCGATCGTGACCGCAGCATTTAGCTCGTCAATCCTTGCTGCACTATGGAGCGCTGCGATTTGGAGCGCCGCCGGGGTGCTACGGAGAGAGATCTGGACGGGCATGATGGCCAGTACTTTCACCGCGCGGTATTCGCCCACGCTTCTTACTGCGGTAAAGACGGGTGCCGCGATGAGCTACGACATGGCGTTAATCTTGATTGCCAGTTTCAGTTTCTTAAAGATTTTTGGGCTCAGCATGATAATCGCCCAACCGTTGGCCTTTGTGCTGGGCCTTATCGCGGTGTTTATTGGCGGTGGCGCTGCCAGCATGTTGTTAGGAAGTGCCGTGATTTTAAGCCGCCGGGCGTTTTATCTCACCGCTGCTGCTGGGCCGCCGCTGTTGCTACTGGGCGGTTTTGTCATTCCGGTAGATTTGCTGCCTGCGCCGATACGTTACCTCAGTGCGGTGATTAATTTGCGCTGGTTAAGGGATTTTCTGGTCTCCACAGCCAGTCAACCGCAATGGTCGTCCTTGGCGATCGGGGTGGCGCTTTCTGCGGTGTATGTTGGTCTTGCCCACCGGGCGATCGGCGTGTTGCTGCACCGCGCGAAGGTGGTGGGTTCCCTTGAACTTTAAAACACTTATAACCTCAGAACTTCGGCTAGGTATGCAGATAGAACGTGCAGAACGGCCCCGCTCGGTGCTGCTGGTTGCGCACATTATTCCGGAGCTGTGTCGCATGACAATGTTTCTGCTGTTTGCAGTATTAGCTGGCGGGCGGGCGGCAGTTCCGATCGCGATCGTCGGCATTGCGGTTGTCGCTATGTACCGCGCGGCGTTAAGCGAGGTGACCGATATCCCGGTCCGTGATTCCATGTTTCATGTAACCGGGCCGTTACTGGCTGGCGGTGCGGTGGCTTTGCTGCGCTATAGCGTCCGATGCGCGCCATTATTGTTGCTAGCTGTTGTCGATTCGGTTCTTGCGGTTTGCATTCTCGCGCCGGCGTTGGGGGAGACAGAATTGCTTTTCGACGTCTTGCGGTGTTGGTGGGTTACCGTGCCAGTCTTGGCTAGCTCGTTGATGTGCGGTTTGACGATTGCATCCTTTGCAATCGGCAATACCTTTCAAAACCTCATTCACAACGCCATGGCGTCGCTTGCGGTGGTGTGTTCAGGAGCGTTTTTCCTGCTTGATTCGTTTCCGGTACTGAAAGCCATTGGTTCAGTCTTGCCAGGCCAGCATTCCATTGCGGGTTTGCGTGCACTTATTGTGGGTGAGTCCGCTGCATTGCATGTTTTATTGGAATGTGTGGTGGCATGTGGCTGGGCGATAGTCGGTATCGGGTTGTATTCGATAGTGATCCGCCGAGCACGACGGCACGGCAGGGGAGTGTTTGGCAATTAGCTAAGCTGCCAACTATTGCTGTGCGTCGGTGGGTAATTGGGTGGAAACTTGAGGCGAAAAGCTAGTTCTACCGGCAGATCACGGCTGCGTTCGCATCGAAGGTTACAAGAGGCTAACAAGAGCCGTAAAAGTTGCTGTCAACTTGGGATTTGGGTGATGCTGTCAGTTTTTTACGGGTATACATGAAAGTGAAGGCACTTACATAACACCAATTCTTTCTGGGCACAATAGGTGACTTCCATAACTCCATAAAGCTACACCAAACAAGCATAAAGTTAGTGGGTGATGGGCAATGTTAACTACAAAGCGAACAGTCTTTGGGTTGGTTGCGGTTCTGCTTACACTTGCAGTTTTTGCCATGATGGTGTGGGCGCAAGGAAGCGACGTGATAGCGGCACCAGTTGTGTTGATCGTCGCGGTTGCGATGACTGTGTGTTATCTCGCTATTGATTTCCGAGGCGCCAACGGATGACAACATCCTCAAAAATAGACCACGCTGAGCCAGTCGGATGAAGCCTAAAGGCGGGCATGCCCGGCTGGTTTTGCGGTTGTAACTTGATAGTAGTAAAAACACCAGGAAACTAAAACCTCCTGGTGTTTTTAGTTGCGGCGGCTAGGTACTCGTTTGATTTTGACTGTGCCTAGCGCTGCGAGGCCGGAAATAACCAAGGTGGGGGCATCGGGGTCCTGGATGGTCGACATCGGTCGGACTTTGCCGGAGTCTTTGATCTTGGCTTCACCAAGGATGGCGACAACATCTTGTTTTATCTGGAATGTATCCGGCACGATGATGGTGATCTCACCTAGAAGAGACAGGGCCGTTAAATTGGTGACCGGAGATTCAAATTGAGCGGTGGTTAAATCAATAACACTTTCCCCAAATGCTGAGACCACGGTGTGCTCTCTGGCACAGACCCAGGACCCGCTACGGGAATTTTCGGCGAAAATAGATAGAGTTTTACCGGTTTTACTAGCGCCTTGCGGCGCTAGTAAATTACCGACGATATTGGTCACATGGGTGGCCATAGATTGTGAAGGTGGGGTAGGGGTAGCAGGCTGACTGTTAGCTCGCGGTTCTAGGGTTCCGGAGTGAATGGTATGCATTTGATCCGGCATAATCGGCAATTGGAACCGCTGTGACACAGACTCTAGGTACCGAGCATCGGAGACTTTAGGCAAACCCGGGCCTAGATCAAGATCGGCGGTAAGAGTGGGTAATTCATCCCGATAGGTGGCCTGAAGAGCTTTTTCATTGCGGGTAGTGTATTCCGCGAAATCCAGCTGCCCGTCATCGAATGCGAACCGAAGCGCGTTTGAGACGGTTGTACGTTGGAAACTGCTGGCGCGGGTACGCGGTGCATTACTATCGCTCATTGTGGTCACAATCAGGTATGTGGTTTGGACAGTTAGTTCTCAATATACCCGAGTTCTTAATGTGACGGATAGGTTGAGTCTAGCTTGAGAAGCGACTCTAATAAGTGACCCAAACTACATAGGGTGGGGTGGTGTGATGTGCAATTGGCGGAGGCGGGAAAGAGGGTGCTAGCTTTAGTGATTAGGGCATTCGTTTTTTAGTAAGCGTTTGCACATTTTCTGTACTTCCCACTACGGATCGTTCGGCACGTACCTGCCGATGGAGGAAAAACGACATGGCATCTGTAACCTACGAGGCCGCCACCTTGGTCTATCCCGGGGCGAAAGCGCCAACTGTTAATAAGTTCGATCTTGAGATTGCCGACGGCGAATTTTTGGTTCTGGTTGGGCCTTCCGGTTGCGGTAAGTCCACTACCTTGCGCATGTTGGCGGGTCTGGAGGATGTGACATCTGGCCGCATCCTGATTGGTGATAAGGATGTCACAACTGCGCCGCCAAAGGAACGCGACATTGCCATGGTATTCCAGAACTATGCGCTGTATCCCCACATGACTGTTCGGGAAAATATGGGCTTTGCGCTTAAGATCGCTGGTGTTGGCGCGGAAGAAACTAACAAACGAGTCGAAGCGGCGGCCTTAACTTTGGATCTCGTTCCTTATCTGGATCGCAAGCCTAAGGCGTTATCTGGTGGTCAGCGTCAGCGCGTTGCTATGGGGCGCGCGATCGTGCGTAAGCCGCAAGTCTTCCTGATGGATGAGCCGCTGTCGAATCTGGATGCCAAGCTCAGGGTGCAAACCCGTACGCAGATCGCTTCTTTGCAGCGTGAGCTTGGGGTGACAACGCTGTACGTTACCCACGACCAGACCGAAGCGTTGACCATGGGTGATCGGATCGCTGTGCTCAATGAAGGCTACCTGCAGCAGGTTGGCGCCCCGCGGGAGCTTTACGACGAGCCGACCAACGTGTTTGTTGCCGGATTCATCGGTTCGCCAGCTATGAATATTTTCACCTTTGATCTAGGTGCTGATGGGGTAGCGACACTGGGGGATGCTCGGATCCCGGTCGCGGATGTGACCCGTAATGCGGTCACTTCTGCGGATGGCGGCAAGATTATTATCGGTTTCCGGCCTGAGTCTTTGGAATTGGTCGAAGCAGGTGAGAACACTATTCCAATGAAGCTTGATTTCGTTGAAGAATTGGGTTCAGATTCTTACCTGTATGGTCACATCACCGGGGTCAGTGGTGAACGTCAGCAGATTGTGGTTCGGGCGCTGCCTAATATCGCTCCGGAACCTGGCACTGTAGTTCACGTTCGCATTACCGAGGGTGGTCAGCATAATTTCTCTGCAGCTACAACCAATAGGTTGCCTGGCTAGAGCTTATAAGCAATGTCTCCGCGGCGTCTGGTGAACCGCAGACGCCGCGGGTTTTTTGTGTTCTTTCCTTTTTGGTTTAGACACAATCCATGTGTGCCGTGGTTGTTGAGTTGGTCGCCAGTGGTGGGAAATGTGGGTGGGTACGTGGGGTTTTATTTTTTAAAGGAAAAACCGGTATAAAATAATCGAGTTTTTGTCGGTAGTTGGTTTGTCACTAAAAAGACCTTGTGTAGTAGTCTGCAAATGACAGACATCAGACAGGTTCAGGTTTCCTGGGTGACTTTTGTGCATTTAACGCTGTTCATCTGCGGTTAATCCTAAAACCTGGCCCGGCTAAAAGCTGGGCAAGACGTAAGAATTAGGTATGTAAGGAAAGGAATCGGCATGCAAACCTATAGTCATGTGGATTTGCATTCCGCTGAGTTTAACGAGCGGTTTTTCTTTGATGGCGAACTCGGTGCCATCCACGATGAAACGGGCACCACCTTCCGGTTGTGGGCGCCTACCGCGCAATCCGTGGAACTGATTCTGCACACCGGTCCTGCCATCGGTTCGTACCTCATGACCCGCGGCGATCGAGGGCAGTGGGAATTGTTCATTTCTGGTGACTCGGAACTCGTGGAATATACCTACCAATTGACTTTCCCGGACGGAAAACGAGTGGAATCTGTCGATCCCTACGCCCGGTCAGTGACCGCGAACGGTGAGCGCGGCGTGGTTATCAACGTCGACAAGCTTTTGGGGCAGACGCACCGGTTACCGAGTTTTGAGCACGCCTCCGACGCGATCATCTATGAGGCACATGTGAGGGATTTGACGATCTCACCGGAAAACGGAATCACCCATAAAGGAAAATTTTTGGGGCTTGCTGAATCCGGCACCCGCACCAGCCACGGCAACCCCTCGGGCTTAGACTACTTGTCCGGTTTAGGTATCACACACGTTCAATTGTTGCCCGTATTCGACTTCGGTTCCGTCGATGAAGTAGGAGATCTCTCTTTCGATTCCCAGTACAACTGGGGGTACGATCCGGTGCACTACAACGTGCCAGAAGGTTCTTACGCCACCGATCCGATAAACCCGGTATCACGTGTGGTGGAATTCAAGCAGATGGTCGATGCTCTGCATTCTAAAGGACTGCGAGTAATCATGGATGTGGTGTATAACCACGTGTACGAGACCGAAAACTCACCGCTGCAACGAACCGTGCCAGGCTACTACTTCCGCATGGATGCGGACGGAAATTTCCATAACGCCACCGGCTGTGGGAACGAGACCGCCTCCGAGCAGCTCATGATGCGTAAATACATCGTCGATTCAGTGGTGTACTGGGCCAAAACTTTCGGCCTTGATGGTTTCCGTTTCGACCTCATGGGAATCCACGATGTAGAAACGATGAATGCGGTTCGCGCTGCGTTGGATGACATCGATCCAGGCATCATCGTCATCGGCGAGGGCTGGGCTATGGGCAACCATCCAGAAGGTATCCTCGGTGCACACCAAGGTAATGGCCACCTCATGCCTCGAGTTGGCATGTTTAACGATTTCTACCGCGACATTATCAAGGGTTCCAATTTCACTGCCTCGGACCCAGGTTTTGTCTCTGGTTGCGCTGGTGCCATGGATTGCGCGCAGTCGAGCGCCGGTGCACTTTTCGACGCCCTGCTTGGTGCTCCGGCCAACCGTGGTTATCTGGAAGCAGCACAGTCCGTTATCTATAACGAAGCGCACGATAACTGGACCATGTTTGACAAGCTTCGGGGCACCCGCACTCTGGTATGGGCAAGCGACGATGATATTGCAAAGCGCCATACGTTGGCTACCAGCTTGCAATATGTGGGCCGGGGTATTTTATTCCTGCATGCTGGTCAGGAATTCCTCCGTACCAAATATGGCGATGAGAATTCCTACCGTAGCCCAGACTCCATCAATTGTTTTGATTATGATCGGGCTGCCACGTATGCGAATGAAACGAAATTCGTGCGTGATCTCAACCGGTTCCGGCGAAAGTATCAGTGGATGCGTGAGTCGGACTACGAACAAATCAAATCGTCCTCGCATTTGGTTCATGCCGAAGGTTTACATCTAAGCTTCCGGGTAACCGACGGCTTTGGTAAAAACCGTGATGCGATCGTTTTGGTCAATGCCAATTGCAATCATTGGTCTCACCCGGTAACCGCCGGTAAATACCGGGTCCATATTAATGATGGTTCGGTATCCGACGAACCCGTGGATATTTCATTAAGCCACGAATTCGTCGTTCCGCCGCTCCGCCTGGTGGTACTGGAGCAAATCTCCGCCTAAACAGAATGGTTGTGGCTTATAACAACCGCCGATGTTGGTGGCAACGTCACAACCATATCCGTAATCGTTGCGCCGCCTAGCGTTACAAGCGGCCACCCCTGTGATGCGGATTCGGTTACCTGGGTGCTACCAGGGTTGATGATAACGGTAATCTCTTCCGTCCCCGCCAGCCGTCGATACGCCATGCACCTGGGATTAGCCGTATTTAACCTCTCAAAACCAGCTGATGCCTGCAACGCGATATGCTTGCGCCGCAACGCGATAAAGGAACGCACGGTTTCCAGCATGCTTTCTGAAACACCGATTTGCTTGTCGACGCTCGGCGCATCCGGGTCTGGATCAACCGAGATATACAATTTATCGGCTTCAGCGGTTGAGAAACCGAAATTTTCCGCCTGACTGTCCCACTGCATGGGGCTGCGCGATCCGGTGCGTGCGTAGCCGCCTTCGGTGGTGGGAACATCCAAGTAGCGCATCCCAATCTCATCACCATAATAAATAAACGGTACCCCTGGCATAGTGAGTAAGAACAAGAAAAACAGCTTACGTTCTGCTTCCGTCAAGCGGGGAGCAACTCGTGGGGTGTCGTGGTTCCCGGAAATGAGGGAGAAGAATCCGCTACGCTCGCGGGCTGCGGATTCCTGCGGCAGGTAGCAGGAGAAAAACGCATCAGCCGGTGTGTCGGAATCTGCTGCGAAATAGCTAGAATCGGTACCGCCGAAATGGTCATCGGTATCGCGTAATAACAGGTTATAGCCGTTCTTGGGCCAGTCGAGATAGAAATCCATGTCGAAGCCTGCGTCTAACGCCTGCCATGGTTTGCCCCATTCAGAAACAAAAGCGGCGTCCGGAAACTCTGACCGCACCTGGGCAAAAATATCTTGCCAAACGGTAATCGTACAAGGCTTATCGTCACCATCGAACTTGACCAAGGAATCGGCCATGTCTACCCGAAACCCATCACAACCTAGAGAAAGCCAATAGCGCATTACCTCAACCATGGCTTTTCGGTTTTCCATGGGCCCGGTGTCGGAAATGTCCTGCTGCCATGGGCGATCTTTGTTATTAAACCCATAGTTGAGCGCAGGCTGGGATTTAAAGAAATTCAAAATATAGGTGCCGTTGCGGTCGTATTCGCCGCCGATAAACGGTAGACCTGCCCCATTATCAAAAGCATGCGAAGTCCATATGTAGCGGTCGGAATACTCATTGGGTTCGACCTGGGCGCTGTGCTGGAACCACGGGTGTTGTTCACTGGTGTGGCCTGGCACTAAATCCAACAAAACGCGAATATCCCGCATGTGTGCTTGAACCAGCAGTTCTTTGAAATCTGAATGGCTGCCATATCGCTGCGCAATGGTGTAGTAGTCACGAACGTCGTAGCCTGCGTCTTTGAACGGGGAATCGAAAATGGGGTTTAACCACAGCGCGGTGACGCCCAGCTGACTCAGATAATCCAGCTTCGCGGTGATTCCAGGTAGATCACCGATGCCATCGCCATTGGTGTCATAAAAACTTTGCGGATAGATCTCGTAGAAAACCGCCGATTCCAACCAGTCTGGGCGTTGGAATTGCGGTGATGGGAATATGGTCATGGTTTTGATCTTAAAGTTGTGGATATCGACAGCACCACATAACCAGTTGTGAATTATTCTTTTTCCACGGCGAATCAAACACCATTCAGACAGTATTGGTTGGTTTTATCGCCATACAAGCGGATGACCTTTCCGAATTTTTCTTTCTGAATCGGTAAATAGCAGATTATCGGTTACAAAAATTCTGCAAAAAGTAAAAGTTCTATTGGTTTGTGTGGTTTTGGTTTAGGTTTTGCATGTGTTTTTGGGTGGGAAACAACACGGAAAAACTTGGCACAATAGGAAAAAGGCGGTGCGGGCCGGGTGTGAGATTTTTCATTAAAAATCGGCCTGAAAAGGGGTTTTATTGATAAAAATTGGGGTGTGTGTTTTAGATCGCATTCGCGGTTTTTCGTTGATGCTATCACTGTGCTTAAATCGGACAATGAGGCTTGAATGCTTTTGGGTTTTGTGGTGAAGCGTTGCGAAAATAAACGCGATCCCACCAAAGAACGAAAGTGCTCGAAAAACAAAATACGTTGGGTCGCACACACCGCAGTACCAACTGCGGCGCGACCACCGTCGGTTCGACGCTGACGCTGCGGCCCAGTTAAATAGAAAGTGGTGAACTTCACTATGGCATTCACGAAGCGGAAGGCTTTTGCCGCGATCATGGCGGCAACCATTGGTTCTGTAAGCTTGGTTGCTTGCTCTGACTCCTCCGAGTCCACCTCCTCTGGTGGCGGCGATGCTACTGGTCCTGTAACCCTGACCGTATGGACGTCTCAGGAGGACCAGACCGATAACGACGCCTGGCTGCAAACCATGCAGGCTAAGTTCGAGGAAGCTAACCCTGATCTCGACATCACTTGGAAAAACTCGGTTGTTTCCGCAGCTGATGCGGCAGACACTGTAAGCCAGGACCCGTCCGCAGCCGCTGACGTGTACCTATTTGCCAATGACCAATTGGGCTCGTTGCTGTCTTCTGGTGCCATTGGACAACTCTCCGATAACGGTGAAAAGCAGCTCAAAGAGCAAACCGAGGAAAACCTCGCTAACTCCGTCAAGCACACCGATGGCAACTACTATGGCCTGCCATATGAGCCAAACACCTGGTTCATGTACTACGACAAGTCCAAGTTGAGCGAAGAAGACGTCAAGTCCTTCGACACCATGTTGGAAAAGGCAAAAGTTTCTTTCCCGATGTCTAACTCTTGGTACCTGGGTGCATTCTATGCTGGCGCTGGTGCTACCTTCTTTGGTGCTGACGGCCTCGATGAATCCGCAGGCGTTCAGGCAGGGGATAAGGCAGCTGCTGTTACCAAGTATCTGGCTGAGGTCGTTCAAAACCGAACTTCATCAACGATGTTGATGGTTCCGGTATGGGTTCATTGGGTTCCAATGTTGACGTTGTGTTCTCCGGAGCATGGGATGCAAAGAATGCTGAGCAGGCGCTCGGCGATAACCTGGGTGTCGCCTCGCTTCCTACCTTCAAGCTGGATGGCGAAGACATGCAGATCAAGGCATTCTCTGGCTCGAAGGCTGTAGCTTACAACCCGAACACCCAGTCGCCACAGGTAGCTGCAATGTTCGCTGAATTCCTTGCTTCCACTGATTCTCAAAAGGTTCACTACGAAAAGAACGGCGTTGTTCCAGCTGATAAGAGCTTGGTTTCCGACGCAACCATCTCTAAGGACCCAGTGGCAGTAGCACTGTTTGAGACTGTTGCCAACGCTTCCATCCTGCAGCCAACCTTCAAGGCTATGTCCGACTTCTGGGAGCCAGCCGAAAACTTTGGTAAGGCTCTGGTTAACCGCGAAGTAACTGCTGATAACGCAGAAGAAAAGACCGAAGCTTGGTTCTCTAGCTATAAGTAAGCCAGGCATTCGCCGCTGTGCATCGTTTTAGCCGCATGAGGCTAAAAACCTACTAGCCCGAAGCGCCGTGACTTCCACGATATGGCGCTTCGGGTTTTAAAAAATTTTCATAGAGGAGCACTTAGCTTTTCGACGCTACCGCCTTAGGTTGCGGACGGCGCGGGAAGCGTCGAAAAGCTAAATGCTCCTCGCAAGAAAGGAGAAGGTCCATGAAGGTGGGCGTTGTGAATAAAAACACTGTGCCAAACCCACTGGAACGCGACCAATGTTGCACCCTGAAAGCTGATTATGGCATGGGGCTTGCCCGAATGAACGGCGACCTCTACACCAAGCTTTCTTTGTTTATCTTTGGCCTAGGAAACATAGTCCGCAAGCAGTATGTTAAAGGTCTGCTATTCCTTGCCATCGAAATCTTAAGTATCGCGTGGTTTATCAGCATCGGTTTTTCCAAAATTGCAGCGCTTCCTGAGCTTGGCGGCAATGGTGAGCAAACCCGCGAGAAAGTAAACGGATTCTGGGTCTATACCCAATCAGATCCCTCAGTTGTGGTTTTATTACATGGTGTAGCCGCTATTGCCCTTGTAATAGCTTTCATCTGGTTCGCCACTGTCGCCTTCCGAAGTGCCTACAAAGCGCAGGTGCAGGTTAACAATACTGGGCGAGCACGCACCTTTGTGGAGGACATCAAAGCGCTCACTGATTCCGATGCCCACATCCTCCTGATGTCGCTGCCAACGATGGGCATTCTCATGTTCACCGTTTTGCCATTGATCTTCATGATCTCCATGGCTTTTACTAGCTACGACTCCAAAAACACGCTCTACTTTAAATGGGTGGGGCTGGAAAACTTTGGCAAGGTATTCTCCAACGAGGGTGGCACCGTCAACCTGCAGTTGTTCTTGAGCGTTTTGACTTGGACCTTGGTCTGGGCGTTCTTTGCCACCTTCCTCAACTATTTCATGGGCATGTTCCTAGCCATGCTCATTAACCGCAAAACCACGTGGGGCAAAGGGGTATGGCGGGCAATCTTCTCGCTGTCTATCGCGGTGCCGCAATTCGCATCCCTGTTGGTGCTGCGCTCGATGCTGCAACCCCAAGGTGCAATCAACCGGTTGCTGATGGAAATCGGTCTAACGGAAACCCCGCTGCCATTTTTTACCGATGCAACCTGGGCTAGGGTCACCGTTATCGTCATTAACCTGTGGATCGGTATTCCGTACACCGTCATGCAAGTGACCGGTATTTTGCAAAATATCCCTGGCGAACTGTACGAGGCTGCTCGGTTAGATGGCGCATCATGGTGGCAGACGTACCGATACGTCACCATGCCGTACATGCTGTTTGTCATGACGCCGTATCTCATCACTACGTTTACCGCTAACGTCAATAACTTCAATGTCATCTACATGCTCTCCGGTGGTGCCCCCACCCCAGTCGGGGCCTCAGCAGGCAAAACGGATTTGCTGATTACCTGGCTGTATAAACTCACCGTGGATAAGGGCGACTATAACGTTGGTGCTGTCATCGGTATTTTGACATTCATCGTGCTTAGCGTCGTCGCTCTGATTACCTATCGCCGCTCCGGCTCGTACCGCAATGAGGAGGGATTCCAGTGACCGGAACCGTACGCAGCGAAAAAATGCACAATCAACGCACCGCCCGTCGGATTGCGGACATCGCTACCCACTTATTCCTCGGGGTGCTGGCGATCATCTGGGTAATGCCGATCGTGTGGGTGGTCTTGGAAAGTTTTAACAAATCCACCGCACCCTACCAGCCCACCTTCTTCCCTCGGGAATACAGCCTGAACAACTACAAACAGTTATTTACGGAAACCTCCGTTCTGAACTTCCCCAAGATGTTCATGAACACTCTCATCATTGCGATCTTCACCTGTCTTATCTCAGTGACCTTCGTTTTGATCGTGTCGTTCTGTTTATCCCGGATGCGGTTCCGCTTCCGCAAGATATACATGAACATCGCACTGATCCTGGGTATGTTCCCCAGCATCATGGCCGTTGTCGCTATCTACTTCATTCTTAAAGCACTCGGCCTCACTGGGGGCGGACTGACAAATATCGCCTTGATCATCGTGTATTCGGCTGGCTCCGGCATGATCTTCTACGTGATGAAGGGATACATGGATACCATTCCAATGTCGCTGGATGAAGCCGCTTATCTTGATGGCTGTACCCGGTGGCAAGTATTCCGGCTAATCATCCTGCCGATCGCGAAACCAATGATTGTGTACCAGGCAATCATCGGCTTCCTTACCCCTTGGCTCGACTTTGTATTGGCCAAGGCCATTGCTCGCACCCAGGATAACTACACGGTGTCATTGGGTCTGTGGAAGATGCTGGAAAAGGAATACATCCACGACTGGTTCGCTCGGTTTGCTGCTGGCGCGGTCTGTGTCTCCATTCCGATCGTCATTCTGTTCATCTTCATGCAGCGTTACTATCAAGAATCGATGGCCGGATCCGTTAAGGGATAAAAGGAACAACGTATCTACTCATGGGGCATCGTAAGACGATGCCCCATTTTTCATATCGTGGCTTAGAATAACTACTCATCATGACCAATACCGCTTCGCAATCTGGCTTTAAAATTCCGGCCTACTTTGTGCTCATCGGCATATTTTTACTGGCACAGGTGTGTGCAATAGTCGCGGAAAAGCACACCGTCGCCGATGCTGCCACCGCTAGCTTTTCGACGCTTACCGTAGTCATCCTCATTGAGCTCATCAGTTGGGCCGCGCTGCCGATCGTGGCGTTTGTGCTTATTGTTAGTTTTCGTCGGTTTGGGCTGAGCCTACGGCTATTAAGCATTCTGGTGGGACTCAGTCTCATCACTGAAATTTCGTACGACTTGGCCATAAGCGGAACGTTTCTTAATATGTCGAGCCAGAACTTCATGTGGGCGACCGTTTTGTGCTTCGTGATCGTGGCTGTTGATAATCACCTCAAAACCAAGCCGCGCCCTATTTACATCGCGGCAATGATCGCGGTGACACTCGCAGCACTGATGTGGGCGGTTCTTTTTAACATTGGGCTACGTTTTGGATTTGTCTATACCGGGGT
The DNA here is from genome assembly GCF_001020985.1 of Corynebacterium mustelae. Taxonomy (NCBI): domain Bacteria; kingdom Bacillati; phylum Actinomycetota; class Actinomycetes; order Mycobacteriales; family Corynebacteriaceae; genus Corynebacterium; species Corynebacterium mustelae. The sequence goes on from NZ_CP011542.1 coordinate 443,839, forward strand.
AGTGCTCATTGCGCTTTTCCTTGTTTTTTACTACCTCCATGACCGGGAAAACACCATGATGATGACAGCCGCCTTGTTTGGTGCATCGTTTGGAATAAGCCCGGCTATCGGAGTTATTTTCCTTCACTACCGAGCTGAAAACCTCGACACACAATCCACGTGGCCACACCCAGTAACCCTTTTGATCTATCCTGCGATGTTATGTGCAGCTAGTCTGCTGTAACTTAAGCAAGCGATAGCTGCTGTCATGTGCTTGGATTTGACTGGGTGGCTAAATCTGTATAGGCTGCATTGAAGTCCCACATGTGTATGTGTTGGGAGCCTCAAGTTTTGCCTAATGGATTACCCATTACGGAAGTGGAACATCAACAGTTGTTGATTGTTTTCTTAACTTGCTGGAACACACGGAAGCGGCCCCGGAAAAGAGCCCCTATTTTCGTTTGTATAGGGTCTTTGCGGGGTAGGTGTGCGCCAAGGCGAAACTGTAAAGCACTAGTTTCTCGCTGGTGAGAAATGTAAAAATTATAGAAAGACGGTTCATGCCAACAATTCAGCAGCTGGTCCGTAAGGGCCGCCACGATAAGCCTGCAAAGGTGAAGACCGCTGCGCTGAAGGGTTCCCCACAGCGTCGTGGCGTGTGCACTCGTGTGTACACCACCACCCCTAAGAAGCCTAACTCCGCATTGCGTAAGGTCGCTCGTGTGCGCCTGACCTCCGGCATTGAGGTTTCCGCATATATCCCAGGTGAAGGTCACAACCTCCAGGAGCACTCCATGGTGCTTGTTCGCGGTGGTCGTGTGAAGGACCTCCCAGGTGTTCGCTACAAGATCATCCGCGGCGCACTGGATACCCAGGGCGTTAAAGATCGTAAGCAGGCTCGTTCCCGCTACGGCGCAAAGAAGGAGAAATAATCTAAATGCGTAAGAATAGAGCTCCAAAGCGCCCTATTGTTAACGACCCAGTATATGGTTCTGAGGTTGTTACCCAGCTGGTGAACAAAGTTCTCAAGGACGGTAAAAAGTCCGTCGCTGAGCGTATCGTTTACGGCGCCCTAGAGAAGTGCAAGGAAAAGACCGGTACCGATCCAGTTTTGACCCTGGAAAAGGCACTCGGCAACATCAAGCCTGAATTCGAGGTTCGTTCCCGTCGTGTCGGTGGTGCAACCTACCAGGTTCCAGTGGAGGTTCGCCCAGCTCGTGCAAATACCCTTGCTCTGCGTTGGTTGGTTACCTTCACCCGTCAGCGTCGTGAGAACACCATGATCGAGCGTCTCGCTAACGAGATTCTGGATGCTGCAAACGGTTTGGGTGCTTCCGTGAAGCGTCGTGAAGATACCCACAAGATGGCAGAAGCCAACCGCGCGTTCGCTCACTACCGCTGGTAATCATAGCCACGACCGTCGAAAAGCGATATCCAATGACCCAACCGGAGATGAACGCACCGGCTATTACCGCCAGGCTTTCCTGGTTGGGTCTTATTGTCACTTTTAAGACGCGTCATACCAACTACCACGTTGGTGCGTAAAGTTTTCGCCACACACTGGCAAAATTGAACAAACACTACCCGTAGTGAGTTCCGCCAAACTGGAACTCCAGCTACATAAGTTAGGACAATCGTGGCACCACAAGAAGTGCTTAAGGATCTAAACAAGGTCCGCAATATCGGCATCATGGCCCACATCGATGCTGGTAAGACCACCACAACCGAGCGTATCCTCTTCTACACCGGTATCAACCGCAAGGTGGGCGAAACCCACGACGGCGGCGCAACCACCGACTGGATGGAGCAGGAAAAAGAGCGCGGTATCACCATTACCTCCGCTGCTGTTACCTGTTTCTGGAACGGCAACCAGATCAACATCATCGACACCCCAGGCCACGTTGACTTCACCGTTGAAGTTGAGCGTTCCCTGCGTGTTCTCGATGGCGCTGTTGCTGTGTTCGACGGTAAAGAAGGCGTTGAGCCACAGTCCGAGCAGGTCTGGCGTCAGGCTGCAAAATACGACGTTCCTCGTATCTGCTTCGTAAACAAGATGGACAAGCTCGGCGCTGATTTCTACTACACCGTGCAGACCATCATCGACCGCTTGGGCGCTAAGCCATTGGTTCTTCAGCTCCCTATCGGTGCTGAGGATGACTTCGACGGCGTTGTCGACCTGGTAAACATGCGTGCTATCACCTGGCGCGGCAAGGTCGAAACCGGTGCAGAACCAACCATCGAAGAAATCCCAGCCGACCTGCAAGACAAGGCCGAAGAGTACCGCGAGAAGCTGCTCGAAGCTGTTGCTGAGTCCGATGAAGAACTCATGGAGAAGTACTTCGGTGGCGAAGAACTGACCATCGAGGAGATCAAGGGCGCCATCCGCAAGATGACCGTGAACTCCGAAATCTACCCAGTGCTGTGCGGTACCGCTTACCGTAACAAGGGTGTTCAGCCGCTTCTCGACGCGGTTATCGACTACCTGCCAAACCCACTGGACATTGGTGAGGTTGTTGGACACGCAGTTGGTGACGATTCCACCAAGGTTGTTCGTAAGCCTTCCGTTGACGAGCCATTCGCGGCGCTTGCCTTCAAGATCGCCGTTCACCCATTCTTCGGTAAGCTCACCTTCGTTCGTGTGTACTCCGGTATCGTTGAGCCAGGTGCACAGGTTTCCAACTCCACCAAGGGTAAGAAAGAGCGCATCGGTAAGCTATTCCAGATGCACGCCAACAAGGAAAACCCGGTTGACGAGGCACGCGCTGGTAATATCTACGCGTTCATCGGTCTGAAGGACACCACCACCGGTGACACCCTCTGCGATGCAAACAACCCAATCATCCTCGAATCCATGGACTTCCCGGATCCGGTTATCAAGGTTTCCATCGAACCTAAGACCAAGTCCGACCAGGAGAAGCTGGGTCTGGCTATCCAGAAGCTGGCTGAAGAAGACCCAACCTTCACCGTTGAGCTTGACTCCGAGTCCGGTCAGACCGTTATCGGCGGTATGGGCGAGCTTCACCTCGACGTTCTGGTTGACCGCATGAAGCGCGAATTCAAGGTTGAGGCTAACGTTGGTAACCCACAGGTTGCTTACCGTGAAACCATCCGTAAGCCAGTTGAGAAGATCGAATACACCCACAAGAAGCAGACTGGTGGTTCCGGTCAGTTCGCGAAGGTTATCGTTTCTCTCGAGCCATACGCGCCAGAACCAGAGACCTTGGAAGAGGGCGAGTCCGCAATCTACAAGTTTGAAAGCGCTGTTACCGGTGGTCGTGTTCCAAAGGAATACATCCCATCCGTGGACGCTGGTATCCAAGACGCAATGCAGTACGGCTTCCTCGCTGGCTTCCCGCTGGTGAACATCAAGGCAACTCTGCTTGACGGCGCATACCACGAGGTTGACTCCTCTGAAATGGCCTTCAAACTTGCTGGTTCTCAGGCACTAAAGGAAGGCGTTGCTAAGGCAAAGCCAGTCCTGCTTGAGCCAGTGATGGCTGTTGAAGTCATTACTCCGGAAGAGTACATGGGTGAAGTCGTTGGTGACATCAACTCCCGCCGTGGACAGGTCAACGCTATGGATGACCGTGCCGGTGCCAAGGTTGTAAAAGCCAAGGTCCCACTATCTGAGATGTTCGGTTACGTTGGTGACCTGCGGTCTAAGACCCAGGGTCGCGCCAACTACACCATGATCTTCGACTCCTACGCTGAGGTTCCAACCAACGTTGCCGCAGATATCATTGCTGAGCGTACTGGTTCTTAAAAACCAAGAGGTTTTTAAGTAAAACCACGGCTTAACGGAAAGCGCCCGCTGTGCCAGCGGGGCTACCTCCAAAAAAATGGGGGTAGCGGCCTTCTAAGGCCTTGAGTTACACTCTAGGTTTTAGACGGCCGTTACCCTGAAAGATTCCTAGAATATTCCGGTAGCGGTTTGAAAAACTAGCGCTGGGCGCTTAGGATCATGTAATTGGCACATTTGTAATAGCTGTGCTGCCAGGCTGCCGAATTAGCAGCTAGAATGTACAGCACTGATCAAACCCGTGGCTGCGAGTTTCGTAGCCACCACGAAGTCCAGGAGGACAACTAGTGGCAAAGGCAAAGTTCGAGCGTACTAAGCCTCACGTAAACATCGGTACCATCGGTCACGTTGACCACGGTAAGACCACCACCACCGCTGCTATCACCAAGGTTCTGGCTGACGCATACCCAGACCTGAACGAAGCTTTCGCTTTCGACGCCATCGATAAGGCTCCGGAAGAAAAAGAGCGCGGTATCACTATTAACATCTCCCACGTGGAGTACCAGACCGAGAAGCGCCACTACGCACACGTTGACGCTCCAGGTCACGCCGACTACATCAAGAACATGATTACCGGTGCTGCTCAGATGGACGGCGCAATCCTCGTTGTTGCTGCCACCGACGGTCCTATGCCGCAGACCCGTGAGCACGTTCTGTTGGCTCGCCAGGTTGGTGTTCCTTACATCCTCGTTGCACTGAACAAGTGTGACTCCCCAGACGTTGATGAAGAAATCATCGAGCTGGTTGAGCTTGAGCTTCGTGAGCTGCTCGCTGAGCAGGATTACGACGAGGAAGCACCGATCATTCAGATCTCCGCTCTGAAGGCTCTCGAAGGCGATCCTAAGTGGACCCAGGCTATCCTCGACCTCATGCAGGCTTGCGATGACTCCATCCCAGATCCTGTTCGTGAGACCGACAAGCCATTCCTCATGCCTATCGAGGACATCTTCACCATCACCGGCCGTGGTACCGTTGTTACCGGTCGTGTTGAGCGCGGTTCCTTGAACGTTAACGAAGACGTTGAGATCATCGGTATCAAGGAAAAGTCCACCACCACCACCGTTACCGGTATCGAGATGTTCCGTAAGCTTCTCGACTACACCGAAGCTGGCGACAACTGTGGTCTGCTGCTTCGTGGTATCAAGCGTGACGAAGTTGAGCGCGGTCAGGTTGTTGTTAAGCCAGGCGCTTACACCCCTCACACCGAGTTCGAAGCTTCCGTTTACGTTCTGTCCAAGGATGAAGGTGGCCGCCACACCCCATTCTTCGACAACTACCGCCCACAGTTCTACTTCCGCACCACCGACGTTACCGGTGTTGTGAAGCTTCCTGAGGGCACCGAGATGGTTATGCCTGGCGACAACGTCGACATGACCGTTACCCTGATCCAGCCAGTTGCTATGGACGAAGGTCTGCGCTTCGCTATCCGCGAAGGCTCCCGTACCGTTGGTGCTGGTCGTGTGACCAAGATCCTGAAGTAATTTCGCTTGCGCCACCTCATGTGGCACAGTGATCTTTCTTGATCTAAAAGCCTCCACCTCGCGTTCGCGAAGTGGAGGCTTTTACATTCTGCTTTGCTCTTTACAGCTGCGGGGCGGTAAGTTAAGGGGGCGGGTGTGCGTCGAAAAGCACAATTGGTCTTCTGAAAGGGTTCTTCGTGGAGAAAAATGATGATCTCAATCACGTACCAGTGTGCAACACCTCTGATATCCGCCTGGTGCGGGTAAAAGAAACGTTACGTAACCGCAACCTCAATCCCACATTATTCGTCATTGATGATGAAGAAAATATTATCCAGGCAGCGCGAGCGGGGGTCGAGCTGCTAGGTGTCTTCATTAGCTCCACCGCCCGTGTGTCCAGTGAGTTTTTCCAAGAAAAGTCACTAGCTAACGTCGATATAAATCAAGTGGAAGCTTCGGATGTACGCGAAATTTTTGGTTCAGAACGCTTGTCTCGAGTTTTTGCTCTAGCCAAATGGCATGATCGCCCGAACCTCACCTCCGTATTTGACCGGCCTGGCGACATTGTTGTCTTAGATGGCGTGCGCCTGATGGGCAATATCGGTGCCATCGTGCGAAATGCCTGTGCTTTTGGTGCTGCGGGAGTAGTTCTTATAGAAAGTGATATCCCAGACCTAGTTGATCGCCGGTTGATTCGGTCTAGCCGCGGAACCGTCTTTTCCATCCCCGTTGTTGTGGCAAACCGGGCGGAAATTATTGAGCACGCGCGGAAGAATGATATTCCCTTCGTGGTTCTTGATGGCGGATCGGAAAAAGATATTTCTGAGATAAGCAGACAAGACTCGCAGATTGCAATCGTTTTGGGGAGCGAAAAAACAGGGCCATCTGCGGTGATGAAAGACGTCGCCACCACGTCTTATCGCATCAGTATTAACCCTGCGATAGAGTCGCTGAACGTCTCGGTTGCAGCGGCTATAGCACTGCACGAGCGGCGGCGTTAAGTTGCTTGGAGGGCGCAGCACAATGCGAAAATTTATATTCGCATAAGTTTATTTATAGATTTTGAAAATCTGGGAATAGCTGACCTTGGTTCTGTGTTGAAGTAAATACAGCTCAACCACGGCGTGTGGCCTACTGCTGTCGATTTTGAAAACTGATAATAGCTTAAGTTAAATCAGTTTTGTCAACGACGTATGTTCATCTAGTCAGCTTATTGAAAGGACACTTAAATGGCGTTTGGTTTCAAACACAAAATCGCCGCTCTTTTGGTGCCTATAGTTGGTGCAAGTATTATCAATCTCCCAACCGTGGCCTCTGCGATGGAAAAATCCGACGTATCGATTAATTTCGGCTGCGAAATCACAAGAGGCGGTTCGAATCCGAACAAAGTCTTTTTCACTCATTCCGCTTTCCCAGTGCGGCTATCCGCAAACGTGTCGCGGCTTGTCAATGTCGGTATCGCTGATCCTTTTGACTACGCGATTAAGAACTTATCGGTATCATTCCCTAGCAGGCTTCCTGGTTCGACAAACCCAGAACTAACTGGAATCTCGCATGCTCGCATCAACCTACCGAACCCGTCGGGAGTCGATAATTTCGCAGCGGAGGCTGCACCTAACTCAGGTGGTATCGTCACGCAAAGCGGGAAGGTACTTGCGCTTTCCGGAGGAGCAACCAGCGATGATGTAGCGTCCTTTGATGATCTGGCCAAGATTACAGAACCCAAAGGTATTCAAGGGACTCGTGTCGGCGATGCTGTGAACGTGAAGTTTCCAGACACTACTTTGAAAGTTCCAGCCCAAAACGAGCAACGGGAACTAAAGTTTGTGTTGCCAGAAACTAGCAATCTTGCAGACGTTAATTCAGTGACATTGACAGCAGCGGGAACCGCAATCAATGGTAATGAGCGCCTTAATGTAGTTCTTCGCTGCATACCGGCATCGTTCCAGTCTCCATTCCCAACGGTAAATATAGTTTCCCAAGACGCAGCTGCTATACGTTTCCTCAACTTTGGCGAAAGTGTACGGACTGCTGTACTAAACCAGTCCAATACATTGACAGGCGTGGCCTTAAAAGAAAACGGTAAACCAGCGCCAAAAGACGTGCCGATCATCCTTGATTCCGATGAACATTTAGGCTCATATTCCAATGCGCAGGCTTTAACAGACGAAAACGGAATTTTTCGATTCGAATTTACCGCCCGAAGTGATGAGCTGTATTTCGACGGTGGTTTCGTCGATCTATTTGCGCGGGTTGGAGGGCTTACAAGTCCAAAGCTGCGGCTGAACACTGTCGCTGAAAACAAAGCTGGCAGCGCTCAAGTCAATCCTGAATCCATAGATGTGAATCCGAGACCAGGCACCATTACCATCGGTGGCACGACAACGATTGAAGTGACGCTAAATTTTGCGAACGGAATTCCAGAAAACCTACCAGAATCAATTCAGATAACTATCGATGGTTCTCCCGTCCAAGTAATGCGCAAAGGGAAAACCAATGTCTACAGCACAACCTATACACCTACTACCACCGGGCTGAAGATCATTGGGGCAACCTTCGGTAATGCCTCAGCCTTCGCGGCGCTGGATGTTACTGAGAAGAATAATCCGCCCAGCGGCGGCTCGTCGTCAAGCGTGTGGAAGATCGTGGCGGGTGTTGTTGGAGCACTGGGCTTAATCGGTGCCTTGATCGCTGGTGCCCTGAACTTCCTGCCTCGCGCTTTCAAGTTCTAAACCGGTGCGGTTAACTGTATTGCCCACAACCTTGGCGGTACAGTTAACATGTGGACCAGCTACTGACATTCATGACAACCCAATTGACCATTGAACCATGGCGGATCCCCGTGGTTGTTATGAGTGGGGTAGGAATCTACTTCGCCTTCTTGGTGTCGGTACGGGTATTTGGCTCCCGGATTTTAGCAAAAATGACCACCTTTGATGCGGTGGTCATTGTCATGTTCGGGGCAGTTGCTGGCCGAGTTATCGTCGGCCACCCGCCCACGCTAGCCGCAGGAATTATCGGTCTTATAACCCTAATGGTGCTGGAAGCTGTCTTTGGCATAGCACGTGGCGTCGGGCCAATTCGGGCGGCATTGGACGGTCGGCCCCAAGTAGTGGTCGCGCATGGGGAAATTATCATGAAACAGATCCGCAAAAGCCACATTTCCCGCTCTGACATCAAGCACGCGGTCCGCCGCGCGGGAATCCCCAACATGAAATATGTGCAGTTGATGATACTTGAACCAACCGGCGAGCTCTCCATCTTCCGGACCGGCGAACCCGTTGACCCTGACTTACTCAAAGGGGTCGCAGGCGTGGAGTATCTATATCCATAAAACCAAAACCGGGGCTTGCACCGATTAGGTAGCAAAACCCCGGCCGTTGGCGGTTATTTAGCTGGCGTCTTTAGCCCAGCCGATGTCTTCACGTGGTAGGGTTGCGAAAGAATGCGCACCGAAGTTCGCCAAACCCTTCTTAACACCGACCAATTGTGGACCATTGTAAATCGGTACGATACCGAACCGAGCAAAAGCCTCTTTTTCCAACTTATTAGCTTCAGCGATTTGCTCTTCAGCAGTCGGAAGTTTCTGAAGAGCCCGGATCTTTTCATCGAGCTCTGGCGTGCCAGTTCCCGATTTATTTAGCTCTGAATCAGAAAGCCAGGTCTGTCCAAAGTATGCGGCGCCGAATGGATCGGAAGAAGAGAAGCCCATGGGGAACAGGTCAAAGTCTTTTTCAGTAGTTATCTTAGAGAAATCGGAGCTTGGTCGTTCCTCTACCTTCACTTCAACGCCAATATCCTTGAGCATTTTTTGAGTAGCAGATGCCATTCCCTTTAGCAACGGCGAATCTCCGACAACGGTGTAACGTAGCGAAAGCTTTTCGCCATCTTTCTCACGAACACCATCAGAACCTTCGGTCCAACCAGCTTCATCAAGGAGCTTTTTAGCTTTTTCAGGGTCGTAGCTGAGTACCTGACCAAGGTTGTCCTCATAACCTTCTTGTGTCTGATAGAAAGTGAAGGATCCTGGTAGTTTTTCTTCGTAATCCAATCCGTTAAAACGGATAGCCGCGATCTGAGAGCGATCAAAACCCGTCAAGATAGCTTCGCGAACCTTAATGTCAGAGAGAATAGGCGCCTGGCCGTTTAATGTAAGGAGCGAGTTTGCTGGCTGCAATGCACCACGGATCTCGATTTTATCGCCCATAGCTTTAGCTTTAGCCAAGTTGTCCTTATTACCAACACCTGCAGCATCAATTTCGCCGGCTTGGAAGGCATTAATCATTGCTTGGTCTTCCATATACCGGTAATGAACCTTATCCAGTTTTGGCTTATCGCCCCACCACTTATCATTCGGGACGAAGGTTACGGTGCCGTTCTTGGCATCATAGGTGTCTACAGTGAAGGGACCCGCACCCCATTCCGGCAATAATTTATTCAGGTACGCTTCGTTGAAGGTTTTAGCATCAGAAACAGCTGGGTGTAGGACGTATCCGAATAGTCCCTGCCACCATGGATAGGTTCCTTGGAAAGTAATAACAACCTCTTTGTCGTTAGCACCTTTAGCTACGGACTCAATTAACTCATAGCCATCGGTACCGTTAGGAACAACTTCTTCATTACTACCGTTATTCATCTTCCAAGTAGTCTCAAACGCCGTCCAATCAATCGGGGTACCGTCGTTGAAAACTGCGTCTGGGTGGATCTTCCAAGTAAGAACTAACTTACCGTCAACTACTTCATCTTTGGTTTCAACTAGATAATCCGGATTGGCGTGCCAAGTGCCATCGCCATCCATCAGTGTTACCTGCGGGTTGTACCACTTCCACAAATCTGTAGACATCCGGGTGGCATTACCATGGAAACGGTTTTGCTGTTCCGAGAATTCGTCAAGGGGGAGTGTAAGCTCGCCGCCGTCTTTGATCTGGTCGCGCTCTAGTGGGTTGTAATCACCACTTAGTTTGATTTCAACTGCTGCGCCGCCTTTTTCGCTAGAACTGGAACCATCGGTACCAGTATTGGAACAAGCACCAAGGCCGAGCGCTAGGACAGACAATGCGGCTACTGCGCTGACACGGAAATTTCGCTTCATGTCGCATCTCCTATCTGTGTGGGTTGGGACGGGGTTAGATTTAACTAAGTGTTAAATCCAGAGCTTCTTTTGAATCAATGTAAAGAATCTCTCTTCATGGATCCCGAGTCTTTGAAGGAGACGGAATCCATGAGGACAAATCCTCGAATTTAGTCAAGCCGGGGATTCAGCTCTAGAAAACACAGGCGAATCCCCCATTGAGGTTAGCGTCGATCTGAAGCTGTTGGGTCGGGAATCGGGATCGCTGCTAATAATTTCTTGGTGTACTCATGTTGCGGGTTATCGAAGATTTCGTCAGCGGTACCTTCTTCCACGAATTCCCCTTTGTACATAACTGCAACACGATCCGATAAATGACGAACTACAGAGAGATCATGAGCCACAAAAAGATAGGACAATCCTAGTTTGCGCTTCAAATCATCTAAGAGATTTATAACGCCAGCTTGAATTGAGACATCAAGAGCTGATACTGGTTCATCAAGGACGATGACACTCGGATTGGTTGCCAATGCACGTGCTAAGCCAATGCGTTGGCGTTGTCCGCCAGAGAAGTGACCTGGGAAACGATCAATTTGAGACGAATCAAGTCCAACCAGTTTCATTAACTCCTGAACGCGGTGGTCAATATCGCCGTCATATCCCAGGGACTGAAGCGGCTCCGCTATGACCTCACGAACAGTAAGACGTGGGTTCAGAGAGCTCATGGGATCCTGGAACACCATTTGGATGTCTTTTCGGGCCGCCCGACGTTGAGTAGAGGTCATCTCAGATGCGAGTTGGCCATTCAAAACAACAACACCGTCGCTTGGATTCAGATCCATGATTTCGAGAAGCGTGGTGGTCTTTCCACAACCAGACTCACCAACAATTGACATGCACTCGCCTTCACGAATATCAAACGAAACACCGTTAACAGCATGCACTGTTCCTACACGGCGCTTAATCAGGGCCCCTTTTATCAGAGGAAACTCTTTTTTTAAGTTTTTAACTTCAAGAGTGACTTTTCGTTCGGATCGTGGTATGCCCGCTAAAACATCAGTGCTCATGGCTGGGGCCTTGTACATTTTTTCGCCATTTATCATTCCGTCATGAATTTCGTTCGACCGTACACAGGCAGCAAAGTGGTTAGGCTCATCGGCCAAAGCAGCAAGGATAGGTTCCTTTGCGGTGCATGTGCTTGTAGCTACCGGACAGCGGACTGCGAACTGGCATTCATCCTTTAGCGAAACCAGTATTGGAGGGTTACCCACAATCGGGGTCAGTGGTTCAGTTGCAGGAACATCAGGGCGAGGTGTTGACCCTAATAATCCGACGGTATAGGGCATCCGTGGCTTACCAAAAAGGGTATAAACGTCAGCTTTCTCGACTGGACGGCCAGCGTACATGACCATTACGTCATCTGCGATACCTGCAACTACACCCATATCATGAGTGATCATGATAGTGGCAGCACCTGTTTCGCGTTGAGCGATCTTAATGACATCAAGGATTTGCGCTTGGATCGTGACATCCAAAGCTGTGGTCGGTTCGTCTGCGATCAAAACACGGGGGTTATTAGCAATCGCTATCGCAATGACTACCCGTTGTCGCATACCTCCAGAAAATTCGTGTGGGAAAGATCGAATTCGCTTGTCTGGCTCTTTAATACCCACAAGATCAAGTAATTCAATGGCTTGTTTTGTTGCTTGTTGCTTGTTGATTTTTTGATGAACCTGAATAGCTTCAACTAGTTGTGTTCCGATATCAAAAACTGGCGTTAGCGCTGACAGCGGATCCTGGAAGATCATTCCAATGCCATTACCGCGGATTTTAGACATCTGACTATCGGTTTTTCCGATTAGCTCGTCGCCATTGAACTTTACTGAACCAGACACATTAGCGTACTGGGGTAAAAGACCCATGATCGCCATCGAAGTTACCGATTTTCCAGATCCGGATTCGCCGACGATGCCGAGGGTGCGGCCAGGATAAAGGTCAAAACTTACTCCGCGGACCGCGGAGACTTTTCCGGCTTCCGAGGGGAAAGAAACGTTAAGGTCTGTTACTTGTAGCACTGGTTGAGTGCTAGTTGATTCAAGTGAGGTCATGCCTTTCCTCCGGACTTCGAATTTGGGTCTATAGCGTCACGCAAACCATCTGCGATTAGTGCTAACGACACAGTGAGTAGCGTAAGAACTCCAGCGGGAAAATAGAATGTCCATGGAGCTGTTATTAGGGTCGATGTGCCCCCAGTGAGCAGCGTACCAAGCGAAACGTCAGGAAGCTTAACGCCTAAACCGAGGAAGGAGAGTGCGGTCTCAGACATAACAACTGAAACTGTCCCAAGAACAAACTGGATGACCAAAAGGGAACCAATGTTCGGCAGCATATGTCGAATGATGATTTTCGGCCGGGAAATCCCCATATATCGAGCTGCTCGAACATAGTCGTTCTCACGAATAGAGAGGGAAAGTGACCATATGACACGAGCAGAGAACATCCAGCTAAAAGCTATTAGCACTACGATGAGTAAGCGCCAATCACCGCCAGAATCAGAGACAATCAGAGCGATGAGAAGGAAGCTGGGAATAGCGAGTAGGAAATGAATTGCGGCGAGAACAACCTTCTCTACCCAGCCGCCGTAGAGTGCAGCACCAGCGCCAACAATAGACGAAATTATTAAAGTTGCTAACGAAACGCTAATGGCAATAACTAAGGATCTACCCAGGCCATGTGCTGTTTGGGCGAACAGATCGTGTCCAGCTTCGGTGGTGCCAAACCAGTGCTCGGCAGAAGGTGCGGTAGAGAGGTTCAGGAAGTCAGGATCGTCAAAGGACCAAGGCGACAACCATTCGCCAACGAAAGCGAAAACAACCAGTGCGAAAAGAATTAAAAGTCCGACAACGGCGAAAATATTTCGGAAATAACGCCGAACGTAAAGCTTTAAACGCGATGTACCGCGCACAACTTCGGCCTCGTCTTGTGCTGTAACCGCTGTGACCTTAACTTCAACTTCTGTTTGATTTATTTTAGCGTCAGACATAGTTAACTCACCCGCACTCGTGGATCAAGAGCCACAACAACTAGATCGGCCAAAATTGCAGAAACACCAGTCATAGCAGCTCCAAATGCTGCTACGGCAACAGCGCCGTGAACATCATTATTGGCAATCGTGGAAATAAAGTACTGCCCCATACCATTCCATGCGAAAATGCGTTCGGTCATAACGGCGCCGGTGAATATTCCAGGTACAGAGAAGGCAACGGACGTGGCGACAGGAATAATTGAGGTACGTAACGCATGCCGTCTAATCGCCTGTGAGCGGGTTAACCCTTTCGCGCGGGCGGTTCGAACGTAATCGGCATTGAGGTTGTCCAGCAACAAGCTGCGTTGGGTCAAGTGATATCCGGCATAGGAGATAAACACCAAGGAGACGGTTGGCAAGATTAAGTGCTGGCCAAGGTCGAGGAGTTTAGCAAAAAAGCCATCAATGCCCTGAGATGATGATCCAGTAACGAAGAAAATTCGGGTGCCTGCCCACTCGTTGATTTGCAAAGCTAAGGCAACTACAACGATTGATGCGACAACAATGTGGGTATTGATGGCGACGATAGATATTCCTTGCCAAATTCTGTCAGCCGCCTGGTATTGCCGAGACGCGGTATAGACACCAACCGCTACACCAATGACAACGGCGAGGATGGTAGCTAACAAAAGCAGTTGCGCTGAAACCCAGATTCGGAAGGAAATTTGTTCATTTACAGATTCCCCGAGAGGTGATTGTCCCCAATCCCAGTGGAAGAGAATATTAGTTAGCCACGTCCACCAGCGCTCTAACAAAGGAGTGTCAGGGCTTAGATTATAAGGAGCTAGTAGCTTCGTTATTTGATCTGGTGATAAAGGCGGGCGACGACCAATGTAATTTGCTCGTGGATCTAAAAACGACGCCGCGAGGAAAAACGTCAGGTTCGTCGCCAAGAAAACAATGAGCATCCAGCTCAGGGTCTTCTTTAGCAAATATTTGAACATGGTGTCTCCATGAATGGGTGGGACATGATTGAGCCTCCGTGCATGAAATGCGCGAAAACGCAGTGCAGAAGCATAAATGCAAGCGTTTGACATAAATCTACTCTCGCAGTTTCGTTAGTCACAATTGCGGGAGGGCGTCAATGCTTGCAGATGTGCGAGCTGTGTCACAATCTTACTAAAAGATTAACTTATCTAAAAACTTGAAGCGTGAGCTGTCTGCATGGCAGCGTTGCCGCATTTTTCCTTTTCGGTGCAAAAATATCGGTGAAAAAACCTTATAAATACGTCGGCATCATGGGGCTGGGGCGGGCTCATTTTGGGTAAAAATATTGTGATTTGCTCAGGTGCATAAAATTTAACGTCCTGGGGGCGTCGAAAGGCGGGAGCGGGGTTTGGTATTAGAACTTAACTTTTCGACGCTCCAAGGTTGCATTTTGCGAATATGCATGATTTAATAATCAGGTTGCCTTAACAGGATTGCTATCAGTGCTGGTAGGGCAAACATGACACCTTCATTGGTGTGGAAATTCAATCACTTGTGGTTGGGTTTGCAAAACCATGGAAGGACCTTCAAGGTTTCTGGGGCAAATTTCCAGTTCATACCTTGAGGGCCGGAAAAGTGAAGGGCATGGCAAATAAACAGCGGCAGTATGCGAAAGAGATCGTTAGCGCTTATCACGAGCATAGATCCCTTCCGGCTTGGCACACATCTGGGTCTTGTACCCCAGGGGTGGAAGCTTCAAGGAAATACGGTGAAAGTTTATTGTGCTTTGACCTTATAAATTTCCGGCAAGTCGTTTTAAGACAAGTCAAGTTAAGAACTGGCGTTGTGCTTTAGGCCCTTACAACTGGTCCGGACAACGTTATAGAGAATAGATGAAGCGATTCCCACCACTCCATATGCGATGTGGGACAAGCGAGGAAGAGGATAAGCGTGGCGGGAGAAAAGATCCGCATTCGCCTGAAGGCTTACGACCACCAGGCAATCGACGTCGCTGCACGTAAGATTGTTGAAACCGTGACCCGTGCCGGGGCGCGCGTTGTGGGCCCAGTGCCATTGCCAACCGAAAAGAACGTATACGCCGTTATTCGTTCTCCACATAAGTACAAGGATTCTCGCGAGCACTTCGAGATGCGCACTCATAAGCGCCTGATCGACATCCTCGACCCGACGCCGAAGACGGTTGAAGCGCTTATGCGTATTGACCTTCCGGCCAGCGTCGATGTGGACATTAAGTAATCGACGAGTTTCTTGGCTACGGAGAACAAATAATGAGTGAAACTGAGATCAAGGGCATTCTGGGCACCAAGCTCGGCATGACTCAGATCTTCGATGAGGAAAACCGGGTTATCCCAGTTACCGTCGTCGAGGCTGGTCCATGCGTAGTTACCCAGATTCGCACTGTAGAAACCGATGGCTACAACGCCATCCAGATCGCCTACGGCGACATTGACCCTCGCAAGGTAAACAAGCCACGCACTGGTCACTTCAATAAAGCAGGCGTTACCCCTCGCCGCCATGTAGCTGAAATCCGTATGGATGACGTTTCTGGCTACGAGGTCGGCCAGGACGTCACCGTTGACATCTTCGAAGGTATTACCTTCGTCGACGTTACCGGTACTTCCAAGGGTAAGGGCTTCGCTGGTGGCATGAAGCGCCACGGCTTCGCCGGTCAGGGTGCATCCCACGGTAACCAGGCAGCACACCGCCGCGTTGGTGGTATCGGTGCTTGCGCTACCCCAGGTCGCATCTTCAAGGGCAAGCGCATGGCTGGCCGCATGGGTTCCGATCGCGTCACCACCCAGAATCTTAAGATTCAAAAGATTGACGCCGATGCCAACCTCATCCTGATCAAGGGTGCAATCCCGGGTAACCGTGGCGGCATCGTTACTGTTAAGACCGCAGTGAAGGGCGGTGCACACGCATGACCAATCTGAAATTGGACGTCCAGACCGCTGAGGGTAAAACCAACGGCACCGTTGAGCTGCCAGCTGAGATCTTCGACCGTGAAGTATCCATTCCGTTGATGCACCAGGTTGTCAACGCTCAGCTCGCCGCTAAGCGTCAGGGCACCCACTCCACCAAGACTCGTGGTGAAGTTCGAGGCGGTGGCCGCAAGCCATTCCGTCAGAAGGGCACCGGTCGCGCTCGTCAGGGCTCGATCCGCGCTCCTCACTTCGCTGGTGGTGGTATCGCGCACGGCCCTAAGCCACGCGATTACAGCCAGCGCACCCCGAAGAAGATGATCAAGGCCGCTCTGTACGGCGCACTGTCGGACCGTGCTCGTAACGCACGCATCCACGTCGTCGAAGAATTGGTTCCTGGTCAGACTCCTTCCACTAAGTCCGCACGTGCGTTCATTGAACGCTTGACCGATCGTCGTAACGTTCTGTTTGTCGTTGGTCGTGAGGATATCAATTCACAGCAGAGTGCTCGTAACCTACCTAACGTTCACATCCTGTTCCAGGATCAGCTGAACACCTACGACGTTCTCAAGTCCGATGACGTTGTGTTCTCGGTCGAGGCTCTCACCGCCTTTATCGCCCGCGCTACCGGTGCGGATAAGGAGGAGAACTAATGGCTAAGATTGCAGACCCACGCGACATCATTCTCGCCCCGGTTGTCTCTGAAAAGTCTTACGGTCTGATGGAGGAAGGCACCTACGTGTTCTTCGTCGCAAAGACCGCTAACAAGACCGAAATCAAGATTGCCGTCGAGCAGATCTTCGGCGTAAAGGTCGCCTCCGTGAACACCCTTAACCGTGAGGGCAAGCGCAAGCGCACTCGCTCCGGTTTCGGTACCCGCAAGGCAACCAAGCGCGCCTACGTGACGCTTCGTGAGGGCAGCGACGCAATCGACATCTTTGGCGCTAGCGCTTAAGAAAGGTCGAGGTAAGGAAAAACTATGGCTATTCGTAAGTACAAGCCGACAACCCCGGGTCGCCGCCAGAGCTCCGTATCGATGTTCGAGGAGATCACTCGCTCGACCCCGGAGAAGTCCCTGGTTCGCCCACTTCCAAAGAAAGGTGGCCGTAACGTTCACGGCCACATCACCGTTCGCCACAAGGGTGGTGGACACAAGCGCCAGTACCGTCTGATCGACTTCCGTCGCAACGATAAAGATGGCATTCCGGCAAAGGTTGCTCACATCGAGTACGACCCAAACCGTACCGCCAACATCGCGTTGCTGCACTATGTTGACGGCGAAAAGCGCTACATCGTTGCACCTAAGGGCCTCAAGCAGGGCCAGATGGTAGAGTCCGGCGCAACCGCCGACATCAAGGTTGGCAACAACCTGCCACTGCGGAATATCCCAGCTGGTACCGTCATCCACTGCGTTGAGCTCAAGCCGGGCGCAGGCGCTAAGCTCGCTCGTTCCGCAGGTAGCTCCATTCAGCTGCTCGGTAAGGCAGGCAAATACGCTGTTTTGCGTATGCCATCGTCTGAAATCCGCCGCGTGGACATCCGCTGCCGCGCCACCGTTGGTGAGGTCGGTAACGCTGACCAGATCAACATCCGGTGGGGTAAAGCTGGCCGTATGCGCTGGAAGGGCGTTCGCCCAACCGTGCGTGGTGTGGTCATGAACCCAGTGGATCACCCACATGGTGGTGGTGAAGGTAAGACCTCGGGTGGTCGTCACCCAGTAAGCCCATGGGGCAAGAAGGAAGGTCGTACCCGTAACCCGAACCGGTACAGCAACAACATGATCGTGCAGCGTCGCCGCACGAACAAGAGCAAGAAGCGCTAAGAGGAGGTAAGGAAAGATGCCACGCAGCCTTAAGAAGGGCCCGTTCGTTGATGAGCACCTCCTCGCGAAGGTCGACGCTCAGAACGAAAAGGGCACCAAGCAGGTTATTAAGACCTGGTCCCGTCGTTCCACCATTCTCCCCGATTTCATTGGTCACACCTTCGCCGTCCACGACGGTCGCAAGCATGTGCCAGTGTTCGTGGACGACTCCATGGTCGGCCACAAGCTCGGTGAGTTTGCACCAACCAAGACCTTCAAGGGTCACATTCAAGAAAAGAAGAAGGGACGTCGATAAGCGATGAGCGATATCACATCCGCACGCGCGACTGCCCGCTTCGTTCGCGTAACCCCTATGAAGGCACGCCGTGTAATCGACTTGGTTCGCGGTAAGTCCGTTGAGGAAGCACTGGCAATCTTGAAGTACGCCCCACAGGCTGCTTCCGAGCCAGTAGCCAAGGTCGTTCAGTCCGCAGCTGCTAACGCTGAGAACAACTTCGGCCTTGACCGTCGCACCCTGGTTATCTCCGAGGCTTATGCCGACGAAGGCCCAACCATGCGTCGTTTCCGTCCACGCGCTCAGGGTCGCGCATTCCAGATCCGTAAGCGCACCAGCCACATCACCGTGGTTGTCGAGAGCCAGAAGGCAGGTGCATAACAGTGGGACAAAAAATCCACCCACACGGCCTCCGATTGGGCATTACTTCCGACTGGAAGTCCCACTGGTTCGCCGATAAGAACTACGCTGAGTACCTCGCAGAAGACATCAAGATCCGCGAGTTCCTCACCAAAACCCTCGACCGTGCAGGTATCGCCGACATCGTGATCGAGCGCACCCGCGACCGCGTCCGCGTCGACATCCACACCGCCCGTCCAGGCATCGTGATCGGCCGTCGTGGTTCTGAGGCTGACCGTTTGCGCCGCGAGCTGGAGAAGCTCACCGGCAAGCAGGTCGCCCTCAACATCCTCGAGGTCAAGAACATTGACGCCAATGCTCAACTGGTGGCACAGTCCATCGCTGAGCAGCTGACCAACCGTGTGGCATTCCGCCGCGCAATGCGCAAGGCAATCCAGGGCGCTATGCGTCAGCCACAGGTCAAGGGCATCAAGGTCATGTGCTCCGGTCGTCTTGGCGGTGCCGAGATGTCCCGCACCGAGCGCTACCACGAGGGTCGCGTTCCTTTGCACACCCTCCGCGCCGAAATCGACTACGGCACCTATGAAGCACACACCACTTTCGGCCGCATCGGCGTGAAGGTGTGGATCTACAAGGGTGACGTCGTTGGTGGCCGTCGCGAGAGCGAAATCAACGCACCATCTGAGCGCCGTGGCCGCGGTGACCGCAACGCACGTCCGCGTCGTGGTGGCCAGCGTCGTCAGCGTGCTGAGCAGAAGCAGGAGGGATAACCTATGCTTATTCCAAAGCGCGTGAAGTACCGTCGTCAGCACCGTCCACACCGTGACGGCGTATCCA
Organism: Corynebacterium mustelae; assembly: GCF_001020985.1. Taxonomy (NCBI): domain Bacteria; kingdom Bacillati; phylum Actinomycetota; class Actinomycetes; order Mycobacteriales; family Corynebacteriaceae; genus Corynebacterium; species Corynebacterium mustelae. Next base: position 463,396 of record NZ_CP011542.1, read on the forward strand.
AGGGCGGTAATCGCATCAACTTCGGTGACTACGCAATCCAGGCTCTGGAACCTGCTTACATCACCAACCGTCAGATCGAATCTGCACGTATCGCCATCAACCGCCACGTCAAGCGTGGTGGTAAGGTGTGGATCAACATTTTCCCAGACCGGCCACTTACCCAGAAGCCTCTCGGTGTTCGTATGGGTTCCGGTAAAGGTCCAGTGGAAAAGTGGATCGCTAACGTTAAGCCAGGTCGCATCCTCTTTGAAATGAGCTATCCGAATGAGGAAATGGCGCTTGAGGCACTGCGTCGCGCAGGCCAAAAGCTCCCTTGCAAGGTTCGTATTATCAAGAAGGAGGACCAGTTCTAATGGCTAACGGTACCCCCGCACACGAGCTTCGCGAGCTTAACGCTGAGGAGCTCAACACCCGTCTGGCTGAAGCCAAGGAAGAGCTGTTCAACCTGCGCTTCCAGGCCGCAACCGGCCAGCTGACCAATAACCGTCGCCTGCGCACGGTCAAGACCGACATCGCCCGCATCTACACCGTTATTCGCGAGCGCGAGCTGGGCCTGTCTGTTGTTCCGGGAGCTGAGGCTTAATTATGAGTGAGGCAAACGTGAACAAGAAGAAAAAGGGCGCACGTAAGGTACGCACCGGCTATGTCGTTTCCGACAAGATGCAGAAGACCATCGTTGTGGAATTGGAAGACCGCAAGCAGCACGGCTTGTACGGTAAGACCATCCGCACCAACTCCAAGGTGAAGGTTCACGACGAGAACGAAATCGCTGGCATCGGCGACCTCGTTCGCATCGAGGAAACCCGCCCATTGAGCAAGGACAAGCACTTCCGTCTCGTTGAGATCATCGAGAAGGCACGCTAATTCTTTAGCCTAAAAGGCGCGGATAAAACTACACACTCGCCCGCCCCCCGACATAAAAGGGGATGCGGGCGAGTGTTTTTGCTTTTCGACGCTTTAACGGGTTTCGCTGTACTCAATGTTTTAGTTGGAAACGTTAATGAGCCACTCTTGTGCTGTTTTGTCGTTGATGACTAATCCCCCCCGACCGTAATCGTTCAAAAAGATCGGTAATAGTTGCTGCGGGTTTAAGTTGGTGGGGTTGAGAGTTCGGCATATATTGGATCTTCACGGCTAGATAAAGATCCAGCCCACACTTTGAAACATCGGAAATGATTCAAAGGCAGGCTGAACGATTAACCAGAGTCTAACAAAAATATGAAAGATTTGCCAGGGGTGCTGAGGCAAAACGGGGGAAGCGGGTTGGGCTGTCGGCCGAGTAGATCGAGATTGAGAAATCTTGAGCAAAAACGATGTGATTATCTCTGTTATGTGTGCCGTGTGATTGTAGACAGCACCCTGTACCTGTAACTAACCCGTTGCTCCCTTATACGATGGTTGGTTACCGGTTGAAGCGTTTTAATCTGAAGGTTTCGCGAAATATGCGTTGATTTCTTCCCGCAATTCGGTGTCAGTGGCGAACCTGTTTAAGAAATCAAGGAATGTGAGTTCGTAGTCGATGTCATAGAACCAGGCGTCGTGGTCCATGGCGTAAACAGTGGGATTTTGGGGGTGGGGGTCGTCGCTAAGAACGAAAAATCCCACCTGGTAGCGGGTGTTTCCTAAGATGATGAAGTTTGGGGACTTAGTGGTTGTGGGTAGTTTTGATGCGACTCCGGTGATGAAGCCCTCGTCATCGTGCCACTCTTCGTAGTCTGTGGTTCCTGGGCTCAGCGGCGTTGCGATCCAAGGCGAGAATGTGAAGTCTTCCCTTTGAACCAGTTCACGCAGTTGGCCTTGGTGTTCAAGGATCTTGCGAAGATCATCGCTGTATTCGACGTGGTCACTGAATCCTTGCTCAATGATGGGCGTTGGGAACGTCATGGACATGAGCGCTTCCTGCAGGGTGCCGTTGGGGCTGGCGTAGGCTGCGCCCAGTTCTTTCAGCCGTGCCTCGATTTCGGAAGAAAAGATCATAGGTCCGATTATGGCAATAAAGTGCAGATAGTGCGGGGTTTTATAAAAGGCTTCTGGCAACGTCGACAAGCATCGCGCAGCTCACCCGGCACTAGTTGAACGAACAGTGAAACGCCTGCGTGGGAACACCTTTACCGCAATGCTGAGGTTGTCGTGCATTACGAATGGCGCCACATTGCGCGCCAGCTTTTCGGGCTTGATTCTAGGACTACGGGGATAAGTAGGAGTGCCATCACTATCGTGATGATTCTGTTCTTTAGCAAATCCTCGACGATGCTGGTGGTGGGGAATCCATAGCCAACGATGGTGATGAAGCCCAAGAAAGCAAGCATCATGTAGGCACCGAGACGTGCTTTTGAGCGGCTCATCAAAAGGAGGACACCAGCAACTACTTCGTAGCAGCCAAGCACGATGGTGAGCCATCCGATATTCGGCATCACAAAATCTGACCACAGGTTAGAAAGCGAGGGTATGAGCGCAGTGTCGCCGAACACTGCGTAGCTTTCTGGATGGGTTCGGCCGAGCACAAGGTGAGAGAAACCTCCGGAAATGAAAATTACCGCGAAAAGGGTTCTTACAATCGACCTATACATATGCATCAGCCCATCCTACAGCGATGAAAAGGGTCCTTTCATGGGTTACAGACAATCGCAGTGAACCAGCAATCTGCCACCCAGGTAATCGTCGTAGAGCGCCGACCAATTTAGCAATAGAATGCCGACCAGTTTATCGGTAGAACCCTGACCGTTTTAGCAGTAGAGCTCCGTCCAGTTTGTTGATTGGTTGCATTTTCCCATGTAGATCGTGGTTTAATTCCTAAAAATCTCGCAACCGTGAACCCGAATCATAAGGCATCAAGCCGTTTCCTTATTTTTTAAAAGTGTGCGGAATTGGTCGGTGATGTAAGGTACTGCCGCATATACGGCAAAGCGAAGCTGACATACCCGTAGCGGGGGCTTGAGATGATTTCGGCGTTTAAAAGTCGACGCCGGTAATTGCCTGCATATTGCGTGTCAACGTTAAGCCGCTGGGCAATATCGGACATTTTGGACGGCCCGTCGTCTACTGCCATCGCTTTAAGAAAATCTTGATCCGTGGGGGAGAGGTCTGAAAGGGAAGGTTTGTGAACTAGCTCGCCGAGACGGTGGCGGGCGCGTTCACCACTTGCTTTAACCGAGTCTAAGGTTATGCGGTTTCCGTCCCGAGTGCGGAACAGGTATTGGCCTACCAGCTGAATCATGAATGGGTAGCCGCCACAAATCTCAACAGCTAGATCTAGTGCGCCTGGTTCCCATTCGAAATCCAATGAGGCTAGCGGGGACGAAAGGGCGGTGCGAACATCGGAATCAGCGACTAGCCCCAGTGCAATTTTGTTGGCACGGCGTAGGAATGTTACGGGATTTTGCCCAGAATCAGCCGCCAACAGTGGTTTCACGGATTGTGGAATGCCTGCCATGGTTATGGCAATCTCGCAGTTTTCACGGACTAAATGCTGAATGGTCGCCCCGAAGTCAATAACTTCTTCTTTTCGGTTATAGTGCAGCTCATCTAAGGTGATAAGCACTCCCACAGGTTCCTGTCCAATTTGGGCATCAATATGTGCCTGCAGCGTGAAAAGATTCGTGAGGACATCCCGTAACGTTGTATTTGGACGATATTTCTCTGTCTCAGTGAACTGCAAGCCTCCTAGCGAGGCGATGTTTACACCTGTAAGAGTTTTCTTGTGGGTGCGAAAGTTCTTTTGGATGATCCGGTACGCTGCATCTTGAATGCGTTGGGTAAAACCAGGGGTTGCAGTCTCGGCGATAACCCACCAAGATTCGGCTCGTGCTGCATCTTGAAATGCATTAAGCAATACGGTTTTGCCCACGCCACGAAGGCCAGTGATGAGGGAAACTCGTTCATGTGCGCCTGGGCCGTCGAAAAGCGCATCCTTGAAGTCTTCAATTTCTTGTTCACGACCAGCAAGGTATGGCGGGGTTGCTCCCAATGTGGCTTTGAAGGGATTGCGTACACGGCTCATGACATAAATCTACATGATTTTTACTATCCTTTACTATCTCTTACTATCCTTTACTATCTCTTACTATCTTCCGCATATTGCTAGCTCAAAACGGGTATGACGCAAGTTCGTAAGCCGTTGAGTTGTGACAACTGCCTACTTCGCGCTATCCCAAAGTTTCCGCAAGTGGATAACCAATTCGTCGGGCACCTGCATTGGAAGAGAATGGGTTGTGTTCGGCCACGTATGCACAGTGACGTTATCAAGCAATTGTTGAGCCTTATCCGCGGCTTTTTGCCCGCCAGCAAGTGAGCTGTCGCTGGCTATTGCAACGTAGACCGGCATAGAAAGCGCCACCGCCGTATCTTCGGTTAGCAGTGACGGGGTCGGAAGTTGCGCACGGTAATGCTTTGTCCCTAATGCGATCATACACGCCAGGGTGTCATCGTCATCGTGGTTGTATTCGGCACCGCCGATGCGGTTAAGCGCCTGGTTGCGAATGCTATCGGGTATTCCAGGAATCGATGCCACAACTACCCAAGCCATCATGGATGCAGGTGGATATGCGAAAGTAAAGACAGGTTCGAGAAGTGCAAGAGAGGCGACGCGTTCCGGATGGGTGCATGCATATGCGGTTGGGGTCGCCCCGCCGAACGAATGGCCAACGAAGTGCGCGCCCATAGGAGCTACGGCATCCATGACCTGGTCAATCCATTCAGCTTGGTTGGTCATCGAGGTAAGTGGTGCCGATTGGACGGACATGCCAGCGTCGCCAAGCGCATCGAAGGCCACAACGCGGTGGGTTTCGGCAAAGCTGGGCAGGTTAGTTGCCCACATTGGCACCCCTGACGAACGCCCGGTAACAGCACTATAGGGGTTGTATCCGCAGTCGCGGGAGTGCTCCACTCGTAAACGCGTACTGTGCCGTAGTCCGTCTGGATACCATGCTGTTTCGTCGGCGAGGGCATGAGCGTCATGGCATCGCGGTATGCGGTTGCGTAGGCGTTACGACCTGCGGTGGAATGGAAATGCCCGACTATAGGTTTTCTTGTTATTCTAACTACGACGGACCAAACCCCAATTATCGCCAGGATCGCGACGACAGCTTGTGCCAGATTCTTGCGGCGGGGGAATGCTCGGCGGTTAGGGCGTGCGGTTGACCTTTGTGTTGGGGCTACCAACGGTGACGGGCCCTTCTGCGGTGCCGACATAGCCCAAAACCTAGCACCGCATAGTGGAAAAGTAAAGGGTTAAGCTGCATAAACAGTGCGTTAGACGGGCCGCATTGGCAGCAGTTGGCGCACTGTGGCATGGATAAGTTTCTTGCTTTTCGATGCCGCAAAAGCCGCGTCTCATCATCTCAGCATTAGGTCGATATTGCTGGCCCAACAGTGTGCAGCTGATGGATAGATCGAGCGATATTTTGCCACCGAATCACGATAAAACCTGCCACCGAATCACGGTAAATTTAATATTTGGGTATGAAAAAGCACGTAAAGCGTAATATTCAAGAATGGATAATGGGGTTACTTAGCACGTTTTCTGCAGTTGGACTTACAGGTGCCCGGCAGGTAGGTAAAATTACACTTGCTTCAATGGTTGGGGCGTCGCTGAATAAAGAAATGTTGTTTTTAACACTTGATGATCCAGAAGTGCTAAACGCGGCGCGAACCGACCCACGCGGGTTTGTAGCGCAAGCAAAAGATCGGATCTTGGTTATCGATACGGATCGACCTTCGGGGATGTTTTATCGTTACTAGGTGGTTCACGGTCGTTGGGGCAGAGTCTGCATATAGTCTGGCAGAGCGCGTTATTGGATGTACGCTGTGGAGCTTTAGCCTAAAAAAGATATGATTTCACCATGTCTGTTTTCCCGAAAGCGCTGTCTGTCGGCAGCCATATTCGTGTGATCGCTCCTTCGGATTCGCTAGCACCAATTGAAACAGGGGAAATGGGTCGATACTTAAGTAATTTGGCCACACGGCGGTTAGAAAGTTTAGGGTTTCGGGTGTCATTTTCCTCATACGCTCGCGAGAGTGGCCGATTTGAATTTTCATCAGTTGACAAGAGACTGCATGATCTGCACGAGGCCTTCGCTGATAAGAGTGTCGATGGAATAATCACGGTCATTGGTGGTACCAGCAGCCACGAGCTACTTCCGTATCTGAATTTCGATCTAATTGCCGACAACCCAAAGTTTTTCTGCGGTTATTCTGACATTACGGCTCTTCAGAACGCGATATATGCGAGAACTGGAGTTGTAACTTACTCTGGCCCGCATTGGTCAAGCTTCGGTATGCGTGATTATTTTGAAACTACTCAAGCATCTTTCCAACAGGCCGCGATGAGCCTTAACTCTATTGAATGGAAACCAAGCAGTTGGTTCACGGATGACTCATGGTTTATCGAACAGGATAACCGCGTCACTGAACCGACTTCGGGCTGGTGGATTATCAATGATGGTTGCGCTCAAGGGACTGCCCTTGGCTCTAATCTGAGTACATTCACGCTTCTAAATGGCACTCGGTTCTTGCCGCAGCTGGCCGGCAGCATCCTCTTCGCCGAAGTTACGGCAGGATCTTCAATCGTGGAATTTCGCAGGCGGCTATTTTCGGTTCTTCAACAGCCGGGTGGGGACCAGCTGGCTGGGCTTGTTATTGGTCGATTCCAGAAACACAGCACAGTCACACGTGAGGATATTGAAGAACTAGTCAGCGACATACCTCAGCTTAGCGCTATTCCAGTTGTTGCGAATCTTGATTTTGGGCACACCAACCCGCAGTTAACCTTTCCTATTGGCGGGCAGGTGAACCTGCGGGCAGACAGTAATCAAAACCATATTTCGCTTGTTTTTACTCGCGGCTAGTAAAAACACTTGTTAGGTAAGTGTTATGAAAACCGGAACTTTTGATATTTGTACCTGGTGCACAACGTTACCTGTGCCTTGATTATTAGAGTTGTGTTGCGGGAAAGTACCGTGAACCAGGTTACAGGTAAAACTGTTAGTCCTGTTTGGAGGTTTCCGGATGTTCTTCAGTTACAAGAACCTCGGAATCAATCACGTCCCATTCGGGTTCTGCGGTAGTTTTGTTTTCTGAAGTGCGAAGTTGATCTTCAAAAACCTCAATGAGTCGGTTTCCTAGCGGTTTGAATGTGGCCCATGTAAGCCCTCCGGAAACCACACCACCAATAACCGGAACTGATTTTGTGATGGTCTTTCCCAACGCCTGTTTGGTGATTTTATAGCCGAGTGCTGCGGCGACCCGTTTAAGAAGCGGGTACCATGTGGTTTTCGTGAGTGGTTTGGAGACTACTTTCTTAGCTAGGTGTGTACTAAGATGCGGTACCAGGTTCTTCTTGACTAGTGAGGCTGCTCCAGATACCCCGAACATGGTACCTAAATACATGATGAGTCGATTTTGGCCTTCTTCGGAGAGCTCGTTTCCGTTGGTGAAAATGTCAATATCGCCGTATAGGTAAGCGATTTCTTGTGCCATACGGATGGCATACCCAAAGTACTGCACAGTATCGCCCATTCCAGCTGGAATCATTGCAAGAGGACTAGAAGGCAGGCCTGCCATGAATGCGATCCCAGAGGTCTTCTTGGTGTTAGCGGAAACGACTTTGAGCGCGTGCGTACGAATCTCGTCAATTGATAGAACGCTTGTTGTTCCCTCTACAAGAATGCGGTCTAGTTCAGGATGATTCTTGAATTTTGCAGTGAGGAATGTAGTGCGGTCAACCCGAACCATAGGCAATGCGGTCGCTTTCCCTATGACATCAACAAGGATGCCGTAATATTTCTCGGTGTCTAATCTCTTAGCGTTGCCCTTTGATGCCATACGCCATCCCTTCTTTCTGATATAAGTATTAACTGAAGAAATGATAGCATTTATTTGGCATTTTATTGGTTTATATATGTTATTTTCTTAGATTTTCAACTTCCGAGTAGCGCTGGTAGTTAAAGCAACAGGTCGTGCATGCCATGGCTTTGGTTATCGCTATAACCTAGATTGCGCAGTCGAGACTAGTGTCCATCGAAACCATGCAATCCGTGCCCAGCAACAATTTCAAATTCGAAGCCTCCGGAATTCTCAAGATAACACGCGTAGTGGTTGGGCCCTCCGGCGTGAGGGTATTTCTCTGAAAATAATTCGGTAAATCCATGTTGGGTTGCGGCGATTCGAATGGCGTCGACAACTGAAGGGCTGGCCGCAACCAGTGCGAGGTGATTAAGGCCAGCGCGCATGCGATCATGTTCGCCATTGATTTCGGGGGATTGTTCAAGCACTAGGTATGTGCCGTCGGGTGCTGTCCATATTTTTCCTGACTCCCATCCATCTATATCGTTACGTTCCCACCCTAATAAGCACAATAACCAATCGAAACTTGGGTACGTGCGATTAAGGTTTGTGGTCCATAATTCAATGTGGTGGAGCGAACGAGCCATTGCATTATTGTAAAAGACATGCACATGCGGCGTAGATGGGGTCGGCTTAAAAAAATTTTATTCACCCCAAATGCTGTAGTGAATACGCTCCCACAGATATTCGTCAACGCTGGCTTCCACCTCGTTAAGAATCTCAAGTGCATCAGCACCAGGAGTTTGGTCCGTCATTTCAGATAACTCTGGTTCTATCGGACAATTCTCAAGACACCGAACAAGGTACTCAATTGTTGTGGCGTTATATCCATTTCTATCGATGGCGGCAGCGACGAACAACGCGTGCACTTCTTGGCGTTCATCGTCGCAAAGTTCCATGTAGTCGTTGACGAGCGCGGCGGCGGTGGCGTCGTAAAGCCCAAGTGCAAAAACTGCGAACGTCCCAGGCATCGCCCGGTTGTGGTCTTCTAAGCCTAAGTACCATTCGTATTCTCTCATTGCCGTACGTGCGTAATCGGCAATGATGTCAAATAATTCGGGATAATGCGCGGCGCACTGGAAAAGCTGATCTATGCTATTGGTTTCCAAATATGGAATGGGGAGATAATTCTTGGTGGGGCCGGTGAAATCGATGCTGTAGCTGTTGGGGAAAAGTGGACAGGAAACAACGTGGATCAGGTACTCCAATACCGCGCGATACGCGCGTGGATCCTCCTGTGTCACGGTGACGGAAATAATCCCGGAAACGTCATTTGCCTGCCCATACCAACCATCGCCAGCAGAGGAAGCAACATTCTCAGGCAGATCGCCGCTGCCGGTTTCGAACAGGCGATATGGCGTGTCAGAGCCCAATGCTGTGGCCTGGCTTAACAGCATTTCTGCGTATTGGCGTGAGGAGGGGGAAGAGTACCGGATATCAGCTACCGCAACAGCACATGCAAACTCTAGTAGTTCGTGGGGCACCTCTGTCAGATCCACCTCGGGCTTGGGGTGCCACGTGGAAACTGCATAGGGGTTTTGGCTAGCCGGAAAGTACGGTTTTGTAAGGTGGCGTGTCAGCCAGTTGCGAATAGGCCCGCTAATAGTGTTCCACCCAACCAGTTCCCGGAGTTTATCCACCATGTCCCATTCGTTGGCGGTGGTAATGGAACCCACGTCCATGGTGTGTAACGCGAATGTTAAAAGCTTACGTACAGGAATACGGAAATCCTTGTAGTGGATTGATGTGGGGTGCTCGGTGGTGATATCACCGTGGTCAAGGTGACCCAACCGTAGTTGTTCCAGCACACTGGTGAAAATATCGATGACCATAGGGTCCGTGCAGTCGTCGAAACTGAGCTGGTCTTGGTCATTTCCCGGCATTATTTTCGCTTTCTAGGGTGGGCAGTAAACGGAAAACTGTAGGCGTAGTGCTGCGATGCGGTTCTATATATTTGTTTGAAATTGGTCGGCAACGTGGGGGCATCGTCAAGCTGCAATACGGTGGTTGCTTTTTCTAAACGATTCCGGCCCGAGCAATTTCGGGCGTCAGGAGACTTCCAAGAGATACGTGATATTGCTGAAGTCATGGCGCTGAAGATCATGATCGTTGATGAGGAAACTCATGCACCCTTCATTGCCTAGGACCAATTGGACGTCGTCCATGCTACGGGCATGAAGTTGGAGAAGAAGCCGTTGTCCGTCGCCGACCTCACGGGGATCCCAGTGGAAGAAGTGGCCCCAACCATCACCGAAAACTGAGGGATATATGTCAGGTTGATGTGTGGTGATGATCCGCCGCAGCTTCCGGGCAGTGGCAGCATCCGTAGGCAGGCCGCGTTCGGAGAGCTCGTGCAGTACAACTGGGTTTTCGGCACTGCTAAGTGCTTGTTGAATACGTGTGCCGGTGACTGTGAAGTGCCCGCCGCTTAAGAGATAGTCGGCATTTTCTGGAATATGTTCGGCGGCTTGGGCCTTGTCAAGTTCGTCGGCGGGAATGAGGCGTACCAGACACCCAGACTTGCCGTCGGTTGTGGCTTCATCGGAGCCAAAGGAGAAATCGTCCGCAACGAAGAACTGCAAAAGTCCACCGGTGGGGTAGTCAGTCAATGGCGGTAGTTCCGCGAGGTTGAGCTGGGCGATGAGGCACATCGGTTTGTCGTTGTAACCGCGGGGCCACGGGAATTCCGGGGTGACCGCACCGAGGTATCCCACCCGGGAACTTGCCGGATTGAGTTCGCGTGGTCCTGAGCCGGAAACGGGGTGTAATTCTAGAGCGATGACAGGGCGGGTTGTGGTGTTGTAGAAATCGGTGAGAGCCGGGCGGATATCAGTCACGGCGAAACAATCCTTACGATGACGGGATGGGCGGGGACTAGTGGGCGCTAAAACTGTACAGCGGGGTACTGAAATCGAGGTTGGCTAAGTCTTTATCGCCAATGAAGAAGTGTAGAATTCCATCGTGGCCAATATCGATTCCGGTAGCTGATGCGAGTTGTAGGAGTAACTGCATGTCTTGGGTATGGAAATGCGGGTTAAAGTAACGTGAATTTTCGTCATGGAGATAGTTGCGCGGGTCTTGTTGTGGGTGTTGGGTCCAGCCACCAAGGAAAAGCTGAGCGTAATGGTCGGTGACGTCTTCCAACGCGTCGACCGGGTCTAGCCAGCCGTATTCTTCTAAAGCGTCTTCTTCATCCAGGTCCTCGAAATCTTCGTCATCATAGAATCCGATGGAGTCGAGGAAATCCTCTTCTTCCGTGTAAATGCCCGCCTGCTCCGCCACTGCGCTGAACTGGTAGTCATCGTATTGCGGTGCCTGGTCGTAGAGGGTTCCAGTGATCCTGAATTGGTCGATGGTGAAAATACTCTTGGGGTGATCGTGAGTTTCGGCGGCAGCAGTTTCTAGCTCAGCCGCCGGAATATAGCGCACGACGCTTCCCCGGTAGTTGGGGTCGGCGCCGTTTGTGGTTCCCATGTGATCGTCCACGGCAACGAAGAATTGCAGCAAACCTTCCGCCGGTAATTCCTCCCTGGCAGGCAGTTCGGCAAGGTTGAGTTGCGCGAGATGCTGCATCGGATTGCCTGCGGAATCGACAGGCCACGGGTGGTTCGGTGTCACTGCCGCCGTATTGCCCGTACGTGAGGCGGTGACGGCGACTGGCTCAGTTGGGGGACTAAACGTTAGTTTCGTAGTTCGGCGTAGGTTTGCTGCTGCGAATTCAGCAAACGGTGATTCAATATTCTCGAGTTTAGATCGAATGAGGGAATCCACGCGGGAAGCCTTTCGCATTAGATGTGATATGTGCCTTGAAAATTTTAGCCTTCCCTAACGAAGCCAGTTATGTTTTTGCGCATAATAATTTAGTAATGGAACAAGCCCAATAAGCGAGAGTGCGACACTGCCGATGACGCTAATGACGATGCTGATGATCGTCCCAAGGTCAAAATCGTTACCTTGGGCTTGCTTCTCAGATGGCGAAGTTTGAGCAAGGGTGGCTGCTACTGCGTTGTGTTGCGGTTGGGCGACAGGGACAACCGTTGTGAGTGTAAGAATAGTTGCTGCGCAGCACGATAGAAGGCGGCGATACATGGTGCGGTTCCTCCGGGGTGGCTTAACTAAAACCTCGAGTGTTTATCATATATAAATTAGTATTAATCTATCTAAGATTAATACTTTTTCAAGTCTTTTGGCTACATTTTTGCTTTTTGACGCGTCAGTGTGGGCTTTTGGTAAAAATCCAACTTCACATGCCCAAAAATCTGTGATCGCGGGGGTGGGGTAGTGGTTATGATATCCACCTGTCTGGTGGGTGGTTTGTGTGAAGGTTTGATTAAAAGCTTGCCAATGTGAGCCTTCACATTTCTTTGATGAATTTTTATTGGTTGATGGTGGTCATGGCTTTGTTTTTAGACTGCCATTGAGTGGAATTTTCAGGTTTGCGTATGTGGGGTTAACAACGTTTTATTCCGAAAAAATGTGTGGAAAAGCTGGATTGTTACGGGGGTGAAATTGTTGGGATGTTTTTCATTTTATTCTAAAAGCGCTTGCCAATGTTAGCGCTATCATGCAAGCTGGGCCTAGAGCGGTAAGTGAGGCGCTCCACAAATAAGCCTGAGTGTGTTCCAAGCCTCATTTGCTTCCGCTGGAACAAGTGAAAGGAGGCTGCAAGCAATGACAACCGATTTGCTTCGCCTTGAACACATCTCGAAAACCTTTCCGGGTGTCAAGGCATTGGACGACGTAATGCTCACCCTGCGCCACAATGAAGTACTCGGCCTATGCGGTGAAAACGGTGCAGGTAAGTCCACACTTATGAAGATTCTTACTGGTGTCTACACCGCTGATCCGGGCGGTAGCATCTACCTCAACGGGAATTTAAGCAAAGTTAATGGCCCGCGCGACGCGCAAGAAAAGGGTATCTCCATCATTCACCAAGAACTCAACTTGGTGCCTGATATGACTGTTGCTCAAAACATCTACATGGGCCGCGAAGCTAAAACCGGTGGTTTGTTGCTGAACGACACCGCAATGGTTAAAAAGGCTGAGCAACTACTGACGAGGCTAGGGATCGATGTAAATCCGCGTGCCTACATCCGCGACCTTACTGTAGCCAGGCAACAGATGGTTGAAATTGCCAAGGCGTTGTCTTTCGATTGCAAGATTTTGGTCATGGATGAGCCCACCGCCGCCTTAACCGACACTGAAATCGAAACCCTCATGAGGCTGATCCGAAATTTCGTGTCCCCCGAAACCGGCATGGTGTATATCTCGCACCGGATGGATGAAATCGCCGAAATCACAGACCGAGTGACGGTACTTCGCGATGGCCAGTACGTTACCACCCTCGAGACCGCGGAAACCCCAATCAAAGACATCATCGCAGCAATGGTGGGGCGCCAAATTGTTACTGATGTTCGCCCGGAGCCTAAAGATTTCCGTGACCAGCCAGTGGTCTTAAGCGTCGATAAGCTCTCTACCCGCGACCTGGTCAAAGACGTAAGCTTCGAGCTGCGTAGGGGCGAAATCTTCGGCATCGCGGGGCTCATGGGGGCTGGGCGCACCGAACTTGCGCGCGCTATCGTCGGTGCCGACCCAAAAAGCGCTGGAACGGTCACCGTGGCTGGTACGAAAGTCACCTTGCGTTCGCCAGCCGATGCAGTCGAGCACGGTATTGGTTACCTTTCCGAAGACCGGAAACAATACGGGCTCCTACTAGACATGGACGTCAAAGCCAATACGGCGCTCTCGTCGCTGTCCACCAAATACTCGAAGTTTGGGATCATCCGCGAAGCTGACATTGCCCGCGATACCCAAGCTCAAGTGGGTCGTTTAAAAATCAAAACCCCCAGCATTCACCAAATAATCCGCAATCTTTCCGGCGGTAACCAACAAAAAGTCATCATCGGCAAGTGGTTGGTTCGCGACTGTGACATCCTCATCGTCGACGAACCCACCCGCGGTATCGACGTCGGCGCCAAGGACGAAATCTACGCCCTTTTGAACGAACTATGCGCCGAAGGAAAGTCTCTCATCGTCATATCTTCCGAACTTCCCGAGGTGCTGCGCATCTGCGACCGGATAGGCGTCATGTGCAATGGTCGAATGACCGGCATCTTGGAAAACTCCGAGGCAAACCAAGAATCAATCATGGAACTGGCAACCAAATTCCGCGACACTGACAAGGAGGTGGCCTAATGTCTGCGCAATCTACCACGACACCAAGCACCCTTAGCGCACGGCTAAATGCTCAGCTGCAGCAATTGCTGGCGCTGGCAGCCCTGGCCTTAATCTTCATCTTCTTCTCTGTATCCACTGACAATTTCTTCCAGTGGGGCAATATCACATCCATCCTGCTGTCTTCTGCGGTGATCGGCACGATGGCTCTAGGCGCTACATTCGTTATCGCTACCGCGGGCATTGACCTATCGGTCGGAACGGGTATGACGCTATGCGCCGTGATGACTGGTGTTTTCTTAAGCGGAGACTGGTTGGGGTTACCGCTACCAATTGGCATCATTGCCGCCATCGCCTTTGGTGCATTCATGGGATTCATCAACGGCATGAACGTGGCAATCTTCAAAATCCCGCCGTTCATCGCAACCCTGGCCATGATGATGGTAGCTCAAGGCCTAGCCCTGATTATCACCAAGTCCACCCCGATCTATCTCACCGATGTTCCCGCCTTTGCTGCCATTTCCCAAGGCGAGGTCATACCAGATTTCCCCAATGCCGCACTGATATTCATCATCTGCGCCATTTTCGCCGCAGTTGTGATGTCTAAAACTCTGCTAGGCCGCTACGCTCTTTCGATCGGTTCTAACGAGGAAGCCACCCGCATCTCTGGTGTCAACACCCGCAACTGGCTGATTGCCATCTACACCTTCGCCGGAATTTTCACCGCGCTGGCCGCAATCCTGCTATCCGCGCGCCTCAATTCAGCCCAGCCTGCCACCGGTATGGGCTACGAGTTAGAGGCGATCGCCGCTGTCGTCATCGGCGGTACATCACTGTCGGGTGGCCGGGCCACCATTTTCGGGACCTTTATTGGTGCACTGCTGATGGCGGTTTTGGCTAACGGCCTGCAAATCATGTCCATCCCACAGGAATGGCAGAAAGTTTCCATCGGAATCGTCATTCTCATCGCAGTCTTCGCTGACAACCTGCGTCGAAGCCGCGAAAAGAAAGCCTAACCCTAGTTTTAAGAAAGGATTAGTACATCATGAATAAGAAACTCCTCGCCGTTTTAGGCGCCACCGCAATGCTCGCCGCGTGTTCTGGTGACCAATCAGGAACCTCCACATCGTCTCCCAGTACCGACGGTAAACCCTATATCGCTGTGGTATCCAAGGGATATCAGCACCAATTCTGGCAAGCAGTCAAACAAGGTGCTGAGAAAGCCGCCGAAGAAGTTGGAGCCACCATCACCTACGACGGTCCTGACAACGAAACCCAAGTGGACAAGCAGATCCAACAACTGCAAACCGCCCTGTCGAAGAAACCAATAGCCGTGGTTTTCGCAGCACTTGACTCCCAAGCCGCAATTCCACTGCTGACCACCGCCCAGGGCGATAACATCCCAGTGGTCGCATTTGACTCCGGCGTCGACTCCGACATCCCCGTCGCAACCGCCGCCACCGACAACAAAGCGGCAGCTGCTGAAGCCGCCAAGCACGTCGTGGAACTTGTGGGCGATACCGGCGAAGTTGGCATTGTCTGCCAGGACCAAACCTCTACCACAGCTAAAGACCGCCGCGACGGATTCACCGAGTATCTGGAGAAGAACGCCCCTAACTTGAAAGTCGTTGACATTCAATACGGCGGCGGTGACCACCAGAAATCCGCCGATCTGACTAAATCCATGCTGCAAGCACACTCCGATATCAAAGCGATGTACGGCTGCAACGAAGGCTCTGCTGTCGGAATCGGCCTTGGTGTCACCGAAGCCGGAAAGAAAGGTGAGGTCACCGTCGTCGGTTTCGATTCCGGCGAAGCACAAATGAACTTCATCAAAGACGGCACCATCGCTGGCGCAGTCACCCAAGACCCAGTCGACATCGGATATCAAGCAGTGAAAGCGGCCTATGCCGCAGCTAACGGCGAAACCGTCGAAAAGAATATCGCCACCAACTTCGCCTGGTACGACAAAAACAACATTGACGACGCCGACATCCAAACCATGCTGTACAAGTAAGGAAGAACAATGACACAACATCCAGTCATCGGAATCCGCCCCATCATCGACGGCCGACGCCAAGGAGTACGTGAATCCTTGGAAGAAAAAACCATGGCAATGGCCACGGCAGCCGCCAAACTCATCGAAGACAATCTGCGTCACGCAGATGGCAGCCCAGTAACCTGCGTCATTGCCGATAGCACCATCGGCCGGGCCGGGGAGGCTGCCCAGTGCGCCGAAAAATTCGCAAAACTCCCCATCGCCGCCGAGCTCACCGTCACCCCATCTTGGTGCTACGTCACCGAGGTGATGGACTTAAACCCCAATTACCCACACGCTATCTGGGGATTTAACGGCACCGAACGGCCCGGCGCGGTGACGCTTGCCGCTAACCTAGCTGCCTACGCCCAGTTTGGGGTTCCCGCGTTCGGCATCTATGGTGAGCATGTCCAAGACGCTGACGATGAAACTATCCCTGCGGAAGTTGCAGAGCGGATTTTACGGTTTGCTCGCTGCGGCATCGCGGTTGGAACCATGAAGGGGCGTAATTACTTGCAGATTGGTTCCGCCTGCATGGGTATCGCAGGTTCGGTTATTGACCGGCATATGCTGCAGGATTACCTGGGCATGGGTACCGAAAGTGTGGACATGACCGAGCTTGTGCGGCGGATTGACCGGGAGGTATTCGATAGTGAGGAATACGATAAGGCTCGCGCGTGGGTGCGAGAGCGGATTACTGAAGGCGAAGACCACAATCCAGAGCACAACCAAATTTCCGACGAAGAGCGGGAAAAGCAATGGGATTACGTGACCAAGATGGCATTGATTGCCAAGGACCTCATGGTAGGTAACCCACGTCTTGCCGAGTTAGGTTTCGTTGAGGAAGCCGCTGGCCATAACGCTATCTGCGCAGGTTTCCAGGGGCAACGCCAGTGGACGGATCACCTGCCTAACGGCGACTTCATGGAGACCATTCTCAACACCAGCTTCGATTGGAATGGCAGGCGGCAGCCGCTGACGTTTGCCACCGAAAACGATGTACTCAACGGTATAAGCATGCTGTTTAATCACTTGCTTACCAACCGCACCCAGCTCTTTAGTGATGTGCGTACCTACTGGTCACCGGAGGCTATAGAACGAGTCACCGGAACTAAACCGGAAGGCTTGGCGGCACAGGGATTCTTGGATCTGCGCAACTCCGGTTCTACGTCGCTTGATGCCTCAGGTGGGGCGACCGATGCGGAGGGCAACCCGACCATCAAGCCGTGGTGGGAGATGACTGATGCGGATATCACGGCATGTTTGGAGGCCACTACCTTCCATGCTGCTACCCATGAGTATTTCCGGGGCGGCGGGTTTTCTACTCACTTCACCACCCCGGGCGGTATGCCGGTGACCATGGCGCGGTTGAATCTGGTCAAGGGGCAAGGCCCGGTGTTGCAGATCGTGGAAGGCACCACAGTTTTGCTTGACGACGCCGCCACTGCCGCCATCGTTGATCGTACCGACCCTACCTGGCCCACCACCTTCTTTGCGCCTAGGTTGACGGGTGAAGGGGCCTTCACCAGTGTTTATTCGGTGATGGATAATTGGGGAGCTAACCACGGCGCCATCGGGTATGGGCATTTCGGCCACGAACTGATCACTCTTGCCGCTATGCTTCGCATTCCGGTGAACATGCACAATGTCGAAGCCGACCGGATTTTCCGGCCCCGTGCCTGGGGATTGCACGGCACCCAGGACGCCGAATCCGCTGACTTCCGCGCCTGCGCAAACTACGGCCCCCTCTACGGCTGATGAATACGCTCAGCTACGCCGTAGTTGTCGACCTAGGATCATCCTCCGGCCGAGTCGTTGTCGCCAGCTCGGCCGGGGGAGACACCCTCGACATGACAGAAGTTCACAGGTTTGCCCATCATGCCCAATCTGATGGCAATCATCTGGTGTGGGACATCGACCACCTGGTATCCGAAACCATAACCGGGTTATATTACGCTAAGGAAGCGATCGGTGGTCTGCCAGCTACCGTCGCTATCGATACCTGGGGTGTTGACTATGTGCTTGTCGATACCGAAGGTAACCGCACTGCACCGGTTGTCTGTTACCGAGACGGACGCACCCACGCTACTCAAGCCGCGGCAGAAACCGCATTAGAGCCTGCGCAACACTTTGCCCTCACTGGTGTGCAACCGGAAACCATAACCACTGCACGCCAATTGTTTGCGCAGCAGGCCACCTCAGAAATCCCGGCAACCGCAGATAAAATGCTACTACTGCCTGACTATGTAGCGTTCTGTCTTACGGGGAGCATGGGGTGGTCACCCACCATTGCCTCAACAACCGCGCTCACTCAGCCCGGCAGTGCCAACTGGGCTGAGGACGTATTTGACGCGTATGCGATTCCTTGCACGCTCGTAGGTCCACTCAATACGGAAATGACCGACATCGGGTCGGTCACAGTCACCGGTTTGGAGAATTTCACGGTGGTGCGTGCTGGTGGGCACGACACTGCCTGCGCGGTACATGGGCTGGGGCTTTCCGAGACTCAGGGGTTTTTATCCTGCGGCTCGTGGTCGCTCGTCGGGTGTGTGCGGGATACACCTGTGCTTAACGACACAGCCTACCGCGCCGGGTTAAGCAACGAGGTCTGCACCGACGGCAAGATCCGGTTACTGCGCAACCTCACTGGGCTATGGATTCTGCAACAGTGCTGCCGGGTATTTGCCGAGCAAGGTAGACCAAGCGACATTGCGCTGCTGGCCACAGAAGCTGCCGATTGTCCTGATCCGGGTGTGTACATTGACACCAATGATCCGGTGTTTGCCGCACCTGGAGACTATCCAGCGATTATATCGGAGCGGTTGGCGGCATCAGGCGTCGAAAAGCATGACAGTGAGGCCGTGATCGTGCGGGTTGTGACTGCCTCCTTAGCCCGCACCCACGCGGCGACGGTGCGACACCTCGAAGAAGTAACCGGAACCACCTTCGACAGCCTGCGGATGATCGGCGGCGGAGTGCACAACGCCTTGTTATGCCAGCTCACTGCAGACGAATGCGGCATCCCAGTCATAGCTGGCCCTGCGGAAGGCACCGCCACCGGCTCGGCGATTGCCCAATTGGAAATTCAAGGCATCGAACGCGCAGCGCTTGTGCGCCACGTGGATACCATCACCTATCTGCCTTCGCGAAAGGAAGACTAATCATGGACCAGATCGAAAAAGATCTCCGGCAGGAAATTTGCGACATCGGCTACAAAGTATGGCTAACCGGAATGGTTGCCGCTAACGACGGGAATATTTCCGTTCGGCTACCCAATGGGGATGTTTTGTGTACCCCAACCGGAGTGAGTAAAGGCAGCCTCACGCCGGAGAAAATCTGCAAAGTCAGTATCGACGGCGAGGTATTAGCCGCAAACGCGCCGTACAAACCGTCCTCCGAAGTTAAGGTGCACCTGCGGCTGTACCAGGAGAGCGAAAAAGTGCGGTCAGTGGTGCACGCCCACCCGCCATATGGTACGGCGTTTGCCATCGCGGGTGAGCCGATCATTTCCAAAATGATGCCAGAAAACATCATTGCCATGCCGGAAATCCCAGTGGCCCCTTACGCCACTCCATCCACCTATGAACTCGCCGAATCGATTGCGCCGTTCACACACACTCACTCCGCCTGCCTTATGGAAATGCACGGTGCTCTAGCCTGGGGGGATAGCCTACTTTCTGCCTACCAGGCAATGGAACGCCTAGAATTTACCTGTAAGCTGACCTTCCTCACCCGCCAGCTTGGGGTGGATCGGCAATTACCTGACGACGAGGTGGAAAAACTCATCGGAATGCGTGCCCAATACGGTATTTGCTAACTACTGAAGAGGTGATACACATGCTCAAGCATATTCCACCAGTCTTAAGCCCCGATCTGGTGAAAAAACTCATGGAAATGGGACACGGCGATGAAATCGTTCTTGCCGACGCCAATTTCCCAGGACACAGCCTAGGCGTGCCCGTCATTCGCGCCGATGGCATTAAGGTGCCGGAGCTTCTCGACGCCGTGTGCACCCTCATGCCGCTAGACCACTATAATCCCAGCCAGTATTTCCTCATGGCTACCGTTGGGGACGACCCAACCCCACCGATCTGGTCTACATACCGCACGATTGTTGCGCAGCATGACGAAGAAGCAGTCGGCGAAGAAGTAGAACGCTTTGCTTTCTACGACCAAGCCCGGTCTGCTGCACTGGTGGTCATGACCGGAGAAACAGCACTGTATGGGAATATAATTCTGAAAAAAGGGGTTGTGTAAACCAATGTCCAACCGGGTATTAATGGCAGATGTTGCTGAACTGGCAGGAGTATCGTTGCAAACCGTTTCCAGGGTGGTTAATGGCTCCGCCGCGGTAAGTGATGCCACCCGCCAGAAAGTAACTCACGCCATTGAAACCCTCGGATACCGACCCAACCTTGCCGCACGCAGCTTGGCAGCTGGACAAAGCAGCGGCCTGGGAGTTTTATTGACCGGGGATGTAGATTACGGCATGTCAAGTGCATTTCGCGCCGTTGAACATGCGGCACGGGAACAAGGATATTACCTGTGCGTCGCCACCGCAGCCGAACCCAGCCGCTACGGCATTGCACTTGGGCAACTGGTCGATCAACGGGTAGCAGGATGCGTCGTCTTAGCCAGATCTGCCGACGTGCTATCCGCTTTGGCCAAACACGCGCCCCAACTACCTATTTGTCTTGTTCTCGCAGGACAACCTGCCACCGCGCACACCGCGGTGGTCTCTGTTGATCAAGAGACCGGGATTCGGCTGTTGATCGACCACCTGATATCGCAGGGTGCTACCAGTCTTGTTCACATCGCAGGCGATATGAGCTGGGACGATGCGGTAATCCGCGCCACTGTTTTTGAGAACCATTGTCGGGAGCAGGGGGTTTTAGGTCGCATCGTCCAAGGTGGCGGTTGGTCCGCACATGCTGGATACCACGCAGCCAATGCGATTATTGCTGCTGGAACACCGGACGCGATTGTTGCCTGTAACGACAATATTGCTTTCGGTGTACTTAGAGCACTACATGAACACGACATTGCCGTGCCAGATCAGGTACTAGTCACCGGATTCGATAATTCCCCCATGTGCGAATGGAGCTACCCGAGCCTGACTACCGTGACCCAAGATTTCACAGCACTTGGAACCGCAGCATTGACCGCACTTACCGGAATCCTCGAAGGAAACCAGCCGAGCCGCACAATTCTTACCCCCGATCTCGTGACACGAGAATCAACCAGCAAATAAATAAAGGAGAACCAATGAAAACCTACCAAAACTATATCGACGGAGTTTTCGTGGACGCAGTTGCAACCCAAACTGTCACCAACCCAGCCACCGGTGAAGCGTTAGCTGAGGCACCTGCATCTGATGCAGCCGCCGTCGATGCCGCAGTTAAAGCAGCCCGCGCCGCACAGAAAGAATGGGCCAAACTGACCAATACCCAACGGGCAGAATACCTGGTGGCGATTGCCGCAAAGCTGCGGGAAAACGTCGACAGGTTCGCAGGTTATTTGGTGGAAGAGCAAGGAAAGGTCCGAGGGTTGGCGGAAGTGGAGGTTAATTTCACCGCCGACTACCTCGACTACATGGCAGGCTTTGCTCGTCGCATCGAAGGCGAAGTGATCCCTTCTGACCGGCCTGGTGAAACCATCATGCTCACCTACCAGCCGATCGGCGTCGTAGGCGGAATTTTGCCGTGGAACTTCCCGTTTTTCCTCATCGCACGCAAAATGGCACCCGCCCTACTTACCGGCAATACCATCGTGATTAAACCGAGCGAAGAAACCCCCATCAACGCCTTCGAATTCTGCTCGATCATTGAAGAAGTCGGCCTGCCAAAAGGCGTATTCAACATGGTGGGCGGTCGAGGCTCCGTCGTCGGTGAAGCGATGACCACCCACCCTGATATTGACTTGATCTCCATGACCGGATCCGTGGAAGTAGGCCGCCGCATCATGGAAGCAGCTGGGAAAAACCTCACTCGAGTAAATCTGGAACTAGGTGGCAAGGCACCCGCCATCGTGCTTGCCGACGCCGACGTAGAACTCGCCGCCACCGCCATTTGGAATTCACGGGTAATCAACACCGGGCAAGTGTGTAACTGTGCGGAAGTCGTCCTGGTGGAAGAATCTGTCCACGATGAACTAATGGAAAAACTGATTGCCAAGATGGCGGATACTCGCTACGGCAATCCGTCGGAAACAGGCGATCTTGATATGGGGCCGCTGATCAACCCCGAAGCCATGGATAAGCTCGATGAAATGATCGCCGCCGCAGTGGATGCCGGCTGCACCATCGAAACCGGCGGTAGCCGCGCGGCAGATAAAGGCGCGGGTAACTTCTACCAGCCAACTGTACTATCCGGTGCCACAAGCGACATGGCTATTGCGAAGGAAGAAATCTTCGGTCCGGTGCTGCCAGTGGTAAAGGTCAAAGACCTAGACGAAGCCATTGCCATCGCAAATGCTTCGGAATACGGTCTCACCAGCTCCGTGTTTACCAATGACATCAACAAAGCCTTGAAGGCCTCGAACGAATTGCAGTACGGCGAAACCTACATCAACCGCGAAAACTTCGAAGCGATGCAAGGCTTCCATGCAGGCCGCCGCAATTCCGGTATCGGCGGCGCCGATGGAAAACACGGCCTGATGGAATACGTCGAAACACACGTAACTTACATCCAAACACACAACTAACGACGGAAGAACATCGCCACCGCGCCACCAATAGCCGCGATGATTGCCACAATAATGGCAAAAATCTTTCCAATGCCCAGCGGTGGTGATGCGGATTCCAACTCCTTGAGGCGCTGCGTCTGCTGCGCCTCAATTTCGCGAGCTTCGGCGATTTCGCGCTGCAATCGGGCAATGGCATCATGCAACCCATCAATATCGCCAAGCTCTGCGCTCAGTTTCTGCAGTTCTTCCTGCTGTTTCTCAATCGCTGCCTTGAGCTCGGAATTGCGGCTACGACTGCGCAACACCGTCTCGTCGTATTCGCGTTGATGGCTATCGAAAATCTGCCCAGATTCTTGAGGCTTGTTGTTCTTCGCTAATTCGTCATTAAGCCGAACCAACTCGTTGTACGAATCAGAAATCTTACTGTTCAACCCGGAAATCTCGGTGCGCAAGTTCCCCTCATCACCTGCCAACCGAACCGCATCAGCCTGGGCCTTTTCCAACTCGGCTGCGGCGCGCTCACGACGCTCATTGGCCTTGGAAAGAGTCGCGGTTGACTGGTCCAGTTGCTCCGTGAGCTTTTGCTCCTTGACCTCATGTTCCTTCAACAGCTGCGACATCTCCGCCGAAGTAGGCAGTTGCGCCCCGAATGTCTCAAGCTTATCGGAATAATACTCTGGTGGATTAGCCAAGATGTCATCAATCTCCGGGAAATCAGGAGTAACACCAGTCTTTTCCAGCTTCAACGCCACATCATGCCGGTGTACGAGAGCACTGGAAGCCACGGTGCCGTCGTGAAGCTTAGCGGAACGAATACCCAACGTTTGACCAATGTAGCCTTTACCCGGAACCCACGTCGGACCACCAGAATCACCAGGTTTAGAAGCCAAATCGCCACCATAGATCAGCTGACTATCCGTCTTTAACACCGGCCCGCAAGTAATGCGCTTCGTCGTTACACCCCAACGGCACATTGTATCCCCAACCTCAGGCCGATAAACCCGGTCGCCAGAAAACACATTGTGCCCCGCAGCCGAAGGATCACTCAACTCCACATACGCTAAGTCATAGGGGAAAAATCGGAAAATGGCCTCATTCAATTCCGCACCAGTAAGCCCCTTATTCAGATTGCTTTGCACATCGCTCCACCGGTACACCAAAGTCCCAACTTTCTGGCGCCACCGGTTAGTGACGGTCGCACCATGCACATGACAGTGACCCGCCGTCCAAATTCGATTGTTCTCCCGATCAATAAAACCAGCAGTGCATAAACTATTACCCAGAAAAATCGGATCCCCCTGATTGATGGGGTTAACCGCTAACGCATACGGGGCACGCACCACACTCAACGCCACAATTAGCGCAACCACAAACCGCATCACAGACTCCTTCTAAAACCACACCAACAACAAAGCAAGAAACGGCACCAAAAGCCACAAAAAATTAGCAAAATTCGTTGACACCGAATGCGGCTTCGACTGACCGAACCGCTCCGCTTGTCGACGATTAGACTCCAACAATTGATCACGCGTACGCACCAACTGCTCAACTTCAGCCGACAACGATTCAGCCACCTGCCGCTGCTGCTGCAACCGCACCAACACCGCCGTCGCATCCGATAACTGTTTGGTCAAAGTTGAGTGCTCCGAAACCAACTGGGCCACCTCTGCTTGCGACCTGCTCAACTGATCAACTTCAGACACATGATCGTGCAGCCGCGCATGCAGCTCAACCAGCCGATCACTCAAGGAAACAGCACGGGCCACTACCTCCGGAGAAGGCGAAACCAGAAGCTGCTCCTGCGCCAACCGCAACTGATGGCTTTTCTCCAAATACTCCTGCATCTCTGCCGACAACCCCTCAATGGCCGCGAGCCGGTTAGCCAACTCCACCCGCCTCTCGTCTTGATCAGACAGAATTCCCCGCAGACGGTCCGCCTCAACCGTCAACGCCGCCACCAATCTCTCGCGTTTTTCCACCTCAGTCTGGAAATACGGCAAGGTAGACTCAATTCGACGCGCGACCGTTATCGCCCGACCCCGTTCCCGGTTGGCCTCTTTTATGTCGCTCTCGAGCTGTGCCAACCGCATTGTCAACTCATGCTCCTGCGCCGCATAACCAGCAGTGCCCAAAGCATTCGCCCCAAAATCCGCGGGTAACTGTCCCTCCCGCACGTCAGCCCGCGCCACGCTTTCCGACGACACAACCGGAATCGCCACTGTCGCAGACACTGACCCACCAAGGTTTTCCCGTATAAAAACAGATCGAGAACGATCCGGGTCGCTAGTCGCAAAGCCAATGAATCCTTTTCCTGGCACCCACGCTGGCGCGCCGGGAGACACATCTAATGGTGCGGTAACGAATGCTGAACTATTAACCGCGAGGATGCTAGTGCACGTGATCTGTGCATTACTGTTAACCACACAAACCGGATCCAGTGCTTTAGGCAAATGAACCCGATCACCGGAAAAAACATTAGTGCCCAGCCGTGGTCGTTCCACGGAGATGACTCCAGAAGGGGCACAATGGGGATCTGTGAACACTCGACCATCGGCCGGATCTATATAGCTAATGACGCATTGACGATCCCCTACTGAAACTGTGTCACCCTGGTTTAAAGGTGAATCAGCAGCAGCTGGATGATTAAGGCTGGCCGCAGATAATGCCAGTAGTAGCCCGGATGTAAGTGATGCTCGCATTTCATGGACCCCTCGTAGTATAAGAAAATGACGGTAGCTACTTTACTATTTTCTAAGTGATTTATTAATTTGGGGCAGTGGGTAAGGTGTAACAGCAACCAGCGTCGCGTGAACGGTACTTACCAACAACCTTCTCCACATATCGCCATGCCGCCCGCATACATTGATACAGCCGGTAGGATTACCCGGGAAGAAAGTAAACTTTGCTCGGGGTAGTTCAAAATTGCCTCCAAATAGGGGCCAAAATCGTCGAGGCGGCCGCTGACCGTATGAATCACCAACGTGGTGGTAGTGGTCTGACTAGTATTTCTAATCAAATCGGTTGTCAAACTTAGATGAGCACTTTCATAAAAACGTGCCTTACCCCAATGTATTGATAGGAGTTTTATATATGCACGACTTTTATATTTCCGACCCGCATTTCGGGCATCAATTGGTGTCCCGATTGCGGGGTTTCGACGATCCCAAAGCCCACGACAGGTTTCTCTATAACGCATGGCTTGAGGCGCTGCCTGCGAATGCAGAAATCCGGTTGTGGATTCTGGGTGATAATTACTGCGGCCCGCCCGAAGCGCAGGATGCGGCTCTAGCAACGTTGCATAAGTTTCGGGAAGACATGGCTAACCGGAAGAATTCGTACCTGGAGTTGCATGGAATTTTGGGAAATCATGACAGCGCCCACCCGTTGTCGTCGAAAAGCTATAAGCAGCTGCCCCGTTATCTGCAAACCTATGATTCTGTGCAGATCGCTGCCACCGCGCGGATGGCTGGTACCACAGTAATGTTGAGTCATTTTCCGTATGACGGTGACCATCATGACTCCGATCGGGTTGAACAGTTCCGGCTGCGTGATTTAGGGCAGCCGGTTATCCATGGGCACACGCATAGTGCCGAGCAGCTTTCATGGTCAAAGCTCGGTTCGTTGCAGGTGTGTGTTTGCGTCGAGGCATGCCCGAATTCAGCCCCGATTGCTAAGCCGGAGTTGGAGCAGATTATTAAGTTCCACCATCATCCGCGTCGTAAATGAATCGTGCGTATGCTGCTGCACTTTTCTTGGTTACAGGGTGTTCGTTGTACTCCAACCGCGCTGTTGGTTTTCGGCGTAGTCCGACTTTTCCGGTTTCTGGGTGCCGTTCAATTCGACCATTTTTGGGTGGTTTCTGAGGATTGTCGTCGTTGAGGCCGTTGTGTCGGCGGCATAGTGGGGTGATGTTGTCTTGTGTGGTTGGTCCTCCTAGGTGGTAGGGGTGGATGTGGTGGGCTTGGCATTGGATAGCGGGGGTGTCGCAGCCGGGCCAGGCGCATACGAGGGTTTCGATGATTGCTTTGAGTCGAATGTCGGCTCCGGCGAAGCGGTCGGTGATGCGGGTTTGTGCCAGGGTTGCCACGACGGGTTGGTTGTTGTCGTTGGTGGCTATAACTGCGGCCCATCCGGTGGGGGCGAGTTCGGTGTCGATGACATCTTTGAGGTTTACTAGTGCTCCGTCGGTGGTTGCGATGGTGCCGTCGGCGTGGAATCGCAGGTCCGTGGCGATCATGAACATGGGGCTAAATCGCTCAGGTGTGTGTTGGTTGCCGATGATTGCGTTGTGGAGGGCTTTTGCGTAGGCGTGGTCGTAGGCGAGTTTGGGGGTTTTCTTTATGAGTTTCCGGGCGGCTGCGTCGAGAATGGTGTCGATGCGGGCTGCGGTATGTTCGCTGAAGCAGGCAACCAGCCGCCGCTTGCCGTCGCGGCCTACCGCGCGGTGGCAGCGAGCGGAGTCGGGTGCGTTGCGGGAGGTGTTTTCTGTTAGTTCGCGCATGTAGCGGGTTGCTACGTTTTTGGCGTTGTCGGCGGTTTTGCCGGCGGCTAGTGTGCACAGCTGTCGAAGGTGTTCGTTTTTATTTTTGGTTCGCCGTAGTGGCCATGCGATGGTGGCGATGTCTTTCAGCGTGGTTAGTGAGAGGTTGGCGTCGTTGGCGGCTTTTTGAATATCTGGGTGGCTGAAGGTGTCCCAGGCGCGTTGGAGTTGTTTGACTTCGGCTAGCCGGTAGCCGTAGTCGGCGGCGAATTGTTCGATGGTTGTGGTTGTTAGTTTTAGGTGAATGTCACGGAGTAGCTGGATGCCGGATTGGGCGCGGGCGTTAAGGTAATCCGTGAGGTTCATGCCTTCTACTTTTATGTCTGCTTTTCGACGCTGCAAGGTTTGACGGCAACCTGTGGATAGCTTTTTTGCTGGCGCGCTTTTTTACGGTGTTTTTTCATTCGGTGGGTATACCATTGTACCGGTTTATAGTCTTGGCAGCAGGGTGGTGGTGCACGTTTTCCACAGGTGTAGCACTTTTGGGTCATCAAATAAAAATTGGTGCATGATAAGATATTTACATACTCTGTTTGGGTTCTTTTTGGAAAGTTGCAGAAGGTGTCACAGATTTCGGACAAAACTGAAGAAGTTGTTGGGTATGTTCCTGGTGGTTTTGACATGCTCCATATTGGACATTTGAATATTTTGCGTGCGGCTCGGCAGCGGTGTACTCGGTTGGTGGTTGGGGTGGCTACCGATGAGTCACTATTGCGGATGAAAGGCCGGTCGCCGGTGATTCCGCATGCGGAGCGCATGGAATTAATCGCGAGTCTGCGGTTTGTGGATGACGTAGTTACTGATACTGATCAGGATAAGCGAGTAGCTTGGAAGCGCCACCCTTTTGATGTTTTGTTTAAAGGTGATGATTGGAAGGATACGCCCAAGGGCTATCGGCTGGAGGCTGAGCTGGCGGAGGTTGGTGCCCGGGTTGTGTATTTGCCTTATACTCCGTCTACTTCTTCTACGATTTTGCGGGAATTCTTAACTCGGTAATTGTTATGTCTTTGAATGATTTTGATTGGGTTGCGCGCTATCGGTGGGCCAGGCAGTCGTTGGACTCTGCGCAGAAACCGGCGCAGGGGGTTCCTGCCTATACTCGCTGGGTTAACCGTCGTGGTGCCCGGTTTGTTGCTGCGATCGGTTTCGCGTCTGGCTGGACTCCTAATATGGTTACGGCCATGTCTGCAGCGCTGTCGGTTGCGGGGATGGTTGTGTTATTGGCTTTCCCTCCTGCGGTTTGGGTGGGGTGTGTTGCGGCAGCGTTGCTGGCGGCTGGCTATTTATTTGATTCCGCTGATGGGCAATTGGCTCGGGTGTCGCAGGTGTCGTCTAAGACGGGTGAGTGGATCGACCATGTGGTGGATGCTTTTCGATCGCCCGCGATTCATCTGTCAGTTGCAGTTGCGGTGTATGCGTATCGGCCGGACTGGATTTGGCTTGCTGCTGTTGCCTTGGTGTATTCGTTGGTTACGAGTGGTCAGTTTTTGAGCCAGATTCTGGCTGAAGCGTTTGTGCGTGGCGCGGGCCGTGCGCAGTCTCGGGGCGGTAATCTGCGTTCGTGGGTTTTGTTGCCGACTGATCCTGGCTCGTTGTGCTGGTCTTTTGTTTTGTGGGGGGTAGCGCCAGCGTTCGCTGTTGGTTATGCGATATTAGCGGTGGTGGCGGTGGCGCATTCGGCAATGTCACTGCGGCGTAGGTTTAGAGATTTGCTGGCGGTGGACGGTGCCTGATGTGATGGTACTGCTGCCGGCACGTAATGCTGCTGACACGATTTTTTCTGCTGTTTCGTCTACGTTACGTGCGTTGCCGCAGGATTCTCAGCTTTT
This sequence comes from Corynebacterium mustelae, assembly GCF_001020985.1. Lineage (NCBI taxonomy): Bacteria > Bacillati > Actinomycetota > Actinomycetes > Mycobacteriales > Corynebacteriaceae > Corynebacterium > Corynebacterium mustelae. Next base: position 492,503 of record NZ_CP011542.1, read on the forward strand.
TGTGCTGGATGATGGTTCTACGGATGACACTGCTGCTATAGCTGTGGCGGCTGGCCGGGGAGATTCCCGGTTGCGGGTTGAGTCGCGACCTGCTTCTGGTGGGTTGGGGTTGGCGTTGAATTCGATGTTGTCGGAGGCTGATTGTCGACTGGTTGCGCGGATGGACGCAGATGATGTGAGTCTGCCGTGGCGGTTTCGCCTTGCATTGCCTGCAATTGAAAAGAATATCGATGTGTTATTTTCGCAGGTTATTAATTTTCGACGTCGGCGGGTGCAGCCCTTACCTCCAGTTGGTATTCCGCCTGAGGTTTTTCCGTTGCATCTGCTATTAACGAACCCGGTTTCACATCCGTCGATGATTGCGCGACGCGAAGTTATTGACGGATACCGACAGGTGCCTGCTGAAGATTACGATTTGTGGTTGCGGTTAGCGGCAGCGGGTAATCGGCTGCGTCGGTTGGCGATGTGGGGTTTATTGTATAGGTTGCATCCTAATCAGGTGACAGCTTCGTCACAGTGGCGTGTGGCTTCGTGGAATGATCCGGTGCAGGCCGAGGCGTTTGCGGATCTTAGCGAGCGCCTGTGTGGGGTTCGGTTGCGGCGCATCGTCGCGTTGGCGCAGCTGCCTGCTGCCGAGCGCGATGCTAGGTTGGCAGAATTCGCTTCGCTTGTCGACGCCCAGATTGCGGCGGCGCCACGTGGTCATCGGTATTTGTTGCGGCGTAGACTAGCCGAACGCTTGGCTTGGGCACAATCTTTTAATACTTCTTATTCAAAGCATCAGGGATAATTATGAATCAGGAACATGGCTCTATTGGTTTTGCTGCGCTGCTTCGTATCGTATTGAAGCGGGGTTTGTGGGTCCTGGTCGGTACCGTTGTGGGGCTGGTCATTGCGGTTGGTTATCTGCTGGTGGTACCAACGACCTATACGGGAACTGCTGAGGTTAACATTACGGCGGTGAGTTCGGAGCCGGTAACGGAAGGCCGTTCAGCTTCCAGCCTGGTTGATCTTTCGACGGAGCGGCAGCTGGCGGCGTCGTCTAGTACAGCCCAATTGGCGGCAGCTTATCTGGGGGATGGTTGGACCAGCGAAATGCTGATGGAAGGCATTTCGGTTACTGGTGATCCTGATGGCACGGTGCTTCGGGTCGCTTATACGGATACTGATCAGCAACGCGCGGTTGAAGGTGCGGATCAGTTGGCGCGGGCGTATTTGGATGTACGCTCGTCGTTGGTTATTGATCGCATTGAAAGCGTGGTGAAATCGATTGACCGCCAGATCAAAGAAAGTGAGCTGGAACTGGAGCGGCTGCTGCAGGCCCAGGACGGCTATAACACCTCGGTTACGGTTCGGATTGACACCGTGCGGTTAGCTATTCAGGCGTTACAGCAGCGTCGGACCACATGGAATGATGTTTCGGTTGAGTCCGGCCAGGTTATTACCCCGGCCAAAGAGAATGTGGTGGATACGAATCCGTCGAAAAGCAAAATTTTGGCGCTTGGCCTGCTTAGCGGCATGTTTTTAGGTATCGTTTTGGCGTTGGTCCGTCATGTCGCCGCGCGGCGTCCGTTGGAGCCGGAGGATCTTGAGGAATTGTTAGATGCTCCCGTGTGGCGGCCAATCGCTAGCGTGGGTGATAAAACCCGATGGGATTTGGCAGCTGAACTGTTGCGTTATGCGAAGAACGATGACGATTCGCTTGCCATCATTGTGGACTGGTCCGCATCGGATGCGATGGCTGCCGCTGCGGCGTTATCGCAGTCAACAGTGGCGACCATGATTGATGTCAATAATAATCGGGCCCAGGTGTTGCGGGAATTAGTTGGCGTGCAGTCTGCGGTGCTGGTGGTACCGTTGAACTGGCACAAGGTGGATTTACAACAGTTCGTCACCGACATTGAGGCAATTAACGTCTCGCTCATTGGGATCATTGTGGTTGATGCAAAGAAGGGCATTAAAGCATGATTATCGGTATTGTTGATCGCCCGAAAAAAAAATTAACGGTTTTCTCTGGTACTGACTCGGCAGATGGTGCTCGCGTTGTGGTGCGAGATTCTGGTTACACGGTAGGTTACGTGGAATTATCTGGTACAGATAATATAGCTGAACGTGCGGTCACTGCTTGCCCTGCCGCCCTGCCGCAACGTGAGTGGGTAGGGGGCGCTGGAGCTGAGCTTAGTGCAAGTATTATCATTTCGACATTGGGAAAGACACCGTTGCTTGTCGACGCTGTTACCGCAGCTTTGAACCAAACCCATCGTCATTATGACGTTATTGTTGTTGACAATGATCCGGATTCTGGTGATACGCAGCGACTATTAGCGGGTCTTGATGTAGCGATTGTTGCGGAGCCTCGTAAGGGGTTATCGCACGCCCGCAATCGGGGATTGCAGGCCGCTACTGGTCAAATCGTCGCGTTCACCGACGATGATGCGATTACTCATCCAGAATGGCTTGCTGGGATTGCAGATGTTTTTGCGTCACTTCCGGTAGCTGGGGTTACCGGTCCGGTTTTTCCGAAGGAGCTTCAAACCCCGTCGCAACGCTATTTCGAGGCGCGAGGTGGATTTCCAAAGCACCTTGAACCGATAATCTGGGACGCAGCAACACCGGTGGTCGTAGGTGGCCCGCTATATCCGGTAACCACTGCTCGGGTGGGCGCTGGAGTGAATATGGCGTTTCGTAAGGACGTGATAGCTAATTTCGACACCAATTTGGGTGCCGGTACTTTAACCAATGGTGGGGAAGACCTTGATGCGTTTGCCCAGCTTCTTGCGGCTGGCCACAGCATTGCCTACTCGCCTGATGTGGTGGTTCACCATGTCCATCGTCGCGACATGGCGGGGTTGAAAAAACAAATCTACGGTAACGGAACTGGCATGTCGGCGCTGCTAGTAAAATCGGTTCTTCGAAAACCCAGCACCCTGGTTAACCTAGCAAAGCGGATTCCACGGGTTGTAGCCCGGGTCGCGCCAGGTTCTGCACGCGTCGTGGGTGAAAACGGTGATGTTCCTAAAGTATTGACCTGGTTGGAATTAGGCGGATTTCTGCTAGGTCCAGCGCTGTACTTGCGGCAACGGTGGTTAGGATCGTGAAAGCCGCGGCGTACGATCGGCTGCCTGCGTGGCCAGTTTTATTGCCGTTTTCTGCCTACGCGCTGTGGTGGGTGCTCGGCATTGGTGACTTCGTGTGGATTTTTGCCGCTGTAATCATGGTTGCGGCGTGGATTGGCGTTCGTGGACTTCGGCTTCCCACCGTGATGCTGGTGTGGCTATTGTTTTTACTGTGGGTGGTTGCGTCACTACCGATGACGGATACCGGTGGGCGGCTGCTGGGGGCAATTTACCGACTCTTGCTATATGGTTCGGCAACAGTTTTTGCTCTCTACGTTTTTAACGCCAGGCGTCATATCACGGTATGGCGGGTAACGGGTGCCATGGTGTGGTTTTTGGCAGGGATGACGGTGTGCGGTTATCTAGCTTTGGCCTTGCCCGAACTTTCGATTCGTACTCCAATGGCCTGGATCATGCCGGAGGCGCTAGCTCGAAATGATTTGATCGGCGACATGATCATTCGGCGTACTACTCAGTGGAAAGCAGACGCCTGGGTTCCGCAGGCGGTCCGTCCTGCGGCGCCATTTTTGTACGCAAACACCTGGGGTAACGTCTACTCCTTGGTTTTGCCGTTAGCTTTGCTGCACTTGTGGTTGGCTTGGTACACGCAGCGGCGCTGGTGGATTATCGCGGTTGTCGTATTAAGTATCTACCCAGCGCTGAGCACGTTGAACCGAGGTATGTTCATTGGCCTCGGCGTGGTGGCAGTATGGGTTGCTATTCAGGCTATTCGACGCGGCCAGATTTACCAGGTTATTGGTTTTAGCGTCTCGGGAGCTATTGCGGCGATGGTGTGGTATTTTTCCCCGGCTGCCGAGGCATTTTTTGATCGTGTTGAAGTTACCAATTCGACCGCTGACCGTGGGGAACTGTACTTAAACACGTTCTACGCGGTGGTGGATTCACCATTATTCGGCTATGGGTCACCTAGACCCGCAGCGGTGCCGTGGTTGCCGTCAATGGGGACACAGGGGCAGTTGTGGACCGTGTTGTATTCGCACGGTTTTGTGGGGCTGCTACTGTTTATGGTCTTTTTAATAGTGCTCTTTTTGTTGTCTATACCCCGTATAGATCCGGTCGGGGCGGTATTGGGTGGCGTTTTGGCTGCCACCATTGTCGAAACCACGTACTACGGGATGATGACGGGAATTATGGTGACCATGGTGGCAGTAGGTTTAATTTTGCGCAATGATACTGCGGTTAACAGCGGGGATCGTCCGGGAATTGTTGTTCAGCCAGCTTCCAGACGCCGTCGTCAAGCGAAAACACCGCAATCATGAGAGAACGTTGTTCTTCTCGGGGGATATCGTCGTTGACGGTGCTGCCGTTTTCATCTAGCACCTCTACCCGAGTCGAGTCGATGCATACCCGCGCTATAGCTGTATCTGGGGTTTCACCAGGCTCGACTGTGGTTCCCACAATGTTGGCGTTGCCTTCTTGTCGGAACTCATTCGTTGCCCACTCCAGGCGTTGGTTTTCGATGTCCTCGAGGGCTGTTTCGGTGAGGATTTGCGAAAGGTCAATTTCGGCGGTGGGGTCGGCGAGGCTGCTCCAGGTGCTGCGCAGGATGCGGTTTGCCAGCTCGGCATCGAGGACTCCGGGTTGGGTTGGTTCAGGCGCCGCGATCGTCGTCGTGGTTGTTGGGGTCGAGGTCGATGTCGATTCTGCTTCCGGGGCAGGTGCAGTATCATCACAGGCGGCTACCGAGATCGCAGGTAGCAAAATACCTATTAACGCCGCCATTTTTTTGTTCATGGTTCTCCAGTCATGAGGTTAAGTTGTAACTGAGCACATGTTAACACCCACCATTGTTTGTTTTTATATTCGTCACATGAAATCGGGTAGAGATGAAAGATAATTTGACTCAACGTCGCGATTTAGCACGCGGTGGAATGGTTAGTTTCCTTGGTTCTGCCACGAGTGCATTACTGGGTTTTGTCCTGACAATTGTGTTTTCTCGACTGTTGGGAGCTGATGGCGCGGGGGTAATTTTCCAAGCAACAGGTGTGTTCGCTGTGGTGCTTGCGTTTGCCAAGTTGGGTCTTGATTCCACCGCGATTTATCTGTTGCCACGGTTGAAGTTGGATTCTCCGGAAAAAATCCGTTCGACTATAACCGCTTTTGTGCTGGCTGCGCTTGGCGCAAGCTTGGTTTTGGTTGGATTACTTGAGGTTATTGCACCGTTGCTCTGGTCTGGCGTGGTCTCGGATGTTGTTCGCGTGCTTTTGGTTTTTGTCCCGGTGGGGGCGTTGTTGCTTATCGCCTCGGCAATTTTACGTGCATTGGGCTCTGTCACAGAATACGTTGTGGTGGCTAATGTCGCGCTGCCAGCACTGCGGCCACCGCTGGTTGCAATTGCGGCGGTTGCTACAGGGTCGGTGCTGGTGGTGGCTGTTGCCTGGGCGCTGCCACTTGCACTATTGGTGGTTGTTGCTGGTGTTTTAGTTTCACGTCACCTTGGCCGGGTGGAGGCGGGTAATCGTGGAGTGGCTATTCCAAGCCGCGGTCAGTGGCGAACGATCATGGGATTTGCTGCGCCGCGCACTGTTTCGGCTGGGCTGGAGCAAGCTTTGATTTGGGTGGATGTTTTGCTGGTCGGCTGGCTGGTGAGTGACCAAGCAGCGGGCGTTTATGGTGGCGCTGCACGGTTTATTCAAGCTGGCCTGGTGGTAGATGCTGCGTTGCGTGTGGTGGTTTCCCCTAAGTTTTCCTCTTTGCTCCATCAATCAAAGACCGAAGACGTGCGGGATTTGTATGTGACAGCCACGATGTGGTTGGTTCTGATTGCGTCGCCAGCATATGTGCTTTTGGCGGTTTTTTCGCCAGTTTTTCTTGGGCTCTTGGGGGCAGAGTTCGTTTCCGGCGCTGCGGTTTTGAGTATTCTCGCGGTGGGAATGATGTTGACCTTTATGGCTGGAAATATTCATTCGCTTCTTATCATGAGCGGCCGTAGCGGTTGGGCTGCGATAAATAAGGCTGTGGTTTTGACTATTAACGTCGTTGGCAATTTGTTCGCGCTTCCTCATTACGGCATTCTTGGCGCGGCGGTTGTGTGGGCGCTGAGCATGCTTTTCGACGCCCTCCTGGCGGCGGTAGAGGTGCGGATATTTTTGAATATCCGCGCTCAATTCGCCGAGATTGTGATTCCACTCCTAATTGTCGGGGCCGCCTTTGGCATTCCGTCGGCAATTGCGGTTGTGGTATTCGGTCAATCGGCCCTTGCGCTTTTTGTAGCAGTCGTTGTAGGAGGAATTTCGTGGTTAGCGGCGTGTCGGGTATTCCGTAGCTTTGTTCACTTGGATGGGTTGGTGGAGATGCTTAGGTCGCGTCGATAAGCAAAAACGGTGCTATATCAACCTTTTTGTTACCCCCGGCTGTAGCATGTGAGCTTCCCGCTTTTTCATGCGGAGATACTTTAAAAACTTCAACGTGAGGGGGCAAGTAGAAAATTAGCGTTTTTGGGAACTTCGTTTTTAAAACTTTAGCTGTGTAATGATGAAGTCCCTGACTAAAAATTTTAAGTCTTAAATAAGCATTTTAAGGTGTTTTACGTGCTTCGGAATCGTGGCCTATGGGCCTTATTAATTAGCGTCTTGTGTTTGTTCCCCGGAAACATGGCTGTCGCCCAAGAGCCAGTCAGTGTTCGGGATGGTCGGACTGAAGCTACGGCTGCCGGTTCTTGTTGGGAAATCAAACAACGGTTTCCTCATAGCCGTACCGGTGTGTACTGGCTTCTAACCCCACAGATGAACGCACCACAGCAGTTCTTTTGCGATCAAGAAATGAGCGGCGGTGGTTGGGTACTCATCGGTCGTGGCCGAGAAAATTGGGACCGGTACCCGGATGGCAAAGGTAATCCAGCTGACTTGCTGCACCGCAACCGTACACCAGAAGATTTCCCTGCCGTGCAGTTGCCCGAAGCAACCATTAACGGGCTTCTAGGCGGAACGCCAGTAAATTCTCTGCGGACGGGAATGCGGGTTGTACGTACCACAAATAACCGCGGTACCGACTGGCAAACCGTCGATATGCGTCCTAATAAAATGCAGGAATGGACCTGGGCTCTCGCATCTGATGATGTTGCTGCCTACCGATTCAATGAGGGCTTCTGGAACACGAGTGGCGCCATGTCGAGCGTATTTGGATTTGATTCCGCTTGGCACGCCATGGATTTATCTATGACATCTGCTCGGAAATTCCGCATAGGCTTTGGCTACGGCAGATCAGCAGCTGGTGGAAGCGATTCGCCCACCAGTTACCTATGGAGTGCCAATGGTATAGCGCCACTTCCATATGCCGAGCTGTACATCCGCCCAGAGATTTCCTCTGACGGTTTTGAGCAGATTCCGGACAGCGGAACCCCAGCCATTGCCGACCGCGCATTGGCCGCTAACTTTGCCTCTCGAACCACTTGGGGTGTTACTGGAAACCTCAATGGCCGTAAAGCAGAAGGAAACTCACCAGTTCAGGCATTTGCCGAAATCGGTGAAACAGTCTACGTTGGCGGAAACTTCACCCATGCCGAACAACGCTCAACCGGCACCAAAGTACCGCGTACTGCTGTCGCGGCATTCGATAAAACCACCGGTGATCTCCGTGAGTCGTTCAGCTTGACTCTTGACAACCAAGTCAAGTCGCTTGCTGCACTACCGGACGGTCGATTGCTAATCGGTGGCGATTTTAAAACTGCCAATGGTCAACGCCATGTGGGAACGGTTGTAGTCGATCCAAATACTGGTGCTATTGACCCCAATTGGACACTTCAGGTTTCGAGTAGGCTGGCATCCGGTATCGTCAGTGTGACATCGCTGTCAGTTTCTGGTGACCATGTCTATATTGGTGGAAACTTCACGCACCTATCATCAAATCAAGTCAACAACGTTTATGCTCGCGCCGCTGGCCGGGTACGACTTGACGGAAATCCAGATCGTTCCTGGAACCCTGAATTCAATGGTACGGTCGTCGACATTGACACCTCACCGACCGGAGACCGGTTCTATGCGGCAGGGTACTTTACAAAGTCAAGCGGGACTAGCGCATCGAATGCTGCCATCATCTCCACCGAAGCAGGCGCAGCCGTCGTGCCTGGCTTTGAGTTTGTTGGAAGTACTCCAAGTCGTAAAAACTATCAACAAGCGATCGATGACTCAGGTGAATTGCTTTTCGTAGGCGGTTCTGAACATAACTTGTACGGTTACGATCGCCACAGCCTCAATCGAGTATCGGGTTCAATTACGAAGAACATCGGTGGCGATCTCCAAGCAATCGCGACAAATGGTGATATTGTTTATGCTGGTTGCCACTGTTCAGATAGTGTTTATGAAAACTCATACACCTGGCCTTCGCTCAATCGTGATTGGACCAAAGTAGACAATATCCAGTGGGTTGGTGCCTGGGACGCAAAGACTGGCGCTCAGCTGGGACAGTTCTCCCCATACATGCTTCGCTCGAATAATGCCGGTGCATGGAGCCTGTTCCTCGCATCGGACGGAGCGCTGTGGGTTGGCGGTGACTTTGTAGGCTCACGTACCTCTATGAATGCTGCCCAATGGAACGGCGGTTGGGTACGCTATCCGGCCCGCGACGCAATTGCCCCGCAAACGCCTAGCTCGCTGTGGGCCGGCGCAACCACCGACACGTCCGTTGATTTGCGGTGGGAACCAGTCACCGATGCGGTTTCTTATGATATTTTGCGTGATGATCGTGTGATAGCAACATCAACCAATCCAGCCGTTACTGTGCCAAGGTCTGGATCTGATAGATTCTTCGTCCGAGCTGTCGATGCAGCAGGGAATCGTTCGGCTTCCACACCAGTATTCACCCCTGGCGAAGCTGGAACTTCACCTATCCTCATCGATCAAGGTGCAACCTGGTCCTATCTATATGATCAGGCAGAGCCTGCGGCGAACTGGAATCGGCCTGAATTCGATCGTGCGCAGTGGGCAACCGGACCGGCCCCTCTTGGTTACGGTGGAAACAACCTTTCCACCACGATCACACCGCCACGTGGTTCAAACCGTCCTATCTCTACTAAGTTCGCACATGACTTTACAGTGACTGACCCGAAGTCATTTACTGAAGCTTCCTTGGAATACGTTGCCGACGACGGAGCCGTAGTGTACGTCAACGGTATCGAGGTAAGTCGGACACGTATGCCAGAGGGACGTATTACCGCAGATACCCGAGCTACCCAAGCAGTATCCGCTACAGTAGCTGCCGCGGAGCGTAGCCGGGTAGCAATACCGTCATCGCTGTTGTTGCCGGGTAAAAACACAATCGCAGTGGAAACACATCTGAATTACCGTTCTAGCTCCTCACTGACGTTCGACGCGACGCTTCGGATTACCAATAATGATCCCGCACCAGAAAAACCGCCTGCTCCTCGGAATAACATCGTTATTCCGGAAGGCACAGAATGGCACTATTGGTATGACCTAGAGGAGCCAGAAACCGATGGTGACTTAGCGGATTGGCAGACAGGGCTCGCGCCGATAGGTTGGGGCGATCCGCACGCTGCAACACCGTTGGACGTTCCGGTCGCACAACGCGCTCGCACGGCATATTTTGCCCGCGACCTGGAGCTATCAGAACTTGATGGAAAAACTCTTAAACTTTCGGTTCGCGCTGATGACGGGGTTGTCGTGAAGATAAACGGTGTCGAAGTCGGCAGGAAGCGGATGGGTGATGGAGTAGTTACACACAATTCATACGCTGATAAGTCAGTCAACCTCAATACTGCGCTATCAGATCTTTTGGAGATAACTGTGCCAAAAGAGGTTCTCAGAAACGGTCAGAATAGGATTGTGGTCGAAACCCACCTTAATTACAGGTCAACACCTACAATGAGTTTTGAAATGTCTGCTACGCTAGTCTCATAATGACTCATGATCTTGCCGTAGAAAAACTCGCACAAGCAATGGTTAAGCCAGGTACTGTGGTTACCTGGCTTAACCATTGGTCTATTCAACACGCTAATTGGAATGCACTAGCCGAAACTACTTCCATAGGTTTCGATGGTACGTTGTTGCAAATTGTGCTCAATAGGAATGGGTATGCCATTGGACGGACATCAGCGGATTTGGTTCTGCCAGTGCTGTTTAATGAGATGCTAGAGGCTGGCAAGAACATTGTTCTTATCGGTGCCGCTCCGGGGGTAGCGGAGAAAGCCGCAGAACGAATCACCCGCCATACCGTTTTTGCGTTTAATGGCTTCGATGATTTGGCGGAAATACGGAAGAATCCGACACGCATTGGTATAACCGCGCCGGACGTTATTGTTTTAGGTCTCGGGGCGCTGCTGCAAGATGAAGTCGCTATCGAAATGCATCAAGCTTTTCCAGATGCAATTGTCTGTACTGCCGGTGGGTGGATCGACCAGTTTGCGAAAAATGAACAGTACTTTCCACCCTGGGTGCATCGGTATCGGCTCGGATGGGCATGGCGGATAGCTCATGAACCTCGCCGCCTATTGCGGCGTTATACGATAGATGCGGTGGCGTTTGTACTTCGCCACCGCAGGTATCTCGCAAAACTTGCTGAATTAAATCGGATCGCGACCCGATACTCGTTGGATAAAACGGATCTCTAGTATGCGCCCTCTTTGGACAATACTGCCTTGAACGTACGCGCCAGGATGGAGAAATCGAGTGCCGCGCTGCAATTTTCGACATAATAGAGATCGAGCTTGACGGATTCCTCCCACGACAAGTTGGACCGGCCCATTGTTTGCCACAGCCCGGTAATTCCTGGTTTTACAAGGAACTTTCGCAGAACGTGTGGTTCGAATCGAGCAACTTCCCGTGGTAATGGTGGCCTAGGGCCAATGAGCGTCATATCGCCCAATAGCACGTTAAATAGCTGCGGCAATTCATCAAGGCTGTATCGGCGAAGGAACCGGCCAGGTGCAGTAATACGCGGGTCGTTCTTTAGCTTAAACAAAACCTCATTTCCAGCATCATGCGCCTGAGTAAGGGCAGCTAACTGGGATTCAGCGTCGGTTTTCATCGTGCGAAACTTAATCATCTGGAATGGTTGACGATTATGGCCCACCCGAGTTTGGAGGAAAAATACCGGACCGCCATCGTCTAGCTTAATTACTATAGCGATAACTGCGAGCAGCGGCGCTAACAGCAGAATGCCCAGGGAAGCGGCAACGATGTCGAGTAGTCGTTTTGCCGAGAAGTAAAGTCCGGTATATCGACTAGTTTTAATTTCGAGCAATGCAGTTTCTACGCCTGACCGAACGCTCATTCGGCCGGTTGCCACTCCATTGAACGGGAGAATAAAGATCAAGCGAATATTGGATCCTTCAAGTGCCCACTTTAAGCGTTGGGTTTGATGAGCATTCAGACCGCATAGCATGGAAACTAATAATGTATCTGCCTTGTGCCGCGCCAATTCGGTGAGAATGTAGTTTTCGAAGGAAGTTGAATTATATGCCTGGTTTATATCAATCCAACTTGCCAGATTCAGATTATATTTCTGGGCGGTCTGTAGATATGCTAATTCACATTCGGTTGTTGGGCTTGATGAAAGAATTACTGCATTACGGGTGCGCTGTCGCGTAGCAGGAAATCCCAACCTAAACTGTTGGATTGCTAAGCGGGAACCGATAAGTAGGAGCAGTCCGCCTGGCATCGTGGCGAAGAATAACCACTGTGGAAGCGAATCTAAGTAGATTGTGTCTGCTATGGCAAACATTCCGAAAGTTAGTAGGGTTGCCAAAGCTATCTTTTGCACTGGGATGGATTGGTTGACATCAGCATTAGACGAATGAGTGCCCGATAGTGTCAATAACGCGATCCAGGTTGTACACAATGTAATTGCCGACACAATAAAGCCAACGGTGGCCTCTTCTGCTGTGGAGAAGCCCTGGGCGTAAAAGCTAACGCACAATGGAATAACGATTGCCATTGCGATCACGGCTAAATCGCTGAAAATCAGGATAAACGCCGAGGACGAACGTTGCTTTCTCCGGATGGTAGCGGGGAACCACCGTCCAGTTACATCGTCCAAAGAAAAATACGTGGACACTGCGGGAACTTTCTTCGTTTTTGAGTGACTTTTCAAAGTCATTAAAGCCTTTAGGACAACTTTTACCCCGTTAATTGAATAAAATCAAAGATTATTAATTTCTAATAGATTCTTAGTTAATAAAAGCGATATTGAAGCAGGTAAAGCACGTTTTCTTCTTTTTAAATTTGGCTTTTAAGTGGTCTTTTGTCACCAAAAAGACATAAGTTACAAAACGATAACTTACTTAGAAACTTCTAAGGAGATAATTGCGTAAGAAAATTACAAAGGTGCTGCCCGTTAATTTTTAAGCAAACGATAAATGGGGGAGGGTAGCGGGGGTGCGGTAAAGGATGATGATGATAGTTTTGGCAGTTCAAAGCCGCTTTATTGCAGGTTTGGAGTTTCACCATTCAAACGTTTGCTATTTATAGTAAGTCCGTTTTAATGACTAAGGCTATTAATTATCTCGCAAAAAAATTAACCAAATGGAGCCAAATTAAGGCTATACTTATAACAATGTTGCAAATGTGCTATGGATATAAGAAAAAGTCGGGATTAAGCCCCGCTCTGGGCTACGGGAATTTTCCTAAACTTATCCGTTTGTGCAGTTAAAAATGGTTTTTTACGGCTACTACCGATCTGTTTAGCTTGTCTGACGTGTGCGGCACTCTAGGTGAAAAGCTTGCTATTTTTTAGGTTTTACCTAAAAGCTTGCCCACGATTAAAGGGAATCTGCAGCTATCTGGATGTCAGACAAGTGGGAAAATGCAGCCCATTTGACCCTTAGATAGTCAAATTTCTTTGATTATATTTAGTTATCCTACGATTTTTGTATGTGGCGTAAAATTTCGGCGAGGGGTTGAGGGGGATCAGTGCCTGGTTTGGATGGGCGTTGCTTCTTAATCAATTTAACGCCCACGTTCGATAGGGTTTCGTTGTAGCGACTTTTAGATTAATTGGGGACAATTAATAGCTGGTTTGCTTTTATTTAGTGAACCGCTCCGCCGTGCGCTACCTCAATCCGTATCGTCGTATTGGGACAGGGGCTATCTGGTTTTGGTGGAGGCTTTAGGGAAAGCTGATGCCAGTTTGGGTCTGCATGGTGGAGTTGCTGTGATCGTCTTGGCTTTGGGGACAGTATCCTCTCGCGTGAAGGGTCGGGTATGTGCGTCGTCAAGCACCGTGGAAAGCTAGCTATAGCTTGCTTTCGGGGTTTGCATCAAGCGTCCAGCTTGTGGTTTAATTTTCAGGTTGCCTTTCATAGGTCGTATTTGGGCTGCTGTTTCCGGAGTGGTACTGATACGAAACCCCTCGATCTTGATTGGATTAAGATTCGTTGTTTGGTTTGATCAAAACCAAGTGTGGAAAGCGGCATGTACATAGACCGCGTGTGTCAGTTCGGAAATCTGCCACACATAATATTTAGGTCAAGGAGACCCATAGTGATTCAGCAAGAATCGCGTCTGAAGGTCGCCGACAACACTGGTGCACGTGAGATTCTGTGCATCCGCGTTCTTGGTGGCTCCACTCGACGTTTTGCTGGCATTGGCGACGTTATTGTCGCAACTGTCAAGGAAGCAACCCCAGGTGGCAACGTTAAGGCCGGCGAAATTGTCAAGGCCGTCGTTGTGCGCGCAAAGAAGGAAACCCGTCGTCCAGACGGTTCTTACATCCGCTTTGATGAGAACGCAGCTGTCATCATCAAGAATGACAATGAGCCACGCGGTACCCGTATCTTCGGCCCTGTTGCTCGTGAATTGCGTGACAAGAAGTTCATGAAGATTGTTTCTCTCGCTCCGGAGGTGATCTAACTTATGAAGATCCATAAGGGCGACATGGTCGTCGTAATCTCCGGCCCAGACAAGGGCGCTCAGGGCAAAGTCATCCAGGCTTTCCCAAAGACCAACAAGGTTCTGGTCGAAGGCGTTAACCGCATCAAGAAGCACGTTGCTAATTCCGCACCAGAGCGTGGCGCTTCTTCCGGTGGCATTGTGACACAGGAAGCACCAATCCACGTGTCCAACGTGATGGTTCTGGATTCCGATGGCAATCCAACCCGCGTTGGCTACCGGTTTGATGAGAACGGCAAGAAGGTCCGTATCTCCCGTCGCAATGGGAAGGACATCTAAACATGAGCGAGAATTACACTCCCCGGTTGAAGACTCGCTATCGCGAGGAAATCCGTACCAAGCTCAACGAAGAATTCAACTATGACAACGTTATGGAAATTCCTAACGTTGTGAAGGTTGTTGTGAACATGGGTGTGGGCGACGCCGCACGTGACTCCAAGCTCATCAATGGTGCGCTGGAAGATCTCACCGCAATTACTGGCCAGAAGCCAGAGCTGCGTCGCGCTAAGAAATCCATCGCTAACTTCAAGTTGCGCGAAGGCATGCCAATCGGTGCCCGCGTTACCCTGCGTGGCGATCGCATGTGGGAATTCCTGGACCGTCTGCTGACTGTCGCACTGCCACGTATTCGTGACTTCCGCGGCCTTTCTGATCAGCAGTTCGACGGCCACGGTAACTACACCTTCGGCCTGACTGAGCAGACTATGTTCTACGAAATCGACGTTGATAAGGTTGACCGGCCACGCGGTATGGACATCACCGTTGTGACTTCCGCAACCAACAACGACGAAGGCCGTGCGCTTCTGCGCGAACTCGGCTTCCCGTTCAAGAAGAACGACTAAGCTTTAGCTTTTCGACGAACCCCCGTTGCATGCCCTCACCGGTGGCAGCGGGGGTCGTCGTTTTTGAATATAGACGACGCTAAGGTCAGAATTTGGAAAGCAATTTTTGTTGGTAAATATGCTACTTCCATAGATCTAATTCTCGCCAGTTGCCAGGGAAGCCCATTTGTGTCTCTACCGAAAAATTCGGGATATGGGGAACCTTGTTCATGATCTCTTTTACTCTGCGATTCCAATTTTTTCCCTGATCAGTGTGCCTCAGGATTAGTGGAAATCAATCGTGCGCAGGCCTCTATGTCTAATAAATCTTGGTTTACATGAATGTACGGATCCACCTTTCCCGCTTCGTATACGATTTTCGTTCGTATCGCTATTTCTGCCATTTCGAGATCTTCGAAAAGGATTTTTCGTAATCGGGAATCGAAATTTGCAAGGTTTATCGCATAGTTGAAGTGGGTTTCCGGGTTAAAGTCTTCTTTGCGGAAGTTTGTAGGACTTTGTCGTTCTTCTTTTGGAAGTATCTGGCGGAAAGGGTAAAAATACCCCGATAACCTGTAATAACCGTAGTATCTGAGGGCGCTCAGGCTTTCATCCCAGTTGTCAATTATCACGCCTTGCGCGCGCAAGAGTTTAAGTTGATCATCGTATGAAAGGTGAGGTTTTTGGTAGCGCATGGGAGTTAAAACCTGGGATCTATAAAAGGAAAACATACCCATCACGAAAGTAGAACTTTCGCGAGAGGGGTATGTGTTTATAGAAGACACAATACACCATGACACTATTGTTTTGGAACAATTAGGAAAACTTGGCGGTTTATTTCATCCGCCCCGGTGATCCCTATGTACAGTGGGTACTCTGTACCTGTCTGTACCTGGTACCTTGCGACGACACCGATAGCACATTTGACCAGCGGCGAAGCTGAATGCACGTTGTTACAATGTGGTGCTATGAGTGCAACTGGTATTGTGGCGGACCCGGAGCTGACGGCAGCAATTGCGGAAGCGACGTGGTATGCGGTTACCACTTTGCATGAAGCACACGGATCGGATTTTTACCAATACAGTTTGTGTACCACGGGCGAGGCATTGCGGCCGTATTTATCGGCGACGAAGCCCGGGATGGATTGGTGGGATCTGTTTGATGGCCCCTTTGCGTTGTGGGGTGAGGAATACATGTCAAAGTTGCACGACGTTTTTGATGCGCGTTGGAATCCACATCGTCTGGACGCGGACTATGACGCATATTGTGATGCGCGGTACCGTTCGATGGAGGAAACACTGAAGCAACTTGATAGTGAGGGGCTTTTCGGTACCGGTGAGAAGCGGAAGAAGACGCTTATCGGGGTGTTGGTTGTGCCCCCGGACGCCACAAATACCGAGCAGATGATTCGGCTTAATCCACCAGGTGAATTATTGGATCGGTGGCTTGATGAATGCGATGAGTCTTAGGAAGTGATTTGTTGTTTGGTAAGTGGGGGCGTCGCCGAAACGAAGACAACGTCATGGACAATTCCCGGTTACGGGCACGGTTTGTTGCGGCGGTGGAACGGCTTAATTCGGCTACATTATGGGAGCAAATAGCGGCGGTGCATGCGCTATCGGCGCTTGCTGACGACTTCCCGGAGCTTTATCAACAACGAGTCGTTAATGTCCTCTGCGGCTATTTGCGTGGTGAAACGCATGATCGCAGTACCCAAGAAATCCAATCGGCGATCGTTACGGAAATAGCCGATCATCTGCGAGACAACAGGCCGCCCAGTACCCGGTGGTGTGGGGCGGAATTTGATTTTCGGGGCACACATTTTTTCTGTGACGTGGATTTTCGGGAAGTGCGCTTTGATGTACGAGCGGATTTTAGAGGGGCAAGCTTTAGTGGCAATACGTTATTCGTAGGTGCGGAATTGTGCCATTGCGCGCGCTTTGATTCGGCGGTGTTTAGCGAGAACGCGATGTTCGCTGGTGCGACTTTCGGTGACGATGTGAGTTTCGATTCGGCGGTGTTTGGCCCCGGGGCGGATTTTTCTAAGGCAGCTTTTGGCCGTGGCGCTTCGTTTACCGATGCGATTTTCGGGGTTGATTCTTGGTTCTATGGCGCTGTATTCGGAGAGGGCTCCGATTTTTCCCAGGCGCGGTTTGGGGATAATACGTGTTTTGACCAAGCGGTTTTCGGAAGCATAACCAGGTGGGGTGGCGCGGAATTCGGTGATTTCGTGTCATTCGAGCAAAGTATCTTTGGTGATGGCACTGATTTCACCGACTCTGTCTTTGGCTACAATGTGTCGTTTGCACGTGCCGAGTTTGGGTCTGGTGCTGAGTTTGAATCTGTGCAATTCGGTGAGGATGCATGGTTTATTTCTGTGATTTTTCATGGTTCGGTAAGCTTTGCAGGGGCATTGTTCGATAGAGGAGCCGACTTTAGTTTCTACGATGATGCTGACCAATCACATCCGCCTAAATTTGCGGAGCTCCCGGTAGTTGCGGGTATTTTATGCCAGCCGGGGGATTGGCCATCGGGTCTTCCGGGGAGTGTGTAACGATTGTTGCCGTTTCAACGATGAAGGGTGTGGCTTAAATGAGTTAAGAATTTCTAAGAAAGTTTTCATAGATGCGTCTCTTTTCATCTTTCGTGGCTGCCGTGTCTATAGGGGCGGCCATGTGCGCGGTTCCAGCAACCGCCCAATCGTCGTTTCCGGAGATTCCCGAACAGGCGTTGGTGAGCTCCGGTTCCACCGAATCGATTTTCCATAATCTGGTTACCGCCATCGCCAACTCGCCAGGTTCGACCCCTAACCGACTAGAAGATGCATTGAAGAAGGCTCAGCGATTGGGGGTCACTGACTCGGAGGCTCTGAAAGGGCTGACTAGTTCCGACGGTGAATACCCCTTGGAGACTGACCCCAAGATTGAAAAGCTTGAGCTGCTGCGCCGCGTCGATGAACCTGGCCTGCGGATTCAGCGGTGGTACGTCGCCTCACCCGCCATGCAGCGGGTGGTGGAAGTTCAGGTAATGCTGCAAAAAGACCCAAGCACCCCGGCGCCGATGCTGTATTTGCTGGACGGTATCAGCGCCCCGTCCTATCCGGGTTGGCTGCGGGAAGGCAAATTGATCGAGACGATGGCGGATGAGAACGTCACCATCGCAATCCCTACCCAGGCAAGCGCGTCGCTTTATGCGGATTGGGTGAACGACGATCCGGCCTTGGGGCGGAATAAATGGGAAACCTTGATTACCGAGGAATTGCCACAGATTCTCGAGTCCGGTCAGGACGGGGTGAATTTTAACGGCAAGCGGGCGATTGGCGGTTTGTCGATGGGTGGTGGTTCCGCAGTTCGCATCGCGGCGAAGAACCCCCAGGTCTTTGATGCAACGATGGGCATGTCCGGCTGCTATTCCACGACTGATCCGATCGGGCGCGCGATTAGCAAGATCATGGTGCAGGGGCGTGGCGGCAACCCGACAAACATGTGGGGTCCGGAAACTAGCCCTGAGTGGGCGAAGAATGACGTGACCCTTAACCCGGAAGGCCTGCGCAATATGGCGGTGTATCTGTTTACCGCCGATGGGCATATTACCGAAGGCGATAAGCAGTTGCACAAGGGACGTCCATTTTTTGAATTACCAGCCGCTGCGGTGCTGGAACAGGGCACTTTCCGCTGCACTCAAAAGCTGGAACAGGCAATGAAAGACGCCGGAATGACTCACCAGACTGTGGTCTACCAGCACGGTGGGGTGCACAATTGGTTATTGTTTGCGCAACAATTAGGCCCAGCATGGGCATCGGTGAAGTCGGCACTGTACTAGAACGCTTTTCGACGCAGCCTAGGTGGCGTCGAAAAGCAAATTAATTCTTAGGGTGCGATAGTGCTTTACTAAAATTTTCTGTAAATCTACAGGCAATTTCCAGCTTCAATGCAACCAAATTCCAGGGATGGCACCTACCTTTCGGTGTCAGTAGATACCTAAAGCCAAACCGGAGGAATTTCAATGTCGGTTCTGACCATCGCCGCACCTAGCACCACGACTACTGATATTTACAACACTCAGGATTTCAACACCACCGACGTATACGTGCTCGCTAATCCGACCCCTTATGACAACCGTTGTGGATACTACGTCCCGCAACGGGCACGCGCCAAGGTCGGCCGGGGACTTGATACCCTTCGTGCCTTTGCGCGCACTATTAGTCTTTAGGGATGCGTGGCATAAAATTATTGCGAGGGGTAGGTTAAAAAATAATCGCTACTATGGCGATTATGACCCTTGAACATAGTAGCCGACCCCAGTTTCATGTCACACCACCGCAAGGGCGGCTCAACGACCCCAATGGGGTTTTCCTTGACCCACAGGATCGAAACATCATTCATGTGTTTTATCAACACGACCCTGGTTTTCCTCACGCCGCTAAACGGACCGGATGGGCGCATACGACGGCAGCATTGACCGGGCCGGATGCACTGCGATGGCGTCATTATCCAAATGCTTTGTATCCCGATGCGGAATATGACAGCCACGGTTGTTATTCCGGGGGCGCAGTAATTGATAAGGCCGGTAACGTCAAACTTTTCTATACCGGTAACCGGAAAACGATTGATCCAGCTTCCGGTGAGGAGTCCCGCCACGCCACGCAGAACATTGTCCATGCCGATGCTGTATCCGATGATTATATGGGCGGGGTATACCGAAAAGACGCAGCTAACCCACTCATTCCAGCACCACATACGGGCTACACCGCGCACTACCGTGACCCGATGATCACTATTGATCCGGAAACCGAATCCGGATGGCGGATGGTTCTAGGGGCACAGCGTGCCGACGAAACCGGCGCGGTCGTACTTTATCGAAGCGTCGATCTTTACCAGTGGGAATGGGGCGGCGAACTGCAATTCGACACTGCCACGGCAACTCCCGGCAGGGCACCCGACCTGGTGCCGGGTGGTTACATGTGGGAGTGCCCAAATCTGATTACCATGCGCGATCAGGTGACTGGTGAAGTACTCGATCTTTTAATAGTGTGCCCGCAAGGGCTGGCGGCGACTACTGATTCGTCAGGAACCACTCATTACGCCAATAGTGATCAGTGCGGGTATCTTTTGGGCAGGGTTTCTGGAACGGCCATGAAGATTCATTCCGGCTTTAGTGAATTGGATAATGGTCACCATTTTTATGCGCCGCAGATTATTGGGGAGACTTTTGCCGATGACCGCCACGTTGTGGCCGAAACCGCCATTCTTATCGGCTGGTTGGGGTTGCCGGGCCAAGACGACATGCCAAGCTTAGACAGTGAGGGGTGGGTGCATTGTTTGAGCACGCCCCGTCGGTTATCAATCCATGATGGCAAGCTCCGGCAGCAATTGATCCTGCCCACTGCGGATAACGCTGTGCCTGTGGAAAACCAACAGAATAAAAACATTCCAAAAGTCTCAGCGGGGAATGCCTGGTGGGCCCGGTTATATCCGAACGGGCAGAATGTCACATGGACGCTGGTGGATTCAAACGGGGGTAGCGGGTTGGAAATTCGCGTGGAATCTGGCGAGTCAGCTGCAATTGCTATCACGGGTGACGCAGGACTCAGGAGATTGGCCATTAATGTCGATGAACTGCTTGTTTATATTGATGGCTGCGTGGTGGAGGTGGAAGTTAACGGCGGCGAAGCCTGTTTTTCCACCGTCGCTTTCCCACCAAATGGCGAGAGGTGGGTCACATTCCATAAAGAATGTGATTAAGTATTGTTTTTGGATTAAAAGCACTGTTTAATGGGAAATGAGGCTACATGCACTTCCCGAATGTGAGTTTCTGTACTTTTGGGAAGTCTGATCGGAAATAATCAAAAATAGAGAGGCTCCAATGCAACACTCAGAAGTTGCCGCCCGAGTGCTTCAGGCGGTCGGTGGAGAAGGAAATGTGGTTGCCGCCGCACATTGCGCGACTCGATTGCGCATGGTGCTCCACGATTCCAAGAAGGTTGACCACAAAGCCCTGGATAATGACCCGGACTTAAAAGGGACCTTTGAAACCGGCGGAATGTTCCAAATTATTGTTGGCCCCGGAGATGTCAATATCGTCTTTAATGAACTCGATAAGCAAACCAGCAAGAATATCGCTGTCACCGCAGAAGAATTAAAAGACGTGGCTGCCCAAAGCGGCAGTGTGTTTACCCGTGCGATTAAAGTGCTGGCGGATATTTTCGTTCCGCTTATCCCTATCTTGGTCGGTGGCGGTCTTTTGATGGCCATTAACAACGTCCTTACTGCGGAGAAACTATTCGGCCCGGAATCCTTGGTTAATATGTACCCGCAGATCACCGGGATGGCGGAGATGATTAATCTCTTAGCCGCAGCGCCATTCGCATTCTTACCAATCCTGGTCGGGTTTACTGCTACCAAACGCTTTGGCGGCAATGAGTATCTGGGCGCAGGTATTGGTATGGCAATGGTTTTCCCGTCGCTAGTCAATGGTTATAACGTCGCGGAGACAATAGCGGCGGGCGAAATGCCAACCTGGGATCTCTTTGGGCTCTCCGTCGCCCAAGCTGGTTATCAGGGTACAGTTTTGCCAGTTCTTGCGGTTTCGTGGATTTTGGCCACCATAGAAAAGTTCTTCCATCGCACCCTCAAAGGCACAGCTGACTTCCTCATTACACCAGTTTTAACCTTGCTCATCACTGGTTTCCTAACGTTTATTGCCGTGGGGCCAGCAATGCGCTGGCTTGGTGACTTGCTGGCGGTGGGGATTCAGACCGTTTATGACTTCGGTGGACCTGTTGGTGGATTCCTCTTCGGTTTGGTCTATTCTCCAATTGTTATTACTGGCCTACACCAGGCGTTTCCACCGGTGGAACTACAGCTATTTGCGCAGGGTGGATCCTTTATCTTCGCCACAGCATCCATGGCCAACATTGCGCAAGGCGCAGTTACTTTAGCGGTATTTTTCCTAGCCAAAAACGAAAAACTTAAAGGACTGGCAGGTGCGTCAGGTATCTCGGCAGTGCTGGGCATTACAGAACCAGCGATTTTCGGTGTGAATTTACGGCTTCGGTGGCCGTTCTATATCGGCATCTGCTCAGCAGCAATTGGTGGCGCGCTGATTGCACTATTTAACGTAAAGGCTACTGCGCTGGGGGCGGCTGGGTTTATCGGAGTTGTCTCTATCCGTGCTGAGGATATGCCGATATTTATCGTTTTATGTTTCGTGACTTTCGCAATCGCATTCATCTCCGCTTTCGTCTATGGTAGCTATCTACGCAAACGAAACGGCAGTATTGACCCTGATGATGTTGGCGCAGTTCCCGTAGCAGGGGAGCAAACCGCCAAACCGGTAGCAGACGTCGAAACTGTGCCAGCACTAGTGCCGGCAGATAATGCCCTCGCTATCCTCGCACCGCTTACCGGTAAAGTTCAGCCACTAGCATCAGTTTCCGACCCAATGTTTGCCCAGTCAAAACTGGGTGAGGGGATGGCGATTATTCCAACCGAAGGGCGGATTGTTGCCCCGGTGAGCGGCAAGGTCGTGGTTGCTTTTCCATCCGGGCATGCCTTTGCTATCCGAACCCAAGGTGCAGACGGGAAAAACGTTGAAGTGCTCATGCATATTGGTTTCGATACCGTGAACCTCAAGGGACAATTCTTTACACCTCGGGTACAACAAGGCGACGAAGTGACAGTAGGCGACGTGTTGGGCGAATTCGATATTGCGGGAATTACTAAAGCTGGCTACGAAGTGACAACACCGGTTGTTATTTCCAATTCGAAACGCACGGGGCCAGTCATCCCTGCGTCGGCTAGCGGTGATATTGCCATTGGTGACATGCTGCTGACCGTAGATCCCAAGGAAGGTGCGCTAATACACTAGCCATTGGTGGCTATCGAAAAACCTGGTCTGCCGTAAACGGGCCAGGTTCCCTTTTTCTCGGTGTGAGACGGTTGTGTGTGAGAGAATACAGGTGACTGTTTTTCGCGTCTACTAATACACAGATTCATGAACAATACTCCTAATCAACCACCGTTGCATACCCATGACGAATCGGCCGACTGGCTCTTGCCCGATACTAAGAAAGTCGCTGCTTATGCTTATCGACGGACGGCGATCCCGATCGTCATCGTGACAGTTGTTATCACATTGCTGGTGGTTGCGGTTGGAGTAATAACTTTTTTTACAATGAATTCTTCGGAAACGTCCGCTGCGGCACCGACGTCGACAAGCACTACAGAATCAATTTCGCCGACTCAATTAACGGAAACAACGACCGTAACAGCAACGCAAACCACGTCAACCGCTGTGGAAGTAACCACCACTGTTACCACAGAAGCCGCAAACCCAGCTGAATCACAGAACACCGGAGGTATTGCCTGTGATGGTCGAGGCGTCCTCATCGTGCATTCTGTGGTCGATTACGGGCAAGATATAGATGCCGAAACGCAATCCGCATTGGCGAAATATCCAGGTGCCAGAGCCTTATCGCCGGGCGCGTGTTCCTCACTGCGTGCTCAGGTTGATGGCCGGACGATTTGGCCGATTGTCATAGACTACGGATTTGACACCTCTGCCTTGTGTGCCGCTGCACGTCAACTTGGTGGCAATCCACGGACGCTGAATAACGCCAGCGATTTCACGAGTCCCTGCTAAGACGTAATGAGCGGGGGTAATACCGATACCCCATATAATTGATGCGGTTTTGTTATAAATGGGGTGCTGATTCCAACTTAGGTATGACTCTGGAGCCTTAGTAATTGGTTTGAGCTTGAAAGATTGATAGTGGCTCCATCCACAACGAATTTGGGTGTCATACCAGGGGTGGATATTGAATTGGGTACTAAAGGATACAACCTGTCCACAATGCCAAAATTAGTTAGTAATTACCCCATTGCCTAGTGGTATTTTGGCAGGTGACCTTATCCTCATAACCGATTGCTTCCGGTGTGGTAGGTCGCAGAAGAGAAACCGGAAGTAGCAGAGTTTATGCGGGCACGGCGTCCGCATCTGCCACAACTGAAAGGAACACGGTGAGCGAAAAGAAAGCCAGCAAAGGGAAAATCTTCGCGATTATTGCCGCAGCCGTTCTTGGTATCGCCGCAATCGCAGGAGGGCTGTCGATGTTCCTCACTGGTAACAGCGGCCAGCTTATAACTGCAGCCGACTACCGTGTCCTTGATGTTCGCGACAATGCTCAGCGCGTGTCAGTATCCGGAAATATCGAGGCCCACAAAACCCTCACCCTTTCAACTCGTTTGACCGTTCCGGTGTCGACCCTTGATGTGCGGGTGGGGGATCGGGTTAATGCCGACCAGGTGGTCGCGCGGCTTGATGTGAGCGAATTGGAACAGGAATTACTGGACAAGCAAGCCCAAGCTGCGGCCAATGATGCGAATGCCATCGGCCAGATTCAGAACGCTGAGCGCACGTACAACCAGTACAAGGAGTTGCTTGATTCTGGCCATAACCCAGAGATCAACGGTGCCCAGGCCGCATTGCGTAATGCGGAGGCACAGTACGACCAATTGAATCGTGATTTTGAATTTGAACGGAACCTGCGGCTGCAAACTCGGGATCCACAAATCACCGCACAGGATTCCGCGGTAAAAGCAGCCCGGGAACAAGCCTTCGGGGCGGCCGTTGACGCGGTGCGTGCCAGCGTCAATATCGAGTCCGCGCTTTTCGATGAAACCGCAGAACGCAATGCGTTAGCTCAAGACCAAGCACACCTGCAATCGTTACAAGAGCAACGTGCAAACGCCACCGGTGATGCCGCTCGATCCATCGACGCGATGATTGCCGAAACACAGGCAAAAATTGCGACTCGGGAACAAAACCTCTCCCGGCAAGCCCGCGTGCAAGCAGATGCAGGGCTTAATGCCGCAGATTCCGCAACCCGCGCGGCAACAGCAGCCCGGACCCTTGACGAGGCGCAACGTAATTACGAAGTCACTTTGGAACAAATTGACCATAAACTCGCTAATTCCCAGCGGGCTGTAGCACAAGCTTTTGAAGCGAAAAAAGAAGCCGCCACATCGTTAGAGACAGCGAATATGACCGCTAACCATCAATTGACTAATCACCAAGCGGCAATTGATGATGCAGTGCGATCCGCCCGAGCAGCTAAAGCATCGGCTGGAATAGGTGATCGTAAACTCACCATGGACATTGCTTCGGCTGAAGTGCGGGCACCATTCAATGGATTGGTTACCCAGGTGATAGCCAAGCAAGGCAACCCGGCAGCAGGTTCCTTGCTCACAGTGGCTGACGATCAGCGCCTTATCATTCACGCCGAAGTGAAAGAAATCGATGTAGCCAAAATCGCGGTTGGGCAAACCGCCGAGTTCACCACGCCAGGCACTGGTGAGAAAAAGTTTAAAGGAAAAGTGACCTTCGTATCCCCAGCTGCAGCAAGTGAGCCTGCTGCACCTGCCACCGGTGGTGGCACAGGAGCAGCCGCTGCCGCAGCTGCGGCAGGAGGGGCTGGTAGTTCCAGCGGCGGAAAGGTTGTTTTCCCCATCGAAATCGAAGTGACTGGTGACCGCGAAGGACTTCGACTCGGTTCAACTGCGAAGACTCGAATCGTCGTGGAGGAAGCCTCCGACAAGTTGGTGGT
This sequence comes from Corynebacterium mustelae, assembly GCF_001020985.1. Taxonomy (NCBI): domain Bacteria; kingdom Bacillati; phylum Actinomycetota; class Actinomycetes; order Mycobacteriales; family Corynebacteriaceae; genus Corynebacterium; species Corynebacterium mustelae. The sequence goes on from NZ_CP011542.1 coordinate 517,911, forward strand.
CCCACAAACCGCAGTTTTCACTGACGGTAAAAAGCAAAAGATTTTGATCATTGAAGAAAAGGACGGCTCGGCGGTCATCGCTGAACGTGAAGTCACCCTTGGCAAAAAAACCGATTTTGATGTTGAACTGACCAACACCAATGTAAAGAAGGGCGCCAAAGTTCTTGTGGAGGCAGAGAAATATCGGGATCAGATCGGCAACCTGGTGGATGTGCAGAAACCGCTTCCTGGTTCCAGCTCACCAACTACAACATCCACTAGCGCTGGTTAAAGGATCACTGGTGAAGCTAGATGTCTGAAACACAATCGAAAGAAACTGATTCCGCTGTCCAACCGCCTAATACCCCGGAACCAATAGCGGTTTCCGAACGGCCACCGCACCAAGAGCCACCCGTTTTTATCCCACGGGAAGATCTCTTGATCGAAATGCATGGAATTACCAAAACCTTCAATATTGGTAGCCCGAGTGAATTGACAGTGCTGCACGGCTGTGAATTTGACTTGGCGCACGGCGAATTCCTCTCAGTGGTGGGTACCTCAGGCTCCGGTAAATCCACCCTGATGAATATCATCGGGCTGCTTGATCGCCCGACCACCGGCCTGTATTACCTTGCTGGTGAGAACGTGTTGCGACTAACCGATGAACAATCTGCTCTTTACCGGTCTAAGCACATTGGCTTCGTTTTTCAGAACTTTAACCTGGTAGGCAGAATCTCTGCACGTAAAAACGTCGAAATGTCGATGATGTATGCCGGCGTTGGGCGCAAAGAACGCACCGAACGAGCTGACCACCTGCTCGAAATGGTAGGCATGATTGATCGCGCTAACCATTCACCCGCCGAACTCTCTGGCGGCCAGAAACAGCGTGTTGCTATCGCACGGGCATTGGCGAACGAACCGGACTTGATTTTGGCCGACGAACCCACAGGTGCCTTGGATACTGCCACCGGGCGGATGGTTATGGATCTGTTCCACACATTGAATCAGGATCATGGGGCGACCATCGCACTAATTACCCACAACCCGGAACTAGCGGAGGAAACCTCCCGAATAGTCACCATGGTTGATGGCATTATTACCGGTCCACGGGCACCTCGCGGTCGTATCCGAGGAGACCTGAAAGTTACTTCTACCGGGAGACAAAACCCATGAGCGTATATGAATCTCTCTCGCTAGCCCTTTCCAACCTTAAGGGTAATAAAATGCGATCCGCGCTCACCTTGTTGGGTGTCATTATTGGTATTGCCTCTGTGATCGTGATTTTGACTTTGGGTAGTGGGTTGAAATCAACTACTCAGGAAAATTTGTCCTCAGTAGGTGGAACGGATTTGGGTGTAGAGATGCGGCCTAAACCCACTGAAGAAGAATTACAACTATATGGTGGGGAAGAGTATTACTACTTTTCAGGCCGGTTAGACGATCCGGAATACGAAATCAACAGTGATGATATTGAACAACTCCAAAATCAATTTGGTTCACAAATATCTCATATCGGATTAGGACAAGGCAATAGCTACTCGGGTGAAGTCTTTTACGAAGGAAAAACCACAAATGCCAGCCTGCAGTTTGTAAATGCTGACTTGCTTGCAATGCAGAATATTAAAGTTGAGGCGGGCCGGAGCATAACCGAGGAAGATATAGCTAATAACCGACCGGTTGCAATAATTCCCAAAAAACTTGTTGAATTGCTTTTCGACGGTAACGTTCAGGCCGCGTTAGGTTCTGAAATCAGTCATGAAAGTGAAGACGGAATTACCTATTACACGGTAGTCGGTATCGAAAAAACACAGGAATCAGGCCTGTTTGGCCTTGGTGGTAGCTCAAATTCCATTTACGCTCCATATACAGTTGAAGTCAGGCTAAGTGATCGTGCGGGTATGTGGCAGAACATTTCAGTTCGCGCTAATCCAGAAGCTGATACTGACCAACTTATATCCGAGCTTCAGGCGTTCTTTGATAAAAAAGTCGAAGGCAACACGGTGTATGAGGCGAAGGTCCGAGACAACCGTAAGAGTCTGGATGCATTTAACAACATCATCAACGTGATTAGCGTCGTTATCGCTGGTATTGGTGGGATTTCGCTTTTGGTTGGTGGCATTGGCGTCATGAATATCATGCTGATTACTGTCACTGAACGTACCCGAGAGATTGGTATCCGTAAGGCACTTGGTGCTAACCGTGGGGATATTCGCCGCCAGTTTGTTATTGAGGCCATGGTTGTTTGTACCATTGGTGGTTTAATCGGCGTATTACTAGGTGGCTCGCTTGGTGTGCTGATTGGCTACTTTATGTTTAAAGGTGCCATTGTTTCCCCACCAATTTTGGGAATTTTCGTATCCCTTGGTTTCTGTTTGGCCATCGGTTTATTCTTCGGTTGGTATCCCGCGAATCGCGCAGCGAAGCTTGATCCGATTGAGGCGCTTCGGTACGAATAACAAAAAAATCCTTGGTGAAGCCACAGTGCTTCACCAAGGATTTTTTTGTTTGCTCTAGAACTTGATGTTCAGGGCTTTCATCAGTTGTGGGCCGAACTGGCTGAAACCAGCGATGACAGCCGCGATGACAGCGATAATGGCGGTTAATGACCCCCATACAGCAGCGTGTGGGAAGGGCTTCTTATCACCGGGAGCTGGTGGTTGTTCGGAGCTTGGAGCCGGAGCTGACGTCGTGGTGGAGGTATCCGGCTTTGGAGCAGGCGCGGAAGTGGTTGGGTCGGTAGGCTTCGGAGCCGGCGCGGTGGTGCTCGGTTCACTAGGCTTCGGAGCCGGATCGGTTTGTGGCGCTTGATCTGCATCGAAATTATATGCAGCTTTCACTTTGGCCCGATTAGCTGCACCAGAAGCACTAATGGCCGCAGCGGCGGAATCGTCAGAAGGTGAAACTTTGGCGATGTCTAGGTTCTTTGCCACGTTAGACAGCGGGTGCCCGCCAAAATGTCTGCGTTGATCAGGGCGGACTTCGTTGATCTTGTTGCAGGTATCGTCATCGCTGGTACCGTATTCGCATTTGACGAAGTCTTCCTTAACCTCCCAATCAGTAACAGCAAAAGCATCGTATTCGGTGGTGGCTTTGCCAGAAGCTAATTCACCGATGATGCCGCTCAGTCGGTTTTCGCCGTCTGAGAAAATTCGTAGCCGGTTGTTGTGCAAACCGATGGTTTTATCATCGGCACCTGCTGCACGAGCAGCATCGCGAGCTGCCTCAGTCGCCTTGCCGCCGCGTTTGAGAACCGTATATGCCTTTTCGGTTTCTGCTTTATCGAAACCGACTTTGGATAGATCCAATGAGCGAGCTTCCACATCACCCTCATACTTCATAATGGCAAGGGATAGTCGGGCTTTAGCCACATAACAGTTATCCTCAGAACGTTGGTGCATGACAGCGTCGTGTGCTGCTTCCTCGGCAGATTTTCCACGATAGTTGGCATACTTCTGGTTATATGCTGCGGTGTGATACAGGTGTCGTATCTGGCTGACAGCTAGGAAGCTTTTTACTTCGCCCTCGTATTTCGTACTGTCCGCTACCGGAGTATAGAAGTACTTGTGCGGCATTGCATCAGTGGTTTGGTAGTTATCGTCACCGCCAACTGCGTCGTGGTGTCCGCCAGCTTGGTCTTGGGCGAATGCCGTGGTTGGCAAGACAGCAGTGGACACAACGGGAATGGGGACAGCAACTGCGGCTGCTATGAGTAGCGGCAAGAACCGATTGTTATGTGTGGTCATTGGATTTCACCTTTAAAAACGAGTGTGCTGTGGCCAGGTCTCTAGCCACAGCACTACAGGAGACAGGAAGAATGAGGAATTTTAGAACTTCAAGTTCTTAAACATTCCAGAAAGTTGTGGCAGGAATTGTGAGATGGCTGCGACGACCGCACCGATGAGCGCGAGTACACCGATGACGATTCCAGCAATAGCGCCTGGGCTGGAACTGCCGGATCCGCCGCCTGGGTTTGTCGGTGGCTTGTGGTCCGGGAATTCTTTGTGGTATTCCTCGGCTGCCTTTTCAAAGCGTTTTTCTGCTTCGGCTACTGCCTTCTTGGCTTTGTCGATGGCTGCTGCGTCTTTGTCTGCTTCAGCTTTAGCTAGTTCCTCTTTAGCCTTGGTTAAACTAGCCTTTGCCTCGTCAAAGTTCAGCTGCACCAGTTTCTTTCGGGCTTCTTCCTCCCGCTGTTTTTGGCGTTGTTTTTCTTCTTCGGTGGGTTCATCCTGAGCTTGCTTGCTGGCGTCGAAAAGCCGAACTAGCTCGTAGTATTCCATATGATCGCCGCGCGATTCATTGAGGGACGGGACATACAGACTACCGTTAGGAGTGGTTATCATATTCGGCTGGTAGACGTTGTTGGTTTCGCGGCCGTTTGGAACAACGGATTCCTTTGGCTCACCATCTTCCATCACTGGGGTAAGTGTATTCAGGTCGAACCAGATCAGCTTGGAATTATTGCCGGAGTACATCACTGGATTATTGTCTGCATCCCAGGTAACACCCGCAATGCCCGCAGCAGGTGGTTGCTTCCGACCAGCGCTGGTTACCTCACGGTTTGCGTAATCGAGGACTTCGATCTTTGCGTATGAGGCGACGGTGTTCTTATTCCATCGAATGATCTGTCGACCATTGGTGGTGTATCCCTCAAGATAATCGACGCTGATTTCCGGCTGAGATTGCCGCATGAAAGATACCGCTTGTTCCGGGGTTGTCGCAGCGGGATCAATAGACAGGAGCACGTTCTTTGCTGCTTTGCTGTCACCAGGGAAAATGACCGGTTCGCTGTTGGCGTAATAGACGAACGTACCGTCATCCATTGGCATTAATTGAGTGCGGGCAGCCCCGAAGAAATACCGTGGTGCGAAAATTGAATCACCGGAGACAGCATTTCCAATCACCTGCGAGGAGGTGGGAAGCTTGAGGGAATCACCCAGGGTGGAACCAGTGAGTGGTGTCAGGTAGGCTGCTTGGTCATCGGCCGAGGAAGTGGAGGTGGCCGCGGGTTCCACTGAGATAACAATTCCCTTTTTCGTCTTTGGGTGGATACCTACGGCATAGATATTGCCGGGAACAGTGCCGACGGTTTCGACAGACCCGAAACTAGTGGCGTTAACCTTTACCCGCTTCAACTCGTTGGTGAGTTGATTGGCTTTGTATTCGGTGAAGTAATAGTAACCAGTTTCAGCGTCAAAGGAACCAATTCCGTTTTGGCTCAACGGAATTTCGGTAGTGTCAATGGTCTTCATTTCAGGGCTAACGAGGAAAAGACCTTTTTTAGCAATGGCTACCAAAACATTATTTCCAACTGCGTACAACGAGTGCAGATCGTCATATTTGGTATCGGCGGTCCAGTTGGTTGGAAATACAGATAGGCCTTTATCTGTTGATGGCCGGGCGCCGTCACCAGTTGCAGTAAAACTCAGTGGGTCCAGTCCTTCGCCACGTTCGTAGAACCCGGAGAACATGGAAACGCCCTCTTCAGTCAATCGCGTGGGAATACGGGACCAGTTAATTTGGCCATTATCTTTAGTGAAGTTGCCGCTCACGGTAGCCAAAGTGGCGACCTTCACGGGCTCTTTTGGCTCGTAGAAGGTATTCTTTTCGTATTGTCGGGACCGGACAGTAGCTTCAACATATGATCCGTCTTTATCAATAACCACTTTGGGGTTTTTGAAAGTCAGATCCAGCTGGCACACAGCTGATAAGTCTTTTTCGCTGCTGCCGCCACAGTATTTGCGGTACCGAACGGTACCGGTAAATTGGGCTTCGGTACGTTCGGCTTCACGGTCGAAAGAATAGGATGCAAGCGGGAAGTTAAAAGCATTATTTTGGCGGGTTGCCCCATCCTCAATGAAAGTAGCGCCACTGGTGTAGTTGTCAAAGCTGGCACGAATGCCCCATGATAACGAACCAGTCGGTGCGTCTTGCGCCCAGGCTACTGAGTGTATAGGTAGTAGCGAGGCGATGGATATAGCAGCAAGTATCGCACCGCGTCGCCGGTTGAAAATTCCCACTGTGGTTTCCTTTCAGAATTTTCCACTGTTGTTGAACTAGAGATTTATTGAATAAGTATTTGCAAAGAATAAACTTTGGGCTACTTAACCAATAAAAAACTTAGCCAATTTATAGAGGCTTGGCTAACCTTTTTTAAGAGGGGGTAAGTTACTTTACAGGTGAAATTGAGGATCGTAGATTTCGACGATCCTGTAAGTGATAAGGCTGCGGGTGGAAAATATCGACTTCTATCTGAAGTGATGGTTGACATCCGTAAAACTTGAGCCTGTATTAAGTACCCCCGGTTTTCGTGTCATAATGAGCTGGCTTAAAAATTGAAACATGAATAAGGAGTAGTGGGTGCGCGCATTCGTAGCCGCTTCGACGGTTGTATTCCTCTCATACGCGATTCCGGTGGAAGCCGTGGAAATACCGCAAATTCCACAACATTTACCCGGCCAGGGGCCCATTGTTAACTTTCCCAATGCGCCAGTTCCGACCCCGTTTGAACTCTCCGATTATGTGGGATACGTCTCGGACGTTTCATCGCACCCTGGCGGTGGCTATGTCCCTGTGGTGGATATATTTAACGACATTAGGTCTCAGCACCCTGAGGTTCTACGGCAGAATCTCGAGTTCGTTATCGCGGAAAATACGGCAGCGCTTAATAATCCGGCCCGCGTGACACAAGCGCAGCGAGATGCGTTGGCGGATTTTGATGGGGTACTACTGCCTCTGTCGGAGGCATTGGGGCCTGAGTTGGGGGCGCACTTTCGTGCGGCATTGCGGGATAATCGGCTTCCTAAAACCCAGATGCTTTTCGACGGTGGTTGGTTCGCCCGTGCCGGGGGGATTGCTAGCTCCACTTTTGTTGAAAAGCGGGTTTTTAACTATAAGCGCCCATTTATAGTGGCGCCGGATCAGGTGCACCGCATGGCGATCCCCGAACGCGATATCTACCCAACTTCGCAATCCTTCCCTTCTGGACATACGAACCAGATAACGTGGGCGGCAACGTTATTGGCGGTTATCCTTCCGGAGGCGGCCCCGCAGCTTTTAGCCCGCGCCACCTCGGCGGGGCATAGCCGGATCGTATTGGGCGTGCACTATCCGCTTGATGTTATCGGTGGCAGAATGACTGGTACGGCTGCGGCGGCGGATCGGTGGAATGATCCCAAAATGAAAGCTGCCCTTCGCGCTGCGGGCCAAGAGATTAGGACGGAATTGCAGTGGCGTTGTGGAAGGTCCGTTGCGGAATGTCTCCCAGCACCTGAGAATAACGCTGGTTTGCTCGCTGATTACACGGAAAAACTTCATTACAATTTTCCAACAGTTTGGGAAGCTGACGCGCCTATGGTGGTGCCGCCGCAAGCGCCTGATCTATTGTCGGAACGGTTTCCAGAGCTTAATTATCATCAGCGTGCGGAAATACTGCGGCAAACCGCCTTGCCTGCAGGCCACCCGCTCGATAATCAACGGGGAGCAGGTTCCTGGCAACGGCTTAATCTCGGTCGGGCGTTTATGGCGCAGTACCACATTGACACCCACGGGAACCTACAAGTGATCCTGTAGCGATCTTGAAACCAAAAAGCATGCAAAGCTGCGGCCTTGGTCGCGTCGACAAGCAGACGCTAGTTGCAATAGCTGGCGCTGCAAGTGTAAAGTATCCCCTCGGACTTTTATGCCCTTTTCACGGGTTTTAATCGCATCCGAGTTTAGACATTTATTCACCTACATTGTTGTAGGCCCCCCGCCTTGTGCGACCGCTTAAAATGTGGCAGCGAGCACCCCAGCTATTGAGCTTGGGGCGCGAAAAGTGGCCGATAATATGCGGTGACGCTTTTGAAGGTGGGAGGAACCGCGACGAGAAAGGCTTATGGGTCACTTTTATGACCATGACAGATCCAATTGCGGATATGTTGTCGCGCGTGCGCAATGCAAACCATGCGCACCACGACTCCGTATCCATGCCTTCCTCCAAGCTCAAGGCAAACATTGCCGAGATCTTGAAGTCTGAAGGCTACATTGCTGATTACACCGTTGAAGATGCCAAGGTTGGTAAGACCTTGACTCTTGAACTGAAGTACGGCCCATCCCGCGAGCGCTCCATCTCTGGTGTTCGCCGCGTTTCCAAGCCAGGTCTTCGTGTGTACGCAAAGTCCAACAATTTGCCGAAGGTTCTCGGTGGCCTGGGTGTGGCTATCATCTCCACCTCCCAAGGTTTGCTGACCGACCGTCAGGCTTACGAGAAGGGTGTAGGCGGAGAAGTTCTCGCCTACGTCTGGTAAGGGAGGAGCGATAATGTCACGTGTTGGTAAGCAGCCTATCGCTGTTCCTGCAAACGTAGAGGTCAAGATTGACGGCCAGTTTGTTGAGGTCAAGGGTCCGAAGGGTACCCTGTCCCACACTGTTGCTGAGCCAATCAAAGTTGCTCTCGAAGACGGCCAGATCGTTGTTACCCGTCCGGATGACAACCGCAAGAACCGTTCTCTGCACGGCCTATCCCGCTCCTTGGTTAACAACCTTGTTGTTGGTGTTACTGAAGGCTACACCATCAAGATGGAAATCTTCGGTGTTGGTTACCGTGTTCAGGCTAAGGGCCAGGACCTGGAGTTCTCCCTCGGCTACTCTCACCCAGTGCTGATCAAGGCACCGGAGGGTATTACTTTCGCCGTGGACGGCAACACCAAGCTGTCCGTCTCCGGTATCGACAAGCAAAAGGTCGGACAGATCGCCGCCATCATCCGTAAGCTCCGTAAGGATGATCCTTACAAGGGCAAGGGTATTCGCTACGAAGGCGAGCAGATCCGTCGCAAGGTCGGAAAGACGGGTAAGTAAGCAATGAGCAACAACGAGAACAACAACAAGCGCACGCCGGTTGGCAAGGACATCTCCACCCGCCGTCGCGAAGCTCGCGCACGTCGCCACAACCGTATCCGCAAGACGCTGCGGGGCACCCCAGAGGCACCACGTCTTGTCGTTCACCGCACCTCCCGCCACATGCACGTCCAGGTTATCGACGACCTCGCTGGTCACACCCTGGCTGCCGCTTCCTCCATGGAAGCAGCTGTTGCTGGCGTCGAAGGTGACAAGAAGGCTAAGGCAGCTAAGGTTGGCGAGCTCATTGCTGAGCGCGCCAAGGCAGCTGGCATCGAAAAGATCATTTTCGACCGTGCTGGCTACAAGTACCACGGCCGTGTTGCCGCACTGGCCGACGCAGCTCGTGAAGGTGGTTTGAAGTTCTAATGATCACCTCTATCAACAACAACGGAAGGAACGCCTAATGTCCGGACGTGAACGGCGTGACGGCGGACGCTCCGCCGATGAGAACAAGAACGAGCGCCGCGGTGGCCGCCGCGACGATCGTCGTAACCAGCAGCAAGATGAACGCTCCCAGTACATCGAGCGTGTCGTAACCATCAACCGTGTATCCAAGGTTGTTAAGGGTGGTCGTCGGTTCAGCTTCACCGCTCTTGTCATCGTTGGTGACGGTAAAGGCATGGTCGGCGTTGGCTACGGCAAGGCTAAGGAAGTCCCAGCTGCTATCCAGAAGGGTGCTGAAGAGGCTCGCAAGAACTTCTTCCGTGTCCCAATGGTTGGCGGAACCATCACCCACCCAGTTCAGGGTGAAGCAGCAGCCGGCATCGTTATGATGCGTCCAGCTGCCGCTGGTACCGGTGTTATCGCTGGTGGTGCTGCACGTCCAGTGCTTGAGTGCGCAGGCGTTCAGGACATTCTGTGTAAGTCACTTGGCTCCGACAACGCTATCAACGTGGTACACGCTACCGTTGCTGGCTTGAAGCAGTTGGTTCGCCCTGAAGAGGTTGCCGCTCGCCGTGGCAAGACCCTCGAAGAGGTTGCCCCAGCTCGTATGCTGCGCATCCGCGCAGGACAGGAGGCTTAAAGCTAATGGCCCTCAAAATCACCCAAAACAAGGGACTGGTTGGTGCTAACCCTAAGCAGCGTAAGAACATCGCTGCTCTGGGACTCAAGCGCATCGGCCACTCCGTAGTCCGCGAAGACACACCTTCGACCCGCGGCATGATTCAGGTCGTGCGTCACATGGTTTCTGTCGAAGAAGTGGCAGGGGAGTAAAACATGAGTGATGTAATCAAGCTCCACGATTTGCGTCCAGCTAAAGGCGCAAACAAAGCTAAGACCCGCGTAGGTCGCGGTGAAGCTTCCAAGGGTAAGACCGCAGGTCGCGGTACCAAGGGTACCAAGGCTCGTAAGCAAGTCTCGGCTGCTTTCGAGGGTGGTCAAATGCCAATCCACATGCGTCTGCCTAAGCTGAAGGGCTTCAAGAGCCGCAACAAGGTTATCTTCCAGGTAGTCAACGTTGCTGACCTTGAGAAGGCTTTCCCTAACGGTGGCGACGTTACCGTTGCGGACATCGTTGCAGCTGGTCTGGTTCGCGCTAAGCAACCTGTTAAGGTTCTTGGCGAAGGTGAACTGACCGTTAAACTCAACGTCACCGCTGATAAATTCTCCAAGTCCGCACAGGAGAAGATCGAAGCTGCTGGTGGTTCTGTAACCACCAAGTAGTTACGATACTCGGACACTTAAAAACGCCAGGCTGGTACGATCCGCTTGGCGTTTTTTGCTTTTCGACGGCGGGAAAGACGGCATGTGAATAGGAAAGCCAGACACTGCTAAAGGCCTCACGATTCGCTGACGAACCTACTTGAACTTCATGAAAAGAACCGGGAAGGAACGAATGACGCATCACAACATGAGGCCAAAGTCTGTAACCACTGATGTGCTGTACAAAGAGCGTTTGGCTTTTCTGCACGATGACCCAGAGGCTTATTTTCGTCGGTATCCATGGCCGAGGTTCGGCTTTGAGTTCTCGGAAGAACCGAAAGAAGACTAAAAACTCTAGAAAATTTCCATAACAAATGGCTTGGCGATCTAAAGCTAAGGAAATTTTTTATTATGTCGCCGGTGCGGTAAGACTTAAACCTGACGTAACGTTTTGTTGCGCTATGGTTTTCGCTTACAAGGGGTAGAATCACATGAGCCTCAACGACACCGCAGATGCGATGGTTGCCAAGAAAACGCAGTTGCTGGAACAACAATTCGGCCGTTATGCGATGCGAAGTGTCCTGGCCGGGGTTTATTTGACGCTTGGCACCGCATTCTCGGCGGTGATGGCCCAACGGGTAGAAAACTTAGCGCCAGGCCTAGGCGGGCCCGTATTTGCGATGTTCTTCTTTATCGGTCTTGCCACCATAGTGTTATTGGGCGCGGAATTAGCCACCGGCAACATGATGTACATGGTCTACGGGCTGTATCGCAAAACCGTGGCGGCACCGGTGGCGGTGAAGCTTCTTGTGGTCTGTACTGTATTCAATCTGGTGGGGGCGTTATTGGTGGGCTTCGCCCTTGGCTTTGCGGAGGCGTTTTCTGCCGTGACTGATTCCTCTTTTGTGTCGACACTGATTAATAAAAAGCTTCATAAAGATCCGATGGGTTTATTCGTGGAAGGAATCGTGGCGAACTTCGTGGTCAACATGGGCATGGTCGGGGTGGCTGTGTTAAAGGACTACACGGCGAAGTTCTTCATGTTGATGTTCGTGATCGGCATGTTCGTTGGCTTAGGTACTGAGCACGTCATCGCCAATTTTTCCCTCGTTAATATTGTCGGATTCAGTGCCGATCCGCTGCCGGAGTTTTTCACGGCGTCCCATATCGCTATCAACTGGACGTTGGTGTGGTTGGGTAACTTCGTGGGCGGTGGTGTGCTCATTGGCTTGGTGTATGCGTGGCTGAATGACACCAAAGCGCTGTATCGCGATTAAGTGCTGCTTTCTGCTGCCACTTTTGGGGGAGAAGAGCTATATTTATCCGACGTTAAGGTTTCTCTACGGATGTTTTCGGTTTCGCTGACTGGGATTTGGTTTGTGACAGGTGGTAGAGTAGCAAGGTCAATCTTGTCCACTTTTTCCGGAAGTTTTCGGAAAAATTTCACAGTCGAATTTTTCCTACAGCAACACATAGCAAATCCTATGGAAGTGGTGCTGGTGGGAGCCAGGAGGCTTTAGTGTCCGCCATTCTTCAGGCATTTAAGGATGTGGATCTACGCAAGAAGATTTTGATCTCCATTGCGTTGATCATTCTCTATCGCATCGGTGCCCAAATCCCGTCCCCGGGCGTTGACTACGCGTCGATTTCCGACCGTATTCGGCACCTTACGTCAGATTCTTCCAGCGTCTATTCGCTGATTAACCTGTTTTCCGGTGGTGCGTTACTGCAATTATCCATTTTTGCCATCGGCGTGATGCCTTATATCACGGCCTCCATTATTGTCCAGCTGCTTACCGTGGTTATCCCACGTTTTGAGGAGCTGAAAAAGGAGGGGCAGACCGGCCAGGCCAAGATGGATCAATACACGCGCTATCTCACGTTGGCGCTTGCTTTGTTGCAGTCCGCAGGTATCGTGGCGCTAGCCGACCGGGAGCAACTATTAGGTCAGGGTGTTCCGGTTTTGGTTAAAGATCGCACCATCTTCGATCTGATTTTGTTGGTTCTGGTTATGTCCGCAGGTGCGGTTTTGGTGATGTGGCTTGGTGAGCTCATTACCGAACGCGGTGTAGGTAACGGAATGTCCCTGCTGATTTTTGCAGGTATCGCTACTCGGCTGCCTGCTGATGGTGCAAACATCCTCTCCGGTTCCGGTGGGCTGGTGTTTACCGGTGTGCTTATCGCGGTTATCATCCTGGTTGTTGGCGTGGTCTTCGTTGAACAAGGGCAACGCCGTATTCCGGTTCAGTATGCCAAGCGCATGGTGGGGCGTCGTCAGTATGGTGGCACCTCCACCTACCTGCCGCTGAAGGTCAACCAGGGTGGTGTTATCCCAGTCATCTTCGCATCCTCGCTGATCTACATGCCAGTGCTGATCACCCAAATCGTGAATTCTTCCTCCGCAGAGGTTCCTGACAACTGGTGGCAGCGCAATGTCATTCAGTATTTGCAAACCCCATCTTCGTGGCAGTACATCGTTTTGTACTTCGCGTTGATCATCTTCTTCTCCTACTTCTACGTATCGGTACAGTACGATCCGAACGAGCAGGCTGAAAATATGAAGAAATACGGCGGTTTCATTCCAGGTATCCGCCCGGGTCGCCCCACGGCAGAATATTTAAGTTTTGTCATGAACCGCCTGTTGTTCGTCGGTTCCCTGTATCTTGGAATTATCGCTGTACTACCTAACATCATGTTGGAACTCGGCGTTAACGCCCAAGCGGGAGCAACGCCGTTTGGTGGTACCGCGATTCTGATTATGGTTTCGGTTGCTTTGACCACGGTAAAGCAGATCGAATCCCAGCTCCTGCAAAGTAATTACGAAGGACTTCTGAAGTAAAATGCGACTCGTTCTCCTCGGCCCTCCCGGTGCGGGCAAGGGCACCCAGGCTGCCATCCTTTCTGAAAAACTCGGCATTCCCCACATTTCCACCGGTGATTTATTCCGGGCGAATATTGGTGAAGGCACCCCTTTGGGGGTAGAGGCACAGCAATACCTCGACGCCGGAAAATTGGTCCCTACCGATGTGACTGCACGGATGGTGAAGGCACGCCTTAAAGAGGATGACGCTCGCGATGGTTTCCTGCTTGATGGTTTCCCACGCACGGTGGAGCAGGCAGAAATTCTGGAAGATTTCATGAAGGAATTCGGCACCGAATTGAACGGTGTGGTTAACTTCCAGGTTTCGGAAGACGTTGTAGTGGAGCGGATGTTGGCCCGCGGTCGGGCAGACGACAATGAGGAAACGATCCGCACTCGGCTGCAGGTTTACCGCGACGAAACGGCACCGCTTATCGACCACTACGGTGATGAGATCATCGCAATCAAGGCGGAAGGCACTGTAGAAGAAATCAACGCACGTACCCTTGAGGCATTGGGCAAGTAGCCTCAACCGGTCGGTCGGATCTAAGCTTTTAGCCGGAGTGCAGCTTTTGTTGCTGTGGCTCCGGCTTTCATTATGTTGTACGTAAAAAAGAGTGAGGTTATGGGGTTTCGGAAACGTCGAAAAGCAATAGCAGCTAAAACGCCGGCAGAATTAGACGCCATGCAGGCGGCGGGTGAGATCGTTGGTAAGGCATTACAAGCGGTTGGTGCGGCGGCTAAACCAGGAGTGAGCACCGGTGAGTTGGATGAAGTTGCCGAAACAGTCATCCGGGAGCTTGGGGCAACCCCAACGTTTAAAGGTTACGAGGGGTTCCCCGCCTCAATCTGCGCCTCTATAAACGACGAAATTGTCCACGGTATTCCTAGCAAGAACCGCATTCTCAAAGACGGAGACCTGGTATCTATTGACTGCGGCGCCACCTATGAAGGCTGGGTGGGCGATTCTGCATTAAGCTTCGGGATCGGAACTTTAAGTCCAGCGGCTCAAGCTCTCAATGAAGCCACCGAGTGGGTACTATCGGAGGGGCTTAAAGCTATGGTTCCTGGTAACCGCTTGACAGATGTATCGTACGCGTTAGAGGTGGCTACCCGAGCCGCCGAGACCCGGTGGGGTATTACACTTGGCATTGTTGACGGTTACGGTGGGCACGGAATCGGCCGGACCATGCATGAAGAACCGTGGTTACCCAATGAAGGAAAACCTGGCAAGGGCCCAATGATCCAGGAAGGGTCAGTGCTTGCCATCGAGCCTATGCTCACGTTAGGCAGCGTCGATTCCATAGTGCTTGACGACGACTGGACGGTGGTCACCGATGACGGTTCGCTTGCCGCCCACTGGGAACACACAGTTGCGGCAACCTCCACTGGCCCACGAATTTTAACGCCACGCAAGTAACCTGGGTTCAAAGCAAACCCACTCCACTGGGCAAGCGTCGAAAATTTGTAACCGTAATGTAATAATTTCTTAAGTGGGGCGCTTGCCTGCGGAAACGGCTGTGATGATTGTGATTTGCGATTCACATGTGGCTGCGGGGCGATGTTTTTTCTCACTCAACGGCTATAGTAGTCACCATGTCTTTTAAGCCTCGCGCGCTCTCCGCACTCCGTCGCTTTTCTAAAGCCGCCGCAATTGCTGTTTCCATCACCGCTGTTACAGTTACATCCCCAGCTGTCGCCTCTGCTCAGATGATCCCGGGTGTACCAAGCTCTTCGGATCTAACCGCGAAACTTCATGAAGACGTATGGAACGCCCGCAATCACTTGCATTCAGAAGCTGAACGTGTGCTTGACCCACAATCTGCTCAAAATGCCAAAAATGCGGTTGACGGTGTCACTAACGCAGTTGCGCCAGGAATGATCGATCAAAAGAACCGGGAAGCAGAAGAAGCCCGGATGCGTGCTGAGGCACAACGCTTAGAACAAGCCCGCGCCAACTTCGATTACGGTCCGTGCCCGAAGCATGCCGCTGCATGTATTGACCTTAACAAACAGCGCACTTGGCTACAGAAAAACGGTGTTGTATGGGGTGGCGAGCGGCCTATGTCCTCTGGCGCACCTGGTTGGGAAACCCCGAAGGGCACCCACCGGGTGAATCGTAAAGTCAAGGACGAAATCTCGCGTGAATTCAATAACGCTCCTATGCCATACTCGGTGTACTTCACCCACAATGGCATCGCGTTCCATGAGGGTGACGTTGACCTGTGGTCGCACGGTTGCATTCACCTCAACCATAACGATGCGGTGCAATACTTCAACGAATTAAAGCCGGGCGACATCGTTTACGTGTACTAATCTGCGGCTGACATGAACACACTGGCCTTTCTGCTACTGGCAGGAAGGCCTTTTTGTATTTTCTGAGGCGGAAAATGACAGTAGAGGAAATAGTCCACAAAGCAGTAGCAGACATGCGCAAAAGGCAGCGCCTACAAGGCGATGTGACGGTTGTTGTGGTCGATGCGGCCATGCCAGACGAGGTGAGCGCAAGGTTGGCGAAAGTAGACTTCAATGACCAATCCCTAGTGTTGTGGCTGGTTGGTACACCATGGCAGGTAGGACGCTATTACCACCAGCTGAAAACGAAGCCAGTTTCCATCGGGGTATCCGACCACGAAGCCCTGAACATGCTGCAATCGGGCGCTAAACTGTGGATCATTGATGATATTCCAGCACGAATATCACAGTTTCCGTTCTATGGACCACAACGGGGCCACTATCGGTGGCAAATCGTCATGGGCATAGCATGGGCGGTGACAACGATCAAGGAGGCTGCGAGCAAGAGGCGAAAAAATGGGGCGTTGCGTTCTATGTAGGAAACGCCGTCGGGGCTGCTGTGAATATGCGGTTTGCCGAAATTAGGAGAAAGTGGAAAAT
Organism: Corynebacterium mustelae; assembly: GCF_001020985.1. Classification (NCBI taxonomy): domain Bacteria; kingdom Bacillati; phylum Actinomycetota; class Actinomycetes; order Mycobacteriales; family Corynebacteriaceae; genus Corynebacterium; species Corynebacterium mustelae. The sequence goes on from NZ_CP011542.1 coordinate 534,166, forward strand.
TGACTATACGTTTATCCACTTTGTTGATATTTCTCATAATGCGGAAAATCTACCTGATGCGGTCGATAAATGCGCAAAGACCTCAGGCACATATGATTTTCACCGATTAATTTTAATAGTTCCAGGTTTGGAGATCGCCGAAAACGCTAAAAATCGCTTGGAGCGGCGAATAAGATTATACGATCTTCGCTACCAGGACGTTCGATTTGTTTCCTTGATCGATGTATTTCGAAAGCAACATTATTTGTTCGCTGGGAAAACATTTTTCGACGATGACCTCTGGGAAGATAGGGCACAAGATATTGGCGTCGTTTTGATCAATCTTGATCATGGCGAGGTGATGTCTAAAGCAGGTGGACGTCAACCATTTAGCGCTAAAGCTGACTTGCCGCCCATTTTGCAGCGACACATCGCATTATGCTCCGAGCAGGAACGAGAAGTCTGGGTCTTTTATTCTGATGAAAAAGAAGCGTCTAATACAAAAGACTTCCTGCCTGATGCAGTGCCAGAGTTTTACGCAGCGCCAAATGAAGTGGCTCAATTTGTCCTCGATCCCGTCAATAGAATTCATTGTTTTTCACGAGATGACGTCTATGGACAAACACATCGACATTCAAAAGTTAGAGAAGTCCGCAAGGGACGACGAAACACGAAGATATTTCTCTCGCTCCTTACCATCGTGGTTCTGCTCGTTGCGGGGTTTGGGATAAAGAAATTTTACGACTACGAAATTCGACATGGTGAAGGGCTATCCCAGCGTAACTACTCAGGGCTGCCACGCAGCTTCGATTTTGTGGGGCGGTCAGATTCAGAAACGTGGGAAACTCTCATGCCACAGCTAAACGTGCGTGCACTAGGCGTGTTTGGTAGTTGTTTCGCTCCCACGTCTGAAAGAATGCCATTGCGAACCATGCAATTTGACTGTTTCCTATTTGGTAAAAGCGTGCGCGAAAACCTCTACCGAAAAGGTTACGAGAAAGAGCTTGTCAGCCACGCTATTGATGGCTATGTTTACATTCGCTGGAAAATGGAACACATGGATACAGCCCCATTAATCAACGCTGTTCCCGAAGCTTCCTGACCATAAAACCGTAGTCAGCTTTGGAACCGAAATGCATGCAGTTCTTACTGAGCCTTGTACAGCGCAGGGGACTAGATTCCCCGGACGAAGCTTACCTAGCACTGAGGAATCCTCACTAAAAATCTACGACCACCGTCGGCTGATCATCGATGAAAACGGAACTACGTTCTCACCGACCGTCACGGTTACTGACGTTAATTCTGTTGCTGGTTACAATGTGGTTTTACATGAGCTATTCCCCGACGTGGATGAGAACAGTTTCCCAGTCTCTGGTGGCTAGTGAAGTTCGGCACATAATTTTGGGCATTTATGCAGGTTGTGTGTACTATGGACAAATGGTGTTGGATACGTGTGTCCACATCATGGTAGAAGTAAACCCACAAACCAGCCGTTAAGCTGGGGAATTGCAGAGGATATGGCTAAAAAGGAAGGCGCCATTGAGGTCGAGGGTCGCGTTGTCGAACCCTTGCCAAACACTATGTTCCGAGTCGAAATGGACAACGGACACGAAGTTCTTGCGCACATCAGTGGCAAGATGCGCCAACACAACATCCGTATTCTGCCTGAGGATCGCGTTGTAGTGGAATTGTCCCCCTACGATTTGACCCGCGGCCGCATCGTTTACCGCTACAAATAATCTTATTAAGCCTCCTTGCTTTAGTGGCGCTTTCTAGTGCCACCCACACCTTCGGCGACGGTGGCCGAAGCCTCATGTATCTTGCCCCATCGTCCGGCATCCGTCCGGGCAAAGTAGCAATTGGTGAGGACGAGCTTGGAGAAAACCACCGTAACAACCGGAAAGGTATCGCCTCATGGCACGTCTTGCTGGTGTTGATCTTCCACGCAATAAGCGCATGGAAGTCGCACTCACTTACATCTACGGCATCGGGCCAGCCCGTGCCGCACAGCTGCTCAAGGAGACCGGCATTTCCCCGGACCTGCGCACTGATAACTTGACCGACGAGCAGATCGCTGCTTTGCGTGACGTCATCGAAGCAACCTGGAAGGTCGAGGGTGACCTCCGCCGCCAGGTTCAGGCTGACATCCGCCGCAAGATCGAAATCGGCTGCTACCAGGGTCTGCGCCATCGTCGTGGCCTGCCTGTTCGCGGCCAGCGCACCAAGACCAATGCGCGTACACGCAAGGGTCCGAAGAAGACCATCGCCGGAAAGAAGAAGTAATCTATGCCTCCTAAAGCACGCTCTAGCGCACGCCGCACTGGCCGTCGCGTTGTAAAGAAGAACGTGGCTCAAGGCCACGCTTACATCAAGTCCACCTTCAACAACACCATCGTGACCATCACTGATCCAGCTGGTGCTGTTATCTCCTGGGCATCCTCCGGCCACGTTGGCTTCAAGGGTTCTAGGAAGTCCACCCCATTCGCCGCACAGCTTGCTGCTGAAAACGCTGCTCGCAAGGCAATGGATCATGGCATGAAGCAGGTTGAAGTTTTTGTTAAAGGTCCAGGTTCGGGCCGCGAGACCGCTATCCGTTCCCTCCAGGCTGCTGGCCTAGAGGTCACCAAGATTTCGGATGTGACCCCACAGCCATTCAACGGCTGCCGTCCACCGAAGCGTCGTCGCGTTTAAGGAAAGGAAAAGGTAACTTACAATGGCACGTTATACCGGTCCAGTAACCCGTAAGTCCCGCCGCCTCCGCGTCGACTTGGTCGGCGGAGACAAGGCATTCGAGCGCCGTCCATACCCACCAGGGCAGGCTGGCCGCAACCGCATCAAAGAATCTGAGTACTTGCTCCAGCTTCAGGAGAAGCAGAAGGCAAAGTACACCTACGGCGTTCTGGAAAAGCAGTTCCGTCGTTACTACGCTGAGGCTAACCGCCTGCCAGGCAAGACCGGTGAAAACCTGGTTATCCTGCTGGAATCCCGCCTCGACAATGTTGTTTACCGCGCTGGCCTGGCACGCACTCGTCGTCAAGCACGCCAGTTGGTCTCCCACGGACACTTCCTGGTAAACGGCAAGAAGGTTAATGTACCTTCCTTCCGTGTTTCCCAGTACGACATCATCGACGTTCGCGAGAAGTCGCAGAAGATGGTGTGGTTTGAAGAAGCACAGGAGAACCTGACCGACGCAATCGTACCTGCATGGCTTCAGGTTGTTCCCGCTAACTTGCGCATCCTCGTGCATCAGCTGCCCGAGCGCGCTCAGATCGACATTCCGCTCAACGAGCAGCTTATCGTCGAGCTTTACTCCAAGTAATCTTTTTCATCCTTTCCGCCCACGCAGACGTCAAATAGCGGTCGTCACACATAGGAGAGTTACATGCTCATTTCACAGCGCCCAGTCCTTACCGAGGAATTCGTATCCGAGGCTCGTTCCAAGTTCGTCATCGAACCGTTGGAGCCAGGTTTCGGCTACACCCTCGGTAACTCATTGCGCCGTACCCTGCTGTCCTCCATCCCCGGTGCAGCAGTTACCAGCGTAAAGATTGATGGTGTTCTCCATGAGTTCACCACCATTACAGGTGTTAAAGAAGATGTTTCCGACATCCTTCTAAACATCAAGGGCTTGGTCATTTCTTCCGACTCCGACGAGCCGGTTGTTATGTACCTGCGCGCCGAAGGCCCCGGCGTTGTCACCGCTGGCAGCATTGAGCCACCAGCTGGTGTGGAAATCCACAACCCGGATATGCACATCGCAACCCTCAATGAGCAGGGTCGCCTGGAGATCGAAATGGTTGTTGAACGCGGCCGTGGCTACGTTCCCGCCACCACTTTCTCCGGCACCACTGAGATCGGTCGCATCCCAGTTGACCAGATCTACTCCCCAGTGCTGAAGGTCAGCTACAAGGTCGAAGCTACTCGTGTTGAGCAGCGCACCGACTTTGACAAGCTCATTATCGACGTGGAGACCAAAAACTCCATCGCACCGCGTGACGCCCTGGCATCTGCTGGCAAAACCCTCGTTGAACTGTTCGGCCTCGCACGTGAGCTGAACACCGCCGCTGAAGGCATCGAAATCGGCCCTTCCCAACAGGAAACCGAATACATCGCCGCCTACAGCATGCCAATCGAAGACCTGCGCTTCTCGGTTCGTTCCTACAACTGCCTGAAGCGTCAAGAGATTCACACCGTTGGCGAACTTGCCGAATGCACCGAGTCCGACCTGTTGGACATCCGCAACTTCGGCCAGAAGTCCATCAACGAGGTCAAGATCAAGCTCGCCGGCTTGGGTCTTACTTTGAAGGATGCGCCTGAAGATTTCGATCCGACTCAGCTTGAAGGTTACGACGCCGAAACCGGCGACTACATCGACACTGATCCGGACGACAACGAGTAAATCGCCAAGTCTAAGGGCATGAAGTTTTCTGCCCTACGCGCTCATTAATTCTGTACACGAGGAGTACATCTAATGCCTACCCCAAAGAAGGGCGCCCGTCTCGGCGGTTCCGCGAGCCACCAGAAGCACATTCTGTCTAACCTCGCGCAACAGCTGTTCACCCACGGCGCTATCAAAACCACCGACGCAAAAGCTAAGATGCTGCGTCCATACGCTGAGAAGCTCATCACCAAAGCGAAGGCTGGCACCCTTGCCGACCGCCGCAACGTGCTGAAGCTGATCGCCAACAAGGAAGTTGTTGCTCACCTTTTCGACGAGCTCGCTCCTAAGTTTGAAAACCGTGAGGGTGGCTACACCCGCATCATCAAACTGGAAAACCGCAAGGGTGACAACGCTCCAATGAGCCAGATCTCCCTGGTTCTCGAAGAGACCGTTTCCGCCGAAGCTACCCGCGCCGCACGCGCAGCCGCATCCAAGGCTGCCGAAGACAAGGCCGAGGAAGCTCCAGCAGCCGAAGAAGCAAAGGTCGAAGAAACCGAAGCTACCGACGCTGAGGAAACCACCGAAGAAGCCAAGGCTTCCGATTCCGAGGAAACCACCGAAGAGAAGTAAAACTCTCTAACAAAATCCTCCCCACCGATTGAGGTTGGGGAGGATTTTCGCTTTTCGACGCGCTTACGCTTCGGCCTAGTAAAAGTTGAATTCGGAAATCTTAAACCTAGTTCAAAGGAGCGGTAAAACCTAGGGCAGTTAATCGATTTGCATCTTAGGCAATAATAAAACTGATAAAGAGTAAGTGATGTTTTTGGATAAAATAAATACTTTTGTCCAAGCTCCGTTAACTAAACTTTCTATGTTCCTTTGGAGTTTTCAAGATCCATTCTCATTAGTGAGATTTCTTTATCGCTCTTGAAGATCGCATTATCAAGCATCAGGGGATCGAGAGTTTTAGCATTCGTAAAGCAAACTACCGATTCAAATTCAGCACCATGGAAGTCTGCGTTTCCTCGAAATTCAGCATTGCTAAAACTGGCAGAACCATCGAATGATGTATGACCAAAGGAGATTATTTTCGGGAAAATAGAACTATTAAAATCGGCGAATGTGCCAAAACCAGCGGCATAGAAATAGCCTCCGCCATCGAATATAGCGGCAGCGAAATCTGCCACCTGTTCAAAATAGGTGCTTTCGAATCTAGCAAACCCCGAAAATAGAGTACGTTTAAAGCGTACTTCTTTCTCGAAATGGGCATCGCTGAAATTCGTTTCTGCAAAAGTGCAGTCGCTAAATTGAATCTCTTCGCTTATTGTTGCGCCATGTAGATCGATTTCGCATTCAGTCCAGAGTTGATCATCATCTTTTACCTGGATGTTTTTATTCTCGGCGTTTGTTCCTTGTAGTAAGTGTTCTCGCATTACTTGGAGGATGGTCGACTCAACTGCTGCATCTTGCTGTTTACTACGGTGAGTGCGTAAATAACCGCATAGGATGTTGACGACTCGTTGCTTGTATTGCTCTTTGTATGTGTCGGAAACATCGGCAAGAGCGTATACACCTGCGATTCTCACCTGTGGTGACTCAGAACCTAGTTGTTGGACTGCTTCATTCAGGCGTCGATCGGCTGTTTCAGCTTGCTCTTTCTCTCGTTGAATTTCATTTTCAATGGCCTTGTTATAAAGTTCGGTTTCTTGGTCAGTTCTTTCTCGATAACGAATAACCAGGTAAGCAATGGCACCGATGCCGCCAACTGCTGTTAGTGCCGTTTTGACCATTTCAAAACTTCCTGCTTCTGCGCGTGCGAACCAGATTACAGTCACACGTTGCAGGATGTATCCAATGACCTGAAGTTTGGTTGGATTTTCAGGAAAAGGTGTGGGTGAGCTTGTCCAAATGGAACCCAAAATCGTGAATGCGGCTAAGCCAGCGAATGACCAGAGCGTTATGGCAACCCAGAGTTTCATCCTGTCAGCGGCATAGAAGTAGTGGTGCCATTTAGATTCGTTCATGTAATTCTCCGAAACGCGTGTTTAATCGGAGATTATTTTAGTGGTGCACCGCTAACTCGGTGACATTTTCATAGGTGATGTGATTTTTGGTTCTGGGGTGGGGTTTCGTCGAAAAGTAAAGTTTGTTGGCTCCCTAAAAAACTTTTTGGTTTTTAGCGTGCGGATTTCATGGATTAATTCCAATTAGTGAGGGGCTTTTCACTGGTGAAAATGGCAGATGCGAGCATTTCTTGAAGCGTGGTGTGGGCATTTTTAAAAGTGGTTTTTGCGTTAAATTTCGTGCCGTCGAATTTCGCTGTACCGAGAAATTGCGCGTTTTGGAATTGCGCTTCAGCGTTGAATGTTGTATCCCAAAAGCTCGCGTTGGATTTAAAACGTACACTGTCGAAATCTGCCTTGGCATTAAAAACGGTATCCCAGAACCTTGCCTCGTCGGCAAAAGCCGCGCAGCTAAAACTAACGTCAGCGTCAAATTTTGCGTCCTCAAAGCACACGTGGCTGTCAAAGAGTGTGCTTGTGAAACGTGTAGTAGCAGAGAAAACCACGCCTTCAAAACGTGCTTGGCTTGCGAAGCTGGTGCCGCTGAGATTTGTGTCGGATTCAAATCCTGCTCCCCAGAATATGGCAGAAGACATGAAGTTGGCTCGTTGGAAATCAGCAATTGATGTGAAAGTGCTGCTGGAGAAACTGACGTTGTTTTCGAATGTAGCCCCGGAGAAATCCACATCAGCATTAAAGATTGCGTTGGCGAAGTTAACGTGGTTGATAAAATGCGCGTCGGAAAAGTCGGCTTTTCCAAAAGTGCATCCGTTGAAGTCCACCGCTGCACCGAACGTTGTGCCGCGTAGTTTGATGTCGCAGTCGCCCCAGGGGTGGTTGTTAGATATAAGAAGGTGCTTACGCAAAACGTCCAGGATTGTTGATTCAATGGAAGTTTCAGCCGCAGTGTCCTGCTTTGCGCGAAGGTGGCTGCATAGAACATCGACAACCTGTTGTTTGTATTCGTCGTGTGTGTCGGCGATAGCTGCAAGGGCGTGAACAGCTGAAATTCGGGCTTTACGCGACATCGATTCGAGTTTTCGCGTGGCTTCGGAAAGCTGGTGGGAGACAGTGTTGTCTGGGTTATTGGTCATTGTTGTTTCCTGCGGCGTAAAACCAGCTAGTCGGGAGCGTTGAGAGCGCCAAGATATGGAATATACGGTTTCACCTCAGATCATTCTATGCGCAGGGCCCGCCGACTCGTCGAAAAGCGTGCGGAATTTCGTAGCTGGTAGCGGCTTCGCTTGCTATCATCGGGCGTACTACGGATTAAAGGAGTAACGATGGGCAATGTGTTTTTTCCGGGTGCGACTAACCCGGTGGAAGAATTGGCTTGTATTTTCCGTGATGCGGCTGATCCGGTAGCGGCGGCAACGCAGTGGGCGCAGGGGGTGTTTGCGTCCGCTGAGCTGGACCCGAAGGCGCATCCGGTTCGCGCGATTAAGGCGCTGCGGGATGCGGAACCGGCGTTGAATCTCAACGCGGCGACGTATGTGGTGAAAAAGATCACCGGAGACGATTAGTCGTAGGTTCTGGCTGTTGCTAAATGTCCTGGTGGTTGCGTGCAACGTGTGAAGTTTTGCTACCGTTGGGTGGGTGATGGAGCAAAACGATTCTGTGGTGCGTATTCGTCTGGATTTGGCGTATGATGGCACGAATTTTCACGGCTGGGCCCGCCAAGGGGATTCGGATTTGCGCACGGTGCAGCGGGTGCTGGAAGACGCATTGGAGTTGGTGCTGCGGGTGCCGGTCAGTTTGACCGTTGCGGGCCGCACCGATGCCGGGGTGCACGCGGCGGGACAGGTGGCGCATTTCGATGTGCCGGTCGCAGCGTTGGATACCCGCAGTATCGCCGGTGATCCGGGCACGTTGGTGCGCAGGTTGGCGCGGTTATTGCCCGAAGATGTGCGGGTGCATGCGGCCAGTGTGGCGCCGGATGGTTTCGATGCGCGGTTTTCCGCTTTACGACGCCACTACGTTTACCGGTTAACAACGCATCCGCGCGGGGCGCTGCCGACCCGGGCGATAGATACGGCGCACTGGCCGAAACAGATTGATCGGGCGGCGATGCAGGCGTGCGCGGATGTATTAGTGGGGTTGCATGATTTCGCGGCGTTTTGTAAACACCGGGAGGGGGCAACCACCATTCGGGATGTGCAGAAGTTTCAGTGGCATGACGTATCCACCGAATACGAGCCACTGACTTTCGAAGCACATGTGACGGCGGATGCGTTTTGTTGGTCGATGGTGCGATCGTTGGTGGGCTGTTGCTTGGTTGTGGGGGAAGGCAAACGTAGCCAGGAATTTCCTGGTGAATTATTGGCCGAGCAGGCGCGGTCGTCGCGGCTTCCGGTGGCGCCAGCGAAGGGGTTGTCGCTGGTGGCGGTGGACTATCCGGCTGATTCGGAATTGGCGGATCGGGCGGAGTTGACGCGGGCGAAGCGCGACGAAAGTGACATAGGTTTCGTAAATAGTTAGGCGGTAGTGGTGCAACCCAACTAAACTGCTAGGTCATAACGATGATGAATAGGAAGGTAGTTGGGTGACGGAATCGGAGTTGATCCAGCAAGCGCTCACTATTGTGGCTGCATTGGTGGTGCCGGGACTGATTCTCAACTGGGTGTCGGGGTTGCGGTTGCCATGGGCGGTCGCGGCGGCGATCCCAACTACCTGTGGCGTGGTGGGGTTCGCCGGTTGGTTGCTCAGCCGGATGCATGTGCTTTTTAATCTCACCAACGTCGGTTATTTCTTTGCTGCCGTTGTGGGTTTGGCTGCGTTGTGGCGGCTGATGTTTATTGTGGGGCGGCTGGTGCGGCGTCGAAAAGCAAAAACACAGGCGGAAGCGCAGCCTGATGCTGGTGCCGACGCCGAGGCGGAAAAACCGCGCTGGTGGCGGCAGTGGTTTAGCAACGGAAGCTTGTTTGACCCGAGGTGGATTTTGCCGGGCGCAGGTGTAATCGCTGGCGCGTGGGTGCTGATCCAACGACTCGTGGAGCTGTACGCGAAGCTGCCGAATCAAATGCTGTCGATCGTGCAAGGCTGGGACGTGCACTGGCATGCCAGCGAAGTGCGCTACATCGTGGAAGAAGGAATGGCCGATTCCACGCGTATGGGGGAGGCACACAACCTTGACGGGAAAGCGGAGCTGTTTTACCCCTCCGGGTGGCACGCGGTCGCGGCGTTATTATCGGACGTGATTGACGTCGAGCCGATTGCGGCGTTGAACTGGATGAACGTTATCCTTCCCAGCGTGGCGCTGCCGCTGTCGGTTGCGCTTATTGCGTGGCGGCTGGTGGGCAATCGCGGCCTGGTAGCGCAGATCGCGGCGGGGTCGTCCGCAGCATTGGTGATCTGCGCGACGGTGCTGTACTGGATTCCGACATATGTGGGGATGTGGCCGTATCTAGGGTCGATCTCCATGGTGGGTATCGTCGCGGCGTTGTTTATGTCGGTGCCAGCGGTGCCGATTCGGATGTTCGCCGCCGTGGTCGGTTTTATCGGTTTGGTGATTATGCACCCAGCACCCGTGACCATCGTTATTGTCATGCTGGGACTATGGTGGCTTTTCGACGTCCTCTGGCGGCCAACCAGAACCTCGCAGCGCGAGAACCGATTTGTTGGCGGACTGCTCGTGCGCCTGCGGGATTTCGGATTGCTTGCGATTGCTGGCGCGGTGGGCATCGGCTTACTTCTGCCGCAATTATTAGCCGGGGTGGGGCAGTCGGGTGACGTGCAGGCCGTATCGGCCTATGAGGACATCACCTGGTCCGAAGCCTGGTATAAGACGTTTTTCATGCATACTCGCCACGTTGGCGAATTTAAGGGCATGGAGGATTGGCTTTGGCTGCTCATTCTCGCGGGATTCGGCGCGGTGGCGTTGTTACTTTGGCGCAAAAATATCTGGGGACCTCTGTTTGTTTTGATCTCCGCGCTGCTTACAGTCAATTCACTCAAAGCCTTGCCCACCCCGTGGAACCAGATTCTCGATACCATCGGTGGCCTGCACTACGGCACCGCTCACCGCCTGGTGATCCCGGTCGCGATGTTCCTCTTCGCCTACGCCGGAGTGGGCTTTGCAGTATTGGTGCGCTTGGCGTTTGCTGGAATGATCAAACATCGAGTGTGGTCCAAAATTTCCGCTGTTCTGTCAGTAGCTCTGGCGGTAGGGCTGGTCGCCTGGTACCAGCCGATGGCGGTTTCCTCGGTAACCAAGGGCTCCAAATGGGTCGTCGAGGGAATATACGGCTCCAACATGGTTAACGCCAAAGACCTCAAGGCTTTTGACTGGCTGGCAAAGCAACCCAAAGCCTATGACGGACTCATCTTCGGTGAACACGCGGATGGCTACGGCTGGATGTACGCCTATAATGCACTGCCAAGCGTCTCGCGTCATTACCTATGGCCAACCCTGGCCAAAGACGCACCGACCCATAAAATCCACAACAGTGCTTATCTCATCGGTGCCGGCAACTACGGCGACCCCGATCAGCGCAACCTGGCCGACGACGCAGTAGATAAATTGGGCGTTAACTATATCTTCATCTCGCCACCAAACTTCTGGCATTTCCAACACACCAATTTGGAACTTACGGTAAAAACCGCGACCGCACCGGGGCTGACCCTGGTGTACCGGGACGGACTGATCCGAATCTATGCGGTCAACGACCACTTCACCGATGCGGAGCTTAGAAAGATGCGCAGCAGTGGGTCACCAGAAGAACTCCCGCCAGTTTCCGAATATCACCGTCCGACGAAACCTGCCACCCCGGTTCCAGGCAAGGAAGAGATAACCAAACGCGATGCCGTCGAAAGGCAACGCGATGACGCGATTGCTCGCAACGATCGGGCACTTTTACGGCACTAACGTGCTAAGGTTTAAAATGCGTCACTGCTTAGGGATCACGCAGGGCGCATTGGGAGCATGTGTCGTGGCATAAGCATCGGAAAGGGTGCGCCACGAATGGGAATTACCCCCACAACGAAAGCCCAGGTCTCTGGGCACAAATTCCTCGCCCGCCGAATTGAACACGGCCTGGTGTTTGGCGACATTCGTATGATCCACGACCCGCTGGCGAAACGACGCCGCGCCTTAGGATTCGGGCTGGCCGCCTGCGTACTCATCGCATTGGGTGCGGTGGCGCTTGGTATTTTCCGTCCGGCGGTTGACCCCGGAGACGCAGGCATAATCAAGGCAGATACTGGGCAACTCTATGTCCGTCTGGAGGATCGATTACACCCAGTGCCCAATTTGGTATCAGCCCGCCTTATTGTCGGCGAACCGGTCCAAGCCAAATCCGCGAGTGCCGCAGTGATTGGTGATATACCCAAAGCTGCCCCCATCGGCATTGGCGATGCCCCCACATTCATGCCCGAAATCGGAGCGAAGCAACCTTCTGTAACCGCACATGCATGCCATTCCGTCCCCACCCTCACCAGCAGATTAGATATTTCCCAGGCGCAATTGACCGTCGTGTTTCACTCGGAAGCCGCACCCGATACTTATGCTCCGCTTAAGCCTGATACTGCAATCCTGGCGGAAGTAAACAACGCAGAATGGGTGATTCACGCCACAGGGCGCAGCGTGTTGCCGCCACCTAACACGGAAACAGGTCGTGCTATTCGACGCCGACTTGGTATCGGCCCATTGACACCCCGGTGGCAAGCCCCACCGCAGCTGGTGAGCGGCATTCATGAAGAACCAGCTATCACAGTGCCTCGGGAAGTGAAAGAGATTTTTAAAGTCACCGGTGCCCAGCAACCCACATATTGGGCCAAGCAAGAATCCGGCATTATGTCCGCCACTCCACTTCAAGCAGACATCCTCATTGATTCTGGCGTTCCACTTCGTGTTATACCGGGAACGGAACTTGGTGAGCTTCCTGACTCACCACACTTACCACCCCGATTACCTGCTCAATTGCCATTGCCGGAATCAGAAATAACGTGGATAGACCCAGTGGGGAACCATATTTGTCTTACCGATACCGGCGGGGTGGATATGATACAACTGGCAGCGGAAGGGGCACAGGTACCGAAATTTTTCGGTGATGCAATTCAACTATCCGGCGACACCACCGCCACCCATTTCGCTGGAACTGGGTGGGCAATCGGAATTGACACCGGAAACGGAATCCACGTAGTTTCCGCGCATGGCCGACGCCACCAGTTGGAGACTCCGGAAACAGCACCGATTATCGGGATTGACACAATCCATACAACCTCGTGGGATATTGTTCGGTTGTTGCCCGCAGGTACCCCGCTAAGCAAAGAACAGGCGCTGCGGACAATGTATTAAATTCCGGATTGAAGATGATGGATATTCCCAGTTAAGGGTGATAAGTGACATAAATCTACTTCAAAAAACTGTGTGATTCTTACTCAGGTAGTAATGAAAAGTGTACCGATCCAGATGTAACCGAGTAGATTGGGAAACGATGTAAAAACACTATAGATTCCCCACCCAACCAACTTCACCAACCAGCACTGTGAAAGCGAGGCGGTTAGACTCTATGTCTCCGATGCGCGACGCGGTTAACGCAAAAATTGACGCGATTACATCGCGTCATGAAGCGATGAAAGCCAAGAAATTCGGTTTTTTGGTTCGCCCCACTGTGTTAGTTATCGGTTGGTTCGTTGTGGTTTTCGGCATCATCACCATCCCACTGCCAGGTCCCGGTTGGTTGACAGTTTTTGTCGGCATCGGAATTTTAAGTTTGGAACTGCACTGGGCCTCCCGAGTATTGGCGTGGGGCGTGCGACGATACGATCAATTCACCACGTGGTATCAATCCCAACCTCGACTAACCCGGGCGTCTCTAGTGGCCGCCAGCTGCGCCGTGGTGTGGGTGGCACTTGGCGGAACCGTGTTCGTAGCGTGGAAGCTAGGTGCGATTCCGGTACTTGATCCAGTCATGCACGCGATGATGTAGCAGCAGTTTGCTCAAGCTCAGCTTTTTACATCCGGCGCTGCCGGAGTGCTAAAGCCACCACAGTCAAAACCCCCAAACCATACAATAACCAGGCAGTTCGCTGCACCGAACCGGTATCAGCCGGTTGTGGCTTGGCAATGGCGATAGTTGCCGATTGCGGTTTCGGGGTGTGGAAGTGCCGTAACACCTGTTGAATATCTAAAGCCCCCGTTGCTGGGTCGACACTTGCGAATAGCAATTCCCGTACCTGTTGTGGACTAGCTGCTGGATACCGCTGTTTCAACAATGCGACAGTGCCTGTCACCACCGGGGTGGCGAAACTGGTTCCCTCGAACGGTGCAATACCACCTGGGTGGATGATTCCATCGCTCAGTTCGCCGTCACGGGTGGCCAGCCCAGCTGGAACTACACCCGGCGCGGCGAGCATTGGTTTGGGGGAGCGGACGGAGTACTCCGCGAGATGGTATGGGTCAGCTAAGGAACCAACACCTATTACTTGCGGGTGGTGGGCGGGATAGACTGTGGATCCTTGTGGGCACGATTGGCTGAGGTTTCCTGCGGCCGCGACGATGACTACACCGGCTGCTTCTGCTTTGCGTATCACTCGGTCGAATTCTTGAGTGTCAACTGGTGGTGTACCTGGTGGCAGACAGGATACGACTGAGATATTGATTACTTGGGCGTGCTGATCGATGGCTGCTTCGATGGCGGCCGTGAGGGTAGCTAGCGATCCACCTGCTACTTCAGGGCTATTGGGTGCTGGTTCGCGTTGAAATTTGGTGCTGGTTTGTCGTAGTGACAGTAGGCGAACGTCGGGGGCGATGCCGACAATGCCGTCGCCGGTATCGCGGGTAGCGATGACTCCTGCGACTATTGTGCCGTGTGCATCACAGTCGATGATGGCGCCCACCCCGGCGTCCACGAAGTCGCCGCCATCAATGACTTCAGGGAGCCTAGGATGTGGGTAGATTCCGGTGTCGATTATTGCGACGGTGACCCCTAACCCGGTGGCGAATGCATGGACGGGGCGGAAACCATCGGAAAGTGCTGCTTGGTGGATGCGGGCAGGTTCTGGTGCGGTATTGGTAATGGCACATTCGATGTGTGGAGGTGGTGGTTCGATAGGCTCTGTTGGTTGCGCGGTGGCTGTGGTAAAGGATGAGAGGAAAATCAGTGCCGCACACGACATGCTGAGGGGAAAACCTAATCGGTGGTTATTGTGGTTCATAATGCAATCCCGCGCAGCAGACTGAACATTCCAACGAGGTGCAGCGCCAGCGGCAAGCATGCGGCGATACATAGTAATTCAGCGCGTTCTATCCACACCACCGTGGTTGGTTCCAGGGTTGTTAGTCGTTGTGCCCATGCTGGGGATGTGAGTGAAACTGCGACGATTATGATTGTGAAGATGAGCAACGCGGGGTGGGGGCTTTGGCCTAGTGCCGGTGAATGAATGTAGATGAATGGCCAGGTAGCTGCGGCGCAGGCGCTGGCTGCCGCAGACATTGCGATTAACCATATGGCCCAGGTGTTAAAGGATACTCGGTGTCGGTGGGCGTGAAGGAGCAGGGCGCAGCACATGGAAAGTGCGAGGGAGAAACTGAAACCTGAGTGTGGTGCCATGATCCCGATTGCCATGATTGCTGGGCATAAAACGATGGCGAGTCCAATGAGCATTCCATCAAGTACCTTGCGGGCGCGTTCGGCTTGGTGGGGTACTTCCGCAATGCTGACATCGGAGACTTCTAGGTCTTGTCCTGCGGTAGGCAACACTGGGATTTGTACGCGTGCGAGTTTGATGGCGATGGTTGGGGCGAGTGCAATCACAATCATGCCGACTGCAATGAGGGCGGCCGCCGCATTGACCACCCAATCCCAGCTAGGCATGAGTGATACGGCAACTCCTGGGCGATACGCGGTAGTGCCGATGGCTGCGATGACACAACCGATGGCGATGGTGTGTAGTGCGGTGACAAGAAGCGGCTCGGTCAGGATGGATTTCAATCCAACACAGGTTATGGAAATGGCGATGGCTGCCACCAGTAGGGCTAACGCCCAGGATTGGGCGAATCCTACCGCGGTGGTGTTTTCGGCCCAACTGGGGACTATGCCACGCCCTAGGACAATACAGGTACCAATTACTCCATTGCCTATTGCCACTATCGGCAGGAACAACACCCGGCGGGTGATAATTAACATTGCTAAAGCTGCCAGTACCACGGTTGCCAATCGAAGCGGTAGTGGGGCGATGAGGCCGTGGGGGAGTGGGAACGCTAATGCGACCAGTGCCAAGCCGCATAGCCCGACTCCGGCGGCAAGGTTCGCAGTGCCTACTGCTGGGTTGACGGAGGTGGTGAGATCTTCTAAACATTCCGCCGCGTCGCGGACGACGGGAGCTGGGGTGGCGCGTTTGGGGCGCAGGATGAGTACGTCGCCGTGGCTGAAATGCGCTTCGGCTAGTGAAGCTCCAAGTGGAACCACTTGGCCTGCTGCGGTGACCGCCTGCCAAGGGCTAGAAATCTGCGGTGCGTTGGTGATGGCGATGATTTCGTCGATGATCTCTGCCAGCCGACTACTGGCTGGGATAACTAGGTCGGCGCTTTGTTTATGATTGCCAACTTCGACGCGCACCGTCAGCCGGATAGCGTTGTTATTGCTTGCGTTAATGGTGGTCATGGTAGGTAGCGAATGGTTTAACGGATTGGGAAATGAACACCCATAGTGGGTACTTCCATGACCTTTCCCTCATCACTCAACATCCCCATGTGTGGATGAACGGGAAATTAAATAAGCTCAAAACCCTGGTGTGTCATATCCATAATGACTTAAACTAAACGTTGTGTCCACCCTAGATGGGGATCGCTGGGTGGAAAATTTTCCACGTGTGCGTCTTACGCGTATTCCGTTGCGCTGCCGTGCCATGCACCCAATCATGTGTGTGGCCGCTAGGGCAGTGCGTCGTGCGCGCTAGCTGTGTAGAGGATTTCTCAGCCATGTCCGATTCCCAAGTTCTTGATAACTTAAACTCCCCGGCGAACACTACGGGGCTCATTGCCGCCCATAGCCATCCACCAGCCGGAACGTTGGTGCCGGCCATTCACATTTCTGATCGCGATACCGCTCCGCCGCTGCCAAGCGGCACCATTAGCCCCGATGATGTTCCCGCGGCGCCGAAGCCGCAACCTATTCCACTGATTCGTGCGATCATGCCGATTGTCATGGTTGTAGCGATCGTGGCAATGGTAGGGCTTATGTTCTTATCCAACGGCACGATCAATCCCATGATGTTGGTATTTCCGATCATGATGCTCATGGGAATTTTTATGATGTTTAGCCCCCAGCCGGGGGAGGACACGGACGAAATGCGTCGGACGTATCTGCGCCATATAGGAGTCATTCGTCAACAAGCCCGTAAAAATGCGGAAGCACAACGCGAACATGAATTCCACAATTACCCAGACCCAAATGATCTGGTGTCAAAGATTGGCACCAGCCGTATGTGGGAAAGAGCCGGGGAGGATCCAGATTTTTTAACCGTCCGGATTGGCTTAGGAACCGCCGGATTATGCACCCCCATTGACGTATCTGATCCAGGAGCGACAGAGGACTTGGATCCGGTGTGCGCAGTCAGTCTGCGGCATGCAGTCCAAGATGTCGGCATTGTTACGGACATGCCAGTAGTCATTCAATTACAGGCATTTCGGGCGGTGCTGCTTACCGGCAATAAAGCCACCGATTTGGCGCGCGCCATGGTGGCACATATCGCGACGTTCCATGGGCCGGATGCGGTTGCGCTCCAGACGAGGGGTGATAGTTTCTGCTGGTTAAAGTGGCTACCGCACACTAATCCGGAATCGCTGACCGCAGCCGCGACCTCCATCGTGCTTATCGACGACACCGTAAGCCCCAGTGAGGTTGCCCAGATACTAGATGAACACCCATGGACGAGTGTGATTGCAGTCAATAACCGCTCAGTTGCGGTGGTGGAACTGGCGGAGGAAGAAGGCCTGGTCATTCACGTAGGAACAGAATTGGTGGTCCACACCATCAGCGGTGGGGAGGCCATTGGGGTTCCAGATGGGTTAGGTGAGGCGGAGGCGTTGATTTTATCCCGCAAAATCACGCCGTTCTACCGGCAATTAGCACCCGGTGATAAAACTGGCGGCAGCCTGGAACTACCAGCGCTGCTGGGGGTTGATGACTTCAATCCTGATACTATTGCTTCGCTGTGGCAACCACGGGGCAAATGGCGTCTGCGCGTTCCAATCGGCCAAGACGATCAGGGGCGCAATCTCATCATCGACATTAAGGAATCAGCGCATGGCGGCATGGGGCCGCACGGATTGTGCGTCGGTGCGACGGGTTCCGGTAAGTCAGAATTGCTACGCACATTGGTGGTGGCCTTGGCTGCAACCCATAGCCCACATGATTTGAATTTCGTGTTGGTGGATTTCAAAGGTGGCGCCACTTTCCTTGGATTGGACGGGCTGCCGCATACCTCAGCGGTGATTACTAACCTAAGCGAGGAATCGGTGCTGGTAGAACGAATGCACGATGCTATTTCGGGTGAAATGAATAGGCGTCAGGAACTACTACGCAAAGCTGGAAACTTTGCCAATGTCACGGAATATGAAGCGGCTAGGCGAAGCGATAGGCCGGACCTTGAGCCTTTGCCCGCACTGTTTATTGTCTTAGATGAGTTTTCGGAGCTCTTAGGGCAGCACGCAGACTTCGCGGATCTATTTGTTGCAGTAGGTAGATTAGGTCGATCACTGCATATTCACCTACTGCTAGCTTCGCAACGGTTAGAGGAAGGCCGGTTGCGTGGTCTTGATTCACACCTGTCCTATCGAATTGGGCTGAAAACATTTTCCGCTGCGGAATCGCGCCAAGTGCTCGGGGTGCCAGATGCCTACCATCTGCCGAGCAAACCGGGTGCCGGGTATATGAAAGCCGATGCCGATCAACTCATTCGGTTTCAAACGGCCTATGTATCTGGGCCATTGCTCAGACCCCACCACGTGTTTTCCCAGCAAACAGGTGACCGGGTCAAACTGTGGGACGGTTGGGAGATCATAGATAACGATGCCGACCACACCTTGGTCGCCGATCCCCGAGGTACCCTGGTGGATGCGTTGGTTGAAGCTGCAACCACTGTGGCAGGGCAATGGAACCAGACATCTCACCAAGTATGGTTACCGCCATTACCGCCGGCGATCCCAATCAGCGACGTGGTGGCGTCGACAAGCGAAAATCTAAGCGGTTTATCGGCGCCGATCGGTGTCATCGACCGGCCATTTACCCAGCGCCAAGACACGCTACTTGTCGACTTTAACGGGCAGAAAGGACACGCTTGCATCTGCGGCGGCCCACAGACCGGAAAAACCACGGCGCTGCGCACCATCATGGTGGCGTTAGCGGCAACTCATACCACCGACGACATTCGGTTTTATGTACTTGATCTCGCTGGCCGTGATCTGGAATCCATGATGATGCTGCCGCACGTTGCCGGGGTAGCACATCGCGGCGAAACCGAAAAGATTGAACGGATCATTGACGAAGTGGCGTCGTTTATCGACAAACCGGAACTACGTCACACCTTCCTAGTAGTCGATGGTTGGCACGTGTTACACGCCGAACACGAAACACAATTGGACACACTTGGCCGGATTGCCGCAGACGGGTTAGCGGCAAACGTTCATCTTTTGATTACAACACCGAGATGGACAGTGGTGCGCCCTGCGATACGGGATCTCATTGTGCAACGGTTGGAGCTGAAACTATCCGAGCCATTAGATTCGCTCATCGACCGAAAAGCGCAGCCGAAAATTCCGTCCGCACCGGGCCGGGGCTTAAGCATGACGGGGGAGTCGATGTTGATTGCGCAATCTGCTCAGCAAGACATCGCCCATGTAGCCACCATCAGCGCAGCACAACCACGGGTACCAGCCTTAAAGACGCTGCCTAAGCGGATAGAGCTGACCGAGCTGGCACGTCATTTGGAGCCACGGAACGTAGCAATTGGGATAGGTGGACCGCTGTTGGGGCCACTGTATTGGGACACCGCAACACACCAACACTTCGTGTGTATCGGCAGCCAACAATCCGGTAAAACCACCACGATTTCCACGATCTGCCAGGGGCTTTCGGAGCTTGGACGGGAAGCCGCGCGGCTCGTGGTCATCGACCATCGGCGCAGCCACTTAGGGGAAATTCCGGCCGAGATGCTGGCGGGATACAGCGCCAGCAGTAAGGAAACCGAGAATCTCCTCAACCAAGCTGCGATCACATTGCAAGAACGCCTACCCGGTAGCGACATCACGCCGGAGCAATTACGCGATAGGTCGTGGTGGACAGGACCAGACATTTTCATCGTGATTGACGACTACGATCTGCTTTCCGACATGCTCATGACCCCGCTCATGCCGCTTATGCCGCACGCCAGGGACATTGGGCTGCACATCGTAGTGGGCCGAAAATCTGGTGGCGCAGTTCGGGCGTTTTTCCAACCATTCCTATCCGAAATAAAAGACCAAACCCCGATGGCCGTGATCTTGGATGCAGATAAAGACGACGGCCCGCTCTTTGGAATCCGAACCACCGCCCAACCGCCCGGGCGGGGCGTGCTTGTTGCAGGTGGTTCCACCCAAGGAAAAATTCAAGTGGCCCACATATCCACCGATAATCAAGGAGAAACGAAATGACCCACATCCGGCCGGAATTGGAAACCTATGACTTGATTATCACCGTACTGGACACCGCCAGCATCTTCGAAGGAAAAGAAACAGCCTACCGCTACGATTTACCCGCAGCCGGGATACGTGATGGGTGGGCAATGCCTGCGATTATTGAACAGACGCAAAAATTACTGAACCCAGGCTGGCCCGATGTGACAATCGGCATTGACGCAGCAACCGATGTTACTGAACAGCTCATTAGGGCGTTGGCGTGTGAGGGAGCTAGCGCCACCGCCATCGATGATTTTATGGAAGAACCCTTGCCAGACGGTATTCCCGGCCCCGTCGTTGACCTTGGCGTACAGCCGCCTACCACTATGTTTCCGCCGCAGCGCCTCGTACCATCGGCGGCGGAGTCAAAGTCACGCCGACAAAGCAAACTAACCGTCTATGGGTTGTACGCTGCGATGGTTCTGGTGGTTGTTGGAGTATGCCTTGTTTCGTGGTGGGCTGTGTCTACCGATCAATCTGCTGCGGTGCCACCGGCGCCAGCTGCCGACAGTGCGCGGGAAACGGCCGCTTCGCAACGAATAACACCGGCCACAGTGCCGCCCGAAGCGCCTACCACACGCTACGAATACGGACATGTTGCACTGCGGCTTCCAGCGGGATTTCGGGTAGAAGACGGTCCAAAACCAGGTCTGTTTCGCGCAATAGGCACGGATGAGAACCTGCGGGTATTAGTCGCCATAGATCCGCTTTTCGACGCCGACCCGGCCGCCGTTGTAACCGAACTAGAGACACTGATTGCTAACGAAGAAGTCATGACGAAAGTGAAACCGTTAGGAATCGGGCGTGGGCCGGAAATCGGTTATCAAGAAACTCCTGGCGATGGTTCCGGTGTGCTGTGGGTGGCGTGGGTTGATGGTGAACATCTGTTTTCTGTTGGTTGTCAAACCCGCAACGGTGTGTGGACCATACCCCAGAAATCAATCTGCCGCCAGGCGGCAGAAAGCCTCGAA
This sequence comes from Corynebacterium mustelae, assembly GCF_001020985.1. Taxonomy (NCBI): domain Bacteria; kingdom Bacillati; phylum Actinomycetota; class Actinomycetes; order Mycobacteriales; family Corynebacteriaceae; genus Corynebacterium; species Corynebacterium mustelae. The sequence goes on from NZ_CP011542.1 coordinate 555,217, forward strand.
ATTCTCACTACCCCCACTAGTGGGGGCGTCTAGAAAAGTGCTTCTAGCAGGAGTTTTGAAATTTTTTAAAAAAGTTTGGAAAAACATGGAACCGAATGGCACCTTCGATGAGTCCAACTATATGTGAAGCGCAATAAAGCTCAACTTCCATGAAACGCTTCACACTCGTGCCCGGTATCCCCAACCGGACATACCGTATCCAAACCGTGCCATGACTGGTGGCACTGGCAACCTTCAACCCAGAAAGGGGTTTTTACGTGAGCAACGTTTTTCGCACAGAAGCGGATGTCATGGTGGCCACAGCTGGCCGCGTTGACGACACCAACAATGAAGTGCAATCCGAACTCACTCGGCTGCGTGGCGTCGTCGATTCGGTGCGAGGGTCGTGGCAAGGTTCCGCCCAGCACGCATTCGACAATCTCATGCAGCGGTGGAACACCGCAGCGGGAGAACTGCAAGAAGCTCTGACAAGCATCAGTGAGAATATTCGCTCCAACGCTAGGTCATTCGAAAGCGTTGAAGCCGATAACGCCGCAATGTTCAACGGGGTAGGCGGAGGTGGATTAGCGCTATAGCACAACCGACATCGTTTTTAATCGCACAACATGAACACACGCACGACACTGTGCTCCTTCATGTGAACCCAGTGTAGGTTTCACATTCTTAGAACACTTGTACCACTACTTTGCATAGTTTTTCGCTGATTGTCCGTGGTTGCTGCCTTAAAGCCAAACCATCGATCCCCACTTTGTGTGGTATTGGCTTTTAAGACATAACTAGGAAACACAGTGATAACGAAAGGAGAACCCCATGGACGTAATCCGGTATGGCTTTGGCGAAATCGAAGCCGCCGCAGGAGACATCCAATCCACCTCCGGGCGCATCAACGCCCTACTTGATGCCATCAAATCCCAGATTCAACCGATGGTTGCGTCGTGGGAAGGCGACTCCGCAATCGCATATCAGGAGGCCCAAAATAAATGGGATCGTGCGGCTGCGGAACTGAATACGGTTTTGGCGACAATCTCACAAACTGTTCGTTCCGGTAACGACCGAATGAGCGACGTCAACCGCATGGCGGCCTCCTCCTGGGGCTAACTCGCTTTAACCACCATATAGACAACATATTTCCCATCAACGCGGTGAGGAAAGGACAATGTTAAATCACCGCACGCCAGGCCACCCTGACACCGATTTGTATCAGATAAACACCGGTGTGTGACACTAGGTTGGTTGAAGCTTGGTTCCGCAGGATGACCACGCCCAGTTATTTGCCCCTAACTTGCTCGAAATAGGCTTTCATTGTGGCAGATGAACCCGTTTCGGGGTGAGTTAACTGTGCGTACCTGTAGCGCAACCGCATCAACCAGCCTGGTGGTTTTGGTGTGTTTAGCGTACGTACGGTAGAGTTTCTGTTTTGTGTGTGCAAAGCGCAATTATTTTGTGCAGTTTGTTCCTTGATCGGGTCTCCACCGGCCGCCGAATAAGGGGTTTTGTGCGCATCATGGCTGGCAGTTCTTAGACAGACTTATATAAGGAGTCATAAGTGTCTACTTATCACCCAAAGGCAGGTGACATTACCCGCAAGTGGTACGTCATCGACGCCACTGACGTGGTTTTAGGTCGCCTTGCTGTAACCGCAGCTGACCTGCTCCGCGGCAAAGGCAAGCCACAGTTCGCGCCAAACGTTGACTGCGGCGACCATGTAATCATCATCAACGCTGACAAAGTTCACGTATCCGCCAACAAGCGCGACCGTGAATTCCGGTACCGCCACTCGGGTTACCCAGGTGGTTTGAAGACCATGACCCTGGGTCGTTCCCTGGAACTGCACCCAACTCGGGTTATCGAAGAATCCATCCGTGGCATGATGCCCCACAACCGCCTAAGCCGGGCTTCCGTGAAGAAGCTCCACGTTTTCGCTGGTTCGGAGCACCCATATGGTGGACAGAAGCCAGAAACCTACGAGATCAAGCAGGTGGCACAGTGACCGATCAGAACGTAACCGAAAACTACGCGGCAGATGCAGCTGACATTGCTGCCGCAACCGCTGCTACCGAAGAATTCACCAACACTATCGGCGATGCCATGGCTGTTGAATCTGAGGCTCCAGTAGCTGCGCCAGTACTGCACGAAGGTCCTATCCAGACCGTTGGTCGCCGTAAGCGCGCCATCGTTCGGGTTCGCCTGGTTGAAGGCTCCGGCCAATTCGTGTGCAACGGTCGCACCCTTGAAGAGTACTTCCCGAACAAGCTGCACCAGCAGTTGATCAAAGCCCCATTGGCTTTGGTTGATCGGGACGGTCAATTCGACATTCACGCTAACCTCACCGGCGGTGGTCCAACCGGCCAGGCTGGCGCATTCCGGTTGGCTATCGCACGTGCACTTAACGTTTACAACCCAGAAGATCGCCCAGCTTTGAAGAAGGCTGGCTTCCTTACTCGGGATGCTCGTGCCGTGGAACGCAAGAAGGCGGGTCTGCACAAGGCACGTCGTGCACCACAGTACTCCAAGCGTTAATACGTGGTTTATTGTTAAAACAGCCGCACCTCATTTTACGAGGGCGGCTGTTTTGCCATTGCCAAGACTACTGGTGTTGGTAGAACAACACCAGTAGTCTTGGCAATGGGGGTAGAACGCGCATCGATTCCTCGCTTTATCAGTCGCATTTAAGCTTCTCTCGTTACTATCGGCATTAACTACGGGATATAAACGAATATGAGAGGGTGATGACAGTGCGCAGAATCGGCAGGATTTTCCTGAAAATTGGGGCAGCCCTGATCGTGATTATCGTGGCCTTGGTCGGTTTTTCATACTATAACGCCAATAAATATGATGTTCCAGGTCCTGATCCACGCGATCCAAGCGTGGCGATGGCGGAGGGCAACGTTGATCGGGTGGAGGGGGAATACCTCAACGGGTTTTATTACCACGCGAAAGGTGTTCCACATCCCGGTACCGTCGTAGTTTTTGGTGGTTCCGAAGGCGGCGCTGCCCACAGTGACGCGGTGATGCTTCGCGAACAAGGTTATAACGTGTTGGCGTTGTATTTCTTCGGCCAACCCAACCAGCAGCAACTTTTAGATGAAGTCCCGTTGGATTTCTTCAACGAGGTCCTTGATTGGATTCGCGCTAACGACGATAGCGATGCACCGCTTACAGTTATCGGGAGCTCCAAGGGAGCGGAATTAACCGCGAATTTGGCTGCACGCTACCCTGAAATCGACAATATCGTGCTGTACACGCCCGGCGAATACACCTATCAAAGTCTCAGTTTTGATAAGGGTGAGCCAACCAGTAGTTTCACCTATGAAGGTCGACCAGTTGACTTCCTGGCGTTTAAAGGATCGTTCATCGATTTTCTGCCTAAGATAGTTCGGTTCCTGCTCAACCTACCCATTTCTTACCGCGGGGATTATGAAAAGGCAATCGCGGAGGCCGATAACGCGGATGCAGCCCGGATCGATTTGAGTAAGTTTGCGGGGCATGGTTTGTTGTTTGCTGGCGAACAAGACAGAATGTGGCCAGGTGAGCAGGCGGCCCGGAACCTTGCTGAGCAAAATCCGCAGCTGGAAGCTGTTGTTTTCGAGGGAGCGGGACATGTTTTCCTTGAGGACATGGATGAACTGGGTCCGGTGTGGCCAACAATGCTAGGTGGCACGTTAGAGGGAAATAAAAAGGCCAAGATCGAGTCGGACAAGCTGTTGTTCGAGCGGTTAGAACAGTGGCATTCCGTGCCTGCTAATTAGTAGTAGACCTCAGCTTCAGGTGATGCCTGTCGACGCACCCTGCCTCCTATAACTGCCAGTGCGATAAGGATTCCAAGCCCACCTGCAACCAAAGCGTAGCTAAGCAGGTAAGACATACTTGCTACTTGATCATGGGAAAAGAATTTCGTGAAAACACCCATGACGGGATGTAGCGCAACTGGTACCGGGCGGTCATCAAAATCGGGGAGAATCCAAAACCCCATGAGAATGCATAGATGAAAGGAGCCGATCAGCATCAATATTTTCTGTCGTATGCGCGAGTCTATCTTGTGACTGGTTAAGGGAGGAAGAAAGAACAAAACTAATCCGGCCAAAAATATGAATAAGAAAATTGCAGGACCACGGAAAAAGAACAGTATTGCGGAAATCCATCCACCCAAACCGGAAGCAGTACGTAACAGAAGTGCTAGAAAATATAGTCCTATGGTGCAGCCACACCATAGGACATAGGCACGTCCACGAAAAGTCTTCATGAGGGTCAAGTATAAGCATCGTTGACTTACAATCAGCGCTACTGGGGACGTCGAAAAGCGAAAACATGGCGGATCGTTCTAGGTTTTTTAGGCCAAGACTCCCGCATAAAGAGGTATTTAGGACGTATCCTAAAAGAAGTATCTTTTAGAAAGGGAACAATTTCATCATGACACGACTGTTTGGAACCGACGGGGTTCGTGGCCTCGCGAACGAAGCACTCACCGCCCCGCTGGCCTTGCGGCTTGGTGCCGCAGCTGCGGAAGTTCTTACCTCAGGACACCGCACATCCAAACGCCGCCCGATCGCGGTAATTGGGCGCGACCCGCGCGTCTCCGGCGAAATGCTTGCCGCCGCACTTGCTGCCGGAATGGCAAGTCGCGGCGTCGACGTGCTCCGGGTTGGGGTGCTACCTACCCCGGCTGTTGCGTACCTAACTGAATACTACGGCGCTGATATGGGGGTAATGATCTCCGCCTCCCATAATCCAATGCCTGATAACGGCATTAAGTTTTTCTCAAAGGGCGGGCATAAACTCCCAGATGTAATCGAAGACCAGATTGAAAAAACCATGGAATCATTGCCGGAGACCGGGCCTACTGGCCATGGGGTCGGGCGGGTTATTGAAGAAGCCGTGGATGCGCAGCAGCACTATCTTGAACACCTCGCGGAATCCATGCCACGCAATTTAAGTGGAATAAAAGTGGTGGTCGATTGCGCGAACGGTGCGGCATCGACGGTAACACCGATGGCATACGCTGCGGCAGGGGCAGAAGTGATCCCTATTTTCAACCAGCCAACTGCGTACAATATCAACGATAACTGCGGTTCTACTCATATAGAGCAGGTAAAAGCCGCCGTTTTGCAGCACGGTGCGGATCTCGGTCTGGCGCACGACGGTGACGCGGACCGTTGTCTTGCGGTCGATGCCGAAGGTACTGTTGTTGATGGTGATCAAATCATGGCTATTTTGGCATTGGCGATGAAAGAAAACGGTGAGCTGCGTAAATCCACCCTTGTTGCGACAGTGATGAGTAATCTCGGTTTGCGGTTGGCCATGGACGACGCTGGAATTACATTGCGCACGACAAAAGTCGGTGACCGATATGTGCTGGAAGACCTGAACGCGGGTGGTTACAGCCTGGGCGGCGAACAGTCCGGGCATATCGTTATGCCAGACTATGGCACCACGGGTGATGGCACGTTGACGGGCCTGGCGTTGATGTCGCGCATGGCGGAGACGGGTCTGTCGCTGAAATCTTTGGCAGAAGCGATGACGGTATTGCCGCAGGTTCTCATCAATGTCCCGGTCTCAGACAAATCTAAGATTGAGTCCCACCCCGATGTGCAGGAAGCGATCGCCAAAGCGGAGGCTGAGTTGGGCTCAACCGGACGGGTCCTGTTACGTGCTTCCGGTACTGAGGAATTGTTCCGCGTGATGGTTGAGGCATCCAGTGAGGAGACCGCCCGGCAGATCGCAGGGAAACTCGCCGCAGTGGTGTCTCACGTGTAGGTTTCCTACGAAATCCCGCCGCCATTCCCGGTTGTACACAACTGGGAACGGTGGTTTTCGTCATTTGTGGGGCGGTGTTCCGCGCGGTTTGCTTTACGACGGGGGTGGTCGCCGTTTTAGATAAAAGTGCTACTTTCCTGGTGTATTTGCAGGTATCGGCCTCGTATTGATGGGGGTGAGTGGAAAATATTTTCTAGCTTTTTCTAGAAAATGCCGATGTTTACTTTTAGTATGTGGAATTGATTTACATCGATGTAGTTTATTTTTCGATCTTTTCATCTTTGGTGGTGTGATTTGAGTTCTGATTTTTGGCAAGTGCCGATTGGTGATCTGCGGACAATACAAAACAATTTGAATGACATGAGTTCCACGCTAGATGGCGTTGAAGGTGATGCCGAAGGTTCTGACGGTATTGATGAGGTGCATGGACACAAGATCGCCCAAGCAGTTGAAGAATTCTTCTCTGAGTGGAAAGCCTCGCGGCGCACCTTGATTAAAAATATTGAAGGGATGGGTACCGTTTCTGGCGAGATTGCCAAGGCGGTGGAGAGTTTCGACACCGAAACCGCATCCGCTTTGAACCAATTTGATGCCGAATTACGCAAGGTTTCTGGGGGTGCATAAATGAGTTCGATGTTTTCCTTCGGAACCAGCGATGCGGAAGGATCAGCTTCCGAAATCCTGTCGGTGCAAGCCGCAATGATTGACACCATGGATGCCATCGGCCAATCAGTGGATAAGCTCCGCCCGGATTGGGTCTCTTCCGAATCGGACCAGTACCAAGAAATCATTAGCAAATGGCAAGAAGGTGCCGCCGGTATTCGCGACATTCTCAAAGACGTCAGCGAAACGCTCACCGCCATTAAAGACGGCAATACCGAGCTGCGAAAGGGGATCGACGAATTGCTGCAGCAAATCACATAAAAGACCCGCACGCTGTGGCTACATTAAAATGCCAAAATCTCGGTAACGGGTGTGCGGGTGTTGCAGAAAACCGAGGTAAACCATTGAAAATAATCTTTTAAGGAGTGTTGTTGTGTCTCAGTCGTCTAATGTGTCTGTTGAGCATTCTGCGGTTTCGGGTCATGTGGAGTCGTTGCGGGTGAATCATGAGCAGTTGAAGTCGCAGGCGTCGTCGTTTGTGTCGGCTATTGAGCCGTTGCGTGGGGTGTGGAAGGGTGCGTCTGTGGAGGCGTGGAATTCTATGACGGAGGCGTGGAGTGAGAATATGGAGTTGGTGAATCAGGCGTTGGAGGAGTTGACGTCGCGGGTGGAGCAGGCTGGTAAGGATTATCAGGTGGGTGAGGATGATCAGGCTGCGACGTTGCAGCAGCGTTTTTCGGGGATGAATTTTCAGTCGGGTCCGATTTTGTAGTTTTGTGTGTTGGTGCGTCGTGGGTGGCGCATTGTTGTTTGTTTTTGTTGTTTGTTGTTGTTTGTTTGTGAAGGGGTTTTGTTGTGTCTGTGTATGCGTATGATCATGCGAGTGCTGAGGCTGCGGCGGAGGAGTTGCATGCGGTGATGGGGGCGATTGAGTCGACGTTGTCGGAGATGGAGTCGGATGTGTCGAAGTTGGCTGCGGGGTGGGATGGTTCGGAGCAGGAGTTGTATCGGGGGGTGCATGGGAAGTGGTCTGCTGCTGCGGAGAATATTAAGGGTATTTTGGGGCAGGTGCGTGCGGCGTTGGATGAGAATACGCAGGCGGTGTCGGAGACGCGGTCGCGGGTGTCGGGGTCGTTGTCGGGCCAGTAGTTGGTTGCTGTTGGTGGGGTGCGTGTGTGCTGGTTGGTGTGTGCGTGCCCCTTGTTTTTTGTTTTTGTTGTGTTGTTGGTTTGTGGGTAGTTTGTAGGGGTTGTTGTGCCGGGTAGGTTTGTTGGGCCGTTTGTGGGGTTTGAGGTTTCGGATTTTCGCCTTGGTGGGGATGTGTCGGCGTTGGTGTTGGTGGGGGCGAAGTGGCGTCGGTTTGGGGAGCAGGCGTTGGAGACGGCGGGGTTGTTGCGGGGTGTGTCGGATGGGGGTTTTGTGGGTTCGGAGGGGGATCGGTTTCGGGAGTTGATTAATGGGGAGTTTCCGTCGCATTTGGATGTGGCGGGTGGGGCGCATGTGGGGGTGGGTGATGCGATTGCTCAGTATGCGCAGTTGCTTGAGGGGCAGAAGGCGCAGATGCGGGGGTTGCGGGAAAATGCTCGGGTGGATCATGGGGTGGTGAATTCGACGGCGATGCAGTTGAATGCTGCGGAGGCTGCGGCGGCTGCGGCGGCGGGGACGCCGGGGGCTGCTGCTGCTATTGCGGCGATGGAGCAGGCGCGGTTGGCGCATGAGGCTGCGTGGGTGAAGTGGGAGCAGGATTTGGCGTCGGCTAAAGCGATTAAGGAGGTGTTGGGTGCTGGGGTGGATGTGCAGGTGCAAAAGATTGCGTCGCAGGCGCGGAAGCGGTTTGAGGAGAATCCGAATTTCCTTCAAGAGTTGTGGCAAAAGCTTGATGACTTCATGGATAAAAACGCCGACTGGTTGAAAGTAATATCTGACGCGTTGCAGATCATCGGTAGTATTTTGATGTTCATCCCAGGACTGCAAGTACTTGGTGTTGCATTATTGGCTATTGGTGTTGGTTTGAAGGGCTTGTTGGCTGCTACTGGTAACGCTAGTTGGGGTGAGTTCGCTTTCGACTTGGCTACTGCCGGGCCGTTAGGGCTACTCGGGAAATTCGCCAAAGCAGGCAAGCTAGGCGTGACAGCTTCAAAGCTTGCCGGTAAAGGAAGCCAACTCGCAGGAAAAGTTTCCCAGTTGGCTGGCAAAGTCGCATCAAAGGTTGGGGATTCCATCTCTCGTGGTATCGATAAGATGCGCAAAGTGCTCGACCCGGTGGATATTGCTACTGGTGCAATGGTCGATGACGATGTTGATGTCTTCATCTCTGGTGTGTTGCCGTTGGTGGTGGATCGGCATGCGTTTTCGTCGCATGAGGTGGGTCGTGTGTTGGGGCCTCGGTGGGTGTGTAGTGTTGATTGTCGCTTAGAGGTTTCGGGTGATTGTGTGGTGATGTTGGCGCCGGATGGTGCGGTGGTGTCGTTTCCGTCTGTGCCTGTGGATGGGTCTGAGGTGCGTGCGGATGGTCGGCCGTGGTTGTTGTCGTTTGGTGATGGTGCGTATCGGGTTCGAGATATTTCCGCTGGTGTGGTCTACGAATTTAGGGTGTATGATCTTGATCCTGCGGAAGCTCATCGGAGCCAGGTGACGACGAAACCTGGGGCAATTGCTGGTTCTGGTGGTGTGGTTGATGGTGTGCCGTGTGTGGGTGGTTCCATGGTGGGGATGGGAATCACCCCAGGCAGCATTGCTGATACGTGGGATATTGGTGTTGAGGTTGGCCTATCGGCTGTGGTGCATCATACGGGGCATCGGATTGAGTATGTATGGGATCAGTCTTCTGGGTTGGTGACTGCGTTGGTGCGTAGTGATGGTACTCGGGTGGATTTGGGTTATGACATGGTTATTGGTCGGTTGAGTGATGTGTGGGTGTCGAACCCACGCACGCATCCGGATCAGGAGCCGGTGAAGGTGATTGGGTATGAGTATGATGCGGACGGGCAGTTGGCCAGGGTGCGGAATTCTCATGATGGGGTGTTGGAGTACCGTTACGATAGTGATGGTCGGGTTGTGGCGTGGACGGATCGTAATGGTGTGTCGTATCACTATCGGTTTGATGCTGATGGTCGGGTTGTGGCGCAGGTTGGTTCTGGTGGGTTGATGCCGAATGTGGTGGTGTGGTTGGCGGATACTGCTAGTGATGCACCATTAGGTGGGGTGGTTGCGGTTGCGATTGAAACTGCTGGTAGCTTTCATGAGGATCCGCTTGTGGCGGGTGATGGTGTTGTTGGTGAGTATTTCTCCCGGTTGGATGGTTTGCCGTTGGTGAAAGCACTTCGGTCCGGTGGTCTTGTGGGGGCGGGGATGATTGGGTGTGGTCGTACTGGTTCGCGGGATATGGATGGTGATGCGTGGGCTGTGCCGGCAGAGTGGCTTCATGATGAGTTTTTGGGTGATATTCGTCCGACGGTGTATCGGGCGTCTGCTGCTGGTGATGTGTGGCGGGTTGTGTCACCTTCAGGTGAGGTGACTGATTATGTGCATGATGTGTGTCATACGATTACGTCGGTTACAGATACTTGTGGGGGTGTGACGGAGTATGTGTATAACGATGATGGGGTGCTGGTAGAGACTATTTTCCCGGATGGGAGTAGTGTTCGTGTTGAGCCTGGTTCGTGGGGTGTTCCGGTTCGGGTTGTAGGTCGGGATGGTCTGGTTTCTGAGTATGAGGTTGATGCGTGTGGGTTGGTCACGCGGGTTGTTGATCCGACGGGTGCTGTGACGTGTTGTGAGTTTGAGTATCGTAGCTCGGGTGTAGTACCGGCGGTGGTGGTGGATGCTGCTGGGGTGCGTACGATTGTTGAGTGTGATGATGCTGGCCGCACTGTGGCGGTGGTGGATGCTGCTGGGGGTCGAACGAGTTATGTGCGGGATGTGCGTGGTCTTGTGTCGGAGGTTGTGGATCCGGTAGGGGCTGTAACTCAGGTGTCGTATTCGCCGGAGGGGTGGGTGGAGTCTGTTGTTCAGCCTGATGGTGGTATGCGGGTGTTTGGTTATGATGGGGAGGGTAATATCACCGAGGCGGTAAGTGAGATCGGTGCGGTGACCAGGACGCGGTTTACGGTGTTTGATAAGCCGGTGGAGGTGGTGGATCCGACAGGTGCTGTGACGAGGTGTACGTATAATACGCAGATGCAGCCGGTGGCGGTGACGAATGGGGATGGGCATACGTGGCGGTTTGTGTATGGGTTGGATGGTCAGGTGGTGTCGGAGACGGATTATAATGGTGTGACTACTACGACGAGTACTGCCACTGATTCTGATGGTGTGGTTACGCGTGTTGCGTCGGCTGCGGGTGTGAAGACCGTGCGGGTGAATCGGTTGGGGTTGGTGGATTCTGTTTCGGATGCTGCTGGGGTTATTCGGTACTCTTATGATGAGTTAGGGCGGGTGCGGTCTGTTACCACTCCGGAGACGACAGTTGTGTTTGGGGTGGATGAGTATGGTCGTAGAATCTCTGAAACGGTGACGCTTGCTAGTGGTGAGTCGACTGTGACGCAGGTGGAGTTTGATCCGATAGGTCGGGTTGTGGCGGAGCATACGACGACACCGACTGGTCAGGTGATTTCGGGGTTTGTTACTCATGATGAGGTCACAGGACTTATTGCGTCGACACTGGTGTCGCGTTCTACTGTGGATAAGGTGGCTGCGGGTGTACCGGGTCAGGTGGTTACGGAATGTGGGTTTGGGGTTGATGCTGCTAGTCGGCGTAGCTGGATGCATACTGGGTCGCTTGTCAGGGAGTATGCCTATGACAGGTGTTCGCGTAAAACTGATGATCATACGTACCTGTTGGATGCTACTGCGCCGGGTGGGCGTAGGCGTATGTCGGGCTATGGGTTGTCGTGGCGTGTGGATGATGTGGTTGTTGGTGTGGCGGATCATCTTCGTGGGATGAAGACTTTTGATGTGGATGTGATGGGTAAGATCACCGCTGTCACCACCCAACCGGTACCGTCTGGTACCAGCCACACCCCGTCACCGCATGCACCATCGTCGCTGGTGTCAGTGTCGCAGTCACTTTCTTCACCGTCGTCACCACAGTCGTCGCAGGCGTCGGCTGGTGTGGTGTCGGAGGTGTATGGGTTTTCTGCTGCTGGTGTGCTCACGAGTATTCGTACTGATTCCCAGTTTCAGGCGGATGGTGGGTATGTGCCGTCATCGGTGTCTGGTGTGGTATCAGATGTGGAGTTTTCTGGGACGAAGCCGGTTCGGGTGGGTCGGACTCGGTATGAGTATGATCCGGCTGGTCGGGTGATACGTACGGTGACGAAGCGGTTGTCGAAGAAGCCTTTGGTGAAGACGTTTTTTATGCGGGTACGTCGACTCAGCCGGTGGGGTTTACCTCGTCGGATACACCTGGTGTGGGGTATAAGTATATTTATGATGGCCTGGGGCGTCGGGTGGCGAAGGAGACCATTGATACTGGTAGTGGTCAGGTGCTTGTGCGGGTGATGTTCACCCATACTGGTGATCTCCTGACTGGGGAACACACGACCTACACCACCACACCTGATACTGCTTTGGCTGCTGGTGTCACCACTGGTGGTGATGGGGTGGTGGGTCGGATGTGGATCTATGATCCGGACACCACAGATCCGATCGGGCAGCTGACCTTAACCACGCACGGCCAGCAGGTGGCGGGTGTAGTGTCTTCTGATCCGTCACGGGTGTTGTCGTGGTCGCAGGAGCAGGTGGATGTGGTGTTTGCTGCGATGACGACGGATCTTGCTGGTGCACCGTTGGAGCTTGTGGATCCGGATTCTGGTGAGGTTACTGGGTGTAGTGTTCAGTCGTTGTATGGTCAGCGTGTCTGGCGGGGGAAGAATCAGTGCCCGTTGTTGTTTGCTGGCCAGTACGAAGACGCGGAATCTGGGTGGGTGTATAACCGGTACCGGTACTACCAACCAGAAGCTGGTATGTATAACGCCCAAGACCCACTCGGTGTAAGCCCGAACATAGCAACACCCCAAGGGTACGTCACAAACCCCACCGTTCTCATCGACTACTACGGGTTGAAGTATTGCCCATCAGCATGGAGAAGGACTCAACTTGGCAGGGATTTTGCTCGTTTATCCTCCCATCAAAAAGGCGTTTTGGGTGAACTCGCAGCAAGGCGATATGCGGATCAAATAGGCCTAGAACACTCCACAGATCGTCTTAGTTATACTGTTGGGCAGCGGAACCGCATTTCGGACGGAATACTTTCCGATAAGATTACAAAAGAATATGTCGGTATTCCTGAAGACAAAGCAGTTAAGCGGCTAGGGCGATCAAAACAAATTCTAGATGGCATTAAGTTCACTGAGAATCAGGGAAGTCAGTACCACCTTTTTGTCCTGAAAGATACTAAGATAAGTCGTCCGTTGATGAGGGAAATAGAAGCCAATGATCACGTGTTCCTCCATCGTATTAATGAATCTCAAATTTATATGGCGGGTCGGCAGTTAGGTTATTGGTAGGAGGATAAAGATTATGTCTAAGCGAAGTTCTTTGGATGAGCAGCGTGTTGTGTTGTCGCAGGTGTTGGTGAAGTTTGGTTTGCCTGATCGGTTGCCGTCGCGGCATGTTTCTGTTTCTGATGATGTGGTGTTGGCGATGGTGGAGCATGCGCCTGAGATTGTTTCGGATTTGTTGGATTATCCGTTGGTGCTTGGTGAGTTTGTTTCATGTGTAGCTGATCATGTTAAGGCGAAGCACGCGTCGCGGTGGGATGCTGCGGTGGCTGCGTTTCATGCGCTGCCGAGTAGGGTTGATGGGGACGTCCTTCGTAATAATAGGAGGGTTAATGCCGTTAGAATGCTGGGTAAGTTGATGGGTGGTAGTAAGAAGCGGGTTGCTGAGTTGGTGGGGTTGATTGCTTCTGGTGATGCGCGTGATTTTTTGTTTGTGTTGACGGGGTTGTTGCCGAAGCTTTCGCAGGAGCAGTGGGATGTGATTGCGCCGAAGTTTGATGATTTTGAGACGCAGTCGTCGTTGCGGGGTAGTGTTGCGAAGACGCGTGAGAGGTTGGTGAAGAATGGTGTTGTTCCGTGGTTTCCGTCGGTTGTGAATGAGAAGGTGGAGCAGCATCCGGAGATTATTGTGGGCAAGATTGATGCGTTGTTTAAGGGTCTTGCTGATAAGACGAAGGATAGTCATGATGTGGCGTCGGTGATTTTTTATGCGACGCCGTATTTGTCGCAGGAGCAGTGGGATCGTTTGGTGCCGCTTGTGAAAACGAAGGAAGATAAGAAGTCCATAGCGTTGCTTGTTGATGCGTGGGCGGATGTACTCGCGGAGAAAGGCATCAATCCCTGGCTGCCGTGGGCTGCGGAAATTAAGAAAGCAACGTAAAAACGTCGATAAGTATGGGGTAGTTCCGTGGGAAAGAAGCGCATGTGATTAACCCAGAGACGGTTTATGCGATTTTGTCGCGTGATGATTTTCTTGGTGTGTTTCCTGGCCAGCCGATTGAGCAAACTCGGGTTGATGATTATTTGAGTTTTTGTTTCGAGCAGCCGCAGTTTGCGACGCGGTGTAGTGAGAAGATTATTCCCGTATTGGACGCTAGTGAGCGGCAATTGGCGAAGTTTGATTCTGACAAGCCGCATGTCGCTACCATGCTTTTGATGGGTTACTTCTTTGGTAATCAGGCCTTTGTGGATGAGCTCTCAGCGCTTGATTCACGGGTGCGCGCGTTTCCGATTCGATTGGGCTCTAGTGATGTTGCTGCTTTTATAGTTAGTACTTGTTTTGAGTTGTCGAGTGAGTATTTGGATCATTCTGAGCGGATTGTGTATCGGCGTGAGAATTTGGCGTTGCCGAAGTATGAGCGGCCGATTCATTCAGTCCGCCGGTTGGTGGTTACTCAGCCTGATGAGGAGCCGCTGGGTTTGTTTCGGTTGCCGCATTTGAGTCAAGTTACTTTTGTGGCGGGTGAGATGGCGGAGTGGTTTGATGCTCATGCGCAGCGTCTGGAAATAAGTCTGCATGGAAAAGCTCAACTTCATCCCGTACTTGGCGAAAGGAACAACGATTATGTCTAAGCGAAGTTCTTTGGATGAGCAGCGTGTTGTGTTGTCGCAGGTGTTGGTGAAGTATGGTCTTCCGAATTCGCTTCCGTCGCGGCATGTTTCTGTTTCTGATGATGTGGTGTTGGCGATGGTGGAGCACGCGCCTGAGATTATTTCGGATTTGTTGGACTATCCGATGGTGCTTGGTGAGTTTGTTTCGTGTTTAGATTCGCATGTTAAGGCTAAGCACGCGTCGCGGTGGGATGCTGTGGTGGCTGCGTTTCATGCGCTACCGAGTAGGGAGGACGGTGACAGGCTAAAAGGCGATGATCGTGTAGTGATGGCTGTGTGTTTGGGAAGATTGGCTGGTGGTAGTAAGAAGCGGGTTGCTGAGTTGGTGGGGTTGATTGCTTCTGGTGATGCGCGTGATTTTTTGTTTGTGTTGATGGGGTTGTTGCCGAAGCTTTCGCAGGAGCAGTGGGATGTGATTGCGCCGAAGTTTGATGATTTTGAGACGCAGTCGTCGTTGCGAATTAATGTTGCGAAGACGCGTGAGAAGTTGGTGAAGAATGGTGTTGTGCCGTGGTTTCCTTCGGTTGTGAATGAGAAGTTGGAGCAGCATCCGGAGATTATTGTGGGCAAGATTGATGCGTTGTTTAAGGGTCTTGCTGATAAGACGAAGGATAGTCATAATGTGGCGTCGGTGATTTTTTATGCGACGCCGTATTTGTCGCAGGAGCAGTGGGATCGTTTGGTGCCGCTTGTGAAAACGAAGGAAGATAAGAAGTCCATAGCGTTGCTTGTTGATGCGTGGGCGGATGTACTCGCGGAGAAAGGCATCAATCCCTGGCTACCTTAGCCCGCAGCGACGCAGTAGCGTCGAAAAGCAAAAGTTAGGGATGGGTCATGTTCGTATTGGTGTCGCCGCCGGAATTTTCGGAGGAATTGCAGCTGATTTGCGGGCTGGACGAGGCCCAGCGCAGGCGGTTTATCGCGGTTGTGGTGGCCGATTGGTTGGATCGGGTCGCGCCGAATGATCCAGGAACTGCGGTGTCGGCGGAGATGTCGGCGTTGCTGCGGGATCCCGAGCAGTTGTTTAGGCCGGAGAATTTTGCAGCGTGGGCTGAGGAGGTCGATGACGTGTATTTGGACTGCTTGGATGCGGATGGATCGCCCAAGCTGGTTCGGCCGTTGTTTTATCGGGCGCGGTTTGCGACCTGAGTTGCACAGTGGTTTGTGGTTTTGGTGGGTTTGGTTGTGGGTGAGCTGGGGTTTTAGGGTGTTTTTTGGGTTTTTGTCGTACTAATTTGGTGGGTTTTTTGGGCTTGTTAGTCTTGTTGTGTGGTGCGGATTAGGAAAGTTAGGACTGCTAGCGGTGCGACTGCCGTGCAGATCGTGCGGGATGTGCATCGCCGAACTGTGGTGGATTATCATGTCGGTTCTGCCCATAACGAGATTGAACTTCACGCTTTACTCAAAAAAGCGCGTGATCTGCTTTACGCTGATCAGCTTGAGTTAGATCTTGAGTTACCAGTGGCAGGTGATACCGAAGACTCGTTGACGGTGGAGTCGATGACTGCTCGCGTATTATTGGATGTTTTTGCTTGTGCGTGGTCGACGCTTGGTTTTGATGCGATCTATCCGGTGGATTCTGTTTTTGCCCGCACTGTTTTTGCACGTGTAGTCCAGCCTTCTTCGAAGTCACAAGTACCCATGGTGCTTCAACGGTTAGGGTTACCTGCTGTTCATCGCAACACGGTTTCAGCTGCAGTGAAAACAGCTTTTGATGAGGATAAGTACAGTGCGTTTTCCCGAGCATGTTTTGATTTCAGCCTGGCACGTGGCACAGTAGCGTGGGTGCTTTATGACGTTACGACGTTGTATTTTGAAGCAGATCGTGAAGACGATTTACGTAAAGTGGGGTACTCGAAAGAGCGTCGTATCGATCCACAGGTTGTTGTGGGACTGCTTGTTGATAGCCGTGGACTTCCCTTGGAAATTTCCTGCTTCGAGGGAAACAAAGCAGAAGCACTCACCATGATTGATGTACTGAATAGCTTTCGCAGGCGGCATAACGTGGAAAATATCATTGTTGTCGCCGATGCTGGCATGATTTCTGCGGACAACTGCAATCATCTAGAAGCGCTTGGGTTTCAATTCATTATCGGGGCAAGAATGTCCAAAGCTCCCTACAAGATGGATATGCCCATCAATGAGACAGGACACGCTATTGATGATGGGCATATCGTCGAATCAACGAAAACAATGGGCCCTAGCACAACTCACCGAACCACACGGCGAATGGTCTGTCAGTATTCACACAAGCGATTTGCCAACGACAAGCACACTCTTGCCAAGCAACGTCAACGTGCTGAAGAAATCGTCACAGGAACGCGGAAACAAAAACGGGCACGGTTTGTTACCCACACCAGCGGCCGTTGTGAGTTCAACACTGATGATTTTGAAAAAGCGTCACAACTAGCAGGCTGGAAAGGATACATCACCAACATCTCGGCCGAGGACATGTCAGGTGAACAAATCATTGCAACATATCATGACCTATACGAAGTGGAACGAAGTTTCCGAATGGCAAAAAGCGACCTTCAAGCCAGGCCAATGTACGT
This sequence comes from Corynebacterium mustelae, assembly GCF_001020985.1. Lineage (NCBI taxonomy): Bacteria > Bacillati > Actinomycetota > Actinomycetes > Mycobacteriales > Corynebacteriaceae > Corynebacterium > Corynebacterium mustelae. The sequence goes on from NZ_CP011542.1 coordinate 572,240, forward strand.
ACGGAAAGAAGATTCCATCCGCGCCCACCTAAATCTCGTCTTTGTCGCCCTAGCCGTCGCACGTTTCCTACAAGATCTCACCGGATTCAGTCGACAAAAAATCATCAACATCCTCGAACCCTTACGAGACGTAACCATCAACACACCCCACGGCCCGATAACCATCCCCACAAAAATCACACCAGAAGCCCAAGAAATCCTCAACAAAATGTCGTACTAAAACTGTGCAAGTCAGGCGTTGTTTTATCGGGCGCGGTTTGCGAGCGCGGTGTCGGTGGCGGGTGAGGCGATTGCTGACGATTCAAAGCTGGATGAGTTCCTGTACGAATACTCGTTTAGCAGGGAAGACGTCGATACCGATTCTTTTTATATGGTTGCGTATCGTTCATGTTGCGCGCCAGATGTGTGACGGATTTTCGCTTTCCTTTGCCCCACGCGGCAGCGATCGCCGCTAGTCTTGGTAAAAGACCAAGCAGCATATAAGGAGGACCGTAAATGATTGTTCCGTATTATTTCGAGCTTAGCGACGAGCAATTGGCCAGTTTGCAGGCAGCACCCGATGAGGATACTGCTACCGATATTGTTTTCGAGTGGTTAGAAGAAGAGGACGATACCGAAGTCGAAGACTACATCGAGTTTGATAAAGCGCCGCATTTCGCGGCGGAGTATTTCACAGAACACGATCCCAGCTTGATCCCAGCGATCTACGGGGTGACCACTATTGTTGAGGACCCGCCGGTGCTCATTTCCACGGCCCAAGAGGCGGCGGAATTTGCTGAGAAATTGGCGGCGGTGGCACCAACCATTGATGACTATGACGTGTTGGAAGTGGTGACCGGTCTGGCTGACTTTTATTCGAAAGCGGCGGCTGCTGGGCATGCGGTGTGTATCGTGTGTAATTAATACGCCAGGCTAATGACGGTTTTCCTGCACCACTAAGCGCCCTTATGCAGGGGCCATGGTGGTGTAAGGTTTACCCATTCGGGGTGGGAAAAGATTTTCATGGAACCAAATGGGGGGTTGGGTGAGTCTAACTAGGTAAGCGACTTTTTACTGAGGCGCCGGTCGCGGTGTCGGATTTTTTGGAAAAGAGGTTGGTTACCATGACGTCAGGTCGAATACAGGTCGATGTGCCAGTAGCGCGGAGTCTATTGGGCGACTTACAGCGTGAGGCTGATACTCAAATTCGCGTGCATAATGCGGATATCCCGCAGGTTTCAGCTGGTGCATTGGGGCGTGATTTCGGCGAGTATGAGCAACGGTTGGCGGCCGCGTTTGGCCGGTTGCATGATCGCATCGCGCGTCAGATCGTCAACGTCAAGGAGGCCGCTGCTGCGGCGGACGCTGATGTGGCGTTGATAGCGGCGGTTGATGTCGATAACGCCGGTGGGTTCGGTGGGCAGCGATGAGAAGCGGCATAACCAGCATATTATTGCGTGCAATTGAAAAGCTGGCGACGGCGAGTCGCGGCACTTATCGCCCACCCACCCAGGCGGTTGCCCAGGTTGAGCGTGCTTTTGGCGCGACGAAGGGTCTGGATACCTCGGCTATCCGATCAGCCGCCCAGCTCGTGCGGGGTTCGTCCCAGTCGGAAACCGCTGCGGGAATCTCCGAGGTGATAACCGGCGTGCTTGTCGACGTCGCGGTCGGGCTCATTGGCGATGCATTGCAGGGGTTGATATCGGATTGGTTTGGTGCTTCCGATGATGCGGAAGCTGCGGGCAAAGAAGCAGAAGCCGCAACGTCAGCTGTTAATGAGATCAATGATTCGGCTACGAACCAATGCCATATGGTGGAGGATCGCGCGGCGGCACACATCGACATGCTGGCAACCATACTCAGCAGCATAGATCCGGCGGAAAATCCAGAAGGTTTTGCCCAATTGGTATTGCTTGGGGCGGGTGTCGTTGATGAGTCGTTGTCCGCGATGACGGATATTTGCGGTGAGCGGGATCATGCGATCGCGGCGAGCTATGGAAAGCTGGTCGACGTGGTTGAAACCCTCGCGGAATCGAATGCCCACCGGGTCACGCCACATCCCGTGTCGGAAACTCTGGCCGCAGGTGCGGCGAAAACCATGGCGGCAACTGTGGATGTGTTGGGGACGGTGAAGCAAACCGTGGTCGGTATTGGTGATGATGTTGATCGGCTGGTCGATTTTGTGACGGGTAGAGATGACGATGCATCGGCGGAAAAACCGCCTCGGGTGGCAACGGATTCTAATGGTGGTCAGTCAGTCACTGCGACGAATGCACCTGGTGATCAGTGCCAACCGAGCAAACCTACTGTGCTAAAGGACATACCACCTGTTACGACGACAAAGAGTGAGCCAACTGCACCGCCTGTTGTTGGATATAAGCCCATGGCATCGGTACAGTCGCCGAACCCGCAGGCACCTTTGCCGCAGCCGGTGGCATCGCAACCAATTCGAACAGATAGCGTACGAAACGCTGGAGGGTGGTAATTGACAATGGAATACGCGGATTTCATCGAAAGGTTCCGCAGCATGACGGATCGGCGTATGGCGGAATTTGAAGCACAGTTAAAAGCTGTTGAGGCTGAAGCAACACGCATTACTAAACGTCGCCGAGTAGGAGACGGTGCTGCTGCTCGGCAACCTAGCACCTTGCGCAGAAAAGGTAAGGTGAAAGGGGTGCTGCGGAAGATGTGACGTAAGTTGGCTAACTGCTAGTCGGCGTACTGTGCGAAATCAGCCTTGGCCAGTAACTCTGAGCCATGGATGGATGTCACTTTCTTGGCATAGGAATCGGCGGCACGGAAACCGGAGTACTTGCGTTCATTGGTTAATGTGGCTAATAAGAATCCGGTAATCAGGCCTCGCACTCGCTCTCTGGTGATGTGTCGGTTTCGTAAGCCGGTCAGAAGCGGGAAGAGTCGAGACTCATTGAGAACGTCATGATTTGCCCCCTCTACTTCGCGGTAGGCTACTGGCCCTGCCCATTGTGCGGCGAGGTTGGCTGGGTTTCCGTAATCGAAGAAAGCGTATTCACCGGTGCCTAGAACTAGGCCAGGGGAATGAACTGTGGCGGCAGCTTCTTCAGCTGAGGGAGTAATGGTTGACGGGTAGGCGGCGACTACGGCTTTGAGGTTGCCTCTTCCTGCTGCGGTCAAGACAGCGGCTCCTGCACCCATTCCGTGTCCGACTACGCCAATACGGCCTGGCGCGATGGTGATATTGCCGGTGCCGAGTTTCACTCCGGTGAGTACTTGTAAGCAGGTTTCTAAGTCGGAGGCGAAGCCGCGGTGGTTGGGGCTGAATCCGGTTTCGGTGTTGGGGGCGGCAACGACGATACCCCAGCTAGCGAGATGGCGGAGCGTGGCATGGTAATTTTTTATGTCTTTGAGCCAGTCGTGCCCAAAGGCAACGCCAGCAAGCGCATGGCCTTCGGCGGGTGTGTAGATTTTTCCTGGTAATCCCACGAAATCAAGCTCGCCCACGAGTACTCGGTGGGGGCCGCGTTTGGAAAGTTTCGCTAGGTGTTTTGTTAGATTTTCAGCCACGGTTTAAAGGGTAGTCGAAAGTCGAGGGTTTCGCGGAAGTTGGGAGGTGTTACTCTTGGTTTTGATTATGGATATTGCACCTGGTTACCGCCCGCCCACGTTAACAGTTGATCTTGTCATGTTTCGGATCGAAAGGGGGGTACTGGAGGTATTGCTGTTGAAACGGGCTGCGGAACCGTTTCGGGGCGAGTGGGCGCTGCCGGGTGGGTACAATGCCGCAGGGGAGACCACGGTGGAAGCGTTGGGCCGAGTGGTGTGGGATAAAGTTGGGTTGGATTTGCGGTCTGACGTGGGTTTTTTCGAGCAATTGTGCACTGTGGATACGGTGGCGCGTGACCCTCGTGGGCATGCGGTTTCTGTGGTGTATCTAGGGTGCGGTTTCGGATTGGATCTGCCGGGTGGCTCGCAGTCGCATAGGTTTTGGCCAGTGGACGCGTTGCCGGAATTGGCTTTCGACCATGCGGAGATTATTGCTTATGCTAGGCAGCGGTTGGTGTCGAAGATGAGTTATTCCAATGCGGTTTCAGGGCTTGTGGATTCGACGTTTACTCTCAGCCAGGTGCAGGCCGCTTACGAGGCGGTGTGGGGGCGGGAGTTGGATAAGCGGAATTTCCGGAAGAAATTTTTAAGTTTAGGGCTCATTGAGGAGACCGGCGGTTTTTGGGCTACAGGGGCGCATCGTCCGGCGAAATTATATAGGTTCCGTTCGTCTGAGCTGGAGATTTTGCCGTCGCCGTTTTAGCTGTTTTGCTTGCCGACGCCTATTCCACCCCTAGTTGGTGTAATTTTTACACTTTGTGTTAGTGTTTTAAGCACACTAACCAATGTGTTTTTACCGAAGGAGACCCAATGCTTTCTGCTCTCTTAAGCGTTGAAACAATCGCCTTTGATCTATGGGGCTATCAGATAAGCTGGCTTGAATGTATCGGGACCATTTTTAACTTCGCAGCCGTTGTGCTCGCAGCCCGCCGAAACATCTGGACCTGGCCGATCGGTATCATCGGGGTGGTCTTATTCGGTTTCTTGTTCTACCAGATCAACCTCTACGCCGATATGGCCGAACAGGGATACTACCTCATCACCGGCATCATCGGCTGGTATATGTGGGCAGGTACCAGTAGTCGAGCATCCGCACCAACGCGGTCTAGCAATCCGGTTGTAATCAGAAATCTCAGCCGAACCGAATATATCTGGTGGATTACCAGCATTATTGTCATTGGCACTGCGTTGGGGATTCTACTTGGCCGGATCCACATCTATCTGCCACGCGTATTCCCGGAACCTGCTGATCTACCACTGCTGGACGCTATCACCACCACAACTGCATTCGCTGCGCAAATTCTGATGATGCAACGCAAACTCCAATCCTGGCACCTGTGGATCGCACTCGACATCGTTGCTGTCGGCTTGTACTGGTATAAACAAGTCCCCTTCGTGGCGGTGCTATACGCACTATTCCTGGTCAATGCGATTTATGGATTCAAAAAATGGAAAGCAGCTGTTTCACATCCTGCAACCGAACTAACCCCAACCCCACAACTGGCATAACCCATCATGAACCAACACTTATATGTCGCAAGTGCGGACGGCGTCGACAAGCGGTACCGTAACGGAATTGTCGCCGGAAAATTCTACCCACCGCACGCCGGGCATCACCTGCTTATCAATACTGCACTTTCGTACTGCGAACACGTCGACGTATTGGTGGTCGATAACCCCAGCTATCGTATTGATGCAACAACCCGCGCGGCTTGGCTTGAAGCCGCCCACCCGGCAGCACATATCCACATTATCGCCGACATTGGCCTCGACGACGATTCCCGCGCCTGGGCCGCGCACGCCATGCAATTTCTTCGCTACGCTCCCGACGTGGTGTTCAGCAGCGAAGCATACGGCCTTACCTGGGCACACTACATGGGGGCTGAACACGTCATGGTCGACCACAACCGTGACCAGTGCCAGATTTCTGGGACGCAAGTGCGCGCGGACATCTTTGGTAACTGGCGGTATCTTCACCCGGCGGTGCGCGCCGGGCTTGCTGCCCGGATCGTAGTGGTGGGCGCGGAATCCACCGGAACCACAACGCTCACTCAGGCGCTAGCGAACAGACTTCGCGTGCCGTGGGTGCCGGAGATCGGCCGTGAGTACACCTATTCCATGCAGTCGTTTTTTCCTGAACATGTAGCAGGTTTTCAGTGGACAGACGATGATTTCTACCGAATCGGCAGGCTGCAACAACAGTACGAGCGGGAGGTAGCCGCAGCGAGTGATGGGGTGATCGTATGCGACACAAATGCGTGGGCAACCACGCTGTGGCAGCAACGCTACCTGGGGTACACCACCGACGAGATGAAGGCGATCGCGGCTAATTGTCGGGCCGACCTCTACATCCTCATCGGTGATGAGATACCGTTTGTGCAGGACGGAATCCGAGACGGGGAGCATATCCGCCACGATATGCATCAGTGGTTTAGTACAGAACTATCGGCCATGGCGACGCCAATGATTGAAGTGCGTGGAAGCATTGAGGAGCGGATCATGGCGGCTATGCCTATGGTGGAGCACGTCATCACGGCAGCGGGTCGAATTACCGGTTAAGAAAATGGCACAATGGTGTGCATGAACCTGCTGGAAACCATCATTGATTTAGATGCTATCGCTGCTAATACGAGATTACTAAAGCGGTTGGTTGCTCCAGCGCAGTTAATGTGCGTGGTGAAAGCCGACGGTTATAACCATGGCATAGTTGAAGTTGCACAGGTCATGGCGGCACATGGTGCAGATCAATTAGGGGTTGCAACCTTAGCGGAGGCGCAAAAACTACGGGCTGCGGGAATAACCGTGCCGATTCTGTGTTGGCTCTGGTCGCCAGAACAGGATTTTGTAGCCGCTATCAATAACGGAATCGACCTCGCGGTGATTTCGGTACGCCATGCTGAAGCAATTGTCGCTGAGGCTATGCGTCGCAGTGGTGGGGCGGAATCAGAGACCTCAACAATCCGGGTGTGCGTGAAAGTGGATACGGGTATGCACCGGTCCGGGGTGGACGAACCTTCATGGCGGGAAGTATTTACGCTGCTTAATGTGCCTGGCATTATGGTTACCGGTGTTATGAGTCACTTAGCCTGTGCGGACGATGTCTCTGATGATTACACTAACCAGCAGGCGGAAGCTTTTCGACGAGCCATTGCCTGCGGTCGGGACGTTGGCCTGGAGCTGCCGGTCAATCACTTGTGCAATTCCCCTGGAACTTTAACCCGGCCGGATTTGTATTTTGACATGGTTCGTCCGGGGCTTGCCGTATATGGATTAGAGCCAATTGACGGGTTACCCCACCGACTTCAACCGGCAATGCGCTGGGAAGCGACTGTCACCGTTGTTAAACCTATTAAAGCAGGTCAGGGGGTGAGCTACTCCTTGACCTGGCATGCGCCCGCAGACGGTTTTATTGCAGTCATTTCGTGCGGTTATGCCGATGGGCTGCCAAGAAATGCCCAATCCAAGATGGAAGTAACCATAGCTGGGCATAGATATCCGCAGGTAGGCCGGATATGCATGGACCAATGTGTGGTGTTTTTATCAGATAATTCAGCTGGTGTGGCGGCAGGGGACCGCGCGGTAATCTTCGGCCCCGGCGGAATGAGTGCTCAGGAATTGGCGCATCGACTCGACGACATCAGTTATGCAATTGTATGCCGCCCCGGTGGTCGAAGCGTGCGCCGGTTTGAAGGCCGGGCAGCTGCGGAAATTACCCGATAACGCGATATAAGGAGACGCACCAATGAAAGCTAGTTTCCCATCAAGCGGAACCGTTCGATTGGAAACCGCCGCTGACACCCAATCTTTTGCTGAGGATTTTGGACAGTCATTAGAGGCCGGCGATGTGGTAATCCTTGATGGTCCACTAGGGGCGGGTAAAACCACCTTCACGCAAGGGCTTGCGCGGGGAATGGGCGTAAAAGGCCGGGTCACATCTCCCACCTTCGTTATTGCCAGAGAACACCGATCGGTTTCTGGTGGGCCGGATTTGGTGCATGTCGATGCCTACCGATTGCTTGACGACGATCCCACCGGTGCACTCGATTCCCTAGACCTTGACACTGATCTAGATGCTGCTGTGGTGGTTGCTGAGTGGGGTGGTGGTTTGGTTGAACAGCTGGCCGAAACCTACGTGTTAGTGCAATTCGATCGCGAAACCGCTGTATCGCAAGACCCGGAATCCGAGGCGCGGATTCTTCATTGGCGAATTATCTCACCCATGTCGGTTTAAAACTTCCGCAGGTAATTAGGTACGGTATTGTAGGCAAAACCCATGTAGGTAGAAAGTAACACAATGAAATTAGACTCCAAGTCAAGCGCGATCGTAGCTGCTGGCATTGCGCTTATGATCATCGCGGTAGCGGCCATGATCACTGCGTCCTATGTCAACACCACACCAACCGAAAAAGTCGGCAAGTTTGAAAAAGCCGTCAAGATGTTCGACTCGGCTGGGTTGCACGTCAGTGCGGTATCGTTGGGCGATCTTTATGGTGTTGACTATCAGCGAGCCGCAATCCTGTGTCCGGGTGAAACCAACGAGTCGGTGGCAGCGAAATATCGAATCGACCCTAAGGAACTCCACCTACCTGCTAATGGCATTTCCCAACACCACAATTACATCATGCTCGGAAGCGTTCACGGCCACATTGCCCTTGAACGACTTGATCGAGACACTATTGACCTCTGCAGCCGGCCAGTTGAGGAAACATTCGGAGCTCATGAGCTGCTTGCGGTAGTCAAAGGTATCGACGACGTATGGCGTCTGCCTGGCGCGTAACACCCATGCGTATTCTTGCCATAGATTCTGCAACCACGGAGTTGATCGTGGGGGTCGTCGATGACGGCGAACCGGTATCCGAGACGGTCATCGCCGATTCGGCACGCGCCCATAATGAAATCCTGGTGCCCACGATCAAAGACAACCTGGTACATGCGGGCATCGATTTCGCCGACCTTGATGGCGTGGTCGTCGGGTGCGGACCGGGGCCGTACACGGGCCTGCGGGTGGGGATAGCGACCGCAGCGGCCATTGCTGATGCCCGGCGAATCCCGCTTTTTCAAGTATGCACCCATGATGCCATCGCATGGCAATTAACCACCGACCACCCGCAACTTGAAGAACACGAGATTGTGGTGGCAACGGATGCGCGTCGTAAAGAAGTGTATTGGGCGCGCTACAAGGGCGGTAATCGCATTGCCGGGCCGGACGTTTGCAGACCCGACGCACTTGGTGCCGAAGCGGCTGCGATCAGCTATCCGACACATCTTCAGCTGCCGGAGCACTTAAGCGCATTGCCGTGTTATCCAACGACCCTTAGTGGGGCGGCGTTGGTGGCAGTCGCTAACCTTGACCAGCCGGTGACAACCGTCAAGCCACTATATCTACGGCGTCCGGACGCTAAAGAACCCGCTGCCCGGCCGAAATCCCCAGCAATTCCTGACATCAATGTGACTGATGTTGTATAACGATGAGCATTCTTGAACTGCGAGAACTAACCGGTGCCGACGCCCCGCGCTGCGCGGAATTAGAACGCGTGTTATTTCCGGGTGATAACCCATGGTCTGCTGCGGATTTCCTATTGGAATTCGCCCAACCTCATAATCACTACATTGGTGTGGTTGCCGCCGAAAACCCGCAGCACCTTCTCGGTTACGCGGGACTGGCCAGGCTTGGGCCGGTGCAGTTTCCCGAATATGAAATCCACACCATCGGGGTTGACCCAGCGCACCAGCGACGGGGAATTGCACGATTAATGATGGACCACCTCATGGGCAGGGCAGATGCCGATGATGCTCCAGTATTTCTTGAGGTACGCACCGATAACGATCCCGCGATTACCCTGTACCAAAGCTATGGTTTTATCCATATCGGGTTACGAAAAAACTACTATCAACCATCCGGTGCCGACGCATTCGTTATGAGCAGAAGCAGAAAGAGCGAACGTTAAATGATTATCCTCGGAATCGAAACCTCCTGTGACGAGACTGGTGTCGGAATTATCGAATTAGATGCCGCCGGAAACATGACCATTTTGGCGGATGTAGTGGCAAGCTCCATGGAGCAACATGCCCGATTTGGCGGTGTCGTTCCGGAGATTGCTTCAAGAGCACACCTGGAATCTCTCCAACCCGTCATGCAAGAAGCATTAGCGAAGGCGAATGTCACGGTCCCAGATGCGGTTGCAGCCACGGTCGGGCCTGGTCTGGCAGGAGCGCTCCTGGTTGGTGCATCGGCTGCAAAAGCATATGCGGCGGCGTGGGATGTGCCGTTCTACGGGGTCAATCACCTAGGTGGGCACGTTGCGGTTGCGAACTTGGAAGGCGAAACGCTGCCGCATTCGGTGGCACTTTTGGTTTCTGGCGGGCACACCCAACTGTTAGAAGTGCAAGCCGTTGGTAAACCCATGAAAGAATTAGGGGCCACGCTTGACGACGCCGCCGGGGAAGCATACGACAAGGTAGCACGGCTGCTCGGCTTGGGCTACCCCGGCGGGCCAGTGATCGACAAACTAGCAAAAACTGGGGACAAAGCCGCCATCAATTTTCCACGTGGTCTGTCTAAAGCGGAAGACCTACGAGGAAAGCATCGTCACGATTTTTCCTTTTCCGGACTCAAAACCGCAGTGGCGCGTTACGTCGAACAAGCAGAACGCGACGGACGGGTCATTTCCATCCCAGATGTGTGTGCGTCGTTCCAAGAAGCAGTATGTGATGTACTAAGTGCCAAAGCGATTCGCGCCTGCCAGGACACCGGGGCGAAAGTGTTGCTTCTTGGCGGGGGTGTTGCTGCCAACTCCCGGTTACGTGAATTATGTCAGCGCAGGTGCACCTCTGCGGGGATTGAACTACGTGTACCTCGGTTTTCCCTCTGCACCGATAATGGTGTCATGATTGCAGCTGTCACGGCCCAGTTGATCCACGAAGGAGCCGGTCCGTCGTCGTTAAGCGTTGGTACCGATTCCAGTCTAGAGGTGGAAATACCGCAGCTTATCAACGGCTAGCGCCACAGTGGGCCCCCTGGTGTTCGCTTTAAGCGTAAGAGCTTGAAGCCTTAGCACTCTCGCGGGTAGAGTGCCAGTAGGTTGATTACCAACCTAAATGAAAGTAAACACTCGTTCCACACTAGGGAGACTATCGTGGCAAACGTCAACATTAAGCCGCTTGAAGATCGCGTACTTGTCCAGATCAAGGAAGCAGAAACCACCACTGCTTCCGGACTGGTTATCCCAGATTCCGCCAAGGAAAAGCCACAAGAAGGCGTAGTGGTAGCAGCAGGTCCAGGTCGCTTCGATGGCGACGACCGGGTGCCAATGGACATTAAGGTTGGCGACACCGTAGTCTTCTCCAAGTACGGCGGCACCGAGCTTAAGTACAACGGTGAAGAATACTTACTGCTGAACGCCCGCGACGTTCTGGCTATCATCGAAGGCTAATCGCACATGGCAAAACTCATTGCATTTGACCAAGAAGCCCGAGAGGGAATCCTCCGCGGCGTTGACGCGCTTGCCGACGCCGTCAAAGTAACCCTCGGCCCACGCGGCCGCAACGTGGTACTGGATAAAACCTTCGGTTCCCCCACTGTCACCAATGATGGTGTTACCATCGCCCGTGAAATTGACCTCGCCGAACCTTTTGAAAACCTTGGCGCGCAACTGGTCAAGTCCGTGGCCGTAAAAACCAACGACATCGCGGGTGACGGAACCACCACCGCCACGCTTTTGGCGCAGGCGATTATCGCCGAAGGGCTCCGCAACGTCGCTGCCGGCGCTAATCCCATCGAATTAAACCGAGGGATCGCAGCTGCCGCAGAACACGTAGTGGAAGAACTAAAATCCCGCGCTACGGAAGTGTCTTCCGCAGCTGACATTGCAAACGTTGCAACAGTCTCCTCCCGCGATAATGAGGTAGGCGACATGGTTGCAGCCGCAATGGAAAAAGTGGGCAAAGACGGCGTGGTGTCGGTGGAAGAATCCCAATCGATGGAATCCTACCTGGACATCACCGAGGGCGTGTCCTTCGAAAAAGGTTTCTTATCGCCATACTTCATCACCGACGTTGATACCCAGAAAGCCGTGCTAGACGACGCCCTGGTGTTGCTAGTGCGCAATAAGATTTCCTCGCTGCCGGACTTTCTGCCGCTGTTGGAAAAGATTGCGGAATCCTCCAAGCCGGTTCTGATTATCGCGGAAGACGTTGAAGGTGAACCACTCCAAGCGTTAGTGGTTAATGCCATCCGTAAAATCCTGCACGTTGTTGCGGTGAAATCTCCGTACTTCGGGGAGCGTCGTAAAGCATTCATGGACGACCTGGCGGTCGTAACTGGCGCAACAGTCATCGACCCAGAGGTCGGTGTCAACCTCAACGAAGCCGGATTGGATGTTTTAGGTTCAGCGCGCCGGGTGACTGTCACGAAAGATGAGACCATCATCGTTGACGGTGGTGGCACCGCAGAGGCGTTGGAGCGGCGTCGGGAGCAGATTCGCCGCGAGATTGAATCCACCGATTCTTCCTGGGATCGGGAGAAGGCGGAAGAGCGTCTAGCGAAGCTTTCTGGCGGTGTTGCGGTTATCAAAGTTGGTGCCGCAACCGAGACTGAGGTCTCCGAGCGCAAGTTACGCGTTGAAGATGCAATCAATGCAGCCCGTGCGGCCGCCCAGGAAGGTGTTATCGCAGGTGGCGGTTCGGTATTGGTCCAGATCGCCTCGAAGCTGCACGATTTTTCCCAGCAATTCGATGGCGACGCTAAAATCGGTGTCCTGGCGCTCGCGCGTGCTCTGGCAAAGCCAGCCTATTGGATAGCTGACAACGCGGGGCTTGACGGTGCTGTAGTTGTTGCGCGCATCGCCGAACTCGGTAACGGTGAAGGCTTTAACGCCGCAACTTTGGAGTACGGAAACCTCATTGAACAGGGAATTATCGACCCAGTTAAGGTAACCCACTCCGCGGTTGTGAATGCAACGTCGGTGGCTCGCATGGTGCTTACTACGGAAGCATCAATCGTGGATAAACCAGCTGAGCCGCAGGCCCCAGCTGCAGGTCACGGGCATCACCACCACTAAAACCCGAAAAGCAGACGAGGAACAGTAACTCTGATTACCTCGTCTGCTTTTTGCATGTAGTTACACCTATTGGTCAGCACTGATGGGGCACGAACTGCGGTTTTTCTGAGAATTTCTAATGTAATTGTAAAATAACAATTGCTGTGTGGATCGAAAAAACTTGTGCGCGGGCATCGGACCGAAGGTAATCTGAGGGGCGATATTGAAGTGTTTTTCGGCCCCGCATAATGGTGTCGTCCAAGAAAGTTGATGTCTGAGTATGAGCGAAACTGAACAGCAGCTAGCGGAGTTGGTTCCGTTAGCTAGCCAGGGCGATCCTCGTGCTTTACGCCATGTTATTGAGATAGTGCACCCCATGGTGTTGCGATACGCACGCGCTCGCATCAGTGGCGGTCGCCACCCCACCCCTGAAGATGTTGCACAGGAAATCTGCCTAGCTGTTGCAACATCAATTCAGAACTTTGTTGATCGTGGGCGGCCGTTCATGGCGTTCGTGTATGGGATTGCCTCGAACAAGGTCGCCGATGCGCATCGCAGCTATTCCCGCGATCTTTCCAACCCCACCGAAGAAGTGCCCGATGAAGCAATTGACACGGGTACACCCGAGGAAATGGCCCTGATCAGTGCGGGTAGTAACAGAGTTCGTGAACTTCTCGATTTACTTAGTGAAAAGCCTCGAGAAATCATCATTTTACGGGTGTTTGTCGGGCTTTCAGCAGAAGAGACTGCTGAGATTGTTGGTAGTACCCCTGGCGCAGTTCGAGTTGCACAACATCGTGCACTCACGACGCTGCGCAAGGCGCTTTCACAGGAGATAGAAGTATGACAAAGGGAGACGGTTACCAGGAACCGTTCGACGGCCAGCTGGATGAGCTGGCCGCAACTGATGCGTTCCTGACAGAGCTGTCGCATGGTGTGGATCCAACTGATGGCACGGACCCCATCGCTGATCTTTTGTTGCAATTACGCGACGAAGTCTACGCACCGATGCCACCTGTACCGGTGATTGAAACCACAGAGGTTGCAGCGGTAGCGGAAACCCCTGCTTCGCACACGCCTGCGGATAACCCTGACGTCATTGATCTTGCTTCTCGCCGCAATCGGGGGATGGGGCGAATCGCCAGTGGTTTTATCGGCGCAGCAGCTGCGACGCTTATCATCGCAGGCGGCGGTTCTGCGGTGCTCAGCGCCAAAGAGGGCTCCGTGCTGTACCCACTGCAACAACAACTGTTCGGAGCTACCCCAAGCCATAAAGCAGTGGTTGAACTGGCCGGCAAATTAGAAGAAGCCAATAACCTCACTGCGAACGGCGATGTGGCAGGCGCTCAAGAGATATTGGAGCAGGCCCAGGCCATGGTGAATAAGTTGGGTGCGAAGGAAGAAGCAGAATCGGTTAAGAAGACTCCATCTACTGAGACTCAGACATCCACCGTCACTGTGACATCTGAGCGCCCGGCAGAGACTGTTACCACCACAGTCACGGTGACCACGGAGCCCGCACCAGCTGTGGTTGCCCCAGTGCAGACGCAAACGCAGTCACCGTCTGTTGCCCCAATAACGCCAACCCCGAGCGCGGAGCCAACAACTGTTCCAGCACCAGCACCGGGTGACGGTTTACAGCTTCCGGAGGAATACCGGAATTAAATGTTAAAAAAGCGGTCCATGTGTCAGCTCCTGTGAGGCACATGGACCGCTTTTTACATGCGTTGGCTTGCGCTTACAGCGTCTTACCGGGGTGCTTCCAATCCGTCTAAATAGCCTAGACAGTAATCCCATGGGACATAAGCCTGAGGATTAGGGTTAACGCTTGGTTCGTGTACTGGACTTAATTCACCAGCCAACGTGGCTAGCATATTGGAAGCTAGAATGTCCCAGTCGTAAAAATGTTGCTGTTCGCAGTCTTCGCAGAAAAAGAAAATCCCGTTAATTCCGCGTGGCTGGAGTGCGTTTTTGAACTGGGCAACTAATTGTAAATCCTGTTGGATCTGTGCCCGCTCGTCGTCGCTAAGCGGCGGCAACGGTTCGTCAGCTTCTAAAAACGACGCTGGATCGTTGGGGTCGTCTGCGAAAGGATCTCGGGGCATTTGCCAATCAAAAGTCACGCCTTTACCCTAAAGCGCCAACCAGGAACTATCAAGCGGGACATAACCATAAAACCCATAAATGTTACCGGATAGCACTGATTGCAACGCATCCTTGCCTTAAAGATCTACTGCCGCGCAACCGCAACTGTGCCGAGTCCATTCAGTTGCTTAATAGGTTGGTCTTAGTGCAGTGTACCGCGGCTGATAGTAACTACCGATAACAGGTTGAATAGATGGGGATAACTGCGATTGCATTAATGACGGTGGAAAGCGCTAGGCTAGATAAAACAACTTCGGGGAGAGCACTTCTTCCGGATAAATAGCGTGACCTTTTGGTAGGAGGATTTTTTCATGACACAACAGCGTGTTTCCACTGGAGGCGATGATCCTAACAAGGTAGCCCTTGTAGGTCTTACTTTTGATGATGTTCTTCTGCTGCCGGACGCATCAGATGTTATCCCATCGGAAGTAACTACCTCCACCCAATTAACCCGAAACATTTCGCTGAATATTCCAATTCTATCTGCGGCGATGGATACCGTTACGGAATCGCGTATGGCTATCGCGATGGCGCGGGAAGGTGGCATGGGCGTGTTGCACCGCAACCTTTCCATAGAGGACCAAGCTGCTCACGTAGAGATAGTTAAACGCTCGGAATCTGGCATGGTGACCGATCCTGCTACTTGTACTCCCGATATGACTATTGCCGAAGTCGATGCTTTATGCGCCAAGTTTAGAATCTCCGGCTTGCCTGTAGTTGATACGGATGGAACACTACTGGGCATTTGCACCAACCGCGACATGCGATTTGAGCCGGACTTTAGCCGCAAAGTTAGCGAAATTATGACGCCGATGCCGCTGTTTGTAGCCAAAGAAGGCGTTAGCAAAGAAGAAGCGCTGGCGTTGTTGTCCGCGCACAAAGTAGAGAAACTTCCTATTGTTGATGAGCACGGAAAACTCACCGGGCTTATTACCGTTAAGGATTTCGTGAAAATGGAGCAGCACCCCAACGCAGCAAAGGACGCTTCTGGCCGCTTGCTTGTGGGCGCTGGCATTGGTGTTGGCGACGAATCCTTCGAACGTGCCGGCGCGCTTGTCGACGCCGGGGTGGACGTGCTTGTAGTCGACTCAGCTCACGCACACTCTCGTGGCGTATTGGAGATGGTGTCGAAGGTCAAGAAGGAATTCGGCCACAAGGTTGATGTCATTGGTGGTAACCTTGCGACCCGGGCTGCGGCGAAAGCAATGATTGAAGCTGGTGCAGATGCCGTGAAGGTGGGCATTGGTCCAGGTTCAATTTGCACCACCCGTGTTGTCGCAGGAGTCGGAGCGCCACAGATCACGGCAATTATGGAGGCCGCCGTTCCAGCGCGCGCCGCTGGTGTTCCAATCATCGCAGATGGCGGAATGCAGTTCTCTGGCGATATAGCGAAAGCCATCGCTGCGGGCGCATCCACTGTGATGCTTGGTTCGATGCTGGCTGGCACCGCTGAGTCGCCAGGCGATGTAGTCGTGGTTGGCGGAAAGCAATACAAGCGCTATCGCGGCATGGGTTCCATGGGTGCAATGCAAGGACGCGGCTTGTCCGGCGAGAAGCGGTCTTTCTCTAAAGATCGCTACTTCCAGGCGGATGTCAAGAGCGAGGACAAATTGGTGCCGGAAGGCATCGAAGGTCAAGTCCCGTTCCGGGGTCCGATTGAGGCCATTACTCACCAACTTGTCGGTGGTTTGCGTGCTGCCATGGGATACACCGGTTCCACCACAATTGCCGACTTACAACAGGCCAAGTTCGTGCAGATCACCTCGGCTGGTCTGAAGGAATCGCATCCACACCATATCCAGCAGACGGTGGAGGCCCCGAACTACCACTAAAACAAAACTGATCAACATCAACCGCCCTATATGGTATCGGCACCATATAGGGCGGTTTTGCTGTGCATTGAGTTGCGGTGCATCAGCACGGACGTAGCAGGACTTAGCGTGGAATCCCGCTGTTAGGCGGGTTGTGGAGTATGACATGTTAGGCAACTCGACCTTTTTTGGTGACGGCGATGGGTTTTAGGGCGCGTGAGATGAAGAGGTCGAGTTGGGGAGTGGACACACGTAATTACTACCAATCACGAAAGTTAGATGCACCAGCTCATTCGATCAGCGCGAAGCTGATTAGCATGGATGTGTGGTGTAGAAGTTCGTATGTTAGCTGCACTAACCGGTAGTATTAGGTATTTGTTGCCACCGATATTTTTTAAAGAGGAAGACCGCCGCTATGCGTGACTACGTTGAAATTGGTATTGGCCGGGAGGCCCGTAAGACTTACAGCCTCAATGATCTCACCGTCTTGCCTACTCGCCGGACGCGTTCATCAAAGGACGTAGACACGTCGTGGAATATTGACGCGTATTCTTTCCAAATCCCCATCATTTCGCACCCCACCGACGCGTTGGGCAGCCCAGAATTTGTCATTGAAATGGATCGCCAAGGCGGCATGGGGGTGTTAAATGCCGAAGGTATACTCGCCCGGCATGAGGATTTTGATGCCGCGGTTGGGCAGGTGATTGCCGCTTGCCAAGATGAATTCGGTGGCTTTGACTTTGCGTCTCCGCGCGCGATTGCAAAACTTCAGGAACTTCATGCAGCACCTTTAAATGAAGAGCTGCTCGCACAGCGGATTGCACAGGTGCGGGAATCGGGGGCGACGGTTGCAGTACGGATTTCCCCGCAACGGGCGCGGGACTTAGCGCCAGTAGTGATTAAAGCTGGTGCGGAGCTGCTATTCATTCAAGGCACGATGATCTCCGCCGAACATGTGGCACAAAGCGGGGAGCCACTGGACTTAAAGGAATTTATTGGCAGCCTTGACGTACCCGTGATCGTTGGTGGGGTATCTGATTACAATACCGCTATGCATCTGATGCGCACTGGTGCGGTGGGCATCATTGTTGGTTCGGGCACTAATACCAATGGCCAAGCTTTAGGTATCGAACCAGCGATGGCGACCGCGATTGCTGATGTGGCAGCTGCTCGTCGTGATTATTTAGATGAGACTGGTGGCCGGTACGTTCATATAATCGCAGACGGTGAGATTTATTCTTCGGGCAATATGGTTACCGCCATCGCTTGTGGTGCTGATGCTGTGATCTTAGGTTCGCCATTGGCAGGAGCGCAGGAAGCGCCTGGCCAGGGGCTATATTGGCCGTCGACTGCGGCGCATCCTCGTTTCCCGCGCGGACTGGTTGAACCCGCAATAGGGCCAGTTTCCGAGGATGATGCTACGCGGCCGAGCCTTGAGAAGATTCTGCATGGGCCTTCCACCGACGCAATGGGAACGCAGAATTTTGTTGGTGGACTGCGCCGGGCATTGGCCAAGTGCGGCTACGCGGATCTCAAGAGTTTCCAAAAAGTGGAATTAGCCTTTAGATTCGGAATCTAAAACTCGCCTTCGGCCACAACAGTTGCTTTCTTCCTACTAAACCAGGTGCTGCCTACGGAAGCTAGGATCACGCATCCGATCGCTACGACGCTGTAGCTGGAAATCGGTTGACTTAGCACAACCCAGCCAGCACCAGCCGCGATAGCTGGTTCTAAGGACATAAGGATGCTGAATGTGGCGTTGGGGATCATACGCAACGCCACAAATTCCAAGGTGAACGGAATAAGCGACGCCATCAATGCGGTAAGTAGAGCCAAAAGGAACAGGTGGGCGTCGAAAAGCACCGGAAGAGCCCGAGGTGCACCCAGTGGCGCGATGCACAGTGAAGCTATAAACAGTGCTACTGCCAACCCAGCTGTACCAGGCACCTGCTCACCGACTTTGCCAGCAACAACGATGTATAACGCCCAGCAGCAGGCAGCAAGAGTGATAAAACCGAGCCCAAGGGGGTCAAGGTTGGCGGAGGTTGTCCACGATTCGATTCCGAATAACCCGATGCCCGCCAGCGCAAGAATCACCCAGAAAATATCCTTTATTGTCCGCGACAAACCTGCGGCTAGCCCCAACGGACCTAGAAATTCGATAGTTACGGCAACCGCCAACGGAATACGATCAATCGCACAATAGAAAAGACTATTCATCGCGGCCAGCACCAGACCGAACAGAAGCACCCATTGCCACTGGGTACGGTTCCATTCCCATACCTTCGGCCGAGTGATCGCAAGCAACAACACCGCTGCAATAAACTGTCGAAGAAATGCGGTGGCCAGTGGCCCGATATACGGAAACAGCTGAGCGGCGGCGGTGGAACCAAATTGGAAGATCGTGCTGCCGCACAGCACTAACAGCACCCCGATAACAGCGGGACGAGGGGTTGCAAAAGATGACGACACGGTGCAGCATTCTACCCCGACTGCACCAGCACATTAGGCATCAACGTAAGCTGGCAATCCTAGAAGGATGCCGGAGTAACAGATTCGTGCTTGTCGACGCCTATTTCTGTCTCCGCTATTGTTGTGGTTTCCCGGCTAGATGTAGTGGTGGTGCCTATCGACGCCACCATAACCAGCACGATCGCCGCCGCACCTAGCACAGAGATCGGTTGCGAAAGAAGTACCCAGCCCATGAAGCCTGCGACAACGGGCTCAAGTGACATGAGGATGCCGAAAGTGTGGTTGGGGACAATTTTCAACGCCATGAATTCCAGCGAATAAGGAACAAGGGAGGCAAAGACGGCGGTGCCCACTGCGATAAGAAGAAGGGAGGGGTCAGTGACGAAAGTAGGGATGTGGCTGATACCGGCAGGCAGGGTGGGTACCGTGCCGATGAGCATAGCGACACCAAGCCCACCCGCGCCGGGGACATGCCGACCAACGGTAGCTGAGGTGAGGATATAGAGCGCCCAGAACACGGCAGCAGCGAGGATAAAAACAACACCCACCGGGTCAAGTGAAGTGGTGGATAAAAGGGATTCGATTCCGAGGAGCCCGATGCCGCCGACCGCGAGGCTGACCCACAGGTAGTCTCTGGCGCTGCGGCTAAGAAGTGCAGCGAGGGTGAGAGGGCCTAAAAATTCGATGGTAACAGCGGTACCGAGAGGGATACGTTCAAGCCCGGCATAGAAAAAGGTATTCATCAAACCCATGGCGAGTCCGAAGCGGATGACATGTTTCCACTGAGTGCGGGTCCAGGTGCGAATACTAGGGCGTGTGATTATAAGCACGATAGTTCCGGCGATGCTTAGACGTATCGAGGTGGTTGCCCACGGCCCGAGTATGGGAAAGAGTGTGGTAGCGAAGGCCGCCCCGAATTGGAGCGAGAACATGGAACCGAGGATCAACAGGACGCCAGTGAGTGGGGAGGAGGTGCGGCTTGGTGGAGCAGGTTTCATGGGCACCATTGTGAAGCAGAAAAATCTGTTAGTCTAGCAATGAATTCTGGCGTGAATTCTTTAGTTATTCTTAACTATTAGCAACTGTGGGGTGTTACATGCGCAAAAAGCTGGGCAATCTATCAAACCTCACCCGACTGCGCATGCTGTGCGAACTCCGCCGATTAGGCACGATGGGGGAGGTTGCAGAAGTGCTCATGATGACCCATTCCGCAGTATCCCAACAACTTGCTCAATTAGAAAAAGAGGTCGGTTACCGCCTCGTGGAGAAAGCGGGGCGTGGGGTACGGCTCAACGATCGTGGCGAACTCCTTGCTGATTATGCGGCCAAAATGCTCGCGCTTGCCGACGAAGCACAGGCGGCGCTGAAAGATCGCCGCGATGTTGCAGGACTTTTAAAAGTGGCAACATTCCAAAGCGCTCTCGTTGGTTTGATCCCCACATTGGTGAAGATTTTGGATCGTGACTACCCAGAGCTCTCAGTGGAATTTGTGCAGTTCGACGTGGCGGACGGAATTGCGGAACTGTTAAGCCACCGGGTGGATGTGGTCATAGGGGAGGAACTGCCGTTCGCACCCACCACCGATAGCCCCAGTTTGCACCGCGAGGACTTGTACGCAGAACCCATGGTGCTCGCCTGCCCTAAGGGGAGCACATGGTTTGCAGCGGAAGATTTCGCGGAGCTGGAATCTGTTCCATTTCTGCTAAACCCTGCAGGCACCGTCGCAGGATATTGGGAACGTAATTTTTGCCTTGCACAGGGCTTTGTGCCCACCGTTTTGGTGGAGTCACCGGATCCGTTATTACAGCTCAACCTCGTTTCCCAAGGGGTGGGAGTGGCGCTTATTCCATCGTTGGTTCTGCGCAGTGAACGCGGACCACTGCCGGGCGTTGACGTGTACCACTTACCTGGTGATCCGGAGCGCGTACTGTTTACAGCTGTGCGGATAGGGCGTGAGAATCACCCTGCCATTAAAGCTTTACGACGCGCGCTCCACGTAGCCCGCCTCTAACTTTCCCGTTCCTGTTTTATATCCGAAAAAGGCTTTTATACCAATTTATCCTTAGAATCACCATTTATATCATTTATACTTAGATGCGTGAAGAATCCATTTCGTCCAAGCTTTGGCCTCAACCCTCACATTCTCGCCGGTCGCGCCGGACTGTTGCGCAGCTTTTCTCTCGCCTTTGCTGAGGGAATTGGTGCACCGTTGCGGGCTTCACTCCTCTCTGGCCCGAGGGGAACGGGGAAAACCGTGATGCTCAACCACATCGAGGCGCTTGCTCAAGAACAAGGGTGGATTGTGCTTCGCGCCTTTCCTCGCAATGAAATGATTGCAAACCTTATCGACCCCACAATCGCCAACGCGCTGGCGGCACTCGATACCGCGAACAAACCCGCAACCAGGCGAATTACAGGCATTTCCGCCGGAGGTGTTTCGCTCAACACGGAAGTGGTCGCATCGCCGCAGCCACGGAAAACCCTAAACACACAACTACGTGCACTTGCCGACATGGCGGCTAAACATGGGGCAGGAATCCTCATCACCCTTGATGAGGTGCAATCCGCGCAGGTGGAAGAACTCGCAGAGCTTGCCACGGCAATCCAAGACCTCATTCGTGACGAATACGACATCGCCTTCGCTGCGGCAGGGCTACCTGAGGGGATTCACGTGCTCCTTGACCATCCCGGCACCACCTTCCTCAGGCGTGCGGAACACATTCAGCTAGGGAAACTGTCGAGTGACGATGTGAAAACCTCCTTCACGGAAACCATTACAGCAGCGGGACGTGAAGTTACCGAGGAAGCATCCGAAGAAGCTACAAAAATTATTCGCGGTTATCCTTACCTTCTGCAAGTGGTGGGCTCGCTCTCGTGGGCGGCGGCGAGTCTGGAAGGTTCCACCACAGTAGAACTTTCCCACGTCGTCTCAATCGCAGCCGATGCCCAATCACGCATGGAAACCCACGTCCACCAGCCTGCACTGCGATCAGTAACGGACAGCCAGCGCGACTTCCTTCATGCCATGGCGGAAGTAGCAGATGGTGAAACCGCACATATTAAAGACATCGCACAGCATTTTGGGGTCACCTCCAGCGCGCTTTCCACCCGCCGCCACGCACTGCTTGAATCCGGGATTATCACCGCCCCGAAGCGGGGCGAGCTAGAATTTAGTCTCCCGTATCTCAAAGAATACCTGTTGCGCACAAGCTGAAAACAGCCAAAAACTCCAGTTTTCCTATGCCCTATCTCTCATTGCACTCGCCGGATGCGAGAAGGAACCTGTGGTGATGGGTTACGTGGTCGCGGTGTCGACAAGCGAAGCAGCAGTTTGAGTTTGATTCGGGCTCGCTGCAGGAAATCTACGTGCAAAGCTTCATCGAAAATGGCAGCCGCAGCTTCTCCTTCACCAACGACGGCAAAGGATCGGAATGCCTCGTGCACAACAATGTTGTGACATGCTGGGGAAAGCCAACGAATCCGTGCCAGAAATTGAAGTCCCACCATTCCCGAAACACAAACCAGGGTCGATTCCGCGCGCCACAAACGGGCTTACCTACACCCTCGTCGAAGACGTGACACCAGCGAAAAGGGAACTACGTGCTCAATCCCTGATAGGCGAAGGCTGAAAAGCTCCATTCACCCCTAGAGGGTAGCAAATATCATAATTATGGGAGATTTATGCGGTTGTTTCGTTAAAGTCTGAAGACATGAAGACCGCACCCCGCCTTGCAGCTGCAGCCGCCCTGATCCTTGCCTACGCACTCAGCGCCTGCGCGAACGACGCCGAACAGACTCCACCTGTAACAACGACACAGGCTGCGACCGTGGCGTCGACAAGTGTGACAGCACTCCCAGCCCTCGACTTCGACAGCTCCACCCTAGAGCGGGTCGACGCGGCACAATTCTCGCGCGATGGAAGAACAGGGTTCAGCTACACCAACGAAGGGAAACAGGCATTTTGCGCGGTCAACGCTG
This sequence comes from Corynebacterium mustelae, assembly GCF_001020985.1. Taxonomy (NCBI): domain Bacteria; kingdom Bacillati; phylum Actinomycetota; class Actinomycetes; order Mycobacteriales; family Corynebacteriaceae; genus Corynebacterium; species Corynebacterium mustelae. The sequence continues at coordinate 595,245 of NZ_CP011542.1, forward strand.
ACGCGATCGTATGCGGCGGCACCGCCGACGACAGTGTTCCAGACGTGACCTTCACAAGCAACTTCGCACTGCGACCCAACGCAATTGGACTCGGCGAAGTAGGGCTTGCCTACACCCTGACCGAAGGGCTACCACAGCTCAACATTGAGCTGCGCGCCGGGCAGTGGGTTGATTTTGGAAAAGTGGAATGCGCGAAACCCAGCACCCAGACCCTGACCTGCCGCACCTCCTCCGCGGCGTTCACCATCGATGGTGCCGGGCTGAAAATTCATACCCAAGGCACGGTTCTCGATGAGTTTGCGCAACTCACAAATGCTCAAGCGGCGGAAACGATCACTTCAAGCCCAACTGTTCAAAGCCAGTCCACCAACACTAATGTCGAAGTGACAGGACCGTTTACCTGCGACGTAGTGCCCGGATTCAGGCAGGCACGTATCGATCACGGCACGATTAGCTGCCAGGAAGCCATGAACATCATTGCGCACTACGATTCCATTGCATTGGCGCAGGGAACAGGCAATACCTTGTCGGTCGAATTTGATGGCTGGTTGTGTTATTCACCCACGGCTGCGAGCTCCCAGATCAAGGGAATAGCTACGGGCTGCGGAAATGATGTTCGCGGGATCGACATTAGCGTGCCGTTGAGTTAGCAGGTATGTGTGGGACAGTGAATGTACTGGAGTGGACAGAGGGTAACTGTGTCCCCCAGAATGGAAAAGCTTTGAGGGTCCAACGTTATCCACGACTCAGATTGAGCCAAGAGGACATAAAAATCGTGCTCACTTTTAGAGAAAGCCTCGGGGAGAAGCCCATCAACCGCAACGTTATTGCTAACAAAAAGAGTGCGCACACGAAACTGACATCAGGTTCGGTAGCCATCCTTTATTAACGCAAGTTTTTCTCACGCGGATTTCAGCGCCTCGATTTTCAAAGATGGTGCCGACTTTGAGTCAGCCACGTTCCACAATCGGGCGCTATTTCACCAAGTGCAAACCAGCGACCAAGCAATGCTTAACCAAGCCGAGTTTGTACAAGGTTATGAAGGTGGACTGTCTGAAATCGTGTGAATAGCCCCCTCCAACTCTGCGGGCCGCGACATGGAAGAGCATCTGAATAAAACCGTGTGCTAAAAAGCCTCGTAGTGATCTGTGCCGTAGGTATGATGAAACCTTGCTCTTTGAGTGTCCGGACCATCACATTAGTTCGTGCATTTTTTCGGCAGCTCTCGGTGCAAGGCACGTAACGTGCAGATTAGTTGCTTCTGGAACTTGTGGGACAGATTAAATGATTGACTTACTGCTTGCGCAATGCACACACAAACTAGCTTCAGATTCCCTTGGCATGCGGGTCGAGGGGGTTCAACAGCTGGTTGAAGTAGCCGACACCCATGTGGGCCACACCCGCCAACGGGTAGTTGACATACTTTGCCAATACCTGCGCACGGAGCGTGACTACGTGGACGATGCCCCCGTTGAATTTGCCATCCTCGCCGCGTTTCTAGCCCATCTTGTCGACGATCGCGAAGGGCTGTGGTGGAAAGACTCGGTCCAAGCCTGCACATACGAGCAGTTGTGGACGGATTGCTTTATTGATTTGCGCGGGGCAGTCATCCACCAGGATGTTTTGTGGCGGGACTGTCACATTTCGGCCTGCGATTTCCGTGGCGCCCACTTTAAGGCAGCGTTTTCCTTGTATTACGGGTGTGTGCGTGGAGAAGCGCATTTTGAGGGTGCGGTTTTTCATGGTGACACGGAATTCTGCGGCGCTCAGTTCCGCGAAAACGCAGACTTTAGCGGGGCGGAGTTTCATGGTGGTACTGAATTTGATGATGCAGAGTTTGAAAAACGGGCAGCATTTCATTCGTCATTCTTCGGCGGTGAAACTGATTTCTCGGGGACAAAGTTTCGGGGTGAATCCGACTTTGAAGAGGCGAAATTCAAAGGTGAAGGCACCTTCTTTGTGGCCGAGTTTTTCAAAGACGTTACCTTTGACAACGCAGTTTTTACGGGTTTTTGTGGCTTCGGTAGTGTGAAGTTTCATGCTGTGGCATCTTTTCGCAGCGCTTTATTTTTCAGGCAAATTTACTTCCAGGACGCAATCTTTTTTGATGATGCGTTTTTTGAACAGGTCGAAGGTAAGGGCGCAGGCTTCTGGCATGTACAGTTCAGGTATGTGAGCTTCGCAGGGGCTACCTTTCATGGCGTGTCTTCTTTTTACGGTGCTACTTTCGCAGAAGGCGGCTACTTCCTCGGTGCGACTTTCGGTGGGGATACTTGGTTTAACGAAGCTCGGTTCGAACACGACGGCGGGTTCTTTGCTGGCGCTACTTGGTTAGGTCACGTAGATTTTCGTGGGGTGTGTTTTAGCCATTGGGCGGGTTTTGAGCACACCACCTTTGAAAAGGGTGCATGTTTTGAAAATATTCGTTCTGGGAAGTGGGCCAGCTTTGAAGGTGCTATATTCCGCGATCGGGTAGCTTTCGACCGCTCAGTGTTTGCTGGGGATTCAACGTTTAAAAACGTGGTGTTCCACCAAGGCGCAAGCTTTATTGGTGGGCGGTTTGTTGGTAAAGCCTCGTTTCCTGGGACACGCTGGGAAAATAATGTTTCTTTCGCACGTGCCCGCTTTGAGGGGGATGCTGCGTTTTCGTGGGCGGTTTTTAGAAAGATTACGTTCTGGCGGGCACATTTTGGTGCACTGAATATGAAGAAAGCCACAGGCGAATGCGTTAGCTTTGAGCATGCGTCCTTCGGTGAAGATCCGTATTTTCAGGGCGCACGCTTTCATTGTGAAGGATTGGTCTGATGCATGGACATGATCCCGAGGGACTTTTTCAGCAAGCTGAAATCCAATTAATGGACGGTGATCCGCAGACCCGCGTCGCTGCGGTGCACACGTTGGCGGATATTGCCGACACGTGGAAAGGTGAGTACAAGCAGCGTGTTGTTGATGCTTTGTGTGGATATTTACGTGTCCCGCGGTTGGCTCAAACAGGGGCGTTCGACGATTCCGTCACCCAACGCCGGATCGTCGAAACGCTGCGGGCTCACCTGCTTTCTGCCCCCAACCGTAAGCCCGAAGAGCTAAGTTGGAGCGACTGTTGCCTCAACTTTGAAAATGCCAGGATCAATGTTCCTATTGATTTCAGCAACTGCACCATTAGCGATTTGAACGCCACGCAGGCGTGTTTTGCCAAAGTTGTGTCGCTTGAGAACAGCGTATGCAAAGGAAAAGTGGAATTTCATGGTGCCCGATTTGGGCAGTACTTAAAATGCACATGCGCAGTTTTCTTCGGGGATTTCGATTTCTCCGAAGTCATAATGGTGAATATTGCAGAGTTCAGTAATACCCACTTCCACGGCGCAACGAGGTTCAACCAGACCACATTCATCGAATGGGTAATTTTCGATAAAGCGGAATTCACCAAGCGAGCGGAATTTGTACACGTGGACTTTCACCAAGGGGCAGGGTTTCACCCCACAACTTTTCACGGTGGGGCAAACTTCGATTTTTCGTTTTTCAAGTACACTGCATTTTTCCACGGTTGCGATTTCTTTGGCGATGCAACTTTCGCGAATGTGATCTTTAGAAAAGAAGCAATCTTTCGAGCCTCGCGGTTTTGTAAAGAAGCACGCTTTACGGGATCTATTTTTGGTGACTGGGCTTATTTCCCCGAGGCAAGATTCAACGGTGATACCGATTTTAGTGGCGTAAAATTTCACGACGAAGTCCATTTTGCCGATGCTGATTTTTCGTTGGGAAGCCCTTTTAATGAACCATGAGGAAACCGATTCTGAGCTATTCGACGCGGCGCTTGGCCGACTCCATACTGGCGATGTAGATGCGCGGGTTGGGGCCGTCGAAACGCTCATGACGCTTGCCGACGCCGCCACCGACCACCATAAACAATGTGCCGTTGATGCGCTGTGCGCGTCCCTGCGTATGGGAGTGGCGGATCCGACCCTGGAAACGGCGATCATGACGGCCATACGGGAACGTTTCGCGGGTGATCAGAAGTGGAGGGGCTGCCGGGTTGATGTGAGTGACATCGAATTCTTCACTGATGTCTCGTTGGATCACTGCCAGTTTGGCGCTTTTACCTGCGTGCACACGCACTTTCATGGCGGTGTATCCTTTGACTTCGCGGAGTTTGGGAAAGGCAGTAGCTTTAATGGCGCCACCTTCGATCATGATGTGAGCTTCGTCGGCGCAAGTTTTGGCGATGATGTCTCGTTTGATGAGATCTCTTGTGCAGATCAAGCGAGTTTCACAGGGGCACAATTTGGGAAAGATGCTTCTTTCTGTACCGCCCAGTTCGCGGAAGGGGCAAACTTCAGGGACGCTGTATTTGGTGATTGGGCGAACCTGTGGCGCGCACAATTCGGGCATAGCAGTAGCTTCCGAAACGGTGTTTTCGTCCGAGGCGCGTACTTCGTCGAATCTAGTTTTGGTGATGACACAGATTTTGGGGGAGTAATTATCGGGTTCGGTTCTTCGTTAGCAGAGACAACGTGGGGCAACCGGTGCACATTTGTGGCAGCTAGGTTTGATGAGGCCACCTACTTTGGATACGCGAAGTTCGGTGACGATACAGATTTCCGTGATGCGATTTTCGGCCCCGACTTATTTTTTGACTACGCGCGATTCGGGGCCAGGACACGATTCGATGGGGCTACTTTCACAGGTCGCACTGTTTTTTCGATGGCGCAATTGGGTGCCAATTCTTCTTTTAGAAAAGCTCATGGAAATGGGCTTTTCCGTTGCGATCACGCACACTTTGAATCGGGTGCAAGCTTCGAAGGTGCGAGTTTCGCAGCCGCGTCTTTTGTGAGGGCTCGTTTCGGTGTTGTTAGTTTCCGGCATATGAGGTGTGATCGTACAAATTTCTGGTTCGCCTCAATAGCTGGTTCTGTCTCGTTTCAGCAGGCAATCTTCGGTGACGGGTTATTCGATCATGCCGCCTTTGGCGCGCAGTCTTCATTTGCCGGTGCTGAGTTTTCCCGACTCGCAAGCTTCAAACACGTGAAAGTGCAGGATGAGTCGTTACTGGATGGGGTGGTTTTTCGCGGCGAGTACGAGGTCGCGCTTCTTCTGGTCCTCATTGACGAAAGCTAGTTGTGACACGCTAGACTGTCTATTTGTGACTGAACAGAATCCCGCGCACTCCCACGCAAAGCACAATCCGGTCTTGGTTGTTGACTTCGGCGCTCAATACGCGCAGCTTATTGCTCGTCGCGTCCGCGAGGCCAAGATTTATTCCGAGGTAATCCCGCACACCGCCACGGTGGAAGAGATCAAGGCGAAGAACCCAGCTGCTTTGGTGCTCTCCGGTGGCCCTAGCTCGGTGTATGAAACCGGTGCCCCAGCGCTCGACCCGGCGGTGTTGGAACTGGATATTCCGGTTTTCGGTATTTGCTATGGATTCCAGGCTATGACTCACGCGTTAGGCGGCACTGTCGCTAATACAGGTAACCGTGAGTATGGGCGTACGGATATAGTGGTTGATGGTGGCGTTCTTCATGCCGGGCTTGAGGCCACTCATAAGGTGTGGATGTCACACGGCGATGCTGTTTCACAGGCACCTGATGGTTTCACGGTGACCGCACACTCCGAGGGGGCGCCAGTTGCGGCGTTTGAGTGCGTCGAAAAGCGAATGGCTGGGGTTCAGTACCATCCTGAGGTGTTGCACTCCCCGCACGGCCAGGAAGTACTGGTTCGCTTCCTGACTGAGATTGCTGGTTTGGAGCAGAACTGGACGCCTGCGAATATCGCCGAGGAGCTTATCGACGCCGTCCGCGAGCAGGTGGGCGAGGAAGGCCGTGCCATTTGCGGCCTGTCCGGTGGTGTGGATTCTGCTGTGGCTGCAGCGCTGGTGCAGCGCGCCATTGGTGATCGCCTGACCTGTGTGTTTGTGGATCATGGTTTGTTGCGCGCCGGGGAGCGGGAGCAGGTTCAGACTGATTTTGTTGCCGCCACGGGTGCGAAGTTGGTGACTGCCGATGAGCGTGACGCATTCCTGTCCAAGCTGAAGGGGGTTACCGACCCGGAGGCGAAGCGTAAGGCTATTGGTGCGGAGTTCATTCGTTCCTTCGAGCGTGCCGTCTCGGAGGTTTTGGCGGATTCTCCTGAAGGTTCCACCGTTGACTTCCTCGTGCAGGGAACTTTGTACCCTGATGTGGTGGAATCCGGTGGCGGTGCTGGGACCGCCAATATTAAGAGCCACCACAACGTGGGCGGTTTGCCGGAGGATTTGGAGTTCAAGCTGGTTGAGCCGCTGCGCCTGTTGTTTAAAGACGAGGTTCGTGCGGTGGGCCGCGAGCTGGGTCTGCCTGCGGAGATCGTGAACCGCCAGCCGTTCCCGGGGCCTGGTTTGGGTATCCGCATCATCGGTGAGGTCACTGAGGATCGTCTCGAAACTCTGCGCCAGGCGGATCTGATCGCACGTACCGAGCTGACTGCCGCTGGTCTTGATTCCGAGATTTGGCAGTGCCCGGTCGTTTTGCTTGCCGACGTTCGATCCGTCGGCGTTCAAGGCGATGGCCGCACTTATGGGCATCCGATTGTGCTGCGGCCGGTTTCCTCCGAGGACGCCATGACCGCCGATTGGACCCGGTTGCCTTACGATGTTTTGGAGAAGATCTCCACCCGCATTACCAATGAAGTTTCCGGCGTGAATCGAGTGGTGTTGGATTGCACCTCGAAGCCACCAGGAACCATCGAGTGGGAATAATGTAGATTGAAAAGCCGCCAGCGATTGGCGGCTTTTGCTTGATGGCTATGCATTGAATATGGGGCTTAAGGATGCGGGGCAATCTTGGCGGGGTTATCCTGCCTTGCACGATACTAGCGCTGGTTGGGCATAGCATTTTTGTTTTTAAGCTGGGGAATTGTGCGATTGTCTAAGCGCGACTCGACCTTTGCGTGGGGTGGTGGCTGGTGTCGTGGTCTTGAGGACGAAAAGGTCGAGTTGGGGATGGGCGTAGAGCTAAAGTGGTGTCACGCCTGAGGAGCTGGCTTGGCAAGGCTAGAGTGGGAAAATCGTGTTCAAATCCTTAAAAACCTCAGGTCAACACGCTAGGTTGCCGCAGTGTTGGAGGTTGGATTATCGCCTGCGTGGGGCGTCGAAAAGCAAAAATCGGCAACCCGGGGTAAAGTTATCGCCCATGAAGATCGACCAATATTGGGGCACCTATTTCGGAGAGTCCGCCGACAGTGCTACATTCGTGCGTTACCTTGACGTCAAGCCGGAGGTAGTATCCGCCACGGAGATTTTCACGGATCTTGGGCTGGATCTTCTTAAAGGAAACTTCACCGAATCAGGCTGTCACGCCACTATTGGTGAGGAGGAATTTTCTTTTGATTCAGCGTTTCGGGTCATTCTCGATCTGAGCGTATTACTTATTGAATCAAAGAGCGTGGGTCGTTTTAATCTTGCGCGGATTGGTGGCGCTAGATCCCGCATGATGCGGATCGACCCCACGCCTAAGGAAAATGTTCAGATTACCCAAGCTCTAAAGTATTTTTCGCTCATGCCGGAGGCATTTGCCGTGGCTGAAGAATTCGATGAAGATCAACTTTACGAGCTTGGGAATCTATGTGAGGAAATTCGTCACCAACTGGATTAGCCATACTAGGTAACTAATCCTCAAACCGAACTTTCACATCACCAACGTCCGACTGCACGTCAAGGTGAAGCATTGAACCGCTGGCACCAGCATTGACTATGCCACTGGGGCATTGCGTTTCCCCCACATCTGAATCGCAAGTAACAGACACCGGTATGGTTTTGGGCAAATGCACTGTGGCGTCACCAACATCGGTTCGCACTAGCACTGATTTATCAGCACTGAGTGTGGTTAGACGGGATAGATCAATATCAAGATTGCCGACGCCAGAAGAATACTCCGTTAGCAATCCCTGTTCGGATGTGACAGTGATCTTTTTGTCTCCGACGGAGGACGAAACCGAGCCAGTGAGATCTGTGAAGATGGAATTGAGGATAGATGCGGCTATGCAGGCGACAATCACCCCACCACCGATGGTCAGCCACTTCCGGCCAGCAGAGGTCTTTTTGGGTGGGGGTGTTTCCGCCACCTGCTGTGGCTCCGGCAAATACCACAATTCCGGTGCGGCACCGAGTGGGTCCCATGCGGGTGGTTTTTGCTGGGTATAAGGTGCGGTGAATCCGGGTGCTGCGCTATATCCAGACAAATCCACTTGCGGAGCCTGAGACTCAGCCGCAGGCTGTTGCATGGGGTTGGTAACCGGATCTACAGGTGGGGTTACCCAGGGAATATCAGTTGTTGGGTGTGCGCTGGGATCGGGGACGGGAGCAGGCAGTGGATTGGTCATGGTTGTTCCTGAATTGGAGGTAGTCGACGTGGAGCTAGGCGAGAACGCAAGTAACCCTGCGGGGGGAATAGGACACCGTTGGTGCAATGCCCACCAACTAATGGCGCCGAGTGCCAAAGCAAACATGGTGGTGGAACTGAATATGGAGGCGCTGTTCCAACTAAAAATACCGGAGAAGAACACGAGCGTGGCTACCAATATCCAACCAGTGGTTTGCTCACTGGAATAAGCGCCGTTTTGGTTATTGTTTAGAACTTCGATTGGTGCTTTCGGTACAGAATATTTAGGCATAAGTAACCAGCACAACAGGTAAAGTGTCAGGCCGCTGCTGGTAAAGAACAACGCGATAAACGCTATTCGGATTAAGGTGGGGTCGATTTGGTAACGCACCCCGATGCCTTCGCACACACCAGCGGCGTAGGCGCGGCCACCTTGTTCCTTGGGAATCCGGACTGGCCGGGTGGCCCACATGGATTTGGTATCAATGGTGGTGTTCATAATCTCATTGTGCAAGGGATTATCTGATTTCGGTATCGGGATCTACCCTGATTTTTGCAATTCAGGGATAACCCTGATGCTGTGGCGAACTAACCCATGGCAGGATAACATCTATGAGTTATAGCCAAACCCCAATGCCAGTGGTCGCGTACCCCGTCTATCGGCGCCGTGCCGATGGCGCGGTGGTGGCGGGGGTTGCCAGCGGTCTAGCCGTACACTTGGGTGTTGATGTAACCAAGGTGCGCGGCGTTTTGGCTGTGCTTTCCCTGGTGGGTGGGCTTGGAATTGTCTTATACGTCGGGATTTGGGTGGGGACGAAATCCGTTAACCTCAAGCAGCCAGTAACCGGGAAGTTGAATACGGCGGCGGTCCGGGTGCTGGCGATAGCTGCCGCGCTGGGCGGAATTGCCACCAGCCTGTTGGCAATTGGGGTGTCCTGGCAAGTGAGTGTGCCGTTTATCATAATGGCGGTTGGTGCGGTATTGGCTTGGTTAGCCTACGACCACCATGAGTCGAAACGCGCGACCATCACAGTTGTATTCGGTGCTCTGATCGTCCTGGCTGGTGTGTTGCTTGCGGCTTTCCAATGGGAAAACCAACAAGAATTTGGTACGGCGGTGGCGTCAGTGTTGATGACGCTCATTGGGGTTAGCGTGCTAGCAATCCCATTCGGGCTGCGGATGTGGGAGAAGTTTAATACCGCACGCGAAGAAAAACTCCTTGCTGATGAACGCGCTGAAGTCGCCGCGAAATTACACGATTCGGTGCTGCAAACCTTGGCGTTGATCCAAAAACGCGCCGATGATGCGGAAGAAGTTGCTCGGCTTGCGCGCAGCCAAGAACGCCAATTGCGGCGCTGGTTATTTGAACCAGTGCCAGACGCTGATGCCACCATTTATGCGGCAATCAACCGGGCGTGCGCTGAAGTAGAAGATACATTTGGGTTGCGGATATCACCGGTATTTGTTGGTGAAGATCACCCCATCACCGAATCACTTCAAGCAGCTATTCTGGCGGGACGCGAAGCAATGGTTAATGCTGCAAAACACGCTGGGGTAGACACCGTGGACGTCTATGCCGAAACTTTTGACGGCCTAAAGCTGTATGTACGGGATCGGGGAGTGGGATTCGACCCGGAGAATATTTTCCCCGACCGGCACGGAGTCAAAGAATCGATCATCGGCCGGGTGGAACGCGCTGGTGGAAAGGTTCAGATCACAAGTTTTACCAGTGATTCAGGAACGACCGATGAACCCGTGGGGGGATATCGGGTTGGAACGGAGGTGGAGATTAGCATGCCATTCAGGGAAGAATGAAAGGCATGAAAGTATTCCTTGTCGATGATCACTCAGTGTTTCGTTCTGGTGTCCGTGCTGAAATCGGTGAATCCGAACACGTAGAGATCGTTGGCGAGGCCGGGGTGGTCGCCGACGCAATCGCAGGGATCGGCGCCACGCAACCAGATGTCGTGCTGCTAGACGTCCACATGCCGGATGGGGGTGGGGTGGCGGTCATTGCTGGAGTACATGAATCAGCGCCTGCCGCTCACACAAAATTCCTCGCCCTATCAGTTTCCGACGCCGCCGAGGACGTGATCTCTGTTATCCGCGCCGGGGCGCGGGGGTATGTGACGAAAACGATCTCCGGGCCGGAGCTTGTCGACGCCATACGCCGCGTCGCCGAGGGGGATGCGGTTTTCTCACCACGGTTGGCGGGTTTTGTGCTGGATGCCTTCGTCCGCCCCGACGACGCGGCAGGTGTGGGTGTGGTAGACGCCCCGGAAAGCGACGCTGCGGTTGAAGCCGGTGATCAGGTTGATGATCCAGTGGTGGATGCTCTCACCCGCCGGGAGCTAGAAGTATTGCGCCTATTGGCACGCGGCTACACATATAAAGAAATCGGGGCGGAGCTATTCATTTCCATTAAAACCGTGGAAACCCACGCCTCCAACATTCTGCGTAAAACTCAGCAATCTAACCGACATGCCCTCACTCGCTGGGCGCACCTACACGATCTGGATTAAGTCACGCTGCTAAAAACTTACCCATCATCAAAGCCCCACCGTTGGTGGTGCCAGGGGTTGGCGCGAATACTGGTGGTGGTATTAACATGAAAGCATGGTGCAAACGAGTGTTCGAAAAAGTGTGGCAGGTGAGTCGGGGCTTGCTGGGTTAAGTCGCGACGAACGCATTGCGACGCTGCGGGCGCAATTAGCTGCGGTGCATCCTACTGGTGATGCAAAAATATCTGCTCAACAGGTAGATGATTGCGATATTATCCCGGTTCCACCCGCACTGGCGGAAGTTCTTCCTGGTGGTGGTTTGCGGCGTCGACAAGCGGTGGAGCTGGGGGTGGCTGCAGGGTTGGCGGTAGAGCTAATCACACATATAAGTGGTAATGGTGGCGTGGTGGCGGTGGTTGGGTGGCCGGAGCTGGGGTATATCGGGGTGCCCGCCGCAGGTGGGGATTTAACCAAGATTGTTGTTATTCCAGACGCCGGTGCGGACGGCCTGGAGGTGGTGGCCGCCTTGGTGGAAGGCGTGGACGTGGTGTTGTATCGCAACCCGGTCGAGGCGTACCTGCCTGCCAGTAGAACCCGAAAGCTTATGGCTAAACTGCGCGCCGGGCGGGCGGCATTGCTCACAGTGGGGGTGCGGTTAGAAAGCTCGGCATCGATAATCACCGCAGACATAACCGGCTATCGGGGTATCGGGCCTGGGGTGGGGCGGATTCGGGCGGTGGATATGCGCATAAGCGCTACCGTCCATGGTCGGAAACGAATGAGCGCCATGACGATAGGGCGCAGTCGGGAGCTGAAAGTGGTATAGATATGCGCGTTTTGGCCTTATGGTTTCCCGATTGGCCGGTGCAAGCAGCACTGGCGGCGCAGTGCGCTGAGGGCGGCGACGCTGTGGTCGTCGTCAAGCACAATGCGGTAACGGTCAGTAACATCGGCGCGCGGAAAGCAGGCATTCGGCGCGGGATGAGCGTGCGTCAAGCCCAGGCACTACACCCGAAAGTCGTAGTGGTGCCGGAAGACCCCGAATGTGACGCCCGGTATTTTCTTAACGTGGCCGAACAATTAGACCAGGTAGTGGCAACAATAGAGATTATTCGGCCAGGTTTGGTGCTTGTCGACGCCACCGCCGCCGCACGTTACCACGGGAGCGAAGAAGTGGTGGCGCAGCACTGTCTCGATGCTGTTGCACACTGCGGAAACGACTGCAGTGTCGGAATCGCAGACGATATTACCACCGCCATTATCGCCGCCCGGGCGGGGAGCGTTGTCGGCGAAGGGCGCGCTGCCACCCGGCGATTTTTAGCACAACAGCCAACAAAAGTTCTCATGTCTGAACCCGCGCTCGGATGCGAAGCTGAGACCGTTATGTCTCTCATTCACGTTGGCCTGCACAATCTTGGCGATATCGCCGCACTTAATGCGACTGCGTTAGCTACCCGGTTTGGTCATGCCGGGGCGCGGTGTCATGCGATTGCAACCGGGAGGTACTACCGCACAGTATCCAGCCCGCCACCCGGGGCGGATCTCACTGTCACGCTTGTGCCGGAATTACCCATTAACCGGGTAGATACGGCAGCCTTCGCCGCGCGCCACCTGGCTGCGCAACTGCATCAGCGGCTGAAAGCCCACGGGCTGGTGTGTCTGCGGCTGAAGGTGCAGGCTGTCATCGGAACCGACGCCGAGCAAGATGCTGAACACGTAGTAGAGCGGGTCTGGCGCACGAAGCAAGCATTGACTGAAGCTGCGACCGCCGATCGGGTGCGGTGGCAATTAGATGGGTGGTTGACCAGTAGGAACCTAGATAAAGCTGGGGCTGTCGATGATGGGGGTGAGCTGGGAGCTGGAATAATCCAATTGATTCTGGATCCAATTGAATGTGCGGTTCCTGAGGAGTCACAATTATGGGGTGATAACGTCGATGAAAAAGCTGCTCGGGTGATCGCCCGGGTGCAGTCCCAATTAGGGATTGATAAAGTTTTACAGCCCTATGAAGTTGGTGGACGTGGGGTAGTAGACCGCATTGCTTTTTCACCCTATGGCGATCATCCTGTGGCGGAAACCGCATCAACTCCATGGGTGGGGGCGATACCACCGCCGTTTCCAGCGGTTATCATTGATTCCTCAGCTGGGAATGCATCAGCTGCCGCCACCATTTTTTCTGAAACCAATGCTGAGATCTATGTGACAGTCGATGCGGTACTTAACGCAAAACCCGCCGTGTTTAGCTGGGCTGGGCGAAAATATGAGGTGATTGGTTGGGCTGGCCCATGGCCAGTACTGGGGAAATGGTGGGATAACCAACGCCCCTATGCTCAGATGCAGCTGGTAGCTACGGATAATCACCACCGCCCACACGCGTGGTTGCTGCGGTGGGTGGGGCGGTGGCAGGTGGAAGCTACATATCAGTAGCTAGACGAGAGGAAAAACGTAAAGCCTGATACTTACCCGGGTCAGCCGTTGTAAATATCAATGACAACCCGGCTGGGATTTTCCAATACTTGAACCGAATAGGGCTTTGGTGCGCCATTGATGCCAATGACGAACTGGGCGCGACCCTCAAACGTGCCAAGGGATTGCACTTGGCGCACCACTGGTCCGGCCCCTTCTGCGGCGGCTAGCTCTGGGTCTTCTAGTCCGACTTCAAATGGAAGGCTCACACCATCAATATTGACGTTTAACGCGCTATCGCCTAAAAACTCCACTGGCGTTCCGCTGCCGTGTTGGGCTGGTTTTTCATCGTAATCAACCCACCAGCCAGGGGTGCCGGTTCCGTGTAATTCAATGACAACCCGGTCGTAGCCCTCATGGGTTCCCAACCGAACCGCAGTAGGTACTAATTGTGCAGGTGTTTTCGGAGCTTGGGTTTTCATAGACGCATCCGCAGCGGTGGTCGGGGTGTCGGTGGTTTCAGTCGTTGGGGTGTCGCTGTGCGGTGCAGCACTGGATTGTCCGACTGAAGACTTCATTGTGGTGGTATCGGTGGTTGTTGGGTTAGAACCACAGGCGGAAAGCCCCAGTGCGCATAGGGCAGTGATGGCGAGTGCCACTTGACAGCGTGACGTTAATGTTTTTTCTCTCATGTAAACAACCGTAACTTCTGTAACAGACGTTTGTGGGGTGCAACCCCGTAGAACCAACGAATCGTTGCGAAACTGCAATAAGAAGCCCACGAAATCTACCGGCTTGGTTATAACTGTTTTAAACTGGTGCCCATGAATCCGGAACCCCCCGCTAATGACTGCGGGTACGACCCATTTGCACAGGATATTTGCAGTTTCAGGCCGCTAAACACCCTCTGCTCCGATGTATGGGTCGAACCATTAGCAGGTACGGCACGCACGGGTGACATGTTCGTTGTACTAGAGCATCCACAACCCTGGAGCCACGACATCTTGGACGGGGGCACCTTCAATGCCGATGAAACTGCAATGCTCGCTGGGTTGCCTGGGCTCTTCCTCATCCGCAAACCTGGTAGGCAAGGGCATGTTCCCCGCCAAGACCGAACAGTGTACCTCGTGTTCAGTCGGGAACACGTAGTAGAAGAACTAAGCATTACTACAGTAAGCGACATAGCTGCGATCGACACCACCGGCCCCGGGAAAAATGCCCACCTAGGCGCACAACCAATGGCACAACCACTGCTGATGATATGTGCCCACGCCAAACGCGACCGATGCTGCGCGATCAAAGGCCGCCCCATTGCCAAAAGCCTGGCACAAGAATTTCCGCACGCACCTATCTGGGAATGTAGCCACACCAAAGGCCACCGGTTTGCCCCATCAATGATGCTGTTCCCATGGGGTTATTTCTACGGCCGCCTCAATGTTCAGGCCAGCATCGATATGTATCACAGCGCCTGCAATGGGCAGATATTCCTCCCCGGTAATCGGGGAAGATGTGTGTGGGATAGCAAAGGACAAGTGGCCGAACTTGCGGTGTTGTCCTATCTAGCGCAAGCGGGGGAATCCGTCTACCCATCGCAGATTTCGGTTACGGGGGAAACCGTCACGCTTGTCGACGGTCGGGCGTTCCAAGTCGAACTAGATCAAGAAGAAGTCACCGGTTACATTCCTTCTTGTGGTGATCAGCCCCATAACGGCACCGTGTGGGTGGCCCGATCTGTGATCGAGCTGTAGCTTCACTAGCTTTATCTACGGAATTATCAACGCCAGCGCTTTGTGAAGCTTTTTGCTGGCGCGTACTTCAATGCCTCTGGAAGTGGGAACCAGGGGCTTTTGGGGTTTTGCGCGTTTGTCGGCTCTTCGGCTCGACTTTTGTGGGTGGAGCTGGTGGTGTGGTGTGTCTTCAGGGTGGATGGGTCGAGTTGGCGGTTCCTGGGGTGTTCTGAAAACCACGTTGATCGGGGTTTTGGACTTGGGTTTTGTCGGCTCGTTGGCTTGTCGGCTCGACTTTTGTGGGTGGAGCTGGTGGTGTGGTGCGTCGTGGTGGCGAATGAGTCGAGTTGGCGGTTCCTGGGGAGGGGTTAGGGGTTTCGTGCGGTGTGGTGGGTGAACTCGACTGATTTTGTATGAGGGCGGTGTGTGGGGTGTTCCTGGGACGGATTAGTCGAGTTGGCGGTTTCGAGCTTGGGGATTCTGGTGTGGGTTCCGTTCCTGGGGAGGGTTTGTGGGGTTTATCCACAGATACCCCCGGACCCACCCGGGTTTTCTGTGGCGTGTGTCATGTGAAAGTGGGGGTTATCCACAGGTGTGGGGTGATGATGCGGTTTCCCGTGACACGGGTAGGTGTGGTGTGTCAGGATCACAGACATGAGCCGTTTCACCGCTAGTACTCCTGCCTGTTATGAGGTTATGCAGGGTTTATGTCTTTTGGGTGTGTTGGTTGGGGAGCTTGTGTATCTGCGACGTGGTGGGCAGAACACCTCTGGGTGTGTTCGGTTGTGTCCTAGCTGGGGGGTTGCGCATGATCGGTATGTTGGGTTGTTTCCGAGTGTTCGTAATATTGTGCGGTGTTATGCCACGATTATCTCGGCGCGTAGTGCGGTGTTGACGGGGACGGCGGCTGCGTGTGTGTTGGGGATTCCGTTTCTGGGTAATACCAGCAACCTGAAAACCATTTATCTAACATTGCCGGGGCGGATGAAACCATCGGCGCGTTATCAGTGGGGTGGGCATGTGTCGTATACCGCCCGGGTATTACCGGAATGTGACATTGTGTATGAAAACGGGATCCGTGTCACGAGTATCGCCCGGACGTTTCTCGATCTTGTGGTGCTGGAATCAGAGGAGATGGCGGTGTCGTTTATCGAGGCGGCGTTTTATCTGAAACGGGCATCGAAAACCCAGGTCATGCGGGAGCTTATGCGCATGCCCGCACTCCACGGTAAGCCTCGTGCGTTACGGTTGGTGGCAACCACCCGGGAAAATAGTGAAAGTTTATATGAGACCAAAGCCCGGCTTATGATCGAATATGCTAACCTATCGTGTGTGGAATCCATCGAAACGCAAGCCCACGTATCGTGCGGAGGTACGGTGTATCGTATCGATATCCTCATTAATGGGTTTTTAGGGGTGGAGATTGATGGAAGGTGTAAAACCAGAAACAACCCTCATGCGCTGATCAACGAACGGGTTCGGGAGAAACGCATCCAAAACCAAGGCTATATCATCATCCGCTACCACCCCGACGAACTGACCAGTGCTTTCATCACCGACATCACCAGAATCCTCACCAACCACAAACGTCAAGCCGCATAAAAAACAGCGGCCGTTAAAGCCGCTGTTGGATGGGGAGGTTAGCGTCGCATGATCTTCTTCGACAACCAATTGCCGAAAAGTTGAGCGAACTGCACAATCACGATAATTACTAAGGTTGCGACATACGTTACTTCCCAATCGTAGGCGCGATAACCATAGACGATGGCGAAGTCACCCAAACCACCACCACCGATGTAGCCAGCCATTGCGGTCATATCGACCACGGCGATGAAGATGAAAGTGTAGCCCAAAACCAGCGGGCCCAGCGCCTCAGGGATAATGACTGTGGTGATAATCTGCCAGGGGTTTGCCCCCATCGCGCGCGCAGCTTCAATAACACCCGGGTCGATGGTGACCAGGTTTTGCTCCACGATGCGGGCCACGCCGAAGGTTGCGGCGATCGACATGCCGAAAATGGCAGCCTCCCGGCCAATCTGAGTGCCAACCACCAACACTGTTAACGGGCCAAATGTGATGAGCAAAATGATAAATGGAATCGGCCGAACGAAATTAACCAGGAGGTTTAAGAATCCAAAAACCACTCGGTTTTCCAAGATTCCGCCTTTGCGGGTGGTGTACAGCAAAATGCCTAAGGCTAACCCGGCCAAGCCACCGACTACCATGGTGATACTGACCATGACGAAGGTGTCGATGATTGCGTCGGTGAAAGTCCCAGAAAGCCGCGACCAATCCGCCGCAAGAGTGTGAACAGTCATCGGAGAATCTCCTTGATCTCGGTGGTCTGATTCAGGCGGTTATAAAAACCGTCAATGGCCTCGTTTGGGCCAGACAGTCGAACGGTAACCTTTCCGAAAGACTGATGCTGCAAAGTGGTGATGCCACCGTGCACGATACCGATCCGGGCACCCGCCTCCCGAGCTTGTGCTGCGGCGGCGAAGAACCCCGAATTTTCGGTGAGGTTCACGGTAAACAATCGACCATCGTGAGCGAGGAGTTCCTCAGCTTCAATGAGGTCGGGGGTATTGCGCAAAGAAGTGGCGACGAATCGCTGGGCGACTGGGGTCTGCGGGTTGGAAAAGACCTCGTAGGTGGTGCCATATTCCACAACCTTTCCAGCTTCCATCACCGCAACTTTATCGGCGATGGAACGCACCACATCCATCTCATGGGTGATGACCACGATGGTGATACCGAGCTCATCGTTGACTTTGCGTAGCAAATTGAGCACTTCGTGGGTGGTTTCTGGGTCAAGGGCGGAGGTGGCTTCGTCGGCAAGCAAAAGGGCTGGGTTAGTCGCCAGGGCTCGGGCGATGCCAACCCGCTGCTTTTGCCCACCGGATAGCTGTTCCGGGTAGTTTTTCCCGCGATCGCCAAGACCTACGAATTCAAGTAGCTCTTGCACGCGTTTCTTGCGCTCTGGCTTCGGCATTCCTGCGAGCCGGAGCGGGTACTCGACATTGCCGGCAGCGGTGCGGGAATTCATCAGGTTGAACTGTTGGAAAATCATGCCGATATTACGGCGCTGTTGCCTAAGCTGTGCCTCAGGCATACCAACGATATTGGTTCCGTCGAGTAGAAGTTCGCCGGAAGTGGGGGAATCCAATCCGTTAATCATACGCACCAGCGTTGACTTCCCTGCTCCGGAATACCCGATGATGCCGATGATCTCACCAGGTTCAACCGAAAGGGTGACGTTATCTAAGGCGGTGACGGTGCTGGCGCCTTTTTTCTTGGAGTCAAACACCTTGGTGAGGTTGTTAAACTCAATGCGTGTTCCGCTCACGAGGACTCTTCTTTTCTGTGTCTGACGTTAAAATGTGTGAATCAAAATCCAACGCCCCAACTGGAGTGAAACCAACCAGTGGGGCGGAGGATATGCATATAGTTACAGCAGGTGATTACTTGGTTTGCTCTTCCAACCGATCAAGGATTTCTTGCAGTTCGGCCTGCGTGCGCTGAACTGCAACTGAGGTCCCCTTGGAGTCCTCAGCGATTGCATCCTGGACTTCCTTGGAATGCCACAATTCGCCGAGCTTCGCAATGTTCGGGTCATCCTTATCTTCAGCCTTGACCACGAAAGCGTTGATATATGGCTCAGCTTCTTTAGATTCTGGATCATCTTGGAATACAGACAGCTTCGGATCGATACCTGCCCGATCCAAGAAAGAGTTATTGATGATCGCTGGTTTACCCTCGCCGTATGCGACGGTGGTTTGTGCCGCGTCCACGGCTGTGATAGTTACCTTGGACTTTTCGGTATCGATATCAGCTTCGGTAGGAGTGACTAAGCCTTCAGCTTCTGGCTTAAGTGTAATCAGCTTAGCCTGAACCAAAACGTTGATAGCGCGCCCTAAATTCGACGGGTCGTTAGGAACTGCGACGGATTCGCCCTCGATTCCGTCGAGAGAATCGTGATCTTTCCAGAACAATGCCAGTGGTACGATCTCGGTAGCCGCAACCGGGGTCAGGTCAGCGTTATTGCCCACATTGTATTCCGCTAAGAACTTCAAGTGCTGGAAGAGATTGACATCAATCTGGTCTTGCGAAAGTGCGATATTAGGGGTGGAATAATCCGAGAAATTGGTGATATCCAGGGTAATTCCGTTTTTAGCGGCGATTTCCTCAAACGCCTGCCACGCTTTCTTAGTCGAATCGGTGGTACCGATTCGAATGGTGGTGGAAGAACCACTAGCGTCGGTGCCGGAATCGGAATTGGAGCAAGCGGCTAATCCGGTGGCGGCGAGGGCCGCTGCAGCCACGGCTGCGATGAGGCGATTGGTGCGATGGGTCATGATAATCCTTAACGAATACAAGTTATGTTGCTGGTTATAACTACGATGGCATTTAGCTGTCATGGTGCTGCAGTGCAACACATTGACAAAAACCTAGTGGAGACCCTAGCGCAGTATTTAAAACATGTACAGCTTGGTCTAGTTATTGTGCATAAAATTATGGCACACTTGTTCTAAAAATTGCTATAATTTTGGCATGGAATGGAACGCGACTCATGGGCTTGGTTTTCGAGGGGCTGCGCTCAGCTGGGCGCGGCTAGAGCGCATTTTGTCCGGTAAAAAAGTTCCAGAATTGCGCCCCCTTAACCATCTTGGTGAAATTGCTGGTGTTGACAATAGGCCTAAATGTGTTCGATATTATTCACAGCAACCGTTTGTCGAATTGCACGGCGCAAGTAGCTATAACTTTCTAAAAGGCGCAGCTGAGCCGGAAAGTATGGCGCGGGCGGCGGTGGAATGCGGATTGACGGCACTGTCGTTACTGGACAGAGACGGTTTTTATGGGGTGGTGGCAGCCAGTGAAGCGGCGGATAAATATGGTTTAAACACTGTTTTTGGGGCGGAATTATCACTAGACCATGCGGTCTTGCCGATGCTGTGTAAAAACCCTACAGGGTATCGAAACTTATCTCTTTTAATTACGCACGCCCAATTGTGCGGTGATAAAGACACCGTTTGTTATCCGTCATTAGAATCTATTGCGCAGCAACTTGCTGGTACTTGTTATGTACTAGCAGGGCCGGAGTGGTTTGACCGCATTGACCAGTTAGTTTCAGCTTTTGGCGTGGCGGATGTGTTGCTGGAATACGTGGTGGGGATGAGCCCAGAGGATGCTGATAATTTTGAACAGGCGGACGAGATCATCGCACGCATGCCTAAGCTAAGGGCAGTGGCGACTACTCGTGCGTGCGCTGCCTACCGCGAAGACGCCTGTTTAGCGCTTGCAAAGCAGGCGTTGGCGTCGAAAAGCTGTGTTTCTAGGGCCTATGGGCAGCTTCATCCCATGGGGGCTACGTGGTTACGCAGCGGCGACATTGTATTGCGTGTGGTGGGTGAGGCGCGGAAGAGTCTATTGGATCAGGCGGTGGCAGTGGCCGAAGAATGCGCCTTTGAACTGAATCTAGTTGCTCCGCAGCTGCCCAACTGGGATGTACCGGATGGGCATGATGAATACAGTTGGTTGGCGGAAATTGTGTGGCGCAGATTTGGGCATCGCTATGCAAACCGCGCGCCTGAGCTGGTAGCCCAGGCGCAGCACCAGGTTGAATACGAATTGTCGATTATCAAACAACTGGGTTTTCCTGGCTATTTTCTCATCGTCAGTGACTTGGTGGATTTTGCCAAAGACAACAATATTTTGTGCCAAGGGCGTGGGTCGGCGGCGAACTCCGCGGTGTGTTTTGTGCTGGGGATAACTAACGTTGAGCCCATCAGTGCGGGGTTATTGTTCGAACGGTTTTTATCGCCGGAGCGGGAAGGCCCACCAGACATTGATATTGATTTTGAGTCGGGTCGTAGGGAAGAAGTAATCCAATACGTATATCAAAAATACGGTCGGGAGAACGCCGCCCAGGTTGCCAATGTGGTTACCTACCGCAGAAAAGGTGCAATTCGGGACGCAGCACGGGCATTGGGCTACCCGCAAGGTATTATTGATGGCTGGTCGCGTGGGCTAACGCCGCCGCCTGTCGACGTCGAAAGGTTGGCTGCGAAATTGCGTGGGCACCCGCGTCACCTTGGCATTCACTCCGGCGGTGTGGTTATCTGTGACCGAAAAGTCGCGGAAGTGGTGCCGATTGAATGGGCACGCAAGGAAGGCCGCAGTGTAATCCAATGGGACAAAGAAGGATGCGCTGCGGCTGGTCTGGTCAAATTCGATCTGCTGGGCTTAGGGATGCTAGAAGCATTGCACCACATGATCGATTTGGTGGCGGAAACCACTGGGAGAACGGTGGAACTATGGGAGCTTGATACTTCAGAGGCTGCAGTATATGAAATGCTCAGCTCCGGCGATGCGGTCGGGGTGTTTCAAGTGGAATCGCGAGCGCAATTATCTACCTTGCCGAGAATGAAACCCGCGTGCTTTTTTGATTTGGTAGTGGAGGTGGCCTTGATTCGGCCGGGTCCGATTCAAGGCGGCAGCGTGCACCCGTACGTATTTGCGGCGACGCAGTGGTGAGGAACCTGTGACTTTTGAACACCCAATTTTGGAAAAGTCGCTGGCAAAAACATTAGGGGTGCCGCTGTTCCGGGAGCAATTAATGCAAGTGGCTGTTGACGCGGCGGGGTTTTCGGGCGGTGAAGCTGATGAATTGCGGCGAGCAATGGGTTCTAAACGCTCCCCGGAGCGAATGGCGCGGATGAAAGCGAGGTTCTTCGCGGGACTGGCAGAAACCAGCGGGATAGTTGGTGATATTGCTACTAGTTTATGGAATAAGATCATTGCTTTCGCGGCCTATGGCTTTCCGGAATCACATTCGCAGTCCTTTGCATCATTGGTGTTTTTCTCCGCTTGGTTCAAATTGCATTATCCTGCCGAATTTTGCGTGGGTTTGTTGCGGGCACAGCCGATGGGTTTCTATTCGCCACAATCATTGCTTGCTGACGCGCGGCGGCACGGGGTGAAAATACTGCCGATAAGTATTAACGATTCTGAAGTGGAAGCCAGCATTGAAACCACCGCCGATGGTGCTTCCGCCATCAGGCTGGGGTTGGACTTAATAAACGGCATTTCTTGTTGTGAAGAAATCGTCCAACACGCTCCCTATTCAGATATTGCTGATATCGTGCGGAAAGTGGGGGTGAATGTGGCGCAGCTTGAAGCACTGGCGCGGGCGGGGGCGTTGGAATGTTTGGGCGTGGATCGTCGACAAGCACTGTGGCAAGCGGGGATAGCCGTAACCGAGCGGGTGGACATGTTGCCAGGATTATCCGTGGTGCACGCCCCTACTTTGCCAGGTATGAATGCTTTTGAACTATTGATCCAGGATCTCGCTGCAACCGGGGTCAGCCACGATAAACAACCCATGACATTTGTGCGTGAAACTTTAACGCAGCAGGGGGTAATCCCCGCAGCGCAACTACTATCCGTTGCGGATGGTACCCGTATTCATGTGGCGGGTGTTGTTACCCACCGACAACGCCCGCAGACCGCGGGGAAAGTGACGTTTCTAGGTATGGAGGACGAAACCGGTTTGATAAACGTCGTGGTAAGTCGTGGGTTGTGGGAACGCCAGAAGAAGGTTGCGTGTACCGCTACTGTGCTTAAAGTACGCGGAATCGTCCACAATGAAAACGGGGTGGCGTCAATTACCGCCGACCAATTAACAGAGCTGAGCATCGGAAAGCTATTGAAGCTTCGCTCCAGGGATTTCCACTAAGTTAAAGTAAGTATTGCTATGGAACAACAATTAAACCCAGTGTCACCCGATTTAACCAAAGTTCGGTACTTTAGCCGATTGCCGTGGTACATACTCCCCGCACTAGTATTCGCCGTGGGGGCGTTAGTGGATGTGAATTTATGGTGGGGTTGGTATGTGGCCGCTGGGTTTATGTTATTGAGCACATGGCAAGCCTGGTTGATTCCCAAACAAGTAGAGCGACTCGGCTGGCTGGAGACCGAAGATAATCTCCTGCTGAGTAAAGGAAAGCTGTGGCATACCTTTACCGTTGTTCCGTATGGCAGGGTGCAATACGTCGATGTCACTCAAGGGCCGTTTGAACGAATGTATAACCTAAAAAGTCTGAAGCTCAATACCGCCTCGGCCACCGTCGATGCCAGCATTCGGGGGCTTGATGCGCAGCTTGCCGACGAACTTCGGCAGCGTGTTGCTCAGCGTGCGAAAGAGAAGATGATCGACCTGTGACCGAAGATAACCAACGAGTTCATTTTCTTACCCCTGTCCTTCGAGCCTGGAGTGTTATCTTCGCGCTGGGGTTATTTGCTGCTACCACATTCGGGGAACACACGGTTGAGCTTATCCGGAAACTCTTGTCCTCCGATGTCGCCGAAACGCTACAAGCACTGGGAATTATTGCGGTTATCATTGCTATAGCCGGGTTAGCGTCCGTTTGGTGGTGGAAAGCAACCAGCTATACGGTTACCGATCACGATGTTACTTTTCGACGCGGGGTGTTCAACCAAAAAATCCGCAGTGCCCGGCTAGACCGCACCCAGGCTATCGATGTGATTCAGCCTTTTCACGCCCGAATTTTTGGGCTGGCGGCAGTTCGTATCGAAACCGCTGGGGGGCATAATTCCCGAATTGAAATCGGTTATCTCAGGCGCCCAGTAGCACAATGCTTGAAAGAACAGCTACTCGGTGAGGAAGAATCAGGGCAGATTATCGTCCATCCCATTCCTGTGTGGCGCACTTTGATGTCTTCAATGTTTAGTATATCGGCAGTGATTTCCTTGGCATCTGTGCTCTTGACTGTCGGTTTTGAGCTATCTGTGGCGACACTCCTGCCGATCTTTCTTGGCACGCTACCCAATATTTGGCGCACTATCGACGGATCGTTTCGATTCACTGCACGTCAAGTGGGTGACACGATCAATGTCTCTTATGGGCTGGCTAACCTGCAACGAAAAACCCTCGACATTCGACGAGCCCATGCAGTGTCATTAAAAAAACCAGCGTTATGGCGTCCCTTCGGATGGTGGCGGGTCCAAGTGGTGGTGGCTGGTTATGGTGAACGCCTAGATGGCATGACTGTGCTACCAGTGGGTGATAAACAGACTGCCATGGCGTTATGCGAAATTCTCATGGGGTACCAGCTTGACCCCGAAACTCCTGCTCATCCTCAGTATCGAAGCCCGAAATTAGCTATGTGGGTATCACCCGTCGACTGGTCAAAACAAGCTTTTGAACTTACCGACACCCTCGCCATTGAACATCGCGGGCGAGTAGGAAAAAAGGCGGCGATTGCATTTCGCCGCCACATTCAAGAACTAACCCTGCGCACTGGGCCTATCCAACGGCTCGTGGGAGTATCTACCGTGCGAATGCATCTGGTACGTGGTCCGGTGAAACTCACCGGACGAGACTTGAAACTTTCCGATGCCTGGCACCTGATGGCAAAGGTAGACAATCGCCACGAAGCTTCTGATGATGTTGCGTCGATAAGCGACGAAAAACCCACGATCTAACTGGTTTTCTCCGCGACAATAGCGATACTTGCCAGATGCTTGGCATTATCGCTAAAGACCTTTCGCATAGCCAGGACCCTGGACCGGGCCTTGGGATTGCGCAAAAGATTAAAGGCGATCTTTAACACACCAAATCCTTCATCATCAAGCATTTGCTGTGGCTTGAGTAACCCCATATCCGCAACCTTGGTCGATACCACAGTAAAACCATTATCTTCTAGCAACTTGCTCCATTCCGTTGCCGTCAACGGTCGAGCATTCACCTTGATCGCACGCGCAAGTGATTTACGCAATTCATCGGCAATCTGATCAGGAACATCATTGGGGGTAAGCGCCAATTCATGGATCGCGTAGCGTCCGCCTGGAGCAAGAATACGGTGGGCCTCAGAAACAATGGCAGCTTTGCCAGCTTCCCCTTGCATACTGAGCATCGCTTCACCAATAACCACATCAGTGGATTCATCTTCTAACCCGGTCTGGGCTGCGGAACCGGTGATTACTTCGGCGGGAATCCCCAACCGGGCATGCTGGGTGGAAATTTTGGTGGCGGTAACTGCCTGCGGGTTTTCATCCACCCCGATGTAGGCGCTGGGATTGCGGTCTAAAATCTCGGCGGCAGTGATCCCCAGCCCAGGGGCAAATTCCACGACGCGCTTCGCGGTGGGGTTAGCTGCATCAATCAGCCACTGGGTCATTTTTCGCCCGCCCGGGCGCAGGACTTTTTTACCAAGTTTTGCCAAGAGCCAATGCCCTTGCAGATGGGCTTCGTCACGATCTTGAGGCGCTGTAGCCATAGGTGTCTCCTTATATTATTTAGGGTAGGTAATCCTTTTATCCCCATTATGGAGGCGACAGGAAACAATTGCGAGGGAATATTAGATTAACCACAACTAGCTAACCTGCTATTTTCTTGTGGCTGCTGCTGCGTCGTGATGCTTTGGGCAGAGGTGGTGGGGGATGTGAAGGCTAAGCCAGCGGCGCTGCGCCGGGGAACCCGAATTGTCGCCACGCCTCATAGGTTGCAACCGAAGCGGCATTGGATAGATTCATGGAACGGCGACCGGCCAGCATGGGGATGCGTATCTGTTGGGTAATGCGGGGATGAAGGAGTGTCTGCGGGTCTAGGCCGGTGGTTTCAGTGCCAAATAGCAGAATGTCGCCGGGTTGGTATCTGATATCAGTGTGATGCGCGGTGCCTGCTGCGGTGAAAGCGAAAACACGGGAATCTGACAGTGTTGCTAAGCACGCCTCAAGATTATCGTGAACGGTGACTTCCGCTAGGTCGTGATAGTCTAAACCTGCACGTCGAAGGTTCTTTTCTGCTAGGTCGAATCCTAATGGGCCGCATAAATGAAGATGCGCGCCTGAGCCAGCGCACATTCTGATGGCATTGCCGGTATTGGGCGGAATGCAGGGTTGGTCGAACACGACGTTGATGAGTGACATAGCAGTAACTTTACTCACTAGGATAAGGACTTATGCCAGAAGAATTTATGTTGCCGGCCATCGTTGCGATTATCGGAGGGTTGGGTGCATCTGCGCTTCGGCTGCCACCGTTGGTAGGATTCTTAGCCGCAGGCTTCGGACTAAGTGCAGCAAATGTGCCAACTTTTCCTGCTATTGCGGAATTGGCCGAGGTGGGCGTCACCGTTTTACTATTCACGATTGGCTTGCATCTGGACTTGAAGATGATTACCCGCGTGCGGGTCGTTTTCACCGCAGTGGGACAGGCTGCGCTCAATACCATCGTTTTTGCGGTCGTGCTGGCGGCATTGTCATTATTACCACTGTCGGCCTTTATTGGAACTGGCTGGAGCGGCTTCTTATTGCTGGGGTTTGCAAGTTCGTTTTCTTCCACAGTTTTTGTGATTGCGGTTCTGGATGAATCCGGCCGTATGCGTTCGCGAGTGGGCATCATCGCGATCGGGGTATTGGTGCTTCAAGATATTTTCGCAGTTTCTTTCCTAGTGCTGTTCTCTGGCAAAACCCCGGAGCCGTGGGCGATTTTACTGCTGGCCTTGCCGCTTATCCGACCACTTATTGGCAAACTCCCTGATTTGGTGTATCGGGCAGAACTATTGGTTTTAGCTGGCGTGATTATCGCCGTGGGTGCCTATGCGGTGTTTGAACTTGCAGGTTTGTCAGGCTCTTTCGGCTCCCTTATTGCGGGTTTGGTTATTGCTGGGCACCCGATTGCCAAGCGGTTGCATAAGGCACTCGTGAGCGTTCGTGAATTATTGCTCGTGGGTTTCTTTATTGATATCGGTATGGGCGGAATTCCCAGCGTGTCTGGGTTCATTGCAGCTGGAATCTTGTTGTTACTTCTTCCTGCGAAACTCGGGATTTTTCTGGCTTTGTTGTACAAGGCAGGGATGTCGCGTCGTACCTCGGTACTAACTGCTGGTTTATTGGCAAATTATTCGGAATTTGGGTTGATAGTTGCATCGCTAGCTGCGGCCAGGGGCATTATTGCAGGTGAGTGGGTGCAGATCATGGCGGTTGCTGTTGCCGGTAGTTTCATCATTAGTTCGTTGGTGAAGTTGCGGGTCGGGCCGATTATGGAAGCACTTGTTCTGAAGTTGCCGCGTCGTGATCCCCAGAAATTGGCGGCAGGTGAGAGACCGCTAGACATCGATGGGGTAGACGCCTTGGTCTTGGGAATGGGGCGCGTGGGTGCAGGAGCCTATTTACGATTGGCGGAAAAATACGGCATGACGGTAGCTGGGGTGGAATTTGATGAAAAACGAGTGGAGCTGATGCGTAAACGTGGCTATACAGTGTTCCACGCTGATGCAACCGACCCTGAGCTATGGGTGAGGTTAAGCCAATCAAGCCATTGTCCGAAGCTTTTGGTTCTGGCGATGCCTTCCCACGAATCCAATGTGGTGGCATTGCAAACGCTAAATAACACCAAGAGTTCGATGGTCACTGCGGGTATTGCGAAATACAGCTATAAAACGAAGGAATTGGTTGACCTTGGGGCCGATGCCAGTGTCAACCTATACGACGGAGCAGGCATCGAGCTCGCTGACGTTGCGTTCCAGGCACTGGTGGCTAACGAAGAAACCCCCAACTGATCGTTTTGAAGGATTTCGTGCGATAATTGCCGCATGACTGCAACCAAACTTGACGGCAACCTGTATCGGGATGAAATTTTCACCGACCTAAAGCAGCGCGTCGCTGCATTGAAGGAAAATGGCATTACACCGGGTCTAGCAACCGTGCTGGTAGGCGATGACCCGGCAAGTCACTCGTACGTCAAGATGAAGCATCGCGATTGTGAGCAGATTGGGGTCACATCGATCCGCAAGGATCTGCCTGCTGATATCAGCCAGGAAGATTTGCATAAAGTGATCGACGAGTTAAATGCGGACCCGCAGTGTACTGGTTACATCGTACAGCTACCACTGCCTAAGCATCTGGATGAAAATGCAGTGCTCGAACGCATCGACCCTGAAAAAGACGCGGATGGTTTGCACCCGGTAAATCTTGGCAAACTGGTTTTGAACGAACCTGCGCCGCTGCCGTGTACCCCCAACGGGGCGATTCATCTGCTGCGGCGTTTTGGGGTGGAGACTCAGAGGAAGAAAGTTGTCGTGATTGGTCGGGGTGTGACTGTTGGTCGGCCCATTGGTTTGATGCTCACCCGCAGATCGGAAAACGCCACGGTAACCCTATGTCATACCGGAACTGTTGACCTTAAGGCCGAAACGCTGAACGCGGATATTATCATTGCGGCCGCTGGGGTAGGGCACATGCTTACCGCAGATATGGTGAAGCCGGGTGCGGCCGTTTTAGACGTGGGGGTTTCCAGGGTGGATGGGAAACTTTTAGGCGACGTGCACCCCGATGTATGGGATGTGGCTGGTTTCGTTTCGCCAAATCCGGGCGGCGTGGGGCCATTAACCCGTGCTTTCCTGGTGCGTAATGTTGTGGAACGGGCTGAACGTTTGGCGGGTGTGAATTAATCAGAAGAATGGGCGAGGAAACGACACAAAAGCTCATTACGCCACTGGATAATCCGCATGATGTGGATCTGAAGCCGTCCGTGGTGCCACGTGGTCTGCAATATGCAGCGATGGTGGTATTTGTCATTGCGGTGATTGCATCCGGGGTATTTTCGTTCACCGAGCACTGGCGTCGGGCCACATTTACGTTAGGGGTGGCGCTGCTGTGGCTATCGCTGGTACGGATAACATGTGATTCCAAGGTATTGTGGGTTCTTGCTGTCCGATCCCGCCATTTTGATGCCGCATATACTGCCCTGGGCGGAGCATTGATGGTCTTTTTGGCTTCGTCGGTAGATTCGTTGGGAAGTTAGAATCCATAACAAGCTAGACGCGATCACTGATAAATACGCCGTCGTCTTCTGCTTGGTGCGCAGCTAGTAATAAAAAGTGGCGAATAATGCGATCAACTTGACGGGATTCGGTCAAAAAAGCATCGTGCCCCACTGGAGAAGAAATTTTCGCCATTGCCAGCAGTTTCCCAAGATTTCGGGAGAGGTGTTCTTGTTGATGATAAGGATACAAAATGTCAGTATCAACCCCGGCGACCATGGTCGGAACCGTTGACGATGCAAGTGCCTTGTTTAAGCCGCCTCGCCCGCGTCCGATATCATGGCGGTTTAATGCTTCCGTCAAGGCGACATAGGAACCAGCGTCGAACCGCTGGGTGAGCTTCACCCCTTGATAATCAAGATAGCTTTGTACGGCGAACCGTTGTGTTGGGCTGCGGTGAGTTCCCAGCGGATTTTCACCTGGCTGTGCGGAGGTCCCGAACCGTTCATCGATTTCCAATTCGCCGCGATATGTTAAGTGGGCAATACGCCGTGCCGCCGCTAACCCAGCTAACGGCGCTGTGCCGTTGTAGTAGTCGCCGTTATTCCAATGCGGGTCGTGTTCGATGGCATTGATTTGTGCGGTTTGGATTCCGATTTGCCACGCGCTCGCCCGCGCGGATACGGCTAAGACAAGAGCTGCAGTTAGCTGCTTTGGATAGAGCAATGTCCATTCTAAGGTTCTAGCGCCGCCCATGGAACCGCCAATCACCGCGTGGACTTCACTTACGCCGACGCGTTCTAAAAATTGTTTTTCCGCAGCGACGAGGTCGCGGATCGAAACTGCGGGGAACCGTGATCCCCACGGATGTCCATCGGGAGCAAGCGATGCCGGGCCGGTTGTTCCCATGCAGCCGCCCAGTGCATTGGTGCATAACACGCAGAAGGTGTCGGTATCTAATGCTTTACCGGGGCCCACGATGTCTGGCCACCATTCGGTGACGTTGGAGTCCCCGGTGAGTGCATGTTCTATGAGGATGAGGTTATCGCCTCGAAATTCTCCCCAGGCTTGGTAAGCGATCGTTACATCGGGAATCGTGGCGCCTGCTTCGGTGTAAAAGTCGCCGATGTTGATTGTGCACAGTGTGCCCGAGGTATCCAGCATCAAATGTGCTCCTTATATATGGAATGAAGATAATGCTGCTTATGCTACCTGGCGATTACGGGCGCATGCGAATATTTTGACTTAAAACCTGCAATGAAAGCGTCATAATTCAATTCAGGTAATGTTATTTTCCTATTTTTGGCGAGGGAAGGCGTTAGTGTCGGCGGTCGACGGGGAATCATTACGGGATTGTTCGGTGGTGTCTGTATCGGATTCGCTTGTGGCGGCGTTGGCAAGCTCTTCAGTGCTTTCGCGGGCATTACTGTCTGCCCTTGCGGCGTCGTCACGCTTGTCGACGCTTGTAGGTTGCGGTTGCGCGGTTGCCTCGGCGTTGCTGGGTTGAGTGGTTTGTGGTGTTGGGGCTGGCTGTAGTCGAGGCTGGGGTTGTGGCGTGGCTGGCGGAACGGGGCGCGGGGTGACTACTACTGTGGTTTCTCGTGATTTTTTATGCGCCCACATGGGGTTCATGCCTGGCATAAGCCAAAGTAAAACACCGGTTAATGTCGCAGCGCCATAAGCAGCAGGCATTCCGAATCGTTCCAGTGCGAACCAGAAGGTTGCAACGTTAATGGCGATGATTGCAACCCAGAACAGACTGATAAGTAGCGACAGATTGTTGCGACGCAGTGCCCGATACTCGAACCAGTCTTCCTGTGGGAACCGATCACGGGCTTCTTTGCGGATCCGGCGGCCAGTTTTCTGCGATGGATAGATTGTGGAAAACAGAAGTAATCCGAGTCCTGCGCCCGCGACAACAATGTTACTTATGAGAAAGCCGAAAGATAGCACCGCTCCGGCGATGACTATTGACAGGCGTTCAGCCCTAGTTAGGGGTAATCCTTGGGTGGGGTCGACATCCGGATACAGGTTGGAAAAGGCGTTAGTATTGCCAGAGTACATGGAGAAATACGTCACTTTCCAAAAGAATAGGTTTCCAAGACAGCTAAGTGTACCCTATACATGTTTAGCGAAGTATGTGAAGCTTTACCTAAGCATCTTTTTTAGATTGTGGCATAGTATTCAATCTATAAAACCTCTAAAACACTAGGAAACTGGAGTTTAAACCTATGGTTACTGCACACTCATCGCACGCGTTGCGACGCCGCGCAGTCAGTCTCTTTTTTGTGCCTGCACTGGTCGGGCTGCCATTGGCTTTGGCACCGCAGGCACATGCGCAGGAGGGGTGCGCCTTTAATTGGGGTATCAAACAAAGCTTCCGTAGCTACATCAAGGGGCCAATCGCTAAGGGGAGCTGGACTGGTTCCGGAGTTGGTTTTACAGGCAGTGAAACAGGTGCCGACGGTGCATTTGTTTTCACCCCAGGTAAAGCAACCGTTGATGGTGGCACAAATGCTACCATACCTTTGCAGGGGTCATTGAATTTCAAAGGCCATGACTACGGTGCTGGCCCGCTGTTGGATATGACGATTTCTGATGTCAAACTTGTGGTTCAGGGCGGTACCGCTCAGATTGTCGCGGATTACCAGTCCTATGAATCCGACATGATAGATAAAACCCGTAAGGGCGCACCGATTAGTGGTCAAGACGCACCCTTGGTCACAATCAATCTCAGTAATCCGGTAGACACCAACTCTGGTTCCATCAATATGGCTGGGAGCACATCGCTGACCGCAGATGGAGCCAAACTCTTCCTGCAATATAACGCAGGTGAGGCTATGGATCCCACCTCTGGATCGGTCAAGCTTGACGGCAGCTGTGGCGGCTCGACTGGTGGCACCGGTGGTGGCGGCTCGCGCAGTCTTGGCCGAATTACTGGCGAATTTTCCGGTGCAAACAAAGAAATCATGGGTATTTTGTCCGAAACAAATGACACCATGAATGGCTTAACAACTTTCATGGGCAACGCCCAGGAATTTAAGAAGCAACTCAATTCTTTCGCTAATGACGGCAAGACCACCTCGGGTGGAACTACCTCTGGCGGAACCATCTCGGGTTCTGGTACTTCCGGTAACACAACTTCCGGAAACTCCGGTTCTGGCACTTCAGGCGGAGCGTCTGGTACCGGCGGCACTAGTGGTTCTGGTGCAACAGGTGGCGGCGCTTCTTCTGGTGGCTCTGGTGCTACCGGCGGTGGCGCGGCCTCGGGCGGCGGTGCTTCTTCTGGCGGCTCTGGTGCGACAGGTGGCGCTGCCGGTGGTGGCAATGATGTATGTTCATCTTCCTCGGCACGTGGCGTGCAAAACGCTAAGGCTGCGTGGGGTATTAAGCAATCCTTCCAGTCCTATATCACTGGCTCCATCGCCAAAGGTAAATGGACGCTCAATGGTGTTGGGCATTCCGGCGGTAAGTTCCAGTTCAGTGGAAAGAGCGGTGCTGTTGATCCGGGGGCAAAGAGCGGCACTATCGGATACGGTGGTGGTATTCAATTCACCGGTCATAATGGTGTTTTGAATCTCACCATCACCAACGTGGAAATTCAATTCAATGGTGGTAGTGGTTCCCTGGTCGCTAACGTACAATCTTCTGACACTTCCGGGAAAAAGACTGATTTCGGTCGAGTGGCACTTGGGTCACTGAACTTCTCTTCCTTGAATGTTTCTGATTCCAGCGCTTCTGGCACGGCATCTGTGTCATTGACTGATGCTGGATCTAAGGCATTCGCTGAGTTCTATGAGCCAGGCACCCAGCTTGATCCGATCTCCTTCGAAGCATCGCTCGGTGCAGCACCGAACTGTGCTTCTGGTCAAGGTTCCGCAGCTGCGGCGAGTGCCGCAGGCGGTGGTGGCGGAGCAGCCGCAGCCGCAGCGCTGAAAGACGGTGGTGGAGAAGCTGGCGCTGCTGTTGGTGAAGACGGCGAATTGTTATTCGAAGACGCCGAAGGCAATAGCTCCACTGGTTATGAAAATGGTGCCAATAAGTTCAAGATCAAGAATGCTGCGACTGGTGGTACAACCGATTTGGATATGACACCAGGAATGTATGTTCTTTTGGCTATCGCTGCCTTCGTTGTTGCCGGTGGCAGCATGGGGCGGTTGGTTGTCAATAATCCGGTGTAACCCTGAAGCTTAAAAACCCAAGTATTTCCAAGAAAGAACACCATGCCTATAGTGAAATTACGTGAAACAATCGTTGCGGTTATCTGCGCGATTGCCTTGGTCGGTTGTGGCATCCAGGGGTCTTATGATTCCAACGCAAAGCTTCGGGAATCTTTACCCGATCCGGCTTCTTTGTCTGATCCTCGTGGCTTCACTGGTGTTACCCATGTGACCCAATTTGATGAAGTCGCGCCAATCGCAACTAACGTCAAGCCCAGTTTGCCCGTCGAGCTAACTGACGCCGATGGCAAAGACGTGGTTGTTGATGACCTTTCTCGTATCTTGGCTCTTGACTTGTACGGTTCGTACACAAAGACACTCACTGGCCTTGGTTTGGGTGACAAGATTGTTGGCCGGACGGTTTCTTCAACCGAAGAGTCGTTAAAAGACCTCCCAGTGGTAACCCAAGGAGGACACAATATCAATGTGGAGGCGGTTTTATCCTTAGAACCTACATTGGTGATTGTGGATCACTCGATTGGGCCCAATGACGCTATTGACCAGATCCGGGCGGCGGGTGTTACAACCGTGGTTATGGAACCTACCCGCACCATTGATTCGGTAGGTGAGGACATCAAGGCCGTCGGCGGTGTTGTTGGGTTGCCAGAAGAGGCGGAAAAACTCGCGGAACGCTCGGTTGCAGAGATCGAAAAGGACCGCGAGGCAATCAAAGCACTGGCTCCGGCTGACCCCATGCGAATGGCATTCTTGTATGCTCGTGGTAACGGTGGCGTGTTCTTCATCATGGGTGAAGGCACCGGTGCGAAAGATCTCATTGAGGGCGTTGGCGGGGTAGACCTAGCAACCGTGCATAATTTGTCCTATGCAGAACCCGCAAACGCAGAAGCGTTGGCCAAGATTAACCCTGAAGTCATCATCATGATGGAGGGTGGTTTAGAATCAACTGGCGGTATCGAGGGCTTATTGCAACGCCCAGGTGTTGCTCAAACAGAGGCAGGTCAAAAGAAACGAATAGTCACCTTGCCTGATGGTCAGTCCTTGGCCTTCGGCCCGCTCACCGGTCAGACGCTCCTTCGACTTGCACAGGCTATCTATGCTCCAGAAAATGCACAATAGGCAAGAACCTGATGTTTTTGCCATCCGCCAC
This sequence comes from Corynebacterium mustelae, assembly GCF_001020985.1. NCBI lineage: Bacteria > Bacillati > Actinomycetota > Actinomycetes > Mycobacteriales > Corynebacteriaceae > Corynebacterium > Corynebacterium mustelae. Next base: position 629,342 of record NZ_CP011542.1, read on the forward strand.
CGCCGCCGAGTAACGACGTTTATTTCGCTATCGGTCCTGCTGGTGGTGGCGGTTTTATGCTCCATCGTGTTGGGGCAATACTACGTTCCGATCCAGGATTTGCCCGCCATATTGGCGGCAGGCTCTAGCAGTGCCGATAGTCTGGCGGCGAGTGTGGTGTGGGAAATTCGCATCCCGCGAATTGTACTGGGGCTGCTGGTTGGCGCTTCACTGGGGGTGGCGGGCACCTTGATGCAAGCGGTCTTTGCTAACCCGCTTGCAGAACCGTCGATTATCGGTGTTACCTCTGGTGCCGGTGTAGGTGCCGCTGTGGTGATCGTGTTTAATATCGGTTTTCTAGGCACGTTTACCATCCCCCTTGGTGCGTTTATTTCTGCCGTCATAGTCACTGTGGTGATCTACCAATTAGCGCGTAGCCAGGGAAAAGTGGCGGTGGTCAACCTTATTCTCACAGGTATCGCCATCAATGCGGTTTGTGGTGCGATCATCTCGTTCATGGTGTACTTGGCACCGACCGCTAACCGGGAACAAATCATTTTCTGGCAAATGGGCTCACTGAACGGTTCGCAGTGGAAACACGTGTGGGTAGTTTTGCCGATCACTATTATCGGGCTATTTATTGCCTTCCAATTAGGGAAAAAATTAGATGTGCTCGCTCTTGGGGAGCGGGCCGCAGGCCACACTGGTATCAATGTGGCTCAGCTGCGCATTGTGGCGATTGCCGCGTCGACAGTACTGACTGCGGGTGCGGTTTCATTCGCCGGACTCATCGGGTTTGTTGGCCTGATCGTGCCGCATCTATTGCGCACAATTACCGGGCCGGAGAATAAGATTCTGCTTCCGGCCTCCGCCTTAGCGGGAGCGGTTTTGATCGCGAGTGCGGATGTGGCGGCGCGCACCATGATTCCGTTTGCTGATCTTCCGATTGGTATTTTCACCGCACTGGTTGGTGGCCCGACGTTCTTCATTTTGTTGCGCCGTATGATGCGAAAGGGACTGCATTGATCGAAGTAACAAATGTCAGTGTATCGATAAGCGGTAAGAAGTTGCTTGACGACGTCACCTTCCGCGCGCGTCCCGGCGAAGTCACAGGTTTGATTGGCCCTAACGGTGCCGGAAAATCCACCATGTTAGCGGTACTGAGCGGCGATCTGGAACACCAATCGGGAACTGTATCTGTCATGGGGCTCGACCCGGCGTCGTCAAGCAAAAAAGAGCTAGCCCGCGCCCGCGCCGTGATGCTACAAGATGTTGGCGTGTCGTTTGAGTTTTTGGTACGAGACGTCGTTGCGATGGGTCGGCGGCCTTGGGAAGGCACTGACCGCGAAACCCTAGATGACCGGATCATTGATTCCGCATTGGCTGCCGCGGACGCCACTCACCTTGCTGGTCGGGATGTTATCACTTTATCTGGTGGTGAACGTGCACGGGTGGCATTGGCCCGAGTCTTGGCTCAGCAAACCCCGGTAATTATGCTTGACGAGCCCACCGCTGCACTGGATATCAAACACCAAGAACAAGTGTTGGGTTTGGTGCGCAGTCTAGCGCAGCAAGCTCACGTGGCGGTTATAGTCGTGCTGCACGACCTCAACGCTGCTGCCGCTTACTGCGACCATATTGTGTGCCTGGCAGGAGGCAAGGTCGCGGCGGCTGGATCCGTGGCTGAAGTTTATACCGACACTACGTTGTCTGATATTTATGGCTGGCCGATCAGCGTTTCCATAACCGATGATGTTGTTAGTGTGCACCCAGCGCGGCGCTATGCGACTACCAGCGAAGCCGACTTCCTGTCACTCGTTGCTAACCCGGAGCACACAGCCGATACTTTAGAACCCGTCAATCAATCGTGAGTTAAGGATGATCATGAAGAAATTTGCCCTCCCTGTTGTTTGCGCAGTGGCATTGAGCTGCCTTAACGTACCGGCAGCGCATGCCCAAGAACCAGAACCGCTTTCGACCCAAGCTGCATGTGCGTATCCAGGTTTGAAAGTGGAATCAGGCACGATGGATTGGGGAATTAAGCAATCGTGGCGCAGATATGTGACCGGTAACATTGCAAAGGGGAAATGGCAAGCAAGCAGCAACATCACCCAAGTAGGGTCACCAAATTCGTCCGATTTCGTTTTTAGAATGCCGATTGCGGCTGAGAGCACACGGATCCTGCTCAATTCGGATAACACGGTCAATGCTGCCGACATCGCCACCGTGCCGTTAGCGATCCGCTTCGATGGGCATAAGGGCGCCCTGCAATCCACCATGATTTCCCCGTATTTCCATGTAACTGGGGACAAGGCTTATCCGGGCACCAGCTATGTGGGTTATTACGTTCCGGGCAAGGGGATGACGGACTACACCCCACATGACCGGGTAGCAGCCAACCGGGTAGAAGGCCGCGACACCTTCGGTGTGGGCACCGCCAATTGGCAACGCAACGGCAATACGTTGACGCTTACTACAGCTGGCACGAAAGTTACCCCTAAGCCTGGAACCAAATCTCAAGGAACAGATTTGACGGTTGAGGGTGTCGATATCGTCTTTATGGGAATTTATAACGACTCCTATAATCCTGAACTGGATAACGCCACCATTAGGTTGACGGTTTCTGATACGTGCTGGACTGAAGCTGAAGCTGCGGAGATTAAGAAAGCGGATTCTGGTTTTTATGCCGTTGGCCGGGGTGAGCCTTCTCGGTTAAACTCGGAGACGGCAGCGATCCTTGATCGTTTTGAACCGTTTGGTGAGGCACCTAAACCGCAGCAGCCTACTCCCAGTAATCCGTCAGCTACCGCTACCACCACAGTAACGACTACGGTCACCACATCCCAGAAGCCGCCTACGCACAGCAATAAGTCGAGTAGTGGCTCCTCAAGCCTGGGTGAGCGAACCGAAGATGACTATAAGAAAGGCTTCGCCAGTATCCGCGAGGTGTGGTCTAGCATTTTGGCGGTTATCGCCACCCTTGGCCTCGTGGGGGTATTGGGTAAATTGCTTTACGACGGCATCAAGATGTTCCAACCAAACCGGTAAACTGAACCCGGGTGGTGTGAAAGGGGGTATTTGGGGCGCTTTCCCACACTTAAACGAACCTAAATACCCTAAGATTATCCTTTGTTACTTACCCCATCTTCCGAGGAGATCTCGTGCGCACCATTTCGCGTTTTACCCGTATCGGCACGGCAACCATGTTGGCTGCAGCCCTAATGGGCACCACCCTTTCCACCCCTGCTGTAGCACAGGAACCAGCAGTAAAAACCGGTAGTTTTAACTGGGGGATTCGTAAAGGGCTGGTTTCTTATGTGGAAGGCCCTATCGGTCGGGGTACCGCTATGCCAATCGCACCAGCCACTTCGGAAAAGAACGGTATCTACAAGGAATTTAAATTCCCAGTCGATGCTGCCGCAGCCCAGGTGGCTTCCAACGGTGACGCCACCATTCCGCTACAGGGCGGGGTTCACCTTCAGGCACATCCAAAGAAGGTCGACGGCCAAGACGGCCCTGCTTACGATTTGGACGTGAAATTCACTGACCTCAAGCTCCAAGTCTCTGGCAAGGATGGCAAGCTCACTGCGGACTATCTGACCAAAGGTGATTTTGAGCAGGCAGGTGTGCCTGGTGCTTCTGGTCAGGGTGTTAAGGAAGGCAATGACGTTACCGTCATGACTTTCACCCTTGATGAGGCTATTGATCCAAACCTCAAAGCCGTCAACTACAACAACATTCCTACCATTTCCCAGCAAGGTTTCGTCGACGCGATGTTAAACCGCTATAACGTAGGGGAATCCCTTGACGCTGCCGAATTGCACCTCAAGCTATCTGGGAACAAAGACGGCAAGGACTTCGGCAATAAGACCTCGGTTGACGACGAGAATCGGGGCAAGATCATCGGCGGCTCTATCGCCGGAATCTTGTTGCTTTTGGGCGGAATTTTCGCCGCACTATGGAAGTTCCTGCCTTCCCTAGGCATTAAGTTGCCGTTTTAAAGCTATAACTGGATAAAAAATCCGCGCCACTACACCACTGTGGCGCGGATTTTTTATTGCGAGACAAATTTTCCCAGCTTGCTTGGGGGCTAGATCTGTGACAGGTTTTGGAGGGATTCGACCTTTTTCCGGTATGGCGGTTGATCTTGTGGACTGAGAGGCAGAAAGGTCGAGTTGGGGCTGGGTTCTGGTGTGTTGGTTGCTATTTTGTAGCAGGGTATGTGAAAACTCACGTGGGAAAAATTGTGTCCAAACACAATGAATGGAATGCGGGTCAACAAAGTGAAATGGATACGTGGTGTCGTCGAAAAGCTAAAGTGAGGTTGTACCATTAAAAAAACCCGGGCGGCCGTTGTTCGGCAACCCGGGTCGAAATAGCGGGATTACAGCGCGGCGAAACCTAGTTCCAAATCCGCGATAATATCCGCAATATCTTCAATTCCGACAGACAATCGTACGGTCGCTGGCGAAATGCCAGCATTACGCAATTCCTCTTCTGAACTTTGCGAATGTGTGGTTGATGCAGGATGTGCAACCAACGACCGGGTGTCGCCGATGTTAACGACGTTGGAGTGCAGCTTCAAAGCGTCGATAAACGCCCACGCCTCGTCCTGCCCGCCGTTAACGTCGAAGGATAACGTTGCGCCAGTGTATGTGATTCCCAGCTTCTCCTTCACCGCGAACCACGGGGACTCCGGCAAACCGGCATAATTGACTTTGGCAACCTTTGGGTGGGTGCTGAGGAACTCCGCGACTTTCTTGGCATTTTCATTGTGGCGCTCTACCCGCAGGAATAATGTGTCCAAGCCCTGTAAGGTGACCCAGGCGTTAAACGGTGACAGCGCTGCCCCCGTATCGCGCAGCAGCCCCACGCGCGCTTTCAAACCGAAGGCCGCCGCGCCCAAATCGGCGTACTTCAACCCGTGGTAGGCGGGGTCCGGGGTAACGAACTCCGGGAACACGGGTGTGCCGTCTCGTTCAACCGTCCAATCGAAGCTGCCGCCGTCAACCAGAATGCCCGCGATCACGGAACCGTTGCCAGTGTAGTATTTTGTCAGCGACGCGATAACAATGTCTGCTCCCAGTTCCAGCGGGCGCACCAGAGCTGCGGTCGCAATTGTGTTGTCCACAATCAACGGGACGTTATTGCGGTGAGCAACCTCGGCAACAGCTGGGATGTCCAATACATCTGCTTGCGGATTAGCGAATGTTTCGCCGTAAAACGCCTTGGTATTTGGCTGAACCGCTGCCTGCCACGATTCTGGATCATCAGGATTGTCTACAAGAGTGACATCAATGCCGAAACGCTTGAGCGTCACCGTCAACAAAGTTTGGGTGCCGCCGTAGAGCCTGGGGCTGGCAACAATATGATCGCCAGCGCTGGCGAGATTGAGAATCGCCGCGGTTTCCGCTGCTTGCCCGGAGGCAAAAGCCACCGCATGCACACCGCCCTCTAATGCGGCGATCCGGTTCTCCAACGCCTCATTGGTGGGATTGTTCAGGCGAGTGTATATCGGCCCCAGCTCTTCCAGCGCAAACCGCTTTTTCGCGTTCTCGGCGGAATCGAAAAGGAAGGAGGTAGTCAGATATAACGGCTGATTACGGGCACCGGTGTCGGAATCAACCGTCTGGCCGGCGTGAATGGCCTGGGTGGCTAAGCTCCACTCAGCAGCATTGGAATTATCGTATTTAGGGCTCATGATGTGCACTTTCGGTTTTGCGGATCGGATAACTTTCAACGAAATTACTTCCTTGCCACTAAAAAAGAAACCGCTTGGTCTATTTTTGGGTTAAAACCGCATGTAAATCCGCATGAATAAAATTCTTGCGCCATAAAATCGCACCCCTGTGGTGTGCTGTGATCCGCGAATTTCGGCTGGAGAAATCTCGCCACCGCCATAGGTTTCGCGGCACTGGATTTTTGCAAGGGGGTGCAATATTGAACTAATTGAATAGCACTGCGATATTGAATTAATTGAACAGCGCTGCCGAGGAGAGGGTTATGAAAACATCCAACCCGTTTACGCCAACATTTGGTCTCACTCCTGCTGTTCCAGTGGGGCAGGATGAAGTGGTGGAGGCTTTTAATGATGGGTTAAAGGCGGGGCCTGGCGCGCCAGCACGAGCATTGTTTTTGGTAGGAACCCGTGGTGTGGACAAAACGGTTGTGCTGAATGAGTTGGAAGATGCCGCTCGAGAGCAAGGGTGGGTGACCATTTAAGAAACCGCATTGGTAGGGATAGAAGAGCGAATAATTTTTGAGCACGCACCACGTATTCTCCGTGTTATTGATGATTTATCGACGACCCGAAAAATAACGGGAATTAGCGCCGCGGGGTTAGGTGGGGTAACTACACAAGTTTCGGAAAAGCATGAACAGCGACCAGGGTTACGCTCTGTTCTTAGCGATATTGCCGATATTTTGCAGGAGAGAAATTCCGGAATCCTGATAACCATTGATGAGGTCCATCTCGATTCTGTTGCAGAATTGGCGGCAATTGCTAGCGTGATTCAGCACATGTTTCGGGAAGGGCGAAATATTGCCATTGTGTTTGCTGGTTTGCCGGAAAACGTGGATAAATTGCTGCGCCATCCTGGGGTGACGTTCTTGCGGCGAGCAGTGCGTGTCGATTTAGGTGCTGTTTCTCCAGATGACGTTCGGATAGGGTTGCAAAAACCGGTAACTGATGTGGCACGGCAGTGGGATAGTGCTGCCCTGGACGCAGCTGTTATGGCAACGCGAGGTTTCCCGTTTTTGATCCAGCTTGTGGGCTACTACAGCTGGGCGCGTATGTCGCAGTCAGCCATGGAAGAGGTAGATATGGATCATGTCTTGTGGGCAATTGAACAAGCGCAGCGTGACCTGGCCCGACTAGTGATAGAGCCTGTGCTTAAGGACTTGCCGCAATTAGAATATGATTTTCTGGTTGCTATGTCAGGTGCACCAGGGCATATACGAACGGGCGACATTGCCGGAGAACTGGGCAAGGGATCTGACGCGGTTTCGCATTACGGACATAAATTAATGGCGAAGCACATTGTTTATTCCCCTAGGCGCGGATTCTATGAGTACACCATTCCAGGAATGCGGGAATATTTTGGTCGGCTCAGCGATCACAATACTGGTCCGCATTTTTGGTAAAGCGTTAGGAAAGAAGGTCACGTAGTTGCGGTTGCAATTCGGCGGGTGCGTTTGCTATCTCGGTTTCTGGTTCCTCTCCCCAAATGCTCCACTGAATGTGATCCCATTCGTATTCATCGGTACGGGTTTTGACCTGTTCAAGGATAGCGAGTGCTTCTCGGCCCGGTTTTTGTGTGGTTAGTTTGGTTAACTCCGGCGGGTCCTGGCTGTTGTTAACGCAACACAGAAGATAGTCAATGGTGGTTGCAGTAAACCCGAATTTCTCGATTGCTGCGGCAACGAATAACCCATGCACACTTTGGTGCTCGCCGTCGCACAGTTTTAGATACTTTAGGACGATTGGTGCGGCGGTGTCGTCGTAAAGCCCCAGTGCAAAAACGGCGAAAGTGCCAGGCATTGCACAATCTTCGTCTTCGAGATTGAGATACCAGTGATATTCGTTCATCGCAGCGTCGGCGTAGTCGGCGATAATTGGTAGGAGCGCCGGATAGCGTGCAGCGCACTGGAAGAGCTGGTTGATGCCGTGTTGGGTTAAGTGTGGGATAGGTAGGAAGTTTTCCGTCGGCCCTGTGAAAACTATCCCGTAGCTTGCGGGAAACAACGAGGAAGATACTACTTTTATGAGGTACGTCAGCACTTCCCGATACGGTTGTTCTGCCTCCTCGGTCATAGTAACTGTGATAATCCCGGAGACGTCATTTGCTCTCGCACTCCATCCTGAACCAGAAGCTAACGCTAGTTCCTCAGGTAGTTGCCCGCTGCCATAACCTACAAGACGTTCGGGCAAGTCGGAGCCAAGGATAGTGATTTGGGTGAAGATCTCTTCGGCGGAGGATCGCTGGTAACTTTGACCATACCGGATCAACGCAACTGCGACTTTGCAGGCAAACTCAAGTAATTGCGGTGGGATTGTAGTGAGGTCGACATCGGGTTTGAGCTGTCGCCGTGTCATTGAATATGGATTGTCTGGAACATCAAAATAGCGTTCCACGAGTGCTTCCTTGAGCCAATATTCCACCGAATATCCAATGTTTTCCCATCCCACAAGCTGGCGGAGGTTTTCGATGATCTGCCAGTGTTCGTTGGAATCGAACGAGTCGAGGGATGCGGTGCGTAGCTGGAATTCTGGTATCGCGCTGGCAAGAAGCAAGTGACCGTTGTGTTTAATAAGTGGTTCGTAACCGTCGTGATCGACATCTGCGTCAGTGAGTTCACCAGCGTGGAGTCGGGCAATGGTTTCCGAGAAATATGTAGCTACGGTTGGGTTCGTTGTGCCGTCGAAACAAAAATAGGTCTGGGCGTCGTTAGTCATGAGTCGTCCTTTGCTGGGTTTTATTCTGCCATGCATTGTAGTTGTCGGTGTCAGAAGTTGATGCAGTTTTTAGCGCACTACCCGCGTGGTATCGACATGTGTCTTACACTTTTGAAGAAAGAGAGATACATATAGAGAGGCGGTGTGAAAAGTGTCGTGTAACTGGGACGATATTTTCTTGCAAACGGGTGATGCCTGCGATTCGGCCCGGATTGCGGAGATTGAACGCGCTATCGGCTTCGAGTTGCCTGAGACGTACCGGCAGGTTATCGCGGGATGCGGCGGCGGGGTGTTTGAACCCGATGTGGGGGAGCTTTTCGACGACGAAGAGCTCGGCTGCGCGGTGGAAGAACTGTATGGCAACGTCGCTGATGGAACGGCAGACGACCACTTGAGTTTGAACAACTACGCGCGTCACCTGATGGATACATGGGAAATGCCTAGTTGGGGCTACCTGATTGCGCTTGGGGATGGTGAAATCCACACCCCAATTCTGCTTAACCGTGATAACCCTGCCTACCCGCAAGGAGCGTTGGTGTGCGTTGATCTAGAGGTGGAAGAGGAAACAATGATCGCGGAATCCTTCGACGCGTTTTGGCAGATGATAACCGCTAACGTCAACGATCCGGATGCCCCTAAACCACCTCGTCCGTGACATCTTGATGGCTGGGCGGAATACAACACGAAAGCTGATGTAATGACACCATTCGACGTGGATTTGCGAATGTCTCTTATCTTTTTCGACCCGATTACTGAGCCGTTTTTCTTTGATGTTTTGGCCCAAAAATTTGCTGGCGGCGAGCCCTCTGCTGCTTTAAGCCAGTTTGTCGCCGATGCGGGTTTTAGCCCCCACGCAATCGGCGATGGGGTGATCGCGGTACCAGTGATGAATCCGCTTTCCGAAGGTCAGGAGATTATTCAATCGGTGGTGGCGGCTGGATGTGGGTTGGCCATACCGTTTCGCAATATCGTCGTCTGGCGGGGCGAAGAACCGCTCAACGCCACCGTCGATACTTTGATGTGGCACCCGGACATGCCCATATCGATCGGGCTGGTGCCGGAAATCTTGCGTCACGCCCAGCACACCCGGGTGGGTTTCGTCGACCGGCCAGTGGTGATTACCGATTTGGCCGACCCCACGGGGATGACGTATGCCCAGGCGGTTTTTAGCCGGGATTTCGGCATATGGCTTGTGGAATACCAGGCGGGCAGCGTGGATAAGCACTACCGATTGGCGTTGCCGCCGGAGGATAACGACGATGACGCAACGCTTAAAGCGGCGGCACTTATCCAATACTGGTTGCAGTACGGCACGGCTGTTGCGGATTATGCGCTGTGGGAGAAAGACGATTGCAGTCCGGACGAACAATTTTGCGAATATCATCACATGCCGAAAGTGCGGATCGATATAGAAAGCAAACGTTTTCTCCTGTAGAAACAAGATGCCGTTCGATATCGGTTCGCCAGTGCGGCGTGATATAAATATGTGCTTATTTTAGGATAATCGCATCTCATGTCGGACCCGTAGGCTACGCTAGGCTGCGTTCTTACTTCTTAGAAAAGAAAGGCAACCACTCATGAACGCAGCACTAGCAATGATTTTGCAAAACTCGCTCGACCCGGCAGTAACCGAAGAAGCCATCAGGCGGCAGTTCGCGGCAGATTGGCCGGAAGAGGCGCACCTGATTGCAGACTGGGATGAGGATGAAGAGCCAGCAGTATCCACGCCAGGTGTGACAAAAGATCCGGTTTTATTCAATGTTGGGGAGTACGGGGTGATGCTCATGCCGGTTGCGGCACCGTACCCCGACGATATCGCTGATCTGTGCGAAACTAGCCGGTTGTGGCGTGACGATGTGCCGTTTAACTCCGAACACCAAGCGCATACCATCGTGGCCGTGATGAATCCTGATGACGAAGATTCACTTCGTGCAAACGTTTTGCTATCCAAGGTGGTCGCATCGTTGATAGCCATTTCCCCGGAGACATTCGCATTGTTCTGGGCTGCGGCAGAACACCTGATCATGCCGGATCTTTTCCGGGAATTGGCAACCGAGATTCTGCCAATGCCGCTCATTCATGCGTGGGTCGCGCTCAACATGGGTGACGACCCTGAAACCGGCAACCTTACTGCGCACACGGTTGGTCTGGATCAACTGGGGTTGATGGACATTGAAATTCCCAATAGCCAGAAATCGCCGCGCGATACGTATGAGTTCCTTGAGAATATCGCCGTTTATTTGATCGACAACGGATTGGTTATCAAGGACGGCGATACGGTTGGTGAGACCGCTGAAGAGAAAATTCAGGCGGTGTATACCCAGTCGCTTGTCACCCCAGAAAAGCTGGTTATTCAGCTGCAAAGTGAACAGCGAAAGAAGAAAGGACTGTTTAATTGGTTCCGTAAGTAGTTTTAGGTTTCAGCCCAGTGTCGGATTGCTTTTCGACGCTGGGCTGTTGTGATTTTTAGCTAAGGGTGAAAAATGTGAAAGTGATATAATTTCTGTCGTCTTTTAAAGCGGAAAAGATATGGGGACACGGGATGGATGAAAAATTAAAAAGATTATATGAAGAATGGAAAAATGAAGAGGAAATCGCACACATCCAAGGGTGGGATTTCTCGCATATTGCTAATAGGTACGGTGAAGAAGACGAGTTACCGTGGGATTTTAAATCTTTAATCAAGCGATATCTAACGGATGAAATGAACCTGTTGGATATGGAGACTGGGGGTGGTGAATTTTTGCTTGAGCTGAATCATCCTTACCAACATACCGCAGCAATTGAGGGGTATGGGCCAAATATTGATTTTTGTACAGAAAAATTGGTTCCGTTGGGGATAGATTTTAAAGCGGCTGATGGAGCAGATATCCTGCCGTTTGGCAATAGTGTTTTTGATGTGGTTGTTAATAGACACGGCGATTATTCTTGTTCCGAATTGCGGAGAGTTTTGCGCAACCGAGGATTATTTTTTACTCAACAGGTTGGTGCCGAAAATGATTGGGAATTAATTAAACTTTTGCAGCCAGAAATTGATAAAGTTGCCTTTCCTGATCAATATTTGGATATTCGGAAACGAGAATTAGAAGAAGCTGGATTTGATATCTTGCATTGTGGGGAAACATTTCAGCCAATTAGATTTTTTGATGTTGGTGCATTGGTGTGGTTTGCCAAAATAATCGAATGGGAATTCGTGAATTTTGAGGTGGACAAATATTTGGATAATTTGTACCAGGCGCAGGAAATATTAGAGAAGAATGGGGTGATTGAAGGTAGAATCCACAGGTTTTATATTGTGGCACAAAATTGTGGGGTTTAGCGTAGGGGTGCGCGTATGTAGAAAGGCACAGGCAACAGGCATGGGGAATGTAGGGAATATCCTGGCGCTACTGCGCGACCAGCAACACAGCTGAAATTTGATTCGTGATCTCGGGCCGGTCTGAGTATAAGGGCATGGTGGCCCTGTGGTTTTTGATGATGTGAGCGTGACTTTTCCGCATTCTTTCTCCCCGAGTCAAGTTTTAATCACCCCTAACTCGACTTCTCTTCTTCCTAGGAAGCGAAAGCAACCACCCTGCTATGAATAAGTCGAGTTGCCCTTAAGTGCTGTACCGGTTATCTGCTTTAGGGAAGGTTTCGCGGTGCTTATTCCAACAGATACAAACGCTAAAAATCTTTCACACCAGGAGCACATGTTGTGGGTGTATGACAAAAGTCAGAAGAGTAAATGAATAGCCACAGGTATTTTCGTTATTTTCCTGTCTACCGGGCTTCTTATTGCCCTGACACAGTTGAGGTATGGAAACGAAGAATGAGAATACGCAACCAGTAATCGTCGTAAAGAACTTAAAGCGAGTGTATGGCTCCGGCGCATCGGCGCACGAAGCCGTCAAAGACTCGTCGTTTTATGTCACGAAGGGCGAGGTATTTGGATTACTTGGCACCAATGGCGCCGGTAAAACCTCAACGTTGGAGATTCTTGAAGGCATCGCAGAGCCGAGCGACGGTAGTGTCGTTGTGCTCGGGATGGATCCATATAAGTACCGATCGATCGTGCGTACTGAAATGGGGATCATGCTGCAATCGGGTGGTTTGCCGCTGGGATTGACGGTGGCGGAAACGTTAGAGATGTGGCGGGGATCCTGTTCGCATCCACGCAGCATCGATGAGGTATTGCGTGATGTGGAATTGGAACACCGCCGTGATGTGAGGGTGGGGGCGCTATCCGGTGGTGAACAGCGGCGCCTCGACTTAGGTTGCGCGCTATTGGGTAATCCGTCGTTGCTGTTCCTTGACGAGCCAACCACCGGTCTTGACCCGGAATCCCGTCGTAACGTGTGGAAATTGCTGGCCCGACTCAAAGACCAAGGTGTGACGATGGTGCTAACCACGCACTACCTGGAAGAAGCCGAGATGTTGTGCGATCGGTTGGCAATTATGCACCGCGGTGAAATAGCGGTCACTGGCACGCTGACGGAAATAGTGGGAACGGTGTCAGCGGAGATTTCGTTTAGCGCCGTAAGCGAACCGCCGCACATTCCGGGCACAACGGTGCAGCAAGCAGGTGGCACCGTCACGATTTTCACCGATCGGATTCAAAGTCATACCCATCAGATATTGGAGTGGGCTCGGTTAAACGGCGTTGAGTTAGAGAATTTTTCGGCCCGCCCGGCAACGCTAGAAACCGTGTTTTTAAATGTTGCCGGAAGCGGGCCAGCTTTGGTGCAGAGATAAGGAGAGATCATGACTATTTTTACCAAAACCCAACAGCCACCAGCTGTACGGATGTCCCGCTACCTGGCGTTAGCTAAGGCGGAGACCAGGCAGTTTATCCGGAATAAGACGTTAATGGTGATGGCGATCGCTTTTCCCATCGGTGTCGGAATTCTGATGCTGTATATGAATAACGCCGAGCAGATCGGTGGGCAAGCTGTGCGGTCGGCAATAGCAATGGAGGTATTTTTCCTCATTACGTTGATGTTCGTCCAGTTTTATTCGGTGCTGTCGATGACCACGACCCGGCGCGACGAAAAGGTGTTGAAGCGGCTGCGTACGGGAGAGGCTAAAGATGTGGAGATTATATCTGCTATCGCGACACCGGGGACGGTTATTTCGTTGGTTTTAACTGTCGTTATGATTGCCGTTCTTGTTGGTTTCACGGGCGTTACCCCGTTAACTGGCATGGTGCTTGTGGGGGCGATGGTGTTAGGCATTGTTATTGCGACGGCGTTGGCGTTGATTACGAGTTCGGTCACGGCTAATGCCGAGGCGGCTCAGATGACGTCGTTGCCGGTCATGGTGTTGGCTATGTTGTCGCAATCTACTATGCGGATAGCGTTGCCGGAACAGATCCAGAATGTTATCGACCGTACGCCGTTTGCGTTGATCGGTGACGTTGCGTTTGTCGAATGGGCGGGTGGCACGATGCGTGATGTAAGTGCCGGGTCGGCGTCAGCTGCCGCACCGGTTCTAGGGTTGCTCTATCCCTTGTTGTTGCTGGTGGTGTGGGCTATTGCTTTGGTATGGGTTGCGGCGAGGTACATGAAGTGGGAAACCAACCGGTAGCAGAGCTAATAAAATCGTCTGTTATGAGGTTTCTTGACGCGGTGCGCAGCTGGTTACGAACACTTAGCGACGTAGATAAGTTCGTCTTTTACATGCGGTGGTCGTTGCATGCGGGCGTTTTGGTGTTGCTGTTTGTAAGTTTTCAGCCAGCGTGGGAATCGAGGGACTTGGTAACGTTTGATTTCCATACTGTGTTGTGGGTCGTGATGACGCTTACTCATTTCCTGGTGGTCACGGTCGTGCTGGAGCGGGTTCCGGAGCTTAATTCCAAACAGCGACATCATGCCGATGGGTGGAAAAATATTGGGCTGAGTTTGTTTTGGATCACGGTGGGCGCGGCAATGGTTGTGACGACGTTTTCCTCCATGTCTGGGTCATCGCCTGTGATGGCAGGTGCAGTGGTTTTCGCTTTTGGTTGTGTGGGGTTGGTGTATTCCACGTTTTCTCGTTATCCGTGGGTGAAGACCATTATTGCCGCGATTGCGACGTTTATCGCTGTCAAGCATCAGATTATTAACTCGCCTGCGATGATCGTTGGGTTTACGGTTTTTGTGGTGGGGATCAGCCGGGTGTCGATGTGGTCATCGAAGACGGTGAAGGAGCTTGATCGGGCCCGCAATTTGGAGTCCCAATTGCAGGTGAGTGATCAGCGATTGCGGTTTGCGCAGGAACTGCACGACACGTTGGGGCAGCATCTTGCGGCAATGTCGGTGAAAACAGAGTTGGCGATTGCGTTGGATAAGAAGGGTGATTCCCGCATCACGGAAGAATTGCTGGAATTGCAAAAGCTTATCCGGTTGTCGCGTACTGATATGGGGCAGGTGGTGGAAGGGTACCGGGGGATTGATCCGAAGCGGGAGCTTGATGGTGCCCGCGCTTTGTTGTCTTCGGTGGGGATAGCGGTAACGGTGATTGGTGAGGTTTCGGACATTCCGACCCGGTGTCATGATACGGCGGCGTGGTTTATTCGGGAGGCGGCGACGAACGTCGTAAAGCATGCGGATGCCACGGCGGTGACGTTTGAGTTGTCGCCGCGCAGCGTCACTGTTACTAACGACGGGGCCACGGCCGCGATCGGGCAGATGGGTGGTCTGGCGGCGTTGCGGCAGCGGGCGGCTACTATCGGGGCTCAGATAGTGATTACCGGAAACCCGCCGGAATTTAGCGTCGAATTGAAATGGGGTTAAAAATACCATGATTTCTATTGTTGTGGTGGATGATGAAACGCTGATTGCGTCATCGTTGGCTACGTTGTTGGGGTTGGAAGATGACTTGGAGGTTGTGGCGAGTTTTTCCGCTGGGGAGGAGGTTGTGACGTGGTGGCGTAACCGGCATGAGGCAGGGGAACCGGTGCCTGATGTATGTGTCACGGATTTGCAATTGGGTGGTATTGATGGGGTTGAGGTTGCGGAACAGATTCTTGCGATAACGCGAGAAACAAAGGTGCTTATTGTTACTAGTCATTCCAGACCCCGTCAGCTCAAACGTGCTCTTAGTGCGGGAGTGCAGGGGTTTATGCCCAAAACATCATCGGCGGAGGATTTTGCGGCGGCGATTCGGGCTATGTGTTCCGGTAGGCGGTATATTGACCCGGAATTAGCGGCGATGACGATTTCATCGGGGGACAGCCTACTAACGGAGCGGGAAGCTGAGGTGATTGAAGCGGCAGGTCAGGGAGGTTCTGTGGAGGATATTGCCGCTGCGGTGTATCTGGCGGTGGGTACTACCCGGAATTATTTATCGTCTGCGATGGCCAAATTGGAGGCGCAAAACCGATTCGAGGCGTATCTGAAGGCACGGGAGAAGGGGTGGATTTAGCTTCGTAGGTTTGATGTAGGTGGCGTTAAAAAGCTGCAAACTGTAGGTAATTCACCATAGGTTTTGGGTACTTTTATGGGCGCATAAATGTGCTTTCTGGCGCTTTTTCCGGGTGCTGTCGACTACTGTTGAAGGTAAGGAAAAACCTTAGCCGACCTTAAAGGTTGACTCTTCTATCTGCGATGGGCTGTGACCTTGGATGGCTGGAGACATAACTGCGCGCGTGAATGCTTCCATTGAACTTTTGCGATCGTTTCTTGGTGATGCCCGCAGCCACGTAACGGTGGCATGTGACTTGCTTGACGACGCCCACGACGCTGTTGCCACTTGTGCACTTGGTGGAAAACACTTACGTTCGATGCTGGTGCATATCGCGGCGGGCGATGTTTCTGGTGAAAGGCGCTATGCGGCGGAGGTTTTCGGGGCCTGTGTTGATCTTATGCACGCAGCGTTTTTGATCCATGATGATGTTATAGATTCAGATGATTTACGGCGCGGGCTTCCTACCGTCCACTCGGTGGTACGGCGGCGCACCGGTGATCATCATGTCGGAACGTCAGTGGCTATCACGGCGGGTGACTTGGCCTTCAACGCCGCATATCGGCTCCTTGCGCATGCGGGCTTGCCAGGTGAGCTTACTGCCGATGCGCTTAGGATTTTGACTGATGCTGCCGATCTGACCATTATTGGTGAGCTTTTGGATATCGCCCATTCGATATACCCAGCACCGACTGCGGAGCTGGTGAAGGTAAGTAATCATTTGAAAACAGCTGTGTATTCCTTTGCGGCACCGCTGCAGTTAGGGGCGTTGGCTGCGGGCAGACCGACCGCCATGTTCAACGAGATAGCTGAGGAACTAGGATGTGCGTATCAAGCGGCTGACGATATTGCCGGTGCCATTGGGTGTCATACTAAAACCGGTAAAGAAGCAGGCGGTGACATAAAACAGGGTCGGGCTACACTAATGACGATCCGGTTGGAATATGGATTGGAATCCGAAGATTTACGTCAAGTAGTTGCTGATGTTATCGCAGAAGGTCATGCGCATCTCACCCGAGCCCGCCAACTCATTGGGCAGTTAGATGTGCCACCGACCATATCTGATGGGTTATATGACGTTGCTGACCGGATTGCGGATATGCTTGTCGATCACGCTTAGCGATACATACTGACCAAGGTTATCGTCACCAGCGCACCACTGAGATAATTCATCCACAAAAAGACCCGCCACGCGCGGTTGACATCCTCACAGGTATCGTCGGTGATCTGCCAAAATCGGATCGTGTTGACAACATAACCTAAGGCGGCTACGCCGACCACCCAGGCAGGCGATGGCATGGCAAAAAGCAAAAGCGCCGCAATGAGATAGGCGGCTGCTGCAAGCCGGGTGGTCACGCGTGCCCCGAACACCGTCGCGATTGATTCAAGCCCGCCCTCCTGGTCGGCTTGAACATCTTGCACTGCACCTAAAGCGTGGCTAGCCATTCCCCATAGAAAAAACGCACCGATAGCGTACCAAAAGTAAATATTGACCTGACCACCAGTTATGGTCGCGCCGATAATCGCAGGTGTGGTGAAATGTGCTGCGGAGGTGACGGAGTCAAGGACGGGGCGTTCCTTGAAGCGTAATACTGGGGCGGAATAGGCGACGACTGCACCAGCAGAGATGAGCAACCAGATGTTGCTTGTAATGTTTCCCACCACAAGGAACCAGATAATAAACGGCACGGTTGTTATAGTCGCAGCCCATAGCAATGGGCGGTGCAACTTCGGAGATAGTACTGCGCCTTCAATCCCACCTTTTCGTGGATTTCGGATATCCGACTCATAGTCGAAAACGTCGTTAATTCCGTACATCGCAATGTTGTACGGGATGAGAAAAAACAACACCCCACCGATAAACAACGCGTCAACCGTTCCGCCGGATAACAGGTACGCAGCGCCAAACGGGAAGGCAGTGTTAACCCAACTGATGGGGCGCGAGGCTTTGACAATACTGGCTAACACGTCTGCTCCTAACGAAAAGCGCTACATTTTTAGTAGTAATTCCGGCACCATAAGCTGCATGATCCGGCGTTCAGGTTTTAGACCACACCGCGGTAATGACGAGTACGGCAACAATGGGATAGAAGAAATCTTCAATCGGAACGAGCCCCAAATTAATCCCTAACCGTTGGGACTCGCCGTAGCCTACCAACTTTGCCCAGATCATGAGGTTGTCAAAGATTGCGGTAAGCGTTAACAGAACCACCAACACAATCCCAGTCACCGCGACTGGTTTTGGTCGTTTAATTAACCATAGGGCAATCGCGCCGATAAGGAACGGAATGCTAATAAGCGTGTAGGTCACGTCAATCACCGTCGAATCCATAGTCGGTACAACCGCCTGGTTGCTGTTGTCACGTTGATGGTGAGGTAGGACAAGAAGAACAGGAAGATGGGTTCTTCAATGGGTAACTCAGGTGCGAGAATGATTCCCGTCATGTAGTCCGACCCGCCTCGAAAAAACGACCCGGTTGCGATCCCTAACCCGTCCCAGATTAAAAACAGCACCACCAACCCCAGGCACAGAGCTGTTGCCGCCTTAGCATCGGCGAAGAACGCCAATGTCCAGCGCCAATCGCACAGCACCATACACATTAACGAAACGAGGAGAAATGCTAGGTATGCGAAAGCCATGTCAGCTAACCCAATCTGGCGACAGCGGCCCAGGGCTGGAATCCGACCGAAGCCGTTTGACGATATTTTCTGCCGAGATCAAACACATGGGCACCCCAACCCCCGGTACCGTAGTGGCCCCGGCGTAATACAAACCAGCAACCTTTTTTGACTTATTGCTGCCTCGAAGAAACGCCGACTGGCGGAGGGTATGGGCGGGGCCGATCGAGCCGCCGCGCCAAGCGTTATATCGCTCGCTGAAATCGGAGGGGCCAAGGGTTTTGCGTACCACGATCCTTTCGGCTAGATCTGGAATATCCGCCCACCTAGAAATCTGATCAATGGCCTGGTTAGCTATGTTCGTAACTCGGGCTGAGGCAGAATCACGGTAGGCATCGCCGTGGCCAAAGTTCTCCTGGGCTGGGGTAGGAATGAGAACAAAGAGATTTTCATGGTCTTTGGGCGCCACCGCTGGATCGGTGGCAGAGGGCATTGACACATAAATCGAATGCGATGAGTCTAGCAGTCGGTTAGGTGTCGGACCGGAAAATACCACGTCGAAATCATCACGCCAGTCTTCACTGAAGAACAGATTGTGGTGGCGCAATTGCGGCAGCTTCCCGGATACCCCTAGTAGCACCAGTACCGTCCCGATGCCTGGGTCTTTGTGTGCAAAAGACGATTCAGGATACGAACGCAGTTTCTCAGGAAGTAGATGGGTTTCGGTGTGGTGTAAATCCGCGCAGGAGATCACTACGTCGGCAGCAATAGTGTCAACAACACCGTCCGAGGTACGCACCCGCACCCCAGTTGCATGTGTGCCCTCGGTGGTGATTGCGGTTACCGAAGTATTAAACACAAAACGAGCACCGTTTTCGTTAGCCAGCCGGTAAATTGCTTGGGCTACCGCCATAAACCCGCCTTGGGGGTAGGAAACTCCTTGTACCAAATCCGTGTGACTCATCAAATGGTACATAGCCGGGGTTTTCTCCGGGCGGGAGGAAAGAAACACCGCCGGATACTCAAGGATTTGGCGCAGTAGCGTGCTTTGAAATTTAGTACCAACAAATGTATCCAGCGGAGTCGTGAGCAGCGACGTTAGCGGGCGGATGCGTTGGCGCACATCCTTATGCACCAACGGGCCTAACGAACTAAACGTGGTGTATAGGAACCGATCAACCGCGATGTCATAAGCATCTCGCGCACTATCAAGATAATCCGCCAGCTTTTGCCCAGCCCCAGGCTCAACTGATTCAAAAAACGCAATGGCATTATCCCTACCAGTAGGGACATCCACCGCAGGCTGACCTTCCGGGAAAATCCGGTAGCCAGGGTCGAGGTCAACTAGTTCTAGTTGCTGCGCTGTTGTGGTCCCTAGTAGCTGGAAGAAATGGTCGAATGCGTCCGGCATGAGATACCACGACGGTCCCGTGTCCCACCTAAAACCATCAGCTTCTATTTCACCGGAACGGCCACCAACACCATCGTTTTGTTCCACCACAGTCACATCGACCCCGGCGCGTGCCAGCAGTGCTGCGGTTGCTAAACCGGCAAATCCCGCTCCGATAATAACGACCCGGTTAGGTAAGGAAGTATCATTCATTGTCGTAATCTTTCTTTTTACGGTTTTTGCGGCTGCGATCCCCAACGGTGGCTTGGAGAATCGCCTGACTGAAAATTTTGGATTTCGTTGTCGCCGGAACCCGTACCCGTTGGCGGTAAATATCTGCGGCCGGGACAGTTTCCAGCTGATCCGTTAATTCCGAAAACAGATTCGTTGCGGCTATCACACCAGCGCGGGCGGATCGAGGCAGCAACGCGATTGCGCGACGAGCAATCGTGAGATCGTCCCGGATATCGTTGATGAGGTGCAGCTTGGTGGTTTCGTCGAGTGAATGTGTGCTGAGCTCGGGGAAGTAACATCGGCCTAGTGTCTGGCTGTCCTCAGATAAGTCCCTTAAGAAATTAATTTTCTGAAACGCAGCCCCTAAAGCCCGTGCGCCTTCTTCCATGGTGGTTCTATCCTGCGTGGAAACTGATTCGCCCACCAAAAACGCCTGTAGACACAACAATCCAATAACTTCAGCGGAACCGTAGACGTAATCATCAAAGCTGGTGGGGTCATAATTAACTTGGTGTAAGTCCCTACGCATTGACGCAAAAAATGCCTCGATATATTCGTCCTTGTAGCCGCACCTTCTGGCGCTAATCCCATAGGCATGGAGCACCGGGTCGGGGTTAAACCGCTGCTTCGGTGCCGCCCGCACGGCGGTTTCATACCCAGCCAACTGCGCCTCAACTGACGACTTTTCCATACCTGCCTGGTAGGCGGTGCCATCGACTATTTCGTCGGCGATCCGTACCATCGCATATAAGTTGGAAATATCTTCCCGAACCCGTTTTCCTAACAGCCGTGAGGCGAGGGAAAAACTCGTCGAATAGTTCAAGATAATTTGCTCGGCAGCTTTACACGCCGCGCGATCGTAGCGTTTGAGATAATCCGGGTCAGATTCAGCTTTCGGGTGGGAATCCATCACAAATCACGTACCCTTCTCAAAAATCCGCGTGGTCAAGAATGGTGCCCAGTCGACTGCCCAGTAATCCCCGCTGCGCAAGCCTGCGGTGTGGCGGTTGGGTGCGGAAATTAACAAACATTGTGTGAAACCCGCGTCGGAATCTAACCGCTAGTTGCCCTAAACCCTTGACTGCCCGGGCATCCATGTCGACGCTCAAATCAGGTTGGAACCACACCGTTTCATCTGGGCGGACGGCGAAAGATAGGTGTATATCCTCATGTACGTACGTGTCGGTGAAATCGATGCCGGGACTTACCTCATCCCACCAGGTTGACCGCAAGGAGTAATTTGTGCCGAAGAACGGGAAATGACCTAAAGCTGAGCCCACGCTACGGTGATATGCCCCCAGATATAACCTGCTAACGAAGTCACCCAGTATGGACAATGTAGGTGGGAACATGAACCGAGCGGAGCCAGTCACGCCAACCACCGTGCGCCCCGGTGATCTATCCGCAGCGTCCCATGCCCGGTGCAAGCGTTCTACAAAGTCCGGTGGCGCAATAATATCTGCGTCGGTGCGCACAAGAACATCACCGGTGGCATGAGCAAACCCAGTGGCGGTTGCCCAGGTGATTCCGCGCCGGGGTTCTGGCACGACAAGTGCCCCATATTTGTCCGCCACAGCTGCCGAGTTGTCGGTGGAACCGTTATCAACGACAATGATTTCAGTCGCGGGGACGGTTTGCTGAACAAGACTTCGCAGGCAGTGCTGTAAAAGTTCGGCGTCGTTGAGGCAAGGGATGACAATACTGATTCTTCGATGAGTGTTCGTCGTCATATAACGCCCTTACGCCGTTGTGCTTTGTGCCCAAGTATAGTTGAGAAACCCTCGCAGACTTCGTGAAATAACTTGTGCTTTTCGACGAGCGGCGGAGGGGCGTCGAAAAGCACAAGGCTAGCAAATTACATTGCTTACACGCAGCTACTTAACGATCTTTCGTCGTATGTGCGATAAATTGCGCCCCTAACCGTGGTGAAACCTCATGTAGTTCTTCAAAGAGAATTTCATCCCACCGAAGCCACTGGCCCACCTCCAACGTACCGCGCAGAAAATTCGGGTCAAGCAGTAGTTTTACTAGCCGCGCTACCGGTGAATCTACCTCCCGCAGCCGCGACTTGCATGCCGCGAGATCTTTCTCACCCGCATTACCCGCCACAAACCGCCGTGCCATAATCAAGCACGAAGTAAACTGCGAGTCCTCAAACTGTGCATTTCCTGGTTGCTTATTGATAATTTTTTCTACAAACCCAAGCGTCATTTCAACAAACGCCGCATAGGAATGCCTGCTAATGAACTCACTAAATTCGAAGAACTCCGCGCACGCCTGCGCTGAATCTAATTCGCAGAACCGGTACGCCTTTACTGATAACGCCACAGCGCGCAGATCTTCACAATCTGATGGCGTAAGCACCATTGGATCATGAGGGAAATACCTCATTTGATCGGCGACCCACAACAGATAATTCATAAGACCACGTCCCTCAGCCTCATCTGTGGGAAACGTCAACCCCGCTTCAATGCCTGCCCGGTACGCCTTTGACAATGCGGCTTCCTGCTCCGCCAACTCCAACCACGGCGCGAACTGTAGTGGTTGCCGGGTATTTGGGTGGATAACCTGACGAAACATCGCACAATCGCCCTCGCCCCACACCTGCCATACCTGGCCAGCTGCCTGCCCACGTACCACTATCACAACGTAGTCACACTCATGGCGCATCAGTGGAATTGCCCCCGGCAGAGTCTCAACCAGGTTAGTGCTGTAGTGGCTACTGATAAACGGGAAATCCACGCTAAGATCCACCGGAAGAACGTCGGCAGCGGGACTAGCGAAAAGCTGCCATGCCGGGTGCTGGCGGTTGCCCTCATTAAGGAGGAAATTCCGGTAGTCCTTAGGCAACAGGTAGAGCATGTCATCTTCAACGGCAGCAACGCTTCGCATCAGCAATCCTTATAAAACGTGGTTGTCACAAGTATCAGGGGCATGAATACCAGGTCAGCCCATGCGCTGGCTTAAACATTAACAGAGCAGAGGAATTAGGTAATCTCCCGTGATTCTTCAGTTGGCGATACATTTGTATGTAGTGCAATTAAAGCTATGACCTATCAGGAGTAAGCGCTAGTGATCGTGTGGTTTGATTCGGTTTCAGCTGAGGATATAGCTCTTGTTGGTGGCAAGGGTGCGAATTTGGGGGAGTGCGTTTCCGCTGGTTTCCCGGTGCCGCCTGGGTTTTGTATTTCAACTGCGGCGTATCGGGAGGCGACCGCCCCGGTTATAGCTGATGTGCTTGCGGCTTCGGCGGCGGGTGATTTTGACCGCGCCAGAAATATGATCGAACAGTGCGAGATACCCGGTACGCTGCGGCACGATATTTCCGCAGCTTATCGTGAGTTGGGGGAACCGGTGGTTGCGGTTCGATCCTCAGCTACTGCAGAAGACATGGCCGATGCTAGTTTTGCGGGGCAACAAGACACGTTTTTAGGGGTGCGTGGTGATGCTGCGCTGATGGCTGCCATTTGCCGGTGCTGGTCGTCATTGTGGACACCGCGTGCGGTTGATTACCGCGCGCAAAAAGGAATCCACCAGGCCGATTTGGCGTTGTGCGTCGTGGTGCAAACCAT
Source organism: Corynebacterium mustelae (assembly GCF_001020985.1). Taxonomy (NCBI): domain Bacteria; kingdom Bacillati; phylum Actinomycetota; class Actinomycetes; order Mycobacteriales; family Corynebacteriaceae; genus Corynebacterium; species Corynebacterium mustelae. The sequence goes on from NZ_CP011542.1 coordinate 653,013, forward strand.
GATCCCGGCTGAAAAATCAGGGGTGCTATTCACGACCAATCCAATGAGCGATGTGCCAGATGAGATGCTGGTCAGTGGTTCCTATGGGCTAGGGGAAAGCGTGGTTGCGTCCTTGGTTACGCCGGATACCTGGGTGGTGTCGACGACACCGGTTATCAAGGTGAGCTCTGTTGAGTTGGGCTCGAAGGAAACTCGCATTGATCTGTCCGATGATGGCGGCACGGAGACAACAGTGGTTTCGATTACTGACCGCAACAGATTGTGCTTGTCTAACCAGGAACTAGAAGCACTCGTTCACCTGGGGCAGAAGGTGGAAGCACATTATGGCAGTGGTCAGGATATTGAGTGGGCAGTATATCAGGGGGAAGTGTTTTTATTGCAGTCGCGCCCGATCACAACCTCAGCTGATGCGCAGATCACTGGGCACCAGGGCGTGCATTCAAAAACTACTCGGACATTGCGCGATGATTTGGTGGAACACTATCCTGCCCCGTATCCCTTGGACCTGTTGGCGGTGCATGCGGTACAAGACGCGGTTCATCAGGCGATGAATACCATTGGTTTGGTTACTACCACGGCGGAGAACCTTATTGTCGGCGATGCGGATGGGGTCATTCGGTTGAATATTACGGTTCCTAGGCCAGCGCTTAACCTGGGGTTACGGCTGCCGCGGGCGTTTGTTCGGGGGATGCGGCATGATCCTCGTTCCTGGGACCATGAGCGTGATGTGTGGTTGGAACAGATCGCGAAGTTGGAAACCCGAAGTAGGAACCTTGGCAGGCTGGATGATGCCGAGGTCATTGCCTTTGTACGTGACGCGGTCGCCGTCGCAGCAATGGTAACCACTGATCGGTTTTTACATTATTTAGCACCGATGATGGTGTACCGGAGTGTTGTGACTCGGCTTCTTAGAAGATCCCATCTAAGTGCACACTGTACCGCTGAGGATATGGTGCAGGGACTCGACTACGTATCGGCGCTTGTTACGCGGGAGGTTCAACAATTAGTACAGCTAGCCCGTGACACTTCCGTTGCGGAGTGCGTAACAGAAACCGATCCGAAACATGTCATGGCTGAGCTTGACCGGCTGCCGGAGGGGAAACAATTGTCCCAGGCGGTACGGGAGTTTTTGGCTACCTATGGGGCGCGAACCGGCAAGATGTATCTTCCATTCTCGAACCGCTCCTGGGGTGAAAACCCGGAGATCCTGCTGGCGTTACTAGCATCGCAGCTACGTGGCGGCAGGGAGCAGGCGACCGAAGTGCCGGACAACCTGATTGAAAAAGTCGGTGCCGGGTTGCCGAAGGCGCTGCGCCGGTTATGGCGGCGTACTGTAGAAAGGTTCAGGTTGGCGCACATAGCGCGGGAGGAAACCGCGCACTTCATTGAGAAGATTTTTGTGCTCGCCCGGGTCGGCATGGATGAGCTTGGTGCCCGGCTGGTTCATCGTGGGGATATTTCCAGTGTTGGCGATGTGCAGTTTTTGTACTTTTCCGAGATCGCCGAAAAACTACTTGGCGATTCCACCGCTGATCTATGCCACACTGTGCAGAAGCGGCGCATGAAACGTCCCACCGCTGAAGCTATCTGGTGGGATCGGGGCGAGGACCCCCACGCGTCGGATTCGCGGATTACCGGTGTGGGCGCGAGTACAGGCCGGGTGATCGGTACGGCCCGGATTATTACAGGGATGGCGGATTTTCAGCGGCTGCAACCAGGTGATATTCTGGTATGCCCCTATACCGACCCCACCTGGACTCCGCTGTTTTCAGTCGCCGCTGGGGTGGTGGCGGACACAGGCGGCCCGTTATCTCATGCTGCGATCGTCGCCCGCGAATATCGTATCCCCGCTGTCCTAGGAACCGGGCGTGGCACCAGACTGATCCGTGATGGCGCGAAAATAACTATCGACGGTAAACACGGCTGGGTGGAAACAATAGAGGAATTCTAACCCACGAGCTTTTCGACGATCCACAAACTGCGTTTCAACAACAGGTAGCCAGCCCGAAGGCTACCGCTTCCTGTCTTTCAAACCGGTTTCACCTACCTCACTGAAAAGTAACAGGAAGCTTGAGCAAACTTACCCCAACTCGACCTATTTTGCTCTCTGGTTACGGAACCCACCACAGCCGCACGAAAAGGTCGAGTTGCCCGGAGATAGACCACGCCGATCACCAACCTAGCTGGAGGTTTGCCATCTTTAGCCCTCACAATTTCAGCGCTGTGGGAGTGCCCATAACCGAGTGGAATTAAAAACAATGCGCACTTCGTCGCCGGGGATGGTGTAAGCCAATTCGTCGTCGGACGAGCAATGCAAAACGATGCGGCCGTGGGTGGTTTCGATGGCCACATCGTGATGATCCCCCATATAAATATTTCGGATGACCTGGCCTAAATTGCCGATCAAATGCCGTGCTTTTTCGCCCGTGGGAGTGGCGGAGGCACTATTGGGATAACCGATAAGCACCATGGGCGAAGAATCGCTCAGGCTTGGGTGCGCATCGACTGCTATCGAGGAGCCGAGTGCGGACACTGTCGCCGTAGCCGTGCCAAATGGTGAATGGGAAACAGCGCCGAAAGTGGGGATGAAAATCGATGCCCCCAAATGCCGTGCGATTTCCAACGTAGCGGGTTGCTCCCGCATATCCTGTGGGGAAGCATCCTGGATAATACGGCCATCGGCGAGGAAAATGATCCGGTCGGCTATGGAAAAAGCCTCATCAATGTCGTGAGTGACATAAAACGTTGTGCACCCCAATCGGCGATGAGTGTGTAAAATTTGCCCCTTGAGCTGCTCAGAGGAATATGTATCCACATGAGCCAGGGGCTCGTCGAAAAGCATAACAGTGGGTCGACGGATTAACGCACGTGCCAACGCAGCTTTTTGTTGCTGGCCTGTCGATAGCTGATGCGGATACCGAAATGCCAGATGGTCAATGCCCAAACTGAGCATGGCAACATCGGCGCCATGGTCGCCAGCGAAACGGATATTCTCCGCAACAGTCATGTGGGGAAATAAGGAGGGCTGATCCATCATCATGCCAATCGGGCGGTGATGCGGTGGGCGGTTAATCAACGATTCACCATCGACTGTAAACGAACCCGTCGCCGGAATAAGCCCAGCGAGAGCACGCAGCAGCGTCGATTTTCCAGCGCCCGACCGGCCGAGAAGAACTATAAGTTCGCCTGGGTCCGCTTCAATGGAAACATCCCGCAACAGTGCCGTGCCGCGTCGGATAACACTGAGGTTAGTGATGCTGACTAAAGCCATGACACGTTCCGCCTTTTAGAAGAAAAACTAACACCAATTCCGTTAATACCAACAAGGATGGCACCTGCGATCGACACGATAACGATGGAAACGGTCATGCTGATCTGAAAAGCGGCTGAGTATTTGGCGGCGTCGAGAAGCGTAAAAAGCCGCAGCATAATTAGCGGAACATCCGGGGAACTAACCCACAACAACGGAACAGCTAACACCGAAGCATTAGAAAAAATAGTAAGAAAACCAATGATCAAAACATTCGTCGATCTGGGCAATATCGTTGATGTCACCGCACGCAACGGGCCAACACCTTGCAGTAACGCCACCAAAAACTCAGAACGTGACACGAACGGGCCAATATACACCATAAGGAAGTACGTCATAGCAAGCGAACTAGGCAAACATGCAAGCACAATAAACCACAGCGACGACCACGCACTGTGAATACCCGGCTGATTAGCGGCGATACGTAACCCACAACCAATGGACGCGCCGGGTAATAACGCCATCAATGCAAAAACCACATCAACCCCACGACGTCCTACTAAACCCCACCGCATTCCACATGAGCGGCGGGTGGCAAGTGCTACGGAGGACAGGACAAGTGAACACAACAGCACAAGGAAAGCCAAACCCATCGTGTTGATGATTGCGCTGCTTATCGGGGTGGCGGGGTCTGCGGAAAACCCGCGGAAAACCATAACCGAAATGAAAAACAACGCGACCGAGCCGACCAGAGCCACAATGATGGCTGGGATTCGAGCCGAAGAGCCCACCGGCGGGTACAGCCAGGATCGCTGTGTGCCGTTACCACGCAGGAGTTGCGTCAATGCCGGACTACGGCGCAGCAGGTGAATATATAGAAAGGTGACGCTTACGATGACCAGAACGACGGGAATGTTTAACAGTAATGCCATTGTCGCTTCCAGATGCTTATTGCCAAAGGCATTGGAGCTAAACCACACATCGGTTGCAGTCATAGATATGTGTGGTGAAATGATATTTGGGGTCACCGGATCCGAAATGATTGCGCTGAATATAAAAGCAAACAAGGCAGGGGCGACAAGCGCAAGCCGTTTCCAATAAACGATGGCGAAAAGTCGTCTACCGTATAAACCTGCCACCCGGGCGGCGTCAACCTCGGTGGATGATACCGAGCGCAGTGCTGTGCGTTGCCCGAAATAAGCCAAGGGGGCAAAAGCCATCGTGTAAGTAAACAACAGGGGAAAGACACCAGTAAATGAACAATTCTGGCAAAGAAAATGCGAGAATTGTGTGATTCCAGTGCGTCCTAAAATTGTGCGCCACCCTGCGCCGATGACGAAGTGGGGGATGGTTAATTGGAACAGGAATAATAGGTCGAGGGCAATGACAGTTCGGCGTCGGAACTGAGCGGCAGCCAGTGCCACAACCGTTCCGATGGCAACAGCCGCACAGGTGGCGGAAACCGCAATCATACTGCTATTGAGTAGGGGTTTTAGTGAAGGAATGTCGCTGCCAGCGGTGGTGACAAGCGCCGTGTAGGGGGTGCCCATCACCACAGCTGCGATGATGACGACACACAGTATCCATAACCAGGTTCTCATCGGCGGCGCTCCGAAAACCACTCCATCCAGTAATGACGTTGCCTATCTGCTGTATTCGGATCGGCGGCGCTAATGCCGCGGGAGTTGGCTAACCGGGAAGAAATATTGTTCTCAACCGAATCGCTGACAGGTACCTGCGGCAAACCCACCTGGCGTGCCGAGGTTTGGCCTGGCGGCGATAGAAGCCAGTTCATGACGGCACAGGCGGCATTCTTATGCGTGCTACTGCTAAGCACCCCACCCGAAGCGATTTCGAAGGAGGTGCCTTCAACCGGGTACGTTACCGCCAGGCTTTTTCCGGACAGCGTTGTCTTATTTCGACAATATGGTTCGTAGGAAATCGCTACGGCCGCTTCGCCGTTAGCCACCACGTCGCTGGGGGCATTTCCGGACCGGGTGAACCGGTTCACGTTGTCAAGGATTTCTCCGATCTGGTCTGGTGACTGTCCCGCTGCTTGAAGTGTGAGCAGCATGGCGTACCCGGTTCCTGAGGAGAGCGGTGAAGGGGCGGAGATCCATCCGTGGAGTTCCGGTTGTAAAAGCTCTGCCCACGACCTGGGAATACTAAGCCCTAGCCGGTCGAGTGCATCCGGGTCGCTACATAGTGTGAGTACCGAGGCGTAGACACCAAACCAGTGGTTGCTCTGGTCCTTGAAATTTGGTGGAATTTCTTGTGCTGCTGGAAGCTCCACAGATTCTAAAAGCCCAAGCTGGGTGGCAAATCGATAGTTTTCAGAAGGCCCGCCGACCCACACGTCGAATTCGTGGGTGCCGCTTTCTAAACGTTTGAGGGCCTCTTGGGTGGGCAAACTGACGTAGCGGACATTGAGATTCAGATCGTGTTCGATGCCGCGTTTCCATTGCTCGCATACCCGGGTGTCGTTGGAACAAATGATCGTCACATCGGTTTGGGCCGGAAGCAGGGTGCGGTAAACCGTAGTAACGGATACGGCGGCCACCACACATAATGCCAGGAACCTGAGCCATTTGGATAGCATGTTTCGGTCTCCTTTTTACCCCGCTCTACCCTAACAAAAGTGCTGAGGCGCCGTCTCATTATGCTTGACGACGCTCCCAGCGTTGCTGTTATCAAAGGTGGCGTTAGACGCGGACGCCGTCGTTGTGTTCTAGCTCAAGTTGCCGCCGTTGCATCAGTGCCTTTTCTTCCCGCCAGATCACTTGGAAGATTATGAGGATCAGAACCGTAAAGACGAGGAATACGATGAACGTGACGTCCCAACCTGCGTATTTAACTAGGAAGCCCACGCCAGTGGAAGCCAGCGTAGCTCCCAGCAGATAGCCGAACAAGCCGGTGAAACCAGCGGCGGTACCCGCGACGTTTCGTGGTGATAGATCCAACGCCTGCAAACCGATCAAACCAACCGGGCCGTAAATGAAACCACCGATCAAAGCAACAAAAAGCACCATCAACCAGAACGGTGTACCCACTGGGGCGAGCCAGTACGCCGCAATGGATAGACCAGCACCCAGGGTAAACAGTGAAATTGAAGCGGAACGATTGCCTTTGAATACGTTGTCGGAAAGCCAGCCGCACAACACCGTGCCTATGAAACCGGCAAGTTCGAATGCGGCGAAACCGACCAATCCGCTACCGATACTCATGTGGTGTTCTTCAGAAAGGTAGGTGGTAATCCAATGCAGCACACCGTAGCGCAAGGCGTAGACAAAGACATTGGCTATAGCCAGCAGCATAATGATGCGGCTTCGCAGAATATAAGTGAAGACCAATTCCTTCGTGGATACCTTCTCGGCGGTTTCGTCGGCGACCTTAGCTGGGTCATTGCGATATTCATCCACGGTTGGAAGGCCGACGGATTGCGGATTGTCACGGATAAGAAGGAACGCAACTAATGCGATGACAAGTGCAACGAGGGCAGGAAGCCAGTATGCGGATCGCCAGTTGTCGCCAGTTATGCTTAACCCGATACCTACCAGAACTGGCAACGCAAATGCACCTAAGTTGTGGGAGGTGTTCCACAATGATCCTTTCCAACCGCGTTCACTGGTGGAAAACCACTGGACCACAATCCGCCCACATGGGGGATAGCCCATCCCTTGGAACCAGCCGTTTAGGAACATCACGGTGGCGAAAATCCCGACACTGGCCGAAACCCACGGGACAAAGGCCACTACCAAATTCATCAATGCCGACAATGCTAAACCGAGCGGCAGGAAGTATCGGGCATTGGAGCGGTCCGAGACCATTGCGCTGAAAAACTTCGACAGGCCGTAGCTGACCAGGACAGCGTTGCCGATAATACCGATGGCGGGTTTATCAATGGCGCCGTTTTCGTCGATAAGCAATGGGGCGATCGCGGAGATGTTATTTCGAATGAGATAGAAACCCGCATAACCTAGGAAAATTCCCATGAATACCTGCAACCGCAAGCGCGGGTACTTGCGATCGACTTCTTCCGGCGGCAGCGGTGTGGCCGGGCCCGGAGCTTGCAACCAACCAAACATAAGAGGCACTCCTTTGTGCACAAACGTGTTGTATCAACTGATTGTGATTGTGCTCAGAACTTGGTAACCGTGGTTGGTATTGCGGTAACAGTTGGTAACAGTGCTGTTACTTAATAGTTTGCTCACGCTGGAAAACGTAGCCTTGGCCACGCACTGCTGTGATTGAATCTGCTGCTAATCCGGCATTTTCCAGCTTTTTTCGAAGCCGATAGGCGGTGGACTTGACCATGTTTCTTCCGCCTTGAGTGGCCGTGGTATTCCATACCTCATTAAGCAATTGCTTGACGCTTACTACCTCATTTGGGTGGGATACCAACGCTTGCAGCAATTTTCCCTCAGTCGCAGTTGTGTCAACCTTGCGACCATCGATGAATACTTCGTGATTTGCGGAATTGATAGTCACCGGCCCGTAGATGATTTCATGGGTAGCGGGGCGGGGTAGTCCAGAACTACGCCGTAAAACGGCCAACGATCGCAGCACCAATTCCTTGGGGGAAAACGGTTTAGCCAGGTAATCATCTGCACCGGCCTCAAGCCCTTCAACCCGATTGTCCGTTTCGCCCAGCGCTGTGAGCATGATTATCGGAACATCGCCGCTATTCGAGGCGCGAATCCGTTGACACAGGGCATAACCAGAAGCATCCGGCAGCATCACATCAAGGATGATGAGATCGCAGTGATTCTCAGAAAATAATTGCCAGCCCTTATGCGCTGTGGTTGCGGACATCACGTCCAAGCCTTCCAACTCAAGGGCGTAGCTGACGATCTGAATCATTTGCGGTTCGTCATCAATAACCAGGACTCGGTGGTTATACATTGGGATTCCTTGGGAGAGTAATCAAAACAGAAGTGCCATGTTGGGCGATGGAATCAATCAGTACGGTTCCTTGGTGCAATTCCACAATTTTTTGGGTAATGGACATGCCTAATCCAGCCCCAATGGGGGTTTTCGTGCTTGTCGACGTATTGAACTGGGCGAATGGAATAAATACGTCTCGCTGTTGATGAGGCGACATTCCCGGTCCGCAATCGGCGATCGTGATGATTGCACCACGGGCAGTTTCCTCCACGTTAACCACAATGTCGCTTTCTGCTGCCGCATACCGCGCCGCGTTATTGATGACATTCCACAATGCATGTCGGATCAATTGCACATCGGCGCGAATTACTAGCGGGTCACCAGGGTCATCAACAATGATGGGAACCTCACTGATCGCCCGCAATTCCTGGGCGGTTTCTCTCAGCAATGACCGCAGGTCACAATCAGCGAAAGTTATTTTCAAATTCCCACTACTAAACTTCGCATGCAACAGAAACGTCTCCGCTACTTCGATCGCGCGGGTGGAATTGGCTGTAATGGTCGAGATGAGTCTGCTGCGTTGCTCAGCAGTGATCTCGGATTCGTGGGCAAGCAACTCTGCGGCGCTTTGAATCAACGACAAGGGCGTGCGAATCTCGTGCGCCGATATCTGCTCATCGGTCACCGCGTACTGCGTGATGCTCCCACATCGCCGCATAACAACAGCTGTGGTTACCGATGCTAATGTTGCGGCAACCACAGCCGTGAGGATCAACGCGGCAGACATACTTGCAAAGATACCCCACTCACGCAATGATCTTGGTTGGTAGATCTAAAGAAGCACAGCATGCTTTTTCTGGAAGCAGAAAGAAAAAGTCCTGTTCGGCGAAGACCGCGCCAATGCTGTATACAAAATCCCCATCATTACGGGGCGATATGCAACGGTTCCAGCAACGCGGTGACAGTCTGGGCTCAATATCTATACGAACGTGAAGAGCAAGAAATCGCTGGAATTGAAAGCATCATTGTGGGTTAACCGCTGGGTGTGCTTATCGACGTTGGATGAGTCGCGGTGCCCTTCATAATTGCTGCTTGGTTAGGTCACATCATGTCCACACGGAATCAAGCCCCGTGCGGTCGTCGTAAAGCGAGACGTCATCCATGAGTGATAAGTATAAAAGCATATGTTGTATCATAAGTGTGAACTAAAAAACTTCCTGGGGTTATGTCCTCGGAAATTCGCGTGGAAAAGTGCCCTGTTCAGCAGTTTTGCCACGGCGCGCTGTGGTGTGGCCGAAAGCCATAATTAGATTGCGTGCGAGGTACTATAGCCCAGAGAGTATCTGATCAACGATAAGGACAACTTATGTCACGAATTGGCGTAATTCTTGGATCTACTCGCCCTAACCGGATAAGTCCCCAAATTGGGCAGTGGGCAGTGCGAGAACTCCGCACCGGGTCTGCGCACGTGTACGTAACCATTGATTTGCAGGACCTAAATCTTCCGCTTTTCAACGAGCCGCAGTCGCCACGTGTCAGCCAGGACTATAAACACGAGTACACCAAAAAATGGTCTGCTTTAGCCTCAAGTTTCGATGGTTTTGTCCTCATCCTGCCGGAATATAACGGCAATATGCCTGCGGTGTTAAAAAACGCCCTCGATTATCTGTATCAGGAATGGCAGGGCAAGTTTATAACCTACATTTCCTATGGTTTCGATGGTGGTACTGCCTCGGCTGCGGCATTCGAAGGGACAGCCGCCTATTTTGGATTCACCCTCATTGACAAGAATGCGAGTCTTTGCCTCATGCCTGAGTTTTTCGACGAAAACGGTCAGCTTGTTAACCCAACGGAGGCTTTCGCGGCACACGTTGGTGAACTTAAGGCGATAGATGCTGCATTCACAGCTGCCTTGGCAGCTTCGTAGCACCTACCGGAAATGTTTATGTAAAAGGCGCACTTGATCCGCCAATGCGAAAAAGTGCGCTTTGGTTGTTTGGCCCCGTACACCTTTAAAGCACACTCAGGCTAGGCGGTCTGGAACGCTAGTGCCTGTGGGAATAGTCAACTGGTGAAATAATCTTTAGCCAACGCCTGCGGTCTTAGGTGTACATGACAACAAACTATGAACTCATTTTTTGCAAGCTAGAAGGCTACTTTCAGTCGGTAAAACCGCAGCTAATTAGTGCAAAATCATGGTATTGCGGAATACGATGTACGATAGCCGAGGAAAGTATTCAATCAACAACTAAGGACTTTACATGTCACGTATTGGTGTTATTCTCGGATCTACCCGCCCTAACCGTATCAGCCCTGAAATTGGTCAGTGGGCAGTTCAGGAGCTAAGCAACGGGTCCGAGCTTGACTATGAAATCATCGATCTCAAAGACCTGGGTCTTCCTGTCTATGATGAGCCACAGTCACCTCGCGCTAGCAACGACTACCAGAATGAGCACACCAAGAAGTGGTCTGCTCTAGCAAACAGCTTCGACGGCTTCGTTCTTATCCTGCCAGAATACAACGGCAGCATTCCTGGCGTTTTGAAGAACGCTCTGGATTACCTGTACCAGGAGTGGGAAGGCAAGCCAGTGGCTTATGTGTCCTACGGTTTCGGAAGCGGCGCAAACTCCGCAGCTGCCTTTGAAGCAATTGCTTCCTACTACGGCTTCAAGCTGGTGGACAAGAACGCAAAGCTTCAGCTCAGCGGTGACACCTACGGTGCGGACGGCAAACTGCTCGACCCAGCTCAAATCTTCGGTGCTCAGGCTGCTGACGTCAAAGCAATTGACGCTGCACTGAAAGATGCTCTTGCTGCTTCCTAAGTTTTTGGCATAGCGCACTAAAAGGAAAGCGCGCCCGGCTAGCATACGTAGCGGGTGCGCTTTTTGCGTTACCAAAGCACAACAGCATGGGCAACGTGCAGGGAACCAACCTTATTCGCTGTGATGATCCAGCTTGCGAAGACTATCCATAAACGCCCGCGGCAGGGAACTATCAACCTGCATTAACCAATGGAAAAAGAGGAAATCAAAAGGGTCTTGCTGCTCGGGGGAAGGGGAATCGGTGAGGAATTCATAATCGGTGAAAAAGATCGTCACCATATCAATGTTGTCATCCGGTTCTGATAGCTTTATGGCATTCCGCCAGGTGCGATCTCGGTGATCCGCGAGGTCCTCTTTGGTAACTTTTCCATCCATAAAGTCGCGCCCTAACGCTATGTTTGCCAACGGCTCCACGTAACGTCCACGGGGGACAACTTCATGCTCGGCGAAGTCCATGCAGGCGCGCACAAAATCCGAATATGCATGGCGTTCCAGGAAGCCGCTTTCCTCAAATTCGTCATAGACCCGCAGGTCCTCGCGGTCGTCGTAAAGCGAAGTATCGTCCATAAATCTTACGTAGCTTCTTAGGTTTTAAAAAAGTGTTGATCTGGTGGTGAGGTGGCCTGGTTGCTGTTATTTACCAAGTTTATACGTGTTTGTTGCTTCAGAGGTCTGCCAGTTTTTGCTTCGCGAAGCGTGTGCGGCTGTGTTCTTGGGCAAGGACGCTAAAGAACCGGGTCGGAAGTTTCGGGTCAATGTCGATGAGTGCTTGAAAAAAGAAAAATTCCCACGGATCCCACAAATCGTGGTCAAAGTTGCCAGTTAAAAACTCTGGGTTCATCAGCAACTGTCCCAACCGTTCTTCGGGCGAATCTGGTTCTATTCCCAGGTATGAACGCAACTGCTGGGAAGAAAAGGAGAAAGAAGAGGAAATCAGTGTAAGCGTAGGGGCGTAGAGGTCGAGGTTACGGTACAGCAAAAGCACTAAGTGCATTTCGTACAGGTAGCGTGGATCTTCCGTGATGATGACCACATCTGGAGATAACTTGCTTCTTTGGGTACACTGACTTTACTGGTAGTAACCAGTTACCAACTTAGCCTCCTGCCGGGAAGCTGGTTGGGCAATTATGGCAAGTGGTTTTCCTACAGACTAGTTTCCGACACCCAATACTAGTGCAACCTACTTCACACTCAATTATGGGCACCAGTAGAACGTACCAACGCGATGCCCAGAAAAATCAAAGCCTTCCAACTAAGTAACCCTCGTACCCGCTACATCATCACCGCCATCGTTGTCCTACATCTTCAACCACAACAAAAGCCCGGTGAGAAAACCTCAAATATTAAGCGTGAATAAGCATAGTGAACTATTAAATTAACTAGGCGAAACCCAGGGACTAAGATGGCACAAAAGTTGCGCCATAGGGCTAAGGAGAATCTGGGTGGCAGTTGAAGCGTTATCTACAGCTGGTGCTCTTAATGTCTGGGTAAGGAACATTAAACACCCCCAGCTCAATTCAACGAAAAAGCGCCAGGGGTACTCTCAACGTTTTGGAAATCCACTCACCAGTCATGTGGTAATAGCCTCGAATGCCATGTGCATCTTAGCAGTTTGACAAGGAAACTCTTGACGAGAATCCCCTCAACAGAGACTTCTTGTGAATGTAAACTGTGCTGGTTTAGTCCTTAGCCCAGGACTCGTAGAGTGGTATTACGAAAATCACGCTGAGCAATGTCCAATTGTCCATCTTTCATGGAGTCATTGGAACAGTTCAAAATGGGGCATTCAGGAGCAATCTGAATGCGGGTCTTTTCATAGCTATCCTCCCTTGTGGCGTGGTCAACGTCTTCAGCTAGGTTGGAACTCATCGCTCAGCTCCAACGAACAGTTACCGAACTTCGACATCGATAGCGGTTGGTTGTTCATACCAAGCGCAGTATGCACGTGAGCGATTATCGTTGCCTGCCAGAGTTACCCCTCGCCATGCACCATGAATTGTGCGTGGAGATGTGTTGCCATGCCACGGTGTGCATACTACGCGAGAGCGAAATGCGGATATGCCACGGCCTGGTTCACATGAAGCATGGCCGAATCCACCTGCTGGGTTATTTCGGCCAGGGACATTTTCCGCACCGAAGGTACAGTTCTTGTATGTCGGATGTTGCATTGACCAGGCAGACGCTTGGGGTGACATTAGCACGCTAGCTAGTATGGTTAATCCGACGGTGCCGATTACCGAACTTCGTTTGATTGACTTAAGCAAGATATTTCCTCCTTCGGTCTACAAGAGTTGAATAATCACCATGTGTGATTACGGCCAACTTACAAAAGAAATAATCAAATAATCTACCCAAAAATAGAATTGTTATCGTTTTGAAATAATTTAATAAAATATAATTTGCCTTAATATGAAATGAACGATTTGAGTTTTTAAATGTGCGCAATCTAGTTATTTGCAATAATATACGCTCGGATTTGGTGGTTTTAACTGCGGTGATGTCACTATCCTGGGGGCGTCAAGGTTTTTTGAATGATACGGTTGTGATTTTTAATATTCTGGTTTTTGTATAAATTTTCAATTATGAATAAAATATTATTGAGTGCAATTGTTTTAAAGTGGTGGCATGGGAAATTCTCACTAGATTTCCTCTCCTAGGTTGATTGCGAATTGTGTGAGGCTTCTGTTTGTAGAAGAACCGCCATGCTGGGGGCCTACGGTTGCGTTCATCTAGCGGGAAATGTCGATACTCCTCCGGCAGCCGGTAGAGCATTTCGTCTTCAACGTCAGTGATTGTGCGCATAGTGGGACAGTGACCATTTTCTCGAGAGTCGGGTGAAGAAATGGTAGGGGAGATCATGGTCGATGGCAATGAGGAGGGAAAAGATTTCCTCATCCCACGGTTCCCAATCACCTTCACAAATCCAACTGTTCAGAAAATCGGAATCCGCCAGCAGTTCCGCAAGTTTCACCAGAGGCGTGGTAGCTGTTTCAAACGCCCTCCTGGACGGAACCACCTCTTGTAACCGGCCGGGAACCTTCAGAAGTGTGTGCGCATACGCTACTTTCTGTTTCACCTCCGCAGCAGCGACGTGCTGCAAACAAAAATCTAGGATAAACTCCACATATTTTTCCTGCTCCACATGGGTGCAGAACCCAGTGAGCTCCAAAAAATCGCAGCACATGCGGGAACTGCTGAGGTCGAGGTGCTGAAACAACTCGAGATGCAGGCAGGAATCGCAAAGATCATTCAAATCACTAAGGCTCAAAGCTGCATGGGGGTGATGGGGAAAATCCTTGGCCTTGTTGATGAAACGCACCATCGCCGCAGCCTCCGCAGGCGATGCGGGATGAGAGATAGAGTCAAGGAGATTGTGATATAGCAGTCGGGAAAGCGCCTGTGGATTGAAAAATAGCCAATCGGCAAATGCTAGTGGACTATCGGTGCGGGGATTTACTAGGCGCCGGAAGAAGTTGCCCGCGTCGAAAAGCCACAGCTCACCTTGGGTGCGGCCACGCGCAACGATGACAACATACGTCTCTTGGCCAACCTGCTGCATGGGGATAACACCTACAGGGTGCACCGCGCCGTAAGCATTGTCGGCGTAGGGGAAATCCTCGGTGAGATCAAGCGCAAACGGCGCTGTTTCAGTAAAGAAGAACCGCCACGCAGGTGACTTGCGGTTGTTTTCATCCAGCAGGAAGTTTCGGTACTCCTCCGGCAGCCGGTAGAGCATTTCGTCTTCAACGTCAGTGATTGTGCGCATATTAGGAGTTTTCGTACACGTAGTCCAAGAAGGCGGTTGGTAGGCCTGGGCGAATGTCGAGGAGGAGGTTGAGGAATAGGAAGCAGTGGGAATCGGGGTCTTCGGGTGATTCGATGCCCTGCAGTAGATCGGGGTAGAGGAAGATCAGAGTGAGCCGCTGAATATCTTTTGCGATACCGTTTAACCTGTCGTGGCGGTGCCACGCTTGTGACCGGGCGGAGGTGAGCTGTTCTCCGGTCACATCTTTTGCGAGGAATCCCCTCGCCAGATCGAGATCATTGTGGCAGGTGAGGTCACGGTCTAGGGGAAGTACCACAGTCTCGGTGAAGTCGAGACAGAACGTGATGAAAATCGACCACGGGGTGGATTCGAAAAACCCAAGGGTTTCCAGCTCGTCTTCCACGCGGACGTCCTCATCATCCATGTCAGGGTTGTGAGGGAGCGAAGTCTCGGCCATAAGTCTCAAGTATAAAATCTCCGCGTAGCCACAATCGGGCGAATCCGGCAATTAATTTTCACACACAAAGTTTTTAAAGTCGGTGGGCAGGCTTGGGTCAATGTCCCACAGCAGATTGATGAAAAGGAAGCTGTTGGGGTCTGGCCGCTCAGATCTTTCAATTCCGGATAACAGGTCGGGGTAGAGGAAGATCACCGTGAGCCGCTGAATGTGCTTGGTCGCCCCAACCAGATCCTTGAGCCTGTCCCACGCTGCGGTGCGGCGTTGCTCAAGGTCGCTTTCGGTGATATGACCTGAAAGGAACTGCCGTGCGGAGACAATATCGCCCTGGGGGAGTGGGTCGTGGGTTAAGGGTATGACTGATTCTTCAGTGAAGGTGAGACAAAGCCCGATGAAAGTTTCCCACGGTGTTGAATCGAAAAAGCCTTCTTGCTCAAGCTCGTGGTAGATGCGAATATCGTCGCGATCGCTCAGATCGGGTTCGTCTTCGTTGACCATAAAACTCAAGCATAAAGCAAGAAAGCGTGGGATTCTGGCGTTTGGGACGTTCCGAGTTCCGGCTCGTTTCCCTATGCAACTCGACCAATCCAGTCCAGGTATAGGCGTTTCGTAGTCTAGGTGCTGGAAAAGTCGAGTTGGTGTATTTCTAGGGTTCCAAGCCGCGCGGAACGAAGGGGTAACTCGACCAATCCCGCGTGAGGTACTGGTGTTGGTGGGGTGTTTATGGAAAGAGTCGAGTTACAGGCGGTAGCTACTTTTATGTAAGGAATTTCCACCACGTGGTGGGGAGCGCCAGGTGCAGCTTCATCATGCTGTGCCCCGCTAGATACTTCCCAGCCATCACGTTTGTGCGCAACGGAAGTAGACTCGCATTCATGGGCGAGAATTACGTCGATCAGACGGACTTTTGTTGCTGTAAGCGGTCGTTGGTGGCGTCGAAAAGCGAAGGCGGAGCCATTGACGTAAATAAAAAAGGGGCCTAACCACCCGCCCCTTCAACAGGGAGCGAAGGTCAAGCCCGCTTTAGACGACAGTTACTTCTTCAAGCCATCAATGATCTCATTGAACTTAGCGGAAGGCCGCATAACTTTTTCGGCCTTCTCATCTGGCTGGTAGTAGCCACCAAGGTCGGCAGGGGAGCCCTGAACGGCGAGTAATTCGGCGTTGATCTCATCAGAACCTGCAACGAGTGCTTCCGCAACAGGCTTGAAGGTCTCGGCTAGCTCAGCGTCCTCGGTTTGCGCGGCCAAAGCCTTTGCCCACTCGGTTGCCAGGAAGAAGTGGGAACCGCGGTTGTCGATCTCGCCCACTTTGCGGGAAGGAGACTTGTTCTCATCCAGCAGACGCTCAGTAGCAGCGTCGAGAGCATCAGCCAGCACAGCTGCCTTCTTGGTGCCACCAGTGTTGGTGATGTGGCGCAGGGATTCAGCTAGTGCCAGGAACTCACCCAGGGAATCCCAGCGCAGGTGGTTTTCTTCCTGAACCTGCTGGACGTGCTTCGGGGCGGAACCGCCAGCACCGGTCTCGAACAAGCCGCCGCCAGCCATCAACGGAACGATGGACAGCATCTTCGCGGAAGTGCCCAGTTCCAGGATGGGGAACAGGTCGGTGTTGTAGTCACGCAGCACGTTGCCGGTCACGGAAATGGTGTCCTCGCCGCGGCGGATACGCTCGATGGAAACCTTGGTCGCCTCCACCGGGGACTTGATGGTGATGTCAAGGCCGTCGGTGTCATGGTCAGCCAGGTACTTCTCCACCAGGGAAATGAGGTTGCGGTCATGTGCGCGTTCTGGGTCGAGCCAGAAGATCGCGGGCATTCCGGAGAGGCGGGAACGGGTGACAGCGAGCTTGACCCAGTCCTGGATTGGGGCATCCTTGGTCTGGCAGGCACGCCAAATATCGCCAGCCTCCACGTCGTGCTCGATCAGGACGTCACCGGCGGAGTTGACAACCTGCACCTTGCCGTCGGCGGCAACGCGGAAGGTCTTGTCGTGGGAGCCGTATTCTTCAGCCTTCTGTGCCATCAGGCCGACGTTAGGGACGGTGCCCATTGTGGCTGGGTCAAACGCACCGTTTGCACGACAGTCGTCGATGACAGTCTGGTACACGCCTGCGTAAGAGGAATCCGGAATAACGGCAAGCGTGTCTTGCTCTTCACCAGCAGCGTTCCACATGTGGCCGGAGGTGCGGATCATGGCAGGCATGGAAGCGTCGACGATCACGTCGGAAGGGACATGCAGGTTGGTAATGCCCTTGTCGGAGTTGACCATAGCCAACGCTGGGCCCTCAGCCAGTACCTTTTCAAAAGCAGCCTTGATTTCAGCGCCGTTTTCTACCGACTCCAGGCCGGAGTAGATAGCAGCTAGGCCGTTCTCGCCGGTAAGGCCATTGGCTTCCAAAACATCGCCGTATTGTGCGAACACATCGGTGAAGTAAGCGCGAACCACATGGCCGAAGATGATCGGGTCGGAGACCTTCATCATGGTGGCCTTGAGGTGGGTGGAGAACAAAACACCGTCCTCCTTGGCGCGCGCAACTTGCGCAGCCAGGAACGCGTCCAGCGCCTTGGCGGACATGAAAGTGCCGTCGATAACTTCGCCAGCAAGAACCTTCAGGTCGGATTTCAGGACGGTCTCGGTACCATCAGCTGCAACGTGCTTGATGGTTAGAACATCGTCGGACGGCATAATGACGGACTTCTCGTTGTGGCGGAAGTCGTTGGCGTCCATGGTGGCAACGTTGGTCTTGGAATCCGCAGACCATGCGCCCATGCGGTGTGGGTTCTTCTTAGCGAAGTTCTTCACAGCGCTAGGCGCCCGACGGTCGGAGTTACCTTCACGCAGCACTGGGTTAACAGCGGAGCCTTTGACGGCGTCGTAACGCGCGCGGACATCCTTTTCCTCATCAGTTTCAGGATTGTCTGGGTAATCAGGAATCTTGTAGCCGAAGCCCTGAAGTTCCGCGATGGCAGCCTTGAGCTGTGGAACGGAAGCGGAGATATTAGGCAGCTTAATGATGTTCGCCTCAGGGGTCTTAGCCAACTCGCCCAATGCGGACAGAGCGTCTTCGACCTTTTGGTCGTCGCTCAAGGATTCGGGGAATTGTGCCAGGATACGCCCTGCAAGCGAGATGTCGCGGGTCTCAACCTCAATGCCTGCGGTGGAAGCGAAAGCTTCAACGATTGGTTTGAGGGAGAGGGATGCGAGGAATGGAGCCTCGTCGGTACGGGTCCAAATGATCTTAGCCATGTGTCTCCTTTAAGGAATAAAAGCTCTAAGTACAACTGTTCAGGATACCTTATAGCGCCCCGCATTCGTTACCTTTATGCAGCAATTTTGGGGGTTACCAGCGGTCTTGATCTGTCATCCGGGGGTAAAAACAGTACGGGTGTCCGGTTTTTGCAGGCTGTGCTTTTCGACGCTTGGGCAGCGCCGTCGCCACGCCTAAGCCTAAAAATCGCCGGAGCTTCATGCCTGACGAACGCTTTTCGACGCCCACACACAGGGCGGCAGATCTAACAGAAATGTAGCGGAAGATCTGACAAAATGCAGGTAAATGGGGCAGGGTGTGGTTATGGATGCCTTGCGTAGATTTGTGACATTCGAGCTTGAAGAATCGCTCGAAGATTCGCCAGTCGTCATGATTGAAGGTGCCCGACAGGTGGGCAAAAGTACCTTGGCTAAAAGCTTTATCGAAAAGCGGGCAGCGGAATATGTGACGTTGGACGATGTGCCGACATTGGAACTGGCAAGGTTCGATCCGATGACGTTTCTGGCTCGTGCGGGTGATCGACTGCTGATCGTCGATGAAGCGCAACGATTACCGGAGTTAATCCTTCCGCTTAAAGCGACAGTTGATAATAATCGTCGTCCGGGAAGATTCTTGTTTATAGGTTCGGCCAATCTACTCAAGATACCTGGTGTAGGCGACTCACTTGCGGGCCGGGTTTCAACGGTCTCCTTGAAGCCTTTTTCGATGGGAGAGATTAATCAACGCGCAGTGCCGGAGGATTTTGTCTCTTGGCTGTTAGGCGTGGTGGCAGGCGATGTCTTGCTGCCACCACGGTTTGATACTGATCGAGAAGAACTAGCAAAGAATGTCTGTATTGGTGGATATCCAGAGCCGGTTGCTCGTTCGACACCTAGACGACGGAACCAATGGTTTATCAATTACATCCAACGTTTAGTTGTCCACGATGCTGTAACTATCGGAGGTAATAGCAAAAATTTGCTTGAAGCGTGCCTGAAACGTTTAGCTGCGGAGCCTGCGCAACCGGTTGTTCAAGCTAAATTGGCGCGTCAACTTGGCGCGTCGGCTCGTGATGCCAAAGCGGTACGTGAGTTGGCTAAAACGATGTTTCTTATAGAAGAAATTCCGGCGTGGAGTACAAGTTTTTCTAACCGGGATTTAAAGACGGCAAAATCATCATTGATTGATACGGGATTTGCAGCGAGCTTGACGGGGTTCCAGCCAGAGAAATCAATTCACGTTGGCGGAATGGAGTATTTCGGAGCGTTGCTGGAACAATACGTTACGCAACAGTTGCTCGTGCAGCGTTCGTGGAGCAACGAGTTTTATGATCTGTTCCACTATCGAACCCGTGATAACCAAGAGATTGACCTGGTTATCGAATTGCGTGATGGACGGTTGATTTTTGTCGAGATCAAGGCGACCCAGACGCCGTCGATAGATGCGTTTAGAACAATGCGTAATGTTAAAGAAAAACTAGGGGAGCGCGTTGCCGCTGGCGTGGTGTTCCACACGGGAAGCTTCTGCCGTCAGATTCATGACTGGATGTTCCAATTGCCGATTAGTGCGTTGTGGGAGCATGAGGTGTAAGGTGTTCCCTCGTGATTTTTCGACGACAAGCACTTCCACGACAAACCGAGATCAGTGATCGCCAGCGGCTGATTGTGATGATCGCTATTAGCCTGGGTGGGTTCGGCATCGGCGTGAGCGAATTCGTTGCAATGGGATTATTGCGCAATATTGCGCAGGCGTATTCGGTTGCGGAGAACACCGCTGGCCACATTATCTCTGCGTATGCGTTGGGCGTGGTTATCGGAGCACCGGTGATTACAGCTTTTACTGGAATGATGCCGCGTCGACGGTTGCTGTTGCTGCTTATGGTGGCGTTTGTGGTGGGCAATGCGCTGACCGCGTTGGCGACGACGATGCCCACCCTGCTCGCTGCCCGGTTTATTGCGGGTTTCCCGCATGGCGCGTTTTTCTCTGTCGCGGCTTTGGTCGTCACCTCAATGGCACCGGAAGGGCAACGAGGCCGGGCCTTGGCTTTCGTAGGGATGGGATTCCCACTATCCAGTCTGGTAGGTGTTCCAGCAGCGCAGGCCATCGGGGAGGCAACCGAGTGGTATAACGCATATGTTCTGGTCTCCGTCGTTGGTGTGGTTACGCTGGTTGCATTGTGGTTCTTAATGCCGCACATGACGAAAATGCCGCCGACGAGTCCGCTGTTGGAACTAAGCTCCTTACGTCGGTTACAGGTGTGGCTATCACTTGCGATCGGCGCGGTTGGCTTCGGCGGAATGTTTGCGGTTTATACCTATATTTCGTGGACGATGACCAACCGTGCGGGGTTTGACCCAGACCTGATGTGGCTAGTTCTAAGCATCTACGGTGTGGGAATGATCGCGGGCAATTGGGTGGGCGGTCGCCTCGCTGACTGGTCTGTTGAGGGCGGAATCGCGGTGTCGCTTATAGCGATTGTGTTGTCGTTGACGGCGTTTTATTTCACGACTACCGCCGTGGTTCCAGCGGTAGTCAATTTCGCTGTGATTGGCGGCAGTGCCTCAGCTCTGATTCCATGCCTGCAAATTCGGCTGATGGACGTTGCGGGCAAAGCCAAGACATTGGCGGGCGCATTGAATCACTCCGCGTTAAATGTTGCTAATGCTGCGGGTGCGGCAATGGGTGGCGCGGTTATTGCCGCAGGCTACGGTTATGCATCGCCAGCATTAGTTGGCGCGGCGCTGGGAGTATGCGCCATTATGGTGTGGGCGCTTGCCGTTGCGTTACGACGCCGCAGCGCCGCAGCCTAACGGTGGTATTCGTAACAGCCGACGAATACCACGCCATTCTTATGCGTGATGTGGCCGTCAAACGCCAAGTTGTAAACGGCGATCACGCAGGTTTTCTCGTCGATAGTATCGGGAATCTGATCGGCAAAGTACTCGGCATACGACAGCGGCTCGACTAATTCCTGCCAGCTCAAACCGCCAATTTCGGCGCGGTAGGCTTCCCTGCAATCCTCGTCGTAGTACTCAATCTCGAAATCCTGGGTGAATGCAGATGCAAGAAAGTCGTCGTCATCGTGGATTTCGGAATAATCTATGGCGAGGTACCCCTCCAATTCGGCTTCGGATGCGAAATCTCCTACCCAAATGGAAACAGGTTCGGTATGTGCTGACATAGTTAGGCCCTTTCATCGAAAATGTTCTT
Source organism: Corynebacterium mustelae (assembly GCF_001020985.1). Lineage (NCBI taxonomy): Bacteria > Bacillati > Actinomycetota > Actinomycetes > Mycobacteriales > Corynebacteriaceae > Corynebacterium > Corynebacterium mustelae. The sequence goes on from NZ_CP011542.1 coordinate 674,651, forward strand.
TGATAGTTGTCTGTATTAGAAACGGCAAGGACGATGAAAAACGTGATTAACGGGGATCTAATATTCTCAGTTAAAGTTTTTACCAGCTTCTTTTTCCAAGAAATCAGCAATGCTGAAGTGCACTGAGGGGTAATCCTTTTTAATTGGGCGGCCGCGGAGGTTACTCACGAATTTGTCACGGATTGAAGTCCGTGTCTCATAGTGTCCTTTTAGCTGTTCACGTTTATAAAGCTTGGCAATTTCCCTACGTAGAGAAGCCGCTATTTTTCGACGCATTTCGCACAGTTGGTCATTATTTAGATGCAAAATGTCATCCAATACTGCATTGGCTTCACATAGCTCACCTGGATGCGCACCAGGTCTGATGCAGATTGCGCCGTTTAGAGGATTTACGTGCACCAAAATGAGTCAAACGATCTGTTGAGATTTGGGTTAAGAAAGACAGAACAAATATCAATGTCTGCTTTCGAGCTGTCACAATGAAGCTCCGAGCCTTTTGTTTTATTGCCAGCACAGACAAGAAGAAGGTTATCGATAAGTAAGGTGGTGTCTTGTTCTCGTTTTAGATCTAATCGGGTCATGCAATCTGGGGTGAGATCGGCAGAACTCTGTGGATGAAAATGTTCGATTTTTGTTGTCCGATTAATCGTCTCGGAGTCTCCTAAAGAGCATTCACAATACGCGCACAAACCATATTGGCGACGATAGAGGAATTGCCGTAATTCCTCTTTAGCCTCGGTCGAAAGATACTGATAAGGAGACTTTCCGCCATGCTGATTAAATGTTTCTTTTGCAACATAGATGGCCGTTGTTAGTGACTTCGGTAGAGTTACGTTGGGGTTGTGGGAGAACATTTCCTACAGATCCCAGCTCTCGATTTCCAAGACGGAATCGGCGTCGATGAGCTCCTCGTTAAATTCCTTGCCGCCCATCTTTTCATCTAGGTATTTTCGCAACTCTAGAGCTTTTATGCTTGTGCCTTCTCCTTTATAAACGAGAGCTAAATACTCATCTAACTTTTTTCGGTTTTCTGTGATGGGTTGAGTGTTTGTACGTTGAATCGTTTCAAGGATAACTTCAGGCCGTAACCCTTCATGGAACTCGGGGGTTTCGACTGATAGGCCGACAAGGTTACGCACACTGGAATTTGGAACTGAAGAAATAACGTGGGGACTGTGCGTAGTGAGAACAAACTGAACACCGGGAAATGTTTCACGCAGCACTATAGCAATTTCTTTTTGCCAAATAGGGTGCAAATGCAGATCGACTTCGTCGATGAGAACAATTCCAGGGCAAGAAAGTAGTGTTTCTGGTTTCGTGATGGCGGGGTTGGCTCGTGCCAATCGGCTAGCAATATCAATGGTTAGTCCTGCTGCGATTTTTGTCCCCGTTGCAAGCATATCCAGGGGCATATAACCGTAATCGTCATGCCGCAAAACGATACTTCCAACGGTCTCATTCCACTCAGGATCCTTCCAACCAGTAGGTTCCAATACCCGATTACAGGCATGAACTATCGCATTGAGATGTTGTATAGCGGCATTTCGTTTCTTTAAGCTCTCAATGAACAGCATTCTAAAATAACGGGAAAATCTATTGATGTCAGAACGTGGATCAAGTGCATGATCGTAGGCGCTAAAGCGTGAGCTTGGTACTGACCCCTGATTACGGATTTCACGTAGCAAACGTTCGACGCCGTAATATGCGATTATTGGTAAAACCGTGTTTGGTGTTGCATCTTTTTGAGCATTTTCACGAATGTTCGAAACAAAATCACGAAATTCTTTTTCTCCCATGGTCGTTCTGCTTTTTGCGGTGGGCTTAGACCTAGACCACGTCCAGTTCTCTCCGTCGACAATCGCGGTTACAGAAAGCTCGATTGGAAAACAGATATCCGTGGAAGCGACTGCCTCTACGGAATCTAAATTGGAAGGAATGCGTCGGGCGTCTTCTGAGGTGAGGTTTTTCCCCTCATCGTTTAGCTGTTTCAAGATTACCGAGAGCATGACGGCCAAGGCGTCAAGAATTGTTGTTTTTCCTGAACCGTTTTCACCGATAAGAAGTGTTACATCTTGGTTGAAATCTATGGTGAAATTGTCGTATTGGCGAAAGTTTTTAATGGTCAGGGATTCTACAAACCATGTTTTTGAGTTCATGCTTTTATGCTCCGAGTTGACGCTAATTAATTTTATTTGAAAATGTTTCTTGAATATAGAAGCTTCAATAATAAATCATTTTTACCTGGTGAGCTTTACTTACTACACTAACAAAGCAGTCCGAACCTATGTTTCCCCAAACCTTTGATTGTGGAATCAGAGGTAGGGTTTTACAGGCGGGAAATATGTTTCGGATACTTAAACGTGGATTTAAAAAATGAAATCTAACCTTGCTGATTTCTGCACCACATTGATGACCAAGTGGCGATCGGGTTTAGACGTTGCTTCGATGCTGGCGCTTGCCGATGCAGCCACTACGGATGCGGGAGGGGACGCTGTATCTTTCGTCCTTGATGAGTGGTTCGACCAGGTGCTTGGCGCACAGTTGCCCGAATCAACGGCGGAGTTTGCCTGTCACGGTGCGGTATTACAGTTGAAAAACGGCTACTGTGGCGAAAACCCAGTGGAGCGGGTTTTTACTGCCGTTGCGGCCACTAATCCCGATGTACCACCGCGATTTCTGGAAACCGGTACTGGCCGGCTACCGCAGGAATTTCAGGCTGTTGGGTTTGACGGTCTTTCCATTAGCGCCAATGACGTCACGGGCGTCATTTCCATTGACTTCACCGTCGAGAATGGCCAGACAGTGCGATTCGCAGTGGAGTTTTTAGAACGGATTCTTCGTGACACGGACTTTCCGAGAGAACTTAACATTCAGGTAACCGGCCTCACGGGGGATTACGTTCCCATTCCTGAGCTGCCGAAAATCGGCATGAGCCAATTGTTCATGTCCGCCGTTAGCTATCTACCGGTACGGGTAAGTGTTGTCCGGTATGCGCGGGAGGCGATGAAATACGACTTCTTTTACGGCTGCCCGGAACTATCCTACGAGACAGGAAAGAACATTCAACTCGGTGGGGTAGCGGTGTTTGCGTTGGGGCTCACCGCGCTGGGGGAAACTGATGTGGTTGGCGAATATATGGTCAGTTCCGGGTTGTGGGAGCAAGATATGGAGCTTTACTTCCTACGCTGCTTTGTACACATCCATGGGGGCACGCTTGCTGCGGTTCTACTTGTGGATCAATGTCTTCAGCAAGCAGAATTGGCACGTTGCAATTCTTCCGTGGTTGCGGAACTTCGAGCCTGGCGGTTAACAGTCGACAAGCGTAGGGATTGATTTGGCAGTTTTGCTCCGCATTAAGCTTTGCGACGCCACCTGGCTGCGCGTCAGAAAACCCACCGGGACGATAACTGTCGCCGGTGGGTTTAACCAGCGGTATTTCGTTGTGTACTACGGACCCGAAATCGGAAAAACTATAAGGTTCTAACCGTGTTTTTTAGAAACGAAAAGCACCCAACGCATTGAGTAACCAGCCACCGATACCGCCCCCGATGAGTGCGACTACGATGCCAACAACGGTTAGCCACGGTGATGTAGCCGACGAACCGGAGTTGTTTCGTTGATTATCCATGAATTCTTTCAGCTGACGCTCTGCGGTTTCACGTTGAGCTTTTTCCTGCGCTAGTTCGTTTTTGGTCTTTTGTTGCTCGGTTTCCGCAGCGAGTCGACGTTGGTGTTCTTCTGTTAGCTGCTTGTCGACGGTTGCCTTATCGGTTGTCAAGGCATCTAGCTTCCGATTCGCATCCTCGGTTTGACTGCGTTGCTGGTTTAGTTGGGTTTCTAATCCTTCTTTGGCTTCAACTGCAGCAGCGCGGAGTTTTTCCGCTTCCGCTCGTAGTGCTTGTTCGGCTTTAAGGCTTTCTTGCGCCTTGGTTTTTGCAGATTCGGCTTCAGACTGCAGTTGCTGAGCAACAGTGCGTGCATCTTGAGCCTCTCGTGCTGCGGCTTCGGCGGTTTCGCGGGCTTGCTCGGCTTCTTCGGCTTTGCGTTGGGCAGCTGCTGCACGCTCTTGCGCAGCCGCTGATTCCTGAAGCGAAGCGTCTTTTAATTCTTCTGCCTCACGTTGGGCTTCTTTGGCTTCTTCCGCTTCCTGTTCAGCTGCTAGGCGTGCTTCCTCTGCTTCTTGGACTTTTTGCTCAGCTGTCTGCTGGGCAAGGGTGGCTGCAGCAATCTTTTCCTTCGCATTTTGGTTTGCGATATTCCGTTGCTGTTCGGCTGCCAAAATCCGTTCATTCAGTTTCGATACCACGGCCGGATCAATACTAGGCATAAAAGTGGAACTGCGTGGCTGCGGACGGGAATTAACTGTTTGAACAATCCAGTCATAGGCTTGTGGGACCGAACTGAAATTGGTTTTTGGGTTGCCTGATACCGAGGAAGCGATTCCGGTGACGAGACCGTGGAAAAAGACCGGACCACCTGAATCTCCTGGACGATTGAGCGCGCCGTCCTCATTTTCAGTAACAAACATCGTGGCATTGTTATAACCCGAGGTGTTATACGTTCCAAGGAATTGCTGGTGCGACAATCTCAAGATCGGACCAGTTCCGGTTCCCCAACCGTAATTAGTTCCACGGGTCTGTTTAGCGGGCAGCTCCCGCGCTATGTCTGCATAGTGAGGCAAGCCGAGTCCTTCTTCGAAAAACAGCAACGCAATATCGCCTTGGGGTGCAGCTAGAAAAGTCTGGGTGCTTACTCTCTTACCACCTGGCTTCGTTCCGGTTTCGACGGTGAAGTTCGAAGTATTTCCAATCTTGCAGTGCCGGGCCGTCAGCACCCAGTGCTCATCAATAGCTACACCGGTGCATAATGCTTGGCCTGCGTGAACTTTGACAACTTTGTTGGCTTCAATCTCATTTTCGAGAGTAAGTCGGCCACCTGTTAACGCATGGGCGCTGGGTGCAACGCTGCAAACTGTTGCGACTAATAGAGCAGACAATGTTGCTGCTATGTGTTGTTTTGCCATCTATATTTCCTCAAGGTGTATGGCCCTATATGGACGGAACGAATGAAGTAGAAGCCATGCTTCCAAAAACTCATTTGTGAATAACCTTAGAAAACCTACCAGATTTTTGCTGATATAGATTAATGTAATTTTTAGTTTTGGGGATGGTTGCGGTGCAAAAGCATCAGGTGGGGACAATGTTCAATCAGGGTTCAATCAGTTGCGCAAGCGGATGTACTAGGGTGAAACCATGTTGATTACAACTATTAACGTCAATGGCATTCGGGCCGCTTGTAAACAGCGCAGCGAAGAAAACCAGGGCTTCAATCCCTGGTTGCTGGATAAAAAACCCGATGTTGTTTTACTCCAAGAGGTGCGGGCAGATGAAAAAGACGCACGCATTGCTCTAGCGCCAGTCATCGATGCAGGATGGCATTTTTACGCAGCCCCCGCTGCGGCAAAAGGCCGTGCAGGCGTTGCGATTCTATCCAAGTGGGAATTATCCGATATCCGCATTGGGGTTCCTGACTTCGAGGATGCGGGTCGCTATATTCAAGGCACGATTACCCAGACGGAAAATCCCGTGACAGTGGCATCACTGTATTTGCCCTCAGGGGCTGCTGATACGGACAAACAAGATGAAAAATACCGATTTCTTGATGTGTTTGAAGATTTCCTCAACAAGGCAGCTAACGACCACGAACAAATGGTGATTGGTGGCGACTGGAATATTTGTCACCGGGAACAAGACCTAAAAAACTTCAAAACCAACCGAAAGTCCTCCGGATTCCTTCCCGATGAACGAGCCTTTATGGATCAGGTCTTTGGTACTTTCCCAGATTTAGACACTCAGATCACAGATGCGGGAAACTGGGCCGGTGCGGTGGACTACGCATCAGATAAGCGTCGAAAAGCAGCAGCCGACCCGCAGTGGTTCGATGTTGCTCGCAGGCTGCAGCCGGATGATGCGCCCTATACATGGTGGACTTATCGCGGGCAGGCATTTGCCAATGACGCAGGTTGGCGCATTGACTACCAGGCGGCGACGAAAGCAATGCTCGATCGGGCGCAGCACGCAGAAGTATTCAAAGCGCGCGATCATGCTATGCGATGGAGCGATCACGCACCACTTACCGTTGAATATCGATAAGGGGCAATCTTTAGAAAAACCACGGTGACTACGGTAGGTTAAATGTGTATCTTTTGCGCCACAGCACTTATCTAGGAGAAATACACATGCGAGCTAAGGGTCTATTTTTTCTTATCGTAGGAATCGTCATGTTTGCATCCGCCTACCTTTTACTGGGCGGACACGACCTCAATGCATTGTATGCGGCATTACTCATGGGTATTGGTGGAGCTAGCGTCGTGACAGGGTTGGTATTCCTGTTCGGCAAGCCTAGTCGTATGCAATAAAATAGTTTCGAGATAATGCGGTGGGCTACACTGTCTACTTATGACTGAAACGGCATCTACCCAAGATAAACAGCGAGTCTTATCAGGAATCCAACCCACCGCAGATTCCTACCACCTTGGCAATTACTTGGGTGCCCTCAAACAGTGGATAGCGCTGCAAGATGAATTCGAGGCTTTTTACTTTATCCCCGACTTGCATGCCATCACTGTTGATCAAGATCCGAAAGAATTACGACAACGCACGATCGCTGGTGCTGCGCAGCTGCTTGCCGCAGGGATCGATCCCGAGCGTTCGTCTTTATTCGTACAATCTCACGTTCCAGAGCACGCAGAACTCGCCTGGGTTCTCACCTGTCTCACGGGCTATGGTGAAGCAGCCCGGATGACTCAGTTTAAAGATAAATCTGCCAAACATGGAGCCGATCGGACGTCCGCCGGTTTATACATGTACCCGATGCTTATGGCGGCAGATATCTTGCTGTACCGGCCACAGTTGGTCCCCGTTGGTGAAGACCAACGGCAACACCTAGAACTAACCCGCACCTTGGCCGAGCGGTTTAATAGCCGATACAAGAAAACATTTCCGGTTCCGGAAGCATTCATCCCGCAAGGCGCTGCAAAGATCTATGACTTGCAAGATCCGACAACGAAGATGAGTAAATCAACCGACAACGTTAAAGGGCTCATTAGCCTTCTTGATCCGCCAAACGTCTCCGCCAAGCGGATCAAGAGTGCGGTCACCGATAATGACGGGGAGATACGCTTCGACAAGGACAATAAACCAGGTGTTTCTAACCTCTTAGTCATTCAGTCGGCACTCACCGGAACCAGCATTGACGACCTAGTGGCAGGATATGCTGGGAAGGGATACGGGGCGCTGAAAACCGATACAGCTGAAGTATTGGAAGCATTCGTTATTCCATTCCAGGAAAAGTACGCAATGTACATGAACGATCCTGCGGAGCTGGAAAACGTTCTTGCTCGGGGCGCAGAAAACGCCCGGGCAGTGGCGACCAGAACATTAGCGGACGTCTACGATCGTATTGGATTTCTAGCGCCCAAACAGTAACTCCCTCCGGCGCACGGTGAACCTAATACACTTGTATTGAGCGCACCTCTTTTCATCAATTTTTCCCCTCCGCCCGATTTTTACATTAAACCCCCAAGGACGGAAAACCTTATGGCAACCACTACCCAACAAAACGACAAGTTTACCGACGAATACGGCATCGAACGTAATAATCCTGACGAACCAGGATTCATCGACAAATTCCGCGACAAATGGCAGTGGTTTGACCATCTCATGCTCATGAACGAGCGCTATACCCAACGAGGCGGGAACCAATTCGCCGCAGGCATTACCTATTTCTCAGTCCTGAGCATGTTCCCGCTACTCATGCTCTCCTTCGCTGCGGTGGCAACCGTCCTGGCAAGTCGGCCGGACCTCGTCCATGACATTACTGAACGCCTCACGTCCTACTTTGATGGTTCCTTAGGGGATACCGTTGATAACATTGTGTCCACCGCGATCGCACAACGCGGTGCCCTCTACGGGGTTGGTGGTGTAACAGCGCTCTGGTCGGGATTGAACTGGATGAATAACCTCCGATACGGCGTTTCCTACATGTGGAATTATCCGATCGACGAGGGAAATTTCTTCAAAACCAAGCTGGCTGACCTATTTGGCTTGGTTACAACTTTGGTTCTGATGATCATTGCCATCGGGCTAACTGTCGTTGGCAGCTCCGGTCTGACCACCAGCATTTTGGCCTATATTGGATTAGACGACATACCAGGTATTTTCTTGCTGACACGGGTTTTATCCTTGGTATTTGGTCTTATCGCTAACTTCATGATCTTCTACTGGATGCTCAAGAAACTTCCCCGAGGTGAAGTTCCGGTGAAATCCGCTTTGGCTGGAAGTGCCATCGGTGCTGTAGCTTTCGAAATTTTCAAACAACTCGGTTCCGCCTTCTTCTCAAGTGCTCTCACCAACCCTGCTGGCGCGACCTTCGGCCCCATCATCGGTGTGATGGTTTTGTTCTACTTCATTTGGCGCATTCTGCTTTATTGCTCCGCGTGGTCAGCCACTACCCAAGAGTCGCTTGCCATAGCGAAACTAGAAGCACCCGCACCAGCGGTGATCCATGTGCGCCAGGAAATCGCTGCACCACCTGTCGTCCCGCAACGATTTGGCACTGGCATGGCTATTGGCGCGGCTGCCGTTGGTGCACTGACATTTATGGGACTAGGTGGTAGAAAGCGGCGTAAGTAAAAACGCGGGCGGGCGGTTACAGTGGTGGGTATGACCTTTCCACCTAACTTTGATTTCGATTTCGATCCCATCACACAAGAACAATTCGATAGCCTGCCCAAAGTCCACATACAAACTACTTCTGGGCTAGCAAGCCTCAACGAAATCCTGTCAGGTGACCCCGATGCCGCCTACATTGAACATGTCGTATCATTCACCGAGCTAGCCGAAGCCCAGAAACTATTAAAGCAGGCACCATCAATGGTGGGGTTGGTGGTTTACTGCGAAAACCAAAACGAAGCAACCGCGCTATTAGAAGGCAATACCGAATTAGTACTCGGTGGCATTGTTAATAGTCCCGAAGCCGCCGCTGTGCTCAAAGGTAGTTTCGTCCCTTACGTGTATCTAGGCGATATTGGAGAACAAGTTGTCTACGGCGGTTCCAGGATCGTCGATGCCGTGAGATTACTTGAAAACTTCCGGATCACTGACGACGGGGAACTATCCCCCGGCATTGAAGCGGGGTTCATTCTTGACCGAAACCTGCCGGTTTTATGCCAGCCTGAAGAAGCCATTGCGGCGGGGATCATTGAAAACATTGCTGACTACCCGCTGCCGTTACTACGTGATTTCGGGTATAACGTCGGTCTGGATAAGTGGACCTATGAGACGGTCACTGCGTTGGAATTAGACATCCATAGCTATTATGACCTTTTACTTTCTACGATTGAAACGTCATTTTTAACCAAGCAATTGCGTCGAATGCTGATAGGCGAAGTAATCGAACCAGCTTTTGCGGAATTCTTTGCAGAAGACGATGAAGCGGCAACCGAGACCGAAGAAACCTCGAAAACCGAATCCGAACCTTCAGAATTGAAGCTGAGCCCGGAAGAACTCGCGGGCATTGACCCACAATTATTAGAGGAGTGGGGGATCGACCCAAAAGACATTGGGTTGACATAGCTAAGGGCTTGTAAATAAAGCCAAAACGCACCAGGTGATATGCCTGGTGCGTTATCTAACCTAAAAATACGGCTTAGAACTTCGAGAACCGCTTGGTGAGCATTTCCTCCATTTGCTTCCAACCAGCAACATGCTCGTCGAAAGGCGGGGTGGGGGTATAGCCTGCATTTCGAGACGAACCGGTGAGATATGCCAGGTAATCCTGGATACGAGGGTTAGCCAAGAAATAGGAGTTCAGGGAGTCATCAGCGGCCCAGTCTGCGGCGTCGGCAAGCAATTCATAGGATCGCAGCAACTGGTCGGTATCAACATGCTCTGGTCCCTTTTCAATGCCACGAGCAATCCCGCTGAAGGAATACACATTATCCTTATGCACCGAGACTTCTAACTCACCCGCATTGGCGGCAGATTTAATCTCTTCCCAGGTCGATACCTCGGCAAGGTCATGGTCGTCATGTTCGACCAGCCAGCGCACCAAAGCCTTAGACGAAGAAAAAGTGAAAATCTCACCGTATTTGCCCAAAAATACTGGCTTCGCTTGGACATAGGTGCGCAACGTATATACCGTGCGGCCGTCAATGGAAATCTTGATGGGGTCGATGCCCGCTTGTGCCCACACGGTGGTGTCGTACGGATCGATTTTCGCGGCCTCTTCTTTCTTCCGCTGTTCCTCCTCCACACGGGCCCGCTCAGCAGCCTCTTCGGCAGCGGCAATGGATGCTTCTGCTGCGGAAATCTTGCTGGAATCGACATCGGTTTTAGTAATGGTGGTATCAAGTTCGTCGATAACCGCATCCCAATTGCTCACGATTACCCGGCCGATTGCCGTCCATTCTGACATCCCAACTTGCCCTGCGAAATGTTCAGAACCACGTTCGACGTTTCCCAAAATAGAGTGAGAGGAGAAGAAGCTTTGCACCGGAATGGCATCGGAGATGTCACCGAGGCTACGCGCAATACGGAAACACCGGGCCACAGCCGAAACATTCTCGTGGGACGGGCGGTCCGCCAGCAATGCTGGAACTCCGATGAGATCGAACGTGTTTTTCTTGTTAGGAACTGCACGAAGCACTGATTCATTGGCGAAAGCACCCCACTTAGGGTGATTGAGCAAATCATGCTTAGTGTCGGATTCGAGGAATACTAGCAGCTCGGCGGGAGAGTTGAACACAAAAATCTCGTCGTTAGCGCCTAAAAACGCCTGCCATTCAGCGCCATGTTCACGCCATGATGGTGCCCAAAGAGTGTAAAAATCGCCATCTGTGAGCGACAACTTGACGGGAACAATTCCTTTATTAGCCATGGGCACACATTTTAGCCTAAAAATCACTCAGGGTAGACATGGACGTACCATCGCTAATGCCCTATAGCACCAATACTGTTTTCGCCGAACGGCGCCGCCATATTTTTGCGCAACCCGGATTGACGTCGATAAAACCACGTGTTCTTGATGCCCGTAACAAAAAGTTATTTCGGGAAACTGCAGATGCTTAACCGCCATAATCTTAACGTTGGCTGATTATTTGTCCGCACAATAATGGGATTTCACGTCTTATGTTCCAGTTGGACGATAATACCCCTTGAATTCCATGCCCATGTTTTCCGTTCGCAGTGGACCCATTTGTACTGGATTGCCGGCTTCAATTAGCTGCCCATCACCCGCATACATAGCCACATGCCCGTTCCACACCAATAAATCACCTGGAATAAGTTCGTCGGGTTTTACAGCCGTGCCTATATTCTGATGCTCGGCCAGCCGTGGCAATTCCACACCAGCCTGTCGCCATGCCCATTGGGTCAAACCTGAACAATCGAAACCGTTGGTGGTGGTTCCTCCCCACACATATGGGGTACCCAGCGCCGATTTTGCAGCAGCCACCGCTTGCTGTCCACGTTGCAGTTGTTCACTTGTTGCAGAACCACCAGTATCCCCAGCGGCAACAGCACCGTCGCCGTCAGTGTCCGTAGATCCTGCGCCTTCGACGGCAGTTGCAGCCATCTGGGTAGCTGTTTGGGCAGAAGGCGTGGCCGTGTGATGAGGAGAGAGCTCTGTCCCTTCTTTGGCTATGCGTTCTAATGCGACGGTGTGTGGTTGCAGCCGGATTTCTAACTCATCTAAATGCTGAAATGCTCGCTCCAAAAACTCACTTGGCAACTGTTTCAATTGGTGATGAGCTGCGGTCCAAATGGCGGGATTTGGGCTAAACGCCAATGGCAATAGTCCAGCTACCTGTTGGAGGAATTGTTTGCCTAAAACTTCGAAAAATCTGCGTGATTGATCAAATTCTTGAAGCGCATAGGACACGATACGAAGCACATCCGTCGAATCAGTCGATAATTGCCGAAATGCAGCTTCGAACGTCGTGATCTTATTACCAAAGATCGCCGCTAGCTCCGCCATCCGAGAAAAATCTGGAACCGCAGGCAGGGATACCGGTTGGGTAGGTGGGGTGAGATCGTCTAAAGCAGTGATGAATTCAGCGAGGTTGATCATAGTAAGTCCAAAGAACGGCCGAGAGTGGTGTCGGTAGCCTCAGCTTGCCGGAGATACGTCATGGTGGTGGTGACTGCGTTATCCACATAGGCGCACTGGGTGCGGGCACGATTCGCCAGTGAATCAATGGCACCGTTTAATGCGGTGATAAATGCACCCGCCCCCGGTAGATCTTCACCTGGAAGGTAGCTGGCATGGATGGGGGTTGCTGCATTCGCCGCAAGTTCCGCAGCTAATGCGCGGGCGGCTTTGATATGTACATGTAAATTTCGTTCCATATATAGTTAGACTCAGTTTGAACCCCATTTGGTTCCATGATTTTCCAATGTTCTTTGAACTTTTTTCGCGGTAGCATGGCAGACATGGATATTTTGATCGTGGATCACCCCCTTGCTGCCGCCCGACTATCCATTATGCGGGACGAACGTACCGATAATGCGGGATTCCGGGCGGCATTGGCTGACCTGGGAACTATGTTGATTTATGAAGCTTCACGGGAGCTAACCGTCGAGCATTTTCCACTGAAAACTCCGGTTGCGGCAACGATGGGTACCCGGTTAGAAGATCCGCCAATTATCGTGCCCGTCATTCGGGCGGGGTTAGGGATGATTGACCCCGCACTCAGCATGATCCCGGATGCGCAGGTGGGATTCATCGGTCTGGCACGTAACGAAACCACCCATGAACCAGTTCCATATTTGGAGGCACTGCCAGAAGATCTATCTGGACGCACGGTTTTCGTGGTTGACCCAATGCTGGCAACTGGCGGTTCGTTGCTCCACGCGGTGCGGATGCTCGCCGATCGCGGCGCAACCAATATCACCGCAGTGTGTATGGTTTCTGCGCAGGCTGGGGTAGATGCCTTGGCTGCATCAGGGTTACCTGTTCGCCTCGTTACCGCAACCATTGATCCTGATTTGAACGAAAACGCCTACATCGTCCCTGGGCTAGGCGATGCAGGGGATCGGCTCTATGGTCCACGCAATATAGAAATATAGATCTGTAGCTGTAGTACCTACCCAACAGCATCGGCTAGTGCTGTTTGTTGGGTGGGTATTTGCACTTTTCGACGATTAAAGCCCAGTGCTGGTTATAGCTGATCGAAATAACCCATCAATGCGTTAGAGAGATCGTCGAGAAGCTTTTCGACGCGGCCGCGATCTGTGGCGCGGGCGATTTCCACATACAGTTTGGCTTTAGGCTCCGTGCCGGAAGCCCGAGCCAAGATCCGCAACGAACCGTTATCACAAACTCCGGTAAGCAGTGCTGCTGACACGGTGCTACCGGGGCGTTCGCTGGAATACACTGGTTCAAATTCCAAGTCGATATCGCATAAGGAGGAAGGCGGTCGGTCGATGAAGGACCTGATTAATTCCCGAGGCGCATTAGTGCGGATAGACAACTGGCGGCCTGCGAAAATGCCAAATTTTTTATAGAGCGCCTCTAACTCGTCGAAAAGCGTTAAGCCTTGCGCTTTCAACTCCGCCGCCCACGCACACGCAACTAACGCGGTGGTTATGCCGTCCTTATCGTCCACCAACGCCGGGGCTGGGGCTATACCCATCGCCTCCTCGTAGGCGAAAGCCACGGTTTCAGTACCACCAGCATTGGTGAGATTTTTAAAGCCTGTCGGAGTCAACCGTAAATCCCAGCCCCGCTCCTCGGCAATGGCGGAAAGTAACTGCGAGGACACCAACGTGGTGCTCACGATCGGACGCGGGCCCGCCCCATCCCACGCCGGGACTAACCGAGTTGCCAGCAACGGCCCGGTTTCATCGCCCCGCAACATCCGCAACTGGCCATCTTTGGTACGAATCCCCACCGCACATCGATCCGCATCAGGATCCAAGGCAATGACTACATCAGCATGCACCTCTTCGCCCACCGCCAGTAACTGGGCTACCGCTTCCGGTTCTTCCGGGTTAGGAAACGCAACAGTGGGAAAGGTCGGATCTGGGTACTGCTGACACATGACAGGGAAAATCTGTGCAAATCCAGCTGTCTGAAGCGCTTGGACAATGGTGCGCCCACCCACCCCATGCATGGCGGTAACCGCAACACGAATATTTGCCCGTTCATTATTAACCCGCAATAAATCGGCTTCCTCCGGCATGACCAGTTGCGTAGCCATATCGATATACCGACGTACCATATCAACATCCGGGCGAACCGTCACCCGAGGAATCTCCGCTGAGGACGGGGTAGCGGCAATTAGCGCCTCAATCTCGCGTGCTCCGGTGGAATGCAATTGCCGACCATTATTCATATACACCTTGTAGCCATTGTGTCCAGCCGGATTATGCGACGCGGTAATCTGCACACCCCCAGAAAGCTTCATCAGCCGCACCATCCACGGCACCAATGGGGTAGGGGTAGGGGTCGGAAACAAAATCACCTCGAAACCAGCGCCCGCGAATACCTCAGCCGCAGTGGTGGCAAAAATATGGGAACCGTACCGAGAATCATAGCCAACCACCACCTTCGGCGCCGGATCATCATCGTGAAACGCCTTACCGATACCGAACATGCTAGAACCCGTGTATGGGTCAGAAAAAACTTCTGGTTCCGCAGACATCTCTTGCACATTGTTGGCAGCTAAGGCATCCTTTTTCAGACACGCTGCCTGCCTACTCAACCAGGCAGCCACCCCAGAGGTAATCCGGGTAATGTTACCAACATTCATCTGGTTAGCGGCAGGACCCACGGGGGCGCGCATTCCCGCAGTTCCGAAAAATAGCTGCTCAGTCATGACAAACCTCAATGGTGATGTGTATAGCGTGGGGCGTAAATACCCTCAAGCTTAGCCACCAGTTATAGGATAAGTGGGCAGATGCATAGCATAATTTACAACTATGCAAGCGAAAACCACCACAATTCACGGAGAATAATGACAGCGGAGCACAGCATAAAATCCGACCCGCAATCGGCCGTTTCTGCCGCCGTACGCGACTGGTTGACCAGCCACTTAGACGAAGTATTCGAATGGCGTCGGCATTTCCACGCCCACCCTGAGCTATCAGACCAGGAATTTGAAACGACCAAGCGCATCGCCTCCGTGTTACGATCACGCGGCCTCACCCCCCAAATGTTTCCCACCACCGGATTAATGGTCGATATAGGGCCCAACACGCCCGAAAAAATCGCCTTTCGTGCTGACATTGATGCCCTCCCCATCCAAGAAAATACCGGGTGTAGCTTCGCCTCCCAAACCCCAGGAGTCATGCATGCCTGCGGCCATGACGTCCACACCACCATCGCGCTGGGCTTAGCGTGTGCACTCGCCGAAGCCGCAACAAAGGGGCTACTTAGCATCGGAATTCGGATAATCTTCCAACCCGCGGAAGAGGTCATGGATTCCGGCGCCCCCAATGTGATCAAGCTGGGGGTGTTGGAAGGAATCACCCATATTTTCGCGCTTCATGCGGAACCGAAACTGCGCACCGGGATGATCGGTGTTCGGGTGGGCCCTATTACCTCTGCAGGCGATGTAGTGGAAGTGAAAGTCACCGGCGGCGGTGGGCATTCCTCACGGCCGCACCTAACCCAAGATGTGGTGTACACGCTGGCGAAAATAGTCACCGATTTACCAGCGTTACTTACCCGTCGCATCGACCCGCGCACCTCCACGGTCATGGTGTTCGGTGCCATCAACGCAGGTTTTGCTCCCAACGCCATTCCAGAAGAAGGAACAGTGAAAGGCACGATTCGTACCGGCGATATCCAAGTGTGGCGCAGCATTCAACCAGTGCTAGAAGACATGGTCGCTAGCATCGTTGCCCCCACCGGGGCACAGTACGAACTCACCTACGTTAAAGGCGTCCCACCAGTAGTCAACGACGACGTCTCCACCGCAGTATTGGCCGATTCTGCTCGCGCCATGGACCCCCAATCAGTGGTACAAGCGCCACAGTCCTCCGGCGGTGAGGATTTCTCCTGGTACCTAGAGCATGTCCCCGGTGCGATGGCCCGGTTAGGATGCTGGGATGGATTAAGCCCGAAAGGAGATCTACACAAGGGCGATATGTTGGCTGATGAAAATTGCATCCCGGTGGGGATTAGGTTGTTCGCTGGCGTGGTGGATCGATTCAATTCTTGCTCCGATGTTTTTGCTACCCCCTAACATTGACGCCAAAAAAGATTACTTCGACAAGCCCAAAAGCAGTGCATTAAACTAACGTGAGGTTTCACCTTAAAAACGTAACTGACCCATATTTGGAGGATTCTTGTCCACGCAATCGGCTCAAGCAAAACGCATTGTTATTATCGGCGGTGGCCCAGCTGGCTATGAAGCAGCATTGGCGGGGGCAAAATACGGTGCTGAGATCACGATCGTGGAAGATTTAGGTCTGGGTGGTTCGGCCGTCATCCACGACTGTGTGCCATCCAAGTCGTTCATCGCGGGCGCCAACATCAAGACTGACCTGCGGCGTGCCGATGACATGGGTCTTAACAAAGGGATCGGTGAGGCACATTTGCTTATCGACGCCCTCAATGCGCGTGTGCAACAACTTGCGGGGGAACAATCAGCGGATATTCGCCGGAGCGTGGAGCGCGCCGGGGTACGTGTCATTAATGGGCGTGGCGTATTTGATGACTACAACACCAAGCAAACGTTGCACTACATCAAGGTGGAAGGCGCCGATGGCGTAACGGAAACCATTGAATGTGACTTGGTGCTGGTTGCCACCGGTGCTACGCCACGGATTCTGCCGGATGCCCAGCCGGACGGGGAACGGATTTTAACCTGGCAGCAGATTTACAATTTGACTTCGCTTCCAGAGCACTTGATTGTTGTCGGTTCCGGTGTCACTGGTGCAGAGTTTGTTTCAGCATTTGCTGAGCTGGGCGTGAAAGTGACGATGGTTGCCTCCCGCGATCGGATTTTGCCACATGACGATGCTGACGCTGCTGATGTGTTGGAGACCGTTTTGGCGCAGCGGGGTGTGTCACTGGAGAAACACGCTAGGGTCGATTCAGTTACCCGCACTGACGACGGTGGCGTGTGCGTGCGTACTTCTGATGGTCGCGAGATTTTTGGTTCCCATGCGTTGATGACGGTTGGTTCCATTCCAAATACGAAGAACTTAGGATTGGAGCACATCGGGATTGATACCACCGACTCTGGCCATATCAAGGTGGACCGGGTGTCGCGCACAAATGTTTCCGGCGTGTACGCCGCTGGTGACTGTACCGATTTGTTCCCCTTGGCGTCGGTCGCCGCGATGCAGGGGCGTATTGCCATGTACCATGCCTTGGGTGAAGGCGTTTCACCGTTGCGGTTAAAAACGGTGGCGACAGCGGTATTTACCCGACCAGAAATTGCTGCGGTGGGCGTTACCCAGAGCGAGATTGAGTCAGGTGCGGTGGTTGCCCGTTCAGTGATGCTTCCGTTGGAGACGAATCCACGGGCGAAAATGCGATCGTTGCGGCACGGTTTTGTCAAGCTGTTTTGCCGCAAGAATTCCGGCATAATCATCGGCGGTGTCGTTGTGGCACCAACCGCGTCGGAGCTGATTCTGCCGATCTCGGTGGCTGTGACCAATAACTTGACGGTGAAGCAATTGGCGGAGACGTTCTCGGTGTATCCGTCCCTGTCGGGTTCGATCACTGAGGCTGCCCGGCAGTTGGTTGAGCACGACGACTTGGGTTAAGCCGTTATGACTTCTGTGGTTACTTCTGCACGTATTGTGGCTGCCCTTGATCGTTGTGGCGTGACAACCGGCACCGTGGTTGACGGTGGGGTTCAACTGATGGTTCCCAATGGTCAGATTACATTCCAATTGGCTACGAATGCGGCCATGATTCGGATGTTTGCCCAGTGGCGGGGTGAGGCCGTCACCCCTGATACCCAGCAGAGACTGTGCGCTGCAATCATGGATCTCAATGCGGATCGGTACATGCCGAAACTTATTTGGCAGACTTCGGCGGCGGGCGCGATTCGGGTATCTGCTGAGCAACGGATGCTCACCGGTCAGGGGCTAAGCGACGACCAATTGGCGCGCTTTATTGATTTGACCATTCGCACTACATTGGAGGCATTCGCCGATATTGAACAGGTGGTGCCTGAGACGGTGACGTGGCCGGTTGGTACCCCATTGATGCTAACCGACTGGTCGCCTAACGTTGCCGTCCCTGCGTCTTTAGCTCAGGTCGAGTCGGTTTTTGCTGCCCAAGGCTGGGCCTACCAATTGCTTGATGGCGTTATGATGACCTCAAGCGAAGGATTCTGCGTGGATATCGATTTCCCATCCCAACTGTACTTAGGGGTGCGGGTATCTCACCCGCAGGCTCCACTTGCGCCTTCGCAGTTGGCTGCGGTGCAAAAGTGGGCTAATGACCGCAATGTTGCTGGTACATTGGGGATTTGCACGGTGAACCCTAACGACGACGGAACGTTATACGTGGCGAGTGACTACGTGTTTATCGCCGATACCGGGGCAACCAATGAGCAATTGGCGGAGTGGATTCTGGCAGCGATTTCGGTGCAAACCGGTAATTTGGTCGACTTCAGTCGCACGTTCCATATCCTGCCACCGGTGCAATAGTTTAAAAACCGTGAACGATTCTTCGCCTAAGGAACTAAAACTCATGGCGGATTATGGCTGCTTTCCGCTGTGGAGTTGGGACTATCCGGAATTTAATGTCGATCCGGCCAGCTTGCCGCTAAGCGCCACCCTGATAGCTGACTTATATCAGTGGCAAGACCGCTACGATGCGATACTCAACTGGGATGACCCGGCTTCCTCGGGTTTCCCGACCCCGGAAGCTGAGACAGCCTTTCGCACTAACGGTGCACGGTTGGCGCGCCGATTACAAACCGAATTGGGCCCAGGTTTTCAGGTGCGGTTTCAACCGTGAGGCGAAGCCAGTGCGCTTTTAACACCGATAAGTCCACGTATTCATTAACGTCGCATCATGCGGGCTGTTATGGGGTGAGACGCCACAAAACCTGCAGGTAGGCATGGTTAGGGACGCGGTCGCCCGCAGGCAACTCGACCTTTACACGCTTCGGTGCATGGATTCGGAGCCTCAGGGACGGAAAGGTCGAGTCGGGGTTGGGACACCGAACTGGCCACGCCGGAGATTAGTACTTGGGGCGAAGAATCGCAGCTTAGCCCACGGCGGATGCCAAGTGATGACGCCCTAAGAACCTGCCTTTGAAATGGGGAGCTGGCGCGATCACCCGTAGGCAACTCGACCTTTACAGGGTTCGGTGTATGGATTCGTAGCCTTAGGGACGGAAAGGTCGAGTCGGGGTTGGGATACCGAACCAAAAGCTGGTGTGCACCTTATTGGCCAGGAGATTGTGAGCTACATGAGTAAAGGCTTTTACCGATTGCGCGAAGTAATAATCGATACTTTTTAATTGCATTCCTGGGAAAAGAGACGCGCCCGGCACTTTGAATTCGACGCCTGGTTGGAGAGCTAGCTAAGGCAAACCATCGAAACCAACCGGAGGGTACCGGAAAGAAAGAACTACATTTGGCTCGTGTTTGAGTCGCTTAGGAAGTTGGTTAAACGTTTCTAAAACCAGCCCATTCGGCGTGATGCTTTGCTTACACTGGGCGGGATTATCGTACAGCCAAAGCAACGGAAACGAGTCCCATGAGCCTTCCTCCCGTTACTAATGATCGGATTGAAATGGCACTGGATTCGATGGGTTTACATTATGAACGCCAATCGGAAACGGTTACCCAGTTCTCTTTCGACAATGCCACCATCGTGTGTGCCACCTACCCGGAGAACGCCTTGCTGCATTTCTTTGGCATGTGGCATGCCGTCATCGGCGACGATGTATTGCCTGACGTGACTGAATTTGTTGCTAGTTTGAATTGGAACCACTTTGTGCCAAAACACGGGGTGGCTATTTCTGATGATCACCGAGCCACCGTCACCGCAGATTATTATGTGTTCACCAACACCGGACTCAGCGATGACCAACTGGGGATGGTGGTGGAGTCGTCGATACGCAATATCATGCTCAGCTTCAAAGATTGTGAGGACCGTTTCCCGCAATTGGTGCACTGGACATTGGTAGAAGAGGGAGCCTAACTCATGTCATGGACGCACAACGTTGCGGAATCTGATCCCACCCCAGTGACACTGTCGCGGGTTGAGGCGATTTTTCGCAAGAATAACGTGGAATGCGAAGTCGATGAGGGCGGCTTGTCCACCTGGATCCAAGGGTATTTTTCGTTTTTCCAGCTTTTAGGCGAAAAGAACCTTGTGTTTAGCGTGCGGCGGGAGAATTCGGAACTGGATATTTCCAAGCTCCCCATTGTTAAAGAATGGGCTAATATTCGAAATTCACGTGGCACGGTTGGTACCTGCGCCTACGAGGTTGCGGACGGTACGATTCGGTTTACTGTCGCCCACGCCATCCCAGTTATTTTTGGTGCCACTGATCAACAATTAGAAGAGTGGATTCTTACTGGTACCGCACTGCTCGTGGAGCATTTAGAAACACTTAATGAAATGCTGGGGTTGGCTGAAGCGGGTTGGATACGGCCGTAACATTAAAAAACTTTTATTGAAGTTTGTTGCGCCACCCAATGAATGAAGTTTCGATAAACTTGGCACGGTTATTCTCAATTGAAGTAAAGGAGTTTCATGGTTACTTCCACTGTGACCCAAGAGCGCATTGAAGCCACACTTGGGAAAATGGGGATAACCAGCAACACCCCTAGCGATAGCATCGTGCAGATTGACACGGAACACGCTACGATTCTGTGTCAATTACTGCCCCGCGCCCAACTGCTGCGAGTCCTTGGCATCTGGCGCCCTGACGTTTCCGCTGATTATCATGCAGCGGTGCGCGAGAAGGTTCAACATTTGAATAACGAGAAACTGGTGCCCAAGCACAGTGTCGTGGACAATGATACTGACAGCCTGAGCGTGGTTGCGGAATACGCTATGCCGATCGGGGAGGGGCTTGACGACGCCCAACTGGGGCTCGTGCTTGAGGTGGCGCTGCATAACATGCGGCAATCATTTGACGTATTCGACGCCGACTTCCCCGAGTTAGTCACTTGGAAAGAATCAGAAGAGGAACCAAAGACCCCGACTGATGGCGAAAGCGACAACGACACAACGCCCCCGGTAGTTGTCGTGCAAATCTCCAATCAAGCGGTGGCGTCACCCCACCTGGTTTTGCAGGAAATCTCACAGGAAACCACCCTCACCCCAGAAGAAGCGCCGCAGCCAGCTGAGGACAAAGCGGCACAACCTGACACGGATGAACCGGCACAACCGACCGGGGGTGAAGAACCAGCACAGCTTGCTGAGGAACAAGCATCGGATTCAGCCCTGTCACCTGCCGCCACGGAATCCGAGCCGGTTGCGAACGCAACAGAACTAGAAGACGAAACATTAGCGGCAGAAGACGCGCAAAGCCCAGAGGAAACGCCGGAGCAACACTTGGGTCAACCTGCGGTGACAATGGCGCGGGTGGTGGATTATTTCGTCAATCACGGCTACCAATACGAAATCATCGACAATGCGCTCTTTACTGGTTTCAATGGATTTCTCGTTCGCGCGCATGTTGCGGACAAGCAGATGCTGCGGGTCAACGCCGCCCATCCGTCTGCCGCCATCGCGGAGGGGTCGATCCCGGCTCTTGCTGATTGGGCAAATACTCGCAACCAAGGTGGTTCCATTGGCAGCTGTACCTTCGTGATGGAAGAAACCGGTGACATTCATGTTGCAAGCGATCATGCTTTCGCTATCAAATACGGCGCCTCTGACGAACAATTGGCCTCCTGGTTAGACGCGGGGATTGATGCCCAGTTAGCGCATTTGGAAGATTTGGTAGCTAGTTTCGATATTCCTCGTTTTTACGAAGAAACACCACAACAACGCCATGAGCATAACTAGCGCATCTACCGATGTGCTGGTTTATGCCAGCTCGCATAACGTATCCGCACGACTCCGATTGAGTACCAAGATTTGCGGCCACAGGTCTGTGTCGGGGTGCTTCGCTATTCTATGAGCGCACATTAAAATCCAAGGAGGATATATGAGTTTAGCTGCGGTAACGATTCCGCGTATCGAGGAAACGTTGGATTCGATGGGGATTGGGCACCAGACAGACGACGATGAAATCGTCATAGGGTTTGATAACGCATTAGTTTTTATCTTTTTGTTTTCTGACATCAATCTGATGGAGATATCCGCGATGTGGGGTTCAAAAGTTCTTAAAGAAAACCATGAGTTGGCGGCTCATCTTTGCGTGAGATTAAATGAGCAATTGTATCTTCCTAAAATGTGTTACCTCGTTGATGCAGATGACAACATGACGATCGTCGCCAAGCATGCTATGCCGATCGGGTCGGGGATGACCGATAAACAATTAGAGGACTGTATACGAGCGACCTTTGCGCACGAATTCACTGCCATAGAAAAGTTTGAGGAGACATTCCCGCACGTGGCGGCCGGGAATCACGGGAGTGGGGCATAATCGTGGCATGGTTTAAAAAAGCGGATTGGCCGCAGCCAGTAACCATTGATCGGGTAGAGCAGGTCTTTAAACACAACAACCTTAGCTACACGCGACGTGAGGATGGCATCACGGCCATGATCGACGGGTTTTTCCTTTGGGTCACGATCCCTGACGGAAAAGCACTGGATTTCGGGTTCCGATTCTTTGAGGTTCCGCTAACTGAGGAAGCATTGCCGAAAGCCCAACGCTGGGCCAAGGAGCGAAATCTCGACGGAACAATCGGAACGTTTGGCGTCGGCGTTCATGACGACGGCGAGGTTTACGTTTCTTCCCAGCATGCGTTCCTTGTCACACAAGGTGCAACAGATGAGCAATTGGCGGAGTTCTTTCAGGTGGGAATCCAAGCCCAGCTGGATAACTTGGAAGATTTCGTCGAAGAATTTGGCATTGAACGCCAGCAGTAGCGCGGAAAATAACGGACACTCTGGGCGGCTGAGGCTTGGGAATCGTCGACACGCTAGGCAGGGTTTGTGCTGCTTGGTTGGGTCAGCGATGAGGCTGGTTTTCCGGTTCAGTCACAATGGCGTAACAAGATTTTCAACTTGAATTGTCTGACGTCTAGTTTCGCTATTCTTTGTTCAGTTGCATAAAAATGAGGAGGATATATGAGTCTACCTGCGGTAACAATCCCGCGAATCGAGGAAATGTTGACCTCGATGGAACTTAAATATGTGACGGAAAACGGCGCGATTAAAGTAGCCTTCGATAACTGCTTGGTGTCTATCTTTCTTTATTCCGAGCCGGATCTGATGGAAATAAGCACGATGTGGCGGGCGGAGATCTCAAAAGAACACCATGAGGCGGTGGCTCGGTTATGTGCCGAGATAAATGCAGAGATGTTTTTCCCAAAAATGGGCTATCACGTTGACGATGAAGACGACATGACGGTTATTGCCGAACACGCCACACCTATTGCAGCGGGGTTAACGAACGAACAATTACATGAGTGCCTTGGCGCTACCTTTTCGCAGTCGTTAATGGCGTTAAGTAAGTTTGAGGAAGCATTCCCGCATTTGGTTACGTGGGAAGAAGAGGGTGAGGAATAAACAATGGCGTGGTTTACAAATACGGATGAGCCGCAGCCGGTAACCCTAGCGCGGATAGAGAAAGTTTTTAAGGATAACGACTTTAGCTATGACAATCGCGGGGATCATCTTGCGACCGGTGTGAATGGTTTCTTTCTGCGGGTAGAAATCATCAACGACGCGTTGCTGTATTTCGGTTTCCGGTTCTTCAACGTGCCGTTGCCGAAGGAGAAATTGCCGGATACCGAAAGCTGGGTGCAAAACAGAAATCTCTATGGCACGATTGGCACCTGTGGTGTTGGTATTGACGATGACGGCGATGTGTACGTCGATTCCGACCACGTTTTCTTCATCGCAAAAGGTGCGACAGACGAGCAGCTGTCGTTATATTGCCAGACGGGGATTGAAGCCCAATTGGAGCACCTGGAAGACTTCGTTGAGAAATTCGAAATTGAGCGCCCGCTGCCCGAGGAAGAGTAACAACCACTAAGGGAACCGCCGCAGTGGAGACGTCGAAAAGCTAGAAGGAATAAGGCAATGATGGAGCAAGAGACCTTAAGCGATCTGATGGAAAAAGCAGATGCAATGCCGTGGGGTAAAGCGTGCTCAGCGGCGTGGGGGGAAGCCGCCAAACGCGCGGGCGAGGAGGGCGACGAATACCTTGAAGCGATTTGCTATCTGTCGCTGGTTAGCGCCTTTGCTATGGGTGGTGAGAGCACCCGCATTGTCGCACCGTTTTTATGGCTGGATAAATTCCGTAAGCGGCGCCCCGATCTTTTCGACGACGACATGCAGTCCGCATTCGGATGGCAATACAAATACCTGGTAGGAGTGTTGCGCGATCTGCCTACCATCAGTGCTGATCAGCTGCTTGGCACCCTTGATGAGATGGAAGCCTTCTACCGACAACGCGGCGATAACCTTAAGGCGTACTACCTCAGGCGCTATTTTGCGCACTCCGCGTTAGGGCAAGCCGAAAAAGCGCAGCACTATAGTCAGCTGTGGGAGACGGCGTGGGCCGACGATAGCCACACCGAGTTCAACGACTGCACCGGCTGCGACCCGATGTATTTGGTGGAAATGTATCTTGGGCGCGGGGACATCGATGCGGCTATTAAGGCGGGGGAGCGAGGGCTTTCTGATCCGGAGAATTTCTGCGATTCGCAACCTGAGAGCCTGTATGCCACCATGCTAGAACCATGGCTACGGGCTGGATATGACGATAAAGCATGGCCAGCCTTCGTCAAAGCCATGCAGAAGCACTCCCGACGCAGCGCCTATATTGATCATTTCCCGAATCACTTCCAATACCTGGGGTTATCGGCGATGGCGGGGCGGCCACAGCGGTGGCAACGCGGGATGGAACTATTCACCCGGTTTTTACCCTGGTGGCAAGAAACCGAAACGCCACGCATCCTGTTAAGCGTTGCCGCCGCAGCTGCGTTTTTCTTCCGGGCGTACCCTAACCAAGACGAGACCATACCCGTTACCCTGCCTGGCGACGGCTTAGGGTGGACCACAGCTCCAGTCATCGAAAACCCAACAGTAGCCCAAGTACATCAGTGGTGTACCGACCTGGCTTTGGAGCTGGCGGTCCAATACGATAACCGCCCGGGTTTGGAAACCCCCTATATGGTGGAGAAAGTACGTCGGGATATTTTTGACGTCCAGCCAGTGCCGGAGCTTGCGCCGGAGGGCGATATCCCAGATGTTTCCGGGCAATTCGCCCCCGCACAGATCGACTACGGTTTGGTTAACCAAGGCCGCAGTGTCGCTGACAGTGATCTAGCTATTATCGACACGAACGGTAGCTGGCGCAGCTATGACGCTGCGCAGCTTGCCGCTGCAGCGCAGGAATTAGATTCCAGAATCCCCAGCATTTACACGCTCCGAACTGGAGGATGGCTACTTTCACAGCGGTTATCCGCAGGGGTTGAGCGTGAACCTGCCAGAGAGATGCTTGCTGGTGCGTTGGCGGAATTCGACGCGGGCAATATGCGCGAAGCCGCGCAGCTTGCGGATACCGCTATTCACACTGAGTCCGAAGAACCAATCGGGGTGCGACTCCAGGGGCTTTATATTTTGGCGCGGGCAGCGCAGGCGGCCGGTTACCCAGACGAAGCCAAAGCTCCCGCCCGGCACTGCCTAAACTTGGCTGCCGCTTGCGGTTTACTCAATGTACGGTTGCAGGCCGCAGAGATTCTCGTGGAGGTATTATCCTCGCAACGGGAATTTTCCGAAGCTGCTGAGGTCGCAGATATTGCCATCGCGGCCGCCACCAATGCTGACAACCATGTCGCCTCCGATGTTGAGCTCTCCTTGCGGCGTGGTTTGATCAGCGCCTTGGACGCACTAGACATGGATGCTGCAGCAGCGGAACACGCCCTAACCTTGGCGTCGCTTAGCAGTAAGCCGAAAGAGAAAATCGAGGCCATTGAATCCGCCATTCGCGGACTCAATGCTGAAGGCAACTACGATCGGGGCGCCCAATTGGCCGACTGGATTGTCGACATTGCGGCTGCCGGGTTAGATGAAGCTCAAGAAGCCGGTGACCAGGAAGCGGTAACAATGGCCGCCACCGAATACGTGGAGCGGTTAAGCAACGCAGCGTGGGTGCGGGTGAGCCGCCCTGGCTATGTTTCGGACGCGGTGTATGAACAGGCGGAACGACTATTTGAAACCGCATTTGAAGCAAAAAAGAACTATCACTTAACTAACGCAGCGCACCCAATGGCGGTGGATGCGAAGTATTGCCACGAACGGGCCCAAGCGGCTAGTGAATGTGATCGACATGGGGAAGCCCAAAAATGGTTTGAGCAGTCCCGTGATCTATTTATCGAAGCCGGAGATGATTTATCAGCCGCATATTGCACCATCGATTTAGCAACAATGTTGGTGCAGATCGGTAGGATCGCGCACGCCCGCGAACTGGCAATTCCAGCCTGGGAACAGATTCAATCCACTAAAAACCAGTTTTCGATGCGGTACCGACATGCACGAATGCTGATGGAATTTTTAAACACGGAAGAAACCGACGATAATTAGCGCATTACCACTCATTGTCGATAGTGGTTATAAACCTTTTAAGGAAGAGATTCTCAAGTGTCTGAGTTTATTACTGACCCCCACACCCCCAATCCATCCGGCAGCAATGGTGGATCATTCCACGTTGATTTGGGTGGAATTGTGGAGTTGCTCAGTAAGAACCTCTACACCAGCTCCAACGTGTATGTGCGGGAGTTGCTGCAAAACGGTGTCGATGCGATTACTGCTCGGCGCGGTATTGACCCAGAATTCGACAATTATGACCGCCCCAAGATCCGGTTCATCGTGGAACCCCGCGTACTACGAGTGATCGATAACGGTATTGGGCTTAACTATGAACAAGCTCAGCAATTACTATCGACGATCGGCGGATCATCTAAACGAGATGAATTTGGGTTGGGGCGAAGTGACTTTCTCGGCCAATTTGGCATCGGCTTATTATCGTGTTTTTTAGTGTCCAATGACATTGTCGTCTACTCAGCTAGTGCCGCCGCACCAGCCATTAAATGGCATGGAAAATCTCAAGGTACGTGGACAGTAACAGAACACGAACCCCCTATGCTGTTGCACGGCTGCGGCACGCTGGTGGAATTACAAGCGATTCCTGGCGAACCGGACTTTGACATGTTTAGCTTGTCGCAAACCATAGAACACTATGCGGCATTTTTGCCGGTAGAAATAACTATTGAACGCGCGGTTAATGGCGTGTGCTCTGGTGAAGCTGTAACTTTGGGTGGGCAGAAGCCAGTGTGGGAAGCCCCCATTACAGCACAAGCAGCGTGGTGTCGAGAAAACTTTGGATTTGAACCATTGGCAGCTATTCCGCTGGATGTTGCTATAGCGGGGCTCAACGGGGTTGCCTTTGTCATGTCGGAAGGAACGCATCCGGGGCGAACCGCAAAACACCAGCTGTATCTACGTCGAATGTTATTAAGCAAGAAAAACACCGACATCGTTCCGGAATGGGCGTATTTTGTGCGGATCGTAGCGGATGCGGAATTCCTGCGCCCCACTGCCTCCCGCGATGCACTGGTGGAGGATTCGCTTTTCGACGAGACCAAAGAAGCCATCGGACACCAAATCCGGGTTTGGATCAATAGCCTAAACGAACAGGATTTTTTGCGGTTTTTGAGCCTGCACATGGCCGGGCTGAAAGCCCTTGCCGTTTCGGACAGTGAAACTCGCGAATTGGTGACCAAGTGGGTGCCATTCGAAACCAGCACGGGACGAAAGACACTTGATGAATTGTTGAAATCTGGCGGAATTCGTTACTACCGCACTGACCAGAAATACCAATCTGTATTGCCGATTGCGCGGGCAAATGAACTGACGGTTTTAAATGCTGGCTATGCTTATGACCAAGAAATCCTTGATCAACTGCGGTTGGACTACCCAGATCAGGTTATCGTCGAAGCCAGCTTGCATGATGTTATTGGGGTCATGGGGGTATTAGGCCCAGACCAAGAAGCTGGATTTCTACCGTTGATGCGTATCGCCCAAGAGGCATTGGATGGCCAAGATGTGTCGGTTATTGTGCGGGATTTTCAGCCTAGTACCGTGCCAGTGTTGTTCTTAGCGGCGGAAGAAGCCGACTACGGTTCCATAGAGAAAGCTGCGCGGGAAGCTGAAGGCGAAAGTTCGCTAGCGGGTTTGCTCGATAGCATGGACTCCATCATGCCAATGCATGTGGTGGACAATACCGCCCAGGTTATTTTTAATGTTCAGTCCCCATTGATCCATCAGTTACTTGCGGCTGTGGGTATGGGCAATGATGTGTTAACCCAGGCTATCCGGGGGCTTTACGTTCAATCGTTATTAGCGGGACGCCACAATATGAATATCCAAGCACGAACGTGGGCTTCAGAAATGTATTCCACCTTGATTAGCAAACTTCTGTAAGTAGGTAAGTCATGGTGGAACATTCAGATACTGAGTTAGAACAACTCATGGAAACCGCGTGGGCGACACAAGACCCGGTTGAACGAGCGGTGGCATGGGAACATGCTTGCCTGCGTGCGCGAACTGAATCCAACAACGATGACCTCGCCGTATGCCTGTCAGAACTGGTGGAATTGTACCTTGCAGAGCGTCACACGCAGGCCGCTATCGTATGTTTCGACGAATTGGTGGAGCTTTATCTCAACCAGGATTTGGAACAACGGGTGTACTTCGCCCGAGTGATTTGCCGGAATTTCAAACACATCATTCACGGCCAATTAGATAACCCTGATGTCTCCGTGGCGAAATTGCATATTTTGCTGGAACGTTATCGCCACATACTAGAGCGTAGCTCAAACACGCTGTCGGATTATTATCTTCGTACGTATTACGTGCGGCACTGCATTGGTGATTATGACGGTGCATTGATGGCATTTGAACAGTGGCGATCCAGTCGGCCAGATGAACACTTTGGGGAATGTCTATGTTCCGTGCCTGCAATCGAAGCAGAGATACTTAATCAATTAGGTGGGGCTGAAACCGCTCGTGAAGTCGGGGAAGCTGCCTTGCAGGAAAACACCGGGCGCTGCGGAGAGCATCGACAAGACTTAGAGATGACACTGATACCAGCATGGCTTAGGTCGGGGCAATCAGATAAAATCCGGCGTGCTCGGCGGATTCATCGCAAAGTACTACGCCGTACCCTCACAACTGGTGCTACCCCGCGTCGATTTGTGCAACACTTTGAGTATTACGCGTTGCTTATCGACGCCGGTATGTCCCCGAAACCTCGGTGCGGATTATGGTTGTTGCCGACCATGCTAGAAGAGCTTTCTGCTAATGCTTCCCAGTATGATCTCATGTTGGGTCTGGCGGCTGCGGCTGGTTATCTTCATCGAGTTCCGCAGCAGGATCGGAGAATAAAGCTCTCCCTTTCCGCCAATGCGCTACCACGAATTTTCACGCCAGCTCTCATTCATCCCACTGTCGCCGAAGCGGCGAAATGGTGCGCCTGCAACGCATTAAATATTGCTAAACAATACGATCATAGGCCTGGTTTGGTTCGACCCCACACGGTGGCTGATCTAAAGGATCGGATTTTCCCTCGCCCGATATAGCTAGCGATAATTGCAAAAAAGTGAATCAAATTAGCGGAAAACACATGATTTTTGCGTGGTTTTCTGATGGCGAACTCATGGGGTATTAACATAAAGTTACATACCAAATAAGTGACTGGTGTCACTGTTTGCTGTACTGGCCCCCGTATTAGGAAGAACATCCGTTTATGTCGAAAACCTCACAGCTTCCAACCTTCAATAAGGTTCTTGTCGCTAACCGCGGCGAAATCGCAGTGCGAGCCTTCCGCGCCGCATACGAAATTGGAGCTAAAACGGTCGCGGTGTACCCCACCGAAGACCGGAATTCATTGCACCGATCCATCGCCAATGAATCTTGCAGAATCGGTACAGAAGGCTCACCAGTAAAAGCCTATCTTGATATCGACGAAATCTTAGCCGCAGCCGAAAAAACCGGTGCCGATGCGGTTTATCCCGGATATGGCTTCCTCTCCGAGAATGCGCAACTCGCCCGCGAATGCGCAGAAAACGGAATTGTGTTCATCGGCCCCACACCAGAAGTACTGGAACTGACAGGAGACAAAGCTGCGGCGGTGGCGGCTGCGCGGCGCGCCGGATTGCCTACCCTTGATGAATCCGAGGCCAGCGATGATATTGAGATTCTCCTCGCCCAGGCGGAAGGCCAAACTTTCCCGCTATTTGTAAAAGCGGTGGCTGGTGGCGGCGGCCGTGGTATGCGGTTTATCCCTAGCATTGAGGAGTTGCCTCAGTTGGCTGCGGAAGCCTCCCGGGAAGCACTCAGCGCATTCGGCGATGCCCGAGTCTACCTAGAGCGTGCGGTGATTAATCCGCAGCACATTGAGGTACAGATCTTAGGCGACCACACCGGTGACGTTATTCACTTGTATGAGCGTGACTGTTCGGTACAGCGGCGGCACCAAAAGGTGGTGGAAATCGCCCCAGCTCAACACATTGACGCGGATCTTAGGGAACGCATCTGCGCCGATGCAGTGAATTTCTGCAAAGAAATCGGCTACACCGGCGCCGGCACCGTGGAATTCTTGGTTGATGAGGCCGGAAACCATGTCTTTATCGAGATGAACCCCCGCATTCAGGTTGAACACACGGTTACCGAAGAAGTAACCGGGGTGGACTTGGTTAAGGCACAAATGCGAATCGCTGCTGGTGCTACCTTGCAGGAACTGGGGCTGAGCCAAGAAAATATCCACACCGAAGGCGCAGCCCTGCAATGCCGCATCACTACTGAGGATCCGGCCAATGGCTTCCGGCCGGATACCGGTTTTATCACCGCTTACCGCAGCCCCGGTGGCGCGGGGGTTCGTTTGGATGGCGCCGCCCAGCTGGGTGGCGAAATCACCGCTCACTTCGACTCCATGTTGGTGAAACTAACCTGCCGTGGTGCGGATTTCGCCGGTGCCGTTGCCCGTGCTCAGCGCGCACTCGCGGAATTCACCATTTCTGGTGTCGCTACCAATGTTGGCTTCCTGCGGGCATTGTTGCGCGAACCGGACTTCCTGGATACCCGCATCGCCACTTCGTTCATCAGCGATCATCCGTGGCTACTATCTGCCCCACCTGCCGATGACGAACCGGGGCGGATCTTGGACTATCTCGCCGATGTTACTGTCAACCGGCCACATGGATTGCCACCTGCGGTAGGCGCCGCCGTCGAAAAGCTACCGCCGCTTGGTACGCTGCGACGCGGATCGCGGGATCTGCTACGCGACCTTGGACCTAAGAAATTTGCCGAACATTTAAAGAACCAACGCGCGTTGGCCATCACCGACACCACGTTCCGGGACGCCCACCAGTCGCTTTTGGCAACCCGGGTGCGTTCTGCAGCCCTAGTCGATGCCGCTCGCCACGTAGCCCACCTGACCCCGGAGCTGCTGTCGGTTGAAGCGTGGGGTGGCGCGACCTACGACGTTGCCATGCGCTTTTTGCACGAGGATCCGTGGGAACGGCTGGATAATTTACGCCAGGCAATGCCGAATATCAATATCCAAATGCTGTTACGGGGTAGAAATACCGTTGGCTATACGCCATATCCTGACACCGTGTGTCGAGCATTTGTCGACGAAGCGGCCCGCAC
Organism: Corynebacterium mustelae; assembly: GCF_001020985.1. Lineage (NCBI taxonomy): Bacteria > Bacillati > Actinomycetota > Actinomycetes > Mycobacteriales > Corynebacteriaceae > Corynebacterium > Corynebacterium mustelae. Next base: position 706,475 of record NZ_CP011542.1, read on the forward strand.
CGGCATTGATATTTTCCGAATTTTCGACGCGCTTAACGACGTCTCCCAGATGCGGCCTGCTATCGAAGCGGTGCTAGAAACCAATACTGCGGTGGCTGAAGTGGCGATGGCGTATTCCGGCAACCTGGTTGACCCAGGTGAAAAGCTCTATACCCTCGACTACTACCTGAAACTAGCCGAGGAGATCGTCAACTCAGGGGCGCACATCCTCGCCATTAAAGACATGGCTGGACTCATGCGCCCAGCTGCCGCAACAAAATTGATTACCGCGTTACGCAAGGAATTCGACCTACCGATTCACGTGCACACCCACGACACTGCTGGTGGACAATTAGCCACCTACCTCGCGGCAGCACACGCCGGAGCCGACGCAGTTGACGGGGCTTCAGCACCGCTGTCTGGTACTACCAGTCAACCGTCACTATCCGCCATCGTCGCAGCTTTCGCCAACACCCCGCGTGATACAGGCATTGCACTGTCGGCCGTCACCGACATGGAACCGTACTGGGAAGCTGTGCGCCACATGTACGCCCCATTTGAAACCGGAACCCCAGGGCCAACCGGCCGGGTGTATCGCCACGAAATCCCCGGCGGCCAGTTATCGAACCTGCGAGCTCAGGCCGTGGCGCTTGGGCTTGCCGACCGCTTCGAACTAATCGAGGAATACTACGCCGCCGTCAACGACATGTTGGGTCGCCCCACCAAGGTCACCCCATCCTCCAAAGTTGTTGGCGACCTGGCGCTCTACCTGGTTGGCGCTGGCGTGAAACCGGAAGATTTCGCCGCAGATCCCCAAAAATACGACATTCCGGATTCCGTTATCGCGTTCCTCAATGGCGAACTGGGCACGCCTCCGGGTGGCTGGCCGGAGCCACTGCGGGCCAAGGCATTAGAAGGGCGAAGCATTCAACCTGCGGCCACCGAGGTGCCGGAATCTGAGGCGGAAGCCTTAACATCATCTGATGCGAAGACCCGTCGGGGCGCACTGAATCGGTTGCTGTTTGCTAAGCCAGCGGCTGAATTTGCTGAACACCGACGTCGGTTTGGCGACACCTCGGTTCTCACTGACCGGGAATTCTTCTATGGATTGGTGGAAGGAAAGGAAACCGTCATCGATTTAAGCGATAACACTCATATGCTGGTCCGGCTTGACGCGCTTTCCGAACCAGATGAAAAGGGTATGCGCACCATCGTGTGCAATGTCAACGGTCAGATTCGGCCGATGCGGGTGCGAGACCGGTCCGTGGAATCCATCGTGGCGACGGCGGAGAAAGCCGACCCGAATAATTCCGGTCATGTTGCCGCGCCATTCGCAGGCGTGGTTACCGTTACCGTCGCGGTCGGTGACACCGTGGAAGAAGGCCAAGCAGTTGCTGTTATTGAGGCGATGAAGATGGAAGCAACAATCACGTCTCCGATCGCTGGCACCGTTAGCCGGGTGGTGCTAAGCCAAGCCACCAAGGTCGAAGGCGGTGACCTGCTGCTCGTGGTGGAATAATCACCCTTTAACAAAAACCGGCGCTGGGTTTTACCAACTCCGCGCCGGTTTTTATTGCCCAAGCGCTAGCCCAATCGGTCACCATTGTAGGCAGTATCATGCGTGACGTGTTGACCTAGAGCTTTGGCGATTGTGGGCGGGGCTTTTTCTGCGTGATTTTTCTTGAGCTTAGGTTTCACGGCTGCGCCGCACAGTGACCGTGAACTTGGGTGGCCATGACCCAACTCGACTTATTCGTCTCCAACGCCACGAAATCAAGCATCACACCGCGTAAAGGTCGAGTTGCTTTTGAAAAATCTGCACCAATTACCCGCCTAGCTGTAGGTTTGCGATGCCTGATCCGCTAATTGTCCGCACACACGCTTGGAAGCCACACCGCAATGGGAGCGTGTTCCCAAGACGCGGGTTTGGCGGGCACTTGCTTGTCTTATGCCTTGAGGTAATCGGGTTTTCTTAACCTCAAGCCTCATTCAAGGCGGGGACGATTCGGTGGGCAAACCCCCAACTCGACTTATTCGTCTCCAACGCCACGAAATCAAATACCACACCGCGTAAAGGTCGAGTTGCCCTTGAAAATCTGCGCCCAATGCCCGTCTAGCTGCAGATTTTCCCTGTTCAGTTCCACAACATCCGCAGGAATGTGCCGTTAGTTAGCCCAATTTTATTGTTCGAGTGCCAATAGACGGATGTTCTCTGGCTTGGGGATGGGGATGGCAAATGCGCGTAAATAATTGGCTGCGATAACGTGGTCTTGTGAGATCACTGCGTCGGTGATTGGGTTGATGACGGGGGAGGCAAACAACCACTGCACCTCGCCATCTCGGTCGGCGAAATACACAACACCATCGCTTCCCCACGACCCTTCTCCGCAATAAACAATTCCCTGATAAGACTCTAGTTTTGGTGTCGCCCAGTAATGCCCCACCCGATCCGTGAAGTCCATGGCATCAATGGTTGTGGTTTCCGCCAGGGTTAATTGATTCTGGTGGAAATCATCCGCGAAAACATAGACAGTGCCATCGGCGACATACATTGCGGTTGCGATGGGAAATTTCTCTTCCGCCACCAGCTTGTTCAAAATCGTCACTTCGCTGATCGTAACAGATGGCGCGTGTGGAGAAGCGAGAAACCTGCACCGCCATTATGGGTATAGGCTATGGGTTGTGAAGCTAAAAATAGGGAAGAAATATGGACGACATCTAGCGTCTGTGAATGTATTTATTGCCAAATGGTCGATTTTGCTACCCGCTAGATGTCGTCATGCAAAATTTCTTATATGTTGTGAGGTTGCGGCTTAGGTGATTGTCATTCGGCTGCCACAGGCAATAGCCGCAACTACGATTCCAGTTCGTTGGCAAGTCCGGTGATGATGAACTTCAGCTTCTTATCCAAAAACCCGCGATCGGCCCACCCTTCATCTGGTTTAAATACGGCATCGTCGCTGGTGCGGGCGAAGATTGTATCCAATTCGCGTTGACCAGAATCGTTGACGTTGCGCATAGCGGAAACACCGATGTGGGTAGTAATCACAGTGTCTCCGATGAAATCAATGGCAAAAGCCGCACTCTCCTGGGGCAACCCGGCTGCGGTGAGAAACTCAACGAAACGCTTGAGATGGTCTTCCATATGGATGACGGCGCTGGGGTGTCGCAGAATAGTCAGTGACAAACCGGGATAACGCTCATACACAGACCAACAACGATCTGCCCACAGAAGCAAGGCTTCCTGCCAGGATAAATCAGGATCGAAGGCGGCGGCGATTTCTGCCGCAGCACGACTTAAACACGCGTGAACCAGTTCGTCGCGGCTGTCAAAGATTCGATACACCGCCGATGTTGCCACGGAAAGCTGCCGGGCAACCTGGGCAAGGGTGAAATCCGCGATGCCCACGGCAAATGCTGCATCAACAACATCGGCTTTACTGAACTTCGGTTTAGGGCCAGTTTTGCGACCGCCACGTGCTGCAATCATAACCATTAGGTTAATTGCCAACCTTGCGCTTCGGCACGTTTATCCCAAAAGGCGCGGTAGGTTCCGTTGCGATTAAAGAGCTCATCGTGGGTACCGATGTCCTCCACACTTCCGTCAGCACGCATTGAAATGATGCAATCCGCCTTCCGAATGGTATCGAGTTTATGCGCGATGACCAGAATGGTTGCAGTTTCCCGTAGCTTTTCGACGGCCGCCACAACGTTCGCCTCGTTCTCTGGATCAAGCGCGCTGGTGGCTTCGTCGAAAAGCACAATGGGTGCGTTCTTGAGCAGGGCCCGGGCGATTGCAACCCGTTGGCGTTCCCCGCCGCTTAATGCTTTACCGCCTTCCCCGACACGGGTATTCCAGCCGTGAGGGAGTCGAGCAACGATTTCGGTCACGCCAGCTAGCTGGGCAGCGGCGGTAATCTCTGTATCAGTGGCGTCCGGGCGGCCGATGCGAATGTTTTCGATAAGGGTGTCGTCGAAAAGATAGACATCCTGAAATACCATCGACAATTGATTCATGAGATCTGCGGTCCTAAGCTCACGCACATCCACCCCGCCGACTTTGACTGCGCCGGAATCAACCTCATAAAACCGACTAATCAAGCGCGCTACTGTGGTCTTACCACAGCCGGATGGGCCAACCAGCGCCACCATGCTGCGCGGAGCAACCGTGAAGTTTAAGTTACGGACAACTGGTTTATCGAGGGTGTAACCAAAACTGACGTCGGCAAATTCAATGCTGCCGGGGGAAGTAAACGGCTGTGAATCGTGTGGTTCTGGCAACGGCTGCGCTGTAAGCACTTCATTGATGGACTCCAAATAAGGCCGCCGCGTCTCCAGCCCCACGGACGCTTCAGTAAGAAACATCAGCACTTGGGCATACCGTAGCGCCAAGCCTATATAAGCGATGGCGACAATCGGATCGATAGCGCCCGTTATCGCCAGTTGCGCTGCGACGACAATCAGCGAAATCACCACGATTTGGGACAACGTGCCGCCAACCATATTTGCTGCCAGCTCAAACCACAGCTCCGTTTTCTTGGCCTTGCGCCACTTCGCATTAGCCGCCACAAGCGGCGGGTAGTTGGTGCTTTGACCGCAGGATCGAAGTGCGGCCTGACAATGGGTAAATTCCACAACCCGATTACTAAGTTCAATTTCGGTAGGCTCCGCGATGTGCTTGCCTTTTCGGCTCAACCTCGCAGAAATGGATAGCAAGATTAAATATAACGGAGTAGAAATAGCGAGAATAAGACCAAGCCGGTAATCCCAGATCAAACTCAAGACCAAAATGGTGAAACTGAAGGCAATGCGGCTAATCATGGGCGCGAAAAGATGGGCGATTAGCTCTGCCGCAATCATTAACTCGGCAGATACCATCCTAGACAATTGACCCGCGATTGGGCGTTGGAACCAGCCAAGCGGCAACCGAGCAATCTGATCGCCGATCTTGCGGTGGATATTTTGGATCATGTCCATGCCGGTGGCATAGCCCTGGCGGGTATAGAAATACCCGAAGATACCGGTAAAGATTGCGACTGCAATGCACGAAAGTATCCAGCCTCGGATATCCAAGCCCCAGACTGATTCGCCAGTCGCAAGCGAGGTGATCGCGGGAATTAACAAGAATAATGAAATCGCCTCGGCAATTCCCATCACAATACTCATCCAGATGGCGGTAGTGACCAGTGCCGGGCGAGAAAGCATATTCCGGCACATCGGAAGAAGTGAAAACAAAAGCGGTTTCATAGCGATCAATCCTTTTCCGGTCGGATATTAGGAAGGGAGTTTTGGACAGAGTGAGGTCGAGCGGCCATGAGTTGTTGGTACAAAGGTTGTTCTTTGAGATCTGCGTGGCGACCGCAAGCGATTACTTTGCCAGTATCAAGAATGACAATCTGATCGACTCCAAGAATCGACTCAGGCCGGTGAGCTATGACCAGAACCGTGCGGCCAGTGACTAGCGTTGATAGCGCGGCTTGAATTTCGGCCTCCGATTCGGGATCCGCAAATGCGGTTGCCTCATCCAAAATCAGCACCGGGGCGTCGATAAGCAAGGCACGTGCGATCGCGACTCGTTGCGCTTGCCCACCCGAGAAATTCGTTTCCGCCCCCACAATGGTGTCTAACCCGTTGGGCAGTGCTTTAATCACATCCAGGATATGGGCGGCTCGAGCGGCCTCAATGATCTCTGTATCAGTGGCATTTGGTTTGCCAAGCGCAATATTATCCCGGACAGAGGTGGCAGTAAGTTGTGGGTCTTGTAGGACGAACGCAACCGTTTGGTAGAGCTGCTCCATCGGAAACGTACGAATGTCAACCCCACCCACCGTGATCGTACCGGAATCCGGATCATTGAAACGTGCAAGTAGCATAGCCAATGTTGATTTGCCGGATCCGGACGGCCCTACAAGGGCAGTAACCGAATTCTCGCGTAGCGTCATACTGACACTGTCTGCGGCGCGAGTAAGACCATAGGAGAAACTCACATTGTCAAAGACCACTTCATTACTTATCGGGTGTACCGGCATATCACCATAGGCAAGAGACGGTGTTTGCAGCGCGGCTGTCACCCGTAACGCGGCGGCTCCCGCAATCTGATAGGACCACACCATACCGGCAAGCACCTCTATGGAGGAGGGAACCATTAAACCAATCAACGTAGTGGCAAGTACCTCAATGGGGCTGACCCAGCCGACGGAAACCATCAAGGCGCCGCCACCAATGTTGATGGCTAACAGCACCGGAATGGCGATGGCGGCATTTGCCATGGCAGAACCGCGTAATAAGGGAGTGACCCACTGCCCGTAGAACGTGCGGAAATCATTGGCGGCATCCTGGTAACGCTGGTGGGACTTACCCACTGTGCCAAAAGCCTTGACCACTGAAATCCCGGTAAAAAATTCCACCATTGTGGCGGAAACCCGTGCTAAATGTGCATCCATTTGGGCTGTTTTCTCGCCCATGCCTTGCATCATCCATACATTCGCAGCGCCGTAAAGCGGCAAAGCTGCTACAGTAAGTAAGCCCAGCCGCCAATCGATGGTGAAAGCATAAGCAACCAAAGCGATCGGGGTAACAATCGCCTGAGTGACGTCCACTGGTTGATGGGCGATAAGAGTATGGATTTGGGCGATATCGTCGTGTAATGCTTTGCGTACTTTTCCAGCATTCGTTGTGCTAAACCATCCCAATGGCGCTTGCGCCAGCCGAGAAATAGTCAGTTGTCGAATAATCGCTGAGATCTTAATGTCGGCAAAGTGAGTAACGCCCAATGCCAACCCAACAATGAATAACCTCAGGCAAAAAGCATTGATAAGAAGGAAAATGGCGCGCCACACGGCTGCGGAATCAATAGGGGTGTCCGTGAGGTAGGCGCTGTAGAGAATATCGCCTAGCTGTACCAATGCGACATAGGGTGCGATGGCGAGAATGCCTGCGATCACAGCCAGTACGCGTCCCAGCAATAACCGGCCACGTACTGGCTCTAGAAGCTGGTTGAGTGCCTTTTTCCCGGCAACTCTGGGGTTTTCCTGTGGCGGAGCTTTTTCATTGGTGACGTTGCTGACAAGCACTGAACCGTCGGAAGTCATATTGTCTCCTTGAACGTACACGGGGGCGTTTCCTGCCATCCCGCTAAGCGCTGGCGATCACGGTGCCAACTAAGGCTGTGACTGCGTTTCTTGCTGGGAATCAAAGGATGCGAGAATCCCACTTTTACGTCTTAAATTAGGGTTGCTTAACTTAATTGTGAAACAAGTTTAGTATTAATGTTCAACCCGGGATTAGTCAAGGGGTAGAAAATGGTTGTGCGATAACTGCTGATGGGTAGGCATGACCTAATGGAAACCGGGCGGCTGATATATGTCGCGGCAGCTTCATGTGGTGCGTATCGATCGTGGAAGTAGTTGCCGGGGTAGTGATGGGTTGATGTCCCGCTGATCGATGGGGGCGGTTGCGGGGGTGGGGATGCTGAAAAAATGGTAATAAAAGATTGTGTACTTGGCGTGTCGGTGATTGGTGGTGTGATTGGGCTGCCCAGGCTTAGTGGGTGGTAGGACCCAAAGGTTAACGTTGGATAATATTTATTGCTGGGCGGGAGCAGCGGGCTTTACGCAACGGTTATGCAAGCATTATGCAATTGAAAACTCTTGTCGTTTGTAAGCTTGATTATTTCATGTATCCCATTTCAACGTCTGATGTCTGCCGTGGGTGCTAACGTTTTGCCCAGATAGTAACCGCCGTACATTTCTTCAACATGAAAGGTGACCAGTGGCTCTCCCGTGGATAGACATTATCGAGTGCGTTGACCCAGACCCCCAATTGGTGATGTGGCAATGGCCACCACATCAAGGACAAATTAAAAAAGGCGCGCAAGTCATCGTTCGGGAAAATCAGGCAGCACTGATTCTGTCCCATGGTGTAGCTAGCGAAGTTTATGGCCCAGGTCGGCACACGCTCCCCAGCGAAAACGTTCCGATCTTAGACCAGCTCAAAGGCTGGAAATATGGCTTTGCCTCACCAAACATTTATGACGTGTTCTACATGGTCACGCGTCAGTTTGTTGACCTCAAGTGGGGCACCCCTGCACCCGTGATGATGGCTGATCCAAAGTTTGGTCAGGTACGTGTCCGGGCGTTTGGCTCCTATAACGTTCGAATCAGCGATCCCGCTAAGTTCTTCCGGGAGTACGCTGGTTCTTTCCCTGTGCTAAGCGTGCGCGATATCGAGGTTCAACTACGCGATTACATTGCCGCTAAGTTCGGCGAAATCATGGCTACCTCAGGCATTAGCGTCATGGATTTTGCGGCAAACCTTAGCTCAGTAAACGCCCGGTTACAACCAGTAATCGCACCGTATTTCGAGGATTTGGGTGTTTCAGTAACCCAGTTCACCATCGTCTCGGTTACATTGCCGGACGAAGTTAATGAATACTACGACAAAGTCACCGGTATGAACATGATTGGTGACATGGATCGGTTCCAGCGGTTTAACACCGCACTCGCAACCGCCGATGCCCGCAACACGGTAGGTGCTGGCGCGCAGGAAGGTATCGCCATGGGGCTTTTAGTGGGGGAAATGAATACCCAAGCGGCCCAGGCACAAGCCCAAGCGCAATCACAATTGGCTCAGCTACAAGCCCAACAAGCTATGCAGGCTATGCAACAGCAGCCACCAGCTCAGCAACCACCGGCAGCCGCGCCTGCTGCGGCTACCGACCCGATGGAAAAACTCGCCAAACTCAAGAAGATGTTTGAAGCGGATCTTATTACCGAACAAGAATATGCCGCCAAGCGAGCTGCCATCTTAGAGGAGTTGTAACAAGTGGCAAGTTCATTTGCGGAACGATTGCGTAAGAAATCGCAGGAATCGAAGAAAACGTCAGTCGAGTTTGAAAAGGATACTGCCGGTGCAAAAGCGCGAATCTGCCCAGGATGTGGCGCAGGGCGCGCGCTGGATCACGGTGTCAAAGAATGCCGCTACTGTGGGTATGTATTCATTACAGCTGACATCTAATCCGCGACGGCTTTCATTATTCAAGGAGCTTTCATGACCAGTGAACTACAAGAGATTCTCGCTCTGCGTGATCGTCTTGATGTGTTCTTGCCCAAGCTGAAGCAACGCTGCCAGGAATTCGGAGAGGATTCCAAAAAAGAAGCAGCAGAGATGCGGGCCGATCAAACCGATGAGGGCAAACAGTCTTTCGGGGTATTTACAGCCGCCGTGATCCGGCAGATCATGGCCGTGGGCACCAAAGCGGAGCGTACTTTTGCTCAGCACTTCGAAAAATTTGAGGACAGCGACAATGACGCGGTCTTTGCCGAATACAAACGAAGTTCGGATCGCGTAGATACGTTTTTAGAGTGGTTGGAAATCTACACGGACCACCTCTTTGATGATGGCTACGGTGAGGATTCTGAGCGCTTGTACCAGCAAGCACTACAGGACTACGAACAGTTGAAAAACAGCTTCACCTGTTCCCAATGCGGCGCGCCGGTTCCCGTGGACAAGATGTACTACACCTCGCAGTACCTCACCTGTTTGGGATGCGAAACTCAGACAACATTTACGCCAACAGAAGCAATGCAAATGTTGCCGCGGTTGGCTGAGGACTTGGCGGATTCCCGCACCAAGCACCTGGAAAAAGAACTTGACGATCTAGCGCTCAAACACAACCTGTATCACGGGGAAATGCTGGTTCGCCATGTCAATTATCTGCTGGCTCAATACCGCGTGATGCATGAAATCTTGCCAGAATACGCTGAACAAAAGCGCCATCAGTTCATTACCAGTGCGGTGGTGGAAGCGACACAAAAGGCTCACACGGATCTCGAACCAGCGGGAACGTTGATCCCAGATGTTAGCTACGTCAATGTGATCGGCGGTTTCGGTGATGGTCTTATCCTGTTGCGTCAGGATAACGACACTTTGATTGCCGCTTTGCTGGAAGACATTGTGCGTGCATTGGCTCGCCCCGGTGACGGTTTGGCTGAGGCAGTGCTGGCGAATACCTACAACAATGAGGTGTGGGAACAGTACGCCGCCATTGCTCAGCAAAGTCCGCAGAGTGAAAAACACAACCCGCTTTAAAACCGCAGGTGCTCGTAGCTGTTTCGAGAGCACCCTGCACAGTATTTAACTTAAACATTAAGGATTTTCCATGCTCGAAAAACTTCTTTCCCTACTCGGAATCAATAAAACCCCAACGGTCAACCAGAACTCTACCCCTGAGGAAATTGAGAAAGTATTCCAACAGCGCAGTGCGCATCGGGTGGAGGAACTCAACGAAGCTTTGGCCGATGAGGATACCCCAGTAGGGCACATTGCCAGCCTCATTCTAAATATCGAAATGATCCGCTACCGGGTCCTGCATGAGGCAAATCCGCAGGAAACCGAGGCGCGGCGTAACGAGCTCGCTAAAGAAATCGTTCAGAAAATACGCAAGGCGCCTCGCACCACGTTGGAACCAGCTGGTACCTATGAACCAGATGTAACGTATGTCAACATCATGGGTAACATGGGTGACGGTTTAATCATTTTGAAGAAAGAGCGCGACAAGGTGATGGTTCCGCTTTTAGAAGAGCTGGTCCGCGAATTTGGGCGTTCAGGGGATGGTTTGGCTGCAGCTATTCTTAACGGTACCTACGATGAGGATTTGTGGGAAGAATACGCCGATAAGGCACAGGACAGCCCTGATTTCTAAAACCTTATCGTTATAGAAAAGGCATTACAGAATGTTTGACAAACTTCTTGGCATGTTCGGAAAGAAGCCAAGCGACGCAACCGCTATGGTGCAAAACGTTGCGGCCAAGGCTGGCATTAGCAACTATTCCGAGGAAGAAATTGACCGAATCGTCGCACAGCGATGCGAGGAGCGGGCCCAAGAGTTGCAAGAAATGATCGATAGTGGCGAGGGTTTCCATGTGGGGCACCTGGCGATTGCGGTGGTTAACCTTGAGATGAAGAAACTGCGGCACACGTTTGAGCTATCGCCGGAGTTGGCTTCAGCGCGGTTTAGCCAGATTGTTCAGGATGCGGTGGCAAAGTACCGCAAGGCCCCGCACACGGTGTTGGAGCCTGCTGGTACTCATATGGCCGACGTGACATACGTCAATATCATGGGAAGTTTCGGTGATGGTCTGATCCAATTGCGACGTGAGGGACCGAAAATTATTGCCGATGCATTAACGGAAATCGTGCGTCAGGTTGGTCGGCCAAACGATCCGTTGGCTGCGGCGATTATCGACGGAACTTACAATGACGCGTTGTGGGAAAAGCATGCTGAGATCGCCCAACGGCAGCCGGAGGACGAGTCGGCAGGTTTTGATGAGGACATGGTTTTTACAGGTCAGGAAGAAGAATTCCAGGCCTATACCCAAATGTTCGCCAGCGTTGACACCTCCGCGCCGGAATTGCAGCCGATCGCGGGTATTACGCTGCACGACTATGTTGCGGCTTCTGCTCTCATGCACGGTGGCACCTCAGCTAACACCATCGCGGAACGCTTAGGTGTAGAACGGCCCCAGTGGGATGAAGCGGCTGCTGGCTGGTTGCAGCGCATCACCGATTACCCCATGTCAGTGGGCATGCAGTACACCACGTTGATGCACGAACCGCACCCGGTTCTATCCGGTGATGGCGCAGGCGGCACTATGTCTGGTTCGAATGCAGAGAAGCTTAATTCCGATCGGGATTTCTTCTGCGAGGTATATGCCGCGATGCTGGCAGTGGGTGAATTCGGCGAGGATGCGGATGGTTACGTTCAAGAGCACTACGGTGTCACCATGGCGGAGGCTAGTGCTGCTGGCACGCGCTGGATGTCTGATCCGCGCCACATGACGCAGGTTATGTCGATTGTGCAGCGCCGTCAGGAAGAAATCACGGAGAATCTGCGCAAGGAATTCGGTGGCGGCATCGCCGACGACATTGAGTTTTAAAAAATCGCAGACAAGTGTCACAAGATAAGGAGAATTCCGCACAGGGGTTCTCCTTTTGCTTGTCGACGCCCCAGCGTCGCGCGTAACAGATCGTGGTAGCGGGCTGGGCCAAGTGGCGTCGACAAGCACGAAAGGTGTTGGATGGGAATCGAACAATACTGTCTAGCCTTGGTTGACGCGGTGCACCGCCCAAGTCGGGTAGACGACATCTTGGCTGGTGGAGGCGCAAACCAGGTCACGGTTAGTGCCACCGATCCGGCCAGCTTCGACGTCCTGGTGGAGGCTACCCAGCTCAGTGAGAACCAACAATGGGCCGAACTCTGCAGTTTTGCCGAAAAGTTCTTAGCCGCCGCACCACAGATGACCGAGCTTACTTCGCTGAAACTGTTGTACGCCCGCGCACTCGTACATATCGGGCGAAGCGAGGAGGCCGGATTACAAGCTGCGGCTGCGGCGGTAAGCAGTAGTGCCGACGATACTGTCTTTGCGGCGTTGGCTTTTGCCCAGGAATGCTTCCAGCATTACGACGATGATGCTGCTTTCGGCTGCGCCCGGTACTACGCCGACCGCGCGGTGGTGCGGCTGCATCAAGCCCCGTCGGACCCAGCGGCGTTGGAGTTTATGGCTACCGGGTTGCGGAATCTAGCTTATGCACTCCAGGAATGCGCCGAGTACCGGATGCATCCTGGGGACGTGCCAGCGATCCTGACACTCTGGGAATGGATTTTATGGGTTGACCTGCGCCGCCTTGAGTTTTCTGGCGATCGGTTTCCCGATATGGTCACCGACTGCGTTGCAACCCAAGCCTATTGCATGAGTTGTCTTTTGCAGTATCAGTTGGCGGCTAACTTATATGTCACGGCGGCGGAATTACACATCGAATTCGGTGATATTCCAGGAGCGATTTCCGTTTACTCCCAGTACATCGAAGCTATGGGGGAATGGCCAAAGCGCTACGATCGCAGCAGTCAGTACGAAGAGATATGTGCGAAACTGCGGGAAGACCTGTGGTAACTGGTCAATAATGCATTAACGTAGCTGGTCGTGGTCAACAACACTCCAGGCCCGTTCCGGCATGGCGTATTTATGCGATACCGCCAATGGTAAAAAGCTCAGAGGCTAGACTTGAGATAACGTCGAACAGCCACCTAAAAGGAGTGGATCACATGTCGCGCATTCGGTTTGAATTGACCGAGGAAACAATCACCAACAATTTTGGCGAAACGCTCTATCGGATACGCGCGACCGAGGACATACCGGCGCGGTTTGTTTCTGCGGGTGACCTGGGCGGCTGGGTCAGCAGCACCCACACCGAGTCCGGGAAGCCGCGCATCGGCAAAAACGCTTGGGTGGAAGGTGGTGCTGAGGTTTTCGGTCAGGCGCGGGTGACCGGGCATGCCCGGGTTAGTGACCGTGCCCAGATCTATGGCACTGCTAGGGTCAAAGGCCGCGCCCGGGTACAAGACGATGCCCAGGTCAAAGATTCTGCCACGGTGAAGGGCAGCTGCCTGATACAAGGTCAAGCGCGGATCGGCGACAACGCCACTGTTAAAGGCTCGGCCCAGGTACTCGGCGTGGTTGAAGGTAACGCTAAGGTGAGCGGTCGGGCAGTTATTTCGTCTGGCACTATCAATGGACATGCGGTCGTTGCTGATGCCGCGACTGTCAGTCGTTCCTATGTCACTGGCTCCGCAGAGGTTTCGGGAAACGCAGTGGTAGGCGCCGACAGTTTGATTTCCGAGGACGCGGTTATTACTGGTCAGGCTAAGATCCGCTTTTCGACGGTCAGCGGTGCCGCCCACATCACCGCACCGGTACCCAGCCACGCGACGGTGACCGGAAACGCCGAGATCACCAGATCATGGCATTGTTTTAGCTTCGGTCCGATTGGGCACACCGATAACCTCGCCACGGTATACCGCTGCGTCGGTGATGAGATCGCGGTTGAATGTGATACTGAGGTTACCGAGGAGTACCAGCCGGTTATTGATGTTGCCACCGAGCAGATTCGTCGACAAGCAGAACCGGTGGCAGACCTATGCTTTGAATTGACGGAGGAAACCAAAGAACTTGCTGATGGCACTACCGTATTCCGGATTCGGGCAACCAAAGATCAGGAAGAGCTAGGAGTTACGGTCGGCGACCTCGGCGGGTGGGTCAGTTCGCTCTTTACCGATAACGGTCAGCCGCGATTGGACAACGCCTGGGTGGCCGATGAAGCGGTCCTGCGCGATAATGCCTTACTGGCCGATCAGGCAATCGTGGAACACTACGCGGTGGTCAAAGACAATGCCCAGGTGACGGGTGCCAGTGTGATTAGTGGACGGGTCACGCTGGCAGGGGAGACGACGGTTGCCGCAATCTGCCATATCGGCGGTGACGGTGAACTGCGCGGTCAATCCTGCGTGCATCCGGTGGTACATGTCAATATTTCGGGCACTATCTCCGACGCAGATTTTTATGATTCCAGCGACTTCGTCTCTTTTGGCCCGCTTGACGACGGCCGTCTGATAACGGTGGCGAAGCTGCGCGATCGCGGTTCACTAATCACCGTGACCGAAGTGGAAACCGGAAAACACCACAGCATGACCGGTGCGAAGTTTTTAAAGAGCATTGAGCCAGATGTCGGCGATCTTCGGGCAGAGATTACTCGCATCCTCCGCGAGTGGGAATTGGCTCGGTGATAACCGCGCTAATCGCCCAGTTCCGGTGTGGTTACGTTGAAAAGCAGGGTGGAGTCCAGCAGCTCTTTAAGCTCCTGCTCTGAATATGCTTCGACTGGGCACGCGTAGTTGACTGTTACTGCACTCGGCGGATCGTTGCGGGTAAACGCCCGTACCCATGCCGTGGAGTGATAGTTGCGATGATCGACTCCGACGTAATCAATGTCCACTCGTAGCATTTCGATGGGTTGCGATCCTGGGCCGCTGACTTCACTGGATTTGTGGAATGTCCCCTCGGCACTGGTCATTTGTTGTTGGAAGCCAGCTATCCGGTTTTCCGCCATGTATCCCGTTTCGATGTGGTCTGGTGCTGGCATCCCGGCCGTGAGGTCAAAGGTGCTTTGGATAGTGGAATACTGGCAACCACGGGAATTTTCGATAAGGTTTACGCCTTCTTGGTCGAATATTTGGAGACGCCAACCAGCAACATTGGTTGGGAATCCCCAATGGGGCGTATTCCACAAGGGGGCATTATCTGGGGTGGAGGTGGGAATCGGGGGCACTGGACTACTTACTTCGGCGCTTCTGGTTGGGGTTGTACGCGCAATCATGCGTGCAGGCGGCAACGGTAGAATGCATGCAGTGAGGCTCACTGCGCTGATGAAGAGGCAAAAGGCTGCTTTAACGTGCGGTTTCATACCACTCCTACTTCCCGGTTTTGTGGCGTCATCAAAACCTGCACGTACCGATGCGAAAAGTTTTCACCACATCGAAGATCGTCGTTTTGGGTTACTACTGATCGTAATGTAGAAGAGGGGCTAAAATCCTGGTTTTCTACTTACTCCTCTGATCATTTTCATGCACTGTGCATGTGCTGTTGGTGGCGAAGCAGCGGCAGATTTTTGAGAGTGGAACTGTGGGTAAGCGGCATACTGTGGATGTGGGTTCTCGGCGGCAATCTAATCGTGGATATGGTGCTGGATGCCGTGCAACTTGTCTCTATATCGCTTACAGTTATTTTGAAATTGTTGGCTGTCAGAGCTGGGCAAAAACGCTTTAGCTTTTCGACGCATGGTGCGGCCAGGGCTGTGATTATTATTGATGCGACGCACCGAGCGATAAGTGGGGCAAAGTATGACAACATTGCGGTTCGAGCTCACCGAAGAAACGACCACGAATAGTTTTGGGGTGACCCTGTATCGGATACGGGCTACCACCGATATCCCGGAGCAATCAGTTTCCGCAGGCGATCTCGGTGGCTGGGTGAGTTCACCCCATACCACTAACGGTATGCCGCGAATCGCCGACGACGCGTGGGTGGCAGATGAGGCCGAGGTATTCGGCGAGGCGCAGGTGGCTGGTACCGCCACGGTAAGCGGTCGCGCCCGGGTGTATGGGCATGCGCACGTGGCGGGGAAAGCTTCGGTGGAAAATGATGCCCAGGTATTTGGCAATGCCCGAGTATTAGGCGCCGCCTTGGTATGCGGGAACGCGCAGGTAAGCGGCGACGCTACGGTTGGTGGGAATGCGATTCTCGTTGGCACGGCCAACGTAACCGACGCTGCAGTTGTCACGGCGGGACACTTATCCGGAGTGGTCGCAGGATCCACCACGATCGATGGGCCGCCCGGATCCGGCCTTGATTCAGATCTTCTGGTGACGTTGTGTGATGATCGGTCCGTGCTAACAACGCCCATCGCCTATGAGCTGGCACGAATGCTTATGGCATCTTATCAAGCGCAGCCGGAATACATTACGGCAGGCGATTCTGGTATCTCAACGTTTGCCTATCTCGACGTTATGTCAGGGTTTATAGCGGCGTATGACTATTCCCGACTGCGGAAATACGTTGAGTTTATGGCGCGGTTATACGAAAAAGCAGGTGCGCTTGATAACGCTTTCGACCTGTATTGGAACGAGGCGGATGTCTACTTCGAACTGGGGTTTGCTGCCTGCGAGGTTGGTGATGCCGGCGGTATTCAACTGGTGGAAAACCGAGTGCCGGAGCTTTTAGCCGAATGCGACAGACTGGCGCAGCTTATCGACGCACATAAGGAGGCTAATGCCACCGAATCGGCCGAAACCTGTCAATCAGAGGTGGAACGGCTGCGCGGCGTGTATGCCAATGTGCAGGCTGAAGTGGGGAAATCTACGTGGTTTAGCGGGGTGATAACCGAAAAATCCCGGCCGAAAAACTATCACCTAATAGACGGACTGCGCCCAGCGGATACGTGTGCGAATCCTGAGTTTTTAGCCGCCGATGGTGAAGCGGTTACAGTTTTCACGCTGGCAGAATACGTGCTAAACCAACAGCCTAACGGCACATTACTGGCACAATGGCACAGCGATAAAGGGGATTTCATCTACGCATTATGCGCTTTACAGCCTCACGAAGATTCCGAAGGTGACGTGATCGGCAGCGTAGTGGATCCGGCGTCCTACATTCAGTTGTGTGAGAAATTAGAAGTGGCGTTAACGACGATGAAACCAGCGCGCCCGGAACTGTGTGAGCTGGCAATAACGTTGCTGCAGGCACACCGTGCGCTAATCGCGGGCGACTACTCGGAGGCAATATCGCGTGCCGAGTGGGCACAACGCCAGGCTGACCGCCTGAGCCTATGGAATATCCGGGGCCTTGGCACCAGGTATCTCGCCTATGGGCTGAACAAACACGGCGCACAGCGCGAAGCGGTACAGTGCCTTGTTACCGTGTTGGCGGCAACCAGAGGCAGCTGTCAGATAGACGCCATGCGGCAGCAACTCACCTCGCTTTTAGCAAATGAGCCTGATAGCTGCGCAGGGATCATGGACGCCGTTACCACTGGTAACAATAGCGATATGGTGGCGCGAATGTGTGCGATCGCCTGTAACCTGCGGCGTTCTGCGCCGCCAGAAATCCGGGAAGAACTTCACAGCAGGTGGCTTGCCGCAACCGCAGGGCACGGTGACCCTTAAGCTTCCAAACGGGACACCTCCACGCGATGCGACCAACAGGTCAACAAGCCACCCGATGGAGGCTTGTTACAGCGCCACAGCCACCCAGCGTTCGATAACCTCGCGCCCAGCATGGGCCGCGTCGGCAACTGACTTCGGCGGCAGAACCGGGTCGTTGGGCAGGATACGCGCCGGGTCGCCGATAGGGGTGGTGGTGATGGTCTTCGTATCGTGGTTGTAGTGGCCTAATGCCACCATGTCGACGTTGGTTTGTTCACAAATCGCCCAGCAGTAATCGCTTGCCGACGCCCGCATCGTGGCAATAAAATCCTCTGGGTCATCGACGATTGCGGCTAGCGCGGGACGGTCGTCGATCCGGTCGTCGTCGTGCAGCGGGCGCAGATAAAACCGACCGCCGTTTAATTCCATAACATCCATGCACTCAGCATAGAATGCGAACTTAAACGGCGTTTAATTTTGTCGGTTTTCAGTTCTGGCACCGCTAACCCTTAGCCAGTCGCATCGGTGGCGCGTCGAAAAGTAGGCGTTGCCACCAACGTCAACGTGGTAAGCCCTTGGCCGCACTGCCCAGAGGTGGTTTTACACCCCATGGAACAATTCTGGCAGGCCAACATATCATTGCTGTTTACAATCCACCCCATTCGCGTCAGGTGCTCCAAGGCGGCGGCAACCGTTGACAGTGACAACCCGGTTTCGGTGACTATCCTCGGGGCGGTGGTCGCCCCGTTTCTAATCGCTGCGGCTACTGCTGATAATGGGCGCATGCTAGAACCACAACTTCAAAACGTTGAATACTGCAACCGCCAACACCCACGCTGTTGCCAACTGTAGGCCGACACCAATCAGCGTCCACTTCAGGCCAATCTCACGCCGTTGAGCGGCAAGCGTAGCTACACACGGAGTGTATGCAAGCAGGAAAACCATAAACGCCCACACCGCTGCCAACGGATGCCCACCCGAAGTCGTGTTGAAATCTTCCCGCACCGCCTGTGCCAATTGGGAACGCCCCTGTTCCTCCGGCTCCGCATCGCTGGGGTCTTCTAAGTTATAGGTCTGCGCCCAGGTCGCAATAACCGCCTCTTTAGCTACAAAACCCGTAACCAAAGTGCCGGTAATCGACCATGAACCAAACCCGGCTGGGGCGAAAATGGGGGCAACAGCACCAGACATGACACCGTAAGCGCTTTCCTGCGGCGGGAGATTCTCGTCTGCGAAACCATACTGGCTGCTCGTTGGGGTCGATTGCAGCAAGAACACCACGGCAACCGTGATGACGATAATGCCACCGGCGGTTTGAAGGAAACCTTTAAGCCGAATCCACATCACCGAAAACGCCAACCGTGCGCCGGGAAGCTGGTACACCGGGAGATCGATCACCAGTGGGTCGGTTCCCATTCGGCGCCATAGCGTATGCTTCATCGCGAAACCGACCAAAACAACTAGGCCGATGGAAATCAAATACATGACAAACACAACGGTGCCAGCGTTATTGGGGAAAAATGTTGCGGCCAGCATGACGTAGACAGTCAACCGGGCCGAACACGAGGTAAACGGAATCAGCAAGGCGGTAAGCAACCGTTGACGTGGCTGGCCCAGGACGCGAGTCGCCGAGATTGCCGGAACGTTGCAACCGAAACCAACAATCAGTGGGATAAACGCTTTGCCCGGAAGCCCAATGGCTTTCATTACCCGGTCAGTGACCACCGCTGCACGGGCCATATATCCAGAATCCTCCAGCACTGCTAGACACAAGAACATTAACGCCATGAGTGGTGCGAATGTGAGCACCATGCCGACGCCGCCGATGAGGCCGTCGACAAGCAAGCCGGAAAATAGTGGGTGGTTAAGACCTAGTGTCTCCAATCCGCCGCGAACGAAATCACTGATGGGGCCAGTGAACAGTCCATCCAAAAAATCTTGGAACGGCGCGGCCACTGTGGTGGTGATTTGGAAAACCAACCACATGGTCGCCAAGAACATCACTGGGCCAAAAAACGGGTGCAGCGCCACCCGGTCGATCTTCTCCGACCAAGACGTCGACATAGTGGCTTTCGTGGTAAGCGCTGCCGCAGTGGCTGATTCAATCCACGCGAATCGATCATCGGCCAGGGCAAACTCGTCATCGGTTGTAACTGCTTGTCGACGCACCGCCTTCGGTCGCTGTAATTCTTCGGCGACAACAGCAGCGACGCTATGCACATTGGAGCGGTGGCGTGGATCGACCTCTACCACTGGTGCTCGCAGCGCTTTCGATAAAGCTGCGACATCAATATTGTCGCCGTTGGTACTGGCGATATCGGATTTGGTCAAAACGATAACCAGCCGATTTTCAAGTTCGGCCAGCTGGGAAACCATATACAAGCTGCGGGATAGACTCGACGAATCAACCGCCACCATGACAAGATCCGGGCGTTCGTCCACTGCGCAGTCGATAACGAGTTGTTTCGTCAGTTCCTCATCGGGACTCATCGGGTCCAATGAGTAGGCACCAGGAAAATCGATAACGTCGTAGACCGCATCCGGGGTTTTCCATGCGCCGCGACTGACTTCGACGGTGGTGCCCGGCCAGTTTCCCATTCGGGCTTTAGCGCCGGTCAAACTGTTGAATAAGGTGGATTTTCCGGCATTGGGCGCCCCGACGAGTGCGATAATGGGGGCGCCTTCCGGAGCCACTGCCTGCCCATGGGACTCGCAGTGGCATGTTGTTGGGGTTTTTGAAGTAGCCATGAGAATTACCAAACGTAGGTGAAATAGTGACGATAGCCGTGTCGCAGTTAATGACATTGAAAATCATTGCGCACAAGTTATTGTGTGGTGGTTACATGCACACTTTTTGCCGTAAGTCCATCCACTGCATAACGAGTGCCGCCAACCTTCAAAACGCGGCCACCATTAGCCGTTTTTTGGGTTACCAATACAACGATTCCCGGGCGTAATCCCAGCTCAGCCAGGCGTCTGCGCATGGGTTCAGTAATCATTGGGCCCATGAAATCACTAATTACGCACTGGTTGCCAATAGGAACGGCCGACAATGCAAAATGCTCAGGGGCAGTAGTAGTGGTTGTAATTTTCGGTAGTGTCGCCATGAGATGCAACCTCCTCGGTGGAGCGCACATAACCGTCGGCTAAATAATTAGTAAGGCCTGCTCCACAATAGTGAATTGGTTAGTCTAGCTTTAGTAATTATCAGTCGGGCTAAGCACATAACACAAGGGTAATGTGTTGCCTAACCTTAGATAGGGGTGGCGAAAGCGTGAAGTGACAAGGGGTTTTATATCCATATGTGGGAAATGCCACACGGCATAGATGAATCCTGGAACAACCAACTCACTTATTCGCCGGCCTGCCGGTACCCACGCCTGCGGTCTGCAACTATATATTGGTGATCTAACGTATTCGGCTCAATCCTACGAGGCAGATTATCAGCGCCGAAAACCCCGGCGGCAGCCAGAACCTCTTTGTTGAGAAACCTGGGTGGAGGTGAGATGGACTCAGGCATTGTCAGTGTGGCGTTTCGTGGTGCGCACTGATTAAACCCCCAATCCCCGAATGTGGGAACGTGCACATGGTAGGGCAAAACCACTGGGCAACCAGCAGCATAAAGGGTGGAATACACCCTGGAAAAGACATCAGGTGTGGTAAAAGCACTACCCGATTGCACGGTCATTTTGCCGCCGTCCCGTAACCGTGCCCGCAGCATGGAATAGAACTCTTCCGTGTACAACCGGCCAATGATTTCATTATCTGGATCAGGAAGGTCGACGATGATGGCATCGTAACGCTCATTATTTCCTGAATCACGAACCCAGGAAAATGCATCCTCAATCAGCACAGTAACTCGAGGATCAGTCAACGCACCGCCGTTATCTTCACGCAGCACAGTATTGGCGGCGGTAACCATATCAGAATCCAACTCCACCTGAGTGATAGCTTTAACCTGCGGAAACTTCAACAATTCCCGGGCAACCAAACCATCGCCGCCACCAACCACCAACACCTGGGACGTATCCGCAGCAATCACCGGATACGTTAATGCTTCCGTATAGCGGTACTCATCCCGGGTTGAATACTGCAGACCACCATTGAGATATAACCTACGATCCTTACCCAATTCCGTGACAACAATTTCTTGGTAAGCACTCTGATGGAAATACACAATCGGAAATTGGTACAACCGCTGGCGGGCGGTGGTGACCAAGCCACCGCTAAAAACGAAAACGCCCAACAACATCGCCAGCACCGTCGTGAGCCCGACCGTCACCGAGAAAAACTGGTGGCGGGGTAGATCACGGCGCAACACAATCACCGCGATGACCATCGCCGCACCGATATTCAACAATCCCGCAGCAAGGGTGCCGCGCACCAACCCCAAACCCGGAAGCAGAATAAACGGCCAAGCCAACCCACCTAACAACGCGCCCAGGTAATCCGCCGCGTTTAAGGTAGCAAGAACCGAGCCGGACGTGGCGGCGTCGACAAGCTTGCCGCGCTGAAACAACGTCATCAGAAGCGGCAATTCAGCCCCCACCAACATCCCAATAACCAATGTTGCTACGCCCAACACCGCAACGGAACCACCAATGGAAGCAAAAACCCAATACAACAGCAACGCGCTTAACCCACCAACCAGACCGAGGAGTGTTTCCACTAGCAAAAACGAAATTTCTGGACGGTTAAGCAGAGGTTTTGCCGCCAAGGCACCCAACCCCAACGCGGCGACGAAGCCGGAAACAATAAGAGACGTCTCCACAATCGACCCACCCGCAAGCACCGCAGACAACGAGATTAGTGCCAATTCGTACACCAAACCCGAAGCAGCGCAAATCGCGACGGAGAGCAACAAGAGGAAACGACGCGCTGGAGACATAGCTGGCTGCATAACTAGAGCAGACATGCCGCGTTAATAGCACCGACCATGATAAGGAAAACACCACCGACCAAGGCGCTGGGGCGTAATTTTGTATCTTCGAAAATATCGCGCAGTCGATTCGGGGTGAACAACTCCAACAAAACCAAAAACACTGTTTGCAGCAACAACCCCACCAGCGAATACACAAGCGTAAATAGCAAGCCAGGGCCGATCTCATCCGGCGACAATGCAATCGCAGTAGCAATCACTATCCCCAACGCAATGGCCTGACTGGCGGCGAGAACACATGCATTGGGCAAATTATCAATGAAAATCTGCTTCCGAAAGTGCCCGGGGGTTAACCAATCTTGGACTTTGAAACCAAGAATAAAGATTGCTAAAGCTAGCGCGAAATAGGCGATTGTAGAGGTCACCCCTGACGGAAAACTGGCCGCAGGCACATCGATGGCTAAAACATAGGTCGAGGCAGGGTCTAATGTCGGCGTTGCTGCGAAAGTACTTACTGTAATCACGGTCACTCCTTGGTTACATGTGCTTAGGATAATGCGGTTGAAAGGCTAATTGAGCTACTTCACGCCACCACCCGAACCGGAAGAACCACCACTGGAGGAACGCGGCGATGACGGGCCAAAACCCGGACCCAAGTACACGAAATGCCCACTACGCAGCCGGGAATGATCTTCAATGCTGGCCTTAGCCGTACCATCAGTATTGTCTTTGACACTGACTAGGTACTTCTTAAAACGAAAATAATAAGTTCCGGTTCCACTGTCATGGGTTGATTCTTCAACCTGCCCAGTACGGTGAAAATCGAACCAAAAGTCAGCAGCACGTTTAGAGCAGTTATACACCTCAGCAGGCCCCTCCTGCCCCTGCTTGGTACAGTGCTTCTCGATATACCACACAGGCCCCTCAGCCTCCGCCTTTGCGCCATACACGCCGAAAGCAATCCCGATGATAATCAGCAAAACCCCTACGGCAATCCAATGTTTATAGGTCATTGTGATCCCTCTATAGAATTCCTAACTAGAGCCGTTACGAAGCCCCGTCTAATACCTGGGATGGTGGTACCCACATCGATTCAGTTTGCACTATTGTCCTTTCTTGCGGATACAGATGAAAAGTAAGCCACAACCACCTATCGTCTTGCCAGCGGCCATGTAACGCGGTGATGTGAAACTCACCCTCACCCGGAAACCGGCCTACCAGCCAATCCGGGCTGAAACCCGCAACGACTTTCTCAGCTGTGCTGTCAAAACTTTTGTTCGTGAAACGCTCAGTGGACATGGAAAACCGGTAATCACCGGCAGGAAAGGTTCTATGGAACTTAAGGTTTCCGTCCTCAATCTCTAAGACAACCTGCGGGGAAGAACACCACGAAACCTTCACCGCAGCCGGATTCGATGGACAGGCCGCCAAGCACGACACCTCCTCCCGAAAAACCGGGACATCGTACATGGGTAAGGAAACATCAACCATATGCGAGGCGCCAATAATGCCCATGCTTAACGACGAATCACCCGTAGCCACCGTACGCCGAGCCAGCAACGGCCGACTCGGGCCATTAAGTAGCACACCCAAAGCGTGCGCGGAAACATCAGCGGGCGGGATCATGAGATCCCGAATGAAAGAACCAGACACAGTCACTATGAACTCCCTGTTTCCGGCGGTGCTGGGTAAATGACCACCTCGCCCGGCTGGATTATCTCCCCGAGCGACACCTCCCACGGGGCATCAGGGCCAAATTGTTCCAAGGTCAATAACCGTCCGTTCGGCCCAGCGTAATCAACATAAGTCATTTCACCGCTAGCGGGTAATCCAGTAGTGCCAATGCTGGTAAAAGATGCAGGACCGCGTTCCGTCTCCCGAAACTCCATCCCCATATACGTAATTGTGCCCATAGGCCTAAGCTGCGCCGAACGCTCGGTATGCCACAGAACCAAATTCAACTGCCCCTCATCGACCTCGACCTCAAACCAACCAGGTTTACCACCGCCATCGATAAGATGCTCATGCCACACATAGGGCCCCTGCTTACAGGTAAGAGTGCCCCGGACGACGTAGTCAACACCGCCACGACTAATGATGGCACCCGGAGCAAGCGACTCTGGACTAAACGGGCCAGCGTTAGCCACAAACGCCAACGGGTCGGAATACTTCTTCTTGTCTTTTTTCTTTCTGTGCCCCCACGACACCGCCGCAATATAAATAATGAAAACGCCAATCATAATCAAATAAAAGGCTATCTCGTCCATGGCGCTAAACCCTTCCGGAACTACAAGATCGCGAGAAAAACCAAACGGTGGCATGGTCAAAAGTATATCCAACAGAGGTTTCACTCAAGGTGGTATTGGGGTGGGGATGAACTTTGATACCTAATTTCTAAGTACCTCGAAACTCCTGGGTTATCTGTTTGTTTGGTGAACAAGAAGAATGTGAGGGATGGGCTGCTAGCGTCCGGGATTCCTGGGGGAAGGGTAGCTTGCGTAGGCTAACTATCGATCAGCTTAGGTTATTTTGTTTCGCATATTTGTTTGAATATTGTTGTGGCTAACTTTCAGGGGGGTGGATGTTGTGTTGTTGGTTCTTTTTGGGTATTGATGCTGATTCTATCCTTTTGCTAAAGCACTTTATCTAATAGTTGATTCATCTACTAGTGATTCCCGATTTCCTTTGCGAAAGGTGGATTTCTGATGCTGTGTGAATTGGCAACCTGTATCGATATGGCCGTTAAATCGGACGATTCCCGGAATAAAACAAATGTTCTGTTCTTGGCGGCTGGTGTCAGGGCGTTGGTTAGTATCAAAGGGACTTCACCAATTTCAGCGGAAGCGTTACGCAAAAGAGCGGGAAACATGAATTAACATGAAACAACCCAAACATCTAAAGTGCTTCATGTTTCCCATATCTGGCGTGCAATTGCCATTGTCAGAATCTGCGGCTTAACTCGTTGAAAACTTTGTGAAGTGCGGCGTGAGGCGTGATTGGTCCGTAGAGAACGCCGGTTTGCTATTGATGCCTGGGATTTGACCCTTTCATTTATGGCTGAAAACAGCTAAGACCAAGCGGTGGAAGAGGATGTGAGAAACCTGCGATGAATCTATCACCTACTATGGATGGGGCGATGGGCAATGGGCATGATTGCATACCGCGAGAGGTTTTCACTCATTTTGATTTTGGTGACGACGATGGTTGGAAAGCGTATCTGTCAGTAGAACCTGGTAGACACCAAAAAGGTTTACATGAGTGGGCTACGTTTATCCGACTGGCACAAAATGGGCATACCATTGTTGTCCGCTCCGAAAGAGAAACACCAGGGGTCAAAAATCCGGATTTGCTATTTAATGGGGAGGTGGCTGAAGCTAAAACTCCGAGAGGCGATGGGGTGGACACTATCGCACGGAATGTAAGGGCAGCATCGAAACAGGCGCAAACAATCATTATTGATCTTTTACAGTCAGAACGTGACCCCGCTCAAGCGTGGCAAGAAATACAAACTGCTGCCGCCAGGTATGGAGCTAATGGTAGAATTCGCAGGTATCTGTTACTGCTAAAAGATCGTACGGAAAGGTGGGGTTACGTTGAGTGTTGACAAATTCGTTGAAACGGATGCAGGAATTTCTGAAGTAGCGGATGTCTTGCGGGCGCAATCCTTCACAGAAGATTCGGTTTTCCAAGTATCTGATACAAGAATGTCCTTGTACACAAGAAACGGCGACCTGATTCAGCTTTTTTACGATCTGAAACTGCATGAAGACGCATATGAGACATTCATAGTCATACCTGATAACGATAGGTTGCAGTACAAGATCTTTGAAGCATTAAAGGTGTTGCCGTATAAGGTTACGTTATGCGGTGAGAATGACGACGACGTTGTGTATATTCCAGATAACGTCCGGCCAGCGAAGGCTGCCTAGCTTGTAATCATTCGGTTGTGGAGCGTGAGCTTGTTCACTGCGTCCAAGTGTCGGTAGTGGCTGGTTAGGAAACCGTCGAAAAGTAATCTGCTCCCACGCCGGTGATGGAAAAACGTGTGCCCTGCGCCTCAAACGAGGGCAAGGCACACGCTATAACGAGTGAGTAGTGACTGTTACTTCAGTTCCATCATGACGGAGCCTTTGGTCACGCCTTCACCAGCGGCAACGGCCAGTCCGGTAACAACGCCAGCCTTGTGGGCCTTGACTGGGTTTTCCATCTTCATGGCCTCAAGGACAACCACGACTTCGCCTTCGGCTACTTCCTGGCCTTCCTCAACGTTGACCTTGATAACGGTGCCCTGCATTGGTGCGGCTACAGCGTCACCGGAGACGCCAGCCTTGGCACCGCCAGAGCGGCGCTTCTTGGCCTTCTTCTTTGCGCCACCGGCACCGCCACCACCTAGGGCGAGGTCGCCAGGAAGCGCGATTTCGACGCGACGGCCGTCGATTTCGACAACAACCTTTTGGTTCGGGGTTGATTCTTCGGCTTCCTCGGCGTCGGCAGGGTCGACGTATGGTGGGATTGGGTTATCCCATTCTTCCTCAATCCACTTGGTGTACACATCGAAACCGTTTTCGTCGCCGACGAAGGCTGGGTTTTCCACGATGTGGCGGTGGAATGGAATGGCGGTTGGCATACCCTCAACGATGTACTCGGCCAGGGCGCGGCGGGAGCGCTGGAGGGCTTCTTCGCGGGTTTCACCGAAAACGATTAGCTTGGCCAGCATGGAGTCGAATTGGCCACCGATAACGGAGCCTTCAACGATGCCGGAGTCCATGCGGACACCTGGGCCAGCAGGCTCAACGTACTTGGTGATGGTGCCTGGTGCTGGCATGAAGTTGGAGCCAGCATCTTCGCCGTTGATACGGAATTCGAATGCGTGACCGCGAGGGGTTGGATCCTCCTTGATGTGGAGTTCCTTGCCCTCGGCGATGCGGAATTGCTCACGAACTAGGTCGAGTCCGGTGGTTGCTTCGGTGACTGGGTGTTCCACCTGAAGGCGGGTGTTGACCTCAAGGAAGGAGATCAGGCCGTCGGAGCCGACCAGGTATTCTACGGTACCTGCGCCGTAGTATCCGGCTTCTTTACAGATGCGCTTTGCGGATTCGTGCAGGGAGGTGCGCTGTTCATCGGTCAGGTATGGGGCAGGAGCTTCCTCGACAAGCTTCTGGAAGCGGCGCTGCAGGGAGCAGTCGCGGGTACCGGCAACGATAACGTTGCCGTGCATATCGGCCAGAACCTGGCATTCGACGTGGCGGGCTTTATCCAAGTAGCGTTCCACGAAGCATTCACCGCGACCGAAGGCTGCGACTGCCTCGCGGGTAGCGGATTCGTAGAGCTCCTCGACTTCGTCCATGGAGTAGGCGACTTTCATGCCGCGACCACCACCACCAAACGCAGCTTTGATGGCGATAGGCAGGCCGTATTCCTCGGCGAAAGCTACTACCTCAGCGGCATCTTTCACTGGTTCTTTGGTGCCGGGGGCCATTGGAGCGTCGGCACGCAGTGCGATGTGGCGAGCAGTAACTTTGTCACCCAAGTCGCGGATGGATTGCGGGGATGGGCCGATCCAGATGAGGCCTGCGTTGATTACGGCCTCGGCGAAGTCGCCGTTTTCGGAAAGGAAGCCATAGCCTGGGTGGATGGCGTCGGCGCCAGACTTCTTTGCAGCGTCGAGGATCTTGTCAAAGACCAGGTAGGACTCTGCGGAGTTCTGGCCGCCGAGGGCAAAAGCCTCGTCTGCCATGCTAACGAATGGGGCGTCCGCGTCTGGTTCTGCGTATACAGCAACGCTGGCAATGCCTGCGTCACGGGCGGCGCGAATAACACGGATAGCGATCTCGCCACGGTTTGCGACGAGAACCTTTGTGATCTTCCTGGATTCCACAGTCACGTGAAGCTCTCCTGGTTCGTTGATGTGATCATTTGGAGTTTTAGTTGTCAGCTGTCGCTTCGGTTTTTCACCACGGTTTCGGCCGTACCGGTTTGTGGTGATATGTGATTGTGGGATTGGAACACCCCATACAAAAATGTGAAGCGCTTGGCGTTAAACATTCTTACACATTTACGCCCGGCATAAAGCAAAAACTGCGAACTAAAAAATTTACCGATGCGTGGTGCTGTTCCATTCCAGTGACATTTCAAGGTTGTCAGGTTCCTCACCTTTCCGTATCGGCATGCGTACCATGTTTCCCCATTCTGCCCATGATCCATCGTAATTGCGAACTTTTTCACAGCCTAGCAGGTATTTTAGGACGAACCAGCTGTGTGCGGCCCGGTGTCCTTGATAACAATAAACGATTGTTTCGTCTGCATTGATAGCCGGTTCAAAAGCTGTCTCTAGCTCGGCTCGTGAGCGGAAACGGGCATTAGGGTAGACGGCGTTTTCCCACTCAACGTTCACTGCCCGGGGTATATGTCCTTGCCGCAATACCCCCGTATTGGGGGTATTGTCCGGGGGTGTGCCCATATATTCTTCAGAACTGCGAACGTCCAAGATTGTTGCGTCGGTGATGTGCCTGGCTTCTGGGTTGTATTCGCCAGCCGGTGGTTCGCCGATGATGTCGGAAACGAAGGCGCGGATTTCGTCGTCTCGTCGGTCGACGACCGGATAATTGGTGGCGGGGTAGTCGGGGACAACGTAGTTGGTGTCCCGTTCCTCCGCGATCCAGGCATCTCGTCCGCCGTTAAGTAGGCGGACGTCTTTGTGTCCAAAAAGCTCAAATACCCACAGGGCAAAAGCTGCCCAGGTATTGGATTTATCGCCGTAGATCACAACAGTGTCGTCGCGTGCGATGCCTTTTTCGTTCATGAGCTCGGCGAATCGTTCTGGGCTTAAAAAGTCGCGCGAGAGCGGATCGTTAAGGTCGCGGCGCCAGTCAATGCGTACCGCCCCGGGAATGTGCCCGATGTCGTATTGGCGGGGGTCTTCGTCAGATTCGACGACGCGGAGCCCCGGGGTGCCGAGTCGGGCGGAAAGCCAAGAGGCTGAGACTAGCCGTTCCGGGTGGGCGTATTCGGCGAAGTGTGGGTCTGGATCAAACGGCGCAGGCATAGCGAAGATGGTGCCTTTCTGTCAGTTGCATTGAGTGAAAAATGGGATTTCTTTTCAAGGGTAGTCCGTTTTGGGCTTTAAACGCGGGCAACCGATGTGAAAATTTGCGTGCGTTGCATTCGTAGAGGGGCGGCGTGGGACATTGGTGCCGTCGGCGATGGGTAAAAGCCGCGAAAAGGGGGACGTGTTGTGTGGTGGCGCTGAAGGTTGTATCTCGGTTGGTTTTTGCATCCGTGACCAAGGGGTTGCTGCTTTGTGCATGGTGGGCACTGGCTGATGGAACAACCGCTGGTGTGGGCCACGGCTAGCGGGAGTGCGTCAATAAAGTTTGGTTGATTGACAATAGCGACCACGGTTTCGTGGTGTTCTGGTTCCTGGCGTTCGGGCTGAGGTCGAAGCTGATACTTTGGTGTGATGTCACCGTAATTTCTTTAATTTTGGTGGATATTTTTGCAGTTCTCAGGTCTGAAGCTATGTATTCGTGTGACTTGCACTCATTGCAAAGTATCTTTGCTTGGATGATGCCGCTGTGCCGCTATCAGCTGTTGGAGTATGTCCCGTTTTTTGGAGGCAAAGTTATCAGTGAGCGGAGCGTAGAAGGTGGATGGGTTATGTCAGTTTTAGTGACGAATCTAAATAACGGGGATACTTACAAGGTAGCTGGCGTGCATCGCTAGTTTAGGTTCCTGGCTGTGTGCTATGCAGGGGGTCTCTGAGATTCGCCTTTTCGACGTTGGGTCTTTCTTCTGCGGGGACTAGGCGCGGAACTGGTCGCCCGGATGGGGCAGTGGCCTTGGGGTGGGCGGCAGTTCTCACGCCGACTTTCAAAGCTGATTGGCTAGCTTCTGTTTGCTCTCAGTTCTCCAACGATTTATTTGCCAGGTTTGTGAACCAGTCGTAAGTGTGCTGCATTGCAGACAGGCCGTAATCAAGGGTCGCTTTTTGGTAGGCGGCTACGTCGCGTAGATCGTTGGGGACATTGCTTAGTGCCTTGGAGACCTCTCGCTCCACCATGGCCAGGCGCTCGAGATCTGCGAGTGCGCGTTCCTGCATACGGATAAGGATGTCGCGGCGGTCCTCGGCTTCAACGAAACCAAGGAAGTACAACCGAGCGAGCGCGGCGGAATCAAAGTCGCCCTCAATCTCCCCTCTCATCCACTCGCCGAAGCGTTGCCGTCCAATGTTTGTGATGGCGTATTCCTTGCGTCCACGTGCCCCCGGTTCCTGTTTGGAGACTCGGATCGCGCCGTCTGACAGCAGGTTATTTAAAGATCGCTTGATGCTGCCCGCACTGGATCCATAGAAGAGGGATACGCCAGATTCGAAGGCTTTGGTCAGGTCATAGAGGCTCATTCGGGCGATATGTAGGAGGCCAAGGATTACGTAGCTCACACCCGCATGCTACTTTATTTGACCGCTGTTAACATAAGATATATAACTAATAGAGATATATCGCAAAGAGATATTGACTGGGTGTTGGACATGTCTCCTTGGAGGTGCAGGGGAGGATGGCCGAATCGTGTGATCTAGTCAATTTGCTAACTGAGGAGAATTGCACATGTTGACATGCCTATTGAAGGAGGTAGGGGAATGTCTTTGATTGAGATCGAACATGTCTCGAAGACGTTCAAGGGTCGTTCGGGCGACATCGTGGCAAATGACGATGTCAGTTTGCGTATCGATGAGGGCAAGGTCTTTGGGATTTTTGGGCACAACGGCGCAGGTAAAACCACGATCGTGAACCAGTTGCTTGGTTTAATCCAGCCCGATTCCGGCTCGATCGTTGTTTCGGGGGAGGATATTGTCCGCGACCGCCGGAGGGGAAGGTATCTGTGCTCAATCCAGCCACAAGGCTCGGTCCCCTTGGGGGAGCTGACCCCGCGAGCGGTAACACGTATCATGGCGAAGCTTCGTGGGGCTTCTAATGCGGAGGTTGTCCGCAAGACTAACGAGCTCTTTGAGCGTTTAGACATCGCCGCCTGGGCTGATCAGCCAGGCAATAAACTCTCGGGTGGTATCCTGCGTCTTACTGGGTTCTGTATGGCGGCCATTTGTCCTGGGCGGGTGGTAGTGCTTGACGAGCCCACTAATGATGTCGACCCTGTGCGGCGCCGTCTGCTGTGGAGTGCAATCCGGGATCTTACCCGTGACGGCACGTCCGTGCTGTTGGTGACTCACTCCATTAGTGAGGCTGAAGGAGCCGTTGACGAAATGGCAATCCTGGACAAAGGGCGCGTCCTTGTCCAGGGCAACGCAGCGAAGATTAAAGCCAAGACGGTCGGTGACCGAATGAAACTAGAGGCGGTCACCACAGCATCACGTCCCACGTTCAGGGCGCCAGATTGGGTTGATCATGTGGAGGTTGTGGAGGGGCATCTGACGTTGTCCTTCTCTTCAAACCGTGCTGTGGAAGCGCTCGGATGGGCGTCGGAACTCCAAAAGGTAAACGTCTTGGACGGCTACTCACTACGCCAAATGTCGCTGGAGGATGTGTATATCCAACTAGTTGGCGAAAAGAAAACTTGCTCAGAGGAGGTGGTCCGTCATGCGGGCTGAGGGGCAACTAAAGCACGTGCTTGCATTACAGATACGCAAGCAAGGGAGTTACTTGGTGGTATTCACTGCCATCATGATCATTATTGCACTCGGTGTGGTCGTCGGGTTCTCGTTCCTGTTATCCTCTCCGGGAGGTGACGAACTGCTGTACTTGGCCACAGGGGCTCCTACAATAGTCCTGATCATGACTGCCTTGGTTACCGTGCCTATGCAGAATGCGGGAGCCCGTTTGGCAGGCTATATCGACTTCATCAAGTCACTGCCTGTCAGCCGCAAGCAGTTCCTCTTCGCCGATGTTTTGATCTGGGCCGCGATAACGGTGCCTGCCATTGTGATCTCCGTGATGGTGGCGCACTTCGTGTTCAAGCCAGGATTCTCAGTGTCGTGGACCATCGTCCCGGTTTATCTGCTTGTGGTGGCGTCATGCTTCGGGATCGGCTATGGCTATTCATTTGTCATGCCAGCGGAGCCTGCGATGGCGTTGTCTCAGGTTATCGCCTTTACGGCGCTGATGTTTTCGCCAATTAACTTCCCCCTCGAGCGTCTGCCTGAGTGGCTCCAGGTGGTCCATTTGGTGTTGCCGCTACACCATATGGCCGAGGTTATGCGGGCTTCTTTGGCTAATGCGACGTTCTCGGCGCATTGGGGCAGCTACGTCATCCTTGGCGTCTGGGCAGTTCTGGGATTTGTGGGTGCCGCCCGCGTGTTGGAGCGGGCTTGAGGTCCCTTAAGGGGGTCTTAGGTTTCGCTGTGCCGTGCATCTTCTTAAGAATGTGCGGCATCACTGCCTCTTGGGTCGATGATGGTTGATCTTTTAACATGAAGCGGTGGTGTGTGGCATTGATTACCTTTTAGTGTTGAAGCGAGCGGCACCACGTTTTGTTGACTAAAATATTTTGGGTGTGCTTGGTTATGTAGCACTTCGGCCTGATCGTCATCGTCGCTGCTAAACGGGTTTTGGCGGTGCTTTTCGACGACACCTGGTGACGGTTGGTCACCAACGTGGAAGCGATATTGAGGGTTGGGTTTTATCTACCAGGCAGGCATTTCCATCATCCATAGTTCGTGCTCGTACCAACCTAATGAGCATTTGATTCCCGTGAAAGGGCACCACCGTGCATAAGAGCATTGTTGTATTTGAGGTCGAAGGCGGCTCCGATAAATTCATCGATGGGCACCGCAAAGACACCATGCCGATTGTCAATGCCATCAAAGAAGCAGGCTGGCATGCAGAGGTGGTGTACTACCGTCCTGAGTGGACAGAAACCCTATTTGAATACGTATCCAAGAATTTCGACGCTTATATTTCGCGTGTTAATCCTGGCAATATTCCGGGTGGAGAAAAGGGTTACTTTGACTTGCTGACCAAACTTAGTGACGCAGGCCTGGTTGGTATGTCCACCCCGGCGGAAATGATGGCTTATGGTGCCAAGGACGCCCTGGTCAAGCTTAATGACACCGACCTGGTGCCAGCCGACACCGCCGCATACTATGACGTCGAGACTTTCCACAACACCTTCCCAACTTCCATTTCCTACGGTGAGCGTGTATTGAAGCAAAACCGTGGCTCCACCGGTGAGGGGATCTGGCGTGTGCAGTTGGAAGACAAGGAATTGGCAACGTCAGTTACTCCAGGTACCGCTCTTCCGTTGGATACCAAGCTGCGCTGTACCGAAGCGGTGGACAACCACACGGAAATCCGCGAATTGGGTGAGTTCATGGACTTCTGCGACCAGTACATCATTGGCGATAACGGCATGCTGGTTGACATGCGTTTTATGCCTCGCATCGTTGAGGGAGAGATCCGTATTCTTCTGGTTGGCCCGCATCCGGTATTTGTGGTGCATAAGAAGCCTGCCGAAGGTGGCGACAACTTCTCGGCAACCCTGTTCTCCGGTGCGAAGTACACGTATGACAAGCCGGAGGCATGGCAGGAATTGGTAGATATGTTTGCCGAGGCTCGCCCGGTCATTGCCGAGAAGCTTGGTGGCGACAACATTCCATTGATTTGGACCGCTGACTTCATGCTCGCTGATGCTGAAGACGGTTCTGACACCTACGTGCTCGGTGAGATCAACTGCTCCTGTGTTGGCTTCACCTCCGAGTTGGATATGGGTATTCAGGAATTGGTGGCTAAGGAAGCCATCGGCCGTGTGGAGGCAAAACACGCTTAAACTGTAACCACTAAACACATCCTGATCACGGTTGGTTTTGCCCAGAGTTATGCGGTGGAGCCAACCGTGATTTATATTTTTTATAGCCACAACATGTGCGGTAGTTGTACATTTTTCCGAAGCAGTTGCTGTTTTATGCAGGCGCTACTTTCTGGAAGGTTTGAGGTTCAAAAGCAAGCTCACTGTTATTCATGTTGTGGCGCTCTTGCTGTTAGCACACACTAGAAGCTGAGCTACCTGTGATGGCAAAATTCTTAGCACAACCCCAGGTGTGAGGTGCTGGGGTAGCTATTTGAGCAGAGGAAACCCCCGGCCTATTGTTGGAGAGTCGGTTTGAAGTTGTTGCTCATACTCTTTGAACCGTCGAGTGTTGTGGTGCCAAGATGGCTAGCACGATTGGTTTCCAGTGACTGGGGAGATTGATGGATCAGCTTAACGCAAGTAAATATCGCTATGACCTTGATGGTTTGCGCGGTCTTGCTATTGCTTTTGTCGTAATCTTCCACGTTTTCGTCGGCAAAGTCTCCGGCGGTGTTGATGTTTTTCTCTTGCTTTCGGGGTATTTCTTTCTTGGTGCTCAGTTGCGTTATGCCACCCGCCCTGGCGCTAGTCTTAATCCCTGGTGGCCGATATGGCGCACGATTCGCCGTTTGGTTCCGTCGTTGGCGTTAGTGTTAGGCACGACGGCACTTGCGGTAGCTTTTTTGACTCCGGAGTTACGGAATTTGGATCTGGCGCGTCAGCTGGAAGCGTCGATTGGCTATTACCAGAACTGGGAGTTGGCCACTCAGGGTGCGGAATATGGAGCGGCGAGTACGACGGTCAGTCCGCTGCAACATTTATGGTCGATGGCGGTGCAAGGCCAGTTTTATGTTGGTGCGATTATTTTTGCAACGCTCATCGCGGTTGCAGCGAGGTTTCGCTTTGCCAAGGACAAACCAGTAAGTGCTGCCCGACTATCCGCGCCAGTTCTTGCTTTAATCACGGTTGTGTCGTTCTGTTATGCGACATACTTGCACGGTGAAAACCAGGCGCTGAATTACTATTCGACGTTTAGCCGGTTGTGGGAGATGACCTTGGGGTCGCTGCTGGCGCTTTTTGCTACTCGGGTGCAATTGAATATCACATTGCGGCGTGTATTCGCAGTTATTGGCGTGGCCATGGTGTTAACTACCGGCGTGCTTTTCGACGGCGCGATGTTGTTCCCTGGTCCGGCTGCGTTGTATCCCCTCGGTGGTGCGGCCTTGGTTGTTCTTGGAGGTGGGGCTGGTTCTGGTTGGTTAGCCAGCCGGTTTATGCGGTGGTTGGGTCAGATTGCCTACCCGCTGTATCTGTGGCACTGGCCGCTTCTGATCATATCCACGGTATACCTGAACATGCCATCTCCTAGCGTGTGGTTGGGCATCGGGGTTATTGGTGTTTCGTTGGTGTTGGCGGATCTCACCCATCGGTTTATTGAGGAGCCGTTAAAGCAACATGGCAAACGCCCAGTTGCAGGTGACGCACGAGTTCGTCGGACGCTATCGGACTTACGTGCGACATGGCCAGCGCGTTTGCGTGTGGCGGGTGGTCTGGTCGCCTTGGCGCTGGTGGTGTCGTTGGTGTATGTGCCACAGCTATGGCGGCAACAAGTAGCAGCCCTGTCTAACGCCCGATTGGATCCCGTATTGTATCCCGGAGCGGCGGCATTGGGGGTGAGCCGGATTCCATCGGTTGAACCGATGCCTGATCCGTATCTATTGGCAGACTCCGTTTCTCCAGCATGGCAGGACGGATGTATGTCGTTTTTGCACGATGATCCCGAAGAATCAGTTATTGATAGGCAACCGGGTAAGTGCATCTACGGAGATCGTGATGCAGCTAAATTGGTTTACGTTATCGGCGGCTCGCACGCAGAGCAGTGGATGGCTGCGCTGGATTTTTTGGGGAAGGAACATGGGTTCCGGGTGGTGCCTATCGTGCGTCAGGCGTGTCCGGCGTATGTGGAGGAGCGGGACAATAACTTCAGTGCAGATTGTTCGGCTTTTAACAAGAAATTGTTGGCTCGGATAAAACTGGATAAGCCGGATGTAGTGATTAGCAATTCCACCCGACCGTTGCTGGAAAAAGCACGGTTCGTTGATGAAGCACCGATCTCGTATCGTACTTTGTGGGATTTCTTGCAGCGCGAGGGGATTTCGTTTGTCGGTCTACGGGATAACCCTTGGTTTCTGAACCCTGATGGAACCGGCCAGATGGTGTCGCAGTGTTACGCGCAATACCAGGACAGTAAAAGGTGCGGGCGTAAGCGAGAAGAAGTATATGCCGCAGTGGATCCAGCGGCACAATATCTTAATGCCCCTAACCAGGTTGCGGTTGACACTGCGGATTGGTTTTGCCCAGCAGGCTATTGCCCACCGGTGATAGGAAATATTTACGTTTATCGGGACGGAAATCACATATCTGATGATTACGTTTTGAGCCTGGCGCCTCTTTTATGGGAGCAAATCAAAGATGTGGTTCTTTCTGCTCCAGTGCGTGAGGCTGAGCGGCCGATATCGGCGCGGGTAAACGGTTATCGCGAGTCTTCGAATCCCCGTATGCCCGTAGCGTCGCAAGGAGTTGCGGATACCGCACCACGATCTAGCTTAGTTTCAGAAGAACCAAGTGCGGTGTCCTCAACGTCCGTTCCAGCAGAGAGCGAACAAGACTATCCTCGAACGCTCTATAACGATAACTATGGGGTAGTGCCGGAAAACGAATATCAGGTTTTCAACTCGATTGAAGAATTCTCGGAGTTTAACCGTTCACGTCTGCGTTAAGCGTCAACGGGTGGATTCTTTCGAGGTTTTAACCGAGAAGTGGGTGGTAACGGAGCTGGGATGAACTCAGTGGTTCCACCGTAGCCAGTTACTGTGCCGTAACGTGCGTGCCGACGGCTCGGGTCTTCCCAATCGGCACGCATCTGAAGAACCTCGTCGTGATCTCGACCAATAAAATTCCACAACATGACTATTTCTTCGCCAAGTGGAAGCCCTCCCAGTAGAAGCAGGTGGGCTGGTCCTGAATCTGCGGAGATGTGCATGGTTCGAGAACCTTGAGGCTCGGATTCTGCATCGCAGTACCACAGGTCGCCGTCGTTCATACGGTCAGTATTGACTGTGAATGATGAGTCATTGGCTAGAACCGCATACTCACAGTCATTACGCAGTGGAATGGTCACCGAGCCGCCAGCTGGGATACTGATTTCGGCACCAATAGCGTCAAGCGGTGCCACAACATTGGCAGGGGTGCAGCCCTCAATGTGACCCATGAACACTTTGATGGTGGCATCCCCGATTTTTTCTGTTGGCGGGTGGTAGCGCTGCAATCGCGGTTGCGGATTCACAATATCGCGTTCAGATAAGGGGTGAACCATCCATAGTTGAGCACCATGCAGGTTTCCAGGTTGGGATTCCTCGGTATGTGAAATTCCGTTACCTGCGGTCATCATGACTAACTGACCTGGTTCGATAAGTTCATGGAAACCAGCGGAATCATTGTGGCAAATTGAACCTTCAAACAGCCAGCTAACGGTGGATAAACCGCAATGTGGGTGCGGCGCCACATCCATGGCCTTTGTCGTAGGGCCATAGTGATCAATAAAAACCCACGGGCCAACCGTCGTACGGTTTCGGTGTGGAAGTGTGCGCCGTACATTAAGAGCTCTTAAGCCGCCAAGGGGTACTTCACGGGGAGTCAGAATGGGCATTATCCTAATAACCTTTCTACGCAGCTTGGGTCGGCGTCGATAAGCATCGTTCGGCACCGCTCGTATTCTTGGGTGTCATTGATTAGGGCACTTAATTTGGCAAGAATTGCGATTGAACGCAAGACGCCTTGGTTAGGTACATGATCGAAAGGAACCGGGCCGTGTCCCTTCCAGCCATTGGCGCGCAATCGGTCCAAACTACGGTGGTAACCGGTGCGTGCGAACGCGTATGCAACAACAGCCGCAGGGTCAGTGCTATCAGTAGCATCATCTAACTGTGCGAATGCCTGCTCAGCTAGTGTTGCCCAGCCAAGCGGTGATGCGGGATTAGATAGCACACTTTCTTCTGTAACTGGTTGGATTAGTTCATCCGGTGGTAGCAATATCGGTGGCGGGGCGAGAAAATTCATCTAGGTGGTCCTTTTCGGTACTCGACGCTTTTGTGTATATATCAACAAAACCATTCTAGTTCTTATTCCACAGTTTGTGTAGCTGATAGCCGAAATGGTACATGCCTCGTCGGATTACCGGTAACGACAAACCGATTACGGATGACGGATCACCTTCAATGCGGTCAATGAACCACCCGCCAATTGCTTCTAAGGTAAAGGCTCCTGCGCAGGGGAGGGGTTCTCCGGTTGCGGCATATGCCCTGATGTCTGCATCTGTTGGGTCGGCGAAATATATTTTTGTGGCAGATGCCTCGCGGTATTCCCCTTGTGGGGTCAGCAGACAGTGCCCCGTTATTAGGATTGCTTCTTTGCCACGTTGCTGCTGCCACCGGCGAATGGCTTCTGCTTCGGTTAGTGGCTTGCCTTGAAGTTTATTATCGAAAAGCAGCATGGAATCTGCCCCGATGACAATATCATCGGGATAATCCACAGCTATGTGTTGTGCTTTAGCGGCGGCGAGCGTGAGCACTATGTGTTCTGGGATTGCGTTTGTGGCCTCAGCCATTATCGCAGATTCGTCAACATCGGCGGGGGCTACTATCGGTTGAACCCCAGCGGATTGGAGGATGGACAATCTAGAAGGGGAAGCTGAGGCCAAAACGACTCGAGGGCTTTGAGAGGTAGGTATCACACTGAGTAAGTGTAACCCTATGCTTTAGCGGCCTCGTGTTATCGGTTCAGGCGCTCATTCGGTGTCGATGGCCGCGGAACTTGATCTATGAACATTTTTGCAATGTCAGTACGACGCATAAACACAACGTCATCGCGACTTTGGGCGTATCGAATGAATTCGGTCAGCGCAGAAATCCGTGCTGGATGGCCGGTGATACGTGGATGAATCCCGATACTAAGCATTCGCCCGCAATCATCACCGTCATCAAGCAACTGGTCCAATGCCCGTTGTGCATAATCCACAAAATCTGATGGGGAACCAAAACCGGTGCCCATGATATAGCGGCAGTCGTTGGTGACCAGTGAATAAGGCACTACTAGGTGTGATTTGTCGCCAATAAAGGTCCAATATGGAAGATCGTCGCCATAGTAGTCGGAGTCGAATAAGAAGCGACCATCTTCAACGAGTAGCTCCCTGGTATTGGTGCTCATTTCGCGGCAATACCAGCCTTCTGGAACCCGGCCAAGGGTGCGTTGGAATGAATCCATTGCGAGATTAATCAGCTCTTTTTCTTCCTCGCGGGAATAGTTGTAGTGATCGATCCATCGATACCCATGTCCGACAATGTCGTCACCGCGCTCATTCATTTTGCGTGCAACCTCGGGATTACGCTCCAGTGCAACTGCGGCACCAAACACTGTCACGGGTACCTCTAGTCGGTCAAATGTGCGAAACATGCGCCAGATTCCCGCGCGGGAACCGTACTCATACATTGATTCCTTGGCCAGATCACGTTGGCCTTCAACGTCGAAGGGCAATTCATACATGCCGTCATTCATGCCGTCGCCCATGGCGAAAGTAAGCTCGGAGCCTTCTTCATAATTGATCACGATGTTAACCGCAACTTTGGCACCGTTTTCCCATCGAATAACGGGTGGGTTTGGGCCGTATCCGACTATCTCCCGGTTTGGTCCAGGGACGCCAGGAATGTCGTCGTTGCGAAACCAATGGTTTTTGGGAACCTGGATGTGGTCAGCCATTTTCAACCTCTCCTTTTCTGTCGAAATAATGCGGAAAATGACGTTTTAAAACCCTATTTTCAATATCAAATATGCTGAACTAAATATAATAAATATGAGAATGTAACTAGTTCTTACTTGCCATATTAATATGCTTTCAGTAATTTAAATTAAGTTGTAAAACTATTAATTTTGACTACCTAATTAGTGTAAGCTTAGCAGTGATAAAACAAATTAGCAATAGAAAAACGCTGATTAACTGGCCACATAATCAACACACTAACGCTACTTTTTCGCCACAAACTTAATTAGCTTCAATGCATGTATTCGATTGAAAGGAGTGACAATGAGCAATCTGACCAAATCCCAAACCCCTGTGCATGATGACCCTGGCCAGCATGAGGAGTATATGCTCGAACCGGTTCCGTGGCATGCGCGCCGTAGCTGGTGGGCTATGTTCGTAATCTGGGTTGGGTTTGGGTATGTTCCCACCGGGCTGATCGTCGGTGGTCAGCTCGCGGGGCAGGGCGGCACCCCTGGTATGACCTTTGGTGATGCCCTGTTTTCCATTGCGGTCGGGGAGGGGCTGCTGTTGGTTTTGACGTTTCTGCTGGGCATCGCAGCTATGCGCACTGGTTTGAATCTATCGCTTATTTCGCGCATTTCTTATGGAAAGAAGGGCATGATTGTGCCCATGTTGATCATGGCGATGTTGACCTTGGGCTGGTTTGCCTCCATCGTCGGTATGGTGGGCGCAATTTTTGATGTGGCAGTAGGCGATCTGACCGGAATTATCGTGATTAACGGCTTGACCTTGGAGTATGTCCTGCTGTGCCTGTTCTGGGGTGCAGTTTTCACATGGTCGGCATGGAAAGGCATTAAAGCCATTGAGAAAATCAGCGGTTGGGCGGCGCCTTTCGTGCTAGTAGTTGCCATCGGGGCGGCAGCCTTGATGATTAGTGAATTTGGCGGTTTCGGCAACGTCATCAGCGAGGCGAATACCCGTGATGGAATGAGCTACGGTACCGGTATCACGATTATGTTGGGTGCCTGGATCGCGGGCGTAATTATGGGTGTTGATATTTTCCGTTACGCCAAAACCAAAAATCACGTATTCATCGGGGCAGCGGCATGTTTTATTCTCACCAATCCGCTGCTGAACATTGTCGGCTATATAGGTTCGATCTCAACAGGTGATTCCAACTTCATCACATGGATGACTACCAAAGGGGCACTGCTTACTGCCCTTGGTGTTATCTTGTGGGTGCTATCGTTATGGACAACAAACATGTCTGAGCTGTATTGCAATGCTCTCTATGTGGGGCCAGCGGCTGAAAGTG
The DNA here is from genome assembly GCF_001020985.1 of Corynebacterium mustelae. Lineage (NCBI taxonomy): Bacteria > Bacillati > Actinomycetota > Actinomycetes > Mycobacteriales > Corynebacteriaceae > Corynebacterium > Corynebacterium mustelae. Next base: position 747,795 of record NZ_CP011542.1, read on the forward strand.
CAGGTAAACGGATTCCGCGTGGTCGGATAGTCATTGTGGTAGGGGCCATTGGCACCATCCTGGGTTCGCTGGGGTTTTACTCCTATTTCTTCGCTGATTTTATTACCGTCTTGGGCGCAGCCTTTGTGCCGTTAGCCGGGCCGATTCTGGCGGACTACTTCATCATTCGTCCAGATGAATACGCAACCGCAAACCCCAATGACATGCCACCGGTGCGGTGGCCTGCCATAATCTCTTTCCTGGTGGGGGCTGCCTTTGGGGTTACCACACAGTACTGGGTTGAGCTTCCATTCGATTTCCCTGCCGGATTTGGCGCACTAATTCTTACCTTCGTGTTGCACATAGTCCTGTCTAAGGCAATGGCACACCGTGCTGAGCAGCGCCAAGTAGTAAGCGAGGGGTTCGTATCACCAGCACGCGAACGAATCTCATAGCGCTAATTTATCCAACAAAAATGGATGTAATCAGGAAGGTAAGGTATCAGTTGCCAGGGGATAGGAATCCTGCGCTCCCCAACCCTGCACGGCGAAGGCACCCACTCGAACCGCGAACGTGGCGGCGTCGATAAGCGAGGCCCCGGAATCTAACTGCGCAACCAACGCCCCAGCAAATGCATCGCCAGCACCAGTGGTATCTACTGCGGATACTGGTGGTGCTGGGATCGTGCGGGATTCGGTTTCAGTCACGACGATACAGCCAGCTGCCCCAAGCGTCATAACCACTGAGCGGAAACCTGCATTGATCAAATCGTGCGCTAGCTGTGCTGGTTCGGCGGTATCGTCGCAGTTAGTTGAATCTGGGTGTAATTGCTGTAACACCAATTGGGCCTCGTGCTCGTTGACTATCAACGGGTCAGCCTGCCGTAGCACCGCAGAATCCACTGGCACAACAGGGGCTAAGTTGACAACCACGCGACCAGACGCGGCAGCCACCGCAGCGGCGAAACCATCGGCTGGGATTTCTCCCTGTAGAAGCACTATCGACGCGGCCGCGATCGCCTCGTCATGGCGAGAAACATAATCAGCTGTCACATGGGAATTTGCTCCCGGAATCACAATAATGCAGTTCTCGCCGTCATCGGACACGGTAATCACCGCGAGTCCAGTTGTGCCATCTAATTCAGCTACCCGGCTAAGATCCACGCCAGATTCTTTAAGGCGGCGTAACGCTGGTTCCGCGTAAGCATCGTCACCGACCGCACCAATGAAAGTAACCTCCGCTCCGAGAAGCTGCGCTGCCACTGCTTGGTTGGCTCCTTTTCCACCCGGACTGATTCCGCCACCACTGCCGAGAAGCGTTTCACCTGGATTTGGGTGACGCTCCACCCGAACCCCCAAATCTGCATTGATTGAACCAACGACGACGATACCCATGTGCACCACTCCTATTAATTTCGTTTTACTGCAACGCTGCCGATCAAGCGCGTTGACACATCTTTTTTCAATTGCACGGCCGATTAAACAAACGAAGCCTCCCGCACGGGGAGGCTTCAAGGCGTAAACCGGCAATCGCACTGCCCACAGCGTTAACTATATTCAATAGCCCTTAATATGGCAGGCTCTAATCAACGCAGCTTAGCGATGGGGACTGCGGTTATTGGAATTCCACCAGGTTTTCCTTCGTCACCGTGATAACTTCCACCGGAACTTCCTTGGTGGCGCTTTCACCCTTCAGCAGCTTCGCTGCCTCTTCGACTGCACGGCTACCAAGTTTCTCTGGTTGCTGAGCGATGGTAGCCAACATGCGCCCATCCGCGATTGCGGCTAGGCCGTCTTTCGTCCCATCAAAACCAACGACCAGAACATCCTTGCCAGCCCGATCCCCCAGCGCTTCAACGGCGCCTAAGGCCATTTCATCGTTTTCTGCGAAAATTGCCTTCACATTTGGGTGCGCCTGCAATAGGTTGGTGGCTACGTCTAACCCCTTGGTTCGGTCGAAGTTAGCGGTCTGCTTCGCTGCAATCTTCACATTCGGGAATTCTTGCAGTCCAGTTTCAAAGCCGTTTCCTCGATCTCGGGAAGCAGAGGAACCTGCGATGCCTTGAAGAATGAGGATTTCGCCCTCACCGCCAATGGCCTCTGCGAGCACTTTAGCTGCCTGGGAACCGCCAGCAATGTTATCGGAAGCAATATAGGATGCAATCTCGCCGCCGTTGGCAGAGCGATCCACCGCCACTACGGGAATATTGGCGGCGTTGAGTGATTCTACAGCGGGGACGATGGCATCAGAGTCGGTAGGATTGACAATGACTACGCCGGAACCTGTGGTGGTGGCGTTGCTGAGTTGGTTGACCTGCGTGGTCGAATCATCTGAGGCGTCTTGAATGTTGAGAGTTACGCCTAATTCTTCGGCTTTTTCTTCAGCACCTGCTCGAAGTTGCACGAAGAATGGATTGGTTTGGGTAGATAGCGCAAATGTAATGGATTTACCATCAGAGCTAGCAGTAGTTCCAGAATCACGGTTGCAGGCGGTTAAACCCACGACCAGGCTCAGTGAAGCTACTACCGCGATGCTTTTGCGTACTGTGGTGCGAAACATCGTAATTGTCCTTTCGTGTGCGGGTAGTGTTGGACGACTGTGGTTGGTTGACCCCCGAATTCTTTAACCCGTTGAGGTTTCAGCTTGCGAGAATCACCGTGATCGAATGCGACGATATGAAGTTTTTCAAACAAAAATCGTGATACCCAGCTGGTTTGTAAAAACGCCAGGCGGCATAACGTGCTTTCACAAGGTGCTGCTCACTCGATTTTTAAGTTAGATAGCCGTCTTATTTCGGATGACGTCGAATCCAACCGCCACTGCGATAACAAGACCGATGACAATCTGCTGCCAAAATGACGAGACGTTCAAAATATTCAAGCCATTGCGAATCACAGCTAAAAGGATCGCACCTACAAAAGTGCCAGAGGCTTTGCCGGTGCCGCCTGCAAGTGAGGCACCACCAATAACAACGGCGGCGATGGCATCAAGCTCATAGCCCAGTGCCGTTTGCGGTTGCGCCGATGACAGTCGGGCAGTGATAACCAAACCCGCCAGAGCTGCGAAAAGCCCCGACAGGGAATACACGATCACCAAGATACGCTGCACCGGGATACCAGATAGCCGTGCAGCCTCCACATTACCGCCTATCGCATACATGGATCGTCCGATCACCGTGCGAGAAAGAATAAACCAGCAGCACAGGCCAGCCAGCGCCATCATTACGATCGGCATGGGCAAGTGAAAATAACTTTTCCCCAATACGTTGACAGCCGGGGCGGATGGAATCGGTGCTCCTTGCGAAATAACCAAAGTCGCACCGCGGGCGATAGACATCATAGCCAGCGTAGCGATAAACGCAGGCAGGCGACCGTAAGCGATTGCAATGCCACAAATTGCGCCAGAGAGTAATCCGAAAAGCAGGCCGATAACGAGGGTGAGCGGGCCCGGTAATCCTACTTCAGAGAAGAAATATGCCGAGGACATCCCGCCGAAGGCTGCAACCGACCCCACCGACAAATCGATGCCAGCGGCTACGATAACGAAGGTCATCCCGAAAGCCAAAATGGCGACGGTTGCAGCCTGAATGCCAACATTGATGAGGTTACCAACGGTAAGAAAGTGCGGCGTTGCGATAAATAGGGCGACGCATAAAATTATCAGCCCAACCAACGCGCCGTTGTTCAGCATCCAATGCAGCACTGGGTGCGGCTTCGCGCTTTTCGACGCTGGGACTGTGGTAGTCGGGGAGGTCATCGGTTCTCCTTCGGGGAGTGGTTTGATACATCGTTCGGTGCTGCTGCGTTTGTAGGTTTGAGTGCGTCTTCGACGTTCGATACCGCGAGCTGCATGATGTCATCTTGGGCGGAACCTGCGGGTAATTCGCCTGCAATCCGGCCGCCAGACATAACAAGAATCCGATCGGACATGCCAATGATTTCCGGCAATTCCGAAGACACCATCACAACCGCATGGCCTGCGGCGGTGATTTCATTGATGATGGAATAGATTTCAACCTTGGCACCAACATCGACGCCCCGGGTGGGTTCGTCGAGAAGCAAGACCTTGGAACCAGCCAGTACCCACCGGCCAAACACCGCTTTCTGCTGGTTACCACCAGAAAGATCTCGGATAGGTTGGTCAATAGAGGCCATCCGAATGCGAAGCTTATCTGCCACTTGTTTGGCGCGTTTGCGCTGCCCACCGCGATCTACCAGGCCAAACTTACTAGTTGATTGCATTGTTGCCAAGCCAAGGTTCTCACCGACGGTGGCCGAGAGCACCAGCCCCTGTGACTTTCGGCTTTCCGGCACATGGCCTATGCCATGGCGAATCGCCGCCGTAATATCACGCGGTTTTAATTGCTCGCCTGCTACCCGAACGGTGCCCGAATCAATTGGGTCCACTCCAGCTATGGCCCGAATCACCTCGGTGCGGCCAGCTCCGACCAAACCGGCTATTCCGACAACCTCACCAGCATGAACCTTAAAGGAAACGTCCTCGAATTTTCCGTGACTACTAAGCCCAGATACTTCCAACAACGGTGGCCCCGGTGGCTGAGGCTGTCGGGGATATTGGTTATCGATGGAACGCCCGACCATTAACCGCACCAATTCGGGTTCCGGGGTAGTAGCGGGAACCTCTGCGATGAATTCACCGTCGCGCAATACCGACACAGAATCGGCGATTGCGGCAATTTCATCCAGATGGTGAGAAATGAACACCATGGCCACACCGGCCTTTTTCAAATCAGTAACGACCGAGAATAACTGCTCAATCTCGTGATCCGTCAAGGCCGCTGTAGGTTCATCCAAAATAAGGATGCGGGCGTTCATCGATAGAGCTTTGGCGATCTCAACCATCTGTTGCCGTGCGATTCCCAGCGACCCGATGGTGTCATCCAATTCGACGTCGACACCTATGAGGTCCAAAGCCGCCTGTGCACTGGCCCGCATTTTCTTGTAGTCAACCAAGCCGAAGCGGCTCGGTACTCGCCCTAACATAACGTTTTCAGCCACTGTCATGGTGGGCACGAGGTTGAGTTCCTGGTGAATAGTGGCGATCCCCAGTTTTTCTGCTGCCTTGGCGTTAGGCAGTGGTGTTATTTTTCCGTCGACAAGGATGTCACCAGAATCGGGTTTGTACACCCCCGACATCATCTTGATCAACGTAGACTTACCAGCACCATTTTCGCCCAGCAATGCCAGAACACGACCGGGGCGAACATGGACGGTGACATTGTCGATAACTCGCACCGGACCGAAAGATTTCGACGCATTGCGCAGCGTCAATATCGGCTCGCTTGGGCCATCTGGCAGCGAATGTGTCGATGGCGGTTGCGGAGAATTATTCACTGGCCCGCTTGGCGGTAATGCAGCAGACATGGTGGTTAACCTTTGGACTTCTTTGTAGTAGTAGTCGTCTCGCCTGCGGCTGCAGCTTTAAAAGTGCTGGAGGCGCGTCGTTTAAAGGTGGTTGGGATGACCATGCTATCGGGGGCATCGCCGGACATGATGTAGGTGTAGAGCATGTCGAAGGAATGCCGTCCCATAGTTTCAACATCCTGGTCAATCACGCTTAGCGGAGGATTCTGAAGCAAGAATACATCTGTATCATCAAACCCGATCAGCGCAACATGCTCACCTATGCGTAGATTTTTCTCGTGCAAGGCTTGCAGCGCGCCTATGGTCATCATTGAGTCGCCCGCGAGAATGCAGTTTACGCCAGATTCTAATAGCTCCAGTGTTCCGGTGTAGCCAGCCTCTTGCTGGTATCCGCCGTAGAAGACGGTAGGGGTTGGCATTGCTAGGTCGCTGGCAGCTGCCATGACATGGGCCAGCCGTTGTTGGCCTGTTGAGGTGTCCTGCGGGCCAGCCAAATATCCCAGCCGCGCCTCTGGCAGATTTTTGATTTCGGACAATGCCTCATGGATTCCCGGCCAACTATCTGATGTTACCGATGGAATTTTCGGTTGTGGTAACGAACGGTCCGCAGCAACCATGGGAATGCCGGTTTCGATCAGGTCGGCGATCTTTTTGGTTGATTGGAAGTGTGGTACCACGATGATGCCGTCGACGCGTTGCCGACCAAGCATTTCTAGTGCGGCGTTGAGTCGATCGGGGTCTTCTTCGGAATGCGCCAGCAAGATCGAATAATCTTTACTCAATGCCTCTGCCTGGATCGCAGCTGCTAACGCTGAGAAATACGGGTTTTGAATGTCGGGGACGATGACACCGATGATATTGGTGCGGGCGTTACGTAACGCTCGCGCTTGCGCGTTCGGCCGATACTTGAGTTCGCGCGCCGCCTTTTCAACGATCTCCCGGGTGCTTTCCGGAATGACTGGATTGCGTGCCAATGCACGTGAAACCGTGCTTACGGACAGCCCAGTCGCCGCCGCAATATCTTTAAGTGTGGTGCTTTGACTTCGGCGCCCATTACTGGGGTTGGCTTTCTCCGCCATGATAATCAGCTTCCTTCACTGTTAATCCCATTGTATGCAAAATTTGTGCAAACGATTGCGCATACCACTAATTTCAACCTACCTATGAAAAAAGCCAATAACAATCAATTTATGCCAAAAAGTGAAACTGAAAGCGCTGAAAGTGACAAAAACTAGCCGTTTCCTGCCCGTTTTCCAAGATTAAAATACATTCATCTGCGGGATACGGGGGTGTATTGGGGTACTGAATAATTAATAATAGCTAACTAATGGCATGGGAATATAGCGGACAAAATTACTGATTCTTAATAAAAACCGCACGCGGATCTCACATTTACAACCATGTCGATTAATCGCGCGCGATGATATTTCGGTCTGCTTAGTAGCTAATTTGGCGTTGAGATCAAGTGGCAAGTAACTGCGATAAGAACTTCGTTGGATTGGTGGGTCCTGGACTCTATTTCCTGAGAAGTTTCACCACGCCTAACGAGCCGACACAGGGGCATTTGGGCGGAACTCGACTTTTAGTCGTTAAGGCTAGTGGTTAAAGCCGCCGTGGTGGAAAATAAGTCGAGTTGCGGATTTCTCCTCGGGCTGCCGATGCAATAGAAACGGAATGATTCAATCTCGGAGCTGGTACTGGGATAGCGGAAATCGATTCCGATAGCCGCTGGCGTCGAATGTTACGTGTGCTTACGTGAAGGTGAAAAGCAAAAACCGGGGTTCGCGCACCACTGATTGTACGGCAGAACCCCGGTTGGAGGAATGTAGCGGTTAGTAGAAACTTACATTCTGGAAAGCAGTTGGGTTATAGGTGGTTGGTCGCTGTAGGCGTTCTTCCACGCTGCCCCACATATTGCGTTCACGGTCTGGCTGTGCAGCGCCAGCGGCATTGCTTGCCATCGTGGCAAACAGGGCAGTCAAAGTAGCCACCTGTACATCGTCTGGGTTTCCCTTAACAATGGTCAGGAACGGCTTTTTTACCTCAGGTGTGGTTTCGACGCCTTCGGTCGATGCCTCGGTGTTGTCAGACATTGCTGGTTACCTACGTTTCTTTTTAAAGGAAAGCAATCGGGCAATTAATGCAGGCGGGGACGGCAACACCATCCCCGCTTTATGCTTCGCACGATTACAGCGGAATGTTACCGTGCTTCTTGGCAGGTACGTTGACGACCTTGCGGTCCAGCAGACGCAGGCCTTCAATGATCTGGCCTCGGGTCTCAGATGGAGGGATAACCGCATCTACGTAACCACGCTCAGCGGCCATGTAAGGGTTAACGAGAGTGGTTTCATATTCCTTCTCGTATTCCTTAGCAACCACGGCTACGTCTTTGCCTTCTGCGGCAGCCGCCTTGAGTTCCTTGCGGTAGATGAATCCCACCGCACCTGCGGCACCCATGACAGCAATCTGGGCGGTTGGCCATGCGAAGACTAGGTCGGCCCCCATATCCTTGGAACCCATCACGCAGTAAGCGCCACCGTAGGACTTGCGGGTGATAACCGTGATCTTGCCGACGGTTGCCTCAGAGTAGGCGTACAGCAGTTTCGCGCCGCGACGGATGATGCCGTTGTATTCCTCGTTGGTGCCAGGCAGGAAGCCGGGGACATCGACGAATTCAATGATTGGCACATTGAAAGCGTCGCAGGTACGGATGAAACGGGCAGCCTTTTCAGATGCACGGATATCCAAGCAGCCAGCGAATTCAGTAGGTTGGTTTGCGACGATGCCGACCGAGCGGCCTTCAACTCGGCCGAAACCGATGATGATATTGCCCGCGTAACCTTCCTGGATTTCAAAGAAGTCGCCATCGTCAACCACGCGTGTAATGACATCCTTCATGTCGTAAGGCTGGTTCGGCGAATCGGGGATCAAGGTATCGAGTTCCAAATCCGATTCGTTGATGTTCTCCTGGATGGAGCCAATCATGATGTCAGCTTCTTCGCGAGGCGCTTCAGCACGGTTATTGGAAGGCAGGAATCCTACCAAATCGCGAACCCAGTCAAGGGCATCAGCATCATCGGATGCAGTGTAATGCGAGGTGCCGGAGGTTGTCATATGGGTGTGGGCACCACCGAGTTCTTCTTGGGTGACTTCCTCACCAGTTACTGTCTTGATGACGTCCGGGCCGGTGATGAACATCTTGGAGGTCTTGTCCACCATGATGATGAAGTCGGTCAGCGCTGGGGAATAGACGTGACCACCAGCACAGGCTCCCATGATGAGAGAAATCTGCGGAATAACACCCGAGGCGAGGGTGTTGCGGTAGAAGATCTTGGCGTAAAGGCCCAGGGAGACAACACCTTCCTGAATACGCGCACCAGCGCCCTCGTTAATGCCAATCAAAGGTACGCCAGTCTTGATCGCAAGATCCATAATTTTGACGATCTTCTCACCATAAACCTCACCAAGCGCACCACCGAAAACAGCGCCGTCTTGGGAGAAAACGCACACCTTACGACCATCGATCGTGCCGTAACCAGTTACCACACCGTCAGTGACCGGACGCTTAGCATCCAAGCCGAAATTCTTGGAGCGGTGGCGCGCCAGAGCGTCGACCTCGACGAAAGAACCATCGTCGAGGAGATACTCGATGCGCTCACGGGCGGTTTTCTTACCAGCATCGTGGATTCGCTCCACCGAAGCCTGTCCCATTGGCGCTTGGGTTTCGGCAATACGCGCCCGAAGATCGGCGAGTTTGCCTGCGGTTGTGGTCAAATCTGGTGCTTGGGCACCTGCATCAGTGATCGTTGCGGCAGTCATAACTTCACAGTTTAGGGGGTAGTTGAAAATTTTGTGAAGTGTTTGTTATTTTCTTTATTTCTCGGGAAAAATTACCGGGTTGTGGGGGTAACGCAATTTTCGCTTTTCCCAGGTTTTGCCTAATTTGGGGGAGAGGTTACGGGGGTATTAACCCAGAAGGCTCAGTCTGGGAATAACAGGGGTGGTGGGTAGAAAGTGAAATTGCAACAGTGTTGATTCACCCCCTAATAGGTATCGACGATGGGCAGCGCGAACGAGATAGCGAAGGATCGATCCTTGGCCTGGTTACGGATAATGGGCGATTCTAAGCGATGGACACGCTAAGTAGTGTCGAAAAACCGCATGCAATTCTACCGGTTTTCAAGCTGGTCGCTACGACTTGAGATAATCCATGAAGGCAACTAAAACAGGGTCGTAGCGGGGGATTGGCCGCTACGACCCTGAATGTAACCGTCTATAACGCTGATGTGGCTTCCCTGATCATGAAACAACATGACAGCGCTAGGGTTATGGGGTTGTAATTTCTCGGGAAGCTGTTTCGAGAAATTACAAGTATGTGGAAGCTTTACAATGGGATATTGCCGTGCTTTCGGGCAGGCCGAGTCACGTGCTTTTTCCCTAAAAGACGAAGATTACGTGCGATCTGGCCCCTTGTCTCTGAGGGCAGAATGACGGCATCAATAAGCCCGCGTTCAGCCGCTAGGTATGGGTTAAGCATGTGATCTTCGTATTCCCGCTCAAAGGATTTTTGCAGCTCCATGAGTTCGGATTCACCCAATCCCTTGTTCTTGGCTGCTGCGAGTTCTTTACGATGCAAGAATCCGACAGCACCGGCAGCGCCCATGACTGCGATCTGGGCGGTTGGCCACGCGAGATTAAGATCGGCGCCTAAACCCTTGGAACCCATGACGCAGTACGCACCACCGTAGGCTTTGCGCATGGTGACGGTGATTTTCGGAACAGTCGCTTCACCGTAGGCATACAGTAATTTTGCGCCGCGTCGAAGGATGCCGTCATGTTCTTGGCCTGCGCCGGGCAGGAAGCCTGGGACGTCGACGAGCATGACGATTGGGATATTGAAAGCATCGCATGTGCGGATAAACCGCGCTGCCTTCTCGGAGGCGTCAATGTCGAGGCAGCCTGCTAGGCAGGTAGGTTGGTTTGCGACGAAGCCGACCGATTGTCCCTCAACCCGGCCGAATGCGATGACAACATTAGCGGCACGTTCTGCCTGGATTTCGAGGAAATCGCCGTCGTCGGTGATGGATTCGATAACGTCTCGGACATCGTACGGAACCGTGGGGGAATCGGGAATGATCGAATCGAGCTTCAGGTCATCCGGATTCATGTTTTCTTCTAAAGAACCCTCTTCGACTTCATAGTGGGTACGTGGGGCGGACTCTCGGTTATTGGATGGAAGATAGCTAACAAGATCGGCAACAAAATCAAGGGCGTCTTCATCGCTTGCTGCGGTGTAGTGGGAATTGCCAGCTAGATCCATGTGTACGCTCGCGCCGCCGAGTTCTTCCTGGGTTATTTCCTCAGAAGTCACGGTCTTGATTACATCCGGGCCGGTGACAAACATCTTGGAGGTTTGGTCTACCATAACCACGAAGTCGGTTAGTGCTGGTGAATACGCATTTCCGCCAGCGCAAGAGCCCATGATTACTGAGATCTGCGGAACGACACCAGAGGCGTTGATATTGTGATAGAACGTTTGGGCAATCAGGTCGAGGGATACTGCACCGTCTTGGATACGTGCGCCGGCACCTTCGTAGAGCCCGATCAGTGGGCGGCCGGTGGTAACTGCTAGTTCCATCAATTTGCACATTTTCTCGCCGTATACTTCGCCCAATGCGCCGCCGAAAACGGTGCCATCCTGGGAGAAAATACAGACTTCTCGTCCGTCAATGGTGCCCCAGCCGGTAACAACGCCGTCGGTGGCGGGGCGCTTGGAGCGCATGCCGAAGTCGTGGGTACGGTGGCGAGCTAATTGGTCGATTTCTACGAAAGAATGTGGGTCTAACAAGTAATCGAGTCGATCACGTGCGGTAAGGCGACCATTGGCGCGGACTTTTTCTTGAGCGACAGTTCCTACAGGGGAAGCGGCATCAATACGGCGTGCTTTGAGATCAGCGATTTTACCTGCGGTGGTGCTGACATCGGGGAGGGAAGCAACATCAATCAAAGGTGAGGAAATAGTCATGTTTTGAGATGATAGATGAAAATTCCGAAAAGTTTCCAGAGAAAAACGAAAAATGTGAGGAATTATTCATGTTTGCATGTAGCGGCTGATAAAAACCCACTGCTTGGCTATGGTTTTGTTGTAAAAAGTAATTTATTTCACATTTTTGTTGGGCGGCGTTTCGTGGTGCCGGGTTGGTTCTTTCACATCAACACTGATACGCATCCACTCAGACCATGTGAGTCCTAGAGCCCTCAAATCTTTCACCACTATCCGAGGCCAGTAGCGGCACTAAACACTACAAAACCGCGAACTGGCAGACGTCGCAAAGCGACAAACGGACAAGTAGCATTACCTGCATGACCGACGCACGACAGCCCCTGAATATTTCGTATCTGCGCCAACAGCTTATCGACGCCGGGCCATACGCCCGCATTGAGCACAGCCTGGAAACCGGATCAACTAATACGGATCTTGTAGCAGCGGCACACGCGGGTGCCGCTGAATGGACCGCTTTTCTCACCGAACACCAAACTGCCGGTCGGGGCCGCATGGGGCGCAGCTACACCGCGCCACCTGGTTCACAACTGCCGCTTTCAGTACTCATTCGCCCACCGTATGAATCCATAACTCGGTTGGGCACCATGCCGCTGGCGACCGGACTCGCGCTTGTCGACGCCATAGGGTCGGAAACCGGCGTGCGCTTGAAATGGCCTAATGACCTGGTTATCGATGGGCGAAAGCTCTGTGGCATTCTCGCCGAAGCGGTTTCCCTTTCTGAAGAACCCGCAGTGGTCATCGGGCTGGGTCTTAACACCTCACTCCGCACCAATGAGTTACCAGTACCCCATGCCACATCACTGGAATTGGAAAACATCCCATACGAGCGAAACGAACTGGCGGTGCGGATATTAGTAGCATTGCATCGCCGATTGAAACAATGGCAGGACAATGCGCCAGCCCTTATGTCCGATTACCGAAAGGTCAGCGCAACTATTGGGCAGGAAGTGCGCGTCATTCTTCCGGGTGATGTAGAGCTACTTGGCACCGCTACCGGGGTCGGCGACGACGGATTGCTGGAAGTCCGCGACGCTAAAGACAACCACCATCGGCTCGCGGTGGGTGATGTCATTCACCTGCGGCTGCAAGACACTGGAACTTCCTAGATGGACATCGGCTAATTGGCCGAGGCTTAGTCTGCTGGGTCATAGCTGCCAGCTAGTGGCGAATATCGGTGATCCGCTAGGCTTAGGCACTATGTCAGATAACCCCTTTGACAATCAACGCGACACGGAAAAGGTGCTGGTGGACGTCACTAGTCCATTCAGTGCGCTTACCCACCCGGTTTTGGAATTAATCGTCATCACGGGTGTGTTATGGATGATTATCGGCTACATAGACGCCCCGGGATCAGTTTGGGCGGACAATCTCATGCTCCGCAACGGCCTCGTTGTTGTGTGGGCACTTTTGGCGCTATGGCGTTTTGTGCTGCCAGTTATGCGGCTGCGCAGCCGCCGACTAGTCGTGACCAATCAACGGGTTACCATCCGGATCGCTGGACTAGGCCGCAGCGTGCACACGTTCCCAATGCACGTGGTGCGCGATGTGGCACGCAAGCGTTCCACCATTTATCTCGCAATTAGTGGCAATGACCGGCCCGTGGTCATCACGGATGTGCCGCACGCAAAACGTGTGTTATTAGAAATACAAAAAGCCATCGCCGAGCAAGCACACCGGCGGGCACAGGGACTGCCGGTGGTTAATCCTGGTCAAGGGAAATTCGGTGGATATGTGCAGCCAACCACCACATTGCGCCATCACGATCAATTTGGCACGCCAGGCGATGGTGGTGGTTATTTCCGCTAAATCCGGCATGGTTTTGTATCCATCCCGCTGCTGCTTAGAGTGGTACAGGTGACGTTAACTCCACCTCCTTGCAACAAATCGCCGGATGATCAAACCCTCACCGAGGCGATGCCAGCCGAAATGCAGCCCAGTAACCCCCAGCCTTTGGCGGCGAAGCATCCTGCGCATGCACCTGGGATGCCTGTTGTCTGCGTGATCGGTGACGGCCAGTTGGCGCGGATGATGCACACCGAAGCGATTGAACTTGGGCTTTCGCTGCGGGTATTGGCAGGAGCAACCGACTCCGCCGCCGCCCAAGTTGCCGCCGATGTTGTGGTGGGGGATTACACGAGCTTTGCCGACCTTAACCGCGCTGCAGCCGGTGCCGCTGTAGTGACTTTCGACCACGAACATGTCCCTACCGATCACCTCCACACGTTGTGTGAATCTGGGGTAAACGTACAACCAGGACCTACCGCGTTGGTTCATGCACAAGACAAGCTGGTGATGCGTCAAAAACTTTCGGATATTGGGGCGCCAGTACCTCAGTTTGCCGCCATCAACACTGTTGACGATGCGGAGAATTTTTGGGATCGCGTTAAAGGCCAAGTGTGCCTGAAAGCACGTCGGGGCGGTTACGACGGCAAGGGGGTGTGGTTTCCACAGTCTAAAGCCGAGCTTATCGACCTGTGCACCACGCTTTTCGACGCAGGTACGCCGCTGATGGCCGAACAGAAAGTCGCATTACGGCGCGAACTTTCCGCCATGGTGGCCCGGCGTCCATCTGGTGAGATTCAACCGTGGCCGGTTGTGGAATCGGTGCAAACCAACGGGGTGTGCACGTTAGCCATCGCACCCGCTCCTGGATTAGATGCGAAGACGCAATCAGAAATCCAAAAACTAGCGGCGCTCGTAGCCACGGAATTACAGGTCACTGGTGCGCTAGCGGTTGAACTATTTGAAACTTCCGACGAGTTGGGGCGCAACCGTATCCTTGTCAATGAACTTGCAATGCGCCCCCACAACACCGGACACTGGACCCAAGACGGTTGTGTTACCAGCCAATTTGAACAGCATTTGCGCGCAGTAATGGATTGGCCGCTTGGATCAGTCGCAGAAACCGCACCGGTGACCGTCATGGCGAATACCCTCGGTGCGGATATTGATCCGGCGATGCCCATGCCGGAAAGAATGCACCAAGTGTGGCAAAAACTGCCGCACGCAAAAATACACCTCTACGGCAAGCCGCACCGGCCCGGCAGGAAACTTGGTCACGTCAATGTTTCTGGCACCGATTGGGATAAAACTCGGGAGGAAGCAGAGGCAGCAGCGCATTTCATCGTGCACGCCACCTGGCCAGACGGATACACTGATGAAAACATCGGTGGTTAACCCACACCATATCTTCAAAAGAAAACAGGAGAAACACAGTGAGCGCACTTGTCGGCCTAATTATGGGATCCGATTCTGACTGGCCAACCGTTAAACCTGCGGCAGAAATTCTTGCCGAATTTGGGATACCGTTTGAGGTTGGGGTCGTTTCTGCACACCGCACCCCGGAGAAAATGCTGGCATACGCTAAATCTGCTCATACTAGAGGTCTGAAATGCATCATTGCCTGCGCCGGTGGGGCTGCGCATCTTCCCGGTATGGTGGCTAGCGCTACGCCATTGCCTGTGATTGGAGTACCCCGGGCATTGGATACCTTAGATGGCATGGATTCTTTGCTGTCAATCGTGCAAATGCCAGCTGGAGTACCAGTCGCGACGGTATCTATTGGTGGCGCAAAAAATGCTGGGCTTTTAGCGGCGCGTATCTTGAGTGCGGGTGACCCGGAATTGGTGACCAAAATGGCAGATTATCAAGAGAACATGCGTATGGAAGTTGAAGCCAAAGACGACAACCTGCGCAAAAAACTCTTAGGCGAATAAGCTCCCATCCTGCCATGACAATCGTGGTCTTAGGGTGCGAGGTGTACAATCGGCGCCCCGGAAAGATACTCACCAGCAGACTGGAAACCGCCCTGGCGCTGGCAAACGAGTGCGACGATCTCATCATTGTCTCTGGAAAAGGGGAATCGGTGCCAATGTATCGCTGGCTGGTGGATCGTGGCATCGAACCGCTGCGCATTTGGTGCGAGGACCACGCCACCAGCACCAATGAAAATCTGGAGAACTCCTATGCGGAATTGCTCAAGGCGCCGTTTCCTCCCGACCTGCCGATGAAGGTCGTGACCAGTGATTTTCATAAATTCCGCACCCAGGTGTGGGCGTGGCACTTAGGAATCCCAATCACCGTCACCACCGCACTGACCCCAGCGCCGTTTCGGCAGCGAGCGTTTGTTAGGGAGCTTTCCGCCCTGCCACATTCCATGCTTCGTGTGGCCTGGCGTAAACTGTGGCGCTGGTTATCCACCTAAGGCGGCCAGTTGGACGGTCATAAACTGTCCGCTTTCGTTTCTAACCGACGATTTCGACGGTGAGTTCCCGGTCGATGCGGCCGAAATTATAGTAGGCGGCGCAGGCACCCTCGGGGGAGACCATGCAGGTGCCGATTGGGGTATCGGGCGTGCACGCGGTGCCAAAGACCTTGCATTGCCACGGTTTGATGCGTCCGGTAAGGACCGAGCCGCATTCGCAGGCCTTAGGGTCTTCGACGTGTTTTCCGGGCAGGCTGAAAATCCGTTCCGCATCGAAATCGGCGTACTCCTCCGATAACGCCATGCCGGAATTCGGTAACCAGCCCAGCCCACGCCATTCGAAAGAGTCGCGGATCGTGAACACCTCCGTCAACAGCGCTTGGGCTTGCGGATTGCCCGTCTTGCGCACCACCCGGGCGTACTGGTTAAACACCTGGGCTTTTCCGGCAGCAATCGCGCCGGAGGTGAATTGCTCAAGCAGTACCGCTACACCCTGGAGGATATCGAGCGGTTCGAAGCCGCATACCGCAACCGGCAAGTTGTGTTCGTCGGCCAGGAAGTCAAAGGCGGTGGTTCCCACAACGGTGGCGACGTGACCGGGGCCGATGAATCCGTCGACAAGTGTGTGTCCGTTATCGGCGATGGCGCGCAACGGTGGCTCGATGGTGACATGGTTGGAAAAGACTGAGAAATTACGAATGCCGCGCTCTTTAGCTGCCTTGACCGTCACCGCAGTTGATGGGGTGGTGGTTTCAAAGCCCACCGCGAAGAAAATGACGTGCTTATCTGGGTTATCGGTGGCGATTTTTAAACAATCCAACGGCGAATAAACAAAGCGCACGTCACAGCCTTGGGCCCGCGCCTGTAACAACGAACCGGAGGTGCCCGGCACCCGCATCATGTCGCCGAAGGTCGTGAGGATTACATCGGGTTGGTGCGCTAACCACAACGCATCGTCGACTCGCCCCATGGGAATAACACACACCGGGCAGCCGGGGCCGTGCACCAGGTCGATGGAGTCGGGCAGGAGGTTTTCCAATCCATAACGATAGATGGTGTGGGTATGCCCACCACAGATTTCCATCAACCGTAACGGGGTATCCAAAAGCTCCGCCTGGGCGGCAATCCGCTCAATAAGGGTGCGGGCGGCGGCAGGGTCGCGGAATTCATCAACGTATTTCATGGTGAGCCTCGGTGAAATTAAAAGTAAAGGTAAAGATAAAGGTGTGAGAAAAGCATCATGGGGGCCGTAGCCATAAGGGTCGGCAACGGGAAGCTGGGCTGGTGCTATAAAACCTTACGGTCGTAAAAGTGAGAAGGTTTTACAGCTGTTAACTGTGGGGAAGTTTTACGGGTGTCAAATATCCGAGGATTTGAAGGATTCCACTTCGTCCTCAAAAGTGCTGCCGCCTAGCTGCCGGATTTGTTGCAGCGTTGTTTCTGCTTCGGCTTCGTCGATCTTGCTGAGCGCGAATCCGACATGAACTAGCACCCATTCTCCTTCGATCAGGCCGTCGGCCATGAGAAGATCGGTGGAAATTGTGCGGGTCACTCCGTCAATGCTGACCGTGGCTCGGGTGGGATCGATAATCTCCACCACTTGGGCTGGTACACCAAGGCACATTCATCTGCTCCTTAGATAGCGATATGGATCGAAGTCGGCGGCACCTGTGGTGGCTGCGTGCTTCTACGGGCTGGTGGTCTAAAGCACGCAGTATCTTAAAAAAACCACGGGTTGTCGTTTCTTTACATTCTAGGCCGCCTGGAAATTATGCCCGTGTTTTTGGCTGTTCAGGGGCGAATCTGGCACCACAATCAAGAAAGATGAATAGGATTCACTTTTAAGTGACAAATTCAACAAAAGTTTTTCCTTGAGACAGGTGAACGTGGAAAATGTGCGATGAACAGCATAAATATTTCAAATGCTTCACGGATACCGCGGTGAAATTGGTGGTGGCACGCCACGGTAAGCACTGTAACCAGTGACGCGAGCGCGCATATTGGGTACGTTCGGGGGCGAAACCTTCGGTCATCTGCTGCGGGTTTCGTAATGCTTCACTTACACTATCGTTCCAACCATAAAGGAGCCGACATGAGGAAACTCCGCATTCCAGTACTTGCGCTGGCAACGTCCGTGGCTTTATCTGGTATCTCCGTCGCCCATGCGAATGCACAATTGCCCCCAGCGCCACCTGCCCCCGCTGTGGAATTCACCGTGCCTGCCCCAGAGGCAGGGGTTCCGGAAGTTAACCCCACTGCTGGAACTGGTTCCGCCATCATGGATCTTTCTTCAGAGATTTACAAACGACTTCCGGGAAACAAAAACTTGCCTCCAGAGGCGCAAGCTGCTGACACGCTATTATTTGCTACTTCCAATGGGGTAGTCGGCTTGGCGGCGCTGGTTCTTGCCGGGTTGGTCTTTTTGGTCAAGTCGCTTTTGAAGCTATGAGTTTATGACCGCAGCCGATGATGTCCACCACATGGGTTAAGGCGCAAGACTCCATGTTTTTGTTTTTGGAATGCGGAGTTTAGAGTTAACGCCGACAGCACCTGGGTGGGCTTCAAGCTCTTAAGGGGTGGGGATGTAATGCGCGCTATGTTAAAAACCACAAAGTGTTGCTTTTGCTAATGTTCTAGGCTGTGCAGCGGTGACAATTGTGTATTTGTGCTTTGGGGGTGGGGAACACGGGATCTTTAACATCAATAAGATCTGTTTTTAAGTGACAAATTTAACAAAAGATTTTTCTTAAAACTCATTTGCGTCGAAAATGTGCAATGGCCAGCATCAACGCCACTAAATGCTCACGAGCGTCGCAACTAAACTAGTGGTGAAATGGCATGGTTTTTAAAAAGATCGGTGGCCTATCGGTGTATTTCGGTTATTTTGGGGGCGAAACCTTCGGTCACCTGCTGCGGGTTTCGTAATGCTTCACTTACACTATCGTTCCAACCATAAAGGAGCCGACATGAGGAAACTCCGCATTCCAGTACTTGCGCTGGCAACGTCCGTGGCTTTATCCGGTATCTCCGTCGCCCATGCGAATGCACAATTGCCCCCAGCGCCACCTGCCACCGCTGTAGAGTTCGCCGTACCTGCCCCAGTGGCTGGTGAGCCACAAATTAACCAAACCGGTTCGATTTTAGACTTGTCAACGGAAATCTACTATATGCTTCCGGGTGATCCTCAGACGAAGAATGGTGCAAATGCGTTGTTCTTTTCGTTCTCAAATGGGGTAGTCGGCTTGGCTGCGCTGGTTCTTGCCGGGCTGGTCTTTTTACTCAAGCCGCTTTTTAACCGCTAAAACAACAGCAACGGCCGCCAATAATGAAAGTTCACATATCCGGCTACAACTGTTGACTAGATGAGCAGCAGACTTTTAAGTTCTGTTGTTCAACCCATTCTTACTGGGAGAGCTCGATGTTTACGCACGGGTTCTCCCAGATGTCGTTTAGCATCAATTGTTTCCTTGCTAAGATTTCCTGGAAGTTAACGCAATATGTCACAACTGGGATCAAAGCTATGAAACCTGCGTCGAAAGCCCCACGTAACGGGAGCTGGTGGTTTCAAAGATCCCGTTTGTTATAAGTCACGACAAGGACGGTAACCAACCGTGGACCCGAAGAACCGCCTCAATGCCAACGAATCTAACGTCAACGACACGATTTCCCAGGTTCGGCGGCGACCCGGCCGGTTGAAGGATACCCACATCACCTTGTCGCATGGGGCGGGCGGCAAAGCCAGTGCAGCACTGGTGGAACACGTATTTTTCGACGAATACGGCAACTATATTTTGCAGCAATCGGGGGACTCGGCGGTGGTTCCAGTGGATATGGCAGGTGGTATGCTGGCGTTTTCCACAGACTCCTATGTGGTCAATCCCATTGAATTTCCGGGCGGATCGATCGGCGAATTAGCCGTCAATGGCACAGTTAACGATCTGGCGGTCGCCGGTGCCGTGCCGCATTCCATATCGGCGGCTTTCATTCTGGAAGAGGGGTTGGAGATCGAAACGCTGCGTCGGATCGTTGCGGACATGCGGCGCGCGGCCGATGCCGCGGGCGTGCGCATAGTTGCTGGCGATACAAAGGTGGTGCCGCACGGGGCGGGGGATAAGGTCTATGTAACAACGGCCGGGGTGGGCGTGATACCCGAGGGCAGAACCGTTGGTCCGAGCCAGGTGCAGACAGGCGATGCGATTATCGTGTCCGGTCCGATCGCGGACCACGGCATGAGCGTGATGCTAGCGCGCGGCGATCTGGCGATCGAAGCCCCCATCGAATCCGACACCCGCGAGGTAGCGTCGCTGGTAGCGGCGTTATTCGCCGCCGTTCCTGGTACCCGATGGTTGCGGGATGCGACCCGGGGTGGGGTGGCGACGGTTGCCAATGAGCTGGCGGAAAGCACCGGTTTTGGGGTGGTTCTGGAAGACGAAAAGATTCCAGTTCGGCCGATGACCCGCGCCGCCTGCGACATGTTGGGAATCGATCCGTTATATGTTGCCAACGAAGGAACCTTCATCGCGGTTGTGCCCCGCGAATCCGCCGAAGCTGCCTGCGCCGCCCTCAAGCAGGCAGGTGCCCCAGACGCCCAGGTCATCGGTCGGATAGTGCAAGAACCGGCGCGGGCGGTTGTCTTGGTTACTGGCTTTGGTGGTACCCGCATGGTGGATAAACTCGTCGGCGACCCACTACCGCGAATCTGCTAAGAGAAATGTAACCGCCCATAAACCGCCTGCCCAAGGCTAATCCCGCCATCGGTTGGCGGTACGACCTGGTGGGTTAGCAGTTCGTAGCCTTCCGCCGCGCACAGCTGGCTCACATCCGCCACAAGCAGCCGGTTTAGCGCACAACCGCCGGTAACCCCGATAGTGGTCGTCCCCGCAGCATGAGCGGCGGCACACAACTCAGCGGCAATGAGCGCTGCAACATTTCGGTGAAATTCCCGAGCCCGGATAGTTCGCGGTGTATCCGCTTTGAGCAGCTTTTCGACGACCCCAGCCAGGCTAGTAGCAGGTATGAAATCCGCAGGCAACCGCACGTCACGGGCACATTGCTCCACTAGCATGGCGGCTTGGGCTTCGTATGTTACGTGGTGTGCTAAATCCAATAGACTCGCGGCGGCGTCGAAAAGCCGCCCTAAGCTAGAGGTTTCAACCACCCCCACCCCGGAATCTAATTGGGACGCAACCAGCCGACTATGGGCCTTCGGAACGCTTGCAGGCGGCTGAAAATCAATGCCCAGCCGGTGACATAACCCGGCCGCCTGCCGCCACGGGTGCAACACAGCCACATCACCGCCGACGAGCGGAAACGTCGGCAGATGCCACAACCGCCGCATGGAAGCGTCTGCGGAAATCTTCACAATCTCCCCGCCCCAAATCGTGCCATCAGTGCCAAAACCGGTACCGTCAAGGGCGGCAATCACCCCCACCACACCCGAACCACCAGGGGAAAACCGGTGGTGTTCGGCCAAAAGCGACACCGCATGCGCATGATGATGCTGCATCAACATCAACGGAATGTCGTATTTTTCGCAATAACGTTGCGCCCAATTAGTAGTGGCGTAATCCGGATGGAGATCACATACCACCACATCGGGAACCGTATCCTGAAACGATAACTGCTGTACAACAGCCCGTTCAAAGGACTGCTGCGCCGCATACGAACCCATGTCACCAATATGGGTTGAGATATGCGCAAACCCACCATGAGCCAAACAAAATGTATTCTTTAACTCCCCACCAACTGCAAGAACCGTCGGATTCTTAGCCGTTTCCACCACATCCACCGGCACCGGCGCCAAGCCTCGCCCCCGGCGCGCCACGGTGGTTGACACCACCACTGAGTCCTCCACCGGCACGTGAATCTCCCGGTCGTGGCAAAGCAGGCCGTCGACGATTCCGGTTTCTAGTAACTGGCGGTGTGCCAGATCATTGGTGAAGATCATGGGTTCACCTGAGATATTTGCGCTGGTGGCGATCATTGGTCGATCAACTAACAGCAGGTGCAGCGGTGAATATGGCAACATGATGCCGATTTCGGTTAATCCTGGTGCAATCTGTGGGTTATTTGTGAGGAAATCCTCTTGGGCCGCAGCTACAACCACCGGTCGCGCCGGGGAGGTGAGGATTTCTTCCTCGGCGCAAGTCAGTCGTGCGATGCGGTGTGCGGTTTCTAGGTTTGGGACCATCACGGCGAAAGGTTTGTCTGGGCGGTGTTTGCGGGCGCGCAATGCGGTTACCGCTTCGTGGTGGGTGGCGTCGCACATGATATGGAAGCCGCCGATGCCACGTACTGCGAGTATTTGACCGGCGCTGATCAGCTGTTGGGCTTGGGCGATGGTTGTATCGGTTGCCGCGCGCGGTGTGGCAGTGTGGGCGCTTGCCCACGCTTTGTTAGCTATTGGGTCAAAAGGTACGAAACTATCGGCAACCGGTTGGAAGGCTACAGGGTTAAGTGTGGAACCACTGGTGGTAGGTTCGCCGAGTGTAAGCCATAGTGTTGGCCCGCATTGGGGGCAGGAGATGGGTTGGGCGTGGTAGCGCCGGTCGTGGGGGTCGGTGTATTCCTTCGTACATTCAGTACATAGTGGGAAGTTTTTGAGGGTGGTGCGGGGCCGGTCGTAGGGCAGAGCTTCGATGATAGAAAGTCGTGGGCCGCAATTGGTGCAGCTGGTAAATGGGTAGCGGTAGCGGCGGTTATCTGGGTCGGCCATGTCGGCGATGCAGTCAGCACAGATGGTTACATCGGGTGGGATGAGGGTTTTGGGTTGGCTTGTTACTGTGGCGGGGTTTTGGGTGGGGAGGGATTCAACGATGCGGAACCTGGTGTCGGCTTTCCTGGTGGGGATCTCGGTGATTGTGTGGCTGGTTAACTGGGCAAGCGGTGGCAGCGATTGCAGCAAGGTGTCGTGGAATTGGTTGAGGATGTCGGCGTTTCCTTGAATTTCGATGAACACTTCTGTGGCAGTGTTGCCACAGAATCCGGTCACTGCGAACCGGTTGGCGAGGGTAGCGATAACCGGCCGCATTCCCACGCCCTGGACGATTCCGCGCAGGGTAATGAGATACCTGGTGTCCGTCATGGTTATTAATGCTAATCGGCTTGGAGTACAAGAAGGTGCGCACCTGCTGTTAAAGCTGTGTCGTGTGGGCTTTGCTTGTCGACGCAGGCGCAGGTCGCGGCGCAATCTGGGTGTGGCTTAGGTGCATGGTGGCTGTGAAAAAGTGTTAGTGTCAGATTCGTGCATGAAATTGCGTTATCGACGTATATCGCCGATATTGTTTCTCGGGCCGCAGGTGGTCGCAGCGTCGAGATTATCCGTCTTGAAATCGGGGCGTTACGCCAGGTGGTTCCCAGTTCATTGGAATACGCGTGGGGATTTGTCACCCGTGATACTGCGCTTGCTCAATCTCGGTTGGAAATTACGTGGATTGATGCGGTGGTCGAATGCGGAGATGGGCACACCACGGTGTTAGATGCGGCGGAGTATTTGTCAATGAGTTGTCCCATGTGCGGTCGACCAGTGACGGTGGTTACGGGAAATGAATGTCGGGTGCGCGATATTGAGGTTTGTGGTGAATATGCACCTGGGTAGGTAAGCGGTTAACCGCACAACGGGTCGAAGCGCGCCACAGCGCAGCCTGGGGGCGTCGAAAAGCTCTATGAACAGCACAGTTGTAAAAGTAACGAACAGAAACGGAGTGTGACCAGCCATGGGACGGTTCCACCGGCATGATGGAACAGAACACCATCACGATCATCATCACGACGATGGGCATCATAACGATCACCGCCACTCGCATTCCCACCACGATCACTCGCATTCGCACGAACACGTGGTGCGATCCGGGGATTTGGCCCCGGCGGACGTCGGTGATCATTCGGGTTATGCCACAGGCCGGGAACGCATCATGGTGTTGGAGGATATTTTCGCCGAGAATGATAACCGCGCGGCGGCGAACCGGGCGGCATTTGATGCTCATGAAGTGGTTGCCATTAACGTCATGAGTTCTCCGGGTGCGGGTAAGACCACATTGTTGGAAAAGACTTTGGCGCATTTTGCCGATACTTACCGATTAGGAGTCATTGAGGGCGACATTGAGACGGCGTTTGACGCTGAACGGCTTCGGGATTTAGGCGCCCAAGTGTCATTGCTTAATACTGGCCAAGGCTTTGGTGGCGAATGCCATTTGGATGCCCCCATGGTGTCGGCGGCGCTGCAACAATTGGAATTGGCGGATGTTGATGCGGTATTTATCGAAAACGTTGGTAACTTGGTGTGCCCAGCAGAATTTGATGTGGGGGCGCATCATAAGATCATGGTTGCTTCGGTGACGGAGGGGGAGGACAAACCGCTGAAATACCCGGTGATGTTTAGGTCTGTCTCAGTCGTAGTGATCAATAAGGTCGATTTACTGCCGTACCTAGATTTCGACATGGATGCGTTTCGGGCCAATATCGCCCAGGTGAATCCAGAGGCGCTGGTGGTGTTGGTATCAACCAAGACCGGTGATGGCTTGGCAGACTGGTACGAGTGGGTTGCCGGAGTGATTGGTGCCTAGGTAGTTAAAAAATCACCCCCGAAATGGTCGGGTAGCAGAATGTTCACTGTGGTTTTTCGCCGAGAATTTGGTGGAAGATACCGGTGTTGGCTCCTCCTAGTTTTTGCTTGTCGACGCGGCAGGTCCGCACGGTCACGATGCTGTTTTAGTGCTGGTTACTGTGGGTTTTGCCTGCTGCGTGCGTTGTGCTTTCGTTGAATGGATTTCTTCGGCGTCAGCACGGTTTTAGCGGAGATATACAAAAGACGGAATAAAGCGAATGTCCGCAGTGGATTGATACTGTAATAAACAACGAAAGCGTCAGGTGACACCGGATTTAATCGCGTTGGGAAGTGACGTCTTTACTAAGTCGCCACAATGTCCGGGTACCTGCATTGTCAACGGTTAAGGACACAGTATGCATCTGCTCGATACGTGGCAAGGCGGCACTCTTGCGGAAAACCTAGAGCGTAAAGGCGTGAAACGACGCGACTTTATGAAGATGTGTGCGGGGTTGGCGGCGGTTTTTGCCACGGGGGTTCCGTTGGCTGACAAAGCCTCCGCGGAAGAAGCCGAGAAAATTGCACATGCGTTGGGGAATGTGACGAAACCAAATGTTGCCTGGTTGCAATTGCAAGAGTGCACGGGCTGCATGGAATCGGTATTGCGTTCCGGATCTTCAACCATCGAAGATCTTGTATTGAACCAATTGTCGGTTAATTACAATGAGCTAGTTATGGCTGCGTCTGGGGAGGCGGCTGAACATGCGCTCCATGAGCTAAACCAACAACCGCACATTTTGGTGGTTAATGGTTCAGTATCATTGGCTGAAAACGGCGTGTACTGCATGATCGGTGGGAAGACCTCGGAACAGGTGCTGCGAGAAGCCGCCGAAAACGCCACCGTCATTCTCGCGGTCGGTGCGTGTGCGGTATACGGTTCAGTCCAGGCGGCCCGTCCTAACCCCACTCAGGCAGTGGGGGTGGAAGACATCATCAAAGACAAACCCATCATCAATGTCTCCGGCTGCCCACCCATCGGTGAAGTCATTACCGCCACTATCACCTATCTGCTCACCCACGGTAGGGCACCAAAAGTCGATGCCGAGGGGCGGCCGCTGTTCGCCTACGACCAGCGGATCCATGATTCTTGCCCGAGGCGGGCACATTATGATGCGGGTCAGTTTGTTCGGACTTTCGATGACGAAGCTGCCCGCAACGGCTGGTGCCTCTATGAAGTCGGCTGCAAAGGGCCTTCGACGTTTAGCCCGTGCCCGATCATTCAATGGAATCTTAAATCGGGTTGGCCAATCGGGGCAGGCCATCCGTGTATTGGATGCACGGAGAAGCACTTCTTTGACAGGTTCACTCCGTTTTATGACACACTGCCCGATTTCACGGGATTTGGAATCGAATCCTCCGTGGAAACGGTCGGATGGGGACTGGTTGGGGCAGCCGCAGCAGGTGCCGTCATTCATGGGGGTGTCACCATGGTTAAAGAGGTGGCGATTAAGCGATCCACCGGCGAAATCGAACCTTTGGCAGCGTTTGGTGATAGCCCCCAACAATCGGAAACCACCACATCAACCCCGAATCCTGGCGAAGGTGAGGTTTAACACGTCATGGCAGTTGAACGAATAGTTGTAGATCCACTCACCCGCATTGAGGGCCACCTTCGAGTGGAACTGGAAGTTGATGACGGCACCATCACAAATGCATGGAGCGAAACCACA
Source organism: Corynebacterium mustelae (assembly GCF_001020985.1). Taxonomy (NCBI): domain Bacteria; kingdom Bacillati; phylum Actinomycetota; class Actinomycetes; order Mycobacteriales; family Corynebacteriaceae; genus Corynebacterium; species Corynebacterium mustelae. Next base: position 773,701 of record NZ_CP011542.1, read on the forward strand.
CAATTTCGTGGGATAGAAACCATCTGTGAAGGCCGGGATCCGCGTGATGTGTGGGCGTTCGTGGGGCGGATCTGCGGTGTATGTACCGGTACTCATTCGTTGGCATCGGTTGCTGCTGTCGAAGATGCCATCGGCTGCGACATTCCGAAACAAGCACAGCTTATTCGGGATCTGGTCCTTGGCAGCCAGGAAATTCACGACCATGTGGTGCATTTCTACCATTTGCATGCGTTGGACTGGGTGAACGTGGTGTCAGCGGCTCAGGCGGATCCGCTAAAAACCGCCGAATTTGCTCGCAGTATCGGATCGACGTGGAAGGGTAACACCCCGGAACAATTCGCCAAAGTAAAAGAAACCATCACCGGGGTTTTGGAATCGGGACAGCTTAGTATCTTCACCGGCGGGTATTGGGAACACGAGGATTATCGACTGCCGCCGGAGGCGAACCTCATGGCCGTGTCACATTATCTCGATGCCCTGCAATTCCAGCGGTCGATCATCCGCATTAACACTGTTTTCGGCGGTAAGAATCCGCACCCGAATTTCCTGGTTGGCGGCATGGCGTGTTCGATCGACCCGGATAAGTCGGAGACGGTCAACCAGGTTCACATGGATCAGATCAAAGGCTGGATTCAAGAGATCGAAGACTTCGTCTACGGGTGCTATCTGCCAGACGCCATGGCGATCATGAAGGTGTACTCGGACTATTTCGACATTGGAAAATCCGCTGACACGTTTCTCGCGGTTGGAATGGCCGGGGCCACGATTGTGTCCAATAAAATGCAGCGATCCCTTTCCTACGCGCACCCAGAGATCAAACCGGGGGTCATCCTGGACGGGGATTACACCACCGTGCATCCCCTAGATCCCAAGAAAATCGAAGAATACATTTCTTCCGCCTGGTACGAGTATTCCGTGGGCAAAGACAAAGGGCTGACCCCCGATGTGGGTGAAACCACCCCGGCCTACACTGGACCAAAGCCTCCTTATACCTGGTTGGGTGACGCGGAGGAATATTCGTGGTCCAAAAGCCCCCGCTATGACGGTCGCCCCACCCAGGTCGGGCCAGTAGCCAGGGTACTTTTGGCCTATATCCAAAACGAACCGGCTACCAAACGCATCGTCGACGACGCCATGAAGGAGCTGGGGATCACGGTGGATAAATTCAATTCCACCGGCGGTCGCACCCTAGCCCGCGCGGTGGAGGCGGTGAGCACTGCAGAAAACCTTAGTCAGGTCCTACTGCCGGAATTCATCAATGGGCTTAAAGCAGGCGATTTTGATGTGTTCAATGCTCGCACCTGGGAACCTAGCAGCTGGCCTAAAGAAACCTCTGGCTTTGCCATGATGGAAGTAGCCCGGGGCATGTTGTCGCATTACATCACCATCAAGGATGGCCGCACCGAACGGTACCAAGCCGTCGTTCCCACCACCTGGCTCGCAGGAGGCCGCGACCCGAAGGGCCAGTTGGGCCCCTATGAATCCGCACTCGCCAACGGTACGCATCCGCTGGTTGATGCCGCACAACCCTTGGAGGTACTGCGCACTATCCACTCCTTTGATCCGTGTATGTCCTGCGCGGTCCATCTGCTCGACCCGTCGGGTGCGGAACTAATGCAGGTGATGACGCAATGACATCCACCCAGCCTGCCTCAGCACAGCAACCATTCAGTCAGGTCGACCACACTCGCATGAAAACTGTGCTGAATGTCGCTGCCAGTATCCCCGTCGCAGATGTGGGAAGCGAGACGCTGATTAGATTAGCGGGCGTTTCCCCAGCCGGTTCGAACGATCCGGTCGACCACGCGTTATACCGCGCCATTGGGGAAGTGCCAGCGGCTGAGTCGTTCGATTATGCCACTGAGCACCGGCGGTTTTCCATCGCACATGTAAAGGGGGTGGAATTTGGTGGCGGCGTCCATGATCTGGCTGTCATGCGAGGTGACATTGGCAGCGTGTTAGAAGCCTCGGATGCCGACCCCGGCGTGAAATCCTTGGCATTGCGCAACGCAAATGTGATGCGCAAACTCGGGCGACGCAGCCTCGGGGTTGCCATCGCCCCCTTGGTTGGGGACACGGCAGGGGAGTTTAAGTTCCAGGGATTGGTGGCGTTATCGGTTGGCGGCCAGAAACGCATTCGGTCACACACGCGGGGCGGATACACCCGAATACAGATGTGGCCTAGGGCGCTTCGTATTCAACATTGGCTGAATATGCTGCTTATTATCGCCTTGTCGGTGACCGGCTACTACATCATGAATCCATTCTTCGGCGCCAAGCTATCCCAGGATACTGGCTACCTCATGGGGATAATCCGCTACATTCATTTTGTCTCTGGCTTCGCCTGGATTGCAGTTGCCGCGTGGCGGCTCAGTCTCACGGTTTTCGCTACCCAAAAACACATGCGGTGGCGGAGTCTGTGGCCGATTTATGGCAAAGATGACGTGAAGAAAATGTGGGCGACCATGCAATACTACTTGTTCTTAAAAGAAGAAGGCCCCCACTATGTCGGCCACAACGTGTTGCAGCAATTAACCTATTCGACCATCTACGCACTATGCACCATCCAAATTCTGTCTGGATTGGCGCTGTATGGGCTATACGACCAATACAACCTGGTGTGGCAGTTCTTTAGCTTCCCGATTCACATTATCGGAATACCGATGGTTCGTCTGATCCACACCGTGATCATGTTCCTGCTGTTCGCCTTCGTGATTTTGCACGTCTACCTAGTATTTAGGGCTGATTCCATCGAAAACCACGGCGGGGTATCCGCCATGATCAACGGCGGCGTGTGGCTGCCTGCTGGCTCCAAACCAGTCGACGCCCCGGAGATTGAGTAGATGCTACGCATAACTGTCTTAGGGATCGGCAACCCCATCATGGCGGATGATGGGATCGGTTTGGAATTACTGGGTATTCTGAAAGCAACCGGCCCCGCCGAAGGCAAATACGATCAGGTGGAATTGCTCTATGTTGACGGCGGCACCTCCGGAATGGAAGTCCTACCCGACGTGGAGGATGCCGATTGGCTCATCGTGCTTGACGCCCTGGCTGGACCCGGCGCGCCGGGGACGATCCACACCCTGATTGGCGATCAGATTCCTCGACTCCTGCAATCGAAATTAAGTCCGCATCAGGTTGGCCTGTTGGATTTACTGTCTGTGGCCCGGCTCGGCAGGAATGAACCAACCCGGGTCGCTGTGGTCGGCATCGTGGCCGAAACGGTTACCCTTAACGTCGGACTGAGTGCAACAGCGGAATCCGCGCTGACCTCAGCTGCCGAAACAGCCCGTGACCTGGTGCAGGAGTGGCTGGACGAGGCTACCACCAGCCCAGCTTCGGCTCATGACAGTACGAAAGCGGGCTAATGATCGGGTGCCTTAGAATCCGAACAATCAGAATCGGCGTGCACATCCACCCATTCCAGTCGAAATTCGGTGCCGCTGCGCAGATCGGCGGTGGGAGTGGCGCATACTGGGCACACAAGCGCGAAGAACTCATCTATCTCGTGGCAGGTGGCGCACTGCGGGCAATACACCGTGGCAGGAAGAAATGTGATAACCAATTCAGCATGCATACATTGCGGGAAACTAGCTTGTGCGATGGGCCAGGCGGCCTGCACCGCCTCGACTATCACCCCGCTGCGGGCACCGATCGTAAGCCCAATCGCCGTGATCTCTCGGCCATGAGCGTTAGAAACCGCAGTTTCGATCACACTGGTTAGCAGAGAAAGTTCATGCACAATGATTAAGAATAACCGACCGCACGGATCTTGCGGCGAAGTTGCGCATACGGGGTGAACATGAAAATTAGCATTTCTGAGTTAGTCGATCCACACGCCGCCCGGGTGGTGGTACGACGTGACCATTCCGGAACAGTCACAAGCGCAAAATTTGATATCCGGGGAGTCCCCCGGGTCGATCAGATGCTGCTTGGTAGACCAGTTGCGCAAGTACCAGCACTGATCACCCGGTTATGCGGATTATGCCCGGTTACGCACCATCTTGCAGGTATCGCCGCGCTAGATAGCCTCTATGGCTACCGCATTTCCGACACCGCGAAGGCAATACGAGCACTGTTACATCACGGCTCGGTTGTAAGCGTGATGGGGCCAAAACTGCTGCATCACGAAGCAAACCCCACCCTGGCACGGCGGGTTCATCGCTTAGGAAAAACCACCTGTGCCGCGGCTGGGATGACCGGGCATTTCCCTGATGTGGCGGTACCTGGCGGGGTAGCGGTGACGGTGCGCTTGGAGGACGTCGAAAAGCTACACCAAGAAGCACTAACCTGCCGTGCCGAAGTACTTAATCTTGATGCGGGGCAGGCGCCACAGTTTGAGTTTCCCGGCTACAACCTTTCGCTTGTCGACGCCACCGGGCGGTGGGACCCACTCGGGGACACCGTACAATTAACGTATGCCGCTGACACTGACCAACCCAGCATCACATTTCCGGTGGCCGAGATCGTAGACCGCATCAGAGAAACCGAGCCGGGTTCAATCACTCCCAATCCGCAGGTGCGCATCGGCGAAACATGGCAGCCGTACCGGGTAGGGCCAGCCGCACGACACCTGGCACTCACCCCCGTGCAGGCGCAGCTTAAAAGCATTACCGAATCAATAACCGAGATTATCAAGCTGTGCGAGTCGGAGTCGCTGACCGCCGAGGAAGAACAACCAACACCAACCACCACAACCGTAACCGGCACCGGAATCGGCGCGATTGACGGTCCGCGTGGCTTGCTCATCCACCGATACACCGCACGCGACGGCAACCTGACCGAATGCCAAATACTAAGCCCCACTGCCCAAAATGAACCATGGTTGGCGCATACGCTGCGCTATGTGATCTCCCACGGCCAGGTCGAATTAGTAGAAGACGCAATCCGGGCAGCCGACCCCTGTCTACCATGTACCACAGCCCCGCGCGGACTCATGAACGTTGAGATAATAGAGGAACCATGTGCCTAGGAATACCCGCAAAAGTAATCCGAATCGACGACACCTCACAGCCCATGCCCATGGGGGAGATTGATGTGGTAGGCGAGCGCCGCCCCTGCTGCTTCGCCTACCTACCGGAAGCCCAACCAGGCGACTTTGTGCTCATCCAGAACAGTTTCGCCATGACGCTTATCGACGCCACCGCCGCCGCCGAAGCCCTTGCAGCGATACACCAATGCCAACCTGACAGCTTCGACAATCGCTAACCAACCACACGTACCACGTCCTACCGGCGCGACCTAAGCCACCGCCACACACTAACCGCCGCAACCACCAACACCACGGCACCAAGCGGAACCCACAGGCTTGGGGTGGGACGAGCCAAATTTACAATCGACAACACCACACTGAGCGCCGCCAGCACCACTAAAACCGGAAATGCGCGCCGTAGAATCCTCTCCGGCTGAGGTTGCGCCGTGGTGGCATCGGGCTTGATTTTATCGTTTTCCATTAGTGCCACTCCGAAACGTGCGGCTAGTGCGCCATAACACCACAACAAGCCCCCAACAGGCGAACAGCAAAACAATATGCAGCAGAATCGGTTGCGTTGAAACAAGCCGATAGCCAGTTTCAATGCCCAACATCACCCCTAAAAAACCGAATAATCCCGCCACGGTTTCATAGATGAGTTGATGTCGAGTCGCGGGTTGGCGTGTGGGTTTAGCGCGCGCCGGGATAGCCGTTTCGGTGGCATCTTTCGCGACAAAGACCGGATGGGAAATAGCGGGAATCCCGCTATTGTTACCTTCCTCACTAAAATTGGGTTCGGTGCAGTTCATGGCGGGATCAGTCTGGGACATAGGGACGATTATAGAGAGCGATTATGCGGCAGGGCGCATGGGTTTCGGTAGGGTCGCTAAAAGTATCCAACGATGTGTGACCCGAAACCTGGCTATGGCAGCCACATTAAGGAGGCAGCATGTTTCATTTTTCCCGCCCCCGCCTGCTCGTGATGGCCACAGCGCTAGTTATCGCAGCCCCCGTAATCGCAGCGTGCACAGACGGTGGAAGTGACAACGTGGCAGCTAACACCACACCGAATATCGCGACCGCAACCCCACCGCAGCAACGCGATATCGGAAAAAACACCCCCGGCGAGAACATCGGAAACCAAACAGACCTAGTAGTTGTAGCCTTGGCAGAATTTGCCGCCGATGAGGCCGCGACCGGCATCGTCACCAGTGCGGATCAGGTTGACGGCGACATGGTGGAAATCACCGTCTATGAGGGCACTGAGAAAGCCGAATACGATGCTGCGCCGAATGGGGAAATTACTGAACGTGGCCGCGAAGGTAAAACCGACACCGACGATGAAGTCGTTGCCGCCCGTGCCGCAACGGTATCTGCGATGGATGCGTTGAGTCAGGCAGTTGCCCAAGAACCAAATCTCAGCGTTGATAGCATTTCGCTTGTCGACGACCCCGAGGTCGACCTGCATTGGACAGTGGAGTTTACCGACCCGACAGGTGGGGCCGGAACCACCGTGGATATCCCAGCACTCGATCCCCGTTAATAACAAAAAAAGGGGAAGAGGCCTGGATTCGAACCAGGAACGAGTCGGATACTATGTGCCAACCGCTCTGCCGGGCCACGTACGTGGCTCATTGAGCTACCTCTTCCAAGAAGGAAGAATAACACATGCTAAGGCGTGTCGATCACAGATTTGGTTTTAAGATTTTCCGGCGAACCAGCCTGCTTTACGCATCCAATGCGCCGCCACCGGATCGCTGACCATAATCCCGTGCACCAAATCGTAGGTCGGGCGGGTTACAGCCAATTCGGATTGGCGATACGGCAAGGTCCACCCTGTGGCATCCGGATCAATACCTACCTCAGCACAGGCGGTTCGCACATCCGTAGCGGTGCATTCCTTGGTACCCACGACTACCTCCCACGGCAGTGGCAGCCGCTGAAAAACCTGCACATCGTGGTGCGGTTCATGCTCACCCACATGGTGGTGCCAGGCGGCGACGTCGCCGGCAATCAAAGAGGGTACTTTGCCAAAGCAGAACCCAGTCAGTACGTCGTCCCAATGCGCACCGACCATCACATTCAACCAACCGGTGCGCATCTGGTCCCAGGCGCGGGCGGCGGCGTTCCAGCGGGAGGAATTATCGCCTTTCCGCATAACCATTGTGCTGGTGCGCCAGCGGGGATTCCACAGCGTTTTCAGCTGGATCGCTAACCACTCCAACTGGGCGAAATAGGTGGTGGCAAGCCGCAGTTTGGCGGCGTCGTCAAGCAATGCAACGATCACAGGCGGGCAATAGATAGATGCAATGACCGGCAACTGAACATTCGGATCGGCCAACGCACGATCCAGCAGCAGCTGCGCGATGTGATCCATCGGGCGAACCTGCGACCCCACAGTAAATAACGTCCGCAGCTTCAATCGTGCGGTGTAGTAGGCGACAAACTGCGCGGTGGCCGGGGATTTCTTGAAATCCTCCCGATCGATCAAAAACGCAAGCCGCGTCTTTCCCAAGTGGATAGCGCGTGCGTAATCCGCCGCAGCCGCAGCCGTTAACGCGCGTTTATGCAGGTGAAGTAGCGCGCGAACCGTTTTGCGATACCTCCGCACTGATATACCGGGGAAGCGGTGAGCTAATTGTTCCCGGTTAAGCCGTTGCCGGAAATCCGCGTGGCCGCCGTTGCGGTGACCAGATCGTGCTTTTCCACGCCGGGTGGTTACCGCCACCGATGGAAACCCAAGTGCCTCAAGGCAGTCCTCTACCCAGTCGACGATCTTATGGTGTGAGCCTGCATCCACCGGTGGGGTCGGCAAACCGGGAAACTCGCGGGTAAATTCTTCGGTTCGTTCAACCAGACCGGTTACATCCGGTGCTGTGACGAATGTCGTCGGCATCAGTGAGTGCGGCTTCGCGATTAAATCGTAGGCACCCAGTCGGAAATCCGCCGGGAGAGACGGGTCAAGTTTCACGATCGTGGCGAGGACTTCTTCCGGGGTAGCCCGCTTGGTCAGGCCGTCGAAAAGCAAGTCCAACAACGCATCGGCGGTTTCCGCGCTTGGCGTTTCACCCAGCTGGCCGAAGACTTCGATCACCTTGAAATCCACCCGGATAATCACCGATGAATCCCTGATAATGCGGGGATAACACATTCCCCTAAACACCGGTTTCTGCCAAGTTTCCTGCACCCACTCCTTCCACTCAGCCGGGTCTTTCGGCCCGTCAGTGTCTGTAAGGTCGGCGGCCGTGATCGCGCCGAAACTACTCGCTGAAACACCAACCACTTCCACCGCACAGACCGGGGTGCCTGCGGAATCACGGAGCACAAAAACCTTCTGCAGCTGGAAATAAGGGTCCGCACCCACAAAATCCGACAGCGGGTACTGCTTCGACTTCGGGAAAAACAGCGTGCTAATCGTGCCGGTCTTAATGCCGTCTACCCGCAGGTTGTGACACTGGGCATTGTCTGGACCTTTCGCCTGCACGCGGCCATCATTGTTTTCTTCCAGGAGAAACCGAAACACCATGATGGTTATGGTAACAACACCTTGACCATGGCGGTGGCGAAAGTTGAATCTAGGGGTTAGTCCTCTTTCCCGGGGGTGCCAATGCCGGTCCTGCCGCGTCTAAAGCGGGAGGAGTATCTTTTGGTGAGTAGCTCTTCAAAAGTATGGCCGCGTGGTGGTACAGAGCGTGAGAGGTCGCAGCCTTCGAAGATTACGTATTCACCGAAGTGGGCTTTTGAGAAATCGATGCTGTGAAATAAGTCGTCAAATTGTTTTTTGCTGATGTCGTCGTAGAAATTGTTGTAAAAAACAATCTCCGCGAGATGCCCAATTATCGTGCAATTTTCGAAATAGCTAGCGCGGGTTTCCAGCCCTTTCATTCTGCACTTATCAAAGGTGCAATTATAGAATTCGGGCTCGTAAAAACTTGCTCGCTGGAAATTGCAACCGTTAAACACACAATCCCGAAAAATCCCGGTATGGGCACCTATGGTGACCCCGCGTAAGTCCACTTTGTCAAAGACACAATCGTAAAAATCGCAGGAATAAAGCCTGGCGTCATCCAAATTACACTTTCGAAAAATGCAATTCTTAAACGTCACATTACTAAAGATCGGGTGGTTGAAATCCGTGCCGGTGAAATCTACGTCTTCATAAACGCGGTTTCCAATTCGGGTTTTTACCCTCCAGGTCTCGGTATAGGTTTTCTTTTTCATAAGTAGCTGTGGGTTCATTCCGCCTGACTAGCACAGCGGTTTGCGGTTCTAATGGGGATGTTTAGCAATGAAATGGGTTTATGGGGAAATTTCAGTGATTTTGTCGTACTAATTTGGTGAGTTTTCTTTCCTCGTGACCTTGAATCTTGGTGCGGACACGATGCTAGACGAACGCTCATAATATCAAAAATGACCTTCAAAAAGGGGTGAAAGTACCAAAAGTAGCCAGTCTTCAACAGAATCTACTTTGTTATCAGATTTGTTGCCTTGCCTACAGTGAATTTCACTCACGCGAATTCATAGAAACCTTGGAAGCTGGCGAGATCAACGATCCAAGCTCGGCATGATGGTTATCGTAACAGGGCGGGGGTAATGGTAATGGGTTGATACTGAAATTTTTCAAGATATTTTTGGATCAATCTATGCTGAGACCAGCTAATTCGCTATTTAGAATTGATGCTGCTACCAAACTTTTTGGGGAGAGTGGAAGCGAAAATGGTTGACATTTTGTAAATAACCGGTAGGTTTAAAACCAGATTAGAGACATGATCGCCCTCACATTAGAGTTTGTGGCATGTTGCTTTGAGTAGCCTCTCTGGATTTTTGAGGGGCTACTCTTTGTTTTTACTTTGGAGAATGGTGAATTGCATTCGGATATTCTTGATAGGGCATTGTTTTTCATCAATTGCTTGAAAAAGACTTCAGATCGTTTTTCGTATTTTGAAACTTCTGCCCAACATATTTTGACGCCTCCAGAAGCAATTACCGAAGCCATTGAAGCCCTTAATGCCACTAATGATGATCCTGGACATGCATGGCAGGCAGTGAAATATGCCCTTGATCGGGTTGAGTTTGCTGTAAAACGATCGATCCTTGACAGATTTCTGAGTAGACAGGAATCATATAAAGCTTTCCGCCGGGAAAATAAGCAATTCCAGCAGCAACTTCAAGATGAAGGCGTTTGGAAGAAAAAGAAGAAACTAGTTGTTGAAAATGTCAATCGATTCCTTGACCTTCTTCACAATTTGGAAGATCAAGTGAAGCTTTCCTATGAAGATGAATTATTTGCCCAAGTTTTAACGACAGTTCAAAATGATGGCAATCCTACGACTGCCAGGCAAAAACTGATGAAACAAGCTCCAGAAGTTGCTGCGTATTTTTACCACCAAGGTCGAGATGTTGCATTCTTTGCTGATTCTCTGAAGGGTAATTTATCTCACGATAAACTCTCTGACACCACGAACGTTATTGAAATGATGAAAGGCGCGCTCTCCCAACCTGACAGTGATTTTTGGGTCGCGACTGTGATTACGGGATCGGTTAAAGCATCAATTGATCATTCTGGAGCGGAAGTAGTACTTTTTCCAAAACCTGACGGATGGCCAAATCAAAAAGGAAGCAAGTTTAAAAAATCTAAAAACTATCCTGATTCCGACTTGATTCGCTTTTGCTTTGAACATTGGGGAATCGACCACTTAACAAGTAGCACAGATCATAAGGTGTCTTGCCAAATTGTCATGTGGCCAGTAAAAGCAAAAGATCCTCGACAGGCTCAGCAACTTGCGCTTGATCTGGCTGAAGCGGCAATGGATCGGATAAATGCGGAACATCGAACCGGTGTTTTTGGTGTAAAACGAAAAGTTTTAGTGTGGGAAAAGGGTAAAAATGGAACTACACACTTATCGGATGACTTTGTGGAACCCATTGTCAACACTAGGTTAATGGTAAGTCATTCCGAGCCACATGTTAGTCGTTCTCTCCGATTTGCCTCTAAAGCATCTGCTGAAAGAGCCGGAGCGCTTTCAGTATTTTTTGGTTGGATGGCGTTAGAGTATTTAGGTAGGGGAAACAACAGTGATTCAACCCAGAATTTCGTCGCTAAGTCGGTGCCAAAAATCGTGGGTTTAGCCGCAATTCAACACTTGGCTATTGAAGTTTCTTTTACTCTATTACGGGGTTGTGATAAGAGCATTCTTCCAAAGGAACTCCGAGATACTCTCACCATTAGAAATGCGACGAATGGGCAGGATAAGGGTAAGAGTAATGGTGGAAGTTCTTCAGATAATAAAGTTGAGTTACATAATCTTGTACTACTGTTAATGGCTAAAAATCCTGAGACTAGTTCTTCTGCTGATTGGGAAAAATTAGCTGAAAAACTAAGGATAAGCACTGAAGGTGCAAAACTAGTAAAACAACAATTTGAAGACGAAATATCGAAGCTAGATGAGCTTGGTAAGACGCGTATTCGTTACATTCGAAGTCTCTACCAAAATCCGGATAAAATGGCTCAGTATTTGGAAAAGGTAAAAGATAGTGCTGACATTGTTTTACAAAGAATGCGGTTTGTAAGAAATCAAACTGCCCATTCTGATATTCCAGAGAGTCAGCGTTTCAGAGTTCTTTCGGAAGCGGCGGTGGCGATTCTTGATACTTGTTATCAAGCGCTAAATGGCTCTAAAATTAGCCCGGCCGAAGTGATTCGATTCCTAGCTGAAAGATACGACAGTGTTATTAAAGAGTTAAAAGAAAACGACTTGAAAAGGATCTTGACCCCTCACAGGATTTTTTGGTTGGAATCATCCGACTAATTTTCAAAGCTCCCCGATTGTTTACAATCGAGGAGCTTTAATAGACTCTCACTAGATGGTACACAGGTGGCCCCGAAAATAACCTCAGCGGAGCTGGGGAATCGAATTCTTGGGATCGCTGCTTAGCCAGCTAGGCCTTCACGCCACCGGCGGTGAGGCCGGAGACGATGCGGCGCTGGAATGCGAGGACCATGATAATCAGCGGGATGGTGACAAGCGCGCCCGCTGCCATGACGGAAGCATAGGGGTATTCGAAGTGGCTGTCGCCGGAGAAGCGGGCAATCGCGACCGTGACTGGCTCCGTGGCGTTGGTGGACAGCTGATTAGCCAGCATAAATTCGTTCCAGGTGGCGATGAAGCACAAAATCGCGGTGGTAAAAAGCGCCGGCGCGGCAAGTGGCAGCAAGACGGTGCGAAACGCCTGACCGCGGCTTGCCCCGTCCACCCGGGCGGCTTCTTCCAGCTCCCAGGGTAGCTGCCGGAAAAACGACGTGAGCGTGTAAATCGTCAACGGCAAGGCAAAGGAAATATTGGGGATAATCAGAGCCCGGTACTGGCCGATCCAGCCGAGGTCGCCAAATAATTGGAACAGCGGAGTGACCAAGGCGATGCCGGGGAACATGCTGGCCCCCAGGACGATTCCGGTGACGATGCCCTTGCCCCGGAAATCCACCCGAGCCAAGGCGTAGGCGGTGAACACCCCAACGGTGACGGCGATGAGGGTGGTTAAAAACCCGATCAGTAGTGAGTTGCCGATGGCGTTGAGGAAGTCGTTTCCTTTGTTCGTTGCCAGCGCGTCCTTGAAGTTTTGCAAGGTGACATGGGTCGGCCACGGGGTGGTGTCAAAGGTGTGGCGTTTATCGCGCAGCGCCGTGACCACCATCCAATAAAACGGCGCCAACCCCCAGATCAGGATAAGGATGACCCCGATGTAGTTGCTGATTGTTTTACGCATGGGGTTCTCCGATCGTGACGAGTGGCTGGATGGTGGCGGGTTGCTTTTCGACGCGTAACGGGTGGTCAGCTGCCTGCTGCTGGGCTTCTTCCCGGCGTTGAATCTTCTTTAGCTCGCGTTTCTCGGCGTTGCCAGATACGTCCGCGCCGAGGAAGCGGATCATGATGAAAGCCACAAAGAAGATCAGCAGGAAGATCATGGTGGATAACGCCGAGGCGGAATTGAAATTGTTTTGCCGAACGTCAGCGACCACCAATTGCGACACCGTGGCGGTGGGGGAGTTAGCCGAGGAGGAAATCAAAATTACTGGCAGGTCGTACATGCGCAGCGCGTCTAGGGTGCGGAATAAGATTGCCACCATTAACGCCGGTTTGACCAGCGGCAACGTGATAAGCCAGAACTGTTTCCAGGTGGATGCGCCGTCGACCTTGGCGGCCTCATAGACATCCTTCGGGATCATTTGCAGCCCAGCTAAGATCAACAGCGCCATGAATGGGGTGGTTTTCCAAACATCGGCGATGATGACGGCAAACCGGGCGGCCCACGGATCGGTGGTCCAGGAAATGGGGGTTCCGAGCAGGGAATTAATAATGCCGCGATCAGCAAAAATGAATTGCCAGAGTTTTGCGGTCACGGCGGTGGGGATTGCCCACGGGATAAGCACGGCGGCACGCAGGAAGGCACGGCCCCTAAATTCCCGGTGCATGACTAAAGCCATGAGCATTCCCAGGACAATTTCCAGACTGACCGTCACCACGGTGAAAAAGAGCGTATTGCCCACGGCGGGCCAAAAGTCGGTGGATAAAACCCCCGGTGGGCAGGCGCCGATTTCGCCGGATGGGGTCATGCAGCGTTGGGTGAGCCAATAAACGTAGTGGTCGAATCCGGCGAAACCGCCTTGGACGAAAACCCCGGTTTCGGGATCAAGGTGCTTATCGGATTGGAAGGAGAGGTAGATGGCGCGGATAATCGGATAACCGATCACGACCGCCAAAACAACCAGCGACGGGACAATAAGGTATATGGCGGCTCGTGAGTTTTTGACCACGGTTTCCTCACCTTTCGTTAGATGCAAAACACCCAAAACCACTACCCGAAAAAGGGGCAAATGGTTTTGAGTGTCAGCTTAGCAGTACTACTGGAGTAGATTTGCCGAGTTTCTATTTAGCGGCCTCAATAGCTGCCTTCATGTCAGCGGTGGCATCATCCACGCTCTTGTCAGCGGTCAGCGCAGCGTAGGAGTTATCCTGAACTGCCTTGGAAATAGCTGGGTAGAACGGGGAAGCTGGCCGTGGAACTGCGTTTTCCAGCGAGGTCTTCAGTGCTGGGAAGAACGGGTACTTCTCAATCAACGCCTCATCGTCATAGATGGAAGCAAGTACTGGTGGGAAGGAATTCTCCGCGAAGTACATCTGGTTTTCTTCCGAGATGACGAACTCGATGAAGTCGCGGGCAGTGGCCTTGTGCTTGGAGTTGACATTAATGCCATTGTTGAATCCGCCCAGGGTGGATACACCAACACCATCTTTGCCGACCAATGGCTGAACCTCGAACTTGTCAGCTACCTTGGATTCCTCGCCCTTGGCCAGGTCATACATGTACGGCCAGTTGATCGCGTAGGAGGTTTCACCACCGGTGAATGCCAGGTGGGTCTCTTGTTCGGTTGCCGAGGTCGAAGCCTTGGAAATCACGCCATCTTTGTAGGCGTCGACCAAGGTTTGCAAACCTTCCTTGGCTTCTGGGGAATCCACGACGGGTGCCCCGGACTCATCTAGGACGTGACCGCCCCAGCCTTCAACGAAGCCGAGGGTGTTTACGGTAAGACCTTCGTATTGCTTCAATTGCAAAGTTAAGCAATCAACGTTTGCTTCCTTCGCCTTTTCGCAGGAATTCTTCAAATCCTCAAAAGTCGTCGGCGCATCGGGCTGGATTTCGGTATTGCGGAAGAGCAATTGGCCGTTGGTGTTCTGTGGCAATGCATAGAGTTTGCCGTTATATGTACCGGAAGCCACGGTTGGCTGTAGTAGCTTGCTGGTGTCCACCGCCATGTCGCCTTCCAGTGGTTCTAACCACTGATTTGCGGCGAATTCTGCGGTCCACACAACATCGAGTGCCATAACATCTACGTCGTCGTTGCCTGCCTGCAAGGTTTGTACCAGGGAATCGCGTTGATCGTCGGATTCGCCAGCTAGTTCCTTGAAGGTGACTTTTTCGTCTGGGTGGGTTTCATTCCATTTATCAATCACATGAATGAGTTTTTCGGAATCCACTTTGCCCATAGCGTAGGTGATGGGGCCGCGGCCTTCTTCTGAAGATGCAGAACCGGTGGAACCTGCGGAATCGGTACCGGAGGTTGAGGAACCAGTGTCGCTACAACCGGTGAGGATCAGTGCGCTGGCAAACCCCAGAGCGGCAATAGACTTACGAGTCAATCGAAGTGCCATAAAGGTACAACCTTTCTAAAAAATAGTTGCTTACCCTCAAAATGTAGTAGTGAAATGTCTGTTTTGGGGCGAATTAAGCAAAAATTGTGGGGTTTTATTGCCGAATCCCAGTATCGGCATTGAAGTGGTGGGCGGATTGTGGATTAAAACTCAACATGATTTCTTGGTTAGGATCGAAGCGTTGATTGCCACGTAATTTAGCCACCAAGGTGGTGCCATCACCAGTGGCGGCGTACACATAACTTTCCGCACCCAGCTCCTCAACTATGGCGACTCGGGCAGCAATGGCCGCCCACCCCGGTTGGGGGTGATTGACCACGAGCATGTGTTCGGGGCGAACACCGATCGTGGTGAGCGTGCCGTTGACGGTAGCGGGGAACAAATTCATAGCTGGCGAACCGATAAACCCAGCAACAAACGCGTTCGCTGGTGCGTCGTAAAGCTCCCGCGGGCTGGCTACCTGCTGCAATACCCCATCCTTAAGTACCGCCACCCGGTCGCCCATAGTCATCGCCTCAACCTGGTCGTGGGTGACATACACCGTGGTCACCCCCAGGCGACGTTGCAGCGCGGCAAGCTCCGTACGGGTCTGTACTCGAAGCTTCGCATCAAGATTCGACAGCGGTTCGTCCATCAAAAACACCTGTGGGTTACGCACGATCGCCCGCCCCATGGCGACGCGCTGGCGTTGACCACCGGAAAGATCCTTCGGCTTGCGCTCTAAAAGTTCCGAAAGCCCAAGAATCTCAGCCGCTTCTTCTACCTTGGCATCTATCTCCGATTTAGGTAATTTAGCTAGCTTTAACGGGTAACCAATGTTTTTTCGCACGGTCATATGCGGGTAAAGCGCGTACGTCTGGAACACCATCGCGATATCACGTTGTGCGGGTTCCAAACCGGTGACATCGCGGTCGCCAATCAGGATTTGTCCCTCCGTTACCGGCTCAAGCCCGGCCAATGCCCTAAGCGAGGTGGATTTTCCGCAGCCAGAGGGACCCACCAAGACCAAAAACTCACCGTCGGCGATTTCCAAATTAAGCTTTTCGACGCTTGGTCGGGCTGCGCCGGGGTAGGTGATGGTGACATTAGCGAAAGTAACCTGTGCCATGGCTACCAACCTAACAGCAGAAGGCAGAAATAGTGGAAGTTTTGCTTTTTCTAGTTCTGCCGGAAGAAGCCCTCGTATCCTGAATCCGCCCAGGCGGTCTATATGAGCACCTGGTTAGATGGTTTCAACGATGTAGAGAACAACTAGCACTAATTCACGCAGCGTGGACCGGTACCACCTGCATCAATGACAGGTGACAGATTTTCCTCTTCCAGCTTGGAGCCCGCCTGACCAACGGTCTTACTTGCCGCCGAAGATTGCGAGGTGGAGCTGGCGGCAGAGGTTGGAGTTCCGGTAGGGCCGTTGTAGTCTGCGGCGGTGACTACGGCGATGGTAGTTGCATCAAGGGAAGCACTTGCTGCTATGGGCAAACCACCGAGTTTTTGTGCGATGGCTAAGGCATCGGGATTGGTGGTGTCAGCAGCAAGAACCTGGGATTGGAAGTAGAGGCCTTCCTGGGCATTGGTGGTATCCGCGATCCGGTATCCCGCTTCCGATAGGAAACCACCAACACTAGCGGCCAAACCGGAGGTAGTAGAAGCGTTAAGTACTAAAACCTCAACATTGGGGTTAACTGTTGGGCTCGTTGGGCTGGTCGGATCGGGTGCCAGGCTCGGCGGAGCCGGTGCAGGCGCGGTGCCTAGAAGTTCATTGAAATAGTCGTGTACTTCATCGACGTCGACGGTAACCACAGATTCACCGTAGTCGCCGACACCGTCGATGGAGGTCACCGGAATGGTATTGAACTTCACGTTTCCACCAGCGAGGTTCTGCAGCTGAATGGCGAAATTCATCACGTCCCAATCCTTGTCAATGGTGACTGACCGGGTAACGGCATCGCCAAGACTAGCTAGTTTTCCTGGAGAGGCCAGTGTGCCGGAGGAAAGAACCTTGGATACTAGTGAGGCCATGAACGCCTGCTGGCGAACAATTCGGTCAAGGTCGCCCCGGGGTAGGCCATGCCGTTGCCGTACGAAAGCTAAACCCTGAGCGCCGTTAAGCGTTTGCACACCAGATTTGAAGTCCGCGCCGGAATATTCGTCGAATACATCGTCGTTAAGGCATACCTCCACGCCACCAACGGCATCGGTGAGTAGCACGAAGCCGAGCAGACCAACCTCGGCATAATGGTCAACGGTAATTCCGGTGAGATCACTGACTGCCTGGATAAGGCCCTGGCGTCCGGCGTCTTTCGACTTTTCCTCTAATTCGCGTTCATCAACGTTTCCAGTTTCAAATAATCGTTCTTTTTCGAAGGCTTTGTGATGGGAATAAACGCCATTGATTTTTAGATTCCCGATTGCGTCATCGTGGACGTAAGTATCCCGTGGAATGGAAATCGCGGTGGCTGATGAGCCGTCATTAGGAATACGAATCACCATGATGGTGTCAGTATTATCAGCTTCTTCATCACCGGCGTGTAAAAGGTCGATTTCCTCTTGCGTAAGGGGGTTACCCTGAGCATCGGTTCGAGAATCGGAACCAACCAGAAGAATGTCGGTGGCCCCGTCGGCAGCTTCTTTCAGCCCCTGGTCACCACCTAATTCCAAGGTGCCGGAGGATACGTTAGTGTCGATTCGGCCAACGGTCCAATAACCTACGCCGGAAACCACCAGCACCAGGGCAGACAAAAATGACACCAGCGCTTTGACCGCAGCTGGACCCTGCTGATGGGTGTCGGGGCCGAGCTGCGGTCGCGCCTGAATGTCGCGCGTGTGGCGCTGATGTTCACTCATTGGCTACCGGATTCTCCTTTTCGCCTAAGAATAACCGAAGTGTGTTTAAGAATATCTTGTTCTTCGACAGGAAACACGTTGGTGGGAAGGTGTTAAAGAGACTTATAGCGCCTGACACAGTAAACTCGACGAGGTGAATAACGAGGTGAATACGCTAAAAAAGCCCATTGCTGTGATTACCGTGACCTACTCGCCGGGTGATTATCTCCGCAGCTTCTTAGATTCTGTGTCTCATGCCACAGTTTTGCCGACGCAGGTTTTTTTAGCTGATAACGGTTCGACTGATGGGGTTCCTGAGAAAGCGGCAATGGAATACGACAATGTTGAGTTCTTAGCAACCGGCGGCAATGTTGGTTACGGAACGGCCATTAATATCGCAGCACGTAGGATAGCGTCGCTTATCGACGCGGGCGAGATTGATCCTAACTACTTCGTGATTTCTAATCCAGATGTTGTATTTGACCCAGGCAGTATTGATGAAATGCTGGCGTGCGCGACGCGTTGGGCTGATCGCAATGTTGCAGATGTTGGTCCGTATATCAGGCAATCCGACGGCTCAGCCTATCCCTCAGCACGAGCTATCCCAACGCTAAGGAACGGGATTGGGCATGCGCTGTTTTCGGGAATATGGCCGTCGAATCCATGGTCCCGCTCCTACCGAGATAATGCTGTGATGGATGTTGAACGCACTGCAGGTTGGTTGTCTGGCTCCTGCCTTTTGGTCAAATGGGATGCTTTTAATGCCATCGGCGGTTTTGACGAGCGCTATTTCATGTATATGGAGGATGTTGATCTTGGCGACCGATTTGGGCGAGCAGGCTTTTGCAATGTGTTTTGCCCAACTGCCCAGATCACTCACGCGGTGGGGCATTCTGCGGGTAAACATCCTGAGAAGATGCTGCCTGCTCATCATGAGTCGGCGTACCGGTTCCAGGCGGATCGTCATCCGTATTTTTGGCAAGTGCCGATTCGGGTAGCGCTAAAAGTGGGGCTTAAATTGCGTGCGGCTATCGTAGTTGCGCTGGCTAAGATGAAAAAATGATTGAGAGACAGCCTATGCAGCTGTAATCGTTAAAACAAAAACTATCGATACACAAGCCAAGGAAAGACGAGTGAATACCCAGCACATGACATCTAACACTGATGCGGTTATTTTGGTCGGCGGTAAGGGAACCAGATTGCGTCCGCTGACGGTTTCGACGCCCAAGCCGATGCTGCCCACCGCTGGTGTGCCATTCTTAAGTCACTTATTGGCGCGAATTAAAGCTGCCGGGATCACTCATGTGGTTTTGGGGACGTCATTTCATGCTGAGGTCTTTGAAGAATACTTCGGAAACGGTGAAGATTTAGGACTTGAAATCGAGTACGTCGTTGAGGAGGTTGCTCTTGGTACAGGTGGTGGTATCCGAAATGTCTATGACAAACTCCGTGGCGACACCGTCATGGTTTTCAACGGTGATGTCCTCGGCGGGACGGATCTTAAAGGCATTCTCGCCGCCCACCAGGAAAAAGACGCGGATGTGACACTGCACTTGGTGCGTGTGCCCGATCCCCGTGCCTTTGGTTGTGTACCAACAGATGAGTCAGGGCGGGTGCAGGCGTTCTTGGAAAAGACCGAAGACCCACCGACGGACCAAATCAATGCAGGTTGCTATGTTTTTCGTCGGGAATTAATAGCGGAGATACCCGCTGGCCGGGTGGTGTCAGTAGAGCGGGAAACTTTTCCGAAGTTATTGGAAGACGGACGCGCAGTCTACGGCTATGTTGATAATTCTTACTGGCGAGATATGGGCACTCCGGCGGATTTCGTCCGTGGTAGCTCTGATTTGGTGCGTGGTATTGCTCCTTCGCCATTACTGGTGGGGCGAACCGGTGAATCGTTGGTTCATGATTCGGCAATGGTTAAGGATGGCACGCTGCTATTGGGTGGTACGGTGATCGGTCGCGGCACGGAAGTTGGTCCAGGCTGTCGGTTGGATGATGTGGTGGTATTCGATGGGGTGACCATTGAACCGGGTGCAGTAATTGAGGACTCAATCATTGCACATGGTGCTCGCATCGGCGCGAATGCCCGAATTCGGGGGTGCGTTATTGGGGAGGGGGCGCATATTGGTGCCCGATGCGAATTGCGTGACGGTGCTCGGGTGTGGCCAGGAGTTGAGATTCCAGATAACGGAATTCGCTTTAGCTCGGATGCTTGAGTATCTTAAATAAATCAAAATATCCGCTTGTCAGCACATATGCAGCAAGCGGATTTTTAAGTTTTTTACAGGCTTTTGCGCTTGTTGCGCACGATTTTGACCATAACACTTCCATATTGTTACCCTTGCGTTATTTTTTGGGGGTATACACAACATATAGTACCCCCGCCAAGTACCCCGCTGAGTGACGCAATGTGAATGGAGTGACTGGTGTGATTAACCAACTGCGGAAATGAATTTTGCCCGGAAAAATCATTGCGTTTAGCTTGACGACATATTGTGTTTACGTGTTGAATCGCAGGTGTGTAATTCGCAGAGTGATTCCCGCATCTCCCCTGTGGGGTTTAGCGGTACCGCATCATATAGATGTAAATATCGCTATTGTCGCTAGGTGAGTACTTAAGTAAGTAAGTAAGTGCCTTGAACTTTTAACCTTGTAAGTGATAGGCAGAAGTAGCAACGAGGAGAGGAGTGTGGCGTGGATAACATGGCAAGTAACGCCGCGCCTCGCACTCGGTCAGCGCTTGCAATGACCCTTGATGACCTGTTTGGTGCAGTGGAGCAGGAGTGGCAAGAGCAAGCGTTATGTGCGCAGACCGACCCGGAAGCGTTCTTCCCCGAAAAGGGCGGTTCCACCCGTGAAGCTAAGCGTATCTGTCAGGCATGTTCCGTTAGGGATGAGTGCCTGGAATACGCGCTAGAACATGACGAGCGCTTCGGTATCTGGGGCGGCTTGTCAGAGCGTGAACGGCGCCGTTTGAAACGGGATATTGTGTAATTCGACTATTGAGCTTGTAGCGCATCCATATGGGTGTGTAAGCGATGGTGGAAAGTCACATGGCTAATTCCAGTGTGTTGTCAGTCCTTCTGACATCGACTGGAATTTTTTCTTTCCTATCTAAAGCATCGTTAGTTAAAACTAATGTGTTACACGAAAAATAAAAATTTTTGAAAATTTGTTTAGCAGTTGCAGAAAAACTTACAACGGCCGAAAATTCGGGTCAATATCTTCAGGTGCTACATTCAGGTAGTGTGCAACAAGTTGCGCCAAAACCATCGCTAGTAGCTCTTGGCGTTCAGCGGAATCCCGGCAACGTTGTTCAATAGGCATCCGGAACAACACAATGCGGGCGCGGGTGGGGCGGCCATGTGAATCAATTCCTGCTTGTATGACTCGGCCTAGTGGAACTGGACCATCGGCCACGATTTCTTCCGGGAATGAATCAACATCTGCATTTAGGCGCATCCGGGGAATGGTGTCCACCGCAATATCGAGTTGACTTAAGTTATCCGCGAATCGGTGTTGGATGGGGGCATAGGCTTCTAATACTGCGGCATCAAAGATCTGGGTGCGGTTGCGAAAACGGGGAACCTCAAAGGGAAGGATTGGTCCGCGTAATCCCCGTCCGTGTCGATCGCGTGGGCGTCGGTTTCGTCCACCGCTCATGCGATTCCGACCGGCCCCGTTACCTGGGGCTATATGGCTCACCTTGCCGCTTGGATCAGCAGAATTGTGGCCTAAGGGGGAGGAATCGTTTTCGCGCATACTTGATAGCCTAAACTCTTGGTCCCAGACAGGGGGAACGTGGCGCGCCGAAGATGCCCTAGGTATCGAAAAACCTCATGATTGTGTCTAAACTTTGTTGCGTGAATCAGTTCCGTCGTTGTTCTCGTCCCGGTTGCGGCCAACCCGCCGTTGCGACGCTTACATATGCGTATGCACATTCCACCGCATTCATTGGGCCGCTGGTAAGCAACGACGATCCGCATAGTTGGGACCTGTGCGAACGGCACGCTTCTAAGATTACGCCGCCATTGGGGTGGGAATTATTGCGGGTAACTGAGGTTGAAGATGACGAAGATCTCACGGCCTTAGCCGAGGCGGTGCGAGAAGCTGGACAGACTACTTCGGGGCTCATGGAATCGGAAGAACATGTGCCCAATCACCCGGTACGTAGGCCACCGCACAAGATAACTCGCCGGGCGCACTTGTCCGTCGTGCCCGACAACGATGATCAATAGAAAGCCCGACAACAAAGTGTTTCACACCACATCGTAGCGTGTAGTGACAAAACAACAGCATACTTTTAGCTTGTACGGTTCTAGTGCTGCATTTTCCGAGGGTTTCGTGGGAATTTGATATAACACCTAGCAGCTCGGTTACTATTTGCAGTGAGCCTTACGGATATAACGGGTTATTTTCACTTTGGGGAGATTGAGTCCCGAAAGGGGCAAGTGACTTATAATTTCGAGACCCTTGTGGGATATAGAGAGGAAACACGCGGCTGATTCGCCTGCGGAGATGCGGTGTCTTGTGGGGCACGCCATCCACCTGTCCGGTTATGCGTACCGCATCAAAAAGGTTCTGCTAGTCTTTCAATTCATCCTCGTGGTAGATGTCTTCGTAGCCGTTATCATCAATGATGAATCTGTAGCCGTAGTCGAGACCAAGGTAGGGCAAGGCTTGCGGCAGCTTCTCAGCGAGGTGTTCGATGCATACTACATCATAAAAATCGGCGTCACCAGGATTCTCGCCGCAGTGGATGTACCAGGTGATTTCGTTCGGGTTGGTGGTTTTGGGAATAAGCCGTGCCCCATAGGTCGGAATTTTCCCGAGTGAAGACAGGGCGAGCGCAATACGGCTACCAGGGGCTGGAAACCTATTGACACAACCGACGGAATCGCAGATTTCTTTGGGGGTTTTCATGCGTTCGACTTTAACAGCCCGTGGTAGGTGCTGCTGATGTTTTCCAGCTACCTATAGCCGATGCCGAATCTTAGTGTGGTACAAACGGGAATACGGGGCGCAGGCACTGTTTTTCTTCATCTTCTTCAGGGGATAGTAAGTGTTTTTGTGGAACACCTTTTACGAAAGCCGTAGAACACGTCTCTCAACCTATTACCATAAAACTCGTTTTGCGCAGTTTCGGGTCGGAATTTTGCTGAAGTTTTCTGTGGGTGTTTGATGTAGTAGCTGGGGAAAGGTCGCTGCTTAGTGCTGGGCTGTGGATAGTACGACTGAAAGAATTTGGTGGGAAGATAATGCATCTTTAACCACTGTGGGTGCGGGGATTGCCGGGTGAACCGGGTAAAATCATTCCAGTTGTGGTTTATCAACTCTTTGGATACTTGTTAGGAAAACATGCGCACCCGTGAATCTGTCACTGAAATCATTAAAGCCTACGATGTTCGGGGCATAGTGGGGGAACAAATAACTGCCGACTTCATTCATGATGTCGGAGCAGCCTTCGGTAATCTTATGCGGGCAGAAGGGCAGACTGCGGTTGCGATCGGGCATGACATGCGCCCCAGCTCACCGGAATTGGCGCAAGCGTTCGCTGATGGGGTGCGTGCCCAAGGCTTAGATGTGGTCATGCTGGGTTTGACCAGCACGGATCAGCTGTATTTTGTTTCCGGGGTTCGGGATATTCCTGGTGCAATGTTCACTGCTTCGCATAATCCTGCGGAATATAACGGCATTAAAATGTGCCGATCGGGGGCACGCCCAGTGGGGCAAGAAACTGGGCTAGCTGCCATCATCGATATGCTTATCGCGGGTGTTCCGCTTTTCGACGGTAAGCCAGGTGGTCAAACCACCGAGGATTCCTTGGCAGCGTACGGCGAATTCTTGCGATCCTTGGTTCCGCTTTCGAGCATCCGGCCGTTGAAAGTCGCAGTTGATGCTGCAAACGGCATGGCGGGTCATACCGTTCCCGAAGTTTTCCGTGGATTGCCGTTAGAGATCATCCCGTTGTATTTCGAATTGGATGGCACGTTCCCGAATCATGAGGCTAACCCACTTGATCCTAAGAACTTAGTCGATCTTCAAAAATTCACAGTGGAGGTTGGGGCGGATATCGGATTGGCCTTTGACGGCGATGCTGATAGGTGTTTCGTGGTGGACGAAACTGGAAGTCCGGTGAGCCCGTCGGCGATTTGTGGGATCATTGCACAGCGCTATTTGGCGCAGCAGCCAGGCGCAACCATTATCCATAACTTGATCACATCGAAGGCGGTTCCCGAAATCATTCGTGAAACTGGTGGTCAGGCAGTTCGTACCCGCGTGGGGCACTCGTTTATCAAAGCTAAGATGGCCGAACACAACGCGTTGTTCGGTGGCGAGCATTCCGCGCATTATTATTTCCAAGATTTCTTCAACGCTGACTCTGGAATTCTTGCGGCAATGCATGTGCTTGCGGCATTGGGGCAAAGCGATCAGCCGTTAAGCGAATTGATGCATACATACGATCGGTATCATGCATCAGGTGAGGTGAATTTCCGGTTGGATTCGGCTGAGCAGCAAGCACAGCGCACCGCAGCTGTCCTAGAAGCGTTCGCCGAGCGCACGGAAAGCGTCGACAAGCTCGACGGAGTAACCGTGGATGTGAAGGATTCGCCCGCCTGGTTTAACCTGCGTGCCTCCAACACAGAGCCCTTGCTGCGGTTGAATGTGGAAGCGGACACTCCCGAAGCCGTAGCTGCACTGGTTGCGGAAATCAGCGCCATCATTGTGCCGCACTCGTAGCGGAATTCGGTGTAGCCTGTGATGTATTATCGCAGCTAATTGCCTAGATTAGGTGGGTCGCTAACCCCGGTTTTCCCAGGGGTGCGCGGTCATGTCGTGGTGATGCGTAGGATAGCAAGGTATGAATGGATATGACCCTCTTGCGGTCGCGTTTTACGATATCGCCCATGAAGGGGCACAGATCCGGGCGATCGCGGGCGCAATCGAATCCTCTATCGATCCCGTTCCCGATGCGTTTGGGGTGATTCGGCCGGGCCTAGCTAGTTTGGCCGGAGTACGAGCGCGCAGCATCGTGCTACTGTGTGCCGATGATCTCAGTGCTAAATGCGCTCAGCTGGCAGTGGCCATGGCTCAGCCGTTGGCAGTTCCTTTGGTCGTTACCGACAGCCTGCCGGGCTATATTGGTGCGCTAGATGTGCTGATTGTTCTGAGTGAAAAAGGCGAAGATCAAGCCATCGCGCGGGCAATGTCGCATGCGGTGACTCGGGGTGTGCCAACCGTGCTAGTGGCTCCAGGGGAGAGCCCATTAGCCACAAATGCACCTAACCGGGCCATCATTATTCCGCATTTACCTAATAGTGTAGGGCCAAGCCCGATGCGGGGATTGTGCTCGATACTTGCTGTTTTAGAACTAGCAGACCTTGATGTGTTATTGGTGGTGCAAAAACTTCATGATTGGGCGGCAGGGGTTGATGAAGAATTAGAAAGCTGTTCTCCGGAACGCGATCACATGGTAAACCCGGCTCGGCAACTAGCTCAGTTAAACGGCACCCTTGTTCACAGTGCACTTCACCCGGTTGGCCGAGGTGTAGCGGATCTAGCCGCGACGTTGTGGGCTATGAACGGTCGGGGTGGATCAGTATTGTCTATGCCGGAGCTCATGTATGCACAACGTAATTTTCCGCAGGCACAACCCGATATTTTCTACGATCCGTTACTCGATCCGAGCCCCGGCCTGCTACCGTTGAAGGCCGTTGTGTGGTGCGCGCCGGATAACCAGCCGCCTGGGCCGCCGGGTTCATTTTCGGTGACGATCTCGTCGCCGCTTGCGCCTAGCAGCGTGTTACGACTGGTAACACGTGCATTCGCCGCCACCGCATTTTTTAGTTTCGACAGCACCGATTCCGCAGATTACTAGCCGGAGCGGACTGGAAAAGTAGAAAGACTGACGTTTTTTCATGTTGCTTCTTCGTCCACGCACGCAAACCTATCCGTGGGGTTCTAAAGATCTCATTGCCAGGTTGCGCGGGCACACATCCGCATCTCATCCTGAGGCGGAGTTATGGTATGGCGCTCACCCTGGCGGTTCGGCCACTGTTGATAACCGGACGCTTACAGCAGTTATCTCTGCGGATCCCGAGTACCACCTTGGTACTTCCGTACGCGAGAAATATGGGGACCGGTTACCGTTTTTACTCAAGATTCTTGCCGCTGCCGAGCCGTTATCGCTTCAAGCACACCCATCGTTTGCCCAAGCTAAAGAGGGGTTTGCCAGGGAAAATGATGCGGGTATTGATATTCGGGCGCCGCATCGAAACTATAAAGATGATAATCACAAGCCGGAACTTATTGTTGCGCTCACAAAGTTTCACGCTATGGCCGGTTTCCGACCGCTTTCGCGAACTCGTGAGCTATTCGACGCGTTAAAGTGCCCCACCTTAGATCGGTGGGTGGGGATCGCCGAGGGGGAAGGCAGCGAAGGCGATCACCTTCGGGCGCTTTTTACCACCTGGATTTCAATCCCGGCAACTGTGCGTAAAGAGCTAATCGACGACATAGTTGATGCCGCACGCACAGTGGTTGCTGCGGGCAGTGAGGAATCTGATGGAACCGAACCGTGGATTATCGAAACGCTCAGCAACATCATTGAACTTGATTCGCGCTATCCTGGCGATGTCGGAGTGCTCGGCGCGTTACTACTGAATTATGTCGTGATTGAGCCTGGTGAAGCCGTGTTTTTACACGCTGGCAATTTGCATGCATATTGTAAAGGGCTAGGGGTGGAGATCATGGCTAATTCCGACAACGTGCTGCGTGGCGGATTGACATCTAAGCATGTAGATGTCCCGGAGCTTGTACGGGTATTGGATTTCCGGGCAGTTACTGATCCACGAATTGAAAGCGAAGGCGGATGGTTTCGCACTCCAGCCGAAGAATTTGCCCTCGCCAAAGTGGAGGTTGATGGCACCACTGAGGTGATTTGTCGGGGGCCGCGCATTGCGTTGTGCACTGCCGGAGAGATCTCGGTGGCGGTGGGGGAGTCCGAAGTACAATTAAACCCCACCCAAGCTGTGTGGATTGCTGCTGGTGAAAGCGAACAAATAACA
Organism: Corynebacterium mustelae; assembly: GCF_001020985.1. Lineage (NCBI taxonomy): Bacteria > Bacillati > Actinomycetota > Actinomycetes > Mycobacteriales > Corynebacteriaceae > Corynebacterium > Corynebacterium mustelae. The sequence continues at coordinate 800,781 of NZ_CP011542.1, forward strand.
GTCTCTGGGCGGGGTCAAGTGTTTATCGCGACCGTGAATAACTAGTTACCGCAAGTCGGTTGGCTCGGCATTTGTCGACGGGGCCGATTCCGGTGACATTTCCCTGCCCCCAGATGGCGAAGCCGCATCGGTGTTGCTTGTCGATTCCGTGCTGCTTGTACCTGGAGTCGATGTCGGCGGAACCGGTTCGTTAGGCACAGTATTCGGCGGAACTGGCACCTGTGGGACTGGTGGAACCGTCGTGGTGGTTGGTGACGGTGTTCCTGTTGGTACAGGAGGTTCAGTTCGGTCCGTCGTGGTAGTTGTAGGTTGGTTGTCACGACCACCTGGACTACCTGGTCGTGGATTTTCACGATTGTTCTGTGGTGAACGTGCAACTGATTCGGTTTCAATTGCAACTGGAGGGACAAACGTGTTTACCGTGGTGGTGAGAGAAGGCTGCGAAATACGCTCCGGGGCGATATACGCTCGAGGCGGCAAAAGAGGATCGTTGACAACATCCTCACTCAGATTGGGTGTGGCAACCGGTGTAGGATTCTGTGTTTTTTTACCCGGAGCGGTGGATGTGGCCAGTTTTTCAGATTCCCCTGCAACCAACGACGGAGCGACACCTGCCTCATTTGCTGTGGTAGATGACCTAGTTGCGATACTACTTTGCCATACCACAAGCCCAACAAGTGCCGCGATTGCGAATCCGGTAGACACGATCGCAAAGAATCGGCGGGTGGTGGACCCACTATTCATAAGCGCCTCTGCTTCCTTCAAGTCGCTGTCTTGCTAGTGCGAAGTGATCTTTTCGTAAACTTTGTTAATTCTGTTAAAGCTGTCACTGTCTGTGGCAGCAGTTGGAGAATGAAACCTGTGCGAAATTTGTAAAGAAAGTGCAAAATTTCATTTTCCAATGATCGACCTTAACACAAACGTTATAGAACGGGGGGAAGAAGATTGGCTGCTTTGATAAAAATTAGCTAAGAAAATCTTCCCTGTGAGGTCGGTCTATATTGTTTATAGGGCTGGTCAGGCGCGGCGTTACGGTTGTATAAAGGGCTATAGAGAGATTTGTGCAACATAAACGCAACGGCTAATACGCAAACGCGTATCAAAGGAGTGGAGGTATGGCTGCAAGTTGTATGTAACATGAGTTTTACCAACGTCGAGAAGCTCGATGAAATAACGAAAAACACAAACCATTTCCGCAGCAATGCATGTAGTTGCACATGCAAAAACCAGCGGATTAACTGAAAGCGGTGACCATCATGGCTGCCTGGGACATTGAAGTCTTTAGCAGAGAAACAAATGTAGATTTTTTGGACGACCTAGCCAACCTTGATTCAGAAGATATTATTGAGGCGGTAGAGGACGCCTGTCAGCTTGTGGTTAATGGCAACCCAACTGCGGATGAAATCGACAATGGGCAATGTGCGGCAACAATTGCTGCCATTTGGGCGGGGGCACCTTTTTCTGCCAGTGAAACTGCCGATGAATACCCGTATATTCGCGAATTGGTGGGCAGCACTTCCGAAGAATTGGCGGAAAATGCCCTGGTTGTGTTGCAAGCGGTAAGTGAAACAGAAGATGAAGACATCGATGTAGAAGCCTTTATCGAAGCGGTCAGCTAATACGCATAATCACTGGAGATGACACCGGTGCGTAATGGGTAGACCCTATTGGTTAGCAATAGATTATTGGCATCGCCACGGTCGGTTTTGCCCGAAAGCTGGTGTATGTCATAGCGCGGTAGCGTGCACGCGTTAGATGGTGCCGACTATAGTGATTCAGCGAAGCAAAATTGTAGCAGTCGCTACTATCCGCAGCTAGAAACCATGAGAAAGTCGAGCCGACGCACCATGAGCACTCCCACCGCTGAATCCAAACTTCGCGATCACTCCAGTAACGACTACAAAGTCGCTGATCTCTCCCTTGCCGAGGCTGGTCGCCACCAAATCCGGCTGGCGGAATATGAAATGCCAGGACTCATGGCATTGCGCGAGGAATATGCCAATGAGCAACCGCTCAAAGGGGCTCGTATCGCAGGATCGATTCACATGACTGTTCAAACAGCAGTGTTGATCGAAACCTTAGTTTCGCTCGGAGCTGAGGTGAGGTGGGCTTCCTGCAATATTTTTTCGACCCAAGATGAGGCGGCGGCTGCCGTCGTCGTTGGTCCCGCTGGGACTCCAGAAAACCCACAAGGCGTACCAGTTTTTGCGTGGAAGGGCGAAACGCTTGACGAATACTGGTGGTGCATCAACCAGATCTTTAGTTGGGGTGACGGCATTTTGCCGAATATGATCCTCGACGACGGTGGCGACGCAACCATGGCGGTGATTCGAGGCAAGCAGTGGGAAGAAGCAGGGTTGGTTCCACCGACCGAAGCAAGAGACTCGGACGAATTTATCGCATTTAAAGACACGCTGCGCGATGTTTTAGCAACCGAAGGGCCGAAGTGGGCAGCTATCGCCGAATCAGTCAAGGGGGTCACCGAGGAAACCACCACCGGTGTGCATCGTTTGTACCACTTCGCGGAAGAGGGGGTACTACCGTTCCCGGCCATGAACGTCAACGATGCGGTGACAAAGTCAAAGTTCGATAATAAATACGGCACCCGCCACTCGCTTATCGACGGCATCAACCGCGCGACCGACATGTTAATGGGCGGAAAAAATGTACTCATCTGTGGTTACGGTGATGTTGGTAAGGGCTGCGCGGAGGCAATGTCTGGTCAAGGTGCTCGGGTGAAGGTGACAGAGGCAGACCCGATTAACGCTTTACAGGCATTGATGGATGGCTTTCCCGTTGTTCGGGTCGAGGATGCAATCAGCGACGCGGACATCGTCATCACGGCCACGGGAAATATGGGAATCATCACCTTTGATCACATGCTGGAAATGAAAGATCACGCGGTTTTGGGGAATATCGGCCATTTCGATAATGAGATTGATATGGCATCGCTACTACACCGGGACGATATCTCGCGAGTGACTATTAAGCCACAAGTAGACGAATTCCACTTGCCTAACGGTCGAGCGATCATTGTCTTGTCGGAAGGGCGGTTGCTTAACCTAGGCAATGCCACTGGACACCCAAGTTTCGTCATGTCGACATCGTTTGCGGATCAGACCATTGCGCAGATCGAACTGTTCCGCAACACAGGTCAGTACCAGAATGAGGTTTACCGGTTGCCAAAAATTCTGGATGAAAAAGTCGCACGTATCCATGTGGAAGCACTAGGTGGAGCGATTACCGAATTGACCAAAGAGCAAGCTGAGTACATCGGGGTGGATGTCGCAGGACCGTATAAACCAGAACACTACCGTTACTAGTTCGTTCATAATTCATTCAGTAGGTGGCTTAGACGTGATTATCGCCATTGAAGGAATCGACGGTGCTGGAAAAAACACATTGGTTTCAGCACTCGTCGAAAAGCTCGATGCAACCGTGATCGGTTTTCCTCGGTACGCGGATTCCATTCACGCCCAGTTAGCGCAACGCGCGTTATACGGGCAGATGGGTGACTTGACCGATTCCGCATATGCCATGGCGACACTTTTTGCCTTGGATCGTTATGAGGCGCTGCCGCAACTACGTAGCTTTGTCCACAAACCATCGGTATTGTTGCTGGACAGATATGTCGCATCTAATGCTGCATATTCCGCCGCGCGCACCCAGGACGCCGCGATGGTGGATTGGGTGGCTGACTTAGAATTTCGCCAACTGGGGTTACCCGTACCGGACTTACAAGTTTTGCTTAATACGCCGCCGGAGTTAGCCGCGCAGCGGGCAACTATGCGCGAGCAGCAGGATGAAAACCGGGTTCGGGATCGTTATGAATCCGATTCTAGGTTGCAGGAACGAACCGCAGCGATGTACCAATCCCTTGCAGAAACCAACTGGTTTTCGCCATGGGTGATCGCACATCCGGAGTTAAGCGTCGCCGAAATTTCAGAGCGTATTGTTTCGGCAGTTCTATAACCTTGGCAATAACCTAAGGTCGGTGGTGCCTGGGGCTCTCCGTTGTGCTAATACACTTGTTCATATATAAACTCCATAGATAATGAAATAAGTGCATAATTAATCACGTGGCTTGGTTGAACACTTTTTAGTTGCGGTACAACACTTAATGTTTGTGCAAGGTGTAAGTGTTCGGTCAGGACACAGGTTAACTGCTTTTAATCACCAGTCTCGTCTTATCCGGTGGAAGGAACCATGCCTCAAAAGATTCTCGTTGTTGATGATGATCCGGCAATCTCCGAGATGCTCACGTTGGTCCTGAGCACCGAAGGTTTTGACTACGTTGTAGTAAACGATGGTGGCCAGGCAGTCGGGGTTTTCCAACGTGAAAACCCTGATCTAGTGCTGCTTGACCTCATGTTGCCGGGAATGAACGGTATCGATATTTGCCGTGCTATACGGCAGGAATCCACGGTCCCGATTGTTATGTTGACGGCAAAAACTGACACTGTCGACGTTGTGTTGGGGCTGGAATCCGGCGCCGACGATTACATCTCCAAGCCGTTCAAACCTAAAGAACTAGTTGCTCGAGTCCGCGCCCGGCTGCGTCGTACTGAAACCACTGCCACCGGCAGCATAGAGGTTGGCGATTTGCTTATCGACGTTCCCGGCCACTCGGTTACCCGGGGTAATGAAGAGATCTCACTTACCCCATTGGAATTCGATTTGCTGCATGAACTTGCCAGCAAGCCGGGCCAGGTTTTCAGCCGTGAAGAGCTGCTTCAGCGGGTATGGGGCTACCGCAATGCCTCAGATACCCGATTGGTCAACGTGCACGTGCAGCGTCTGCGGGCCAAGATTGAGAAAGACCCGGAAAACCCACAGATCGTGCTCACCGTTCGGGGAGTGGGCTATAAGACAGGGGAGTAATTACTATTTTTACTTCTCTGACTGAGCCACTGGTCAAACTACGATCCCGGTTTATTGCCCGCTGGCGTAGGTCCTTGCAATACCAAGTTATTGGTTCTATTTTTGCTGCCTGTGCCGTGGTGATGATTATTTTGTCCTACGTTCTGGTGTCGTTGGTGACGCAGCGGCTTATCGACGCCAAACTTGACATTGCCAACGCCGAGATTGATCGTGCTCGCGTGGCGGTGGAACAGCAGATTGAGGCTACCGCTACATCTTCCAGTGTGCAGGTGCGGTTGAACTCCGCCCGCACTGCACTCACTGCCAGGTCGAATAACGCCGCCGATGTTCAGGCAGCTTATGAACCGGTTTTAGTGGTGGAGACCCCAGATAGTTCCGTGATTGTTGCGCCGGAAAACTATCGCATTCCGGATCGATTGCGCAGTTTCGTTAGTCAAGGGCAGATTTCCTATCAGTTCGCCACTATCGATCGGATTGATGGCAGCAGTTATAAGGCCATGATTATCGGTTCCCCAACCCAAACCGATATTCCTAATCTTCAGGTTTACCTGGTTCTTTCGATGGAAAACGAACAAGCCACGCTGTCGATGTTGCGAGGTGTTTTCTCCGCCGCGGCCATCGCCTTAGTGGTCATGTTGGTGGCTATCACCTGGTTGCTCATCCAGCAGGTGATTACCCCGGTACGCTCTGCAAGCCGCATCGCGGAGCGATTCGCCTCAGGGCATCTGCGCGAACGCATGGGGGTGGATGGCGAACATGAGATGGCCCGACTTGCCATGAGCTTTAATTCCATGGCTGAGTCGCTGTCCAAGCAAATCAATCAATTGCAGGAATATGGCAATCTACAGCGCCAATTCACCTCTGATGTTTCCCACGAGTTGCGTACCCCTTTGACAACGGTGCGTATGGCGGCTGACTTAATCAATGACCAATCTGATGAACTTAATCCTGCGCTGCAACGTGCTAGTGAGTTGATGGTTCGGGAATTAGATCAGTTTGAAAGTCTTCTTAATGACCTGCTGGAAATTTCCCGGCACGATGCAGGCGTTGCCGACTTGGCGGAATCTACCCTAGACATTCGCTCGTGTGTTGATTCGGCGTGGGACCAAACCTCCCATTTGGCAGATGAATTGGGTGTGACCGTCACTTTCGACATGCCTGAACAACCGGTTACCATTACCGGTGACCCACGTCGAATCGAGAGAATACTGCGTAACCTATTGGCCAATGCCATCGACCATTCGGAAGGAAAACCAGTGGACGTGAAGGTTGGCGAAAACGACGATGCCGTCTCGGTAGCGGTTATTGATCACGGTGTTGGGTTAAAACCCGGCCAGGAAGATTTGGTCTTCAATAGGTTCTGGCGGGCTGATCCCTCCCGCGTGCGGCATTCTGGTGGAACTGGATTAGGCTTGGCGATCTCCCACGAAGATGCTCAACTACATGGCGGCACCCTCGCTGCGGCGGGCAAACCCGGATTGGGGTCATGCTTTAGGCTAACTCTGCCCCGGATACCTGGTAAGCGTTACGACGAAGACCCATTGCCGCTATCCGACGACCCCCAACCTGATATCAGCGAACAACCGACTGAAGAGCTACCATTAGTGGTGTTACGCGGCGTGGAGCTTGCCAAGGAGGACGGCTAGTGAACTCGCAGATAATGTCGAAAATGAAACGAACGCTCACTGGGGTAGCGCTGATCGCGTCGATAAGCGTGGTGTCAGCCTGCGCATCTTTGCCTAGCTCATCTGAACCGCAAGCGCTGCGTAGCCTCGAAGCTGCTAGCCCCACCACCGACTTAGGTCCGATACCAGGACGCGAGCCGGATCTGTTGCTGCGGGATTTCTACGCAGTTAGTGCGAGTCCTACTCAGCAGTATCAGCAGGCGCGTAGTTTTTTAAGTGAAAACATCAAACAGGAATGGTCGCCAGGGCCGGAAATCGTCGTTTTAGATCGCATCGACATGAGCTCTAACCCGAGCACCGATGTCAATTCTGTCTCCTACACCGTAACCGGCACGGTGGTAGGCACCATCGCAGAGGGGGGTGCTTACAATCCGAGCAACGATGAATACCGAGCCACCGTTACGTTAAACAAAGCTGATGGTGAGTGGCGGGTATCGGATCTGCCCAATCAAGTGGTGGTCGAACGTACTGAATTGCGAAACCGCTACACCCCAAAAAATCTGTATTTTTTCGATCCGGGTGGCACCGCGTTGGTTTCCGATAGGCGGTGGATTTATTCCGGTAACAAATCGCACGATACCGCCCTGATTTCGCTCCTGTTAGCTGGGCCATCCACGGTGTTGCGGCCTGGGGTGTTGAGCGAATTTCCCGAAACGATGGCTTTCACTGGGGTGGAAGATGGGGTGTACAAATTCACTGGTGGCTCCACCATGGACGAAACTCAACGGCGTCGGTTAGCGGCACAACTCGTGTGGACCCTGGCGTTAGCGGATATTTCGGGTCCGTACCAGTTTGAAATGGACGACGAGCCGTTGATAGGTGAAACTGGGAACACCCAGCTGACAGTGGAAGACTTCCCCGAATTTAATCCACAAGCGCCTGGCGCGTCTTCAGGCACATTGTATGCATTAACATCTGGCAAAGTATCCCGGTTTAGCGGGGGGAATGCAAAACAGCTTTCTGGATTCCTCGGTTCCGCAGGCAATATCGAGTCGATGGATATATCCGCCACCCTGGATGTTGCAGCCGCTGTCGTTGCGTCAGGGGAACGAGATAATAAACGCTCGCAATTTCACATCGGGCCCATAGAAGGGCAGATGCCCAAACTGCTAGAAGCAACTACGATGTCTAAACCCACCTTTGAGGGGAATAGCCAGGTGGTATGGACCGTAGTTGACGGCACCACGGTGTTACGGATAGCACGCAGTGCTTCGACTGGTGAGATCGCTCAAACGGAAGTGGACACCACCGAACTAGGCGAGCAACACGGCGATATTTCCGTACTCCGACTGTCAGCCACAGGGGTGCGGGCGGCTTTCATTATTGATGGCCGGGTCTATACCGCTACCGTCACCCGCCCCACCGCAGGCGAACGAAAACTGACGAATGTTCGAGAATTGGTGCCCGTAGTCGGTGATTCCGCAATCACACTGGAATGGGCACTGGATGATTCGCTACTGGTAGGCACAGCGAGCGCGGATACTCCTGTGTGGCGGGCTGACGTTGACGGTTCTTCAGCAATTGCGTTGTCCTCTGGCAACATCGTCGCCCCGGTTGTATCTGTGGCTGCAAACGGTTCGACAATTTTTATCACTGACGCACGTGCGGCCCTGCAATTGGGTACTGCTGGTTCCACTGACTATTGGCGCGAGGTTCCGGGCTTAGAAGGTTCCCGCAGCGTCACTATCGTCCCACGCTAGAGGATAGGTGAACGGAAAAGAGGTGCGATGTCGGTGTTTGGAGATCGCAATGACCGCAACCTCAGACACCATATCGCCGCAGCCATGGAACTGTTATTGCCGCGCAGCTGCGTTGGTTGTGGGGCTGCCTACACCCCAGAGTGTGGTGTGTTATGCCGTAACTGCCAACAGCAGTGGCGCGCGGTTCCGCAACGAATTTCGACTCGGGTTGATCCATTGGTGCCGCTATGGTCCTTGGGGGTGTTAGGTGGAGTGCGACGCCAGACCATCATAAACCTCAAAGAACATCACCGTAGGGACGTGATACCAGCTATTGGTGCGGTGGTAGCCGCAGCGGTAGCCTATCTGCAAGCGCGAGGAGATATAGACCCAGAAATCGTCCTAGTTCCAGCCCCAACGAAACCCTCAGCGGCCCGTAACCGAGGTGGTGATGTGGTTGCAGCAGTTTGCCAAGCAAGTGGCATTCCAGTAACAGAAATCGTTCATACGGCAGAATCCGCGCGAGAATCGGTGGGACTCAGCGCCATTGAACGAAAACACAACCTATCGGGGGCGGTTCGGGTGGATATGAAAGCTGTGAAAAACCTAACTGGTCATGTCCTGCTTATCGACGATGTTGCGACGACGGGGGCGACTATTTCCGCAACAGTTATGGCGTTGACCTGCGCCGGAATCAAAGTTCGGGGGGCGTTAACATGGGCCCATGCCTGAGAGGGTGAATGGAAGCATGGCGCAAATGTTATGACCAGCGTATGCTTGGGAGTGGAAGTTGAACCCGCCACTGAAGGTGGGGTGAGTAATCCCACTCACATTCCTACCTAGGCGGCCGACACAGGAAGGCACGTGATTATGACCACGCCTGCTGGTAACGAGTCCCTGAGCCCAGACGTCAAGGTGACTATCACCGGACGTAACGTTGAGGTTCCGGAGCACTTTTCGGATCGGGTACACAATAAATTAGCCAAGATTGCACGGCTTGACCCGACTCTCACCTTCTTCCACGTAGAGCTACAACACGAACGGAATCCACGGCGCGCAGATGAAAGCGACCGGATTCAGATCACCGCAACTGGCAAGGGTCATATCGCCCGAGCTGAAGCGAAGGAAGATTCTTTCTACGCGGCACTAGAAACCGCGCTTTCTCGGATGGAACGGTCGTTACGCAAGGTTAAGGCGCGTAGGTCCATTTCCCTTTCCGGCCACCGCACCCCCATGAGCACCGGCGAAGCAACCGCTGGTTTGGTGATGGAAGCTGAAGAGGTTCGCGCTGAAGGTAGGTACGATCACGATCCATATGCGGACCAAGTGGAAGACGTTCTGCCAGGCCAGATTGTTCGTACCAAGGAACATCCAGCTAACCCGATGAGTGTCGATGACGCATTGTCGGAAATGGAATTGGTTGGACACGACTTCTACCTCTTTATTAATGAAGAAAATGGTCAGCCTTCCGTGGTGTACCGGCGCCATGCCTTTGATTATGGTTTGATCTCCCTGGTCACCGAATAATATCAACGATGCGTCAGTGGCTAGAAGCCTAAAATTGGGTTCTTATCGTTAGCTTCTAACCAGCTGGCGCATCGACAACAGAATATGTGCTGAATCCAAGCTGAGTAGAAACCACATAATCAGCTTGGGTTCTTTCTTTTGTGCTTCTTAAGCGTACAATGAAAAAGTTATTGTTAACTGCTAGAAAATCGAAGCAAAAAAGACGCTCTAAGACCAAGTAAAGGATTACTCGTGTTTGGACTTTCCAAGATGCTCCGAATCGGTGAAGGTCGCAAGGTTAAGCGACTGCAAAAGATTGCGGAAGACGTGCTTGCCCTCGAGCCAGAATATGCAGATCTGACTGATGCGGAACTCAAGGCGAAGACAGCTGAGTTTAAAGAGCGAATCGCTGCTGGCGAAACCATTGATGACCTTCTGCTGGAAGCATTCGCCGTGGCGCGCGAAGCATCCTGGCGGGTGCTCGGCCAGAAACATTATCTTGTGCAGGTCATGGGTGGTGCCGCCCTCCATTTCGGCGGTGTTGCGGAAATGCGCACCGGTGAAGGCAAAACCCTAACATGTGTGTTGCCTGCCTACTTGAATGCCTTGGAAGGAAAAGGCGTCCATGTGGTTACGGTTAACGATTACCTTGCTAAGCGCGATGCGGAATGGATGGGGCGTGTCCACCGCTTTCTTGGCCTTGAGGTCGGGGTCATTCTTGCAAACATGAACCCAGACGAGCGTCGAAAAGCATATAACGCCGACATCACCTACGGCACCAATAACGAATTGGGTTTCGATTTCTTGCGTGACAACATGGCACATTCCCTTACGGATCTTGTGCAACGCGGACACCACTACGCTATCGTCGACGAGGTTGACTCCATCCTTATCGACGAAGCGCGTACCCCACTTATTATCTCCGGTCCGGCTGATGGCCCATCTCACCTCTATTCCATCTTTGCCACCCTTGCGCCGAAAATGCGCGAAGGCATCCACTACGAAGTGGACCATCGCAAACGCACCATCGGTGTAAAAGAAGAAGGTGTGGCGTTTGTGGAGGATCAAATCGGTATCGATAACCTCTATGCCCCGGAAAATTCCCAACTGGTCAGCTACCTTAACAACGCTATTAAAGCTAAAGAGCTGTTTACCCGCGACAAAGACTATATTGTCCGGGCAGGCGAAGTCATGATCGTTGATGATTTCACCGGCCGCGTCCTCGAAGGCCGCCGATACAACGAAGGCATGCACCAGGCTATCGAAGCGAAAGAAGGGGTGGAAATCAAGAGCGAAAACCAAACCTTGGCCACCATCACCCTGCAGAACTACTTCCGGTTATACGACAAGCTAGCGGGAATGACCGGTACCGCTGAAACGGAAGCTGCTGAGCTGTACCAAATTTACAAGCTTGACGTGGTACCTATCCCAACCAACCGCACCCCACAGCGCGAAGACCTCACCGATTTGGTTTATAAAACCCAAGAAGCCAAATTTGCGGCAGTCGTCGACGACATCGCTGATCGGGTAGCCAAAGGGCAACCAGTCCTCGTAGGTACTACCTCTGTGGAACGCTCAGAATACTTATCCAAGCTTCTGCAACGCAAGGGTATTAAACACAACGTTCTCAACGCGAAGTACCACGCGCAGGAAGCCCAGATCATCGCAAAGGCGGGCCTGCCTTCCGCAGTTACTGTGGCCACGAACATGGCAGGCCGTGGTACCGATATCGTGCTCGGCGGTAATCCCGATATCATCGCCGATATAGTGCTGCGTGATCGTGGACTCGACCCGGTCGAAACCCCAGAAGAATACGAAGCCGCCTGGGATCACGAGTTGGCTAAGCAAAAGGCCAAATCGGAAGAACTAGCGGAACGAGTACGCGACGCAGGCGGGCTGTACGTCCTTGGTACCGAACGCCATGAATCCCGGCGTATCGATAACCAGCTACGGGGTCGTTCCGGCCGTCAGGGCGACCCAGGCACCACCCGGTTCTACCTTTCCATGCGCGATGATTTGATGGTTCGGTTCATGGGCGCAACCCTAGAACACATCATGAACCGGCTCAATGTTCCAGATGACGTTCCTATCGAAGCAAAGATGGTGGACAACTCCATCAAGGGCGCTCAGACCCAGGTGGAAAACCAAAACTTCGAAATGCGTAAAAACGTTCTCAAATACGACGAAGTCATGAACGAACAGCGCAAGGTCATTTACCGGGAACGCCGCGAGATTCTGGAATCCGCCGACATTGCCGACAATATCCAATCGATGATCGACGAAACCATTTCTGCCTACGTGGACGGCGCTACCGCCAACGGTTACGTGGAGGACTGGGACCTTGAAGGCTTGTGGAACGCACTAGAATCCCTCTATGGCCCATCCTTCCAGGTGGAGGAACTCATTGAAGGCACCGACTACGGTGCCGCCGGAGAACTTTCCGCCGATCAATTGCGTGAGGCTATCCTCGCCGACGCACACTCGCAGTACGAAGAGCTGGAAGAAGCCATCACCATGATCGGTGGTGAAGCACAAATGCGCAACCTAGAGCGGCAAGTTATCTTGCCGGTCATCGACCAGAAATGGCGGCTGCACCTATACGAAATGGACTATCTCAAAGAGGGTATCGGGCTGCGCGCCATGGCACAGCGCGATCCCCTGGTGGAATACCAAAAAGAAGGCGGCGACATGTTCAACGCCATGAAGGACGCCATCAAGGAAGAGACTATCCGTCAGCTGTTCATGTTACGCAAGCAATTCCAAGCCCAGGCCGAAGCAATGGCAGCTCAACGTCTCGCGGAAGAAAACGGCGGGACAGTAGAAGCCTAGACGACGTCAAAGGTGTCCTAGATTATCCGCAGACTTAACATACGAAATGTAGTGTCTGCGGATTTTCGCAATTTCACCATATAAGCGCAATTCTTTTCGCCAACGGTTACGCAGCCAAAAACGTCGAACATGGAATACGGTTCCGACTCGACGTTTGGTTGTGGGTGGAAGTGAAATGAATTAATGCATAGGTCCTTCCCTCGCATACCTTCGCCTTGCCGCAAGCGGGCAGCGATATGGCGGCGAACCTGTTCGCTGTACAACGTTGGTCGCAACACACTTGGTGGGCGTAGACCAAAAGCACACGAAAGGGCAACTGTGATTAATGCACTTGAGGCGTGCCGAATATCGAAAGGAACCAGCTCTGGTTCCGCGATTTTAAGAATTGATTTAGGTGCAGGTGAAAAAGCTTTTAGGGTTGACAACCCCGGAATCGGTTCGTACATGATGTCCTTCGAAAGGTCGAAAGGCGTCCATGTGTGGCAGATGAAATGGAAGAGCTTAATTCTTCCACCCCCGAATGTGAGGGTGCTGTACAGGCTAAAACTGTGCAACAATGAATATCAGTAACTAGGTATTTTTATAAATTGTAAGCCAAAAACTATTGATATGTGAGGAGATTTGAAGCGGTGCGGGGTTTGATTGTTGATTACGTCGGTGTTCTTGACGGAACCGATGAAGATCAGCGACGGTGGCGCAACGTGTTTGCGGCCGCTCGGGCAAACGGGATCGCGACAGCAGTATTGTCGAACGATCCAGGCGGCCCAGAAGCTGATCCTATTCGGGTATTAGCCACCCAAGGGATAGTTGATGCTGTGGTTCTCTCTGGTGAAGTAGGCGCAGAGAAACCGGAGACCGCTGCGTTTCAGGCGGCTGCGGATGCAATTGGGCTACCGATGAATGATTGTGTGATGGTGGATGATTCCATCGTGAACGTTCGGGGCGCAGTAGAGTCAGGTTTGGTTGGCGTGTACTACCAGCAATTCGATCGGGCCATCGTGGAAATTACCGGACTATTTGGCATCAAGGGCGATTTCTAGTGCGGGTCTATATTCCAGCAACATTCGGAATGCTGAAAGAACTCAGCGAAACCGGTGCGGTAACGGCCCGCTCCGGTTGGGGATTTGCACTTACCCCAGCTTTGCGGGAATTCTTCATTGAGGGCGACGATGAAGACCTCTCGGAGATTGCTTTCGACGACGCCTCCCGAGCCTCACTACGGCTTCTAGCTATCGGCGATGAAACCGCATTTCCGCATCGCCGGGTCGTTATTTCCACAGACGTCGCCGATTCCGCTGTAAGTCTGGAATCAGATATGGGCGAGTCTGTGGTTAAACTCAACCCTGCGGCTATTCAACTGCAAGATGTAGCTGCTATCCATGTTGATGTTGAATCCAGCGAGAATGCCACCGCTGCCGCTATCGAGGCAATTGACTCCGCAGACCTTGGCGATGAAGATGCCGAGCTGAAAGTAGGCGATGCGCTTGATAATTTCCTCGCATGGTATGACCCATCAGAGTTAAACATCTTGGTGGAATTGCTGTAACCATTTCCGTATGACAGACACTATCCCGTGCTCCCGTGGGTCAGGAGCACGGGTTTTGCCTATAAAACTCAGTAGGTTTTACATTTGCTGGACAATGCTTGGCCGAGCTTAAAAGCTCTAGCACAGGGGCGGCAAGCATAAGTCAAGGAACGCATACGATAAGTGTGGCTCTTGCGATAAAGACAGAAGTGCAACTCTCCTGACATTAAACAGCTATGGATTTATCAGGCCTGACTACCGTCTTCTGGAGGCTACGAATCAACAGCTTTTGATCTTCGAGTATGCTTCACTTGTTTTGCTCATGCCCTTGTATTCTTATTTGTGTGAAAAAATGGAGCGATTCAATCCCAGCAGCTGTAACACTAGTCTTAACACTTTTGGTGGGCGCGGTTTCGCTAATACCATATTTTATTTTCCTAGCGATTACCGAGTCTATTTTTCCTGGATCATACTGGTTAATGGATTTTCAGAGTTTCTGGAAAGTGGTTGGAGGGTTAGCATCCACTTGGGTAATTTTCTTAATTCTCGAGGTTGTCGCTGTTACAACTAGCACCGCTTTAGCGACGATGTTTGAGCAACCTTTGAAAGTTTATCGGATGATAAAGGTTGTGGTGGAAATTGGGCTCATCAGTTTAGTTTCTGCGTTCTGGATTTCGCCGTTGTGGGCTGCGATGTTTGCCAGTATTTTGTATGCTGTTTTCACTTCGCTAACCGAACCGTTATTGGATCGTGCATTGAAGAAAAATGGAAAAACGGAACGTGGATTCTAGAGTTGGATTGTATTCTGAGCACAAAATACGAAATCGTTAACGACCTTGACGCTGTGTTTGGTTAACTATGAAGTGACGGTTCATGGTCGGAAAATGCTCTAAAATCCGAGAATATTCAGATCAATTCATCTTAAAGTGGGCGACGCCCTCATAATTTCCTCGCATGGTATGACCCATCAGAGTTAAACATCTTGGTGGAATTGCTGTAACCATTTCCGTATGACAGACGCTATCCCGTGCTCCCGTGGGTCAGGAGCACGGGTTTTTGGTTTTCTTCCTAAAAGTTCTTGCACATCTTGTTACGTAAGCGTAAGCTACGGATCAGTAAGTTTTGGGTTCAAAAATAGCAAGGGCTTCCATGACACATACAACCACTGACCGGCTAGCCGGGCTGCGTGGCCTCCTTAAACGCTTCACAACACCGCTGCTGCCGGACGACTACTCAGTGATGCTTAATCCACTATGGTCGACCCGGGAGTTACGTGGCACGATTAATTCCATACGCCGTGATGGTGAAATACTGCATTTGGAAATAACACCGGGTTGGGGAATGCCAACCATGTTTGAGGCGGGGCAATATATCGGGATCGGAGTAGAGATTAATGGTCGCTATACCTGGCGTAGTTATTCGTTGACGAACACCCCTGGTCAACGCGATGGTCGGCTGTCCATTTCGGTTCGTCCGGTGGAAAAGGGCAAGCTATCAAATCACTTGGCAACCTCCACACCAGCAGGAACCACGGTTCGTCTGGCTGCCCCGGCTGGTGATTTCTATTTGACGAATCCGCTGCCGAAGAAACTGGCATTCATCACGGCGGGCACGGGAATCACCCCGGTTATTTCGATGTTGCGCACGCTGGCGGAACGAAACCAGTTCGCGGAAACTGATGTTCAGTTGATCCACTCGGTGCATTCGGAGGCGGACTCGTTCTTCGTCACGGAATTGCGCGAGCTTGAGCGCCAGCACCCGCAACTAAGCGTGCATATTCAAATCACTGCGGATGGCGGTCGGGTTACGGCGGACAATATTGCGCAGTTCTGTCCAGATATCACCGAACGCACCGTGTATGCGTGCGGGCCGACGCAGATGCTGGACGATTTCCAAGAGTGGGGCAACAACAATGACGTCCCTGTCCGGGTGGAGCGGTTCTCCTTTGAGCGGGATTCCGACGCCCAAGGCGGAACCATTGATTTCGGCAATGGGCGAACCGTTGAGGTTGACGGTGCCACTACTATCCTTGAGGCGGGGGAGAGCATCGGTGTGCAATTGCCTTTCGGTTGCCGAATGGGCATTTGTCACACCTGTACCCGCACTCTAGACAGAGGTAATGCGATCAACCTCGTTACTGGGGAAGAACACGAAGAAGGTGCGCGATTGCGTACTTGTGTATCAGTGGCTTCGGGCGATATTTGCGTGAGCTGAGTTTAAACACCTGCTGATGGTTTTGCTGAGACCACAGCGATAAGCCCCATACGGTGTTGTTAGTGAAGCGCTTGCATAGCAGATGCAATCTGACGAGTAAACAGTTATCCCAGTGATATCTCCTGGAAATAACTGACAGTGATTTTTAAAAGAAAGAGGCTTTTGACATGGCAATTGATAACATTCAGGCGTATTCTCACTTAACGGATCAAGATATTGAAGAAATTGGTGCGCGGTTAGACAAAATTAAAGCAGAGATCACCGATTCTCTCGGCGAAAAAGATGTGGCCTATATTAAAAACCTCATTCGGCTGCAACGATCATTAGAGGTCGCGGGCCGGATTAGCTTGATGTTTTCTTCCAAGCGCAGTTTCTGGTGGGCAGGGGCAAGTTTGCTGAGTCTGTCGAAGATTTTGGAAAACCTTGAGATCGGGCACAACGTTTTGCATGGCCAATGGGATTGGATGAATGATCCGGAAATCCACTCAACTACATGGGAGTGGGATGTCGTGTGTCCATCGTCACAGTGGATGCATTCGCATAATTACATTCACCACACTTATACCAATGTCTTGGGAATGGATAGCGACGTCGGATACGGCGTATTACGTGTTACCCGTGATAAACGGTGGACACCGCTAAATGCGTTCCAGCCCGTCATTAATACTGTTTTGGCTTCGCTATTCCAATGGGCAGTGGGCTACTACGATGTTGAGCTTGGAAAGTTCATGGCAGGGCGAAAATCCTGGGCAGAAACTCAGGAGAAGTTTTGGGAAACTACCCGGAAGGCGGGTCGACAAACCTTACGCGATTATGTGTTATTCCCCATACTGTCGGGCCGGAACTTCAAGTCCACTCTGGCTGCGAATGCGACGGCGAATTTCGTGCGGTCTGTATGGGCGTACGCGGTGATTTTCTGTGGGCATTTCCCAGATGAGGTAGAGACTTTTACTAAAGAACAGTTCAAGAATGAGGATCATAACCAGTGGTATCTGCGGCAGATGCTGGGCAGCGCCAACTTCCACGGCGGTAAAATCCTCACCATTTTGTCGGGTAATTTGAACTACCAGATCGAGCACCACTTATTCCCGGACATGCCGTCGAACCGGCTTGCTGAGGCGGGCGAAAAAGTGCGTGCGTTGTGCGTCGAATACGATCTGCCGTACAACGTTGATTCTTTCCCTGTGCAGCTGTTTAAGGTGCAAAAGACCTTGCTTAAGCTGACACTGCCGAATAAGTACTTGGTTGCCGATCCGGACAATGCGCCGGAGGTGCGCTCTAACCGCGCGTTTACCAAATATCCCAGCGTCGAAATGCAATTGCATAGTGGTGAACACGATGGTATGCGTCGTGGTCTGAAAACTGGGTTGAAGTTGCTCAAAGAGTTGCGGCCAACTGCGATGGATGTGATCATGCATTTTTCTGGCCGCACCCCGAAGCGCCTCGCCCGTTAGGAAACGGCTAGACCTTCCACAAACCCACCTGAGGAATGAATACCCCAGGTGGGTTTTGACCTGAGTTGCACAGTGGTTTGTGGTTTTTGGGTGTGAGTAAACTGTAGTTTTAGGATATTTTCGGTGGTCTTGGATGAGGCGATGGTATGGCACAACCGCCAGCTAGAAGAATGCTTCCCCGCCCTCCTCTTGTTGCGTTATTTTACGCCGAAAACCTCCACCAACTCGCGCGCCTTCGTCACCGCCGCCGTTTTCTTTTTCTGGCCAGCAATAATCTTAAGCGGGTTCCACGAAGTTTCCGGAATGAACCCAGCTTCAGTAGCAGCCTTCAGCACAGCTGAATCCTCGGCGATTGCATCGAGCACCTTACCTAACCACTTTGCCGGCGGGTGTTGCTGCTGACTATCTGTCGCCGCCTTCGCAAGTGATTCCGTTAACAACGGCCACAACACAGGAAGGGTTTCCTTCGCCCGCAGCAGTTTCAATGCCTGAGTGGGAGCCCACAGTTCCTCTTGTAAAAGGGCGTGGATGCTTCGCGCAACCACTTGGGCGCAAAACATGCGGTTAATGAGGAATCTCTCCATGCACCAGAGGGCGTTTTTCGCCCGACTCCCAGAATGCATCATTCCAAAGAGGATGTAGGCGGTGGAGGTAAACATGGGCAATGGGGAGGAGTTGTATCGCCACCGCTGAGCAGGCTGGTGGTCGAGAACCCACGAGTCGCCATCCCACCACATATGGAAGTAGCCTCGGGATTCCTCACCGCGGTAGCACTCCACCCTATAGAAGCCGTGGGATGGGTAGGAGTCGAAGTCCCAGAGATCAGCCTCAAAGCTCAACGAGGGATAGGTGCTGCTGCGCAGGCCAACCGTGACGGCAGAAGGGCCCGAGTGTGCGTGGGTGAGGAAGAACTGGTCGAGAGAGTCGTCAATGAACTCCGGTGCGGAAACCTCCCAGGCGCTCAGATCAACCGTGGGAGACGCTACGGCTTTAGGCTCGGAAGAATCCTCAGAAGTATCCCGGGCAGAATCTCCGGTTGTGGATGGTGGCAGGATTTCCACCGCTACTCGGGCTGCGACGCTCGTCTTGTTGGAGCCTTTCATGGCGGCGAACCTGCGCAAGTTCGAAACATGGGCGGCAGAGGCGGGGGCTGCGCCTTTTTCGATTGCGTGGGTGACACTCGGGGCAAGATCAGCCATCGCTTGGGCCAGTTCCGCAGTCTTCGCTGTTGATTTGGTCGACTGCGCCAACATGGCGTCGAGAAGCGGCCACGCCACCGCAAGCATTCCCATATCGGCAAGGTCTAAGGCAACTGTTGCCATCCCCGCGAAGTTTTTTGTTGCGTCCCAGTACCAGTCAAGGTACTGTGGGTCAGCCACCCCAGGTAGAAGCAGGCCCCGCGCCCACGCATCCGAAATCGCCTGGTAGGCAAGGGTGAGTCCGCCCTTCTTGGTGGGGCGCGCCAAACCAATCAGGTTCATGGCGGTGGCCGGACCCAGCGGTGCGGCACTGCGTGCAACTTGCCGCGCCAGCAATCCTTGGTCAGTGTCTTTGGCCTGGGGTGAGTGCTGAAGTCTTCTCCAAACCGCATCACCCCACCGTGGTGCCGCCGCGGGATTGATGTCGCACCATTTACTTTCCTGGGTGATGTCGTGGGGGAAGCGTACTAGTGATGTTGGTGTTTCCACCTTTTCTGAACTGTAGATTCCAGAGTAACAACCCGACTCAGAATCTTTGACCAGTTGTGGCACACGAAAAGGGTCTGTGAGGTAATCGGCGAGGATTTCCCCCGCGGTGCGTTCCGTTGGCTGGCTGAAAGTATGGATAACGGGGACGGAATAGCCACGTGCCCGCTTCGCCGCCGCGGAAATATCAAGCCCATCGAGGTTGAGGCGGGTCAGCGCTACCATGAGATCAGCGCACAGGATGCTTGCCCCGTGCTGGTTGTAGGCTTCAAGGCGGTGAAGAAGATCCTCGAAATCGATGCTGAGATCCACGTAACTAGGCTCCGACACAATACAGGGGACCTTCCCCATGACCCACTCCAAGTAGTAGTCGCGGCGCCACAACACGTGATGTGGCCGCCCATCAAAAACAAAATTTTCTACATCCGTGCGCATGTTCAACGCGAATAGTTTGTGGTTTCCGATGACTTTTTTCACACGTTTCGCCGCTTCAGGGTCTTCGAACGCAAGGTGGGCATAGGCCACCACACACTGTTCAGACTCGGTGGTCACGAGGTCCATCGGTGCGTCACCAAAGGAGTCTTCTCGAGCGTAATCGCTGTTTGTGAGTGCTTCGATCAACGCATCATAGGTGGGTTCCATCCGCACAAACCGCGGCAGCTCCCACAGCTTCGGCGTTGGATTCCACGGGTACAACTTGCCCTCGTCGCTTGTCGACGCCGCTACATCAACACCCCACTGCGCAACGAGTCCTGCGGCAATGTCCGCAACCTTTTTATCGCTACTTGCGGCAAGCTCCGATACGCGCTGCGCCAGCACTGTGCGTCCATCCGCGGGAATATCAGTGCGTTTCTTAATGACGGTAAGCACATCCCGCTGTCCCTTCAACGTGGTCACATACAACATAGGAAGCGCAGCGGCCCCCAACTCCTCAGCGGGAACACAACCAATCAGGCGAAGCCCCAGTACATCAACGAGCTTCGGATCCGCACCCGCCACAATTCCACCGATGGCCTCACGGTGTGCCACAATGTCGTTGTCCGTGAGATGTAAATCCTCACACAGCATGCTCACCATGCGCAGACGCTGCTTGGGGCGGGTAGCAGCATCTAGACCCCGAATTGCCAAAGCCACCGCTGTGTCGCGGGTGATCAGGTCGCGGGTGGCAGCCTCAACAATGGCGTAGCCGAACGCATTCCACATCTGTGCACCCTCCTGGGTGCACAGATCGAAGTGCTCGGCGAACGTGGGCAGCAGTTCCTTCCACTGCGGAAGCTGATTTTTTGGTGCCCGGATCGTAGCCTCCCGAACACCCATGTTTTTAGCCGCACACAACGCCCAGGCTTCCGCATAGTTAATGTGGGCGGGGATTCCCAGATCCGGGAAATGCTGTGTGACTAGAAAGAAAACGGAGAAAGTGAACTCGTCTTCGGAGTCTGCTTCCATGCCATCAAAGTCACGGTAACGCAACGCCTCACGGATGAACCGTTCGGCATAATCCTTGCCGTTGAGCGCTACAAGCTCCGCGATAAGCCGGTAGTCTGGGCTGTGACCATGACGCCGAAAAAGGGTGATCACACGCTTGGGTGAAACCCCCAACCGCAGTGCGAAAAGCTGCATCATGTAGGGGCTAATACCTCCCAGATCGCCCGCGGGGTTTCCGTCTGGGCCGTAATCGGTGACACTCCATTCACCACTGCTAAGCCCTCGCTTCGCCGCCGCCTGCTGCTTGCTTGAGCCCACGCTCAACGAGGGAGTATCTTTCGGCTGGGCATTCGTCCAACCAAGCTCGTGAAACAGTGCTACTGCCTGGGGAAGTTCCTTATGAGCCATGAGTATTGTCCTTTTCTACGAACTGTTCGCTTAAGGTTTGGGCTTTCTTCACCGCCGCAGTTTTCTTCTTCTGTGCTGCAATAAACGATAAGGGCTTCCACGCTTCGGTGGGAATGTGCCCAGCGGCGGTAGCCGCGCCCAAAATAGCGGAATGGGCAACGCACGTGTCAAGGACTTTGCCCAACCATTGTGGTGCAGTACCACCTGTTTCCAAGGTACGTGCGCCAGCCCCAAGACATTCGGTGAGGACCGGCCACAGATAGTGCAGGTAGATGGGGGTTTTCAGCATGCCAAGAATGTGGATAGGGGTGAATAACTCAACACCAGCGAGTGTGTGCATGGCCTTATTAACAGCGTCGGCGGAAATCATTCCCTTATCAAGGAAAAACTTTAATGCACTCGAACTGGTTTTCTTCGACGTGAGCGCTGCCAACAAAGCAAACACCACGGTGGTGGTCAGCCTATGGGCCTCCTCCGGGAAGCCCGCGGTGGATTTTTCCTGAACCTCCCAGTGATCATTCAGCCACCTCGCGTACACATAGTAGCCGGTGGGGAAACCATCATCCGTGAACAAAGTAAGCTCTTGTAAATCGAGGAAAGCCCCCAGATCAAACGTCTTAACATAGCACGGTGTATGGCTGACCAGCGGGATCGCATCGTGATCGGGAAACTCCACCACAACACGGAAATCATCCACATCGCTGTTTATAAACATCAGGCTGCACTCAGCGTCATCGCGAACAACCTGGGCAGCAGGCTCCAGCCACGCCCCCAAATCAACCTGAGCGAAAACTTCACTGGCTTCTGCACTCACCGCACGTGTCTTAGCCGGCAGCAACCTGACAGCCTGTTTCGCCACCGTTGCAGCTTTCGTCTTCTTTGTCAACGCCGCATAGTGACGCAGACCAGGTACATTCGCAGCCTCCCTTGGGGCAGTACCTACCTCAATCGCATGGGCAACCGACGGAGCAAGATCACACATCGCCTGCACAACCGCCGCAACCCGCGTCGTGGCGAACGAAGCAGAAACCGTGTGCACCAAAATCGCGTCCAACAACGGCCACGCCACCGAAAGCATACCTTGATCAGCCAAATCAAGACATACTTCCGCCAAACGGCCGTAAGCTGAACTCGCCGGATCCCAACACAAGAACGCCGGATCGGCAACCCCCGGGCGCAGAAGCCCCCGTCCCCACGCATCACGGACAGCACCATGCGCAAGCTCCAACCCACCCTTCGTAGTTGGCTGGAGCATCGCAATCAGATTCATGGCCGCACCAGGCCCCAATGGGGCATGACTTCTAGCTGCCTGATGCGCCAAAGCACCCTCAAAACCCGCCGTGGCCGACCTATCAAAACACAAATCGGTCCACACAACATCACCCCACCGCGGGGCAACAGCCGAACTCAAACCCCCATTATTACAGCTCGCCACAAGAAAATCCGGCACATCTGACACACTCGCAGGCGAGAGCATAGGCGCAGGACGATACAAATTCCTCTGCTCCCACTTCCACTGTGTCAACCGCACCTCAAGTGCGGGCTCCTCATAAGGGTCAGCGAGAAAATCCGCCACAATCTCCCCAGCACACCTCGGCGGCGCGGTGTCATCACGCGGCAAAACCGGAACATTCAACGCACGAGCCTCAACCTGGGCGCTTGCAACATCAAGCCCACTGCGATCGAGCCGAGACAAAGCGAGGGTGAGGTCGGCGTCACGAACCTGAGCACCCGCCCGCGCGTAAGCATGAAGGCGGTCGATGAGGTCGTCGAAAAGAATGCTGAAGTCGACGAAGCTGGGTTCGGAGAGAACACACGGCAGCTCGCCCAATGAATGCTGGATCTGAAAATTGCGTACCGACACGGGGTGCTGGGTGGCGAGGAATTCCTTGTTTGCTAGTGGGGTGGGGGAGTCGGGGATGCTCATCCACCACGGAACATCCCGCTTCAGTGACTCTGAGAGCCTTTGTGCCGCCTCAGGGTCGGTGGCAGCAAGCTCGGTGAATGCGAGGAAACACTGTTCAACTTCGATCGCCGTGATCACCGATGTGATGGGGAAATTGTGCAACAGTTCGACGATCGCATCACAGGTAGGGTCGATCCGTTCAAAGCGGGGCAGCTCCCACACATCAGGGGTGGGGTTCCAGGGATAGAACGCAGCATCGCTTATCGTCGCAGCCTCAACACCCAACCCCCATGCTTCAAGCAGCTTACTAGCCAAGACCGCAACCTTCTGATCCGTGCTCAAGGCCAGCTCCTGGATTCGCGGCGTGAGAAGCGCGTGGACAGCTGGGCCAACATCGGTGCGTTTCTTCAACGCCGTGAGCAGATCACGCTGCCCCTTAAGCGTAGTCACATACAACATCGGTAGCGCACAATCCGCCAGCGCCTCCGCTGGGGCCACAGCAAGAACATGCAGGCCGAGGGCTGAAATGAGGCGGGGTTCGGCGGCGGCTAAAACCCCGGAGATTAGCGGAATATTCGCAGCGATTTCCGCATCAGTAACCTTCAGCTCTTTCATCAGCAATTCTGCCATACGAAGCCGCTGACCAGGCCTGACCGCAGCCCCCAAGGCGGAAAACGCGGCCGTGACCACGGCGTCACGCTCAACGAGACCACGGTGATAAGCACAAACGGCGACATGGCCAAGCTGATCCCACAAAGGTAGTCCCTGCTCAAAACAGGCGTGAAGATGCTCACCCACGGTGGGGAGAATATCGTCGAGGGTGGGGGTGAGGTGCGTATCCCCCTCAAGAGCGTGGCTTTCCGGGATCATTGCGTGCGCTGCAAGAAACGACCATGTGAGTAAGTAGTTTTCGTGCCGCGGAATAGCGATGGTGGGATAGTTTTCTGCAACGAGGAAGAAACTGACAACGTTGAATTCATCCGGGTGATCCAACCATGACCCCCGAATATCTATTTCTTTCGCCGCCTCTTCAATGAATTTCAGCTGGTAGTCAAGATCGTAGGTGCGAATGAGCGCCGCTATTTCGCGGTGGTGGCTTCGCCCACCCACATGGTATTTGAAGTTGGTGCCGTAGGTGCGCAGTAAGCTCACGACTCGGCTGGGTGCCACTGTAAGGCGCAGGGCAAAAAGTGTGAGAAGGAAGGGGTTAACATGCCCGATGTGGGTGGTGTCTTCGTAGGGGTAGGTGGAGGATTCGATGATCCAGCGGCCACTACTAAGACCGCGGCGGGCACGCTGCTGCTGATCTTCATCACCCACAGGCAGTGAATCAAGGACATTTGGCTTCGCGTTTTCCCACCCCAACTCGCGGAAAAGCGAAACGGCGAACGCCAAATCTTTATGAGCCATGTTGGTCTACCTCTCATGAAAACCGGGGTGCTTAGTGAGCACTAAAAGAGTATTTCAGATGGGTCTAACATGGGGTGCGAAAAGCGAACATTGTATCTAAAACGATACGAAAACTATGGATTTCCTCAAGGCTAGGCAACGCGTTACTGCGAGGTAAATTATTGCCGTATCTTTTAAGGAAGTCACCCAGAGTCAGTCCCTAATACCACAGTGGTTTGGGAGGATTGTTCTAATGGAATGACAGTTAAAACAGGGGAAGCCCATGATCGAAGATAGCGAAGCTACAGCCGCACTCCACCTATGGAGACTAACAGAAAAGCCACTCCGCGAACACAGTGGTCTGAATAAAGATACATGGAAGGTGGGGGCTGTCCACTGGCTCGCTGCTGAAAACCCTTCGGTTGGTGATTTGTGGCGTGCTGTGGATGAACTTTTACGGCAACCTGAGTTAGCGGGTTTCAAGTTACCTCGCGCGGTGCCCGCAGCGAGTGGCGATTTGTTGCCAAGATTCCGAGGGCGTCTTTGGCGTTTGACTACTTCTGTCGAAGGAAAAGTTCCAGTTGCTTCGAACGCCAACGATTTAGACGTGGTGGCTGCAGGCCTAGCACGACTACATGCAGCGATGGCACCACTGCCACAGAAGTTTGGTGCTTTTGGCGTATCTCCACACATTGTTGTTGAACGTGCACGTGACCTTGTTAGTAATGGTTTATTGCCGTTCACTAAGGAAGAAACAATGGTTATTCTTGCGGGGATTCGCCTGTTTCACGAAGCAGACATCATCGATGACCAGCACCAATTGATCCATGGTGATCCTTCCTACCCAAATCTCCGAATCGGGAGGTCCGGTGAGCTGACTGGCGTTATTGACTGGGAGGGGGTGCGCTGGGATAGTCCGTTGCGTGACCTTGCAGTGCTTGGGCAAACTGTGTTGTACCGGTCTGGGTGGGTTGATTTACGTGGCGGCCTTGAAAGATTACTTGAGAAGTATTCCTGGGCCGGTGGCCGTGAATTTTCGGTGCATCAATTACTTGTGTCTATCTTGAGTATCAAGTTCGGGAGCATTGCACACCACGGCCAGAAGTTACTTGATGGTGGAGGAGACCGAGATTTGGTGCGCTCCCAAGCGGAGAAGATTGCCATAGTGTGTCAGCTCCTTGGCAACGAGCCATGATTCCCCTTAGCTCCCACAGTTCTAGATGGCGGGTGGGATAAACGGAGGTCGATGTGAGAAATGTGGTTAGGATACAAAAGAATCGTGTGATCCGTCTCGTTACAATATGTCGTAATAAAGATGTGCAAGTCAGGGAATAATGCGCCGGAGGTGCGCTCTAACCGTGCGTTTACCAAATATCCCAGCGTCGAAATGCAATTGCATAGTGGTGAACACGATGGTATGCGTCGTGGTCTGAAAACTGGGTTGAAGTTGCTCAAAGAGTTGCGGCCAACTGCGATGGATGTGATCATGCATTTTCTGGCCGTACGCCGAAACGCCTCGCCCGTTAGGAAACGGCCAGACCTTCCACAAACCCACCTGAGGAATGAACACCCCAGGTGGTTTCGTTTTTTCGGCTATTCCCAATCGACGTTGGTGCGAAGCGCGCCAAGAAGCTTGCGCACCGCTTGCACACGGCGCCCGGTGGGGGAGTTGCTAGTAAATTGGTCTAATTCACATTCGGGATCGGCTGGTGGTCCCATGTGGGTGCAGCCGCGCGGGCAATCTTCAATCGCCGCCGCGAGATCCTCGAAAACGCCGACGACAGTGTCTGCGTCGACATGGGCGAGCCCGAAGGAACGGATACCGGGGGTATCGATGATCCAGCCACCCGCATCTAGTGGCAAGGCGACAGCTTGAGTGGAGGTGTGGCGGCCTTTGCCGACGCCGGAGACTTCGCCGGTTTCGCGTTGGGCGTGGGGAACGATCCGGTTGACCAGCGTGGATTTGCCCACACCGGAATGCCCGATCAGCGCTGAAATATGCTTTTCGACGATCTCAAGCACCGGTTCCACCGGGTCGTCAATGCCGCAAATGACCACGGGAACATTCAAAGCTGCGAATTCGGCGGCGAATTCTGTGGGGTCTGCCAGATCTGACTTGGTTAGGCAGATCACCGGTTGCAAATTACCCACAAATGCTGCGACCAGGGCGCGCTCCACAAAGCCAGAGCGTGGTGGTGGATCGGCGACCGCACATACAATGAGTAGATATTGGGCGTTGGCTACAACGATCCGTTCATACGGGTCGGTATCGTCTGCCGTGCGTCGCAGAACGGAGCTGCGTTCTTCAAGTTTGACTATCCGAGCTAGGGTGTCTTTTTTCCCGGAGGTATCGCCGACAATTCCTACCCGGTCGCCGACTTCGACGGGGGTGCGGCCTAGTTCCCGGGCCCGCATGCAGACGATGGGGTTTTCGTCTTCCCGGCCGTCTAATACCACGCCCCACCGGCCCCGGTCTTTGGTTATGACCATGCCAAATTCGGCATTGTCATGTTTGGGTCGGTCTTTGGTTCTAGGCCGTGACCCTTTGCCGGGGCGGATTTTAATATCTGACTCGTCCCATGAGTGTCGAGTGCGATTTGTCCGTCGTGCCACTTAGCTGCGTTCTCCTGCCGGTTGGGTTACTAATGCCGACCACATCTTTTCAAAACCTGGCAGCGTTTTGGCTGTTGTCGAGATGTTTTCCACGTCTATTCCCTGGGTGGCCAGACCGATGATTGCACCTGCTGTTGCCATGCGGTGGTCGGCGTAGCTGTGCCAGGTGCCGCCATGGAGTGTGGCGGGGGTGATGTGGAGGCCGTCGGAAAGCTCAACACAGTTGCCCCCGATGCCGGTGATTTCTGCGCATAGCGCCTTGAGCCGGTCGGTCTCATGTCCTCGAAGATGTGCAATCCCGGTTAGTACCGATTCGGTGGTTGCAAGGGTTGCTAGCGCGGCGACGGTGGGGGTCAATTCTCCAATATCGGACATGTCCATTGTGATACCTTTCAGCGTGCCGGGAGCCGGGCCGGTGACGGAGAGATCATGGCCGTTGCCGATGGCATTAAGCTCCACATGGCAACCCATGCGATCCAAGATGAGCCGGATAACGTCACCTGGTTGGGTGGTGCTGATGGGCCAGTTTTTGATGGTAACGGTGCCGCCTGTGACAGCAGCTGCGGCTAGGAATGGGGTGGCGTTGGATAGGTCGGGTTCTACTCGCCATACTCCACCGCGAATTGGTCCGGGATTAACTGTCCATTGGTTTTCCACGGTTGTATCGACGCTGACTCCGGATTGGCGCAGCATTTCCACTGTCATTTCGATATGCGGGGTGCTAGGTAATTTTCCGCCTTCATGCCGTACCGTGATGCCGGTTGCGTATTTCGGTGCTGCTAATAATAGTCCCGAAACAAATTGGGAAGATTTGGAAGCGTCGATAGTGACGGTGCCACCAGCAACGCTGCCAGCTCCGATCACTTCGAAGGGCAAACTATCACCGTTAATGGTGATTCCTAACTCCCTAAGTCCGGTAATAATGCCGCTCATAGGGCGGTTGCGGGCGTGGGCGTCGCCGTCGAAAAATACGGTGCCATAAGCTAAGGCAGCAATTGGTGGGACGAACCGCATGACGGTACCTGCTAAGCCGCAATCGATGGTGCCGCCGCGCATTGGCTTAGGTTCAACATGAATCGTGGCATTAGCGGCATTTCCATGTTCGACTTCTAATTGCACATCAACGCCGATACTACGTAAGGCACGCGCCATTAACTCGGTATCCCGGGAGCGCAACGCACCGGTGATTGTGGAGGGTGTTTCGGCTATGGCCGCCAAAATTAATGCCCGGTTAGTAATAGATTTCGACCCAGGTACCTGCACTGTTCCATAGACAGGGTGGTCGGCAACGGGGGCACGCCATAGCGTTTTGTTGTGGTTGGGGCGCACAGTTTCGTTCATGTACACCATAATAGGTGTAATGTGTGGTCGTTTTGTACTCTTTGCCAGCGATGATGAGGTCATGACTCTACCGGGTTTCGAGAATATCTATGCCCCGGCAGGGTTGCCGCCAGCCCGCTATAACATCGCGCCTACCCACATAATCCCGATCCTGCGAGCTGGCGATACTCCCACTGAGGGGGTGATTGAACCAGCACGTTGGGGGCTAATTCCGGCGTGGAAGCGTGACGATACCGGGACGACGGCGCTTTTTAACGCCCGCGCGGAAACGGTTCAAACCAAGCCGAGCTTCAAGGACGCATTTATGTTCAACCGGTGTGCGATCCCTATGAGCGGCTATTACGAATGGAAAAACAAGAAGCCGTGGTGGATCACCACCACCGAATTGGTGTGGGTGGCCGGGTTATGGTCGGTGCACCAGGGACGGATCACCGCAACGATGCTCACCACGGCGGCAACCCCACCCTTGTTGGATATTCACCACCGAATGCCGAGGTTCCTTAGGCCGGAGGAATGCCACTCCTGGGTTTTTGGCCCTGCCGATCAGGCTGCGTCGTTTCTTTGCCCAGCGCCCACCGGACTGGTGGAAAAATTCCAGACGGCTCCGGCCAATCCGGCGGTAGGCACAGTGGGCAACGATTACCCGGAACTGCTACTACCACCGGAAGAACCCGAAAACTGGGAATTATTTTAATTTATGCACAAAGCAGGCAATCGTGTCAGACAGATGGGTTAGTGTGTGATGCATGTCGTTTGGAATTACAGATAAGACCTGGCCACTGGATGATGAGGGGTTAACAGATTTCCACCCCGTAACCATCCGGGCCGAAAAACCAGGCACACTTGAACAATTGACCGCAAAAGGGATTAATTTCCGCCCGATCGAAACCGAATCTGGCACCGTGGTGGCAGGACTTATCACCGAAGGTGACATGGAACGGTTATGGGAAGAGCTTGTTCTTTCCTTTAGCGATAATGGCCTGTGGCCAGTCGGTATTGATGCCGACGATATGGATGACATCGTTTCCGGGCAGTATTTCGCATCTCCGGAGGATGTGACCACAGACGCCGCAGATTTCCTCCGCGAGAACAATCCCAGCCTTAGGGAACTTGCCGCACCGCTTTTCGACGGCACGAACCCAAGCATCATCCCCCTGCCTGTGGAGTCTGGTAGCGGAATCCTGGTGGTACCGTGCACCCGCCCAGCTGATGTCCCGGCCGCCCTGGGGTGGCTAGGCCCCTGCAATTACAATTATGATGGCTCCGACATCAGCGCCGTTTTGCGTAGTTGGGAGGAGCGCTTCGGCGCCGTGGTGATGGTCTTAGGTCCTGCGACTTTGACACTGCAGGTTCCCAATACCCCAACGGAGGAAGTGGAACAGGAAAAACTCGCCCAGGAACATTATGCTTTCTGCCCGGACAATATCGACCAAGGTGCAGGCAGTATTGAGGACTATATCCCCGCGATCGACAGTCTCGCCTGGGGATTTTGGTGGGATTAACTACACCAAATCCACAAACGTCGCCGATGTTAGTTCCGCTAAATCGTGAGGGTTAAGGGCAACGTCTATGCCGCGTCGCCCGCCCGATACGCAAACGGTGTTCCACAGCAACGCGGTTTCGTCGATAAGTGTTGGTAGTGGGTTTTTCTGCCCGATCGGTGAAATTCCGCCCGCCACATAACCGGAGGATTTCTCCGCATCGTGGCGCCCAGCCATAACTACTTTCGGCACGTTGAATCCCCGGGCCGCTTTTTTCAGCGACAGCTTCTCCGGCACCGGAATACAACACACCCCCAAGCTCCGTCTCGAGCCGACCCCTGCGGTGAGATCAACCACAAGAGTTTTAAAAACCTGATCTGGTTCAATTCCATGTTGAGCCAATTCGGCCACAGCCGTTGCCCCAAAATCATGCGTGTTGCCGACAAATTCATACAACGCGAATTCGACATTGTGGGTTCCAAGAACTCGCAATGCTGGGGTTGCTGCGGTGGATGTTTTTCGTGCCAAAAGTGATCGCCTGCCCTTGTGAACTGCAAGATTGTGTTAGTTGCTGTTAATGCTAGGTAGAATACCCGAAGGAAATTTTACGGAAGGTGAAATATAGCTGCGATGGCACATAGTACTACTGAGGAAACAAAAAGACGGTTCGAAGCCGAAGCACTACCACTTTTAGATCAACTCTATAGCGGCGCGCTTCGAATGACCCGAAACCCCGCAGACGCGGAAGACCTCGTACAAGAAACCTACGTCAAAGCGTTCCAAGCCTTCGACTCCTTCACCGCTGGAACAAATCTTAAAGCGTGGCTGTTTCGCATCATGACCAACAGCTACATCAATAGTTACCGCAAAAAACAACGGCAACCCATTCAATCCTCAACCGAGGAGATCACCGACTACCAATTGCTTGACTCCACCACACACCAGGCCGTGGGGTTGGAATCTGCCGAAGTTGTCGCGTTGCGTAATATCCCAGATCAAACCATCACGGAAGCCATGAACACCTTGTCAGCGGACTACCGGATGGTTGTTTATTACGCCGATGTTGCAGGGCTGGCCTATAAAGAAATCGCCGAAATCACTGGAACCCCGGTCGGCACCGTGATGAGTCGACTTCACCGGGGAAGAAAACAGCTCCGCAATGCGTTAAAGGATGTAGCGAAAGAACACGGAATAGGTCTGGCACAGAAGGAGACATCAAAAAATGCATGACGGAATAGATATCCAATGGCAAGAAAGCCGCCCAACGATCGGGGAAACCGCTAGTTGCGACGACCTTCACGTCTTCCTCTACGAGCTGGTCGATAAAGAACTTACCGAAGCAGACTGCGCCAAGCTAGAATTACACCTCGCACAATGCCCTGACTGTGCGGAAATGGTTGCCGCCGAAACTGAGCTACGGGACGTGCTCAAAAAGTGCACCACCAGCCCGGCGCCAGCGTCGCTTCGGAGCAAAATTGCCCAAGTTATCGCTGAAACTGAATTTCCTTAACACCACTTCCATCCCGGAGAAACAATGAATAATCAACGGCTTATGGCTTTAGGCCTGGTGACTGCCGCGCTAATAACTGCTACTGCAACCCCGGCCCACGCCCAGTCGTCGTCAAGTTCCTCACTTGACTCCTTATCGTCTTCCAGTTCAAGCGGAAGCTCACTCATAGACTTCTTCAAATCATTAGGAAGTTCCCCAATCACCAATTTCTTCGTCACAATCTCCGAAGGACTCACCACCAAAACCATAGGTGATATCCTCGGCCCTGGTATCTCTGACCATGTGGGATTCATGTCCGGCGACCTTGGCATCATGGTGCCTGTAGGCGAAAACGAAGAATTCGCCATAATCTTTGGTGATTCCTTCCGAGGCGCCCGATTTGGTCAAGGCGACTGGCTCAGCCCAGTAGGGGTAATCGCAGCCTACGACGCAAGCGGCAAAATCACGATCAAACGGCCATTGAATTCAGGTGATCGAGTAGAGCAGCTGCTCGACTACGCCCATAACGAACGAAACTTGACCTTCCTGCCTTCTGATGTCATCAATCTGGACGGAACACTCTACATGCAAGGCATGTGGAACGAAGGAGTCGGCAACGTCCTTTCCACCCAAATCTGGAAATCCACCGATTCTGGCAAAACCTGGCAATCTGTCGCCACCACCGACAAACACCACATGAACGGATTCGGCGACCTCATCACCTGGGAACGTGGAACCGACGGCTACATCTACGTCATGTCCTCCCGCTTCCAGCGCGCCGATTCCGTCTACCTCAGCCGGTTTAGGCCGGAACAGATCGGCGACCGCGACACCTGGGAACACTACATCAACGGAACCTGGAAAGTCCCAACCTCCGCCTCGGAACTCACCCCGATCATTTCCACTAATGTCAAGGCCGGTGAAATGTCCCTGCGGCGCATCGATAATCACTGGGTGCTGGCAATGTTTAACGCCCGAACCGCATCGATTGACGTGCGGATTTCCAAAGACATTGCCACCAATTGGAACGATATCAAACCAGCGCACGTGGTAGTGGCAAGCGCAGCCGGGTGGGCAAGTAGCCAATCGCCAAGCAATTTCACCCAGCTCTACGGCGGCTACATCGCGCCGGGTTCGCGGATTGACAACCTCAATATTGTGGTTTCCCAATGGAACACCATCAATAACAGCCGCTATATGTCGACCCAATTTAATGTGCGTGGCCTGGATACTTTCTTTGGCATTTCTGCTCATAGTGGGGAAGTGGTTCGCCACAAGGATGGCGACGAGTCTGTTCTGGAAGTGGAAACGCAGCCAGTAAGCCCCGAAGTTGCAGAACAACTGACTGAGGAAAAGGCAATGGAGGCAGCTACTGATATCCAAGTCATCCCATTAGATGACAAAGCGCCGGTGAAGCCATAACCGCTCCCATCGGTCACGACGACAGTGACATTGCGGTGCTACGACGTGTCACGTATACGACTGCGGTCAATGCTGCACCCGCTTAAGCCTAAGGGTAATCACGCTTGAATGAACTGGGCGTTAAGCGGGCGTAAGTATATGTCCCATTCGGTTTCTTGAATGAGGTATACACCGCTGCGCTGATACGTGATTGTTTGCGCAGGTTCTTCTGTGGCAAAACCCGTGTAGGTTACCTCGGCCACGTCGCCATCTACGACGACGTCGGCGACGCTTGCTGCCGCCACATAATCGGCCTCGGTGACCAATTGATCGAAGTGGAAAAAGACCACCGTGCTAAACGGCCCGGGCAGCGGCGCGGGTGTCCCATCGGCGTAGCGTTGGGTGCCCTGCAGCACTACCCAGCTGATATTGGCACAGGGGTCGAAGTGATCCGCCTCAAGCGCTACATCAATAACTTGTGGTGCGCCGTTGGAGTCGGTTACCGACAGCGGTGTTCCAGTGAGGTAGGGCCCCAGCGCGGTGTCAATAACGCCAAAGCCGTGCGGGTCGCAGTCGTCCGTCGCCGGTGAAGTTCGCGGCGCTGCGCTAGCTAAGGCGGGTTCCGCCACGCTTGTCGACGCCGCCTGGTCGGCTGCAGGTGGCGTTGTCTGCGGCGTCCCACACCCGCCCAGGACCAAGGCTAAGCTGATAGTTACGTATGATGCGGGGCGGAAGAACGCGCGGATAGCCATATTTTTGATGTCCTTAACAGGTGGTAGTTTGCAACGGGAGAAGACCTTAGGTTTCTTAAACTGTATCCTGCGCCGGGATAATCGGTCGTCGGCGATGCTGTCCTACACCTGTTACCGGGGTACGAGCCACACCATGATCGACGTATCGAGGGCGGAAGAACCTACGCGGATATGAAAAACAGGCACGGAGGGAATCCGTGCCTGCTTGATGCTAACTTCGATAACTTAAGCGTTTGGACGCTTGCCGTGGTTAGCCTTTTTCTTGCGACGATCCTTACGCTTACGACCACGCTGGCTCATGTTGCTCTCCTTTGTAATTTCAGAAAATCTGAAGGGGTTAACAGCAGTCCACTTTACTGCGTGGTGGTAGCTGCATGAAAATCAGTGGATTTTTCATAGCCGTATCAGCTACGGCGGTTATTAAAACTTAGAGGGTGATGCGAGCACGGCCGCGTCCGCGATTCTTACGGCGCTTCAGTGCGCGGCGCTCGTCTTCACTCATGCCACCCCAGACGCCAGCATCTTGGCCGGTTTCCAATGCCCATGCGAGGCACTGGGAGGTGACAGGGCAGCGGTTGCAGACTACCTTTGCGGCAGCAACCTGTGCGAGGGCGGGGCCGGAGTTACCAACAGGGAAGAAAAGTTCAGGGTCCTCATCGCGGCAGACAGCTTGGTGACGCCAATCCATATTTAATCTCCTTTAGTTCGTTGCAAGATGGAATTTTATTCTTAAGTTTTAGGGCTGTTTGCTAAACGGCATAATTCCACGAGAAACCTCGGTTAAATTGGAACTTGAATAACGCTCCGACCAGTAAAGTGGCTGGTGTTACCCATGTTCCTTGGGGTTTGAGGTGGAAGGTTTGTAGGCTGCTGCCTAGCGGGTGGGAGTTTAGCGGGCGTTAATAATGTGTCCGCTTTTTTGATCCTTGAATGATGATGTCACGTCTGACCAATCTTCGCTAGGGTTTAGCCCTAAAATGTGGGGAGCTTCACAATTTTTCCCGAATGTAACTGTGTTTATTGTGGGTATTTTGCGTAGCAAAGCTTGCTGGCAGAAATTATGAAAACGTTTTAACCTGCGCAAATAGAAGTTGGGTTAAAGAACCGCTCGCTGCAATTTCGTCAAATCTACACCCCCATAAAATGGTCTATATTGATGGTCTCTTACTTACTTAGGCTTAGCTTAAAAGACCAGCTAGAATGGAATTTTTCCAAAATGTTATATAAGCGCAAAATATGCTTAAAGCATGCTTAAAATCTTATTTCTAAGCTATTTTAAAGAAAACTGGAGTTTCCTGAAAATGATCGCCCTACCCATTTGGGGTTAATCAATCTATTGGAAAACATGATGATCTCGTGATAGGGCTCATTAATCGGTTCGGATTTTACTTGACCGCCAAATTCATTGGTTAGGGCTGTGGTTGTGGTCAACCGCACAAGCATGTGAAGCCTTGGGGTCACCTAGCAAGCGAGGTAGACTACCAACCGTGTCTACTTCATCACCTCGCCCGCCAGGACCCGTGCTGTGGGCTGCGATCATCGCAGCCATCCAATCGCTCATTGGGTTAGGTTACGCCGCATTACTCATCGTGCGAGAAGCAAGCGGATACACCGACCCCTCAATCGTCTACGAATCAGACAACGCCAATACGGCTGTGGGGTACGGCACCGCGGTGTTTTTCATCATTATCTTCGGCGCAGTGCTCACAGGCGCGATCTTCATGGCACGCGCAAAGAAATGGGGTAGGGGTCCGGTAATAATGCTGGAAATCCTATTGCTGTTGATTTCCTACTACATGTTCAGCGCCGGACAAACCCTCATGGGCTTGGCCACAGCATTATCAGCACTCATTGCGTTAGGTATGCTTTTTAGCCCCCGCGCCGTGCACTGGGCTGCCACCCACTACTAATTAACTTCCGGGGTGCAAAACAGCAACCGTGTCCCCGCGTTTTTCAACGATGTA
Organism: Corynebacterium mustelae; assembly: GCF_001020985.1. Classification (NCBI taxonomy): domain Bacteria; kingdom Bacillati; phylum Actinomycetota; class Actinomycetes; order Mycobacteriales; family Corynebacteriaceae; genus Corynebacterium; species Corynebacterium mustelae. The sequence continues at coordinate 836,408 of NZ_CP011542.1, forward strand.
ATGGCCGGTGACCTGAAGCGAAACCGGCCCCTGGTACCCGCCGCGATCAATGGGGATCGTGCGGGTGACAGCGCCATTATCCCAATTGACTGCCGTGAGCCCTTCAGTGGTGGGATACACAACCATGTTGTTCAACGCGATGGGGGTTCCAATGGCGTCCGGGAAAACATGAACCACATCAAGGGTGCTAGGCATAAACAGGTACAGCTTGTCACCATCGAACCACGACATGTGGTGCGGTAAATCGGCGGTCTGCGGGGCAAAGGCTACCTCGTGGGCCGCCTTGGTCGCTTCGTCGACAAGCGGTGCGGCACTCGCCCCCGTTGAGTTTCGCGGATTACCGTCCTTGTCGTAACTAGTAATTGTTGCCGATTCGGACGCGCTCTGCGCAGGCGAATAAACTGCAGCCCCCTGTTGATCAATAGCCACCACCTGATTGCCCTTACCGGTTAACGCCACACTTGCGGTGACCTCTGGGGTACGTGATTCCTTCGGGGTAGCCTTGAGCAACCGCAACCACTCTTGACCTTGGCAGGTTTGGACGACCGCCACATTCTCAGTTCGGGTAAGTGCTGAAGAGATCACGCAATCTTCATGTGGCTGCAATCCCGGCTCTTGTTTAGCCGAGACTTCGCCGTATTCTAAGGTTCGCACTAAATCGCTACGCCATAATTCCATGCGTGATGGTGCTACGATACCGACCCGGTCGTTGGAAGAAACTGGAACCACAGGCGAAGCCGCAAGTGCCGAACGTGTCGCTTTATAGGTACCTGTCGCGCTGTCGATACGGACAACGTCGCCGCATCCAACCCCAGTTTTATAGACCGCAACCACTGAATCCCATGCCTGCTGCAGCGAACACAATTCAACATCCCGGCGATAACTCCACAGGGTGTCGCCAGATTCAGGCTCCAAAGCGTTAATTACCCAATCCGAGCCTTCCTGAACCGCAGAAATGACTAAACCTCCAGTTACGACAGGGCGGAAATTCGACGCATCCTGGGCCGGTGCCTGCCACGCGGTGGAATAGGAGAACCCGAGGAAATTCAAGGCCAATGGTTGCTCGTATGACGGATTAGCCGGAGACAATTGGGAATCATTAATTGGTGCTGTGGCAACAACACCACCGATTGCGGCAGCGGTGACAGCGGAAAGTGCCGCGACCGCCCACCAATCCCGGCGGGATCGACGCAGCACAGGGGTGCGCTTGTGCGTATCAACAGTGGTTTTTTCAGTCACGGATGTCTAACCCCGCCGCCTTGCCGAACGGGACCGATTCCCGCCGCGTTTCGTTTTACTCGACCCGTCGCGACGACCCCGACCACCCGGTGATGTTGCGCGTCGATTACCAGAATCTCTACCAGTGTAAACCCGGCGCGGTGGCCCCACTTCTTCCGTGGCTTCTTCAGGGATATTAAGTGCTGAATAAAGCTCCGGAGAGGTGCTAAACCATTGGGGTGGTTCGGGTATTTCCAACTGCAATTCGTCGTTGATTAGTTGCCACTTATTCAGTTCGTCGTAACCCACCATTGTTATTGCGGTTCCGGAATGCCCGGCGCGGCCGGTGCGACCGATCCGATGCACGTAAGTCATGGGGTCGTCTGGTGTTTGGAAATTGATGACATGTGTTACGTCATCAATGTCAATGCCGCGTGCCGCCACATCCGTTGCTACGAGTATGTCGATTGTGCCGGAGCGGAATGCATCAAGCGCGGCTTCCCGTGCAGCCTGGTTGAGGTCGCCGTGTACGGTTCCGACGGAAAAACCCCGTGCGGCGAGATCTTCTGCCAGTTGTTGGGCGCTGCGTTTGGTGCGGGCGAAGATGATGGTTTTGCCGCGTCCGGGTGCTTGGAGGATCCGGGAGCAGGTGGCGACTTTGTCCATGCGGTGCGATTGGAAGATGATTTGTTCGGTGCTCGCGTGCGTTTGGGCTGCGTCGACGTCTTCGGCACGGATATGCACTGGTTGTTTGAGGAAGGTGCGGGCCAGTGTGAGCACTGGCCCGGGCATGGTGGCGGAGAAGAGCATTGTTTGATGCTCGTGGGTGAGCGCCGATAGTAGTTTCTCGATGTCGGGGAAGAAGCCGAGGTCGAGCATTTCGTCTGCTTCGTCTAGCACGAGGATTGCCACTTTATCCAATTGGAGGATGTCACGGTTATAAAGGTCGAGGAGGCGGCCGGGGGTGCCCACAACAACGTCCACTCCTTTTTTAAGGGTGCGTTGTTGTTCCTCGATTGGGCGGCCGCCATATACGGTGGCGATCCGGACGGGGAGAAAAGCCGCCGCAGCATCAAGGTCAGCCCCAACTTGGACTGCTAATTCTCGGGTTGGGGTGACCACTAAGGCACGTGGAGTTCCATCAAGTTCTTCGATGTCAGCGGAGTCAAAGACCCGGTCGAGAAGAGGTACACCGAAGCCATAGGTCTTTCCCATGCCGGTGCGGGCTTGGCCGATGATGTCCCGGCCGTCGAGGGCGATGGGAAGTGTTTGTTCTTGAATGGCAAAGGTGCGGACGATACCGTGTTGGGCGAGAGCCCGGGCGATTTCGGCCGCTACGCCGAGTTCTAGGAAGGTCGGTGACGCTTCTTGTAACGGGGTTTTGGCTTTGCTTTGAAAAGACACATAGTTGATTTTAACGTGCAGAATGAAAAGTTAAAGATATTTCATGGGCAGGTGCTGGGTTTTGTCGGCCAGGGCATGCCTTAGAAGGATTCAATGGTTTTGACCAGTGGAATATGGATATTGTGATCGATCTGGGGTGGTTAAAAGCAGCGGCTGTGTCGGTATGGGAAACCTTGCTCGCGGGGGCAACCGGGTTATGATGGTGGGAACTTTTAGGGTGCTGCGTTGGCTGGGAATCGCTTGATGTTGCACAATTAAGAGTTGGTTTTATTGTTTTTATTGGCGCGGTGTCGCCCAATTATTAAAAAGAATGGATCGAAAGATTTTATGGACATCAAGATTGGTTTCAGCGATTCGCCACGTGAACTCGTGGTTTCCAGCAACGACGACCGGGACGTAGTTTCCGCCAAGATCGCTGAAGCGCTGCAAGCTGGCACGGGGGTGCTTGAGCTTAACGACGACAAAGGGCGTCGCTACTTGGTGCGTAATAACCACATTGCTTATGTTGAGATCGGTTCCAGCGCGCCGCGCACAGTAGGGTTTGCTGGTGCCTAACCACTCCGACTCCCAAACCGGACACTCTTCCTGGGGGGATGGCTTCCGGGAAGGCCGGTTTGAAGTTCGTGGTGATGCGATCATGGAAGTTTTTGATGAGCCGGATTCGCCACGGCAATCGTATGCTTCACGCGATTTGACGGACACTGACTCTGAACGGGCAACGCATCGGCATGCCGCCCATAGTCATGCTGCTCATTCGTCTTCGGGGGCGAAAATTTCGGTTGCCTTGCGTCGTTTTGTCGACATTTTTGGCTGGCGCGCCTACGCCATTCCACTATTGGCGATTATCACGGTGTGGGTATTGCTGGACGTAATGTTGAGTGGATTTGGTTCAACGGATGAGCCTGTAACTGTGGGAGCACAAACAAGCAGCAACGCCCCGGTTGACCCGCAACGCGGACCGGACCCTGCTAAGACGCCGCCGCCATCGATAGCTGCTACCGAATTGCCCGCAGGTGGGAACTTCACCATGACGGGGCAAGGAGTGTATCGCACGGTGGGTGTGCCTGGTGCACAACGAGGTGAGGGTAAAGAAAAGACGTTCACTTATGTGATTGAGGTTGAAGAGGGGATCGATACCGCAGCTTACGGTGGCGACGATGCCTTTGCGACGATGGTGGATGCAACGCTGACGAATGTTAAGGGTTGGACTCACGATCCGAGGTTCCGCTTTGAGCATATCCAAGAATCCCCCGGGCTAGTGCCGGATCTACGGATTCAACTTACCAGCGTGGAAACCACCCATAGCTTGTGCGGTAATGACATTGAGATGGAGACGTCTTGTTTCTACGCCGATAAGGGGCGAGTGGTTATTAATGAATCCCGGTGGGTGCGTGGTGCCACACCATTTGAAGGTGATTTAGGGGCGTATCGTCAGTACCTGATTAACCACGAAGTGGGGCATGGAATTGGCTATGGACTTCATGAATCCTGTGGCGGACAGGGTGAATTGGCACCGATCATGATGCAGCAGACGCTGAGTGTGAGTAATTCGCAGCTGTATCACATCGACCCTGAAGAAGTATATAAAGATGATGGTTTGGTCTGCGTGACCAATCCATGGCCGTATCCACATGTTTAGAAACGCCTCGGCTTAAGGGGTGGGATAACCCAGGTGATTCACCCCGCAGGTGGGGAGAATCACCCTATGGGGGTAGCTGACCTTTATGCTTGACGTATGGCCGAAAAAACAGACCGCCCGCAGCTGGAAGTTGCTAGTCCGGTGACACCACATGCGACACTTCCTAATCATGTTCGGGATTCCTTTCATGTGTCCCCGCAAGCGCAGCCGCAGCAGTTGGGAGCAGCATGGGATTATGGTTGGCTGTTGGAAACCGTGGTTCTTATCCAAGTGTCTCAACCGGATCGCGCTGCCTGGTCCTCACGCCTGAGGGAAAATCTACAGGTACCGGGGGTGCGTATTGTTCGGCCGGTGCGTTCCACCGATGGTCGTTTTATCAACGCCGGTTGGCGGGCTTCGCATTACGTTGCGGGGAATTTAGCTGCCCGAGTGGATGAGACCGTTGCCGCCGCCCTGCGGTTGGACACCGCGTTGGCCACAGTTCCAATCCCAGACATCTTTAATCAGGGGGTGGATCAACAGGATGTCTTTGCCGTAGCCGACAAGGCGGCCTGGCGTGATGAACACGACATCGTTGTATTGGATTCAGCTATCCCTGCACACGACATGGTCGCCACTATCTTGCCAAAGGTGCGGGATTTGCTGCGCCCGTTCGTCGAAAAGCTAGCGATGCAAGTCACTCATGCGGATATGCTGGCAACCACTATTTATGCTGGCACCCAACCACCCACCGTTACCGATATCGTGGGAGTGGCGCACCCACATGGGTACACAGCGGCCCAAACGATCGTTGATGCGCTCATCATGGGCGCAACCGATGCGAGAGTCATCGATCGGTTCCACCACATACCGGAATTACCGCAGCTTCTACTGAGGGGGTTGCTGTATCGACTCTATGTTCACGCCCTCCATCCGCAAGCCACATCGAACACTGGTACTAACCTGGAGTGGGCTGCGCAAACGATCGTGTCACGAGTCCGTGGCACAATCTAAATCTATGACTCATCCGTCAATCAGAGCAACGCAGTCGACTGCTTTTAACACAAGCGGCTTAGTCTTAGGTGATAAAGTCACACAAACCTCTAAACATTTTCCCACCTGGTAGCTGCAATCATGGATAAAACACAAGCGTATGACCACACCCGTGTTGAGGGCACTGACCTAGAAGAAATCGCCCTGCCCATAGGGGCGGTACGGGTGCAACTGGTTCGGCCAGAAAGTCATAACCCGCAACGTGAGTGGGATAACCCCCTTTTTTCCGAACAACAGGGGGTGTGGCGATTGATCGGAAGCGCTGGTACTGGGGTTAGTTCGTTGCTACTCGATACCATCGCGCACCGAATTGCATCCGGTGAGCGCCCGGAAAATATCCTGGTCATTGCGGCTTCGAAACAAGCTGCCTCACGGCTCAGGCGCGGTATTGTCGCCCGAGTTGCCGGCGATTCGTACCGCTCCGCCAGCACGATGGTGCGCTCAATACACTCGCTGGCCTTTGCACTACTGCGCAGCAGCAAAAAAGAAAACCTTCGGTTGATTACCGGCGCGGAACAAGATGCGGTAATTCGAGAACTACTGGCTGGCCACATTGAAATGCGGATGCCCAGGTGGCCGGAGCAGTGCCGCGAGGCCATCGGCATGGTGGGTTTCGCCCGTGGGTTACGTGACTTCCTCTTACGTGCTGTGGAACGCGGCCTAAGCCCGGAGGACTTGGAAGAATTAGGCCACAGCTACGACCGCCCCATGTGGAGTGCAGCGGGGGAATTTCTTCGAGAATACGAACAAATTATGGCGCTTGGCGGCACGCATTCATTAAGCGCATCCGAGCTGGTCAGCATGGTCTTAGAGACGGAGCTTCCCGACACAAATTTCACCACCATTATTGTCGATGACGCCCAACATTTAGATCCAAAATCCGCTGAGTTGGTGGCCCAATTAATTCAGCGAGCGTCATTCGCGGTCATCGCTGGCGATCCAGAGCAATCCGTTTACCGGTTTAGGGGAGCTAGGCCCACTTTTCTTACCGACTACCCGGTGGATAACGAACTTAAGCTGCACATACCACACCGGATAGTGGCGCAACCTGGGGCTGCCGGAGTGGAATATCGCGAACTCGAATCCGTTGGACAGCAACAGGAAGTAGTCGCTGATATTATCCGACGTGCCCACTTAATAGATGGTGTTGCCTGGAAAGACATCGCAGTAGTTGTCCGATCTGTCGGTATGATCGCCTCGATTCGACGCGGGTTGCTGGCGGCAGGAGTGCCGGTCCATATCGATCCCACCGACATTGTGCTCAGCCAACAACACATCGTCGCGGCATTGCTGCTGGCGGTTCGTGCAGTACGGGAAAAAATCACCCCCAGCGAACTGGAGGAACTCGTGCTAGGCCCAATCGGTGGTGCCGATGCTGTCACGCTGCGTCGGCTATTTCGGGCACTACGCAAAGTGGAATTGCGCTACCACCGTGCAAGCAGCGAAACAGCTGATATGCCGTCTCGCCCCATGATGCGCCGTGCCATCGACATACTTGCGGATATTGTGCTTGATGCGGAACCAGATCCGGATTTCCTAGCTGACGTAACTGCAGAACTTACCCAGCGGGAACTGGATATTCTTTCACGCATCCGCACCGTTTTGGCAGCCGGAAGGCAACCCGGTTCGGTCGAAGAAATACTGTGGAATATCTGGTCCGCCACCAATCTGGATCGACACTTGCTGGCTGTGAGCTTGCGAGGCGGGGCGGCAGGCTCCCAAGCGGATCGCGACTTAGATTCAGTGATGGCGCTTTTCGACGCCGCCGGCGACTGGGTGGAACGACGCCCCACCGCCAGCATCGACTCCTTCATTGCCCATATTCGGGAACAAGAACTACCCACTGGTGTACGCGATCGTCGACTAGCTACACCAGAGGCGGTCAGCATCGTAACCGCGCACGCAACTTCCGGCCAGCAATGGGATACTGTTGTCGTCTGCGGGGTGCAGGAAGGACAATGGCCCTCACTGGGGGAAACTGGTACTTTATTCGGCCAGGAAGAACTCGTCGACCTGATCGATGACGGCATCGAACCTGGAACCCCCATCTCCCGGGCGGCGGAACGGCTTGCCGAGGAACGTCGTCTCTTTCATATGGCAACCAGCCGCGCTACCCGGGCGTTATTTATTACCGCAGTCGATGCGCCAGATGCCGAAGAAGCACTCGAACCCTCCCGGTTTGTGCGCGAATTCGCTGAATACAACGCCGCCGTCGCTGAACACGATAACCACGCGGGGCAAGCTCTAACAGCAGACACCAACGAGACGATTACATCGCAACCAGCCGACGAAACCACGGCAAAAGCCCCGAATCTGGTTGAGGCTACGCGGCCGCACCAAGGAGATCTCTTCGAATTACTCGATGCTGTTGACACTGAAACCACACCAGATGCAGGCAAGGCGGTTGGCTTAGCCGAGCCGGTAGACAGCTACACCACTCGATTGTTGTCGGTACCTGCAATTGTGGCGGAACTACGGCGCGCACTTATCAATCCACAAGTGAACCAACGCGCCAAAGACCAAGCTGCGCGTCAATTGGCACGGCTAGCAGACGCCGGAATCCCCGGCGCTGACCCAACGCAGTGGTGGGGGATCGCAGACAGCAGCGAAACCACAAAGCTAACAGTCAAACGGTTATCGCCGTCGCGCATTGAAGCTGGCTTGGAATGCCCACTGCGGGCAACCTTGCACCAGGTGCTCACCGATGAAGAAACCCCCATAGCGTTGCTTCGGGGTACTTTGCTACACGCATTTGCAGAAGCTATTGCTACCGGTGCCGATGTTGATGCCGCACGGGAAGCTATCATCACCGCGTTCGATTCCATTGTAAAAGCACCACAGTGGCTAAAAGAACACGAAATTCATGTGTGGAAAGATGCCCTCGACAGAACAGCGCTGTGGTTGCAGACCACCCGGGCAGTATTTGAACAGGTAGGGGTGGAGATCGCCGCGAATGTTCAGCTACCAAACGGGGTGCAGCTCGTCGGCCGGATTGACCGGTTGGAGAAAACCGACGATGGTGGTTATCACATTGTCGATTTCAAATCAGGGATCAATCGGCCTACTAAAGACGAAACCCAAAACCACGTTCAGCTCATGGCGTATCAATTAGCGTTGCGGCATGGGCAATTAACCGACACAGACGCTGCCATCGTCTCAGGTTCGGGCATCAAGGTGGACGGGGCGAGCTTGGTCTATCCGGAAAAACCAGGCAAAACTATCGCTACGGTAACCCAGGCGTCGAAAAGCGACGCAGAATTGGCAGAGTTTGCTGCCGCGTTACCGCCGCTTGTCGAGGAACTTTCCGGCCCAGTATTGCGTGCCACCACCAATCGGCACTGCCGAAGCTGCCAATTATCAGTGCTGTGCCCAGCACGTGATACCGGACAGTGGCTGACCCACCCGACAACAGGGACCACCGAAACCTAAAAACAAAACCAAACCGATCAGGCAAAAAACCTGCGAAAACCAGACACCAAAACCAAACACAACCGTGAGGAGCACAATCCATGGCAACAGATACGCCAGCCGGTGCACACAACGCTGCGCAGTCAACCACGCTGTCTGGTGGTATGCCACAGCAAACTGACACGGTTGACCCGATCGCGTTATCGGGGCTGTTAGGGCAGAAATTTCCGCCCACCCCACAGCAAGCTGACGTTATCGAATCCGAATTAGGGCCATTGTTGGTGGTGGCTGGTGCCGGTGCTGGAAAAACCGAAACAATGGCGGCCCGGGTGGTGTGGTTGGTGGCCAATGGTCTTATTGAACCGGAGCGGGTACTAGGCTTGACTTTCACCAGAAAGGCAGCCCAACAGCTGTCAAAACGTATCCGCACTCGGTTGGAACAATTGGCAGGTATCCCGGATATCGGTGTGCTGGACCCCAGCGGAAAATTGGTTCGCAGTTTGACAGCCATTGCACCTACGGTTTCCACCTATGACGCCTTTGCTGGCAAACTCATCGGTGAATTTGGGCTCATGCTGCCAGTAGAACCAAGCTCCAGGGTCATTACTAACTCAGAGCTGTTTAGGATCGCATATTCCATTGTCGAAACCTACGGCGGAGTGTTGACCACCAGCAATAAGCCCGCCACCGTTGTAGAAACCCTACTGGCGCTGGTATCCGAGCTCGATAGCCACATGGTCAGTGCTAAGGATGTGTGGGAAGAAACCACACCGTTTGTGGAGCTTTTCGATACATTACCTAAAGGCCCCAGGCAGCGGGATGCGCTCAACCAAACCATGCAGAAATGGAAGGACACCCAACAAACCAGGTTGGAATATTTACCACTGGCTCAGGCGTTAAAAGACCATTTGTTAGAAAAAAATCTCACCACCTTCGGTGAACAAATGTCGTTGGCCGCCAGGCTTGCCCAAAAAGCCCCCGAAGTGGGGAAAACGCTGCGTAATCGGTTCCAGGTCGTATTGTTAGACGAATATCAGGATACCAGCCATGCGCAGCGGGTGTTGCTTAGCACTTTATTCGCTGGCAGCGCGGTTACAGCAGTGGGGGATCCTATGCAGTCTATTTACGGGTGGCGCGGCGCAACCGCAGCTAACCTGGAACGATTCGTCACTGACTTCGCGGCTGATGGGGCGGTAGCGCCTAAAAAAGAATTAACGATGAGCTTTCGTAACCCACCCCGGGTTTTGGCCTTAGCAAACGCAGTATCAGCCACCGTTTTAGGGCCAGCAACCGACCCACGCCGCCCGGTGCAACCCCTAGAATCATTGCCGGACGTTCCCGCCGGTGATGTAGCTTTAGGGTTTTTTGCTACCGGCGAAGCCGAGCGAGAATTCATTGCGGATCAATTGGCTACCGAATACCACGATACGAGCACTGATGAACCATTCACCGCAGCGGTTTTGGTGCGCAAACGTGCACATATGGCGGCAATGGCCCTGGAACTTCACAAGCGGGGTGTACCAGTAGAAATCGTGGGTTTGGGTGGGTTGCTTGACATACCTGAGGTTGCCGATATGGTTGCCATTGCCACCATGCTTATTCGGCCTACAGATTCCCAGGCGGCGTTACGCATTCTGGCGGGACCGATGGTGGGGCTCGGGGTTGCCGATATTACTGCGTTGGCCAAGCGTGCCGCGAACTTGGCGGGTCGCAGTAAAGCTGAAACGGTTGACACCGAAGTCATTGCCGACCCTATGGAAAAGCTAACTGCGATTATCAATCAAACAGTGCCAGCGGAACCCGAAACCGTCGTGGGCCTAACCGACGCAATCGCGGATTTAGGGGAGCCGGAATCCTACAGCGCAGAAGGCTACCGAAGGCTCATGCGGTTAAGTGGTCAATTACGTGCCCTTAGGCAAACAGTTGCAGCAGGTCAAAGTCTGCCGGATATTTTCGCCGACATTGAACGTGTGATGGGGATACGTACGGAAGTATTAAGCCGCGAAAACCCTCACACCGATGGGGCTGCGGGCACAGTGCACTTGGATAAGCTGCATAGCGAAGTGGCAAGTTTCGCCACCGTGGCGGATGCTACGTTGCAGCAGCTTTTAGATTATTTCACCATTGCTCGCAGCCAAGATAATGGACTTACGCCGGGGGAAGTGGTGGTGCGCAGCGATCGGGTGCAAATTTTAACTGCACACAAAGCAAAGGGGCTGGAGTGGAAAACCGTTTGCGTTTTGCATGCTGATAACCGCACGTATGCAGCTAGGGTGTCCACCTGGCTTACCAATGTTGCTGCTGTGCCCTCCACGCTGCGTGGCGATGTTGCGGAAGACGGTGACCAGGTGGGCTCACCGGTGTTTGATACCGTAAGCCCAGAGAATCGAAGCGAATTTGAAAAAGCAGGCAAAGAGCATATCGATGCTTTTAAACAAGGCGCTGCGGAGGAAAACACCCGGCTGTTTTACGTGGCGATCACCCGCGCTGAACAGCGACTATTTGTTACCGCTTCCCAGCAACTTGACCCCGAAAGCACGACACAATCCGAGCCCTACGAAAACTTCCTTTTGCTCAAAGAACACGCGCCAGATTGCGTGGTGGAATGGTTCGATGGGGAAGCTAACCCCACGCATGACTCCACTAGACCACGTGAGGGATTATTCCCTCGACCTGCGCATGATGTCGCTACCTCCTCAGCTCTCATGGCGGCCGCCGCCCGGGTGCGAAAAGCCCGTGAATCGGAAATTCCGTTCAACGACGATAAAGATATTTTTGCGTTGTGGGAAAAAGACGTTTCAGCGCTTATCGACGAACACGAGCGCATGAAAGCTCGCGTAGTTTCAGTCGAATTGGCGCGGGAATTAACCGCAACCGATGTGGTCGCGTTAAAGCAAAACCCGGAACAATTTGCCAAAAGACAACGTCGTCCAGTGCCGTTTAAGCCGAATCAATACGCTAAACGCGGAACCGAATTTCACATGTGGCTGGAGGAACGCTTCGGTGGCGCGGCGCTGTTAGATCAGTCGGAGTTACCTGGCATGGATGAAGAAATCAGTCCGGTGCAATTGCAGGAACTCAAAGATGCGTTTGTTTCCGGGCAGTTCGCCGATCGGACGCCGATGTTTGTGGAACAACCCTTTGAGGTAGCCATCGATGGAATTGTCATTCGCGGTCGGATGGACGCGATCTTTAAAGACCCAGATGGCTGGCATATTGTGGACTGGAAAACCGGCCGACCGCCAACTAAAGCGGACATGCGGTTTCTTTCGATGCAATTGGCGGTGTACCGGTTAGCCTGGGCGCAGTTGCAGGGGATCGCCCCACAAGATATTCGGGCGTCATTTTATTACGTACGTGATGACGAACTTGTAAGCGCTGCAGGCTTACCTTCTGAAGCTGAGTTAGGAGAGGTGTTTGCCCAAGCGGTAGAAATGGACTAATAGTGGTAACCTTGGGTTTCTTGAGCACCGTGTTGGGATGGATATCAACGTAGGTTATGTTTTGGGCCAAAAATTTTAGTTTTTCAGGAGCGAAGTCAAATGCCGAATAGGTTTGCCGATCGGTTTCGTGCGGAAACGCAAGCGCCGGAAACCCCAGAGCATGCGCTGCTGAATGTTATCAGCATCCCGGCAAAAATGCAGGTCAGTCCGCTTCGGCTGATTGCTAGGCGGTTCGTCATAGCCATTATCCTCATAACCATCGTCGCGGTTGTGGCGTACATAGAAAAAGATGGTTATTCCGAAGATTTAACGTTTATTGATGCGTTGTACTATTCGGCGGTTACGTTGTCCACCACGGGTTACGGTGATATAACCCCGGTTACCCAGTCAGCTCGATTGATTAATATTTTTGTGGTTACGCCGCTGCGTCTTGCGTTCCTGATACTTTTGGTCGGCACCACCTTATCGGTGCTTACCGAGGAATCGAGACGTACCTGGCAGATTCAACGTTGGAGGAAAAAATTGCGCAACCACACCATCGTCATTGGTTACGGCACCAAGGGGCGTTCCGCCGTTTCTGCACTACTGGCAGACGGGACGTCCCCCAAAGACATCGTGGTGATTGATACCGACCAATCGGCGCTGGAATTAGCAGCCAATGCGGGTTTGGTGACGGTTGTTGGTTCCGCCACCCGCTCGGAGGTGTTGCGTCTGGCGGGGGTGGGTAAAGCTAAAGCCATCGTGGTGGCACCGAGTACAGATGATACTGCTGTGTTGGTGACATTGTCGGTGCGAGAATTGGCCCCAAGCGCCTGGATTGTCGCCAGCGTGCGGGAGAGCGAAAACCAGCATCTACTAGAACAATCAGGGGCAGATTCCGTCGTGATTTCTTCGGAAACAGCTGGCCGGATGTTGGGCTTAGCCACCGTCACCCCATCTGTTGTGGAAATGATGGAGGATCTGCTATCGCCAGACGAAGGTTTCTCCGTTGCTGAGCGGCCAGTTGCGGAAGATGAAGTGGGCGCAAACCCGCGTCACCTCGCGGATATTGTCTTGGGAGTGGTGCGTTCCGGCGAGTTATACCGAATCGATTCCTTGGAAGCGGAAACTGTGGAACCCGGTGACCGGTTGTTGTATGTTCGACGGGTCTTTAGCAACGATGTGAAGGACCAGTGAGCGCGCTAGTTTTTGATTCCCACGGCCGCACGCTTGTCGACGTCACCGGGGCGCCGTTGCAGGTCACCGAAATCGCGGGGGTTCCGGCTTTCCCATTAGACACCCCAGATGGGGAACCTCTCGTGGTGCAGCGGGTCGCCAACCTTGACCAATGCGCACCGGAAGGCGTCGACAAGCGAATTTCTCGCACCAATGATTCCCTGGCTATCTATGCCTTGGCGGTTTTACACCACCGGGAATCGTGCCGGTTTGATCCGCTCACCGGCGCGCCGCTGGATTTTTCCGACCATCTTATCGGAACCGTAAACCGAGGAGACAAGCACCTCAAGGCGGTATTTCCCCGGATAGATCCGGCTGTGATCGGCATAATTTCGCTACGTGATTCCGATCGTATCCTGGTGGCGCAAAACGCGGCGCGCCCCGGTTACTATTCACTGATCGCGGGCTATGTAGGGTTGGGGGAGACCTTTGAAGAAACCATGACCCGGGAAGCCTGGGAGGAAACTGGCCGTCGAATTTCAGAAATCCGGTATCTCCGCAGTCAACCCTGGCCGTATTCTGGTTCCATCATGGTGGGGTTTTCCGCCACTACTACTGATGAATTCCCCGTCGGCGAATTAGATGGCGAATTGACGGATATTCGATGGGTATCTAAAACCGACGTGCTTTCTGGTGCCATAGCTCTACCTGGTGCAGGGTCTTTGGCACGATCATTAATTATGGAATGGGTGCATTCGTGATAAACCTAGACGATCTTGATTCCGATCAACGCCAAGCCGCCACCGCGCCACGCGGGCCAGTGGCGATTCTCGCGGGCGCCGGCACCGGTAAAACCCGCACCATCACCTACCGAATCGCGCATCTTATCGACCAAGGTTTCGTCAGCCCCAACCGAGTCATGGCGGTGACCTTCACCAAACGCGCCGCAGGTGAAATGGCACACCGACTGCGCCTGATGGGGATCGGCGGCGTGCAAGCCCGCACGTTTCACGCTGCGGCGATGCGGCAACTGAGCTACTTCTGGCCGCAAGTAGCAGGAAACCTGCGGTGGCGGCTGTTGGATAATAAATTCCCACTAGTGGGGCGAGCCACCCGGGCAGCCGGAGTGGATTCCTCGGTGGAGAATGTCCGAGATATCTTAAGCGAAGTCGAATGGGCGAAATCGCGACTCATAACCCCAGAACAGTACGTGAAAGAAGTGGGCACTCGCCGCACCCCCTGCCCACCAGAAACCATCGCCAAGATTTATAACCGATACGAGGAATCGAAGGTCGCACCTGAGGGAATGCTTCTTGATTTCGATGATCTATTGCTTCATGTGGCTGGCGCCATCGAAAATTCCACCGCAATCGCTGAGGAATTCCGGCAGCAATACCGCACCTTCGTCGTCGACGAATACCAAGATGTTACTCCGCTGCAGCAGCGAGTTCTTGAGGCTTGGTTGGGAGAACGCGACGACGTGACCGTAGTTGGCGATGCCAACCAAACAATCTACTCGTTTACCGGTGCAAGCCCGGACTATCTATTAAATTTCTCGCGGACCTACCCTAATTCCACCGTGGTAAAACTACAACGCGACTACCGTTCCACCCCGGAGATCACCACGCTTGCCAATACGGTCATCAGTAAAGCCGCCGGCCGGGCGGCCGGCACACGGCTGGAATTGGTTGGTATGCGCCCGGCTGGCCCGAATCCACAATTTCACGCGTATGATGACGAACCAGCTGAGGCTCGGGGAGTGGTTGCAGAAATCAAGAAGCTATTAAATAGCGGTGTGCCTGCATCGGAAATAGCGGTCTTATACCGGATAAACGCACAATCCGCTACCTTCGAACAGGCGCTTTCCGAAGCCGGAATCGTCTACCAGGTGCGCGGCGGTGAAGAATTCTTCAAACGCCCAGAAATTCGCCAAGCCATCAGCCAATTGGTTCGGGTAAGTAATCGGGACGATGTGCCAGAAGATGCAATCGGCGCAAAGATACACAACCTAGTTAGAGCCGTGTTGGTGCCCATGGGGCTTAGCGCCGAGGAACCCGCAGGAACCCAAGCCCGCGAACGGTGGCAAAGCCTCAATGCTTTAGTTGAACTTAGCCATGAATTAGGGCAAGCCACCCCCGACCTTGACATTCACGGGTTATTAGCCCAATTGCAGCAACGGGCGGAGGCGAAGCACCCACCCACGATGCAAGGAGTTACCTTAGCATCGCTGCACGCCGCGAAAGGTTTGGAATGGGATGCGGTTTTCCTGGTTGGACTAACCGACGGAACCCTGCCTATCAGTCACGCTGTGAAATCCGGCGACGAAGCAATCGAAGAAGAACGGCGATTGTTCTATGTGGGAGTGACCCGAGCCCGGGAATACCTGTACCACTCATGGGCGGCCGCACGCCAGGAAGGTGGGCGTGCCAGCCGAAAACGCACCAGATTTTTAGATGACATCGTGTATGATTCGGCAAGCAACAACACGCCCACCACCCGAAAGAAACGCGCGACGCGCTGTAAAGTATGCGGCCAGCCGTTGACCGATCCGCAACAAAAAGTCCTCGGTAGGTGCCTCGATTGCCCATCAACCGCCGATGCTCAAGTGTTTGAGACTCTCCGCACCTGGCGGGCAGGGGTTGCTAAAGATAACAATGTTCCCGCATACATCATCTTCACAGACGCCACCTTGATGGCCATAGCTGAAAACCTCCCCACCACCGAAGCAGAACTACTTGCCATCCCCGGTGTCGGTGAGGTTAAACTCGAACGCTATGGTGAAGACCTGCTAGCGACACTTGCCAGGTTTCAGTAACTACTCTGCGCTTGTCGACACACCCACCTGTGAGGTTGGGACACCACAGTTTATGCTCAACCACCAAGCCGTGCCGTTTGTGACTACGCAGCCGACCAGCAGGCAGGGCAAATAGGATGCGAGGCGATTATAAACTCCGATTCGACCTCCTTAAAAGGTGAAACCTCAATAACAGTTCCGGGCTCAAGGTGCTTATTCACAACCCCAGGTGCTGGATAGCGTGGTTGAAGCAGCGCCCCTAACCGGGCGGCCACTGTATATTCAACAACCGGATTTCGTCGGGGATTCAGTGGCATCTGTGTTGTCATTGAACGCCACAGTGGATCTACGCTCGCGCGGTAGAGTTCCGCACACTGTAAACAGGGCCCCACCCCATCAACGCGAACGGGTCCGATAACGCCAGTCGCATCAACCATCGAAACCGGTATCACATCAGGCCACCTGGCCAGTTGTTGTGCTATACGCCGCTTTGATCCCAACTTTCCGGCAGTCACCACCGGAATATCCCACGAAAGTTGTGAGATAAACTTGGAATCAGAATCGCCCTGGCGCGGGCGCCGCACAGTAATGCCCAGCTCAGTTAGAACCTTGCTGACAGTATGCGCCAACGGGGATGTCCCTAACACCGCTAAGGTGATCTGGCGCGCCGGGATGAGAACACCGTGGTTGAGTAGGTCATCTATGAGTTGGTCGGATTGCGGGTAACCCAACCCAGTCATTGCGATTCGTCGGCGTAGTATCGTCAATGAGGTGGGGCGAATGCACGCGCTAAGAATGGGGCTTAACAGCCGGATGATAGGCGCCCGGGCTTGGAAAATTCCGGCAGTGGTGGCGTCAAGCCCGAATTGCAACGCGGTGCTATCCCTGGTGAGGATATGCGCCGCTGGGCTTAACATCACTTCTGTTTGAGTGGCCGCTTGCTCTTCGGCCTGTGAGGTAGTGGTTGTGGTTTCTGTCAGTGGTGGCACACTGGCTAACCGTGCTGTGAGTGAAAAGTGGTTTCTTTCTTCCCCCAACATATATTCATAATGGCACACGCTAAGATGTTTTGTCATGCATTCTGAGGAGTTTTCCCCCAAAGTTGAGGTGATTCGTTCGACGCGGCGTCGTAAATCGATCGCGGCGCGGCTTGTCGACGACCGCATTGAGGTGCGGGTGCCTGCCTTGCTGGACCCAGCTGAGGAGCAGCGGCTTGTTGAGGAAGTAGTGGCGAAACTCAAAGCGAAGAAAACCTCCACCGTGCGCAGCGACGCGGATCTCATGCAGCGAGCCAGGCGGCTAAATGAAGATGTACTCGGTGGTAGAGCTTTGATCGGTTCTATTCGATGGGTGACTAACCAGAATTATCGGTGGGGGTCGTGTTCAGTTCTTAGCGGGGATATTCGGATTTCTCATCGGCTGCAAAATGTGCCTGACTACGTATTGAACGCGGTGATTGTTCATGAGTTAGTTCACACTTTTATCACAGATGGGCATTCGAAAGACTTTTGGTACTTCGCAGACAAAGCCCCCCAAGCGGAGCGGGCCAAAGGATTTTTAGAAGCCTGGCAGTATTGCTACCAGGCTCCTGCCCGTTGACTGGGGGACGGATGTTCGGTAGGAAGGATTAAGAAGCGTCGTTATCTGGTGCTTCATCTGATTCGGATGTGTCCTTTTCTTTTTTGGACGTATCCGTATCGGTGTCAGAAACGGGGTTTTCTTTATGGTCGTGCTCCGGTTGTTGCGCCAGCATTTCTTCCAGCGCGGTGATCTCGGCGATGGGGTCGAAAGTGCTGGTGTCGGAATCGTCAAGCAGTGTGTCGATAAACTCTGCCGAGTTTTCTAAGTGTTCTGCAGACGGAAGGAAATCTGGGTGATCCCACACTTGATCGCGTCGTTTGGTACCAACTGCGACGGTAATGCGTCGCCACAGTTCAGTCGCCTCGTTTACTTTAGGAGCAGCGAATTCAATGCCGACGACGGAGGAGAACGCACGTTCTGCTGACCCGCCGGTGGCTCGACGTCGTCGCCATGCCTCGTTTAATTTTGCGGTCGCTGGTACCCGGTCACCCATTGCCTCGGTGACCACTAGTTCCACCCACCCTTCAATCAAAGCCAGTAGCGTTTCGAGTCGAATGGTGGCACCTTCGTTACGGGACCTAATTGTTGGTTCTAAGTTCATGTCCTGCAATTGCGCCATCGCATCCTGGATGGCGGCAGGATCCTGGGATTCGATATTCAAGCTGCGCATGGCTTCTTCCATGGCAGAGGTGTCGATTTCCAAGCCAGCGGCGTATTCCTCAACTGAAGAAATAAGCCGTTCTGTTAGCCACGGTACGTGACGGAATAGACGCTGACGTGCTGCTTCCCGTGCAGCTAAGTAGACCAAAACATCTTGGTGGGAAACCCCCACCTCTTCTGAGATGCGGGCAACTGCTGCTGGTAATAAAGCCGTGGTGTGGTTAGGGGCTAATTGGATTCCAAAATCGGAGCCGGAAAGTGACTGTACTGCCAAGTCACCAAGGGCGTTTCCTAGTTGCAGGCCGAAGTTCATTGAGGCCATTCGGTCCATCATCCCCAAGATCGGCCCCATCATTTCGCGGGCTTCCTCCGGCATGGAGTCGATTTTTGCTTGGTTCATCTGTTGCGCGACTGGGGTAACCATACGTTTCCAGGTGGGGAGGGTATTGTTAAACCAGTCCTCGGCGTTCCAAGCCGCAACAGTGTTCTCCGAGGCGGGTAAATATGTGGCGTCGTTAAGCCAAAGTTCGACCAGGTGGACAGTATCAGCAACTGCTTTTTCTTCGCTGGCGGTTACGTGCGGTGTTTTTCCTATTTGTTGCCTAGCAATACGTTCGGCTACCGCATAATTGACTGGGCCAGCGCCGTCCGGTGAATTCATGGACGAACCTAAACCAGAAAGCATTTGGCCAAACTCATTTAAAACGTCGCCAATTCCGCCGCTAAAACCACCGAATGGGTTGTTATTGTCGCGGTTATTTTCGTCGTCATCGCGGGGGCCAAATCCGAAAGAAAATCCAAAGCTATTCATGACCTAAACGCTACCTACTTCTACCTAGTTCATGCCATTAGCACGACAACGCTGTTAGCGAACATCGAGAGTTCACCTGGGGGTTTTGTTAGAATCCGGATATGTCACAGGCAGCTGACATCAGATTGTTATCTCGCTGCCAGCGCCCGGTGCGGTGCAGCCTGTCGCGGAAGCCGGAAAACGCACACCATATCAAAAGCAAAACCCGTGACAATGAATTGAAGCTTTCTTGCCAAGGTGTGGGTGGGGGGATGGTATGGGAAGCGAATTCCACTGCTTATAAGGTTGAATCCACACAAACTTGGATTAACTGGGGTTTGTTGGCATTGGTTTATACAAACGGTCACAATCGCCAACTCGACCTTATCTGGTATGTACTCAATGGCAGGAATCCATGCGTCGGCTTCGAATTGGTCGAGCTCACAATCAATAACACGCACCCTGGGCGGGATGTGCGAAACCAGCGCCTCTAGCAAGGCAAGCCCAACTCGACCTATTTACCGTCATTTACGGAAAAACACGGTTCCGCATCCGGAAAAGTCGAGTTGCAGCGAGATGTCCCCCTGTCAGAAACAGGGGCTAGGTCCGAAAGCGGTCAGGTTACTAGGCAGTATGGAATTTTCCGGAGCGAGAATCTCACTTGGGAAGAAGCACACTTGGACAGGTCTTCACCGATCAAAGTTTCCCATCCGGTTCCACGGGACGCGGCGCGCCGGGCCGCGTGGTGGAACGGCGCCCTAATTCGTCGGCTTGAAGTCGTGGTGGGGGCGTGCTGTACGCTAGTTATTCGTGAATCGACGTATCCGAACCTTGGTCTTTGGTGCTGTTCCAGTGCTTGCGCTGTTGGTGGCTGTGAACACGACATCCATTCCGGGCACCAATATTTCCGTAACCGTGCCCTATGCGGCGGAGGGGCAGGGCCCAACGTTTAACACTTTGGGGGACATTGATGGGGTTACGGTGGTGGATATCACAGGTACTGAGGTTGATGAAACCGCAGGTAAGCTAAATATGACCACGGTGTCGGTGCGTACCAATATGACGGTAATGCAGGCAGCGAGTAGATGGTTATTTAGTGGCGATAACCTCATTCCAATCGAGCAGGTTATTCCGCAAGATAAATCAGAAGATGAGGTCAACGAGCTAAATCAGCAAGCATTTTTGGTGTCTGAATCGGCGGCTACCACGGCGGCTTTGCGTTACCTTAATAAGCCACTGGAAGTTGAAGTCGCCGATACGGTGGTTGATTCCCCAGCTCATGATGTGATGGAAGTAGGCGATCGCATCGTCGCTATCGGTGGCACCGATGTGAAAAGCGGGGGACATGCACAGGAATTGGTGCGTAAGAAACGCCCTGGTGAGGTTGTTACGGTCAGTTTTGTCCGTGATGATAAGCGCATGGATGCGGAAGTTATTTTGGCAACCCATCCGAATGACCCGACTATGCCGTTGTTGGGTATTTCTATGGTGACGGTTCCAGCTGAAGATATCACCGTCGAATATAACTTGGACGATATCGGTGGCCCATCGGCAGGTATGATTTTTGCGCTTGCGGTGGTCGATAAATTGTCGCCAGGCAAACTCAACGGTGGGAAATTTGTCGCGGGTACCGGCACGATTGACGATAACGGCGCTGTGGGGCACATTGGCGGAGTAGTGCACAAAGCCAAAGCGGCGGCGGATAGTGGCGCAGAATTATTCCTTGCCCCCAGGTCGAACTGTGGGGAATTGCGCGGAAAGAGTTTCGGCACCATGACCGTGGCTGCGGTGGATACGTTAGAAGAGGCGATTGATCAAATGGATCGCTATGCCAACGGCAAGGACGTGGAAGGCTGCCGCTAGTCTAGGCTAGTTTTTGCGTCGGTTGGTTCGGCTTCCGTGCTGCTTTTCGACGCCGCCTGGTCCGCATTTTCCGCTAGTCCTAGTTCGTGAATGCGTTTGGTGGGGTCGATTTCGTCGGTCGATACCATTTGCTGCATCACCAACCCTTCCTCATTGTCCACGACGGTAATGATTGCCGTGTTGCCTAAGGTGGACCATCCCACAACAAATCGCCCGGTATCTTTGATCACCCGGGAATTACGCAGACCGGTGAGCAATTGAGTGGTGGATGCGGCTTTGGCATCCGAGGCAAAAAATTGGAACTGGCCCACATCCTTACCAGTGCACGCCATGGAATCCTCCACCCCGTTAGGGTCGCAGGTATCAAACTGGGCAAATAGTGTATCGGGTGCTAGCGTGCCAAACTTTTTCTGGGTTTCGGCTACTGCGGAATTAACTGTGGACCGCGAACTGGAACTTGACGGGGTTTCGCTATTGGAGCTCGACGCTTCCGTCGTCGACAAGCTAGTCGACTGGCTCGTCGTGGGTGTCGACGCCGCCGACACAGGTGCAGGCGCCGTCGAACTTACCGGTGGCGAGTCGTTGGAAGAACATGCCGAAAGCACAATGGCTGAAGCTGCCACCAGTGATGCGGCCAATAAGCGCGACGAATCAGCGCGAACCGAAAGTGTCATGTGCCTAAATTCCTTTGTAGTTCTTCCAATTGGTGCTCACCCCAAGTGTATGCAAGGAGGATTATTCTACTCAAAAGTGGCCTTAAGTGCTGCAATAACCCCTGGTGCTATGCCCGCCCCGCCCCGCAACTGAATGTCATCTTCAGCGAACGGGCCTTTCTCGGCCAATTCCTCTTCGGTGGGGCGAAGCTGCAGTAACGTCAATTCGACGTCGCTGCGCAGCACCCCGCTGAAAAGCCTGGCGGCACGTGGAGTTCCGGCGGGGTCAGCGGCATCGCTAAACATAATCTCTTGGGCCAAAATGGCTCCAACTACCTCGTCCGGCCACATTACACGCGAAATGTAGTCGCCGAGCTCATCAGAACCCGGCAGGATCGTATCCGGAAGTTCGTCCTGTACCACCAGCGCAAGCGGGGATTGCTCAATTTCTGCATCGTCGATAACGTCAACGAGCAATCTTGCCGGAACCAACCCAAACAGTGTGGGCGGTGCGTCCCACCCTTCTGCATGGATAAAATCAACAGCCTCGCGCATTGCTTTATTTAATGCTTGGGGCATAGATTCCCGGTCATGGTTTTGGCTCGTCATTGCTCACTGTCCTTCCCAGATATAAGTCGGTAAAGTAGGAGACTACCTGTGATTAGCCCCAACAACGAAAAAGGAGATGGCGTTGGCTACTGGCCTAACTCCACCAACCCCACAAGTTGGTCGACCCCCACGACTGGTGTCGATCATTGTGTTGGTTTTGTTCATTTTAGGCACCATCGTCCCTACACTCATCAGTTTTTATACTGACCTATTGTGGTTCGGCGAAGTGGACTTTAGGGGGGTGTTTAATAAAGTAATCCTGACTCGTGCCGCACTGTTTATCGGCTTCGGTCTGATATCCGCGCTCATTGTGTGGATTGCAGCAACCATCACCTTGCGAGGCAAGCCATCCGATGAATCTCGGATGTTTGAGCTTGATCGGCAGATGTACGAGTACCGCAAACAGCTTGATCGCACCACACGTAAAGCACTGAAGTTCCTGCCGATTGTTGTCGGCGTGGTTGCTGGTTTCTTAGGTCAACGAAGCTGGCGGGTAGTGCAACTATTCTTAAATCGCCAAGACTTTGGGATAACCGACCAGCAGTTTGGTGTAGATTACGGATTTTATGCGTTTACCTTGCCAATGATCCGGTTGGTGGTAGGAACGTTATCAACACTTCTGGTTTTGGCCTTTATTGTCGCCCTGATCGGACACTACCTCCTTGGCAATATTACCGCTGGTAATGCGGCAGCTGGCCAGAAATCCCGCATCGCTCGCTATGCACAAATCCAACTTGCAATAACCGCAGGTATCTGGATGCTGCTGAAAGCGGTGGGGTATTGGTTGGATCGCTATGATCTGCTCTTCAATCGCCATGAGACCTTTGTTGGTGCGTCATATACCGATATCCATGCGGTGCTACCAGCTAAATTGATTCTGCTGTTCATCGCCATTTTGGTGGCAGTGAGTTTCTTCAGTGTTATCTTCCTGAAAGACTTGCGGATTCCTGCGCTGACCACAGTGTTAATGGTATTTTCCTCACTTGTGATCGGAAACGCATGGCCGATCATGATGGAACGATTCTCGGTTCAACCCAACCGTGCGGAGAAAGAAAGCGAATACATCTCCCGCAACATTGAGGCAACCCGATTCGCTTACGGTCTCACCAACGAAAACGTCACCTACCAGGAGAACTGGGGTGCTAAGGGTGCAAGTAAAGACGCGGTAGCCTCCGATGTTGCCACGGTTTCTAACATCCGCTTGCTCGACCCAGAGATTATTTCGCCAACGTTTACCCAGCTGCAGCAGCTGAAAAACTTCTACGGCTTCCCAGCATCATTGGCGATGGATCGCTACGAGATCGACGGTGAATTGCGCGACTTCGTGGTCGCCGCCCGCGAAATCAACCCCAACTCGCTGCGGGAAAACCAGCAAAACTGGATTAACCGCCACACTGTTTATACCCACGGCAATGGGTTCGTGGCAGCCCAAGCTAACCAGGTGGACGAAGTCGCACGTGACGTTGGCTCCGCTCGCGGTGGCTACCCCGTCTTTACGGTTTCTGATTTACAAACCACCGATGAGGACGCAAAGAAACTAGGCATCGTGGTCAAAGAACCTCGTGTGTATTTTGGCCCGCTGATCTCTTCTGCCGAAGACGGTAAAGATTACGCCGTGGTTGGTTCCGATAACGGAAATTCGGTGGAATACGACACCGATTCCTCCACTTACACCTATGCGGGTAAAGGCGGCGTCGACATTGGTAATTTCTTCAACCGTGCTGCATTTGCTGCCCGATACCAAGAGCTCAATCTCATCCTTTCCGAGCGAGTAAACTCCGAATCGAAGATTCTTTTTGAACGTGACCCCCGTACCCGAGTACACAAAGTTGCACCGTGGTTGACCACCGATTCCACCACCTATCCGGCGGTTATCGATGGCCGAATCAAGTGGATCGTCGACGGCTATACCACGCTAGGTAGCCTGCCGTACGCTTCTCGCACCAGCCTGACCGCTGCAACCAACGACACCTCTGGTGATGTTGGCTCTGCCCAGCGGCCACTGGTTACCGACGAAGTCGGCTATATCCGAAATTCGGTAAAGGCAGTGGTTGATGCTTACGACGGTTCCGTGGAGCTCTACCAGTTTGATAAGCAAGACCCGGTGCTGAAGGCATGGATGGGCGTATTCCCTGACACTGTAAAGCCAAAAGAAGAAATCTCCACCGAATTGATGGATCATATCCGCTACCCGCAGGATATGTTCAAGGTGCAGCGCGCGATTTTGGCCCGCTACCATGTTGACGAAGCCCGCGACTTCTTCACCAACGACCGGTTCTGGTCTGTTCCGGACGACCCGTCTGCTGATGAAAGCAACCGGGCTGCTCAACCGCCGTTCTATGTTGTTGCCGCTGATCCGGAAACTGGAAAACCGTCGTTCCAGCTCATTACCCCATTCCGTGGCCTTAACCGCCAGTATTTGGCTGCCCACATGTCGGTGAGCTCCGACCCGGAAACCTACGGCAAGATTACAGTTAGGGTTTTGCCGACCGACACCCTAACCCAGGGTCCGCAACAGGCGCAGGACACTATGATCTCCTCCGACCAAGTTGCCCGTGACCAAACCCTGTGGAAGGCTACAACGGATTTGAAGAACGGCAACCTTCTTACCCTGCCGGTCGGTGGCGGTGAAATTCTCTACGTGGAGCCGATCTACTCCAAACGCAAAGGCCAAGAGTCGGCGTTCCCGAAGCTACTGCGCGTACTGGTCTCCTACAAGGGGCAGGTTGGTTACGCACCCACAGTTTCTGAGGCACTAGCCCAAGTTGGTATCGATCCGCGTGCCGCCCAGGACTTGGCGGAAGCAGAAGGAATTGATACCACCCCGACCGAATCCGATAGTGCGCCAGCTGATGAGGAGAAACCACAAGAGGTTCCGACCCCACCGGCAGCTGCGGCAAATGAAGCCGAAGCGATCAAGGGAATTAACGAAGCCCTGGATAAGCTACGTGATTCCCGCAGCGGCACCCATGAGGAATACGGCAAGGCACTGGATGCGTTAGACAAAGCAGTCGAGGATTACCAAAAGATTGCCAAGTAACTAACGCCCCAGTGAAATCCCCAACATAAAACCCCACGACAACGGGCTTATATGCTGGGGATTTGTGCTTTAACTGTAAGCTGGGTAAAGTTATCACCCGTTGCAAGGAACACATGTTCTTCGCTTCACGGCGCGGGGTGGAGCAGCTCGGTAGCTCGCTGGGCTCATAACCCAGAGGTCGCAGGTTCGAATCCTGTCCCCGCTACTAAACCAGAGACCGTCTCGAAAGAGACGGTCTCTCTTGCTATCTGTGGATACCCGGTAGGTTCCGAGTCATTGCGTTAAGACAGCCTGGTACCACCTGAGCCTTTCAGTGATTGCGGAATGTGCTGGTTTGACGTGTGGCACTTCAGTGCTGAAGTTGTAAGGTGGATTTCGTAAAATCCGCAGGTAGAGATGGCTAATGGTGCGGGTTTGTGGGGATAACTCGACCTTTTCGTGGTTTGGCGGGCGGATTGCAAGGCCTAGGGAGCGAAAAGTCGAGTTAGGGGTGCGGGGCACTAAGCTGGCTGCGCCTGAGATTGGGGTTTGGGGTGGGGGATTGTCGGTTGGTTCGCGGTGTATGGCAGGTGATGATGTTCCCAGGTTTGCCCCTGGGGTGGGCAGCCGGTACAAGATTCTGAGGGCAGCTCGACCTTTTCCTGATTCGGTGGAGGATTTCGTAGCTTTTGTAGATGAAAAGTCGAGTTAGGGGTAAGGCCCCTGCCACAGCTGTTTGTTCCCCAACCCCAAGCAGGTTTAAAAGGATTACTTTTTCCGCCTACGGTTCCTCCGGTTGCCGGATCGACGTTGCCGACTCCCCGTTGTAGGCCCGGATGGATTCCGGGGTGGGGAGCCACCTGTCACTTGGAACAAGTCGATCCAATCGTTAACGTCCACTTTGGGAGGGAAGGTTGTTGCCTTGATTCCGCGAGAACGTAGCCACATGTGTGCCTCTGACTTGGATGTAAAAAGCCCTAACCGTGAGAGAATCTCACCTATTCCGCGTCCTTTCCCGGTGAAGACGGCGTGTACCATCGTCTGAAAGACTTTGCGCTCGGCTATCGGAATTTCGGGGTTTTCTTTCCGATGGATAACAAGGATTCCACCGTCAACATTCGGCTGCGGGCTGAAAGCAGAACGTGGCACACGGGCAACCAACCGGAAGCCAAACCACGGGGCCCATTGGGCAGTCATCAGTGTGTTTCCGCCTATTCCGGCGCGGCGGCGTGCCACCTCCCACTGCATCAGAAGTACAGCATCGCGCCAGTGTGGGGCGTGCAACAGTTTCCGGAGTATGGCGGTGGTGATATGGAAGGGGATGTTCCCCACGATAACGTGGGGAGTAGCCGGTAACCGGAACGTGAGAAAGTCACGATGAACTATCTCAAGGCACCCCGGTATGGATTTTTCCTTGAGGCGGGTGGCTAGTTTTGTGTCTACCTCAATAGCTGTTACGGATCTTCCTAGACGGGTGATCGGAAAAGTAAGGGCACCGCGTCCGGGGCCGATTTCAACGATGGGGCCAGTGGTTTGGGCGACAACATCGACGAAGGTGTTGATGGTTTTGTGGTCGGTGAGGAAATTTTGGCCGTGTTCATGGCGGCCGTGTCCGTATGCAGACATCAGGTGTGCTCCATTGGGTTGATGTGGAGCCGGGCATGACAAAACACCGCCCGGCTATGGTACCGGGACGGTTTTCAACCCATGAGGGGTTGGGAAACCGCCTTAGCGGCTGTTGCGCAACCGCACGAAAGCGGAACCTGTGAATGTCATGGTGAAAACAATACCTCACTGCCACCACATGTAGTGAGCAAGCCCGACGGACACACGTTCTTGTACGCAAGAAAATCTTGTCAACCCAGATTTGCGTTGTTTTCGGTGGTGCGGTGAACATAGCCACACTCGACCTTTCCGCGTCACGTTCACGAAACCAACTGCCACAACACGAATAGGTCGAGTTGCGTGTCAAAAACTGCACCAATTATTCGCCTGCCTGGAAATTTCCGATGATCAACCCCTCAACTTCGTACTAGCAGTTGGCAATAAAATGCGAAACCAAAGTTTGATGGCTTACAGAAGTTAGACAACGAGGATCCATGACTGGGAGACTCGTCGTCTAAGAATGAAAAAATCAATGACTGGGCTGGTTATGCGTCCTTATTGGTCACCACCACCCACTCCGGTTCGTCCATGTCCGGGTCGAAGGGGAACATTGGTCGGGTGATCCGGTGGTGGCCTAAGCGGATGAGGTCTTGGTCAACGCCACCTGGGGTTAGTGCCAGCATCCACCCCTTGGCAATGGCGTGGAGTTCCGGTTCCAAATATCCGATTTTGACGCAGATGATCTCCTTTTCTTCCGGCTCAATCCCCAGGCGACGGTACATGTCCAAGGTCGCATATTGGGTGCGGCGGCTGGTGATAATCACCTGTAGTGTGCCCACATCGATGCGGGCGCATATGCCGCCGGTGGGGTCGTCGGCAAGTGCGCCGACGATACCGGAGACAGTGACGGTGCCAGGTGGGGTGGTGTCGATATGCCCGCCAACTGGGATGCTTATCGACGCCCCCACACCAGCGTTGCTGGCAGCGTGTACGGCGGCGGGATCAACGATGGAAGCGAGAACACTCGGGTGGTTGACTGCTTCGGAATGCATGAGGGCATCAAGAGTAAAAGTGCAGTCATCGGCACCGCCCGCGCCGGGGTTGTCGCCAGAGTCAGAAATGATAAATGGGTGCTGGTCAGGTGAGGCGCTGAGTGCCTTATCGAGGCAGTCGGCAAACTGGGCGGCGGGGGCGACAAATTCAAATTCGTGGCGTACCGACCAGAGTTGTTGAGCTAGTTCAAGGGCGTTTTCCTCCACAAGTGGTGCGTTATCGCCATAGACTACGATTGCTGCGGTGGAACGCGGCTCATCAGCCCAGGCGTAGCCAATCCAAATGGCGGCGTCGGTGATCCCATCCAGAGTTTCGATTTCGGGAATGCTGCCGTAGAGGGATTTGGCGGGTTCAAGGCGCGTGGAGGTCATTTCCCCAGGTAGCAGAATGGGGACATGTACGAGTGCTTTGTGCGGCTTGGCGGCGTCGAAAAGCAATGCGTGGCAGAGATTGCGGGCGCCGCGCTCCCGGGTTTCCCAGGTGTCCTCGTGTGGGGCAAGTCGGAAGCAGGTGAGTTGATCGCAACCGTGGAACAGCGTGGTGGACACGTTGCCGTGCAGATCCATGGTGCAGCCGACGAAGATATCACTGCCGACGGTGTTACGGATGGCGGTGATGAGATCACCTTCGGCGTCGTCTAATCCGATGACATTCATTGCGCCGTGAATATCGAAATAGATGCCATCCAGGGCTTTTGTCGTGTTTGCCTCGGCGAGTTTTTCGCAGATTTCGTCCCGCCAGCTGTAGTAATCTTTGGCTTCGACCGGGCCGCCAGGCACCGCGCGGGCGTGCAAGATGGGAATCCATTCGACTGCTTGTGACCAGTCGCGATCGGTGTGTGTGATCCACGGATAGCGCTGAAGCAATTCCTCGCCGCGCAGAACAGTAAAATCGCTGGCGGTGGCGATATGTGGGGTAAAGGTGCTGCATTCGGTGTGTAATCCACAGATGGCAATTCGGGGTCGGGATGTGGTCATGATGAGGTAGGGGCTCCTTGATTCGTGCGGTTGATGGCAGCGAAGCACAGCTCAGCCATGCCGTACAGTGCAGCGTCAGCCTTGGTGAGTGAAGCTTCAATGGTGAGGTCCTTGGTGGTCATGGGCAAGCAGCGGGCGTAAAGTTCACTGCGTATCGACGCAGTAAAGACGTCGATGCTAGAAAGCGAACCGCCAACGATCACGTCGGTGGGATTTAAGAAAGTAACTAGTGGCGCTAATACCCGGCCTACGCTGGTACCGGCACTGCGTAGCATGGCGGTGACTACCGGATCCCACTGTTCTGCGCGCTCTACCACCTGGGCCACGGTATGAACATCAATGCCTTCTTCGCCAAGGGCACGGATAATGCCTGCGCCGCTGGCGACGGTTTCCATACACCCGGCGCGTCCGCAGCTACAAGGACGATCGCCTGCCTCTGGAACGGAATTATGCGCGATATCACCAGCGAGCCCACCGCCACCAGTATAGATTTCGCCGTTGAGCACGGCAGCGCCACCGATCCCAGTTCCAGCTTTGACATAGATTCCATTCCACGTGCCAGGGGCATCTTCGCGCATGGCGCATTCACCAATGGCACCTGCGCGGGCGTCGTTGTCGATCTCTACGGGGGCTAAGACAAGTTCGTTGAGGATAGGGGCAAGTGGGACGTTATTCCACCCTGGCATTCGGGCGGCACCCACCACCATTTGCAAGCTACGGTCTACCGGTCCGGGTAATGCTATCCCCAATGCGGCTGCGGAAGGTTTTGCTAGTGCTTTCTCGGATAAAACCTTAAGGTGTTCGATAATCCGGGAGAGAACAACCTGGGGGCGGTCGGTCAATGAAACGGGTACCTCTTCGGTGGCAACGAGGTTTCCCGGCCGGTCAGCTATACCGATGCGGGCATGGGCAGAACCAATTTCGGACAGCCATATAGGATCGTGGCGGTGTGTGGGTTTTAGTACCTGTGTGCGTCTGCCACCGGTGCTGGCGGTGGGGGATTCATCCACCTCGCCGGTGTTGATGAGTTCGCGGACGATATTGGACACGGTGGAAGAGGAAAAACCAGTAGCAGTGGCGATTTCAGCACGCGAAATACCCGCGGGGGTGGCGTCGATAAGCTCGCTGATGACTGTCTTCGCGCCAGGGGCTGCCAGATTATCCATGAGATCGATTCTCCTTTCGTGCAGCTTATGGCGTTTTTATCGAGTTTGTCACACTATACCCTAACACCGAAACTGGATAAAGTTACTTTTTCCACTTAAAAATATAAAAAATTTATCCGAAAACCATAAAATAAGTTCTTTCACGTGACTAACATTTCAATCACACGGTCATTTCCCTGCTCAGCTGGAACTGCCTCGTGCCAAAGTTCTCACAGAAAACAGGAGAAGAACAATGCGACGTTTCTCTCGCTCTCGTCGAGTCATTGCTCTGCTCGCCGCAACAGCATTATTCGGTGTCACAGCCTGTGGCGGCAGTGCGGACAACGCCGGAAATAGCGGCTCAGCCAGCGGTGGCGCTGCCAACAATTCCGTATCCATCGCCTTAAAAACCCCAAGCTGGATTCTGCCAATCAGCGCGCCGGGCCACACCCAAGGCGAAAACTCACTGTTCATCAACAACCTGTACTCGCCACTGTTCAACTACGACCTCAGCAGCGACGCGAAGTACAACATCAACGAAAAACGCTCCGTAGCAGAAATTCCAGAAGTAAGTGACGATGGAATGACACTCACCATCACGCTGAAAGACCGCAGCTGGAATGATGGCACCCCGATCACAACCAAAGACATCGAATTTTGGTGGCGGCTGGTCAACGCCAATAAGGAATCGTGGGCCTCGTATAAGAAAGGTCATTTGCCCGATAACGTCACCGAATTCAAAGTAATCGATGACCGCACCTTCAGCCTGACCACCGACAAGGCATATTCGCCAGCATGGTTTATTGGAAACCAACTGGGCAAGATGGTGCCGTTGCCAAAACACGCGTGGGATAATGATGATCCCGAATCAGGCGGCGATAAGGACCTATCCGCTACCGACGAAGGTGCAAAGAAGGTATTTGAACAGCTCACCGCCGCATCGAAGGACACATCTAGCTATGCGACGAGCCCTCTGTGGAAGACCATTTCCGGCCCATTCGCGGTAGACAAATTCGTGTCAAACGGTGAAGTTACCCTCGTTGCTAATAAAGACTACAGTGGCGAGGATAAACCATCCCTTGACTCAATCGTGTACAAACCATTTACCGGTGACGATGCCGAATTCAACGTTCTACGCTCTGGTGGTGTTGACTATGGCTACATCCCAGCAGGTGCGATTAATCAAAAAGACTTCATCGAATCAAAAGGATATACCGTAAGCCCGTGGTACGGCTGGTCTATCACCTACATGCCGTTTAACTTCAATAACCCCACAACTGGGGTGTTGTTCAAGCAAAAGTACCTGCGGCAGGCAATGCAACAACTCATTGACCAACCAACCCTATCCAAGGTGGTTTGGCAAGGAACCGCAGCCCCAACCTGCGGCCCAATCCCACAGAAACCCGGATCTGATGGGTCGATGGAAGGCTGCGCCTATAAGTACGATCCTGAAGCTGCGCGCAAACTCCTAGAAGAACACGGCTGGGACACAAATGCTGGTGTTGCTACCTGTACTGATTCCAGCAAGTGCGGTGAGGGCATTGCTGAAGGCACCAAACTCAGCTTCAAGGTAACCAGCCAGTCTGGATTCTCAGCCACATCGAAGATGTTTGAATCACTCAAGTCTGAATTCGCCAAAGTGGGCATCGAACTCAATATTCAGGAAGTGCCTGATTCAGTATCGGTAACTCAGAAATGTGAGTCCACCGATCCAGGGTGCGACTGGGATCTATCCTTCTTTGGCTCCCAATCATCGTGGTACTTCCCGGTTTATGCCTCCGGTGAGCGGCTCTTTGCTTCCGACGGCGCGGTTAACCTCGGTAGCTACAACGATCCGAAGGCTGATGAATTGATTGAAAAGACGCAGTTTGGTACCGACGACAAGGCTATGGACGAATACAACGCCTATCTCGCCGAGGAACTGCCTGTTCTGTGGATGCCGAACCCGGTTGCACAAACGTCTGCGTACAAGAGCAATATTTCGGGCATTGATCCGCAGGACCCAACCCTTGGAATGTACCCACAAGACTGGAAAATAACCCAGTAACGGTGCACTACCTTATGCGTTAGGCGTCGAAAAGCAAAAATTTCGGCGCCCAACGCCCACCAAAACCAGCCCAAGGAAAACGGAGATGACTCGCTACCTTTTGCAGCGTTTCCTGCAAGCACTTGTCGTGGTGCTGCTAGTCACGCTTATCACCTTCACTATTCTCCACCTCTTGCCCGGTGGGGCGGCGCGCGCAGCGCTGGGAAAGGAAGCAACCCAAGCGCAGATCGACGCCTTCAACGCAGCCAACGGTTTTGACCAACCGTTACCCTTGCAGTACCTAAGCTATCTCGGCCGGTTGTTTACCGGCGATTTAGGATACTCCACCCAAATGAACCAGGAGGTTTCGCAGGCAATCGCTCAGCGGATGCCAAAAACCATGGTGCTATCGCTCATGTCAATCTGCATAGCGGTCACCTTCGCCGTGCCACTTGGTGTTTTCCAAGCCGTCAAACGCAACAAAGCTGCCGACTATATCGGTACCGTTTTCGCCTTGCTTGCGTATTCAACTCCGCTTTTCTTCCTCGGGCTGGTTTTCATCATCATCTTCTCGCAAAAATTAGCTATTTTGCCGCCCGAAGCGCCCCAGGGATACACACTCGGCGAGGTTCTTTCCGACTTCAAAGCTCTCATTTTGCCTGCAGTAACGCTCGCGGTAGTCACCATGGCTGCATATTCGCGCTACGTTCGATCCTCAATGATCGATAACCTCAACGAAAACTACATACGCACTGCACGTGCCAAAGGCTTGAGTGAATCCCGCATCATTTTTGGACACGCGTTACGCAACAGCTTATTTCCCATCATCACCTTACTGGGCATGTATCTTCCCGCGTTATTCAGCGGTGCACTGGTGGTGGAATCACTTTTTAACTATCCCGGCATGGGATTGATGTTCTGGCAGGCAGCTCAACATCGGGACTACCCAGTACTGCTGGCGGTCACGGTCATTGTCTCCTTAGCAACGGTGTTAGGAAACCTGCTAGCTGATATCTGCTATGCCATCGCTGATCCCCGTGTTCGTAGCGGAGGTAAAAACTAATGACAACAACACACGAACCACCGCACAACAACTCACCAGTGCGGGCAGCAGAAGATGCCACAGTAACCGCAGCTACCGATGATAAGGTAAAGCTGCAACAAAACAATCATGATGACTCTGAACCTCTGCGTAGCTCCGTGCGGCAAGGCCTTGAGGTATTCATGCAAAACCGCTTGGCGGTAGCTGGTGCGGCAATCATTCTTTTGCTCACTTTGTTCTGCTTTGTCGGACCGTTTATTCACCAAACCGACCAGGTTCATACCAACCTCGCTGACGCGTATCAGGACCCAGGTGGTCCGCACCCACTCGGTACCGACGGGGTCGGTTATGACACACTCGGTCGGCTAATGGTGGGTGGTCAAACGTCGATCATCATTGGACTATCGGCCGGATTGCTCGCCACATTCATCGGCACCATTTGGGGTGCGACCGCAGGCTTCCTCGGCGGCTGGATTGATGCCGCCATGATGCGCATAGTCGACGCATTGATGGCCATCCCCGCCCTGTTCTTATTCATGCTGATCGCCACCATTGTCACCCCAACAGTTGGGCTTTTGGTTATAATCATCGGGGCATTCGCTTGGCTAAACCCAGCACGTCTTATCCGAGGGGAAGCAATCGCACTCAGATCGCGTGAGTATATCGTTGCCATGCGGGGTATGGGTGGCGGATCGGTACGTGCAGTGCGTAGCCATATTGTGCGCAATGCAATCGGTACGGTCATTGTCAATGCCACCTTCCAGGTCGCCGATGCGGTGTTGTATGTGGCTTACCTGTCATTTTTGGGACTGGGCGTGCCGCCACCTGCAGCTAACTGGGGCGGAATGCTGTCTTCCGGTTTGGCGGAGGCGTATTCCTCACATTGGTGGTTACTCTACCCGCCAGGTGTGTTAATTATTTTGCTGGTGATCGCCTTTAACTTCGTGGGCGATGGTCTCCGAGATGCCTTTGAAGTGCGGTTACGCAGAAGGTAGTTAGAACAGTTGGCTCTGAGATCACAGGCACACTGGATTGGTTTGTATGGCATGTGGTCTTAGGGGAGATGGCTTAAAACTGCTGCGGTGAGTGCTTGCTAAGACTAGTAATCCTGCTTAAACGATGTCGTTCTTAGCCAAAAGTCATGGCAGAAGTTCCAATTTACAGTGAATGGTGGAAGCTAGAAATGAACACTGGTGAATACAGCCCGATCGCTCAGGCGAACTCAGGTGGTGTTGAACCGCTTTTGAGCTTGCGTGACCTGGAGGTCAGTATTGCTGTACGAGGTGGCAGCGTGCGCCCGCTCCAAGGGGTCAATCTCGATATTTATCCTGGGGAAACCGTCGGTATTGTGGGCGAGTCTGGAAGCGGCAAGTCCATGACCGCCTTGGCCCTTATGGGATTATTGCCTCCCGGCGGCATGGTCAGTGGTGGTGAGATGCGGTTTGCCGGTGCCGATTTGCTGGGGCGCAGCGAGACAGAAGTTAAGCGTTCGCGGGGGATGGATATGGGAATGATCTTCCAGGATCCATTGACCTCCCTTAACCCCACATTGACCATCGGCGTGCAACTGATGGAACCGCTGCGGTACCACACCGACTTGGATAAAAAGCAATGCTACGACCGGGCAATTGAGGTTTTGAAAAAGGTTGGTATGCCTCGACCTGAGCGGGTGATGCAAGAGTACCCGCATCAACTGTCGGGCGGTATGCGGCAGCGGGTGATGATCGCTATTGCGTTGATCTGTCAACCGAAGTTGCTGATCGCCGATGAACCAACGACAGCCTTGGATGTGACTACCCAGCGTCAGATTCTTGACCTAATAGATTCACTCAAACAGGAATTTAATACGGCGGTCATGCTTATCACCCATGACATGGGTGTGGTGGCTGGCCGGACTGATCGCATTGCGGTGATGTACGCCGGGCGCATAGTAGAAACAGGTTCCACCCGCGCAATCTTTAGAAAACCGCAACACCAATACACCCGATCGCTGATTGCGGCATTGCCGGAACAAGCACGCAGAACCGGTCAACGTTTGTATACGATCGAAGGCCGACCACCCAGCCTACGAGGAAACATTCTCGGGTGTGCCTTTGCCGCCAGATGCCCACGATCAGAAGCGGTATGTTTTAGCCAACAGCCGCACTTCCGTTCAACGTTAAAAGATCAACCCGGGCATATAGTTGCCTGCCATTTTCCAGCCGGGCCACCACTGATCACCGAGGATGCGACTAGCGTGATGGAACTGAAGGACACCACCGATTCGCGTCCGTTGTTGGAGGTGGAAAATGTGGTCAAGGAATATCCAGCATTTAGTAGTGGGATCTTTCGGCGTCGGATTGGTTCAGTCCATGCGGTAAGTGATGTTTCCATAAGCGTGCGAGAGCATGAGACTCTAGGAATCGTCGGGGAATCGGGTTGTGGTAAATCCACCTTAGGTCGGCTGATCGCGGTTTTAGATGAATTAAGCTCCGGTACAGTTACATTCAATGGTGCTGATATTGCAGGTGTGCGGGGTGGGCGTCGAAAAGCTCTGCACCGCGATGTGCAAATGATGTTCCAGGATTCGGCCGCCGCGATGGACCCACGGATGCGCATTGATTCCATTCTCACGGAACCGTTGTCGATTCAGGGCATAGGAACCAAAGAACAGCGCCTGGAGAAAGCACGCGAGCTGCTGGCTGCTGTTGGCCTGGGAGAAGACGCACTAGCGCGCTATCCGCACGAGTTCTCTGGTGGACAATTGCAACGCATTGGGTTGGCCAGAGCGTTAGCGCTTGATCCGAAGCTAATCGTGTGTGATGAGCCGGTTTCTGCGTTGGACGTGTCGGTGCAAGCGCAGGTGTTGAACCTCATGCGGGATCTTCAACAACGGTTGGGATTGACTTATGTATTTATTTCCCATGACCTGTCAGTTGTGCGTTACGTGTCTGACCGCATTGGGGTGATGTATTTAGGAAAACTTGTGGAGATCGGACCGGCCGATGCGGTTGTCGATCATTCGAGACACCCTTATACCAAGGCGTTGGTGGAGTCGATTCCGGTGGCTGATCCGGATCGGATAAGCGACGACACCATCGTGTTGCAAGGCGAGCCCGCCAGTGCGATCAATCCGCCAGAAGGCTGCCGGTTTAAAACACGCTGCCCATTCGCCACCGCAGAATGCGGGACCGAACCCGAGTTGCGTGACAACGGGGCCGGGCATTTCGTGGCCTGCCACCATCCGCTTGACGTGATGAAACCGACGATCTCGCCAGAGGGAGAAGCTTGCTGTGCTTAATTTCGAATTACGTACCGGCCCGGTTTTCTCCCCAGCACCACGCTATCCCGATGTGACGGTTCCGGACTGGTGGCGGGATATGAAACTGGGGGTGTTTGTGCACTGGGGTATTTACTCCGTGCCCGCCTGGGCTGAAGTAGACGATGGCAACTATATTCCTCCCGAGCACTCCTATGCTCATCATCACTATGCCGAATGGATCGGCAATACCATGCGCATTCCGGGCAGTTTGGCGGCGGAATACGTCGCTGAGAAATACGGGTTTGGCACCAGTTATGAAGATCTGGCCGACCATTTCGATGCTTCGCTTTTCGACGCCACCGCCATCATGCGGACTTTCCGAAGCATTGGCGCGGGCTATGTTATCCCCACAGCGAAACACCACGATGGTTTTTGCCTATGGGACACCAAAACCACCCCGTTTAACACGGTGAATCGCGGCCCCAAACGTGACCTCATTAGCGAGTTTGCTCGCGCGGCACGTGCGGCGGATCTTAGGGTCGGCCTCTATTATTCCGGGGCGTTGGACTGGCATGTGAGCGATTTTCCACCTATCCAAAGCAATCGCGAATTATTTGTCTATCGGCGCAATGATGCGGCGTTTGCGAAATATTGTGCCGAACAAATAGACGAGCTTATTTCCACGTTCCGCCCGGATATTTTCTGGAACGATATCGAATGGCCAGATGCTGGTAAGGGCGTTGACGAATTTGGGCTAGCCGCAGTGCTGCGTGATTACCTCACGCAGGTACCAGCCGGGGTTGTTAATGATCGATTCGGAATTCCGGTCCACGGCCATTTAACCCGGGAGTATTCCGACGTTGAAGAGATTATTGACCACCCATGGGAGGCAACCCGGGGGTTGGGTGCGTCTTTTGGCTATAACCAACAAGAAAGCAACGAACATGTGCTCAGTGCCCCGGAATTGGTGAAGCTTCTCGCGCATACGGTTGCGCGCAATGGGAATTTGCTGCTGAATATCGGATTGGATGCGGCAGGACGAATCCCAGAAATATATATCCCCACACTCAACGGGCTAGCTTGGTGGATGGACGCTCACGGTGATGCGGTCATCGGCACCCGCCCATACCGCGGTCTGGGGGAGCCGAACAATCATTGGGCTGCAGTGACCAAAAACGATGAGGTATTCATCTACCTCATGCAGCCAGAAACGGGCGAAATACCGGGGCTCGACCACGCATTATTCACCCTAGACGGCAGGCCAGTTGCTGAGGTGCTTCCAGACGATCAACGGGGGTTGCCGGTTGCCGTGCTGCGCGCAGCCCACGCCTATAACTCAAGGGGTGCACTATGACCAAGATAGAAATTGCCGTCCAGAACGTAGCAGGTGCCCGCATTGCTTTTAACGCCGGTGCCGACCGAATCGAACTGTGCCAAGCGCTCCACGCAACCGGCGGCCTGACCCCTTCCAATGCGACGATACGCGCCTGCGTCGACGTGGGCATAGGCGTCCACGTATTAATCCGCCCCCGACCCGGTGGGTTTTGCTACACCCACGATGAGGTAGCCCTCATGGCAGAAGAAGCCCGCGACGCCATCTCCTGCGGGGCCGCTGGCATCGTGATAGGGGCGGCGCTACCGGACCGCACCTTGGACACAGTGGCACTAGAAAAACTAGTAACAGCGGCAAATGGTGCATCAGTAACCGTGCACCGGGTTTTCGACACCTTGACGGACCGGGAAGCTGCGTTGAAAACCTGCTCCGAACTCGGCATTACCCGGGTGCTTACCTCCGCTGGCGAGCATAGAGCCGTCGATAAGCCTGAGCTTCTTAAGGAACTCGCGTCGGCATCGTCGGGTGTAGAGATCATGGCTGGTGGTGGGATAACCCCGGCAAATGTCGAACTACTACGTGATACGGGTGTCCATGCCATTCACGCATCTTGTAGTTCTATCGGGCCAGATACCGGCCCAAGCGGCCCTGGAGGCGGAGAACAGCATACCTACATCACCGACCGCGAAACAGTAACGGCACTAGTAAAATCCGTACGAACCTGGAAAACCAGATCATGAGCACTCAGACCATTCTTGGCATTGACATCGGCGGCACCAAAACCGCATATATCCTGGTTGATGAAACTGGTGCGATCATCGCTCGGCATCGTCACGACACAACCGACGCCGCCGCTATGGTAGCGCAGATCGTCGAATACGTGGGGTTTCTTCACCCATACCCAGCCGCCATCGGAATTGGCACCACGGGAATTGTTGACCCAAAGCACGGGAAAATACTCGCAGCATCCGACGCCATTTCCGGTTGGTCCGGGTTCCAACTGCGGACAATATTGGAAGCAAAACTTGGAATCCCAGTAGTCGTTGAAAACGACGTGAACGCCTTTCTCCTCGGCGAATTCAGTCACGGCGGGCATGGCACCAACAATTTGCTCGGCGTCATGTTGGGTACCGGCGTTGGTGGTGCTGTGCTCTATAACGGCACTCTCATTAAAGGCGAATCGGGGGCTGCGGCTGAAATAGGCCACATGCCTGGTTTCGGCGACCTTCCATGCACCTGTGGCGGCTTTGGCCACCTGGAAACCCGGTCAGCAGGTCGTGCGATTGCAAAACGCTACACTGAGCGCACCGGAATCGCAGCCACCACGCAAGATGTGGCACAATCCGCTCGTGCTGGGGATACTGATGCGTGTGAAGTGCTTTATGACGCAGGTTTTCAGCTCGGCAAAGCACTCTGCATGGCGGCCACGCTTTTCGACGTCACCACCGTGGTCATCGGCGGCGGCGTACTGGGCGCATGGGACATCCTCCAACCGGCATGCCATGATGCGCTCGAAACCTACCCGCTGGTGACGGGCAAGAACATAGCCATTCGGCACGCCCAAGTTGGTGATGACGCGGTTGCCTTGGGAGCCATATTCGCAGCGCGCGCAGCGATAACCGGTTAAGGAACAAATGTGGTGGATAGTTCGCTGGTTGGACACACTGTAGACATCAACGAGCATTTCATTTGTGTACCACACTGCAACGCCATCATCTAGTCCGATTGCTGGTGGAAGCAATCCCCGAGTAATCACACCAGCGAATACTTTGGTGTGGTCTTCCACCGTGTCGTAGTGCGGGGCAACACCCTCCCTGCAGGATCTGCAAACCACCCTGCATAGGGAGACAACGTCCCAAAGAAGTCATTCAAACACGCCTTCAACCAGCAGGCTGCACCAGCGCTTATTCCAGTAAGCACAGTTCCATGTTCATGTCACCCGCGCAAGGCGGTATCGGGTCCATGTAGTCGCCATATGGTGAGCAAGTAGCGGTGGGCGAACTCGACTGATTCTGTATGAGGGTGGGGTGTCCGGTGTTCCTGGGGCGGATGGGTCGAGTTGGCGGTTCCTGGGGGGGTGTTCTGAAAACTCACTGACCGGGGGTTTGGGGCTTTGTCTGCTCGTTGGCTCGACTTTTGTGTGTGAAACCGGTGGTGTGGCCTGTCGTGGTGGCGAATGAGTCGAGTTGGTGGTTTCAGCGGGGTGCTGAGGCTCAGCTGGGTTTCTTTTGTGCGGTGTGGTGGGTGAACTCGACTGATTTTGTATGAGGGCGGTGTGTGGGGTGTTCCTGGGACGGATTAGTCGAGTTGGCGGTTTCGAACTTGGGGATTCTGGTGTGGGTTCCGTTCCTGGGGAGGGTTTGTGGGGTTTATCCACAGATACCCCCGGACCCACCCGGGTTTTCTGTGGCGTGTGTCATGTGAAAGTGGGGGTTATCCACAGGTGTGGGATGATGATGCGGTTTCCCGTGACACGGGTAGGTGTGGTGTGTCAGGATCACAGACATGAGCCGTTTCACCGCTAGTACTCCTGCCTGTTATGAGGTTATGCAGGGTTTATGTCTTTTGGGTGCGTTGGTTGGGGAGCTTGTGTATCTCCGGTGTGGTGACCACCGTGTGGCTGGGTGTGTTCGGTTGTGTCCTACCTGGGGGGTTGCGCATGATCGGTATGTTCGGTTGTTTCCGAGTGTGCGTAATATTGTGCGGTGTTATGCCACGATTATCTCGGCGCGTAGTGCGGTGTTGACGGGGACGGCGGCTGCGTGTGTGTTAGGGATCCCGTTTCTGGGTAATACCAGCAACCTGAAAACCATTTATCTAACATTGCCGGGGCGGATGAAACCATCGGCGCGTTATCAGTGGGGTGCTCACGTGACTTATACCGCCCGGGTATTGCCGGAATGCGACATTGTGTATGAACATGGGATCCGTGTCACGAGTATCGCCCGGACGTTTCTCGATCTTGTGGTGCTGGAATCAGAGGAGATGGCGGTGTCGTTTATCGAGGCGGCGTTTTATCTGAAACGGGCATCGAAAACCCAGATCACACGGGAGCTTATGCGCATGCCCGCACTCCACGGTAAGCCTCGTGCGTTACGGTTGGTGGCCGCCACCCGGGAAAACAGCGAAAGCTTATATGAAACCAAAGCCCGGTTGATGGTTGAGTATGCGGATCTTGACTGTGTGGAATCTATCGAGACTCAAGTGCCGGTACGGTGTGGGGGCACGACGTACCGGATTGATATGGTGATCAATAAGTTCTTAGGGGTGGAGATCGATGGTAGGTGTAAAACCAAAGATAATCCGGTTGCGCTGATCAACGAACGGTTTCGGGAGAAACGCATCCAAAATCAGGGGTATATCATCATCCGCTACCACCCCGATGAACTGACCAGTGCTTTCCTCACCGACATCACCAGAATCCTCACCAACCACAAACGTCAAGCCGCTTAAAACAGCTAGATACACCAGCCGGGATTGGATAAAATTCGAGGCTATGTTGACACAAGATTTAGCTGGGGGCCCGGTAGGTGCAGGGGCGTTTACGGTTGATTTTTATTGGGGGGCGCACCCTAAGCGGGGGTTGGATCTTTCACCTGTTGTTAAAGAACTAACCGAAACGTGTGCTATTGGCACAATTAAAGATACTGGTGGGACGCTGCTTTTGGAAGGTTTTGGCGAGAAATACGGAAGTCTCATGCCCCCGATGCTCATGTTTAGCGACATTACAGAAGTTGACGACCCTGACACGATCATCGATTCTTTCGAGCGCACTCAACTATGGCGGCTAGGTGGTCGTGAGGATGAAGCGCTAGCGTTGATGAACTTCACCATGGGAATGACCGAATTGCATATGCCGTATGCATCGGCTGATTTTCCGCCGGTTGCGCGGCTGGAAGTGTATGCGGCGGCGATTCGTGGTGTTATCCGATCCTTGCGCCCTGATGTGGTTCGGATTGTTCATTCCGGGGATGTGTATTTTGGCTCGGAGATGCTTCAGTCGCTAGAGGATGAACAGTTCCAGCCAGCGCAATTGGCAGTCAATATTCGTAGTTTTAATGTTGCTGGAAAAGCCCAAGGCGAGTTTTTAATGGATTCGCTGGGCGCATATCTGTTTGATTTACCGGATGTGCAAGTGCATGCACACACAGTGGATCAGGACGAAGTGGCTGGCTTGGTTTTTGGCATCGTGCATTATGTGTTGGATGAAGGGGATGTCT
Organism: Corynebacterium mustelae; assembly: GCF_001020985.1. Taxonomy (NCBI): domain Bacteria; kingdom Bacillati; phylum Actinomycetota; class Actinomycetes; order Mycobacteriales; family Corynebacteriaceae; genus Corynebacterium; species Corynebacterium mustelae. Next base: position 878,318 of record NZ_CP011542.1, read on the forward strand.
TTAACGACGGCGATACTGTTGGGGTGGAGGAATACAAGGTGCAACATGAGATGTCGTTGGTTCAGCCGCCGCGAGAAGTCATTGATGTGCATTTCGGAGAATTCGCGGCAGGAAACCGGTGATGTCTGCCTTTTGCCGAATCAGGTGATACATAACTGTACTGCGTATAGATGCGCGCGGTAATTACCTCCATATCTGCGCCTGTGAGTAGCTGATTGGGTACGGTTATGCGCTATTGTCACTTTTATGGACGATCGTGATTGGAAAGCAATTGATGCCGCAAAGTTGTACTACCAATTAGACCTTTCGCAGTCGGAGATCGCTGAAAAGCTCAAAGTTTCACGTCCTACGGTGTCGAAGTTATTAAAGCGTGCGCATGATCGGGGGTTCGTGCGCATAGATATTATTGATCCGCGTGAGGTGGGGTCGGATCGCTCGCGTGAGTTGTGTGCGCGGTTTGGATTGGTTGAGGTTCAAATTGTCACTGGACAACCACGTGACCGCAATGATTTGTTGTTGGGGCTTGGCAGGTTAGGGGCGGAGATGTTGCAAGGTCTGCTGCGCGATGGTGATATTTTGGGTATTAGCTGGGGAAATACCATGTATGCGGTGGCGAAGCAGCTGGAGCGGCAGAATCTTAGGGGGGTTCAAGTTGTTCAGTTAAAGGGCGGGATGTCACATAGTGACAAGGCGACGAATGATTTTGAAACGATGGATTTGTTCTGTCGGGCACTTAATGCCACGGCGAATCTGTTGCCGTTGCCAGCGGTTTTTCGTAATGCTGAGGTAAAACGGTTGGTGGAGCAGGAACCGCATATCCGCGACATTATGAAGGCGGGGCGGGATGCGAACATCGCGTTGTTTACGGTGGGGGCAGCTAACCCTGATTCGATATTGTTCCAGTTAGATTACTTCACAGAACAAGATAAGAAAGTAATAATTGAAAAGTCTATTGGTGACATTTGTTCCCGCTGGGTTGGCCGGGATGGGACTGTGAGTGTGCCGGAGATTGATGAGCGAACCGTGGGTATTTCTTTACCTGAGCTTAAGCGAAAGCATACGCGCATATTAGTAGCAGGGGGATTGGATAAGGCGGAGGCTATCTGGGTGGCGCTGCGTGCGGGCTTTGCGACGCACTTGGTGGTCGATTCTGACACGGCGGCGAAGTTGCTGGAATTAGAGGTGGCTGAGGAATCGTCGAAAAGCTAAAACTATGTAAAAGTCACTATTGACAAAATTTCCTCCTTTGGTAGCGTAAAGGGTGAAGTAATTCATTACCAAGGAGAAATGTGATGCGTAACTCACTTTTGATCGATCACACCTTGCTTGCCGCTACCGCGCACCAACGCGAGGTAGAAACCCTCATCGATGAAGCTAAACAGCACGGCTTTGCTTCCGTATGTGTTAACCCAGTATGGGTGTCTTTTGCTGCCGAGCGCTTAGCCGAATCACCGGTAAAGGTCTGTACTGTCATCGGTTTTCCGTTAGGTGCCAACACGTCAGCGGTTAAAGCCTTCGAAGCGGAGGATGCCATTCAAAACGGCGCCGAAGAACTCGACATGGTTATCAATATCGGTGCAGCACGCGCCGGTGACTGGGACACTGTCGAAGCAGACATCCGCGCCGTTGTCCACGCTGCGGCAGGGCGAGCACTGGTTAAGGTCATCATTGAAACTTGCTACCTTTCGGATTCCGAGATTGTGGAAGCGTGTCGACGAGCACAGGCAGCAGGTGCTGATTTCGTGAAAACATCAACCGGCTTCGGCACGGCGGGAGCTAAGAAAGACCACGTTGCGTTGATGCGCGAAACGGTCGGCGACGCTCTCGGCGTTAAAGCATCCGGCGGAATTAAGACTGCAACTGATTTCGCAGCCATGGTGGCTGCAGGAGCTAATCGAATCGGCACCTCAAATGGTGTCGCGCTACTTGTGGGGGTGAACTAAAATGCCGTTCGGAGTTATTCCTAATCATGCGATCCAAGAACGGGACGGCTATCTCGATCGCACACCGTGGTTTCAATTCATTTTGATCTCGATTTGTTTCCCCATGTGGGGTGCAGCTGCCAGTCTCAATGACATCCTGATTACGCAATTCAAGTCGATTTTTACCCTGTCGGATTTCGCCTCGGCATTCGTCCAATCGGCCTTCTACGGTGGTTATTTCATCATCGCCATCCCGGCGTCGCGAATTATCAAACGATACAGCTATAAACTAAGCATCCTCATTGGGTTGTCACTGTATATCGTCGGATGTACCCTGTTTTTCCCAGCATCCCATATGGCTACCTACAGTGTGTTCCTGGTAGCTCTGTTCGCCATCGCGGTGGGTTTAAGCTTTTTGGAGACTTCCTGCAACACCTATTCAACGATGCTTGGGCCCAAGAAAACTTCCACCCTGCGGCTGAATATCTCCCAGACCTTCTATCCGCTTGGTTCCATCCTGGGTATCCTGCTGGGCAAGTACCTGGTATTCACCGATGGTGATGCGCTGCATCTGCAAATGGAGTCCATGAGCCACGATGAAAAAGCATCCTTTGCCCAGGAAATGCTGCAACGTACCCTCCAGCCCTACCAATTCATCATCATGATCTTAGTGGTTTTGCTGATCATCGTTGCTCTAACCCAGATGCCCACCTGTAAACCGCTAGCTGATGAAAACCATGTGGCTAAAGCCTCGATCGGCGAAACCTTGTCTTACTTGGCATCTAATGCGAAATTCCTGCGTGGTATCGCGGTGCAATTCCTCTACGTTGGTATGCAAACCGCTGTGTGGTCTTTTACCATTCGGCTGGCTTTAAACCTGGATGAATCCTTGAACGAGCGCTCCGCCTCCACTTTCATGATTTGGGCATTCGTAGCATTCTTCTTGGGTAAATTCTCTGCCAATATTCTCATGACCAAGTTGAATGAAAACGTCGTTTTGATTCTGTACTCGGTGCTAGGGTCCTTGGCCTTGGTCTATGTCATGTTGGTTCCTAACCTCACCGCAGTCTATGCCGCAGTGCTGGTCTCTGGGCTTTTTGGCCCATGCTGGGCAACCATCTATTCCCGTTCCCTAGACGCAATTGAGGATAAACGTCACACCGAAACTGGTGGCGCAGTGATCGTCATGTCGATTATCGGTGGTGCGGTTGTGCCTCTTATCCAGGGCTTTGTTTCCGACACAATCGGTTCCTTGCAATTCTCCTTCGTAGTTAACCTCGTGTGCTTCGTGGCGGTATTGCTGTACTTCCTTACGTTGTGGCGGGAAGAAAAGACCAGCGCGCCTATCGTTTCTGACCATAAAGGAGAAACCGCTCATGTTTAAGCTTCCACTCAGTAAGGAATGGTTTACGCTCGAACCCCGCACGCTTGTGACTCATGAGGAATTCATCGTCACTGGCTGGCAGTATCCCAGTGGCGTAGCGGCAGTGAAAATCGAAAATTCCAGGGGCAGTATTGAAATCCTGCCGTTTATGGGGCAAATCATCTGGGACGTGGTGTTTGATGGTGTGTCGCTAACCATGAAAAACATGTTTAACGAGCCGAAACCTGCCGATATTATCGTTGATACCTATGGTTGTTTCGCTTTCCACTCCGGCCTACTCGCCGCAGGTTGCCCCGCACCCGATGACACCCACCCACTTCATGGTGAGTTTCCGTGCGCACCGTTTGAATCCGCGTGGATCGAGCTTGTCGACGACTCCGTCGCCGTTTCCGGCACCTACGAATACGTTCAGGGCTTCGGCCACCACTACGAGGCCACCCCGACCGTACGACTTGGACGTGGCGAAACCGAATTCGATATCGACCTTGAGGTGACAAACCTATCGGAATACCAGCCGATGCCGCTGCAGTATATGTGCCACATGAATTACGCATATGTACCAGGGGCAACCTTCGGCGGCACTCTCCCCGACGACGCATTTAAAATCCGACGTAGCATACCCGCTCACGTACACCCCACTCCACAGTGGCAGGAATTTATCGACGAGCTGGCAACTACCTCGGCCTACACCACGCTGACCGAACCAGAACGCTACGATCCTGAGATCGTATGGTTTGCCGAAGACCTCCCGCAGTACGGTGCCGAAGTTGAAGTCACGATGGATACATTCTTCGCGAGGTTTAACTCTGAAGAATTCCCGGTAGCAACCAGGTGGGTGCTGTATAACCCGGATCAGCAGGTGGCTGCATTCGTTCTGCCAGGTACCTGTCGGCCGGAAGGCTATAATGCCGCCGAAGCTGCCGGAACACTGATTAAGCTTGCGGCTGGCGAAACGAGGAAGTTCCACGTCCGCACCGGAATGAAAGGATAACCACAATGACCATCGCAGTCATTGGCTCCAATATGGTGGATCTGATCACCTACATTGATCGGATGCCAGACCCCGGGGAAACCGTTGAAGCCCCTGATTTCCAATTGGGATGCGGCGGTAAAGGAGCCAACCAAGCAATCGCCGCCGCCCGCAACGGTTCGGAAGTGCTCATGGTAACCCGGGTAGGTAATGACGCTTTTGCTGCCAATACCAAGGCGAATTTCGCCGCAAATGGTATCGACACCACTTATGTTTTAGATACCGACACCACCAGTGGAGTGGCCCCCATCTTCGTGGATAAAAACTCCCAGAACTCGATTCTGATTATCAAAGGCGCCAACGCCAAACTAAGCGCTGCCGATATCGACCGGGCAAAAGCTGATCTGGAGAAGTGTTCGCTTATCATCCTGCAGCTAGAGATTCCGCTGGAAACCGTGTATTACGCCATTGAACTGGGCAATCAACTTGGCATACCCGTCTTGCTTAACCCAGCACCAGCCACACCCGGGCTTGAGCTTGACCGAATTACTGGGTGTGACTACTTCATGCCCAATGAAACGGAGCTGGCCCTGATCACCGGCATGCCGGTCGATACTTTGGAAGAAGTCAAGGAAGCCGCCAAGACATTGGTTAATGCTGGAATTACCAATGTGGTGGTCACCCTTGGTGCCCGAGGCGTGTATTACTTAACCGAGTCCGGTGAAGGGGAAATCCCACCATTTAAAGTTGACGCGGTTGACACCACAGGAGCTGGCGATGCCTTTATCGGCGCGTTTGCTCACGCGGTTGAAACAGGGCTAGATCTTAAGGGTGCGTTGACCAAGGCGGCGTTCTACGCTGCCGATTCCGTGACAAAACGCGGCACCCAGTACTCCTATGCGTATGCGAAAGATCTCGATTTTCCTTAAGTCACCTTCCCGTGTGCCATACGGTAACTGTTAAAAGCCACGACAATCCCTACCTTAGGGCAGCGGGTTGTCGTGGTTTTTGTTTATTCCCTGACGTGCTATGCATTCGTGCGGATTCTGGTGTCTATGACCTGCGGCAATGCAGGTAGCCAGTGTCGATCCGCGCGGGTAACTCGACCTTTTCGTGGTTTGGTGGGTGGTTTCGGGGCAAAGGGGAGGTAAAAGTCGAGTTGGATCAACGGGTACCGGGGTAGCTGTGCCTGAGCATAGGGTTTGGGGAGAGGATTGTTCGGTTGGTTTTCGGGCGTAGGCCAGGTGATGGTGTGCCCAGGCTCGTTCTTGGGGTGGGTTTTGATGGTGCGGATTCTGGTGTCTATGACCTGCGGCAAGACAGGTAGCCAGTACCAGTCCGCGCGGGTAACTAGACCTTTTCGTGGTTTGGTGGGTGGTTTCGGGGCAAAGGGGAGGTAAAAGTCGAGTTGGATCAACGGGTACCGGGCCAACAGCTAATGAGTGGTGGGGTATGTGGAACTTGGTCTAGAGAAAAAGTAGGGCGGGAAATGAACTTCTGTATCATCAAAACCGCGGGCTATTAGCGTATTACCCACAATCGTTGTAAGTCAGATGCGCGCGTATTCTTAGGCGGGACACCAAGGAGGAGACATGCTGGCAGGATATAAAATCGCCGACGTCACGGTGATCGAAGAAGCGATAGAAATCATGTTGGAAAATGGGATGGTGGTGACCGAACCCTTATCCAGGCATGTGACATTAGAGAAAGCAACTAAGGCTCAATTATCCCAGTGGGAAAAGACTCCAGAAGGTTTCGGACTGAACTGGCCGGAAATCAAACCACCAACCCCAAACGGAATCATTGATGTGCTGTATTGTCTGCAAAACTCGCTGTATGATGCGGCAGAAAACCGGTGGGAATCGGTAGGGCGGGATCTCACACAATTAAGCACCGATGACCAACAACTCGTCGCGCTGTATCTGATGGAGCTTGAAATCAACCACGGTGGGTTCCGGGCGTTCTTCGAAAATGGAGGCACCACAATCTATGATCTCGCGCTCGCCGCTTTAACCCGGATGGGGGCGAATGAAACTATCACATTGTTAGAGGCAATGATGGGCATAATCACCCCAGCCATAACGATCGCTCAGTCCGATGATTCCCGCGACGTCATGGAGGTCATTCTCGCAACACTTACGGAACAGGACGACAACGCTTTAGAGGAATTGGAAAAGAGATTCTGGGATTATCCCGAAAACCTCCCCGCGCTGGTGGTGGCGACCTATAGTGATGAGGTTATAAGGAACAACCACACGTAAAGGGAGAAAATGACAGAATCAGAGTTTTGGGACCTCATCGAATCCTTCGACTGGGACGAGCTTGGCGACGATGAAGCGGTGGTGGAACCGGCCGTCGAAAAGCTTGCGGCAGGAACGGTAGACAACATTAATGCTTTTACCGAACACTTGCACCGCTTTTTATACACACTCGACACCCGCGAACACGCCCGCTACGCATACCTAGGCGAAGCCGATCCCGATAACGGCGACGATTATATTTCGGCTGACGACTTCCTCTATACCCGATGCGTCGTAGTGGCAAACGGCCGCGAATACTACGCCGGAGTGTTCAACGACCCGAGCCAGATGCCGCGCGAAATGGAATTCGAACATCTGCTATATGTCGCGCCAGATGCGTATGAGCGCAAGACCGGCGATGACTACGACTATGCCAGTGGCTGGGACTTCGAAAGCTTCAGCAATAAGGAAGGCTGGGCACCGAACGAAAACACCCGTCCGGGGATAATGACCGGGGAAAAGGTCCCACCCGGAAACCGTCGGCCGGTGTAATCCCTGCAATAACCTTCCTGAGGTTTTCAACAACGAAAATCCACACCAAGCACCGCAGCGAGGTTCCGGTCACACTAACCGCGGTGCTTTTCCAAGCCTCTACCTAGTATCCGCTGCGGCCTGCACCCCCTGCGCCGTTAACTCTAGATACCATTTTCCCGGCGTACTGCGATGCGCCACAGTGCTGACTTTAACCAAACCATGTTGTTCCAAATCTCTGGCGCTGGCTAACACATCGTCCAATGACAATTCCGACACATGACTAACACGCTTTGCAAAAACTTGGATTCCGCACACAGCACCCAAAACCAACAACGTTTGTATTAACAGGGGATTATTCCCCCGAGTGACACACTGCCGTGCGTCATTTGACACCGGAGTTACAGCACCATCAAGTGCGCGAAGTGCCCGATTACGCCCTTCTAATGCATAGTCGGTTATTCCTGCTTTTAAAAAAGCAGCAACAAACGTACTAAAAAACGCAGCTGAAAAAAGCGGGATCAACCACGGCGGTGCCTCCGGGAGAAACACAGGCATGCCGAAATAAGCTCCAGCGGTGGCTAACACCGGACCTACATTTGGTAGAAAAGCCGCCGCAAATTTCGTAGAAATGGTGCGATACACCCGCGAACGTGACCGAGAACCGGGCGAAAAATCAAGGGTATTGACATTCATCCCTGCCCCAGGATTATTCGGCACTACAGCACTAAGTAATATCAATGCCACCACAAACGCAACAATCCCCAAAAGCCACTGCCCACTGGGGATTGCGAACATCGCAAGAGCAATAGGAAACGATGGTATTGTCAGCCGGGAACGAGGAACATCCAAACCTGCGCGCCGGATCAACTCGGTCTTTCGTTGGGCTGCTGTAGGCGACGATACGGGGATGACGCGGTCGTTACTACTCAACGACATTGCTTTAATGTCGTTTGGAGTAGCGCTGTTTTTATCTGCCGCTGAAGATGACATCATTTCGTCCATGCTTTGCCTAACCTAGCGATCCTTATGGTGTTTTTCCTGTGGCAGCTATGTTGTTGCACATGCTTAGCAGCTTTTGTATTACGGTAGCGTATGTGGGACGTTAGTCTCAATGGTTGATTTATTTTGTCAAGTTGGATCACCAGACTGCGCGCGTCGATTCAAAAAAGGGAAAGCCGAATTGAGGTTTTACCATAGGTAAAAGGTAAAAAACCATAACACCTGATACAGAATCAGGTGTTATGGTTTGCTAAGTGCGATACGTGTGGTTTCCTATACTTTTTGCAGGGCTGCGGCACCGAAGCTAACGCCGAATTGCTCGCACCACAGATCAACAGTTGGCCAATCGCTCGGGTTGAAATCGGCAGGTAGATCATAAACTTGGTTGCCGACGTTGCCCTTGATTGTGCCTAGCGAAAGGTGCGGGTGGTCTTTTGCGGTGGTCCAACCGGCAACGCCCTCAACGACAGGTCCTTGGGAAAACCACACTTTTACGTCGGGGCCATTGGAGGTTGCGAGGTTTTCCAGGGCTAACTGGTGGTTTCCGTTGGGTAGTTTGAACACCAATGCGCGACCAGTGGTTTCGTGCTCGTGGGAGATGAAGTCCCCTTGGGCGATGAGAACCGGCGTGGTGGGGGTGTCGTTCGACTCGGCTGTGGCATTGTTTGGTGTTTCGTTGGAACCAGGTTCGGACTGCGCGGTCGTTGCCTGGGCAGTCTGGGCTGTGAAATTTGGGATTTCGTCGTTGACCTCCTTGTCCACAAACAACAGCCATGGTTTGAAAACCGCGATTGCAATAGCCAATGCAATCACCGCTAACGGGGCACCAAACTTAACTACCTTTTTCATACTGATTGACCTTTCTTATGTATCCTTCGGATCTGCATAGGTCAACGCGGTGCGTAAATTGTCTATTCCCGTAGTTTTTAAAATTTTTTTACGAAGAGCTATGGTGCAAGCCGTAGATGGGGTCATCGAGCAGGTTCAATGGTGGATAAGAGGGATAAAATGTGCGATTGTTCACTTTTGAACCGTCACGTGATTGCCCGCTCATGTCCGGTTAGGGTGTGACGGGGGTAGGGGAGGTGAAAAATTGTGCAACAATCTGAGGGATTGAGCAGCGCAGATTTTTTGGTCGGGCATAGGCTTTGGGAAAAACATGGGTTGAATGTGTAAAAAACCAAAAGAAACGGGTGCAAAACTGGACAAAACCGAACATGCGGAAAGTGGAAAACTGCAATAGTCTTGGACGTATGAGTCCACGAAAAATTGGAGTGACCGAAGTTGCGCTCCGTGATGCACACCAGAGTCTATTTGCCACCCGTATGGCCTTGGAAGACATGGTGGATGCTTGCGAGGATATTGATAAGGCCGGTTTTTGGTCGGTTGAGTGCTGGGGCGGTGCGACATTCGACGCCTGTATCCGTTTCCTCAACGAAGATCCTTGGAAGCGTCTGCGCACCTTCCGTGAGCTGATGCCTAATTCCCGGTTGCAGATGTTGCTGCGCGGGCAGAATCTCTTGGGCTACCGCCACTACGAAGACATGGTGGTGGATAAGTTTGTGGAAAAGTCCAAAGAAAACGGGATGGATGTGTTCCGGGTGTTCGACGCTTTGAACGATCCACGCAACCTGGAACGCGCCATGAACGCGGTGAAGAATGTTGATGGACATGCCCAAGGCACTATCTGCTACACCGTTTCACCACTACACGATGTCGAAGGTTACGTAAAGCAAGCAGGGCAGCTGCTGGATATGGGTGCAGATTCCATCGCGCTGAAAGACATGGCAGCGTTGCTTAAACCACAACCTGCCTATGACATCATTCGGGGTATTAAAGAAACCTACGGTGAGGATACCCAGATCAACGTTCACTGCCACTCCACAACTGGCGTGACCTTAGTGACCTTGATGAAGGCCATCGAAGCAGGTGCTGACGTGGTAGACACCGCAATTTCTTCCCTGTCGTTGGGCCCTGGTCATAATCCGACCGAGTCGCTGGTGGAAATGCTGGAAGGGACCGATTACACCACCGACCTGGATATGGATCGGCTGATTAATATCCGCGACCACTTTAAGAAAATCCGCCCGAAGTACAAGGAATTTGAGTCCAAGACATTGGTTGACACCAATATCTTCCTCTCCCAGATTCCAGGCGGCATGTTGTCGAATATGGAGTCGCAGTTAAACGCGCAAGGTGCAGGCGATCGCATCGACGAAGTGATGGCGGAAGTGCCGCTTGTGCGCAAAGATGCTGGCTACCCGCCACTAGTTACGCCTTCCTCGCAGATCGTTGGTACTCAGGCGGTATTCAACGTCCTCATGGGGCGCTACAAGGTTATGACGGCTGAGTTTGCCGACTTGATGTTGGGCTATTACGGCGAATGCATCGGCGAACGCGACCCAGAGTTGATCAAGCAAGCCGAAGCTCAAACTAAAAAAGAGGCCATCACGTCTCGGCCAGCGGACTTGCTGGAACCTGAATGGGACACCCTGCGCGACGAAGTCGCGAAACTGGAGGGCTTTGACGGCAGCGATGAGGATGTGTTGACAAATGCATTATTCCCAGGTGTTGCCCCAGGATTCTTCAAGACCCGCCATGAAGGCCCAAAGAATGTGGGTATCGATCCGGCTAAGGTGAAGAAACGGGATAATGAGCCGGTCTTAGAGCCGATCACCTACCAGGTAACCGTGGGTGGCCGCACCCAAACTGTTCGCGTCGAGCCAGCTGAATAAGGAGACATAATGGCTAACGAACCAACAATGGCCCAGCGCCTTGAGCAGCTGGCGGAAGCACGCAAAAAAGTTGAACTTGGCGGCGGTCAGGCAAAGCTGGATAAGCAGCATGAAAAGGGTAAACTCACCGCCCGTGAGCGAATCGCAGCGCTTGTCGACGAAGGTACGTTCCACGAAACCGGCATGTTTGCCACCCACCGCACCACACATTTCGGCATGGATACAGCGGATGCCCCAGCTGACGGTGTGGTGACTGGTTCTGGCGCGGTATTTGGTCGGCCACTACACATCGCCTCCCAAGACTTCACTGTGATGGGTGGTAGTGCTGGGGAAACCCAGTCCAATAAGGTTGCCGCGATGATGGAGGCCTCGGCTACTACTGGCACCCCGTTTGTGTTTATTAATGATTCCGGCGGTGCCCGCGTCCAGGAAGGCATTGATTCCCTGTCTGGTTACGGCAAAGTGTTCTATCGAAACGTCATGCTGTCTGGCTTGGTGCCGCAGATCTCCATCATCGCAGGGCCGTGCGCGGGTGGTGCAGCGTATTCGCCAGCACTGACTGATTTCATCATCCAAACCCGCCAGGCAAACATGTTCATTACTGGCCCGGGCGTTATTAAGTCGGTGACCGGCGAGGATGTGACATCCGAACAGCTCGGTGGCGCAGATGCCCACATGATGAAGGCCGGCAATATTCACTTTGTGGCTGAAGATGATGAGCAGGCAATCCTAATCACCCAGAAGCTTCTTAGCTTCCTGCCGCAAAACAACACCGAGGAACCACCGGTGGTTGACCCAGATCCGATTGTTGAACCTGATCCGTACTTGCGCGATATTGTGCCGGTTGACGGCAAGAAGGGTTACGACATTCGGGAGGTCATCGCCCGGATTGTCGACCGTGGCGATTTCCTGGAGGTTCAGGCCGGTTACGCACAATCGATTGTGGTGGGCTTCGGCCGGGTCGTCGGTCGCACTGTCGGTATCGTCGCCAATCAGCCAAACGTGATGTCGGGTGTGCTTGACATCAATTCCTCCGACAAGGGTTCGCAATTTATTCGCTTCTGCAACGCCTTTAATATCCCGCTTGTAACGCTTGTCGACGTCCCGGGCTTCATGCCTGGCGTGGCTCAAGAGCACGGCGGTATCATCCGCCACGGAGCAAAGATGCTCTACGCATATTCTTCTGCTTCGGTACCAAAGATCACCGTTGAATTGCGTAAGTCGTATGGTGGCGCTCACCTGGCCATGTGCTCTAAGGACCTAGGCGCAGATCGCGTATTTGCCTGGCCGACCGCCGAGATCGCTGTGATGGGCGCTGAGGGTGCCGTTAATGTGGTGTTCCGCAAGGAAATCGAGGAGGCGGAAGACCCAGCCGCTAAGCGGGAAGAATTAATCCAGCTGTATAAGGAAACCTTCTCCACGCCGTTTATGGCTGCTTCTCGTGGTTTGGTCGATGACATCATCGACCCGGCTGAAACGCGCAAGCACATCGCAGATGCTCTGGAAGTTCTCGCCAATAAGCGGGTTACCCGGCCGCACAAGAAGCACGGCCTCATGCCGGTGTAATAAGGACTGAAAGTAACCATGAGTGAATTATCAAACCAAGAGCTTGCCCAGTTGGTGGCTCAGCTTAGCCAACGCCTGGATAAGGCGGAGGCGGAGCTCATTGAGTTGCGTAAGCGATCGGATGCTTCCATTCCCGAAGATGTGGTTGTCGCCATTTCTGCGGCGGTGAGTGCGTTCTTAGGAAACAAAGGCCGTGTCAAAGCTGTGCGCTATTCCCGCCACCGTACGTGGGCTGCGCAGGGTCGTCAGAATGTCCAGCAGCGGATGCTGGGTCTGTAGAACAGGATTTACAATATGAAACTCAACGTAACCGTCAACGGTATTGCGTACTCCGTCGAAGTCGAGGTGGAGGAAGAACAGCGCCAATTAGGTGCCATCGTATTCGGTGGCGGTGCCGCCACGATTCATTCGGAGCCTGCTACCGCCTCCGTGCAAGGTGTGTCCGCCAACGCTGTGGTCGCGCCTTTGGCCGGTTCGGTCTTTAAGATTTTGGTCAATGAAGGTGACGAAATTGAGGCTGGACAGGTGTTGTTGATTTTGGAAGCTATGAAGATGGAAACCGAAATCACTGCCCCTAATTCCGGCGTGGTCAACACCATTCACGTCGCTGTTGGTGACTCTGTCCAGGGCGGACAAGCCCTGGTGGAAATTAACTAACCTAATTCGGGGTAGATGTGGAATTTTTCGGCCGAATTTCGTGGCATGATAACCAAGGTCAAACTTTTTTCATCCACCCTTGATTGGTAAAGGAACCCCAGCACATGCGTAGAAAACGTACTACTCGCAGCCTCGCCCTCTCGGCTTTTATCACAGGATTGGCTTTGAGTACAACACCAAGTGCTGGGGCTTTCACTTTGCCAGCCCCTTCCGCAGCATGGGAACAAGCCGTCAAAGACTTGGAGGCAGCCGGAATCGCCGTCGATCCGAACACCATCGATCCACAGCTTATTGAGGACGCCGATAAGGCTGTCGCCGGGCATAACTACAATATGGAGCGACTCATTGCTGAGTACACCGGTAACGGTGCTAAGTCGCAGCCGGGCGATGAAACTTTGAAGAAAGTCGGCGAGGAATACCGACCGATTTTGGATGGGCCAAACTATCATTGGCGGCACGATGCTTTTTCCAAGGTGATGGCACAGCGCCCGTTTGCTGACCGGGTGCTACACCGGGTTCCTGGTTCGTGGTTCGATGCGCCGGACACCCCACTGGAGTCAGTTTTCGTCGAGCGGGAAGGCAATTCGCTCTATGGGCCTTCCACTCCGGTGTATGTGGATAATAACCAGTTGTGCACCATCGCGGCCACCGGTGTGGATTCTCAAGGCCGTAAGGTGGCGATCACCGCTGGCCACTGCGGTAAGGTAGGTGCCCCGGTGATGTCCGCCGATTCGTGGCGTGTCGGTAAGTCCGGCACGGTTGTAGCCCATGGTAAAGATTTGGATTATTCCGTCATTGAGCTTGGTTCCAACGCCAAGATTTCCCGCAGCTACAACGGGGTGACCGTCAATGCTGTCGGTGGCGGTAAGCCCGGCAAGTGGAAGCGCGTATGTAAGACGGGTGTTGCTACCGGCACCACGTGCGGCATGGTGTGGGACGCGGATGATCGCGCTAGCATCAGCCAGGTCTGCGCCATGCAGGGTGATTCCGGTGCGCCGCTTATGGAAGGCGACCGCTTGGTCGGCATGGTGTCTGGTGGTGTTATCCCTAATTACGCTTTAGCGTGCCGCAACCCATGGCAGGGTGATGCCTTTATGCCTACCGTTTCCACCAATATGGATGCGGTCATCAGTGATATCAACGCCAAGGGTGGGGTAGGCGCCGGCTTCACCTTGCCTACGGAGTAATTCCACTACTACTAAGGAACCTGGGCGAAGTCCCAGGTTTTTTATTGTGAAAGTTATCATGGTTTCGCTTTACGACGCCCACCTGACCGCGTTAGTTAGCGCCTGCGGTGCTGAATCGGTATACAACCAGACAATTATGGTCCCGATCTTCGGCGAATGCTACATTGATGACCTACTTGATCTTCGCGCCTACCAGGCACTCGCTGACGGTCACCGGTGGTTGCGCACCGGTGACCTTAAGAACTTCCGAAAGCTTATTCGCAGCCAGTATTTCGGCGTGCTGCGTGATTGTGCCCGTGCGATTCTTCACAGCAGCAGCCTGCATCTTTCCGCAAGCACGGCTAGTTTATTCACCGCGCTGGCGATCGGGGAGCACGATGACATCGTGTGGAATGCCCGACACATCGTGGCGTGCTGGAATGATGACGCTTCGATGATCGCTGACTATGGTGGTGCGGCCACGTCCACTACCATGCCACTCGCGTTGTCTCTGGCACTGTCCGTGATCGATGACCCGGAGACCCGAAATCGAAGTGTCGAATTGATAGACGCGGTGGAAATCTCCCCGCCGTATCTAGGTGCCATGCGCCGATGGGATGACGAGAATATCGATGACATTGTGGCTGGCATCGTCGATTTCCGCAGCACCCTTACCAACACACCAGGCTTTCATTACGAAGCAATTGACGGCGCGATCTATTGGGAACTAATCGCGATTGCTGCTTTACGAAAACGCGCAGGTTTAGCTCCTATCGCTATGGATGTCCCCAATCTGCGGCATTACCAGTCGGCCCTGGATACTATTGGCTGGCAGTCGGCGATAACCCCAACCCAACGCCAGCTAAGGGATGCGATTTTTGATTCCTAAACCGATCTGTCACATTCCTTTACTGTTATATGATTTTTTCGAATATCACGGTTAGTGAAGGAGCATTGTTGTGGATAGCCAGTTGCTGGAGCGTTTTGTCGGGTGGGTTAGGCTAGGTCAGGATAATCCGCAGGTAAGTCTGGTAGACGGTCGAGAGCTCAGTGGGATGACGCCATTGTTTTCTCAGCTCACTGGGGATATCGCTGAGTTTTACAGCCGAGTTTTGTTTGACAAAAGCCTGTTCTCAAGTACATCCCTGTTTCTTAGCTTTGAACCTTTCGAGTCACTGCGTGAACTTGCAGTTGGTTGGGTGCTTTTTAAAAACCGAGAAACTGGACAGTATGAGCTTGACCCGGCGTGGGACTTCGGGGAGTGTCTCTTTTTTGCTAGGGAAGTTGGAGATGGTGTTGTCTTTGTGCAGTTAGATACGGGGATCGTCTATGGAATGATTCCTGGTGGCTGGGAAAAGGACAAACTTGCCCCGAGTTTTGAGCTGTTCCTCCGGGCTTTTTTGGACATAGCGGATGCAGAAAACGAAGTCCCAGCATATCTGAACGACGACACTATTTACCTAAACCCGGCATTCGTGCAGCGAGCAGAAGAAATCGGAATCCAGATTCTTGGGGAGGAATACTGGCCGGAATTTCGTGAGTTTTTTGGCATCGTGGTCGACAGCGATGACGACGATGACTACTAATTGGGTGCCCGGCGCGGTGGTAAACGTATAAGAAAATATGCATGACGACATGTAGCGGATTCGGCTCTCTATATTCCCATGTGGTCACATTCGCTACTTGCTACATGTCGTCCTCTGTTTGATTGGATCAATCGTGTCTGGTGCCGCTGGAAGAGCGATCTTCACCGAGATAGGCTAATGCGGCTGTATGGAGTAGCCCATTGGTAGCTACGGCGTCGCCGCCGTGCGGGCCATCAATGCCGCTCAGGGAGGTAAACCGGCCGCCTGCTTCTTCCACCAGAATCGCCAGGGGGGCGAGGTCCCAGAGCGAGACCTCCGGTTCGGCGGCGATATCCACTGCGCCTTCGGCTACCAGGCAGTAGGAGAAGAAATCACCGAAGCCTCGTAGTCGCCACGTGACGTCGGAGAGTGCAAAAAACTGGTCGCGTAGGTTGCGGTCGCGCCACCCGTCCAGGGAGGAAAACGATACGGAGGCGTCGCTTAAATCCTTAACCTGGGACACCTTGAGCCTTTTAACGGTGTTATTGAAGCTGCGGTGTGCCCCGAGGTCTTTTGCCGCCCACCAGCGTCGACCCAATGCGGGGGCGGAGATGACGCCGACAACCGGGACGCCGTCGACAAGCAGGGCGATCAGAGTTGCCCACACCGGAACCCCACGCACATAGTTTTTGGTGCCGTCGATAGGGTCGATGATCCATTGGCGGCCGGTGACCGTGGCGTCGCCGCCGAATTCTTCGCCCAGGATGTCGTCGTCGGGACGGTGGGCTTCAATAAGGGCGCGGAGGGTACGTTCGCATTCGATGTCGGCGTCGGAGACCGGAGTCATGTCCGGTTTAGAGTCGATGACCAAATCGCTTGCTTCAAAACGGGAAAGCGTCAGCGCGTCGGCGGCGTCGGCGAGTGTTAACGCGAAATCCAGATCAGCCTGAAACATTAATTTCCTTCCAATAGTGCGGCGACCTCGGCAACGGCCTGGGCGTTGCCAGCGATCGACCATTCTACGCCACCTGCGGTGTGTTTAATGCCGACTCCGCCTGCGCCTTCGATCAAGGCATTGCCTGGAAGCCAATCCCAATCCGCGACGCTGTGCTGCATCCATACCCCGAGGCTGCCGTCGGCGACTGATGCCAGGTCGATGGAACCAGCACCTAACATGCGGATGGTGGCGGCTTCGGCGGCAACGCGAAGCCACACGTCATGAACATCTGGTTGTGTCATGAACGTGGGGTGAATATAGGTGGCCAGGCACAGCTGTGACAGAGGAGTATTGGTAAGTGGTGTTACTGCCTTACCGTCGCGGGTGGTGGGGATATCTGCACCACCGAACCACGTATATCCCATCGCCGGGCGGTGCACCGCGCCGAATGCCACGCCGTCGGGGGAACTAAGCGCAAGAGCGGAGCAGAAATAATCGGAACCGGACGCGAAATTATAAGTGCCGTCGACTGGGTCGATGTGCCAAACGTTTCCGCTTGTCGACGCCTTAGCGGTGCCCTCCTCACCGATGATGCCGTCTTCTGGGCGGAGTGCTTCGAGCGCACTGGCGATGAACTGTTCTGCCGCGTGGTCGGCTTCAGTGACCACGTCGGAGACAGAGGTTTTTTCTTTTGCGCTAATGCCTGCTTCCCGCAGCCGCCAGGCGAGCCGACCTGCGTTATAGACGAGTGCTTGGGCGAGGTGTTCATCGCTGTCGGTTTCGTGGGCAATGACAAAGGTTTTGACTATTGCCGGAATCATGTCTGATAGCTGCTGGGAGTTCTCCATGTTCTTATTGTGCATGCTGTGGCTTAGTCCAACTAAATGGGGGTGGGTTAGACTAGTGTGTTATGCGACCAGAGATTTCCGCTGAACTTACTGCTCTTGATACGACGTTAACCACAATTGAAAAGGTATTAAACCCCGAGGAAATGGAAACCCGGGTGCGGGAGTTGGAGGCCCAGGCTTCCGACCCATCATTGTGGGATGATCCGGATCATGCGCAGCGGGTCACGAGCGAGCTTTCTCAGGTGCAGGGGCAGTTGAAGAAATTGTTGGGGATGCGCAGCCGCTTAGATGACATACCGGTGATGTGTGAATTGGCGGAGGAAGAGGGGGAGGGTGATCAACTCGTCGAGGCCGAGCTTGAGCAATTGCGGGAGGAGATTTCTTCCCTTGAGGTCAAAACCATGCTTTCTGGTGAATATGATGCCCGGGAAGCGGTGGTCAATATTCGTTCCGGTTCCGGCGGTGTGGATGCGGCCGACTGGGCGGAAATGCTGTTTCGTATGTATGTCCGTTGGGCGGAAAAGCGTGGCCATAAGGTAGATATTCACGATGTTTCTTATGCCGAAGAGGCAGGGATTAAATCGGCAACGTTTACCGTCCATGGCGATTATATGTATGGCACGTTGTCGGTGGAGCAGGGGCCGCACCGGTTGGTGCGGATTTCGCCGTTTGATAATCAAGGCCGCAGGCACACGTCCTTTGCCGAGGTTGAGGTGTTGCCGGTAGTGGAGATTACCGACCATATTGATATTCCCGATTCGGAGATTCGGGTGGATGTGTATCGGTCTTCCGGTCCAGGTGGACAGTCGGTGAATACGACCGATTCGGCAGTGCGGTTGACGCATATCCCTACCGGTATTGTGGCTACCTGCCAGAATGAAAAATCCCAGATCCAGAATAAAGCGTCGGCTATGCGGGTGTTGCAAGCGAAGCTATTAGAACGGAAGCGTCAGGAAGAGCAGGCTGAGCTTGATGCGCTTGGTGCTGGTGGGAATGCGTCGTGGGGTAATCAGATGCGGTCCTATGTGTTGCACCCGTATCAGATGGTCAAAGATCACCGGAACCAGTTTGAGACAAATGATCCCACCAAGGTGCTTGACGGGGATTTGGATAAGTTTTTAGAAGCGGGAATCCGGTGGCGCATGACGCAACAACAGTCACAATGATCTACAAATTTCACAATTGTTTCGCTACAGTAGTGTAGGTGATTAGGTTTGAGAATGTCACCAAGCAATACAAAGCATCAACCCGGCCAGCGTTGGATAACATTTCGCTGAGCATAGACAAGGGTGATTTCGTCTTTCTTATCGGCCCCTCCGGGTCCGGAAAGTCCACCTTCTTAGAGTTGATGATCCGCGAAACAAACGTCACCAGCGGTGACATTTATTTGGACGAATTCCACGTCAATAAGCTGCGGGGAAGCCAAATCAATAAACTACGCCAAAAAATCGGCTATGTTTTCCAGGACTTCCGCCTGCTGCAACAAAAAACCGTGTACGACAACGTGGCGTTCGCATTAGAGGTTATCGGCACCAAGAAGGACAAAATCGCCAAAATGGTGCCGGATACTTTGGAGTTGGTCGGTCTTTCTGGCAAAGCCAACCGATTGCCGCAAGAACTCTCCGGCGGTGAACAACAGCGGGTGGCGATCGCCCGGGCGTTTGTGAACCGGCCGCTGGTTTTGCTTGCTGACGAGCCCACCGGCAACCTCGACCCCGACACCTCCGACGGGATCATGGTATTGCTTAATCAAATCAATCGAACTGGAACAACCGTTGTCATGAGTACCCACAACGCCCGCGCCGTCAATGACATGCGCCGCCGGGTTATCGAACTAAACCTGGGCACATTAGTACGTGACGATGCCCACGGCGTTTACGGCGAAGCGCAATAACTAGGGGAGTGAATTAACGGAAATGGGACTTGCATTTGTATTCCGCGAAGCGTTTCGCGGCCTAGCCCGAAATATCACCATGACCATAGCATTGGTCATTACCACCGCGATTTCCCTGGCACTGCTCGCCACCGGGTTCCTCGTGACCAACATGACCGACCGCACCAAGGACATTTACTTAGAGCGGGTTGAGGTGATGGTGCAGTTTGATGAGGAAATCTCGGCAACCGACAAAGACTGCTCCTCCGCAACCTGTAAAGAAGCACGAAGCATCTTGGAAAAATCAGATGGGGTGAAATCAGTTACCTTCCGCTCCAGGGAACAGTCTTACCAGCGGTACGTGGAATTATTCCAAGACTCAGACCCACTACTGGTCGCCGAAACCTCCGAGGATGCACTTCCTGCCGCCCTCCATGTGCGGTTAATTGACCCGCTCGACACCACACCACTGGACCCAGTGCGCACGATTCAGCACGTGGATCAAGTGATCGACCAGGTCGATGATTTGAAAGGCGCTACCGATAATCTCGATGCAATTCGGAATTCCACCTTCCTATTTGCTGGCATTCAAGCCATTGCCGCGATTTTCTTGATCGTCAACATGGTGCAAATCGCGGCTTTTAATCGTCGTCAAGAAACCGAAATCATGCGCATGGTCGGCGCCTCCCGGTGGTACACCCAAGCGCCATTCGTCTTAGAAGCAGTATTCGCAGTGCTTCTAGGTGCGATCCTTTCCGGTCTCGCCCTTTTCGCAGGCAAAGCATGGGTGGTGGATAAAACACTCGCCGGACTCTACGACAGCCAATTAATCGCCCGAATAACCACGGCCGACATTTGGACAGTGATCCCCATCGTCGCCCTGGTCGGCATCATCTTCGCGGCACTAACCGCCCAAGGTACGCTCCGATGGTACGTCCGAAAATAACCTGGACATTGGGACTTTCGGTCATGGCAGATGCAGTAGCCATGGCCGTCTCATTTCAGCCGGGGGCTATGGGATCGGCGCTACAGATCGGTGAATTTCGCAGCATCGAACGTGCCGTCACTGCTTCTGGCACCGTCGGCCCCGGCTATCCACCCACCGCAGTTCGCATCGTCCACTCCGCTGCAACCCCCGCCGACGCGCTTGGCGAACTCTACGCCACCGCAGTTCGTACCGGGCTGAGTGCCGATACCATCACACTCATCTCCGATATTCAGTTATTACACGACATCTATCAAACCCGGATTTTGCTTGTCGACGACGCCACCATCATCCACGGTGCTTACCCGCCCGCGCCGTTAGACCTAGCCACCATTCAGGATTGGTACAGCATCGAACCGTATAACGCAACCATCGTAATACTCTCGGCAACCAACAACCACGACTACCTGGATTCATTGCTGATTGCGCTGAAAGACTACGGACCTGCGATCGTCGATAAGCGAACACTGGCTGCGCTCGCCGCTGACCAAGAGGTAACGTCCGCCCCAACCAGCTGGTATCAACGACTATTTCGCCATTAGAATAAGACGAATTATGGCGAAAAAGAAAAAGAAAAACCCCTCACCAATCATCGCAACCAACCGGAAAGCAAAACACGATTACCACATCCTAGAAACCTACGAATGTGGCGTTGTATTAGTAGGCACCGAAGTCAAATCCCTGCGGGAAGGCAAATGCTCGCTTGTCGACGCCTTCGCCACCATCGACGACGGCGAAGTATGGCTACGCAACCTCCACATTCCCGAATACTCCATGGGACACTGGACCAACCACAGCCCCCGACGAGTACGCAAACTCCTGCTGCATCGACGCGAAATCGACTCACTCATGGGCAAAGTCCGCGACGGCAATAAAACCCTCGTACCACTAAGCCTCTACTTCAAAGACGGACGGCTCAAATGCGAACTGGGGCTGGCCCAAGGTAAACAATCCTACGATAAACGCCAAGACATCAAACGCCGCACCGAAGAACGCGAAATCATCCGCGACCTCGGACGACGCATCAAAGGCATCAACGGTTAATCAAAGCGATAAACTGCCCCAACCCCGGTTGCTCCACCGGAAAATGCCCACACGAATCAAGCAACACCACCGACCTCGGCTTCAACCGCATACTCAGCCACACCGGGGTCCAATGATCATTCGCCGGGTGCGCCAACTCCACGCTGCCCGGATCAAACTTATGCCGGAATTTTAGCAACGACGCCAAAAACCCCAACGGCACGTACACCCCACCACTTTTCGGATCGAAAGCACACAGCCGTTGTAACGCCGGGTCACTACTCATCCGGCTAAACCGCGCCACCCACCTCATCGGAATCCGCAGCCGCGCCACCCGCCCCACCACAAGTGGCGCTAACACCGCTCCCACAACCCCAAATACCCCGAATCTGGTAATAAACAACTGCGAGAGCAGACCGCGCGGTTCCACCAGACAGGTCGTGATCGTGCGCACCACATTCGGGCACCGTGTGGCCACATCGGCCGCCAACACGCCACCAATGCTAAACCCCACCAACACCACATCACGCGGCCAGGCGGCGATAAAGGCAGTCAATGCCGCCACCCAATCCGAATAGCGGATCGCGCCGGGATCAGGGGCAACACTGGCACCGAACAGCGGCAAATCAATAACAACCGCATCAAGCGCGCACAACTGGGCATACGGCCACAACGCCGCCGCATGCGCACCCGCCCCGTGGACAAAAATAACCGTGCGATCAGTTGCCCGCTGCCGATGCAGATAATGCAGCCTGATCCCATGCCAATCAAAGAACGTAGAATCAGAAGCACCCGGCGGGGCAAGCTCAACCGACGACTGAAAGAAATCTTCATACCCGCGCATAGATCGAAAGTATAATTGCGCAAACTGGGGCACCGGGACTAATATGAAAGAACTTGTTGGAAATGCACAAAACCCGCCAACAATACGGGGTCGATTTTGGTTTCGACTGCGTACATTACGCCAGGGGAAGCGTGCCGGTGCAGGCTAGAGACCACCGTAAGCGTCGTAGCACATTGATAAGCGCCGAGAACACTCAGCGCGACTACGCCCTCGCTGCCTAATAAAGAATAGTCAGCGACCTGCGTGTCTGTCAGACCAGGGCCGTCCCTGACCTGGATTCTGGCATCGACTAAGGGACTTTACCGATTCATCGGGTCAACGAGGTGAATTGGGACAGTTTTCGTTGACTGTGGCTCATCATCCGGGAGTGTTCGTCCAAGCCGGAGAGTCAGAGTAAAAGATCCATTGCGCGAACTGCGCACGGAGAAGCCCTGGCAAGATGACGTAGGACCCGGGTTCAATTCCCGGCGGCTCCACTGGTTGTGATTCCCCCGCCCCTTGTGGGTGGGGGTTTTATTGTTTTACCTGGTGTTTTGTTTTTACTATTAACCCGCTTATGTGGTCTGGGGTAGTCTTAGGTTGTCTTATATTTGGCACGTTTTTGGCACGAAAGATCTCCACCATGGCACAATTCGGAAGCATACGTAAACTCCCCTCTGGGCGCTGGCAAGCACGGTACAGCCACCACGGTGGTCAATACAAAGCACCCGGCACCTTCAAAACCCAACGGCTTGCCATAGCCTGGCTAGCGGAGGAAGAAAAACTCATCACATTCGGAGGGTGGACACCGCCCAGCCAACGCGAAGCTCCCACTACTGGGGCCACAGCCGCCCTAACGGTCGGTGAGTGGGTAACAGAGTACAACGAGGGGCTCCGCACCCGAATTAACCCGATTAAACCCTCAACACACGCCAACTACGTAAAGGTCACCGAGAACCGAATCACCCAGCCACAACCACCCGGCGACGCCGATCTCCGCATCACCGGCCTAGCCGCAACACCCCTAGCGGAGCTAACAAAAACCAAGGTGTATGCTTGGTGGTCCGCCATTTGCGAGACATACGACTCCCCGACAGTAAACCAACAGGCGTACAAACGCCTGAAGGCCGCATGCGCGGAGGCGGTCGAGCGCGAAATGATACCCCGCAGCCCCGTCGAAATTAAGGAAGCAGGTAGACGAGTCAAAAGCGACGAGAAGTATTTACCTACTGACGCGGAGCTGCACGCCATTTTGGGGCATATGAACCCGAGATATAAAGCTCTAACCTCGTTGGTTCTTTTCCACGGGCTGCGGTTAGGCGAAGCCCTCGCGCTGGAACAACACCACGTAAGGGTTACTGGGGAGGTGCCTTTTGCGCCTCGTGTGGTGGTGCGCGTGGAGCAGAATGCACAGCGGATCAATAAACGCGGCGAGCGGACGTACATGCTATGGCAGTCGCCTAAAACCACCGCCGGGTACCGCGACGTGCCTATCCTGCGGAGTCATACCCAGATATTTTTAGACCACCTTGCCAACTACGCCCCCACTGAAACGTGCGCCGTGCAGGTGTTTGAGAAAAACCGCGAAGCGCTGCAAGAAAAGCTGCTGCTGACAGTGACGGAGAAAGGTGCTCCGATGATGGATACCAGTTATCGTAGCGTGCTAGGCCGTGCGAAAGAACGCGCTGGGGTGTGCATGGACATAGACCCTCATTGCGGTAGGAACTGGCTGATTACTAGGTTGGCGGAGCAGGGGGCGCACTTGAAAGAGATTGGCCGACTGTTGGGACAAGAGGACATTTCGACGATCCTGGGGGTGTATATGAAGGTGCGTGCGGGGCGGGTGGATACGCTGATGGATCGCGTGGACGACTCGCTGTAGCCGAAAAAATAGGACCCTCTCCAATCGGGGAGGGTCTTTCATTTTATTGGTTTATTTGGTGCGCGGGGTTTGCGGGGTGCACACCTGCGGGCATCTGTGGCCTTTGCATACCCGGCGGGATTCTCGAAGGTTCTGGTAGTCGGTCTGCGATTTCGCACAGAACCCACAGTATCCCTGAGCTCATGAGGCCGGTCACCATGGTGGTGATTATGGATATCCCTTCTTCCGGATAGGCGAAGAAGGTTAGTATGCCGATTACTATTCCTATGGCGCTGAGGCTTCCGAACCCTATGGCGAGGTTTTTAAAGAGTTTAAGCACGCTGGTTTCCTTTCGTATATTCGTCTCCAGATGAGTACCGTTTGGCGGGCTACCCCGAGTTCGTGGGCTATCGCTCCTGGGTGCTCTCCGTATAGTTTCTCAGCTTCTGCATATGCTAGCGGATCTATGAGCAGCTCCGCAGCAAAACGGTCTGCTTGCCATTCCTGCCGGGTGTTAAAGCACCCCTCATGCCCGTGGTAGGCGTGGCCTAGTTCGTGTGCGAGTGTATGTAAATAGTCGCCCCTACCTAGGTCTTTGGCTAAGAGTATGGTACGGGCTTGTGGGAACCAGCCGCCGAGATCTAGGGGGTGCAGCACCCCTTGAGTGTCCGTGAGTACTTGGATTCCTAGGTCTTCGGCTAACTGGAGGAGTTTAGGCTCCTGATCCGTAATCATCGTCTCCTTCTTGTGGTTCTCTCATCCTCCTATCAGCAGCATAGCGGCTACCTCTTACATGAGACAGGTCGTCGATGTGGGTGACGCTCGCCGGGTTGAATTCGACCGGGCCTTCGGCGAGGTCGATCACGTTCGGGTCGGCGTCGTTTGTGAAAAGCAACCGCGCTTCGGGGTCGGAGCGTTTGAGTATTTCGTCAAGTATTTGCTGGTTGGTTGCTTTTCGCAAAGCATACTCAATACCGATGCCGTCAGTTTCGTGCTCATGGATGTAGCCGTTTTCAATCAGCCCAGTTATGGGCGACCGTCCATAGGAGCGGCATAGTGCGATAACCATTTCCGGGGATAGGGAACCTTTTTCCATCTGTCGTTGGATTGTGGTTTGTGCGTACCCGACTTTTGCTGATGCGCTCCGCATGGAGTCGGTGCCTATCAGGTTTTGTAACCATTGTTTAACATCCATGGGCCCCATCGTATAGCGTTTTGTGGTCAACGTAAAGCTGAGGGTAAAGAACCAGTTTAACGGCGTTGTTGGGGGTGACTTGTGGGGGTGTTGTCCATTTCAGGTTTTGCACACTGTGGTCATTCTTGGCAAACTGTGGTCACAGGTTGCAACACGGCAACACGGAAAACAAAACACAAAAACCGAAAGGAGAACCCCCATGCAAAAAGCACCACGCTACCGCTTCCGGCCAGGCGCACTAGACCACATCATGCGATCACGGAACCTCACCACAGACGAACAACTCGCCGCCTGCATCGGAGTAAACCCAGACGACATCACCCAACTACGCGCCGGGGCAGAAGTCACACCCCGAGTAGCCCTCAAAGTCGCCACCATCCAAGGCGACCCAACCTTCATCAGCGGATACTTCGACCTCGTCAACGACCCCCTAGTAGCTGCTTGAGACAAGCGCCCACCACAACCACCATCAATTCCTCATACCAGGGAAATAACCAATGACAACCGAAATGCCCCCATGGCTGACGGTAACCGCAGCCGCTGACTACATGGGCTGCTCCAAAGAAACCGTCCGACGCCTCATCAACGAAAGAAAACTCGTGGCCACCTACTTCACGCCACGCACACTCCGAGTAAGCCGCGAATCCATAGACAATCTCGCCGCAAAAAACACCGCATAGAAAGCAACTGACCATGACCCTCCTACTCACAATCGCACTGCTCCTCATAACAATCTTCCTCGCCGCGTGGGTGGCCGATGCCGACCGCAAAGCAGAACAAGCCCTCGACTACATCAACGAGCTAGAACTCCAACTCATCCGACAAGAAGCCCGAACCCATGGAACCCCTAACCGCCTTCATCGTTCTATGCACCCTAGTCAACGTGTTGTTACTGACCGTCATTATCCGACTGCGTAAACACGCGAAAAAGCATTTAGCGCAATTAATGCCGGAGCGCCAGCGGTAAACCCTGGTGCGGCCTGCCCCGGCCGGGAACACACATGCGTGGGGTTCGACTCCCCACCCAGGCACACAGCCCCCAAGAACCACCCCACAGTAAAACGTCTGGGCGGAACTCGGGTGGGCGCGCTTTTTGAAAACTCGATAGTGAAACGCCCCTCAAAGGAAAAATACTGGCGGGAGAGCGCACCACGTGAGTGCGCCACGACCCCGCAAGCCCACCACCGTACTGGGCAGGAACCCCGCAGTGGCACGCGGGAGGCAAAACAAGGGGGGCAGTACAAATGAAGAACCTTCACGGCCAAGGTACGGAAAACAGATTGGCCGAAAAAGGGCATGTGCATTTTCCAGTTATGCAACCCCCGGGTGCAACCCCTGGGCATGCCACGAGGCCACCCGGGTGTGACGCCCCGCCGGAACAGTCACCAGCGGGGTACAAGCGCCGCCATGAACCCCAGCTCTCGAACAGGGGGAGCGGAACCGCTGCACCCGGGCAGCCCCACCACACACCAAAAAAATAGGGAAACACCATGAACGACTACCTCATTCACCAACTAGTGTGTGACCTGCCCGAATACATTCGGGACGCCGCAAAAAGCAACGGTTACACACTAGCTGAAACCAACTCGCCCCCACGGTGGGACGAGGCACAGCAACAGCAAGACCTACTGATCACCATCGCCAGCCGGAACATCCAGGCACGCGACCAACTCATACGAAACCTAGGGCACGCACTCGACGCCGCGAACCGTGAACGTCTAAACGAACAATCCCGCGCCCAAGGACTCAAGGAAAAGGTCAATAACCAAAAAGACTCGCTTTCAAAGATTATCGAGGAGCGCAAGACGCTCCAGATCGAAATAAAGAATCTAGGGCGGAAGCTCACGGTGTGGCACCAACGCCAAGCCAAAGCACAAAAAGCCCTCTATGAGCTCCGGGGAAAACACCCCGAGGTGGATTACACCGACCTTGCCGATGCGCTTAGTCTCACCCTCGAAGAACAGGGGGAGGTGGGGGAGTGAGTACGAAACCCAACCCCCTCGACCTGCTAGCAAAAGCCAGTAGGTGCATCGCAATGGCTAGAACACTCTCGGGGTTCACCGCGAAAAACCACGAGGAACTCAACCAAGCAGAACGCTCCCTCACCCGGGTTCAGCAACGCATATTAGCTGAGAAACAACCCCCGGCTAAACACCAGCCACACCCCACACAGGTGCAGCTGATGCACACCGAACGCGCCCTTATCCTCCGCGAAAAGCAAATGGAACTGGCCGCAATCGCCGCTAAATGGGTCGCGCCACAGCGAACCATCTCGGCCATGCAGGATGCGATTGATGCACTGACCCTGGAGATCAACCGGATACACCAGCTGCAGAAAATCCCCAGTAGGGAGACAACATGACACCAATCCCGCCCTGCTACGAGGTCGTGAATCTCGACCTACCAACACGGGACGCAGACTTTCATACACGTATCCGCTTCGCGGAAACCGCCAGAGCCCATGAGGCTACCCACCTCCTCACCATCACCGGTGAGGTACGCACCTGGTTGCGCTTCGGCTGCAACCAATCTTTGCCCGTGCGGGAGCCAGGGCAAAAGCACATCGAACTGATCCCCTACACAAACATTTTCGCGCTGCTACGCCGACGTCGGAATAACACCGACACCGGCACGGCCGCAGCCTAACCCCTGAAAGGACAAACCCCATGGATCTAACCACCCGACTGCTGGAGATCGCACAGAACTACCTCACAAATGATCTCGACCCGATGACCATCGCCGAGATGCAGGAATCCGGAACCCTGCCAGACGTCGACCCGGAGGTTATCGAGGAAGCAATCAAACAACTTGACCTCGTGAAACTACACCAATCCACGCTGCTGCCAGAGGGCACGGAAACCCGAGTCGAGCCACTCGCAGACTCCATACGCGCCATTGCCGAGCATTGCTTCAGGAGCGTAGACATCGACAACCCGGTAGAAACCGCAACCCTGAAAATCAACATCCGGCTCGAATTGGAGGACAACGGAGAGTTCATAGAGTGCGATGCCCAAACCGATATCACCAAGTTTTTTAAGGAGGACTAGCCATGACACCCACCACGCAGATACAAGATTTCCTCAACGCCGCCGCCAGGGTCAAAGCTGGGCTCACGGATATGTATATAGCACTAGGCGCTATCGAGACGGTCGCCCTCGACTGGGCGGAAGCGTCCGGAAACCTGGGGGAGTACAACACCCCACCAGCCCCGGAACCTGTGGTGACACAGGCACCTGAACCCACCCAAACAACCGTGCCGGCTCAACCAGACCCGACACCCGAAAACACGCCACAGCCAGCACAAACAACCCTGCCGGCCGACGTGCCGGCCGAAGTCGAAAAACCCACGCCGGAACCCACACCCACAGCACCAGAGCTGACCTTCGAGGACGTAAGAACACGGCTCGTCGACATAGCCAAACAAGGCCACGCCGACGCGGTGAAAAACATGCTCACCAACCTAGGCGTCAGCAAACTATCCGACATCCCACCAGAACGCTACCCCGAAGTCATGGCACTAGCAGACGGGATCATCCAATGACCGAAACACACCACGCAGACCGAGACCACGCCGTACTATCCGCATCCGGATCACACCGCTGGCTCAACTGCACCCCATCGGCAACCATCGAAGCCGAACTACCCGACACCACAACAACCGCCGCAGAGGAAGGAACCGCCGCCCACGAACTAGCCGAACACAAACTAAAAAAGAAACTCAAACTCCTCAAACCCCGCACCCGGAAACCAAAATCCGAATACGACAGTGCGGAAATGGACCAACACACCGACGACTACGTCACCTACGTCCTAGAGGCCTACAAAGAAGCCAAGAAACTCAGCACAGATGCTGAAATAATCTTGGAGCACAAAGTCGACTTCTCCCATCTCGTGCCCGACGGGTTCGGGACCGCCGACTGCATCATCATCGCCGACGGAACCCTCACCCTCATCGACCTGAAATACGGGAAAGGCGTACTCGTCGACGCGTGGGAAAACCCCCAGCTGAAAATATACGCCCTAGGGGCACTCAACGACCTCGGCATGCTCTACGACGTCGAACGCGTCAAAATGGTGATTTTCCAACCGCGCCGGGAAAACATATCGGTTTTCGAGCAAACCGTGGAGCAGCTGAACACCTGGGCGCAGGAAACCCTCGTACCCCAAGCCCAACTAGCCGTAAACGGCGACGGGGAATTCAAAGCAGGCGAGTGGTGCACCTTCTGCAAAATCCGAACCACCTGCCGGGCTAGGGCGGAAAACGCCCTAAAGCTAGCAAAGCTGGAGTTCAAAGACCCTCCGGAGCTCACCGATGAGGAGATAGCCGATGCGCTGAAGATCATCCCTGATCTGAAACGCTACGCCGAAGCGCTTCTCAACTACGCGACGGAAAAGGCCATGCAGGGCCATAACTGGCCGGGCTTCAAAGTGGTCGAGGGTCGAAGCATACGAAAGTACACCGACGAGCAGGCAGTCATCAGCGCCTGCGAAGAGGCTGGGTTCACCGACATTTTCCAAAAGAAGCTTCTCACCATCACGGCGATGCAGAAGAAGCTCGGCAAGAAGCAGTTCGAGGAGCTTCTCGGTGATCTGGTGCATAAACCGGCGGGTAAGCCCGCCCTGGTGGAGGCTAGCGACCCGAGGCCGCCACTTCATATCCCTACAGCTGCGGAAGAATTCGCAGAATTTCTCAACTAGAAAGGTACATTCATGTCTGTCAAACTTGTAACCCCTGATGAGGTTCGTTTCTCCTACGCTAACGTGTGGGAACCCCGTTCGATCAACGGCTCCGAGAAGGAAAAGTATTCCTGCTCGATCCTGATCCCGAAGACGGCTACCCGCACCCTCGCCCTGATCGAGCAGAAGATCAAGGAGGCCCTGGAAGAAGGCAAGGCCAAGTTCAACGGAAAGATCCCACCAATAGGCTCGCTGAAGCTCCCCCTGCGGGACGGTGACCTGGAGCGCGAAGACGAAGTCTACGCCGGGCACTACTTCATCAACGCAAACGCTAATGCGGACTATAAGCCACAGATCCTTGGCCCCGACGGTACCCCCATCATTGACCGCAATGAGTTCTACTCCGGCTGCTACGGTCGCGTAAGCCTGCAGTTCTACACATTCAACGTTAACGGCAACCGGGGTGTGGCCGCAGGTCTGGGGAACATCATGAAAACCCGCGACGGTGAGAACCTCGGCGGCGCGGGTGTGCGCGCTGAGGATGAGTTCGCTGAATACATTCAGGCCGCGCCGAGCGTGGTGGCTACGGATGGGTTCGGTAACTCTCTCGGCGGGATGCTCTCCTAAACCGAGTCCCCGTTAACCGCATCAGCCCCAACAGGCCTATCAACTGTTGGGGCTGATGTGTTCGGAAAAAAGGGAAACCACCATGGAACTAGCTATAGACATTGAAACCTTCAGCGGAACCCCAATCACACACGGCGTGTACAAATACGCCGCCGACCCAGACTTTACCCTACTGCTGTTCGCCTACAGCATCGACAACGGCCCCGTCACCCTCATAGACGTGGCATCAGGTGAGAAAATCCCCCAAGACATCCTCGGGGCGTTAACCTCCCCGATGGTGCACAAGTGGGCATTCAACGCCCAATTCGAACGAGTATGCATATCCCGCCACCTACGAGACCACCACGGCCTGAACTTCGACCTCCCACCAAAAGGCTGGCGCTGCTCCGCCGTATGGTCCAGCGCAATGGGGCTACCAGCCAGCCTCAAAGACGTGGCCAAAGCCCTCGACCTGGACGCCCAAAAACTTGACACGGGTAAAAACCTCATCAAGATGTTCTGCGAACCCACCAACAAAAAACAACCATGGGAACAGCAAACCGAGCTCTTTGCCGTAGAAAGCGCGCAACGGCGCAAGCCCACTAACCACCCGCAAGAGTGGGAAGACTTCAAAAAATACAACATCCAAGACGTCGTCGTGGAAAACCAGCTACGGCAACACCTCACCCATCTAGGCGCCCTGCCCGACTGGGTATGGCACCAATACGAGGTAGACCAGCAGATCAACGACCTTGGTGTACGGATCGACACCACCCTAGCCGAGGCCGCTATCCACATCGACCATGTGCATAAAGAAGAATGCCTAGACGAAGCCCGGGAACTAACCGGCCTGGAGAATCCGAACAGCCCCTTGCAGGCCCTCGCCTGGTTCCGGGACAACGGTATGGCGCTCCCAGACCTGACGAAAAACAGCGTCGAACAGGCTTTACAGTACGCCACCGGCACGGTGAAACGCGTCCTGGAGCTACGGCAAGAGCTGTCCCGGTCGAGTGTGAAAAAGTACCAAGCGATGCTCAACGGCGTGTGCCCCGACGAGCGCGCCCACGGGTTGCTGCAGTTCTACGGTGCGGGGCGGACAGGCCGGTGGGCGGGAAGGCAGATCCAGGTGCAGAACCTGCCGCGTAACTATCTGGAAGACCTCGACGATGCTCGGCAAACCGCCCTCATGGGTGATGCGGATCTTATGGGCATGCTGTATGGGAGCATTCCGGATACGTTGTCTCAGTTGATTAGGACGGCGTTCATACCCGCCGATGGGATGCGCTTCATTGTTGCTGACTATTCCGCCATCGAAGCGCGGGTGTTGGCCTGGCTGGCGGGGGAGGAGCATACTTTACAGGCGTTCCAGGACGGCAAAGACTTGTACTGTGTGACCGCGTCCCGCATGTTCGGTGTGCCCGTGGAGAAACACGGGCCCAACGCCGAACTACGGCAAAAAGGAAAAGTTGCAGTTTTGGCCTGTGGCTACCAGGGTGGTGCTGGGGCGCTCGAAGCAATGGGTGCGCTGCGTATGGGGTTGAAACCAGACGAACTGCAGCCCATCGTGGAAGCTTGGCGGTCTGCTAACCCCAACATTGTGAATCTATGGTACCGGGTGGAGGATGCCGCCAAAGCGGCCATAGCTACCCCCGGGTTTCCTGTTCCCCTGCCCGGGCACGGTCTTACGCTCCAGGTTGTGGAAGACCAGCTGCTCATCACACTGCCTAGTGGTAGGAACCTCGTGTACCCACAGCCCCAGATGGGCACCAACCGGTTCGGTAAACCCTCCATCACGTGTATGGGTTTCGACATCAACCGGCGCTATACCCGCATTGAAACATATGGCGGGAAGCTGGTGGAGAACATCACTCAGGCGGTGGCTAGGGATCTACTGGCGCACGCGCTGACAGTTGTAGCCGAGGCGAATCTTCGGACGGTTATGCATGTGCATGACGAAATTGTTGTGGAGGCCCCCACGAGTATTCGAGTTGAGACCGTGTGCCGGTTGATGACATCCAAACCGGAGTGGATTAGCAAGGTACCAAGAAATCTGCCGTTGGATGCTGATGGTTATGAGTGCGATTACTACAAGAAAGACTAGAAAGACTTGCAGGGTCTAGAAAAGGTAGAAAACCATGAACGAAAACAAGCTGAAATCGTTAACCGAGGCACTCACTGAACTGGCCTCGGCCGAACGCTACGAAGCAGAACTTATCCTGAAAGCAGACCCAGACACGGTCATCGCCCAAACCGTCGCAGCAGTGCGCAGGAGCTTCGCACTAGACATAGAAAAGCTACTCACTGAGATGGGCTTTCTTGACCCGACGACGCCGGAAAAGTGTAGACAATCTGCAGAAGCTGGTACATAAAATCAATAGCTTTCTCGGCCGTATCCTTATCGATCGACGCGAGGTCATGCGTGGCCTTATTTCCCCATACCCTAATGGACTCTACCCACTGATTCCTTTGCCGTGCGGTAATAAACCCCTCATCAACGAGATACTGCAAACACTCATCGAAATTAGGTGAGAATCCGTTTTCCTTCTTTTCCGAAAGGCCCATTTCCACGGCCATGTGGAAAAGAAGTTTCCGGCACATCAACGTGCTACTGGTGTAGGCGGAAGCCGCGAAACAATCTAACGCCTCTTCCCAGGCCAATCTAACCTGCGAGCTTAGATGATCTGGAACGTCCTTAGGTCTTGCTTCTGGGACTTTTATCGACAGCGAGCCCCCGTAAATTATCCCCCATACTCCCTGGCCGCAAGACAAGCACAATAACCACACGGAACTGGAATAAATCTCGGGGTGACGCCAAGCCCCTGGCGGGTAGGTTTCTGCCAGCTTCAGCATCCTTTTGGTCCCACAACTGGGGCAATCAGTGCTGACATAACAGTCGCTGTCAGTCTCCGAAAAATCACCCGCACGGCCCCTGACAGACCACAAAGTATCTAGAAATCCCATGTATCAAATTGTGTCGCACTAGTGCGCACGAAACCAACAAACCACCCCCACACAGAAAGAAGACTCAATTGCGCATCATACGAAAAGCCAAAATTTACCAAGGGCGGAGCACTAGAAGCTGGGTAGTGCGGTTCCTCCAGCACTACCCAGAATTACAACAAACCGAAACGGTGGGGATGCTGCAAATGAAATCCCACTCCGAGGCTATACGCTTCGCACACACCTGGGTAAAAGGCGGTAAACAACCATGAGCAACTACACCCTCACAGACACCGAACTGCTCCGACGCCTCTACGAATACTCGCAAAAAGGGACAAGATACGACCCAGACAACGCTGCAAAAGGACACAGGGTTTACCCCGGGTCGGACGAGAGGGACACGTTCCTACAACTCCTCACCAGCCCCGACTACTTCGCTGAATACCTCCACGGCACACCCAATCGCATCGACTCTTATCTTCCCGAAGACCCGGCTCAGCCGAAGATCAACGCAGACGAGAAAATCGTCATCCTCGGAATCGACGACACCCACAGCGAAATATATAACTGCCAATGGGAAACCGACGAATACCCAGAGCCCATATTCGAAAACCTCACCCCGTCGCAGCTGCTGACAATCGGCATCGCCTGCATCAGCGGCGCGATCATCCAACAACACAACCAAGAAAGCCTCGATAATGCTCAACGCCGACATCATCAAGAAAAAGATAGCTGAGAAACAGCAAGAAATAGCCGACCTTAAAGAACAACTCCGAACCGCCGAAACCCCCGGCTTCCATCTAGGCGCAGGCTACAACGGCCTACAGCTACTCAAAGCCCCCGTAGGGACCATCGTACGCGACAGGCTTGGCACCGAATACATTTGCGCCGGACACCCAGTAGACACCAAGCAGACGTCGTGGGTGCGACTCGGGCGCCAACTATCACACGGCGCGACCTACACCATCATCTACCTACCCAAAGAAAAACCATGACCCACCGCGTCACCTTCAAATGGTGCCGAAACCACAAACTGTGGTGGCTCCAATGGGACGAAGGGGATCACACCCACCTGATAAGCATCGGACCAGACTACCCGATGATCTACGGAGACTACCTACGAGTACTAGAAAAAATACGCACCAATGCCACCGCGTTGTCCAAAAACACAAAACCATAAAGGATCCTAACCATGCCTGAAGCCGCCTTCACCTTCCTAGCCTTCTTCTTCAAACACGCACTAGACATGGGCGAGGACTTCAGCACCGAAGAAAACCGAAAACTCGTCAAAGACGTGACAGAAAACTGTAGCGACGAACTCCAAGCCCTCAGCCGCGCCATCAAACGACTACGAGACCGGGAAGGCATGCCCGAAATCAGCACCGTGCTGAAAGCTACCAACATATCCATGGCACTGCTACTACTCCGAGGATAACCAACAACCCCACCATTCGAAGCGCCCCTAGAGCCAGGTGGCTTGGGGCGCTTAACCATTAACCCCAGCAAAAACCAAGAGCAAAAGGAGAAAACCCCGATGACCACCCCGAGCCGAGAAATCAAACTAGCCACAGCCCCCACTCGGCTCGCACGCCGCTGGGAAAACACCCTCACAACCTGGCCACACCTCAAACAACGACTCCAAACCCCCAGCATCAGCCAAACAACCGTCGAAAAATACCACGCCCTCCCCAAAGCCCAACAAGCAGACCTCAAAGACCACGGAGGATTCGTCGGAGGCCACCTCCAACACGGACGCCGCAAAAAAGACGCAGTACTCTCCCGAAGCATCCTATGCCTCGACATCGACGACCCACCCCAAAACCTCCTCACCACACTACCCGACACCCTCACCTGCGAATGGGTAGCATACTCCACCCACTCCCACACACCCACCAACCCACGCCTACGACTCATCCTCCCACTCACCCGCGACGTCACCGCCGACGAATACGAAGCCATCGGACGCCGCATCGCCCAAGACATCGGAATCGATTTTTTCGACGACACCACCTACCAAGCCCACCGGCTCATGTACTGGCCCTCCAAATGCGTCGACGGCGAATACCTCTACCAAGAAAACCACGGCACCTGGCTAGACCCAGACAAAACCCTCAACCGGTTCGACGACTGGCGGGACGTCACCACCTGGCCCGTATCCAGCCGACAAGCAAACATCATCAAACACACCGCCGACCGGCAAGCCGACCCACTCGAAAAACCCGGCATCGTCGGCGCATTCTGCCGAGCCTTCACCATCCACGAAGCCATCACAGAATTCCTAGAAAACACATACGCCACATCCACCATCCCCGACCGATACACCTACACACCAGGCGAATCCGCCAACGGAGTCATCACCTACGACAACAAATTCGCCTACTCCCACCACGGCACCGACCCCGCAGGCGGCCAACTCTGCAACGCCTTCGACCTCGTCCGAATCCACCTATATGGCGGCGAAGACGACGACACCAACCCAAACACCCCACCAGCAGCCAAACCCTCCTACCAATCCATGGTACGGCTAGCCACAAACCACCCCGTAGTGAAACAAGCACTCGCCACCGAACGCATCCAACAAGCACAACAAGAGTTCGACGGCCTAGACGTAGACACACCCACCGAAGCAGGCGAATGGGAATCACTACTAGAACTCAACAAAAACGGAAAGGTCATCGATGTTTTATCCAACTACGTCACAATCCTCACCCACGAGAAAACCCTCCAAGGCATCGCCCTGAACGAACTCACCGGAGGGGTCGACATCCACCCAGGCAAACCAACCCCCTGGGCACAAACAAAACCAGGCTGGTCAGACACCGACAACGCCCACCTACGCGTACTACTACAAAAACGCTGGGGTTTATATCACGTCGGTAAAACCAAAGACGCCCTCGCGGCCGTATCAGCACAGCGCTCCTTCCACCCCGTCCGCGACTACCTCGACCAGCTACCCGCCTGGGACGGGGTTAAGCGTGTAGACCGCCTGTTCGTCGACTACCTCGGCGCAGACGACACCGAATACGTACGGGCCGTCACCAGAAAAACACTCGTCGCAGCAGTAGCTAGGGTACGCACACCCGGGGTGAAATTCGACCAAGTGCTTATCCTCAACGGCCCCCAAGGTGTGGGTAAGTCTACGATCTTCGCACGGCTAGCAGGACAGTGGTTCTCCGACGCCCTCACACTGCTCGACATGAAAGACAAAACCGGAGCCGAAAAACTCCAAGGCTACTGGATCCTCGAACTCGGCGAACTCGCCGGAATGCGAAAAATGGAAGTCGAAACCGTCAAAGGATTCCTCTCCCGCACCGACGACAAATACCGCGCCGCCTACGGCACCGTCGTAGAATCCCACCCCCGCCAATGCATCATCGTAGGCTCCACCAACGCCGAAAACGGATTCCTCCGCGACAACACCGGAAACCGCCGCTTCTGGCCCGTCACAGTCACAGACCACGCCACCAAAAAAGCATGGTCGATGACCGACGCCGAAGTAGACCAAATCTGGGCAGAAGCCCACCACTACTACCAGCAAGGAGAACCCCTCTACCTCACCGGAACACTCGCACACATAGCCACCCGTCAGCAGGAATCAGCCATCGAAACCGATGACCGCGCGGGACTAGTAGAAGCCTGGCTCGACATACCACTAGCCGACAACTGGGAAAACCTCACCCTGACCCAGCGCCGACAGTGGTTCCAAACTATGGACGACTTCGGACACGTCGACGACTACACCGGGGCACTCGTACGCCGCGAAACCGTCACGAACCCGGAGATATGGGCGGAATGCTGGGGCCAAGACCCATCCAGGCTACGACCAGCCGACTCCTACGCGATAGCGGCCATCATGCAAAAAATGCCCGGATGGGAAAAACAAGGAAGCAAGCGAAAAACCAAATTATACGGGCAGCAGCGAGCGTATAAGCGATGCGATGAACCCGAGGATCAACCACCATTCTGAAACGGGGGACAACCTCCGGGGGACAACCTCAAAAAGCTAAAAGTTGTCCCCCAAAACACAGGGGGACAAGAAAAAGTTGTCCCCCAGGTTGTCCCCCACAAAAACGCGAGGTAAAAACACGAAAAACGTGCGTAGGGGGACAAGTTGACAACTAATTCTAATGAGTAAACAAAAACCTGAACGTATCTGCGCGTATACGCAGAACTCCGCGCACGTATAGAAAAACGAAAGAAGTTGTCCCCCCCATGGACGAAAAACATGTAGAACAAGCACTCACGCGAGCCGTCAAAAACCTCGGCGGCCTATGCCTGAAATTCACAAGCCCCGGCCTCGCCGGAGTGCCAGACCGACTCATACTCCTCCCCGGAGGGTGCATCGCATTCGCCGAACTCAAAGCACCAGGCAAAAAACCCAGACCAATCCAACGGGTACGCAAAAATCAAATAGAAAACCTCGGAGTGCCCGTCCACATCATCGACCACCCCAACCACATCCACGAGGTGCTACATGAAATACAAACCACACAACTACCAACAAGAAGCAACAACCTTCATTGAACAAACCCCAGAAGCAGCAATCCTTTTAGGCATGGGATTAGGCAAAACCATCATCACCCTCACCGCCATCAACAACCTCATCTACGACCACTTCGACACACGAAAAGCCCTCATCATAGCCCCCTTGCGAGTAGCTAGAGACACCTGGCCTGCAGAACTCAAAAAATGGGACCACCTAGGGCACCTCCGCATGAGTAGCATCGTGGGAAGCCCCCAAAAACGACTCGAAGCACTCGCCACCGACGCCGACATCTACGTCATCAACCGAGAAAACATCCCATGGCTAGTAGACCACTACCAGCACGAGTGGCCATTCGACATGGTCATCATCGACGAACTCTCCAGCTTCAAAAACCACCAAGCCAGACGGTCCAAAGCACTCCAAAAAATGCGACCCCACATCAAACGCATCATCGGCCTAACCGGAACACCCAGCCCCAACGGACTCATGGACCTATGGGCCCAATTCCGACTACTCGACGGAGGCAAACGACTCGGCAGATACATCACCCACTACCGCAACCAATACTTCAACCCAGACAAACGCAACGGCATGCAAATCTTCTCCTACACACTAAAACCGGGGGCAGAACAACAAATCTACAACCAAATCGCCGACATCACCCTCAGCATGAAAACCACCGACTACCTCCAACTACCACAATGCACGCACACCAACCACGTAGTACACCTCACGCCAACACAAACCAAAACCTACAACAGGTTTAAACGCGACCTCGTCCTAGAACTAGGCGACGAGACCATCGACGCAGCCAACGCCGCAGCACTCTCCGGAAAACTCCAACAACTCGCATCAGGCGCCATCTACACCAAGGACGGCCACACCGAGATACACGACAAAAAACTCGACGCACTAGAAGACATCATCGAAGCCGCCAACGGCCAAACCGTCCTATGCTCCTACTGGTTCAAACACGAAGCAGAACGCATCCTGAAACGCTTCCCCCAAGCAACACACCTCGACACCGCCGAAGACTTCCACAAATGGAACCGCGGAGAAATACCCCTAGCACTCATACACCCAGCATCAGCAGGACACGGACTGAACCTCCAAACCGGCGGCCACATCATGGTCTGGTTCACAACACCCTGGAGCCTAGAGCTCTACGAACAAGCCAACGCCAGACTATTCCGGCAAGGACAAACCGAGCCCGTCAGCATCATCCACATCCAAGCGAAAGGCACAATCGACGAAGACGTACACAAAGCCCTAAGCCAAAAACACGCAACACAAGACGGACTCATCACCGCCGTCGCCGCGCAACTACGAAAGGAAAACCAATGAGCCCAACCAACCCACTCACCGCAACCATCTACAGCGCACCAGGATGCATGAAATGCCGCTACACCAAACGCGGACTAACCCGCCTCGGATTCACCATCATCGAGGAAAACATCCACGAACACCCCAACAAAATACAACTCATGGCTGACATCAAAGCCGCCGAACTCCCCCTCGTCGAGGCCACCATCCATGGCGAACCCCACACATGGACCGGATACAGCGACACACGCATGAGAAACCTAGCCGACACCATTCAGGAAGCCGACCAGTGAGCAACCTCAATAACAACCTCACAAACCTACTCTGGCTCGTCATCGAACTAGAACACATGCTAACCCTCCCACGGGTACCCGGAGGTGGGCGCAACCCAGGGCCCCCAGGGCCTACCGCACCAGTACCCGCCGCCGACATCGACCTCAGGCTAGAACTCGAAGACGAAATCCGAGACGTCGTCACCCAAATCCACAGCGCGAACGAACAAAGCTACGTCCACCTAGTGGGCAAACCCCTATCAGCCTGGGTCCGTTGGCTAGTCGAGCATCAGCACTGGCTATACGCACACCCTGAGCCGCAAGCAGTGGAGGACACCGTTGCGTACTGGACACATCGACTAGCAAACCGCATCGACCCCCGTGACGAACGCGAGCTAGCTAACCAGCCAGAGCCATGGCTCAACAGCCGAACGATACGCATAAAGCTAGAACGCAAAGGTCACCGCGTCAGCGCCGACCGGCTACGCCAATGGGCGCACAGAGGACACATAGCATCCAAGACAATGCAGATAGGCGGAAGCGAAGAAGTCCGCTACAGGCTAAGCGACGTACTGTCCTACCTGCTTAAACCCGACCGCAGCGCCCCCAAAAGTGCAAAAATTTGACAGCGCTGTCACGCCTGTTGATATAATCGACGCGACGACAACGTATATCTACATAACAAACCCCTAACAACCCTGTTAGGGGTTTTCGGCGTTTCAAGGGGGTCATCATATGTGGGACAGAAACAACCCGCGGTGCAGGACACCGGAATGGAAAGCCTTAAAGAGACAAGCCAAACGACAACTCCAAAATGAGTGCGCCGAATGCGGGCATCGCGAGGGGCTGGAGCTAGATCACATAACCCCGCATTTCGAAGGTGGGGCCGACAGCCTGGAAAACCTCCAATGGCTATGCGGACCGTGCCATAAGCGGAAGACCGACGAGGAGTCGATTCGGGCGAGGGCGAGGAAAGCGGCGACGCTTCGGCGGAGGCCTCGGCTGCCGTTCGGATTGGCCTAGAGGGCGGTATCGAAAATGAAGCCCAATATCGAATGTGAAGCACTTCACATCAGCTACCCCCACCTGGGGGAGTATCCCCCTCCCGAGCCACGGCGCCGCCGGAGGGCATAGGGCCTGACAGTCTGTACGGGTTTGGGCTTTCGATGTTGCGGGCACCCTGCGCGGGGCCCAGCGTCGCGCGAGTCGAACCCAACCGCAACCGGCGAGGTTTTTCGATTTCGGGGAAGCCAAACGCCCTCGCAGCGCCAAGTTGCGCCAAGAAAAATAAAAACCGCTGTTCATGGCTTTATTTCGTAACGTTTGGTAAAATTAAGGGCATGAAAAGGGCGTGTCAGCAGTGCAGGAATGAATTCGAAGCGGAAGGCTCACGGGGACGGACCCCGAAATTCTGCTCATCCGCCTGTAAGCAACGCGCCTACAGACACCGGAAAGCAGCAACTCGACGCTTGCCCGAACTTTTAACCCAGCGCGCATCGTGGGCAAGGGCCAAGGGGAAACGCCCCGTGCAGCCAAACGGTATGCCCGCGTCATCTACTGACGCCTCGACGTGGGCGAATTTTCAGGACGTTACCCGCGGTGAAGGCGATGGGTTCGGAGTAATGCTGGGTGGCGGGTTAGGCTGCCTGGACTTGGACAATTGTTTTCAAGGTTCACGGCTCACACGTTGGGCGCGCAAGGCGATAGAGAAGCTTCCTTTTGAAGTGGTGTTCGCCGAACGGTCCATGAGCGGCCGCGGCCTACATGTTTTTGTTAAAGCGCCGGAAATGCCCGGAAGGAAGCGCGGGGGCGTTGAGTTTTACAGTCGCGCACGGTTTATTCGGGTGACGGGCGACGCGTTTTCGATTTAGCTAGCTAGTGAGGGGGTGGTTTCTTTGCCGGGGCCGCCGCCGAAGAAAAACGCCCGCAGGCGTAACGCACGACCAGACTGGGTGACATTGCCTGCGGAAGGGCGCAAAGGCAAGGCGCCGAAGTGGCCCTTGAAGGGGCGCAGCCCAGCGGGGTGGACGGCGCTATGGAGAAAACCGCAAGCCGTAATGTGGGAGCGCAACGGTGACGATCTTCTAGTGGCTAGGTATTTGCAAATTTCTAACCTGGTGCAAGAAAACCTCAGCAGCGGGAAAGTACCTACCAATGCCTTGGCCGAACAGCGGCAGATTGAGGACCGACTCGGGTTGTCCCCAATGGCAATGAAGCGCTTGCAGTGGGAAATTTCGGAGGACGTTTCGGAGGTGAAAAAACCCTCGGACAGCGGTGTTGTGATTGAGGCGGGTGATCGATTTGCAAACCTCATCTGACTTGATGGTCCCGCGTTCGGAGCTGGAGTTACCTCCGGGGTATCGGAGGGGCTCGCTGGGTGAGTGGGTGACGCTTCCGTGGCCGTCGTCGCCGGAGAAGCGGAAGGCTCTTATGCGGAATTCCCTGGGCCCTGGGTTGATTGATTGGGCGGAGTGGCGCACCGACGAGCCGGGTCTTTTAAATGATGAGGGTCAGCCGTGGCGCTACACCGATGGTCAGGCTAAGTTTTTGATCCTTTGGTATGCGTTTAATCCGGAGACGGGTAGGTTTTTGTACCGCCGTGGGGTGCGCCGTGGGGCGAAGGGCACGGGTAAGGATCCTTTTGCCGCTGCGGTGATGAATAGTGAGTTTCTTGGGCCTTGTGAGTTGTATTTTGATGAGGAGTTGGGCCGTTGGGCGGGGCGGCAACGGTACATGCCGCTAGTTCAGGCGGCGTCGAACTCGGAGACACAGTCTAAAGACCTTTTGCGTGTGGCAAATTCTCAGCTCGGTGCGGAGGCGGTGGCGTATTACCGGCTTGATAAGGGCCAGACGGCGACGATGGTGAAGGATTCGCCCGCCCGTATGGAGGTTTTGACGGCTTCGGAGTCGTCGGCTGAGGGTGATCCAGCCACTTTTGCGGTTTTGAATGAAACTCACCATATGACTGATTCGTCAGGCGGAACTCGTGTGGCAGCTGTGGTTCGCCGGAATGTCGGTAAGTCTAAGCGGTCGGTGCAGGCTCGTGTTTTGGAGCTAACGAATGCGCATATGCAGGGATCGGATTCGGTGGGTGAGCGGACTTTTGAGGCGTGGCAGAAGCAAATGTCAGGCAGGTATAAGGGTCTTGCTCGGGATATTCTTTATGATTCGATTGAGGCCGACCCCCGGTTGGATTTTTATGATGCTCAGAATCGGGATTTGGCGCTTCGTCAGGCGTATTCGGATGCATGGTGGGCTGATATTGATCGCCTTAGTAGTGAAATCGTTGATCCGGAGCTGGCCGCAGCAGATGCGATCAGGTTTTATTTGAACGGTGTCGCGGAAGCTGAGGATGTGTATGTGTCGGCGCAGTCTTTTGCTGCGCTTGCGGATCCGAGCAGGACGCTTCAGCCCGGCGACGACATCGCCATGTTCTTGGATTGCTCAAAGTCGGAGGACGCCACAGGGTTTATGGCGTGTCGCATTCAGGATGGGTTTAACCAAGTCCTTGGTGTGTGGTCTCGGCCTCGTGGTGAGCGGGGTAAGGGTTTTTTGGTCGATCGGAATGCGGTCGATGCGGAGGTTCGTGAGGCGTTTTCGCAGTACCGGGTGTGGTGGTTTGGTGTGGATCCGTCACCGGCTAAGGATGATTCGACGGAGGCTGCGTATTGGGCGGACATGATCAGTACGTGGCATCGGGATTTTGGTCGTAGGCTATGGGTGCCTGCCACGCCTGGGCCGCGGGGTAACGCTGTGCTGTGGGATATGCGGTTGTCTGCCCCGGGTGGCGCGGACCGTAACCGGAGATTCAGTCAGGAGGTGGAGGTTATTCGTGCACTGATTGAGGATGAGGGTTTGAATGGGCCGTTTAGGCATGATGGTGACCCAGCTTTGGTGGCGCATGTGAATAATGCGAAGGCTCGGTGGAATAAGTTCGGGCCTACGGTCGGTAAGAAAACTCGTGATTCTTTACGTTCGGTGGACCTATGCGTGGCGATGATCGCAGCTAATGTTGGGCGCCGCATGGTGTTGGAGTCGGGTAAATACCGGAAAAATGGTAATGGTGGTGGGCGTCCGAGTAGGGCGCGGCGAACAGGGAGGGGGCTAGTGGTATGAGTCGGGTAGAAGACATTGAGAATGGACTTCTTGGCCAGTTGCGGTCGCAGCTGCAGCTGCATAGGCCGAAGAATCAGCGGCAGTGGCGGTTTTACGACGGCAAGGAGGCCGTTAAGAATCTTGGTATTGCTATCCCTCATTCGATGGTTGGTGTCGAGGCGGTTATGGGGTGGCCTGAGATCATCGTTGATGCGCTTTCGGAGCGTATTCAATGGGAGGGCTGGACTACCACTAGTGGGGAATCCGAATTTCTTCGGAGCCTGTGGCTGGGCTCGGATCTTGCTGACCAGTTCAACCGGGTGAAGCTGGACGCGCTTTGCACTGGCGTGGGTTTTATGGCGTTCACGAGTGCGGAGGATGCGGCTGAGGAGGCTGT
Source organism: Corynebacterium mustelae (assembly GCF_001020985.1). Taxonomy (NCBI): domain Bacteria; kingdom Bacillati; phylum Actinomycetota; class Actinomycetes; order Mycobacteriales; family Corynebacteriaceae; genus Corynebacterium; species Corynebacterium mustelae. The sequence continues at coordinate 922,397 of NZ_CP011542.1, forward strand.
TACGGGTCCAGTAATTGCTACGGCAGTGTCTTCGCAGGATGCCACGTTTATGTGGGATGGGCGCCGTAATCGGGTGCGGGCTGCGTATTCGGAGCAGACTCTGGAGTCCGGCGCGTTGCTTCGTCGGCTGTATTTGCCTTCGGGTACGTGGTTTGTGGAGGAGCTTAATGGTGCTGAGGAGCGCCGGTGGGTGCCACATGATCATGATCGGTGTAATCTCGTTGCTTTCCCTAACCAGCTTCGGGCTGGTGAGTACTTGGGTCGGTCGGAGATCACGTCTACAATTCGGTATTACACGCAGCATGGTATGCGCACCATTTTGGGTATGGAGTATAACCGGGAGATTTATACCACTCCGCAGAAGTACATGATTAATGTTCTTCTTGACCAGGTGGGCATTGACCCTGAGGCTCCTGCGGATGTGCAGCGCCAGCAGGGTATGCGGGCGGCGATGACGAAGGCGTTGGTTATCGAACCTGTGGATCCTGATGAGTGGGGTCCTGGGGGGCCGCCGAAGCCTGAGGTGGGTCAGTTTACGGCTGCGCCGCCTACGCCGTATATCGAGGAGTTACGTATGGTTGCGCAGCTGGTGTCGGCTCAGTCGGGGGTTCCTGCGACGTATTTGGGTTTCACGCATGATAATCCGCCGTCGGCTGATGCTATTCGGGCGTCTGAGGCGCGGTTGGTGAAGAGAGCTGAGGATAGGCAGAAGGCGTTTGGCCGTGTTTTGCAGCGCGATGTGGCGTATTTGTGCCATGCGATAGGTAAGCGGGCGGTTCCGGAGTCGTCGTTTGTTGCGTCGGTGGTTCCGCTGTGGCGTGATCCTTCTACTCCCACTTTGGCGTCCAGTGTGGATGCGGCTGTGAAGTTGGTTCAGGCGGGTATTGCGCCGCCGGGTTCTGAGGTTGTGTGGGACATGATAGGTCTGTCTACGCAGCAGCGGGAGACGCTGAAGCGTGAGTTTGCGGAGCTGCGGGCGGCGCAGCGGGCATCGTCGTTGTTGGAGGCGGTTCGCGCTACGCAGGTTTCGGAGGACGTGACTAGTCTGGCTCGGGCTAACCGTCCGGTGGGTGAGTCTGGTTTGGGCTGAGGCTAGCCCGGAAGGGGGTTAGTTTTGGCTAGGGATCTGGTTGCGGAGCGGGAGTATCAGCGGTCTTTGGATATGCTTCGGATTCTGGCGCAGCGTGACTTTGTTGCGTGGTGGGAGCAGGCGTATCGTTTGGGTGTTTTGGAGCGGCAGAAGCAGGCTGTGGAGCTGTTGCATGCGGTAGCGTCGCAGTATGGTGAGCAGGCGGCGTATGCTGCGGCGGATTATTTGTTTCGGTCGCGGCAGCTGGATGATGTGCTGGCACGTCTTGATTATCCTGAGGTGGCTGATCCAGCTGGTTTGGAGCAGGCGGAGGCGTCGTTTGGGTGGGCGTTGAACACGTCTCGTAAGGAGGGTGTTCTTGATGTGGAGTTGGCGAAGCGTAAGTTGGCTGGGGTTTTGAATCGTCTGGTTTTGCAGCCCGCTCGTGAGACTGTTGCGGAGGCAACAAGGGTGGCGGGCACCAGGTTTGCTAGGGTGCCTCAGCCTGGGGCGTGTAATTTTTGTTTGATGTTGGCATCTCGCGGTGATGTGTATTCGGAGAAGACTGTTTTGCAGCGGTCCCGTGGCGGGTCTTATCACGATAATTGTTCGTGTTTGGCGATCGAGGTGCAGACTCCGGCGGATTTACCGGTGATTAATCAGCAGTTGGAGGAGTTGTGGGCGGAGTCTACGGCGGGGGTTTCTGGGTCGCAGGCTCAGCGGGATGCTTTCGCGGCGGCGGTGCAGGAACGTCGGTCTAGAGTCGACGTTACACAGCAGCGCGCTAGTATAAATGTTCGGAACCAGGCGCGGTTGGCTAGGAAGGTTGAGAACGAGAGGGGTAATGAGGCTCCGGCCTGGGTACCGTCAGATGCTGTTCTGGTTGAGGCAAAGCCTAAATACGCGACTAGGGTTCCTAGTTCTAGGAAAACCGTGAGTGAGCTCTTGGATTTGGGGCTAGTTGACCACCCAAGTGTTCGGCGAAAGGGTGGGCTTTCTAAAAGTGAACGGGAGGCTGAAGAAAAGGAAGTTTCTGCGGTTAAGGTATTAGAAGGTGCTCTAGGCGGTTCGGATGGCGTTTATCGTGTGGCTCGGGCGCAGGAGATAGGTTTGGAGGGTGTGAAGACCCCGGACTTTGTGGTTTTGGGTGAATCAGTCGATATTAAGACGCTCGATTCTATCGGAGGTATTAAGAACCGGCTCCGTGGGGCGTCCCAGCAGGCTGAGTACGCGGTATTCGATGCGAGGGGTTTGGAAGTGACCGCTGAAAAGATAACGGAAAATTTGATAAAGGCTGTGGATAAGCAAGGCCACGTGGTACGTGGTATTTTAGTTATTAGCAACGTCGGTAACTTTTATTGGAAAGGAGAGAAATGATGTCTGTTGAACCAATCGTTATTGTTCATACTGAAGGCTCAGATTCCTTCTCCCGCCACGTTGTTAAGGAGATCGAGCAGAGAGTTCTTGGTGGTTTCCCAAGCGGCGAGAGGCCAATTCTGCGCTTTACTCCGACACAAGACGATTTTGAGGATTGGATTGGGTATTTCTGCACGCTTAAAGACATTTCACCTGCAAGTATCAAGGCTATTGATCGGGTGTACAGGGAGCTAGAAGCGAATACTGATTGGTCTATTGAGTTGGATTGGGCTGGTCTTGAGTATCCAGAGAATTTTGACGCGGTGGATGATTTTGGTAATCATGTGCGCAATCGGGAGAGATTGCGCACATAAGCGTTGATTTGGTGATTTCGCCGGGTTCGATTCCCGGCAACGCACGAGAACCCCACAACTTTTCGGTTGTGGGGTTTTGTTATGCGCCGAGCCGGAACGGCGGCGTTACCGAAAAGGAAAAATTAGGAGGAAAACATGAAGAAAAACGTCCCCTTTTGGGTTCGGAACATTGAGGGCGTAAACGACGGCTCGGGCTCAGCAACCTCAACCAATGACGAGGCTAAAGAGGGTGCTGGTGAAACATCGGAGTCTGGAAAAGGCTCGGGTGGGGCAACCGACGATGCTGATCACTGGAAGGCTCAGGCCCGTAAGTGGGAGAAGCGGGCTAAGGAGAACCAGTCTGCCGCTGAAAAGCTGAAAGAGCGTGAGGATGCGGAAAAATCCGAATTACAAAAGGCCGAAGAGCGACTAGCGGAAGCGGTAAAGGCCAGGACGGATGTGGAGTCGCGTCTTGCGCGATCCGAGATAGCTCTGGAATTCGGGCTGTCTAAGAGTGATGCTGACATGTTCTTGCATGGCTCTGAGGAGGATATGCGGCAGCAGGCTAAGAAGCTTGCGCAGCTAGGTAAATCCACGGGGTCTAAGGGTTCTGCGGCTTCTGATCCGTATCAGGGTCGGGAATCGGGTTCGTCCAGTAGGAAGGACGCGGAGTCGTGGGCGGAGCGTCTTTTAGGTAGCGCTCATTAGTTTTCCTTCTGTGAAAAGCATTTTTGTGATCATTTTTAAGGAGGTGGCTTACTATGCAGCTAGCTGTGAGTAAGCAGGATTTTGGCGGGGATAACCGGTCGTGGTTAGGTTCCGCGCATGGTGTAGAGGGTGCTCGCACCGTAACGCTCGACGGTACAAAGTTCGCGGCGTTTAAGAAAAACGGGACTATTCCCTCGGGTATTCCGTTGAAGGAGGCGGACGGGAAGTTCGAGCCTGTCACCGATAACGGTGACAAGTTGGCGGGCTTTTTGCTGACCGCCCAGGAGTTCAAGGAAAGCGCGGGTGATGTGGTTGCTCCGATGCTGGAGCGCGGTCGTGTTCGTGTAAGCCGGCTGCCGTCTGGCGCGCATGATGTTACTGCGCTGACGACCCCTAATCCGTTGTTTGTTCTTGTTAAGAAAGGAAGTGGTCGTTGATGCGGCTATGGACTGATCTGGTGTCCCCTTATGAGCTGACTATGGTGGCTCGTAAGACGGTGGAGCAGGATACTAAAAACGTTAAGTCGCTGGCGCGGTTTTTCCCAGCGGAGCTTCATGAGGGCATGAAGTACGATCTGAAAAAGTACCGTACGGGCTCCGGCGGCGCGGCGATGTTCCGTGCGTATGATGCGGAGACATCCATCGGCCGGTCGCAGGGTGGTACGCAGACCACCGTCAAGCTTCCGGCGTTGGGGCGTAAGACGCATGTGTCCGAGTATGACGAGCTGGTCGCTAATGCGTACGGTGGTGATAATTCCCGGTTGAAGGACATCATCGGGCGCGAGGCCATGGCTAATGCGCGAGCAGTTGCTGAGCGCATGGAGCTGGCTCGGGGTGAGCTTTTGGCTACCGGTAAGCTGACCATCGACGAGGATGGCTTTAAGGCCGTTGTTGATTTCGGTCGGGATAGCCGCCTGTCGGTGGAGGCCGGCACGAAGTGGGATTCCACCGACAGCGCTAAAGCGTTTACTGACTTGGAGGCGTTGCGTAACGCTTACGAGGATGTGAACGGTTTCCGATGCGGCACTATGTTGGTGTCCCGTAAGGTGATGGGCCTATTGCAGCGGTCGGATGAGATTCGGAGAATGTTCCCGAATACTCAGGGTTTGGTGAGTCGGGCGGATATTCAGGCGTTGTTTGATTCGCATGATTTGCCGCGTATTGAGGTTTTTGATTCTCGGATCGAGGACGAGAACGGCAACTTTGTTCGCGTTATTGACGAGAAGACGGTGGTTTTCTTGCCAGATGCGGATGAGGGTCGTTTGGGTACTCAGGTGGGTCGTACCGTGTGGGGTCGCACTTTGGAGGCGTCGGACACTCGGTATAAGGTTCTGGGTTCTGAGTTGGCTGCTCCGGGTGTGGTTGCTGGTGCGTATAAGAATGAGGATCCACAGTCTACGTGGGTTCGGTCGGCTGCGATTGGTATGCCGATGTTTGATGACGCGAACTGGGCGGCCACATTGAAGGTTTTGGCCTAGAAGGGGTGGTTGTTGTGGCGCGTATTCGTCATGATTTCGTTGGATCGGTTTTGGTTCACGCTTCTTCGGGTTCTTTGTTTTTGGTTGCTGGTGATGAGTTGCCGGACGGGGTGGCGTGTGATGCGTCGCTTTTGGAGGCGGACTCGGATACTAGTGATGAGGTGACTCCTGAGGCCGAGCCTGAGGCCGAACCTGCAGCGGTTGAGCCTGAAGCCGAGCCTGAGGCCGAAGCCGAAGCCGAAGCCGAAGCGGCTGCACCTAAGGTCACACCGAAACGGACTCGCCGTGCTAGCAAGACTTGATGACGTAAAGGACCGGCTTCCCGAGGACACCGTCATCGACGAGAGGGAAGTCCAAGGGCTGCTCCACGAAGCTACCATCCTCGTAGAGGGGCACCTCGGTAAAACCTTCCGCGAGCCCGAAATACCCGAGGCCGTCCGGGTGGTCGTGTCTCGTATGGTGGCCCGAGTCCTGCAGGCACCGAAACAGTCGCAGTTTCAAGAATCTGTACAAGTGGCTGCGGGGCCTTTTTCTCACTCCGGTAAATTCGCTGGTGGCGGATCCGGCGGCGCGCCCTGGCTGTCCGCGTCGGATAAGCAAGCCCTGGCGGCGTTTCGGAAGCGCCGCAGGGGCGGGGTGTACTCCGTAGACCTGGTGTAGAAAGGGGGTGAGTATCGGTGTCTCTATCCCCATTTGTGCAATACCCAGTACAGCGCATTCGGCGGTTCAAGGACGGCACGGATAGTCTCGGCAACGATAGGTTCACGGAAACCACGGAGACGGTGTATGTCGCCGGCTGGGGTGCTCCGCCGGGTGATGAGCCCAAACTGGCGGGGCATGACCGTCGCACGGTCCGCGTTGAAATGTATGCCCCCGTGGGCTCGTTCCAGCACAAGGACGCGGTGGTGCTGCCTGGCTCGGCTGAACGTTTGGAAGTTTTGGGCGAGCCGGGAAACTACGAGCATAACCCGTTCGGGTGGTCCCCTGGTTTGGCAGTCGTGAATCTAGGAGGTATCGAATGACGGATACGGTGACGCGGCTACTGCGGGTTGAGACCCCAGTCGGGGTGGACACGGTGCCATGCGGCGCGACCGCTTTTGACGGCGGCTCGTTGATTCTCTTTCGGGATGCGGCGCAAACCGATGTTGTGGCCGCGTATTCTCCGATTGGCTGGTGTCACGTGAGGTGGGATGATAATGAAAGCTCGGTACGTACCGAATAGCGAGGGCTTGGAGGAGCTCCTGCGCGGTAGGGTCGCACAGGATTTGGTGAAGCGTCATGCTGACCGGATAGCCTCCGAATGCGGGGACGGTTATGAGGCCTCGTATCAGCAGGGTGCGTCCAGGTATCGCGGCATTGTTTTTCCAGACACGTGGTCCGCGAAGGCTAGGGAGCGTCGAGATAACCGTATGGTGAGGGCTCTCGGGTGAAAGCTAGCCAGGTTGTTGCGGTTGAGGTTTTGTCACGGGGGTTAGGTGGTGTGCGGGTTTCGACTCGTAAGCCTGATCCTGCGCCGAATATGTTTGTGGTGGTGTCCCGTATCGGCGGCGGGGAGGCCACTATAGCCACGAGAGACCCGAGGTTTCTGGTGGAGTGCTTCGCGAGATCTGAGGATGATGCTGAGGATTTGGCGGAGCAGGCACGTGCTGTATGGCGATCGTGCCGGAGTCGGGAAATCCATTGGGCGTATGTGGATAATAACCTCACACGGTTTGATGATCCCGACCCTAAGCTATTCAGATTTCAGTTCACCGCTGGCTTGTCACTGATGTAGCCAGCGGTTTTTGTTTTGGAGGGAAGATAATGGCGGTTAATGTCGCTAACGCCTTTGTTGGCGCGCCACCTATTGATGGTGGCGTGTTTTATTCCGCGCCTTTGGGTACCAAGTTGCCTACCACGGCGCTGGAGAAATTGAATACGGCTTTCGTTGATCACGGTGCGGTGAGTGAGAATGGTTTCTCAGTCAAGCCCACTCGTAACAGCACTACGGAAAAAATGTTCGGTGGCGGTGATTTCATTGCACTCCAAACCGACTACGGTGTAGACATAGAGATCACGTTCATGGAAGACGACAACGATGCGGTCATTAAGACCGCGTTCGGCGATGCGAGCGTCGTCGAGAAGGCCGCAACATCTAACACGGGTAAGCAGCGCACGATTTACTACACCGATGAGCCTCTACCGGTGAAATCGTATGTGTTGAAAGCTATTTCGGGTGCGAAGTCCAAGACCTATGTTGCGGAACGCGCACAGGTTATCTCGGTGGAGAAGACTCCGGATGTGCATAACGCGACCACTAAGACCACGGTGAAGCTGAAGGCGTATAAGTCTACGGCGGCGGAGCTTCGCGGCGCGTATGTGGTTGAGCTTCGCGATGATGGCGTTCACTCCGGCTAGTAGGTAGATTGTTGTCGTCAATGTCCTCGGCAGGGTTTCCTTGCCGGGGTTTATCTATAAAAAGTGTATTTTTAAGGGGTTTATTGTGGCTTTTGTTATTGATACTTTTGATCTTTTGGAATTCGATATTCCCGCGGCGGAGGGTACGGGCAGGGTTCGTATCAAGATCCCACCGGTGGACTGTGTCAGCAAAACTGATCTGGACGCTATCCACTCCGGTATGAGTGACGAAGTGAAATCAGAATTGGGTGTCGAGTACATTCGTGGTTTCTTGCTGCATTTCAATACGGGCGAGGAAGAAACTGCGGCTATCAAGGCGTTGGTTCCCCGCCAGGTACTGCAGATTAATACGATTGTGTCGGAACAGTCTGAGGCTAACCTGGGGGAATCCGAGCCCTCTGCCGATTCATAGAATCAAATCGGATAGAGGATGCGCTGCGTGCGGATCTGATGGAGCGAGGCCTGTCGTTGCGGAATCTCGGCAGGTCTTTCACGTGGGCTGATCTGCGCGCTTTTATCACCCATTTGCCTGAAACTTCACATGTTCGTAGGGCGCTAGATCCGGCTGCCGCTCGGCGGGCGGAGTGGTTACGGCCAGAAGTTCAGATGCTGGGTGTCATCGCGGATTCGTATGAGACATGGCAGCTGTTGCGGCAGGGGGCTCCTGCGGAGTCATTGCCGCAGGTGGGTGTTATTCGGCGGATTTTAGACGCTGACAAGGCCTCGGAAGATGTTCCGCCGGTGTCTCGTCAATTGTCCGCGGCGGAGATCCGTGCGGCGATTTCCGCACGGGATACATAATTTTTAGATGGGGTGAGGGTGTATGGGTGCTGAACTCGGCGTGGGCTATATTTCGATCGTGCCTGAGGTGTCGAAAATCAGCCCGGGCATTGCTAAAGCCTTGGGCGATTCGGCTGCGCAGGCTGATCCGGCTGGCCGTAGCATTGGTGAGAAACTGTCGGGTGGTTTGGTTACCACGCTGAAGGCTGGTGCGCTGGCTGGTGGCGCGGCTGCTGGTGGTGTGCTGGCGACGGCGATCACCAAGGGTTTCGGACGTTTGACCGGTATCGAGAACGCGCAGGCTTCTTTGCGCGGTCTTGGTCATGACGCCCAGTCTGTTCAGACCATCATGGATAACGCCCTCGCCTCGGTTAAGGGCACAGCTTTCGGGTTGCAGGACGCGGCGCAGGTGGCGGCCCAGGTTGTTGCTGCTGGTGTGAAACCAGGCCAGGAGTTGGAGCAGGTTCTGAAAACTGTGGGTGACACGGCACAGATCGCTGGTGCCTCCATGGGTGAAATGGGAACCATCTTCGGATCGGTTGCGGCGCGCGGCAAGCTTCAGGGCGATGACATGCTGCAGCTCATGTCTCGTGGTGTGCCCGTCTTGCAGCTTTTGTCGGCTGAGATGGGTAAAACCTCGGCTGAGATTTCCGACATGGTGTCTGCGGGCAAGGTGGACTTCGCCACCTTTGAGGCAGCTATGCGTAGAGGCATGGGCGGTGCCGCCCTTGAAGCTGGAGAGACGTTCAAGGGCGCTGCGGCGAACGTTGGTGCGGCACTGGGCCGTTTGGGTGCCACGGCGCTGACGCCGTTTTTTGACGCGACCAAGACGGGTATGAATTCTGCCACTGAGGGTATTGATGCACTGAATGCGAAGATCAAGCCTACGGCGGAGCGATTGGCGTCTTTCATCACTGGCACTGTTGTTCCTGGTTTCGAGCAGGGTAAGGCCGCCCTGGAGGGGTTTGCGAAAAGCCCCGAATTCCAAAGTGGTTTAGGCCAGGCGAAGGGGCTTTTGACCGACTTTACTGGGCTGGCCAAGGAGCTGGCACCGACTGTGGTTAACGTGGGCTCGGCATTAGGACAGGCGTCGGCTGCGTTGGGTGTATCCTCGTGGGATATCTTCGTAGCTACGTTGAAGATTGCTGGTTCTGCTTTGCATTCTGTTGCAGGGCCGTTGGAGTCTGTGAGCGGGTTTCTTTCTGACCATCCGGGGCTTGTGGCCGCAGCTATTACCGCTTGGACGGGTTTTAAGACCATCCCTGGAATAGTGGATCGGGTGGCGTCAGTCATCGGGCCACACAAGGAATCCTTGGCTGGTTTGGCTAGCGGGGTTAGTGAGCTTAAGGATTATTACGCTGGCACGGGGCGGCAGATTAGCACGTTTGGTGCCACTATGCAGTATGCGGCGACGTCTTCTAATACGGCGTTGGCGGGCATGGCCACGGCGTATACCAATGCGGCTAATTCGGGTGAGAGCTTTGCTAAGACTACCGGTGTGGTTGCGGCGGGCATGTCCGGCATGCGGTCCGCTGTAGGCGGAGTTCTTAACTTGTTCGGCGGCCCCTGGGGGTTGGCTTTTATCGCAGCCGGCGCTGCGATCACTTCGCTTTCTTTAGCTAATGATCGGGCTACGGAAGCCCAGGAGCTCCTGGCTACGTCCGCATCGCGGGCGGCTTCCGCACAGGTCGAGCTTATGGCCGCAGTCGCAGGTACGACGGGTGCGCTTAATGATCAGGCTACTAAAGCGGCGGAGCAATTCGCGGAGGCGTATACGGCTAAATTCCTCGCCGTGGGTGAAGCCCTAGATGGGTTTATTTCTAAAGACCCGACGAAAACCTTCAGTGAGCGTATGCAGATGACCGGCTACGAGCTGGCGAAGCACGATCAGGAGCTGCAGGCTACCCGTGAGGCGTACGACCAACTCAAGGCGTCTGGTTCTGAGTTTGGTATCAAAATCGGTGACATCGGCAAGGTTGTTGCCGAAGGCGGAGATAACTATAAGGCGCTTATCGCAGATCTGCGTGAATCCGGTGAGGCGGGTGTTCATGCGGCAGACAAGTTAGAGGCCACCCGGGCGGAGTTGGACCGCATAATTGAGGCGGCTCGCAGGGTAGATCCGGCTGCTGCGCAAGCAGCTGCGGGCATTGATGTTTTGGGTGATTCGTCGTCCTCGGCGGAAGATAAGTTGAAAGCTCTGGAATCCGTCTTACAGGCGATGGGCTTGGCACCGAAGGACGCTGAAAAGGCCATGATGGACGCAGCCGCTTCGGTGGACGAGATTGTGGCTAAGGCGGAGGAAGCGTCACGGCCGTTAAACGAGCTGGGTGAAAACCTGGGCGATATTGGTAACGGGAAGCTAGACCCGGCTAATGCGTCTGCGCGTGATTTAGCTGCGGGGTTGAACGAACTGCGGGAGCAGCTGGTGAATGTCGCTGTAAACGGTGGCGACATTCAGGGCGCTTTCGACAATATGCAGCCTGCATTGGACGCGCTTGGGCGGGAATTCGGCTTGACGTCGGAGCAGGTGGCCAAGCTGGCCGAGTCCTACGGGCTGGTGCCCGATGTGATCGAAACGGCGGTTAAGGTCGAAGCAGGCAGTGTTTCGGCGGAGCTTCTGGAGGTGTACGCGGCGCTGCGTCCCCTCGAAGAGGGGGCGACCGTTGAGGTAAGCGCGGTTAGCGATCAAGCCCTTCGGGTTTTGGAAGACCTTGGCATCAAGGTGGAGGAAACTCCGGACGGCAAGAACATTGTTTTGACCGGTACTAATGATGATGCTTTGGCTAAGCTCTTGCAAACGTCGAATGAAATGACGCGCGTTCATGAACAGAAGGTGGAGCCGAAGATCAGCGTAGACAATACTGCGGCGATATCCGGAGTGAATAAAGTCATCGCAGCACTGACCAGCATTCCCGCGACTAAGGTTGTGTCGATCGTCGCTAACCGAATTGGGGACTGGTTTACCGGGTCGAGTTCGTCTCAACCTGGCCGTGCTTTTGGCGGCCGCCTGCCTGAGACGGGGCCTGGTACTGACCGGGTTGATGGGTTCCTCGGCGTAGACCACCGGGGTATGCCGATAGCCCGTGTTGATGCAGGCGAGTGGGTCATCAACCGCCGTTCGTCGGCAAAATATGACCGTGAGCTAGCCGCCATCAACCGAGGCACATTCCCGAAGATCCCCGGCTACGTTAACGGCGGTATCGTTACCGCCAGGGAGATCGACCGATATGCTCACGGTGAAGCGGTTCGGGGCGCTAAAGCCTCACGGTCGCTGGAGGGCTCGCCGTATGTGTTCGGCGGGGTTAACTGGGGCGACTGCTCCAGCACTGCGGGACAGCTAGCTAGCTTTGCTATCGGTAAGCCCACAACTGGGCGTGTTTTTGCGACCGGTACGCAGCGGGCTTGGGCGGATAAGAACGGCTTTATTCGCGGTATCGGTGGTAACGGCACGTTCACCATGGGTTGGCTGAATGGTGGCCGAGGCGGCGGGCACACGTCAGTAACTGTACGAGACCATAGCGGTATCACCAGGTCGTACGAGATGGGCGGAGGTCGTGGGAATGGCCAGATCGGCGGGCGGGCTGCTTCGGCGTCACACCCGCAGTACACCGACCACGCGTACGTCCCCCTTGCGAAAGACGGAGGTGGGGCACCGGGTAAGGGTGCGGGTGCGGGTGATTTCGTTGCCACCAGCGTGGACGGGTTCGTTACAGGCGGTGGCCGGAGTGTGTCGTTCGGTGAGGCCAGCAACCTCTACGAAGACGCGCTGAAACACATTAAACGCGTTGGTGTATTCGACACCGGCGGTATCCTGAATCACCTCGGATTGGCGTTTAATGCGTCTGGACGTCCGGAGCGTATCCTCGACCCGGATATGACTGTGGAGTTTGAAAAAGCCCTGAAGGTCATACCGGAGTCGGCGCGGAGCCTGGATAAAACCGCGAAGGTGTACGAAAAAATCGCCGTATCTGAAGGGCGAACCTTCGGCGGGGAATTCATCAGCAACGCGGGCGTGGTTCGGGACGCGGAACAGGGCCTGCTGGAAACACGCCGGGCTGTGGCTGAAGAGCTGGAGGAAGTGGGCGAGAAGGAGCGGAAGCTCAAAGCAGCCCGCGAGGAGCTCCGGAAAATCGAAGCCGAGGGCAAAGGCGGGCTGACGAAGCAGGACCGGCGGAAAATCGCCGACGCGGAGGAAGCTGTCGCTAAGGCCCGTAAGAGCGGTAAAGCCGACAAAATCGCGGCGGCGGAGAAGCGGCTGGCTCGCGCCCGTGAAGATGTTGGTGACCGGCTGGAGAAATCGTCCGATAAGAACGCCAAGGCGGTTAAGGCGGCGCAGGAGAAGGTCAATAAGGCCACTGATGCGCTGGCGGATGCGCAGGAGAAGGCTGCGGATCAGGCCCACCGGCTGGAAGCGGCGGAACGGGCAGTCACCGCCTCGCGGTTTGTTGCGGTGCAGCAGATCATCGAGAAGGTTTCTGGTGGTATTTCTGCTGGGTTTACTCGGATTTCCGAGTTCCTCGGTGAAATGGCGAAGCTCGCCGAGATCGTGGAGCGCACCCGGCAGGAAGTCTCGAAGCTGCAGATGCAGCAGCAGACGAACGAAGCGGCGCGTATCAAGAGCCTTCAAGATTTACAGCTGAAGGAGATGGACACGCAGCGCACCCGCTATAGGGGTGTGTTGGCGATTCTTAAGGCTGAAGCTGAGGTTGAGAAGGCTCGTGGGCTCGCTGCGAAGCGGGGCTCTACGTCGATTGAGGCGATGTCTGGGGCGATGGACCGGTTCCGTCGTACCGGTGTGTTCTCTGTGGAGACGGTCGCACAGTCGGTGGTGGATAACTCGAAGGAAGTGCGGGCTGCGGAGTGGGCTGTTAAGGTCACCCGTGCGCAGACTGCTCTGGAGTCCTTGGAGGCTGCCCACGGGCAAAGGTTAGCGCAGCTAGCGGTTGCGGAGGCCACCCTGACGCAGGCCTCTGCGGCAAAGCTGTTGCATGCGCACACGGAAGCGCTACAGCAGCAAGCCCAAATGCTGTACGGGTTGTCATCGAATCAGCTGTCAGGTGCGTCTAAAGGCTTTAGTGGCATCGGCCAGGTTGCTGGCGGTGTGGGTACGTTCTTCGCAGGTCTGGCAGCTGCAGCGGCTGGTTTCGCCACGGCTGGGCCGCTGGGGGCAATCCCTGGTGTGCTCATGGCGTTCAAGGGGATCAGCTCCATCGCTAAGGGATCGATCGATATTCACACCAACCGTAAGGAGATCGGCGAGACGTGGGGCAAGCTCGGACATGGTGAGCGCGCCGCAATCGTTTTAGGGTCTCTCGGTGCGGCTGGTGGCGGTATCGCGGGTGCGCTGGCGACGGAGAAGTACGGACCCGAGGCTGCTAAGGCCGGGTCTGAGGTTGGTGCTGCGTTCACGGAGCTGACCCTCGGTTCCCTGGAGCACTCGATTAAATCCCGGATCGAAAAATCGGCACGCGACGCCGAGGACCGTATTAAGAAAATCCAGCTGGAGACCGACCAAAGTTCGCTTAAGTTGGCGTTGGATCAGGCGTCGGAGAAGTTGAAGCATGCGCGTGAGAAGGACCGCCTGGAAGCGGAGCTTGAGTATGCGAAACTTCAAGAGCTTCTGGTGAAGTCGGACTCGGAGCGGGAGAAGGCAGCGTTGCGGGCGGCTGCGGAGATTGAGAAGTCCCGAGCCGCGGCAGCTGCGACGGGTGCGGAGCACACGGAGCAGTTTAGGCGCATGAACACCTTGCTTGAGGAGCTGGTGCGGCTATCGAAAGAACCCCGACAGGCACAGTCCACCCCGGTTAGTGCTGCGTCGTCTCGTATCACGGGGTTGCAGTATGCAACATCGAAGTTAGGAGGTTAGCGTGTCGCGTAGGTGGCGGGTTAAATACATTTCACCTGATGGTACTAAGTGGGATCTAACGTCAGAGAGGTGGGTGGCTGGGCTGAAGGCCGGTGGTATCAAGGGGTTGGTTGGGAGTCTCGATGCGCAGGTTATCACGCCTATCGGCGGTGTGGGTCAGCGCGTGGTTGGCTTCCGTCCGGCCCCTAGGTCTGGGTCTTTGACGGTGCTTCTTCGCCCGTCGGAGCCGTTTTCTTTGCCTGATGTGTGGGTTGATTTCCGGTCGGGTTTCGTCGCGGGCCAGTACGGTTGGCTTGTGGTGAAAACCCCTTCTGGGGATTGGCATTTGCGGGTGCGCCCTGGTGGTGAGTTACCGGAGCCGGAGTATGACGATGCTGACGCTTCGGCTATGACGGTGGATATTCCCCTCATTAGTGATGAGGGGGTGTGGTGGTCGGAGGAAAAGGAGGCGTCGCGGGTGGCTTCGTTGGTAAACCCCGGGGCTGTGCCGATTTATCCGGTTATTACGTGGAGTGGAGCTGGTGGAGAGGTGACTTTGCCGTCCGGTGCGAGGTTTACGCTGCCCCGTACAGGGTCTGCGCGTGGTCTGTTTTTAGACCCTGCGGAGTCTTTGGTGGTTATGGACACACGGCAGGTGGTTGACCACGAGTTGTGGGCGGCGCTACGTAAGACCGCTTTGCCGGAGGGGGTTCCTCCAGGCTCAACGGGTCAGTATGTGCTACCTAATGGTGCTAGTTGTTTGTGGCGTGTGGGGGTGTTAGATCCATGGCGATGACGTTGACCGACTGGTTGAACCATAAGCGGCACAGGGATCAGGTCGCGGAGGATTCGGGGCAATGGATTGGGCTTTTCGATGATAATTGTGAGCCGTTATTTGATTGCCCGGAGCCGATGGAGGCTACCGCCCCGTCTACGAAGAACGCTCCTGCGGATGGGGCTTTTTCGTTCCCTATCCGGTCCCCTCGTGGGGTTGTCCACCCGATTGCTACTGAGTTGCTGTCTGACCGGCTAGGTAGGACGGATGCGCAGGGGCGACTAACGGTTATCCCCGATAGGCCTTTGTTTATTGGGTTTAAGCGACGTGGGTGCCCGTTGGTGTTTTTCGAGGTTACCCATGCGGTCGCTGAGGGAGAGGGCGAGGTTCCCTCTACGCTGCAGGTTAACGTGGTGTCGCTGTTGAATGTGTTTCGACGTATCCCGGCTATGTCGGCTCCTACCTCGTGGACAGGTGTGTGGCATACGTTTGAGCGGGATTGGGTTGGCCCGGCTGACGCTGCAGTGACGTTTAAAAAGCCCCGTGATCTGCAGGATATTAAGCTGGTTACGGTTGCGGACGGGGTGACCATTGAGGGGCCTGCTGATGTGGCTATAACCCGGCTGGTGCAGGAGTCGGTGACGGCGGCGTTTAAAGCTATGGGTGTTGCCGATGATGTTATTCATGTGGTGCCGGTCAACAGCCCAGCTCCCTCGTCTCCGCATGTGTTGATTCGGCCTACGGATCAGTCGCTGTGGGAGACCTGTGGGGCGTTGGCGCAAAGCGCTGGGGTTCTTTTGTCCGCCCATATGACGGTTCCGGGTGAGGATTCACACCCGCTGGACCGGTCGTTTGCTAAACCCACCTTGGTGGTGCGGGCGCAGCAGCTGGAGGTACAAGCGTGATTCGTACGGATGTGGTTTTGTACGCGTCTGGTGGTGAAATGACGGTTGGTCGTCGTGTGGCCACACATGTGTATGGGGCGTTTGAGGTGGTGTTGCCGGAGGGGCAGGAGCAGCACTCTTCGGTGGTTGATCCTCGTATCCAGAATGGGTATATTTGCCGACCGTTTAAACCCGTCGCGCCGGGTCGGTTTAATTTCGGTTTTGTTCGGGCTGATGTGACGCTGAATTTGCAGTCTCAGTCGTCTGATTTGGAGCGTGTGGTTGATGCTGCGCAGGAGCGGGTGTCTGGTGACGTGTTCTTTGAGCGTGATATCGGTGTGGAGGGCCTAGGTCGTTTTGTCCCTACCCGGCATTTTGACGTGGGGGATACGGTGTCGGTTGCGGTGTGGGGTCTGCGGGTTCCTGCGGTGGTTACGGGTATTGATGCGGTGTCGGATGCTGAGTCCGGTTTGTTGGCGTGGAGGGTGCATGTGGGTGGCCAGCTGGTGAGTGATTTGGATGCGGTGTCGGCTAATAATGAGCAGATTCGTAGGCAGATTGCTCAGGAGCGGGCGCAGCGGTTGCGTGAGGCTGGTGCTTTGAGTACCAAGGTTGCGTCTGTGGAGAGTAAGGCCGAGGAGGCCGAGTCTAAGGCTGCGCAGGCGGGTGAGAGTGCGGAGGCTGCAATGCGGCGGGCTATTGCGGCTAATACGGAGGCGTCTGCGGCTAATGCGAGGGCGATTAGGACGAATCAGTTTGTGTTAAGCGGTATGCCCCGGTTGCTGCATATTGACACTAATAAAACGAATGCGTTTACCAGTTCGGCGGGTGAGCTGAACAACGGTGCTGATTTTGGCTATTTGTTGTGGACAGGTGGCCTGTTGTCTCCGCAGGGGGAGGTTACTTTCACTGCGACTGGGGCGTGGACCGGGGCTATTTTGATGCATGCGGTTACGGGGGATGGTTATTCGGATGTGACGACTGCGTTCATTACCGCTGATACCCGCAGCCACGTTTCTATCGCCGGGGCGCTTTTTCAAAATTATAAATCTGCGACGGTGTGGATTTTTCCGAATCCTACGGTTTAGGAGGTGTGTGTGTGAAAAATATTGTTTTTGATGTTCGGGATTTCGGTGGGCAACCGCATGCGGATGATGTGCTGGTGCTGTGGTCACCGGATTTGCGTGGGTCGGTATCGCGTCCCGATGGGGTGGTGGCGCCGTATGTGCGTCGTGTTCCGATTAGTGGCGGTTCGGCGCGTGTTGCGGATGTGGAGCCGGGTAGGTTGTGCGTGCGTTTGGAGCGGTGTCATGCGGGTGCCACGGATATTGTCACTGTGACGGTTCCGTCGGGTAGCGGTGATGTGTCTTTCCGACAACTGTTGGAGGCCTCGGTGCCTTATGAGGAGCCAGTCATCACACGCGTTTCGGAGCTCGCAGCTACCGCGTCAGTCGCAGCAGATAGGGCGCAGCGCGACGCAGAACTTGCGTCGTCGGCACGCGGCGCCGCTGTGGCGACGGCTGCTGCTTCTGCCCGGGATACGGCAAACGCGATCAGGTCCGAGATTAGTGGGCTGTCGGAGCAAGCGCGTCGGGCCTCTGAGTCGGCGGGGACGCATGAAACCCGGGCCCGGGGTCATGCTGACCGGGCAGCGTCGGCTGCGGCTGATGCTGTGGCTCGGGCGGTTAACCAGTTGAAGGGGGCCGCACCTGCCGCGTTTGATACCTTGGCGGAGATCGCGGATCGTATCAAGGCTGGCGGTTCTCTTGAGTCGGAGCTTTTGCGAAAGATTGCGGAGAAGGCGTCGAATGCTGATTTCCAGACGCTGAAAACGCGGGTGGATCGTCTGGGTATTTCCGCTGTTTCGGGTTTGGTTTCTGCGTTGGCAGGTAAGGCTGATGCGTCTCATAGGCATTCGGCCTCCGATCTTACGGAGGCTACCCCTAATGTGATTCATAACTGGTTGGTGAAGCGTGATGCTGCGGGGCGTGCTCAAGTAGCGGCTCCCGCGGGATCAACAGATATCGCTAATAAGGGTTATGTGGATGCTAAACACATGGTCCTAGGGCCCGCCAGCGGAGGTTCAGGTGTTACTGCTAGGAAGACCGGGCGTCTGGTGATGGTGCGAGTTGAGGGTGCTACGGCGGGAAACAAGGGGACTCTTCCGGCCGGTTATAGGCCTATTAGTACTGTTGATTTTTTTCTTACGAACCCTAATAGCCGGTCCTATCCGGGGTGGTGCAACATTCTCACGGATGGGACGGTTTTTGTTAATTTTTCAAATTCGTCGGGCTCTAACAGCGGCTACGGCGTTGTTACTTACATTTCGGATAGTTAGAAAGGGGGCTGTTTTTGTGATTTCGCAAATTAAAAGCCAGATAGAGCGGCTTTCTACGGGCGCTATCGGTGAGCTGGTGGGATGGCTGCTTACGTATCACGAGGATCGGGTTAATCGTGATCGGTTTGCCCCTCAGGCGGAGGCGGAGGCGATCCGGCAGTTACAGGAGGAGGGGAAGTTGGAAATGCCCGATGCTCTGAAAACCCCGCCACGGGATGTGGAGGATGCACCCGAATGGCAAAACCCGGTGCAAGGCGGACGGACTCATCTGCACCAGTGTTACCACTCCGGCGACATTGTGCAGCACGACGGCAGGTTGTGGAAATCCGTGTATCCGCATCTCAACCATGAGACTCCTGGTGAGTCTGAGCTATGGGTGCAGATCGAGCCCGCCGCGGCAGAAGAGCCCTCGGAGCACACCGAGTAAAACAAGCATCAAGAAAGTTTTCAACCCCAGCAATAATGCTGGGGTTTTGTCATTGAAGGGAGAAAAATTTGCCGACAGTGATCGATTACTCTGCCGGGGTGCCGCCCGCTGCGACGGTCGCACACGCGGGCCATATCGGGGCAGTCCGGTATGTATCACCACCTCGCGCGGGGGCTGAATGGATGCGTGGTAAGCCGATTCACCCACCCGAGGCGCATGACTATCATCGCACCGGGTTGAAGTTGGCTTTCGTGTGGCAGTACGGCAAGGAAGCTGATGCGGATGTGTTGCGTGGCTATGAGGGCGGTAAGGCGGATGCGCGTGCCGCGCAGAAGCAGCTAGATGAGCTTGGATACAGTCAGCAACCGGTGTTTTTCGCGGTTGATTTCGACATCACCCTAGCCCAGTGGAATGACGTTGCGGTCCATTATTTCCGGGGTGCTGCTGAGGTGCTGGGAAAAAACCGGGTTGGTATCTATGGACACTCTCGTGTGTGCCATTGGGCGGGCCCTGATGATGGTGTGGTGGCGCAGGTGGCGCCGGGGCGGTGGCTGTGCTGGGTGACGCGTGCGTGGAGCCGTGGAGAGCGTGGTGATGGCTATGCGGTGTTGTATCAGCACACGCTGGATGTGCCGCTTGCTGGTGCTGATCTGCGTATTGATGTTTCCGATGTTTTACACGATGAGTGGGGGTGGCGTCCGCTGCCAGCCCTGCAAGAACAACCGAAGGAGGTTGTCGTGCCTGACCAAGGTTTTGATACGGATCGCCGTGACGTGATCACGTTCGGTCGGCCAACTGCGGGTACTAAGCGCATCATCATTACGCACACGTCGGAGAATAACTTTGGTACTCCGGCGTTGAATGTTCTGAATTATCAGGCGCGTATGCGTAATGGTTCGTATCACCGCATGATTGATGAGGTGAACGGGGTGGCCAATATTTTGCTTGCCAATTCCGATGACTGGCAGGTGTGGGCTACTGGCAATAAGGGTAATGACATTGCGCTGCATGTGTGCGTGATTGGGTGGGCGAAGACTACTCGTGAGGAGTGGCTGGAGCACCCTGCGTTGTTGTATGCGTTGGCGCGTGTGTATGCGTTTTGGTCGCGGAAGTATGACATTCCGTTGCGAAAGCTATCACGGGAGGAACTGGCTCGTGAGGAGCCGGGCGTGGCTGGGCACTTGGAGGCTCAGGTGTGGGGGAATACCGATCACTGGGATCCGGGGTATCACCTGCCGTATGACGTGGTGCTGGAGATGGCACGCAAGATTAACAGCGCTCCTGCTGCTCAACTGGAGCGTGAAGATACATTTATGGAGGCAATTATGAGCAATAAGATTCAATCGCTGATCAACCCGGAGAAGGAGTTCGACGCTCCGTTTTTCTTTGGTCTGCAAGACCGCATGGCGTGGGAGAACCGCAAGCTCTTAGAGGGTTTGTATGGCGTCCTTGGGCTTGATGCGGAAGCGACCATTGCGAACGCGGTTGCTAATGATCTTGCTGGGATCCCATTCGCGGGTGCTGTGCCAGCAGCCAAGAAGGCAGCACCCATTTCTACTCGGAAGGAGAAGTAATTATGGCTAAGCATGTGAAGGTTTTCGACGACGCCTTTAACCAGGCTTTAGGGGACGCGTTTGAAAGTGTACTCGCGGAGCAGCCGTGGGTGATGCGACGGAAGGACTCGTTGACGGCGGCGTTGGGTACGGTGCTGCAGGTGTTGAACCTGCTTGTGATGCTGGCGGGCGAGTGGCCACTGTGGGCACACATAGCGCTCGGGGGTGCTATCGGCATCGTGCAGATCGGTATCCATGCGCTAACCCCAGGCTCTGTCACTCCGAGCCAGCAGGCGCGTATCCGTGAGGCAGCCCCAAGCATTAAGTTGCCGGGGCCTGCTGAACCGCAGGATGCTTTGAATATGCTGGCGGGTATCGTTGAAGCGGTTAATTCTCATCGGCGTCGGGAGTTTGGAACCGAGGGTTTCGGCTCGGATGCGACTCATGCTGAGGCGGGCTCGAGTATTGATAATTTGCGTCGGTCTGGTGCGCAGCCGGTAGGCGACGTGTGAGGCTAAGGAGGCTGCTTATGCCTATTGAGCATTTGCCTCCTCGGTTTAAACCTGCGGCGTATCGACTGCGCGCGGCGTTGATGTCTGATGCTGCGGCGATGTTGATTGCTGGGGTGATGGCGCAGGCTAAGGGGTTTACATATCTTGCTCGGCCTGCGTTTTATCACCCCGCCGAGTCGTGGGTTGAGCTGCATACGTGGGCAATCATCTGGATTATCGTGGGATCAGCGAGCGTGTTCTCGGCGATGATCCCACGCACGTGGTTCGCGTCGCTTGCTTTCGGCGCTATCGTCGGAATGAATGTTTTATGGGGTTTGTCGTATGCCTGGGGGTCGATCATTAGTGATATGAACCTGTGGGCATCGGCGATTAACCATTGGGGCATTTCGACTTTGGTGGTGTGGGCTGTGTGGCGCGGGTCGCGTCAGCATATTCGGTTTGAGGGAGGGGCTAGTGAATGAGTATGTGACTGCGATTCTGACGTCTCCTGCGAATATGGTGATCGCTATTATCACTGCGATATCGGGCTATCTTGCGGTTCGGCAGAAAGCGAAGGCGGATAAGTATATCGCGCGTGGCCCTGATTGGGATGCGTTTGCGGAGCATCAGAAGGGAATGATTGATTCTCTGCGGTTGCAGGTGGAGGATCTGCAGAAGCTTTATCAGGAGCTGAAGGAGGAATTGGCTGCGTGGCAGAAGAAGTATTGGACTGCGATTCGGCATATTCGGACTGTGCATGATAAAAATCCGCAGCTGCGGGACTCTCAACCAATCCCCGAAAACATCGCTGACGATGTTGAGCTTTGACATCGGTAAGCGGTATTAACCCCCTCGGTCGTGTTCTGGATTTCCAGGGCTAGGTCGAGGGGGCTCTTTTTTGTTTTGGCATGATCTTGGCACGTAGCGCTAAACTAACTTACCAAAGCCGCGATTATCTGGGTTTATTTGTTTATTTTGTGGATACCCGGCGGCTCCACAAATTGGAAATCCCTAGTCGGTGGTGGCTAGGGTTTTCCTGTTGCGCATTTTCAATGCGATAAAGGGGGTTGTTGGAAACAACGAAAATACTTGGTGTTCCTTAAGTCGTTTGCGCAGGATGGACTAGCTTGAGGGATTGCCGTGTGTTTTGGGTAAGGGGGAAGCAGAGTCAGAATAATCTAGATAGATCACGGAGAACTTTCGGTGTGGATATTTGAAGTCACAGAGAACAAAAAGCAATATTTGGAACTACTACTTCTCGCCGATGAGCAAGAGAACATGATTGACAAGTATCTTGATCGAGGAAACATGTTTGTCCTTGAAGATGACGGCGTAAAAGCAGAATGTGTTGTTACTGATGAAGGAAACGGAATTATCGAAATAAAGAATCTTGCAACGCTTCCTGAATTTCAAGGAAAAGGATATGGTAGGGCATTAATTGAATTTGTGGCTGTGAAATATAAGGCTGAGTTTTCAGTACTACAGGTTGGAACTGGTGATAGCCCTCTAACACTAGGTTTCTATCAAAAGTGTGGTTTTGCACCATCGCATGTGGTGAAAGACTTTTTTACAGATAATTACGACCATCCGATAGTTGAGGACGGAGTGCGGTTGGTGGACATGATCTACCTGCAAAGACCGCTTTGATATTTTGGCTTGAGGAACTTAGCTCGTGGACAAACAACCGTTTTGTTTCCAAGATCCTAAGTCAGCACTGTGTTGCGTGTGCGTGCTGCCGTCTAGGCATGTGATGGTGTTTGCAGCGAGCAACAGCGAAATGAGTTCTCCACGAAGCTACCTGCTGAATGGCGACTAACCTGGAATGAAAAAGCGGTATTACTAAAATTCAGGAGAGCAAATGGGGCGGATGGGCTTCACTAATGCGTTGACAGTGCACTTGGATAAGCAATCACGGAAGTGGCAGCCGCAGGTTGCAGTTCGTGCGCCCCACCTGGGGATCGATTTTCGTTATGGGCCTGAGGATTTACCGTTCCATTCCGCGAGCGTCGGGAAGCTGATTACTGCTGCGCTAATCATGCAGCTCGTCGAAAAGCGTGAGCTGGCATGTGGCACCCCGGTTGTGGAGCTACTGGGAGAAGAATTGCTCCAAGGTCTTTTCGCTCATGGGCAGCTTGAGAATGCGACCCTTGAACACTTGCTCACCCATACCTCGGGAATCAATGATTACTTCACTGGTCGCAGTAAAGGTCCCTCTGTTTTGAAGAAAGCACTGCGCGATCTTGACCGAAGATGGACACCGCTGGATTTAGTGGCGCATACGCGCAACTATCAAAAACCTGTAGGGGGGCCAGGGCAACGGTTTTTCTATAGTGACACTGGCTTTGTTCTTTTAGGCCTCGTACTTGAATCGGTGTTGGGTGCAGAATACCAAGAGCTTGTGCATGACCGCATCTTTCAACCGTTAGCCATGAACCGCAGCTTCATGCCGCTATTATCGAAACCTGCAAGTGGCACCGACGAAATCGCGCCATTGTATGTTGGGAAGACCAGAGTTGACGGTACAAATGCCTTGAGCATTGATTGGTCTGGAGGCGGCATCGCAGCAACGGTAGAAGATTATCTCACGCTCATTCACGCCTTGCGGTCGGGAAATCTTCTAGGGAAAGAGACCTGGGAGTGGATGGCGAAATCACGTCACAAGTTCCGCAGTGGCATGTACTACGGTGCGGGCACAATGAATGTGAAGTTTTCGGGCTTTGCTCCGTGGCTACGCGGTTGGCCGCGACCAGTGGGGCACCAGGGCATAACGTCTACTCATCTTCTTTATGATCCAGTACACGATGCCGAGATCGTCATCAACTTTGGCTCTAGCAAGGCGATTAGAGCAAGCTTCGCCACCCTGATTGAAATCGTTGGGTTGTTGCGGAAGAGCTGAATTTGGGTGTGAAACGAAAGCCGCAACAAGCCTCCGGGAATCCTCTGGTAAAGCTTGTGCACCCTGGTGATTTCTGAAATGGTCGGTGTGTAGTTTCCGCCGTTTATCTGCGTATATAATCTGGCTTTCGTCTTGGTGGGCAGTGCGGTGCGTGTTTAGCGTGTTTGCCTGGAGTTTTGATGACTCGGAAGTAGCTTTTCTGCACTGTATTTCTCTGATTTAAGGTTCACGGACCCCATTGCAAAACAGCAGCCAGCGCGGTCTCCTTGCCACAACTCGACTTATTCGTCTCCCACGCCACGAAACCCGCCACCCTTTCGCGAAAAGGTCGAGTTGCCCCTCAAGATACTGCACTAGATAGCCCGCCTAAATGCAGGTTTGCGCTGCTTTACCACACAATTTCGGCGCTAACATGTTGTAAATCAGGTTGGCGTACACCACTAAAGTGCGACAACACCTTGGCAGATGAATTGTAAGGGTGGGGTGCTGCCACATTGGATTTAAGGGGTAGGTTGTGGGTCAAGGAGCATTCTCGTATGCAGTAACAAAGCATGCATGCGTAGCCACGTAATCGGTCTATCTGCAGTGATAGGGGGTAGCTGGGGTAGTCAAGCTCAGGAAACTTTCAGTACACTTTTTTGCGATTGGCTAGCTGGGCGGGAAACTAAAATTACCATCGTGTGATTTTGTTTTGTTGTGGGGTGGTGATGGTTGTGTGGGGCGGAGCTTTACGTCGATATAGCAGGTCAATAATTTGCATAGTAGTTGCGGAGATAAGGCGAGGTGTGGGGTCTGACGTGCATTTGCTACTTCTGAAATTGTGCGTATGTTTGCTTCGGTTTTGCGGTGCAGTCAATGCTGGTAATGAAAACCACCGCTAGCGCGTTAACGGTTGATAATAGAAAACTGTGCTTTGCATGGGTGCTATATAAGTGCAGGTCAATACGCTTTACCATTTTGTGATTTTTGGCAAAAATACTGGATGCGCTTTGCTAACCTGCTCATAGCAAATAATCCGTACCCACTTAAAGGGAGTAGTTGTGAAGCTTCGTCGCGCTGTTGCGATTTGTGTTCTTGTCCCAACCCTAGCGTTTGGGCAGACCACTGTTGTTGCCCAACCGGCCGTTGCCCAGGTTCTTAATATCGAAACTGAAGTTAAGGAAGCACTGTCGTCTATGCCGCAGATCGGCGGTTCGCAGTTCCAGCTGCCGGAAGAGCTTGACATGAAGCAGGTTTTTGGCGCTGTGTTTGGCTTGCTGGCATTGATTGGCGGAATTGTTGGTTTGGTGTTTGGCCTTAAGGGCAAGGGATCAAGCGAGAAGCCAGAAGCTGAAATGCCTGCTGAGGAAAAACCAGCAGGTACCGGCGATGTAGCAGGTGACAACGTTCCGGCCCCAGCTGCTCCAGAAACGGGTGACGCTGATGCGGATGCCAACACCGAAACTAAGCCAGCACCACCGGCTGATCCAGCCCCAGAGGTGGAGTCGAACTCACTGCGCGAGACCGTGGACAAGTCCGAAATGGATGCGCCGCTGGCTGAGGCGTATCACAAAAAGTCGGATCGCCCGGCTCGTTGTTCCGCGATTGAGGATCTGCCTGATTATCGCGGCATGAGCGAGAAGCAGCGCATGGAGTGGATGCTGCGTCAGACCAACCGGATTCGTCAGGCACATGGTGCTAATCCGGTGCAGTGGAGTGAAGAGTTGGCTGGTGACTCGATGCGTTGGACCAGGTACCTGATTGATAATCACCCAGGTAAAATTGGGCACCCAAGCACGTTTGGAAAAGATGGCACCGATCTTGATCTCAAGCCAGGTCAGGGTGAAAACGTTGCGTACTACACCAATCCGCTTGAGGTTGTAGAAGGCTGGTGCCGTAGTGATGGACACTTCCAGAACATGATTCGTCCTGAGTTTACGCACTACGGACAGGCGTTGATTAAGGGCACTAACGATTTCTACGTTTCAACCAGCCGGTTCCAGATGTAATTACGTAATCGCAGGTTGCAGCCGGGCGTCGATAAGCTACATGCTTTTTCGACGCCCGGTTGTTGCGTTTTGTGGGATTCCGTGGGAAGTGCAGCAACCTAAGTCGGATATCGGTGTGCTCTATTTACCGAGTTGAGGGTTACAGGATGACGGATGCATCACTGAGGTGTCGTCATCCGCGTGCTTAGCTTTTCGACGCTCCACCGGTGCCGGTGGACACGGTTACTGGTAGCCGAACCGTTCGTAGATTGCTGCGCAGTACTCTTCGTCGGTGATATAGCCGTTCTCACAGCCGTCGAGACCCTGGATTTCCCCGGAACTGGGGTTTGGGTTTCCATTTTCGTCTGTCCCGTAGCCGCACAAATAAGCAGGGCAGGTGCCGCCGTCGGCAATGGGGATTTGGCTGAGATCAAGTTCCTGTTGGCTTAGTTGGGCGCCAGCGTAGACGGCTGCGCATTCGGATGGGTCATTGACAAATGCATCAGTTTGTGGGCATTGGTAGCGGGCAGCTGGTGCAGTGGAAGTGGTGGTGGGGGCCTGCGAGGCTGGATCGATGCGGCATAGCTCGCTGGGGCGCTCGGAACCATCGGACCACAGCGCCATGTCGGCGCTGCCGTCGACGCATTTAACTACCGTCGGTTCAGCAGGCTGTGTCGAACGCGGTGTACTTAGCGCTTTGGTCTGCGTTACGGTAGTGGTCAAGGGCTGTTTGAGTGCAGTGGGTGAGGTTTCGTTCGATCCACAACTGATAAGCAAGAATGCGGTTGCGGCCAGGCCGAGTGCACGTTTCACGGTACTTCCTTGTTATAGGTAGGCAACGGTGATGAAGCTGCGTCAACCACAGCGTTTTTGGTTTTTTCTATCCGATATTAAGTCAAAACTAATTTTTCTTAGCATTTTGCCCCTATTTGGTGGGATGGGGGCGTTTATGGGGCCTATTGGGGGAGAGGTACAGCGCAATAATCGGACAATTGTATAAGTACTACTAAAACTTTGTTACAAAGAGCTAAGAATTTGACCAATTGCGTTGCATAAAGCACGTTGCATGAACAATTATTGGTACATGGACGATATTGATCGCGCGATAGTAGCTGAACTGCAAAAAGATGGCAGATTAAGTAATCAAGATTTAGCCGCACTCGTGGGGCTCACCCCAGCACCCTGTTTACGCCGGGTGCGGAAGTTAGAAGAACTGGGAATTATCAAAGGCTACCGGGCTGTCGTGGATCAAGTGGCACTCGATCGCGGTTTTGAAGTCATAGTTCAGGCGGATGTGGGAAAAAATGACGGACC
Source organism: Corynebacterium mustelae (assembly GCF_001020985.1). Classification (NCBI taxonomy): domain Bacteria; kingdom Bacillati; phylum Actinomycetota; class Actinomycetes; order Mycobacteriales; family Corynebacteriaceae; genus Corynebacterium; species Corynebacterium mustelae. The sequence goes on from NZ_CP011542.1 coordinate 949,027, forward strand.
CACCATTGCGGAGTTTGAACAGCGGGTGGCCGCAATGCCGGAAGTTGTTGAATTGCGGCGCATGTTTTCCCGACCGGATTACTTCATCCGCGTGCGAGTGCGCGACGCTGAGCATTATGAAGAATGGCTGACCAAGGGGCTGCTGGGTAATCCGGGAGTCGCTCGGGTGGATTCCCGCATGACGATGAAAGTCATCAAAGCGCAGGATTAGCCTAACCGGTGGAGACCGGGTGAAAGCCGAACGGTCACAGTCTCACCTGGTTGCCATCGTGGGGCACCTAGGCAACGGGAGCTTAGTCGCACCCCATCGCCGCGTTCGACAACATACATGGTGGAGTGGCCTAAGAACTCGATGCTGCGAATTGTCGCGGTAAAATCACCCGGCTCTGTAGCGGAACGTAAACTGACTTGTTCGGGGCGGACGACTGCGCCGTCGTCAAGCACTGTGCAGGTACCCAAGAAATGCGCGACCCACTCCGAGGCGGGCGCGTTATAAACCTCGCTGGGGGTGCCGCATTGCGCGATGACACCGCCGTTCATGACGGCAACCCGATGTGCCATCGATAGCGCTTCGTCTTGATCGTGGGTAACTAAAATTGCCGACGCATCCGCGGCCGCAAGAATGTCAGCGATATCCGTCCGAAGCCTGGTGCGTAATGCGGCGTCAAGCGCGGCAAATGGTTCGTCAAGAAGTACCAATGCGGGATTCGGCGCAAGCGCGCGAGCGAGTGCCACTCGCTGGGCTTGCCCGCCGGAGAGCTGTGCTGGTTTGCGGTCAGCTAACCCCGCGACATCCACGAGTTCCAACATCTCCGCGACGCGGGCGGCTTTGTTTGGGTGTTTTCCTAACCCAAAGGCGACATTCTGGGCCACCGAAAGGTGCGGAAATAACGCGGCGTCTTGCGGAACCAGGCCGATACGACGCCGCTCCGGCGGAATATTGGTGCTAGCGGAGAAAACCGTGGTTCCACCGAGTTCGATGGTGCCACCAGATGCCGCCATAAGGCCGGAGATCACCCGCAGCAACGTTGTTTTGCCGCAGCCGCTGGGCCCCAAGATTGCAAGTAACTCGCCGGTTTCAAGTTGCAGATTGACGTTATCTACCACCGGACGCGCCGAATTTCGGTAGGCGGCCGATACGTCTTTTAACACAAGAGCAGGGGTCACGATTTTACCTATCTGAATCTGGGGAACCGGCCAACATCAATGCCGGAATGCTCGCGGCGGCGATTAAAGCTAGGGCGTAGGGGGCGGCGGCACCGTAGGCGTTGATGTCGCTGAGCTGCCATAACCGGGTTGCTAGGGTATCTGTCCCAATCGGGCGCATCATGAGGGTGGCGGGAAGTTCCTTCATGACCGTTACCGCAACGATTAACGCCCCGGAAGCGATACCCGGCCACGACAGGCGTGCGGTGACCTCCAGCCATGTTTGGCGTGGATTGCGGCCTAAGCTGCGCGCCGCGTCTTCCAGTGTGGTGGGAACTTGGGCGATAGCGGTGCGGGTGCTTCCCATAGCTTTAGGGACAAACATGATTGCGTATGCAACGACCATGAGCGCCATCGTTTGGTACAAAAACGGCAGGAATTTCAACGCAAGATATACCATTGACAAACCCAGAACTACCCCGGGCAAGCCGTGGCCGATATAGGTTACCGTCTCAATCGCTGCTACCGACTTTGCTTTTCGACGCGCGGCCAACACGCTAATAGGCAACGCCAATGCGGTGGCGAGCGCCGCGCCGATTAACCCAAGCGCAACCGTTGTGCCCAGCGCATATAACAGGCGTGTGCCTTCAAATTCACGTTGCGCCACGCTCAACGACAATCGGTACAGCTGCTCTCCAATGGGAAGTCCTACGCTTAACGCGAAAATTCCCAACAACCAGGCGCAAACGCCCCAAGTGCCCCACCACGGAAGCGGCTTAGGTGGCACATTGCCATGTGCAATGCGTGTCGACGTCACAGGTTGCCGAAGCAGCCGCTCGCAGGCCACCACGATTATCGCCAACACCACTAAAAGCGCAGACAACACGATCGCGAGCGTTCTATTGAAGCTCCCGGAAAACGCGGTCTGCACGGCCGGGGTCAGGGTGGGAAACCGCATGATGGAAACCACCCCGTACTCCGCTAAACAATAAAGCGCCACCAACAATGCCCCCGCCGCTGCGGCTGGCATAACTTGTGGCAACGACATGCGCATAAACGCACGTATTGGGCCTGTTCCAAGGGTGCGGGCGACATCTTCGATGCCCCTGTCGGCTCGTCGAAAAGCGGCGGCAGTGGGGAGAGTAACGTACGGAGTTGTCGCTAGAACCAAAACCAGCCATGAGCCTACAAACCCACGCAAATCCGTGGCAGAAACCCACGATAACCCGGCCACATACGACGGAACTGCAAGTGGCAATGTCGCGGCCACCCACCACAGTCTCGGCAGCGGTAAAGATAACCGCACCAAACAGAAAGCCGTAGAAACACCCAAGACTAACGCGCCCGCAGCGACAGTCACCACTAAATACAAAGTATTGAGCGAATGCGTAATCGTGTTGGGGCGGGTAAACGCACGGATGACCGCCCCAGAAGGAGCGGTCATCAACTCAGCGATCAAAAAGAAAAGCGGGGCAGCCACTAATGCGGCTGCGCCGATCGCTAAACATAGAAGAAGTCGGTATGAAGTAGTCACTACTTATTTAGTGTAGGTCAAGCCAACTTCATCAATCATCGCTGCAGTTTCATCTACCGACGAAAGCTTGGACAAATCGAAATCAGGATTCGAGCTTGGATCCATTGCTGGCACACCTTCCGGCGCGGTCATTCCCTCAACCAGCGGATATTCGAAGGTTTCGGTGGCGAAGTACTTCTGTGCATCCTCCGACAGCAGGAACTTGACGAACTCTAACGCCTGCGGATCCTTCTCTGCCTTCTTGGTGACACCAACGCCGGTTGCATTAACCAGGGAAGCTAAATCGCCCGGCTTGCCGAACTTCAGCTGTGCCGTCATGTTCTCGGCGCCCTTTTCTGCGGCATCCAAGTACCAGTAGTAGTGGTTGATCAGACCAAGCGAAATCTCACCATTATTGACGGCCTCAAGGATGCCGGTGTTCTTCTCGTAGGTCTTCACCTTATTATCGACGAGCTTCTGCAACCACTCGCGAGTGAAATCGTCGCCCTTTTCTACCCGCATCGCGGTAACGAAGGAAAGGAACGAAGCGTTACCAGGGGCAACACCGATCTGTTCCGCCCACTTCGGATCAACCATTGCGTCAATGGTGTCCGGCGCATCTGCTTCTTGAACCTTGTCCTTGTTATACGCAACGACACGTGCACGGCCGGTAACGCCCACCCACTTCTTCTCAGAAGAAGAGAAATTAGCGGGAACGGATTCAAACACCTCGGCAGGAAGCGGTGCCAGTAGATCCGCGTCACCGACCAAGCCGAGAGCACCAGCTTCCTGGGAGAAGAAGACCTCAGCTGGCGACTTCTCGCCCTCGGTTAACAGCAACTGAGCCTGCTCAGCGGTCTTTCCGTATCGAACCTCGGTCTTGATGCCGGATTTCTCCTCGAACATCTTGATTAGTGGAGCCACCAGATCTTCGCTGCGGCCAGAGTAGATCACCAGGGTGTCATCACCGGACTGAGCCTGGGTCGTGTCCGTGCTGGAAGATGCGGAGGAAGATCCAGACGAGCTATCGCTGTTCGAGCATGCAACCAATCCGCCGACCAGGGCGACTGACGCGGTCGATGCTAGAAGAAATCGATAAGGAGAACGCATAAACACCTCAAAAAATAAAGGGAAATTGTAAAACCGCACCTTATTTAGCGCAGTTCTAGCTAACCTAACATAAATTGATTGATGGTGTCTACAACTATTGAATGATGAACGCATTTTCTGCATGCGAATGGTTAAGTGGCGCGCATGTAGATTGTGTTCTTTTGTGGTGTTGTGCTGGGGGTTTGTTGTTTGTTGTGGGGGTGTGTAAGTTATAGCGAGTCGCCGGCGGTGCTGGTGGTGTGGGAATCTTATCTTGTTGGGGTTGACGTTTGTGTTGGTCTTGGGGTAGGGTTTTCGGTTATTGTCTCCATTTTTATTCTGCGCGTTGTTTGTGTGGGGTGGGGTGGTGGTCATGTTGTTTGAGAACTCAATAGTGTGCCAATGTACTTTTGTTTTTTTGGTTGTTTTCTTGTTGTTTTTTGTTGTGGCTTTTGGTTGTGGCTGGCAAGTGTGGCTTGCTTGTTAAATGACTAGCTGTGCAGAAGATGATGGGTTGATGGCTTGTTGTTTTTTGTTGGTTTCTTTGCTTATGTTGTGATTCCCGTCCAACGTGGTGAGGGGACTGTTTTTGATGACTGTGTGTCCTGCTTTGTGTGGGGTGTGTGGTTGTTGTTTTTTTAATGATCAATTTTTTGATGGCGGTTGGTTTTGGCTGATCGTTGTTTTTTGTTGGTTGTTTGTTTTTTGCTGGTTTTGGGCTTTTCGCAGAGCCGTGCAGGAATTGTTTTTGTTCTTGTTTTTTGTGGAGAGTTTGATCCTGGCTCAGGACGAACGCTGGCGGCGTGCTTAACACATGCAAGTCGAACGGAAAGGCCCTGCTTGCGGGGTGCTCGAGTGGCGAACGGGTGAGTAACACGTGGGTGATCTGCCTCGTACTTCGGGATAAGCTTGGGAAACTGGGTCTAATACCGGATAGGACCATCATTTAGTGTTGGTGGTGGAAAGTTTTTTCGGTGCGAGATGAGCCCGCGGCCTATCAGCTTGTTGGTGGGGTAATGGCCTACCAAGGCGTCGACGGGTAGCCGGCCTGAGAGGGTGGACGGCCACATTGGGACTGAGATACGGCCCAGACTCCTACGGGAGGCAGCAGTGGGGAATATTGCACAATGGGCGCAAGCCTGATGCAGCGACGCCGCGTGGGGGATGACGGCCTTCGGGTTGTAAACCTCTTTCGGTAGGGACGAAGCCTTTTTAAGGTGACGGTACCTGTAGAAGAAGCACCGGCTAACTACGTGCCAGCAGCCGCGGTAATACGTAGGGTGCGAGCGTTGTCCGGAATTACTGGGCGTAAAGAGCTCGTAGGTGGTTTGTTGCGTCGTCTGTGAAATACCGGGGCTTAACTTCGGGGTTGCAGGCGATACGGGCATAACTGGAGTGCTGTAGGGGAGACTGGAATTCCTGGTGTAGCGGTGGAATGCGCAGATATCAGGAGGAACACCGATGGCGAAGGCAGGTCTCTGGGCAGTAACTGACGCTGAGGAGCGAAAGCATGGGGAGCGAACAGGATTAGATACCCTGGTAGTCCATGCTGTAAACGGTGGGCGCTAGGTGTAGGGGTCTTCCACGATTTCTGTGCCGTAGCTAACGCATTAAGCGCCCCGCCTGGGGAGTACGGCCGCAAGGCTAAAACTCAAAGGAATTGACGGGGGCCCGCACAAGCGGCGGAGCATGTGGATTAATTCGATGCAACGCGAAGAACCTTACCTGGGCTTGACATACACCAGATCGGCGTAGAGATACGTTTTCCCTTTTGTGGTTGGTGTACAGGTGGTGCATGGTTGTCGTCAGCTCGTGTCGTGAGATGTTGGGTTAAGTCCCGCAACGAGCGCAACCCTTGTCTTATGTTGCCAGCACGTGGTGGTGGGGACTCATGAGAGACTGCCGGGGTTAACTCGGAGGAAGGTGGGGATGACGTCAAATCATCATGCCCCTTACGTCCAGGGCTTCACACATGCTACAATGGTCGGTACAACGCGTTGCGAGCCTGTGAGGGTGAGCGAATCGCTGAAAGTCGGCCTCAGTTCGGATTGGGGTCTGCAACTCGACCCCATGAAGTCGGAGTCGCTAGTAATCGCAGATCAGCAACGCTGCGGTGAATACGTTCCCGGGCCTTGTACACACCGCCCGTCACGTCATGAAAGTTGGTAACACCCGAAGCCCATGGCCTAACCCCTTTTTGGGGAGGGAGTGGTCGAAGGTGGGATTGGCGATTGGGACGAAGTCGTAACAAGGTAGCCGTACCGGAAGGTGCGGCTGGATCACCTCCTTTCTAAGGAGCATGTTTTTTTGGCCACGTGTTGTGGTTGTGGTGCTCGTTTTGTGAGTATTTTTGTTTAATCCAGGTGGAGCATAACCGCCCCTGTTGTGTGGTGCATGCGTTGTGTGTGTGCTGGGTGGGGGTTGTCATGATGAGAAGCAGCGGTATAGAAGATGACTGTGTAGAGAAACTTTTGTGTGTTGGTGTGCTGTTGGGTGTCTGGGATGACGTGTGTTGTTCCGTGTGGTGCCTGTGGTCTGGTGCTGCCTGTGTGGGTGGTGGCAGGTTGCAGGTTGTGTTGTGTGAGAACTGTATAGTGGACGCGAGCATTGTGCCCATGCATGTTTGTGTGTGGGTGTGGTGTGTTTTTTCTTTTTTGTGTTTTAGTGTTTTTTGTTTGGTTCATTTGTGTGTTGTTGTGTAAGGGCGCACGGTGGATGCCTTGGCATGCTAAGCCGATGAAGGACGTGGAAGGCTGCGATATGCCTCGGGGAGTTGCCAATCGAGCGTTGATCCGAGGGTGTCCGAATGGGGAAACCTGGCCATGGTTATGTGTGGTCACCCATCAGTGAATGTATAGCTGGTGTGGGGGTTGACGCGGGGAAGTGAAACATCTCAGTACCCGTAGGAGGAGAAAACAATATGTGATTCTGCTAGTAGTGGCGAGCGAACGTGGAGGAGGCTAAACCGTATGCATGTGATACTTGACAGGGGTTGTGTGTGCGGGGTTGTGGGGCCTGACTTATAAGACGGCTGTTGACGTTTTGCTGTGCGTGTGTGTGTAAGCGGAAGTGGTGTGGAATCGCCTACCGGAGAGGGTGAGAGTCCTGTACGTGAATGCATGTGTGCGTGTGGTTGGTTGGGTGCCCGAGTAGCAGCGGGCTCGTGGAATCTGCTGTGAATCTGCCGGGACCACCCGGTAAGCCTAAATACTTAGTGTGACCGATAGCGGATTAAGTACCGTGAGGGAATGGTGAAAAGTACCCCGGGAGGGGAGTGAAAGAGTACCTGAAACCGTGTGCCTACAATCCGTCAGAGCCCTCTCTTTTTTGTGTGGGGTGATGGCGTGCCTTTTGAAGAATGAGCCTGCGAGTCAACGGCATGTCGCGAGGTTAACCCGTGTGTGGGGTAGTCGTAGCGAAAGCGAATCCTAATGAGGGTGTGTTGAGTGGCATGTCTTGGACCCGAAGCGGGGTGATCTACCCATGGCCAGTGTGAAGCAGCAGTAAGATGCTGTGGAGGCGCGAACCCACTTAGGTTGAAAACTGAGGGGATGAGCTGTGGGTAGGGGTGAAAGGCCAATCAAACTCCGTGATAGCTGGTTCTCCCCGAAATGCATTTAGGTGCAGCGTTGTGTGTTTCTTCCTGGAGGTAGAGCTACTGGTTGGTTGAGCGGGACTACAATCTTAGCAATGTCAGCCAAACTCCGAATGCCGGTGAAGTGTAAGCATGGCAGTGAGACTGCGGGGGATAAGCTCCGTTGGTCGAGAGGGAAACAGCCCAGATCGCCGGTTAAGGCCCCTAAGAGTGTACTAAGTGGGAAAGGATGTGGGATCGCGAAGACAGCCAGGAGGTTGGCTTAGAAGCAGCCATCCTTGAAAGAGTGCGTAATAGCTCACTGGTCGAGTGGTTCTGCGCCGACAATGTAGCGGGGCTCAAGTACACCGCCGAAGCCGCGGCAACCATCATATGTTTTTTGTGTGTGGTGGTTGGGTAGGGGAGCGTCGTGCACAGCTGTGAAGCATCTGGGTGACCGTGGTGTGGAGTGTGTGCGAGTGAGAATGCAGGCATGAGTAACGAATGATATGTGAGAAACATATCCGCCGGATGACTAAGGGTTCCTGGGTCAAGCTAATCTTCCCAGGGTGAGTCGGGACCTAAGGCGAGGCCGACAGGCGTAGTCGATGGATAACCAGTTGATATTCTGGTACCCGTATACATGCGCCCCTAATGAATCCATGGTACTAACCACCCATTTGTGGGATGAGACTGTGTTTTTCATGGTGTTGTTTCATGGTGCGTGGGACCTTCGTGGGTAGTAGTTAAACGATGGGGTGACGCAGGAAGGTAGCCGAGCCACTTATTGGATTGTGGTGTAAGCGTGTGGCCCGTAGGATAGGTAAATCCGTTCTACATGTTGGGTGAGGCGTGATGCGTACCCACGTATGTGTGGGGATGTTGGTGATCCTATGCTGCCGAGAAAAGCCTCTAGTGAGTGTGTATATGGCCCGTACCCATAACCGACACAGGTGGTCAGGTAGAGAATACTAAGGCGTTCGGGTGAACTGTGGTTAAGGAACTCGGCAAAATGCCCCCGTAACTTCGGGAGAAGGGGGACCACTGCTGGTGACAGACTGATGTGAGCTGGTGGTGGTCGCAGAGAAGAGAGGGAAGCGACTGTTTATTAAAAACACAGGTCCGTGCGAAAACGTGGAAGTTGATGTATACGGACTGACGCCTGCCCGGTGCTGGAAGGTTAAGAGGACCTGTTAGTAACACTTTGTGTTGCGAAGCGGAGAATTTAAGCCCCAGTAAACGGCGGTGGTAACTATAACCATCCTAAGGTAGCGAAATTCCTTGTCGGGTAAGTTCCGACCTGCACGAATGGCGTAACGACTTCCCTGCTGTCTCAACCACAGGCCCGGTGAAATTGCACTACGAGTAAAGATGCTCGTTACGCGCGGCAGGACGAAAAGACCCCGGGACCTTCACTATAGCTTGGTATTGGTGTTTGGTTCGGTTTGTGTAGCATAGGTGGGAGACTACGAACCCGGCACGCCAGTGCCGGTGGAGTCATCAAGTGAAATACCACTCTGATCGGATTGAGCACCTTAACCTTGGCCCATGATCTGGGTTGGGGACAGTGCCTGGTGGGTAGTTTAACTGGGGCGGTTGCCTCCTAAAACGTAACGGAGGCGCCCAAAGGTTCCCTCAGCCTGGTTGGCAATCAGGTGTGAGAGTGTAAGTGCACAAGGGAGCTTGACTGTGAGAGTGACAACTCAAGCAGGTACGAAAGTAGGGACTAGTGATCCGGCACCTACATGTGGAAGTGGTGTCGCTCAACGGATAAAAGGTACCCCGGGGATAACAGGCTGATCTTCCCCAAGAGTCCATATCGACGGGATGGTTTGGCACCTCGATGTCGGCTCGTCGCATCCTGGGGCTGGAGTAGGTCCCAAGGGTTGGGCTGTTCGCCCATTAAAGCGGCACGCGAGCTGGGTTTAGAACGTCGTGAGACAGTTCGGTCTCTATCCGCCGCGCGCGTAGAAACTTGAAGAAAGCTGTCCCTAGTACGAGAGGACCGGGACGGACGTACCTCTAGTGTGCCAGTTGTCACGCCAGTGGCACAGCTGGTTAGCTACGTACGGAAAGGATAACCGCTGAAAGCATCTAAGCGGGAAGCCTGTTCTAAGATGAGGTTTCACTAATGAGGTGCCCGGAAGACTACCGGGTCGATAGGCCAGAACTGCACGCATAGTAATATGCTCAGGTGACTGGTACTAATACACCCACAAACACCACCCAAAACAACCCAAACAAAACAAACACAAAAAACCGCGTCCACTACACAGTATCTGACACAACACCACCACAAAACAAAAACAACAATAATAATAATGATCGTGTCGGTGGCAATAGCGTCGGGGACACGCCCGGACCCATCCCGAACCCGGAAGCTAAGCCCGACAGCGCTGATGGTACTGCAAACGGAAGTTTGTGGGAGAGTAAGACACCGCCGACCACAAAAACTCAACAAACAAACCCCCACCCAACACAGGTGGGGGTTAAAACATTTATTACACATCTATTATAGTTTTATAGGGGAAAGTACCTGCGCAGTTGTGTGCCGAACCCGAATTTCCTGTTGCGTGGAGCCCTTGCAAGATTAAAATTTTATACTTATAAAATCATTGAAACTTAAATCAAAACCTAGCAAACTTTATGCAAAAATAATTAAATTGTTGCTTAAATGGTGATCTATTCATCTTTTTCTGAAAAAGGGGGTGCTATCTGGGGTAAATTACATCATTTGTGTTGTAGCTGGTTAGAAGTGCTGTAACGTTCTTGAATGTCGCCACCGCGATTCGTTGGTGGTTTTGTTCTACTCAAGAAAGAGGAATTCGTTATGAAGGTTACTCGTTCTCTCATCGCAGGCAGCGCAGTCATGGCTCTCGCTTTCGCTGCTGCCCCTTACCTCGCCCCTGCCGCTAACGCTCAGTTGGTGACTGGCACCCTCAGCATCATCCTGTCGATTATCGGCTCTGTTCTAAGCCTCGCAATCTTCCTGGGCTTCTGGGGCACCGTTTATAACTTCCTCGTTAACCACGGACACATCCAGGGTCGTGTAATCCCAGGTCTGCCTGTATTCTAAGCAGAGCTCCATTACAGAGGATTTAAAAATTAAAAAAGGCCGGTTTCCATCGTATAGTGCGGGAAACCGGCCTTTTCTTTGTGCCGATATTTGTTACAGCTCTAAGAGGTTGAAACGGGTTGCAAGGACGTCGTTAAGCTTGGCGGCGTTCTTTTCTAGTTTGTGCCACTGGTCATGCGGAATCGCTTTCTGTGCAGCTTTGACAACGACGGGGTCTTTAGTGCCCCAAGCGATCGGCATTGGGGATATCTCGTCCCACTTATCTTGGGTATGGGCGGATCGGCGGCCTGTGACTGCGACTGCGGGTACCCGCTCACCTTTGCGGCGCTCGTGCCCCTCAATCCGGGTGACGGTACGCGTTGCTAACCCCCAGCGGGGTGGCGCAGTCGGGTCGCTATTGATATTAACTAGCGCAAGCAATGTGAGGTCACGACTGTTAACCTGCGCGATGATTGCTGGACATAGTTCGTATTGGCTATATAACTGAGAGGCGTCGCCTACTTGTCGGGGGATGATAAAAACCAGGCCGAAGCTAATCAGAGCCATAACGGCGAAACAGCCGATAATGAGATTGCCCATGGTGCCACCGAAATACAGTCGTAATCCGTAGCCAATTGCTAGGAGAATGAGGGCAAAGATGATTGCCGATATTTGGAGCCGTTTGGTGTCTTTGAGTAGCTCGTTGTGTTTCTTGGCGTAGTCGTTATCGACATCGAAACTAAAAGAATTCATGGTGTGAACTTTCCGCTTTTAAGATCTTCGGAGTCAATGATGCGGTACGCGTACCCTTGTTCCGCGAGAAAACGTTGCCGGTGGGCGGCGTAATCCGCATCGATGGTATCGCGGCTAACAATGGAATAGAAGTACACCTCGGCACCGTCTGATTTCGGTCGCAGTAATCGGCCTAAGCGCTGTGCTTCCTCTTGCCGGGAACCGAAGGTTCCGGACACCTGGATAGCCACGGCGGCTTCTGGTAAGTCGATGGAGAAATTGGCAACTTTGCTTACCACGAGGGTTGTTATTTCGTTGTCGCGGAATTGCTGGAAGAGTTTTTCTCGTTTGCTTGTCGACGTCTTACCGTCGATCACGGGAACATCCAGGTGGGAGCCGATCTCTGCCAATTGCTCGACATAAGCGCCGATAATCAACGTCGGGGCACCGGTATGGTATTTCATGATGCTATCGATGGTAGCGATTTTTGAATCGGCGCAGGCTGCCAACCGGTACCGATCTTTAGAGTCGGCGGTAGCATACAGCATGCGCTCAGTTTCGGTCAGCGTGGTGCGAACCTCGATGCACTCCGCAGTGGCAATGAATCCCTGTTGCTCAAGGTCTTTCCACGGTGCGTCGTAACGTTTGGGGCCGATAAGGGAAAAGACGTCGCCTTCTTGGCCATCTTCTCGAACCAGCGTTGCAGTTAGTCCGAGTCTACGACGGGATTGTAAATCTGAAGTCATTCGAAACACCGGGGCAGGTAGGAGGTGAACTTCGTCGTAAATGATAAGTCCCCAGTCTCGGGAATCGAAAAGTTCCAGTGCCCGGTATTCTCCGTTAGTTTTTCGGGTGACTACTTGGTAGGTTGCGATGGTGATCGGTCGGATTTCCTTTTTCTCACCGGAGTATTCGCCAATCTCTGTTTCAGTAAGGGAGGTACGGCGTAGTAGTTCGTCGCGCCATTGCCGCCCAGCGACGGTATTGGTGACCAGTATGAGGGTGGTCGTTTTGGCCTTGGCCATTGCGGCCGCGCCGACCATTGTTTTTCCAGCCCCGCAGGGAAGCACGACTACCCCGGAGCCACCCTCCCAGAATGATTCCGCTGCTTGTTCCTGGTAGTCGCGTAATTGCCACTGTTCGATCGCGGTGGACAATGAAATTTCGTGCGCCTCGCCGTCGACATAACCAGCCAAATCTTCGGCAGGCCACCCGATTTTCAGTAATTCTTGTTTTAACCGACCGCGTTCGGAAGGATGCACTGCGATGGATTCGGCATCGATTGCGGCACCGAGCATGGGTGCGATTTTCTTGTGTCGGGTAATCTCCGCCAATATAGCAGGCTCAGAGGATTCCAGAACCAGCCCATGGGCGGGGTGCTTGATCAGCCGCACCCGACCGTATCTGGACATGGTTTCTGCGACGTCGATAAGAAGCGATTGCGGAACTGGAAACCGAGAAAATGTCTCTAAGACGTCTACTAGTTGTTCGGCGTCGTGTCCAGCGGCGCGTGCGTTCCATAGTGCAAGTGGTGTGATGCGGTACGTGTGGACGTGTTCTGGCGCTCGTTCTAACTCAGCAAAGGGAGCTAGACGAGCGCGCGCAGCACTAGCATCAGGGTGGTCGATTTCCAGCAGAATAGTTTTGTCTGACTGGACGATGAGAGGACCCACAAACAATTCTCCTCAGGTAGTAGCAGGACGTCTTATTCTACCCCGGACTCAGCTAACCTCACTTCAGTGATCCGATGCAGGCTGAAGTTGTGCAACTGGCCGGTGGTTTCGTCTATAGCTGATACCTGGCCGCCGGTAATAGTAATGGGAGTGACATACAAATGACTAGCCGAGCCGTGCTTATCGACGAATCCAACTGTGACTGGTCGGTTTGCTCGAATGGCAGCCTGCAACACCCCAAGTGCCCCGCTACCTTGGCTTCCGGTTTTCGTGCCTCGCTCGGCGGCTGTGGCTGCTGCATCGCCTCGGCGGATCGTTGATAGTGCATCTGCGATGTGGGTAGAAGAAACCTCATCACGCTGTTCGGGTTTTTGCTCCTGCACCGGGAGTTCAATTGTTGGTGTTCGCATGTCTATGCGCATTCCCGCGGCATCTTCCGCAACGGGATGAAATCCCTCTTCGCGAAGCGCCGCCATTACCTGTGCTAGCGGTGCCTGTGCGACCGCCGCTGTAGGCGCGATCATCTGTAACGCCGCTTCGGTGGCGGCGTTAGTACGACTAATTTCAAGCATCAGTGCTTCATCTGCACATCGCAGATAACATAGAGCCACCCCGCCGCGTAATTGTCCGTGGCGTCGGGCAATGTCGTCGATGAGAAAACCAATGGTTTGGGGCAATTCGCCGATGACGTGATTCCGCAAGAATTCCTTGATGTCGTCTGCGGTTCGCCCAGCATCGAATCCACGTCGAATGCTGTTTTCACTTAATCGGTAGACGCTGGCAAGCCCTGGAGACTCCAGATCAGCCAATAAACTGATTTCCCGGTGGACGTCTGGTTCCAACGGCCCGGGGGCAAGAACGGTCATGTCACCTTGTGGAATCAACGTTGTTACTGGGGCGGGTGTTAGCCGAGTGGTGACAGCTGCCGGATCGCTATCGGTGATGAGAGCACCAAGGACCGAGCTAGGGAAATAACAATCACCATCAAGGACGAGCATGCCCAACCATACCGCCTCCTCCACAATGTTCCGACATAGTGTTTCAGAGATGCGCGCAGCCCGAAGCGGAAAATAGAAACCAGTTCGGGCCCGAATATCGTCGAAAGTCCCAGGTGAAGTGCACTGTCGTAGAAGCAATTGCCGAGTCTTGGGCAACTGCTCAATAAGCGTTTCAGGAGACAAAGCCCGAACCGGTTTGACCACTAGCCAGGTGGCGAAATTCGCATGATCCCACCACGCGCTGGCAAGATATGCCCATTGGGTGGCAAGGTCGGCGGCTAAAAATTCGGACACCTTGGCGGTCGCGGCGAGATGGTCGTCGTCAAGCGATGCAGGAAGACCACGATCGATTAACCCCGCAGCGCCAGCCACCGCGATCAGCCGCAACATTGTGGTTTCGTCGCAGCCGACCTGGTGGGTGAGAGTCTGCAGCGCACGCACCCCAAGTGCTCCATCCTTTAATAGAGGAACGGGGGAGCGCCACAAGTATTCGCACAAACTACGCACTAGGCGCACTATTTCCAGGCCAGTTGCTGCACTTGAATTATCGATCCGTGATGTGGTTTGCTCTTGCTTTTCGACGCCTTCCGGTAGCCTAAGCGGCAGCAGGGGTGGGGTAGTGTCGGTCAGTGCGTACCGAACTTCCTGTGGCAATCGAACTGTACGTGAATCCACCCGGTGTAATAATCCCATTGCGATCATCATCGGGATCGGGCGCGTAGGATCGGCATCTGTAGCAGCATCCTTACTGACCCCAACCCCGCCGGAATCCAATAATGTTTCCAAGATTTTGCGCTGCCCAGAAGTTAACGTGGCGATTGCCGCAACAATGTCGTCGTGCGTCAACTTATTTTCGGGTATCAATCTGAACCCCGCCGGGAGGGCGTTCATTACCTCGGGTGCTATTTGGAATGAATGCTCATTGCCAAAAACCAGGGCGCAAGAAAACAGGTCTGCGATTGCAGCTGTTACGTCGTGTGCAGGAATGTGATTAGCCAGCACAGCCATAACGTCGGGGGCAATCACAGGTTCGATCTCACCCCCGAGCTGGGCAGATGCCTCCAAAACCGCCAGTGCTTGCACATTGCGCTTAACCAGGCACCGCATGATCGAAGGGCGAAGCAATAACCGCGCAGCTAAAGACGGTATTCCAGGTGGTAGTGGGTGGGTTGCATCGGGTCGGTTTTCTAAGACCGTTGCCAGCTTATCGTCGGGTAATGCGCCCAACCAACTGCGAAAGGTATGTAGTGGAGTATCGGCCAGTTGTTGTTTTGTCATGATGGGATTTAATTTTAGCCCCTGTTCAAGTGACTTTAGCCCCAAGGTTTGGAACAATAGGACACATGGCAAACATGGAGAAAAAAGGTTACGTCGATCCGGGCTGGCCAACCGAGGTTCCAGGTGGCGGGCATTATGTTACGGAAATTGTCGCGAAGTTCGTGGGTGCTAATAGCCCATACGGCGATGTCCAATTTCCAGTCCCTGCTGAAGAACTCGGCTATGTTCACCCCTATACCCGCGTGAACAAGTAACTATTTACTAGTTATTTCGTACATGGCCGCCCTAAACTCCGTCATAGGTAGTTTTAGGGCGGCCACGTGTTTGTTCGCCCTGTGAAAGGAAGAAAAATGGGTTTCAGTTTGCGGTTCCAGTCTTTCCGCGAGGACGTGACACCGGATACGCTTCGTCACGTAATAACGACATTTCTAAGCGATCGGGGTCTAGCTATTGATCCAGACAGCGGCGAACTACACCGTGGCGGTACCTCGCTGACCTTTGACGGCGAACCTACTGATCTATACATCACCGGTCTAATTGGGGATGAACCTCCGTCTGGCGGAATCGATCACGCCACGCTAAGCCACAGCGAATGCGACTTCATCTACGACTTATGTGTGGCCGGGCAGTGGGTGATTATTAACCTCCAACAAAACCCGCCCATTATTGTTCCGAATGTAGCCTATGACCGTGCCAAACTTGCTGAGGTCGAGGCGGCCATGGAAGAAGAATCGGTGTTCGTCACCTCGGCCGCCGAATTGCGTTCGACGCTCGCAGCAGGCTTCGCCGAGTTTGTCGATTATGTTCACACGTGTGTGGAAATCCATGGTGACCAAACTTAAACCTTAAAAACTACCACCTAACACACATCAGGTGTTTCCACGACCCCTAGAATCCACCCCGCCTACCCGCATAAAATGGTCCCCCAAAGAATCAGTCTTTGGGGGAACACACGTTACGCGGAGATTAGTGCTCGACAGCCTTCTCCACGCCAACGCCGGTGAGCGACCGAACTTCCATCTCGGCTGCCTTTTCTGGGAAGTTATCAGGCTTACCAATGAAGGTGCCGATGATACCCAGCAAGAAGCCCGCAGGGATAGCGATGATTGATGGATTCGTGAGCGGGAACCATGCGAAGTCGACGTCTGCACCCAACATGGAAGTCTCAGCGCCAGATACGGCAGGTGAGAACGCAATAAGGATGATAGAAGTCAACAACCCGCCGTAGATCGAGAACAGTGCACCGGTGGTGTTGAATTTGCGCCAATACAGTGAGTAGATGATGGTAGGCAGGTTCGCGGCGGCAGCGATACCGAAGGCAAGCGCCACCAAGAATGCGATATTTTGGCCCATCGCACCGATACCCAAGACGATGGCGAGGACGCCGATAACCACAACGGTGATACGAGAAACCCGAACCTGCTCCTCTTCGGTAGCTTGGCCGTTACGCAGGACGGAGTTGTAGATGTCGTGCGCCACCGAGGCAGATGCGGTAATCGCAAGACCGGCCACCACGGCGAGAATCGTCGCAAAGGCGATAGCCGAAATGATAGCCATGAAGACCGTGCCGCCCACCTTGGCAGACAGCAGCAGCACCGCGGAGTTTACGCCACCAGGTGCAGCCTGGATAGTCTCTGGGCCAACCAGTGCGGCTGCGCCGTAACCCATGACGACGGTGAGCAAGAAGAATAATGCGACGATACCGATAGTCCATGTCACCGAACGACGAGCTTCACGAGCGGTAGGAACTGTGTAGAAACGCATCAAAACGTGTGGCAGACCCGAGGTGCCGAACACCAACGCCAAACCTAGGGAAACGAAGTCGAGCTGGGTGAGGAAGGACTTGCCGTACTTCAAGCCAGGGCCGAGCACAGCTTCACCTTGAGGGTGGTTGGCAACAGCAGCCTCCAGTGTGGCGTTGAAACCACCCTTGATATAGAAGAACGTCAAAAGAGCGATAACAAGCGAACCGCCCACCAAGAGCACCGCCTTGATCATCTGGACATAGGTGGTTCCTTTCATTCCGCCTAACAGAACGTAGACGATCATCAAGACGCCAACCACAGCGACTACCGCGGCTTGAGCTGCGCCGCCGGAAATTCCCAGCAGCAGCGCCACCAAACCACCAGCACCAGCCATTTGGGCGATGAGGTAGAACAAGGAGATGCACAATGTTGAGATCGCAGCCGCAGTGCGTACAGGCTTTTGCTGGAGCCGGAACGATAACACGTCGGCCATGGTGAAGCGACCGGTATTTCGAAGCGGCTCGGCAACCAATACCAGTGCGACCAGCAACGCGATGAGGAAGCCGACCGAATAAAGGAAGCCATCGTAGCCGTAGAGTGCGATGGCACCGGTTACACCGAGGAATGCTGCAGCAGACAGGTAGTCACCAGCGATGGCTAAACCGTTTTGCCAACCGGAGAAGGAAGCGCCGCCAGTGTAGAAGTCGGAACCCTTTTGGGAGGTTTTACGAGTTGCACGAATAACGAAGGTTAAGGTTGCAACGATGAAGATGACGAAGATAGCGATATTGAGAATCGGGTTTCCGGTCTCAATCGCCTCTTGGGCGTAAATGTGTGTCATGAGTTGATTCCCTCCCTATTTTCCGGCTGGGGATTCCATGTGCGAACGGATGGCCTCGGTGGCTGGGTCGATCTTATTGTCGGCAAAGCGGACGTAGAGCCACGTGATTAAGCCAGCAGTTGCGAACTGTGCCAAGCCTAAGACCATTCCGATGTTGATTGCTCCGTAGACCGGTGTTTTAACGAAATCAACCGCGAAGGTGGCCGTGACGATATAGAAGATGTACCAAGCCAGGAAAGCTATGGTGACGGGGAAAGCGAAGCTGCGAAACGTTTTACGCAGAGCAGCGAATTCCTGGGATTCGCTCATCGCAATGAACTCGTCAGGCGTTGGAACATGCTTAACGCGATCAGGTGAAGACATTTTAAACGACAGACCTTTCACTTTCTATCTGGAAGATCAATCTAAAACTTCGTAAATATGCAATTCACACCTCTTGAATCCATCGGTAACGATGGGTGGTGGGAGGCACCTCACGAATTTTTAGCGATGTGGCTTATTACACACTAATTTCACGTTCTTGTCTTAGTTATGCTGATAAACGGGGGGAAATTATTCACACATAAAACTTCGCAAAGTTGCGAAGATTGCAAATCTGCTAATTGGTTTTTGTATTCAATATTTATCAAAGTGCCGATAAATCAGGTGGTAGTGCCGATAAATCAGGTGGTAGTGGCGATGCGAACGGGGGTAGGTGGCACAAAAAAGCCGCTTTTCCCTTGTGGGAAAAGCGGCAAAAGCTACGTCAGAGACGGGGGAGAAGACTACCCCCGTTTTTTACTGAGTCTGAAGAGCGGTGTCGATTACTTCACGGTTGGCGGTGTAGAACGCATTGAAGTCATCGCCGTGTGCGGTGTAGAAGGCTTGCACCTCTGCAGGGACTGCTACGCCGTAGGAAGCCAAGCGTGCTTCGAGCAGCTTGTACACGGCATCAGATGCGCGCTGGGAAGCCTCGGACTCGGAGGAAGCTGCAACAGCGTTCTCCACTGCCTGAACAACAGCCTGTGGGGCACCGTTAACAACGTTGCGTGGGGTTGGTGCGGAATTTAGGCCCAGCTTGCGGGAACATGCTGGCCAAGCGCCCCAGCCCTGTCCAGCGAGAACGCGCTCTGCTACAGCGATTTGCTGCTCGCGGGTTGCCTGGTATGCGTATGGAGCGAACTCCTGTCCGCCGTAACCGCGCCAGGTGGAAGGGGAGAACTGGAGGCCGCCGTGGTAGCCATTTCCGGTGTTGATAGCCCAGTTGCCGCCGGATTCGCATTGTGCGAGACGATCCCAGTCGGAGTCTGGGGCTGCGGAAGCGGTTGGGGAGAAAATGGCGGTGGCGGTACCGACTGCAACGGTGGAAGCTGCAAACTTTGCCAATGGCGATACAGTCTTACGTGCGTGTCGTGCCATGTGAATATCCTCTCGTGGGCCGCTAGGGAACATTTGATTCCCTCAAGATCATCATGTGATGTTCTTGCCCTTGCTTTGCTGTGTAGTTTCGGTAGGTGGGCGTCCTTCGTGGTACACCTCGAAATGGTCCAAGTACACAAGTGCACCGTATGCTTCAGTCTTGGTGTCCAAAGCAAGGGGCTGCGGAGACAAACCAAGGGTGCCTGAAGCGGTGCTCGATGAATAACACTAACGCTTTATAACGTTTCTGTCACGTTTTTTAGATATTTGCGGCTAAATTTTAAGGTTTATGGGGTGTTTTTCTGCTGGTAAACCTATACAGATTTGAAAAATGTGATCTGCGCGTCAGTCGTTATACCACTTTGGGTTGGTGTTAGTTGAACCAGGCTTTCGTTTCGCTATAATTGAGTCTCTACTCCGCGATTTTCATAAAACCAGCCGGGGCAGCGCGCAACTGCGCATCAAACTAACACTACATGGTGTTTGTGTTGGTGTGTTTTTTACATTCTCTCGATCCAGCTTTCCCCGGACCCACACAATGTGGGCATCGTCTTAGGTGACGATGCCGGTTTGAATCTGCGGATCGGGGGATAATGAAAGCATATTAAAACACGCAGATTTGTTGGGATGTTGTGGCTTGTAGCTTGTGAGAATCGGGGACCTCGCTAAAAGTGAAAGGAAGGTTGACGGATTATGCCCATCGGCAAAGTGAAGTGGTATGACGCGGAGCGCGGCTTCGGTTTCGTCTCCAATCCGGGTGCTGAGGATTGTTTCGTTGGCAAATCTGTGCTGCCCAAAGGGGTAACGGAATTGCACCGGGGGCAGCGTATTGAATTCGACTTCGCCGCGGGCTCGAAAGGGCCGCAGGCGCTACGGGTTCAGCTTGTCGACGAACCCCGGCCGCGGCGGGCGGAACACAAGTTTTCGCCGGAACAGCTTGGTTCGATGATTGCCGATATGGTCACGATGCTCGAAGCTAAGGTGCAACCAAAGCTTACTGCTGGCCATTACCCGGACCGTAAAGAAGGAAAACAAATAGCCGAAATACTTCGGGTGGTTGCTAAGGAATTGGACTCCTAGTACCCGTAACACAAAACGCCCTTAAAGCTTGCAGAAGACTTTAAGGGCGTTTATTCGTTTTTAGTTTCTAGGCTTTTCAGCGGCGATCGACCAGGTAACCGTGTAAGGGGTTTCGTTGCCTGCCTTATCCGGCCCGATCATGACTGATTTGATCTCGGCGACAATCAGCTTCGGTCGATCTGCGGATTCTTTCGAAACCGGGTCGACGGAAAGCGGCACCGAAGCGGTCTGTTTTTCGTAGGGCCCGTAATAGAATTCGTCGTTTGCGGCCGGATTATCGTAGATGGCCAATAGCGACCAATCGTGGTCGTAGATTTCCTTTGGAACCGAGATTTCTAATTGCTCGGCCGACTCCACAATTGCGGGATCAAGCGTCGTTACGGTTGATTCTTCACACGGCACGCCGGGTTCGCACAAACTATAGGGCTTAAACTCTTGCGTGTGCTCGCCTGCTGTGACTGTGATTGTCACCTCGCGCGGATCGGGTCCGGGGCGGTTATTCCACCAGTTCTGAAACAGCACCGAACACACGATGACGATAACGACGGCGGCTATAAGGGAAACGATCTGAATAGCATTTTTACGACGCCTGGTCTTACGGCTCATAGTTGTTCATCCTAGCGTGTGGGCACGAACTGGACCTCGTACAAATCCGGCCACCGTTTTCCGGTGAGGTACAACCGGTCAGTTCCGGGAATGCTAGCAATGCCATTAAGGACATTATTGCTGTCCGCGGCGGCTCGATTAGGTACCGTCGATGCATCGATGATCCCGGTTACATCGCCAGTATCGAGGCTAATGCGGTAGATGTCGGTGGATAGGAACACATTTGAATAGACGATGCGATTACCAGATTCGTCGGTGGTGCAGTCCAGTTCGTTGAGTGACTGGGCCTTCGAACCACCCACTGTGACCGGAATGCGCGATCGCTCGGCAAAAGTTTCAGGGTCAATCAGCCGCAATTCATCGGTGCCGTCTGACATAACAACGACATCGGGGAAAGAACATAACCCCCAGCCTTCGCCCGGATAGGTTACCTCCGCTTGCTGCTCCAACGTTTCGGCGTCCCGTTTATAGGCCACCCCAGCCTTCCACGTTAATTGCCACACAGTGTCGCCCACTCGGGTGACTCCTTCGCCGAATTGTTCGGCGGGAATTGACTGGGAATGTTGCTGCTCGCCGCTTATCGACGAGTGATAGACCCGGCTTTCCCCATTCCATCCGGTGCTTACCAGTAACCGGTCGCCATCGACTTCCAGTCCTTGCGTAAAAGAAGTGGCGTCAAATGGATGGGTGTCCACGATTTCCACGTTATACCTGGCAACGTCGGCTCCGGCGGCGTCGACAAGCGAGTGCGAAGCAGAAGCCTGCGACGGCGCATTGGTTTCGGTAGGGGCGGCGCAACCAGCAGCAACGGTGAGGAAGCTGGTTGCAACACAAAGGCTAATTTTGCGGCGAATCATGGTATCTATCATGCCCGTTGTGCATTTCAAAACCTAGATGGGAAATAATGGACTGGTGCCACGTAAACGATCGAGAAACCGGAAGAATGCCGGACTGCTCCTAAGTCCGCTGGCTATCAGCATTGCGCGAGAAGCGTTAGAAGAGTTGGGAGAAGGTGACATCGGCGACCACAAGGGGGTAACAAACATCGGCGCCCATGTGGTCACCCACAGGTTTGCGGCGAACGTGCCGGGCTATAACGGCTGGGAATGGAATGTTGTGATCGCCTGTGCAGCAGGGTCACAATGGATTACAGTTTCAGAGATCGCGCTGGTTCCAGGCGGGACGGCACTGAAAGCACCCGATTGGGT
The DNA here is from genome assembly GCF_001020985.1 of Corynebacterium mustelae. Taxonomy (NCBI): domain Bacteria; kingdom Bacillati; phylum Actinomycetota; class Actinomycetes; order Mycobacteriales; family Corynebacteriaceae; genus Corynebacterium; species Corynebacterium mustelae. The sequence goes on from NZ_CP011542.1 coordinate 970,963, forward strand.
TCCCTACCACGAGCGCATACAGCCTGGTGACTTAGGACCTGGCGATTACATGCCTGCCCGGCTAGATGACGAACGTCTCACCGATAATCCCGCAGATTTCGCATTGCCGGAACCTGTAGATACATTATCGGTGGGATCACAAGCACCAGCTGCTGTTGATGATTCAGGGCTTGCGAAAACAAATACCGTGCGGCGGCTATCGACCTTGGGCTTGCAGCAAGCCATCGGTCGATGGCGGGACGGAGAGTTTGGCCCACAGTCGCCGTTTGCTCAGCGCGCGGAATATTCCTGTGCCAGCTGTGCCTTTTATCTTCCCGTAGTTGCGCCAGCGAAGACAGAAGTTGGGGTATGCGCAAACGAGTTTTCTGCGGACGGCTCGGTGGTAGCCTCGGATTACGGTTGCGGTGCGCATTCTTTGACGCCACCGGCAGAGCCGTTAGGTGTGGTGGAGTCGGAGGCATTTGACGACGAAAAGCCAATCGAGGTGGAGTTCTAGCACTATCAGAGCTGAAATGCTCCCCATATTAATGTGAACTACAACACTTTATATGTGGTTGGGTTTGTTGTTGCTGCACCTGGAATGGGATTCTGATTGCGGAATGTTTTCCGCTCATCCGCAGGTGTCCTCACAACCATGGTGAGGACTTCACACTTACTTGGAGAAGAAATGGCAGAATCCACCGTGGGGTCAGATGCGCAACAAAGCGCGCTCGATCGCTTTTTCCGAATTACGGAACGAGGCTCCACTTTAGGCACCGAGATTCGGGCTGGTGTAGTGACCTTTTTTGCGATGGCCTACATCATCATCTTGAATCCACTCATCATTGGCACTGGGGAAGATGTCAATGGCAAAGTATTGGGAATCCCACAGGTTGCGGCGGCAACCGCCTTAGCTGCCGGCGTCATGACCATCGCGTTTGGTCTGATTGCCCGGTACCCATTTGGCATCGCTACCGGTCTGGGCATTAACACTCTAGTCGCAGTGACCATGGTCAGTTCGGAAGGCCTGTCGTGGGAAGAAGCGATGGGGCTTGTGGTCCTAGACGGTTTCATCATCGTCATTCTCGCCGTATCTGGTTTCCGTACCGCCGTGTTTCAAGCCATTCCACCTTCAATTAAAGCGGCAATGGGTGTCGGCATAGGTATGTTCATTGCTCTTATCGGTCTGGTAGACGCAGGTTTCGTTCGTCGAATTCCAGATGCAGCTGGCACTACCGTTCCCGTCACGCTGGGAATGAACGGATCTATCGCATCTTGGCCGACGGTTGTCTTCGTGATTGGTCTGGTCATCTGCGGAGTCCTGGTGGTCCGCAATGTGCGAGGTGGGTTGTTTATAGGAATTGTGGCAACAACCATTATCGCGATGGTTGTTGAAGCGATCACCGGTGCAGGGCCATCGTTCGTAGATGGTGAACCAGTTCCAACCGGGTGGTCACTGGCGGTCCCCGTAATACCGGAGTCGTTTGGTGGGCTTCCAGACCTGTCACTTGTCGGAGACTTCTCACTCATCGGGGCCTTCAGCCGGGTGGGTGTACTTGCAGCTACTATGTTGCTTTTCACGCTGGTGCTGGCCAATTTCTTTGACGCAATGGGCACGATGACTGCGTTGGGTAAACAGGCTGATTTGGTAGATGAGAAGGGGAACCTACCAAATATGAAGGCCGCGTTAGTTGTTGAGGGCGCTGGTGCAATTGTTGGTGGTGGTGCTTCCGCATCTTCTAATACGGTCTATCTCGATTCTGCAGCTGGTATCGCTGATGGTGCCAGGACAGGGTTGGCCAATGTCGTCACGGGTGTACTGTTCCTTCTGGCGATGTTCCTAACCCCACTGTATTCCATCGTCCCTATCGAGGCAGCGGCACCTGTGCTGGTGGTTGTGGGTGCGCTGATGATATCGCAGGTGCGTGATATTGATTTCAGTAAATTCTATATCGCTCTCCCGGCGTTTCTCACGATAGTGGTTATGCCGTTTACCTACTCGATTGTTAACGGCATTGGCGTTGGATTTGTCGCTTATGTTCTCATGGCTACGGCCGCTGGGAAGGCGAAGGAAATTCACTGGATAATGTGGTTGATCTCCGCATTATTCTTGGTATTCTTCGCGGTTGATCCAATCTTGAATGCTATTGGTTAATAGCCAAGCTAAAAGTGCGAATTCAGTACTAGATTCGTGCAGATAAACACATAAACTGGGTATCTGGCTACTGTGGGGGTAAGTAGCCAGGTACCCAGAATTCATTGAAAAACAAAGACTTAGAAATAGGCAGTAGCGAATTACTAATTTTGCGTCATTCTGGGACGATGTAGCGTGCCACACTCCCAACTCGACCTATTTATCTCCTAGACCAGAAAACCTACCGTCACACCAAATAAAGGTCGAGTTGCGCTCTTGGAGGCTGTGCTAATTACTCATCTGGTTGCAGAATCATCAGGGCTAAGCCCCGCGATTTCTGCACCAACGTCACGCACGTTAGGAAACGAAGGCATGTAAAAGCGTTGGTTAATTGTGCGGTGATACCACCTAGCGTGAGATCTAAGGTGCGCTTATCGATGGGCTGTTTTAAGGTAGTAGGCTATGGTCTTTCCGCATATTTCCAGCGCATCCGATTTAAGACTTGCTGATTTTCGCGATCTCAAGCACTCCGATAATCGCCCTGATTTACCTGGCGGTAAGGGGCTCGTGATAGCAGAGGGGCCGCTTGTGGTGGGAAGGCTGCTTGATTCTCGATTCCCAGTACGCTGCATAGTGGGATTCCCACATAAGCTCAATAGCTTTTTAGCAGAACCGGAGATCGCTGCTCTCATTGCAGCAGAGAAAATTCCTGTTTATAGTGTCGACCGACCAGTGCTGGCTGAAGCGGCTGGTTTCGATATGCACCGTGGGTTGTTGGCATCAGCGGATCGGGCTGCGGCCCTTAGCATCGATCAGGCTATCAAAAATGCAACAACGATTGTGGTGTTGGAAGGAGTAGGGGATCACGAAAACATCGGAGCTATGTTTCGTAACGCTGCGGGGATGGGGGTTGATGCGATTTTATTCGGCAACGGTTGCGCCGACCCACTGTACCGTCGGGTTGTTCGGGTGTCGATGGGGCACGTGCTACGCACGCCGTTCGCCCATTTTGATGGAAAATTCACCAATTGGCAGTGGGGGCTACGTGCACTGTCAGATGCTGGATTCCATTTGGTGTCGCTTACCCCCAACGAGAGTGCGGTACCACTAGCTCAGGCGCTTTACGACGATGCTGGCGTTGCGTATCCGAAGATTGCATTGCTGGTGGGGGCGGAGGGGCCGGGACTTACTGAACATGCGATGCGCGCCACTCATGTGCGCGCAAAAATTCCCATGTCTTATGGTACCGATTCGCTTAATGTAGCGACAGCTGCCGCCGTCGCGTTCTATGAGCGGTTACGCGGTTTAGAATCCCCGCAGTAAATTTGGTTACTACCTATCGGTACGTTTTGGTGGCTTAATTTGATCCATGTGTCGTAGTCGGTCGTGTAGTTGTCCCAAGCGTGCGGATACTTTCTTTCCTGCCCTGTGTGCCTTAGCCTTCGCTTGTGAGATGGTTGTGCGTGCCACGCGTTGCAGCTCCTGGCTAAAATCCGTCTCGGCGATGAGCTCGTCGAACTCATGAACTCCTTCGTAATCGTCGTAGTCACGTCGGATCCGTCCCAAACCCAACTGGCCAGAAGCGGTGGCGGAAAGCTGTCCGATGTCGGGTTTTTTGGGCTCTGCGATTTTCGGTTCGGGCCGCCCGTCAATAGCGTAGGCAACTACATTGATGTCCGGCGCGGTGGCGACATCGAATCCTAGCCAGTAGCGTTGGGCTTCTTCAGCCAGAGCAACAGGTTCAAATGGTAGGGCGATACTGCTATGTTTGGTGCTGGTTGTCCCTGCCCAGAATTGGTTTTCAAAGGGCTCTACTAAACCAATATCCTCGTAGACGCGTTGCGGTTCGGCACAGAAAGAGCGTTTCAGTGTGCCGCCGCGCCAATGCGCAAAACCACCGAAGCCGGTATCGGTATTGGTGGCAAAAGCATAAACATCGGATGCTGGGAGCGCGGTGCGAAGCCGAGTATTGAGCGTGGATAGTGCGGTTGTTCCGGTGATGACTGTTTGGATTACCGACAAACCCGCAAAGCCTGCGATGTAGAATTCACCGGGCGATACTTGGGCGGACCGATTTAAGGAGAATTGACCGATCGGGGTCACCGACCACCGAGGGTTGAGTTGGGATAATAACTTCCGGCCGAAGCCGCGGTCGGCGCGTGGGGTCGCGGCAATCACTCGCTGTGGATCGGTGGCGGTGACAAACCACAAGGTAATGACGAGATCTTGTGGCTGTGAATCCACGTATTATCCTCCTGCAATTCGATGAAACGTTTTTATTTACGAGGTCGCTTAGTGCTGGTGCGAACTCCCAAGAGTACGTCCTCCCAATGGGGCGTGACTGCTTTTCGACGCCGTTTCGTTTGCGGCGGTGGGTGTTGCACGAGATCCTCGCCCTTGGCTTCCTGTGCCGGTGGGGTAGTTGGCTGTTCGGAGTCTTCTTGGAAGTTCTCCGGTAGATCTTCGTCCCTCACCACGGGGATCGGTGAAGTCACCGCCGTTAGGCTGCGTACTGGTTGGACGAAATCCGGGTCTATTAAATCGGCTGCCAAGCTATTTCGGGCTACGGCGGTCGCACTGGAAGTCCCATGGCGATGATAGGACCATTCTGCAATGTTTTCGCTGACACCAACTGCCCAGCTTACTGTTACCACCCATTGGCCAGCGCTGTCGCGATAGGTATCCCACTGTGTAGTGGTCAGGTCGAGACCACGTGCGGCGAAAGCGGTAGCGAGGATTTCCCACAAGGTTAATTTTGCGGGACCATCATCACGGACTGGGTGGGCGCGTTTGGCTAGATCCGCAAGGCGTGCGCGTTCCAACAGCACCGGATGCGCATAGCTTTCGATTCGCGACGCGGGGACGTCGTTAAGCTCAGCAATATCGGCAACCGATGCGCCTGCACGAATGCGCTCTTGGATCTCCCGTGGCGTCATCTTCAGTGGTGCCGAAAGTCGCGGATCAACCTCCCGTGCTGCAGCGGAATCGCCTATCTCGGACATGGGGGTTAATGGTTGCAGCGGTGCTATGGAATCAATCGTTGCGTGAGGGGTGCTACCTTCTTCTGGCGAAGTCGATGACTTCCCATGACTGATGGTGGAATCACCCGGTGATTCTGCTTCATCGCTGCGGGCGTGGGCCGGGGAATAAGTGTGTTTTGGTTCCTGTTCAACGAGCGCGGAGCGGAGCTCATCGGTGACGACGAGGAAGAACTGTTGATCGTCCTCGGTGCGAAGCACCAATGATCGCGCAGTCGACTCGGCGGGTACCAAGAAGAGTTCCTGCATTAAGACACCAGCTCCTTAAAATTGGTGTTGCTCATGTGATTTAAGTACCCACCTTAACGCACAAACGCACGCAACTGCGGTAGAAAGTCCGCGTGTGCGTGCGTTTTTCCTGCGAAAACTACTGACGCTTCACATTATTTATTGGCAAAACTGCCTTCAAGAACAAAATCTATAGCCTTAGTTAATGTCTGAATGTCAGCAGTGTCAATGGCTGGGAACATGCCGATACGCAGCTGATTTCGGCCCAGCTTACGATACGGCTCAACATCAAGAATCCCATTGCTGCGCAAAATCTTTGCAACTACCGCAGCGTCAACTGAATCATCAAAATCAATTGTGCCCACAACTAAGGATCGTTTCGCCGGATCGCTGACAAACGGAGTAGTTTCGGCGCGCGACTGCGCCCAAGAATATAACGCAGCCGCGTTTGCGGAGGTGCGTTCAACCATCCCTGCCAGACCACCGTTGTTATTCATCCACTGGACTTGATCTGCCAGCATTAACAAAGTGCCCACAGCAGGTGTGTTATAGGTTTGATTCTTCAAGGAGTTATCAACCGCAGTCTGGAGGTTTAAAAACTCTGGAATGAATCGGTCAGAACCGTTAATCTTAGCGATTCGTTCCAAGGCAGCGGGGCTCATAGCCGCGAACCACAACCCACCATCGGAAGCGAAACACTTCTGAGGGGAGAAGTAATACACATCAGCCTCCGCCATATCCACCGGCAAACCGCCCGCACCGGAGGTGGCATCGATGACCACAAGGGAGCCTTCTGAACCTGCGGGCCGAATAATAGGCACCATAGCGCCGGTCGAGGTTTCATTATGTGCCCAAGCTAAGACATCGCAACCATCCATCGCCGTTGGTACCGGGGCATCGCCTGGTTCGGCAGTGACCACCGAGGGTTCATCGAGCCACGGTGCCTTGGCGGATGCTTTGGCGAATTTTGAGGAAAATTCACCAAAAGAAAGGTGGCCAGACTTCTTTTCGATCAAACCGAACGTGGCGGCATCCCAAAACGCAGTTGCGCCCCCCAAGGAGAGGATGATCTCGTAGCCATCTGGCAGGCTAAACAACTCCGCTAAGCCAGCACGAATGTCACCGACAACGTTTTTTACTGCGGCCTGCCGGTGTGACGTACCGATAATGTCGTGGCCGCCAGCAACGATCGCATCAAGCTGTGACTGTCGAACCTTTGATGGGCCGCAGCCGAAGCGGCCGTCTGATGGAAGGAGATTATCTGGCAGGGTGGGGAACTGATCGCTCATGTTCACGCTTTCTTGTCCGAAAAAAGGGAAAACTACCTAATGTCGCAGACCGACAGCAGTGGTTAAAAAGCTTAGCGGTTTCGTCAAGGACATTTCCATTGCAAACCGGTGCAAAACCACCTAACTACCTCCATCTGTGGGCAGATGAATCGGGGATAGTGGTATCCACAAAAACTAAAGCGTGGTCCCTGTGTTGAACACGTAGGGGATAATTTTGCGAATATGCCCTTAACAATCCGTTAAGGTTAGGGGGTGGTAGGGGGTGATTGCTGCCAGGCTGAACAGGGTAAATATGCAGGGAATTTATTAGCTGTCGCGCGTATCACAGCTTTTGGTACACTGTGCAATGCCCCACGCGCAGCTATAAGTATGTACTGTCATACGAGGAGCAAAGCTGATTGATAATCCCCAAAATACCTTGGTGATTTCATCCACCTAAAACTTATGTTGCGGAAGGTACGTAACCTTTATGGTTTTCGTCAACATTCCTCAACACCACATGGTGGCAGCCGCTGCGAAATATAATTAAATCTCTTTAAAACGTTTTTGTCGTCTAAGCCAATACAACTTAAATCAGGAGTGTGAGTATTCACTCTTGATTGGTGAAGGTGTCAGGCCGTTTTAGCTACCAGCTGCATCTTTATAGGTATGTAGCTGTGGCATTACTATAGTTTCTTCAACTTCGCTGAGGACTGTTACCATTCTCGGCGTTTTGAGTTCTCAATAAAAATGAAAGGGAAGCTGTGGCTACTGAAAACGAAAAGGCTGTACTTCATTACCCTGGTGGCGAGTTCGAAATGGACATCATTAAAGCCACTGAAGGCAATGATGGTGTAGTTCTGGGCAATATGCTGGCACAGACCGGTCTGGTTACCTTCGATCCAGGCTATGTCTCTACTGGCTCCACCGAGTCTAAGATCACCTACATCGACGGCGATGAAGGCATCCTGCGTCACCGTGGCTATGACATTGCAGACCTGGCTGAAAACGCTACCTTCAATGAGGTGTCTTACCTCTTGATCAAGGGTAAGCTTCCAAACCAGGAAGAACTGGAAAAATTCAACGACGAAATCCGCCATCACACCCTACTGGATGAAGACTTCAAGGCTCAGTTCTCCATCTTCCCGCGTAACGCACATCCAATGAGCGTTCTTGCATCCTCCGTCAATATTCTCTCCACCTACTACCAGGACCAGCTTGACCCGCTGGATGAAGAACAACTGGATAAGGCAACGGTGCGCCTGCTTGCTAAGGTTCCAATGTTGGCAGCCTATGCATACCGAGCATCTAAGGGCGCCCCATACATGTATCCGGATAACTCCCTTAATGCACGCGAAAACTTCCTCCGCATGATGTTTGGCTACCCAACCGAGCCTTATGAGGTTGATCCCATTCTGACCAAGGCTTTGGACAAGCTTCTTATTCTCCACGCCGACCACGAGCAGAACTGCTCCACCTCCACCGTGCGTATGATCGGCTCCGCGCAAGCCAATATGTTCGTTGCGGTTGCAGGCGGAATCAACGCACTATCCGGTCCACTACATGGTGGTGCTAACCAGGCTGTGCTGGAAATGCTGGAAGAGATCGACAAGAACGGTGGCGACGCAACCGACTTCATGAATCGCGTGAAGAACAAGGAAAAAGGCGTCCGCCTCATGGGCTTCGGTCACCGTGTGTACAAGAACTACGATCCCCGCGCCGCGATTGTCAAGGACACCGCGCATGAAATCCTTGATCATCTCGGTGGCGACCACCTGCTTGATCTAGCCATGAAGTTGGAAGAAATCGCACTATCCGACGATTACTTCATCCAGCGCAAGCTCTACCCGAACGTGGACTTCTACACTGGATTGATCTACCGCGCGATGGGCTTCCCAACCGACTTCTTTACCGTACTGTTCGCCATCGGTCGGTTGCCAGGCTGGATCGCACAGTACCGCGAGCAGCTGGCAACAACCACCAAGATCAACCGACCTCGGCAGATCTACACCGGTGAAACCCTGCGCAAGGTGACCCCTCGTTCCGAGCGGGCATAATAGGGTCAAAAACCACCCGACTCACGGCAGGCCAATTGTGATCCGGAAGCATAATTGAGCTGCAAAATGGAGCCGGTTACGCAAACACCCACTACAATAGGACGGGAGTTTTCGTAGCCGGCTCTTGTCGGTTGCCTTATTCTTTCTCACAGTCCAAAGGAGATTCATCACCCATGGAGAAGCCAGTTATTGAAAAACCAACCGGCCCAGCCCCAGAGGATCTAGTAATCACTGACCTCATTGAAGGCGATGGCCCGGAGGCAATGCCGAATGGCCTGGTGGAAGTCCACTACGTAGGTGTTGACTTTGAAACCGGCCAAGAGTTCGATTCCTCCTGGGATCGCGGCCAAACAATTGAATTCCCGCTTGCCAACCTTATTGCTGGGTGGCAAGAAGGCATCCCTGGCATGAAAGTGGGTGGGCGTCGTCAGTTAATCATCCCACCAGAGGCAGCCTATGGTCCAGAAGGCGTAAACCATCCGCTCGCTGGGCACACCTTGGTTTTCGTTATCGATTTGATCAGCGTCGGTTAAAGCGCAACACTACCGGTTGGGTACCAAAAATAATTTCGGTACCCAACCGGATTTTTCTTAGCCTAATCCCTAATCGGCTATTAACGCGTCGGCAAGCCGCTCATAATGCCGGAAGCGTTGTTCCCGACCTACCCGCTTGGGATTATTCTCCAATTCCCACAACGCGTGGGTTATGTGTTCGATTACCCGTTGAATGAATTCCATTGGCTCATCTGCAGCATCCGGGGCTTCGGGAATAATGTCGTCAATAATTCCCGATTCCAACAGCGCCTGTGCGGACACTCCTTGGTCCTGCATCATCTGTGGTGCATGGGTGGTGTCGCGGTAAATGATGGCCGAAGCGCCTTCTGGTGGCAGCGGTGAGAGCCAACCATTCGCGGCAGCTAAAACCTTATCGGCAGGCAACATCGCTAACGCCCCACCCCCACAGCCTTGGCCGAGAATAACGGAAACGGTGGGCACATCGACGTCGACAAGCTCGCCGAGGGTGCGGGCAATTGAGCCAGCCATCCCAGCCTCCTCAGCTGCCTGCGATAATTCGGCGCCTGTGGTATCAATGATCGAAATTAGCGGGATTTGAAGCTGATGGGCCAACGCTATCCCGCGCCGGGCAAATCTCAAGGCGGCGGGACCCATTTCCGTTTCCGCCAGTGGTGGCTGATTGTGGCGGTCTTGTCCGATTATGACAACTGGTCTGCCACCAATACGGGTTAAAACCACCTTTATCGTTGGGGAAGTACGCCCATCTCCAGTGCCAGATAACGCGATAACCTGTTCCGCTCCTAATGCGGTAAGAAGTTGCTGCAAGCCAGGGCGATCGTGGCGTCGAGTAGCAGTGATCGCATCCCAAGCGCGTAGCGGCAGCGCAGCGGAAACTGGGACATGAACTGTGGGCTCCGCAATCGCCGGAGGCGATAACAAAACGTTGTTGATTTTTTGCATTGAGCTTCGTAACTGTTGCGGCGATATTACTCCATCAATGACACCCTTGGCGGCCAAATTTTCACCGGTCTGAACGCCATCTGGAATTGGGCGACCAGTTGTTAATTCAACCACGCGGGGACCAAGAAAACCCAACAAAGCATTGGGTTCGGCGAAGGTAAAGTGACCAGCAGAGCCCCACGACGCCATGACTCCGCCAGTGGTGGGGTTACGTAGATACACCAAAAACGGCAAGTGAGCATCTTTATGTCGATATACCGCAGTGGTAATCGACACCATAAGCGCAAACGCCGGTGTACCCTCCTGCATGCGGGTGCCGCCCGAAGACGGTGAGATAAGTAACGGGAGCTTTTCTTCCGTAGCACGGTGTATCGCATCGATAATACGACGCGCGGTTGCTGCTCCAATGGATCCACCCAAGAACGCGAACTCACTGAGAACGAAAGCAACCCGCGTGCCAAAGACGGTTCCTTCACCAGTGACTACTGCTTCGTCAACGCCGGATTTCTCACGTGCCTTTGCCAAGGCTGCCAGGTAATCTTCGGAGATGTTTCCGTAATGAGGCGGTTTATCCCAGGATATAAAAGAATCGGCGTCAAGGATTTCGGAAATAAGTTGTTGGGCGGAAATGCGTGTCATGGGGTACAGATTAACCCTTTGGCACCCCCTATTGTGGAAATATTTGGAAAAGAATTGGCTTGACTGCGCTCCTGCTTACTTAAAAAGGGGTACAAACGTGGGTATGGCAGTTAAAAACATTCCAAGTTTTACGCTTAACGACGGCACCGAGATGCCAGCAATTGGATTCGGCACCTGGAAAATAACCGGGCCGGAGGCGGTGGGCATTGTGCGCAGTGCTATTGAATTGGGTTACCGTCATATCGACACAGCGGCGATTTATGGCAATGAAGTGGAGGTAGGCAAGGCGATCAACGATGCCATTGCTGCAGGTGATGTCACTCGGGACGAATTATTCATCACGTCTAAACTGTGGCACGATCATCATGGTGAGGGGTTGGTACAAACCGCTTTTCAAAAGTCGCTCGCCGATCTTGGGCTCGATTATCTTGATTGCTATATGGTGCATTGGCCATGGCCACAGGGTGGGAAATATGTGGAAAGTTTCGCTGCCATAGCCAAGATTCAGGGATTGGGGCAATTGCAATCTGTGGCGGTGGCGAATTTCAACGCCGAACAATTGTCGGATATTCACCGGGAAACGGGGGTAGTGCCGGTGCTTAATCAAATTGAACTGCACCCAGGTTTTTCCCAAGCACAGATGCGTTCCGCGCATGAAGAGTTGGGAATTATCACCGAAGCGTGGTCGCCACTAGCCCGCGGTGATGTGCTTGAAAATCCGGTGATCGTGGAGATAGCTCACCACCGTGGAAAAACTCCGGGTCAAGTGGTGTTACGGTGGCTGTATCAGTTAGGGGTCTCGACAGTTCCGAAGTCCGCAAACCCTGATCGACAAGCAGAGAACCTGGCACTATTCGATTGGGAATTAGGAGAAGAAGAAATTGCAGCTTTAACGGCGTTGGATGAAAGTGATATCGCAGGTCGTATGTATGCAGATCCCGCTGAATTCCCAGGTGAACTAGGCTAAGGGCGGGTATATAAGCTGGAAATTCCCTGTGACCGTCTACGGCTTTGAGCCCGGATTCCAGGGTTGTAACAGCAGGCGGTTACGAAACGCGGACTGCGGTTAGTGAATGTTCTCCATCAGGGGCGTTAGTTATTAGAAAAAATGGAAGGCAGTGTCATCGTGACGGAACCGGGAAATAACGAAGAATTACTGGTAGAAACAACGGGGAGGGTCCGAGTTATCACTCTTAACCGGCCGGAAAAACGAAATGCGTTAAATGCGGATATTTGTCGCAAAATTGCGGTAGTTGTCCATGAGGCAGCCCACGGATCGTCAGATACCTCCCGCGCTATCTTAATTCGGGGAAACGGTAAAGCCTTTTGCGCGGGTGCTGATCTTGGCCCCACTGATGCACAAGCGGAAGCAACTGGAGGTGTCTATGGTGGCGGTTTCCATGAGGCATTGCATACCATGTTGCGCGCTATTGTGAATTCGCCAATTCCTGTTATCGCTGATATTCAAGGTCCGGCTGTTGGTGCAGGTACGCAATTATCACTGGCCTGCGATCTTCGGGTAGCAGGTGTATCCGCGTGGTTTGGTGTTCCCGCCGCCGCGCTGGGATTCGCGTTAGATTCGTGGACGATTAATCGTGCGAAGGACTTGTTGGGAGGTTCGGTTGCTCGCAATATGCTTATCGCACATCAACGAGTAACCGCCGATCAAGCGGCTGTGGTCGGATTTGTAACGAAGATTGGTGACAGTCAAACTGCGTTGAGTTTTGCTGAGGAGGTGGCATCGTTGGCACCGCTAGCTATGAAGCAATTAAAGGGAGTGCTCAATGAACGCGATGGCAGCTACAACTTAGACGCGCAGCAACAGGAGCTTTACGACGCCTGCTGGGCTAGTGAGGACGCGGCAGAAGCTAAGGTCGCGCGTCGTGAGAAACGGGCACCCATATTTCGTGGTCGATGATGTCGCACATCTAGGTTGCGAATTTGCAAAATTAGCAACCTAGATTGTGAATGGTGCCTTTGCAAAATTAACAAAGGGTTTTGTGGGGAGGGGATGGGGGTGGAGCAGCGGCGATAAAAAGACGAGTACATGGCGATTGTTGGGGGTGAGCTAGTGGTTGTAAATGACCTAAATCACTATTTTAGTTCTCCATTGCAAAGTGAGTTAGGTAACTTTTTCTGTGTGACGCAGCCAACCTAACAGATTTTTCTGTGGGGCGTTTTCACCAATGCCTCAACCAATCGTTGCGCTGAGTTGCCAGTTTCTTCATGTCATTCCTCTTAGCGATGAATGCACACTTCTTTGGGGTTTTCCCCGGTTTTGAGAAAGCGAGTTTTTTATGAGTGCTGCTCAAGCACCGCAGCGGCGTCAGCCCACTGCACAAGAATTTCGCGATATGCAAGCGAGCCCGCAGTTTGTCGAGCTCAAGCGAACATATCGTTCCTTTACCTTCCCAATGTCAGTAGCCTTTTTCGTATGGTATGTGGCTTATGTAATTTCGGCTATCTACTTCCCATCATTCATGGCGCAACCAGTAATCGGTTCGATCAACATGGGGGTTATCGCTGGATTTGCCCAGTTTGCCACCACCTTCCTGATCACCTGGATTTACATCCGCTACGCAAATAAGAACATTGAACCGCAGGCTGCGGCTATTCGTGAGGCAATGGAAGGGTAACGGTAATACTCATGACTGAAACAATTTTCGCTTCCGCTACCACCCAGTCCGGGAACCCGATTCTTAATATCGCGGTATTCCTGGTATTTATCGTTGCCACGATGGCGGTGGTGCTTCGGGCCGGTAAAACTACCAAAGATGCTTCAGACTTTTACACCGGTGGCGCATCATTTTCTGGTAAACAAAATGGTTTAGCTATTGCTGGTGACTACCTCTCCGCTGCGTCCTTCCTTGGTATCGTCGGTGCGATTGCACTGAATGGCTATGATGGATTCCTGTATTCGATCGGCTTTTTCGTTGCATGGCTGGTAGCGCTGTTGTTGGTAGCTGAGCCGCTTCGTAACGTTGGTCGCTTCACCATGGCGGATGTGCTTTCCTTCCGCCTCAAGCAAAAACCAGTGCGCGTGGCCGCCGCTTTTGGCACGCTGTTCGTCTCCTTGTTCTACCTGATCGCTCAGATGGCCGGTGCGGGTTCTCTGGTTTCGGTATTGCTTGATCTTCACGACTCTACTTCCCAATCCATCGTGGTTGCAGTTGTCGGTGTCATCATGATCCTGTATGTGCTTATTGGTGGTATGAAAGGCACCACCTACGTTCAGATGATCAAGGCCGTGCTGCTGGTCGGCGGTGTCGGTATCATGACTATCCTGGTGTTCTTCGCAGCCAAGGGTGGCATGTCAACGCTTATGGATCTGGCGGTAAGTAAGCACGCGGCTTCTGATTACATTGCAGAAAAAGGTTACGAGGCAAGTCAGATCCTGGAGCCAGGCCTTAAGTATGGCAAGAATGAACTGACTAAGTTGGACTTCGTCTCCTTGGGCATTTCGCTGGTACTTGGCACCGCTGGTCTGCCACACGTGTTAATGCGCTTTTACACCGTACCGACCGCTACCGAAGCTCGTCGTTCGGTCACCTGGGCAATTATCCTTATCGGCGCGTTCTACCTGATGACGCTGGTTCTTGGTTACGGTGCTGCCGCGCTAGTTGGCCCAGACGCCATTACCGCCGCACCTGGTGGCGCAAACGCTGCAGCCCCACTATTGGCTCTTGCTCTGGCTGGTCCAATTTTCATGGCTGCGATCTCTGCAGTTGCTTTCGCTACGGTGTTGGCTGTGGTAGCTGGACTCGCGATTACTGCCTCCGCTTCCGTTGCACACGATATCTACAATGCGGTGTTGCGTAATGGTCAGGCAACTGAGGAGGAACAGGTTCGTGTTTCCCGCATCACGGTTATCGTGATCGGTGTCCTTTCGATCATTCTCGGAATCTTGGCCATGGGCCAGAACGTTGCCTTCCTGGTATCGCTGGCGTTCGCTATCGCTGCCTCTGCTAACCTGCCAACCATTTTGCTCTCGCTGTATTGGAAGCGCTTTAACACTACCGGTGCAGTGGCCTCCATGTACGTTGGACTCGGCGCAGCGCTACTGCTGATTATCTTCTCCCCGGCAGTCTCTGGTTCACCAACCTCGATGCTGCCAAACGTAGATTTCGCACTCTTCCCGCTTTCTAGCCCTGGTATCGTTTCCATCCCGCTCGCCTTCATTGCCGGTATCGTTGGTACTTTCATCGGCAAGCCGGACAATTTGGACGATCTACAGGCAGAAATGGAAGTCCGCTCCCTGACCGGTGTCGGTGTTGAGGCGGCCGTGGACCACTAAAAGTTTTCAAGGAATTGGCATCTCGCTTAGCGGGTGTCAATAACTGAAGAAACTGGCGACAATGCCCCTGGTACCCCCCATTGTTTCCGCGAATTCTTGCCAGCGTTGAACAATGTCTACCAGGGGCATTTCCCATTCCCAAAAACGATCAGGCTAGGATAATTCGCATGTCCAATTCGAGGTTAGTCGGTGACGTTCGCCGCCGGTGCACGCCAAACGTCGGTAGCGCTAGGGCTGCTGTCGTGATGATAGCCGCTGTGATGTTAACGTCCTGTAGCGGCGCTGACCCCCTCGTTTCAGCACCACAAGTAATGGCGGCACCCGCAACGGCAGCCCAGAAAATCGACATTTCTGGTTTTAACTACTCGCCGCTATCTAACGCGCACATAGACACGCATGGTTATCAAATCACCTATGTTAATCTCGACACAGGCGCTCACGTAGGTTCGGCAAACGAACGTGATAGTCGGCCAGCGTTAAGCTTGATTAAGTTATATATCGCGCATTATGTCTTTGAGCATGGAACAAAGGCGGAAAAAGAATTAGCACAGGACATGGTGTCAAAATCCGATGATGCTGCGGCTGATGAACTATTTGCGGCGTATCCAGAATCCATTGACTCGGTCGCGAGGGATTTTAATCTCGATTCCACCAAGAGTGATCCGTCATGGGGCTATTCGGTTACCTCTACCTACGATGTTGCATATTTTCTAGCTCAGCTCAAAGCTAATGATCCCAACTCGCAAGTGCTTGCATTCATGCGGGAAGCTAAAACTAAAGCTGCTGATGGCACAGTTCAGGATTTTGGTACAGCAGTTTTACCTGGTGTCCTTGGTTCCAAATGGGCGTGGTCGAATGACAAGGATCTACATTCTTCGGCGAGCTTCGGAAACAATTTCGTGGCAGTGGCAGCCGTCCATGGTGATGCAAAAACCCTCACCACACTGGTGGAATACCAACTGTTGGGTGAGGGTAAGAACGCCGAATTTGGCAGCTAATTACTTAGCTCGATTTCTTAGCAATGTCGAGGGCCATATTGATTTGCTCCGCCGAAGGCACCGGGAATTGCCGTCCGCCTGGGATGTGACTTGACATGCTGTTGAGGGCATTACCAATCTGATTGATGGTGTCAGCATCAAGCGGTACACTGCTGCGTTGATCTGATGGTGCGCTATTGCCGGGTGCTGCTGGGGCAGCCGGGGCGGTTCCCGCCTGGCCTGGGGTCCATTGGCCCCAGTCTTGGGCATAAACATTATTTACGTCCACGGTCACGCCGCCGATTACCTGGGTAAAACCGGCCTTCTGATGGATTGTGGTACGCGGGTGAATACGCCCATTGGAACCCCAATCATGCTGCCAGAAATACGAGCCCAATCCATCCTGAATAGACCAGTCAATGGTGTTGTAATTGCCGTATATACCCATGGAGTATCCTTGGCTACGCAATGCAGTGTTGAATGCTTGAAGGTACGGGCGAATCTGTTGTTCGTATTGCTGACGTGATGGATTGTCGTCGATAGCAACGTAGATCGGGCGGCCTTTTGGTCCACCCGCAGCGACATGTAATGCGATTGCCTGCGGTGCATGGATAGCAGCACCGGCTGCACCTTGCTTCCAGTCTGCGGAGGCATCTTTTCCGAATTGATAGACCGAGGCAGTTTTGAGCCCCTGCTGTGCCTGTGCTTGGGTCTCACCGATGGTGACAGGTTTTCCTACCATCCAGCTTTCAGTTCCCGGTCGGCGTTGGGAAACATAGCGTACCGTTCCGATATGTCCGGCGCTACGAATGGCTGCTGCATTCGGTACACCAGCAGCGTAATCAATGACAGTTCCAAGGACTGGTCCGAGTGCATGGGCGGTGGGGGCGACGGTGGTGGACAGCGTGAGCGCCCCGGCGAGAGCTACAGCGGTTGCTTTAAGGAAACGGCGGCGACTGAAAATACTCATAAATCTCCCAAATAGAACGTCGGAAAGCTAAGGCAACGAATGGGCTCCGCTGAACCTTCAGCAACATTATTAACACTAGTAGACAACAGTAACAGGATCGGGTGTGTAAATAAAGTGCTGTTTTAGCTATGGGGTCGCCGGATGTCTAAAAAATACGAAAGCCACCACCATGCGTAGCATTATTGCTATTTGCTGTGTTGGGGGGATGCTGTTTCCTGGTTGTGTTCCTGTGAAACCGCAGTCTCATCTTCCTTGGGCTTGATCACATGCGCCAGCAGTGGGAACAGCAATACCGTTGCCGAGCCCGCAGCAACCAACAACGACGCATTATCGTCGCTAAGCAAATCGGAGGCGACGGCTACCTCGGTCACCGCAACGATAATCGGCAACGCGGTTGCCGTGTATAAACTCAGCTGAATTTTCTCCCGAACACTACCCAAAGACGAACCAGTATTGCCGAATAATTCCCGAAGCAAAACTGGAAGCCCACGAGTGACGTAAATCAACGGCACCAAAATGACAAGCATCCATGGATTATCAAGCACTGCCTTCGGGTCGATGGACATACCTGAACAAATGAAGAAAACCGGAATCAACAGGGAATATCCGACAATATCAAGACGTTGTTCCATCGCCGTTTGGTACTTCTCTGGCACCATCTGATGTAAGATTACGCCCGCCGCAAATGCGCCCAACACCACATCTAATTCGAATACAGCGGCCACCGCCATCAGGATTCCCAGCATCCACAGTACGAGTCGCATAACGGTTTGATTGGTTGATCCGGCTTCATCCACCATGGCCTTATGCATCCATGGAAGGAAAAACTGCACAGTGCGTGGGATCAACGCAACAACACCGGCAATAATGAAGAACCCAAGCAGAACAACAGCCGTCACCCACGTAGCACGGGCGGATAACAACAATGCCATCGCAAGAATGGGGAGAACTTCGCCAATCGCGCCATGTACGAGCAGCGAGGTACCAACCGGCTTATGCAATGTATCCTGTTGTTTCATGATCGGCATCAACGTACCGACTGCAGTAGAAGTCACGGCAATAGCCAGTACCACAGCGGTTGATGCGTTATCAGGATTCAATAGCAAAAATGCGCCCGCAAAACTCAAAATCATACAGACGATCCAAGTGGATGCTGCGCTCCGCCCTTCTTTGCTGCGCAAGGTCTGCGGATTGATCTCATAGCCAGCTAGCAAAAATAGCATTCCCAAACCCAGCTGCTTTAAAAGCCCAACTCCACCCTCGGTTGAGGCCAACCCCAACCAGTAAGGGCCAATCACAATGCCATAGCCGATGAGCAAAACCACAGCAGGTATTTTCCGGCCAGTAATCCACGACAAAAACGGCGCTAAAACGGCGCCGCTCATAATCCACGCAAATGATACCAATGGGCCAGATTCAACAATGCCCGCCGCAAGGACATGGGTATCAGGAGAAGAGACGGTAATCATAGGGAAGTAGTTTATGGCAGAAACCACAAATCCCACACCTGAAATGGCGGCGAAACGCTTGGTCTCCTAGTCAAAGCACACTAAGGTGTAACCGTTGCGGTTCCAACCACTGCCACATTGGTGGTTGAAACTTTGGGGCTTTGGTCTAGCTGAACCTGAATACTTTGCGACTGCATGCGTGCTCCCAGTGACTTTTGGGATTCGGCGAAGCAATAATCCGTAAATAGCAGCGTTCCGTCGTACATTAAAGATGCACCCGGCGATTGGTCATGTAAACATTCTTCAATCTGCATTCCGCCATACGATGCAACAGATTTCATTAGATACGCAACATTAGGTTCGCCGTAAGAGATCTCGGCAAGGTTGCCGCCAGCCATGGGGGCAATAAACGTCAACGCATCTTTTTCGTTTCCGCGCACGTAGAGTCCTGAATCAATATTTTCTGTGGGGTATGGCTGGAAACTATACAGCTGCCAGGCCGAATATGGGATGAACGTCAAAACCCCAAATGCGCCGAAAAGAGCAAGATTGAAGGTTGAGAAAAACCTCTTCATGAAATGCTCCTTCGGTAGTCTTTTAATTCCATCATGCTCAATGGAATATCTCGCCGGTTATCAATGTTGATTCTGATTACTAAAGTGTAGACC
Organism: Corynebacterium mustelae; assembly: GCF_001020985.1. NCBI lineage: Bacteria > Bacillati > Actinomycetota > Actinomycetes > Mycobacteriales > Corynebacteriaceae > Corynebacterium > Corynebacterium mustelae. The sequence goes on from NZ_CP011542.1 coordinate 990,138, forward strand.
TATTTTGCATAAAAACTGCACAAATTGCGACGGGGGTATTGTTACGGAAAATCCGGTTGTAATGCTCTTTTAAGTGACTCGGCGGCGAATTCTAATGCAGCAGGCCCGCTATGCTGCATCTTTGATGCAAATTCACTGATTGTTGGTGCTCTGGTAGTGCAAATAAGGGGGTAACCATTAATGAAACACTTATATTTTGAGGGTTAGACTAAAGTTTGATTCATGCTTTTGAATCTTTTTAGATCGGACGACTGACTAATTTATGCAAACGATGAGCATGGAAAAAACTCACCCCTGCACAGGGGTGTTGAGGGGATCAAGTGCTATAAATCTACAAATTTCAATGCCGTATGGGGGCAGTGAATTTGATAATCATTCAATGATGGGCATGGTGAGAAGCCGCATTTCCTTTCATGAAACTCGCACATGAAAAGGTAAAACCCTAGTAGGGGCGTAATGCCATGCAAAAACACATCATGGGTAAACCAAAGAAAAGGTTAAAAGCTATCCTGAGATTCTCACATGCCAGGGTTTATACCACCTGATCGGCATCAATCATACGGTTGTCGTTTTTTAGGAACTGCTAGAAAAGAAAGCCCAGTAAAAAACGATTGCATTGTGCTTATTGCTGATCGCGGTGTGCAAAAACTCCGAAGGGTTCCAGGTTAGGGGAATCGCTTCTCTGCGTGTCTACGGCGACCGTATAAGGTCTTAAGAAGATTAAATTGTGGCTATTGTGTGCGGGGCATGACATAGTTGGCAGATCAGTCGCGACATCGTTGACAGTGGAAAAACTGCATCGAAACCACACGGCCGCACGCTAACGGCATTCACTTCAGACACACCGCGAAACTGACCACAAAGCCCAGCAAGGTTCGTTATTTCGGTGCGCAAACCGTGAAGCCAGGGGCACTGTACCTCACACACTAAAATGTCTCCAAACGCCTGGTTGCGAATTGTTAGGACGTGCTAGAAAAACGAATGCGAACCCCTACCCAGCACACGCCCTTAACGCAAAAATAACCGGTGATGCATGTTCCTATTTCAGAACACCAATCACCGGTTATGTCCACCATGTCGCGACTGATATGTCAACTATGTCGCGACTGATGACAAAGTGCCCCAGAGAGGATTCGAACCTCCGACACCGGCTTTAGGAGAGCCGTGCTCTATCCGCTGAGCTACTGGGGCAGTGACCTACCTAGGGTAGCGCACCCAGTAAGTTTGGGACAAAAAGCAGGGTGGTAGTCTTTTTTAAATGAAAAATGAACAAATTCCGTTGCGGCAAATTCGTGCGTATACAACAAATGGAACTATCCGTGTCTATCAGGCGTATTCCCCGGCCATCGCAGTACCTGCGGTGGCGGCGCAGCGATTCGTGCCGCCGTTTAAGCGTGATCGCATGACGTGGATTAAACCGTCGTTTCTGTGGATGATGTATCGCTGCGGGTGGGGTACTAAGCCCGGACAGGAGCATATTTTGGCGATAGATATTGATAAGGCGGGGTTTGAGTGGGCGTTGCGCCATTCGGCTTGGGCGCATTTCGATCCCCATATGCATGACTCTGAAGAAGCGTGGCGGGCGGATATGGTGGCACAACCGGTGCGGGTGCAATGGGATCCGGAGCGGTCGGAAACGTTAGAAAAACTTTCACACCGTAGTATCCAGATTGGGTTGAGCGGTGAGGCCGTCGAAAAGTACGTCGATGAATGGACCGTGACAATTACGGATATTTCTGACACGGTGCGTGCCATTAGGCAAGGCGATCAAGCGACGCTTGGCCAGATCCTTAGCAAGGAACAACCTGTCGCAATGCCTGCGGATATTGTTACCCGGATTGGGGCAACCGGATAGTTAGTTTTGTGTCTCTTGGGTGACTGTGGCGGATGTTTGGTGGGGATTGTTAATCCCACGTGATGCCGCTTGTTACGTGTTCTGCTTATGCTGGTTGCAAGAATGTTTGTTGGGCTTTGCTAAAAGGAGGGTTTGCGTATGCCGGATCGTCACCCAATTTTTCATGATGTGGAGCGCCGAGCGGTTGCGGCGACAATCGTTGAGGAAAATGGCCAACGGTTATTGGTTTTGGATTTATTGCATGAGGATGGTTCTTCGTCACGCATATTGACGCTGAATGATTTTGATGCGCACCAATTGTTGTCAGTATGTCAACAATATGTGGACTAACGCGGTCGTGTTTCGCTAGCTTTTCGACGAATGAGCACCGCGCTTGTCATATCGGAAACGGCCGTTACCCCTAATTTGGGTAAATGGTTTCTGTGACCCACCGAGGTGGGCGGTGAACATTTAAGATTGAAGTTAATTGTCCGCTTGCGAATTTAAGGGGTTCCCATGTCCGAATTGAAGCCAACTTTCACCGATGTGAAATCGCGCAAGATCATCACCCGCCTAATTGAGGAAAATACGTTTGAGTATCTTGTGGTGGAGCAAATCAGCGAGGATGGCACCACTTCTGAGCAGATTTTACAGCTAAACATGTACGACGCGAAGCGCCTTTCGCAAGCATGTGAGTTGTTTATGCAGCGCAGCATCGCCCGGAACTTTGCTGATTTCGCAGGCCACCTCACCCCAACCGACCGGGACGATATTTTCCACGAAGAAGATTAATCCGTTTCGGTTTAGACTTAAACCTGCCTGGCGTACCCACGTTAGGCAGGTTTTTAGTTTCGTCGGGCAAGGTAAATATGCGTGAGATCGTAGTAATTGGTATCGGCGCGGGGAATCCGCAACATATTACGTTGGAAGGGGTTGCCGCTTTAGAACGTGCCGACGTCGTCGTGGCGCTGGATAAGGGGGACGTGAAAGACGACTTAATGGGCGTTAGGCGCGAGATCCTTCGCGCCCATAACCCGGACATTGCGGTGATTGCGGTTGCCGATCCACCACGGGACCGCAGTCCGCGCGACTATGCTGCTGAAGTACACCGGTGGCATGATCAGCGTGCCCAGCTATTGGAAGCCACCATTGTTGAAAATACCGAGCCGGATGGGGTGGCGGCGTTTTTAGTGTGGGGCGACCCGTCGCTATACGACTCGACGTTGCGGATTATTGAACGCTTTACAACACCAGTGACTGTGACAGTGATTCCTGGTATCACGGCAGTGCAAGCGTTGACAGCGGCACACAAGATTCTTCTTAATCGAGTAGGAGAGGAGATTGTGATAACCACCGGTCGAAATGTGGCGGCGGGTGCTAGGCATCGCAATTGTGTGGTGATGCTTGATGGGGGTGCCGCGTGGCTGGAATCAGTAACCCCCCACACATACATATGGTGGGGGGCGTATGTGGGAACACCGAGCGAGGTGTTAATCCACGGTTATGTTTCAGAGATTGGAGCCGAACTGGCGGAGCTAAAGAAGAAGCTGCGTGCCGAGCACGGTTGGATCATGGATATTTATTTATTGCGTGAGCTTGATAGTTCCTCATAGCGTCGGATTACCTGTTTTGCCGGTGGGTTGGTGGCGTGGCTTCCGTCGGAATACAAGACGGTTGGTACCACTCGATTTCCGTTATTTACGGATTTCACCCATTCGCCAGCGTCAGGATTGTCTTCGACGTCGATATTTGTATAGGGGATTCCTGCCGAATCCAGTGCAGCTACTAGCTTCTGGCAGAAAGGGCACCATGTGGTGGTGTGGAGGGTAACTAATTCGTTGCTCATAATTACTCCAACGTATGTGGCGCAGGAATAATTCCCGGTGGTGACAGTAGTCCGACAGTGACGAAGAACTGGTGAAGTAGCTACGTGAGGTTTTTCAAGATCATGGGTTGTGGATGGGCGCGTTCTTGGTGTTTTGAGGGGATGTGCACTGGTGAAAAATAGCGTCTTGCTGGATTTCAAGATGGTTAGCACTGAATTTTAGGTGTAGCGATTTTGATAAGTGTGATTTGAGTTATAATTTCAGTTTTATGTGACGGGTATGGCTTATTATTAAACGTAATCGGCTATAAGGCCTGTTACTCCGGCAGCGAGGCAGAACCTTAAGCGAAACCCCTCAAAGGGTTTGCTTTGGTGCTTTGCGTGCGGAGTTTTTTCTTTTGGGGTTTCGGTTAGGGGTGGTCTCGCATACTTTAAGAAAGGACGGCTTCATAATGAGCGAGAAGGTGCGGGACTACCCCAAACTGGCCCGCGACATAATTGAACTTGTCGGCGGCAGGGACAATGTTCACCAGGTTGCACGGTGTGCGACCAGACTTCGGTTAGAACTCAAAACCACTCCCGAGGGAGCGCGCGAAAAAGTCGGGGAATTACCTGGAGTGATCACCGTGGTGGAAAAAGGTGGCCAGTTTCAGGTGGTGATCGGCAATCACGTCGGCGATGTTTACGATGTGGTTGTTGAAGAACTTGATCTTGATCCGGAAGCGGCGGAGGCCGGAGAAAAACCAACGGTGTTAAACCGGATTATCGCTATGATGTCTGCGGTGTTTGCCCCGTTTATCTACGTGCTGGCGGCGGCTGGTTTGATTCAGGGCTTGCTGATCATTGCAAAAACTATCAACCCCGCGGTGGAGCAAACTGGTGCGTTCGAGATCTTCACATTCATTTCTTGGACACCGTTTACGTTCCTACCTATTTTGATTGCTATCACTGCGGCGCAATTTTTTAAGGTGAACACGTTCATTGCTGTTGCGTGTGCCGCGGCATTGGTGAACCCAGATTTCACGGCGATTGCAGCACGGATCGTGGATGGGGAAGCCGTGAGTTTTTTCGGCATTGCGCTCTCGCCTACCACGTACACGTCTACGGTGCTGCCACCATTGATTTTGGTGTGGGTGCTGTCTTATGTGGAGCGTTGGTGCCGAAGGGTACTGCCAAGTGTCGTGATTCAACTATTTACTCCGTTGATTTGTATTGCCATTATGGTGCCGTTAACAATTCTCGCGATCGGCCCGATTTCTGCCTCTGGCGCAAACTTCGTTGCAGACGGATACAACTGGTTGGTTGATTTATTCCCGCCACTAGCAGCAGCGATTATTGGTGGGTTTTGGCAGGTGCTGGTTATTTTCGGTGTGCACTGGGGCGTGACTCCGATGATCTTGGCGAATTTTGAACAATATGGTTTTGATAGCTTCCAAGTATTTCAAACCGCGGCAGTAATTGGCCAAGTAGGAGCCGCTGTTGGGGTATTCCTCAAATCTCGTAGCAAGGAAATGAAACAAGTAGCAGCTTCTGCCTCGCTAACGGGCGTATTTGGTATCACCGAGCCAGCGATCTATGGTGTCACTCTCCGGCTGAAGAAACCCTTTGTCTGCGGTTGTATAGCCGGCGCGGTTGGTGCCGTGGTCGTGGCGTTGTTTGGATCTAAGCAGTATGTTTACGCTGGTCTTCCAGGGCCATTGACAGTTTTGAACGCTTATAGTCCAGGGACGAATTCGTTGCTGGGGCAAATAATCGGTTGTTGTGTAGCTTTCTTCGGCGCGATCTTACTGGTGCAATTCATCGGGTTTGTCGACCTGGTTGATGAACAACCCAAAGAGATTGATAACGAAGAAGTCGAGTTTTACGCAACTCAATCGGCTAAACCTGATGCCTTGAAAATCGCTAATCCGGTCAGCGGGACAGTGCTTTCGTTGGAGGAAGTGGATGACCCGGTGTTTGCCAGTGGTTCGATGGGGCATGGCTTTGCAATCAGGCCGACCGATAATAAGGTGTATGCGCCATTTTCTGGCGAGGTCGCTACCGTATTCCCATCAGGTCATGCCGTTGGCGTAATTTCTGACGACGGCGTGGAAGTACTCATTCATGTCGGTATCGACACAGTCACTTTAGATGGTGCCCCTTTTGCAATCCGTGTGTCCAAGGGAGAACGAGTAGCGGCCGGCCAGTTGTTGCTGGAATTTGATTCCGATGCAATTGAAAAGGCGGGTTTGAGCACCGTAACACCAGTACTGGTCACTAATAGTAAAGAGTTTAGGGATATTGCCATTCGGCCCACAGCCGTAGCACATCACGGCGAAGAAATACTTGTGCTTTTCCCGGCACCCGATCACGCTCAATCACGATAAGTAAGGAGAAAGACCATGAGCATTTTTCCACCAGATTTTCTTTGGGGCGGGGCAGTTGCTGCCCACCAACTTGAAGGCGGATGGAACGCTGGCGGCAAGGGGCCCAGTGTTGTCGACGTTCTAACAGCAGGTCAACACGGCGTTGCTCGTCGCATCACTGAGAAAATTGAGTCAACGGAGTTTTATCCCAACCATGATGCTATTGACTTCTACCATCGCTTTAGGGAGGACATCGCCCTATTTGCCGAATTGGGATTAAAGTGTTTCCGTACGTCTATTGCATGGAGCCGGATTTTTCCCAACGGAGATGAAGCTGAGCCGAACGAAGACGGGCTGCGCTTCTACGATGAGCTTTTCGACGAGTTACGTGCGCATGGTATCGAGCCAGTGGTTACACTCAGTCATTTTGAACTTCCGTTGCACCTGGCGCGGGAATACGGTGGGTTCCGTAACCGAGAATTGGTTGGCTTCTTTGAGCGGTTTGCAACGGTTTGTTTTACCCGGTTCCGGGATAAAGTGAAGTACTGGATGACTTTCAACGAAATCAACAATCAAATGAATGTTGATAATCCACTATTCCTTTGGACTAATTCCGGGGTAACCATCGCTTCGGGTGAAAACCCATATCAGGTGTTATATCAGACCGCCCACAATGAGCTTCTCGCGAGTGCGCGGGCAGTAGCCGTCGGCAAGCGGATTAACCCGGATTTTCGGATTGGTTGCATGATCGCTATGGTGCCCATGTACCCCTATAGCTGTGACCCGGCAGATATTATGGCTGCTGAGATTGCTAACCGAGATAGATTTTTCTTCGCTGACGTCCATTGCCGGGGCGAATACCCAGGCTATGCGCTCACGTTCTTTGAACGTGAGGGGATTGACATTGGTTTCGAAGATGGAGATGCGGAGATTCTCAAAGCTGGGACAGTGGACTACGTGGGCATCAGTTATTACATGTCTGGAACGGTTAAAGCTGACGCCCATACAGACGCCTCCGAAAACGTTTCGGGCGGAATGAAAAATTCTGTTCCTAATCCGCACCTGAAATCCAGTGATTGGGGGTGGCCGATTGATCCGGTTGGGTTGCGTTATGCTCTAAACCTGCTCTATAACCGCTATACCTTGCCCATCTTCATCGTAGAAAACGGGTTTGGCATGGTCGATGAGGTGCTTCCAGACGGAAGTATCGCCGTGGATCAACCGCGTATTGATTATCTTTCTGCGCATATCGCAGAAGTAGGAAAGGCGATAGCTGAGGATGGCGTCACAGTGTGGGGTTATACCCCATGGGGCATCATTGACCTTGTTAGCTTCACTACTGGTGAAATGAAAAAGCGATATGGCATGATCTATGTGGATCGGGATAATGCTGGTAACGGTACGATGGAACGGAAAAAGAAACCATCTTTTGCCTGGTATCGCAATGTCATAGCTAGCAATGGTGAAAACCTCTCATAACAAGAATTCGTGGAGTATCAATGGAAGTTATCCGCGTTCTCAATAACAATGCTGTTTTATGTACCGACGGTTGCGGACAGACGATACTCCTCGGACGCGGGTTGGGGTTTGGTAAGCGCCTGGGTGATGTGATTGATCCAAGTGAAGCAGAACAAGTTTTTGTTCCTAACGCTGCCCTAAGCATTACTAACCTCACCCAACTTTCTGCGGATATTCCGTTGGAAATGATTCAACTAGCGGCAGAAATTGCCCATTTGGTGGGGCGAAGAGACAGCCAAGCGTTGGTCCTCGCATTAGCCGACCACATAAGCTTTGCGGTCGAACGTGCAACACAAAATATCGCTATGGAATATCCGTTACGCTGGGAAATCTCCCAACTATTCCCCGCAGAATTTGCGCTGGGGCAAAAGGCGTTAAAACTAATTAATGACCGGACTGGTTGCACATTGCCTGGCGACGAGGCGGCTTTGCTTGCGATGCATTTTGTGAATGCTCAATTCAATCGCCTTGGCGTGGCTCACACCCTGCCACATACGCTGACTGATGTCCTTCGTATCGTCGAATCAGGAATCGGTTTTCCGCTTGATCGAGATTCTATAGACGTTGCACGCTTTATCACCCACTTGCGATACCTCTTCGTTCGTCTTGAGCAAGGAAAGCTAGCTGGAGGGCCAATGGCTAGGTTGAGCGCGGTCATAGCACAGGAGGCTCCAGCTTCCTATGCTGTCGCACAGCAAGTGGCTGCCGAGTTGAAGCCACAACATGGTGAGCTTAGTGCAAACGAGATTGGTTATCTTGCGCTGCATATTGAACGGTTAACGCGTGTTACCAACGAAAAAGTGCTAGGTTAACACACGCCCTGCCCCCGATATGTCTGAGGTAAGCAGTGGCTTTTGGGGTATAAAACATGTATAGCCAGCGGTTAAAATGTGGTGCCAGGATGCGGGCATAATAGATCTATGACTCACCAAACTGGAATTACCGCTCTTGGTACCACGGATCACTTGTACCTAGAGCTTGATGTGGCTAGCGGAACCAACCCGAAAGACGCAGTAGGGCAGCTAGCCGCCGCAATCAATCTCCCCACCACTGTCGGCGCAAATGTCGTGGTAGGGGTGCGTCCTGAGCTATGGGCGGATGTTGCTGCTAATGAATTTGTTCCTCATGATGTTCATGGATTCAACGAACCAATCCAAGGGATAGACTCTTATGAAATGCCTGCTACTCAGCATGATGCGTGGATATGGGTGGCCTCGTTTTCCAGATCGCAGTCCTTTGATGTTGCAAAGCACATCATGGCGCAGCTGTCTGGCTGTTTTACCGTAGCCGATGAAACAGTCGGTTGGGCCTATGAAATCAACCGCGATCTCACTGGCTTCGAGGATGGAACCGAAAATCCTGGTGCGCTTGAAGCCCCCGGTATTGTTGGGGTTCCAGCTGGACAGCCAGGTGCGGGATCTTCCGTAGTGCTATTCCAAAAATGGGGACACCGCGTCAAAGAATGGGATGATTTGTCAGTCGATAAGCAGCAGGCGGTTATTGGCCGAACCAAACACGATAGCGTTGAGTTGCCTGAAGAATCCATGCCGGAATCTTCCCACGTATCACGATCAGTTGTGGAAGTAGACGGTGAGGAACAAGACGTGTTCCGTCGAAATACCTCGTATGGTGAGCTGACCAATCACGGCACGACTTTCGTCGGATTCTCTTTTCAACAATGGCGGCTGGAGCAAATGCTACGTCAAATGGCTGGTGCAGATGGCGGCCCTCGCGATGCATTGACATACTTTACCGATGCACTAACTGGGGCGTGGTATGTCTGTCCGTCAGTTGCTGGTTTGCTAGCTGTCGCGCAACCGTTCGTGGAAGAAGAAGACTAATCTGGCCACGATGTCTCAGGCTATGGGTTCGGGGTTTAACCTCGGACCCAGGTTTCAAACCTGTAATACAGCCCGCTGGTCGACAGCAACCACTCACTGCGAGCGCAGCAGGTGAAGTCGGTGGGAATATCTGGGGCGTAAACCGCAGCGCCTGCTAAGTCGGCTGCGGTGAGGGGGGCGTCGATAAGCGTGCGTTCGATGACTGCAACATCGGCAATTGTCGCAGCATACAACTGACCACCACCAATTATCCAACCACTCGTTGGGATTGTATCGGTTACTTCGGCGCCAGCTGACCACTGCCCGGCAGGTCTGCGGGAGATAATGATATTTTTACGTCCAGGCAGGGGAGTCTTAGGAAGCGATTCCCAAGTTTTGCGCCCCATGATGACATCGGAACCAAGGGTTTTTTCTTTGAAATGTTTGAGATCCTCCGGAACATGCCAGGGCATGGCTGTGCCGTCCCCGATGATCCCCGTTTCGTTTTGCGCCCAGATTGCAGATAGCATTATCGAACTAGACCGCCACCTGCGCCCGAATGGTCGGGTGCGGATCGTAGCCAACGAAATTTACGCTATCGAAGGTGTAGGAGAATAGATCCGGTGCTTTTTCCAACTCAAGTTGTGGATAAGGGCGCGGCTGACGGCTTAATTGCAATGCGACCTGGTCACGGTGGTTATCGTAAATATGGCAATCGCCACCGGTCCAAATGAACTCTCCGACTTCCAATCCTGCTTGCTGCGCAAACATATGGGTCAGTAGAGAATACGATGCGATGTTAAACGGCACACCTAAAAACATGTCGGCGCTGCGTTGATACAGTTGGCAGGACAACTTACCGTCTGCAACATATAACTGGAATAACAAGTGACATGGCGGAAGCGCCATGTTGGTCAACTCCGACACATTCCACGCGGAGACGATATTGCGGCGCGAATCTGGGTCAGATTTCAATAAATTCAAAGCAGCAGAGATTTGATCGATGTGGTGGCCATCAGGAGTTGGCCAGCTTCGCCATTGCACGCCGTACACAGGACCCAGCTCGCCAGATTCATCAGCCCACTCATTCCAAATACGGATGCCATTATCCTGCAACCAACCAACATTGGACGACCCCTGTAAGAACCACAACAGCTCGCCCACGACGGAGTGGGTGTGGACTTTTTTCGTGGTTATTAATGGAAAACTTGTTGCCAAATCAAATCGCATCTGTTGAGCAAAAAGACTTGTGGTGCCAGTTCCCGTACGGTCACCCTTGCGGGTGCCTTCCGCTAAGATTTTCCGCAAGAGATCTTCATATGGGGTGGGAATGGCAACAGTCATGGTTCACAAGTGTACTGGTACTTGAAGGAAAAACAACATGACTGTTCTGGCCGGGCACAACAGGGCTTGTTGGAGTGTGAGCGTCTGCTGCAATTAAAGCCAGCAAGGACTAATAGGAGCCGTTTTCTTCCCGGAAAGTCGCTGCCAAATCGAGAATTTCGTCTGCTAATTCTGGCCGACAGATCAGAATATCTGGCAGGTACGTGTCCTTGTTGTTGTAGGTTAATTCGGTGCCATCCAGGCGGGAACAATGCAAGCCCGCAGCCTTACATACCCCGACCGGGGCGGCAGAATCCCATTCGTATTGGCCACCAGCGTGGATATATGCATCGTAATCGCCAAGCAGCACATGCATTGCTTTAGCGCCAGCTGACCCCAGCGGATCAGCGCTGAACCCCAATTTTTCTGCCACATAGTGGGCGACTGCCGGGGCGCGATTATGAGATACCGCAATCCGTTTGGAGAATGGGCCAGTAACTGCACGAGCTTCACCAGAGTGGAAAACTACCCCTAGATCAGGAAGCCCCACAGCGGCATGAGTAGGAACCCCGTTTTCAACCAGCGCAATATGCACAGCCCAATCTTGCCTACCTGTAGCAAATTCCTTGGTTCCATCAAGCGGGTCAATGATCCAGACGCGATCCTTACCAAGGCGTTCGGGGTTATCGGCGGCCTCCTCCGATAAGAAGCCATCATCAGGGCGGTGTTGGTCGAGTACTCGGGCAATCCAGTTTTGGGCGAGATCGTCGCCAGCGTCGCCAAGTGCCCGGTCGCGTAACACACCGACGGTGCGAATCCCCTTGAGGATATCGCCTGTTCCCTTGGCAAGACGGTAGGTCAAAGTGGCATCGGTGAAATGAGCTGTCATAGCTATCAAGCTTAGTTGTTTGATTGAATGAGAACATGTCCGAGTTTGTGCCGCCATCCAACCAAGCCACTGCGTTAGCACGATTCAAGCCTGAGGTGTCGACATGGTTTCAGGATGTTTTCGCCGCCCCAACCAGCGTGCAAACAGCGGCGTGGAATGCGATTTCAGCAGGTGAACACGCACTTGTCGTTGCGCCGACCGGTTCCGGTAAGACACTGGCGGCGTTTTTATGGGCGATAAATAGTTTGGTCACAGGAGACGGTCAAATGGCGCTTCCTGTGTCCAATACCACTGCCAGCGCAGCGAAACGGAAACCTTCAGGGGTTAAGGTTCTCTACATTTCCCCACTTAAAGCGCTTGGGGTGGATGTGGAGAATAATCTGCGCGCCCCGTTAGTTGGGATAAATCACACAGCTGCCCGTTTGGGGGTAGCGCCATCAGAAATAACGGTGGGAGTGCGCAGCGGCGACACGACCTCTGCCCAGCGTGCCGCTCAATTGCGCAACCCGCCGGATATTCTCATCACCACCCCGGAATCGGCCTATTTGATGCTCACGTCCAAAGCAGCCGGGATTTTGACCGATGTTCACACCGTCATTATTGACGAAATCCATGCACTGGCTGGAACTAAGCGTGGGGTTCATCTGGCGTTAAGCCTGGAGCGGCTTGATCTCATCGTCGAAAAGCCGGTGCAACGCATCGGGTTATCGGCGACAGTGCGGCCGTTGGAAGTAGTGGCACAATTTCTTGGTGGTGATCGCCCAGTAGAGATCATCAACCCACCGGCGGAAAAACGCTGGGACTTAGAGGTTAACGTACCGGTTGCCGATATGTCCGACTTACCTGGTCCCGAACTGGGAGCTACCACCAGCGAAGTAATCTTCGACGATTCCCTGGGGCTAGCCACACCGCTGCAAAAAGAAGAACAACCTGAGAAACCTTATGTCCAGTATCAATCAGAAACTGCGGCGATTGCCCACCTACCGAGCCTGGCGACCGATGGCGATACCAGCCGCGGCAGCATTTGGCCATATATTGAGGCCAGCCTGTTCGATGAGATAATGGCACACCGCTCCACTCTCGTATTCGTCAATTCCCGACGCAGCGCCGAGCGGCTAACCGCCCGTTTGAACGAAATTTACACCCTAAGCATCGACCCGGAATCGCTAACCACCCCGCAGCAATTAACCAGCCCCGCCCAAGTTATGGCGCAGGCCGACACCCTAAAAGACCCCAGTCACATCATTGCCCGAGCTCACCATGGTTCAGTAAGCAAAACCGAGAGAGCAAAAACCGAAGCCATGCTCAAAGAAGGCAGCCTCAAAGCCGTGGTAGCCACGTCCTCATTGGAATTAGGCATCGACATGGGGGCCGTCGATCTGGTGGTACAAGTAGAAGCGCCACCGTCGGTAGCTGCCGGGCTACAACGTGTAGGACGCGCTGGACACGATGTGGGCGCCATATCAACCGGAATTTTCTACCCTAAACATCGGGCAGATCTGGTTGACACAGCCGTCGTCGTTCGGCAAATGCGTGCTGGGGCTATCGAGAAGTTGTCCGTTCCCCGTAATGCATTGGACGTATTGCTCCAACAAACAATCGCGGCAGTATCAGTCGCCGATCTTGATGTCGAACACTGGTACGCCACTGTCACCCGCGCCTACCCATACCGCACGCTATCGCGGGAGGTCTTCGATAGCGTCATCGACTTAGCGTCAGGTGTGTATCCCTCCACCGATTTTGCTGATCTCAAACCCCGAATCACTTTCGACCGGCTCACCGGCACCCTATCTGCCCGACCCGGCGCGCAACGTGTGGCGGTAACCTCGGGTGGTACGATTCCGGATCGGGGCTTGTTTGGGGTGTATTTGGTTGGCGGTGAAGCTGGGGCGCGCCGGGTGGGGGAACTGGATGAGGAAATGGTTTATGAATCCCGCGTCGGTGATGTTTTCACCTTGGGTGCTAGTAGTTGGCGGATTGAGGAGATAACTAGAGATCAGGTTTTGGTTAGTCCTGCTCCGGGGCACGCGGGCAGGTTGCCGTTTTGGTCGGGGGATCAGGTCGGACGTCCAGCAGAATTAGGCGAGGCTATCGGGGAGTTTCGACGAGCGGTTGCTCAGAGTCCGGCTGAAGCGGTGGCGATGGTTGATCGGCTCAATGATCATGCTCAGGACAATCTGGTTCGGTTTATTGTTGAGCAACAAGAAGCGACTGGGGTAGTGCCGGATGAAAAAACTTTGGTGTTGGAGCGGTTTAGAGATGAGGTGGGGGACTGGCGAATTGTGTTGCACAGTCCGTTCGGCCGGGGTGTGAATGCTGCGTGGGCGTTGGCGGTGGGTGCAAAGATTTCTGAGGAGACTGGTGTGGACGGGCAACCGGTGTCGGCGGATGATGGCATTGTTTTGCGGCTGCCGGAGTCAGAGCACATACCGGGTGCGGAGTTATTCGATATAGACCCGGCGGAAATTTCAGACATTGTTGCCAGCCAGGTGGGAAATTCTGCTTTGTTTGCCTCCAGATTTCGGGAATGTGCGGCGCGGGCGTTGTTGTTGCCACGGAAGAATCCTGGTAAACGTGCCCCGTTGTGGCAGCAGCGCCAGCGGGCTTCCCAGTTACTTGATGTGGCGAAAAAATACCCTAAGTTTCCTATCATTTTAGAAACAGTGCGGGAGTGTATTCAGGATGTGTATGACGTTCCGGCGTTAACGGCGGTGTTGAAGGGGCTGAGGGCTTCCCGGATTACGATAACGGCGGTTACTACTGATCAACCGTCCCCATTTGCTTCCGCGATAATGTTTAATTACACCGGCGCTTTCATGTATCAGGGTGATAGCCCGTTAGCGGAGAAACGAGCTGCGGCGCTGGCTTTGGATCCGAGTTTATTGGCGCAACTTTTGGGGTCGGAGGGTTTGCGGGATCTGCTTGATCCGGAGATTATCGCGGATGTGGATGCTCAGTTGCGGCGAGTATCTCCGGATCGGCGGGCGCGTGATAACGAGGAGCTTATCGACGTTTTACGAGTGGTGGGCCCGATACGCGTCGATAAGCTAGATGAACATGTGCGTTATGACGTCGATTTGATAAAACTTCTTGCCACTTCCAGGGTGATGCGGGTTCGAATTGCTGGCACGGAGCACATTGCCCAAAGCGTTGACGCGGCGTTACTACGTGACGGCTTGGGGATACCGGTGCCGGCCGGGGTTTTTGCGCAGGTAGAGACTATTTCTGATGCGGTTAGTCAATTGGTGTCTCGGTGGTTGCGCAGCCGTGGGCCGGTTACATTACACGACGTGTGTGCGGCATTTGGGCTGCCAGCCGGGGTGGCGCATAGTACCTTAACTGCGTTATGTTCTGCCGGGGTAGCGCAACAGGGGCAGTATCGACACGGCATCACCGAAACGGAATACGTGGCCACAGACGTTTTGAAACTCATTCGGTCGAAGTCTTTAGCGGCTGCCCGGGCGCAGGCGCAGCCGGTGTCACATGCGACCTATGCCCGGTTTCTTGCCGAGTGGCAGCATGTGGCGCCGGTTGGTCAAACACCTAAGCTTGGTGGCGCTGATGGCGTGTACCAGGTGATTGAACAACTAGCGGGTACAGCGCTGCCTGCGAGTGCCTGGGAGGAAGTCATATTACCTGCTCGGGTGAGAAACTATAATCCGGCGGATTTGGACGAATTGACCCACAACGGTGAGGTCATCATCGTTGGTTGTGGGATAGCTGGTGCGGCTGATCCGTGGGTGAAATTACTGCCTACCGAGTTCGCTGCGGAGCTTGTCGATATTCCGGAACCAAATGATAATGGTCGAGTTTTGTCTGGTATTCAGCAGCAGATCTTATCGCATATCGGGGCAGGGGGAGCGCATCTGTATTCTGCGATCCAGGCTATGGTTGCTGCCGACGGCTACTCGGAGACACAACTTAAAGAAGCAATGTGGGGGCTTTTTGAGACAGGTGCAATTAGTCCAGATAGCTTCGCACCATTACGGGCCAGATTGGCCAGTGGCGCAAATACTGCGCATCGGGCAAAACGTAAACCGAACCGGTCCCGTGGCCGCAGTTTCCGTCGTATGGGGGCCGGATTCAGGCAAGTTCAGGCTGCTGCGGCGCACAGTTGTCCGCCCGATATGGTGGGGCGATGGTCAGCGACAACAAGCGCCGAAACTGATGCGACTAGGCGCTCGCTGGTTCAGGCGGAATGCTGGTTGGAGCGTTACGGCGTGGTGACTCGTGGTGCTGTAACCGCTGAGGAGGTGGCTGGTGGTTTTGCGTTAGCCTATAAGGTTCTGTCTCGCTTTGAAGAAGCAGGCCGGGCAATGCGGGGACATTTTATTGAAGATCTCGGTGCTGCCCAGTTTTCCACCCCTGCAGTGATCGACCGCCTTCGCGCATTAAGCGATAGCCCGGATGTGTCCGGTTGGCCGTCAGGAGCAACCGAGCCAGACAGCTACGTTCTGGCCGCCTGCGACCCAGCCAATCCGTATGGAGCGGCGGTTCCATGGCCGATAACGGGGCCTAACCGTGCCGCCGGTGCGCTGGTGATTCTCACCGACGGTGTGGCCATAGCCCACTTAACGCGTGGCGGAAAAAATCTCACCATATTTCCGCCACCAACCGGAGTCACTGACACAATCCCAGTGATAGTTTCGGCGCTAAAAGCACAGGTGAGTACCAGAGTTACCATTGAGAAAATTAATGGTGAACCGTCTTTGAACGCGGTCTTTGCTGATGCGTTCCGATCCGCTGGTGCCAATATCACGCCTCGTGGCATCACGATTAACCCAGTTGTACGGGGAATAGAAAAAACACGCGGACGCAGTTTATCTGAGGCGCTGGCTGAACTGCCAGAAGAAACCGAATCCAGGTCATCGCACTCCTCGCAGTGGATGAACCCGTACCGGAAGTGATTGACTGCCACAGTGCGAACAAACCGATGCGTGTGGTGGTTACGGTGACGGTGGGTTTTTGCGTGATGATGTGACATTAAAAACCTCACGAACTAAAACCTGCATGATTGGTTACTCTTGTAAACATGAATTTTATTTTGAATGTGATCTGGTTTCTTTTCGCAGGGTTGGCCCTAGCTTTTGGCTATTTTCTCTTTGGGCTCATCGCTTGTGTCTTTATCGTGACCATCCCGTTCGGGGTGGCAAGTTTTCGCATGGCAAGTTATGCACTATGGCCCTTTGGCCGCACAGTGGTGGAGCCAGCCACCGGCGTTAGTGGGGCATCAACCATCGGCAACGTCGTGTGGTTTGTGGTCGCCGGGCTATGGCTGGCATTAGGGCATGTCATAACAGCAGCTGTACAGGCTATCACTATCATCGGCATTCCCCTAGCGATAGCGAATATCAAAATGATCCCAGTAACATGTTTCCCATTTGGGAAGAAGATTGTCCCTTCCGACGCCATTCCGTTCGGCTACCGTCCGATGGTATCGATGTAAAAGGGCGCGGATCGCACTGTCATGCCCGAAGGTGATTCGATATTTCGGTTAGCTCACCGATTGCAATTCATGGTGGGGCGCGAAGTCGTGCGTACTGACATCCGGGTACCTAGATTCGCTACAGCAAATTTCACAGGAACCACCTGCACCCGGGTGTGGGCGTACGGCAAACACCTATTCATGCAGTTTGGCTCAGACGTTTTGCACACCCACCTGAAAATGGAGGGCTCCTGGTCAATCCACCGACTTGGCGCGAAGTGGCGCAAACCCGGCCACACGGCGCGAGTGGTGCTGCATTTAACTGATACGTCGGGGCCGATTGAATTAGTAGGGCACTCCTTGGGTTTCGTCCGGGTATTTCCCGCAACGCAGTACACCAATCACATAGCGCATCTCGGGCCAGATATATTAGACCCACAGTGGGCAGAAGGTGGTTTCGCTGAAGCTTTACGACGCATCAGATCGACACCAAACCGGGCAATCGGTACCGCACTACTGGATCAACGAAACGTAGCCGGAATCGGAAACGAATATCGTGCTGAGATATGTTTCATCGCGGGAATCCACCCCGCCACCCCGGTTGCCAACACCAACACTGCTGAGGTTCTTAGTATCGGGCGAAAGCTCATGTGGGCTAATCGATTGTCACCGCAGCGAGTAACAACTGGAATCCGGCGACCAGGTGAATCTGCCTACGTTTTTGGCCGAAACGGAAAACCATGCCGCCGCTGCGGCACCAGTATCAAAAAGGCCGAACTGGGCGGAGACTTTAATGATCTTGAGCGCATCATTTGGTGGTGCCCTCACTGTCAACCACTTATGCCAGACGATCCGCCTACCTCATAGAGGATGAGAAATCATGTTTCTTCTTGTGCTACGCATCTGCCGCTTTTTTAGCCAACGCCACCGCATGCTTTCGCTCATTCCACCAGAACTCAAGCACACCGCGTGCAAGCACCTGATCCAACCGAATAACCGCTTGTCACTATGGTTTTTCCGTACATTCCGAAACGCTGCCACTGCGCCAGCCCCGCACGTGAGGCTAACCCGTCGCACGGTTAAAAGCTCTGGTGCGGATATCTCCGTTTTCCAGTACACACCGAAATCAACGTCTATGGAGATCCCAGGAACACCGGTTGTGTTATGGATACACGGCGGCGGGTACATCATGGGATCTGCAGCCGTGGACCACGAATATTGCTCGTACCTTGCACAGGATTTACAATGCCAGATCTTCAGCGTTGACTACCGTCTGGCTCCGGAACACCCCTATCCAATTCCGCTTGATGATTGCTACACGGCACTGGAATGGCTTTGCTCTCAAACCCCCAGCAGTATCGTTGTCGTGGGCAGTTCCGCTGGCGGTGGTTTAGCCGCAGCCTTGGTGCAACGGGCGGTAGATAACAAGATCACGATTGCCTTCCACGCTCTGATATACCCAATGCTTGATGATGCAACTGGTCACACCGATACAACAACTACTTTTGCACCGTTATGGTGGCCAAGTGCGAACCGCTACGGGTGGCGCAGCTACCTTGGCGGAAACGGTAAAACCACCAAGCCTGGCTGCTATGCGGTGCCAGCGCGCCGGGATGATCTCAGTGGGACACCGCCAGCGTGGATTGGAGTGGGCACCCTTGATCTGTTCTACGCCGAGAACGTTGCCTATGCGATGCGGCTACCTGAATGCGAACTAGTAACAGTACCGGGTATGTATCACGGTACAGATATTCTGGTCCCCAATGATGAGCGCATGGTCGCGTTTAGGGACTCGCTTCTTACAGCTATCCGAAAGCATCTAGCCTAAAACTGATAAAAACACTGGTAGCTTGCCAGGAAACTAGCAAACTACCAGTGCGAAGTCATGTGTTTAATTACGGTGTGCGCGGAACCACTTGATTAATGCATCAGTGGAGCCATCGCCAGAATTGACTTCCTCGGCACCAGAAACTGCTGGGGCCAAATCATTGGCTTGCTGTTTGCCCAGCTCTACGCCCCACTGGTCGAAAGAATTCACGTCCCAAATAACACCCTGCACAAAGGTGATGTGCTCGTACAATGCGATTAACGCACCAAGTACAGCGGGGGTGAGCTCCTGTGCAAGGATAGTGGTGGTGGGGCGGTTGCCTGGCATAACCTTGTGGTTAACCAACTCTTGTGCCACTCCTTCAGCGGCGATCTCTTCGGCGGTCTTACCGAAGGCCAGCACCTTAGTCTGTGCGAAGAAATTGCTCATCAGTAAATCGTGCATACTGCCAGTTCCATCAGCGGTGGGCAAATCCTGCTTTGGGCGGGCAAAACCAATGAAATCCGCTGGAATGAGTTTCGTACCCTGGTGCATCAATTGGAAGAAAGCATGTTGGCCATTAGTGCCTGGTTCACCCCAATAAATCTCGCCTGTTCCACAGGTCACCGGGCTGCCGTCGTGGCGCACCGATTTGCCGTTGGACTCCATCGTCAATTGCTGCAAATACGCTGGGAATCGCCCCAAATCCTCAGAGTACGGCAAAACTGCGTGGGTTTCGGCACCGAAAAAGTCGTTATATAGCACACCCAACAGACCCATGAGCACAGGAATATTCTGATCAAGGTCAGCGGTACGGAAGTGAACATCCATCGCGTGGAAGCCCTCTAAAAACCGCATGAAATCCATCGGCCCAATAACCGCCATCAAGGATAAACCAATAGCGGAATCCACCGAATAGCGGCCCCCCACCCATTCCCAGAACCCAAACATATTCTTGGTATCAATACCGAATTCAGCGACTTTCTCCGCATTGGTCGACACCGCCACAAAGTGCTTTGCTACGGCATCCTCAGCACCAAGCTTATCCACCAACCAGCGCTTGGCAGCATGAGCATTGGCGAGAGTTTCTTGGGTAGTAAAAGTCTTAGAAGCAACCACAAAAAGCGTCGATTCTGGATCGCATTCATCCAAAACGGATACCATGTCTGCCGGGTCGACATTAGAAACAAATTTGGCAGAAATACCAGCAGTCGCATACGCGCGCAGCGCCTTGACCGCCATTACTGGACCAAGATCAGAACCGCCGATACCGATATTGACCACAGTTTTAATCGTGCGTCCGGTATAGCCCAGCCACGACCCAGACCGCAGAGCAGTTGCGAAATCCCGCATCCGACCGAGCACCTCATGAACATCAGCAGCGATGTCTTGTCCATCCACTACCAGATCGGCGCTTGCTGGCAACCGCAGGGCAGTGTGCAGCACAGCTCGATCTTCAGTGTCATTAATGTGCACACCGGTGAACATATCCTCAATACGTTCAGGCAGCGCAGCCGCATGGGCGAGATCCACCAATGCTGCCCGGGTGGCGTCGTCAAGCAAATTCTTGGAAAGATCAACATGCAACCCTGCCGCATCCAGGCTATATTTCGTTGCGCGCTCAGGATCGGCCGCAAAAAGCTCACGTAACGTGGTCGAGCTTAGCTTTTTCTGCGCTTCAGCAACCGTGTGCCATTGGGGAGTTGAAGTAATGTCGAGGGACATAATGAAAGGTTCTCCATTTCTAAACAAAAGTGTTTGTGGCTGTATAAACTACAAACCTCTTCTAACGGTAGTCAATAACGCTGCCGCTTTCCGGCGTGCACCTTGATCCACGACGGCCAAGACCATATTTTTTTAAGAAAGCCAGCGATACATCTAACACCAGCCGCACCACGAGGAAGCAGGGGAACATTAACCTAGCCGACCGCGCCCCATTCGCAGCAAAATCTGCGCCAAACCAGGGCCTTCGTCGCCTAACTCCTCCCGAAACTGATTGATGATTGCAACCTCACGGGTATGCACCAACCTCGTACCGCCAGAGGACATCCGGGTTTTACCGATCGCTTTGGAAATCTCCGTGCGTCGTTTAACCGCATCTAAAATAACCCGATCCAACCGATTGATTTCTTCCCGGTACTGCTGGATTTCCGCATCTGAAAGCGGATCGTCCGTACCCGATGGCGATCGAATATCAAAGTGTTCCGGCAAAGGCTGCGCGTCAGTGCTCATGGCTGTTATTGTGCCAGAATTCACCTAAGATCAGGAAGTACGTTCAACCAGTAAGGGGGAAGAAGAACCGTGAATTTTAACCCGATACGGGCAAAGCCAAGAAGTGTTGCCAACCCATGTTGGGGCAACGTTGTAAGTTGGAAGAACCATGAGTGAAAATAGCGCCTCCCCATTCCTGCCACGACACAACCACCCCGCTGAACAACCTGACCTATTTTCCACACTAGGAGGGTTCGATGATCGTAGTAATACGCCAAACCCCATCGAATCATCGCCACCAAAGCAACCACAGCTGATAGAAGAACCACCCATACTAAAAGAGCCGCTGCCAGCTGAGCCGCTACCCCCTAAAAAACCGGCCACCGCACCAGCTGCCCGCGCAGCTTCCCCTGCCGACAGCGCAGTAACCACCCCAGATTCGCCGTTTAGAGCCACCTCGGTATCACGCAGTCCGATTGTGGCTACAACCGACCTCATCGCAGGGCTTAACCCCGAGCAACGCGAAGCCGTGGAGCATATCGGTAGCCCCCTTCTCATCATCGCGGGCGCAGGTTCTGGAAAAACCGCCGTCCTCACAAGACGCATCGCCTACCTTATGGGCCAGCGAAACATCAGCCCCGGCCAGATTCTCGCGATTACCTTCACCAATAAAGCCGCCGCTGAAATGCGTGAACGCGTCACCGGGTTGGTCGGGCCAGTTGCAAACCGAATGTGGGTAGCAACATTCCATTCCACCTGTGTACGGCTGCTTCGGGAACAAGCACATCTCGTGTCTGGGCTGAACACCAACTTCACCATTTACGACACCGACGATTCCAAACGCCTATTAGCCATGGTTGCCAAGGATTTGGAACTAGACCCGAAGAAATTTCCACCGCGGCTTCTGGCCACCGGAATTTCGGCGCTGAAAAACGAACTGATCGACCCCGAGACCGCACTTGACGAGGCTGAAACCACCCGCAACCCATACAATAAAGCGATCGCGTTAGCCTATCAGGAATATCAGAAGCGACTCCGGGCTGCCAACTCACTCGACTTTGATGACTTAATCGGGGAGGTAGTGACTATTTTCCGCACCCACCCCGAAGTTACAGCCCACTATCGGCGCAGATTCCGGCACGTTCTCATCGACGAGTACCAAGACACTAACCACGCCCAATACGTACTCATTAACGAGCTTGTCGGTACTGGGGAAGAAGCTGCCGAGCTTTGTGTCGTGGGCGATTCCGACCAGTCAATCTACGCTTTCCGGGGCGCCACGATACGCAATATCGAAGAATTCGAACGCGATTACCCACAAGCCCGCACCATCGTGCTGGAACAAAACTACCGCTCCACCCAAACGATCCTCTCTGCAGCCAACGCCGTTATCGCCCACAACGAGAACCGACGCGAAAAGAAACTCTGGACCGACCAAGGCGCAGGAAATAAAATCATCGGGTACGTTGCTGACAACGAACACGACGAAGCGCGATTTGTGGCACAAGAAATCGACCAGTTGATAGATGAAGGCAAAAACTTCGGTGACATTGCCATCATGTATCGCACCAACAACTCATCTCGTGCGGTGGAAGATGTCTTCATTCGCACCGGAATCCCATACAAGGTGGTTGGTGGCACCCGATTCTACGAGCGCAAGGAAATCCGCGACATCATCGCCTATTTGCGGGTGCTCGATAACCCTGACGACGAAGTCTCAATTCGTCGCATCATCAATACGCCGCGCCGGGGGATCGGGGACAGGGCGTTAGCGTTTATTCAAGTGCATGTGGACAACACCGGTGTTAGTTTCAGCCAGGCGCTTATCGACGCCAGTAACGGTGAGATTTCCATGCTCGGTAGTCGGGCTAAAAACGCGGTCGCGGGTTTTGTCGAATTGATGGCTAACCTGCGCTCCGAATCGAACGAGTTAATAAACGATGTCACCGGACTTCCAGACATTGGTGCAGTAGTATCCCGGATTTTGGATGCAACTGGCTATAAAGCGGAGCTGGAACTAAGCAATGACCCACAGGACGGTGCCCGGTTAGATAACCTCAACGAATTGGTTTCTGTTGCCAGGGAATTCAGTTCCGAGGCGGCGAACCAATTGGCGTTTCAACAGTCAGAATCCGGCGACGACATAGCGCTATCTCGCGACGTTGGTGAGCCGCAACCGGGATCATTGCAAGCATTTCTGGAAAAAGTATCGCTGG
The DNA here is from genome assembly GCF_001020985.1 of Corynebacterium mustelae. Taxonomy (NCBI): domain Bacteria; kingdom Bacillati; phylum Actinomycetota; class Actinomycetes; order Mycobacteriales; family Corynebacteriaceae; genus Corynebacterium; species Corynebacterium mustelae. The sequence goes on from NZ_CP011542.1 coordinate 1,013,351, forward strand.
TGGCCGATGCCGACCAGATACCGGATAACGACCAGGGTGTTGTCACACTCATGACACTACACACCGCTAAAGGTTTGGAATTTCCAGTGGTCTTCCTACTGGGGTGGGAAGATGGGCAATTCCCGCATCTACGCTCATTGGGTAATCCGCGCGAGTTGGCGGAAGAACGTCGGTTAGCGTATGTAGGAATTACTAGGGCCCGAAAAACCCTCTACATCACCCGTGCTATGTTGCGGTCGTCGTGGGGTAATGCGGTGACCAATCCGGCATCACGATTCCTAGAAGACATCCCAAGCGACTTGATTGATTGGCGTCGAGAAGAACCAACCGCATCCTCTGGGTGGGGAGAGGACTTAAGCTACGGTGGGGTGAGCCAATCGGGTTATTTCTCCGGCGGTTCCGGCTCTCGGTATGGCTCATCGAAGCCAGGACGCTCTCGTCCGGGGATACCGAAGAAACCACTGGACCGAAGCAACCTGGAACTTGTGGCTGGCGACCGAGTCAATCATGCGAAATACGGTTTGGGTACGGTGCTGAGCGTGGATAACGCCGGGTCATATCCCTCCGTTATGATCGATTTCGGTTCCGCAGGCAAGGTGCGGCTGATGCTCATCGGAGGGGTGCAGATAGAGAAACTGTAACCAAAAACCCACAGCTGCCTTCCGGTAGCCGGTTGGGCGCTGTGGGTAGATGGACGGTTGCTTTTCGACGTTTCTAGTCTTGGCGGTAACTGAGATACTTATTGCTTCTGGTTGCACAGTATCCCATTAGTGCCGCGATGAGTGGCACAACCAGGCACAACATCACCACGAGCTGCCATTGGACATGCCAGAATTCCAGGTTACCGATGCTAATGACCTCACCATTTTCGTCATATTCTGTGGGATCAAGCAGCAAGAAAGCAACAATGTGCCCCAGAACGACTGCCGGAACAGTGCCCACTAGTGCCATCATTCCCAGATAGAAGGCACCTACCCGGCGCATGAGCTTCGTCGGTGCCCCAAGCGCGTATAATTGTTCGTTTTGGGCGCGTACCTGAGCTAAGGAAAGCACGATGATGAGCCCAATAATCGCCAGGATTATCGCACTGATAAAAAGCAACGGAATCAGCGGAGACGGCATTGGGTTATTGAGAGCGTGTGCTTCAATGAAATTGTTCTTAGTGGTGATGCGTTCCGAAATTTCCGTCATATCGTCATGTGTGATTGGGCGGTCACCTATGACTGCATGGCCGATATAACTTGCAGATAATCCAAGTTTCTCAGCGGCTTGCGGGCTGATGATCCACCCGCTGAATTCCTCGGGCAATGCGGCGCTAAAAGGCACTGTGGCTTTAGCAGAGACTTTTGGTTTCTTATCTTCTGACAGGAAGGTCTCCACGATGAATGGTTGATCACCGCTAAGCGGAATAGCTGACGAGCCTACTATTCCACCAGCTTCAAGTACTTTGGTTGCCTGCGCTAGTGTCGCCTCGGATATGGTGTTTGGGTTGGTGTTTATCAACTGTAAAAGTTCCACACCGCCGATCAGAACCGAATCGCTACCACCTAACCACGATGGGCTATGAGCTCCACTTAAGCGATGATATCTACATTTACGTGCAGTTTCAGAATCGAGCGTGGCGTTAGGATCCGAGGATTGATAGTACTCATCAAGCTTTTTCACGCAACCGTCATCAAGGCTAAAAGACGAGATGTCGAGATCGTACGACGAAGGTTCGTTTTCCCCCTTAGCATAAAGCGGAATAGTCGGGAGGTTTTCATGTTCCGGTGCAATCACCTTAGAAACGATGTCTAGCGCCTCTTTGATTTGCGGCGACGGTGTCTGACTTTCATCTGAGGAAAGCTTGTCCACTGGCACAGTCTGTGCTGTTTCATGGAACCTAGTGCTAGGGGTGACTACTATGGCCTTTTCATTAAACGAATCTGTTGCGATAGTGTGGTTTTCCAATGCATAGGTCGAATCCATAACAATGAAACTGGTAGTGACGAACACTATGCCGATGATCGCAGCGACGATTGATGACGACTTGAGCGCTTGTCGACGTATCAGCCGTCCGGCCAGTTTTGCTGCTAGCGGTTTACGGACAGCTCCTAAGGCGAAAATCAATGCGGGGACACTTGCGAAAAGGAAGACGACGGTTCCTAAAGTGCCCAAAGATGACGCAATCGAATAAAGCGTATATAACACTTCGTCGGATGTGGACTGAAAATCCCAATCATAAGTAATGGAGTTTTCCACCATCTTAGCGATTGCTAGCACAGCTAACCCGATGGGGCCGATAGCCATCCACTTTCGCCATTTCCGTAACCGGTCTGGTTGGCTTTTCTCCACACCCGACATGATGCTGCCTCGTGCTGCGAGAAACGCTGGTATCGCCGCCGCAATGGTTGAGCCGATGACAGCAAGGACGAAACTTAGAATCAGCCACTTGGCGTTAAACGCTATCGGCCACCCGGCAAATGTGCTCTTCCAGTGGATAAGGGCCGCGAGTATGCCTACCGTAATTCCGATGGTGCCACCGATAAGCCCTGCGATGGTGCCATAAGCCATAACAGCTAGCCGAATGTGCCGCCGGTTCGCGCCTTGGGAACGCATGAGTGCATAGACTGCGGTTTGTCGGGAAGTCGCTATGGCGAATACTGGACTGATCACCGCCAAGATAAGCAGACCACCGACTGCGTAAAAGGAGAGTATGAACAGTAAAAACGGGAGTTCGGAAAAGACGGAATCGTGTGGAATGAAATCGGTTTGGGACGATTCTAAGTCTTCCCGATATTGTTCGTACATGTCAGCCGGGTCGATTCGATCCGGGTGCTGGGATATGTTCTGATCGCGAACGACAATCCCTAACCGGTTGAGGGTCTTTACATCTTGCCAGGTGATCTCCCGTGATCCGGAGATGCTCCATGTCGCCTGGTGTTTGGAAGTGACCTGGGCATCTGATACGAGCGTTGGTGCCAAAACGTAGTTATCCCAGCCGGGGCTTATAGATGACACAGTTAGCGTCTTCGGTGTGCTGGAATTAACAGCGCTGATGACGGTATTGCTGTCACCCCAGGTAAGTGAAGTGATCTGAATCTTGTCGCCGATCTTTGCACCTAGCCGGGAAGCGGTGTCTTCGGTGAGAACTACACCATCTGTAGGGATATCGGGGTTACCAGGTAACAGATGAGTACCGTCTAACTGGGTTACAGATTCCTGAACGGAACGGCCATGGATCTCAAAAATTGCGGTGGCGCTGGCACGCAATTCCGCATGAAAGTCATCGCCTAATGCGGCGGTGATGTCATTTCGGGATATTTTTTGGTTTTCCAGCTTCGAAGCCGAATCTTCTTGCAATGGTGTGGGACGGTAGGTTTCAGGATTAGAAGCGAGACCGTCTTTACAAGTGTAAAGCCACCCGGTGTAGTCCTGTTCGCAGTCAGTTCCAGACTTTATAGCGATCGTTTTAATTGATGTCAGTTGGGAGAACTGCTCGCTTGATGCCCCGATGATGAGCATAAACGATGCCATTGCGACCGGAATAGCGATGAGAATGATTGCGGCCAGACTGCGGAATGGGTGCTTACGTACGTCCCGAATGGTTGGGCGAATTGCGGCGGTAATCGAGCTCATGGTTGGGGTACCTCTCGCGAAGTGATTTTGCCATCACGTACGTGGATGACCCGGTCGGCCCAGCCCGCGAACCGTGGTTCATGGGTAACCAAGATTCCAGCAGCACCTTGATCGATGCGGTCGCGAAGGATACGCAAAACCTCGTCACCGGTGGCGGTATCTAACGCGCCGGTTGGTTCGTCGGCAAGCAATAGTCGACGGGGGCCAATGAGCGCCCGAGCGATGGCTACACGTTGTGCTTGACCGCCAGAAATTTCGTCGGGAAATCGCTCTGCCAGTCCGGCTAGGCCGACCGCAGCTAGCGCTTCTTCCACTTCGGGACGCAGCTTTTCGACGTCTTGTCCGTCGAGTTCAAGCGGAAGAGCGATGTTCTCACCAACGGTGAGCGTCGGAACCAAATTAAAGCGCTGAAACACGACGCCGATATGGGTACGTCTAAGCTGTGCTGTTTTAGCATCGTTCATCGTGGAGGTATCAATACCATCAATGAGGACTCGGCCCGAGGTAGGTGGTTGGAGTAATCCCGCGACATTAAGCAGGGTAGATTTTCCAGAGCCGGATGGGCCCATGACCGCAACTAATTCGCCAGGTTGTACCGCCATGGAAACGTGATCAAGTGCCGTAACTGTGTGCGGTTCGGTGCCGAATACGCAGCAAACGTCTTGTAATTCAACGGGAAAAGCGTTCATTTTTGTTCTCCGTCACGATGAGATTTGGCGGGATTGGCTGTGGCAGCGGCAAGCGACTCAACGCGGTCGAGCCACCGTGCTTCTGCCTCTAGATCAAAGATTCTGCGTTCGATATGTAGTCTTTCGGCGTTGCGGGTCTGCGGAAGCGAGCGGCTATGGGAGTTTAACGTTCGAAGTTGCCCCAATATGGCGGCACGTTGACTATCAAGAATGCCAAGAATATTCGGTTGGTGGCTGCTAGATGCCAGGATAATTTTCGTCACTAACTCGTCGCGGTCGCTTAAGGCTCTGGTTACTGGGGCATTCCACCAGTCTTTAAGCGCCAGTGTCCCAGACTCAGTGAGTGAGTAAGTGTCGGCCTGATGTCCATTAGGGCCGGTGATAGATCCTGCGGTTTGAATTAATAAATCGCGTTCTAAGCGACTTAAGGTTTGCGATACTTGTCCGATGTTGAGTTTCTGAGTGCCTGCAGTGCGCTCTAAAAACTCTTGTTGCAGCCCACTGGCGGTGCGCGGCCTATCGGAAAGTAGTGCTAGTAACGCAAATTTTATTGACATTTCTAGCTCCTAGCTGGGAAGAAACGGGAAAGTTGGGCATTAGTTACCGGGTAACCTACGGTAAAGGTTACCCGGTAACTAATGGAATGTAAATACCCACTAAGGAAATTAAGCTTTTTCTTATTTTGCGGTGGGGTGGGGGTGGGGTGCGGGTGAACTCACGCGGGGGTACTAGCGGTTTTGCAGCAAAAGCCCTGGTGGGTGACCTGCCGTAAAAATAAAAACCTCGACACTCAATAAAGTGCCGAGGTTTCTTGGAAGTTGGGGGCTTTAGGAAATCGTGATTCCGCGTTCAGCGAACCAGGAAACAGGGTCAACTGCCCCGTTGCCGGTTGGGTGGATTTCGAAATGAAGGTGGGAGCCGGTGGAATAGCCACGGTTGCCCATGCCTGCGATGTTTTGTCCTGCCTGGACTCGTTGGCCAACTGCAACAGCAAGCGTCTCCATGTGTCCGTAGACGCTCATAGAGCCATCATCGTGCTTGATGCGTATCCAGTTACCGTATCCGGACGCTGGGCCGGAATCGATGACTGTGCCGTCCATAACGGCGAGGATTGGGGTGCCCACTGCGTTGGCGATGTCAATGCCAGCGTGGAAGCTGCCCCAGCGAGGGCCGAATCCTGAGGTGAATACACCTTCTGCGGGGCGAGCGACGGAAACCTTAGGGGTACGTGCCGCTTCATCTGCCTGGGCAAGTTCTTGAGAGTAGGCGATAGCCTTGTTGAGCTGGTCGTGGAGATTAACCACTGGCTTAAACTCGGCGATGGCTAGGATTTGTGGTGCTGATGAGCCTATCGCTGGGAGATCGTTAGATGCGAGTTGAATGCCTACGGTTTCGGCTTGCGCGGTGTGAGCCAGTGCGGCTCCCGTTGCGCCTGCGGTAGAAACAACACCGGTTGCTGCTGCTACGAAAGCGACCCGGCCCTTAATTGGGGTGGTCTGCTTGCGGTGCTTGCCACCATTGTTTGGTCGCGTCTGCTGCATGGAGCCCTACTTCCCTTACATTTATCAATCTTGGCTACGATCCGGTTGCGTTACGCTCCAGATCAGTTTGTAACCATCTTGTTATCTTCCGAGAGGTAACACTAGCGGGTTACTTCGAGTCAAGCAAGCCGTTTTGGGGACTCTATATGAATCTCCTTAACGTTTCCCTTGGTTAATCCTCAATGAAAATAGGTTACTACATGGCAGTTTGTTGATACGTGAAAATTTTACAAAAAGGTAATTTTTTCTTTAAATTCTTCCTCACTCGCGCCCGCGTCACACCCAATTGAGTGGGGCGCGGTCGCTAGAGTGTAAAGAATGAGTAAAAAGTCGAACCTGAACATTGGAATGAATCGACGACCCCGGCGAGGGCCATCGGGGCAAGCTTCGGGTTCGACATCCCGGCCTGGTGGGGGGTTGCGAAAAACTGGTCGGAAAAACCCGACTGCTAGTGTTGATATTGTTGATCCTACGCTTGGGCGACGGTTACGCCGCTATATGCCAGTTATATTGTTCCCGCTGGGGGTAGTGATTCTTCTAATAATTGCGCTCTCAATCATCGGGTTATTGTTGGCTTCAGCGCCGATGTCCGCGCTACCTGCGACAATCGCGCAATCATGGCTGGCGGTCAATGGTTTGCCTGTTGCTGGTGGGGGTTACGTTGTTTCGGTTATGCCGCTAGTGCCCTGTGCGGTACTAATTGCTGTTTTGTCTCGCCGGGTACACGAAGTGGTGCGGGATCGGGTAAGTATTGCTGACTTGGTTGTCCTTAGTGGATGTGTCGTGGGGATCCCACTGCTTCTCACTTTGACCGCGATTGCGATGCTATACGACGCTTCTTATGTTTTTGATGTTTCAATTCCGCCGCTTGTACCCACTTTGTTAAAGACGATTCTGGTGCACTCCATGGTGATGGTGCTGGGAATGGGGCGCCGGTTGTGGAAAGCTATCGCGCGTCGTCTCGGTGTGCCGCTATGGGTTGTGGATCAAGCGATCTCTGCTGGGTGGATAATCGTTATTGGTCTTGTTCTTGCAGGTGTGGTCTACCTGGTGTCCATTGGCTTCCACCTAGATACTCTGCAACAAATTATGGACAACTACCACGGTTGGGGCTTATTTGGGGCGCTATTGTTGTCTATCTTGTATCTACCAAACGCTGCAATAACAACGTTAGCGGTTACTGCCGGTTCTGAATTTACTATGGGAAACGCTGTAGTGGGGTTGTTTGGCGTGACCTTGGTTCCATTGCCACCACTGCCACTGTTGGCTGGTGTGCCAGCCGCAACACATCCGCTTGGGGCGGCATTATTGGCGTTGCCTGCTGTGGCTGTTGTTATTGCGGTGTTTAAATCGGTACCGCGGTTTATTGAATTGCCAGCATTAATTGCTTTCTCGGCGCTATGGATGCTTTTGCTAACCTTGCTCACTCATGGGGAAGTGGGTATTTACGGTATCACCGGCCCCCGTATTTTCTTGTCGGCGGCGTTGTATGCCGCCTGGGTCGCGATTGTTGGTGTCATCATGGCGATCGTGGGTCACATTATCCAAAAACCGGTATTGGCAGCTGTCGAGGAGGCTGGATCTGAAGAGCTGGCAGTGGTGGAGCTTGAGGAGGATGTAGAACTTAATGATGTGTCTGAGGCTGAAGGGGTAGGTGAAGTTTCGGGGGGAGAAGCTGTATCGGGTGGGGATATCGCTGCTGGCCCTGGATCATATGAGAACGCGTCAGAATTGGCAGATGCTGAATCTTTTGAGCAGTTAAGTCAAGAGGCTGAATATGATGCGATTGCGGTGGATGCCGATGATGAGGTGGCGGACGTGGTGAATCTAGAAACCTTTGAGTCAACTCAGCTGGAAGAAGAAATAGGCACAAAAGAACCTGTGACCCATGTTGATAATGTGACTCATGTTGATGATGTTGCTGAAGATGCAATATATATAAGGAATGAAGTTGAGACGGGGGAACCTGAAGTAGAAGGTTTAGATGATAAGAACTAAAGTATTGTTGCGTGACCCGCACCCATACATCCACTATCCATGATCAACTTTTGCCGATCGTTGTCTTGGTTTCTGGCTCCGGCACGTTGTTGCAGTCAATCATTGATAACCAGGGAACTAATTACACGGTCGTTGGGGTGGTCGCTGATGGGCAGTGTCCCGCGCTTACACGCGCCGAAGCAGCTGGAATCCCCACCGAATGTGTCCCGCTAGCCCCTGGTGCGGATCGGGTGGAGTGGAACCAGCGGTTGGCTGACGCCGTCGAAAAGCGGAAACCGCAATTGGTTGTTTCGGCTGGCTTTATGAAAATCCTGGGGCCGGATTTCCTGGCTGTTTTCTCTGGGCGGATCATTAATACTCATCCAGCGTTGCTTCCATCATTTCCAGGAGCACATGCGGTACGGGATGCATTGGCATATGGCGTCAAAGTCACGGGTTCCACGGTTCATTTTGTTGATGAAGGGGTCGATACTGGACCGATCATTGCCCAAGAACCAGTAATAGTTCTGCCAGGAGAGAGTGAAGCAGATCTGCATGAACGCATCAAGCAGGTTGAGCGCCGTCTCATCGTGACAGTACTCAACTCCGCCACCCTAGGTCATGGCGGCGGAGAACAACAAGGAGAGGTTAACTTCCGCCTATGAGCGATCGCAAGGAAATTAAACGCGCACTTATTAGCGTTTACGACAAAACCGGTTTGGCAGAGCTTGCCCGCACACTCGATGATGCAGGTGTGGAAATCGTTTCGACTGGTTCTACCGCCGCAAAAATTCAAGCGCTAGGAATTAACGTGACCCCGGTGGATAAGCTCACCGGATTCCCGGAATGCCTAGAAGGGCGGGTAAAGACCCTCCACCCGCGAGTACATGCCGGAATCCTTGCCGATACCCGCAAAGACGATCACCTAAACCAACTCGGTGACCTTGGTATCGAACCGTTCCAATTAGTCGTTGTGAATCTCTATCCTTTCTCTGAGACAGTTGCTTCAGGTGCCGACTTCGACGCATGCGTGGAGCAAATCGATATCGGTGGACCTTCTATGGTTCGAGCCGCAGCTAAAAACCACCCGTCGGTTGCAGTGATTGTCGATCCGAAACGCTACAGCGACGTAGCTAAAGCCATCGCCTCCGGTGGTTTTAGCCGCGCGCAGCGCACAGAACTTGCTGTAGACGCATTTCGGCATACCGCAAGCTACGATGTTGCTGTAGCTTCCTGGATGGGGTCACAAATTGCTGATGAGGCTGAAGTTTTCCCAGCATGGATCGGTGAAACTTTGGAACGAAGCAGCGTATTGCGTTATGGTGAGAACCCGCATCAACAGGCTGCTCTTTATTCCAGCGGTGTGGGCTTAGCTGGGGCCACGCAGCTGCATGGGAAAGAAATGAGCTACAACAATTACACGGATTCCGATGCTGCGTGGCGGGCAGCGTGGGATCACGAACGCCCCTGTGTGGCGATCATCAAGCATGCCAACCCGTGTGGCATTGCCGTTTCCGATTTGTCAATCGCCCAGGCTCACCTAAACGCGCATGCGTGTGACCCCGTTTCGGCATTTGGCGGTGTGATCGCAGCCAATCGCGAAGTTACAGCCGAAATGGCACGGCAAGTGACCGATATTTTCACCGAAGTTATCATCGCACCCAGCTATGAAACAGAAGCTGTAGAGATACTCAAGCAGAAGAAAAACATTCGGATTCTTCAAGTGGACGCCCCAACCGGCTCGCAACCGGTGGAACGCCGCGAAATCTCTGGTGGACTGTTAGTGCAACAACGTGACGCCATTGACGCTGATGGAGACAACCCCGCGAATTGGACATTGGTGGCTGGAACCGCGGCCACACCAGAGGTACTAACGGAACTAGAGTTCGCCTGGCGAGCCGTGCGTGCGGTGAAATCCAACGCCATCTTGCTTGCCAAAGATAACGCAACAGTTGGAGTTGGTATGGGTCAGGTAAACCGGGTTGATGCGGCAAAACTTGCTGTTGAACGCGCTAACACCCTGGCAGGTGAAACTCGGCGTGCAGTGGGTGCTGTGGCCGCTTCCGATGCCTTTTTCCCCTTCGCCGATGGCTTCCAGATTCTTGCTGACGCGGGAGTGACGGCAGTTGTCCAGCCTGGTGGCTCCATCCGCGACGCTGAGGTTATTGCCGCCGCCGAAGCTGCTGGTATCACCATGTATCTAACAGGAGCGCGCCACTTCGCTCACTAAGATTTTTCCTACCCTGGTGAGTAGTTGTAGAGAAAAACCTGACTACTTACCAGGGACTTTTTCTTTTCTGCAGTCTGGGTGGAATTTAATATGTGTGGAAGCAGCTGGCATATGTCAGGCGGTGAGACCAGGTGCTCCCTCAACCAGAGTTATATTTCGCATGAGCGCCGGTAATTGAACGGCAAAAGCATAGCGGACTCGTGAATGGCGGTTCGCCGGGTCCACCTTGAAAATGCCTGCTCCGTTTTTAACGCGGAAAAATGCTAAAACTGGAAGATACTTCGGCTAATGAGTTTTCCACCAGGTTTTTATCCGACATGGCTGACGTGATCGTTATTTCGCTCGTCTTTTGATCCCTACCAATCTATGTGGCATAAGCCTCGGCATGGCCAAAAGTAGTCGCAAGTCTCTCTGCTTGTAAGATGTGTCGCACGTCATATTTTTCACACGTCAGACGTCTGATGATCGTGTTAGCCTGTGGGTATCTAAAGGGTATGTGTTTCTCTACCAACACAAAATCTGAATATTCGTCTTCTTCCACACTCTTTGAACACAGTACTAAAGCAGAAAGGCTGGATAATGGCGAAACATTCCAATGATGTCCCCAAAGTCATTCTTGATGTGGATACCTGGGGCGAGCATGAAGTGGATCTAGAGTCCGTTTGTCCTCTGACCAAAGAAGGTACGTTACTTCTCGAATTTTCTACCACGATAGACGGAACTTTGCTGGTGATGGATGGCACCAACGGTCGCATCGAACTACGTATCGAGGGCGGTCGCCTCAATGGAGACTTTGTTTTCGACGGCCAACAACGCTGGCTCGATGCGGAGGACGCCTTGGGGTTTGACGACGGACACAACCATTGCGTTGGTCTGAGCGCCAATGAATCTGGACTTCATATCTTTGTCGACGGGTACGAAGCTTTTTCTGCGACGCTCGCGGCTTGGTTTGACGCCCTTGACGTCACCTCTCTTGTTGTGGATCCAGATCGGATTATGAATCCAATTCGGTTAAGGGTCTGGGATCGTCCGCTTTCGCTTGGGGCAGTTGCGGCGGCTTCTCCTGCGGCTAAGCCATTTTTGCAATTTGCGGCATCGCAGTTGTCTGATCGTGATGCACAACGGTGCGGATCACTAAGGCAAGGTGCATTACGTGCCCGATTCCGCACCCGTGGTGAAGGCCAAGGAGGCGCCATCATCGCAGCTGGCGGTTCGCGTGGACATTTGGAGCTGGGGGTTGAGAACGGCGATCTATACTACCGCTTAATATGTGATGGCGTTGCCGTCGCTGATGTTGTTTCCCCAGGTCATTACGATAACGGTGATTGGCACGATATTATTCTCGTGAGTGGACGCGGTGCCATCGATCTTTATGCTGATGGGACACCCTTAATACACGTTCCTGGTGAGGCATTTTTCGCTGATCTTGGGGATATTAGTCGAGTTACGGTGGGGGCGAACCTTGACGGAATTCGACTTTTTGGTGAAGCTCAAACTGCCTATATTTATGATGCGGTTTTGTCTGATTTCCAGATCAAGCGACTTGTTGGTGCCGAGCCTATTCCAACGCGCGCTTTGTTTGATACAGGTCTAAAAGGTTCCAAAAGCTACCGAATTCCCTCACTCATCACCCTCAAGTCGGGAGTGGTCATTGCAGGGGCGGATCAGCGGGTGTCTATAGCCAATGACAGCCCTAATGACATCAATTTTGTTATCCGACGCAGCCTAGATGGAGGAACCACGTGGGAAGATCCCCAAACTCTCATCGTGTATCCAGGTTCCGGTCGGCTGGGGGCCTCCGTTATCGACTCCGTAGTCGTACAAGATGAAGAATCTGGACGAGTAATCGTTCTTATCGATCACTTCCCAGGTGGTATTGGTCAACCTAACTGTAAGGTGGGCACAGGTTTCGACGAGCAGGGGCACAAGCTGCTATTCGATAAAACCGGTAGGAAGTATTCTTTGGCTGAGTCGGGTGCGGTATTGGATGAAAACGGGGGAACCACAGAATATCGTGTTGAAGACAATGGAGATGTGTTTGTTGGTTCGGAGCAACGAGGAAACATCCACTTAGCTGAAGGTGTTGATCCGAATGAAAGCCTCTTGAGCGCTCGAACCTGTTACTTACAGATGATCTACAGTGATGACGATGGTGAAACGTGGTCGCAACCTATTGACATCACCGCACAGGTGAAGAAGGACTGGAATCGTTTTTTTGGAACTTCGCCAGGAAACGGGATTCAGATTAAGAAAGGACCATATAAAGGGCGCATTTTAATTCCGGTTTATTACAACCATGAGGAAGGCATTACCTTTTCCTGTGCTGTAATTTACACGGATGATGCTGGTCGCACCTGGCATTTGGGTGATTCTCCCAATGACGGTCGGGAATTGTTTGGCAAGACCATCTCTTCACGAGATCTGAATGATGATATTGGCTCGTTGCATGAATCGGCGATCATCGAAGGAAAAAGCGGGAATATCCACGTATACATGCGCAACCAACACCCTAGCGGCCGAGTGGCTCACGCAGTAAGCGAAGACGGTGGGCAAACCTGGGGTGAGGTTGATTATGTTGAGCAACTAACCGAGATTTTCTCGCAACCCAATGCGATAAACTTCACCTTCCGCGATGGTCGAGAAGCCTTCATATTTGCTAATGCGAGTCAGATGCTTCCTTTCAGGGGATGCGGTGTGCTGAGAGTGTCCTTTGATGACGGCCGCACATGGCCGCATAATCGAGTTTTCAATCCTCGACACTACGTATATCAATGTATGGCTCAATTGCCTAACGGGAAACTTGGGTTGCTTTGGGAAAGAGAGTGGCAGGGTCTATTCTTTTCCGAAATTGACGAAGAATGGCTGACAGCCTCCCTAAGCACCATCAGCTAAACACACGCATTGTGGTTCTTATTTATCACGGCTGCCGCCACTCTATAGCGGTAATGCGTTTCCTGAATCCTCATCTAAAAATGCAACTCTGAAAAGGAGTATTGACATGTCTGTTCCGACTGCAAGTTCGGAGCCTGCGACTTATGAAGGTCTGCCTTGGTACAAATGCCTCTCAAAAGAAAAATGGCGGGCATTCTTTGCAGCATGGCTGGGAGTACTGCTGGACGGCTATGATTTTGTGCTCATCTCATTCGCCCTGCCAGCGATTATCGCCGCCTTTGACCTAACCCTTGTTCAAGGAGCTTCCTTAGTATCCGCAGCCTTTGTGTCGCGCTGGCTTGGCGGACTGGTACTTGGAGCGTTTGCGGACAAGGTTGGGCGTAAACCCGCCATGATCGTCTCGATTTTCATGTTTGCGGGGGCTTCCATTGCTATGGCTTTCGCCCCAGCATATTGGGTGATCTTCCTTTGCCGACTACTTATTGGTTTTGCGATGGCAGGCGAGTATTCTTCTTCAGCCACCTATATTATCGAGTCGTGGCCGAAACATATGCGTAACAAGGCCTCGGGTTTTCTACTGTCAGGTTTCGCCTTTGGTGTTATTCTGGCAGCGCAGGTTGATCGTTACCTCGCCGAGTGGGTAGAGTCGTGGCATCCAGGCTGGGGTTGGCGTGCGCTCTTTTTAACCGGAATTGTTCCTATCCTCGTCGCAATCTATATGCGCACTAACTTGCCCGAAGCAGATGATTGGGAAGCACAATCCGGTGAGCAAGAAAAAGAAAACGACATGCTCCATGTGTTGTTCGGTGGATCTCGTAAGATAGTAAATCTTTTGGGAGTCATCGGAGCATCGATAATGTTGCTTCTGATCTTCAGTGAATTAAGCATCCCAGTGTGGGCAATTGCTGCCCTTGCGGTTGCAACTGGAGCTATTTTCATTGCCTTCGTTGTTCAATTTGATACTAAACGTTGGGTGATCGGCATTTCCATCATGATCACGATCTTCGCCTCCTTCATGTATACCTGGCCAATTCAAGGTTTGCTTCCTACATACCTCAAGGGGGTTGGAATGGATCCCGCCACAGTAGCCAGTGTCGTAACCTTTGCAGGTTTGGGAAATGCTGCAGGTTACATCATTGCGGGATTCGCTGGTGATCGCTTTGGCATGCGTCGCTGGTATGTCATCAGTCTGCTTATATCGCAAACCATTGTCTTCCCGCTATTCCTGCAAGATGGAAAATGGGTTGCGCTGGTTGCTGCACTTCTTTTCTTTAACCAAATGTTTGGACAAGGAATTTCTGGACTTCTTCCGAAGTGGGTCTCAAGCTACTTCCCAGTTGAAAAGCGGGCAGCCGGTTTGGGATTTTGCTATAACGTAGGTGCGCTTGGTGGTGCGGTCGGCCCCGTATTAGGCGCTGCTATTGCTGACAAATGGTCCCTGGGTGGCGCGTTGGCAGTGCTTTCTGTTGGTTTCGCTGGCATAGTGATTCTTTCGATTGGTTTCAATATTCCTCGGCGTCTACAGATGCTGGTTGATTCGTCTGCGGTGCGCCCTGAAGACGGCAACGACGAGGCCATAGCCAAGACCTAAATATGAGTATCTAGTTTCAAGGAAAACTAGGCGCGAAATTGGTTGTCGACGGTGCATACCTAGCAGGTTCTGATGCTCTGGTTTCAGGTCTGGGTAATGTTGATCCCGTTGGCTAGGTACAACTGCACCGCGTTGCCGTCAAAAAGCTACCGGGTTTTGGCTCAAAAGACCGCAATGGTCTGTCAGCTCTATTCGAAAATGTTTTTGCGCCAAGGGTCGACGCTGGTACAACTTCAGGTGTTGGTGCTTTGTACAACGCTGGCACGCAGAATTGGTATCAGCACCACCATCGCATGGTTAATCCTTGAAGAAGCAGCAGCCAAAAATCGCGCTACCATCAAAGAATCTGGTCTGCTAGTCGGCTTGTGATAAGTCACTGGTGGGAAGCATCATTAACTAAAAGGAAATTTGTACAGTGAAAATCATTCGTGTGCTTTGTAACGACGGTGAGATTCGTTTCGCATCGTTGGCATCAGATAATGCAGAGATTCTCAAAGCTCGTAGCTGGGAAGAGCTAACGGAAAACAAGGAGTTAACAGGTGAAGTAATTTCTATGGATGACATTCGCCAAGTGTCAGTGGTGAATCCTTCAAAGGTCGTTGCCATGGCCTGCGCGTTCATGCCTAACCCCACTGAAGCTTTTCGTCCGGGAATTGATCGCGACCCGTTTTTCTTCCTGAAGCCACCATCTGCAATCATCGGCAATGGAGAAACAATTGAAGTACCCCCGATGGCAGCGGGTGCCGTTTTTGAATCAGAGCTAGCCGCTGTCATCGGCAAAACGTGCAAGAACGTTAGTGCTGAAACAGCGCTCGATTATGTGGTTGGATACACTATCTGCAACGACATGTCTGCGCCTTCGGTCATGCAAGGTGACGGTCAATGGTCACGTGGCAAGGGTTTTGATACATTTTGTCCGATCGGTCCAGTCGTGTCTACGGATGTTGTGGATCCAGAGGACACACTAATTACAGCAAATCTGAAGCGAGGTGCTGATGTGAAACAACTTGTGCACGAGTCGACCGCTGCACAAATCTGGTCCGTTGCCGAATCGATTGCATATTGCAGCACCCACATGACACTTGAGCCAGGCGATGTAATTTCTTTTGGTTGCCCTCCGGGCCCTATTCCTGTCGAAGATGGCGACGAGGTTGAAGTAACAATCGACGGCATAGGCACTTTGCGCAATCCCGTTAAACAATTGTAGTGCCACAACTGATGATTCTTCGGCCTTGGCTGAATCCAAAAGTATAACCAATAGCTGTTCCACACTCTATAAATTGTGGGACAGCTATTGGTTAAGTTCGCTTGTGTGAGAGGGAGGAGAGGATCGGCAGTTCTCGTCGTTATTTGGTTGATTCCCATTTGAATAACAACGTACCCAAGCCGCCAAAGACGATCATGACACCTATAAGAACCACGACAGACACCCAAGGCCAGGTGGTGCCAGTCCACGAAGCACGAATGATTTCGGCCAGGTGGTAGCCCGGTGAGAACTTCATCACCGTCGACAACCCATCCGGCATTACTTCGGTGGGAACCATGATTCCGGACGTCATGATGAGCGTGATGAGCAATCCATTGCTGATACCGGTTGCTGCGGCCACGCTGGGATAAACCGCTGCCAAGAAGGCGCCAATGGCGAGGAAGGTGATTAAACCGATTACTAGACCGCATAGTACTAAGACGAAGTGCTTGGGCCAGTCAACGCCGAACGCCACAATTCCAAGAAGTAGCGTCACGATCGCACCGATAAGCCCCAGTACGAAATTCACCGTGAGATCCGCCGCCACGTAGGTACGTGCCTTTAGTGGGGTGGCACGCAGCCTAGTGAGAGCGCCAGTGGAACGCAACATCACCTGATTAAGTGGTGCGGAGGAAACGCCCAAAATGAGGATTGACATTATTGTTAGTCCGGGCAACATATTGTCGATGAATCCCCGATTGCCGAAGGCCGGGTTCGGGTCATTGCCAAAAATCAAGCCCAGGATTATTAACAACATGGGGGACAGGATGAGAAGGAAGAAAAAGCCGACCGGTTCGCGAAGCTGAGAGAGCAAAAACGCCCGGGTGAGGTGACTATAGCCGCGCATTGTTACTGCTCCTTCCGTGGGGTTAGAGGACGTCCGGTGAGGCCAAGGAAAACATCTTCCAAGGTGGCCTCGGTAAACGTCATATTTGTTGCTGTGATGTTTTGTTCCGCCAGTGCTGTGATGACTGCTGGCGCAAAGTCCGCAGTGCCGGTTGCGGTGACCACGTTGTCGGTGCACTCAATGCGACGCAGTCCAGGGATTGCGGAGAGTAATTCGATTTGTGGTGGGGCTGAGACTTCCAGCCGTAGTGCGGAGCCGCCAGTGTGGGCCGCTATCAGAGCCTGAGGGGTATCTTCGGCGATGATTTTCCCTGCTTCCATGATTGCCACCCGGTCGCATAGCGCTTCCGCCTCGGCCATGGAGTGGGTGGTGAGCATAATGGTTCGACCCTCAGCCTTGAGGTTGCGCAGGATCTCCCAGATGGTCAGCCGCGACTGTGGGTCCAATGCGGAGGTGAGCTCGTCGAAAAATAGCAATTCGGGGTTGTGGATGAGGGCAAGGGCAATAAAAACCCGTTGCCGTTGGCCGCCGGATAGCTTATCGACGCGTCGGTTTTCAGTCCCCGCCAAGCCCAACGCGGCTAACAATTCCGATGGGTCTGTTGTTGCTTCGCTGTAGAACGAGGCATAGGTGCTTAGAGCTTCACGCACCTTAAGTCGGGGAATGACTGCGGCTTCCTGTAGCTGGGTACCAATCCGCGGCATGAGTTCTTCTCGTTGGTTTCGTGGATCTAAACCCAGTACCGAGACGCTGCCTGCGGTGGGAGTGTCTAACCCTTGAATTTGGTTCAGCAAGGTTGTTTTCCCACAGCCATTGGGGCCGAGTAGCCCGAAAATTTGATGCTTTTCGACGGTTAAGGTGACGTCGTCTACCGCACGTAGTTCCTTGAACTTTCGACTGAGATTTTTACACGATATGGCGGTCATGATTTCTCTCCTTCCTAATGATCGGGAATGGGGACACTGGGCAGGAACGAATCAATGGCGGAGGCGGGCAGGATGACAATGCCGCGTTCTTGATCGGCAAGGAGGAGAACTTTATCGCCAGGTTTATATCCGAAAAGTTCGCGCGCTCCTTGGGGGATGACGATTTGCCCTTTGGTGCCGATGGTGAGTGTGGCTGCGAATTTTCCCGCTGGTGGCTGTTCTTGTGGTGGGATCATCTCTCCGGCCTCCGTATTACTCGTATAACTTGTATAACTAATAATACTTGAACCTCAATAGCTTGTCATTATCATCGGAAGTAATACACACCACAAAAACCGCGATAATACAGGTAAGAGATATATTCCACCGAAGCTACAGAAAGGAGGACATTCCGATGTCACAGCCATATGAGTCCGATTCCAAAAACCGAACCGCCGCACTGATCGCCGCCGTCGTGAGCCTAAGCGCGATCGTGCTTGTCCTAGCGTTTTTGTATGTGTTCAAGGGTGGCGAGGCCGAGAACAACAATGCCGGAAGCAATACGCCACCGTCCGCGAGCGTCATCGCGTCGAAAAGCAATAACGCGCGGAATCCGAACCCGATAGTTCCACCACCAAATCCAGGGCAACCAACAAAACAGCCGCCAGCAGCGAACCCCGGAAATACCGGAAACCAAAATAATAAGCCGCCCGGATCGAATAATCCCGGACAAGGCAATCAGCCCGGCAACGGCTCGAGCCAAGGCAGCCAACCTGGCGGTGGGGGAGATGGAACCTTCGACCCTAATAAACCACCGCCAGCAGTGGTGCCAGATTTTCTGCCCCCAACGGCACGGTTGATTAACGAGAAACCGGTACAGGTCTATCTCGACTCGTGGAAGCATAGCCGATACTATGCTGGAAACGACTCAACAAGCGACGGGTTTGCCGAAAGTGTTTACAACTCGTTCCTAGTGCACTTGGATGAATTCGATGACGGCAGCGTAACTTTCATGGCGCTTTCGCCACTAACAGACCACCGTTACGAAATGACTTGCCTGGATCACGGGCAATTCGTTGCCTGCAACGGCGGGTATAACGCCATGGTCTACATCGTGTAGCCCGGCTACTATAAGAAGCTATGACACTGCATATACCGGGTCCCGCCATCTTATTCGCACCGGCCGGAAGGTCTGAGATCATCCCCAAAGCAGCCGCAGCGGCCGACATGGTGATCCTAGATTTGGAAGACGGGGCGGGCGATGTTGATCGGGACATCGCCTACGCGAACATCCGAAATTCTGGGCTCGATCCTGCTGCAACCATCGTTCGGGTGGTTGGTCCCACTGATCCGCACTTTTTAGCCGACGTCGAATTTGTCGCGAGCACACCGTACACTACGGTTATGGTACCGAAGGTGTACGCTGAAATTCCGCAGTGCTTAGAAAAGTTCGACGTCATTGCCATGATTGAGACCCCGCAAGCGGTGGTTAATATTCAAAAAATTGCAGAACACCCGTCGGTTGTCGGCCTGTTCTGGGGAGCAGAGGATCTCACGATGGGCTTAGGTGGTACCCACTCCCGGTTTGGGCGGGATGAAGCGAATTCCGGGATGTATCGCGAGACGATGCGACTGACCCGATCGCTAATGCATATCCACGCCGCTGCGGCCGGGAAGATCACCATCGACGCGGTGCATTCAGACTTTCGGGATGAAGCTGGGATGTTTGCCGAGGCGGTTGATGCGGCGCGTTCCGGATTTGCGGCGTCGGCTTGCATTCACCCGAGTCAAGTAGCTACTGTGCGTGCTGCCTACCAACCAGAAGATAGTCAGATTGAATGGGCGCAGGCGGTAGTGGCGGAAGCTGCGAACCATCCAGGCGCCTTTAAACTCAGCGGCGAGATGATCGACGCACCGCTCATAGCTCAAGCGCGACGGATTTTAGATCGGGCCGGAAACTAGCGCACGTCGTGCTGTTGGGTTAGTGATATAGATACTAGCCCGACATTCTATTGTCACTGGATTGTTGTGCGGTGTGGAAGGCCCCAAGATACGACAAAACGCTCGACCCGAAGGCCGAGCGTTTTGCGCTGTTATCGCTTCCAGGAAAATCTGGAGCGTTGCGTCCCAGTTTCGGATTTACCGACTGGTGAACGGTAGGAGAGCCATCTCACGAGCGTTCTTCACTGCGGTTGCTACCTGACGCTGCTGCTGCGGGGTCAGGCCGGTTACGCGGCGGGAACGGATCTTGTGGCGATCAGAAATGAACTGACGAAGAGTATTGATGTCTTTGTAGTCCACCTTCTCGATGCCTGCAGCTTTGAGAGGGTTCTTCTTAGGGCGGCGGGATTGTTCCATCCGCACCTTTTTCATGTTAGTGCGTTTCATTAGATACTCCCAAAAATTACCAGCTGGACTTACGGACGCCAGGTAACTCACCACGGTGAGCCATCTCGCGCATACGGACACGGGACACGCCGAACTTGCGGAGGTAGCCGCGTGGACGACCGTCGTGAGCGTCACGGTTACGGACACGGACTGGGGAGGCGTCGCGTGGCTGGCGGTTTAACTCGAACTGCGCATCCAGACGATCCTCATCAGAGGTATTTGGGTTTTTGATGATTGCCTTGAGCTCGTTACGGCGCTCCGCGTAGCGGGCGACGATTTCCTTGCGCTGCTCGTTCTTGGCGATCTTGGACTTCTTAGCCATAGATTATCGCTCCTCGCGGAATTCGACGTGCTTGCGGACTACCGGATCGTACTTCTTTAAGGTAATGCGATCAGGGTTATTACGCTTATTCTTACGGGTGACGTAGGTATAACCGGTGCCAGCCGTAGACTTCAGCTTGATGATTGGACGAATGTCATTACGTGCCATCTTTAGACCTTCTCTCCACGAGCGCGGATCTTTGCTACAACGGCTTCAATGCCGTCGCGGTCGATGACCTTCAGACCCTTGGTGGATACGTTCAAAGTGATGGTACGGCCCTCGGAGGGCAGGTAGAACTTACGACGCTGCACGTTGGGGTTCCAACGGCGAGAAGTGCGTCGGTGCGAGTGCGAGACGGACTTACCGTAACCCGGCTTGCGTCCCGTAACCTGGCAAATAGCCGACATGGACTTAACTTTCTCCTAGCCGCCCACTGTTCAACCTGCAATTATGCGAGCTTGACCGGGGCGTAAAACGAACAATTTCGACAACAGCAAAAAACGATCTTACATAATGTGCGCGCATATGCCTAATTTTTACCTGGCGGCAACGGATATTTGCTTTTCGACGGCCCCACAAGGTCGAAATTTCTGTTTTAGCCGCAAGGGCGCTAAACTCTATCAAGTTGTCTCGACGGCTTAGTTGAGTCATATCCACTGTACGTATAAAACGAAACCCAACTCAGGCACGATCAATATTTATTGAAGCGACCTGAAGTTTCAATCCTGAGGGAATCGGAGAAAAATGAAAAAGGATATCCACCCGGATTACCATCCGGTTGTGTTCCAGGATGCGGGTACTGGTTTCCAGTTCTTAACCCGTTCCACCGCAACCAGCGCCCGTACTATTCAATGGGAAGACGGTAACGAATACCCACTAATCGTGGTAGACGTTACCAGTGAATCACACCCATTCTGGACTGGTGCACAGCGTGTGATGGACACCGCAGGTCGTGTCGAGAAGTTCCAGCGTCGATTTGGTGGCATGGCTCGTCGCCAAAAGAAGTCTTAAGTAATAAGGAGGGAAATAAACAATGGCAGTTCCAAAGCGTCGTATGTCGCGTGCTAACACACGCTCCCGTCGTTCCCAGTGGAAGGCTGACAATGTCGCCCTTCAAGAGGTGACCATCGATGGCCAGGTTGTACGCATTCCGCGTCGACTGGTTAAGGCGGCTCAGCTCGGACTGGTCGAGGTTGAGCAGTTCTAATAAATAATTGCATGCAATGGCAGACATCTAATCTATCAGGTGTCTGCCATTTTGTATTTTTTATATATAAGTGAATAACCGGCGAAAATACAGCAATTTCTTATGGTAAACGCGGTTTATTTTTATTGGTTTTCGGCGAATAACGCCGTTTTTTATATATAATTTGGTTGTTACCTTATCAATTATGTTTGGTTGCTTTGTGTAAACAAACATTCGCTTTCCGCTCAAATAGAGCAGATGGGGCATACTTGGGAAGATGAAAATCGTTGTAGTAGATGATGAGCAGGCCGTACGCGATTCGCTGCGCCGCTCCCTGTCCTTTAATGGCTACGAAATCGTTACCGCCGAGGATGGTGAACAGGCCCTGGAAGTGATCGAGAAGGAACAACCAGATTTGGTTATTCTCGACGTGATGATGCCTAAGATGGATGGCCTTGAGGTTTGCCGCCATTTACGCAGCCACGGCGATGACCGGCCGATTCTGGTTCTAACTGCCCGTGACGGGGTAAGTGACCGGGTGGCTGGTTTAGATGCAGGCGCGGATGACTACCTGCCAAAACCATTCGCCCTAGAAGAGCTTCTCGCCAGGGTTCGTTCGTTGCTGCGTCGAGCAGCTGCCGAGGCGGTAGGGGCTACCAACCAAACCGAAATCACCTTTGAAGATCTCAAGCTCAATCCAGAGACACGCGATGTGGTTCGCGGTAATCGCACCATATCGCTGACCCGCACCGAATTTGCGTTGTTGCAGTTGTTGATGACCAACCCGCGTCGGGTGTTAAGCCGGTCCACTATTTTAGAGGAAGTGTGGGGCTACGACTTCCCGACTTCGGGGAACGCGCTGGAAGTGTATATCGGTTATCTGCGTCGTAAGACGGAGCAAGAGGGTGAGCCTCGTTTGATTCACACGGTTCGCGGTGTAGGTTACGTGCTGCGAGATACTGCTCCGTGATCTTGAGGAAACCGTCCCCCGAGGTTGAGCCAAATGCGCTTGACTGGGGGGCTTTTGCTGGTGACACCTACGACGGGTGGGGGAAACAAGCATCGCTTCGGTGGCGCGTCGCCATGCTCACTGCAAGCATGGTGGCGATTGCCGTTGGCGTCATGACGGTTCTCGCATATTGGTCAGTATCAGTAACCCTGACTAATAGCGTGGATAAGGACCTACAGGCCAAGGCGAACGCGTTGCTTTCCCAGACAGTCGATCCTAGCTTTTTTAATAACGTAAAAAGCGAAGTGGATTATTTCCGGGCATATAACGCCGACACTCGAATCTCCATTCGGCTTCCTGGTTGGAACTTCACCGCTGGTGATGATTTGCCTCTATTGGCCTTGCCCAAGGGGGAGAAGACCGCCGTTGCAACGGTTAACGGGGATCGGGTTTTTCGTGCCACTAACGATGCAGGCGCGACCGTTATCTTGTCGAGGGACATGACCGATACTCAGGATCTGATCATCACGCTTGGGTTGGCGCTATTGACCTTTGGTGGTCTAGGCATTCTACTGTCCATCATGACGGGAATCGTTGTAGCATCCGCAGGTTTGCGACCGTTAGTGCGATTACAGTCTGCCGTGGATCAAGTGACAAAAACCCAGAAGCTCACTCCGATTCCGGTTGTCGGTAACGATGAGTTGGCATTGCTGACAGTGAGTTTTAATCAGATGCTGGCGGCACTCGATCAATCCCGACAACGACAAGCGCAGTTGGTGGCCGATGCTGGTCACGAGTTGAAGACTCCGTTGACATCCATGCGTACCAATATCGAGTTGCTGATGTTGATGCAAAAGCCAGGTGCGCCGCAGATCTCCGATGCGGAAAAGAAAGCATTGGAGCATGACGTCATGGCGCAGATGGAAGAACTGTCGACCCTTATCGGCGATCTGGTTGATCTGGCTCGTGAAGACGCACCGGAACGAGAACTGGAAGAAACAGACCTCGCGGAGGTGGCACAAACCGCTTTGGAGCGGGTGCGTAGGCGTCGGCCAGACGTGGAGTTCCGGTTGAATACCATGCCGTGGTACATGTGGGGCGATAGTCACTCCCTAGGTCGTGCAATTCTAAATCTCATGGATAACGCCGCTAAGTGGTCGCCAGCAGACGGAGTGGTACGCATTGATATGCAGCGCATAAGTGAAGACAAAGTCCAGATTACGGTTTCCGACTCGGGTCCGGGAATTCCAGTGGAAGACCGCGAAAAAGTATTCGAGCGTTTCTATCGAAGCATTCAAGCGCGCAGTATGCCCGGTTCTGGGCTGGGACTTGCAATTGTGCAACAAGTGGTTGAACGCCATGGCGGCACTATTGCAGCCGAGGAATCGGATGATGGTGGAGCAATGTTCCGCTTGATTATGCCGGGCTACGAGCATCCCGAGGATTTGGTTTTAGCTCCCAAGAAACCGAGCAAGGACCAGTTTATCGCTAATGCCCACGAGTCTCGGCCGAAACAAGGACGGGCTACCATGTTCCGTAATGCGCATGACTCTATTGAAAACTAGTGAGTTCCCGCACCTGTACGTACTCCAGGTGCGGGAACATCGTCTTATTCACAGCTTATTTTCAGGCTTTCACACGGTTTCTTCAACCAGGTGCCAGTCTGACTCAATACAACAGGGGGATACTGTCTGACTATGAACACACAACCTCATAATTTTGGACATGATGAAACCCGTGGTTTTCCACAGCAATGGACCCAGTCACAGCCACAACCGCAGCAGCAGACTGCGGGTGGATATCAGCAGTCCTACAATCACATATCCAATCCATATACCACGCAGCAACCTGCTGAGCCGTTACCGAAGCAGGAGGAAGAAAAAAGTACGCAGGAGCGAACAATTGGGCTTGTACCTGCAATCGCGTTGGCGCTGGTGGCAGCGATTGGTTCCGGCGCTATTACAGGGGTGTATGTTTCGAAGCAGTCGTCGGTAGGCAATTCCCGTAGTTCTGTAGTTGAAACTTTAAAACAACCAGTGGGTAATAATGGCAATGCAGAAGACGCCGGAGGGGTACAAGCTGTAGCATCAGCGGTATTGCCTACCGTCGTATCCATCCAAGTACTTACTCGTTCGGAATCCAGTGAAGGTTCTGGCTCTATTATTTCACCTGATGGCTATGTCCTTACCAATAACCATGTGGTGGAATCTGCAGGACAGGAGACTGCAGAGATCACGGTTACCATGAATGACGGCAGTACTCATTCCGCGCGGTTTATCGCTGGCGATGTCAATACCGACGTTGCTGTGATCAAAATTGAGGGGGTTGCAGATCTGCCGACGATTAGTTTAGGAGACAGCGACGGACTGGCTGTTGGCCAGCAGGTAGTTGCGATCGGGTCGCCTTTAGGTCTTTCTTCAACTGTTACGTCTGGTATTGTCTCCGCACTCAATCGGCCGGTGCGTGCAGGGGGCGGCAGTTCCGGTGAGACCTCGCTTATCGACGCAATTCAAACGGATGCAGCGATTAATCCTGGGAACTCTGGCGGCCCGTTGGTTGATATGTCAGGAGCGCTTATCGGCATCAATTCGGTGATTGCCTCAAATTCAGTGACTCCAGATTCTGCTGGTTCGATCGGCTTAGGTTTCGCTATTCCTGCGAATTTTGCTCGCCGGGTTGCCCAGCAATTGATTGAGCGTGGGCAGGCGACCCAACCAATGATTGGTATTCAGCTATCTCAGAACCCTCGAATTCACGGTGCCGAGATTGTAGAGGTGTCTCCGAACGGTCCTGGGGATAAGGCAGGACTGAACAGTGGCGAAATCGTGGTTGGAATGAACGGTCGAATTATCGACAGCGCCGACGCGTTAATCGCCGCAGTTCGTAGTAGTGATTTTGGTGAAAAGATCTCATTGGAAGTTACAGATTCCGAAGGAAATAATTCGAGAATGGTAGAGGTTACGTTAACAACCGAGTAAGTTTCATATTGAAACAAATAGTTGATTCAAGAAAGACGGTACTCATGGATCCACACGACGTGCTTGCAGAAGTTGATGCAGTAGACGCCTCGGAAAAATTGGCGGATATTGGTGAACCCGATGAGGATTTTTTCCGAGCGGAAGAAGCTGCCGACCAAGCTCGCGCTGAGGGAAAGCGGTTGGCGCCCAGGCGGGCCCTGGTAGTTCTCGTGGCAGACCACGCTGTGGGTGCTGGCCCCGATGCAGACCAATTGGTTGCTGAGCTCCTATCTGAGGGCGGGTTCGTCGTTGATGCCGTTGTGCGAGTGCGATCAAAGCGGTCTCAGATTCGTAAAGCAATAGAAATGGGCGTTATCGGCGGGGTCGATTTGGTGCTCACCGTAGGTGGGACTGGGGTAGGGCCACGGGATAAAACACCTGAAGCTACCCGCGATATTCTTGATCAATTAGTGCCAGGTATTACCCAAGCACTGCGTAGCTCGGGTCTGCAATGCGGGGCAGTGGATGCCGCCGTATCACGTGGCCTTTCGGGTGTCTCCGGTTCTACTGTCGTGATTAACTCAGCAGGTTCCCGACAGGCTATTCGCGACGGCATGGCCACCATGACGCCGCTGGTGCATCATTTACTTGACCAATTACGCCGGGTGGAAATGACGTAATCTATGGCGCAGAAGAAAAAACGACGGCGTATAACTAGACTTTCTGACGCTGTTGACTACGACCGCACCGCCGACCGCGATAGCAGGCCATCCCTGATCGATCACGATCGCATGGTCATCTTGGACTCTGAGCTTTTCGACGACGACGTGGACGCCGATGCGACTTCACATTCGCTGGACTACTACAAAGAGCAACAACCACCCCACTACGGAATGTAAAAAACCGGCTTAATAAAGCCGGTTTTTGTTTAAAATCTAACCTCTTACAGGGTCTTTTGCTGCTTGAGGAGATCGCGGATCTCGGTGAGAAGTTCAACCTCGATTGGAGCTGGCTCTTCTTCTTCGGTTTCCACTTGCTTACGAGCTGCCATCATTTCGTTGAGCTTGTTCATTGGCGCAACCAAGATGAAGTACACTACAGCTGCGATAATCAGGAAGTTCAGTGCTGCGGTGATTACCGCACCGAAGTCAACGAAAGTGTTGGGGTTGCTGGCGATGATCTGGAAGCCCAAACCAGAAACATCGGCGCCGCCTACAGCGGCCAACATTGGGTTGATGAGGTTGTCAGTGAACGCGGTGACAATTGCGGTGAATGCAGTACCGATAACGACGGCGACGGCAAGTTCAACAACATTGCCACGGAGGATGAAATCCTTAAATCCCTTAAGCATGATATTTCCAATCAAAAACAAACGGACAGTTAGCAGGATTATAGACTAGTCCAAATAATGTGAGATGGGGAGGGCACCACACCTTATTCATGCGATCGATCGCCTGTAACAACTACTGCTAGTGGTAGCGATAGACTTGCGGCAGCTACGTGTTGGGCTGCGGTTGCGGGCAATGAAACCAAGACAGTGCCAGGGGTCGCTCCGGGTAGTTCGCTGGCTTCCGTTACCGCAAAAACTACCCGGCCACCTGCAGCTATCATCACTGGTTCAGACTTATCGGATTCGGTTGTAAGAATGGAAATCACGTCACCTGGTCGCAGTAAACCCGCCAATGTCGGTTCCGCTAATTTGATCGGAATTATGTTGGAATCCTCATTACCAAAAGCTTCTGTGTCGTTGGTCACTTTCGTGGATATGAGGGTCGTTTCAACGAAATCGTGACGGGTTACAATGGACCCATTCGGGCGTGAAACAACAGTTACATTCCCAATAATTTCTTCCGGATTTGTGACACTGTTCTCAGGGATCATTGAGCGCGGCATTCGGGCAATCCGGACATCGGCTTCCGTTAGTCGCGATCCTGCCGCAACCGTTGTGGAATAAATGACAACTGGTAATTCTTGTTGCGCCAAATGAAGCGTCGAAAAGCACAATGCGGCAATGACCAAAGCTGCAGCCGTAACTCGACGAAGCGCCAACGAACGTCGATAGCCTGGAGTAGTCAAAAAAGTCTTCATACATTATTGGACTCACTCACCGACCCAAATGGTTCCCTCATCTGTGATAATCGCAGAACATTTAATGTCATGTTGCTGGGTCGGTACTTCCCCTACTGGCAATACCTCATGGGCGTACACCACTGCCACAAGTAGCCCTGAGAAATCCGCCATGGCCCGATCGTAGTAGCCAGCGCCCTGACCAAGCCGAAACCCAGCTTCGTCAATTGCTAATGCTGGGACAAAGACCGCATCTAATGCTGATAACGCAGCTGAGTCTGCTGTTGGGGTTATCGGTTCTAAAATTCCAAACTTTCCGGGGCGGAGTGATTCCGGTCCCGTATACTGGCCCCACCGTAATTGACCCTTTGGATAACAGACAGGTAGCCAGAGCTCTTTACAGGCACAAGCGACTGCGGGAAGGAAAAAATCTCCGCCTGGTTCTGATGGCATCGGAACAAACGCTGCAACCCGCGAATGGGGGAGGGCGGAAATAAGTGCTACAGTCCGCTCGGAAAGTTTGCTGTCGCGTCTCCCCTTTAATTCGGGGGTAATTTTCTTCCGGGATTCCCTAATACGGGAGCGTAACGCCGACTTTCGCTCGGGTACATCAGCTAACCTCATTCTTTGAGGAATTTTACTAATAAATCCTTGCGAAAAATCTGGATAAACCATGTTCTAATTTTATAAAAAACGCATTCTTAACTGCCAAGTTGCGGGTATTAGGCACTGGTGCGGCGTAAACTTGTAGCTATGAGTTCTGCCAATACACATATCTCCACAGCAGTGCGTACGGTTATCATTCCTGCTGCTGGTATGGGGACCCGATTTCTCCCAGCCACTAAAACAGTTCCAAAAGAGCTGTTGCCCGTTGTCGATACACCAGGTATCGAATTAATCGCAGAAGAAGCAGCCCAACTGGGAGCTACTCGATTGGCAATCATCACCGCGCCCAACAAACAAGAGGTCTTGGCTCACTTCGAAGATTGTCCGGATTTGGAAAAAACCCTCGCTGAACGCGGGAAAACAACTCAATTGGCCAAAGTGCACCGGGCGGTAGAACTGCCCAAACCTGTCCCTGTGGAACAAGCCAAACCACTCGGGCTCGGCCATGCAGTCAGCCTTGCCGAGGCGGTGCTTGACGACGACGAAGACGTCGTCGCAGTCATGCTACCCGACGACCTGGTTCTGCCAATGGGCGTTGTGAAAAAGATGGCCGAAGTGCGTGCCACACTCGGCGGCTCCGTACTGTGCGCCTTCAACGTGCCTAAAGAAGAAGTGTACAACTACGGTGTGTTCGACATAGAAGATGTGGAAAACTACGACGGTGAGTACGTCGTCAAGCGAGTAAAGGGAATGGTGGAAAAACCCGCCGTCGACGAAGCCCCCTCAACTTTCGTGGCAACGGGCCGCTACCTCCTCGATCGTGCAATCTTCGACGCGCTGCGCCGCATAACCCCCGGAACCGGCGGAGAACTACAGCTTACAGACGCCATTGCATCACTTATCGACGCCGGTCACCCAGTGCATATCCTTGTGCACGAAGGAAAACGCCACGACCTCGGAAACCCCGGAGGATACATCCCAGCAGTAGTCGACTTTGGTCTTGCCGACCCCACCTACGGGCCCACGCTGAAGAAAGTCCTTCGCGAAATTCTCGACGAGCATCAGGCATAATACACTTAACAAAAAGGTGCCCGGCACCCACACCGGGTACCTTTGACACATTAAGCACACACAGCGAGGGAGGCCAACCAGTGCGCTCAGTCGAGGAGCAACTCGCCCTAATAACCCAAGCTGCAGTCACGCCCGAACCCGTGCGTATTGCCATAGCAGAAGCACTCGGAATGATGTGCGCCGAAGAAGTGCAAGCGCAACGCCCACTACCTGGCTTCGACCAAGCTGCAATCGACGGCTACGCTATTAGGGCAGTCGACGTCGGTGGCGAACGCGGCCTCGGCCAAGACCCCACCGAACCACCCCGAGCAACCGAAATCTCCCTCCCCGTCGTAGGCGAAGTCGCCGCCGGCTCCGGTCGGCCCATGCGGCTACAACCCAAACAAGCAGTCCGCGTCCACACCGGCGCACCGCTGCCCGCACTATCAGACGCAGTAATCCCGCTAGCGTGGACAGACCGGGGACGCAAACGCATGACCGCACTCAAACCGGTGCGCAGCGGCGAATTTGTACGCAAACAAGGCGACGACATTCGGCCCGGCGACGTGGCCGTAACCCCCGGAATGATTCTCAGCCCAGCCCACATTGGCCTGCTAGCTGCGGTGGGGAGATCAAAAGTCCTCGTCTACCCACGCCCCCGCATGTCCATCATCTCCATTGGACATGAACTAGTCGACATCGACAGAGAACCCTCATTAGGACAGATACTCGACGTCAACTCGTACGCACTCGCCGCAGCTGGCCGCGCCGCCGGGGCGGACGTGCACCGAGTGGGGATCGCCACCGGCGAACCGCGCAGATTGCGAGAAATTGTTGAAGCGCAGATGCTACGCAGTGAGATCATTGTAATATCCGGTGCCGTTGGCGGAACTGGCTCTGCCCCTATTAGGGAAATCCTCAACGAATTAGGAACCATTGACACCACCCGAGTCGCAATGCATCCCGGTTCGGTCCAGGGCTTCGGCTTATTAGGGGATTCAAAAACTCCGGTATTTTTACTGCCCGCAAACCCAGTTTCTTCGCTTATCATCTTCGAAATGTTCATCCGACCAATGGTGCGACTAAGCCTCGGAAAGCCCAACACCCAACGTCGAACTGTTCGGGCACGGGCCCTTAATCATGTAGGCTCCAAACTCGGCCGCAGAGGGTACGTGCGTGCCCGTCTCATGCGCGATACCCAAACACAGGACTATCTTGTCGAAGGTCTCGGCGGAGCCAATGGTGCCCCCGCACATCTGCTCGCCGGACTTTCCGACGCCAACGCCCTCATACGGATACCCGAAAACGTCACCCAAGTTCGCCCCGGCGACATCGTAGAAGTCATATTCCTCAGCCAAACATAACCGGCACATGCCTATTTTCTTCCCCACACCTAAACCCGCCGTCGGCCCTCGGCATCCGCTGCACCCCGGCTGGCCTGAATATACGGCCACCCGCACCATAGGTAACCACCTAATAAGGCTCCGACCCCTTAATAAAAGCGACGGTGCCGAATGGGCACGGCAACGAATCCACGACCAACACATTCTCCAACCTGTCGAACCCACCATCGCGACAGACTGGCACACCGCACACGACCAACGGCACTGGAATGAATTTTATAAAAACATCCAACAAGCTGCCCGATCCGGGCAGATAGTGCCATTCGTCATCGAAATCGACGGCCATTTTTACGGACAAGTCACCATTGGGGGAATCCAACACGGCACGGCATCCGACTGCTGGATAGGATACTGGCTGCATTCGTCGAAAAGCGGAATCGGCATCGCAACCGCAGCCTGCCACTTAGGAGTTGACCACGCTTTTCGACGCATCGGGGTGCACCGGATAACCGCAACCCACCTACCCACCAACCCCGCGTCCCGCCGTGTATTAGAGAAAATCGGGTTCCGCCAGGAAGGCTACCTGCACCGAAACCTTCATATCGACGGAAAGTGGCGAGACCACTACCTCATGGCCTTAACAGCCGAAGAATACATTAACCCCTAATACACGGCGTGGCAGACAACACCACCCACCCAACGTCGATACCCTTAATTGGATTAGGAGGAAGTCGTGACCGGAACAATAGCAATCGCACTGATCGCAGCAGTATGGATCTTCATGCTCGCACCGTGGATTCTGCGCAGCCACAAACCCATAAGCAAAGCAGGCGAAGCATTCGACGAAACCCGTGTCATCCACGAAGGCGGCACCAGCGCACTGACTGTACGCAAGCGCCCACGCCCCGGTCCGCTCGACGGCAGTACACTTTACGACGCCACCATCGATGAACCTCTCAGTATTGACGAAACAGAGCCAGAAATAGCTGACGTCATCCCTGACATCGAAGATGACGCCTATTTCATCGATGACGACGACATCGACGAAACGGTGCCCTACGACATCGACGATGCCTACATCACCCCAGAAGACCTCCTCTACCCAACGGACGACACCCTCACCCCACTAGAAGAAACTGGAGAATACGAAACATTCAGCCCGGAAACTGACGACGAAGAACTCACCGACGAAGAACTCCAATATGCAGCTGCGCGAAAAGGGCGAGGCGGATACGACCCCGAAGCCGACCGTAGCTACGCCAATGACCGGTACCAACGGCGCCAACGAACCGTCATAACTTTAGGTGTTATTGTCGTCGTGACGACGATCGCTGCCCTCGTATTAGGGAATCTAGTGTGGATTGCCCCAGCGATAGCAGTAGCGATCACAACTTTGTATCTCATTGCTCTACGGTCTCAAGTGAAAGCCGAAGAGCAGCTGCGACACCGACGAATCCAACAGCTACGCCGCTCTCGGCTTGGGGTGCGCAACGCTTCTGATCATGAATTAGGGATTCCGCAACGGCTTCGGCGACCGGGCGCCGTCGTGCTGGAAATTGATGACGAATCGCCAGACTTTGTGCATCTTGACGTCATTGATGCCAAGCACTACCTCACTGACGACGAATATAACAGCGGATACGAAAACCTTCGGGTGAGCTAAATACATGGATAAACCTGTTGTTCGCGATGCCACGTTGCTTATTTTCCGTACAGTATTAGGGGTTGTTTTTGTGGCACATGGCTGCAAAAAATTCATGATCGATGGGATGGTGGAAACCACCGGCCAATTCAGCGCATTGGGGATACCGCAGCCGAAGTTGTCCGCGTACCTTTCTGCCGTTGGGGAAATAGTTGGTGGTGCTTTCATTGTTGTTGGT
This sequence comes from Corynebacterium mustelae, assembly GCF_001020985.1. Classification (NCBI taxonomy): domain Bacteria; kingdom Bacillati; phylum Actinomycetota; class Actinomycetes; order Mycobacteriales; family Corynebacteriaceae; genus Corynebacterium; species Corynebacterium mustelae. The sequence continues at coordinate 1,045,635 of NZ_CP011542.1, forward strand.
TTCCTCACGACTTTAGTCGCAGGGGCGCTTGCCCTAATGATGCTGGCTGCGTTGTATTTTGTGCACCTAGATTCCGGGTTTTTCGTCACTTCTGGTGGTTTCGAATATGTGCTGGTTTTAGTAAGCGGGCTATTTATGATCGTTGTCTTTGGTTCAGGTCGAGCCAGCGTCGACGCTATACTGCAACGTAATGATCAATTGTGAACAAATACAAGCTGCTGTTTCGGCTCGTTTAGATGGAGAACACCCGACAATTGATGATGACATCATAGACGCGCACCTACAAGCATGCAGCGACTGTCAAAGTTTTTTAGAGAAAGCAGCTATTTTCAATCGAAGGTTGTCGTTCGATGTTTCTTCTCATGTTCCAGCCCCGGACCTAGCGGAAGAAATCATCGCTGGGGTGGAGCCTACGTGGCGCAGCTCCGCCAGTACTCGGGCTTTAAGCGTTGCGTTGTCGCGGTTAGCAAATGCAATTGTTGGGGTGTTATGGGTGTTGTGGGCTGTCTTTCTATTAGGCGTTTCCGGAGTTTCCGATTCGGATCCTATGTTTGCGGAGCTGGTGGTGGAGACCGCCGCGATGCGTTGTGCGCTGGGTTTTGGACTATTGTTTGCAGCTTGGCAGACCCGTGTTGTTGGTGGGATTTTACCTTTATACGGGGCATTGTGGATGTTTAGTCTCGGTTTCGGGATTCGTGACGTGGTGGTTGGTGCGATCATGAGTGAGTCCCTAATAGGGTTGGGGTTGCTACTTGTTTCTGTAATTTCGCTCTCCTGGTCGTGGATTGCGGTACGCGGTTGGGCTTCCGTGCGTTCTAATGTTTTGCTTTTGAGCGCATCACCCATGCCCTAATAAGCCGGTACCTGGCATGGCATCGGCTTATTAGGGCATGGGGTTAGTTAGGTGCTGCAGTCGCAGATTTCGAATATCTCTTGCGCGTATGTCAGAGCATTACGGTGGTTTGCTGGGTGTCTATTGCGGGCTATGGTGCCATCAGGGTGTCGAAACCATACTGTTCCAGTCTTTGGATCAGTGACTACTCTGCCGTGTTGAATGTGATCAGGGTCGTCATCATTGCGTAGGTTGTGGTAACGGCATAGTGGGCATAGGTTGTCGTTTGTGGTTTCTCCGCCTCGTGAGTACGCGGTGATGTGGTGGATGTTGCAACGGACCGCTGGGATTGTGCAGTGCGGGTTTTGGCAAACGAGGTGGCTGACTACGCTGATAAGGCGGTCGTCGGCGTCGGCGAGGCGTTTGACTTCGAATACTTTTTGAGGCCTGGGATGACCGTTTTTATCCCGGTAGATGGCGACCGCGAAGCCGTATTCGTTGAGGGTTTCTGATACACGTTCGTGGATGTTTACGATGCTTCCATTGCTGTCGGTGATTGTGCCGTCGATGTTTTCTTGGATGCCGAACAGCGGAATGAGGTAACACGGTCGTTGTCTTAGGTCGCGTGGGTTGTCGGGGTTTTCGCCGGGGCCGAGTTCTTCTAGCGTGGTGATGTCGTAGTGTCCGAGGGCGCGTTCGATGAGGGCTTTGGCGTGTCCTTCCGCTTCGTCTACGGCTTGCTTTTCGACGACCAACCGCCGCGCTTGCGGTGTGAGGGATTCTTGAAGTCGAGTGGCGGTCTCGGTTGGTATTTTTGCGATGAGGTATTTCATACCGTCATCATCTGCAATGGAGCTGTACCGCAGCCATGATTTACGTGGTCGGCAGTGTCCGTCGTTAAGCTGTTTTATTTCGGCATTGATTTGCTGTTTGAGCTCGGCGCAGGTTTTCCCACAGGCGTCGTGCATGAGGGTTTCACGGTAGTTTCGAGGATCGACATCCGGATTGGATAGCCGCTTCGTGGTGGAGGAGATCGTGTGGAGTTTGGCGAAACTGAGCTTGAGCTCTTCTGCGAGTCGGAGTTCGTCCTCATCAAAAACTTTCGCGACGGCAATCCTCAGACTGGCCTCAGTGATTGTGATGTCTAATTTTGCGGCTAGTTCGGTTTTATCAAGACCCGCCGATTTGATTTCTCGCAGCATTGCGGCGGCGAGTGGCGCCATGGCTGCGAGCTTATCGAGAATCGGAGTGGTGGTCATAGCTTCAACGCTATGCCCCATGAACTGGTGTTTTCAAGTGTTGCTGGGAAGTTTAATCGGAAATTTTTACAGTTCAAAGACTGTGTTCGATTTTTCCGTTTTTTGGAACCAACCGGGTGTTTCGGTGAGTCCTATATTAGATGGGGTTAGCGCCAACTCGGCAGCCACATAAGAGATTCATAAACGGAATCCGGGACGGGGTAGCCGTAAAGAATCGGGGAGAAATACACAAACATCGCCAAAACGAGACCAAGATAGGTGGTTACAGCCACAGAACCTGTGTGGATTGGGGCGGGCAGGAGTCGAGGGTGAATCAGTCGGCCACGTCCGAGCAAGGTTCCTAGTACGTAGGCGATCATAATGATCGTGAACGGAACCAGCGGGGTAGCGTAGAAGAAATACATTTGACGGTCATACCCGATCAACCACGGAAGAAAACCAGCGGCAAACGCTATTAGGGGAATCGACATCCGAATATTTTTGGTGGCAATGACCTGCCAGGTGGTCCAGACGAGAACCGGAACGGTAAGCCACCAGATTGCTGGGGTACCAAAGAGATAGATCATGCGTCGACAAGTTCCGGCGTAGCATTCGATGTCGGTGGCGGAGAAATAGAGGATAGGGCGGCCTGCTACTAGCCAAGTCCAAGGTTTAGAATCCCACGGGTGAACGTGGCCTGCTGATGTGGTGAGCGAGGCATGGAATTCTAATACGGATTGATGATAGTAAAGCCAGCTTGCCAAAGTGTCGGGCAGCTTGTTTAACCACGAATCAGCAGTGATAGTGCCATCCGTTGCGGCGTGGCGATATACCGCAGTTTCGGAGCTAAACCATGCGCGCCAGCTCCAGGCATACACGGCAATAGGAACTAAAACGATTGATGCGAAAGCTGCGGCCGCATCGCGGACGAGCATTCCCCTAATAGGGCGGTGGATTTTGTATTTGCGGCGCAGGTAGACGTCGAAAAGCACACTCATTACACCAAAGAACGCCATGTAGTAGAGCCCTGACCACTTGACGGATAATGCTAAACCTAGGTTTATCCCGGCGGCGAAGCGCCACCAGCGGAAGCCGAAACGAGGTCCATACGCGCTGGTGCCGAGGCGACCGGCTACCCATGCGGCGTGGAGTCGGTGGTGAAGTTGATTGAAGTCCCTAATAAGGCAGTAGGCCGCAGCAACTATGAAGAATGTTTGGAAAATATCCAGCATTCCGTAGCGAGATGCGATGAGCAGGACGCCGTCGAAAAGCCCTAATAAGCCAGCAAAGGTTGCCACCGTGGTGGAGCCGGTGATTTGCCGGGCCACCCCCATAATGAGCAGGATCGTGGCGGAACCAAAGAGTGCGGCCATGAATCGCCAGCCGAGCGGAGTATATCCGAATACTAGCTCGCCGATTGCTTCTATTTGTTTGGCTAGTGGTGGGTGTACGACGAGGCCGTAGCCGGGGTTGGATTCTATTCCACCTATTAGAGGATTGATCCAGCTTTGTACCATGTCCCAGGCTTGGGGGACGTAATGTTTTTCGTCGAATATGGGGGTGCCTTGGGCGGTTGCGGAGTTGAGCCAGGCGAAGCGGGTAACAAGCGCCCATAAGCCTATGAGGGTGAAGGCGTGTGTATCGTGTTTGGTCCACCTGAGGGTTTTGGGGGTGGTGGGAACCGTAGGTTTGGTGAATGTCCCGGTGTATGTGGTGGAATGTGTCACTTGTGCCATTGTAGGGGGAGTGAGTCGTCTTTGTCGTTTCTCCAGAGTGATTACTCTAATAATTGTTACCTGTTTGTAATTCAGTTTTCTCATTTTCTGTATTTTGCGCCTATGACCTGCCGGTTATGTGTTATGTCGGTCGTGCTATTGGTGTCGATTGTGGCTGACATTAAGGTTTCAATAGGTTTTTCCTGTTGAATTTTGCTGGCTTCTCACGCACGGTGGATTTATGACCGAATCAATAAACTCACCGGATACACCTGTTTCGACTCAGGAGACTGAAGTGACTGCGACTCAGCAATTGGCTGAGATGTTGGAGTCACCGCCAGTCGAGGTTCCAGCGGAACCCGAGATCGTTTTCGAAGGCGAGGATTCTGAGGCGCGGATCGACTTCAAAGTGGTCATTCCGACTTTTGCTATTGTCATTGCCATTGTGGCGTGGGGATTGTTGGCGCCGGGTAGTTTCTCAGATTTTTCGGCAAGCGCATTGAGTTTTGTGATCGGTAATTTCGGTTGGGCGTTTGTTTTCTGTACGACCGTGTTTTTGGTTTTCGCTATCGTCATCGCGCTGAGTAATTTCGGCCAGATCAAGTTGGGGCGAAAAGATGAGGCGCCGGAGTTTTCGACAGTCAGCTGGATTGCGATGATGTTTGCGGCTGGTATGGGTATTGGTTTGATGTTCTATGGGGTCGCAGAGCCTCTTAACCACTATCGTTCCGGTGTGCCTGGGTATGGTTCGCAAGATGTGGGCAAGGCAATGAGTTCAACTTTGCTGCACTGGACGTTGCATCCGTGGGCAATCTATGGAATTTTCGGGCTCGCAATCGCATATTCAACGTTCCGGCTCGGTCGGCGCCAGTTATTAAGCTCGGCGTTTATTCCTCTCATCGGGGAGCGTGGGGCCAAGGGTTGGCCTGGTCGTATTATTGACATTTTGGCGATCATTGCCACCATTTTTGGTACTGCTTGTTCTTTAGGTGTTGGGGCGACGCAAATCAGTGCGGGGCTTCGGGCGGCTGGTATCGTCTCTGATCCTTCCATGGCGACCATTATCACGATCGTGTCGGTGCTCACTTTGTGTTATTTGTTGTCGGCGATGTCCGGTGTGGGTAAGGGCATCCAGTATGTTTCTAATGCCAATATGTTGCTGGCTGCTTTGCTTGCAATTTTCGTGTTTGTTTTGGGTCCAACTGTCACTATTTTGAATTTCATACCAGGGTCTCTTGGCGCGTATCTTTCTAATTTCTTTGAAATGATAGGTCGTACCGCCGAGTCTGCGGACGGTACTGCTGGTGACTGGTTGGGAAGTTGGACGATCTTCTATTGGGCCTGGTGGATTTCGTGGAGTCCGTTTGTTGGTATGTTTTTAGCGCGCATTTCTCGCGGCCGCACTATTAAGGAATTTCTGTTTGGTGTGATGTTGGTGCCATCGGCGGTGAGCGTGGTGTGGTTTGCTATTTTTGGTGGAACTGCGATTCACCTTGATCAGGCAGGTAAATCTATTTGGGGTGACGGGGTGGCTCAGGATCAGCTTTTCGCGCTGTTGCAAAACTTCCCTGGTGGCCAAGTTGTTGGGGTGCTCGCTGTACTTCTGTTGTCGACATTCTTTATCACTTCTGCGGATTCAGCTTCCACGGTGATGGGGTCTATGAGTCAAAGTGGTCAAACTGATGCGAATAAGTTTATTTCTGCAGGTTGGGGCATTATCGTTGCGCTGATCGGTATGACGATGCTTATTAGCGGTGGCGACGATGTCTTAAGTAATTTGCAAAACATCACCATCATTGCGGCTTCGCCGTTCCTTGTTGTTATCTTCGTCCTTATGTTCGCCATCGTTGGTGATTTGCGTAACGATGAAATTTATCTCGATTACCGTGAGCAGCAACGATTTGCGGCGAAATTGGCCCGGGAGCGGCGAATTCATTTGGATCATGAGCGGCGGCGACGGATCGAAGAGCGTCGAAAAGCGAAAAAACGGGTTAAGAACTAAGCTTTTCGACGCCACCGTGCCACACTATAACCATGCATGAATTAGAACCGTTGCCGGTGGGCATCATCATTGTGGCTACTCCGCTTGGCAATATTGCTGATGCTAGCCCCAGACTGGCTCATGCGCTGGCACAGGCAGATTTTATTGCGGCTGAAGATACTCGTCGCACCCGCAATTTGGCGCAGGCGCTAGGGGTTAGTATTCGGGGGCAAGTGCTGAGCAATTTTGATCACAATGAGCACGGCCGGGTAGCACAACTTATAGAACACGCTAGGCATGCCAGTGTTGCGGTTATCACCGATGCTGGCATGCCGGTTGTCTCTGATCCGGGTTTCCCGCTGGTGCAGGCTGCCCACGACGCGGGTATTCCCGTGACGTGTTTTCCTGGACCATCAGCTGTTCCCACCGCGATTGCGCTATCGGGGTTAGCGGTGGGGAAGTTCGCCTTTGATGGTTTTGCGCCGCGTAGGTCCGGGCCGCGACGGGCATGGTTGGAATCATTGAAAACTGAAGAGCGCGCGGTGTGTTTCTTCGAATCGCCACACCGTATCGCAGATACCCTAGCGGAAGCGGCTGACATTTTAGGCGCAGACCGTCAAGCAGCGGTGGCGCGGGAACTAACCAAGAAATTTGAAGAGGTAAAGCGCGGCACATTATCAGAACTTGCTGCGTGGGCGTCGGACGGGCTCAAAGGTGAGATCACCTGTGTAATCGCGGGGGTAGATCGCACCAAGGTGGTTGATGTGTCCGATCTAGTCGACGAGGTTAATGCTCGGGTTGCTCAAGGAGAACGGTTAAAGACCGTGTGCTCGGACGTGGCGCAGATCCATGGGGTGAGTAAGAAAGAACTCTACAACGCTGTTTTAGAGTCACGCTGATAAGGTAGTAAACCATGAATAATGTGCTCGTCTCTGTTGCTTGGCCATACGCTAATGGCCCCCGCCACATAGGACATGTGGCGGGTTTCGGTGTTCCATCGGATGTTTTCGCTCGTTACCAACGAATGTCAGGTGCGAACGTGCTGATGGTTTCCGGTACAGACGAGCACGGCACGCCGCTTTTGGTGCAGGCGGATAAAGAAGGAATTTCTGTCAAAGAACTTGCTGATCGCTACAACCGCCAGATCGTTGAAGATTTGGCAGGGCTTGGCTTGTCCTATGATCTATTCACCCGAACCACCACCCGCAATCACTACGCGGTGGTTCAGGAATTATTTAAGGGCCTGTACGACAACGGCTACATGATTAAGGAAACGACGTTTGGGGCGGTTTCCCCATCAACGGGTCGCACCTTGCCGGATCGCTACATCGAAGGTACCTGTCCGATTTGTGGTGCGGATGGTGCCCGAGGAGATCAGTGCGATAATTGCGGAAACCAGCTAGACCCAGCAGATTTAATTAATCCGGTGTCAAAGATCAACGGGGAAACTCCCGAATTCATCGAAACTGAACATTTCCTACTGGATTTACCAGCGCTTGCGGATGCGCTTGCCCAGTGGCTTCAAGGGCGTAAGGACTGGCGGCCTAATGTGCTGAAGTTCTCACTCAATCTGCTCGAAGATTTGCGGCCGCGCGCGATGTCCCGGGACATCGACTGGGGCATTCCGATCCCAGTGGAAGGATGGGAAGAAAACCCATCGAAGAAGCTGTATGTCTGGTTTGACGCGGTGATTGGATATTTATCCGCCTCGATCGAATGGGCGTTTCGAGTAGGTGAGCCGGATGGATGGAAGAAGTGGTGGACTGACCCTAGTACCCGGTCTTATTATTTCATGGGTAAGGACAACATCACCTTCCATTCGCAGATTTGGCCCGCGGAATTGCTGGGTTACCAGGGGAAAGGGGCTAAAGGTGGTCAGCTGCGTGCGTATGGTGAATTGAATCTGCCGACCGAAGTGGTTTCGTCCGAATTTTTGACCATGTCTGGATCCAAATTCTCCTCATCCAAGGGTGTGGTGATTTATGTCAAGGACTTCTTGGCGGAATTTGGTCCAGATCCGCTGCGGTATTTCATTGCTACGGCAGGCCCGGAAAATAACGACACGGATTTCACATGGGACGAATTTGTGCGTCGAATCAATAATGAACTCGCAAACGGGTGGGGCAACTTGATTAACCGCACGGTGTCCATGGCTTATAAGAATTTTGGTGTGGTTCCTACCCCGGGCGAGCTTGTCGATGCGGATAAGGCGATCCTTACAACTGCTGCCGATGCTTTTGAAACGGTTGGCCAGGCTATAGGCCAATCACGTTTCAAAGAGGGGATCACTAAGGCGATGCATGTGGTCGGGGAGGCCAACGCCTACATAGCGGAGCAAGAACCATGGAAATTGGCTAAGGACGATACCCAACGTGATCGCTTGGCTACGGTTTTGTGGACTGCATTGCAGGTGGTCTCCGATATTAATGTGCTGCTGACTCCGTATCTTCCGCATATTGCCCAGTCGGTGCACGAAACCTTGGGCCGAACCGGGGTGTGGGCCGCCCAACCGGAAATTGTGGAAGTGATTGATGATATGCCGACCGAGCCGGTAGGCGTGGGGCTACCGGAACAGGGGGCGACCTATCCGGTGATTATGGGCGACTACGCTAACCAGCAGGCGGTGTGGCGCCGGATCGAGATGGTACCAGGCGTGGAATTGTCCAAGCCTCAACCGCTGATTGCCAAGTTAGATCCGGAATTGGCCGAGACCGGTCCCACCTGGGCACCCGTCGAAAAGCAGTAACATGGCGAAGAAAAAACCTAGGCCAAAGCCCAGCGCCGCGCAGACGATCCCGCAGCTTATCGACGCCCATACGCACCTCGCCTCGTGTGGTGCAGTATCTGCCGCCGAGGTTGCGGCGATCGTCGATCGTGCGGCGGCAGCTGGAGTGACAAATATTTGTACGGTGGGTGATGGGTTGGCGGAGGCGGAATTGGCGTTAGCCGCAGCTCAGGTAAACCCGGCGGTGGTTGCGGCCTGTGCTATCCACCCGACCCGAGCTGGCGAATTAGATGATGCCGCTCGCAGCCGGTTACGCGAAATGGCAGCTGATCCGAAATGCGTTGCTATTGGTGAAACCGGGCTGGATACCTATTGGATAACTCACGCGCCCGAGACGACGGCACCGCTTGGTGTGCAGGAAGAGGCGCTGCGCTGGCATATCGATCTGGCGGTCGAGGCAGATAAGGCATTGATGATCCATAACCGTGACGCTGATGCTGAGCTTTTTGCTGTGCTTGCCGACGCCCCTACGCCGCGAGATACGATTTTGCACTGTTTTTCCTCGCCGATGCAGTATGCGCGGATGGCGCTGGATAGAGGATATATCTTGAGTTTTGCGGGTAATGTCACTTTCAAACGCAACGCTGAGCTTCGTGAGATCGCAGCTTTGGCTCCGATAGAGCAAATCCTCATCGAAACAGACGCGCCGTATATGACACCGGAGCCATTTCGAGGCAGCCGGAATGAGCCACAGTTTATCGGCTACACCGCGTTGTGTATCGCCAGGGAGCGGAAAATAGCGGTGGCGGAGTTAGCTGCGCAGCTTAATCGTAACTTCAATCGGGTGTATCAACTAGATGAATAACATAAGCGTGCTTTTAAGTTATTTCTTGTGATGTTAATCGCATCGAGCTGCGGAAATGTCTAAAAACATAGCATCTGAGCAGCTCTTATAGTGGACAAGCTTAAAATGTTGCCGTATTGTTATAAAAGTTGAATACTTGTCCGCTAATTTTTGAAAGTGAATAAATGGCCATTCGCCAGAAAACCCGAATCAACGATTTGAACGCTACTCGTTCAGTCCCATTGCGGTTAGCCACCGGCGGAATGTTGGCGACTCTTGTTATTGGCGGCGTCACAGTTGCTGCTTACAAAAAAGATGTTGTTGTTGACCTCAATGGTGAAGAAATAACGCTGTCCACCCTGTCTAGTGACGTTGCAGGAGCGCTCCGCGATGCTGGAATTGAAGTGCAGGATGAAGACATCGTCTCTCCGGCACCAAGCCAAAAACTAGCAGACGCATCGATTATCACGGTTCGGACTTTGAAGCAGGTTGCTGTAGTTATCGACGGCAAAGAGGAAGTGATCCGCACCAATGCTGTTACCGTTGGTGAGCTGGTTGAGCAAATGGATTCCATCCCAGCGGCGCTGAAGGCATTGGGGCTAAGCGCTCCGGTTGATGCAAAACTGCGAGATTCCGGTATGAGCGTGGATGTAGTTACGCCCAAAATCGTATCGATCACCGACGGGACAAAAACCGCACACGTTTCCCTTGCTGCAGCCACCGTCGCCGACGTGCTAAAGGAACGTGGCATCAAACTTGGCGCGCATGACAAAGTTACACCATCGCTGGAATCTCCAGTGGGCAATAATGAGCGCATTTCGGTAGACCGCGTCACCATCGAAGAAATCAGTGGTGTGGAGTCTTATGAAGAACAGCCGCAGTTTGTCGACGACCCCAATGTGCTGCAGGGCATAGAAAAGGTGGTGACGGAGGCGGTTGCCGGGCAGCGAGATGTTACCCGAAAGATCACTAAGACCAATGGAATTGAAACGGGAAATGAAATTGTTGCCGAAGAAATTTTGGTTCCGGCGGTAGCTGCCACCATTTCTCGGGGAACCAAAGTTTCCACCGCGCCTGCCATCCCAGACGGTTCCGTATGGGATACGTTGGCTCAATGCGAATCTACTGGAAATTGGTCTATTAACACTGGTAATGGTTTCCACGGTGGTCTGCAATTCCATCCGCAAACATGGACTGCGTATGGAGGTGGAGAATATGCTCCGTACGCATACATGGCCACCCGGGAAGAGCAGATAGCTGTTGCTAAAAAAGTTCAGGCTGCACAGGGTTGGGGTGCTTGGCCTGCTTGCACCGCGAAAATGGGCTTACGTTAAGTCCTATTAGCCACAGTTGCTACGACTTGTCTTGTAGCGGCTGTGGCTTCTTTGTTATTGGTAAAACTTATTAAAAATTTTTCACTAATTTTCTCACTTTACCGCCCTTGATGAAAGAATTTTAATTTAAATTACCCGGTAAATCCTTGTAGCAATTTTTGTGCAATGGGGTGTTTTCTGCTCTAATAATAATTAGTCAAAACTGTAGCGTCATTGCTAGTTTGGATTAAAAAAAGCCCAGCTTATAGGTTTCACTTTGCAATCGTTACTGTTTTGTGATTATTGTAGCGGCCATGAGTACTTCAAAAAGCGCTAAGGTGCGCACGCTAGTAGCGGCGACCGCACTTGGTCTCATCAGTGTCCTTAATCCGGTTGCCGCAATTGAAGCCCAGGCACAATCATCGTTCGGTGGTTTCACGGGCTCCGACGGTATCTCTGTCAATTCGCTCATGCCGGAGATTTCAATCCCGAATGCTCAGGTCAACTACTCGGTTGGTGCTGACATGTCGGCAAATCCACAAGTTGATCGCGCTTTGGTACGAGATGGCGGCTGGCGAGAAGCTGCCCGCAATCAGATCGCAAATGATGTGATTGCTTACCGAGCCGTCATTGCAAAACCCTCCATTCGCGCAGCGCACTTGGATCGTTCGGCCCAGGACTGGGCAAATCACTTGGCAGCAACGGGTGCATTCCATCACGGCACGCCAGGGGTGTGGAATTCCGAAAATATCGCAGCTGGTGGTGCCCCCAATACCATCGTCAATCGGTGGCATAACTCCCATGGGCACCGGGTAAATCTGCAAAGTGCACACGGTTATGGTGATACGCCGCACTTTGGAGTGGGTGTGGCAGAACATCCGGTGTGGGGTGTTGTGTACGTGCTCCAATTTGCCAACTAGTGCACATTAAAAAGACTGCAAGTCCTAAGAGTTAACCCTTTCCTGTGGGAAAGTTAAGGCCTGGTACCACAAGTGCCAGGCCTTTCGGCGTATATATAAAGGGGTAAAAAAGGGGGTGTGGGCACAGTGATATTGAGATGTGTATTTTATGGTTCTGAACTGCAATAATGGCACTAGTTTGTGAGGTGGCTAACTGATCAGGTTGAATTGTGATTGGTGTCCATTGTTTCACACTGTGTCATTTAGTAAACTCACAGACAAGACATCAGACGTCCGACAACTCAACGCAAAGAGCGTAACTCATTAGGAGGTTGGAACATGACGAATACCGCAGAAGGCATGAATCGCCGTGGTTTTCTCAAGATGGCTGGCGTATTCACCGCAGCCGCAGGAATCGCTGCCACTGTAAGTGCATGTGGCGGCGACAATAAGACCGGCGATGGCAAGGCTGATTCCTCAAAGTCTGCAACTGGCTCCGGCTCTAGCAACGAAATTACTGCTGGCATCTCCTATGAGCTTGGAACCAACGGCTACGACCCAATGACCACCACCTCGGCTTTGACCGTCGCAGCTAACTGGCACACCATGGAAGGTCTCTATGAAATAGCGCCAACGCCAGACCGCACCGTCTACGCTGCGCTTGCTAAGGGTGAACCCACCAAGGTTGATGACACAACCGTCGAAGTGGCACTCCGTGACGGCGCGGTATTCCACAATGGTGAAAAAGTTACCGCAGAAGACGTTGTTTTCTCCTTTGAACGGGTACTCAACCCAGATAACAACTCTCTTTACGCTTCCTTCATTCCATTCATTGACTCGGTAACGAAGAAAGACGACACCACCGTTACCTTCGCATTGAAGTATCCATTCAGCCTGATCAAGGAACGCTTGGCAACTGTCAAGATCGTGCCAAAGGCCGCAGTTGAGGCAGACGCCAAGGCTTTCGACGCCAACCCAGTAGGCACCGGTGCATGGAAGATGGTCGACAACGGTGCAGCATCTTCTACCGTCGTATTTGAAAAGAACGCCGACTACACTGGTCCGAAACCTGCCAAGGCTGACAAGATGTCGTGGCGAATCCTTCCTGATGCTTCTACTCGCACCAACGCAATTGAATCGAAGTCGGTCCATGCGATCGATTCAGTTCCATACCTGTCTATCGACCAGGTGAAGGCAAGCTCCGACGTTGATTCAGTTCAGGGCTTCGGCTTGCTATTCGTCATGTTCAATAATGGCGCAGATTCTGCAATGAAGGAACTGAAGAACCGTCAAGGCATCATGTACTCCTTCGACATGGATAAGGTCATCAAGACCGCGATGCTTGGACAAGCAACCGCAGCATCCTGCTTCGTTCAGGAAAACCATGCTTCCTATAAGAAGGCTTCTACCGTCTATGCCCTTGATATGGCGAAGGCCACTGAGCTCTTTAGTGCTACTGGCCTTAAAGACGTCAAAATGCTGGTAACCAACCACGACTGGGTAAAGCCATGTACCGCTGTGCTGAAGGAATCCATCGAAGCCGCAGGCGTGAAGGTTGATTTCACCGAAATGAAGTCTGCTGATCTGTATAACCAGATCGATGCATCCTCCGACTGGGATATCGTCATCGCTCCTGGTGACCCCTCGGTATTCGGTGCAGACGCCGACCTACTGCTTCGGTGGTGGTATGCGGGCGATACCTGGACGGATTCCCGCATGCATTGGAAGGGATCTGACTCCTACAACAAGGTACAAACCTTGCTTGACGAGGCAGCTCGGTTGGAAGGTGCAGATCAGGAAGCTAAGTGGCACGAGATCTTCGACCTTATCTCCGACGAGGTTCCGCTCTACCCACTGTTCCACCGCAAGAACCCATCCGCGTGGAACTCTGAAGCACTTGACGGCTTTGAGCCTATCTCATTAACCGGCCTGTCCTTCGTTGACGTCGGTCTGAAGTAAGGCGACCGCCGGGCGGCGCTGCATTACCATGAGCGCCGCCCACTCTACTTGCACAGGGGGATTTTCCTAAGACTTCCGGGGGAATATAACTACACAACTTCAGTTCATTAGTGAACCTTTTAAAACCGACTGTACAAACCAAAAGCTTCATTTCTTGCGAAGGGAGCATTTCGCTGTGTCAAATCTCATCCGACTGATCGGAAGAAGACTGGTGGCACTCCCCATCATGGTATTGGGTGTGACTTTCTTAGTGTTCTTCGTCATGTCATTCTCGCCCGCTGACCCGGCTCGGCTGGCCTTAGGTGAATCCGCAACCAAGGAGGCTATTGACCAATACCGGGAAGAACACGGTCTCAACGATCCGCTCTTAGTACGGTACTTCCAATTCTTGCTGGGATTGCTTCGTTTCGATTTAGGGACTTCCAAAGGCAACACTGACGTTACTGAATTGGTTGCGGCGGCGTTTCCTATTACGTTGCAGCTGACGTTTGTTGGTTTGATCATCGCTATGGTGATTTCCTTTACCCTCGGTGTGATCGCTGCGCTGTATCGGGATGGCTGGCCAGACCAGTTGATTCGGGTTCTATCGATTGCATCGTTAGCCACGCCATCGTTCTGGTTGGCTATCTTGCTCATTCAAGCCTTCGGCACGGTTCCATCGGGTACCGGCTGGTTCCCGGCCTTGATTTCAGGTTGGGTGCCGTTTTCTGAAGATCCGGCTACCTATATCAACAACATGTTCTTGCCTTCCTTCGCTTTGGCAGTTCCGGTTGCAGGTTCTCTGACTCGCGTGGTTCGTACCGCAATGGTCGAGGAATTAGATAAGGACTATGTTCGTACGGCAATTGGTGCGGGAATTCCGAAGCCCGTTGTCATTGGGCGCAATGTATTACGTAATGCACTCATCACCCCGATTACCGTATTAGGCCTGCGGGTGGGCTACCTTATGGGTGGCGCGGTGGTCATCGAGATCATCTTTAATATCCAGGCGATGGGTCAGCTGATTCTTGACGGCGTGACTCGTAACGACGTGTTCTTGGTGCAGGGCGTTACGCTGACGGTTTCTATCGCTTTCATTCTTATCAACATCATCGTTGACCTGCTGTATGTATTGGTCAACCCGCGGATTAGGAGCATCTAATGATTCGGCGGAAAATGACAGAAAAGCTTAGCGTGCCGGGGCTTCGATTCAATAAGTCGAAGATGTCCGTCGGATCGCGGATTGCCATTGGCGTGCTGTTTATAGTGGTGCTGCTTGCGATTTTCGCTCCGGTGATTTCCAAGTTTGACCCTCTAGCAACATCTCTTCCGCTTGATCCAGAAATATATCCGGTGCCAGAGGATGGGCTGCTCAACCCTTCGGTGGCTCCTGATTCAACGTTCTGGTTTGGCACAGATGGCACTGGCCGGGATATCTTTTCCCGGGTAGCCTATGGTGCACGGTATTCACTGGCCATTGGTTTACTTTCCACCGCGATGGCATTGGCTATTGCAGCGGTTTTGGGTTCGATCGCGGCAACCGCTGGCAAGGTTGTCTCCGAAGTCCTCATGCGCATCTTGGACATCATCATGTCCTTCCCTGGCATTGCGCTGGTGGCGGTGTTCGTTGCATCGCTGGGTAAGTCGGTTGGCGTGATTGTTTTTGCTATCGGCTTCCTTTATATTCCTCAGCTCTCGCGTATTGTTCGTGCGAATGTTCTGAGCCAATTCGGTGAAGATTACGTCTCAGCTACCAAAGTTATGGGTGCGAGAACCTGGTGGATTTTGTTCAAACATGTGGCTAGAAACTGTATAGCTCCAATCATGGTTTTTGCCACGGTATTGGTTGCTGATGCCATTGTGCTGGAAGCATCCCTGTCGTTTATCCAAGCTGGTGTTCAGCCTCCTAATCCGTCCTGGGGCAATATCTTGGCTGACGGAAAGCAGTTGCTGACCACCGGTCGTTGGTGGCCAACGTTCTTCCCTGGGCTCATGATTTTGATTACCACTTTGTCGTTGAACGTTTTGTCTGAAGGGCTGACCGACGCGCTAGCTGCGCCACGGGCCCGGACGAACATGAATGCTGCGAAGCCGACTGCCGCTGAGATTGAAAAGACAAATGAGAAGATCGTCGCGGAGTATGTCCGTCAGGAAGATTCTTTGGCTGAGCGACTCAATGCCCTACGGGTTTCGGAAATGAACCGAAATGACCGGTTGGTGCTTTCGGAGGAGAATCTAGCTCTGGCTCCGTTATTGGAGGTAAAGAATCTCTCCATTAAATTCCCGGCAGCCCACGGTGATGTCGCCATCGTTGATAACGTGAGTTTCTCGGTACGTCCAGGTGAAACCATGGGCTTGGTGGGTGAATCTGGTTGCGGTAAGTCGATTACCGCGATGACCATCATGGGATTGTTGCCGGACACCGCTGAGATAACGGGCGAGATTAATTTTAATGGCAAGCAATTGGTGGGGATAGACCCCAAGGAGCACAACGAATTGCGTGGTCATGAGATTGCCATGATTTACCAGGATGCGCTCTCCTCACTGAATCCTTCCATGTTGATTTCTGCCCAAATGAAACAGCTGACCAAGCGAGGTGGCACCCGTAGTGCCGAAGAACTCTTGGAACTGGTGGGATTGGATCCGGTTCGCACCCTCAAGTCTTACCCACACGAATTGTCTGGCGGACAGCGACAGCGCGTGTTGATTGCTATGGCGCTTACTCGCGATCCGAAGTTGGTGATCGCAGACGAGCCAACCACGGCGCTGGACGTGACGGTGCAAAAGCAAGTTATCGACTTGCTGCACGAGTTACAACAGAAGCTGGGTTTCGCCATGGTGTTCGTTTCTCACGACTTGGCCCTTGTCGCATCGGTATCACACCGGGTGACGGTCATGTACGCGGGGCAGATCGTGGAGCAGGCTCCTACGGCGGAGTTGATGATGAATCCGACCCACGAATACACCAAGGGTTTGTTGGGCGCGGTGTTGTCCATCGAATCCGGTGCAGGGCATTTGCATCAAGTTCCAGGAACCGTGCCAAGCCCGCGGGAATTTGTCGATGGCGATCGGTTCGCGCCGAGGTCTTCCCACCCAACTGTTGGTTTGCATACTCCAACAGTGATGGTGGAAGTGGGGCCGGAGCATTGGTACGCCGAGCTGCCTGAGTTCGTCGAAAAGCATACGTAAGCGAAAACGAGGTAGAACAATGACTAATGCTAGTACTGCTACGAGCCATGATGTTCCCGTCATTGAACTAAAAAATGTGCACGTTATCCACACGTCACGCACGGGTAAGCTATTCCGCCCGGACAAAGTTCATGCTGTCAATGACGTCAGTATGAAGGTTTTCAAAGGTAAAACCCTGGGCATCGTGGGTGAGTCTGGTTGTGGTAAATCAACCACAGCGCGGGTCATGGTGGGGCTGCAAAAACCCACCAAGGGTGAAGTTCTATTTCGGGGCGAGCAGGCAAAATTTAACGCATCGGGCCGCAAAGAGATTGGACGTGCAGTTTCTGTCGTGTTCCAAGACCCTGCGACTGCACTTAATCCGCGAATGATTGTGCGCGATGCTTTGACAGACCCATTGCGGATTCATGGTATCGGAACGCCGCAATCGCGGGTTGAGCGGGTCAAGGAGTTGCTTGATCTTGTTGGCCTCCCGCAATCTGCTCTGGAAGTGTTACCGCGACAGATCTCCGGCGGTCAGCGCCAGCGTGTCGCTATAGCGCGTGCCTTGGTCTTGGAGCCAGACATCATCATCGCGGATGAACCAACCTCAGCGCTTGATGTTTCGGTTCGTGCCCAGGTGCTTAATCTGCTAACCGATTTGAAAGAAAAACTAGGTCTGGGCCTGGTATTCATCTCACATGACATTAATACGGTTCGGTTTATTTCGGATCGGATCGCGGTGATGAATAAAGGCAAAGTGGTCGAAGAGCAAAGCACACATGATATTTTCACGAATGCTAAGGACGACTACACCCGGATGCTGCTGTCGGCGGTTCCATCTCTAGTACAAGAGCCACACAGCGCATTTTAAGCTTCACACGTTTGTTCACTAACTTATGAAAGGTTCATTCATGTCTACGGATTTCCGTGGGGTCATTCCACCTGTTGTTACTCCATTAACCGAAACAGGGGAGTTTGACCGCGACAGTTACAAGCGGCTGATCGACAAGCTTGTCGACGCCGGGGTGTCCGGGCTCTTTGTTCTTGGCTCCTCCGGCGAGGTGGTTTTCTCCACCGATGCCCGTCGGCGGGAAATCATCGCGGCTGCAGTGGAATTCGCCGCTGGCCGGGTACCGGTCATGGTGGGCTGCATCGACACCGAAACGCTACGGGTGATTGAGCACGCAAAAGTGGCCCAGGAGCTCGGAGCTGATGCGATTGTTGTTACCGCCCCGTTCTATGCGCTTCAGGGATTGGAAGAAATAGAACGACATTTCCGCATGGTTAAGCAAGCAGTGGACCTGCCACTTTTCGCTTACGATATTCCGGTATGCGTACACACGAAGCTTCCAGGCTCGTTGCTGGTGAAACTCGGTACCGAAGGGGTTCTTGCTGGTGTCAAGGACTCTTCCGGTGATGATGTTGCGTTCCGCTTCCTGTGCCAGGACAATGAAAAAGCGGGGCATCCGCTCACCATTCTCACCGGCCATGAGGTTGTGGTCGATGGGGCATATCTTTCAGGTGCGGACGGTTGCGTGCCGGGGTTGGGCAACGTCGATCCGGTTGGCTACGTCAAACAGTGGCAGGCATACCAAGCTGGCGATTGGGAAACAGTGCGCAGTGAGCAAGACCGGTTAGCTGAGCTTATGCGCATCGTGTTCGCTCCAGAAGACATTCAGGGTTTTGGTGCTGGCGTAGGGTCGTTCAAGACCGCATTGATGGTACAGGGGGTTTTTGCTTCCAATACCATGCCTGCCCCGGTTCGCACCTTAGAAGGCGAGACCGTCGACCGCATCGCGGACATTCTGCGCGCGACAGGCGTGCTGGATTAACGGATAGGAAAGTGAAGCAATGAGCACCGATCTTTCGAGTATCATCGCCCAGACCAAAGGGTTGATTGTCAGCTGCCAGGCATATCCCGGCGAACCACTACGCACACCAGAGGTTACCGCCCGGATGTGTCAGGCGGTAGTCGAAGGAGGTGCCGTTGCGGTTCGGGTACAAGGGGTGGTAGACATTGCCGCTGCCCGGCAAGCTGTGGAAACCCCCGTAATCGGCCTCATCAAATATGGGCATGACGGAGTGTACATCACACCGTCGGTGGCGCATGCTCGTGCGTGCGCCATGGCGGGGGCTTCCGTTGTTGCTATCGACGCAACTTCTCGCCCCCGCTTGGGCGGTACTTTTGCTGATGCATGTCGCGCGATTCATGAGGAATTTCCGGGTGTTGCGGTGATGGCGGACTGCGGCAGTCTTGATGATGCCCTGGCCGCTGAGGAAGCGGGCGCCGATTTTATCGGAACCACCTTGGCTGGCTATACCGGGGATCGGCCAAAAACACCGGGACCCGATTTCGAACTTATCGACGCCGTATGCGAGCGAATTTCCGCCCCAATTATTGTGGAAGGACGGATTCACACAGTGGCGGATATCGCTGAAGTTTTCACCCGCCCTATCCACGCTGCCTGTGTCGGAACCGCTATAACCCACCCCACATCTATCACTCGCTGGTTTAACGAGGCCATTTCACGCTAACCTCAAAAGAAGACATCATATCGGTACGGTTCGGTTTTAAGGATGATGAAAAGATGACTAAAGCACTGGCGCAAAGCACCACTCAATCTGCCGTCGAAGGCATCGAAAAATACATCCGAGACCACCGGCTGCAAATCGGCGACGTCTTGCCAAGCGAGACCGTGCTGTGCCAAGAATTGGATTGCTCTAGGTCCTCAGTTCGGGAGGCCATGCGTACTCTTCAATCCCTTGACATCGTAGAAATTCGCCGGGGACAGGGAACTTTCATCTCCAAAATGTCCCTGTCGCCACTGGTACGTGGCATGGTGTTGCGGGTAACGTTAGATACCGCGCATTCGGCGGCACACCTACTTGAAGTAGTAGATACCAGGCAAGCCTTCGAGGTCTCCGTGGCCGAAGAATTGATGCGTGTTCATACCGCCGAAACGATCGGTGAGCTCATGGGGATCGTTGCCAATATGCGTTCGTCTTTTGAGGATCACGGGAATTTCGCCAAGGAAGATCAGCAGTTCCATTCCTTGTTGCTGAAGCCGATCAGCAATGCGTTTATTCGGGAATTATCCGAAGCACTGTGGCTGATTCATTCAGAAGTGGTTCCGATGTTGAATATTTCGGTATCAGCCGACGTGGAACGCACCATTGAAACCCACGGCGACATTGTGCGTGCCTTACATTCGCAAGATGTAGAGGCATTCCGGGCCGCTGTGCACAACCACTACACGCCACTGCGTGAGGCAGTAGCGAAGCTATAACAAGAACTTCAGGTCAAACATGGTCACTATTGCCGTCGACATCGGTGGCACCAAAATTGCCACTGGCATTGTCCAAGACTCACAACCAACAATTGTTCATAATCGACAGGTACGCCCCACCCGAGCCAAGGAAGGCGGGGAAGTGGTGGTGGCCGAAACTATTGCAGCTATTACCGAACAGCAAGAATTTGCCCGCACAAAGGGGTGGGAAGTCCAACGGATCGGAGTTGGCGCCCCGGGGGTTGTCGGTGATGGGGTTATTCTTCACTCTGGTGTCACCATGCCTAACTGGCAGGGCACCGACGTTCAGGATCGGATTCAATCCATTTGTGGCCTGCCCACCGCCGTTAACAATGATGTTCGGGTGATGGGCCTAGGCGAAGCCGTCTACGGTATCGGCGCCGATAAAGAAGTGTTGTTTGTTTCCATCGGCACAGGAATCGGCGGAGCGATCGTTCGTTCTGGTCAACTGATAGATTCGCCGCATTTCAGTCGTGGCGAGATCGCATATTTATTAGGGCCAACGCCAGATGGCGGTTGCGATCGTATTGAAAACGTCGGTTCCGGCCCAGCTATGGCTAAAGCCTACGGGACTGACCGGTTGGAAGACGTCATGGCGGATTACCGGTCCGGTGTCTCAGCTGCTATTTCTACCATCACCGATGCCATGCGGTGTGTTGGTGCGGCGTTAGGTGGTTTCATCACTGCTTACGACGTTGACGCGGTGGTCGTGGGCGGGGGAGTAGGTACCTTGCCGGAAATCCTAGAGCCGTTTGCAGCCGGCATTCATTCCCAACTGCTTAATTCCCATTCATCAGTAACCTGCACGCAAGCAACGCTAGGAACCAACGCTCCCCTGGTAGGGGCAGCGCACTTGGCACGCAACGTGCTGTCGAAAGAACTCTCATGACTACTATCACTGGCAAGATTGTCCGGCGCGGATACCCGGAACCCACGCCAGCAACACTGACTATATCGGGCGGAAAGATTACGGAAATTACTGAATTAGCCGCTGATACAGAGCATGACAACCTGCCGATTATTTTCCCTGGCTTCACCGATATCCATAACCATGGTGGCGCTGGTGAATCATTTCCCAATTCTGATCGTGAAGGATGCCGCCGCGCAGCCCGACATCACCTCGCGTTTGGCACGACTCAATTGCTCGCTTCGCTAGTTTCTGCACCAAGGGAGGTGTTGCTGCGACAAACCGACATTTTGGCAGGTCTTGCCGAGGAAGGCGAAATTGTTGGGGTGCACATGGAAGGCCCGTTTGTTAATCACAGTAGATGTGGGGCTCAGGACCCAGCCGCTATTATCCCAGGCGATCCCGAATTGTTGGAGAAGGTAGCACGAGCTGGCCGGGGGTTTTTGCGGTCGGTCACCTTCGCGCCCGAAACCGACAATGCGTTAGAGCTTATCGACGTCTGCGCCGACTACAACATCATCGCATCGTTGGGACACACTGACGCTAGTGTGGATCTCACCTGGCAGGTGATAGAGCATGCGATTGCAAAAGGCGTGACAGTAACCGCTACCCATTTGTTTAACGCAATGCCACAGATTCATCACCGGCAACCGGGAGCCGCGGCGGCATTACTTGATGCTGCGGCGCGGGGTAAGGCTGTGGTGGAGTTGGTGGCCGATGGGGTGCATTTGCATGATGGGATCGTCGAAATGGTGCGCAACTGCGCCCCGGAAAATTCAATGTTCATTACGGATGCAATGGCAGCCGCGGGAATGACTGACGGTGATTATCAGTTAGGGGCGCTAGCGGTTACCGTGGCTGATGGTGTGGCACGACTGAGCGATGGGGGCGCCATAGCGGGCGGTACCTCCACTATTTATGACCAGCTGCGGCGGCATACCACCAACGGTTGGGCGTTAAGCGACATGGTGGGTCTGGTCAGTTCTACGGCTGCTGACCTATTGGGACTTAATGCTGGTGATATTGCGGTTGGAAAAGACGCCAATGTTGTCGTCATGGAAGAGGATTTAACGCTGCGTGAAGTGTATCGGCGCGGCGAACTTATAGAGGCATTACCTAATGAAAGGTGAGAAAATCACATGGAAATAATCATCGCCCAGGATGGGGCTGCTGTTGCGCAGTTCGCTGCCAATATCTTCGAAAAATACATCCGAGGTGGAAAAACGTTGGGGCTAGCCACCGGATCAACACCGGTTGCCATGTACCAAGAACTCATCCGGCGGCATAACGAAGAGGGCTTGAGTTTTAGCGACTGCACTGCCTTCCTGTTGGATGAATATGTCGGATTGGCTAAAGAACACGAACAAAGCTATTACGCCACCATCCGGAGGGAACTAACCAGTCACGTTGATATTGATGACGCAAAGGTGTTTAGCCCGGACGGCACCAATCCGGATCCGACTGCTATTGCCGCAGCGGGCCAAGCCTACGATGCTGCGATTCGGGATGCTGGGGGTATCGACATCCAATTGCTGGGGATCGGCACCGATGGTCATATCGGTTTCAACGAGCCTGGTTCCTCGCTCAGTTCTCGTACTCGGATGAAAATTCTCCATCCACAAACCATCGCCGATAATTCCCGGTTTTTTGGCTCGGCTGAAGATGTGCCGGTTCGGGTTCTCACCCAGGGCTTGGGCACCATCGGTGAAGCCGGACACCTGCTCTTGCTGGCAACTGGCGAGAATAAGGCCGATGCGATTGCGGCAACAGTTGAAGGTGCGGTATCAGCACACTGCCCAGCCTCAATTTTGCAGCTACATCAGCACGCAACCGTGATTTGTGATGAAGCAGCCGCTGCCAAACTTAAGCACAAGGAGTACTATCGCTTCGCGTTTGAAAACAATCCGGCCTGGCGGTAGTTCGATCCGTCAGTAGCTTTGGTAGGGTGCCCTCTTCCCGTGCTAAGCACTAGGGCACCGACCAATCCCATGGCCCTTTGATACGGGTTTATGATTGATAGATAAAATTCTGATAGGTGCATTTCACCAGCGGATATTCTGAATACAAAGTGTTATCAAGACATGCTGGGGATAATACCCATCGTTCGTGGTTGGCGGGTAAATTAGACTCTCATGGACAATATACAATTATTGGGACCGGCCGACATTCGGGCGTTGGCGGAGACATTAGATGTCACGCCCACCAAAAAGCTCGGCCAAAATTTTCTCCATGATCCCAATACTGTCCGGATGATTATTGCCGCCGCTGAATTAGATGATGAAACCCGTAGCCACATCGTCGAAATTGGTCCTGGACTCGGGTCGCTCACGCTAGGGTTAATAGAAAAATCCCCTAAAGTAACGGCAGTGGAGATCGACCATCGATTAGCTGCACAGTTACCGCAAACCGTCGAAAAGCACGCGCCCGACTACGTCGATCGACTGAGTGTTATCGAACGCAATGCCTTAGACATCACAGCCGAGGACATCGAAAACCCCACTGCGTTGGTAGCTAACCTGCCATATAATGTCTCCGTACCAGTACTTCTGCACTTTTTAGAAACTTTTCCCACCATCGTACGAGTATTGGTGATGGTGCAAGCCGAAGTCGCTGACCGGCTAGCTGCGCAACCAGGAAATAAAATCTATGGCGTCCCCAGCGTCAAAGCGGCCTTCTACGGGGACGTGCGCAAAGCCGGCGCGATTGGCAAGAACGTCTTCTGGCCCGCGCCGAAAATCGATTCCGGACTGGTACGCATCGACTGCGTGCGGCCGTATCCAGCCGAGTTGAAGGCACGCGTGTTTCCGCTTATCGACGCCGCCTTCCTGCAACGACGCAAAACGCTGCGCGCGGCGCTCACCGGTGTGTATGGCTCCGGAGCTGCCGCCGAAGAGGCGCTAATTGCTGCCGGAATTAACCCCACTCTACGAGGCGAAACACTCACCATTGCCGACTACATCCGACTAGCACAAGGGCATCCATAAAAATCATGTACCCCCCAACCACTGTTACCGCCTACGCTCACGGGAAAATCAATCTACACCTTGGCGTCGGATCGTTACGCAGCGACGGTTACCACGACCTGGTGACGATTTTTCAGTCTGTTGATCGACACGACGTAGTCACTTTAGAGGTTATGGACGGCTTGCCAGGTGAAATCCTGGAATTAACCTGCGCCACTCGTGGCGTTCCCACCGATGAAACCAATTTAGCGTGGCGGGCGGTGGCTGCTGTTTTTGCCGCTGCGCCGGATCCGGCGGCGCTGCCTGCAGTATGCATCGACATTACGAAAAAGATTCCTACCGCGGGTGGCATGGCGGGCGGCAGTGCTGACGCGGCTGCCGCGTTGCTTGCGGCAAACCACCTGATCGGCGCCCCGCTGACAAAGGAAGAGCTATTAAAACTTGCTGCTGATTTGGGTAGCGATGTGCCATTTACCCTGCTTGGCGGCACTGCGATCGGTACCGGGCGCGGCGAAAACCTCACCACGGTGTTAAACCGTGCCACCTTGCATTGGGTATTGGCTTTTTCCTCAGCTGGTTTAAGCACCCCCGATGTCTTCCGTACCTTGGATAATCTAGGGCATACCCCGCACCTAGATTCCACCGAATTGCAACAGGCGCTGGCCGCAGGTAACCCAGAAACCATCGCGGGACTACTTCATAACGATTTACAGCCCGCTGCAATCAGTCTGCAACCAGAAATTCGCACGACGCTGCGGCTGGGCGAAGAAGCGGGTGCGTTGGCTGGCATCGTGTCAGGATCGGGTCCTACCTGCGCGTTTTTATGTGCCGATGCGCAATCAGCTCAGGAGGTAGCCGCAGAATTATCGCTGCATAGTGCCGTGGCGGTGACAACCAGCCCGGCTAAGGGTGCTTATTTGGAAGGGCACTAGCAGGTTCAAGGAAAAGAAAACTGCAAGTAATTTTCTATCTTGGTGTTTTATAGTCCTGATTATTTACGTGGGTCCTTTCGCAATTTGTAACTAACCGAAAAGACACAATCGATCGGCACCAGTTTTTATGTCATTCTTCTATTGCGCGAACAACCATTACTCCTGTAACCGATAAATAGCAGAGTCAGTTGTATCTATGGTGAGAAATACCCACTAATAGTTTTGGCACTTATCGAGGTTTTCTCGCTGGGGTGTTTTATTGAATTTTGTGTGGTGGATATTTGTGTCAGCGACGGGTGTTCGTGTAGCGGAAGTAATATTTTCACCGTGATGCCGAGTTTGTTGCCCTGCGAGGGTATTTTTGGCGAGAAAACCTCTTTCAATTTATGGGAAAGGAGCATAGACGACATCTAGCATTTCTGAATATATTTGTTGCAAGTTGGTCAAATTCGCTACGAGCTACATGTCGTCATGCAAAAGTTCTTATATGTCCCCCGCCTAGCAAACGCAACGATACTCGTGCCGTTCCCCAGCGCCACCGTAACCACAGCTAAAAATTCACGCATAGTTCCCCGGCGAGAAAACCCTATTGACCGTGAGGAATGCTTAGGTAAAATTAAAACTGCTACTTTCCTCCGTTTTGGAATGAAATAAGGCGTTTGCATGACTTCGCAACTATACAATCACAAACTGTTTCGGCTCATCTGCATAGCGGCGGTGGTGTGCTTTAGCGTCATTTCTGCTTTTTGGTCGTGTTTATTAGCATTTAGCAATGCCACCCCGCGCACTACTGCGGCGCTACAAATCGCTTCCGTTGATGCGGAAACGTCATCCGCTGAGATTTTTGCGGCTCTTCAACAACTTAGTGATGAGCACGGATACGATATTTCCGTGTTGGCGGCGCAGGATCTTGGTGGTGAATTCGCGCTTTATACTACCAACGGGCAATCCAGCTATGACGGAATCTGGCCTGGCCAAAAGCTGGTTGTTTTACCTTTGGAACAACTCCCAGCGCAAGACCCTAGGGTGACCTATGTTGTGGAAGGCCCATCAGAATTTCACGAGCTAGTGCACAATGAACTTTCGTCCCTAGGTGCCACGGTTAAGTTTATTGACAATCAAGAGTGGAGCTTTTTACTTGGCGGTGACCTGGGCAAGTTTCTAGCACTTGGCGTGGGAACCGTGATTTGTGCTGCCTTCTTCTTGGCGTTTGCGCATGCCAAGGGCAGCGGTATTGCACGGCTGCACGGGCAGGGAATTATCCGAATAGTCTTGAGGATTTTTGCCCCAATTCTGGTAGCGACGGTGCTGGTGCTTGCCGTTTCAACCGGGATTATTGGCATCTGGCGTGGGTTTGACATTGGCTATCAATTCGGACGTTACGTTCTGGTTTTTAGTTGTGTGTTGCTTAGCGCAATAGCGCTCACCCTCGTTCTTAGCATGGGATTGCTCTCCCTAACCCCGATCACGCCGCTGCTCAAAGGGCGGCTCAAGGCCGGTCCCGTTTTGGGGTTTGCCGCAGTTCTTAGAATCCTGATGGTGGGAATTTGCTTGTCGTGGGCTTCGCTTGCGATCGCCTATAACACGGAATACCGGTTGCAGATGGAAGATTTCAAGGCCTGGCAGCAGCACCCTCCAAGCTACAAAACCTATGTGAATGGGGCTCTTGACGCCGACACTGTGCGTGACGCTGTTGCCCCTATTTCCCAGCAGCTTCGTGCGATGTCTGCAGCTGGCGAATTGTACTATCACAATTTTCAGGTGAAACAGGCAAGAGGAGAAAACCAGTTATCTGCAGCGGATCTCAGTGCCGATGACGTATTTGATTCCATCACGTATAACCGCACTACGGCAGTAAAATCGCTTCCGACCGAGATCTTGTCCGCGATAGACACACACCCGGCTGATTCCATCGTCGTCATAGCACCACCGACGCAACCGCAGGCATTGGAAGATGTTCGCGCACATATCCCCTTGTGTGATGAACAACCCTCCGTGTGCGTCATGGAGACTGTTAACCAGGACTATAACGCTTTTAGCTGGCAAGCTGGGGAAGGTGTTTACCAGCCGCGAGCAGTGTTGATTTCACCAGTGGTGATAGTGGTTCCCGATGATCTTCGGGGGATCTCCGATTACAATGTCAGCGCCGGGTTGACCAATAATTCCATTAGCTTTCAATCGCTTGCGCAGCTCAAGCAGTTCACCGCCAGTGACGAACTACTGAAGAATCATTTCTACCAAGCAGTACCATTGGTGCAGAAATGGAAAGAAAACCACGATGATCTGGCAATTTCTCGGTCCATGAGCTTCGTTGGGCTGATCTCAAGCCTGGTATTGATCTGCATTTTCGGCTTCGCCTACGGCGGCCTTTTGGTACTCAGTTACGCCCAACGAGCCCGCAACTATCGTATTTTTGGGCTACCGCCATCTCGTTTCTACCGAAAGGTGGCATGGTGGGATCTGGCAGTGATTATAGGTTCCGCGTTATTGCTGTTGCAGAAAATAATTGCTTATCGACGCTTCGCCGCCACGCCAGCGGGCATCTTTATGCCGGATATTTTAGCTTCCTATGTGTTAAGCCCGTGGGTGGTTGCCGCGATCGGTAGTAGCATTGCCACATCAGCTGCCTTGAGTATCTACACAATTTCTAGGAAACTGTCATGATTACTGCCACTGATCTGAATAAAGCCTTCGACCGCAAAACCCTATGGGAAAACTTGAGTTTCACGGCGCTTAATGGGCAGCTGACGGCACTGACGGGCCCGTCTGGTTGTGGGAAAACCACCTTGCTGAATTGCTTAGGCACGCTCGATAAACCCGACAGCGGTTCAATTTTGGTTGAGGGGCGTGAGGTCACTACCATGAACGCTCGAAAGACCCGTAAGTTTCGAGCTACGCATTTGGGCTATGTCGCCCAAGACTACGCACTTATGGACAATGAAACCGTCGCTGCCAATATTGCAGTTGCTATCCCACTAGATCAATTACATAAAAGGAAACAACTGATCGCGAGTGCACTCAAAAAGGTTGGTTTGGCCGGATATGAGAAGTATCCCGCGCATTCGCTTTCCGGTGGGGAACAACAACGCGTGAGTATCGCTCGGTTGTATGTCCGTAAGCCCTCGCTGATCTTGTGTGATGAGCCCACCGGTTCACTCGATCAAGCAAATGCCGCAATCATCATCAACGCGTTACGGGAGCAAGCCGACGCTGGTGCCACCGTAGTGATTTCTACTCACGACCCGAAAGTGATGGATCTGTGCGATAACCACATCAAACTAGCAAAGAAACACAGGTCTTAATATTCGCATCACGTGGTGGTGGCTACCCCAAGTCCAAGGGGCGTATTTGCCTGACCTCCGCCCTAGCTGGTACTAGGGTGAGCTCCGAGTATGGTGACCTGGTGGTTTTATGGTGTGGACGTAACTTTTCCGTATGAGCTTTTCTTAAGTATTTCACCGGGCAATGGCTGTTAGTCCGGTGGTCACACCGGCACTCGACTTTTTCGTCTTTTAGGCCACGAAGCCGACCATCACGCCACGAATAGGTCGAGCTGTCCCGTTAGGAGTCCGCACCGGTTACCCATCACGTGGCAGTTGTGCGATGCTTGAGTCCCGAATCTATGCACTGACAGCATGGAAGCGGAGGTTGTAGAAATAACGAGAGTGAGTGTGTCACAATAAGACGGCACACCAGAGCTTTGCGGTGGATAAGGAGTGATTATCCACCGCTTACACTGAAATATTCACTGTGCGTTTTTATCTCGCTACACTTACAATTTTTTAATGAGAAAACCTCAATGGCCAATCTGATCAATCTGGAAAACGTCTCTAAATCCTTTGGTTTAAAAACCCTTCTTGATGGGGTAAGCCTTGGTATTCAAACCGGTGATCGAATCGGGGTGGTGGGCATCAACGGTGGTGGGAAGACCACGTTGTTGGAGGTGCTCACGGGGATTGAGCCGCCGGATTCTGGTCGAGTGAGCCATAATAAGCAATTGCGGATGGCGGTGGTGACGCAACGGATCAATCTCTCTGATTCGGATACGGTCGCAGACGTCGTTTTGGCTCCGCTTGGGGTGCCAACCTTCGAGTGGGCAGCGAATGCACGGGTGCGGGAAGTGCTTACTGGGCTTGGAATTATAGATCTGGGGTTGGATACTCAGGTTGGGCAGTTATCGGGTGGTGAACGTCGTCGGGTGAATCTAGCGGCGGCGCTGGTTAAAGAACTGGACTTGGTGGTGCTGGATGAGCCTACCAACCATCTTGACATTGAGGGGGTGCAGTGGCTGGCAGATTACCTGTTGGCTCGTAAGATCGCACTTGTGGTGGTCACACACGATCGGTGGTTTTTGGATACCGTTGCCACTACCACGTGGGAA
This sequence comes from Corynebacterium mustelae, assembly GCF_001020985.1. NCBI lineage: Bacteria > Bacillati > Actinomycetota > Actinomycetes > Mycobacteriales > Corynebacteriaceae > Corynebacterium > Corynebacterium mustelae. Next base: position 1,074,782 of record NZ_CP011542.1, read on the forward strand.
GTGCATGATGGCCAGGTTGACACCTACGAAGGTGGCTATAACGATTGGATCTTTGCCCGAACCGAACGCGCCCGTCAAGCTGATGCTGCTGAACAGCGGCGTCAGAATCTTGCTCGTAAGGAACTAGCCTGGTTGCGGCGTGGTGCGCCAGCACGTACATCGAAACCACGGTATCGGATTGCGGCTGCTGAGGCGTTGATCGCCGATGTTCCGGAGCCGCGCAATAAGGTTGAGTTGCTGGCGTTTGCGAAACAACGCCAAGGCAAAGTGGTGGTGGAGCTGGAGGATGCCCGCATAGAAACCCCGGATGGGCGGATGCTTGTCGACGATCTGACGTGGCGGTTGGCGCCGGGTGAGCGGATTGGTTTGGTGGGGGTTAATGGTTCCGGGAAGACGACTGTGCTGCGGTGCCTGGCGGGGGAGTACCCGCTTAGTGCCGGGAAGCGGATTGAGGGGCGCACGGTTCGGTTGGGCTGGTTGCGTCAGGAATTAGATGATCTTGATCCGCAGATGACGGTGCTTGCAGCGGTTGAAGATGTAGCGCATTATGTGCAACTGGGCAAGAAAGAACTGTCAGCTTCGCAGCTGGCCGAGCGATTGGGCTTTAGCGCTAAACGGCAGCGCACGCCAGTGGGTGACTTATCTGGTGGCGAGCGGCGCCGGTTGCAACTTACTCGGGTGCTCATGTCCGAGCCTAATCTTTTGCTTCTCGACGAGCCCACCAACGATCTGGATATTGATACGCTGCAAGAATTGGAATCCTTGTTGGATAACTGGGCGGGCACGTTGGTAGTTATCTCCCACGACCGGTATTTGATTGAGCGTATTGCGGATTCCACCTGGGCACTTTTTGGCGACGGGACGCTTAGCAATTTGCCTGGCGGTATTGATGAGTACCTGAAGCGTCGACAAGCATTAGCCAAGGCGGACACACCGAGAAAACAACCGCAACCAGATACCCCGAAAGCGTCCGGACGTGACTTCGCGGCTACCCGTAAGTTGCAGAAGGAACTCAATTCGATCGAGCGTAAATTGGATAATCGGCGGGAACAGGTAGCGGAGTTGGAAACCCAGATGGCTGCGGCAGCCATGGATGTTGCGCTTTTGACCGAGCTCAATGACAAAGTGCAACAGTTGCAAGCAGAAATCTCCGATTTGGAGTTGCGGTGGTTGGAATTGGGGGAGGAACTAGAAAGCTAAGTGCGACTAGAATGAGGACTCATGATTTTAATTAATGTGAAATTCACTGCCCGCCCGGAATATGCAGCGTCATTTCTTGACACTATTCAGTGGTACACGGATGCCACTCGTGCTGAGGAAGGCAACTTATTCTTTGATTGGTACGTTGATCCCGCTGATCCGCAACAATTTATTTTGATCGAAGGCTTTGCCGACGACGGCGCAGAGGCGCATGTGTCCTCTGAACATTTCCGCAGGGCCTGTGAAGAGCTGCCGAAATTACTGGTTGAAACCCCAGAAATCATCAATACCCTCATCCCAGGTAAAACGCATTGGGATCGGATGGCGGAGTTTAAAGTCGAGTCGACGACGAGTTAACAATCTCGTGTAACGGTGCGATTAGTTTCGACACAAATAAAGTGCAATCTTGTAAGAACAACTTTTTAAGGAGAGAGCATGATGTAATGCGTTGAGTCGTCGTTTCTGGCTAGACCACCACTATGCACGATGAGGCTGGTAGCCACCTACATACAAAACGCCGATGATTGATAGTTTTAGCGCAAGGAGAGTTGTGTTCAATCGGACTTCGGATAGTCGAGCACAGTTTGAGGCTACGTACCACGAAGATTATCCCCGGGTGCTTGCTTATCTACGGCGTCGCAGTGATTGTGACCAAGCAACGGAATTAGCTGCTGAGGTTTTCCTTCGTGCGTGGACAAAATGGGATTCTGCTGGCAATCCTCCGTTACCGTGGCTGTATGGGATTGCACGAAATGTACTTTTAGAGTTTTATCGAGGACGAGGTCGCGATCAGGATTTACACCTTAAAGTGGCACAACGTAGGAACTTAGTCGTTGTCGGAATGGATGATGCTGTAGCTGCGAAAATCGATATTCGCGCGGCAATGGCTGGGCTTGCTGAAGCAGACCAAGAAATTCTTAGATTGCATACCTGGGAGGATTTGAATCCCAAAGAAATTGCACAAGTTTTAGACATATCACCCGAGAATGCGCGGGTGCGCCTTCATCGTGCGCGGCACCGCCTTGCAGAAAAAATCAAGGAGCCTGTCGATGGATAGCCAAGACAAAATACTAGAACAATTGCGATCAATCAATCCGGTGCCGTCAATTGAACTCAGCGAAGAGGATATCCGGGTCAAGCAGTCAACGCTCAATCAAATATTAGCAACCGATACAACGCCTTCGCGTAGATTCGCCACCACTAATCAGTGGCTATCAATGGCCGCGGCGGTCGCTGTCTTCGCAGGTGGAGCGGCTTTCGTTCTCAACTTAACTCCGGTTACCCAACAAGGGCGAGAAGACTCGGTCGTGTTTGCTGAACCAGATTCCGCTCATGGTCTACCGGATGCTGTGGATGATTTTAAAGGCGTGCACTACCTCACCAGGGAAGATGCTGATAGCTTAGGGAAAGTAACCACGACAGTCCGAGCAGATGGCAATGGGCAGGTAGTTGTGGACGAGATACAAAGCTCCGGTAGCTTAAAAGGTGCGTTGAAAACATACCATGAGAACCCGGTTCCGAACATGGTGGTGCCGGAAATCACTGAACCTTCCGAACTTGCCGCATTAGCTGCGGAAATTCAGCCGGAATCGCCGACCAAGGGGGCGCTTCATCTGATGTTGACTCCTGGGGTAACCAAACAACAACGACAAGTGCTCTACGAGTTTTTGATTCAACAAGAGGGCAACACTGTTCAGAAACAACCAAAAGATACCGAAACCGGGAAGGTCGTATCAGTTACTCGGGAATCTGAAAAGCTTAGTTTCGACATCTTGGCGGATTCTGGCCAGGTGATCCGGGTGCAAGGTTTGATGGGCGAGGGGATTACCACAACGGTTCTTAAAGCGGGATCATTTGATTGCGTTGCCGTTGACGCAACGAACCCACCAGCCGAAATCGACCTTAGCTGCGGTGACGGCAATTACCGGCTTGATAGCATCCGCTGGGATTCCTGGGGTAAAGAAAACGTCACTGGTTCCGCTATCGCCCATGTCAACGACTGCACGCCCTCATGCGCGGATGGAACTATTCAAGAAACAGATGTATCTATTGCTGCGCGGGAAATCCACAGCTGTGGTTTAAACATGAAGACATATTCCATTTTGGATATTAGCTACCCCAAGCCGTGGCGATATGCACCGCAACATGAAACTTTTTCCGTTGAATGTCTCGAAGAATACTAACTAATATTCTTGTATCGCCTACCATCAAGAACTACATTTAATACCATGGCGAAAGAGAAAAAAGCGAAGAAGAAGCCAGCATCAAAGCATCCAAAACCAGCGAAGTTATCGAAAAAAGCCTATGAAACCGAATTGAAACGGTTGCAGGCAGAGCTGGTTGACATGCAGCAGTGGGTCGTGGAGACTGGCGCTCGACTCGTGATTATCATGGAAGGACGCGACGCCGCTGGCAAGGGGTCAGCCATCAAGCGTATAACCCAGTATTTAAATCCGCGTACTTGTCGCATTGAAGCGTTACCTACACCTAGCTCACGTGAAAAGGGACAATGGTATTTTCAGCGATATATTGAGCGTCTGCCTACCAAAGGTGAGATAGTCATCTTTGACCGTTCATGGTACAACCGCGCTGGTGTCGAACGGGTGATGGGTTTTTGTACTTCCCAGGAATATCGCCGGTTTTTGCACCAAGCCCCGATTTTTGAGCGGCTCCTCGTTGAAGATGGCATTATGTTGCGGAAATACTGGTTCTCAGTATCTGATGATGAACAGATTGCTCGTTTCAAATCTCGTCGCAATGACCCCCTGCGGCGGTGGAAACTGTCACCCATGGATTTGCAGTCCATAACGCGCTGGGAAGATTATTCGCGGGCAAAAGACGAGATGTTTATCCACACCGATATCCCTTCAGCGCCGTGGTATACGGTGGAATCTGAGGATAAGAAACGTTCTAGGATCAACGTCATTTCTCACCTGCTATCGACGATCCCGTATGAGAAAATCGACCGACCGCTTCCAGAGATCCCCAATAGGCCAAGTTCCGAGACTGGCTACGAGCGACCACCGCGTTCAGACTTCCGCTATGTGCCGGATGTTGCTGCGGAGCTGGAGCTGAAGAAAAACCGAGATAAATAGCCAGCGCCGGAAACCGGGCGTTGCTGTTGTGAGTAACGCCCGGATTAACTATGCACCAGCAAGAAGGTTCTGAAGTTCGGTGATCACACCGTTGTCGGTGTTTGCGGGGGCAAGAAAATCTGCCGCCGCGATGATGTCTGGGTGTGCATTCGCCATAGCGTAGGAGCGGCCAGCGGCTTTGATCAGTTCGGTGTCGTTGAGGTAGTCGCCGAACGCTACGGTTTGCGACATCGGAATACCGAGAGCTGCGGCTAGCTTTTCAAATGCGATGCCTTTGTTCGCGGCGGGATTGTACATGTCTATCCAGTGCTTACCTGACACCGCTACCGTTAAATCATGGGCCACGTCACGCATGATGGGGGCTGCAACGTGTTCGGCGTCGTCGAAGATTAACAATGCGATTTTAATAACGTCGTCGGTTACATATTCTCTAAGGTCTGAGACGGCTGACAATCTGGCATAGTAAGGCTCACACTGGTCCAGAAACGGCCGGTCAGTTCTGGTGACAAAGGCGCCATCGGTGCGGCAGAGCACCAGACCCCAGTCACGCGAATTGTCGGAAGACACTGCACTTACTACTGCACCGGCAGATTCCGGATTGATCGTCGTGGTGGAAATAATTTCCCCCTCGTGGTACACGATAGTGCCATTTTCTGCGATGATCGACACTGGGAAACCGGCTGGTGCGAATTGATCGATGAGGGTGTATAGCTGCCTACCAGAAGCCGGTGCGAAATGCACTCCCTCGTTATGCATTTGCTCAAGAACGGGCCAAAAATCTTCAGGTATGCGGCGTTGGCCATCCAGTAGTGTTCCGTCCATGTCGCTGGCCACTAACCGGTAATGCATGTGTTGTTATCCTTTTGAATTGTTTTGATTATTTTTAGGTTTAGGCTCCGGTTCAAGATTACAGGTATAAATTGCTGCACAAGGAATAGTGATATGGAACACTGGTTTGCATGACTGAAAATTACATTCTCAGCCGAGTGGAACGCAGTACCGGAATTTTTGAATTAAACCGGCCTCGGGCCCTTAATTCGCTTAACCCGGAGATGATCGACATCATTGATAACCACTTAAAACAGTGGGCGGCAGATGATACTGTGACTCAGGTTATCGTCTATTCCAATTCGGAAAAAGGTTTTTGTGCTGGGGGCGACGTTCGATTTGCTCGGGAAGTTGTTATTAATGGTACGCCGGAATTGGCCGATAAGTTCTTCGCCATTGAATACAACATGAATGGTGACCTCGCGCATTTTCCCAAACCGTATATTGCCATTATTGATGGGGTGGCTATGGGAGGCGGGCTTGGTATTTCTGCTCATGGCAGCCACCGAGTCATCACCGAAAACGCATTCGCGGCTATGCCGGAAATGGCTATCGGTTACATCCCGGACGTCGGGTTACCATACATGCTGCAACGTATGGTGGGTGAGCGCGGTGTGGCTTCACCCGCGTTGGCTTTATTTTTGGTGCTCACCGGTTGGCGGTTAAGTCCCGCCGACATGATGTGGTCGGGGCTTGCCACTCATTTTGTGCCACACGCACATATAGCGAAATTCCACGAACAGGTCATCACTGATGGTATTGATGCAGCGGTGGAGCGGTTCGCTTCAGAAATCCCGGAGAAGTCGAAACTTGCAGAGCTTTTCGACGACATCGAGGCGACGTTTAACTTTGCTAGCTGGGCAGAAATTGAAGCGGCACTTGCGGAGCACCCCAATCGTGATTTTGTTGCTATTGTGCGTGAGCACATCGAAAATTCCAGCCCATCTGCGATTGTTGCCGCTACCGAACTGATGGCGGCAGCGGCGAAATGCGGCGATATTCGTCAGGAATTGGCCCTGGAAACCGCCCTGGGTGAAGTGATCCGACGGGAACCGGATTTTGCCGAAGGCATCCGGGCGGTTTTGGTGGATAAGTGTCGGAATCCACACTTTAGTCCCGCGACGTTTGCCGAGGTAGACCCTGGCAAATACCGGGCGATACTGAAGCCATTAACCCCGTAATTGCTGGTAGCTGGCAACAGCGCGATCACGGTCGATATGAGGCGGTGCTGGGATAGCTAATACCGCCTCTGTTGCTTCGACAGTTTTCGCCGGCAGCCGTAGGGTAGGGCCATCGGCGAGAACCAGCGCGGTGGTGTCGTCGTCAAGCTGAACGAAAACATGCGTCCAATGTCGCAGAATGCGCTTCGCGGCGCAATCTAACCCCAGCTCGGCTGCATCAGACACAGGGATTTCTGGTCGAAGGAACTCCGATACTCCGTTTTCCACCGCAAATTGGCGAAGCACTGGAACATTGGCCCACCGGAAAACCTTATCGGTGATTGTGCCGACTAAAATACCGTGGGCAGTTACAGAATCGTTGATGATCAATGAGTTAGTTTCCGGCTGAAAAGCGACCAGCGGGGAGGGGTAATTACCGTCAAAGAACAGTTGATGCTCAGCGGAGAAATAGAATGCGTCAGCAACTACATCGGCAAAGGACAGCGGTCCGATAACCCGGCGCGCTGTAAGATCGACGACAGTTCCGTCCTCAAATGTGATTGTGTTTTCATCAACATGGATGCTGAGTTGATTGACTGCGCTAAAAGCTAAAATGGCCCGTTGGATATCCATAGTTTCGGGCATCGTGGCTAAACCCACGCATAATGCGGTGCGTGGATGCAGGGCAGGAAATTCGTTCCGATCAATCAACACCACATCGGTAGCTCCGTCTGCGCGGGGCACTAAAAAGCTTGGGCCGTTGTTATGTAGTGTCCGCGCGGCGGTGATCATGTCATCACTCGGCCAGGTTCCCAGGAAACCAAACTGGGGTTCGGTGATCCACGACCATGTGGTGCGGTCGGCGTCGATGTGTGCGACTATCTGGGCATCAAAAACTTGTGTTTCTTTGCCGTAGTGAAGGACCACCTCGTAGCTATCACCCTGTGGGTTGTATTCTACTTCCGTGATGTTGCCTCGCAGCCGGAACATATCATCAATGCCTGCTTGAGTGATAAAGCCATCGGTAACAACATCACTCAATGACAAAGGCGCACTTAGAAACACCGGAGATCACCATAACCTTTCCCTATTGGGTTTTAAGTTTAGCGCCGCAACTGGGCGAATGCCTCATGGACAAGGGAAATAGCCTTTTGCTTCCCCTCGTCGTGATGGTACGAATAATAGAAATCCAACGCTAACTTGGCGGTGCTGGCCGCTGCAGTTAATTGCACCCGTACCCCCAACGGGCTCAATTCCGGATACAATGCTTGGGTTTTTTCCAAAACCCGCTGTTGTAATTCTCTGACACCATCGAAGCGTCGTTCCTTATTATAAACGTCGAACTGTTCGCGCATGAGTTTCAACGAGAAAAAAGATTCAAGATCTTCATCAGCCACTTCTAAGTGTTTAACCACGGCTTCTTCGACGGCATCAATGAGATTGTCACGTTGCGCTAGGCCAGTGATGGTGTCAATTAGGTTATCGACGCATAAAATCGCAAATTCGATAATGGCGTCGTCTTTGGAGTCGAAATAATTATGGAAAGTGCGTTGGGACACTCCCACTTTCATGGTGATCGCGGCGATGCTCATGGCTTCTACTCCGCGATCCCTAGCAATTTCTGCGGCGGCGCGTGCGAGTGCTTTGCGGGTTGCGGCTTTTTTAGCTTCTCGGATTTCTCCCACGCGCTGGCTCCTTGGTTAATAATGAGAAGTGGTTTTTGGAACTAACGAAAAAAATGGTAATCGAAAGTTGCCTACTTATGGGGTGGTCAAGGCTTAAAAAATCCCACCGTGTCTATTTCAGCACCAAAGTGTAGCTTTTGTGCTTTTGTTATTGGTGTTCGGGGGTGGGGGATGGGGTACAACTAGCACTATTTCTTAAAAGTCGGGACCAAGCGGGAATCCGATGGCGCTCGCCTCTGCTTTAAGCATTGCCCAGTCATCAAAATCCGGCGCCAATTGGGTAACCTGTGCTCGGCTGAGTGGGTGGTGGGCATAAATGCTGGCAATGACATCAAGTGCGCCGGGTTGTTCGAGCCCGGGTTGCTCGTCATAATAATCCACCGCCCAGTCACGATAGGTGGTCGGATCGCCGTCGAAAAAGCCCAACCAGAAATCGCTGATCCCCGCTTCTGCTTCTCGGCCGCGCCACTTTCCGTCGTGTAACGAGTAGAAACAGAACGAACTACCAATAGTGGCGACTGGCTTACCAAAATAGAACTCAGAGAAGCATTCCGGAACATCAACGCCGACTAGGTGGCTGGTGGCTGCGGATGCCTCATTTATGCAAAAGCCATTGATGGCTACTCCTTCCGGCTGGAATGCGATCAGCAGGCTGTCCCCCTGGCCGTCGCGGCCCTCCGCCGATTGCTCGTTATCGGACCAGTCTGGGTTGATGGAAAAATAGCGATCCGACCATTCGGGGCTATTAATAGTTTCTACTATCGATAACGCTTGGGCACGCTTATACAGTTCGGAGGTGGTGAGTTGGGATAATACTGGCGGAATAGGCATTAGGTTTCGCCTCCTGGGGCTAGCTGGGTGGCACTGACAAAAGCTCATGATAATGCCGCACGCAGATATCCAGGAATGCCGTGAATGTCGACGCGTATACGACACCCGCAATGGGGTTGATTATCTGGCCACACACCCCACCTGGGCCGGGGTGAAAATCAATGAACAGTTCCGTGGCGACACCATCGGATCCAAACCACAACCAATCTGAGATCAGAACAGTCGGATCGATGCGCGGATCGAAACGTTCCGGCAGATTGCCGTCGAAAAGCTCCGCAATAGTTCCCGCCGATTTTTCACCCCGGGATTGGGGATGAGAGAAATCGGCGCCGTCGATTACTGCCCAACTGGGAAGTAAATTTGCCGAGTTAGCGGTCGGCCACCGAAAAAGCGGAAGCCCAGGCTCTAAGGTCGATGGTGGCGGCCACGTGCCATCAACGTGGCGGTATATGTCAAGCAGACCTGGTGGTGCGAGCGGGTAGCGGTTTAAAATCACCGCTAGATTTGTCGTGGTGGCCGGTGGTGGTAATTTCATTTCCTCGCCGTTGTGGCACCTGGCGGCGTACGCCAAACCGTAGCGTAGAAGGGGTGGAGTGGGAGAATACATGGTGGGAGAAAGAAAAATGAGCGCTGTTTGTAGCGCCGATAGGTGGTGCTGTTTTCTGGTGGCTTCACTAACCGTCACGACACCTGCCTTTAAAAAAGCACTAAGCCGCCCCGCCAGCGTAACTGCGTCCACAGCTTAAGAGTGGGTGTTTTAGGCGAAGCGGCGTAACGTGAGAGAATCTAGCTAGAGTTCCTTTTGATCAATACGCTTCGGTAAAACGATGGGGCGAGCGCCAGCTACTTCCTCAACGATGCGCACTACCTGGTTGGAATAGCCAAACTCATTGTCGTACCAGACGTAGAGCACCAGGTGATTTCCGTTGGCGATGGTAGCTAAGCCATCAACGATGCCAGCGTGGGTGGTGCCTACGAAGTCGGTGGACACAACCTCCGGGGACTGGATATAGGAAATTTGCTGCCGTAAGTTGGAGAAAAGTGCCACCCGGTCCATTAATGCGTTTACTTCATCGCGAGTGACTTCTTTTTCCAAAGTGAGGTTGAGTACTGCCATGGATACGTCTGGGGTAGGTACCCGAATGGCATTGCCGGTCAGTTTGCCTTCCAGTTCTGGTAGGGCCTTAGCCACTGCCTTTGCTGCACCGGTTTCGGTAAGCACCATATTCAAGCCTGCTGCCCGGCCGCGCCGCTCCCCTTTGTGGAAATTGTCAATCAGGTTTTGGTCATTAGTGAACGAATGTACGGTTTCCACGTGTCCGTATTTCACGCCATAGTGATCGTTGAGTACCTTCAGCACAGGAGTGATGGCGTTGGTGGTGCATGAAGCGGCGGTGATGATCTGATCAGCATCAGTGATGTCATCGTGGTTGATGCCATACACTACGTTTTTCAAATCACCCTTGCCGGGTGCGGTGAGGATCACCCGGGCGACACCTGTGGATTTCAGATGTTGGCTAAGGCCTTCCCGATCACGCCACCGGCCGGTGTTGTCGACAACGATGGCGTCGGAGATTCCGTAGGAGGTGTAATCAACGGTTGCTGGGTCATCGGAATAGATCACCTGAATCTTGGTGCCGTTGGCCCAAATGACATTGTTTTCTTCATCAACGGTAATGGTGCCGTTGAACGCACCATGCACCGAGTCGCGACGCAATAGGGAAGCACGTTTCTGGAGGTCGTTATCGCCGTTTTTCCGCACGACAACAGCGCGTAGCTTAACGGAACCATAGGCAGCTTCCCGGGAAATAAGGATACGTGCCAAAAGCCGACCGATACGGCCAAAACCATAGAGAACAACGTCACGAGACTCTGGCGTGGAATTACCGTCAATAACATCTGCCAATTCGGTGCGGAGGAACTGGGAGATGTCGCCACCGGTTTCAGCGTACTTTACCGCCAGGCTGCCAAGGTCAATGGAGGCGGACCCGAGATTTAGCTCAGATAGTGCTTGCAGAATGGGCAGGGTGTCGCTGGGGGAGAGCTCAGTATCGGTTGCAAGCCGGGAGTAGCGGTGCGCTTTGATGATGTCGATATCGGTGACGTCGATAAGCAGCCGACCAAAGATGGAGGTTACAACGTTATTGGTGCGATGTAGCGTGTGAATCAGCGGTAGCATCTGTTGCGCCGATTCGAGTTTTTCATTCCAGTCCTGAGCCATGGGGGAGTTTTTCCTTGCAGCGTAAAAATGTGGATAGGTGAGAATCAGGTGTGGACTTAAAACAGTGCAAAAGTCCAGTGCAGGTGCGACGGTGTGTGTCACACGTACCCCCAAGATATTAGTGCACTTTAAGGTTTCTATGTTTGAAATGGGGGTATTAGTTTTTCCATTTATTAATGCGATCCATCTTTTTCCAATGCAGACACGGGTAAGGGCAAGCTGTATTGGGACACATGGTGTCACCCCAGTTGCTTTTCGACGACCAACGGTGCGGTGATCTGCGGTGCTGGTCATGAATGCAAGACTATCTTTTGCCGGTTATGTAGTGGCGTGGTACTGGCAGCTACACTATGGGATACGTCAATGATGTTTCACGCTTGATGCAAGAAGTGGCTGAATTGTGGCTGGCGCGATGGTGGTAGGAAAATACGATCGCGAACTGATTAAGAGAAAGTGTAAGGATTAGCTTGTATGTGGCATGCGGTGACCTACGCCCTGTTGGATTCTATTAATGTACTGCTCATCGGGGTCATCGTTGCTATCGGTGTTATGTTGCCATCCTCGGCACGCTATGGCCGAATAGCGTTTCTACTGGTGCTAGGCGATTGGCTGGGGGTTTTTCTGCTGGCCTTGTTCACAATGTTTGTGTTTGACGGTATTGGAGAACCCATCAAACACCTGGTGGAATCATCCGCATTCGGCATCATTTTGATCCTGGTGGGTGTGGCAAGTGCTGTTCTTAGCTGGCGGGGCGGGGATTCCTCGGCACTAATGGCAAAGCTGCTTCCGCCGCTGCAGCGTCCAACGATTAAGACATTCGGTGCGGGTTTGATTCTGGGGCTGGCTCAATCAGCGACGTCTGCGCCCTTTTTCGCGGGTATTGCGGTGCTCAGTGCCGGTGATTTTTCGGTCGCGGTTCGCTATGTGGGGATGATCTTCTATGCCAGTCTGGCATTATCTCTTCCGGCCGCGACCGCGGTGGCCGTTGGAATGGTGCGTAGCGCGCCTGAAAGTGGATTGGGGCGAGTATTTGAACGGGTGCGTAACCACAAGAAACAAGCCAACGCGGTGGCTGGATACCTCGTGGCGGTTGTTCTTATCGTGATGGGTATCCTGCATCTGTAGATTGAAAAACTGTTCTTAAAAAACAGTGGCGCGCGCCACACTACAACTGTACGATAAGGGAAAAATTCGTACAGATTAAAGATTGTGAGGTGGCGCGCATGACGCACCAAGGTTCTGATGTTGTAATCGTAGGGGCGGCACGAACCCCATTTGGGAAGTTGCTGGGTGGACTATCGGATATCCCGGCCACACAGCTCGGCGCTATCGCTATCCGTGGCGCCTTGGAACAGGCGAAGGTGCCAGGGGATAAGGTCGACGCGGTGATCATGGGGCAAGTTCTCCAGGCGGGGGTGGGGCAAAATCCGGCTAAGCAGGCAGCACTTGGCGCGGGAATCCAGGAAGAGGCACACACCTTAACTATTAACAAGGTGTGTCTTTCCGGGCTGACTGCTGTTATCGACGCAGCCCGGCTACTTCGGACCGGCGAAGCTCAGGTAGTAGTTGCAGGTGGAATGGAATCCATGTCGCTTGCCCCGCACTTACTTGTAGGGGCCAGGCGGGGATATAAGTATGGGTCAGCGGCAACCGAAGATCACATGGCCTTCGATGCACTATCGGCCGCTGGTAGTGGCGAGTCCATGGGGGCGCTTACTGAATCCTTTAGTCTGACATATCCCCTGGATCGGCAGGAACAGGATGAATGTGCGGCCCGCTCGCATCAACGCGCACACGCTGCGCATGAAGCGGGGCTATTTGATGCTGAGATCGTTCCGGTACGGACTAAAGCGGGTGAACTGCGTGCCGACGAAGGTGTACGACCCGACTCATCCGTTTTAAGCCTAAGCGGTTTGCGGCCAGCTTTTACTCCAGACGGGACGATCACCGCCGGAAACTCATCTCAGATCACCGACGGTGCCGCAGCGTGTGTGTTAACCACTAGGGGCATGGCCGAAAAAACCGGCTGGCCGATATTGGCGACAGTGCGCGCGCCGGGCCAGATCGCTGGGCCGGATCATTCTTTACAGGCCAAGCCAGCACGTGCCCTTGAAGTGGCCCTGGCGCGGCAGGGGTGGGATATTGCCGACCTGGATGTAGTGGAGATTAATGAGGCCTTTGCTGCGGTGGCGATTTACAGTGCGAAGGAATTGGGAATTGATGTGGAAACTATTAATACGGAGGGGGGAGCGATTGCGTTGGGGCATCCGGTCGGCGCTTCGGGGGCTCGGTTGGTTGTTCATGCAGCTCACATGTTGCATCAAAAGCGCGGCACTAAGGCGGGGTTGGCATTGTGTGGGGGTGGTGGGCAAGGGGAAGCCTTGCTGTTAGAGGCATAAATATATGTTTTTTCGAAAACTCTAGTATTTCAACTTTGAAATAGTTATACTGTGACTCAGGTCGCAAGACATTGTTATCTGAAACACATAATCTGGCTTAAAATTTGGAGGTTTTCCATGACCCGTGAAGTCCACCACTATATCGGCGGTGACACCGTATCCGGCACGTCAAACCGCTTCGGTGATGTCTACAACCCAGCGGAGGGGGCAGTGCAGGCGCGGGTGGCATTGGCTACCCGCGACGAGGTGACCAAGGCGATTGATGTTGCCGCAGCCGCACAGCCAAAGTGGGCAGCAACTAACCCGCAACGCCGGGCACGCATCCTCGGAAAATTTGTCGAACTTATCCGGGAAAACATGGATGAACTGGCAGCTTTACTTTCCTCAGAGCACGGCAAAGTATTGGCCGACGCCAAGGGTGACATCGAACGTGGTTTGGACGTTTTGGAATTCGCGATGGGCGCACCGCATCTGCTCAAGGGTGAATACTCCGATTCGGTGGGCACCGGAATTGACACGTATTCCATGCGCCAGCCGCTTGGCGTTGTAGCTGGCATCACACCGTTCAATTTCCCAGCGATGATTCCATTGTGGAAGCTTGGCCCCGCGATCGCAGCTGGCAACGCGTTTATTCTCAAGCCGTCAGAGCGCTGCCCAAGCGTTCCGTTCCGGTTGGCGGAATTAGCTTCCGAAGCGGGGCTGCCCGATGGCATTTTCAACGTGGTAAATGGCGACCGTACCGCAGTTGATGCGCTGATGGAAGACCCTCGGGTACGCGCCTATGGCTTTGTTGGTTCCACACCAATTGCGCAGTCAATCTTCTCCCGGGCAGCAGAACTTGGCAAGCGGGCGCAATGCTTCGGTGGCGCAAAGAACCACTGCATTATCATGCCAGATGCTGATCTCGACCAGGTCGCTGACGCATTAGTCGGTGCAGCTTACGGTTCTGCTGGCGAGCGATGCATGGCACTATCGGTGGCATTGCCGGTAGGAAAAGAGACCGCAGACGTACTCGTCGAAAAGCTCACAGAGCGCATCGCCAACCTCAAGGTCGGCGCATACGACGACCCGAACGCCGACTACGGCCCGCTGGTTGGCCGCGACGCCCTCGACCGGGTACGTCGCTACATCGGCGAAGGCGTTGACGCCGGCGCTGAACTTGTCGTCGATGGCCGTGACTTGGTAGTACCAGGACATGAGGCGGGCTTCTTCATCGGCCCAAGCCTGTTCGATAACGTAACCGCCGATATGTCCATCTACACCGACGAAATCTTCGGCCCAGTGTTGTGTATCGTCCGCGTATCCGACTACGAAGAAGCCCTCAAGCTGGTCAACGACCACGAGTACGGCAATGGTGTGGCGATCATGACCAATAACGGTGGTGCCGCCCGCGACTTCGCCGCCCGGGTGCAGGTCGGCATGGTGGGTATCAACGTCCCCATCCCGGTGCCGATCGGCTACTACACCTTCGGTGGCTGGAAGGCATCCGGCTTCGGCGACCTCAACCAGCACGGTCCGGACGCGTTCCGCTTTTACACCAAGACCAAAACTGTCACCGAACGATGGCCTTCCGAACCGTCCACCGGCGCGAAGTTCATCATGCCGCTAGGTGACCAATCATGACCGATGCCCCAGAAGTCTTAACCGAAATTCGGGGTAAAGCGGGAATCATCATCCTCAACCGACCCAAGGCCATGAACGCACTCAACCACAACATGGTGGGGCTCATGGCGAAGGCTCTGAAGGATTACGAGGACAACGACGCCGTTGAACTTGTAATCCTTCAGGGGGCGGGGGAGCGAGGACTGTGCGCTGGCGGCGACATCATAGCCTTATATAACGATGCTCGTAATGACGGAGTTGAGGGCGCGAAGTTCTGGTACGACGAATACCACCTCAACCTCGCGATTTCCGAATACCCCAAGCCGTATGTGGCACTCATGGCCGGAATTGTCCTCGGCGGTGGCATTGGGGTCTCAGCTCATGGTTCCCACCGGATCGTTACCGATAACACTCGGGTGGGTATGCCAGAAACCGGCATTGGATTCGTACCCGATGTGGGTGGTTCGTACCTTTTGTCGCATGCCCCGGATAACCTGGGCATCCATTTGGGGCTCACCGGAATTCACGTTGGTGCACCGGAAGCAATCGCAGCAGAAATGGCGGATTACTACGTTCCGCAGGATGATCTCCCGGCGCTCGTCGATAAGCTGTGCGAAACCGGTTCCCCGGATGTTATCGCGGAATTTGCCCGCCCGGCAGGTGAAGCCTTTGACGGCAACCTATCGGAGATCACGGCCGCCTACCAGGCAGATTCCGTGGCCGAAATCCTCGAACATCTAGATGCCACAGATTCCGACTGGGCACGCGATGCCGCAAACCGGATTCGCCGCAACAGCCCAACTGCGGTGAAAGTCACCTTAGAATCCATCCGGCGCGCAGCGACCATGAGTCTTGCCGAAGCCTTGGAAGAAGAATATCGGGTCTCGAACAACATGCACCGGGAACCTGATTTCGTCGAAGGAGTGCGCGCCCAAGTGGTGGATAAAGACCGTAACCCCACATGGAATCCGGCCACACTTGATGACGTCAGCGACGAAAGCGTGGCGGCAATCATAGGTAATCTTCGCGACAACAGAATTCCGCCGCTGAACCTGACCTAGCGATAGGCGAACCAGCAAGCAACTACAGATAAGGAAAAAGTATGGCTAAAAACATAGCTTTCATCGGCCTGGGAAACATGGGTGGCCCAATGGCAGGAAACCTAGTCAAGGCTGGCTATACGGTCTACGGTTTCGACCCCGTCGAAGCTGCCCGCGATGCCGCTGAAGCTGCTGGTGTGATCCCCTGCACCACCGGCGTGGAAGCAGTGGCAGAAGCCGACGTTGTGATAACCATGCTGCCTAACGGCAACATCCTCAAAGCCGCTTACAGTGGTGACGACGGTTTCCTTAAAGCCGCACCTGTCGGGACACTCTTTATAGATTGCTCCACCGTGGATGTTGCCGACGCGAGGGAAGCCTCACAGATGGCTGCGGACGCAGGCCACCGGCCAGGCATCGACGCCCCAGTGTCGGGCGGTATTGTCGGGGCACAGAATGCCACCTTAACCTTCATGGTTGGGGCAAGCGACGAAGGATTTGTCGCTGCGAAACCAGTGTTAGAGGCGATGGGTAAAAACATCATCCATTGCGGTGAATCGGGCGCGGGTCAAGCGGTAAAAATCTGCAATAACATGGTGCTGGCCATTTCCATGATCGGGGTGTCAGAGGCATTTGTCTTGGCAGAATCCCTTGGCGTGGATCCCCAAGTATTCTTCGACGTCGCATCCACCGCAACCGCAAGCTGCTGGGCGCTTAATACAAACTGCCCAGTGCCGGGGCCGGTACCCACCAGCCCCGCGAACCGGGATTTCCAACCTGGTTTTGCCGGTGCATTGATGTCCAAGGATTTGGGATTAGCGGCAAACGCCATTTCGCAAACCGGCACGGATGCAAAGATGGGTAATCTGGCAGTGGAAATATATAAAGCGTTTGCCGACGGTGAGGGTGCCGCTAAAGATTTCTCTGGCATCATCAACACCATTCGGGAAAACTCTTAAAAGATAAGGTAGAAAACCGATGAGCGATTATGAGAATATCCTCGTTGAAACCCGGGGCCGGGTCGGGATTATCACCCTTAACCGGCCGAAAGCCCTCAACGCCCTCAACGACGCCACAATGCACGAGGTAGTTGCCGCCGCCCGCGCATTCGATACCGACATCAACATCGGATGCGTGGTGCTCACCGGCAGTGAAAAAGCCTTCGCCGCCGGTGCTGACATCAAAGAAATGTCGGAAAAAACCGCCACTGAAATGTATATGTCCAACTGGTTTAAAGGCTGGGAAGACCTCACCCGGCTGCGCACCCCGATCATTGCTGCCGTCAGTGGCTATGCGCTCGGCGGTGGTTGCGAACTGGCTATGATGTGCGATTTCATTATCGCCTCAGAAAGCGCAAAATTCGGCCAGCCGGAAATTAACCTGGGCGTCATCCCTGGAATGGGCGGCTCGCAACGGCTCACCCGCGCAATCGGTAAATCCAAAGCCATGGAAATGTGTCTGACTGGGCGAATGATGGGCGCAGATGAAGCTGAACGTTCCGGCCTGGTCGCCCGAGTAGTTCCGAATGAAGAATTGCTTGACGACGCCCTCACCACCGCCGAACTCATTGCATCCAAATCAAAGGTTGCGGCGATCATGGTGAAAGAAGTGGTCAACGCCGCTTTTGAAACTACGTTGGCGCAGGGCATCGATTTTGAACGTCGGGTATTCCACTCCGGATTCTCATCTCATGACCAGAAGGAAGGAATGGCTGCCTTCGTGGACAAACGGGACCCGAATTTCACCCATAGCTAAACCCTAATACATAGGCCACCACAGGTATTCACATGTTTGTGGTGGCTTTTGTATTCTTGGACAACGCCTAGCTGGATTCTGGTGTAAGTGTCGATTAACGGTTACTGATTGCCCTGATGTGTGGTGCCAGATGGGATTTCTCGAAGAACAGGAAGGTAACGAACCGCTGGGGTGGCCAAGAACCCGATGACGGCTATGGTGAAAACGGCTGCGAAACAATAGAAAGAAACCGCGGGTGAATAGATTTCAATGAGGATGCCAGAAATCCACATCCCTAGGGGCATAAAACCCATTGCGGTAACGACCATGATGGCAGTGGCTTTGCCCACATAGTGGTGCGGAACCGCGATGACAAAATATCCACTGAGCACCGCATTAAAACATGGCAATGCTAAGGCAAAACACCCAAATACCCCTGCGGCAGGTAGCCAACCATCAAGCCAGGGGGCAATAAGAAAAACCATGGCAAAAATAACGGCGCAGCAACACAGAATTACACCCCCGCGGACACGAGCGACGATCGCGGTTGCGATAAAAGAACCCAGCAATCCACATAAGCCATAGCTAGATTGAAACCACCCTAGCTGAGTGCTGCCGGTTGGATTGTGGGCGATCATCACATATACAGAATTGAGACTGCCTGACATTGCGAAATTTAAAATGGGTGTAAACCAGACAACCGTGCACAGCAGTGGATTGGATTTAATCCAGGTAATGACAACACGATAGTTACCTGTTGTGTCCAGTTCTAAATCATGAACCTGCGGTACGTGGACATAGGGAATGGAACGAAACATCCATGCAGCGAAAATATAGGTGATTAGGTCGAAACCGAAAGCTGCCGCTTTTTCGCGCGCGTATAACACTGCACCAACCAATGGGCCGCCCACAGTTCCAATGGAATAGCGCGTCTGATTAATAGCCATTGCTGTTCCTAGAAGTTCCGGCGGGATCATTCGTTTTATTACGGCACGTTCCGCAGGGGCGAAAAGCGCAGTGGCACTGCCCAACAGGAATGAAATCGCACATAAAAATCCCGCTGGTATAGTGCCAAGGAAATAATGCAGGCAGACAGCAGCCGTGGTGGTGATAAGCCCACACCAAACGGAGACGAAAATCGCCGATAGTGGATTGATTTTATCGATCCATGCACCAGCCGGAACTGACACCAATAAGGTGGCGATGACGCTAAGACTACTCACGGTTGCTGCAAGCGACGCGGAGCCAGTTGTGTCAAAGGTGTAGATAAAAAGCGCGAACGTAGAAACGCTGGAACCTAAAGTGCTGGCTGTTTGGCCAGCCATAAGGCGTCGATAAGCAGGAAACGCGAAAAGGTGTTTCCTAGACGCCATGTCACTTTTCGATGTTTTCGCCCAGCGCGTCCCGCAATGTGTTGCAGAGGGCGAATAGCTGGTCGCAGTCGTCAGAATCAAGCCCGAAGTCCGTGAAGAACTTGTTTAACTCAGGCGTGGCGGCGTTGACCAGGGTAATACCTTGATCGGTGATCGATACAAGGGTGCCCCGTCCGTCGTTGGGATCAGGGATGCGTTTTACTAAACCTTCCTTTTCCAACCGTCCCACGGTGTGCGTCACTGAGGCGGGCGGCACGTTGAGCCGGGTGCTTGCTTTTGACATGGGCAAAGCACCGGTGCGAGAGAACATTAGTAAGGCTAGCAACTCATAGCGGGAAAAACTGATACCAAACGGCTCAAGGATTTCTTCAGCACGATGCCGCAGCAACTGGGCTACCCGAATGGTGGCAGTGATGGTGGCCATGCCAGAGGCGGCATCCGCCCAGCCGTGGGCCTGCCAATTGCGTTTTGCTTCGGCAATGGAATCTATGGGGGAACGAGGCGTTGGCATTGTAGTCTCCGCTGCTCACTAATGATTGTAAAGTGGTGTAAAAAATTCTAAACCATGAAATTGAATGCACTAAACCGATAACAGTCGGTGATAGTGAAAAATCACCTCTTCTCGCGCCACTAGCGTTATGGTGGAGAAAGAGGTGAGGGGGACTGACTGGCTTAACCCTTCAGCGATGGGAAGTCGGCGTCACAGAATTCCGCGCCGACCTTTGCGGCATCTGGGTCATTAGCGTGGATTTCGATTTCCCGCTTGCGCAGATCAACGCGGCGGATCTTTCCGGACACAGTCTTAGGCAGGTCATGGAACTCCAAACGGCGAATGCGCTTATACGGTGCGAGTGCTTCGCGGCAGTGCTTGAGAATCGACTCAGCGGTTTCAGCAGTCGGTTCAAAACCGGCTGCCAGCACCACATATGCCTTAGGGACGGCGAGACGAATTGGGTCGGGCGACGGCACCACGGCGACCTCGGCCACGGCTTCGTGCTCAATGACTGCGGATTCCAACTCAAAGGGGGACAGTCGGTAATCGGAAGCTTTGAATACATCGTCGCCGCGGCCGATGTACGTGATGTACCCGTCTTCGTCCTGCTCCGCGATATCGCCGGAGTGGTAGAAACCATCCCGGAATGTATCAGCGTTTTTCTCTGGATCACCGAAATAACCGGGAGTGAGACCGACTGGGCGTGGATCAATGCGCATACAGATCTCGCCGTGGTTGGATACTTCACCGGTGACCGGATCAACCAAGACAACATCCATGCCTGGAAGTGGACGGCCCATCGAACCTGGTTTGACGGGCTGGCCTGGAGTGTTGGCAATCTGGACCGAGGATTCAGTTTGGCCGAAACCATCCCTGATGGTGGTTCCCCACGCCTTTTCAACCTGGGCGATCATTTCCGGATTGAGGGGTTCACCAGCCGCCACCAGCTTTGTAGGCGGTTTCTGTAGCCGGGAAAGGTCGGCCTGTGCAAGCATGCGCCACACCGTTGGTGGGGCGCAGAACGAGGTAACGCCTTCAGCATCCATGGTCGCCATCAGCGCAGCGGCGTCGAAACGCGCATAGTTGTAGAGGAACACGGTTGCACCTGCGATCCACGGGGCAAAGAAGTTTGACCATGCATGCTTGGCCCAGCCTGGTGCGGCCACATTCAAATGCACATCGCCTGGAGCCAACCCGATCCAATACATGGTTGTGAGATGACCTACTGGATAGGACGTGTGGGTGTGCTCCACCAGTTTTGCCTTGGACGTAGTGCCGGAGGTGAAATACAGCAACAGGGTTTCGTTAGCATCCGTTTCCTGGGTCGGGATGTAGGTTTCACTCGCGTTGTAGGAATCGGAGTACCGCAAGGTTGGGTGGGCATCTTGGGCATTTGGATCGTCACCGACCTGGATCACAGTAAAATCACCGGTGACGGCCTCGAATTTGGCGGCGTCGTCGCCGTTAGCAATGACCCAAGAAATATCTGCACGTTCGGTACGGTCCTGGAGGTCTGCTTCACCAAGCATGGCGGTGGCTGGGTTGAGGACAAAACCTGCTTTGATGCACGCCAACATGGATTCCCACAGCTCCACTTGGTTATTGAGCATGAGCATTACCCGATCGCCGCGTTCTACGCCTACTTCGGTGAGCCAATTGGCAAGCTGTGACGAGCGGCGTGACAGTTCGGCAAAGGTCCGGCGGGTTTGACTACCGTCGATTTCACAAATGACCAGAGCTTCGCGATCCCGATATGCTTCATCGGTGCCGAGGTAGTCGAACCAATCCAGTGCGAAGTTAAATTTTTCAAATCGGGGCCACTCGAATCCTGCGCGGGCGGCATCGTAATCTTCTCGGTTTTTAACGAGGAAGTCGCGAGCGGCTTTGAATTGTTCGGTGTTGGTTGTGGTTGCGTCAGTCATGTGGACTAAGACCCTCCTTGTGTGGTCAATTATTGGCCCGAGGCTAGAGCTAAAAATTGTGTGTGCTATGTCAGCCATAGCCAATAATGTGGCGTGCGTCTCACTTGACTATAGTTAAACTTCGAAATAAATGGGAGGGTTTTTGTCGGATTTTTTACACTTTTTTCTTAACCGCTGGTGATATGGCGGGCTAAGGGCATGATGTGGCCATATCGTCCGGAGTTTTTAAGGTGTATTAGTTGCCCGTTAGTCCATGAAGTAACAGGGTGCCGAACTGCCGATAAGCCTGGTGGGCGTCGATTAATTCCGAAAATACCCCCTGCTGGATTTGTTCGAGACCGGTGGCAATAAGGGCCGCAATGAAATCGGGATTTTCTGTATTAAAATCCCCGGTGGCGATTCCTTTCTCGATGAGATCGGCAATCTTTCTTGTTGCGGCTTTGGTGTTTGTGTCGTAGATTTCCCTGGCCACCGCCTCTTTAGCTAAATCCCGCATGAAGGCTGCACTCGCTGGTTCCAGCGCATTGCCAATCGCGTGAAAGTAGTTTTCAAGTGCGGATTTGGGTGACTTGTAGTTGCGCAGCGCTAGATCTGTGCGGCGAGTTACTTCCCGGAAGAAGCTAATAAGAATCCGTCGAATCACTTCATCTCGGCTACGTCCCAATGAGTAAATGGTCGATTTGGAGCAGTGAAATTTTTTCGTGGCACCATCAATGGTGAAGGTTTCAAAGCCGTCGGAAAGGAATGATTGAAGAATATCGCTAAATAGTGCCCGTTGTCTGGGGGTGAGGGTGGCGGGTGAATTGTCTGTATTTGAAGTTTCAAGCTGGGTTTTTGCGGTCATTGCTTCATTGTCGCATGGGGTAAATGTGAAAGAAAATTACAAAAAGTAGTGACGTGTACCATAGTTATCGGTACACTTGCACCCATAATCGTACTGCCGATGGGGTTGATTATTTTCTTCAGAGAGCATGGACCTGCGGCCCTCACCGACCGCTATGACACTAGAGCTTTCGGAGAACTCCCCACACGTATGGCGTGATTTCTTTATTTCCATAAACCACCCCATCTACCACAGAGTAAGGATTTTTTAAGCTCATGGCACCGATACTTTCCACCAGTCTTCCCGGCTGCGAGTACCTCGATAGCATTCCGTTCCCCCACGCAGATTTTTTCGGTGTAGCCGACCGGCTTACTCCAGAAGAACAGGAAAAGCTGCAGGAAATCCATACCTTCTTACAAACCGAAATCCGGCCCGTTGCAGGCGAATACTGGGACCGGGAAGAATTTCCGTTCCACCTTTTGGAAAAACTCGCCGACCTTGGTTTAGGGGAATTGGAATTTTCCGGCTATTCCCGCCTTTTCAAAGGCCTCGTTTACGCCGAAGTAACCCGGGCAGATGTGTCGCTTTCGGCGCTGGTGGGAATCCACAATGAACTGGTTCTGGAACTGGTCCACAACCTAGGTTCGGATGAACACCGCGACAGGTGGATTGCGGGTTTAAGAAAGTTCAAGAAGATTGGCTGCTTCGCGCTCACGGAACCAGACCACGGTTCTGATATTGCCGGTGGATTGGCCACCACTGCGACCCGCACAGACGAAGGTTGGGTAATCAACGGTAAGAAACGGTGGATTGGTGGCGGAACTTTCGCTGACTTTGCCATCGTTTTCGCTCGTGACGTTGCCGATGGCGAAGTGAAAGGTTTCATCGTTGAACTGGACCGACCTGGGGTAACCAAAGAGAAAATCGCCCGGAAAATGGGGCTCCGCATTATGCAAAATGCCGACCTTGGGTTCAATGATGTCGTCATTCCGCACGACAATCTGCTGCCTGGAGCGGAGTCTTTCAAAGCAACGAACACTTACCTGAAAAACTCCCGCGCCTGGGTGGGGTGGCAAGGTGCTGGCATTCAATTAGGGATTTTCGATAAAGCCCGCGAGTTCGCCCTAAAACGTGAACAGTTTGGAAAACCAATCGCGAAATTCCAATTGATCCAAGAGGCCCTTTCGAAGATCCTCGGCAACGCCACCGCATCTTTAAGCATGATGGCGCAGCTGGCATGGGTGCAGTCCGAAGGCAGGTTGGAAATGCCCTATGCGGCTTTGGCGAAAGCCACCACGACCAGATTGGCCCGCGAATCAGCCGCAGCGGGTCGTGCTATTGGTGGCGGTGACGGCATTTTAACCCAAAACGATCTGTCCAAAATGCTCAATGACGTGGAGATTCTCTTCACCTACGAAGGCACCTACGAAATTAATTCCCTCATCGTCGGCCGGGCGATCACCGGTCAGTCGGCATTCGTTTAAAAAAGAAAAGGTCTTTGACATGAAAGTTACTGATGGAAATTTCTCCGCAGTGGTCACCGGTGGTGCATCGGGTTTGGGCGCTGCCACTGCTCGTATGCTTGCCGACGCCGGGGTCACCGTTCTAGCCTTCGACTTAGAGTCTAGCATCGCCAAAGCGCGCGAAACCGGCACCGCCAAGGAGTCGATTACCTACCTGCCTATCGACGTCACCGATTTCGAACAGGTCAAGGCGGGTGTGGAACAAGCCGCCGCACTCGCACCACTTCGGGTGGCAGTCAACTGCGCCGGAATCTGCCCATCCATGCGAATCGTCGGCCGCAACGGCTCCCACGATCCGAAATTGTTCGCCACCACTATAAATGTCAACTTGATCGGCACCTTCAACGTGTTAAACGCGGCCGCCGGGGTAATGTCCAGCCAAGAACCTGTCGACGCCGATGGGCAACGCGGCGTGATCATTAATACCGCATCCGTCGCGGCATTTGAGGGGCAGATCGGCCAGGCCGCCTATGCGGCGTCGAAAGGCGGGGTGCATTCCCTCGCCATCTGTGCTGCCCGGGATCTTGCCGGGGTAGGGGTGCGGGTAGTCGCCATCGCGCCGGGCATTGTGGAAACCCCCATGATGGCGTCCATTTCCGACGAATACCGCACCGAACTGGAAAACTTGGTGCAATTCCCGAAGCGCATGGCCAAGCCGGAGGAATACGCGGCTCTGGTTGCCGCCATCGTTGACAACGGCTACCTCAACGGCGAAACCATCCGCATTGATGGCGCGCTGCGCATGCCGCCGAGGTGAAAATACAAAATACCGGCCATCTGTGAAACACGGATGGCCGGTATTTTGTATTAAGGCTTGTCGTCGCGCGACCTGCTGTAGACACCCATGACAAAGAGAATGAGTGTGCCTAACGCAACTAAATTCCCAAACTGTTCCCAATCGAACGTGTCATTGACACCAACCAGTTTCAGGACATACATATAAGCAACCATGCCAATAACCAACGTTGCCCACCGGAATAATAGGCTCTTCCACGAAACATTAATCGTCCACGACGATGAGTGATTCTCAGCCATACTTATGTCTCCTAATTACAGTGGTAACACCCCAGTGCCGCCAGTCTAGCGAAAGTTATACGCCACGCCGCCGCTTCCTGTGGCGTCGATAAGTAAAAACTTTCGGTTAGGTCGCGTGACCCCGGTAGGGCTCCAACCCCCAATACGGGAAAATCGACTTCGACGTGGCTACCATCGGCGCGCAGGCCGTATTCGTCATGATGCGTTCGGGGCGAAAATCCGCCAACCCTGCTTCCGCAGCCACATCACCTAAGGTCATATCGGAAGCGCAGCGGGCACGGTCCTGCCAGTTTGGCGGCAGTTTTGCGTGTAAGTCAAGCTCGGCACCCGCGACAGTAGCCAAGACCTGGGTCCACGCACGCGCCACCGAATCCCGATAGTAACCCCCACCACCAATTGCCACCCACTTGCCGCATGCGAATTTCTCCGCCCACCGGGCAACACTGCGATACGCCAGCGTCATGGCGTTGATGGACAAATCCAGATCAGCAAGTGGGTCGTTAACATGTGGATCAGCCCCATGCTGTGAAATGATGATTTCCGGACGAAACCGCTGCAACAGCGGTGGAATGATCCCATGCACCGCCTGCAGCCACTCAATATCCGTGACATGGCGGGGCAGTGCGATATTAATCGCAGTGCCAGCCGCTTCACTACCACCGATATCGTGGGCAAAACCTGTGTGCGGAAACAGATACAACCCGGACTCATGCACGGAAAACGTCAATACACGTGGATCATTCCAAAACATTTCCTCAACGCCGTCGCCGTGGTGGGCATCCAAATCGATATAAGCTACCCGAGAGGCACCATTATCCAACAACCACTGGATCGCGGCACCCGCATCGTTATACATGCAAAAACCACGCTGGGCATGCGCACTAGCATGGTGTAATCCACCCGAGAGATTCACGGCACGGCTATGGCTTCCCAACCACACCGCCTGGGTGGCGGCAACAGTGGCGCCGACCACCCGAGCCGCCACTTTCGGCAACTCCGGCACCACCGGGTGCTCGTGGTCACCGATACCCGCCTCGGGGTGCGGCTCGCCTGACTGTAGCGCCGCAATGTAGTCGTCAGAATGCACTAACCGGACGTATTCGTCGCAATCACCGGGTGGTTCGACAATATCGAATAGATCTAACACCCCGAAGTGCTCCGAAAGCTCCATGGCAAGCCGCACCCGATCCGGACCCATCGGGTGGTCGTCACCAAAGGAATATTCCAATAACTCAGCGGTATGAACTAAAAGCGGTTTCGGTGACGTCATGGTCATCCTCCTCACACCTTTTGGCAGATTCTGTGGTTTTGGTAGTGTGAACGCCGTCAGGTTTGTGCTTAAAAACCCAGGGCTTAAAAAGTTGGTAGAGATAATTAACCGAAAAACAACCCGGCTACAAGGAACGCGTAAGCGGATCGCGTTCAGCAGCAAGCGGTGCCACCCGAAGCCTGGCACCTACTATCGCAGTATCATCGATACCTGCAATCACTGGATTTAATTCCACCTCCACGATCGAAGCAATATCGTCTTTGAGCTGGGAAACCTTCATAATGACCTGTTCCAAGGTGTCTAATCGGCTTGGTTTCGTCCCTCGATAGCCATGCAACAGTGGTGCAGCAGACAACCCGTCCAGCATGCTACGGGCGTCGATTCGGCGAACTGGCGGCACCCGCCACGACAAGTCCCCCAACAAGTCAGTGGAAATACCGGCGATTCCAGCCGAGATCATTGGGCCCAATACTGGGTCTTCAATTGCAGATATGGTCAGCGATGCGCCTGGTTTCACCGTGGGTTGAACGACCGGCAGCAATGCGGCGGGAGAATCATCCGTGGCATCGGCGACTCCAAGGTTATGCGCCAAGTCTGTAAGCGACGCCCACGCTTGACGCATCATATCCGCATCGGCGATATGGCGAATAACGGCGTTTAATTCCGGCCGCCCCCGAACCACCGGATGCACTGACTTCAACACCACATTCCAGCCATATTCCTCTGCAGCTTTGATTGCAGCATCCACCGAATTCACTGGCTGCCACGGCACGATATTGATTCCATAAGCAGAAAGAATCTGTGATGTCTCTGCATCAGTTGCCCACCGACCATCAGGCGAATCAGCAACAATGCCAGCCACGATCTCTTTCACCTGCGCACTATCACCGGTTCCTAATTCATCATCAGGATGAGGCCGAGCCGCAGCACGCAACCGTTCGTTATCGACAATCGCGGATACAGCTTCTAGCGCATCAGCGTAGGTGGTATACACCGGCAATTGCCCGAAGGTTTCTTCCTCATCAGCCACCGAAGGCGTAAACTCCCGAAAACCGACGAATGTCGCCATCAACGGTGTGCCAGTGCCGGCGGCAGCCAACGTGCTTAGGCCTTGCCAGGCACGTTCTAAAACCGGTTCGTTGATTTCCACAATGCCGGTGAACACCAGATCTGTCCGGGGATCATCAAGAGCCGCCTCGGTTTGGTCGATAATGCCCAACGGGTCACCAGTGACGGTTATCGAGGTGGGGGAGAACCCGAACCGCTCTGCGGACTGTCGCATTTGTTCGCTAAGACCCGCCGAATTAGAAATCAAAGTAATACATCGCCCCTTGGGCACTGGCTGCCTAGCTAAGAACTGGGCGATGTCATACATTCCATCGCGCCGGGTGACAACCATGGCACCAGTTTCTCGGATTACTTTATCCAATGCATCAGGTGAGGCGGTGGTTAATCCTTCTAGCTCGTAATGGCGAGCAGATTTCAACGCCCGCGATGGAATAAACACCACCACGTATTTTTCTAAGGCTAACCGGCGCAATACCCGAAAAAACTTTCGTGGGTTTCCAACAACATCAAGGGAGAGCAAACAAATCTTGGTGCGTTCGTCATCCGCCCAAAACTGGATCACGTCGTTGCCGGTCACATCGGCGAAGGAACCAGCCGAGATAAATGAACTAAGACCGCTGCCGCGACTAAGAGCGTGCGATAGCGTAAGCGTTGCCACCCCAGCGGATTGAGTGAACAATCCAATCGAGCCGCGTTTGGGCATCGGGGCAGGAGAAGCATTAAGTCGCACATTGGGATCAGTATTGATAAGCCCCAAGGCGGCTGGTCCTAAAGCGCGCAGGCCGTAGGATCTGGCCTGCTGGATGAAGTTAACTGTGTCTTCCCGGGAGACTTTGGGGTTGTGTCCTTGGGCTAAGAATACGACACCAACGGCGTTTTTTTCGGCGGCGGCTGCCAAAATGTCGTCGACATGGCTTGCGTCGTGGCTCATAACTACCAAGTCAATGTCGCCGACGATGGTGCGTAGGTGTTCAGCTGCTGTCATCGAATCGTGATCGTGGGTGGCGATGTGGATTTGCCCCGAGAACCTTGCGGAAACGATCTGTGGGACGATGCGCTGAAGATCGTCGACGTCGCCCACAATTGCCACGGATGTGGGGTTTAATAGTCGCCTAATGGAGCTGGCTTCCGCGCGTAGCTCCCGGCGCTCCATTACTTCCTTCGAGGTAGCAGAGGCCTCGATGGGGAAATCGACGACGATAAAGCCGTCTTCCAACTCGGGTTTAACCTCATAGCCAGCTCGGATGAACACTTGAACCATCGAGCGGTTCTCGGTCAGGATCTCCGCAAAGAACCGCTCGATTTCGCATTCCCGGCCAATCTGGGCCAGGTGCTCCAACAGGATATTGCCAGCCCCTCTACCATGATGATCGTCTTGGACTAGAAACGAAACATCTGCCACTCGGGCAGGCAAGAATTGCTCGACGACTTCGTAGCGGGCGGTGGCGACGATTTTTTCGCGTTCTATTAGTACCAAAGTGACTGAGTTGTGAAAATCGATGTCTAGCCATTGCTTAAGATCATCATCAGACAGTGTGGGGTGAGTGGAGAAAAACCGCAGGTATTTTGATTTTGGTGAGACCCGGGCGTAAAACTTGATTATTTCCTCCCGGTCATTAGGGCGGATGGGGCGTAAAGTCGCGATGCCACCGTCATTGAGGATGACGTCGGCTTCCCAGTGCTTGGGGGCGGTGGGCATAGGTAGATCACATCCTACTGCTAGATTTTGTGATCTATACTACATTCTCTAAAAGTATTTCGGTGTTGAAATAACTTAGGAATTTTCTAAATTTATTCAACGGGTGGCAGGTGTATCGACGGGGGTAAAAAACTTGCTGTAAATCTGCGTTTTCCGCTGTTTGGGGGCTATTTTATAACAAAGCGGCATACTTTTGATTTTCAAGTTCCTAGTGCTGTCAGTTTTATGACAAAGTAAGGGGCATGATTCGCCGTTTATTCACCGCAGCCACATTGGCTGTAGCCGTAGCATTTAGTGGCGCTCCACTTGCCGCCGCGCAACCGCTGCCTGGAAGCAGCACTGTTCAGTTTGTACTTCCTAATGATGTTTTGGCTTTCGCGGATCAACATCACATTGTGGTGCCAGAGCAACTTCGCCCTGACGATACTCCAGTGTTAACCTCCGACTTGCGGGCACGATTGAAGTCTGCCACCGAGAAACACCTCACCCAGTCTGGGCATAAACTAGATCTTCATGCGCAGGCGATTGCTCAGGAATGGGCTCAGCAGGCGGTTAGCGGTCAGGTGGTTTTCTACGGAAACGCTGGTGACGGAGTTACTCACCTGGATAAAGGAAGCGGAAACGTTTACAAGATGACCCCAGCTGAGGCAGAAGCTCACATTGCATGGCTCAGCCGAACCCCGAATGATTTGCCAGGCGGTAAGCACTTTGGTGTTGCAACGGCTGCTAAAAGTGGGCATGTTTATTTGGTGGAGTACTTCCTGAACTAAAGACGTCACGACGAAATGGTGGTTCCTTTGTGTAAAAGGAGCCACCATTTTGCTGTTGACCCTATCCGGGTGGGAAAGCTGCACGATTGTGACATAGTTTCCGGCAAATCGCTGTAACTAACCACCATTTATAAAATTGCTTGGTTACACTTTTAGCTTGCACAACCCAAGTTTGATAATCATCTATTCCAATCGGAAAGCGGCCTTGCTGCATGGCTGGCTCGTCGTGACGCAAGCCGGAGCGAACGCTGCGGTCGGTAAACGGGGCCACGACATATGCCGAATGGGACGGGGAGGAAAGGCGCTTAACACATGCGAAAGCCACTGATCGTGCCGGTTGCGGTCATCACAGCAACCGGGATGGCATTCCCACCAGTAAGCCAGGCAGATCCCACTGCCGGGCAACCAGAGAGGGTGTGCGCTAATAAGATGCTTCTGCACGAAGGCACCACTGCGTTGCGAGTGGAGCGTATCGACGATAGCTTTACCCTGAAACTGCAAGACGAAACTTCGCATTACCACCCTGAAACCCAAATGCGGGAAGTAGAAGATGTGGTTATCGGTATTAAAGACAACAGTTACCTTGAGCGCACTGAAATGGAATTAGGTGACTCGAATCTGGATTTTCTGGGACCCGTGGGGGGACGGTTCTACAAAATGAGTGACGGGACGGGTGGTCGGGTTCACGTTGAATTTGATACCACCGCCTTGGATTTTGCCCAGCACAATAACAAGGTCACGACCCATCTTGATCCAGTTTCCATGCCAACCGATACGTCTTTCGGCATCTACTTGTATATCTCGTCTCGGGTGGAGCGGGAAGTACTCGTTGACTCGTTGCGAAGCGACTACAGTTTCGACACGAAAAAGCCAGACCAGAATTCCTTTGCCTGGGGGTTCTCGAAGCCCGGTGTCTATACATTTGACGCGTACTACAGTGCTGGAACCCCGACGGGTGGCAAGATTCAAAGCCCGAAGAAGCGGCTTACGATCGTCGTTGGCGACGAGTACTTTAATAGGTGCAAGCAGGTAGCACTTCCGGAATCGGAGGCTAATAATCCGGTGCCAACGGAGACCACCCAGCCGAATTTCAACACGGACACAATCAATCCCAGCCAACCGGATACGCCGAAGGCGAAGGATAAATCTTCGTCCCAGGCATTGGCCAAAATCTTTGGCGTCCTCGGCGGCGCTTTAACCACGGTGTGGGAGTTTATCCGCAAGGTTTTTGCCTAGTTTCCCGCCTGTTTTCACAGAGTGCGTAACTGCTTAGAATCTGTATAAGTGCAGCCGCTGCCCCAGATACCTCATGAAGCTTGACGGCCAGGCCGCTGGCTGTCAAGCATAACAGCGTCCCGGTGATCAGTCCGCCACCATGGGGAATAGTTCAAATTCAGGGTGTTCTTTCTCAATGAACGCCAATTTCCACTTGTCGCCAAACAGTGCGACCAATTCACCATCGGCGCGGGTGAAGATTTCTACGCCGCGCTGTTTACCCAATTCCGGTGCGGTTGCTGCGGTAGTGCGGCGAGCCACTGAATAGGGGATGGGATCGGCTACAGTTTCGACGTTATATTCGTTTTCCATGCGGGCCATCATGACTTCAAACTGCATGGGACCCACAGCGGCCATGACAGGTGCGGCATCGCCACGTG
Organism: Corynebacterium mustelae; assembly: GCF_001020985.1. Classification (NCBI taxonomy): domain Bacteria; kingdom Bacillati; phylum Actinomycetota; class Actinomycetes; order Mycobacteriales; family Corynebacteriaceae; genus Corynebacterium; species Corynebacterium mustelae. Next base: position 1,106,208 of record NZ_CP011542.1, read on the forward strand.
CATCGTTGCGCAGGATTTGTACCACGCCCTCAGCGGCAAGTTGATCCAAGGCCTTGCGGAATTGCTTGTACTTGCCCAGGCTTTTTGCCCGCAATGTGCGGAAATGTTCCGGAGCGAATTGCGGCATGGGTGGGAACTGAACTTTTCGTCCGGCATAGATGGTGTCGCCTGGTGCGAGTGAACCGGCATTGACCAACCCCACAATATCGCCAGGGAAGGCGGTTTCGACGGTCGACCGGGTGCGGCCGAACACGGTCAGTGCGTATTTCGTGGAGAAACTGCGGCCAGATTGGGCGTGAGTCACCTGCATTCCTCGGTCGAATTCTCCGGATACAATGCGCATAAATGCCAAGGAATCGCGGTGGTTTTTGTCCATGCCTGCTTGAACTTTGAATACCACGCCGGAAAAGTCAGCGTTGATGTCGCGGTGGGAATCGATAGCGCTGGTCGCCTGCGCCACGGCAGTCGGGTCTGAGTCGCGGCCAGCTGGAGCTGGGGCGAGTGCGCACAACGTATCGAGGATTTGGTGGACACCGAAGTTAAGCATCGCGGAGGCGAAAATTAACGGCGATGTGGTGCATTCGAGGAAGAGTTCTTGGTCGTGGAGTGCCCCGTCGGCGGCGAGTAACTCGACTTCTTCCGCGGCAGTGTCCCACACATCTGATTCTTTCGATTGTGCTTCTTCCGGACTGTAGTGTTCCTCTGGTGCGATGGTCGAGCCGCCTGCTGTGCGTAAGAAGTGGATGTATTCTTCCGCTTCGCCGTCGTCATTGATGCGGGCTAATCCCCGGAAGTCGCCAGCTTCGCCAACTGGCCAGAAAAGCGGGGTGGGTTGCAGTCCGATTTCGGTGACAATTTCGTCGACAAGCTCTAGCGGGCTGCGCCCAGGGCGGTCCCACTTGTTAATAACGGTGATGATGGGAAGTCCGCGTGCCTTACATACTCGAAAGAGTTTTAAGGTTTGGGGCTCTAGGCCTTTAGCCGCGTCGATAAGCATAACCGCTGCATCGACGGCGGTAAGTACTCGGTAGGTGTCTTCAGAAAAATCAGCGTGGCCTGGGGTGTCCACAAGGTTGATCATGTAGGGTTCGCCTTGATGCCCATCAGGTGCATATTCGAATTGCAGTGCGGAGGAAGCGATCGAGATTCCCCGGTCTTTTTCCATTTCCATCCAGTCGGAAACGGTGGCTTTTCGTCCAGCTTTACCGTGGACAGCGCCAGCTTCGGAAATGACATGGGCGTGTAATGCGAGCGCTTCGGTCAGAGTGGATTTACCAGCATCAGGGTGGGCGATGACAGCAAAAGTGCGACGACGGGCGGCCTCGGCGGTTGTGGACATGGGTTCCTTTCAAAGATCAGTGCTTTCTACACAATAGTGCATTGCCAGATCATCGGTTATGTCCGTAAAAGAATGCCTAGATGGTGGAAGCACGTGAGCTTTTCGACGCTTAAGGGCGCCGCGGGTTGCAGGGAAAGCGAATAAACCAACGCTGATTGTGTGGATAAGGATAGCTTTAACCAGCCATTGTTTTAAGTTTCGGTGTCGGCTTTCCACTCGATGCCCAACATTTTGGAACATACTTCGAAATGACGTTGCGCCAGACCAGGTTTTTTCGCTGTGAGGCTAACGCGGCCCGGCTTGCGGTTATCGGAATAGTATTCGCCGGATTTCCACATGATTCCGGGTGTGCCGTCAATGAAATACGCGAGGTTCTCGCCGCCTTGTTCAGCCGAGGAGCCAATCGAGGACATGATGGGGGAAGAATAGAATTTTCGGAAGATAGTATGGGACTCAAGAGAAAAATTCGTAGCGACGACCCCAGGATGAAATGCCACGGAATTAAGCCCTAGTGAGTTATAGCGACGGTGTAATTCTTGGGTGAATAATATGTTGGCTAATTTGGCGTTTGCGTAACTAAAACCGCTATTGAAGTTGCGTAGGCCATTGAGGTCGGTCAGATCAAGTTTTGCCATGACGTTGGCTCGTGATGAGGTGGAGACCACCGATGCACCCGATTTAATCAGGGTATCGAGCAGTTGCCAGGTGAGCACCATGGGGGCAAGGTGGTTGACTTGGAATGTCAATTCAAATCCGTCACGGGTGAGTGTCGGCCCGTCGAAAAGCCCACCTGCATTGTTCGCCAACACGTCGATTCTGTCGGTTAGTCCTCGAATGTCGCTGGCAAGAGCTATAACGTCCGCAAGATCAGCGAAATCGGCGGTTAACCCAATCGCTGATAATTCTGCAGCGATCGCTTCGGTCCGCTGTTTATTGCGGCCGACCAGAATGAGCCGGTCTTTGGGGTGGGCGTGAGCTATATGCCGCGCTGCGGCGGCACCAATTCCAGCGGATGCTCCGGTTATGACAATTGTTCGCATGGGTATCAGTGTACGGCCACCACCGGAAAAGATGCAGAGATTTGTACCCATGTCTGCGCTAAAGAACGGCGACACAACTGGCCAATGGAAACCTGAAATCGAGATAGGTGAATATCAAGTAGCGTTTAAGTTAATGAAAGGATTCTGGAATTGTTGTCGGCGGTATGACGCTAGGGTACCCCTTGTTGGGGGAGGGGTTTAAAGTCGAAAGTGCTGGAAATACTGGGGAAATTCGAGTGCGGTTGTGGGCTTAGATGATAATTAATCCGATTCTTTGCAAATGAAAATCAGTAGCTTTAAGGTATTGAGAGTTCTTAATTGGATTGATTTTCAATTGCTTTTGGGAGGCAAAAGAATGTCCCGCTCAATAACAAAAATAATGGCCGCATTAACAGTCAGCGCGGTGATTTTTCCTAGCGCGGCTCACGCGGGCCCGGACGACGGTAAAACCGTGATCACCAGAACCCATGTTGACTCGCCAAAAACGTTTTGGGATCCCGCAACAAAAACCTTTGACCAAAAAACCTCTGCTGGTAACGACGTTCTCCATGAGTTCGATTCCTCGGTGATTTATTTAGGCAAAGGCTGGAGTCGACGAGGTAAAAACCAATACCAATTCACCATTCCCGATGATGGTCACCTCACCGAAGTCGGTGCCCCAGGCGACGTTTTTTATGCAGGACCGAGCAATGTTATTGGGCCTTACCCGCTATGGTGGGGGTTTGGGGCCGGGAGCCTTCCGCTTAACGATTTTCAAAATGACAACGTGGTGCTTGAGCTTGTCGACGTAGACGGCCCTGGTGAAGTTCATTTTTTCACCCACTACGACAATTACCCAGCGGGGTTACGGAAATTCTTAGGGTCGACCGCCCAAAGCACACGCATCTGGCCCTTGACTAGCGGAGATCATACGCATAACACTATTTTATTCACCAAACCTGGTCGGCATATTATCACCTATCGGACGATAGCCAAGCTCAAGGACGGAACCACTGTCGAATCCGGAGAAAAGCGGCAAACCGTCCAAGTAGGAGGTACCGAGCCACGCAAGGAAGCGTCGCAAAGCTTGGAAGAACGCTACGCGGCCGCCCCAGAAGGAAACCTTGCCGAAGCCGGATATGAGCTAAGCATCGCCCCCTATAAACCCGCCCAACCCAAGGAAGGTGACAAAAACCTGGAATTGGTCAAGTTCCAGGCTAAAGACACCAGCGTTAGCGGCACCCTAACACTGCTTAACGACGGCTACCATCTTGCCGACATCGACGTTGTCAACGGATACGCGGAATGGCCAGACCTGTTTGGTGCTAAAACGTCCATGCTGCAGGCGGTATTCATTCCGGCTACTGAATCCGGTGCGCGTTGGATTTCACCTGTGATTTCACGCAGCTTTCTAAGCAGCCACACAGTTTCTTCCGAGCAGAACCCAGGACAGCTTGTTGCACCGACCAAGAACCCGGCAAACGTAAGGTTCTCTTCACCTGCAAGCCTGGAAAAAGACGCGACGGTCTCGGTAGAAATCGACGATGTGCCTGGCTCAAGCGATTTTGCGAAACTAACAGTCACTGTTGATGATCCCAGTTTCACCGGTCTGCTACGAGGCGGCTTTGCTGACAAATACACCGATACAGTGACGACAGATCCCGCGGAGGCACCCATTCTTAACGGACGTGCAGAATTCTTCGTAGAACGCGAGAGCATTGCAGGCCGTTACCCCAAACTTAAGATTATTCCGCACCCCACGCACAACGCTCTCACTGCAACGATTGCACCCGAGCAACAGATTCCGGAAGCAGGAAGTTTAACGCTGCCATCAGGCACGATAACCCGCGCACCTAAATCTGCTGATACGAGCCCAAATGATCCGTCAAACCAATCACACCGATGCGGTGAGCAGTGGCTTCTAGCTTCCGGGCACACCGACCTTGAAGCCCGACGCGACGGCGATGCTTTCACGATGACCTTGTTGGACCAAACCAACACCGAGGGCTTTGAGACATACCGCCGAAAGGTCAGCGATGTAATCAACGTAGTTCGTGATAATGCGCTAAGTAAGCGGGAAAAAGGACTAGCGAAACCTGAGCTTGATTTCCTTGTTCCAGTTGGTGAGAAGTTCTATCATCTGCCACAAAATTCCAAGCAGGATATTTTGTGGCCAGGGTACAACACTGAACGGTTAAATTACGAGGAATTTTCCGGTTCTGTTGATCTACACCTGGAACCAATCACCATGCCTAACGATGCCATATTCGGTGTCTTTAGTGAAAACGGATTGGCAGGGGATATTAAAGTTCTTGCCAATTCGGCAGCAAAGGATCACGTAATCGAAACGGACCTCGCCACACACGCGCATGTCGGTTGGGCGTTTACCAAACCTGGTGTTTATCGGTTCAAAACCTTCTACAAGGCGACCATGAAGGACGGCACCGATGTGTCTTCCGCACCAGAAACCATGACCTTCGTGGTTGGTGCACAGCCTGGTACTGAATGCCAGCAGTTGGATAACTCCCAGACCCCGCCCGCAAATGACGGCTCTGCGAAATTGAAAGGCGGACATATTGCCGCAATTGTGGCGGCGATTATCGGTGTGATTGCCGCAGTCGCTGCCGCGGTTCTCAGTGGTCCAGCACGGAACATGCTGCAATCAGCCTTAGCCCGGCTGCGGTTTTAAACACACAAAAACTTCCAGCGTTCTTGTTGGCCAAACCATTCATTTCCATGAGGAGGAAAAATGAAACTTCGTACTCGACTAACAGCAACAGTTGCCGCTGTTGCGACCGCTGCGGCGCTTAGCACCTCAGGTGTGGCACATGCCCAGGAAACGACACTAAGCAAAGGGCACGTGGATGTTTTTCATGTGTCGGCCACCGATGATGGTGGGCTTAAGCTGAATATGAAAGAAGACATCACCGGGATAGCTGTCGAACGTGATGCAGAATCAGCAGTCCTGGAGGCAAACTCCCGCGCATGGACCGCTGAGACGAAGAACCTTGACTTTGTTGGCAAAGAGGCCGTCTACTTGCCACTATCCCAAGCTGAAAATCCCGAGGTTTTGTTCCCCGGCTGGGACACCACCAAGGTGCGAACCAAGAACTTCAAGGAAATCGATCTGAAGATCAAGGAATTTTCCGGACCGGGCGAGTTGTATCTGTTTAATCGTGATGGCGGTAAAGCCAACCCTGTTGCTGCCGATGGAAACTACAAGATCGCCAGCGGCTCCGTGATTCCGGTTAAATTCCCAACTCACGCGCACGCCGGTTGGGTGTTTACAAAGCCTGGTACCTACACCATGAAGGTTGAAGCGACCGGAAACGGAAAAACCAGCAACACTGCAACCTACACTTTCAAAGTTGCGGAGAAGGAAAAATCTGGAGCTGCCCCGGCTCCTGCTCCGGGTGATACATCGAAGCCTTCCTCCATCAGCACTGGTGGCATCATCGGAATCGTCATCGCTGTACTGGGCGTGCTCGGTGCTGCGATCGCAGCGTTGATGGGTGGGAAACTACCCCGATTCTAATCACCACACTTTTGCTTCGTCGCCGCTTGATAGGCGGTGACGAAAACTCACCCCGTTAGTATTTTGTTGGGAATATTTTTCACATGTTTATAGCGAAAAACCCCACCATAACGGTTAACTCGCAAGGCGCACCTTGTACCGCAGCCAGCCAATACCCGTTGCGGCAAGCGTGTGCCGTTGCGGCCGTTATGGGACTATTTCTGTTATCGCTCTTTGTACCTGCGGTTTCGCAGAATTTACGCTTAAGCGACGGACATGTTGATGCTTTCACCGTGATCGTTGAGGACGGTGATCTGAAATTAGTATTGAAGGAAGACATCACCGGCAGTGGGGTGCATCGTGCCCCGGAATCCGTGGTGCTAGTCGTATCAGATAGCGCATATAGCGATGCCACCTCTGCGGTACCTGCGATCGGTGGCGCAAGTTATTATCTCCCTCAGGCTCAACAATCTGGGCTGCTATGGCCAGGTTGGGACACGTTGGGGGCGCAAGCAATCGCCCAAAACATCGATTTGAATTTTGAATCGGTATCCGGGCCGGGTGAGGTCTTCGTATTTGAAAACAGCGGTGGTGGAGTGCAATCTGTCACCTCAGATGGTTCGTTTAGCTTATCCAGCGGATCGGTGATTAACCAGCCATTTCCAGCGCACCGACATGTTCACTGGGCTTTTACCCAGCCCGGAACGTATACGATGCAGGTATCTGCCGCGAGCGGTTCCCGTACAAGCAATACCGCCACCTACACCTGGGAAGTAGGAAGCGCCACACCTGGTGGAAATCCGGACAATGCATCCACAGGTACTGGTAATGCACCCAATACCGCGCAGCAACCAGCTGCCCCTGGGAACCGACATAATCCAACCCCATCCCAAGGGCAAGCGACCGGCGGTGCAACCGCACAACCTGGGCGAACCGGCGGTACAGCCACAGTCGGTGGCGGTGCTTCGAGTACAGGTGGCGTGGCAACTGGTGGCGCAGTAGCGGGTGCGGCAACTGGTGGCGGTGCTAGCGGGGGCAGTTGCAGCCCAGCTGTAATTCCCATGATGAAGGATGACCGGACTGTCCCAGCGACCTGGCGAAATCTCAGCGAGATTCAATTTGAACTCGGTGGTGCCGCGAAGAAAGATTTACCTGTCGCGATCGGGCCAGTGCCGAAAGGGCCAGTGTGGATGATCGGTTCTACTCAGGAACCAAACGTTCCGTGGGTGGGCGCCAATTCCCAGCACCCCAGCATGTTAGAGCACACTCAGGGGTCCGTGACGTGGGAACTGGTTGGGTTCTCTGGGCCCGGTCCGATGGTTGTCTATAGTCAGGGCGGTTTAGGCCAAGTAGTGGGTCAAGAATGGTTCCGGGGTGCGAATAACCAAGCGCAAGGTAGTTATACCATTGGTGCGAATGCCCATGTTCACCCCAATTGGGTGTTTGGGGCACCAGGCGTCTACCACGTATCCATTCGACAAACCACCACCTTGAAATCTGGCGAGAAAGTCGCTGGAACTGGCACGGTGGTGTTTAAAGTTGGCAGTGGTAGCCAAAGCGGACACTTTGACTTAGGTGCGGCAATCGACCCAGCAGGCGGCAACTGCGATCCAGGCTTAGTCGCCGCACAAGGCATCGCGCCTGCATCCCAAGCTACAGGCGGTGAAGCTGTTACTGATAATTCTCTGAGCGGCGAAGTCGCCGATGCGGCGGGTGGGATTACCGCTGTGGGTAAAAACGCTGCCGCAGCATCAGAAGCCGACGAACCCGCCATAACCTTGGCGGCACAAATCGTCCAGACCTTACCTTATGTGATTTTAGGCTTGGGGCTGTTCGTTCTTGGTGCGGGAACCAGTAACCTCAGTGCGGCGGTACAGCGTCGAAAAGCGGCTAGCACAAGCACGGCGGACGCAACTGCCAAGGATGCGTCATGAATCGGCGAACCCGAGGCAGACGAGTGATCGCCCAGATACATGTCAGCTTCGCACTTGGGCTCGCCGGAATTACCGTGGCCAGTTGCGCAGCAGACGCGGTACCGTCATCGGTTGCTGGTGCCCCTAATAGCAACGACAACGTGATCGACATTGTCGCCACTACGCCGATCATTGCGGATCTTGCCCGAAACGTTGCAGGCGATCGCGCTCGTGTTACCTCAGTGATGCCGCTTGGCTCCGATCCCCACAGCTACGAGCCGGGATTACGTAGCGTTCGCAACATTGCAAACGCGGACATAATTTTCAGCAACGGTCTCCTGCTGGAACAACAATCCCTGCTGCGTACCGCTCAAGAATCCCGGCTTCAAGACGTACCGTTCGTGGAATTAGCTGATGCATCACCTCGCCACGGTGGTGAGTTGATTCCGCTGGTGGAAAACATCGCATTGGATACTGTGTGGTTGGGGATGCGCATTGCAGGCGACGGTGCGCAACTCGGGGCCCAAAAAACCAGCGGAGTGGACATGCACCTGAAAGCCGCGTCCGGCCCCGGCGATGCCGCAGCATATGTCACATCAACGTTCGGTTCCCCGGAGGTACTCTTTAACACAAGAGACGGCATTGACTTAGCCGACAGCACTATCCTGCCTGTCGACGCACACACTCACGTATCCTGGGCGTTTAGCAAACCCGGCGAATACCAGTTGACCTTTGGCGCAACGCTTGACACCCCCACTGGCCCGGTTGCGATCGATGATGCAACGATCACCGTCGCCGTAGGTGTGGACCCCCACGCGATTGCAGCGAAACGCAACGCGCACATCATCGACTCTGGGCACGTGGATGTCACTGCGGACATTACACAGAAACGAATGCTTTTACGCGGCGACGCCCCTACCGGCACCGATACCTCATATAACTATGAACCAGAGGCCACCGTCGTTGTGGTGCCACCTAGCGTTTTACAAACCATTCCCGGTGAACCAGCGTTTAGATTCCTCGGCACCCCTGGATCAGAAGTTTACCTGCTGCCACAGGCAGTATTAGGAAAACACGTCCATGGCGAAGTAGACCCACACCTGTGGCACTCGGTGAAAAATACCATCGCTATGGTGCGGGTCATCCAAGACGAACTTATCGCCATCGACCCCGGTGGTCGCGCCGATTATGTGGCCAACGCCAATGAGTACGTTGAAAAGCTCGACAACCTCGACCGCGATATACGGGCAAAAATTGCGCAGATTCCGCCGCAGCGTCGGCATCTAGTGACAACTCACGACGGCTACGCCTACCTAGGCGAGGATTACGACATTAATATTGCAGGATTTGTTACACCCAACCCAGCCATTGAACCGTCACCGCGCGACGTGATTGCGTTAACCCGGACGCTAGAAAACCTACATGTTCCAGCCGTATTCTTAGAACCGAAACTGGCTGGTCGCGTTGGGGTGCTATCGGAGACAGCGCAGCGGTTGGGGATCGTAATCTGCACGATTCGTGGTGACACCCTTGATGAGCACGTGCCGACGTATGTGAAGCTGATGCGCACCAATGTTGACGAACTTGCCCGGTGTTTGGGGAAACCAGAAAGCCAAAGCATACAATCCGCAGAGTAAACCGAGAAACGCTGAAAACCAGCTGGTGCTTTACGGGCCGACATCCGCTAGCGAACGTTACAACTTAAACCAACAGAACAAGAGGAAATGCAATGATGAGGAAACTCACCCGACGAACCCCGCTCCGATCAGTCGCAGCCGTCGTGCTGGCGGCTGCCTGTCTTGCTACCAGCGCCGTGCCGGTTGCCGCAGGCGATCTCAATCAGGTTGTCAGTGCCGATGAAGCTATCGCCCCGGCCGGTGAGCTTATTGAATTTCGCTCCGGGCATGCCGATATCGGGCCGCTGATGGCGCCGAAGAAGGACGCTTCCGATGCGCCATTTTCCACCTATATTCGGGACGATTCCAGCGCCCCACCTGTGTGGCGCAGCCCAGAAGACGTGCTATTCGTGGTGGGGGACAACGCCAAACAAACCCTGCCAGAATCCGAAGACTTTGCATTCACCGGCGCGGCGCCAGGGGCATCGGTATGGGTTGTTCCGCAGGTGGAACAGGTTGGTGTGCCGTGGGTGGGGTGGAATACCCAATCGCCAGCTTTTGTGGAGGCGATCACCGGCGGGATAACCATGAGCTTTATTGGGCATAGCGGGCCGGGGCAGTTCACGTTATTCCTGCAAAACGGTGGTTTTGAAAAGCCGCAACTGCTGTGGACTTCGGCTGATAAAACCGCCCAAGACATCTATGTCGATGCCAACACACATACCCACGCAAACTGGGTGTTCACGGAGCCGGGAATTCACCAGGTAGCGGTGAAGATAACTGCCGAATTGAAAGACGGTGGTGTGAAGGAGGACACAGAGATTTTAAGTTTCGCTGTGGGGGAAGAAGCGGACCTTCCTGCTGCCCAAGCGGTCACCTGGGATGGGGATTTTTTGGCCAAGGGTGATGAAAGCGGCGTGGCTGCCGTAGGTACCGTCGATCGTGCGGGAGAAAACCAAGCTGTGTTGTGGGCAATCATCGCCATAGTGGCGGTGCTAGTGATCGGCTCCATCATCGTGGTTATCAGGGCACTTGGTCGGCCGCGGGGTGAGAAGTGACGATCGACGTGCAATCACAACCCCAGTCACAACAACAGCCACGAACTGCGCTGTTAACCGCCACCGACGTATCGGTGACACTTTCGGGGCGTCGTATTTTTGACTCCCTTAGCTTTTCCATGTCGGCCGGGGAATTCGTCGGGCTTGTGGGGCCGAATGGTGCCGGAAAAACTACGTTTTTGCGAGCAATCTTAGGTCTAGTTCCAACGTCGTCTGGTGTGGTGGAAGTAGCAGGCAACAAAGGGCGTAAGCTGCGATCGGCGGTGGGTTACGTGCCACAACGGCACGAATTCGCCTGGGATTTTCCGATTTCAATTCGTGAATGTGTCGCAAACGGCCGCACCGGTGTACTCGGATGGGTGCGCCGTCCGGGCCGCAGTGACTACGATGCAGTCGACGAGGCTATTGCCCGGGTGGGGTTGGAATCCCTCGCATATCGCCCTATCGGCCAACTTTCGGGTGGTCAACGGCAACGCGTGCTGGTGGCGCGGGCGCTATCGACCAAACCGCAGGTTTTGCTTTTCGACGAACCCTTCACCGGTTTGGACATGCCGACCGCCGAACAATTAACCCGCCTGTTTTCCGACCTGGCGGATGCTGGCACCGCCATTATCATGTCAACCCATGACATTGGCGAAGCGCTGCATTCCTGCCACCGGCTGGTGCTGTTTAAAAACGGCATTCGTGCCGACGGTTCCCCTTCGGAATTAACGGACAAAACCCTATGGTGTGACACATTTGAGGTCGGCGAAAATTCGCCGCTGATAACCCTGGTGAGGGCACATACCCATGCTTGATATTTCTTTCATCGACTTCATCCACGATTTAACTAACCCTGCCTTGGCCTTCTTACCTAAAGCCTTGCTGATGTCCGTCATGTCGGCGGTGGTCTGTGCCGTGGTGGGAACGTTTGTAGTGTTACGCGGCATGTCGTTTATCGGCGATGCCGTTGCCCATGCGGTTTTCCCGGGGCTGGCTATAGCATTCGCCCTCCAAATTTCGGTGCTGGTTGGTGGGGCGGTGGCCGGTGCGACGGTTGCCCTGCTCATCGCGGTTTTCTCGCAGCGTCGACGCGTGAAGGAAGATGCCGTGATCGGTATTTTCTTCGCCGCGGCGTTCGCACTTGGTTTAGTGGTGATCTCCCGGATCCAGGGTTACACCGCCTCGTTAAATAACTTCCTCTTCGGTTCCATCACAGGTGTATCCACAACCGATTTGATCGTGGCTGGTGGGGTAGGGGTGCTGATTATCGGCGTGATCTTCCTGATCCTGCCGCAATTAACCGCCGTCGCTCTTGATCGGGAGACTGCCTTTGCCATGAACCTACCGGTTTTTATCCTTGATCTCATTATTTACCTTGCGGTAACTGCCGCTGTGGTGATGTCGGTGCGAACTATCGGCAATATTTTGGTTCTGGCGTTGCTTATCACCCCGGCTGCAACCGCCCGCTTGGTCACGGATTCGCTCAAGTCGACGATGATGATCGCCTCCCTAGTGGGGGTGATGGGGGCTATCGTGGGTATTTATTTTGCTTGGGCGATTGACTTGCCAGCCGGTGCTACTATCGTATTAGTTTTGACAATGATTTTCTTTATCGCATGGTTGCTATCTCCCAGACAAGGTTTTTTAGCAACGCGGTTGCATAAACACAAGGTGGTTGACTCACATGACTGCACTGTATAGACCACGCACGGTCATCGCACTCGGGTTTAGCCTCGGGCTCATCTTAAGCCCCACCGCAGCCGTATACGCCACCGATCACCCGGTCGGCGACGGCGAATCAGCCCCAGTAACTAACGAAGCTATCGGTGGAAACACACCAGCACAACCACTCGTATCCGACACGGTTACCGATGCGGAAAACCCAGCACCACAGCCCGAAACGCCAGAAACCAGTCCACAGGCACCTCACACCCATACCCCCAGTGTGCAACTGGCTCCCACCGAAACCCCACTTCCCGATGCGGTTGCGATCCCTAACCCCACAACCGTTAACGAACCAAACCAGATTCTTCCCGTTGCCGTACCAACAGAGGAAGCATCAGACTCGTTCGTTATCAAAGAGTCCCACCAAGACATTCACCTTCAACTCATTAACGGCTATCCGCACATAAAAATGCGTGATGATGGTTCCCAATTATCAGGAAAAAGTGCCTATCGTCCCAGCGGCAGCGCCTACATTTTGGTGGATCACCAGAGTGAAAAAACACTCAAACGGGGTGAATTAGCAGCTGACACAGACCTACCCGACTCCAGCTACGTTATGCCAGAAAACCAGATTGAGGGGGTGCCGTGGGTGGGGTTTAGTACCGTCGGCCTAACCCCTGGTGATGTTGCAGGTCCCGACAACGTGCTTTTAAGTATTGCCAAAGCAGAGACTCCGGACAGTGGTCGGATGCTGTTATGGACTGAAGGCGGATTGAAAGCCGAACCACAGCTGAGACTTGACACCGAAGATCTAACCAAGGAATGGGAATTCGGGCTCAATAGTCACGTGCACACCGGATACGCATTTACCAAGCCGGGCCGCTACGACATCACCTACCAATTCGCCGGTGAATACAACGGTGTGAATTGCCAGAAAACCACGCCAATAACCTACACGGTTACGTTCCTGGTGGGCGAAGAATCCTTCAACCAAGCACCAGCAGATGCCCGTGAGCAAGGAACTCCTGCCGATCACGAAACGGATTTCGGCCACGGTTTTACAAAACCACCGGCAACCAGCAGCTGCGATGGTAAGAGCCAACCGGGGCGGTCCCGGAAAACCGGCGCGGGTGATGGCCTTAGCGCCAAACCGATCGACGATGCACTCAAGAAAGTCGACCAAGAGCTGCAAAAGCTCGGCAAGACACCAGGTGGCGATAGCAAAACCACCACTAATGCTGGCGCCGGCGGGACGAGTACCAAGCCAACTCAGAAGCCATCGCAAGCCACCCCAACCACAACACCGTCTGGTTCCACAGCGACACCGACAACGGCAACCGCAACCACTGGTGGCACCAGTGGAGTGCAATTCACGTCCGCGCCGGGCCGTTCGGTGACGGCAGCTGGCTCGATCCCAAGTGCCGCGCCAGGAGCCGGCGCTAAAACAGCGACCGCCCCAGCACCTACAGCTGGAAAGCTCGCTGACAATGCCCCGGTAGCCTCGAACGCGGAACCGGTGTTGGCTGCAGCCGAACCTAGTACTGCGGTTACTGCATCGGGTGATGAGACTGCGGCGGAAGCTGAAGTGAAAGCGACGGCTAATGTACTGGACAATATGGGAATGTCCCACGGTTTCGCGCTAGGGGTGGGGCTGACAGCCTTAATTGCAGGTTTCTTCAGCCTGCATCTATCCCGTCGGATGTAACCCGGCTAATACTCGCCGTTTCCTGGCTAGCGCAAACTGTGCGTTGGCCGCAGCGCGCTACATGCGGTGAATGGCGTTTTGCGCTTTCGCTAAACCCTCGGTGCAGATCAGCCGCACCGCTTGAGTGGCGGCAGAAATCATCTGCGCAAGCTGCTCGTCGTGCGGGATGGTTGAAAGAACGTAATCGGGAACTGGTTGCCCTTTCGGTGGTCGGCCGATTCCCGTGCGCACCCTGATGTAGTCGCGGCTTGATAGCTCTGCGGTGGTGGATTTCAAACCATTGTGGCCGTTTTCGTTCCCGCCCTGTTTAATCCGCGCTTTTCCGTGCGGCAAATCTAATTCGTCGTGGACAACGATGACTCGTTCCGGTGGAATTCCAAGTGCGGAGCATAACGGCGCGACTGCGGTTCCGGAGACGTTCATAAACGTTGTGGAACGAGCCACCAGAACTGGGCAGCCGTCGATGGATACATTAGCGACGGTTGCCGGGATTCCTTTGACCGGGCGCAGGGATTGGCCTAATGAATCAAGCAACGAATCGATCACCATGTAACCGACATTATGCCTGGTATCGACGTATTTTTCGCCGGGATTGCCAAGTCCGATCACTAGCCACTGGGCAGGTTCGGGCGTAACGTAGCCGGGGGAACGGCGGGTAACCAATGATGTGAGACGCTGCCAAAGATTCATGTTGTTTATGCTCTCATAGTTTCATCCGCGCACCTAGAATTTCTGTATCGAGCACTGTGCACCACCTACACAAGTATCGTCTACCACATTCCAAGCACCTGACCGAAGGGAAGTATATGTCGACGCGAGTGTCTGCCGTACTAGCTGAACTAAAACTGCCGATCATTGTTGCGCCAATGGCGGGTGGGCCGACAACCCCGCAGTTGGTGGCGGCAGCACACGCTGCCGGTGGGTTGGGTTTTTTCGCTGCAGGTTCGGATACACCGGAAAAACTTATGCGTGATGTACGTGCTTTACAACAGCGTCCGCATGTCAGTTTTGGGGTAAATTTGTTTGCCCCGCAGGATCAGATACCTAGCCGGAACGATGTGGAAATCCTGCTACAGGCACTTCGTCCTGTGTATGCCACTACGGATCAATCAGTGCCCGATGCAGAACAAGTTATGTCTACTACGGATTTCACTAATGGCTGGGATGCGAAACTGGAGTTTCTTCTCAACGTGGGCGGCAAAGATTCTGGGTTGAAAGCCGTATCGGTGTCGTTTGGTTGCTTCAGTGACGAAGAGATAGCCGCTATCCACAACGCAGGTTTGGAGGCGTGGGTGAGCGTGACAACTGCGCACGAGGCGGGGATTGCCGCCGAGCGGGGTGCTGATGCCCTTATCGTTCAGGGGTACCACGCGGGCGGGCATCGACTGTGCTGGGACGCAACCGTCACACCGAAAGAGCAGTGTACCTATCAACTGATCGCTGATATTCTTCCAGTAGTGCCAAACATGCCGCTGGTGGCGGCCGGTGGGGTGCGTACCCCACAGCAGACAACCGAACTATTAACACAGCCACAGGTGGCTGCGGTTCAGTGCGGCTCAGCGTTTTTGCTGTGCGATGAGGCTGGTACCAGCGATATTAACCGGGAAATGCTTACTCAGTGCGTCGAGGAGAATACCGGTGAGTCGGTGACCACCCGCGCATTTTCGGGCCGATTTGCCCGGGGACTAGCAACCGCATTTACGAAGTCCCACCCGGAACTGCCGCCAACATACCCGCTGGTGGCTAAGCTTCTTGCCGGTTTCCGAAACGATCCGCAGACCGCTTATTGCCTGGTGGGGAGCAATCCTGAGCTGCTACGCAGCGGTACTGCGGCGGAGATAATCGCCTTTCTTATGCGTGATTTCTTATAGATAGCGGAAGTCTGGTTGCGAGAAAATATACGACTAAAACTTCGTATTTTTAGCTAAGGCTGTGCTATGTTGTTGGCTATGGGTGCGAAGACGAAGCGAAGCAAGCTGAAAGTCATTGACAGCTTTTTCGTCGATTCGTACCGAACATCTACTAAGCAACAAGCCGCTGAATTAGTGGGGGCGGCGTTTTCACAAGCGATGGGGCAGCTTGACTCCCAGCACTGTGATACAGAAATGCGTAAGCTGCGGGCTCAAATCGAGCGGGGCAGTGCTAAGAACAAGTGTTGCCGCTCGAAACCGCGGTGTAAAAAATGCCCAACAGTAATGCACCGGTTGCGCAAACAAGGGGCGCTCCAACTTGATGATACCGCATTGCGGGCAGCATTAGCTAAAGCGCGGAAGTGGTAAGGAAACGTTCGACTTCGTCTGCGATATCGGCGCACATGATCGGAATGTCCGCTTGTTCTTGCTTGGAAAACGGCTTGAGCACAAAGCTGGACACATCCATTCGCCCCGGTGGTCGTCCGATTCCTATTCCGGCCCGAATGTAGTTTTTGCCCAAAACTTTCGTGATAGACCGTAGCCCATTGTGGCCGTGGTTGCCGGTTGCTTGCTTGTCGACGCCCGGCGCCCGCAGTTTCACCACGCCGAAGTCGAGCTCAAGGTCGTCGAAAAGCACAATGATATTGTCAGTCGGAATCTTGAAGAAATCCGCTACCGCTTTGACCGGCCCGCCCGAGAGATTCATAAAACTACGCGGCGTGGCAAGAACAACCTTCCTGCCCGCAAGCGTGGTTTCAGCGATCATCGCATTGGACTTTTTATGCACACTAAATGTGGCGGGCATACCACTCGCGCGGCTTGCGAGCTCCTCTAGGGCCCGCGCACCGATATTGTGCCGGGTGTTGGTGTATTTTTCGCCGGGGTTGCCAAGGCCTACGATTAAGACGGGGGATTGTGGGTTCATATTCACTGGAGACATAATAGCGCGATCCGCCCCCATACCGATAGACAACCGGCATGGAGGCGGACAAGCGTTTTAGTTAAGCGAAATTACTCAGCAGCTGGTGCTTCTTCTTCACCTTCAGCAGCTTCTTCGCCCTCAGCAGCGTCGTCTTCTGGGACGTCTGCAACTTCTTCATGGCTGACGGTTGCCAGGACGGTTTCTGGATCAGCAACCAGGGTGGTCTTTTCTGGCAGAGCAAGATCGGAAGCGTGGATCTTGGAATCTGCCTCAAGGCCCTCGATGGAGTGGGTGATCTCTTCTGGGATGGACAGTACGTCTGCTTCAACCAGGACGGTGTCGAGATCCTGTACCAACATGGTGCCTGGTGCTGGCTCTCCTTCGAATACCACGGGAACTTCAACCTCAACCTTTTCGCCACGCTTGATGGCGAGCAGGTCGATGTGGTCAGCGTTGAGGGTGATCACGTTCTGATCCACGTGCTTAACCATCACGAGGTGCTTGTCACCTTCGATGTCGAGCTCGAACACGGCGTTACCACCGTGGTGGCGCAGCAATGCGTGAACATCGAGACGGGAGGTAGCGAAGTGGATTGGGGTTTCCAGATCGGCGGAGTAGATCACACCTGGGATTTTGCCTTCGCGGCGCAGGCGGCGGGCAGCACCCTTACCGAATTCGTTGCGTGGTTCGGCGGCAATGATAATAGCTTCGTTGGACATTGCAATCTCCTTACTTTTTAAACTTCAGTGCGGAGTGCGGTCCCAAAAACGGCAAAAGCCTTGCGAACCGCGACTCTACGGTGGACATGTCATCGGAGAGTCTTCGCAAGGCTACAAGTAGTTAGCTTTGGTGAAACACTATCGCGTCGATAACGGCTGTGCAGTTGATGCATTGGCCCTCGCCGAGACGTGAAAAACCATACCACATGGGTATGGTTTGACCAAGTCAAGCGATATTAGTGTGAAATAGCTTTTGCCATTCCCACACCGGTAAGTGAGCGCACTTCCATCTCAGCAGCCAGCTTATCCAGATCGTCCGGTTTGCCCAGTTTGGAACCAATGATGCCTAACAGGAAACCAGCCGGAACCGAAATGATAGCCGGATTGGTCAACGGGAACCAGGCGAAGTTCACACCTGCGCCCAGCATGGAAGTTTCTGCGCCAGAAACCGCAGGGGAAAAGATAATGAGAGTCACTGCGGTAATCAGGCCACCATACATGGAGAATAATGCACCGGTGGTGTTAAAGCCGCGCCAGTACAGGGAATACAAGATGGTGGGCAGGTTAGCAGAGGCCGCAATAGCCAGTGCCAAGGTGACCAAGAATGCGATGTTCTGGCCCATCGCGCCGATCCCTAAGATGATGGAGAGGATTCCGATGACCACCACAGTGATGCGAGAGACGCGGACTTGTTCTTCTTCGGTGGCTTCACCATTGCGTAGCACTGAGTTATAGAGGTCGTGTGCCACGGAAGCCGATGCGGAGATTGTAAGGCCAGCTACCACGGCGAGGATCGTCGCAAAGCCAATGGCCGAAACGACTGCCATGAAGAAGGAGCCGCCGACCCGAGCCGCCAGCAGTAGCACTGCGGAATTGCCGCCGCCGGGGGCGTTTTGGATGGTTTCGGTGCCGACTAGGGCCGCCGCGCCGAATCCCATGACTACGGTGAGTAAGAAGAACAATGCCACTATTGCAATGGTCCAGGTCATTGAACGGCGTGCTACCCGGGCGGAGGGCACAGTGTAGAACCGCATGAGCACGTGCGGTAGTCCGGCGGTGCCCATGACGCAGGCAATGGCGAGGGAAATAAAGTCAATCTTTGTCAGGGTTGATTTGCCATAGCGTAGGCCGGGGCCGAGCACGTCGGTTCCCTGCGGGTGGGTGGTTGCGGCGGATTCCAACACCGCGTTGAAACCACCTTTAATGGCAACGAAGGTAAGTATTGAGATGATGACTGAACCGCCAACCAGAAGAACAGCCTTAATCATTTGGACGTAGGTGGTGCCTTTCATGCCGCCGACCAGGACGTAGATGATCATCAAAACACCCACCACGGCCACTACTGCCGCCTGTGCTGCTTTGCCAGAGACTCCGAGCAGTAGCGCGACCAAGCCGCCTGCGCCTGCCATTTGGGCGATGAGGTAGAACAGGGAAACGCTTAGCGTGGTCACAGCTGCGGCGGTGCGGACTGGACGCTGTTGTAACCTAAAAGACAATACGTCGGCCATGGTGAAGCGGCCAGTATTGCGCAGCGGTTCGGCCACTAGTACGAGCGCTACCAGTAAAGCGATGAGGAAGCCGATGGAGTAGACGAAGCCGTCGTAACCGTAGAGTGCGATGGCACCAGTTACACCCAGGAATGCTGCGGCAGAGAGGTAGTCGCCGGAAATAGCGAGACCGTTTTGCCAGCCTGAGAACGCGCCGCCGCCGGTGTAAAAGTCGGAGCCTTTTTGCGAGGTTGTCTTCGATGTGCGGATGACGATGGTGAGGGTGACCGCGATGAAGATCGCGAAAATGGAGATGTTGAGGATCGGATTGCCGGTATCTACCGTGTCTTGGGCAAGAATAACGTGATTTATCATGATGGTGTTTTATGTTTCCTTACACACTCGTGGGATTAGCCGCTAGCTGGGGATTCGGGGTTTGTTGGGTAGTTGCCCTGCGAAATGGCGGGTTGTTCCATTCGGTGGCGGATTTGCTCGGTGGCTGGGTCGATTTTGTTATCGGCGAAGCGGACATAAGCCCACGTGACCAGGCCTGCGGTTGCAAATTGCGCGAGCCCTAGAACCATTCCGATATTGATCGCGCCAAACACGGGGGTTTTGACGAAGTCGGTGGCAAAGGTTGCTGTGACTATGTAGAAGACGTACCAGGCAAGAAAAGCTACGGTGACAGGGAAAGCAAAACCACGGAAAGTTTTGCGTAGGGAGGAAAATTCGGGGCTTTGGGAAACCGCAACGAATTCCTCCGGGGTGGGAACATGTTTGGTTGGTTGGGTCATTGGGACGGGAAACTTCCTTGTGTGGGGCAAGAAATCCGAACCGATTGCGATGTGACCTAGGATTCCCTGCCGGAATAAATGTGTCTTGGGTCACCATCTAGGGTGATATGTTTATTAGACATGAAAAAGGTGGCCAGGGCACGCAAATTGTGGGAATTGTGGATTTTCTAAGGCTTTGCGACGGATTATGTGTGGTTAGTGACGGTGGATATGGTTATGTGGCTAGCGTATAAATCTGTACGATTTTGATTGAAAACGTACTGCTCAAAATGTGTTATGTGACACATTATTGGATGGGGTGGATTATGATGATTTTGCAAATTGATAGGTTTAATCCAAATAATTCGACTTGATCGTACTACCCACATTCAGGGGTGCTAAGTGGTAAACGGCAGAAGTGAAAATAATGGATGGTGCGTAGGGGGTGTCGGCTAACCGAAAGGCGACAGGGTTGCGTTGAAAAGCGTTAAAGGTGTTTGAGTGCCTCCCGGCGCGATAACGGCGAAAGCTCGTGTTCGGCGACAAATGCTCGCACCCATTCCGGGTCGGTTTTCGCGTAATCCCGCAGCGCCCATCCGATAGCCTTATTGATGAAAAACTCCGTGCTGCCTAGATTTGCGCAGATCACATCGGTGAGCAGCTGCGTATCGGTGGCATCCTTGCGTAGTAATTGATGGTTGATGGCGATTCGGCGCAGCCACATGTTGTTGTGGCGTGCCCAGGCGCGCATGTGGGCTGGGGTGCAGATCGCACCCACGCTTAGATCGAGTGAATCGACGGTGTCCCACCAGGACTTGGTCATGGCGAGGGTCCCTAGCCACTCCACATCGGCGCTGGTTAGGGTATTCGTCGGTGCTGATATGTGGGCGCGGATGCTATCGGCGGCCACGTATTGAAATTCCCGCTCCGGCTGCGCCCACAGCAGCTCGACGACCGCGATGAGCTCGGCTCTGCTGGCGGTTATCAGGTATTTTATGATGCTTTTCGACGCCCGCCTGCGGGCTGGGGTTTTAACCCCTAGGTATTCAAATTGCTCCCGCATGTATTTCTTTTGCCCTGCCGCAACTTCCGTGTCGCTTACTGCGACAAGCGCGGCCCTTAAATCGTCGACCAGGTGCTGGGGATCCATGTGAGTTATCTGCTTTCGTGCGGGAATTTTTGGGCATTATTGGACGCTAAACGCTCTGAGCTGGTTTGTCTTGGCGTCGAAGGTTAATGTCACTGCGTTGTCTAATGTTACCCGGCGGCAGTCGGCGATAGTTTCCTCGCGAAAATGCATGGCTCGCTTTGCTAGCTGGTTAGATACGTTGTCCCACCCTAGGTCGGACGGGGTGGAGAATATCCACGGGTTGATTTCTATGCCCCATCCGGCCAGGGCGGGCGGGAAGTGGTCGGAGAAGATTTGATAGACCACATGATTTTCGATGTGCAGTTCGATGGATCCGCATTTCCAGATGTTAAAACCGGGCTTTTCATAAAGCTTGGTTGCAACCTCCGGAAACAGCTGCTTGATGGACGCCGTGGTCTGTCCGATGAAAAACGGCCCGCAGTCCCCGGAACAGACCAGTGCTTCTAAGTCAATGAAGTGTCGTTGGTCGTCGGTCATAACGGTGATTTTAGGGGCGGTAGTCTTTGCTGAAAGCACTGCAGGTGTGCAGACTATCGGGGAGGTTGGGGATATCATCTGGATTTTCAAAGATGAGGGACACCCCGCTTTCAAGGGTCATGGTGATATTGAGGCTTGTGTGTTGTATCTCGTATTCGATGGTGGCGCGGTCAAGGTGCTCGGAAACCTCGGCGAGGCTAAGCGCGGTGATGTCGGTGAAAAACCACGGATCAAGGGAAATGTGGTCGCCTGCCGATAATGGGGTGAAGGCGAAGTGATCGGTGAACACACAGGTTACTGTGTCATCGAAGAAGTGCAGCTCGATGTTTCCATATGTCCAAATGGACCCGCCGTAGTCGTTATCCCATTCCTCGTCCGGATTGTTAAGGAGCTTGGTCACCTCAGTCTTATTAAGCGGGGCATTAATTGGTCCGAATTGTCCGGTTCGGAAGAATTCTTTGATGTCGATATGCATGGGTTGGGTTTCTATTGTTGGTGCGGAGCCTGGTTTCGTCGAAAAGTGAAAACCGATGATGAATAGCTGTCCACGTGATAGGAGAGAAGCATGGACGCCATCTAGCGATTGTGAATGAACATATAACCAACTAGTCGGATCTGCTATCCGCTACACGTCGTCATGCAAAATTTCTTATATGTCTTGTCTGTGCGGAAACCGGATGGGCGAAATGCGCGAACACGAACAACTTAAGCAGGCGAAGCCAAGCGGGTTGCCTGGTGATAAACGCAAAACCGGAAGCATAAGGAAAACCTCATGCTTCCGGACATGGTGTCAACACTAAAACCGTGCGTGCTTAGGCTTGGCCCTCAAACAGGTCAGTAACCGAGCCGTTTTCAAAAATCTCATGGATGGTCTTGGCCAGCAGCGGCGCGATAGACAGCACGGTGAGATTCTCCCAACCTTCAGTGGATTGCGGCAAGGTGTCCGTGGTGATGACTTCCTTGGCACCACACTGGGACAACCGCTCCCGCGCGGGATCGGAGAACACTCCGTGGGTGCAGGCAATAATGACATCTTCGGCACCTGCGTCGCGCAGAACACCGACCGCACCAGCAATGGTGCCACCCGTGTCGATCATGTCGTCCAGCAATACAGCAGTCTTGCCTTTAACGTCACCAACCACGCGGTTAGCAACAACTTGGTTCGCAACCTCAGTCGAGCGGGTTTTATGGACGAAAGCCAGCGGGGCATCACCAAGGGTGTTGGCCCATTTTTCAGCGACCTTAACCCGGCCTGCGTCGGGGGAGACTACAACAATATTGTCCAATGTGTAGTTCTTTTTGATGTAGTCGGTCAGGATCGGCATGGCGTGCATGTGATCGACCGGACCGTCAAAGAAGCCCTGGATCTGGTCGGTGTGCAGGTCCACAGACACGATGCGATCTGCGCCTGCTGCTTTCAGCAGGTCGGCAACTAGCCGAGCAGAGATTGGTTCCCGGCCCCGGTGCTTTTTATCCTGTCGGGCGTACGGGTAGAACGGCAGGATGGCGGTGATGCGCTTGGCCGATCCGCGTTTGAGCGCGTCGATCATGATGAGCTGTTCCATGATCCACTTGTTCAGCGGCTGGGTGTGGGATTGGATGACAAACGCATCTGAACCACGCACGGATTCTTCGAAGCGGACGAAGATTTCGCCGTTGGCAAAGTCGCGGGCGGTCATGGGGGTAAGTTCAATGCCGAGCTCTTTGGCGACGGCTTCTCCGAGCTCAGTGTGCGCGCGACCGGAAAACAGCATCAGGTTTTTCTTCGGTTCGCTCCACTTGGTTGCGGTCATTGTGAGGGTTAACCTTCCTTAGGAAAAGTTGGGCCGGTTGGCGCGGTGGGGCAGGTTAAAAACCGCGCCCAAAGTTAAAGTGTAGTGGGTTAAGACCCACAATTGTTAGTGCAACTGCACCCACCTATGTGGTGCCAGCTGGTTGGTGCTGTCCGCACTTGCCCCAACATAGGTATCAATCTTGTTCCAAGGCCTTGGTTGCGGCTTCGGCAGCAGGCGTACCGGGGCGTTTTTTTACTACCCAGCCTTCGATGTTGCGTTGCTTACCAGCCGATATCGCAAGTGCTCCAGGTGGCACATCCTCCCGGATGACGGTGCCTGCGCCGGAGTACGCGCCGTCGCCGACGGTTACCGGGGCGATAAACATGGTGTCCGAGCCGGTGCGCACGTGGGAACCGATGGTGGTGCGGTGCTTATTCACACCGTCGTAATTGACAAAAACGCTGGAAGCACCGATATTCGACTGCTCACCCACGGTAGCATCGCCGATATAGGTCAGGTGCGGCACTTTAGACCCGGCACCGATCTGGGCGTTTTTAGCCTCCACAAATCCGCCGAGTTTGCCCTTTGCCCCCAACACGGTGCCCGGGCGGATGAAGGTAAACGGACCCACTGTCGCGGCGGGGCCGATCTCGGAATCGGAGCCGTGGGTGCGGATCACGGAAGCGCCGTCGCCAACGACCATATTGCTTAGGGTGGTATCCGGGCCGATGATGGCGTCGTTGCCGATAGTGGTGGTGCCCAGCAATTGGGTTCCTGGATAAATGGTGACATCGGTTCCGATGGTGACCTCAACGTCGATCCAGGTGGTATCTGGATCAATGATGGTGGCACCGCCGCGCATGGCTTCTTCTACTTTTCGACGATTAAGCTCCCGGCCTGCCTCAGCTAATTGCACTCGGTCGTTCACTCCCGCCAATTCACGATGGTCGGCTGCGGTGAAGGCACGAACCAGGTGGCCGTCGTGGCGTGCAATCGACAGTACGTCAGTCAGATATAACTCGCCCTGTGCGTTATCGGCTGTCAACCTTCCTAGTGCTGAGCGCAGCACTTCGGTATCAAAGGCAAATACCCCGGAATTGACCTCCGTGATTTTGAGGGTTTTTTCATCGGCGTCTTTTTGCTCGACGATCTCGGTGACTTCACCAGCGTCGTTACGCACGATTCGGCCGTAGCCGGTGGGATCGTCAAGGTTCATAGTCAATACTGTGACAGCCGTGGGGGTGGCGGTGTGCGACTTAATCAGACCCAAGATAGTCTCGCCGGTTAAAAGCGGCACATCGCCATTGGTGACAACCACAGTGCCGTTGAAATCCGAAAGCTTATCCAACGCGCTCTTCATGGCATCGCCAGTGCCATTTTGTTCCTCTTGGATAGCGACATAAACAGGACTTGATAGTGTTTCCGCTATCTGTTCCACCGCAGGACCTACCTGGTCGCGTTGGTGACCGATGACAGTGACAATCCGCTCCGGGGCCACGGTGGCTGCAGCGTGGAGTGCGTGTGAGAGCAAACTGCGGCCGCCGATTGTGTGGAGGGTTTTTTGCAGATGTGATTTCATGCGGGTGCCCGCCCCGGCGGCGAGAACAACAACGGCAGTGGGGGAGGTGGAAGTTGTCACAGTGTGAGTGCTCCTTGTAGTGGGAGTAGCGGGAAAGTGTGCCCGGTTACATGTACGTCATCAAGTGTACGACGCTGAAGAAAAATTGGTGGGAAATGTGCCGGGAGTTTTCGCAGCCTTAGAACACCAAGTTTTTAGCGAATCTGCTGGTGGCTGGGCTGGGGTGTGGTTGTGGTGGCAACCGGGTTCAACGCGCTAGTGTTGTCCTAAAACCCGGTTAGTCACATCGAAAGTGATCGTGATTCCGGGATGACGAGTGGGAGAAAAAATGTCCAAGGCCGATGGCCAGTTGCAGTCCAATACGCGGTTTAACCGACGCCAATTTTTAGCAGCCGGGTTAGTAACAACCGCTTCCGCTGGTCTAGCTTTAAGCGGTTGCGCGATTGGGAAAAACAATGCCGGGTCTGCGACAACGGCGGAATCTTTCGCCCCCACCTCTGCCCGAGTGCCGCGCGGCTGGGACGGAAAACCGCGACCGCTACCAATCCCACCGTTAGCGGAATTTTCTATGGTGGAGGGGCGGAAGGTATTTTCGCTTACCGCTAAACAAGGACAATCCGAGATCCTGCCTGGTGTCAGCACCACCACCTGGGGCTTTAATGGATCCATGCTTGGGCCGACCATCCGGATGTCCCGGGGCGATAATGTTGACTTGCGGTTTGAAAACACTCTGCCCGATGTCACCGCAGTGCATTGTCATGGGATGTTGCTCCCAGCGGAGATGGATGGTGGGCCGCATTCGGCTATTCCATCAGGGAAGGTGTGGACTAGCTCGTTTACGGTGGAGCAACCTGCTGCCACCTTGTGGTACCACCCGCATCCGCATGGTGAAACTGGGGTGCAAGCTTACCGCGGGCTAGCGGGGATGATTGTGCTTGACGACGATATTTCCTCAAGCCTTGATCTACCCAATGATTATGGTGTGGACGACATTCCAGTCGTCATCATGGACGCCAATTTCACCGATACTGGGCAATTGGATGAAACTTTCGACAATGATCTGGGGTTGCAGGGCGATGTGCCGCATATAAACGGGATCACTAACCCAGTGTTTCAGGCCACAACTCGAAGGCTTAGGCTGCGGCTTCTTAACGGCTCTAACATGAGGTTTTATAATATTTCCACCTCGGATTCCCGGCAGTTTTACGTTATAGCCTCCGATTCTGGGTTATTGGAAGCGCCGCAACCTGCTTCTGCCGTCACTCTAGGGCCAGGTGAGCGCACCGAGATTGTGATCGATGTGGATCCAGGTGAGGAGTTTTCCCTCATGAGTATTGGTTTTGCTGATAACTTAGGGGTGCCAGAGGACGAATACTCCTTGGATTTCAAACTCAAAGATGTTCTTAACCTCCTGTTAATTAAGGGGCCGAAAGAGGGGGCGGCGAAGAAAGTGCCGGAACTTCCGAAAGTCTTAGACCCCAGCGCAGCCGCCCCAGTTGCCGTCGCTGATGCTATTGAACGCAACTTCGAGCTCAATACCTTTGAAATCAACGGCCAGTCCATGGACATGAACCGGGTTGACGTAGTTATCGACCATTCCGAGCCAGAGGTGTGGGTGGTTACCAATGGCAATTCCGATTGGATTCATAATTTCCATATCCATAACTGTGCGTTTAAGGTGCTGGAAGCGTCGGAAACGACCGTCAATTTCGACACCTACGGTTGGAAAGACACCGTTACCATTCCTCCTGGAGTGACCTTAAAACTTGGGGTGATCTTCGGCCAATACCGCGATAACCATTACCCGTACATGTATCACTGCCACATGCTTTTCCATGAAGATCAAGGAATGATGGGGCAATTCATGTTGGTCAATAAAGGCCAACTGCCCGAACTCGATACCGACTTCACCCGAGGGATTAGTGGTATTCATAATCACTAGTGTCTTTTTCCGCCTTAGCCCCACACACCTAAGGTAGGGGATAGGTTCCACCTACCCACCGTGTGGGTAGGTCTGCAAAAAAACAAAATAAAAATCCGCACATTATGTGCGGATTTAAGTGCTTCCCTGCAAGGACTCGAACCTTGAATGACGGTACCAAAAACCGTAGTGTTGCCAATTACACCACAGGGAAAGGTGTTGAAGTGAGAGAAGAATTTCAATCACTTTGACCTAAGAGATCATACATGAAACCAGGGGATAAAGGCCAAACTTGCACGTCGTCACACTAAACGAGCCCCCACAACCGACACTAGCTGGTGTGATGCTGTGCGGGGAATGGGGATCGCCCTTGTGTTGAAACTTTAGGCTCCAAGCACAACCAGATAGGCTGTAACACATGGTTCGGCAGCGCATGACAGGAAAACAACGCCGCGAGCAATTAATCGCCATCGGCAGGAGTATTTTCGCCGAACGCGGCTATGAAGGCACCAGTGTGGAAGAAATCGCCATGCGGGCAGGAGTATCCAAACCAGTAGTCTACGAACACTTCGGCGGCAAAGAAGGCCTCTATGCTGTGGTGATTGACCGTGAAATGACGAAATTGGAATCCACGATTACCCAGTCGTTGCTCACCGGGCGTTCCCGGGCGCGGATTGAACAGGCAGTTATCGCACTGCTTACTTATGTGGAAGAAGACACTGACGGCTTCCAAATCCTTGTCCGTGATACCCAACCTGGAATAGGTCGCAGTTATTCCACCCTACTGAACGACATTGTCGCCCAGGTGTCCCACATTCTTGGAAACGCGTTTACCCGAAGCGGACTCAACCCCGACACCGCAATTCTGTATGGGCAAGCACTGGTAGGGATGGTTTCCATGACTGCCCAATGGTGGTTGGATCAACGCGAAACCGAAGACAGCTTGCCCAAAGAAGTTGTCGCGGCCCATATCGTTAACCTCTGCTGGAACGGGCTCGGCGGAATGGAAGCGGAACCACAGCTATCGAACGTTGATGCGCCACCCGCTCAGCTTGGAACCCGACCGCCACAAGCAGACAGCAGCCAAGCTGATACACAGTGACACCCTCATAACCGCACACCAGTCATCGGCACTACCATACTTTCAAACACCCAGCAGACTAAGGAAAACGCGCACTACCGTGAGCACCACAACCGCCAGCAACCAACCAGCTATGCTCGCCGGATTGCTGAAAACAGCAGCTAAAGACCCCAAGCTTAGCGGCCTTTTCACCCATCTAGGCGACCAACAGCTTCGCATCACCGCCATCGACCAAGCACGCCCTTGGACGATTGGTGCTTTAGCAAACCATGCACCAGTGTTGGTGGTAACCGCCACCGGGCGGGAAGCCGAAGATTTAACCGCCGAACTCAAAGCTATGTGGGGTAATAAGGTCGCTTGGTTTCCTGCTTGGGAGACCCTGCCACATGAACGCCTGTCGCCTGCAGCCGACATCGCTGGTCAGCGTGCGAAAATCATCGAGTCGCTACCTCAGTTAAAAATCGTGGTCACCGCAGCCAGGGGAGTATGCCAACCGATTCTCACACACGTTATTGGCCGGAAACCACTTATGCTTTCGGTCGGAACCGATTACGACATGGCGTCGATAAGCAATGAACTCGTCTTTCGTGCCTACAAGCACGTCGACCTCGTTGCCCGACGCGGTGAATTCGCCATTCGTGGCGGTATCCTCGATATTTTCCCCACCACCAGCGACACCCCGATACGGCTGGAATTTTGGGGCGACGAACTCACCGAAATCCGCGCTTTCAGCGTAGCCGACCAGCGTGCCCTTCCTGATTCTGAACTTCAAACTGCCGAATTATATACCGCCCGCGAACTACCCATCACCGACGAGATCGCACAAACCGCTCAGACTCTTGCCGCCCAACACGACGGCAATCCCACGCTCCAGGAACTTTTGAGCAAAATCGGCGATAAAATCCCCACCGACGGCATGGAAGCACTCATTCCGGTGTTGGTGGATACCCCGCTGGTCACCCTGCCGGAACTCATGCCACCTGGTACACACGTTGTGGCGCTGCACCCAGAAAAAATCCGCACCCGGATCACCGATCTTCAGGCAACCGACGCGGAATTTTTGGCAGCAGGTTGGGAAGCCGCCGCCCTTGGTGCCGAAGGGCCAGTAGATTCGGCTCAGCTGGATCTCACTGCCTCCTCCTATCGGTCATACGAGTCGCTGATAAAAAGCGCCGACAACGCCGGGAACCCGTGGTGGACTATCACCCCGCCCGGTATGTCCGGTGACTTTGACGCTGATATTTTGCCGCTCGAATTTAACACCCCACCCACCCCTCGCGGCGACCAGTCGGAGATCGCCGCCATGATGACCATGCTGCGCGCCCATGTCGCCGCAGGTGGAAAAGCCGCCTACATTGCCCCCGCCCACGGCGCAATAAAGCGCATGGTTGAGCGATTCACCGAAAACGGAATCCCCACCAAGGTAGCAACACCGGGCTTAGAACCCAATGCCGGGGAAATTACCCTCTACCAGGCGCTTAGCCACGCCGGGCTGGTATTTAACCCCAGTGGCAGTAACCAAGCAAAAACCACCAGCGCACCTTTGGTCGTCATCACCGAAACCGATCTCACCGGCAACCGGGTCGGGGATATCGCCGGTGCGAAACGTCGACAAGCAAAACGCCGCCACCGGGTGGACCCGCTAGCGCTGAAAACCGGCGACTTCGTGGTGCACGAAACCCACGGAATCGGACGGTTCCTCAAAATGACCGAACGCACCATCACCACCGGTGACGAAACTTCACGCCGCGAATACATCGTCTTGGAATACGCCCCAAGCAAACGCGGCCAACCCGCCGACCAACTCTATGTCCCCATGGACAGCCTCGACCTGTTATCGCGCTACGTTGGCGGCGAAAAACCCACCCTGTCCAAGATGGGCGGCTCTGATTGGAAAAACACCAAAAAGAAAGCCCGCGCCGCAGTCCGCGAAATCGCGAGCGAACTGGTCGAACTCTACGCCAAACGCGCCGCCGCGCCGGGGCACGCCTTCGCACCGGACTCACCGTGGCAGCGGGAGATGGAAGACAACTTCCCTTATGTGGAAACCGAGGACCAACTGTTAGCCATTGAGGCGGTCAAAGCCGACATGGAGAAACCGACCCCCATGGACCGCGTGGTGGTGGGTGATGTTGGCTACGGCAAAACCGAAGTCGCCGTGCGCGCCGCCTTTAAAGCCGTCCAGGACGGCAAACAAGTGGCTGTTTTAGTACCCACCACCTTGCTAGCACAGCAACACCTCGCCACCTTTATCGACCGGATGGCTGGATTTCCGGTAACGATAAAAGGACTGTCCCGCTTCACCAGCACCGCGGAAGCTAAAGAAATCATTGCCGGGCTTGCCGACGGCAGCGTCGACGTGGTCATCGGCACCCACCGATTGCTGCAAACTGGAGTGCAGTGGAAAAACCTCGGCTTGGTCATCGTCGACGAGGAACAACGCTTCGGCGTGGAACATAAAGAACACATCAAAGCGATGCGCACCCACGTCGATGTGCTTACCATGTCGGCGACCCCCATTCCGCGCACCTTGGAAATGTCCATGGCGGGCATCCGGGAAATGTCGACCATCCTCACCCCACCGGAAGACCGCCACCCGATCCTCACCTTCGTTGGCGCGCAGGAAGATAAACAAATTGCAGCCGCTATTCGACGTGAGTTACTGCGTGACGGCCAAGTGTTTTTCGTACACAATAAAGTCGCCGACATAGAAAAGAAAGCCCGCCACCTTCGGGAATTGGTGCCCGAAGCGCGGATTGTTGTGGCCCACGGCCAAATGAGCGAAGAACTACTCGAACGTACCGTTCAAGGATTCTGGGACCGGGAATACGACGTATTGGTGTGCACCACAATCGTCGAAACCGGGCTCGACATCGCCAACGCCAACACACTTATTGTGGAAAACGCCCACCACATGGGACTTTCCCAGCTGCACCAATTACGCGGCCGGGTGGGCCGGTCACGGGAACGCGGCTACGCCTACTTCCTGTACCCCAAAGACACCACGCTGACCGAAACCTCCTACGACCGGCTTGCTACCATCGCACAAAACAACGACCTCGGCGCGGGCATGGCGGTGGCCATGAAAGACCTCGAAATGCGTGGTGCTGGCAACGTCCTTGGCGCTGAGCAATCCGGGCATATTGCAGGTGTTGGCTTCGACCTGTATATCCGACTCGTCGGGGAAGCCGTGGAAGCATTCCGGGCGTTAGCAACCGGCCAACCTATCGACGGCACCGACAAAGGCCCCAAAGAAATCCGCATCGATTTGCCTGTCGACGCCCACATTCCTGATACCTACATCAACGCCGAACGGCTCCGACTTGAGGTCTACCGCAAACTCGCGGCCAGCACCTCTGAAACCGATCTGCGGCTAGCCGTTGAAGAGATGGAAGACCGCTACGGGCCACTACCGGACGAAGTGCGGCGCCTGCTGTCTGTTGCGCGTCTGCGCCACCTGGCTCGCCAAGCTGGAATAAGCGACATTGGTGTGCAAGGAACCCGGATCAAGATACACCCAGTGGAATTAGCAGACTCCAAACAAGTCCGACTCAAGCGGCTCTATCCTGGGGCGACCTACCGGGCTGCCGCCAAAGCAATCCAAGTCTCTATTCCGCGATCCGGGCGTAATGTCACCGACCCAAAACTCCGCGACGTTGCACTGGTGCAGTGGGTTGCTGATTTCCTTAGCGCCATGTTCGATGTGCCAAAAATCGATGTGCATGACGGGACACATTCAGCCGAGTCCACCGTCATCAGCGTTAGTGAATAATGTCGGCAGGCTTACTGTTACTGATGGTCGTACTCGGGAGTTGGTGGATTCACCTGAATCAGCAACCGCGTTGATCCAAACGGCTGATTGGGCAGATGTGGTGAAGAGCCTTCTTGTAACGGTGAAATTTTCTTGAACCCACCGGTCACAAACGCCCAAAAAACTGAAACACGAGTGCGGCTATACCACCAAGTACCGCGGCGACGATAGCGGCGATGGCTGCATAGAGCCCGGTGAGAGACGAGCTGGGACGATCACGTGGTTCCGGTTGAGGTGGGGTAGGGGCCGAGGTGGTTTCGTTAGTGGAGCTACTGATAGTCGGGGTGGTGCTGGTTGTTGAAGTAGCCGTTGGTGTGGTTGTAGCTGTGGGCGCGGCGGGGTGTTCGCGTGCAGCTTTGACCAGTGCTTCGACGTCCTCAAATGTTAAGGCGGCATTGATGTTTTGAATGTAGGTTTGTCGTTGAGTCTCTGTGAGATTGGTCAGGTTAGTGACGGTCTGAGCGGCGGTTTCTTTCGCTGCTGCGAATTTCTTCGCTTTTAACACAGCGGTTACCCGTTTGATTACGGGGAATGTGGTCACCCGTAGGGTGGAAATATCAGGTTGGTCATAAGTCATTCCATCCCGGTCAATAGCGTAGGTCATAATTCCGCCTTTGACACCCCCTTGGAATGGCTGCCAGCCAGCGATTTTTACGGCCGCTGTTTCTTCCACCGGCCCGATTGCGCCTAAGAATCGGTTTCGATCAAATTCTTCCGGGTTTGCGTAGCTGGGGAGAAATTGGCAGCTAGAAAGATAGAAACGGTAGGTGTTCCAATAAGAATATTGGATTTCGTTTGGGTCTGTCACGCTATATGTCTGCACAAAGACATAGTTGACATACTGGGCGACTTCGTCGATGTATGCTTTCTGCGCGTTTCTATTGGTGTTGTATGTAAGTAGTGTGTTGGTGTTGGAAAACGGTCCAACCAGTTGGGTTAGGGCACGCATTGTGTTTCGAAGCACAATGCGCTGGTCGAAACTAAGGTCGCGTTCCATGTCAATATCCAACCCATCAAGCTTGTGGGGGCGCACATACTTGTCGACGAGACGTTGTGCATGGGCAGCATATTCTTCCGGGCTACTGGTGGGTTTAAGGGACGGGTCGAGGACAGCGGAGATGTCCAATGTGTAAAGAACTTTTGTTCCCCGCCGGTGGAGTTCTGGCAGATAGGTGGAAGCAAACGTTGCCCAAAATTGTTGGTCGCTTTGTTGATGATCCGGAACATGGATGAGGGATAACACGTCAATATTGTGGGGAATATCGGTCATGGCTATCACGTTAGGGCCGACCCGGTCGTCGGGAAGCTGTTGAATTTCTTTGTCTCGCCAGGTTCGATAGTATGCCGTGACTATAGGTTCACAATCTGATCGCTCCCCGGCATCCGGGTGGAATCCCTTGTGTTCAGGCAACGGAAGTGAAGTTGGGGATGCATCAGCAGGAGCGGCTACGGCACTAAGGGCGAGGCCAGTTGCTGTGATGAGGGAACCGAGTGCGTGATGCAACCGCATGACAAGACTTCCTTACCTGAGTTTTACGTTATGTTCAGGTAGTAATGTAAATGCGATTGCACGTGTTTTCAACCTGCCGCACGCAATTTAATTGCTACAGTGCGTGGCACATGGGGCGTCGAAAAGCAACAAACAAAAGGTTAGAGAGTAACACTGCCGTTTTGGAGCCCGAGTACCGCGTAGCCTGCGGCAAGGACGATGATAACCACCACGCACCATTCAAACGTATTGAATATTTTTTCCTTTCGGCTTAGTCGGGTCCACACATATGGCACCAGACCTGGTACTACCGCCAGTGCCCCCAAAAGCACATATTTGGGGTCAGCTGCGTAAATCAGCCACAGCGAGTAGACAAAGGCGATCAACCCCACCGCCAAGTGGCGGCGATTATCAGGTGCGGAAATCTCAGGGCCAGAATCATTGAACGCTTTTCCAGCGTGTGGGTGGGTAATTCCACGACCACGGGTGGCTAACAGAATCAGATAGAACGCTGAGAAAATATACGGCAATAGGTATAAAACCGTTGCCAACTGCACCATAGACACATAGGTAGTTTCGTTAATGTAGAAAATCACCACGCAGATTTGGATCACAATGGTAGAAATCAATTGCGCCAACCACGGAGCACCAGCAGAACTTATCGCACCGATTTTCCTGGGCAGTAACCCATCAAATGCCATCATTGCGATCGGTTCGGCACAAAGCATCTGCCAGGATACATAAGCGCCCAGGACTGATAAACATAACCCGATGGAAATCAATGCGCCACCCCACGGTCCGACAACCGCTTCTAAGACACCCGCCATTGAATTATCCGGTAGTGCCGCGAGTTCTTCTTGGCTTAACACGCCGAAGGACAAGGTAGCGACGGTGACTAAAAGTACAAGCACGGTGGCGAAACCTACAACAGTGGCACGGCCGACATCGGAACGGGTTTCGGCCTGCTTGGAATACACCGACGCACCTTCCACGCCAATGAATACCCACACTGTGAAAAGCATGATGCCTTGTACTTGCTCCATCACGCTAAGACCAGAACCTTCACCCCAAAAATCAAAAGTAAAGGTATTCCAACTGAAACCTAAAAACAGTACCAGGACAATAAACGCCATGATTGGCACTAATTTCGCGATCGTGGTCACCGCATTCATCACCTTGGCTTGCTTAATTCCTTTAGCCAAAACCGCGAAAATCACCCAGGTAAGCACAGAAACTGCGGCGGCCTGCTGCCACCGGTGTTCGGAATTGAAAATGGGCAAGTAGAAACCCAGCGTTGAGAAAAATAGGGTCGCGTAGCCGACTTGAGCGATAACAGAACCTAACCAATACCCCCAACCTGCGGTGAATCCAATGTAATCACCCAAGCCAGCCCGAACATAGGAATAAACGCCAGAATCTAAAAACGGCTTGCGATGCGCCAGAATCTGGAACACGAAAGCAACTGATAACATGCCAACACCGGCGATTATCCAGCCGATAAGCATGGCACCAGGGCCAGCCACCGATGCGATGTTTTGTGGCAGGGCGAAGATTCCCGACCCAATGGTTGAGCCGATAATGATACCTACCAGTGTCCACATCCGAACGGTGTGGCTTTTTGCCGGTGTTACTGCTATTTCAGGTGATGGTGCGTTCACCGAACTAAGACTAGTACATATTTCATTTTCTACCCAATATTATGCGGGATTATGGTGTGGTTTTACTGGGACCTATTGCGCATAATTCGACGGGGATTAGTGGTTATGTGTATCAGTAATCGCAAAAACTGCGTGGAGTGGTGTAGCCGACGCAAACCATAGCTTTTTAGAATAAGAACAATGACTGCGACCAATACTGACACAATCACCCAGATACTCGTAATAGATTCCCGGTGGCCAGGCTGGCTGGCACCGCACGAAATGACGATGGTAGTCCACGCACACCGCGCCGAGGTTTTGTATTTCGCCGCAGCGGTATCCGCCGATGTTCAAGGGGATTTACTTGCGGCAGTTACAAAAGCTGCCGATTCAGGACTGCTGCCAGGGCACACCGAACCGGCAGCACCGGGCGGCTTGCTCGTCGCCACCACTATCTCTGATCCGGAGGTGCATGCAGCCTTGTCGCTTAATATTCCTATGGCGATCGTCCCCAGTGTGTGTGATGCGACTGCCCAAGCGGTCGCCACAATGCAGCGGGCGTTGGACATTGGGGAATGGGAACGAAAACAAACCCATGAAAGTCTCATTCCACACCTTATAGAGGAAACTGCGGAATTAGTCGACGCTATCAACACGTTTAGCCAGACGGAAGGTGCAGATCGCCAACAAGCAGCCGAAGAGCTTCGGGCGGAACTCGGCGACGTGTTACTCCAAGTGCTTTTTCACGCTGAAATTGCCTCCCGACGCGGCGACTTCGATTTTTCTGATGTTGCCGGAAGTTTCGTCGAAAAGCTGCGTGCAAGGTCGCCCTACCTTTTCGACGGCACCGCGTCGATTGTGCCGGCAAAAGAACAAGAACGACTCTGGTACTTAGGCAAGGCCAAGAAGTAACCTAGCTTGTTGGTGGGTGCAGGAGTTATGGTAAAAAACACAATCACGTGAGAACGTGCTTAAGGGATGGATTGGCCACACGCCACAATCTGCACGTCGGCTGAGAATTTTTTATATAAGAAGCCATCAGGTTTCTACCAGTGAACTGCAATTACTTTGATGGCCGTAAATATGAATCCCAAACTGCCGGTTCGTGACAGTCAATTCACAGAAAAGTTGGGTAGTATGACTCGGCATGAGTTCAGGCGGAGTACGGCGAGTGGCCGGATGTGGCGCGGGGATAGTCCTGTCCCTCATTTTGGTGGTGTCCTTTGTGGGCTGGAGCCTGTCATTTTTAGAAACTAAGGCCCCTTTCCGACAGCTGCAGCCGGTATCAAGCGATGTGCCGCCAGCTCCGGCGGCTGAGGTGCCGCTTATCGACGTTCACGCGCCGGGACGGACCTCTGATAAATTAACGTTCTGGTCGGATCCGATAGCACCCGAGGTGGGGGTCAGTTCCGCAGCACTACGTGCGTATGCCAACGCTGAATTGATTGCAGCTGAGGCGTGGCCAAATTGTCATCTTTCCTGGGGCACGTTGGCGGGAATTGGATATGTTGAGACCCGGCACGGAACTTATTCCAACTCGTTATTTGGTTCCCGAACTATTGACGATAATGGCTACGTTCTTCCGGCGATTGTCGGAATTCCGTTGGATGGTTCGCCCGGTTTTGCTGAGATTAGAGATACCGATGGTGGGAAATACGATGGTGATACTGAATTTGATCGCGCGGTCGGCCCTATG
This sequence comes from Corynebacterium mustelae, assembly GCF_001020985.1. Taxonomy (NCBI): domain Bacteria; kingdom Bacillati; phylum Actinomycetota; class Actinomycetes; order Mycobacteriales; family Corynebacteriaceae; genus Corynebacterium; species Corynebacterium mustelae. The sequence continues at coordinate 1,142,449 of NZ_CP011542.1, forward strand.
CAGTTTATTCCTACGTCGTGGCAGCGGTTTGGGTTAGATGCCAATGGGGATGGGGAAGCGGACCCAAATCAGATAGACGATGCCGCATTGTCGGCGGCAAACCTCTTGTGTTCCAGTGGTGATCTCAGCACTGCTGAGGGGTGGACAGCGGCTATCCGAAGCTATAACAATTCTGAAAAATATTTGGCGGATGTTCGTAATGCGGCAGCGTCCTACGCTTTGCAGCAACCTGCTTTCTAGTCAGCAGAACACTCAAGGACCAATCATTCGACGGCACGGTCGGGTGATTGGTTTTTCTTCTGTGGTGGCGTAGGGAGGGTGTGATCATGTGTTGTAGGTCATAGGTGGGTGTGGAAATGTTCACGTGATCTGGAAGGCAAAACGTCTAGATTGTTGGCATAATTGTATGTAGTTGTGAGTTTTGGCCGAAAGCAAAAAACTTCAAAAAGTTACAGAAAGAAACAGACAGTTTCAAACAGGTTCGAAACTTGCCACACCAAATAAATAGGCACAATCCAACACCTATGGCTGGATTGTGTCGAAGAATACAGCACCCTTCACACTAAGTAGGAGATTAATAGTGGCTGACATCATGTACGTTTCCGCCCGCGAGATCATGGACTCCCGCGGTAATCCAACCGTCGAGGCTGAGGTCTTGTTGGACGACATGTCCGCAGGCATCGCAGGTGTTCCTTCCGGTGCATCCACCGGTGTTCACGAGGCGCACGAATTGCGTGATGGCGGCGATCGCTACCTCGGCAAGGGTGTCCTTAACGCAGTGGACAACGTTATCAATAAGATTGGTGACGAAATCGCAGGTCTTGAGGCAGACGACCAGCGCCTGATCGACATGACCATGATCAAGCTGGACGGCACCGCCAATAAGTCCAACCTCGGCGCAAACGCGATTCTTGGTGTATCCATGGCTGTTGCACACGCTGCCGCACAGTCTGCAGGTTTGCCGTTGTACCGGTATGTTGGTGGCCCAAACGCCCATATTCTTCCGGTTCCAATGATGAATATCATTAACGGTGGCGCTCATGCCGATTCCGGCGTTGACGTGCAGGAATTCATGATCGCTCCGATTGGCGCTGAGTCCTTCTCCGAGGCGCTGCGCATGGGTGCCGAGGTCTACCACGCTCTCAAGTCCGTTATTAAGTCCAAGGGTCTGTCCACCGGCCTGGGCGACGAGGGTGGCTTTGCTCCTTCTGTTGATTCCACCAAGGCAGCACTTGACCTCATTGTTGAAGCCATCGAAAAGGCTGGCCTCAAGCCGGGCACCGACATTGCATTGGCACTGGATGTAGCTTCTTCGGAATTCTTCAAGGATGGCAAGTACCACTTCGAAGGCGGCGAATACACCGCTGAGGAAATGACGGAAGTCTACGAAGGTTTGGTTTCTGAATACCCAATCGTTTCCATTGAGGACCCACTTCAGGAAGACGACTGGGAAGGCTACACCGCCCTGACCGCAAAGATCGGCGACAAGGTTCAGATCGTCGGCGACGACTTCTTCGTCACCAACCCAGCTCGGCTTGCTGAGGGCATTGAAAAGAAGGCTGCTAATGCTCTTCTGGTGAAGGTCAACCAGATTGGTACCCTCACCGAAACCTTCGATGCCGTCGATATGGCACACCGCGCTGGCTACCGCACCATGATGTCCCACCGTTCTGGTGAAACCGAAGACACCACCATCGCTGATTTGGCAGTGGCTCTTGGTTGCGGCCAGATCAAGACTGGTGCCCCAGCTCGTTCTGAGCGCGTGGCAAAGTACAACCGCTTGCTACGCATCGAGTTAGAACTCGGTGATGCTGCTGTTTACGCTGGTCGCTCCGCTTTCCCTCGGTTCAAGGGATAATCTGGCGTAACTAAAATATTCGCTGGGTGGTAGTGCAACTTATGGCATTACCACCCAGCGTTTTTGTGTTGCGGTGTAAGCGCATCGTTAATTGGGGTTAAGATTGAAAGCCTATGGCACAGAAATTCTTGCGAAACGTTCCCATCGAAAGTAGGGAGAATCGGGCAGAGGGCACCGAACGTTCTATTCGGCTGCCGCGTATCCGATTAGGTTATGGCCCGCTCGCGATCGTCATCTTCGTCATAATCATCGTCTTGGTGATGATAACTGTGCCGTTGCGTAACTATATGGAACAACGTGCGGAAATTGCTCGCCTTAATGCGTCGATAAGCCATTTGACGGAGCAGAAACAAACCATTGAGGCTGAGATTGATAAATTCCAATCTAAAGAATACGTCCGGGAGCAAGCGCGCATGAGATTGGGCGTGATCGAACCTGGCGAGATCGCTTTCCGTATCATTGATCCAGCGCTTGAGAACAATCGGCAAACCGGTGAATCGCTGCATGCCAATGATGGTTCCGGTGACGCATGGTTCAATATCTTGTGGGACTCCATCACCACGCCAGAAGCACTGGAAACTGAAGAAACCCAAGCGGAGCCAGCCGGAAACTTACCGCTGGCGCCAGACCCTAACGCGCCGGTGGAACCGGAAACGCCACGTGAAGCCTCTGGCTCAGAAGTTCCAGCTGTAGAACCACCTGTCGGGGCACCTGCGCAATAACTGTCGGCCTGCGCTTGCGGCGTCGACAAGCGCCCAATCTGCTAAACATCTACGTTTATGCGACAATACTTCGCATGGATGTAACGCAAGCAGATTTAGAAGCCGTCGCACGCCAGCTCGGCCGCAGCCCTCGCGGTGTGCTGGAAATTTCTTACCGCTGCCCGGACGGCGAACCTGGGGTAGTGATGACCGCCCCGAAGCTTGACGACGGCACCCCGTTTCCCACTCTCTACTACTTGACTGACCCTAGACTCACGGCCGAAGCATCCCGGTTAGAGGTAGCTCACGTGATGAAGTGGATGACCAATCGGTTAGAAACCGATGAAGAACTGCGGGAGGACTACCGTAAGGCACATCAACACTTCCTGGATAAACGAAACGCCATTGAAGATCTTGGTACTGATTTCTCCGGTGGCGGTATGCCTGATCGGGTGAAATGCCTGCATGTCCTCATCGCCTACGCGTTGGCCGAAGGGCCAGGCCATTTCCGGCTAGGCACCGAAGCGGTGGCGATGGCCGCAGATCATGCTGGGTTGCGTGGCACCGCAATAGATGCGGATTGGCCCAGCTGCGAAGAACTCGGAATTAACTTGAGCGATTTCGATTTCAGTAACGCTGAAGCGCCCGGAAACCAAGGAGGAAACTAAATGGCCCGGTTTGCTGCCATCGACTGCGGCACCAACTCCCTTCGGTTGCTCATCTGTGAATACAAGAATGGCGTGACCAAGGAAATTCTTAGGCTTATGGAAATCGTTCGACTTGGCCAAGGGGTTGATGCCACCGGTGAACTGGATCCCGCGGCAATCGAGCGCACCCGCGAGGTGTTAAAGAAATATGTCGAACTTATGCGGCAGGAACGCGTCACCGATGTGCGCATGGTGGCTACCTCCGCGACCCGGGATGCGTCTAACAAAGATGAATTCTTTCGTATGACCGCTCAACTACTCGGAACTATTCGGCCTGGTGCGGTGGCAGAAGTCATCACGGGTGAAGAAGAAGCCACATTGTCTTTTATCGGTGCGGTTGCGGATCTGGCGGACGAACCTGGCCCTTACTGCGTGATCGACTTAGGCGGCGGCTCCACCGAATTTGTGGTGGGAAATGCCGACGGCGAAATCCTTGGGTCGCATTCCGCACAAATGGGCTGCGTTCGGATGACTGAACGGATCATGCGCTCTGACCCACCAACCGACATTGAGCTAGAGATCGCCCGCGATCACGTCGCCGAACGCATTGAGCAGACCCAGTTGATTGTGCCTATCGCGCAGGCTAAGACGTTTGTCGGCTGCGCTGGCACCTTCACTACGATTGCTGCACTAGCGTTGGGATTGGAAGAATATGATCCGAAAGCCATCCACGATTCCCAGTTGCGGTTTGATGCCCTACGAGTTTTAACCAATCAACTCATCGGTATCACTTCCGCCGAGCGGCGGATGAATCCGGTGGTACATCCGGGGCGTGCCGACGTGATTGCTGGTGGGGCAGTGGTGGTGCAGGGGATTCTCGACATGATTGAGAACCAAACCGGAATAACGAGCATGGTTATATCCGAAAAAGACATTCTGGATGGCATTATCGCTGACCTTGTTGCCGATTCGGAAGCCGCTGCGGCAATTCGGGCGGCGGCGATCACCGGTGAAGTTATGTGAAAATAGCCACTTGACGGGCAACATTTCACCTTTTGCGCCGAAGTGGTTTAAACTTGGTACTCGTTGCCCCCATAGCCCAATCGGCAGAGGCAGTTGACTTAAAATCAATCCAGTGTGAGTTCGAGTCTCACTGGGGGCACCACCAACGTAACCAACAACTTCATAGCATCCAGCAGGACATACCGCAAAATTATCCCACAACCACGGTGTGCCTGCTGTTTTTTCATTTCTAACATTTATATTGTGGGATCCTGGCATCGAGAAAACCTCAGATGGTTGTTACTTCTGTGCTCAACTAGTACTTCATGTTCTTAAAACTTGCAGTGAAACGTTGCACAATTTTCTCACCCAAACAACTCATAATGCGTGGTTACAGCCCCTAAAATTACTCAGTGGTGCATCAATGGTTTTTAATTGGAGGTGGTCACGCTGGGGATTTTCTCACGGATTTTTGCCAAACCGCGCCAGCTAGATCCGCACGATTGCAGTGACCGGGTGCGGGCTGGTGCTATCAGCAACGCTGAGGTCGCGGCCCGGTGGGCGGAATTGGAGCGGCGGTTTTTAAGCGGTCAACTATTGGCGGGCAACCGGGAAGAGATTGAAACGATAGCCGCTATTTTTGACGTATCAACCCACATGTTTGCTAAGGCGGTGGTCGAGGATTCGTGGCCGGAGTTCTTTTTAAAAGATGTACCTGAAACGGTGCAAGAAAAGTGGATTGCTGGGCTTTCTAAGCCGCTCACCGAAGCCGATGCATCCACGCTGGAATACTTGGGGTGGTGCGGTAATGATAAAGCGCGGCGGGTGGTGAGCTCCTATGCAGGTGAAATGCTGCCGCCGGATTTTCACCCCGATTATATTCAGCTCTGTGCCCATGCGGCAGGTTGGCAGCCGCACAGCGATGGTTCGGTTACTACCTTGGTGTATCCACGATTGGTTCCGTTTCGTCGGTTAGCTGCAACCGATACTGTCTCGGCGGATACAGTGGTTATCGGTGGGTTACTGGCAGATCACTGTCCTCGGTGTGGCGGGGTGTTGCTCAACGGCCTTTCAATTCCGGCAGGGGAGCCGCATCACGATTTTTTGGCGCTAGACCATGACATCTGTATTCCTATCTGCCTGAATTGTCATTTCTATGATTTGGATGAGGGCGCAGAACACCGCGCATGGATTCGGTTGGCACCAGACGGTATGTGGCAGATTGATGATGTAAAAGAACCACGCGATGTTCTGGTGGGCGACGAAGAATCTGAAAAAGACGATGCGGTGTCATGGATTGCTATCTCAGATTCGACAGGTGGTGGTGTGGAAACAACCTCCGTGTGGCGAAATTACGCGACCGGTTGGGATGAACCGAGCATTGGCGGACATCCGAAATGGCTTCAGGAAGCGCAATATCTGACCTGCCCCGATTGCGAAAAAACAATGAAACACTTGGCGCAGATTCCCGTCGACGCGCTTTTTGCGTCTGGCGGCTATGAACCGGTATTTTATGTCCAATTGTGTCGTGACTGCATGATCGCTGGGGTGGTACCCCAGACAACATAGAAGGATAAAGAAAAATAATGATGAATAATGCGGCACCAGCTGCTACAGAATCAGATATTCGCGCGTGCGAAGCGGCCATAGGAGCGGTTTTCCCTGATTGGCTGCGGTCGCGGCTTGCGCAGGAAAATGGTTGGCTTTTCGACGACACTCGGGGGCCAACTGGTAAAACGTGGAGGTTCCTTCCTGTCGTGGACCGCGCGGACAGGAAGCGTCGAAAAGCAACGGCGGAAGATATCGCATACCACACGCGGAAATTAAAAGAAACGACAACGGCACCAGAGGTCTGCGCCGTGGTAGCCATCTGCGGGACGCATCGACTTGTCTTGCTTGGCGACGCCGCCACCGGCACCTTCGACCCTACGTTATGGCGGCAATCCGGCCATGGCGGCATCGAGGAGGATGCGCCGATCGATTCGGAAATTTGGTTGGTGGGTCCGCACAAACCCGATGGTCTGCGACCGAAATCTGAACTGCCGCACTTTAACTACCACCCAGATCCGGTGGCGACCGGCTCCATTCAAGAAAACTACGAGTCGGTGTGCCCCTGCTGTAACAAACGAACCGGGTGGCGCTACTGTACCAGGCCGTATTCCCGCCACGATGGGCTTGATGATATCTGCCCGTGGTGCATCGCCGACGGCAGCGCCGCCGAAAAATTCGCTGCTTCCTTCAGCGATTATGACGATCCCGACGTCCCGGTGGATGTCGTTGCCGAAGTAGCTTTGCGGACACCCGGTTTTATATCGTGGCAGCAGGAGATATGGCTGAGCCATTGCTCAGATGCGGCGATGTATCTAGGCACACCAACATGGGAGGAGCTAAAAGATAAACCGAGCGCATGTGACGCGATAGTTGAAAACGGCTTTGACCGGGATTATCTAGAGTACATCGACCCTGACGGCGCACTCGTCGCATACCTGTTTCAATGCCGCCACTGTGGCGAGTATGTAGCCTACGTCGATTACACCTAAAAATGGTGCCAGAGAGCTGGCGCTGGGGATGCTGGTGGCGGCAGTGGCCGGAATTTTTCTGTGACGGAAAAGCTGCTGTGACCTGGCAAATATCGATGTACATGAAAAATACTGACAATTCACAGCGACTTGCCAGCGCGAGGGGATGTCGTATCCAGAATGGATCTTTAGATTATGTAACTAGTTCCGGTTGATACAGATTCCAACCGAAACTGATGAGTAAAACAGATAAAACTAATTTGATCCAGAAAAAGGAGCGCACTATGCACGCAGTGACCGCGACCGCAATTTTTAACGAACGAGACCTTTCCGCAGCCGATGTCTACTACATTTCGGATATGAATCCTTATGACAATCGTTCTTCGTACTACGTGAAAGAGCGGAAAGGCACCGAGATTGGGGCGGGGGTGAGGACGCTACGAAGCCTTACGCGAACAACGCCGCGACATATTACGCGGGTGCGGCACCGCTAAGAACCATTCGTTTCACCCAACCACCACTACGTATAAGGAGATCGATATAAGGACTCACGTGAACTAGCTAAGCGAAAACTTCATGATTTTCCAGATGCCGACCAAACCCCCTAACCTGCAGACACAGAGTAGAACAAATAAGGTTAGGGGGTTTGCTCATGGATAAATTTGTATCATTACTATTCCCAAAACTATTAGGTTAGGGTATGCTAAACGCGATCTGAATTGAGTCGGCGTCGTGGAAGGTTAAACAATGGAAACTGCCCCCTCAATGTCACCAGTGTTGCTGTGGTGCCACAGCGGTACCGCGACTATTAACGCGCCAGATAAAGTCATGTCGGTGTTGGCGGGCGACCTAATAGTTGCTCCGCATGGTGCGTTCGTTACTCCCACTACAGGGGTTGCGGGGCTGTCCCAAGCCACCGGGATTGTCATTCCCATCAGGTTTCCACAGCTTTCGCTTGAAGGTGCCACTCGGCGTATTCACTTGGGCTCAGATTGGTCCGCCCGCATGATCGCGGAATATTCACGCAGTCTCCTGGGAGAGTCGGTGCTTAGCGATGATATTGAAAAGCTCTTCAATATCCACCGCCTGCAATCACCGAAGTTGCCGATTGCTACGCAAGCGCGGGCGGTGGCCAAGCAACTGCACGCCAACCCCGCCGATCAACGATCACTCCAAGACTTTGCCCAGCAACAGCATGTCAGCACTCGTACCCTGCAGCGGCAATTCCAGGCAAGCACAGATTACAGCTTCAGCGAATGGCGTGCCGCGCACCGGGTGGCGGTGGCTGCCGAATTGCTCAGCCATAATTTCACCATAACCAACGTGGCTTCCATGGTCGGTTTTGATGCAACGAGTAGTCTTACCCGCGCATTCAAGCGTCACACCGGCGCTACGCCTGCCGCTTTTACCGCCGGAACAATTGGAATGGGGGCAGCTGGTGATGCGCCAGAACCGCCAGCGCTTACCACTTTCGCCCGCGCCGAAGACGACTTGGTGCTGTGGATTTATCAGGGTGCGGCTACGGTAACCACGCCCGGTTATTGTCGCTTTTTAGCGGGTGGTGAAACCGTTACGATCCCGGCGGGAACCAATACCCGGCTTGATATAGCTGCGGGGGCAATAGCACTACCCGTTCCAGTTGATTTCAATGACTCCAATGCCACTATTGACCGGGTGTTGATGGCCGGAATGTGTGCAGTTCCAGAAGCTGCATTCATGCCGTTGAGCCAGCAGGCACGGCGCGCGGCGGAAGACGTATTAATCCCAACTGTATAAGCATTTGGTTACAAAATCGTATCAACCTGCAATTGTTCAATATTAATCGGGGAACTAAAGTAAATTCGTCAACGTTATTTAATATGTACAATAAAGTGCTCGTGAATTGCACGAGCACCATTAATCTTTACGTGAAAGGACAGTGACCTGAAACCATGCGTAGCAGCAATCCGGTTTTGAATTCACTCTCTGGGGCAAAAGCAGCCGCAAACTACTATGGCGGCTACAACAACGCCCAGGACCCATACGGCGCTTACACCGCGCCGGTTCAGTCCGAGCGCCCAATGACCGTGGATGATGTGGTCACCAGTACCGGAATCACACTCGGTGTCATCATCGTCGGCGCGCTCGTTAACTTCGGCATCGCCGCTTTCGTGAGTGCACCACTGGCAATGATCCTCACCGCTGTGGGCGCCATCGGTGGTCTCATCATGGTGCTGGTCTCCACCTTCGGCAAGAAATACGGCTCCAAGGTAGTTACCCTGGCGTATGCCGCTTTTGAGGGTCTATTCGTGGGCGGTATCTCCCTTATCCTCTCCGGTTTCCTGGTGGGCAACCAGAATGCTGGTAGCTTGATCGGCCAGGCGATCTTAGGCACCATTGGTGTGTTCGTCGGCATGTTGTTCGTGTACAAGTCGGGCGCAATCCGGGTGACCCCACGCTTTACTCGTATCCTGACCGGTGCCATTATTGGTGTGCTGGTTCTGGCACTGGGCAATATGTTGCTGTACTTCCTCGGCTTCGGCGCGCCACTGCGTGACGGCGGCCCAATCGCAATCATCTTCTCCCTTGTTTGCATCGTCTTGGCTGCATTGAGCTTCCTGCAGGACTTTGACATTGCAGACCGTCTCATCCGCGAGGGTGCTCCTGCGAAGTACTCCTGGGGTGTTGCTCTTGGTTTGGCTGTCACCCTCGTGTGGCTCTACACCGAGATTCTCCGCCTGCTCAGCTACTTCCAGCAGCGCTAAGGCATAACATTTTTGCGGTGATTATCGATTATCGCCGCATTTTTAAACTGGCCCGCCACCGTTGTGTATTTACACAGGTGGCGGGCCAGTTTTGTTATCAAAAAACGTGTTCGATCGGACTATGACTTTGGTGCGGCCAGATCCGGTACGCCAGTTATAGGTTCGTCATCGACTTCTATCGTGGTGAAGACAACGCCGCTTGGGGTTTCTGTAGGATCCGCAAGGGTAATCTTCACAGCACTGTATGTCGTGACTTTCTTTTTCTTTTTCGTCGTCTGGCTAACCCGAAGGCCGGAGGCCGCTGCTTCTTTTTTATCCCACTTCTCCCAGACCAAATGGGTAACAAAGTCGGCGTCGTCAAGGCATGTGATATGCAATGCTGTTGGTTTGACCTGCGCAGGTCCTATGCAGTCGATCACCCCTGGTTCGTTTTTCATCGGTGGGGTGGTGGCTATCGCGGCCTTAGCCAAATTCTTAAGGTAGGAATCGGGCTTCATGGGTGATTCGGTAGCGGTATCCACCTTCTTGGTGGAATCTTGATGGCTGGGTGGGGTACAGCTTGCTACTAGGGTTGCGGAAAGGAAAAGGGTCATCGCGCCAGCTACATGTCGCCGAAGCGATGACCCACTAACTGAAGTAGTCACCGGAGTAAAAATCCTTAGAAGATTTAAATACGGTTAGTTATTGCGCAAGGTTGCGGCCTTGAGGGAATCATAAGGCTCCGCAGAGACGATCGTCACGGTAATCACCTTGCCGCTTGGGGCGGTGTATTCCCGAGTTTCGCCTTCACTTGCGCCCAAAATGGCGGCACCGAGTGGCGACTGCTCAGAATAGGTTTCCAGATCCTTGTTATCGGATGCTGCGGCGCGGGTACCGATGAGGAAGGTTTCTTTATCGGACTCATCACCGTTGTAGTACACATGCACCACCGAACCAACATGAGCTACACCTTCCACGATGCCAGCGCGTTCAGTGGTGGAATTAGCAAGAATCTCAGAAATTTGCTTAATGCGGGCTTCTTCCTGATCCTGCATCTCGCGGGCGGCATCGTAGCCGGCGTTTTCCTTAAGGTCGCCTTCTTCGCGGCGCTCGTTGATTTCTGCTGCGACGACCGGGCGGTGTGCGATCAGGGCGTTAAGCTCTTCTTCCAGCTTTGCTTTGGTTTCTGGGGTGATGTACTGCTTTTGGTTTTCAGCCATGATAAGTTTCGTGCCTTTTCTTCACTTCTTTGATAGTCATTGTGAAACCCCTGACAGGAAAACAACCGTTGTTGTCATGCAGGGGTCATAAAATTTGTGTATTGACGTGGAATCTTACCACACCCACCAATGGTGGTGTTTAGCCGCTGGTGTCCAAATAGAACGGAATATCCTCACTGCACCCATAAGCGCCACCGGCGACAGCCAATTCCCGGGTAGCAATATCGGTTTCAATGCGTTGCTGCGTCGGTCCGCCCGGTGGAATGTAGACCTCTCGGCGTCCGACCTCTGCCATGTCGTAATTGAGTGCTGTGACGATGCAATACGCAGGCACGGAGACGTCTTTGCGACTGATGTCAGCCCACACCCGCAATGTGGAGTCGTCGATACGCTCGGAACTGGCAAAGGAGATATTGGTCGACTGGTTTTCAACCGTACGCAGGTATTTGGCAAAAGCGACCCCAAATGAGGTAACTAAAACGAGTGTGAAAATAGCCACGAGCTTGCCAGTCCAGCCAGTGCCCGACTGATGCGGTGTTGCGTGATACCTCGAACGATTGGACATAGTGCGGGTCAAAACTCCTTGTACTGGGCCTTAAGCATGACATACCGGGTACAAACTTAAAGCCGAAGTGGCTGTCGTTATGGGCAATTAACCATGCTTATCTTACCTAATAATTCTCAGTTACTATCTGAGGTTGTTAAGACAGTACAGTTAAGAGAAGTTTTTACGCGGAGACTGCCGCCAAACAAATACATCTGGGCGGGCAGTTGCATATTTTCACCAGAAAGAAGGAACGAGATCCGTGACCGGTTTGCGTATTCTTGCTATTCACGCCCACCCCGACGATGAATCGAGCAAAGGCGCAGCCACTATGGCGCGCTATGTTGCTGAGGGGCATCGCGTCATGGTGCTTACGTGTACTGGTGGGGAACGAGGCGACATTCTCAATCCAGCGATGGATAAACCGGGTGTTTTAGAAAACATCAAAGCCGTGCGCGAGCAGGAAATGGCAAACGCTGTTGCAGCCCTTGGGGTGGAGCACAAGTGGTTGGGTTACGTCGATTCTGGTCTACCGGAGGGGGATCCACTACCGCCGCTGCCGGAGGGTAGTTTCGCATTGGCGGATACTGACGAGGTGACCGCGAAAGTGGTGGAAACCATTCGCGAGTTTCAGCCGCATGTCATTATCACTTACGACGAAAATGGTGGTTATCCACATCCTGATCATCTTAAAGTCCATGAAGTCTCAATGCGTGCTTGGGAGGACGCGGGGAATCCCGACTACCACCCGGAGCTGGGTGCCGCCTGGGAGCCTAAGAAACTGTATTATTCGCATGGGTTTATCCGGCAGCGGTTGGGGCTTTTCCACAATTTGCTTATCGACGAAGGAAAGCCCAGCCCTTACACAGAGATCTTGGATCGATGGAAAGCACATAAAGGCGACATCATGCTGCGGGTGACCACACAGGTGGAATGTTCCGAATACTTCCCGCAACGCGATGATGCTTTGCGGGCGCACGCAACCCAGATTGATCCGGCCGGTACGTTCTTCGGTACACCGATTGAGGTTCAGCAGCGGTTGTGGCCCACGGAAGAATTTGAATTAGCTAAAACCAGAGTGCGTACTTCGTTGCCTGAGGATAGCCTGCTGGCTGGATTGGAATAATCGGTTCCTAAGTTCAGATTCTGTGCTTCTAAAGGTGTAGCGGTTTGGGTTGGTTTTCCGACAAATATTATGGGTAGTGTGTGCGGCGATTTTTCTCGCGGTGTTAGCTACTGAAGTTAGCTGTCGGCATGGGCTGCGGACTACACTGATAACGGGTGAGAGCGCGAAATAGTGCTCTCGAGTGAATCAATTTATGGAGGTCATGGTGATTGTTCCATCACTGGCACTTAAGGCATCGGCTGTACAAACGGTAGTTTTTCTGGCTCAGCAGGGACCTGGTCCGGTGGGTAGTGAATTTGGCAAGGCCTCTCCGGTAGGTTGGTTCGTCTTGATCGCCCTTGTGGTGGCGGTGTTGTTTATCGGATGGGCGTTTCACCGCCGTTATAGCCGCATGAACCGGCGGCGCATGTTTGCCGAGGCTCATGGAATAGACCCATTCGATCAGGAAAAACTTGACGCAGCAATGGCGGAGGCTGGTGTCTTGGATCAGCGGAAAAAGAGCTGGTTCTAGCCGCTTAGGATGGCAAAAAGTTTTGGTTATTAGGTAGAGGAGAGTGCGGTTCGTGAAGAAACCGAATGTCGTGATACCAACATTGCTCTACCCCCTTTATGAACGCCGATTATTGCGGGAAATTTCCGGGGCAAAACAACCAAATCACGTGGCGATAATGTGCGACGGCAATCGCAGGTGGGCCAGGGAAGCTGGTTTTATTGACGTAAGTCATGGACACCGGGTGGGGGCGAAGAAGATTGGTGAAATGGTTTCTTGGTGTGCAGACACCGATGTGGAACTGGTGACAATTTACTTGCTATCCACAGAAAATCTTGGCCGGGAACACGACGAATTACAACTTCTTCTTGACATCATTTGCGATGTTGTTGACGAGATTTCCTCCCCAGAAAGTAATTGTCGGGTGCGCTTGGTGGGGCATTTAGATCTGCTACCGGAACACATCGCGCACCGCCTGGTCGCCTCGGCGGAATTAACCGCGAATAACACTGGGGTGGCGGTGAATGTTGCGGTTGGATATGGGGGACGACAGGAGATTGTCGACGCGGTGCGGGAATTGATCGCCACCGAGGCAGCCAGCGGTACGAGTGCTGAGGAGATGGTGGACAAAATCAGTGTCGAGTCCATCTCCTCACATTTATATACTTCCGGCCAACCCGATCCGGATTTGGTTATCCGTACCTCCGGTGAACAGCGGTTATCAGGCTTTTTATTGTGGCAGGCGGCTTATTCAGAGATTTGGTTTACCGACACGTACTGGCCTGCTTTTCGACGCCTCGACTTCCTGCGTGCCTTGCGGGAATATTCAAAGCGATCAAGACGTTTTGGTAAGTGATGCGTATTTGTTTATGGAAGGCTAACTGATAAATGGCCACTGTGTACATCAGATATAAGTCGGCATACTCTTCCACCCGCCACTATGCCGAACGCCTAGCGGAATTGCTAGGCACAGAGGCGTATGATCTTTCTATCCCAGTACCTGACGACGGTGAACCAGTTGTGGTTCTAAGCTACGTGCACGGACCAAAAATACCAGCGGCAACTTGCGTCTCGGAATTGCATGCACGTGCATCGGCGCCACGTCCACTGGCAGCGGTGGCGGTGGGGATGACTCCCATCGACGTGGCTGAAGAGAAAGATCAACTGCTAGAACTGGTTCCCGCAGAATGCGCCCGTTTTTATCTCAGTGGGGATCTCATTTACTCAACTATGCAGGCGAAGCATAAAGCGATTATGACCTCGATTGTGACTGCACTTCGGTTTAAGCCAAAGCGCAACCAGGGCGAACAAAATATCGTCGATAGCTACAACGTTGACACCAGAACCATGGATTTCGCGCAGTTAGCGCCAATTGTTGAGTGGGCTACCCGACGCTAGCCGTGGGGTAGGGGGTAGTGCGAGTTGGTGTGGACGCAGGTGTCGTATTAAAAAACATAAGAACTTTCCGCTGAAGGTGGGCGGATTTTTCTTGATACACATACATATTTTCCAGCGACCAAAATTTCTAAGGAAAACCACGATGAAACTCGCAAAAACAATAGTGACTTTGGCACTGAGTGTCACGCTCATTCAAGGCGTACCGACCGCTAAAGCTGCAGAGCAGCCAGCCTCCGAGGCAACTGCCACTGGTTCCTCGCAACTTGGAAGCTCGGCTGTGCTTGGTAATCTACTGACAGATTTCGACCGAGAGCAGGGAGTATTTTCCTACCATACGGTGTTTCGTATCTTGTCGAAGTTTGTTCCGGGGTTAACAGACCGCCAGCGTGACGCATTCCGCTATGGTCCGACTACTGCGGAACAGGCACAGGCATGCAAGGACCGGCACGCAGATGCCATTGCGGCAGGAACGGATGCAGCAACTTTGCCCTGTTCAATCTCAGAGATCTCCTATGAAGAATACTCCGATGCACAGCGTGCCATCGGTGCTGCGCTATCGCTTTCCAGCGATGCGTTTAACAAACCGGAGAAGCCACACGCGGATTAAATTTTTCGCATCCTCACCCGGTGGATACTGTGATCACCGCGCTTTGTTAGCACAAGTGATGCACGTACTCGGGTGGGTAAAATATTTTCCACCAGGTTTGGAAGATTAATCGTTTGCCAGATATCGCGAGCCTCACGGATTGCTGCGCTATCTGGCAATTCCGCGTAGTGGGAAAAGTGCGCGTCAGGAGCGCGGAACACGGTGGAGCGCAGTTGTAGGAAGCGTTCAATATACCATCGTTCAATATCGTCGGTTTTTGCGTCGACATAAACGGAGAAATCGAATAAATCGGAAACCACCAGGGTAGGGCCGGTTTGTAAGACATTGAGGCCTTCGACGATGAGGATGTCGGGCCGGTTGACGGTGATAAATTCCCCCGGCACCCGATCATAAAGGGTGTGGGAATACACCGGTGCTTTCACATCCGGTTTGCCAGATTTCACGTCGGTGACAAACCGAAGCAGCGCCCGCTGATCGTAGCTTTCTGGATACCCTTTGCGCTTCATGATTCCTCGGCGATGTAATTCCGCTGCCGGGTAGAGGAATCCGTCGGTAGTAATCAGATCAACATGCGGATGGCTGGGCCACCGCTGTAGTAGTACCTGCAATAGGCGTGCGGTGGTGGATTTGCCAACGGCTACGGAACCCGCGACCCCAATGACAAAGGGGACATGTTGGGCGCGTTCGCCTAAGAATGTTTCGGTGGCGGCGGTTAGTTCCTGGCGCGCCTGAACCTGAAGATGGATCAGACGGCTGAGTGGCAAATATACTTCTGCGACCTCTTCAAGGTCAATGTTTTCGCCAATGCCCCGGAGTTTTTCCAAGTCTTCTTCGGTGAGCACCTGGGGAAAGGACTTACGGAGTTCTCGCCAGGCGGAGCGGTCGAAATCCAGGTAGGGGCTGGAGTCATTGGGGCGGGCCATGTTCACCATTGTGCCAAGAACACCTACCTTGACCAAAGTTCAGTGGGGCATACGGCAGCTGTATATTTGCTGATAGGTTGCGGCGGGCGTCGAAAAGCTAACGGTGCAACGCCGCAGCATTAACCCGTATTGAATGTGGGATTGTTTTAGCGGCGATACTGTAAAAATCATCTTGTGGGTTAGACTACCTGTTGGGTACAACTCTGGTGGTGGACCAGGGGCTCAACAGTGATGAAAGGTTTGCGGGCCATAAAGAATGACGAATGACATCAGGTATCAGCCACTTGCGCAGCTTGATCCAGAAGTCGCAGGTGCAATCGCGGGCGAGCTTTCCCGCCAGCGCAATACTTTGGAAATGATCGCTTCGGAAAACTTCGTGCCTCGTGCTGTGTTGCAGGCACAGGGATCGGTTTTCACCAATAAATACGCCGAAGGCTACCCCGGACGCCGCTACTACGGTGGCTGCGAGCACGCCGACGTTGTAGAAGATTTGGCACGTAACCGGGCAAAAGAACTTTTCGGCGCGGAATTTGCTAACGTTCAGCCGCATGCTGGTGCGCAGGCAAACGCTGCGGTTCTCATGGCACTGGCTAACCCAGGCGATAAAATCATGGGATTGTCGCTTGCACATGGTGGTCACCTCACTCACGGCATGCACTTGAATTTCTCCGGGAAATTGTATGAAGTTGCAGCTTACGAGGTTGATCCCACTACATTCCGGGTGGATATGGATAAGGTGCGCGAACAGGCCTTGGCGCAACGCCCGCAGGTGCTGATCGCCGGTTGGTCAGCCTACCCACGCCACCAGGATTTCGAGGCGTTTCGCGCCATCGCCGATGAGGTGGGTGCGAAGTTGTGGGTCGATATGGCTCACTTCGCTGGTCTGGTGGCAGCTGGTCTGCACCCAAGCCCAGTGCCATATGCTGATGTTGTCTCCACCACGGTTCACAAGACCTTGGGTGGTCCGCGTTCCGGCATGATTTTGGCGAAGCAGGAGTATGCTAAGCCACTCAACTCGGCGGTCTTCCCAGGTCAGCAGGGTGGTCCGCTGATGCACGCGGTTGCGGCTAAAGCCGTGGCCATGAAGATTGCGGGCACTGAAGAATTCAAGGAGCGCCAGGCGCGCACCATTGAAGGTGCGAAGATTATCGCCGAGCGGTTGACTGCGGCTGATTGCGCCGCAGCGGGCGTCGATGTGTTGACCGGCGGCACCGATGTGCACTTGGTTTTGGTGGATCTGCGCAACTCCAAGCTGGATGGGCAGCAGGCAGAAGACCTCATGCACGAGGTAGGTATCACCGTTAACCGCAATTCGGTTCCGTTTGATCCTCGTCCGCCAATGGTCACCTCGGGCCTGCGTATCGGAACCCCAGCGTTGGCTACCCGCGGTTTCGACGCGGAAGCGTTCAGCCAGGTTGCCGATATCATTGCTGAGGCGCTCACCGGTAAGACTGATGTGGCAACGCTACGTGATCGGGTAACCGCATTGGCGGAGCAATTCCCGCTTTACGACGGTTTAGAGGACTGGAAGCTTTCTTAATGTAAATAAAATCCACCCTCATACCAGCAGTTAGCGCAAAAGACATGAGGGTGGATTTTTGGGTTTTCTAGTCGGTCGTATGATCGCCGCTTAACCGCGCTGTGGTGCGCAGTGGGGTATGGGTGACAAAACTAACCAAAATCAGGCTTAGCGCCACCAGTGGGATCAGCAGCAAAAACACCGGGGTCAAGGCGTCGTTATAGGCGCCGACGAAAGCATCGTGAAGCGGGGTGGGGAGATTTTGCACCAACGCTGGGGTCATGTGGTTCGCGTCGAAGGAACCGGCACCGATCGCTGTGCGCTCTGCTTCGCTTAACGACGCCACCGCCGCAGGCAGCCGCTGTTCTAACAGGGTGGAGAGATTGCCCACGAACACACCACCAACCAAGGCGGCACCCAGTGAGGCACCGATTTGGCGGAAGAAATTATTGACCGCTGTGGCTGAACCAACTACCTCTAGCGGCAACGAGTTTTGCACAATCAGAACCAGCACCTGCATGCATAGGCCCAACCCGGCACCCAAAATAAACAAATACAGCCCGATCTGCCATAACGGCGTATCCACCGTTAATCCGTGCAATAGCATCAGCGCGCCGATGGTGATCGACATGCCGATGATAGGGAAGTGGCGGTAGCGGCCGGTGGCGGTGATGCGATTTCCCGACCAGATGGAAAACCCTAACATGCCAACCATCATGGGGATCATCATGAATCCAGCATTGGTGGCGGAGATCCCCTCCACCATTTGGATGTAGGTGGGTAAGTACCCTAAAACGCCGAACATAGCGATTCCCAATACCAAGCCGGCGCCGGTGGTCAGCGCGAAATTCCGGTTGGCGAAGAAATCCAGCGGAATCAGCGGATCGGCGGCGCGTCGTTCCACGATCACGAGGACGGTGCCGGCAATAACTGTGCTGGCGATAAGCCCAAGAATCACCGGATCGGTCCACGCATATTGCGAGCCGCCCCAGGTGCTAACCAGAATCAACGAAACGGTGGGGATAATCATGAAGAACGTACCGAGGTAATCCCAATTAACTGCCGCTTTCGCAGGGCGGGGAATCCGAATGACGACAGCGGCCACGGCGATCGCGATGATACCTAACGGCAGATTCATCCAAAATGCCCAGCGCCAGCCGACGCCTTCGGTAAACCAGCCGCCGAGTAGCGGCCCGAGGACGGAGGAGAGCCCGAATACGCCGCCCATCACACCCATATAGCGGCCGCGGTCCCGTGCCGGAATGATGTCGGCGATAATCGCCTGGGATAAAATCATCATGCCGCCTGCGCCAATGCCTTGGACCGCGCGGCCGGTAATCAAAAGCGTCATGGAATCAGCCATGCCGCCGATAACCGAACCTAGCAAGAAAATCCCCAAAGCTGCGATGAAAAGATTCTTCCGGCCTAGTATGTCGCCTAATTTTCCATAGATCGGCAGCATGATGGTTTCGGCTAAAAGATAGGCGGTGATAACCCACATCATGTGGTCGACCCCGCCGAGTTCGCCGACGATGGTCGGCAGCGCGGTGGAGAAGATCATCTGGTCGAGGCTTGCTAATAACATGCTCACCATGAGCGCACCTAGTACCCACCAGGCGCGTTTTTGCTCCTCGGGCGTCATAGAAGTGGTATGCCTACCTACTTCGGGTTTATGTTTTGCAGATTTCTGTTTTATAAGTGTCATGATTGTTATGCTTTCGATTGAAGAATTGTGGTGGAATCGGCTAATACATCACGTGCTACGGCTTTAAAGGCGTGTGGCTCTATCGGATCCGTAGCTTTAGTCAGCATGTACGCCGAGCGAATTGCTGATACCGCAATGCCGGTGACGATCAACGCTTCCGCTGCGGGGGTGGCTTTGGTGCGTTGCCGGTTGGGGTGGGTGGCCAAATACTCCTCGATGAGCCGCTCGACCTGTTCTTGAGCTTGGTGAAACCGCGCGAAGTGCTGTCGGAGGAGTTCTGGTTCCGCTTCTAAGATGCGATGCCGCCTGGTGTAAGTGACGGAATTGAATGTGTGCCGCACCGGATCAAAGATCATATCTAGCAGTACTTCTAACGCTGCCTTGGTCAGATTGGAGTGATCGACTGCAATGAATTGTTCATTATGTTCTTTGGTCAGCGGGGTGGGGGCTGGCCCTAAGATTGCATCTTCTTTGGTGGGGAAGTAATTGAAAAACGTGCGTTTGGAAATTCCGGCTTCGGCGGCAATTTCGTCGATGGTCACATGCGACATGCCTTTTTCTAAGATCAGCCGGGTGGAGATTTCTTCAAGAATGGCATAGGTTTTGGCGCGTTTGGTTTCGCGATGAGATTTTTGTTGTTGCGTCATTAACGTGAGTATAGTTCTGAAATTTCACTAAGTGCAAAATTGCACCCTGTGAAATTAGGGCATTGTGTCGTCCTGCGTGTAACCGGTCACATGGCGCGGGTGGTGGAACCTGGATTAACCTCTAAAAGGTGCGTGTCCTCGTTATCGATCATCGTGATTCATTTACCTACAACCTGGTCTCCTACATTGAAGACATCATCGGCGCCCGCCCTGTTGTCTTAAGCTACGATGCGGACTACGACATTGCGGACGTCGAAAAGTTCGATGCCATCGTGCTGTCACCGGGGCCCGGTCGGGTCGATAACCCCAGTGACATCGGAAAAACCCTTGACGTTATCCGGGAAACCACCGTTCCCATTTTGGGCGTTTGCCTGGGACACCAAGCCATCAATTACGCCTGGGGCGGCGGCACCACCCGGGCACCGGAACCCGTGCACGGGCGAACCTCGCTGGTAGAACACGACGGCACCGGATTATTCGCAGGGATAGAAAACCCGGTGACCGTCGTCCGGTACCACTCGCTTATTGCCGATCCCATCGCGAACGACATTACAATCACCGCACGTTCTACCGACGGCATCACCATGGCGATCGCCCATGCGAGCAAGCCTCAGTGGGGCGTACAATTCCACCCCGAATCCATCGGCGGTTTCGACGGGCATAGGCTACTGGAAAACTTCCTGCGGCTCGCAGCTAAGCATACAGGCAAAGATTTCGTCACCAATGCTGCTGGTGCTGGCGGCGAACTAGCTGAAGACCCAACTGACGACAAACCCGGATCAAGCGAATCGTGCCAGTGGAAAGTCGAAGCCCGAACCCTCGATTTTGCGGTCGATGCCGCTGCGGCCTTTCACCACCTATACCGCGAAAAGACGGCTACCTTTTGGTTCGATGCTGGCGATAACAACCACCCCGATGGCAAAGTAAGCTACTTCGGCGATAATTCCGGCCCGCATTCTGGCGGCGAACACATCGACGGTAGTGATAGTGGGGCGTTGTATGTCGCCGAGAAGGAACTGTTTAGCGCCTGCACCCGCGACGTCGACCATCTCGACCTTGATTTCACCCTCGGCTGGGTCGGATTCGTCTCCTATGAAGTCAAAAATATCTGCGGTCATTCCGCCTCAGCAGTGCAGCACTATCCCACCACGTCGTTTATCTTCACCGATCGGGTCATCGCGGTCGATCATCGCCGTAATAAAACCCACATCCTGTTTTTACTGGAAACCGAAAGCGGGCAGGAAGACGGAACCATGTCGCAGCCAGCACGCGATACCGCAGCCAACGCCGCACAATATGAGTGGGCGCAGGCAATATGTGACCAGCTTCGCACGCTGCAACCGGTTCCCATCCCGGCCGATCCGATCACGATCGGACCGCTTTACGCCCGGCATAACAAACAGGAGTACCTAGCCAAGATAGCCGCCTGCCAGGAGTACATCCGCGCCGGGGACAGCTACGAGATTTGTTTAACAAACCAGCTCACTGCCAATGTTGTTTCGTGTGATCCACTGGGAACGTACCTTAAATTCCGGGACCTTAACCCCGCCCCTTTCGGTGCATTCCTCAATTTCGGCGACCAGATTATTCTTTCCAGCTCGCCGGAACGGTTTATTAAAGTCACGCCCGAGCGGGTTATCGAATCCCGCCCTATCAAGGGAACCCGGAAACGCAGCGAAAATCCTGTGGTCGATAACCAGCTAAAGGCAGACCTTGCGACCAACCCCAAAGACCGGTCGGAAAACCTCATGATCGTCGATCTGGTGCGCAACGATTTAGCCCGGATCGCACGGCCTGGAACGGTCATGGTCCCAGCACCGTTTGTCGTGGAATCCTTTGCCACCGTGCATCAATTGGTCAGCACCGTCACCGCCGAATTGGCCCCGGAAAACACCCTGGCGGACGTATTTTTCGCCACCTTCCCCGGCGGCTCCATGACTGGCGCGCCGAAGTACCGGTCGATGGACATCATTGAGGAATTAGAAGGCGGGCCGCGCGGAATCTATTCCGGCGCGGTTGGCTATTTCAGCTTGAACGGTGCCATGGATTTCTCCATGGTCATTCGAACCATCGTGATCCGCGATGGCCTGCTGGAATACGGGGTGGGCGGAGCCATTTTGGCTTTAAGCGACCCGGAAGAAGAATACCAGGAGACCATCACCAAAGCCGCACCGTTATTGAAATTGGTCGGTCAGGAATTCCCACAATGAGTTTCAATCTAGACCCAGGTAGCGAGCAGTTTGTTCCAGCTAAGAATCCACCAGCCGTAACTCCCCGGATCATTGATTCTTTCCTGGTGGATGATGGGCGAATCCGTAGCGTGGAAAGCCACTGCCACCGATTCGGTCGCAGCATCTACGCGGAATTTCCTGCTACTCGTTATCTGCTGAACACCGGCGACGTCGAAAGTTTTACTGTATCGCTCCTCGCAGCGCTTGCAACCATCATGCCGGTAGCAGGGCAGTGGTTTCCCAGATTGGAATACTATCCAGAAACCGACGACATTCGGTTTCTACTCCGCACGGCCCCCAATCAGCGCAGCCACACCGCACTATGGGTGCCCGAAACCCCAGACCCACGGCTCAAACCCCGGATCAAAGGGTGGGATTTAGACGAACTAACAGCGTTGAATGCTACCGCTCGCAGAAACGGTTGTGACGACGCCTTATTAGTCAACCCGGCGGGTGCTGCGATCGAAACGGCCTTTGGGGCGTTAGCGGTTATCGTCGATGGCACCATCTGTGCAGCCGAAACCGGCGTTTTAGAATCGGTCACGTGGAAGCTGACACAGAACTTACTCCCCACAACCGAGGCTTGCCTTAGCCCACAAGAGCTTATCCACTACCCGGTGATCGTCGGAAACGCGCTCCACGGTTGGACTGAAGTGCCCGAAATACTCATCGGCTCCACCCGACATCGGTTACCCACCGCACCGGAATTAGTACGGCGACTCAATGCCGCATTGTCGAACCACGCCGTCGATATTCGAACCTTTTAGAAACTAAAAAGCGCACGGCGTTAAAAATAGCCGTGCGACCTACTAGATATCTATTACAGTCAGTTGCGCCCTTTGTGGTGGGCAAGTGCTCACATTACTGGTACAACCAGGCGTTACTCTTCCACTGTCTCATCCGAATCCCCGGTCCGACTTTCGGCCAACGCGGTGCGGGCGGCACGCAACCAATCGGGTTGGTTTTCCAGTAGTTCCTTGATCTCAGCGGTGGTCAGTGCCTTATCCATACCATTGCGCTTGAGTGCGGCAATTGTGATACCAAGTTTTTGGGCAACCACCGGGCGCGGATGCGGCCCAGTACGGCGCAACTGAACCAACCACTCCGGTGGATTCTTCTGCAATGCCACAAATTCCTCGTGGGTCAACGCGTTAGCTTGGAACTCCTCTGGCGTGGCTGGCAAAAATATCCCCAGCTTCTTTGCCGCAGTTTGGGGCTTCATTGCGGTGCCGGATGGCTTGCGTACAGATTCTTCATTCACACAAACAACGGTAGCATTAACTTCCATGTTGAGCTTAAGCTTCGTAACCGGCACCGAACCCGACAAGTGGTGCGGTCGCTTCACCGAACGCACCCGCCACGGCGGATTAACCCCGACAAGCAGCGACGATCCGCTCGCGTCGGTCATCGCCGGTACCGCCGACCTGGGACTAGTACGACTACCCGACGCTCGCGTCGACGACAGCATGTACGTGGTAACGCTTTACGACGAACAACTGGGCGTGGCTGTTAACAAAGACCACACCCTCACCCTGTTGGAAACCCTCACCGAATCTGATATCACCGACGAAATCATTCACTACCGGCTACCAGCGACCGCTATTCTCACCGGCGAAACCATAGCCGAGATTCGCACCCACCTCCAGGTGGTTGCCGCCGGGGTTGGAGCAGTGATCGCCCCACGACCACTGTTGAAAAACTTAAGCGGAAATCTCGTGGAGCATCGTGAACTTTCCGACCCCCATGTAACCGCCACCACCATTGCATTGGTATGGCGAAAAGAAAAAGACAACGACGCAATTCAAGATTTCGTCGGAATCGCCAAAGGCCGAACCGCTAATTCCTCCCGCCAGGCACAACCGAAGAAAACTGCGCGGGAAAAAGCACTGGCCAAAAAAGCCCGTACTGCTTCGGCCCGCTCCGGAAAATCCGGCAAAGACACAACTAAGACCGCGTCAAACAAGGCGCGCCGGGGTGGCGTCGACAAGCAAAAACCTAGAAAACGCCGCACCAAAAAATAAATCATAATTTAAACCGCACAGTTTGCCCCGGTGCCAACTGAGCGCAGCGGTCACAAGCCCGAGACGTTAACACCGCGATAACCGGATAGCCACCTGTTACTGGATGATCCGGGCCAAAAACCACAGGATGCCCATTAGGCGGAACCTGAATCGCACCCCGCACCATGCCCTCACTCGCCAATTCGCCAGCCCGGGAACGCGCAAGCGGGGCAGTGGGAATCATTCGTACCCCCACCCGATTGGAATCGGCGCTGACCGTGAAAACTTGGCTCAAGAAACTGTCGATCGTCTCAGCACTGAACCAGTCATGGCGCGGTCCTAGAATAACGTGTAACTCCTCCTGCGGCACCCTGCGCCACAACGTCGGAATCTGCCGCAACCTGGGCCACCACTGAAGCTCCTCGATAAACCCCCGCGACGACCACAAAACATCACCAGCCATAATTGGGGCAGGCCCGATACCACTGAGTTGATCCCTGGCAGCCGACCCCAATTCTTGCGCGACATCGAAACCGCCGCGTACCGCCAGATAAGCACGCAAACCATAGTCAGGTGTAAGTACCTGTAACCGGTCAGAAGCCACCACGTCAATGATGACATTTGTATAGCTGCGTTGAACCCGGCCATCAACGGACTCGATTATGATCTGGGCATCGGTGCCGGTAATAATCACACTGGTGGACACCAAGAATTCCACCACAAAACCACCCATAAGTAATTCAATCACCGGCGCGGTAGCAGCATTACCTACAGCATGGTTAGCCCGCGCCGCCGACAACCGGTCGAAACTACCGGAAGCGCTGACCCCCATCGCAGCGAATCCCGGTCGACCTCGATCTTGGAACAACGCCAACGGGCCAGCCTGTACCACCCGCGCAATCGGTAGGGAATCGTGCCGGGGTGGTGCCAATATCGCCGATGATTGTCCATCATGCATGTCAGTCATGATTCCTCCACAAATCGCACCGCATCGCCTGGCTGAATAAGCGATGGGCGCTCACGATAACTATCCCACAGTATCTCGCGGGTAGTGCCAATAATCTGCCACCCGCCCGGTGATTGCTGCGGATACACCGCACTATAACTACCTGCTAACCCAACTGAGCCAGCTGGAATGGCAGTACGCGGACTGGACCGTCTAGGCACCTGAAACGGGTAATTCGCCGCAGTGAGGTACATAAAACCCGGTGCAAAACCGCCGAACGCAGCAATCCACCGGGTTGACGTATGGATAGCGATGAGTTCCTTTGTAGTCACATCTAAAGCACGCGCTGTGTCAGTCAGATCTAATCCGTCATACCTGACCGGGATCTCAATGGTTACCATCGGGTCCAACGCTGAAGCAGAGGCCGAAACCGGAAGAGCCTTAATCACCTTCGCTGCCTGGGTGGGCGTTAACTGGGCCGGGTCTACCGTTACCACGATTGTTTCGGCAGCTGGGACGATATCAACAATACCTACCAGTTGCTCATTGCGGATTGCTTCCATAATGGCGGAATGAAGCTCCATGACAGTGTCGAGTATCTTAGTCGCATCGATCGGGGTGGCCGTGACATCAACGATGAGGGCGGCGTCGCCGAGTGGTCTAATTGCCAGAGCCAATGCTCACACCTTCCGCCGTCAATTCGGTGCGGATACGATCAATCAAAGCCAAAGCCTGCGGGTTATCCCCATGCACACACAAGGAATCAGCTGGCAGCGTGATCGTGGTGCCGTCAATTGTGGAAATCGGTTGCCTTGTGGCAAACGCCACCGCCTGCGCGGCAGCCACCTCCGGGTCATGATGCACCGCGCCGGCAAGAGAACGAGAAACTAAGGACCCGTCGGGATTATAAGCGCGATCAGCGAATACTTCTTCAATCACGCTCAGACCAGCCGACCTCGCCCAATCCACGATAGGACTGGCGGCTAACACCATCAACGACAGTGACTGATCAAGTGCTGCGATAGCTTCGATTACGGCCATCGCTTGGGTTTTATCACTGGCGATGGTGTTATAGAGCGCCCCATGGGGCTTGACGTATTCAACCGTTCCACCACTTGCAGTTGCCGCAGCTTGGAGCGCCCCAATCTGATAAATAATTTCGGCAGTGAGTTCTCGCGGCGAATATATCATGGTGCGGCGCCCGAAGCCGCTTAAATCACGGTATCCCGGGTGGGCTCCGATCCGAACCCCGCCAGCGATAGCTTGAGCGGTGGTGTCAAGCATCACCTGGGGGTCTCCGGCGTGGAAACCGCAAGCGATATTCGCGCTGGTAATCAGCTTTAACACCTCGGTGTCGTTTCCGATGGTATACGCGCCGAAGCTTTCTCCTAAATCGGCGTTAAGGTCAATCTGCGCCATGGGCACGCTCCTTGAATTTTTTAAGGGTGAGCGAATGATGGGATTCGGTGCTTTGTCACACGGTGCCGTTATTACTGTGTAAAAAAACTACGGCAAAAAGAGGCACGCGTGTGGTTTCGGATCAGCTGCCAAGCAATGCGAATACTTTTTCAAAGGACTGCCACGCCAACCACCATGCAACGATAGCCGCGATTGCCCCCACAACAATAAGCCAGCGGGGATAGCGGTAACCGTGTAGAAGATCTGTCGAGCGAAACGCCGCAATATAGACGATTAGGGTGAAACCTATTGGTAGAACCAAACCGTTAAATGCACCCGCAAAGACTAGGAGCAACGCTGGTGCAGTGCCGACTGCTACGAAAGCGGTGCAGGAGATAACGATGAAGATGATGGTGATGATGGATTGCAGGCGTTTCTTCTCCGGTGTATTGGGTACCAGGAAGGTCGCTGAGGTGTAACTTGCGCCAATGACGGAACTTAGGGCTGCTGCCCATAGAACAATGCCGAACAGCCGTAGTCCTATTTCGCCAGCGGCGGCTTCGAATGCTTGGGCTGCTGGATTTCCAGCCGGGTCGAGCATGACTCCACCAACAACCACCCCCAACACCGCAAGGAACAAAACAACCCGCATTATTCCGGTTAGTAAAATACCGGTGATTGAAGAAGTAGTGACGCTCTTGACGTGTTCGATTCCAGTTTTGCCAGAATCTAGCATTCGGTGTGCACCGGCGTAAGTGATATAGCCGCCAACGGTTCCTCCGACCAGCGTGGTGATCACCACCCAATCAATATCGTCTGGTAGCACCGAATTGCGTAATGCCTCGCCTATTGGCGGTTGTGATACTACGGCAACATAAAGAGTAAGCGCCATCATTGCGATACCAAGCACGACAAGGATCTTGTCTAAGGCAGCACCCAATTGTTTAAACAAGAAAATAGCGATGGCGATTAATGCGGTGATAACGCCGCCAATCTTGGCATCCAAGCCCATGAGCGCATTGAGCCCCAAACCGCCACCTGCGATGTTTCCGATATTAAAGACCAAGCCGCCGATCGCGATCAAGGCCGCAAGGAAATACCCAAGACCAGGAATTACTCGGTTGCCCAGCTGCTGTGCTCGCATGCCAGAAATTCCGATCACTCGCCAGACATTCATTTGAATGGCAATATCAAGCACGATGGATACCACGATCGCGAAGGCGAACGCGGCACCCATTTTGCTGGTGAAAGTCGCGGTCTGAGTGAGGAAACCCGGGCCAATGGCGCTGGTTGCCATGAGGAAGATCGCGCCGATGAGAGCGCTGCGGGTGGAGGCTTTGGCGGTTGCTTCCGCTAAAGATGGGTTGGTGGTTGGCGGCGGGGAAGTATCTGCCATACGGAGCTCTTTCCTTGACGAAGATTGTTTAACAATCTGTGGTTTTTGGGATCAACGGAAATCTATACCATAAGTGGCGGTTGGCACAATACTCCCATAAAGTGATCGGGCTTACATGAAGGTGGGGGCTGGTGTAGGGGGCGAACGGGGGTGTGGCGTACACTGGAAAACCAAAGCCATATCAGCATTGCCCCACCATTCTTTGCACACAATGATCATGAATCACTTTCCGCATAAAATCCGTTCCGCAGCCGACCAGCTTTATCGCCACATCAGTAAAGAGATCCTGGAAGGGGTGTATCGGCCTGATCAACAATTATCGGAAATGGCGGCAAGTGAAAAATATGGAGTTTCCCGTAATACTCTCCGCGAGGCATTTCGACTGCTTATACAAGAAGGATTACTGATTCACCGCCCGAATCGAGGGGTGTTCGTGCGAGCATTCACTGTTGCAGATTTGGAGGACCTCTACACTTTTCGACGCATGTGCGAGGCTGCTTGTCTGCGCCACATCGGATCCGACCCTGATGCCACCGCGAGTTGCATCGCCGCGATGCGGCAATCCTGCCTTGATGCTGACCAAGCAATGGCCAACCAGGATTGGAATGCGTTGGCTATAGCCAATAACCACTTCCACATGGCTATTTTCAGTTCCGGTGGCAATAGCCGCATGACTAGACTAGGGCGAACCATTCTGGCTCAATCCCGATTAGTGTTCATGACATCCGGCCAAGAAGACAAAGTCCATGTGCCGTTCATTCGCGATAATAAACGAATGTTGGAGCAGATCGAACGCGGAAGTTTATCAGCTGCGGTCATCTCGTTAGAGCAATACCTCAACCGTTCTCAAGCTAATATGGCGAAACTTCTTGCGGAAAAACAATAACGAAATCCACACATATTCGTGGTGTTACCAAAAACAAATGGAGGATGGTTAAACCATCCTCCATTTGTTAAACGACTAGATTAGTCACGGTCAGTATTGGCCATCGCCAAAACGTCAAGGCGCTTATCAAGCTCTTCTTCGGTGAGTTTTTCACCATCAACGAAGCCCATATCGATAACCGTCTGGCGGATGGTCTTGCCTTCCTTCAGCGCGGTCTTAGCAACCTTTGCTGCGTTTTCATAGCCGATTGCGGAATTCAGCGGGGTAACAATCGATGGGGAGGACTCAGCCAAGGTCTTCATCCGTTCGACGTTAGGCTCGATGCCGTCGACAAGCTTTTCAGCAAAGACCCGAGCGGTGTTGGCCAGAAGTGTTGCGGACTCCAACACGTTACGAGCCATAACTGGAATGAAAACATTGAGTTCAAAGTGGCCCTGGGAACCAGCGAAAGCAACCGCGGCGTCGTTGCCGATAACCTGGGCTGCGACCTGGGTGGCGGTCTCGCACAGAACTGGGTTGACCTTACCCGGCATGATGGAAGAACCTGGCTGTAGATCAGGCAAGTGGATCTCCGCCAAACCAGTTAGCGGGCCGGAACCCATCCAGCGGATGTCGTTGGCGATCTTATTCAAGGAAACAGCTACGGTACGCATAGCACCGGAGAATTCCACCAAGCCGTCGCGGTTAGCCTGAGCCTCGAAGTGGTTGACACATTCCTTCAGCTCCTCAACACCGGTGAGCTTAACCAATTCAGCGGTGACCTTGGCGCCGAAATCAGCAGGGGTGTTAAGGCCAGTACCCACTGCAGTACCACCGATAGGCAGCTCGCCAAGACGAGGCAGGCATGCCTCAATGCGCTCAATGCCAGCGGCGATTTGGCGAGCATAGCCACCAAACTCTTGGCCAAGGGTTACCGGGACAGCATCCATCAAGTGGGTGCGGCCGGACTTTACTACTTCTTTCCACTCTTGCGCCTTCTTTTCCAAAGATGCATGCAGCACCTTCAAACCGGGGATGAGATCCTTAATGGCGGCCTCGGTGGCGGCAACGTGGGTGGCGGTTGGGAAAGTATCGTTTGAAGACTGTCCCATGTTTACATGGTCATTCGGGTGAACCTCAACACCATTTGCCTTGGCGATAGAGGCGATAACCTCGTTGGTGTTCATATTGGAGGAAGTGCCCGAGCCAGTCTGGAAAACATCAATGGGGAATTCGGCGTTATGCTTACCATCGGCAATCTCTTTAGCTGCGGCGATGATGGCATCAGCCTGCTCAGCGGGGAGCAAACCACGATCCTTGTTTACCTGTGCACAGGCAGCCTTGAGCAGACCCATTGCACGGATCTGAGCGGCTTCGAGACCACGGCCAGAAATCGGGAAGTTTTCAACAGCTCGTTGGGTTTGCGCACGCCATAGCGCGTTCACCGGAACTTTTACTTCGCCCATGGTGTCGTGTTCAATGCGGTACTCAGTCATAAACGTTGTCCAACCTTTAGGTGTGAAAGAGGTGTACAAAACAAGGTGCCAGAAAAGCACTACCCCTTAGTATGTACCAAAAACTCGCCGCAATGTGGCAAAGGGGGTAACAATCTTTCACACGTGCGCTGAATCACTTTTATGGCATAAGCCCGCTCTTTATCTTTTTAAAAGAGCGGGCTTAGTATTTTCTACTCGGATGACACACCGATTAACCCTTCGGGGAATAATCCACCACGGCGTATTCCTGTAATTTAGCCAGCTTGTGCACCGATTCAATGAACCGAACTGTGCCGGACTTTGACCGCATCACTAGCGACCGGGTGGTGGCGCCGTTCTTGCGATAGGAAACACCGCGCAACATATCACCATTGGTCACACCAGTGGCTACGAAATAACAGTTATCGGAACTTACAAGATCGTTGGTCGAAAGTACCCGCCCGAGATCATGGCCAGCTGCCCGCGCTTTTTCTGCCTCTGCCTCGTCTTTTGGTGCCAAAACACCCTGTATCTCACCGCCCATGCACTTCATGGCACAAGCGGTAATAATTCCCTCCGGGGTGCCACCAATACCCATCATGATGTCTACCGAGTTATTGTCCTGGGCTGTGGCTACAGCGCCAGCCACGTCACCGTCACGAATGAGCCGAACTTTGGCGCCAGCCGTGCGGATATCAGAAATCAACTCCGCGTGACGTGGCCGATCCAGCACCACCACGGTTACGTCGGAATGTGAAATGCCTTTCGCCTTAGCAACCGCCCGAATATTGTGTTCAACGGGGGCATTGATGTCGATACAGCCAACAGCCTCCGGACCGACGGCGATCTTATTCATATAAAACACAGCAGAGGGGTCAAACATAGTGCCGCGTTCGGCTGCCGCGAGAACGGAAATAGCGTTGGGGCGGCCTTCAGCCATGAGTGATGTTCCATCAATAGGGTCAACCGCGATGTCTACTTCCGCACCGTCACCGGTGCCTACGTGTTCACCATTGAACAGCATCGGGGCTTCGTCTTTTTCACCTTCACCAATAACGACGACACCGTTCATGTGAACCGAGTTGATGAGTTTGCGCATGGCGTCCACAGCTGCGCCGTCGCCTTCATTTTTCTGTCCTCGGCCTACCCACCGGCCGCTCGCTAATGCGGCAGCTTCGGTGACGCGGACAAGTTCAAGGGCGAGGTTGCGGTCGGGAACATCATAGTGCAAGTCAGACATGGGGCGTTAAGCCTCCTTATAGCAAACGCGGGCAGATTGTAAAAACACAGAAATTGGAAAAAGAAACCAAAATCCGTCTATCATTCTTCCACTTTAGGCACAGCCCGTGTGGGAAATAGTCACCCAAATTGGGGCAGCTGGGGTGTTTTATACCACTATTTGCTGTGTATTTTTATCCGAATGTAATTATTCCGTGTCCGGATTCGGTGTGATTCGCCACCAGGATCTCCAGGCGGTGTACCACTGCTATACAACCCCAAACCGTTTTTATACCATGACGCAAAAAACTCAGATGGGCACAACACAATGCCATGCGACTCCCCGTTGCAGCGCGATTCGTGCGATACTGGTCGCCGTGGCTGAAGAAAAACCAAGGATCTTTCAAAGCGGACGCGACATCGCATTATCGTTGGCGGCGGTGTTGGCGGTAATGATCGTCTCGGTGGCTTTTACCGGAATGTGCAGTTATGGTCGGGATACAGCGGAAAACGTTCAGATAAACAAAGTCGACGCGGCGGCGTTTTTCGATCTTGAAGCCCGCGCCATGAATTTCCCGCTGCGGTTGCCGGAGGTGCCAGCCGGGTGGGTAGCCAACTCCGCGCGTCGTGGCGCGGTTGATGGACAACCCGCACCGATCGTGGGGTGGGTGATTGGCAAAGACGGCTACGTACAATTAACTCAAACCGATGTTCCGGCAGATAAAGCTGTGACCGGGGCTGATAATAATTTCCGGGAACTAGTGGAAACTTACGACGTTGATGGGGTGGCGGTCTCCCGCTATGCATCCGAGGACGCCGATGTGCGCGACATAAGGGTGGCTGATTTAGGCGATGTGCGCCTGCTAGTAACCGGTGCTGCTACCAAAGAGCAATTCGACGATCTGATCAGTCGCACGATTGCTTCTGAACCAATCAAAAAACAACTTTAACGTTTCCACTGCCGCTACCCGTTGCACCATTGCTTACGCTCTATTGTGGCGTAACAAGTTTCACATGGGCCCAAAACGTTTTTACTTCATGAATTCGGGGGTTTAGCTGGGGCGGGAGTCAGGTTTGTAGAAGTGTGTGGGTGCTTGTCGACGCCGCCAGCGTGGCGTGTGGGGTGGGGTTGTTGTGCCGGTTTCTTGGAAGTCGGGGATTGTGGGCGGCAGTTGGTTCGTTCCTGGGGTTGATGCCGGGTTGTGGGTAAATCTCCGACTTGTATAAGTGCGTGGGTGCTTGTCGACGCTACCAGCGTGGCGTGTGGGTTGGGGTTGTTGTGCTGGTTTTTGGAAGTCGGGGATTTGGATTAATGCTTGGTTGTTTCTTGGGTTTTTGGGGTGTGGTGGGTGGATTCTCCGACTTGAAGAATTGGTGGGGGTTTACCTGTTTGGGGGTGGCGGTGTTTTTTATGGAACCGGTTGGGGTGGTGGGTGAGTCTAACTCTATAGAGCAGGTTGTCTATTTGGTTTTACACTGGTTGTCAGTGGCGTTGAAAGGCGGTTTTGAGGAAATGGTCGAGAAAATGTCAATGTGTGCCAGGACTCTGCCTGATCAGATAACGGCTCGTTCAGCACGCTGTACCGTGTCTGCGGTTGTGGTGTGTTGTGTCTTTCTGCTTTCTGGCTGCGGGTTATCTACGCCTTTGGCTCAGTACTTGGCTGTTAAAAACCAGCCGCAATCCCAACAACTACCAGCGTCATCGCAGGTGGCTGAACCGAAAACGCTTGGTGAGGTGTTGGAAGCTGGTACTGGAACGTTTGACCCGACCGATCCTAATTTAACGGTTTTTGATCCCTGCGGGGAAGTAACCAAAGAACAATATGAGCAATTCGGACTAACTATTTGGGATGTTTCCCACACGGCGCGCAAAGATTTTGCAGTCTGCGCGGTAAATCCGATAGACGTGTCCAAAAGTGATTTTGGTTTTACGATTTCAACTGATGTCGTTACTTATGAGCATATTGAGTCATTGGATCTAATTGTCGATCGACCGTTAGTAGCACTCCCGGAGCATTGGTATCAGCATAGGCTTTCCGACAAAGATGATGAGTTGGATTGCACTATAGCTGTGTCGACGAACCGAGGACGGATAAGTCTCACGGCATCAGGATCAAACTTGGTCCACGGGATAACACCCGAAATGTCCTGTCAGGAAGCAGTAGATATGTTGCAAAAAATCTTTGCTCTGAAAGGATAATCAATGTCTATGTTGATAAATTCAGCATCATTTGAAAGTGCATTTAACGGCATCAAAAATGCTCAACTTAATGCCAAAGAAACTTACGGTATTGCGCTTCGAGCCACGTTGAGTGGTGCGTTTTCATCATTGTCCGGGTTGCACGAATTAGGACTTAATCATGCGCAGGTGATTCAAGGTGGTGCGGGTAGTGCCCGGGATGTGTTGGCGAGTTTCCGGGATTTGGTGGAGTGGTTGGGGATGAACCTGCGGTTGAATCATGTGGCGTTTACTGGCCATGATCTTGCGTTATCGCGTGGGTTGGATACCGCTGATTCGGGTGGGACGTTTGAGCAGGATGTTGCGGAGTTCGCGTCGAAACCGGCGGCGTCGTTTGCGGATTTCCCATTCCTCCCACCTGCGCCGGTTCCGTCGGTGTCGTTGGAAACATTGGTGGCGCAGTTGGGTGCAACGCAGTCGGGTCAGGCTGCTCAAGCCGCGACAGATTGGCAGTCGATGGCGACGCAAGCAACAAGTATCGCGACACAGTTAGAAGGTATTGCGTCCCAGTTATCAGCGCAGAATCAGGGGGTTGCGGTGTTGCGGGCGACTGCTGGGATGAAGGCTACTGCGGCGAAAGCTATGTATTTCGCCGCGAACGCCACAGAGATGGCGAGGTCGGTGGGGGTGTTGTCGACGATTGCTCCGCATTTTCACACTCAAGCATCCCAAGCGTTGTCTGCGTTGCAGGCTATTGCGAATCCTGCGGAGAAAGAAGCCGCAGAGAAGTTGTATCTGGCGGCATTTCATGGGGTATATAGTGGTGCGTTATCTCAAGCGGTACCGGTAATTAGAAACCTCATGATTGATAACAGTGCTGGTGTTGGTGGTGGTAGTGCCACGATCGGGTCGGATTCTACTGGTGCACCATCTGCACCGACTACGAATACGCTGAGTCCGGCGGGTATGGGCACGCAGGCAGCATCAACTGCAACACTGCCTGTTGCTGGTGGTGGGGTGGGTGCACCGGCAGCACCGGTATCGGGTATGCCACCGGTCACCGGGCTTCCTACTGGAGCAGGACCGGGTGGTTCCGGTGTGTCGGCACATGCGCCGGTGTTTAGTGGACTCACCCCAGGTATGTCTGGTGGTATCAGTGGTGGGAGTGTTCCTGCGTCTGGTGGGTTCCGCCACGGGCACTCCGCTACCAGTGGTGGTCGTAGTACCACTGGTACCAGTATGGGTGCCGGTATGAACGGACTCGGTGGTTACGGTATGGCCGGTGGGGTTGGTTCGTCTGGCATGCGAGGCGGAACCGGTGGTGCTGGTGGCCGTGGATTCGGCACCGGTGGCAGTGGTGGCCATGGCTTCGGTGCTGGTAGTGGGGTTGGTGCAGCACCAAAAACCCCAAACGCAACCGGCAGCGGTGGCACCGGGGCAGGTGGTGTGAAGCCAACCACCGGAACGACCAACAGTGGCGGGCGTACTGGTACCCCGATGATAGGTGCACCGATCGGTGGGCAAAACACTAATAATGACAATCAGCGTAAACGTAAAAAGCCGATACGGGGTATTACTGCGAGTGTTGAACGAGACACCAACCTTAAAGCGTTGTTGGGCGACCAACCCAAAGTAATCCCAGGCGTCATCGGAAACTGGGTACGCGAATAATCAATTGGTTGAGTCGAGTGCATCATCAATGCGCTTCGACGCTCCTGCCAGGTACTCTTCACAGCGCTTGGCCAGCGCTTCGCCGCGTTCCCAGTATTTTAGTGATTCGTCTAACCCCATCTGGCCTAGTTCCAAGATACGGACAATCTCTGCTAATTCATCTCTGGCCTGTTCGTAGCTTAATTCTGAAATGGGGGAGAAGGCGTTTTCTCCGGTGCCTTGTCCAAAAACATCAGTGCTCATGATCGTGTTTTTCCTTCAAACGTTGGAGAGTATTCGGGTTAATCCGCAGGGTGGGTTTGCATGGCAGCAGCAGTGATGGAGCCATCGGCCACGCGGATTCGTAATTGGCTTCCAGGTGGTGATTGTTCGATGGTGGTCACTACCTCCGGGGGGCGGCCATCCCGAGGGATTACCTGAACCACCGCATAACCTCGTGCCAGGGTGGCGGCTGGACCAAGCGCTGCTACTTGGCTACGAAGCCCGGAAATATGGTGGGTTTCTGTTGCAATGAGGTGGCGAACCTCACGTCGAATAGCGGTGATAGTGCGCAGAATTTCCTCCCGCCGCACACTAAGCGTCGTATGGGGGTCTGCCAGCACTGGGCGGGATCTGATTGCCGCCAGTTGTTGTTGCTCGCGTTGGAGCCAGCTGCGTAATGCTACCTGGCAGCGTGAGCGAAGCTCTGCGATTACATTTCGTTCCGCCACCACATCCGGAACGACTCGTTTGGCAGCGTCGGTTGGGGTGGCGGCACGTAGATCTGCCACGTTATCCAGAATCGGATTATCGGGTTCGTGCCCAATAGCCGAAACCACCGGTGTGCGTGTCTGCGCCACAGCCCGCTGGAGAGCTTCCTCCGAAAACGGCAGTAGATCCTCCACGGAACCGCCACCACGGGCGATGATAATTACATCTACCGCTGGATCGGCATCTAATTTTTCAAGTGCGGCGATAACCTCGGGCACCGCCTTTGCACCTTGAACTGCGGTGTTAATTACTCGAAACTTGACTTCCGGCCATCTGGATTCGGCAACTGATAGCACGTCTCGTTCTGCTGCGGAACCTCGGCCGGTAATCAACCCGATTGTGTGCGGTAGAAACGGCAGAGGTTGCTTACGGTCGGCGTCGAAAAGTCCTTCCGAAGCAAGTTGCTGCCGCAACTGTTCAATCTTGGCCAACATAGCTCCGATTCCCACCGGCCGTATTTCTGTCACCCACAGCGAAAACGCGCCACGCCCCTCGTAGAAAGCTGGTTTGCCCAGCATGACCACCCGGTCGCCCTCGCGGATTGGCGTGGCTGGATTACTAAGTAATGTTTGGGGGCAAGTGACTTGAACGCTTGCTTCTACTTCGGTGTCCCGGAGGGTGAGATAGGCGAATTTCCAGCGGGGATTGACTTTAAATTGTGTGACTTGGCCCTCAACCCACACTTGGCCTAGCCGTTCAATCCAACCCTTAACTTTGGCGTTGAGTTCGCTCACGCACCACGCTTCGTCGGGGGAAGTCTGCATAGAAACCCATGTCCCATCTGATCTTTAAGTATTTGGCTTGTCTACAAAGTAGTTTAAGCTTGAACCCATGACTTCCCCTGTAGAGACCAACAAAAAGGTGCTCCTCGCTGCGCCCCGCGGCTACTGTGCTGGTGTAGACCGAGCTGTCGAAACCGTGGAACGGGCGTTAGAAAAGTATGGCACCCCAGTGTATGTGCGCAAAGAGATTGTTCACAACCGCCACGTGGTCGATAGCTTAGCGCGACGTGGTGCCATTTTTGTTGAAGAAACTGATGAAGTGCCAGAAGGTGCCCACCTGGTGTTCTCTGCTCACGGCGTTAGCCCAGCTGTGCATGCAGAAGCCAAACGGCTCAAGCTCAATACGTTAGATGCAACGTGTCCATTGGTAACCAAGGTGCATAATGAAGCCAAGCGGTTTGCTAGAGATGGCTACCATATTTTGCTGGTAGGACACGAAGGCCACGAAGAAGTTGAAGGCACCGCAGGAGAAGCGCCCGACGTCACTCATCTGGTTGATGGGGTCGAAGGGGTGGAAAGTCTTCCAGAATTTCTACAGCACGAAGAAAAACTAGTCTGGTTATCTCAAACCACGCTGTCAGTAGACGAAACGATGGAGATCGTGGACCTATTGCACGCGAAGTATCCGCAATTAGAAAACCCGCCGAGCGATGACATTTGTTATGCCACCCAAAACCGCCAGGTGGCGGTGAAGGCGATTAGCGAGAATGCCGATCTGGTGATCGTTGTTGGCTCGCAGAATTCCTCCAACTCTAAGCGGCTTGTCGAGGTGGCACTTCAGGCAGGAGCTAAAGCGAGTTACCTTGTTGATTTCGCGCACGAAATTGACGAAAAATGGCTAGAAGGAGTATCCACCATCGGCATAAGTTCCGGTGCTTCCGTACCTGAAATCTTGGTACAGGATGTATTGGAATTTTTAAGAAATCGCGGATTCTCAGATGTGGAAGAAGTGAGGACAGCGGCGGAAAAAATTACCTTCGCTTTACCACGCGATCTACGGCCACCACGAACCTAAAACTTGTGGAACCTAGCCCCCAAGAATTTCGTGATTGCTGCGGGATTCTTGGGGTTGTTTTGCTTCGGACCTTAAATATTGTCAATAGCGAAATTTAGGCTTTAACGGTACAAATCGTCATTCAGCGAGGATCGCCGCCGCCTGCGTCGTGGGGTGGAACTGTGATTAGCAGTCGATTGCTGGGTTCGGTTGTTCGATTGCCGGGGTTGCTGCCCTGGTTGCTTCACAATGCGAATATTTGTCTCAGACTGGCTGCGCAGCGAGTGCTGGCCTCGTGCGTTATCAACTACACCGATCCCCGGATTAGTCGCTGAGGTATCCGGGTGCACATTCTGCGCCTGCACACCCGGATTCTGCCGTGGTTGCGTTCCAGAGCGAAGCCGACGGCGACCTCCTTGGGTTTCGGCATTCGTCTGCGGGCGTTGTGCCCGCTGCTGGCTTTGCTGGGATCGTTGTTGACTACGT
Organism: Corynebacterium mustelae; assembly: GCF_001020985.1. NCBI lineage: Bacteria > Bacillati > Actinomycetota > Actinomycetes > Mycobacteriales > Corynebacteriaceae > Corynebacterium > Corynebacterium mustelae. The sequence continues at coordinate 1,180,469 of NZ_CP011542.1, forward strand.
TGCCGAGACGGTTGCTCGGTTGCCGGGGTCTGCCGGTTGACCGGAGGGTGCGACGCAGCAACCCGGCGGGAAGGACGTCCCTCGCTTTGTGCGTTTCGACGTTGGGTAGCGGCTTCGCCACGACGCAGACGTTGTTGGCGGTGCTCTGCCCGCTGTTCGGCGCGTTGTTGTGCCGCGTTGTGAGGGCTAGGCGTGGCGGCAGCTGGGGAGGCTGCTTGTCGACGCCGTTGCGGTTGTCCTCCGCGTGCTTGTTGCGGCTGTCGCGGTTGCGTTGGTGGTTGCGTGCGGGTCGCTGGATCACGGCGCACCTGAGCCGCAGTACCTGGCTGGGAAGTTGTAGTAGGTCGTTCACCGGAAACCCGTGCGACGCGGCGAGGATGATGTGCGGTAACAGGTTTCTGCTGTGATGCGGCTGGCTTTTGGTCCGGAACCACAGGTTGTACGGTGGTAGCTGCCGGTGAAACTGGCCGCTCGGCTGTGCCGCGTTTTTTCTCTGATCGTTTTTGTGAATTACGTTTGAGCAATTCTTCCACGGTGACAGTTTCGGTTTCGGCTGTGGCGTGGTCGCGTACCCGGGTGCGTTGCGTTTGCTGTCTTGCTCGGGACGCTTGGGCAGCACTTCGTCTGTTTGACTCGGTTTCCTTGCGATACTCCTGGGTGGTTTTATCCGTCAATTGTTGCGAGATCCGACGCAGTAAGAAAAGTCGAATTACTGCCAAAAGCCCAGCGCCAACGGTAGCGCCGAAGATGACGGGGAATTGCTGAAGCAATGGGTAAACAGAAGTAATGATCTGTGTTGTCGACAGCGGTGTATCGGGATTAGGCAGTCCCTGGCGTACCAATAGCCAACCGGTAAGAACGATGGCTATGGCGAAAAAGATAGGAATGCTGGCAACTAAGAGAAAGAGTGACTTTGGCTGAGTAAGAATCGAGAGAAACAGAACTGTGACCACGAAACACACAACAAAAGCGAGCCCCAGGGTCCCGCTAGCAACGGTCAGCAAAGAGCCTACGGCCAGTCCACCAGTCAAAATGATGAGGGACAACCATAGAGGAATACCAAAGAATTGCGCGGCATTAGGCGCAGCGTGGTGCTTCTCCAAAACTCTCGACACGAACACCCATGTTACCGACTCGAAACAAAAAGGGGCATTCACACAGGTTAATGTCACAAAATATTTTCAGGAGACTCTTCGCTTCGCCTAAGCGACGGTAGATTTTTCAGCCCCGCCTCCGCACTCATCTTTCGGGCAGTAACCATAACCCGAGACTCCATTGAGGACATCGCAGCATTAAACGATTGGCTGGCTTTATCCAACGAATGACCGACTTTGTTAAGGTGCCCTACCAGAGTCGTGAGTCGGCTATGAAGTTCCTTCCCCAGCTGCAACACAGTTGCCGCGCGCTCATTGACCGAGTGCTGCTGCCATGTGATAGCGACGGTACGCAGTAGTGCGATGAGTGTTGTAGGGGTGGCAATGATGACATTTCGGCTAAAAGCGAACTCTAACAGTTCTGAATCGGCTGACAATGCCGCATCTAAAAATGGGTCAGCAGGCACGAACATCACGACGAACTCTGGAGTGGGCTGAAACGCCGAAATGTACTCCTTTCCCGATAATGCCGTGATGTGTGCGCGAACCAAATGAGCGTGCCTATTAAGAAATCCTTGTTGCTCCTCCGGGTCGCCGGAATTAATAGCGTCTAAATACGCACTAAATGGCACCTTGGCATCAACAATAAGATTGCGATCGCCGCTTAAATGAATCACCATGTCGGGGCGAACAACTGTGCCTTGGTGGTTACGATGCGCCTGTGTTTCAAAATCGCAATGCTTGACCATTCCAGATAGTTCCACAACTCGTTCTAATTGGATCTCACCCCAACGGCCCCGAACTTGTGGGTTTGTTAGTGCCGCCGCCAACTTAGAGGTGTTCTGGGTTAGTTGGGCATTGGTGTGCGCCATGGCTTGAGCCATGTGTTGGAACTGACTCGACATGGTGGCGAATGCCTCTGCCCGGCCCACCTCCAACTCGCGCACTTGGGAATGGAGCGAATCAAGTGCCCGATAAATCGGGTCAAAAGCAGGGTCCGACCCAGCCATGGAACTAGATGGTTTTCTATCGCGAAGTAACCAGCCGATAGCACCACCAGCTAATAAACAGATCAACGCAACGAGCGGCACGGTTGTATTCATGCCATACACAATTGCACATCAAGCCAACATCAGTTCCGGAAACGGCGAATCTTATCGAACATCTGTTTGGTTTTATTTTGCATTTGCGCAGACCGAACCGCCAAACGAGACATCTTTCCGTAGCCCGAAATCCGGTCAGGCTTTCCGTTCACATCTGGTGTCGCAGTTTGGTCATAACGGCTACCGCCGTTGCCAGAACCAGAGACATCATTAGCGAGATGTTCGTCAGAAGAGGCGTCGATAAGCGTATCGGAGGCGGCAATGCGTTTCGCGCGCAGCTTGCGACCAATTTCTTCACCCCATAGTCCGCTCATGGAACCTGCTGTGGTAACAAATTCAATTTCACTTGCTTGCTTTTCGCCTGCACGCAACGCCGTCATGTCATGTAGATACCGGAACAAGACGGCGACCATCGCGGCAAACGGCACAGCCAAAAACGCGCCAACAATAGAAAACAGCGAACCGCCTACAGTAACTGAGACCAAAATGACCACCGGGTGTAGGTTTAACGCCCGAGACTGCAATAGCGGCTGCAGAATATTTCCCTCTAATTGCTGAACCACAAGAACAATCGCTAATGCTGCAATTGCTTTGGTTACCCCCAGCGACACTAGTGCCACCAACACAGCCAGGGTACCTGCGACAAAAGCACCCACAATCGGGATGAAGCCACCGAGGAACGTCAAAACTGCCAGGGCCAGTGCCATCGGAACTCCAAGGGCGATTAGCCCAATGCCGATAAAAATAGCATCCACCGCAGAAACAATCGCCTGAGCGCGAATAAATCCACCTAGCGTGATCCACGCTCGGGCACACAATTCCGTTAAATGCCAACCTGCTCGCTTACCGACAATGCCGCGCAGCCAGGGGAGGAAACGGTCGCCATCTTTGAGGAAGAAGAATGTAAGAACCAAAACGATACCCAACGTAACAACCACCGACGTGGCGATTCCTAAACCGGAAAAGATTTCCGAGACTATAGAGCCCGTGCGGCGTTGTACCCACTGAACGGCAGAGTTAATTCTGTCATCTAGGTCGTCCGAATCGAGATTAAACGGTGGCCCCTGCAACCACAATTGCAAGCGTTGAACGCCCTCAAAGGCTTGGAAATACAGCGCCTGGGATTGCCTGCCTACTGAGGGAGCAATCATCCAAATAACGACACTAAACGCCCCAACCGCCCCCAGAATTGCAGTCAATGACGCCAAGGCTCGTGGCACCCCAAGTCGACGTAATCCGGCTACCGGCGGCCATAAAACGGTGCAAACGATAATTGCTAAGACGACTGGCAACGCGCCCCGCCACACCTGCTTAATCGCGTACCACAAAACAAAAGCAGCAGCGGTGATAATGAGCAACCGCAGACACCACGTGGCTAATCTGCGGATTCCATCGGCGATGATTTCGGCGCGGTCAATGTGATCCACGGAAGTTTCCGGCTGAAGCTCCTCGAAAACTTCAGCCGCTTCGGCGAACTCGGGCGAGGTGGGGCGGAAATCAGTCACAGAATCATTGTGGCAAATTTTCTGCCACTCGTGGCGGTTGCGCCTTGCCCGCCTGGCAAATTCTTAAGTAATTTTCACTGCCATCGGAGAAAAAATTAACGAGCAGCGGCCTTTCCCTCAGTGGGGGTGCGGCCAGACCGGCGTCGAAAAGCGAAACCGCACGAGGAAACCGTGCACAACAGTGCCACATTTCCCGTGCGGTGAAAAGTTTTAACTGTTACTTGCGGACTTCTGTCGTTATAACCACTTCCCGGATTTCCTGAGCGATCAAAACTTCATCGGTAGCAAATTCTGCGTCACCGAATTGGCCTGACATTTCATCTGGGTGACGCTGCAAGTGGATCAGTGTCGCGGCTAACCCGCCCCACACCACAACAATGAACAGAATCAGCATGGTTATTGCAATACCGGTCATTTCTTTAATTCCTTCCGGTCGTATTGCTCGATGGCGAAACCAGCCACGCGGCGTTCAGTGGGATCAAACTGGCGTGGTACCTGCGGCAACCGCTCCAATTCTGGTTCAATGCCAAAGTCCGAACCAGGAGGGCCATCGACAGGTAAACCGGTAGGCCACTTGATCATGCTCATAATCAACGAGCTAACCACAATGAAGGCCAACACTCCCCATCCGTAAATGGCAACCTGTGCCACGGTATAGTCGCCGTAGGGTTTCTTTACTAACGTGATGAGCTCTTGGATCAAGGTGAATCCCAACACCAAGGTGGTGATGTTCACAACACAGATCCGCCACACGACTCCCACCCGGAAGGACGAAACAACGTTGAGGTGTCCGGCGACCTCATCGATGCGGCGCAGAATCCAGTCAATTACGACGATGATAATAAGCGCGATTGCGACGATGCCGATGTTGTTGGTGAACTTGTCCATGATGTCCAAGTGAACCAGGCCACCCGTTGAAGCAAACAGGGCTAGCGAGAGCATCGCCATGATCAGGCCCACCGAAATAGCGGTGGTCTTACGCGGCAGGTTCAGCTTGTCCTTGACAGCCGAGACCACAACCTCGAAAAGGGAGAATAACGAGGTGAAACCTGCGATTGTCAGTGAACCGAAGAACAAGACGCCGAACAGCCCACCTAATGGCATTTGGTTAATGATGGTGGGGAAGGCGATAAACGCAAGGCCGATGCCAGATGTTGCCGCCTCATCAACGCCTACCCCTTGCTGCAGAGCCATGAAGCCCAAGGCCGCGAACACACCGATACCTGCCAGTACCTCAAAGGAGGAGTTGGCAAAGGCAGTAACCATTCCGGTTCCGGTCAAGTTAGTGCGGGGCTTGAGGTAAGAAGCGTAGGTCATCATGATGCCGAAGCTAACAGACAGAGAGAAGAAAATCTGACCATATGCCGCCACCCACACGGTTGGATTAGAAAGCGCCGACCAATTTGGTGTGAAGAATGCGTTCAAACCATCAACCGCGCCATCTAAGAACAGTGCACGCACCACAACGATGATGAAAAGCACCGTAAGTATCGGCATGAAAATCTTTGACACCCGGCCAATGCCTGAGTCGACGCCCATAGCCAAGACGATGATCGCAGCCACCCAGACTAGCGCTAGGGCTATGAAAATCTCCCAGATATACGTGGTGGAGAATGTCTGGCTTTTATCCAACTGGAGGAAAGCTTCAGAGAAATAGGTGTTGGGATCATCACCCCACGCCTGGTTAAAAGACTTAATGGTATAAAGGCCAGCCCACGCGATAATGGCGGCGTAGTAAATAGTAATGAAGAAACAAATCCCCACCTGGATCCAGCCCACCGGCTCGGCCCAGCGCTTGATGCGCCTAAAGATCAATGGGTCGGAGCCACGGTACCGGTGGCCAAGCGCGTAGTCCAAAAACAGCAATGGGATACCTGCGGTTAACAGCGCGATGAGGTAAGGAACCAAAAAAGCGCCGCCGCCGTTTTCATAGGCAACATACGGAAAGCGCCAAATGTTTCCCAGTCCCACTGCGGAACCAATGGCCGCGAGGATAAAGACCCATCGGCTGGAAAACACCTCTCTCCGCTGCGCCGGATCGACTTGTTGTGCCATGAGACAACCTTTCGTTGAAGAAAATGGCAGTGAACAATTGTGATTAATCGAAGGATGAACGGAACTTTTGGTGACCGCTTTTCGTTTAACTCAGTTCATTCACTTTGAGTATGAAGCATGATTTTAGCGAGAACACCCTAAAAATGGGAAACTATTTCTCATATTTTGAGACACTTGGTGGGCATATGCACCCCCATAACCCCCACCCACAGCAGGTTTGATCCAAATGATAGGATGATTCACCGTGAGCTTAACTCTTGGAATCGTCGGATTGCCCAACGTCGGCAAGTCCACTCTGTTTAACGCACTGACCCGCAACGATGTTCTTGCCGCAAACTACCCATTTGCCACCATCGAACCCAATATCGGGCTTGTCGAACTCCCCGACGCGCGGCTAACCCGGCTCGCCGAAATCTTCGGCTCGGAGCGTATCCTGCCCGCCACCGTCTCATTCGTCGATATCGCCGGAATTGTCAAAGGCGCATCCGAAGGCGAAGGAATGGGCAACGCCTTCTTAGCTAACATCCGGGAAGCCGACGCAATCTGCCAGGTTGTGCGCGCATTCGCCGACGAAAATGTCATCCATGTTGACGGTAAAGTCGACCCCAGCACCGACATTCAAATCATCAACACCGAGCTCATTCTCGCCGACCTCCAAACCATTGAAAAGGCATTGCCGCGATTAGAGAAAGAAGCAAAGAAAAACAAGGAACTTGCCGACACCGTCGCTGCCACCAAGCAGGCAAAGAAAATCCTTGAGGACGACCGCACCCTGTTTTCCGCCGCAAAATCCGGCGAGATCGACCTTGCGCTCCTGCGCGACCTGCACCTAATGACGGCCAAGCCGTTCCTGTACGTTTTCAACTCCGACGAGGAAGTTTTGCTTGACGACGCCCGCAAGCAACAACTCCGCGACCTCGTCGCCCCCGCCGACTGCGTGTTCCTCGACGCAAAGACTGAGACCGAACTCCTTGAACTTGATGAGGAGGAAGCCCTTGAACTTCTGGAATCCGTCGGCCAAACCGAGCCCGGCCTACACTCCCTGGCGAAAGCCGGTTTCGCCACCTTGGGCTTGCAAACCTACCTCACCGCTGGGCCGAAAGAATCCCGCGCCTGGACAATCCACAAAGGCGACACCGCCCCGAAAGCGGCGGGTGTTATCCACACCGACTTCGAACGCGGCTTCATCAAAGCAGAGATCGTTTCCTTCGAAGACCTTGACAAAGCAGGCTCCATGGCCGAAGCCAAAGCACAAGGAAAAGTGCGCATGGAAGGCAAAGACTACGTCATGGTCGATGGGGACGTGGTGGAGTTTAAGTTTAACGTTTAGCGTTATTGACGTTTCTCGTTAAGTCTGGCAGCCTTATCGTGTGATCATATCTTTTGGTGACCGGGACACCGAACGGGTATGGCGGCGTGAAGCTGTGACAAAGCTTGATCCACGGATTCATAAAACTGCTAACCGGAAACTTCATCAACTTGATGCAGCCACGACCCTTGACACACTGAGGGTGCCGCCAGGTAATCGCTTGGAGGCGCTCAAAGGCAACCGAAAGGGTCGCTACAGTATCCGGGTGAACAAACAGTGGCGGATTACATTTCGGTGGACTGATGGTGGTCCCGAAGACGTAACTGTCGAAGATTGTCATTGAGGTGCGATATGACTGAGAAGCTTTATCCTCCGATTCACCCTGGTGAAGTCTTGATGGAGGATTTCATTGAGGGATTCGGGATAACCCAGAACAAACTCGCTGTGTCAATTGGCGTGCCACCGCGCCGAATCAACGAGATCGTGCACGGGAAGCGGGGAATCACTGCGGACACCGCACTTCGGCTGGGGAAGTACTTTGGTATAGAGCCAAAGTTTTGGTTAAACCTGCAATCACGATACGAGCTCGAACTGGCAGAGGAAAAGGTCGGCGAGCAAATCTCGGCGATTCAACCCCTCGACGCCGCTTAACCGGCAAAAAGTCGATGCTGTTTAACAGCACGATGCAAGGCACCCACCGACAGGTTTTCGCTGGGTGTTTACTGCTTTTAGCGACCTTGATGGTTTCTGGAGTTCATCGTTCGACTATGTTACGGGCGCGGCAATCTTGACGTCACGCCTATTTCAATGCTCAATAAGCCAGCGATCGTGGCTGGCTGCGATGAGTGTGCCACTCCACGCGAACAATACTGATTCCGGCACCGCAATCGTCGAAAAGTGCAGGTAACTAGTACAAGTATGTCGGGTGCGCTTGCAATGGTCAGTGCAAGCGCACCCGGCGTTGGTTTGTGACCGATCGGTGGAGGATTGGGCTATTCCGCAACGAAGGATGCAAAACACCAAAACCTAGCACGCTGTCCCCAGTAGCCCATAGTTTCTCAGTGAGGCCAGGATCACCACGACGTGGATGTCGCTGGACCGCGGCACCATTCGACCTGTAGAAAGTAATTGAACCCGATGCTGATGATTCGTCTTGGGCTTGACCAAAGATTATTCAGCGCAGCAGGGTGGATTTACCAGCACCGCGTGATCCTGCAATGAGCAAATGTTCGCCGAATGCAAGCTTGAATAAACGCGGACGATGAGAACTAGCAAACTCTCTGGATAGGTCAGTCGTCACGGATAACGAATGCGGGAGAATTTTCGCGGGCCGCGTTAGGGGCACAGAAGGTTATGCACTCAATTCCTGAATGCCAGAAGTCCTCACAAAATGAACAACGCACTTCAAACCAAAAAAGAACTGCTAAAGAGCCGGATCCAGCCCCGTCCCCGCTAGAACAATGCACCCCCATGCGCTGAGACTCCTTTAATAATTGACTAAATTTGAATGACATCATCCACGGTAGCCAATATACTGCGGGGCATGAAAATATCCCGGACCCTTGGCACCCTCACCCTCCTGACAGCCATTGTTGTAGGCATTGCTGGCTGTAGCAACGATTCCGTCGGCAGCGATGCCAGCGACACCGCAGCATCCGACACGGTAGCCACGATTCCCGCATCGAGCCCTTCTCCGGAAAAACCCGAGAACAAAGACCCCGCCACCACCGATGGATCCTTCTGTGAGGTGATGCTCACCGACATCGATACCGCAGCCACGACGTACGCTGTCAACATTTCAGGCATGACCTCCGCTGACCAAGTGAAAAAGAAACTCGCCCTCGTTGAGCAGATCACCACCCCACCGGAGGGGCTGGAGGAAGAGTTTGCCATCTGGAAGACCTACTTGCAGACTGCGGTGACCTCGATCGACGACATCAGCGCGATGACCGCCGCTTACGACGACACAACCGAGGCCGCTGGCCAAGCTCTCTTCCGCGTTTATGTCGATGAGTGCATGAGTCGCCTCTAAGCAAACGTCCCGTCTCAACTCAAGGGGTAAGCAAAGTCTGCGTATCCTGCTTTCCTTACCGTAGATACACTGACAGTTCTTCCAAAAAAGACCCAGTATTACTGCCACCTTGAACTGCCCTGGGTTTTGTTCTTAGGTGTGTGCCTTGTGTTTCTATTATTTCTTGTTGGTGGTTGGTTCCGTTTCGACTTCGACTGGTGTGCGGTAGCCTAGGTTTTCTTCGAGTCTGGTTTCATTCCACCAAGTACCCCATTGGAACGTGGCGATTTCAACTTCTACAGCATCAACCCATCTGTGGGGATTGATGAGTTCATTTTTTAAGGAGCCGTTGACTTTTTCCGCGAGGGCATTGTCATAAGAATCCTTTTGCTGTGCCGGTTGATGCGGTGATCCCTGATTCTCTCAGCCGCTGATTGTAAACAATACTGACGTATTGTGTGCCATGGCCTGTATGGTGAATCAGCCCAGTAGTTTCCTTCGGTAAAGCAATAGCTTGGTTAAGAGCCTGCAGCGGCAATGCCTCACGTACGCAGTGAATCTGATAAAGCCCAGCCGATGATCGTGCGGGAGAATACATCGGTGATACAAGCGGTGTACACAAACCCTTTCCTGGTTAGTACATAGGTAATGTCAGCAACCCATAACCGGTTAGGGCAACTGGCTGTGAAGTTACGGTTAACCACGTCTGGTCGGGTGTCTGCTTGTGTGCCTTGATGGGTGGTGATCGGGGTTTTACCTTTGCTTTTACCGCACACCCGCCAAACGCATCACACGTGCTGTTTGTTCACGGCCAATAGTCACCCCAGCACGACGCAAAGCATGCCGCATTTTGCGGACACCGTACACTTCAGTAATTTTCCTTGTGGATACGTCGGATCAGCTCTATCAATGTTTCTGTCACGAATGTACGCGAGCACTTGGACCTTAAAGCCTTTGACTGGCGGTAACCACGAGATGTGATAAACCCACCGACACGGTGACTATTCAGTGTCTGGCAGATGAACTCGACTTCAGAAACGATCACGGTAGTGGTCGATAAACCTGATCATTTCCTTTCGTTTCGGGTCGAGTCTAGATGCGAAAAAAGCCGATGCAGCCTTTGAACTGCTCATTAATATCCCGTAGTTCCTGATTGTCACGACGCAACCGCGCATTTTCGGCGATCACATCAGCTTCATCACGGTGAATGATTTCCGCGCCATCCACGCCTAGCCTTTCTACACCCACTGGGCGTGCCGTATGCCACGACACACCAAGCTTCGGCGCCACACATTCACGCCCTACCCGCAACGAGCAGATCTTCAGCCAGAATCCGATTCTCAACAAGACGGACCACACGATCCTTAAGCATCCTGATCAAATTTCTCACGTCTACTCCAGATTTTAGATTTTCCCATCTACTCAAACGGAACAAAACCTGGGGCACTTCACCTTTGATCTGATCGACACCGCTGTTCTGGCGGCTGCTGTCTGATCATATGGTTCAAAGATCCTCTATAGCGCGCAGCTAAGCCCCTGTGGCTTTTGATCATCTTGCTCTTTCCGATTATTGGGCCGATCATATACCTACTTAAAGGCGGTTCTAAAGTTAGGGTTTAACAGGCTCTTCCTCTCTCGGTTGTTGAGGTACGTAACAACCCCACAGCCTAACTGGGGTAAACGATCCTATCTGTATCACTGCATACAAATAGATCCTGTACTCGGTGCGTGAAAACCCGAAACCAGCGCACACATAACGCGTCCGACGCTTCGAGCCTTTGACAAAAGGCATACTGGTGTCATGTCTAAAACTTCGGAAAGCCCCGAGTGGCATCGTGAGCTTATTGCCCGCGAGCCTGTCTTAGATCACCCCGAATTCATCTGGGATGATCGCTCCTTCGACTCCGAGATCGCTTCCGATTTCGCCGAAATTGGGGCATCCGGAACCTGGTACCCTCGAGAGGTCATCCGCGAAGTCGTCCTGGGGCGACTCGCCGGGACACATGCCACCTCGTTGCCTGGCGGCTACCGCATCGAAGACGCACAAGTCATCGAAATCACTCCCGATGTAGCCCAGGTTCGCTACAGCTTGCACGCGCAAGGCCGAGTCACCAGGCGAACTACGCTCTACCGGCGTGGACCCGACGGTTGGCAGGCCGTTTTCCACCAAGGAACCGTAGTCCCCAACGCTATTCCGCTACCACCCAATCATCCAGAGCCTCGCCAAGCGTAATCACCTCGAGCGGCCTCCTCAAACATGAACATGAAATGGTGAGCAATCACAGGGCAGCAACCGGGTAGCTTTCGACAGAGTCGAAGAGATTGATCTTGATGCGCCGCTTAGGCAGCGGGGTTAGAGCTGCTTCTTGTAATTGTGCGCTTTGTTGTTAATTCTGCCTGGTGTACGGGGCTGTTATGTCGCCAAGGCGCACGTTTAGCAAGCCCTGGTCTCCTTCGCACCTGCCGCCAGTCACCCCCATCCTAAACCGGTCTTTAAATCCTGTTACACTCTAAAGCTGTGACACGGGGTGCCACGCCGCCAAAAGTACGTGCGTGTGCTGAGAATATACCCGTTGTACCTGCCTCAGATAATGCTGACGAAGGGATGTCTTTATCATGTTGTTGATTCCTGCCCGCCAAATTTCTGGCGAAATCCGCGAAAACTCACCGCTTGTTGGGTGTATCACCAACACTGTTGTGACGAACTACACCGCTAACCTCCTGCTCGCTGTTGGTGCAGCCCCGGCAATGGTCGATATTGTTGGCGAAGCAGGTTTGTTTACAGGCGTTTCCGATGCCACCCTCATTAATCTCGGAACCCCCACTCCTGAGCAGCGTGAAGCCGCCCTTGAGGCTGCATCTTTTGCCCATGCTGCTGGACGCATCTGGGTACTTGACCCAGTAGCTGTGGGCAGTTTGCCCGTGCGTACGGACTTGGCCAAGGACCTGCTCACCCACCTTCCCGTCGTCATCCGTGGTAATGCCTCGGAAATCATCGCCCTGGCAGGCAAAGGGGTAGGCGGGCGCGGAGTCGACTCCTCGGATTCTGTTGGCGAGGCTATTGTTGCCGCTCAGGCACTCTCGCAGACCTACGGTTCGATTGTTGCTATTTCCGGCGAGGTTGATGCCATCGTGCAGGGCAACACTGTTGTGCGCATCGCAGGTGGATCGGCACTGCTCACCAAGGTCACAGGTGCCGGTTGTGCGCTGGGCGCTCTCATCGGCGCAGCGGCTTCCACCAATAAGGACATTCTTTCCGGCGTTGTCGCTGCTCACGTCATGTACGCTGCCGCCTCTGAAAAAGCTGCTGCCCGTTGCACTGGCCCGGGTACCTTTGGCGTGTACTTCCTTGATGAACTCGCCGCGCTCACTGACGCAGACCTTGACCGCATCTCAGTTAGCGTAGAAAAGATCGGCGCTGGCGATACCGCTGGAGGCATGGGGCAATGAGCGGAGCAGACCGCGGGGCTTCTTTTCTGCATCTCTACCTTGTGACTGACCATGATCTGTGCTTGAAGGCAGGTCGCAGCGTCTTGGACACCGTGTCCTTAGCAGTTGAGGGCGGTGTCACCTGCGTGCAACTGCGGGAAAAGAAAGGCCAGACGAAGGATTTTCTTGAACTGACGGTGCAGGTTTGCCAGGCTGTTGGTCACAAGGTGCCGGTCATCATTAATGACCGCGTGGATGTATTTCTCGCTGCCCGCGCGCTGGGCGTCCATGTCGCAGGGGTGCACGTTGGTCACAGTGATCTTCCTGCTCGCCTTGTGCGCGAATTGATCGGCCCTCATGCGCTCCTGGGGCTGTCGGCCGCAACACCGGCAGAGGTTCGTGAAGCCGAGGAATCTGGTGTGGTGGACTACATCGGCGTCGGCACGGTGCATTCCACGACCACCAAGGATGACGCGCCCAGACCCCTGGGCGTGGAAGGAGTCAGCACACTTGCCGCATCCACCCACCTGCCAACCGTCGCTATTGGCGGCATTGGTGTGGCTGATATGGAACCTTTGGGTAAATCACACATCGATGGGGTGGCTGTTGTTTCCGCGATCTGTAGTGCCCTTGATGCCAGGGCCGCATCCCAGGAGCTTTATCAACAGTGGCAGCGTGGCCGAGATAAAAAGAAGGAGAAATGATGAATACCCCCCGCGTTCTTTCTGTTGCAGGTTCTGATCCCTCCGGCGGAGCGGGTATACAGGCCGATCTTAAGGCTATGAGCGCCTGTGGTGCCTACGCCATGACCGTCATTACCGCACTGACCGCCCAATCCACGAAGGGCGTTGCGGGCGTACACCCCGTGCCAGTTGACTTCGTGCGTGCTCAGCTCGACACCCTCCTTGATGACATCACGCCCAATGCGACAAAGATCGGTATGCTGGCCAGCCGTGAGTTGGCCGAGGTGGTGGGGGAGTATCTACAGCGCCTAGATAACGTGGTCCTTGATCCTGTCATGGTTGCCACCTCTGGTGACTCACTGCTTGCGCCCGATGCCATTGACACCGTGCGTGAGTTGTGTACGAAGGTGGACCTCATTACACCCAACATGGCGGAGGCTGCCGTGCTCCTCGACTGTGCGGTTGCCGCCACCCCCGATGATCTATGTGCGCAGGCTCAAGCTCTGATGGACATGGGGGTGCGCCGCGTTATCGTCAAGGGTGGGCACCTCGACAATGTTGCCACCGATGTCTACGCCGACGAGGACGGCATCAGCCTCATTACCGCCGAGCGTATCAACACCTGCAATACCCACGGCACGGGATGCAGCCTTTCCGGTGCTATTGCCGCCCTGCGTCCGGCCACGTCCACATGGTACGAGGCCGTCGCCCGCGCAAAGCATTACCTGACCGGCGCGATTGGCGCCGCAGATAGCCTCGCTCTTGGTCACGGAAACGGGCCGGTCCAGCACTTCTATGAGCTGTGGTCCTGCGCACGTGACACTGTGGGCACAACTCTTTCCTTCCCAACAATCCCGGCGCGCACCATCCGCTGACCTTCCATCCGTCCCCTCTTGATTTCCATGAAAGGACCTTTCATGGCCTTTACCGATGAACTCTGGGCCGACACCTCCGACGTCTACCAAGCCATTACTTCTCATCCTTTTGTTACGGGGTTGGGCGATGGCAGTCTGCCTCGTGAGACCTTTGCCTACTACATGGCGCAAGATGGTCTCTACCTTGGCGAATATGCCCGCGTCCTGGCTGGCTTGGCCACCCAGTGCGACAGCGCCGATGATCTGCTCTTCTGGGTGGACTCGGCCCGCACCGCCATTGTGGTTGAACGCGAGCTGCATGCTTCCCATGTGGACCTTACTGCTGAAACCTCAATGAGCCCCACCTGCCGCGCCTACACATCGTTCCTGTTGGGTGTTCTTGAATCCGGGTCCTACGGGGTGGCCGCTGCTGCGGTTCTCCCGTGTTATTGGATCTACCAGGAGGTTGGACAGCACCTGCTGGCCGCCGCGGGTGACCTCAAAGGTCACGCCTACGGCGATTGGATTGGAATGTACGCTGATGAGGATTTCGCCCAGTCCGTGCGCCACGCCCGCGATATCGTCGACAAGCTGGGTGAGCGTGCATCCAAGCAGGAACGCGCCCGCATGCACGAGGCCTATGCGACGGCTGCCCGTTACGAGTGGATGTTCTGGGATGCGGCGTGTCGCAAGGAAAGCTGGGCTGTGTGAGCGGAGGGGGGTTAAGAAAGTCACTTTAATCAGTCCAGCACATTGATGCCTCCCGGTCAGGTGCGTGGCACCCTCACGATCGGTGTGATCCTCAGCATCTTCCGCAACGAACTCGCGATCGGGATACTTTCTGCTCATGTCGTCCCGCATGATCAGGATGTCGTCACAGTCCCGCTTGTCGACGGCCCCGGAGGGTCGAGTATCTGGCTTGGAACGAGTTCAACCCAAGCCCCGCCGCCCGAGCCTTCCTGGATGCAATCCTGCACGATCATGTGGATGCTGCTACTGCATCCTCGGATGCGTCAACAATGTGAATAGGCCCTGCCGGGAACCTGCCCCAGCACCGCATCACCGTCACAAGTGCAGTCCGGCCATGACGGCGATTTCTGACGTGTCAGTCCCCGCAAGCAAGGCCCCGCCAACCACAGGGGGCGGTTCGCCACCGTCGAGGACCTCCAAGCTATCACCGCGGCGGTTGTAGACTCCGGCGAACAGGCAGATCCTGGGTTATGTGATGAGAAAGCTCACGGCTTCCGTGTCATCTACTAAGAGGCTCGACAGGCCGCAAAGGATGTACGCGAGATTGTTTGTCGAGTCTGTGGGGTGCTTGGTAGCCAAAACTTTGATCTGCCCTCGAAGAGGGCTAATGCTATTTACGCCGTCACGGCATACTTCTTTGACTCATGTGACATCTTTGAGGAAGCGCCTGCTGATAGCATTGGAGGCGAGGTGCGGCATGTTGCCACCAACTAAAGGCATCAAGCCTCAGCGTGCTCTGCTAACCATTAGGGGCAAGCCTGATTTCTTGAAATCACCCGCAACCGTTTCAGGACTTTGGGAGCGGTTCTCGAAGCGCTCAAGTGAGGCTCGCGGAGACGCCATTATCACCTTCGATTGGTTTGCTGCCGACCAGACCTGAGCCCACCCGAGATGGATCCTCTTGAGTGGTGTCCCGAAGGTCCGATCTGGCCATATTTTCACGGACTGGGTCGATCCGCCCCCAAGGACTCATGGCGATTATTGCAGGGGCGTGTACCCAAAGTTCCGGTGAAGAAGACTCATCTGCAAACAACCAGACGTTTGGTTGGCAGCCTTCGTCGGTACTGCGGATGAAGGAGACATTTGGCAGCGAACTTACAACCCAAACGTTGCGAATGTTTCATTGAAAATCTCCCGCATGCGGCGGCGGGTGGAATAGCGTGTTTCCATGTCTTTGATTGCTTTTTTGATGTAGTTTTTGGTTTCTTGCCGTGGTTTCTGGCAGTGGAATTCGGCGGCGGTAAGTACCCGGCTGAGTACTTTTGCGGCGTTGTAGTAGGCGGCTTCGCCGGTGTTTTCTAGGTTTCGCCATGCTTGCTGTACTGCGATTTCGGCTGCGAGTCCGGGGTTTATGATCGCTAGCCAGCTTAGTTCGCGTTTCCAGGTGTCGGGGTCAAAGCCGTAGTTTTCGGGGTTGGCCATGAGTTCGTTGAAGGTTTCAGCTTGGTGGTGGGAATAGATTGCGTGGTGCAGTCCGGATTGCATGCCGAAATAGCCGCTGGTGTTGGTTAGAAGTGTGTGGAGTTCGTCGGTGAGGGCACCGGATTGGATTTCATTGAGCACCATGAGGTTGAAGAAGCATTCGGCGGTTGGCGAGATGGCGTAGTAGGTGCATAGATACATTTTTGCCGCAGCAAGTTGGTTTGTTTCAACGAGGTTGTAAAAGATGTCGTGTGATGCGGAGCCACAAGAGGTTTTGAGTGGGGATGCGTCGGCGTGGTTTTTTATGGTGGTTAACCACTGGGTTTGTTGTTCGAGAGATACGGGTGCGGTGAAAACGAGTTCAAGTGCTTTGGTGCCTTCGTCTTCGGCAAGGAGGAGTTCCAGTGCGGTTTGCCAGTCGCCTTGGGCCTCTTTAAGTGCCACAAGTAGGAGGAAAGCCGGGGTGGCGTGGTTGAAGTACTGATGTGGGTTGTCTGTGTCGGTGAGGGCTGCGTGCAGGGTGTTTTCGTAGTGGGTGATGGCGGGGTCGTCGAAAAGCGGTAAAAACTCGGAAATGTGTAGTTGGGTGCGTGTGGCATTGGCTAGTTGTTGTTTTACTAACCATTTTGCCAGGTTAATGGGGCGAACGTTGGTGTCTTGGCACAGTCTGATATAGAGCGAAATGAGCCGTTGCATGTGCGGGTTAAGCGCCTCGGGTTTGTATGCGGAGTCGAGGATTTCTAGGAGGGTTCGTGCTTGCTTTGCGACGGCCTTGCCGCGTCCTACATTGATGTGTTCTTCAATCATGCACAGCAGTTCGCCTAGGTCGACTGTGAGTTTTTCTTCATTACTAAACGAACTTTTTATCAAGGCTTTGAAGTCTTTGACTTTTGTGTTCAGCATCGCGGCGATGTCGGCGTCGCTGCCGAGCGCGATGGTGGATCTTTCTTCCAACCAGCGGGCAAATTCGGGTATTTCGTGTGCGGCTTGATCGACCAGCAACCTAAGTTTGCTGTGTGGGAAGGAATCGAGAAACTGTGATACAGGATCGTCCGCAACGGTTTCGTCGTCAAAGGATAACGTGTCAATCACAGTAGTTTCATCGGCGATGGGGAAGTTGTTGCCGCGATCATTTTTCGGCCAGGTGGTGGGGATGGTCATGCCGAAGGTTTCTAGAAGTTCCGCCGGGTCGGTGTTGGTTTCTTCGCAGGTGACGGCTAGTAATGCTGCGATGATGTGTTCGCAGCTTTTGTCGAAGGTACATTGTTGGCAGGAGTTGAGGCTGACATCGTGGCAGGGAAATACACACACCGTGGTGGTTGTTTCCGTGCGAGGGTCGAAAACCTCAGCGTCAATGCGGGTGAAGGGGCCAAAGCGCCCAATTATGGCTGTCCCGATGTCGGCGAAGCTGCTGCTGGTGACGGTAACGCAATTGAGGGCGGCCAGTGATAGTGCGGTTCGGAACTTCGGTTTCCCGGAGATGGTTCGATACAGTGCGAATCGTTGGTCAACGACATGGGAAAGATCAAAAGTGATGGCCACGGGTTACCTTTATGCGATGATAAGTGAGCAATTTCCTACATCGAAGTGTAGTAGAACTATTACTAATAACGTCGGTGCGGGGGGACAGGGGATGGAGAAAATGGTGACATTAACCGGCCAACTTATATGTGCCAACCAGGCTGAATTGGCACTGGTGGAGGAGCTTTTACCGGAGCATATTTCCTTAACGCGTACCGAAAACGGGTGCGTGTCTTTTGATGTTGTACAGACTACTAACCCGTTGGTGTGGGACGTGTCGGAAGTATTCGTTGACTCAGATGCGCTTGCCGCACACCAAAAACGAGCGGCGGAAAGCCGGTGGGGCCAGGCAACTAACCGGATTGAACGCCGCTATCTAGTAACGGAAAACTAGTGGGATTAGGATCCTTGAGTTCCTATCTCCATTTGAAGCCTCAGCAGGTAGCCGTCGGGGTCTTGGACCAGGAATTGCTGCACCCCAATTTCGGTGTCGCCGGTGCGGTACCACTGAGTTTCGGGTTCTACAAACAGTGGATAGTTTTCGGCGCGTAGCCGTTCTAAGGCGGGAGTGTAGTCGGGCACAACCACCTCGAAATTAATGCCTCTACCGAGCGGTTTTTCCGCAGGTGCCGTCAGCCAGGTTCGCCCGATGGCGATCTGGTCGAGCATGATATGGGCATCACCTAGCGTGATATAGGCGAAGTTTTCTTCCGGGCGGGAATAGCGAACACTGAATCCGATGAGCCGGCACCAGAAATCTAATGATGCGTCGATGTCGGTGACGCTCAACTCTGGGACTAGAGCGGGTTCGTTCATAGCGGCTCCGTTCGCGGTGCAGGGGAGGATGGTATTCGGTTACACTTGAGATAAGGTGCACGTTGCACACATGATAGATGATGATATGCCCACCAGAAAGGGGTTTTATATGTCAGATTGGCGAAGTGATCGGATAGGTTCGGCCATTGCGGGGGAGAACCCGATGGTTATCGCGGAATTGGATCAAGCGTTTGTTGCTATCGGTGATACCCAGTTTTTGCCGGGATACTGCGTGGTGCTCACCAAGCAGAAGGGCGTGAACACGCTGTCGGATTTGCCCAAGCCGGAGCGGATGCAGTTTCTCGCCGATCTTGATCTTGCGGTTTCCGCCATTGAAAACGTGTGTAAGCGCCGCGACGATGCTTTTCGACGGGTCAATATCGAAATCCTAGGAAACATTGACCCGTTTCTCCACGCCCACATCTTCCCGCGTTTCAATTGGGAAAGCGAGCTGGCCGCGAAACCCGTGTGGATGCATCCGTCGTCCGAATGGAGCGATCCTAATAATGCTGTAGGTCCTGCGCATGATGAATTGCGCGCCGAATTGCGCGAGGAGATCGAACGGTTGCGTGACTAAGGGCTTACTGTTCTTTCAGATCGGCGATGCTGTAGATGGCGCGCCCAAGTACGGCGGATACCACCGGTGCCCACGGTAAACACAGTGCTGCTTTGTTAAGGAGCTCTTCGTCGGCAAGCAAAGCTTCAGTCGCGCCAACAGTTAGATGGCCGTCGATAAGCACCGCAACCATATCGGCGGTTTCGTAGGCAAAATTGACGTCGTGGGTAGCGAAAACAATCGCGGTTCCAGAGGTGGAAAGATCCGAGAGTATCTCGGTGACCCGTGCAGCGCCATGTGGGTCCAGACCAGCCGTGGGTTCGTCGAGAAGCAAAACCCGTGGCTGCATCGCCAACGCCCCGGCTAAAGCGACACGTTTTCGTTGGCCGAACGACAACTGGTGCGGAACTCGATCCGCTAAGTGGTTGATTTCGCACTGCTCAAGTGCGGTTGCGACCCGGCGTGCGACTTCCGTTTCCGGCAATCCCTGGTTGATCGGCCCGAATGATACATCGGCAGCGACAGTTGTGGCGAAAATTTGATCGTCGGGTTCCTGCAACACCATTTGGACAGTGTTGCGGATCGTATCGCGACCCTTCCGCGAATAAGAATACGGCGTACCATCTAGGGTGATTGTGCCCGACGATGGTTTCCATGCCCCCGCAATTTGCCGAAACAGTGTGGATTTTCCGGCACCGTTGCGGCCTAAAACGGCGATGCGTTGACTAGGATGAATGTCGAGGGACGCATCGACTAGGACAGGAATCCCATCGCGATGAAACGCGATTGTATCTACCGAAACAATAGGTGCTGGGGTTTGATTATCCATGGGCAATACTCGTGGTATGGGTTTAGAAACTAATGAAACTAAACGCAGTTATTGTGGCTAAGACCGCGACGTAGCAGCTGAGCCTGGTGGTATTTGCTTGTCGACGCGGGTGTGCTACTAGTAGCGCTGTGCGATCCGCCCGCAGTTCGAGCCCTTCGCTCAATCTGCGGGCGCGATCAAAGGCAATGACGAATAACCCTGCCGCTTGTCCCGCAACCGAACCGATCCATCGCTTTATTGAGGAATGTCCAAGCCGCATTGCCTGCGCGTCCCACATGGTGCGTGCACTACCAATGAGGGTATTGACCATGCGATACATGGCGGTGACGACATAGACCAGGGGAGTTGGCATGCCGATGTGAAGGCTCCACGCGATGATCTCAGCCATCGGGGTGGTAAGAGCGAAAGCCATCACTGCTGTGGTGGCGACACACGAGCGCGATACCACTGTTAGTGCCTGTTCCCATTGCGAAAAATGTAGTTCAATGCCATGTGTTGTGATGCTCAGTAGAAGCGGAATGACACCAATGATGACAAAGCTCATGGGTGCGATGCACACCCCGAAATAGAGCCGAAGTGGGATCTGGGCACGAATGACCGCCCCGGCGATCAGCGCTGTAATAAGTGGTAATCCGGGGATAGGAGGCAATGCAACTGCGAGGCCAGCGCTGCCGATGAATAACAAGACCTTTTCACCGACGTTGTGGTGTGCCCAGTGGCTGCGCTCGGCAGCCATTTCCAAAGGGTTCATTTACTGTGAATCTTCGGTGGCGGTCGCATTTTCAGATCGACGCGGCAGCATTCGGCCCCGGTAAACACCAAGAACGTATCCTAGAACTCCAGCTCCTAGTCCTGCTTGCAGTGCGAATAATCCAGATTCCACTTCACCAGGTAACTCCCCAACGAGTGGCTCGTACCACGGTTCGTATGCGGGGTTTTCTTCGGCAACGATAGATTCTGCAGACGCATCTGTACCTGCAAATGGTTCCTCGGAATTCGGATCACCGAGGTTAAAGAACATAGGGAATACTGCGATGATAATAGCCACCGTGATAAGGCCGATGGTGACTAGTCGTGATTGTTTCATAGGTATTACTCCTTATCGTCGAGTGGTTAAGTCGATGCTGATTGTGGCTCGACGGTAGTTTCTTCAGTGTGGTTCAGCACACCAAGCGTTATCAGGTCGGATGTTGCGATACGACGAAGTGTTCGGGCGATAAGGACGGTAACAATAGCTTCAACTATTGCCAACGGAATTTGGGTTGGGGCGTATAACGCTAAGAAAGTAGTCAGCGCGTTAGTAAAACCATTGGCATGATGGGCGATAGATAACTGAATGGCAGTCACCACATAGGTGGAGAAATCGGCAAACAATGCGGCGCAGAAAATCCCTACTTCAAAGGAACCACCAATGCTTCGCACCAGTTTCCAGGCACCGTATCCTACCCACGGGCCAACGACTGCCATCGAAAACGCATTGGCACCCAGTGTGGTTATGCCACCGTGCGCCAACAACAAGGCCTGGAACAGCAAGACGGTGGTTCCAACGAAAGCCATGATCGGTGGCTTGAATAGAACCGAACCTAAGCCTGTTCCAGTGGGATGGGAGGACGAACCAGTAACGGACGGGATTTTCAACGCCGAAAGGACGAAAGTGAAAGCGCCTGCCGCTCCCAACAGCATTCCGGTTTCTGGTTGTTCTTTGATCTGTTTATTTACCTTCATTGCACCATGAATAACAAACGGTGCGGCGGCGGCAGTCCAGGCGACAGCCTGGGATACGGGGAGGAACCCCTCAGCAATATGCATTATGCACTTCTTTCAACATCGGTACTTGAGTCCTCGCAAGTACATTGTCAGTTAGCCGTGTCCTAGCCGGTCTCCTGGCTTCGTACCGATTGCGTTTTACTAGCCTTCCCAGGTAATGACAACCCAGTGGCGCAGCAAACTTCTGTGATTTTTTAAAATCTGGTACTTACAGTGGCGAGGTCCGCTGCCGAATTTTCATCGGCATTCCCGTTCACTAAGGCACACATCATAGTCTAGTGGCTTTGGAGGGGGATACACATTCGATTCAATTAATCGGTGTCCCGTGGTGGCTGGTTGCGGGTGGGAAAAGCCTTGCTTGTTTATTTGGCATATGCACACATAATCGGCTTCCTCCTATCATCATAAGTAATACAAAATACTTGTTTAAAGCGTATTTTTCTGTGGTAGGTTGGGGCCGCAATCAGGGGTAATTGACCCACGAATCAGAAGTGGTGAAATCTATGTTGATCAGAGTTATCGCCTGGACCAGCTTAGCTGCGGCAGGGGTTCTACATGCAGTCTGGGCAACTGGATCCTACTGGCCGACACAAGACAAAGAGCAACTTGCACGGGTGGTAGACGGTAGCACCCACATTGTTCCTTCTCCGATCGTGCCCTGAGCTGTTGCCGGAGGGCTAATTGTTGCTGGGGTAGTCACCGGTGGAGCGCTTGGTGAAAGGCACCTGTTGTCTACACACGAAAAGCGATAGCATCCGCACTGTTGACTTGGGAATTATCGCCAAGCACCCTCACCCTTAAAGTAGTAGGTGATGTTTCAGATGCGGAAGAATTCAGTGCGTGGAATCGAAAACTTTACCGACCGTTGTGTACAATTCTCGGGGTGACAACGTTGCTTGGGGCAAGCAAGACTATGAAGCGAATGACGGGTAACTTGAGATTAGCTCCATAAATAGCGTTCCCCTCAAACCACTATGGCAGACGGTATAAGGGGAATAGCTCCAGATTATTGTTAGTGCGCAGCGTCCTTCTTTTTCCGTGGGATCAGGTGCAGGATAGCCACGATGATTCCGCCCACGATCAGGCCGAAGATTAACGAGAAGAACGTATCAATCAACCACACCACGAAACCTCCGAGGTGTTCGACGGAGTGCGAAATGGAATGCACGAAGTGGTAGAGCGGTTCGAAGCCTAGTTCGTTGGTTCCTACCAGGAGGATGTGTCCGCCAACCCACAACATGGCGAACATACCAATGAAGGAAATAACGCTTAATACCTTTGGCATTGCGGTAACCAAGCCACGGCCAAACTTTTGCGAGGCGGTAGATCCCGTTGCGGCAAGCTTGAGTCCAACATCGTCCATCTTCACCAACAGCCCCACTGCGCCGTAGACCAAAAGTGTTACGCCAAGTGCTACCGCGATCAAGACGGCCGCTTCCATCCATATGCTTTGGTCCGCTACCTCATTTAAGGAAATCACCATGATTTCAGCCGAGAGAATCAAATCTGTGGTGATCGCACCGCGCACCAAAGTGTTCTCGTCTTTGGCGGCGGCATCTTCTTCCGCTTCATGGTGATGCCCAGAAATGAGCTCCCAGACTTTTTCCGCACCCTCAAAGCTCAAATAGGCACCACCGATCATGAGGATTGGTGTCAGCGCCCACGGTGCGAGTGCATTAAGTAGCAGTGCCACTGGCAAGATGATGACTAATTTGTTAAATAATGACCCCTTGGCGATGCGCCAAATAATAGGTAGCTCTCGTGCCGGACTGACACCTTCGACAAACCGAGGGGTTACAGCAGCGTCGTCGATAACAACACCGGCTGCTTTAGCTGACGTCTTTGCCGCTGCGGCGGCGACATCGTCGACGCTGGCAGACGCGGTTTTAGCAATTAAGGCAATGTCGTCAAGCAATGCTGCTAGTCCACCGGCCATTTTGTACCTCACCATCATGTTGGATTGTTTCGTTGTTTTATCTTAGCCAAGCGGCCAAGCTAAGCGGGAAAATTTGTTTTAATAGGGAACATGAAGGTCGTTGTATTTGGGGCAGGTGCAGTGGGCACATGGTACGGCGGATGGCTCAAAGCCAGTGGGGCAGACGTGACATTTGTTGCCCGAGGCGAGACGAAACACCGCCTGGAAACACATCCGGTGGAATTGCGGGGGCCGCAGGGCAGTACGTACGTAAGCGTGGAAGTCGTCGAAAAGCTCAACGATGTCGCGGCCGATCTAGTCATCTTTGCAACGAAAACCATCGGATCGGTTGATTTGCCGCCACAGCTTCCTGGTGATGCCGTTATACTCACCACTCAAAATTCCGTCGAATTACCCACGTTGGCGGTGGAAAAATACGGAGCTGATCGGGTGATTCCTGGGGTGGTGCGCGCCTTTCTCCATAACGTCGCACCAGGAATTACCGAACACGACGGTAACATCCAATCGTTGACCATTGGCAGTATCCACCCGGCAACGGCACAAATAGTCGAACGCATTGCCGCAGCTTTCAAGGCGACGCCGATAACCACCACTATCGCGCCTGACATAATGGCTGATGTGTGGGCAAAAGCGATGTTCGTTTCGCCTTTTGGTGCGCTTGGCGCTGTGTTTGCTAAGCCGCTGGGGATTCTACGTACGCGTTACCGCGACAGTCTTCGGCACCTCATGGAAGAAGTTGAACGTACTGCACGTGCTCACGGAGTTGAATTACCAGCGACGATAGTGGCAGACACGTTGAATTTTGCCGATGCTCAATCCCCAGACGCAACCAGCTCCATGCAGCGCGACATCATGGCAGGCAAAGCTAACGAATTAGATGCCCAGGTCGGGGCTGTTATTCGAATGGGACGACGGCTTGACATGGAGCTGCCAGCCCACCGTTTGGTTTTAGATATTCTGAGCACCCGAATTGGATAACCTTCTGACAAGTTGTAACCTATCTACCGCATGACATCTTAGAGTTCTTATGTATGTTATGCATGCTTGTCAGATGTAACTTAAAACGTATGCACGAGTGCTCACCCGCTTCTTTAAACCACTATTTAAGGTGAGCTGAGACAACGCCAGTTTGATTATGAAGAACGCGGTGCGTTGAATCGTCAGAACCTGATCCGGTTAATACCGGCGCTAGGGAGAAAACACATGAGTACTAATAATTCCACCACCAATGAACCACGCGCTAACTATTCATGGCGCGTAATCGACATCATTATCGCATCGGTTCTTGGTGTCGCCATCGGCTTGATTTTCTGGGTATGGAATTCCATCGGCGGCGCCTGGTACGAGGCAGCTAATGCGCTTACCCCCGGCTTGGGTGGCATTGCAGTAGGAATTTGGCTGATTGGCGGTGTTGTTGGTGGCTTGGTTATCCGCAAGCCGGGTGCGGCGCTATACGTCGAGTTAATTGCAGCTACTGTTTCGGCAACTATTGGTAACCAGTGGGGTATTTCCACCCTGTATTCGGGCCTGGCCCAGGGGCTGGGTGCTGAACTAATCTTCGCGTTATTCCTCTATCGGCGCTTTGGTATCCAAATCGCAGCTCTAGCCGGAATTGGTGCAGGGCTTGGCGCCTTTCTGCTGGAATTGGTGTTGAGCGCCAATATCGCCAAATCGTTGCTGTTTAACATCACATACCTGGTATCAATGTCGGTCTCCGGTGCCATTCTTGCGGGTGTTCTTGGATATTTCTTGGTTCAAGCTTTGGCAGCAACCGGCGCATTGGATCGCTTTGCAGTGGGGCGCCAATCCCGCGACCTGGTATAGCCTAAAATAAGCTACGCTGCGAATATCAATGCACATTTCTGCACGTGACTTTAGTTACCGGCATGCGTCCCGCCGGAAACCGGCGCTGAGTAATGTCAATCTCAGTATCGCCCCAGGCGAAAAGATACTCATGCTGGGTACCTCAGGTTCCGGTAAGTCAACCCTACTCGCGGCAATTGCTGGGGTGTTGGGCGCTGAGGACGGCGATAGTTCCGGTCGCCTTGAGGTATCTGGAACTGTGGGGATGGTGTTGCAAGACCCGGATTCGCAGGTCATTGCTTCGCGTGTGGGGGATGACGTGGCGTTTGGCTGCGAAAACCTCAATATTGCGCGCGATGAAATCTGGCAGCGGGTAACGGAAAGCCTTGCGTTGGTGGGGTTGGATCTGCCGTTGGATCACCCCACCGCGGAACTTTCCGGTGGGCAGAAACAACGACTTGCCTTAGCTGGGGTGCTCGCCATGGGGGCGGAGATCCTCGTTTTGGATGAACCCACCGCCAATCTGGATCCCGCTGGAGTGGCGGAAGTTGTGGCAGCAGTTGAGCATGTTGCTTACCACACCAACGCCACAATAATTATCGTCGAACATCGGGTTGCTACCTGGCAGTCGGTGGTTGAGCGATGCGTGGTTTTGGCCGATGCGGATTCCGGTTCCAGCGTGCTTTTCGACGCCCCCCTGGCCACCGTTGTTTCTGAACACGGCAAAGAACTGGCCGAAGCTGGTATTTGGGTACCCGGTTTCGACCCGGAGTTTTCCCATGTACCTGGTTCGGTGGCGGTGGCGGAGGCGTCGACAAGTGAAGCTGCAATTACCCTCACCGACGTAGTTACCGGGTGGAATACCCCGCTTAACCCGCATTTCCCGATAACCGCCACGATTCCCGCTGGGGTATCCACAGTGATAACCGGGCCCAATGGGGCAGGTAAAACAACCCTTTTGCTTAGCATGTGTGGTCTGCTGCCGCTTCATTCGGGCGATATTGCCATAGCCGAGAGCATTGCCGCACCGCTTGGGCCGCAACCGGATCGGTGGAGTTCCCGGGAACTAGCCACCCGCATGGGCTACGTATTCCAAGATCCTGAGCATCAATTCGTCGCTCGGACCGTCCTAGAGGAACTCACCACATCCGCTGTGGTTTTGGGGATGGATAAAGCCGAAGCCGAGGACAAATCGCAAGAAATCCTCAGTAGGTTGCGACTTGATCACCTTAGTGCGGCTAATCCATTCACACTTTCTGGTGGACAAAAACGGCGCCTATCGGTCGCCACCACTTTGGTGCTGGCACCAAGTATCGTATTTCTTGACGAGCCCACCTTCGGTCAAGACCGCACCACATTTATCGAGCTGGTGCAGCTGCTTAGGCAACTAAGCGAAGCCGGTACCACTGTCGTTTCAATCAGCCATGATGAGCTTTTTGTGTCAGCCATGTCTGATAATCACCTTCACCTCAACCCTCGGGGCAGCCAATGATACGCACTCTCGACAGTTTTAACCCGGTCGCCCGAATACTTGCACTTATAGCACTGACCACGCCGCTGATTATCAGCGTTGATGTGGTGTCTGCTGCAACTACGCTTGCTGCCACTATCATCGCCGCACCGTTATTCGGAATAAGCTGGGCGAAGCTTTTCCGTCGCGGTATTCCCATATTCATTGCAACCCCAATATCTGGAATCTCCATGGCATTGTATGGGCGTCCGGAAGGCAAGGAGTATTTCTCTTTTCTATTTGCCCATGTCACCGAAAACTCCGTCGAACTTGCCATAGCCATCATGGTGCGGGTACTTGCCATTGGCTTGCCAGTGGTTGTCCTGCTCGGAAACATTGACCCCACCGAGTTGGGCGATGGTCTTAGTCAAAAACTCAAACTGCCGCCCCGATTTGTCATCGGCGCAGTCGCTGCCGCCCGGCTGGTTAGTTTATTCAGACGCGACTGGGACGCCATGCGGCGGGCGCGGCGGGTGCGCGGACTTGACGGGCACGGCCGCATCCGGCGCGCTATCACCATGACATTCGCGCTTTTGGTCCTGGCTCTTCGGCGCGGTGCGAAGCTAGCCACCGCGATGGAAGCACGTGGCTTCGGCCGCTTTCCGGAGCGGACGTGGGCGCGGGAATCGACCTGGGGGAGGGCAGAGAACGTGCTTATTGCTTTATGTTTCTTCATTTCTTGTTCCTCCATCGCGTTGGCGATAGCGGTGGGAACCTTCCGATTCTTAGGTACGTAAATTCATGATTTTGTTCATCGACGGCCCGTCCGGTGCTGGGAAAACCACCCTCGCGGCGTACTTGCACCATGGGTTGCGCCGGGAAATGCCGGATCTCGATGTGGTGCACCTTGATGATTTTTACCCTGGTTGGGATGGGCTGCGTAAGGGAACCGACATTGTTGCACGTGACGTGCTGTCCATGGCCCGGTCGGGCTTTTACCGGTGGGACTGGGAACATAACCAACCGGCGCAGTGGAATGCGCTTAGCAGCGACAATCTCATCATTGAAGGGTCAGGGTGTCTCAGTAACGCCGCATTAGCCGCCGCGAGCCGTCGAACCGAGGATGTGGCGGCGATCATCATTTCCGGCGATGAGCAGTTGCGGAAACAACGCGCGTTGCGGCGCGACCCGGACTACGCGCTAAACTGGCGGCGGTGGGCGGAGCAGGAACTCCAGCATATGCAGGAAGTAGGGCAGTTGGTTGCTGAGTCGGATGCCGAATTTTACCAACTGTGGCTTAACCCGCGCGAGTTCTTCGCGGGCGGTGACGGGCTAAAACCAAGCGGTTTAGAGGGCGAAGCGCACCGGCGAACG
Source organism: Corynebacterium mustelae (assembly GCF_001020985.1). Classification (NCBI taxonomy): domain Bacteria; kingdom Bacillati; phylum Actinomycetota; class Actinomycetes; order Mycobacteriales; family Corynebacteriaceae; genus Corynebacterium; species Corynebacterium mustelae. The sequence continues at coordinate 1,208,736 of NZ_CP011542.1, forward strand.
GGTATGCGTCCAAGCCGGATCGTGCTAGGGAATAATATGTATCCACTGTTGTATATGGATATGGAAAGTGTGTCTGCTGTCGGGTACGCCGCAGAAATTCTGGCATGGCTACGCGTGTCCGGAATTATTGATGCCTACGAATAGGGGAGACCGTCACGTGGGTCGGTGTGAGCGGTAACCATGGCGTGCGTTTCTTGCTGGGGATAAGTAAGCCATTAGGTTTTTCTCATCGTTGCAATCGGCGGTTGTTAGGGCGGCATGAGGTGTTTTCCTGTCGAAAGGCCTGCAGCATGGGGGTGCTAAAACTTACCCCCAATTAGCTGCTGATGTGCTGCGGTTGCTGGGGGTTGAGTGTCTGGATAGTTCCAGTTAATGGCGGGTTTTTGCAGGTTTTGCTTGTCGACGATCCTTGATTGTGATCCCCTTTGCATATCACCGGGTATTCATGGGCTAGATCACACGATAGTATTCATTGCGAGTATTGGTATTGGGTCAATGCCGTACAAAATGTTTCATTTATATGTAGATGGAGGTCGTTTAATGACTTTTAAGAAGACTCTTGCCGTAGGAACGGCGGCGGCCGTAGCACTGAGCTTGGCTGCTTGTTCTTCTGATTCCACCTCTGGCAATGGCACTGGCGCCGATGCATCTAATGCAAATTACGTGATAGCTAATGGGTCCGAGCCGCAGAATCCACTAATCCCAGCAAACACCAACGAAAACGGTGGCGGCCGGATCATCGAATCGATCTACTCTGGGCTCGTTTACTACGATGCGGATGGCAAAGTGCACAATGAGCTCGCTGAATCCATTGAGCTTGAAGGCGACAAGACCTACAAGGTCACTATTAAAGAGGGTAGTACCTTCGCAGACGGCACTCCAATTAAAGCCGAGCATTTTGTCAATACATGGAACCACGCAGTGGAAAAGGCACTGCTGTCCAACTACTTCTTCGAGCCAATCCTGGGCTATGAAGAGGGAAAGAAAGAGATGGAAGGCCTAAAGGTCGTCGACGATAAGACCTTCACCATCGAATTGGCTCAACCTGAGTCTGACTTCCCAACCCGCCTTGGCTACTCCGCCTTCTTCCCACTGCCACCTGAGGCATTAGAAGACATGGATAGTTTCGGGGAAAAGCCCAACGGCAATGGCCCATACAAACTTGCAGAGTGGAACCACAATGAGTCTGCTCTTCTAGTTCCTAATGAGAACTATGACGGTCCACGTAAAGCACAAAACGACGGCATAAAGTTCGTTTTCTACTCCAACTTCGATGCAGCATATGCTGATCTGCTTTCGGGAAATCTTGATGTTCTGGATGCGGTTCCAGACACCGCATTCGCTACCTATGAGTCTGAACTCGGCGATCGTGCTGTCAACCAGCCATCCGCTGTATTCCAGTCCTTCACCATTCCGGAAAAACTTGAGCACTTCTCCGGTGAAGAGGGCAAGCTGCGTCGTCAAGCAATCTCCATGGCGATCGACCGCAAGGAGATCACGGACACCATCTTCCAGGGCACTCGTACCCCAGCTACTGACTTCACCTCGCCAGTTATCCCAGGACATACCGACCAGCTCAAGGGCGCCTCGGTTTTGGAGTTCAACCCAGAAAAGGCCAAGGAACTATGGGCTAAGGCTGACGAAATGTCCAAGTTCACCGGTGAATTCTCCATCGCATACAACGCCGATGGTGGTCACCAGGCATGGGTCGATGCGGTGGCAAACCAGATCAAGAACAACCTAGGAATCGAAGCGATAGGCAACCCATACCCGGATTTCAAGTCGTTGCGTGACGATGTCACCAACCGCACCATCGGCAGTGCATTCCGCACGGGTTGGCAGGCCGACTACCCGTCGTTGGCGAACTTCCTGGCACCGCTGTATGCAACCAATGCTAGCTCCAATGACGGCGACTACTCGTCTGCAAAGTTTGATGAGTTGATCAATCAAGGCGACGGCGCAAAGACTGTTGAGGAAGGATTCAATTCTTATCTCGAAGCCCAAGAAGTATTGCTGGAGGACCTGCCAGCTATCCCAACCTGGTACGCAAATACGGTCGGTGGGTTCTCGGAGAATGTCGAAAACGTCATCTTCTCCTGGAAGGGCCAGCCGGAGTATCACGAGATCACCAAGAAGTAGAAGAATCTGCTGGTAAACTATGATCTCCGTTTAGCAACCCCGTGTGGTTTAGTCACGCGGGGTTCGCTTGCGTGAGGAACGTAGTAGATGTAAGTAGATAAGGAACCTAAAGATATGTTGCGCTATGTTGGGCGGCGCTTGCTTCAAATGATCCCAGTGTTCTTTGGAGCGACGCTCTTACTCTACGCCTTGGTATTCCTCATGCCAGGTGACCCGGTGGAAGCCCTCGGTGGCGACCGCGGTCTCACGGATGCGGCACGTGCTCGCATCACGGCAGAATACAATCTGGATAAACCATTCATCATCCAGTATCTGCTCTATATCAAAGGTGTGTTCACCCTTGATTTTGGTACCACGTTCTCTGGTCGACCCGTGGCAGAAGCGATGGCTAACGCGTTCCCCGTCACCATCAAACTAGCGGTCATGGCACTCATCTTCGAAGCGGTTTTCGGCATGATCTTCGGAGTGATCGCGGGTATTCGCCGGGGTGGGATTTTCGACAGCACCGTTTTGGTTACCTCGCTGATCGTGATCGCCGTACCATCTTTCGTTATCGGTTTCGTATTCCAGTTTTTTATTGGTGTGAAGTGGCGGCTGCTCCCGGTCACCGTGGGTGCTAACGAAACATTTACCGCATTGCTCATGCCCGCCATCGTGCTCGGCGCCCTGTCGTTCGCCTATGTAGTGCGGTTAACGCGCCAATCGGTGAGCGAAAACCTTCAAGCTGATTTCGTTCGCACCGCGCGTGCCAAGGGCATGACCAACGGCTCGGTGACCCGTAGGCATGTGCTACGAAATTCGCTTATTCCAGTAGCCACGTTCTTAGGCTCTGATCTCGGTGCACTCATGGGCGGCGCTATCGTCACGGAAGGCATCTTCGGAATCAACGGTGTGGGTGGCGCTATCTATCAAGCAATTCTCAAAGGCGAACCGACCACCGTCGTGTCCTTTACCACAGTGTTGGTGATTGTTTATATCATCGCAAACTTGATCGTGGACTTGCTCTACGCCATTCTTGATCCAAGGATTCGCTATGCATAAAGATGAGAAGAAAATGGTTCTTCCAGGCCAAGAACGCTACATTGCGGAGACGGACGAAACCGGACTTGGCGCAGTAGATGCGGTTGCGGACGAATCCGCTCCCACCAGCGTATGGGGTGAAGCGTGGCGCTATCTACGCAAGCGGCCGCTATTTTGGATCTCCGCTGCACTGATTTTGTTAGCTGTATCGTTGGCGTTATTTCCGCAATTATTTACCTCCACCGACCCTCGGTTCTGTCAGCTTTCTAAATCACTGGCAGGTGCCGAAGCTGGCCACCCATTTGGATTTGATCGGCAAGGCTGCGATATCTATTCCCGGATGGTCTATGGGGCACGTGCATCGGTATCAGTGGGGCTGCTTACCTCCATCGCAGTCGTCATTATCGGCACCATGATCGGGGCTCTCGCTGGGTATTTCGGCGGGTTCTTAGACGGGCTGCTTTCCCGAATCACGGACGTGTTCTACGCGGTTCCGCTGGTACTGGCCGCGATCGTCGTCATGCAGGTATTCAAAGAACACCGCACGATCATGACCGTGGTTATCGTTCTAGCGATGTTCGGGTGGACAAATATCGCTCGCATTACCCGTGGTGCGGTGCTATCAACTAAAAACGAAGAATTTGTCACCGCTGCGCGCGCCGTAGGGGCATCGAAATGGCAAATCCTTAGCCATCACATTCTGCCCAATGCGGCAGCACCGATTATCGTGTATGCCACGGTGGCGTTGGGTACCTTCATTGTTGCCGAAGCCACACTATCTTTCCTAGGAATTGGTTTGCCGACCACAATTGTTTCCTGGGGCGGCGATATCGCCAAAGGCCAAGCATCGCTACGTTCAAATCCGATGGTGCTGTTCTATCCCGCGCTTGCTCTTGGCACAACGGTGCTGAGCTTCATCATGATGGGTGATGTTGTCCGCGATGCACTTGATCCTAAATCCCGGAAAACGAAGTAGAAGGGGCGAATGAGAAAAATGACTGATACTACCCTTCCGACTACCGCCACGGTAAAGCCACTGTTGGAACTTAAGGATTTGAAAATTTCTTTCCAATCTTCCACCGGAACAGTTGATGCGGTGCGTGGTGTTAACCTCACCATTTATCCCGGCCAGTCGGTGGCAATTGTGGGGGAATCAGGCTCTGGTAAATCCACCACTGCGATGTCTATCATCGGGCTTTTGCCTGGCACCGGAAAAGTGACTGGCGGCCGGATACTTTTCAACGGCACCGACCTCGCCGCCCTCGACGAGAAACAAATGGTCGAGTACCGGGGCTCCCAGATCGGGCTGGTCCCTCAAGACCCTATGAGTAACCTCAATCCAGTGTGGCGGGTGGGGACCCAGATTAAAGAGTCACTGCGAGCCAATAACATCGTGCCGAAGCCGCAGATGGATGCCCGGGTAGCCGACCTGCTTGAAGAAGCAGGTTTACCGGATGCTAACAGGCGCGCGAAGCAATACCCGCATGAGTTTTCCGGCGGTATGCGGCAACGAGCGTTGATCGCTATGGGTTTAGCGGCACGACCGAAGCTCTTGATCGCCGACGAACCGACCTCCGCCCTGGATGTGACGGTGCAGAAGCGGATTTTGGATCACCTGGAGCACCTCACCGCCGAATTAGGAACCGCAGTGCTGTTTATCACCCATGACCTGGGCTTGGCCGCCGAGCGGGCCGAACACCTGGTGGTGATGCACCGGGGTCGGGTAGTGGAATCCGGGCCGAGCCTGGATATTCTGCGTAACCCCCAGCACCCGTATACCCAACGGTTAGTCAAAGCTGCGCCGTCGCTGGCATCCGCGCGTATTCAGTCGGCTACGGAAAAAGGCATTGAGTCTTCGGAATTACTATCACACGATCATAATCTGAACGCGGAAGAGATTATCCGGGTGGAAAACCTCACGCGGGTGTTTAATGTTCGTGGCAGCCGTGGAGAAAAGAGCGAGTTTACCGCCGTCGATAACGTCAGTTTCGGCTTGAAAAAAGGCACTACGCTGGCGCTAGTGGGTGAATCCGGTTCGGGCAAATCCACAGTGGCGAATATGATTTTGAACTTGCTTGATCCCACCAGTGGCAAGGTCTACTACAAGGGCACCGACCTGTCGACGTTAAACGAAAAGCAATTGTTTGACATGCGCCGCAAACTACAGGTGGTCTTCCAAAATCCGTATGGTTCCTTGGATCCAATGTATTCCATTTACCGGTGTATTGAAGAGCCGCTTGTGGTGCATAAGGTCGGCAACCGCAAAGAACGCGAGGCATGGGTGGCTGAGCTACTGGACATGGTGGCTATGCCGCGTTCGGCTATGCGCCGGTACCCCAATGAGCTTTCCGGTGGGCAGCGGCAACGAATCGCGGTGGCACGTGCGTTGGCGCTGAAACCCGAGGTGGTCGTACTAGACGAAGCCGTCTCCGCCTTGGATGTGTTGGTGCAGAACCAGATTCTGCAATTGCTGGCGGACCTCCAATCTGAACTCAATTTGAGTTACTTGTTTATCACCCACGATCTCGCGGTGGTGCGCCAGACCGCCGACGAAGTTGCGGTGATGCAGAAAGGTAAATTGGTTGAGCGTGGCGAAACCAATGAGATCTTTAGCAACGCGCAGCAGGAATATACCCGGGATCTGATCAACTCTGTCCCTGGGTTAGGCATTGAATTGGGGACAAACATTTAACCAGCATTTGGCTTGGTTGGCCTAGCTTTTGGTCACAATCTACCCATGACAATAATCATGGGTAGATTGTGACCTTTGTTATGTGTATCGGATTTAAAAATCGATTGAGATTAGGGTTATGGAAAAAACAATACGTGATGGTTCCCAACCAGCTGCGGTCTCGGCTTGCGCCCTGGAAAAAACCTTCAAGGGCGGTTCCGTTGTCGCGGTCGCGGGGGTGGACCTAGAGATTCGCCAGAAGGAAGTAGTCGCGGTTCTTGGCAAAAACGGTGCGGGTAAGACCACGCTGATGGATATGATCGTTGGCCTGACCTCGCCGACGGCGGGGGAAGTGTGGATGTTTGGGTTGCCACCCCGCCAGGCGGTAGCCCAAGGCCTGGTGGGTACGATGCTGCAAACCGGCGGTCTTTTGCCTAATGAGACGGTCCGCTCCGTTATCCGCATGGTCGCCTCGGTGTATGACAACCCCATGCCGGTGGAACAAGCACTGGAGTTTTGCGATCTCGTCTCGATTGCGGACCGCAAAATCTCGAAGTGCTCTGGTGGTGAACAACAGCGCCTGAAATTGGCGCTGGCGTTGATCGGACAGCCTGCCTTGCTGATCCTCGACGAACCTACTAGCGGCATGGATCCGGCCAGTCGGTTCCGGTTGTGGTCGATGCTGCACCAGATCGCCCAAAACGGCACCACCATCGTGTTTTCCACCCATTATCTGAAAGAAGCAGAGGACTTCGCCCACCGGGTGATTTTGCTGAGCAATGGAAAAGTCGTAGGAGACGGCACACCGCATTCGGTTTTCGGATTAGAAGGCCGGGTAACGGTGGAATTTAAGGCTAGCGGTACTGGGGTCGACCTGGAAGCCGTCGAAAAGCACACCGCGGCGCTATCTATCACCCAGATGGGGGACACATACCGGCTGCTGACAAGCGATTCGGACGCGGCGGCGCGGTTTCTGCTAGCCCAACCAGGGGTGTCGAATTTGCGAATTTATGCCACCAGCCTGGACGAAATTTTTGCGGAATTGGAGGGAAGCAATGACTAAGAACCGCGACTATGTTCTGTTATCCATCGCCCGGCCGTTTAAGGATAAGGCAAATGTCTTTTTCTCCATCGGACTTCCGGTCATCATGTACCTGGTGATCGGCGCGGCGCCAGATTACGGCGCTACGCGGCTAAGCCACGGCACCGCCAGCGCCTATATTCTGGTCGGAATAGCGCTCTACGGTGGGGTAACGGCGGCTGTCAGTACCTCTGCGATGTCCGTGGTTGATCATTTTTCCGGTTGGGGCCGGATGCTAGGTACCACGCCGCTATCGATGAGCACACACATCATCGCCCAAGCGATAGCTGTTTTGCTCTTTAGCCTGTTTCCGGTGCTCGCGGTATTCATCACCGGCTACCTCACCGGCGCGCAGATTGATGGCATTGGTTGGCTCACCGCGTTCGTCATCACCTGGGCGGTTAGCGTACCGTTCGGTTTCTATGGCCTTATTTGGGCGCAGTTGGTTCCTTACCCCGACCACCATCGGTGTGGCCGCAACCACCGTCGTCTTGCTCGGCTTTGCCGGAAACCTGTTGATGCCGCTGTCGAAAACCCTGCTTAATTGGGCGGTCTTTACCCCCATGTTCGGCGCGGCGATGCTAGCCAGGTATCCAGTAGCAGAAAACACCCACGTGCTGGACTCCGGTTTCGACGAATCGATACCCATGTGGATGGCCGGGGTTAATCTGGCGGTATGGTCAGTAATCTTTGTGGTAGTGGCGGTGATCCTATCCAGACGGGATCGAAATCGATGATGAAACCAGGCAGCCGATTCTCCATGGAGGCAGCCGCCTACGCCGGAATTTGGTTGCCGTTTCTTGCAGTCGCGATGTGGGAGACCACCGCGCGGCTGCCGCTACCTACGATGGTGTATACCGTCGTCGTGTTCTTGTTGTTTTCTGCCAGCTATTTTTTCGCTTGCGGTGCTATTGGTGTGTATCCCGCACATTGGCGTCGAAGCTGGCAAATAACGCTTTATGCGGTGATTTTATTCGGGCTGATTCTGTGCGTGCTCCCGGTGGTTGGTGTAGCGGCGGTGAGTTTCACACCTTTCATGACGGCGTATTTTTCCTTCAATCTGAAACCGCGCATCGCCGGGCTATGCGTGGCGCTTACCTCCGCGTTGGCGACGGTTTTCGCGGTGCTGGCGAAACCGGAATACATTGAATACTTCCTGCTAATCACCGTTGTATTACCAGGATTGATTTTCGGACTTGCCTTGGTCGATATTTGGTCCGCGAATAAACGCGAACTTACTGCGGAATTACAATTGGTTCACCAGCGAGAAGCTATAGCCCGAGACGTCCACGACGTTTTAGGTCATACCTTGACCGTGATTAACCTCAAGGCGGAACTGGCCGCTCGTTCCGTCGACGTAGATCCGGCACGCGCCCGAGACGAGATGCAGGAGATCGCCCAGCTTTCGCGTACCGGTTTGGCGGAAGTTCGTTCGACGGTTACCCGAATGCGGCAACCAGATTTCGCCGGTGAGTTGCTTGCTTTTCGACGCGCCCTAGACACCGCGAACATCAACCTAACCGTCCATGATGCGGCGAGCCCGTTAGAACCGGTGGCTGCAACGGTTTTCAGTTGGGCGTTACGGGAGGCTGGCACGAATATTGTGCGCCATTCGCAGGCGACCGCGGTCACTGTCGACATTACGCCGAATCGACTGGTTATCACGGATGATGGAATAGGCTTTTGTGTGCCCGATGCCATAATGGGAGGCGGGCTTTTCGCCCTGGAACAGCGGGTGGTGGAATCTGGCGGCACATTCGCGATGACGTCTCGCCCCGGTGCTACTCGGCTGGAGGTAGCGTTTGCTACAGCGACGGAAAGACAGGTTGATGATGCGGATTCTGGTAGCTGACGATCAGGCATTAGTTCGGGGTGCTTTGGTTGCGCTGTTAAACCTGGAACCAGACATGACGGTGGTGGCCGAAGCAGGAACTGGTGCTGAGGTTACTCCTCTGGCACAGGAACACCAGATTGATGTTGCATTGGTAGACATTGAAATGCCGGGAATGAGCGGAATTGAGGCAGTGGCGGAATTAAAACGCGATCGTCCGGTCTGCAAAGCCATCATCGTCACCACCTTTGCACGGCCCGGGTACCTACGTAAAGCCTTCGCCGCCGGTGCGGATGGTTTTGTCGTGAAAGACACGCCGCCAGAACAACTAGCGGAGGCGATCCGGCGGGTGCATTCGGGACTACGGGTCATTGATCCGATACTGGCAACCAAATTTCTGGCGGTTCCGGAATGCCCTTTAACTGACCGGGAAGTGGACGTGGCGCGCTTGGTTATCAACGGAGCCGATACTGCGACGATCGCGAAGCAACTACATCTCAGCCAGGATACGGTTCGCAATCACCAGTCGCACCTCATCGCCAAGACCCAGGCCAGCAATCGCTACGAAGCGGCCCGTATCGCGCACGATAACGGCTGGTTGTAGGGTAGTGGCACTAAAAACGCCCATCACCAGCGTGGGGTGACGGGCGATGCGGTAAGCCGAAGCCTTAGCAGCGGATTGAATGCTCTAGCTGGAGGTTGGCATCTGGAAATATCGCAGATCGAAGTTGTAGTTTAGAAGCGATTCGATAACTGAGCTGCCAATTACCGGGAACCGAGGTTGTGGGACGTACGTCGGGTGAGCCTTGGAATCTACGTTGACACTTGGTTGATCCGAAATTTTTGTGCGTTGTAGACCTGAGTGGCGGCAGATCCAATCCATATGCTCTGTCACAGGAACGTGGAAAGCTACGGTGCCAGGTCCCGCAGCAGCGGATTGAACCCCCGCAAGGCGCCCATCGCCGTCGAAAAGCGGACCGCCGGAATCCCCGAACTCAATGCGGCCTCGTTCTATCTGGGACTCGATAACAGTGACGTTGTTCAGTGGTGCTGGCAGGTTGTGTACCCGACGCTGCACTACTGCATCGGCCATAAGCGCGCCGGTGAATTCGCCGCCACCCCAGCCGACAACGGTGCCGCGCTCCCCTGGATGCAGGTTGGAGCCAGACAACTGTGCGGGCGGGACATCCGTTGGGCGATCGAGGCGAACGAGCGCGATGTCATCCTTGGGATGCAGAATCGCCTCGGCAGGGTAGTGCGTTTGCTTTTTAATGATGATTGCGGAGTCGCCCTGGTGAATGCAGTGCTTTGCGGTAACGACCCAATCCGGGGCGATAACGGTGCCGGAGCATTGTGCATTGCCGAAGAACAGCAGTGCCAGGGAGTCGGTGGACTGGGCACGTCCGCCCATGATAGCCCCGGCAGGAGCTGCCATGATGCTTGTCGACGCTACCGCTACCGCAATAGCGACAGCAGTTTTCTTCATCCAGTTCAGCATGAGTTACAAAACCTCCGCGATTTTTTCAGTGGGGCGGGCAATAACTGCGCCCTTATCGGTAACGACGATGGGACGTTCAATGAGTATGGGGTGGGTGACCATTATCTCGATTAGTTCGTCCTCAGCCATAGACTTACTTAATGCTAATTCCTTATATGCCGATTCGCCACTACGAATTGCTTCGTGCGCCGATATCCCAGCATTGCTTAGAATTTCTTTCAGCTCGGCGGCAGAGGGCGGGGTGTCAAGATAATTAATGACGGTGATTTCTGCATCTGGCGCGTGGGTTTCGAGGTAATTAATTGCGGCGCGAGACTTAGAACAACGCGAATTATGGTAGATAGTGATGGTGCTCATGAAAGAAGGCGTGGCTTTCGTAATGCGGTATGCAGAATTGATCTAATAAAACGACGTCACTCGTATCTTTTTGTGGGTACATAATGGGGCGACCACACATTTAGATCCGGGTGACGTGCATGGATATTATGCAGTTTTAACGTATCAGATGAACCAGAGGTTCGGGCCTAAAGTGAGGGAATTAAATTAACTTCCTGTGCCCAATTAATGTCGATACCTTGGGACTTCATCCACTCGGTCGGATTATCGTTGTGGCGGGTGATACCCTCAACAGCAGCAAGAGTAGCCTCGATTGCCTTTTCGGCATCCTCGGCGGAAATGAGACCAGCAGAAGTCGCAGCGGCTAATTCGTCAATATCGACAACTTCGACACCGTCGCCAGCGTTCCAAATGAGATCAACGTATAGGTCACGGGTGGTCCACACACCGTCTTCTACGGAGATTTCCACCACATCAATGTAGATGTCTTCACGCTCGGTTACTCCATCGCGGTAGTGGAAGACATTTGCACGCAGTCCAAGTTCAGGCAGAAGCCAGCTTTCTAGATACCCAAAGTTCGGATGGTCCGCACCTCTGGCCATGTATAGCCCGAAATCGGTTTCGCGGTAGGTATCGACAGCGCGCAGGAAGCCTTTGGGATCAACGTTGGTGTTGGCCTTGAGATCAAAGGTTTCTTCCTTTACCGGATGGAGATCGGTCATTTAGTACACCTCAAAGAAAGCAGCCGTTGGAATAAACGAGCAGTGAGCATTACTTTCTTTTTCTATCGTGTCGATTGCCCCATCCATTACAGCCACAATTGGTCCGTTTCCGGTTTCCGCTACGCCGGACACAGTGGCTGGTCCCTCTGGGTTGATTCCGTTGTAGCCCAAGGAGGTGGTGCCGAACTTCAACGTCTTCATGTTGAACCAGTGCACCTTCATGTCGGAATGTGCCAATTTGCCAGTGCCGAGAGCGGTGAATAGGAATGTGGTTTCACCCGGTTTGGCCCCTGGCGCTGGAATTGCGGCAGGGCCTGGAACCGCGATGCCGGAACCTACGGAGTCCATGCTGGCGTTAATGCACTTGCTTGCAACCGTTGGCCAGTAGAATTGCTTGAATCGCGGCCCGTTTTCCGGCAGTTGGACATCAGCGTTGCCCTTGTCGGAGCCTTCATAAAATGCCACGCCAGCAAGGATGGTGGCACGTAGATTATCAGGTAGTGGGGTGGTGGTTGCGAAGTGGCGAGCCTGGTCAAGGAGTTGTTGCCGAGGGCGGCCTAATTCGTCGATAGGAGAAAGATCACTGAGTTTAACTACTGGGCCCATCGCGGAGGAACTGGAAGACCCAACGGCTGGTGCTGGTTGGGCTTCGCTGGCCGCTGCGATGGTTGGGCTTGCGATTGAAATTGTGATTGCGGTGATCGCGCCCGCGATGCGGCTTAGCGATTTCGGCATGCGGACATTGCGGGTGGGCGCATAACGATGTGGTAGCACAGGGCAACCTTTCACATGGGAACCAAAGCAATAAATGAGGAAACGTATTTACCGTACAATATCGACTTTTTTACCAATTTCCTCATTAGTCACAGTAATTAACTCAAGTATCAATAATTAACAGGTTTGTTTTGTATGTCAAGGCATTTCCCCAAGAATTCCAAGATCACCTCCGTGTAATTATCAGCAAAATCTCACGTAATTCATTTTCAGTTAAGCTTTTTCCCGCCCGTTTGAGGGGTAAGTAACGGAAGAAAGAATCCCCTCTGCCCACGTGTTTTTCAACTGTCAAGGCATCAAGGTGATGCTGTTGGATAAAAGATCTGCAACGTGTTTAGCGCCTCACTTTTGCCGCAATCTCGATTGCAAGGTGCGCTACCCCCACCTGGTGGAGTAGGGTTGGTACGTTAATTTTTTATGCAGTTTGAGGAGTCACCAGTTTGAGCCGTCCAGAATTTCGCAATGTAGCCATCGTCGCTCACGTAGACCACGGCAAAACCACCCTCGTCAACGCCATGCTAGAGCAATCAGGCGTTTTTGGCGACCGTGGTGAAGTTACCGACCGCGTGATGGACTCCGGCGATCTGGAAAAAGAAAAAGGCATCACCATCCTCGCGAAGAACACCGCCATTCGTCGCAAAGGCTTAGGCAAGGACGGCAATGACCTCATTATTAACGTCATTGATACCCCAGGTCACGCCGATTTCGGCGGCGAGGTTGAACGCGGCCTATCCATGGTCGATGGTGTTGTTCTGCTTATCGACGCCTCCGAGGGTCCGTTGCCGCAAACGCGTTTTGTCCTCGGCAAGGCGCTGGCAGCGAAAATGCCTGTCATCATCGTAGTGAATAAGACTGACCGGCCAGATGCCCGCATTGATGAAGTGGTCGAAGAAGCGCAGGATCTGTTGCTGGAACTTGCGTCTTCTCTCGATGATCCAGAAGCCGCCGAGGCGGCGGAACAGCTTCTCGACCTTCCGGTTCTGTATGCTTCCGGCCGGGAAGGCAAAGCATCTACCGAGAACCCAGGCAACGGAAACGTTCCGGAGGCCGAAGACCTCCAGGCGCTTTTCGACGTCATCTACGAAGCCCTGCCGGAACCTTCCGCTACCGTTGACGCACCTCTCCAAGCGCACGTCACCAACCTCGACTCGTCCTCCTTCTTAGGTCGTATCGCCTTGGTGCGTATCCACGCCGGAACCTTGAAAAAGGGCCAGCAGGTTGCCTGGATTCACTACGACGACGAGGGCAACCAACACGTCAAGAACGTCAAGATTGCGGAATTGCTCAAGACGGTAGGCGTCTCCCGCGAATCCACCAATGAGGAAATGATCGCTGGCGATATTGCCGCAATTTCTGGCATCGACAACATCATGATCGGCGATACCCTCGCCGATATTGATAACCCGGTTGCGCTTCCTCGGATCACCGTGGATGAGCCAGCCATCTCCATGACCATTGGTGTTAATACCTCTCCATTGGCTGGGCGTGGCGGCGGCGATAAACTCACTGCCCGCATGGTCAAGGCACGCTTGGATCAGGAATTGATCGGTAACGTCTCTATTCGGGTACTTCCTACCGAACGTCCAGATGCGTGGGAAGTACAAGGCCGGGGCGAAATGGCTTTGTCGGTATTGGTGGAAACCATGCGGCGCGAAGGCTTCGAGTTGACCGTCGGCAAGCCGCAGGTTGTGACCCACACTGTGGACGGCCAGGTATACGAACCGTACGATCACATGGTTATCGATACCCCAAGTGAGCACCAGGGTGCGGTTACCCAACTCATGGCGGCCCGTAAGGGGCAAATGACCTCCATGGCGAACCTGTCTGGAGACTGGGTTCGGATGGAATTCGACGTTCCTGCCCGTGGTTTGATCGGTTTTAGGACCACCTTCCTCACCGAAACCCGTGGTGCAGGTATCGCTAACTCCTATTCCATCGAGGCTCGTCCGTGGGCAGGGGAGATCAAGGACCGTGCCTCCGGTTCCTTGGTGGCTGACCGTTCTGGCCAGATCACTGCCTATGCGTTGCAGCAATTGGCTGATCGTGGCAATTTCTTCGTTGAGCCTGGCATGGAAGCCTACGAGGGCATGGTGGTTGGTGCCAATAACCGCGATGAGGATATGGACATCAACATCACCAAGGAAAAGAAACTCACCAACATGCGTTCCGCCACTGCCGACGCGACGGTAACCCTGGCTAAGGCACACGTTCTGAGCCTGGACGAAGCGATGGAATTCTGTGGCCAGGACGAATGCGTGGAAGTCACCCCAGATTCGCTTCGGGTGCGCAAGGTTATTCTGAACGCCACCGAACGTGCTCGCGCCCGGTCGCGGGAAAAGAACCGCAATAAGTAGCAAGCAGTACGTGATGGTTGCTTACAACCAACACGTAACGCCCCTGCAAGGATCTACCTGTCAAGTCATGTGCGACAGCCTTGCGGGGGCGTTTCGTGTGGAGGCGAAGTAGTAGCAAAAATCCGCTTGAGCTTGGTCAAGAATTTCGCTTCAGGGTGCGGAAATTTTTGTTACGGTGAGTGTAACCGCCGAATCTGACAGCTTTCAGTGTCTAACATCAAAAGCAAATTATGTGATCTGGCGGGGATGATTTTTTTAAAAAATAAAGGAGCAACCCCGTGACATCGTTTGATCCTGAGTATGTTCTGCTGACGGATATGTACCGCGACGGCTACTACCCGGATTTCCTTGTGGATAAAGTGAAGGCTGAACTTGAGAAAGTGATTAGCCTCCTTGAAACGGGGGAGCAGGACACCACGAAGATCCAGGCGGCGCTTGACACCATGACCTTGGCGATCAACGACCTGGCCGAAGAGTTCGATGAGAACGACAGTGAGATCGAAACGGTTGCGCGCGAATGCATTGCCGAAAACGTGGCTGTCATTCTCGACTGGTTCGAGATCCCCATCGACGTTGAAGACGCTATCGCCGAGCGAGATTGGTAAATTCAGCAACAGGTAAGATTTTCAGCGTAAAACTAAACCGGCATAACTCTGTGCTTGCCAACCGCAACCTGATACAGGTTTTTAACCTCAACCTACAACCGCTCGGTGGATCCGGGCGAAGATGAAAGCACCGGGAACCACCGCGTTTTAGGTTGTTTTAGTCCCACTTCTTCAGCCAGCTGTCGCTGAGATAATACTGCGGGAAATCCACGAAATCTTCATGCAGGCCGCCAATATTGCGCCCTGTCAGTTCGCCATCGGAATCATGTTCCATCAACGACCATCCGAATGAGTCGTCGCCGACGATGTTATGCGGATCGTCGAGAAGATGGGCGGCAACGTTATACATCATGCCAAGGCCGTAATTACGCAAGTATTCCGTCAACCGTTCCTCGCCGATCTCGGCGGCGATAGCTTCCGTTTCCGCCTCGAAAGCCTCGGCGCGTTCGTCGCCGTCATACTCACTGCACGAAAGCATGTCGCTGGCTAAGCTTTGATTGTCGGTTACGTCGTAGATCATGCGATAAAGCTCCTTGAGCACGAGGAACCGGGCATGTTGCGGAATTCTAGTTTCCGAAACGCAGCCTAGAGCTTCCTGAATGGGGTTGCGCGCCTCTTGCTGTTCAAAGCGGTGCACCAATTCGTTAAACCTTGCGCGGTCTGTTTCGTTCAAGGATTCCAATTGCCGTTTAACCAGAGCGCGATCGGATTCGGGTAGTTGATTAAGCAGTTCGTCCATAGCTCTTACACTCTCTTTCGTCTTGTTTGTTGGTTTAGTTTCCTATGGAGCTATACCACTGGTCGGATAGTTCATCGGCAAACCCAAAATACATTTCGTGGAGGCAATCAATGGGGTAGCCGTCAGCATCGCCCTCATCGTTTAATTCCCATAATCCGAAACTGCCGCCCTGGAATTGTTCGTCAAAAACTAGCACCAGGTTACACATGAGGATAAGCCCATAGGCGCGCAGAAACTGCACGAGTTTCTCACGGCCGACTTTCTCGGTGATCTCCGAAACGTCGGCGTCAAAGTCGCCGTCGTAGATGCGATGGTTGTCATAAAGCGCATCGGACCCGTATTCAAGATGCCTGGAAACCTCGGCTATGATGCTAAAAATCTCAAGCAAAACGTCGTAATGGCATCGGATGATGGGATCTTTGTTAACCCTGTCCGGATGCGCGAAATACTCCAGCGTCTCATAATTTTCCTCAGGCTGCTTGTCGACGCCGCCACCCAGGTCTGCGGTTTCGGCCGGTGGTGCCGGTTCGGATGGCTCCGGCGCGGTAGAAATGAGAAACGATGCATCGATTAAATCATCAATGAGTTGTTCCACCTGGCTGCGTTGGTTGGGTTCTAAGGTGTTGAGAAATGCTTCTAGCCGATTGAGGGTGTCGGACATTAGGTTCCCTTCAGCTATCGGGGCGGGGAAATACTTTTTCAAAGATACATCTGTTCGTTCGGTGCCGTGGTGGAAATGAAAGTACACTTAAACGCATGTCCAAATTGTGTCGCGGCGGTGTGCTGCTTATGGTTGCGTTGTGCACGGTGGCGTGCTCAGCCACACCCGGCCCCGCGCCAGTGGAAGACCCCATAGCTTCGGTTTCGCCTAAACCCACTACCACCTCCACACAGCCACGCAAACAAGCCCAGGAATTAGCAATAGGGATCGACCCGGTGTACACCGGGTTTAATCCGCATTTGCTTGCCGACGATTCCCGCTTCACTCAAACCCTCGCCGGATTGGTGCTACCGAGTACCTTTATTGCAGGCACAATCAACGGTGATTTACTGGAATCCGTTGAAGTAATAGATGAATCCGGCACGGTCATCAACACCATCACACCTACCGACGAAGAAAACAAAGAAGAAACACAACCGGAACAGCCCCCATTGGTAGAAGCAAAAACTATCAGGTACCAATTAGCGCCCGAGGCGCAGTGGAGCGATGGCACACCAATTACGGTGGCAGATTTTGAGTATCTTTGGGATTCGATGCTTAAGACGCCCGGAACGGTTAATCCGGCAGGTTACCGGGCGATTGAGGATGTGACATCGGCAAGCGGCGGCAAAGTCATTGAAGTTACCTTCGCCGAAAGCTTTAGCCAGTGGCGCACGCTGTTTAACCATCTTTTGCCGAGTCATTTGCTGCGCGGCGAGAAATTCAGCACCGTTTTAGCAGGCGGTATCCCGGCGTCTGCCGGGAAGTTCACCATGCGTAATTTCGACCGCAATCGCGGGGTCGTAACATTAAACCGAAACGACAGGTTCTGGGGTAAAGAACCTGCCCGGGTGGAAATCGTGAGTTTCAGGGAAATCCGCTCCACCGCCCAAGGTTTGGAACTAATCAGCAATGGCCAGATCAGTTTCATGGACATCACTCCCACCCAAACCTCCACACGTGCCTTTGAACTTATTCCAGATACTCAAGTGCGGGTTGAGGCAGATAGCTATGCGCTGGAAGTCGTGGCGAACGCTAAATTATCAAAAATATTGCGCCAAGAACTGCAAACGATTATCGACCCAACTTTGATCGCGCAGTTAGCCTACGGCCGGGATTCGGAGATGTCGGTTCCAGAACGGGACCATAAGCCAGAGCCGCTGCATCTTAAGGCGATGACCGAGCCGCTGCGGATAGGGGTGGACCCAGCGAATCCGGTGGCTGCGGCAGCCGCCACCACCATGGTTCATGTTTTAGCTGGAATGGACGTGAGGGCTACCGTTGTTCAGGCTGATACTAATGAACTGATGCGTAGTCTGATTCCGGCAGGTGGTGTTGATGTGGTGGTGGCGTTAAGCAACACCACTGTGGCGGATAAATATGCCTGCCCGGTAAAAGAGGTGTTGGGGGCGAATCGGTCTGGTTATTGCAACGAGGAAACGGAGATATTTCTCAAGGAATACAATGCCGGGCTGAAAACGGAAGAAGAACTAGAAAAAGTTATAGCCGAGCTAGAAGCCGAAGAAGCATTGGTTACCACCCTTGCTTACGACGTACGGTTGGAGGTACTAGGAAAAGGTATCCTAGGACCAGACGAGGACTTGACCCAGTGGCCGGATGGCCTTAGTTCCTTGGAACAGTGGAGGATCGAAACCAAATGACGAATCTAAGCGGCGTTACCATCGTTGCCGTTCATGCTCACCCCGATGACGAAGCAATCTGGACCGGTGGAATACTTGCCAGCTTGGCACACCGGGGTGCCAATGTTGTGGTCGTCACCTGTACCTTGGGGGAACAAGGCGAGGTTATCGGGGAACCGTTCGCCGATCTCGTAGCCGACCGGGCTGACCAATTAGGTGGTTTTAGGATTCGAGAATTACAAGACTCACTGTCCATATTGGGCGCACGTGGCGTGTTCTTAGGCGGAGCTGGGTGCTGGCGTGATTCCGGAATGGCGGGGGATAAAGCCAACGATCACCCCCGGGCCTTTATCAATTCCGGCGATCCAGCAGTGGAACAACTCAAAGAGATTTTGCGGGAAACCCCACCGCACATCGTCATCACTTATGGCCCCGATGGCGGGTACGGCCACCCCGACCACATCAGGGCCCATGAGATCACCCACCAAGCTATCGAGGAACTCGGTTTCGGTTCCCCGATCTTATGGGCAGTGACTGATCGGCACCGGCTGGAAGAAGGCCTGAACGCCATCGACGTTCCCACGGCTCCTGGCTGGCGGCGAGCTGAACCCGGCGAAATAGCGAGCGTGACCTCCTACGACATCGAGATTCGGCTCACCGATTTCGCCCTGGCAACAAAAGTCGCAGCGATGAAAGCACATCCCACCCAATTGTGGATAGCCGATGGGCAAGTTAATGCCACCAATCCGCAGGCGGCTTTTGCTACCACCACTGACGTGGATAAAGCACCATTCGTATTCGCATTGTCCAATCTGATCGCCCAACCAGTACTGCGCTACGAGCACTACCAATTGGGCACATCAGTTACTAGCGCCAGCCAAGAGAATATCCTTGCGATGGTCGCAGGTGAACTGGAAGCACCAAAGGAGCGTGGCTAGAGTGGACGCGGCGGCGTCGAAAAGCGAACAGCAGATCACCGAAAAACGAACCTACCAAGGATTCTCCAAAGGTGAGGCGGCCTTTGGCCTGCTGTGGCTAAGCATCGGATCGCTCTTAAGCGTCTTGCTGGAAGTGGTGTACCTGGGTACCTGGATTTTTGGGGTGCCGGTGCCGTACACCATCCCGATCGCGTTTTTCTTCAACATGGTGCTCACCAAAACCGCCATGCTGTGGAGCAAAAACACAGCTATCGCACTTATTCCGCTGTGGGTGTGGGTCGCCGGATTCTTCATACTCACCATGATGGTTTCAGTTACTGGCGACCAATTAGTTGGGGCAAATATTCGCAGCATAGTGCTACTGGTAGCCGGAGTGATTGGCGGCGGTTGGCCTATGATCGCACAGAAGTGACATAATAGGGCAATCACCCAAAAATTTAACTCAAACTGGAGAAATTAAACACCAATGACGTACACAATCGCACAGCCCTGCGTTGATGTCATGGACCGAGCCTGCGTGGAAGAATGCCCAGTTGATTGCATCTACGAAGGCAAACGCATGCTCTATATTCACCCTGATGAATGCGTGGACTGCGGTGCCTGCGAACCCGCATGCCCCGTCGAAGCTATCTTCTACGAGGACGACGTTCCGGACGAGTGGATCGACTACAACGATGCCAATGCCGCATTCTTCGACGATCTCGGCGCCCCCGGTGGGGCTGCAAAACTCGGCCCACAGGATTTCGACGCCCCGCTCATTGCGGCGTTACCTCCACAGGCATAATAAAAACCGAAATTTTAATCGCAACGCAAAAAAGAACTCCCACCTATGACACATAGGGGAGCGGAGTTCTTTTTGCTGTGCCACTTGAACTAGCATGGGACACTAGTTTCCCGCGTACGCAGCATAACCAACGAAAAGGTTTCTCATGGCTCGAACCAGTCTAGGCAGCACCCTTCCGGATTTCCCCTGGAACCTCCTTGAACCAGCAAAGGACACCGCAAGCCGCCACCCCGAAGGCATCGTTAACCTTTCCGTCGGTTCCCCCGTCGACGCGGTAGCGCCCGGGATTCAACTGGCACTAGCCGAAGCCGCGGCCGAACCTGGCTACCCGCAGACCATCGGCACCCCGAAGCTGCGCCAAGCAATCACCGATTCGTTAGCACGGCGCTACAACGCCCCCGACGTGACAAGTGTCCTGCCCGTCATTGGCACCAAAGAAGCGATCGCTTGGCTGCCCACCCTGCTTGGATGTGCTGGCACCGTCATCATCCCGGAAATCGCCTACCCCACCTACGAAGTCGCAGCACTGCTTGCCGGCGCTACCCCGCTACGCAACGATTACTGCTATGAGCTTGACGAGGACACCGCCGCGACCATCGACTTGGTGTTCATAAACTCACCATCAAACCCCACCGGCAAAGTCCTCGACGCCGACCACCTGCGCAAAGTCATCGAATGGGCCCGGGCCCACGACGTCGTTGTTGCCAGCGACGAATGTTACCTCGGCCTCACCTGGGAAGACCCAGCACCATCAATTCTGGATGCGGAAGTAGCAGGCGGAAACTTCGACAACCTCATCGCCATACACTCGCTGTCCAAAACCGCCAATCTGGCCGGTTACCGCGCCGGATTCCTCGCTGGTTGCCCCACCTTGATCGCGGAACTCACGGAACTGCGCAAGCACGCGGGGCTCATGGTGCCCGCACCCATCCAGGCCGCAATGACCGAAGCGCTTATCGACGACGACCACGAGGTTTTGCAAAAACTGCGCTACGCTTCCCGCCGCGCGAAACTCATGCGGGCGGTTGTGGAGGCAGGATTTGAAGTAGTCAATTCCGAAGCTGGACTCTATCTATGGATCACCCGTAACGAGGATTGCTGGGACACCGTGGCCTGGTTCGCCGACAAAGGCATCCTGGTCGCGCCGGGTTCCTTCTATGGGCCGAACTCACAACAATTTGTCCGAGTTGCATTGACAGGGACCGACGATGATGTAGCTAAGTTTGTCAGCCGGTTAAAAGATAACTCGTAGTTGGTTAGCGAACGTTCTAGGCATAACCTGGAGATCAGTTTCGCAGCGTTACCGATAATGCGGAGTGCGGAAACACTATATTGCCTCGTCCTCCGCGCCGCCTGGGTAGGCGCTGTAGTCGGGTATCCAATCCCCGAGGAAATCGCCGCCTAAGCCGTCGCTAATGGCGGCTAAATCTGTGCCCAGGTAGTGCACAATCAATTCGGGATGGTTTTCCTCAAATGCGACTAAAAGTTTAAAAATGACTTCATCGATTGTTTTTAGGCATATGTGATTAAAAAGCTCTTCCGGAATGTTGTTTTCAGCCAGCAACTTCTGAAAATTCTTCGATTCTGGGGTGTTGAATCTTCCGTGATAATCCATCGCCATCGTTGACATGACGGCGTCCCTCACGTCGGTGATTAAAATTTTCCCAAAACCTTGCAAAATTTCTTGATCGTCCATTGTTCCTCCGCCAGATGTGCAGGTACATGCAATCACCAGTAATAGCATGCGGCGGCATCTTGAAGAGCACTAAAGAAGAGGATTTCTACTTTTCAGATTTCCAAGAGACGTTGGTGGGAAGCGAACGGCAAGAATTTTTATGTCAAGCTGGGCTTCAAACCCGCGTGTGCGAACAGATTGACAGCCCGTCCCATCAGCGCTACATTCTGTTGTGCCCGGCAAAAACGCGATGGTTGTGCTTAACGGAAAACAATATATGAAGGGGAAATGTATGTCCGTGGTGAGTGAAGAAATTCTCCGGAAATTACAAGAACAGATTTCCAGTGGGGTCGTGGAAACATTGCGGTTTGTTTTACACGAGAATAACCCGGGCGAGGTTTTTACTTACGCGCTTTATACGGATGACTATTGTTCCTATGTGGGCTGGGCCGCGAATACGCTATCGCATTTCGAGAAAAAGAAAGCAGAATTTCCCGATAGCCGAGATCACGCGTTTGTTCAGTGGTACTACCCAGAATTCTTCATTGGCACAGGGGAGGCCCCTGCTGAGTTAGATAATATCTTCAACGAAGGGATCCAAAAAGCCCTAGACGAAGCTCAGGGTTTCGTGAATGAGGATAATTTTCCGCAGTTTCAGTCAGATATATACGACAGCATAATCGGGGCATTTGGGGCGGCAATTCATCAGTTCGATCAGGAAGTGACCGATGCAATTACTTTCTTTGTGTCTATTGCCGATAGTGATGATGCGGAAAATCTGGAGAATTACTCGGCAGAAAAGCTTAATTCGGCCGAAAAATACGCCGCGTTCCAGAAACGATATGACAACTAACGGGACACGGCGTAATTTCGCGGTTTATTAGGTGCGTTAGATGCGAATTGCGGTTGTGCATTGAAAGGGGCTGTGGATTTTCACGAGCTCTTTAGCCGTTGGCAGGGTTATGGAATGACATGTTAATGGTGTTTCCGGGGCGGCTATTAATGTGTATGTTAGGTCGTCGAAATTTATGTCGAAGCTGAAAATGCCTTTCCGGGCGTAGTGTAAAAATGACTCTAAATACTGGTTACGGCTAGCGGGATCGTCGAAAAGCGGCACGTTTTTCTCGCAAATAACATAGCCGGAAGTAGCGGGAAGCCCACTAATAACGTCATAGTGAAACTCCCATAATTCCTGCGATTGTTGTAATTCCCGTGGGATTTTATCCGTGCCGCCAGTCGTGAAATGCGCGACGAAATTCGCGGCGTTTACGGCGAACCAATCGAGATCATGAGACTCGATAAATAGCTTGGTCATTTTCATTGTTATCGTGGCTCCAACGGCGAGGTACGTGGTTTGTTACTAGCTAGTGTGTAAAGAATGACCCCTTAAGAGCGCCATCACCTGCGGTACCGACGGCAAACATTAAGCGTTCAGCAGGTGAACATGCAGGTGCTGACTGTCCACTTACCTGCATTACAACATCTTTTCCCAACCCAGCTTAAAAAACTCAGGTGCCCCGCGCATCCACTGCTGGATCGCTTCCGCAGCCTCGGCGGGGCCAGGAACAAACGTGAGATAGTGGTGCTCATTATCACCCTCGTGGTATTCCACCTTCCACCATCCAGGAACTACTGTTTTATCGTTGAAGCGGAAAGTTGATTCAGTATTGAAGCGGAAAGCCTGGATAAAGCGCTGCTCCTTGCTGGTGGCGTCATCGACAACAATGAAAAACCCATCTGCGTCCGCCGAATAGCTACACGTTTGCGGGATCGCGGCCTCCGACACTGCTAACATGTCGACCTTGCCTGAAACCGACAACCGAAAACGTTGGTCGTCGTCGCCGTAGAGAACCACAAAGTCCCGTGTGCGGTCGACCATGCCCAAGCCATTGTCAAGCGCAAGCTTCATCAAATACATGTACAGGGATTTGGCGGTGGGCTCGGCAATCAAAATCCAGATTATCCTATCGCCCCACACCGTTACGCTTTCATAAAGCTCGTCGCCCGAGTAGGTGCTGAACTCGAAGATAGCGTCGTCGATCTGATCCATGACCGAATTAAGCTCAGGGGATGGTGAAGCTTCTCTATTTTTGTAGCGCTGTTTTAGTTCCTCATTCTTCGAGAAAGCACGCGGTCCAATCACAACCTGGTTGTTCTCATCACGGTCGGGGATAAACAACAAGATTTCGTATTCCATTGTGGTAACCTCGCTCAATTCCTGATCTTAGGGGTCTGTCCAAGACAACCTTCTTCTAATCTAGTTTCAAATGCTTTTTATCGGAGCTTTATCATCAGATTTTCTTATTGTCTTAGGTATAGGACCCACGAAGGTGATAATCACACTTGCGGTGGGGCTTTGAACAACGCACTGACAATGCGGGAAACAACAAACAGTATGTAACCTGTGGGCCAAAGAAGCCACCACCCGTGCGTTGTGCTTTCCTGCTACAAGGAAATGCGTTTTCCTAACAGCTCTTCAGTAACCGTGTTACCTGCTCTTTCCCGCCGGTTTCGGCGGGTTCATCGGTCGTGGGTACGCCGTGCGCCTGGGCCCACAGTTTCAGCAGTTGCCCGTTGGTAAGCCGCTGGGAAAGCGCGGTCAGCTCAGCGTAGGCCAGCGGTACCACGTCGGTGTTTTCCAGATTGAGTTTTCCTTCGATGGTGCCGAGCGACGAGTCGATCCATATGAGCTCATTGGTAGCTAGATCCACGATGAATGGAATGGCGGAGGTCGATTCCACATTGAGTGCGGTGGCAGTTTCCACCGTGCGCGGTTCAAAGACCAATCCTGCCATCTCATCATTGCGAACCATGACACCAGCGATATTGTCGATCGCGCTGAACGGTTGTCCCGAGAAGCTTGCGACGCTGATAACCGCGTAGCGGGCGGACGGAAGCTGCATATTCAGCGATTTTAGGTGCAGGTTTTCCCACGTCCACGCGCCGTCGCCCAATCTGATGTCTATGAACTCGCAGCCGCCTTTTGGCCTGGGTGCTTTCACCACATCGCCGGAGTGAATCACCGATCGCCGAAGCCGATTGGAATTCATATTGGTGTAGTCGAGGTAGCTTAATTGTTCGCTGAACTCGACATCGGTAAAGCTCACCCCAAGGTCAACGTCCTCGCCGAACCAGTGCACGAAGACCCGTAGCACCGCGTGATTTCCGGTGGGGTTAAGCTGGATGCGTTCGCCGGGCCAGATGTCTGTCATGCTTGACGACGCCTGCCTGCGCACCAGTTCCACCGGGATGCTGCTGCCCGTTGCCACCGACTGGGTTACCGGGGCGGGTGCTAAGGTCAATCGCGCCAAAATTGCGTTTTCCAACGCCTCCAGCACCTGCGCCAATAACCCGGGTTCTAGTTTTTCCGTTTTTGAAACATCGGTGATGTGGAATCTTCTGCGCAGCTTGCGAATTTTAACCGCGGCTGCATGGTTTGCTAAGCCGTTGTAGGCGGAGATCAGCGTGCTCAACCGCACTTTGGGGCCAGCCTCCGCCAACGCAAATTCGATCGCCCGGGCACCGGCTTCCCAGCCTTTTAATTCCGGGTGTCCGGCGAGCCGAACCAGGTGTCGAATCCTGCGCACCAGGTTGCCGGGTTCTGCGACAAGTAGGTTGGCTGCTGCCACGACGTCACCTTTGGCAAGCAACGCCTCCACCCGTGCGTTAAACGACCGATACCTAACATTATCGAATACCACATCTAGGAATTGCTCCGCGCCCACCGACTCATTGAGCTCGAACGGGTGGATGCGACGCATCACGCTACGCCACACATCCTTGCGGCGAACCGCAAGGTCCAGCGAACGTCCGTCGTCGAAAAGCGACAACACCTTGAGAATCTCCCGGCGCGCAGGCCGCGGAATTGGGTTCAGGGGCAACCGCTGTCGCTTTGGACGATTGAGGTCGAACGCGCGCTGGTAATCGCGACAGAAGCACACCAAAATGCTGCGCAAAATGTCGTCGACGTTTCGGGCGTTATTCAACCCCAACCGCAGGACCTCGGTGGTTTCTATTCCGAGACTGCGTAGGCACAGCAACGCGGCGGCGAAGTTCTCGCCGTTGTTAAACCGGATGTCGCGGAAGAGTGTGACGGCATCAAAGGCGATCGATCGGGCGACATCGGTAACAAACTGCCTATCCGCGGGGCTCATAGCAATTGCCCCGGCCCACGCACGACGGATCATGCCACTGCTTAACGGTTTGAGTTTAAGCACCCGGCGGTTTTTCGCCCAGTCAATCTCGGGCAGGTCGGCGCGCCGACAGTCACGGGTGTCGTCCGGCCGCCACTGCCCCTCGGTGACGTAATGCACTACTGCGGCGGCAAGCAGATCCGCGTCGGTGGCGCGTAGCACCTCGGCAGGAAAGTCGGGGAACAGCGGCTCCCAGCTTCGATCAGAACCCACAGCTTGGCTAGCTGCAAAAATGAGGCTTGTGAGCTGGTCCGTGGTGAGGTGGCGGAGGTCATCACGATGGGCAACGAATCCCAGGTTAAGTAATTCGTACATCGCGGTTGCTGCGATTTCTGGCGACGAAACGACATCCGCGTCCGGCTTTATCGCAATAATCCCGTTGCGCAGCATGGAAACAGTTGTGTTGGGGTATGCCATTACCATTGTGACCTCCTTCTACAAGCAAAAACTATGGAACGGTAGCTACGAAAAAACCTTCATCAGGGTTTGCAGCGGCATACGTCATGCCTACAAACGTCCTGGCGAAGGTGGGAGATGAGGGTTGCGGTTTCCGTGAAAGTTGTAAGGAATGAAAATCCGCCGGTTATCGTTGTGCCTCACCAGCCCCTTAAATTACAACAACGAAATGAGCAGGTCAATGGGTGTGGGAAACCTAACACTCAAGGTGAGGGGAACACTCATGTAAGTGGCAGCCATTTCATGTGCGCGTCTTTGACAGGGCCTTTTCTAGAACATATTCGTGGGCAAGTCTTAACAGTGGGATTGTAATCAGCGCGCTGTTACCCGAGAAGTGGTTTGGCTGATGTGGTGCAAACCCAAACGAATTGATTTTTCTTACAATGCTTAGTCCAACAGTATAGAAGCTCTTATACAATCGGGTGGTGTATGTTCAGCCGTCACAACTGTGAGGGGAAAACCATGTCGCACCAGCGTAGTTTCATAGCCACAACCGTCACCGGACTACTCTTCGGCGCTTCGGTGCTTTTTATCGTGATAGCTGTTCTTTTTGGTATCTCAGCTATCACCGATCAACCGGTAATCATTCCCGGAATCGTGAGCGGGCAAGTACTCAAGGAAAACGATATCCCAGCAGTGTATTTTGACCCCAACGGCCAAGGAATCATGCTGGTTATCCTCGTCATTGCGGTGAGTTACATCGCGGCGTCTCGTTCGCGTTGAGATGTAGGCGTGCGTCTAATACCTAATATTATGTTGTAGCTTTATCCCAACATAAATGAACGTCAGTGGTGGTGAGGAAAGGGACTTCGTGAACCTGAACCTGGTGTGTGAAGTAACGGATGCCTGCGGTTAAGCGCCTCACCAGGGGATAATGTTGGCAAATTGTGGGTGGATAGTCAAGGGAAAACTTTTTATTTGTAAGGTTAATCGTCGCGAAATTCTGATTTCTACCGTAACTAACCGCGAAAAATCAGGCGCACAGAGTACACTTATCGAAGTTAACTGAAGTTTGAAAGAAAGCGCGCACAGGTGAGTTCCACACGAATCCGACGCAATATCCGCCAATTCATCCAATTTGGGATGGTGGGTGGTTCGGGCGTTTTCGTCAACCTTATTGTGGCGTTTTTATCCAAAAAAATCGCCGGCTGGGGGTGGGGAATAACCGAGCATGATGTGTTTATTAATCTGCTTGGCACGCAGTTTAATATCCGTTGGTACCACGTATTTATGACCATCGCTTTCGTGGTGGCCAATACTTGGAATTACCAACTCAATCGCATGTGGACGTTCAAAAGCAGTTCCGTTAGCTGGTTGCGGGGTTTCTTCCCATTTCTTACCACAGGTATCTTGGCGTTCTTGGTTAGCCAACTTATCGCCACATTATTGATGAATCCCACGTCACCGATGGCGCTTTCCAGCGAGCTTTTCGACGACTCCACTGGTTTCCGAACGAAGTTCTACTGGGCGACGCTGATTGCTATTTTCTTTTCAATGCCGGTGAATTTCATACTCAATAAGTTGTGGACATTCCGGAAACAGCCGCAAACGAAGCTTGTCGTTCATACCGATCCGGTTGGGTAGTTATCGCTTGGAGTCGGTATAGCCGAAGCTTTTCACGTGCTGCCAGTTCAAACGGAAAACTTTTGCAACCGTACACTTTCTTTAGTTTAAAATTCGCTTCTTTGTGGGTGGTTTTGCGGGGGACTTGTGGAGGGTGTGGTTGACAAGGTAAAGGCATCGTGAGAATCTGTAACGCTTGCCATACGGCAGGCAGTACAGATGAAAGGAAAGTTGTAGTGACTACCGTTGCGATGCTACGTCGGGGTGTGTTTGTTGTTCCGGAACCTTCGCCTAACGGGCACCCGGAACCCGCCAGCCCGCGTCAGGTTGCAACCGCAGCGGTGGAGCTGTTGCGGTTGGGCTTCGGAGCTGATGTTGATCAGTTGCAACATCTGGATGCGATGTCGTTGAAATACCTCGTGTGGCAAGCAGCCATCCTTATGGGTGGTGATCGGCTCTGGCGTCCGCTATTTCCAAACTTTCCGGAGGAGCAACTATCCGTACATGCAGCGGCGCGTATGCGTTCTAAGTGGAAAACCAATCTGGAAGATCAAGCATGGAAGCAGCTGGTGGAAGAGGCAGCAGCACTTAGCATGCATGAGGACTCGGAAGAGATCTGGCCGGAAAATCTGCGGCCATTGCAGGCATTTCGGCCAACGATGGAAACACTTATCACGGAGTGGGAAAAACCTGTAGGTTTAAGCGAAACAGACCACCAGTTTGTACTAGACGTGGCTACGTATATCCCGGAGAACGTTTTGCCCTCGGTGTATGCCGCGACGTTCCATCGAGGGGAAAACCTAGCGATAGCTTTGGAAGCATTACTCCTGGTTGGGCACGACGCCAACGAGGTATGCAATGTGGGGCTTGCCAAAGCCCGCAACGTCGATGATCTGCTCCGCGTGGTGCTGGCCTGCTACTGCCAAGACCCGGCCCGGAGCCGGGACTTGCAAGCATCGCCGGAATATCCGCTGCTAGTTAAACCCATTCCGCGGAAAGTGCGACGCACCATCGTGCTGGCGTTATCGGTCTTTGACAACGCATCGAACCTCGACTTGCTGCACAAACGTCGAGTCGCGTGGCGGCGGGTGTTAAGGCGCATTCACCCGTATGACTTCCCCGAGCACACGTATGCCACCACCCAATTGGACGTGGTGTTTGCAAATAGTACTTATCGCACTAAAAACGCACAGGTGGAAGATGCCCTAGCAGCAGGCGACGTGGTGAGTGCCTGCGCATTGTTGGCAGATAACCCAGGTAATCTGTTGCGGCGATTAGCCCACCTCATGCGCCTTGCAACTTTTCGACGCACCAAAGGTTGGCAGGCAAAAGCGCGGGCAGTGGAAGAAGCCGTGGCCAAAGCTGCACCGCATGCCAAGCTGAGCACGCTGATAACACTTAGAAATGGCCTTAACAACCGAGATACTGATGTAAAGCTGACACAACTGGGAGACCGGACTGTACTGCGTACCACATCGAAGAAGAAACTTGACCCCAACCACCATCGGAAAGTGATAGCCGCCATTGATGCGGCAATTTCCCACCGGTTAACGCTTATCCCGCCACCACATCACCCACTTCCGATTAGTAACCGGGAACCGGTACTGACGGGGCGCAATCAGGCGTCGAAAAGCATAGATCAGTGGGTACGCGGGCAACGGATCAACCTTGGTAAACCCGCGCCGGGAACGGTGCTGCGGATCTTTAGCCATTGGCACGGATCGAACGTGGATCTGGCGTTGAGCTTGGCCGATAGCAACCTCAGTAAACAAGTAGCCTATGTTGACCACAGCACACCCCGGGGCAGGTGGGGTGAGACGCTACGCCATTCCGGCGACGTGACCGATGGGTCGTATCCGCGCGGCGGATGCGAGTTTATCGATGTAGCTATAGGCGACCGGGATTACGGCTACGGTGATTGTGATCCGGTGCAGGAAGTGTTACCGGCGGCCCGGTACCTCATTCCGGTGGTCATAAGCTTTGATGCAGGCACATTCGATACCTTGGATTGTTTCACCGGGGCGATGTTGCGTGACGAACCGTTAACCGGTGACGTTTTTCAGCCGCGAACGGTCAAGGCAGCAACAACGATTACCGCTCGTAGCACGGTAGTTGTCCCGTTCGTGGTTGACCTTGATCGGATGGAACTGATCTGGCTCGATGCATCGGCAGGTACCCGGCGCGGCTACACGTCGGTGACCGGGGGTAATATTCCCGCGCTGGTCAAAGCGGAGCTTAGCCGGTTGTCTACTCAGATCACGGTGGGTGACCTGCTTAGGTTGTGGGCCAACGCTCATGATCACCCCACAGTGGCGGAAGAGCAGCTGGAGTTTAGCCGCGATCTTATCAATTCGCTTTTAGCCGCCGTGTAACTGTGTCATACTGGTGTACTGGCGAGGCCATAGATATTCGTTACTTCTTCCTTGTGATGGATATTTTCACGGGTATCACTTTCCTCGCCTTCTTTATAAAGCGTTATGACCTCCGCCAGAGTGGCTGAAAAGCCGCAGTTACTGGCGGATTTTTAACGTAAGGAGCGTGGTTAATCGTGACCACCGTGGCTATGATTCGGCGCGGAATCATCGCAGCGCCCAGGAAATCTGGACCATCACCATCTACTCGGCAGGCAGTAACCGCAGCGCTGGAATTAGCCAGATTGGGGTTCGCCTGCGCTCCGGAGCAATTAATGCAATTGGCGCCAGCGCAATTGACCGAGCTTCTTGGCAGCGCGGCGGCAGCAATCGGCGCTGACCGGCGGTGGCAGCCGTTGTTTCCGGGGTTTCCCAAGCAGGTGTACCAGGAATCAGATTGGCAGTTGCTCGCTACGGCGTTGGCACATTACCACTCACGTGGTGAGTTTCGACTAACCGACATCGATCGGCTTTCCGGTGGACCGCTTTGTGATGTTGATTTCGGGCGTCCGCTTCGGAAACTGACGGTGACAACACTTACCGCTTCCACCATCACATCCGAATGGGGGAGCGTTATCGCACCCAGTGGACATGATCGGGATTTTATCCGCGATGTCGCAAACCATATAGATACCGCCATCACTGACGTGTTTAGCGCTACTGATTTCCGTAACGGGGAACAGCTGGCCGCCGCTCTGGTGCTTCTCTCCGAATGCGGTTACCAATCCGCTACCTGTCTTGCCATGGGGTTTACTAAAGCCCGCCACCTTGACGATGTTCTACGCTGCATCCTAAGCACCTACTGCCAGGACGTCGAACGTGGGGTTGACCTCCAATGCTCGGCCACATCTCCGGTGAATATGCGTCCGTTGCCGAGGGAATCGCGGCGGCTGATTGTGGCGCAATTAAGCAAGTTTACAGCCGCGTCTGATGCGGATATGGTGTACCGTCGGCGGAAACTATGGCGGCGGGTATTGAAGTTCTGCCACCCATATGACCACGCAACTGATGCTGCCGCTAGGCATGTCTTAGACATCATTTTCGACAACATGCCCCCATCGCACCACGAATGCGCAGGTAGAGTGCGCATTGGAAACCGGCGATGTGTCCACTGCGCTAGCGCTGTTGCGCCACAGCCCAGGTGGTCTTTTACGGCGGGTTAACCATATGCTGCGCCTGATTGATATGGCGGACGGGGCGCGTCGACAAGCACACACTGAGGCATTGCTGACTACCGTGCGCGCAACCGGCCACCAGGTGCAACTGTCCACCCTTATTTCCGCGTATAACGGGATCGCCAACGGGGAGGCAAAAACGAAAGTCCGGCGGCTTCGCGGCCGCACCATCCTTGCCCGCACTGCGTCGAAACCAGTATCGACGGAATTGGTAACCCAGGCGTTATCCGTGCTGGAAGAATGCATGATCGGGCGGCTACGTGACACAACCACACCACCTGACACCCCGGTACCAACATGCAATACTTGGCCGGTGCAACTTATCCGGCGCGGGGCAAGCGCAAGCCACACCAACCTCATACGTGGGGCACGGCTACCGCTAGGGGAACCACGAACGCTGCGGTTGTTTTTACACTGGTATGGCGACGATATCGACCTCGCCGTATGCATCGCCGACGCCGACTGTGCGCAGCAACTGGCCTTTGTCGATTACACCAACCTTTTCCACAACCCGCTGCGCGAATCCATCGCCCACTCCGGCGACGTCATCTACGGCCCGCACCCGGACGGCGCGTGTGAATTCATTGATATTCGGCTCGCAAGCACCACTGAGCCGACGCTTATCCAGCAACTACCCGAAGCCCGGTACCTTATCGCCAGCGTTATCAGTTTCTCCGGTACCAATCTGGCCCGCATTGATGCATGTGCCGGGGCGATGCTAGTTCACACAGACGACAACGTTTCCCTGTTTCAACCGCGCGCCGTGGCAACCGCCGCGCAGCTTAACGCCGTTTCCACCTCGGCGGTTCCGTTTGTCATGGACTTGCACACGAATGAACTCATCTGGTTGGACAGCTCCATCGGTTTCCAGGAAGGCGGCTACAATGCTGGGGGAGTAGCGCTTGTTGATCTCGTGGCTGCGGAACTAGAACTATTGCGGAACCAATTATCCATCGGACGGTTATTGGAGCTATGGGCCGCAGCGCACAACGCGGAAACTACCAGCGACCCCACCGCGGATAGCGACGGTACCGCAAGCGTCGACTTGGCTCGGCGATTATTGGACGGTGCGAAATGAGCTACATAGATAAAACTTTTGGTCGCGATATCTCGGACGACGATGAGAATGGATTGTTTGTAGAAACACTGAAACAACAAGTACGTGATGTTCGGCGAATCGGCGTGAATTCGGTGGTGACGTCAATCGCCCATGTGGCACAACATGCGACAATGGCCGGATTAGTGGCCGCGATTAACTTTGTGCGAACCGAGGAAAACATACCTAGGAAACTACGGCGAAAACTTGAACAAAGGTTAGAGCACTTTCTTGTTGATAAGCTGCGTGGTATCGCAATTCCGACTCAACCATTACCGTGCTTTTCGACGCGCGTAGTCGATGTCGGCGCTCATGTGCGTCAATGGCAGTGGATTGAAGAAACTCAAAGCAATATTCTGGAAACCATCTGGCCTAGCCTCGACATATTTGAAGTGGGCATAGTTGTTATTGATGCCAATTTGCGACCGCTTAGCGAAGTAATCACGATGGATAACATAGCATTACAGCCTTCTCCCAAAATTTTCAGGATTTGGCCCGGCTGCAGTACGCGATTAGAACGAGAGCTCCGAGTCAGCATAAATCTTGATGAAGTAGCACAGCACTACTACAACTATCGTTATCTTGCGATGGTGGTTGGGCCAGTTTTTGATTCTTGTTTTTCGGTTGAAAAAATCTACTGCACACTACTGGCCAATGAATCGGAATCCCAACGGGAAGAGGAAATCGTCACACCTGACGTAGCGATTCCGTTCCGCCCTGATTGCTCTGGATTGATTCCGCTCATCATTGACGGAATCGAAAAGAAAATACTGTGGTCAACGGCAGAAATTGCGTTACCCACAGTGGCGGAAGAGTTTGCAGCAACAGTGAAGCAGATTATCCGGTTCCAAGTTTCTGCAATGACGTATGGCGAATTATTGACAATGTGGGCCAGAGCTCATTATTCGGAAACTGTGCCAACCCCAGCGCAATCTCACCACATTGAAACCTTGCAACGGTTTTTGAAAATCTAACTCCCCTAAAACGTATCGTTCGCCAAATCAGTGATAAACGTGTGCGGGTTAACCGGCTGGTTCTTCTTTGGAAGTTTTGCAACCACGGCAATGTAACTATCGGTGATTAACTCCGTCAGGGTGGCTGCAGCAATTCCATCGCAAACGGTAATCCAATGCTTTTTATTTACATGCCATCCTGGGGTGATATGCGGCTGGTACTGCCGAATAAGCTGCGGAATTTCCTCCGGAAGCGCTTTTAGCACCACCATCGGTTTGCCGTTTAATAGTCGGGAAAACGCAAAGATTTTGCCGACTACTTTAAAAACTTCCGTGTCCGGGCCAAACGGAAAACTTACAGCTGCACCAGGTAATTGCAAGCACCAATTACGGACCTGATCGAAAAAATCCTCCGCCACAAAACCCTCGCTTCCTTGCCGTCTCGCTATGGAACCACTACATGCAGAGCTTTCTAGGCTAGCAACTTCGCACGTTTAAGTAATTCATTGAATTGTTCTTTGGGATGCGGCGGATTACAGATTGAGTTTGTGCCTATATATGTTCACGTTTTGGATAAGTGATGAATATGGACGACATGTAGCCAAAATGAATATATTTATCCCATGATGGACGTAAGTGCTACTCGGTACATATCGTCATGCAAAATTTTTTATATATTTCCAATCTCAAAACGTGCGGGGGCAAAGCTGGGTCGCTGTAGCCCAAAACCTTGCGGAATCAAATACCGCGTGGTTATTCTTTGTTTTTGGGTTTCTTTGAAGGCTTCATTTCGGTTTTCGTTACTTCATTTTCTACATGACACACGGGAGCCACTTTCCTTAAAGGAACCCTCCTTTTTCAAACCTTTAGAGGTACAACATCACCAGGGATATGAACTCAGCTATGGGTACTACTGCTGGTGAAAGAGGGATATGATGACAACCGTCGCTATGCTGCGCAAAGGGTTGATTGCAAGCACGCCAACCACTCGTAATCGGTGTTCATTGGCCGAAGCCGTCAGCGCGTGTTGCGAACTTATGAACCTAGGTTTTCTAGCCGATCCAGTGGAATTACTTTACTTAGACACTAATGATCTACGAACCGTCATCGGTAACGCAGCATTGGTGGTAGGTAGTGATCGCAACTGGGTGCCCATGTATCCAGGGTTTCCGCAACAAGTCATTGATACTTCAGTCGCGCAACTGCTCTTTGGCCAGTTGGTTCACTATTGCAGTTTCGGGGAGATTCTGCCTGAATTACAGAGGGAGTTTGACCGGTCACCTGACGTATTAATGACTGATCTTAGGCCGCTTAAGGCATTTCATCCCAGTACATCCGACCTGGTGCAGGTGTGGCAGAAACCTTTAGGACTCAGTGACACAGACCGGGATTTTGCGGATGATCTCGCCTTATATCTTGGGCAAGCAGCGGCAACCGCGTTTGAGACCACGACGTTTGTTAGCGGTGAAAACTTCGCTCTCGCCTGTGAAGCGCTCATGGGTATCGGCATTCCGAACGCGTTTGAGTACGGTGCAACCAAACTCCGCAACGTTGACGACTTATTGCGGTTGGTTCTAGCGTGCTTTGGTCGTGGGGCGCGGTATTTGCGCAAAGTTACTGTGACGTCGATCCCTAAAACTTATCGACGTCTCATCCTCGATGAGCTTTCGCGTTTCGACGAGCCACATAACCTTGATCTCTTATATAAGCGCCGCATGCAGTGGCGGGTGGTAATGCGCAAAATTCACCCCTACTCGTTGCCTAATAGGCGTACTGACTTATTGGATATCATTCACAGCAATGTGAAATACGTGACGCTTAATGCACGTATTGAGAAAGCGCTTTTCGACGACGACATAGCCACCGCCTGCGAATTACTCACACATCAGCCCGGCAACCTGATACGACGGTTAGATCACCTCATGCGGCTTATTGGTCACAGACGCGTCGGTACATGGCAGCAAAAACTGGAAGCATTAGACAACGCACTCACGAAAGTGGCGTACAAGGTCAGATTGAGTACTTTGCTCTCAGCGCTAAACCACCTGCGCACCCGCGATGTCACTTTTAAAGTGGTCAAGATTCCTGGCAAAGGAAATGTTCTGCAGCGACTAGAACCCACACCTGTGTTCCCAGCGGTGTTAGAACTGGTAACTGATCGTATACTAACAGCGATCATACATCGGTTACGGCTTGCGTCAGCACCACCAGCGCCAGTGGCCTGCGCATCTGAGGTACCAGTCGAATTAGTACGCCGTGATACTTCCGCCGCAGTAGCAAGACTAAAACGCGGTCAACGAATTGCACTTACCCAAGATTCAGATTCCCCGAACGAACCTCGAATCCGGCCAGGTGTTATTAGGATGTTTGTGCATTGGTACGGCGGCGATGTTGATTTAGGCGTAGTGCTTACAGATAGAACCCTTAAGCATCAAATAGGCTACGTCGATTACACTAATTACTCCGGCAAACCCTATGGTTCGATGATTGTTCACTCTGGTGACATTATTAGCGCGCCTAATGGCGGCTGTGAGTTTGTCGATATTGATGTTGCCGAGCTAAAGAAACAGCATCGCAACGCCCGCTACGCAATATGTTCGTTGATTGCGTATAGTGCGGGACTTTTTAGTGCGATTGATAGTTTCGCTGGTGCCATGGTTCGTATCAGCGGGATGAGCGGTGACATATTCGAACCACGAACCATTGCCACTGCGGCGAAACCCACCGCACCATCGACCAGTTCCATCCCATTTATCATTGACTTAAAAACGTATGAGCTCATCTGGTTGGATTCCTCCTTGGGAACCAGGCGCGGCCGCTACAGTACGGGGAACTCTCTTGCAGCTGACCTGGTTCGATCAGAGATGACAATGCTGGAAAGACGAGTCAGTGAAGGCGAACTTCTTTCTTGGTGGGCACAGGCACACCAGACAGACACCGTGGCAGAACCTGTCGATGACACACAAGTCGAGATGCTTTTAACGAACTGCTAGACGTGGTTGATGATATTTCAAGGTTTTAGGTTCAGTGATTGTAACCTTGTAATCAGATCTTCAAGAAGTTTTGCATTAACGGAACAACTGCAAGAACCGCTAGAACCGCGCCAATCACTGCTCCCAGGAGTCCGGAAATGCCTGCAACTGCGCCGGTGCTGGATTTGGATGTTGAGCTTGATGCTTGCTGTTGTTTGCATTCTTGTAATGCATTTCGGATTTTTCGATCGCCTCGTTTGTACTCTTCACTTTGATTAGAGTTGTCGGTTCTCTTATTGTATAAGTCGATTAGCTCATCGACTTCTTTTGGTGATAAATATATAGGGTCGTAGATCCGAGTTTCCTTGGCGTCTTCAAGTGTTAGATTTATCCGGCAATCTTCGCCGACTTTTTCAACAGTCATTGCGGAAGCTGGGAATGAAAATAATGAAAAAACTGTAATTGCGCAGATCGCTGAAGCCAAAATTTTCTTCATGAGTGTGCATTCCTTTCATTGCAGATGTTTGAGAAGGGGTTATTCGGCACGCAGGGTCTAAGCGTGGCAAACTGCTTACAATTTTATTAAAAAATAATAAATTTTCAATTGGTGGAGCGGGGGTAAACCTGAATTTATTCAATGTAAAACCCACCTAGAACCAGTCGGACACTGATCCTAGGTGGGTTGATTGTGCCCTTAATTAGCGTGTAGTGCCGCGTTGAGCTCCACGGCTTCTGATTTCCAGGTGGTTGCTTCGACCGCACCAGAGATGGAATTGCGGCGGTAGAGCACGTTGCTTGCACCGGAAAGATCAAGCGCTTTGACCGAATCGCCGTCGGCAAGCGAAAGTGCCTCAGCCACCGCACCCCGCACCACAACCTTGGTGCCAGCGGTGACGTACAAACCAGCCTCAATCACGCAGTCATCGCCCAAGGAAATTCCGCAACCAGCGTTAGCGCCTAACAGACAGCGCTTACCGATGGAAATCACCTGCTTGCCGCCGCCGGACAAGGTGCCCATGATGGAAGCGCCGCCGCCGATATCCGAGCCGTCGTCCACGACAACACCAGCGGTGATTCGGCCTTCCACCATCGACGTGCCGAGCGTGCCAGCATTAAAATTGCAGAAACCCTCATGCATCACGGTGGTGCCCTCTGCTAGGTGCGCGCCGAGCCGCACCCGGTCAGCATCCGCGATTCGAACGCCAGTCGGCATGACATAATCAACCATGCGGGGGAACTTATCTGTCGAGTACACCGCAACCGGGCCGCGTGCCATGAGCTTTGCACGAGTCAATTCAAAACCTGCTGGCAAGCACGGGCCAAAATTCGTCCACACCACATTGGCCAGCAAACCGAAAATGCCGTCCAGGTTAGCGCCATGCGGGCGAATCAACCGGTGGGAGAGCAAATGCAGTCGCAGATACGCATCGTAGGCGTCCACAGGAGCCTCATCCAAGGAAGAAATCTGGGTGCGGATAGCAACCCGGCGAACATTACGGTCTGCATCTTCGCCCACCAAAGCGGCGAGTTCAACAGGGGTTTCGGCCGCCTCCAGAACCTCGGTTCCGGTGGTCAGGGAGTCGGAGCCTAATTCGGGGGCGGGGAACCAAGCATCAAGAACTGTTCCGTCATTATGAATTGTGGCTACACCAGTAGCAAAAGCAGAAGTCATGGATAGAAGTGTACTCATTTTCTGTCGGTTTTGCGCCCAGCGCCAGAAGAAAAAACCGCCATTGTGCGGAGAAAACCAGTGGATTTTTCCGCATACGTCCGTTATTCTCAAAAACCAGGCGAGGCCTTAAGCAGACGTTATTTACCCAACTTTGACATACACTACGGCTGCGCTTTTCCTCGCCGCTTGAACTTTCTAGGGGATTTCAAAAGTGTTGACATCACACCACATGATTCGCCGCGGATTCTTTGTGGGGGAGGATCAGCCCCAGCATGTGGCGGCGGAACGCGTGAAAGAGGTGGCAGATGAGCTTTTCAGCGCAGGCTTCGTGGTTGACCTGCACCAGCTGGGTTTTTTAACTCCCTTGCAGTTAGACGTGTTGGTTGAGCAAGTACGAATGGTGGATAGGAGCCTTCGGCCTTGGGACGAAACGCGGCCACCAGCACGTCAAGTGCGTCAAAAACTGGAATTACGCCAGATTGGTATTGAACTTGTCCAACACAGTTGGCAGCGGCCGTATAAAAACTCAGTCGCGGACTGCGAATTCGTCGTAGCAATCCTCGCTGCGTTATGCGGTGACCAGAAAAACCTGCACCCAGATGCGCCATCGTTGTCGGCAGCTATCGATAAAACGGATGCATTAAAGCTTTTCTCCAAAACGTCATTTTCCAATAATCACAATCGCCTTTATGCGATGCATGCGTTGCTTACAATTGGTGCCGATAAAACGCAGGTTATAGCTGCGGGATTGGAACAGTGTCGCAATTCCCGCGAAATGCTTAGCTGCATCCTGCTAGGTTATGCACAACCAGCACCGTTAGCAGCCTTTGCCGTCGACAGGGGCTTGTACCCATACATGTCGATGTTGAGTGTTCCTCGTCGACTACGGGGTGCGATTGTGCAGTCGGTGTCGCGGTGCACCCAAGAATGGGATGTGGGGTTGTTGCTGCGGTATCAGCGGTACTGGCGGCAGGTGTTCGCGAAAGTGCATCCCTACGATGTACAGGGGTGGGAGCAGGCGCGGTTTCAGCTGGATGTGGTGCATGGTAATTGCGAATGGACGTCGCCGGTTAGCCAGCTAGATCGGGCGGTCGCGCGCCGGGACATTTCCGGAGCACTGGCAGTTGCAGCAGGTCATCCGGGGCTATTAGTACGAAGATTACGACAATTCTTAGTAATTATCGACGATGATCCAGCCCAAACAGCCTATCTGTTGCAGCTGGTACGCGAAGTGGGAATTCATGCAGGGACACGGACACTAACGCAAGCATGGACTGCGCTTATGCTTGACGACATTTCCCTGGCCTTTCGTCGCCACCCGTGTCGAATGGTTCAGGTGGAACAGAAAGCTGAAACGGCTGAATCAACACCAAGAGTTCGTGCTGAAATTATCGACCAATTGGAAAAAATTCTAGATAGTAGAGGAAGCTGGCACGCTCAATCCCCATTGAGCGGAACGTGGGAACCACTACCAGATCCGGCACCTGGTGAGTCATTGTGGCTGCATTTGTATTGGGAAGGCTGGGATATGCAGATGCTTGCTTACACCTTCACCGCCGATAAAAGTAGCATTCCTAATAGTTATGCGAAGAAAACACGCTTTTCTTCGATCCGTCCAGGCGTGTCACACGAAGCGATTGAGCTTTCACCCGACAATGATCGCACCATTCGATATATTCTCATCGAAGTTCACAATCTTTCCAATGTTCCGCTTGGCCAGATTACAAACTTTATAGCTGTGGAAGTTGCACCACATGGCCGGACACTAGATACGCAACCAGACAGCGGACGCTCGATGTCGAGTTCGACTAACACGTGTGTAGCTTTTGTAATAGATATGGAAAAGGGAGATTGTCTGTGGCTTGACGCAGAGATCGGGCATCGGACACACGAGTTTTCGATGCCAGCAGCTTCCAGTAAGCGACTCTTGGAAGCAATTTTACATATCAATCCGCTGCCCGAAACCTAAATGGCCATCACAACCAGCGGAACTGCCAAAAAGGAAGTCAATGTTTACAACACACCACATGATTCGCTGCGGATTCTTTGTGGGGGAGGATCAGCCCCAAAACGTTCCAATGGAACGGCTTGAGTGCGTTTCCACGCAACTTCACGATTGGGGATTTTGTGTGGAGTGTGAGCAGTTGACGTTCTTAACACCCGCGCAGTTAGACGTGTTGGTTGAACAGGCACACACGGTGAAAGAATCGCGGAGCGGGTATCAGGAATGGAGCCAGAACAAACCTTGTGGGGAACTGGTTTTTCAGCCACTGACTCTCCGCACCCTAGATTGGCAGCTGGTTCGGAGAATGTGGGAGAAACGGTTCCCGTCGAACCTGGCGGATCGGTGGTTTCTGCGTGACATCATTTCGACGTTGTGCACTGCGGCGGAATCACACACAACCGCCACCAAAGAATTCGCGCAAACCAATTTCCGTAACCACAACAACCGGCTCGCGGTGATCCGGGAATTAACATCCGTTGGAATTGACAAGGCTGATGTTCTTACGGTCGCCCTTGACCAGTGCCGAAATAGTGTGGAGATGCTCACCTGCATTCTTACCGCGTGTCACCCACGTGGAGTTATTGTTGACGCTCCTCGGCTGCGGACCCAGGACTTCCGCGTGCAGTTGGAAAGCATTCCACGGCGACTACGCGTGGTGATTGTTTTTGCTCTCTCTCGTTGCGTTGAAGACTGGGATGTCGGATTGTTGGTACGGTACCAGCGGTATTGGCGGCAGGTGTTGGCGAAGGTTCATCCCTATGACGTGCGCGGGTGGGAGCAGGCCCGGTTTCAACTCGATGTGATCCACGGGAATCGCGAGTGGGCGACACCGATTGCTCAGTTAGATCGGGCTTTCGCGCGCCGGGACGCTGCTGGCGCGTTGACAGTTGCGGCAAAGCACCCAGGGCTACTGATGCGGAAACTACGGCAGCTTGTGGTCCTCATTGATGATGACCGGCAGTTGCGTGCCAAACTACGTGGAGCTGTGCAGGTCGCCGCGTGGCAGGCCAATCCGCGAACCGTGATGCAGGCGCGGGATGCGCTTTTGCTTGACGACGACCGGCTGACGTGGGTGCTAACGAAAGACTATGGGTGGGGTATGGAGTCCCAAGGGATTCCAACCCGAACACTGGTGCCGGATCATGTGAATATTGATGATTTGGTGAAGGTGCTGGACACTGTGGTCGTCGAAAAGCTTGGTTCGACCCGCCTAACTGCACCAGTAGGGATTGATGGGGTAGGGGCGGTGCTGCGGATTTTTGGGCTGTGGTGGGGCTGGGACTTTTTCATGGATGTGACGTTGCTTGATGACATGTTTCAGGAAATCACCGACCAAGTGGCGGTTAAAACGATCCAGGAGAATCTCCGGCCGGGTATAGGTATCCATTATGCAGACATTGATTCTGAGGCAGTGTCCGCACGGTACGCCGTGGTGCATTTCAGCGGGCATGTGTGCGTGGGGGAGGTGTTTAACCGGGTTGGTGTGTACGCTACCGACCTTGCTACCACACCGGATTCGGAAACTGTGATGCGCATAGAAACTTCAGGGGTGATGCATAGTGCCGAAAACAACTGCTTTGCATGCGCGATTGATCTGAAAGAGCGTACCTTCATCTGGTTAGACATATCCATGGGGACGCAATGGTGCAGAAAATTCCAAGGTGAAAACAGATCAGGCATGGTGCTGAAATCGGTTTTTGGATCTGGAAGCTCGATAGAAAAAGAAAACCGTGTCAGATGGGTATCTGACACGGAAACTAGCACTAGCGATTAGTCAAAGAGGTCTTTCAGCCCCGGAATCGCATTAAATATTCCGCTTAGCGCCTTGAACAGCTTAGACAGCATTTCGAGAAGGCCACCCTTTTCGGAGCTGCTGGAGCTGTCGTCATTGGAACCTGGAATCTTAGGAGTGGAGGTCTTGGAGCTGCTCGTAGAAGTTGTAGGCTTCTGGCTGCTTGGCGACTGCGAAGTTGTGGGTTTCTGGCTGCTTGGCGACGACGTTGTCGATGGTTGCTGGCTAGGAGGTTGCTGCCCTGGTGGCTGTTGGCCAGGCTTGAGGCCAGCACACTGGTTCACAGCTGGAATGAGTGGATCACGGGCATCTTCGTGAATATCGACTTGGAAGTCGAACAGCTCGTGTGCGTAGCCGATGTAGTCGTTATTGTCGTCATCATCTTTCGACTCCACCAATTGCCGCTGCTGTGCAAGTGGTGCGGCGGCAGCATCGTAGGCGCCCTTCACACTGGCAGGGGTTTGATCCTTCACAGCGTCCAGCAGGGTAGCGCCACCCGCGATGGATGGGATGGTGCGCAGCTCTTCCAGATTGGATAGACCGCTGAGTTTCTTGGCGAAGTTAGCGACCGTCAAAATCTCTTTAATCTGTTCGTCCGTGAAGTTTGGACGCTGAGCTTTGATTCCGGCAGTGAAAGCGGCATCAGCTGCTGCGTCTGCCAGCGGGGCCGCCCGCCATTTATCAAACTCGGCTGCTGGGTAGTTGTTTTCGCGCTGGAAGTCCTGCAGGTCTTCATTTGCGTCCCTCACAATTTCTGCGACGAGTGCGCGGTCGCGGGCTTCGTCAGCTGCGCTCCAGGTGAAGACGCATTTTCCATCTTGGTTCAGTGTGGCATTGATTGCACGGTAGTCGTCGTACGCAAGGGCTGGGTTGGCGCCCAGGCCAATGCCAAGTGCCGCGGTGCATGCCACGGCTCCGAGAATTCGGGTTACGTTAGCCATGATGTCTCCTTTGACTTCTTTTGAAATGGACTACGTGAACAAAGCCCGATGATAACAAAACGTTATAAATTCGGAACCGTGATATGTATGCAAAACCTTTTGCTTGGGTTTTTATTATATAGTTTCGTTATTATTCTGCCCGGTAGTATGTGTGCTTGATATGCCCTCAATTAAAAAAGTGAAATGAGACACAAAACCCGCCAGGGCGGTTATTGCGCGTCCTTGGCGGGTGGAAAGTTAGGTGACGATGGCCTTAGGCTTTCTTCCTGGAGAAGAAGCTTAAGGCCACGGTAACAGCAAAAACCACGGCCACGGCGGTGATTTGCGGGCGCGAACCTGCGTCGAAAAGCATCAGCGCAACCAAAATTCCCAACAGAATCAAACAGATAATAGCCGACCATGGGTGACCTGCCATGCGTACAGTTGTGATCTCATTATTACGTACCAACTGTGGATGTAACTTGATCCAGCTAGCCGCGATCATCACCCACAAAACGATTAGGCAACCACCCACGGCGTTGAGAAGGAACGTAAGAAGACCTGGTGGGTTCCAAAACTGTAACCCTACAGACGCGAATGCGAAGAACATGGACAAAAGTACCGCATTCATGGGTACGCCCTGGTGGTTTGTTTTCGCGAAAATTTGTGGCGCGTCTTTGCGTAGTGCTAAAGAATGAACCAACCGGGAAGTGCCGTAAATCTGCGCGTTAAACGCCGACAATAAAGCAAGGACAATAACTGCCTCCATGAAACCAACAACACCAGGGATGTTTGCCATACCCAAAATGACGGCGAACGGCGACTCAGCGGCGGTTTTAGCGCCGCCGATTGCTTCATAGGGCAGAAGCAGAATGATGATCAATACTGATCCCAGGTAAAACAATGAAATGCGCCAAATTACAGACCGCACGGCGGTGGCTATAGCAGAAGCAGGATTCTCCGATTCGGCCGCGGCGATAGTTACCAGTTCGATGCCGCCGAAGGCGAAAGCTACCGCAAGCAGCCCAGCCGCAAGCCCAGAAACTCCATTAGGCATAAAACCATGTGCGAGGAAGTTTTTGGTGCCCACAAACTCAGTTCCTGGCAGCAACCCAAACACCAAAAGCACGCCGATAATCAAGAAAGCCACGATCACGGCAACCTTGACGAAAGCAAACCAGAATTCAAATTCGCCAAAGCCACGTACCTGAGCCAGATTGACAATGGCGAATCCCACAACGCAGATAAATGCGGGGATCCATGGGTCAACTCCGAACCACTGCCCCATGATTGCGGCGGCACCAGTCATCTCGGCGCCCATCACCATGGTCAGCAAAAACCAATATAGCCAGCCGATCGAAAAACCAGCCCAATGCCCAAATGCTTGTTGGGCATAAACCGAAAAGGAGCCCGAGTTCGGACGCGCAGCGGCGAGCTCTCCGAGCATTTGCATCAAAAGCACCACCACTAATCCGGCGAAAATATAGCCAAGGATAACGGCCGGGCCAGCGGCTTGAATGCCGACGCCGGTACCGAGAAATAACCCGGCGCCGATCGCGGAGCCAAGCCCCAT
Source organism: Corynebacterium mustelae (assembly GCF_001020985.1). Lineage (NCBI taxonomy): Bacteria > Bacillati > Actinomycetota > Actinomycetes > Mycobacteriales > Corynebacteriaceae > Corynebacterium > Corynebacterium mustelae. Next base: position 1,253,024 of record NZ_CP011542.1, read on the forward strand.
CATTGTGAGGTGGCGGGTTTTGAGCCCTTTACCCAGACTGGTGCTGTGATCTGATTGTGTCATAGAAATGACTTTAGCCTGGTGTAGACCAAAACTATGCATCGGGTGGCATAAAGCTGATTATTATGTGGCGGCAGGTATCGAACTTTTCCCGGAATAACATGGGAATAGTGTAATTATGGCCGTCAAATATCCGCTAAATAATTCGACGTGCAACTGGTTCTGTGGAGTCCGCTTCCATGTGAATCGACCAGTGGGACTGCCCAGCAATCTGGTTGGCAGTGCCAATCGTGTCGGAATCAGCAAACCGAATCAGTGTCGTGGGATCTAGCACGATGTTATGCCCCACATGGACATTATCGCCTAAGCTCAATCCAATAATTGTGGAGGAAACTCCGAATGAACAATTATCACCAATCGACATGGGGTTAGGTTTGGCGGAAATAAGAGAAGCAGAAATCCCTAAGTCCACGCCGGTGCCGATAACGGTTCCAGAGGAGATGCGGCCTTCCACTCGACACGGCCCAAGCGTGCCAGCATTGTGGGAAACAAAGCCCTCTCGCATGACCCGAGTTCCTGGTGCTAAATATGCCCCTAGTCGTACTCGTTCTGCCTCCGTAATCTGAACTCCACTAGGAACCACGTAGTCGACCATGCGGGGAAGCGGATCGATGCCATACACATGGATTAAACCTCGGGATCGCAACGCGGTGCGCATATGCTCAAAATTATCCGGCAAACACGGGCCTTTATTGGTCCACACCACGATGGATAGCTTCTTAATCGCGTGCTCCATATTCATTTCGCATGGCTGCACCATTCGGTGCGAAAGCAAATGAAGCCGCAGATACACATCATGAGCATCAAAGGGAGGAGAATCAAGATCCTGGATTGTGGTGCGCACCGCGACCTGTTCAACCATCCGGTCTTCATCCAGATTGACCATGCTTAGTAATTTAGGTGGCAAATCCTGGGCGCCGAGTCGCACCGTACCCGATGAAGAAGTGATATTTTTGAATAATTTCGGCGTCGGAAACCACGTGTCCAATACGCTGCCGTTGCTGGCTATGTTGGCAATGCCGATTGCCTGTGCACCAATGACGCTCATGGTTTCAACGATACTAAACCTATGGCCAAAACCATTATCTCCTAAAACACGCACCGTGATATGAGGCGGATGAGCAATAAAACCTTACGGTGGCCAGCGCAACCGCTACGACACAGGTTTTCCCATTCGTGTTGCAGTAGGCAGGTATGGTGTAGGACATGGTGAATCTCCTTGCTGATCCGATAGATCTAACCGCTGATCTTGTGAATATTTACTCGGTTTCCCACGCGGAAAAAGACATTGCGGATACTTTAGAAATAGCACTTCAAAAAATCCCCAATATTGAAGTGTTACGGCACCAAAATTCCTTGGTTGCCCGAACCAGTAGGGGGTTTTCGCATCGAGTCATTTTGGCCGGGCATGTCGACACTGTGCCAACGGCAGACAATATTCCGGTAACGAGGGGGCCAGATAGTAACGGCAACGACACCTTATTTGGATGCGGAACTGTTGACATGAAATCAGGTTTGGCGGTCTACGCCCACGTGTTTGCAACGCTTGCTAACGATCCCCGGTTGCAATTCGACTTGACCCTTATCTGTTACGAAGGTGAGGAAGTAGCCAGTGAATACAATGGCCTGGGGCTTATTGAAAAAACACACCCCGATTGGTTGACCGGTGATGTGGCACTGTTGGGTGAGCCGTCGGGCGCTGTGATCGAAGCAGGGTGTCAAGGGTCGATCCGGCTACGGGTAACCGCCCACGGTGTGCGAGCTCACTCGGCGCGAGCCTGGCTTGGAGAAAACGCCATGCATAAATTAGCACCTGTAATAACCAATATTGCTCAGTATCAAGCCCAAGAAATACTCGTTGACGGTTGCTTGTACCACGAAGGTATAAACATTGTGCACTGTGAGTCTGGTGTCGCCACCAATACCATTCCGGATGAAGCGTGGATGTTTGTCAATTTCCGCTTCGCTCCGCATCGGAGCATTGACGAGGCATTAGCTCACTTGCTAGAAGTGTTAGATTTGCCAGAAGGCGTGGATTTTGACGTTGATGATGCGGTTCCTGCGGCGCGTCCTGGCCTGGATCAGGAAGCCGTCGCTAAGCTTATCGACGCCACAGGCGGCACATTTCGGGCAAAATATGGGTGGACCGATGTTGCACGGTTTAGTGAACTAGGAATCCCTGCGGTGAACTTTGGTCCAGGTGACCCATCTTTCTGCCACAAGAAAGATGAACAATGCCCAACCTATATGATCACGGAAGTAGCAACCACCCTCATGGCGTATCTCACCGCCTAATGAATAACAACTTGATTGGACAAAACATGACTCCTCGAATAACTCCCTCTGATGTGAAAAAACGGTTTCTACGCGGACCCGTCTTGGTCCGAGAATCCGGTGAAGTCAATGAATCAACCTATGATCAGCGGCTACTTGAGTTAGGGGCAGATCACGATTGGATCCATGCCGACCCGTGGCGTGTGTTGCGCATTCAATCAGAATTCGTTTCTGGCTTCGATGCACTTAGTGAACTACCACGAGCGGTCACAGTTTTCGGATCCGCCCGCATTAAACCCGACCACCCGTACTATGAGTTGGCGCAGGAAACTGGCAAAAAGCTGGTGGAGGCGGACTATGCGGTAATCACCGGTGGTGGCCCCGGCCTGATGGAAGCGGGGAACAAAGGTGCATTTGAGGTCGACGGATTATCCGTCGGTCTAGGCATCGAATTACCCCATGAACAAGGACTCAATGAATACGTAGACATTGGAATCAACTTCCGGTATTTCTTTGCCCGCAAAACAATGTTCCTCAAGTACTCCCAGGCCTTCGTTTGTCTACCAGGCGGGTTCGGCACGCTTGATGAACTATTTGAAGTCCTTTGCATGGTGCAAACCGGAAAAGTAACCAATTTTCCCATCGTGCTCATCGGGGTGCGGTTCTGGGAACCAATGGTGCAATGGCTCAAAGATAGGTTAGTCGATGAAGGAATGATCGACGCGAAAGACCTCGACTTATTCTTAGTCACCGACTCGGTAGACGAAGCCGTTCAACACATCGTTGCCACCCACACTGTCATGCGGGAAAACGGCAATAACAAGTTGTAGCTATGACCATTCGAAGCGCATTTATCGGCGACGATGGATTAGCCGCCGTGATGGCAATCATCAATCGCACCCCGGATTCTTTCTATGACAAAGGCGCCACCCAGCTTTTCGACGACGCCCTCGCCCGCGCCGAATCGGTCATCGCCGAAGGAGCAACAATCGTAGACATCGGCGGAGTGAAAGCAGGCCCCGGCGACTTTGTCAGCAGTGCAGAGGAAATCGATCGGGTGGTTCCACTGATTGCCGAAGTACGACAAAGGTTTCCCACGATAGCTATTTCAGTCGATACTTGGCGCTCCGAGGTGGCCGAACCGGCAATCACAGCCGGCGCAACTCTCGTCAACGACACCTGGGCCGGACACGACCCAGAACTCGCTCAAGTGGCAGGACAATACCAGGTTGGATATGTTTGCTCCCACACCGGGGGAGTAACACCCCGCACCCGTCCCTATCGGGTGCATTTCGACGACGTAGTTGAAAGCGTCATCAAAGAAACCACTGAGCAGGCCGAACGTGCCGTAAGTTTCGGGGTTCCCGAAGACAAAATATTCATCGACCCCACCCACGACTTCGGCAAAAATACCCATCACGGACTCCTACTCTTAAGAAGAATAAAAGAAATAGTATCCACCGGGTGGCCGGTTCTCATGGCACTAAGCAATAAAGACTTCATCGGCGAAACCCTCAACCGAAGCGTCGACAAGCGAGTAGCAGGCACCCTAGCCGCCACCGCCTGGTCTGCCCAGCACGGTGTTGCAGCCTTCCGATCCCACCAAGTCACAGAAACCGTAGACGTCATCCGGATGACCGCAGCGATCGCCGGAACCGTCCCGCCACTCATAGCGACGAGGGGACTGGCATGAATCCCTCGATCTCTGTCGTCATCCCAGCACTCAACGAAGAAGCAACCATTGCAAAAGTAATCACCGCCATTCGTGCCAATGCTCCTGCAAACCTCATCGAAATCCTGGTGATTGACGCAGATTCACACGATGCAACCGCCCAACGTGCAGTAGAGGCAGGTGCAACCGTGTACAACTGGCGCAAAATACTCCCGACAATCGATGTTCACCCGGGCAAAGGCGAATCACTCTGGCGCGGTGTCGCAGCGGCAAAAGGTGACATCATCGTATTTATCGACGCCGACCTCAACCACGTGCCACCTAAGATCGTCGAAAAGCTCACCGCGCCGTATAAAAATCCCGAAATTGCATTGGTGAAAGCAGACTACACCCGTAGTTTCGGAAGTACACCCACCGGCGGTGGGCGCGTCACCGAACTCTGCGCCAAACCCCTCCTACGTGCACTATTCCCAGAATTATGCTTTATCAATCAACCACTAGGCGGCGAATACGCAATCCGACGCAGCGTGGCAACGAACCTCCCCTTCGTCGGCGGCTACGGGGTCGAAATTGGTTTGCTTATCGACGTCGCACACACCCACGGTACACAGGCGATCACCCAAGTTCCGCTCGGAATACGCAGCCATAGAAACCGCCCCCTGGAACAACTTGGCCCGATGGCTGAAGTGGTAGCAACGGCGATCCTCACGCGCGCCGGGTGCCGCACCCAATCCCAGGTTTTCCAGCGACCTGCACTAAAGTCACTATCAAACTGATACCGAGGAGAAGATGTAAGAATGATTGTGGTTTCGTGGATCGTACTTTTTATTTTGGTGATCATTTGCGCCATCGCGTTTTTCTTCATCTTCGCCAACGTATTCACCAGCGGTGAGAAACTAGAGCCGATGGAATCAGCACCGGATGTAATCGCCAGTAACCGGGCAGCTGCTCAGAATGGGGATACCGAGGCCATTCGGTTTGACACTGCAAAACGCGGGTACCAAACCGATCAAGTGGACGCATTGATCGCTGATCTGCTAGACATAATCGACGAGCTTAAAGATAAAAACGCAGGTTACAGTCATCTTCGGCCATCCGTTGCAACTGAAGTGAACCAGGCGGATCTTCGGGATATGTAACCTAGACAAATGCAGTGAGTAAGCGCACCATTTCGCTGACCATACAAAAGGCTGACAAAACAGTTAAGATATGTAGTAATGCTGTGTTTTGCTTTCAGTGGGAAGGCAAGCAATAACAAGTTGGGAATGGTGAAAAATACATGGCTGCTATGAAGCCTCGCACCGGCAATGGTCCAATGGAAGCGGTCATTGAAAGTCGAAAAATCGTCATGCGGATACCCACCGATGGCGGGGGACGGCTGGTGATTGAACTTAACAAGGAGGAAGCAGCTGAGCTCGGCAGCTTGCTCACCGCGGTGGCTGAATCTTAACCCACTTGCACCTTGGGTTCGTCGATGAAATACAAGACGAATCCTTTTTTCATGTCGTAAATCTTCAAGGAGTAACCCGCAGTGCTTGCTGATATCATCGATTTGCTCACCGACCCCATCGATGGCACCCCGTTAACCGGGGTTGACGGTTTTAGCCGGTTAGTTTCCGAATCAGGGCACTCATTTGACGTGGCGAAGCAAGGCTATGTGACTCTCGCTGGTGGCGCGGGTTTGCGGTACAGCGGCGACGATCTTTCCATGATCCAAGCCCGGGAAACCTTTCTCTCCTCTGGGCATTTCGCACCATTTGTCGAGGCCATATCAACCACGGTTGCCCAGGTTTTCGACGACTCTGGGATGCCTGATGACACCGAACCCGCAATTGTCGAAATAGGGGCCGGAACCGGCTATTACTTGTCGCATATTCTTGACTCCATCCATAATTCGCGCGGAATTGGTATTGACGTCTCGGTTCCAGCGGCCAAGATTTTAGCGAAGTGCCACCCCCGGGTTGGTGCAGTGGTCGCGGACGCTTGGGCGCGCCTACCGATAAAAGACGCAAGCGTGGACGCCATCGCAGTGGTCTTCGCCCCGCGCAACGCCTCTGAATTTGCCAGGATTCTCAAACCCGAAGGCGAAGTCATCGTCATGACCCCGCAGGCCGGACATCTGGCGGAGCTGCGGGAACCACTAGGGATTATCGATGTGGAAAAGGGCAAAATCGACCGAATGCTTGAGCAAGCATCAGGGCATTTGGTACCAGTGACGGAACCAGAAACCATTGAATTTGTGATGCAGCTAGACCAAGACTCTATCGCTACCCAGATTGGTATGAGCCCATCAGCTAGGCACATTCACCCTGACATTCTTGCCGAGCGTATCGCCACCTTGCCCACCACAATGGCAGTGACCGCGCGTGCGACGATTACCAGACTAGGTAAGGCTTAAAAGCTTGACATGATGAATAAAATCATCGTCGCTGGGGTTTCCGGAGCAGGTAAGAGCACTTTATGTAAAAAGATCGCTGTATTAACCGGGATTGACTACACAGAACTAGATAGTTTGTACCATGGCCCGCACTGGATAGAGCGAGAGACTTTCATGACCGATGTGGTTGAAATGGTACGTTGCCCTAGCTTTATCTGTGAATGGCAGTATCCGCAGGCAAGAGACACACTTGCGGCCAATGCCGAGGTATTAATTTGGCTTGATTTCCCATACTGGCGGGTGGTATTCCCACAATTGATGTATCGGACAATACGTCGGAGGATTACAGGTGAACCGCTATGGTCAGGAAACCGCGAACCTCCACTGTGGCGAGTCTTGGTGGATTCCGATCATGTAATCCGTTGGTCAATGAAAACCCGACACGATCTGAAGCACCTTATCAAAACAACAGCGAACAAGTACCCGCAACTAAAAGTCCTTCGGTTTAAAAACCATAATGAAGTACAGCGCTGGTTGAATTCGGTTATCATAAAACGGTGAAATCACCGATTGACCTGTATCAACTAGGTTGCAGGATTCTTCAGTCAGGTAGTGCCAACAGTGTTGTAAGCCCGGTTGGGGCAGCGGTGTCATACGCTGCTAACACAGCTGAACGTAATCTGGCTGAGTATCTTTCAATGTGGCGGCGGTGGGCAGGAACCCCCACGACACAGCCAGAGAATCAGCCAGTGGTGACCATTTCTACCAGGATTGTTCATGTGCCTGAGATTAAGGTTCCTGACTTTGGGCACATTCCCGAGGTTGAGGTAGCAGCGGGGGAGATAACCCAGGAAGATCTAGACCGGTGGGTGCAGAAAGCCTCCGCAGGATTGATTATGCAGTCGGCGATTAAACCTACTTCGAATCTGGAAAAAGTTGTGCAGAATGTAGTGATGTTCGCTGCCACATGGCAGTATCCATTCCAAGCGGCTAATACATCTGTAGAAGATTTCACCACCGCCACCGGTGACGTGATCCCCACCCCGATGATGCGAAGCGATTACGCATTGATTCCGGCACTTAAAAACCCACGGTGGCAATCGGTTCGGTTAAATTACAGTGATACGGGGCTGGCTGCTTTTATCCTCATGCCGCAAACCTTCGAGCCAGTAACTGCGCAGGAACTGCTTGAGGCCGTGGCGGAAGTAAATATCACCGAGGAAACACGTGTAGATTTGCATCTTCCCAAGCTGGAGCTAGAATCTGCCAGCGATTGCAGCATGCTTTTCGACGGTTCCACCGACCTTGTCCATCAAGCAACCCAACAGGCGATGCTGCGGGTGGATGAAGAAGGCACTGTTGCCGGAATTGTCACCGAAGTGGCGATCGCTTCCATGCTGCGTGATCCGGTGGAACGCTTTAGCTTTGACAGGCCATTTTACGTAGTAATAGCCGACACCAGCGGCCTTTATCCGCTGGTCATTGGATACGTGGCTAATCCGGCTGGTTAGCGAATAACCCCTTCGTCGATTGCATCAAGGTAGTCGTTCATAAGCGACATTGTGGGGGTAATCACATCGTAATGCTCCACCTCGACGCCCTTGGTGTGATGGATGATAAAGTCCTCACAGGTTCCAGTGAAATATACCCGGCTAGCCAAAGCGACCTGGCCACCATCGGCGAAAACCTCCACCGTGGAACCATCAGTGACAATAGTGACCGCATCGGTGTCGTCCTCACCCAAAGGAGCCACTGCAACTGCATCACCCGAGTGGTGGGGATTCATGGAACGGTCTAGTTCCAGATGGTCACCATAATGCGTGATCGTTGCAGCAACCTGACCGATGGAGTCGATCAGCTCCACTGTGAGCGATTCACCAGGAGGTACTTCGAAAACCATGGTGAAAACTTTGGCGTGATCTGACTCTTCAACAGCGTGAATCAAACCGGCGGCGGGAGTTTGATAGAGGACCCCATCTTGTAATGTCACCCGGCGAGGAAGGGACAGACAGTTGGCCCAATCTTCCTTCAGGTAACTTTCATGCTGATGTCCATCATCGAGTCTGCCTACACCATTCATCAGGCCGAAGATATGGGCATCGTTGTAGGACTTCATCAAATCTGGGGTGCGACAATATTGGTTGGTATTACGCGGACGCGTGAAATCATGTCCATGATCTATGCGTCTAAAAGGTTCAGATACGGTGAAGGTTGTACCAGATAAAGTACCCACCAAGTAACCAGAAATATCAATGCCACCCTGCTCAATGGTGATGATGAGAACGTCATAAAGCTCGTCCCGCACCTCGTCCCGTAACCGGATGATCCGAGGTGAGACGATACATGCACTATCAATTCCTGTCTCACCGACGAATGAAAGTGGTCCTTGCAACTGCCATGTCAAACCGTCAGATGACCGTAGAATCACCAATATTGGATCATCTGCACTACCAGTCACCGCCAACATGAGCCAATCTTGATGTCCATATTCCCGATCGGAACTATCCTGCCAATCAGGAACCACGCACGGCGAGCGGAATCTGGTCAACCCTGCTTGGTCGCCCACAACTTCGCCTAATCGCTGCACATTGGGATCGACTTCCCATGGAATGTCACTGACCGTTTCTGTGGTAGCGACAATATCGCCAATTTTCGCAGCATGGATACTACGCCCAGCTTCGGTTACTGCGGTGAAATAGAGCATGACATCGTCACCAATTGTGACAACTGAGCCTGCTCGAAGGTCAATCTCCCCAGTATCTGGGGCGAGTACGTCATCGCATTCTTCAAACACGAAAGGCTCGTCTTCTGCGAATTGGTGAGCCCACCGTGCCCCTTCGGTGTCACGCGGTCGGAATTGGTGGAAGATGTGCCAACTCTCGCCATCGAAAAGCGCGCCCGCAGGGGCATCCAAAATTCCAGTCCCGGGCGTTACATGTAGTTCAGGGCGATGTGTCATCTGGGGGATCTCTCCTTGTCCGGAAATGAGAACAGCACGTCAGCCCCGAGGGTAGTAGCAAACTGAAAATCCTGCAGAACCTCGGGGGCGACCACGTTGGAAAAACACACCTTCGGTGGTTTCCGACGTGGGAAAACTACATCAGCGACCGATAAACATCCACGGTTTGCTGCGCAATCGTATCCCAAGAGAAGTCCGAAACTGCGCGGTCACGTCCAGCCACACCAAATTTCTTTGCACGCTCTCTGTCTGCCACCATCTGATTAACCGCAGCAGCAAGATCACGTTCGAAACCCGTCGCATCCGCCTCATCATAGTGAACCAATGTTCCCGTTTTGCCATCAACGACAACCTCAGGAATACCACCCACATCAGAAGCAACAACCGCAGTTCCGCAGGCCATGGCCTCTAGATTGACGATGCCCAGCGGTTCATAGATTGACGGGCACACGAAGCAATCCGCAGCGGTGAGGATCTCTTGGATCTTCTCTTTTGGCAACATTTCCTGCACCCACACGATTCCGTCACGTTCCGCCTGCAGCTTGGCAACCAACGACGCCGTCTGCTCCGCGATCTCTGGGGTGTCCGGCGCTCCTGCACACAGCACGAGCTGCACACCATCATCGAAATGCCGGGCGGCTTTAACCAGGTGATTCACGCCTTTTTGGCGAGTTATCCGGCCTACGAAAGCAACAATTGGCCGATCCGGATCTATTCCTAATTCCCGCAGAATCGAATCCTCCGCGGCATCAAAAGTTGGGCGCGGCTGCCACAGCTTCGTATCGATCCCATTCAGCACCACATGAACTTTGTCGGCATCCACTCGCGGGTAGGCACGAAGCAACGCTTCTTTCATTCCTTCTGAAACCGCAATCACTGCATCTGCATACTCCATTGTGTTTCGTTCCGACCAAGAAGAAACTTCGTAGCCGCCCCCTAATTGTTCCCGCTTCCATGGACGATCCGGTTCCAAAGAATGCGCTGTGGCAATATGGGGAATACCGTGCAATAGCCCGGCTAAATGACCACCTAAACCCGTGTACCAGGTGTGGGTATGGACGACATCGGCGGCTTTGGCAGCCTCGGCCATCCGCAACCCAGTGGAAAGAGTTTGAATTGCCGGATTAGCAGACGCTAGCGCCTCATCTACGCCGTGGACATAGACATCTTTCTCATCCCGCGGCGCGCCCATGCAATGCACATCAACATCAACGATATCGCGCATATATCGGGTTAGTTCGGTAACGTGTACTCCCGCCCCGCCATAGATCTCTGGCGGATATTCTTTTGTCATCATTGCAACTCTCATAACTTAAAACTTAGCCCGGTTGCGTAACAATTGTTGGTGTTATTTATCGCATTTCCGCAATCACCAAGCAAAGTTCGGAAAACCCATATAGATTGGGCAGAGTGAGGAGTCAAAACAACGTTTTAGCAATCGTTCTCGCTGGCGGCGAAGGAAAGCGCTTATTTCCGCTCACAGAGGATCGCGCAAAGCCAGCGGTACCATTCGGCGGCACGTATCGTCTTATCGACTTCGTGCTTTCCAACCTGGTCAACGCCGGATACCTAAAAATCTGTGTGCTTACCCAATACAAGTCGCATTCATTAGACCGGCATATTTCCCAATCGTGGCAATTCACCGGACCGACCGCCCAATACATCGCATCGGTTCCGGCTCAGCAACGCCTTGGCAAACACTGGTACCTGGGGTCGGCGGACGCAATTTTGCAGTCGCTTAACCTCATTTATGACGAAAAACCCGATTATGTGATTGTATTCGGTGCTGATCACGTCTACCGGATGGACCCAGAACAAATGGTCGCTGAGCATATTGCCTCTGGTAAAGCCGTATCAGTAGCTGGCATTCGTATCCCACGGTCGGAGGCTAAAGCATTTGGTTGCTTGCAGGCTGACGACGAAGGAAACATCACTGAATTCCTAGAAAAACCAGAAAACCCGCCCGGAACTCCAGACGATCCGGACATGACTTACGCCTCCATGGGCAATTACGTTTTCACCACCAAAGACCTGGTGGAGGCACTCAAAGCCGACGAGATTAACCCGGACTCTACCCACGACATGGGTGGCGATATCATCCCGTATTTCGTGGCCAAAGGTAACGCCCACGTCTATGATTTCTCCAATAATCACGTACCGGGTTCGACCGACCGGGATCGGGGGTACTGGCGGGATGTGGGCACCATCGACGCATTTTACGAAGCCCACATGGATCTGATTTCGGTACACCCGATCTTCAATCTGTATAACCAGCAGTGGCCAATCCGTTCCACCGACCTAGGTGAATTACCGCCAGCGAAGTTCGTTCAAGGCGGCATCGCCCAATCCTCAATGGTGGCCCAAGGGTCGATCATTTCCGCCGCTACGGTTCGCAATTCGGTGCTTTCTACTGATGTGATGGTGGAAGAAGGTGCAACCGTGGAAGGCTCAGTGTTGATGCCTGGTGTCCGCATCGGAAAAGGTGCAGTGGTGCGTCACGCCATTCTTGATAAAAACGTGGTGGTATCTGAAGGCACTTTGATTGGTGTTGACCACCAACGGGATGCTGAACGCTTTGCCATCAGCCCCGGTGGGGTGGTTGTGGTGGGCAAGAACACCGTCGTTTAAACCGCTGGATATTCCCGTGGCTCCCACGTAACCGGCTGGGTGAGAGTAAAAACCCTCACCCAGCCGGTTTTTGCATTAGCAATCCCACATTTCGGGTAGGGTTTCGGCGAAGGTGGCGATGTGGCGGTAGTGTTGTGCCCATAAAGATCGTGTTTCGCCGTGGTCGATGTAGCGGTCGGCGGTGAGGTCGACGATTTTTTCTGCTTCTTTATGCATTTGTTCTGGGGTTCCTGCCCAGCTGTTTGGCCAGTGGCAGATGTAGGGTTCGTCGTTTTTCATGTGGACGATTGATACGATGCTGCCGTAGCTTCCGACGGGGGATAGCGTGATGAGGTGTTGCTGACTGGTGATTTCGATTGGGCGTGGAACATTAAAGACGAACCCGTTTGAGTTCAGGTAACAATTGATGATCCCTGAGGCGGTTAGACGGAGTGATCCGTGTATCTGTGCTTCTGGTCCGATCGTTAGATCACCAGCCAGCCATACGTTGTCAGTAACGTGACCACCAGCAACATGAACGGCATCACGAATCTCAGCAGTTCCAGATACAGTGGCGGTTCCGGCGACCAAAGCTGTCCCATTGATTACTGCCTTTCCAAAGACTGCCGCGTTGTCCTTGATACGCGCCCGGCCGATCGCGGAAGCACGGCCAAATAATTCTGCTTCATCAGAAACCCAAGCGGCATCGCGAAGGCGAGGTTTGCGCCCGCTAGGAGGCTCTAACCAACCTCCTACATCACCTGCTTTGACTCGTTGTTTGGGAAGATCACGGGTGGCGCGGATACGGAATAACCGAACGCCGTGGGAATTGATTTTTGATTCGTCAGTTAGCTCGTAATGCAGCATTAGATCTCCGCGAAATAATCACAGTTACTCAGCAGCATGCGCGTGTCTGTGTTGTTATTCCACTTATAGCCGATGTTAAAAGCCCTAAACGTTGGCCGCAGAATCTCATTGGCCAACCGTATGCACGTGTTGCTATAGGCAGCCTGCCGCTCAGACCGGGTGAACCCGGTTAATTCTGCTTCTGAGTACCAAGATTCAAGCCGAATGTCATATCCAATATAGGTTTGATTGGTGTTGATGAGGCTTTCAGCGTCCTGATTGTGGAAATACACGAAACCGCGCCACTGTGGTTCGGCAGACATGACATCCCATGCCTCCGCCGTGGCACAGGTGGCGCAGCACGTGAAATTTTGCAACGCCAGTATTTCTTGTTCGCGCAGTTCATTGAAGGCTGCGCTAAGCCTAGATGGTTGAAGCTGGCCGGTGGCACGTAACCGCCCAATCTGAAGCCGACGAGCTTTGACCAGGTAATTGGCGGCTTCGGCGGCTTGTGTTGCTGATGGCGCCTCCGTGAAATTACGAGTCCCGTAGGTGATGTCGTCGGTAAGCGCATCAATGCTTGTGCCTAGGGTGATCATCCGCCAACAGTGGTTGATTGCATCCTGCGCCTGCTCTTCGGTACAGCCTAAAATGGTGCCAACATCCGCCGCGCTGACAAACTCTGGAATTTCGGTGTGTGCTGGCATAGGGAAATCCGGCTTTCCCGGTTAGTTTTCCTTGGTAACAATTGTCAGCCCCGCGCCGAGTGGAAGTCGAGTGACATGGACGTCGTCAAGGGAGCGAATGTATTCGTCGGTTTCTCGAGCCGCGATGGTTTCTCGATCTTTTCGGCTGGTGTCAGACAAGGTGCCGTCGAAAAGCGTATCGGCCAGAACCACGGAGCCCCCTGGTGTGAGCAGAGGTAACGCTGCATTGACGAAAGCACGCATGTCGATGGGGGAGACCTCGCCGAAGATCAGCTGGTAGGACTCAGCAGCAAGCCGACTCATCACATCAAGCGGGCGGGAAGGCAGAAACCGGATACGCGATGAACTGTAACCTGCGCTACGGAAAGTTTCTTTGGATAGTTTTTGGTGTTCTGGTTCCGGGTCGATGCAGGTAAGAATGCCGGAATCGGAAAGACCTGCCAGCAGGTACAGCCCCACAACGTTTGCGGCAGGGGTCACTGCTATAGCGCCTTGAGCTTGGCAGCTGGCAGCGAGGGTGGTGAGTAGTTGTCCGGTCATAACATCGGGCACCATGAGTCCAAATTCTGCTGCGGCTTCCCGTGCGGCGGTCAAATGGACGCTGGAACTCGAGGTATTTTCGATATAGGCGCGTAATTCGGCAGTCACGAAGCCTAGTTTAACCCGCAATTCAATTCCGTAGGAATCTGGACTCGCATGAAACATCCGATAAAGCTGAACGGATTTGCATCAACGATGCCTGGCAAGCCCCCATAATTGATATTTCTGCGGGGCGACGTTGACAGTTAACTCACAGACTTTTGGGTGGTTTTCCCAAGTTCGGTAAGGCAGAATATGTGACATGACAAACGTGCATCCAGTATCGCTTAACTCCGAATCCGCTGGACGTTTTGATGCCGACCATGCGGAAGAAATCCAGCTGACTGGAACAGCCGCGTTTGATGCTGGGGTGGGGGAAATGCCAAGTTGGGGTGAACTGGTGGAGCAGCACGCCGACAGTGTGTACCGGCTTGCGTTTCGTCTATCGGGTAACCAACACGACGCGGAGGATCTCACTCAAGAAACCTTCATGCGGGTGTTTCGTTCAATTAAGAATTACCAGCCAGGCACCTTCGAAGGGTGGCTGCACCGTATAACAACCAACTTGTTCCTCGACATGGTTCGACACCGATCCAAGATTTTCATGGAGGCGTTGCCGGAAGACTACGAACGAGTGCCGGGTACGGATATGACACCGGAGCAGGCATATTCCGTCGCCAATCTGGACCCAGCGCTCCAAGAAGCTCTTGATGCGCTTGCCCCAGATTTCCGTGTTGCCGTCGTATTGTGCGACGTTGTGGGTATGAGCTATGACGAGATCGCAGATACCCTTGGCGTGAAAATGGGTACGGTGCGATCCCGGATCCACCGGGGGAGGTCGCAGCTCAGGGCAAGCCTGGAGGCGAAGGCAGAGGTGGATAGCGATGCAAAGCTGTTGTTGCCTGTGAAGAGCTAATTCAATTAAGTAGTAAGTAAAAACGCCCCGCTTCGCTTTGAGGCGGGGATTTGCTGTTGGGGGAACTTATTGCAGTTATCAGACGTTTAATCCTTAAGAAAACACCAATAGCCGATAATAAATGCTGAATGTGAGGTGAATGTGCAGCAATGACTGATCACTCATCAATCGACCCAATGGGCGGCAACCGCCGAGTCCAGCCAGCCGGTCGTAATATCACCGCATTCATTCAGATTTCTGCCACGACCAACCGGGTTTTTGCCAGTACCGATCACTTACACCCTGAAGCTGTAGCGGCTTTTGTCGACAACGAATTAAGCGACATCGCGACCCACCGGGCTCAGGTTCACTTAGTACACTGTCCGGAATGCCGCCAGGAGGTAGAGCGGCAGCGGCGCGCGGCAGAGCTGTTACGAAAGTCTTGTGCTGCGGAGGTCAAGGTTGCGCCCGAATTCATGCAGCGGCTCATGGGAATAGCGCATTCTTGCCCCGACGGCCCGTGCGCTGAAGAATCATTCCGGCAGCCGGAGACTTTCCTCGATAAGATTGACCTGATTGCCCGGGCGGTTCG
This sequence comes from Corynebacterium mustelae, assembly GCF_001020985.1. Lineage (NCBI taxonomy): Bacteria > Bacillati > Actinomycetota > Actinomycetes > Mycobacteriales > Corynebacteriaceae > Corynebacterium > Corynebacterium mustelae. Next base: position 1,268,592 of record NZ_CP011542.1, read on the forward strand.
ACGAGGACATCACGGAAAATAGCCACGATCGTGGATTTGCCGTCCAATTAGGTAAGGTAGATGTGTGTTTGATTCCATTGGCTGGTTTGAGATCCTCTTCATCCTCATTATTGGCTTAATAATCATTGGTCCGGAGAAAATGCCCGGCGTGATTGAGGATGTCCGTGCCGCAATCTTCGCCGCTCGACGCGCGATTGATAACGCCAAAAAAGAACTCAACGGGGAATTAGGGGACTTGGGCAGCGAATTCGACGATATTCGCAAACCCATCAGCCAGATCGCGTCTATGCGGGCAATGGGGCCGAAGGCGGCCATCACCAAGGCACTTTTCGACGGTGACGAGCGTTACCTTGATGATTTCGACCCGAAAAAAGCACTTAGCGAAGAGAATCTGACCGGTAAAAACCAAGCCCAGCCACGCACCCAATCGACGCCACCTGCGCAACCACAACCCACGCCACAATCGGAAGCGCAGCCGGAAAGCAGTCACCGCAAGGGTGGTAGTTTTTCTTACGACGACATCACTTAGGACTCAGCGCGGCTGACCCCTAGGTTCAGGCTTTTACCCAACAACGAATCCTTACGAACCACGAGCTTATCCACAATCCCCATAATTGCCTGTGCAGTCGGTGAACCTGGGGCGCCGACGACGATGGGTGTCCCAGCATCGCCACCTTCTCGCAGTTTTGGATCCAGCGGAATCGAGCCTAGCAAAGGGACAGCGGTCCCGGTGAGAGTACTTATCCGCTCCGCCACGTTGGCACCACCACCGGAACCAAACACGTCCATAACACTGCCGTCCGGTAAAACCATCGCTGCCATGTTTTCGATAACGCCAGCTACTTTCTGCCGGGTTTGTAAACTGATGGTTCCGGCTCGTTCCGCAACTTCCGCTGCGGCTGCCTGTGGGGTGGTAACAATAAGTAATTCGGCGGTGGGAACCAATTGCGCAACCGAGATCGCAATGTCACCGGTCCCAGGTGGCAAATCAAGCAATAAGATATCTAAATCCCCCCAGAACACATCGCCCAAGAATTGCTGAATCGCACGGTGCAGCATAGGGCCACGCCACACAACCGGGGAATTATCTTCAACGAAATGCGCGATCGAGATGTGTTTAATGCCGTGTGCTTGTGGCGGCATGATCATATCATCAACCGGGGTTGGGCGTTCCACGCAGCCAAGCATTCCAGGTACGGAGTGTCCGTAAATATCCGCATCTAAAATACCAACCTTTAGCCCACGGGCCGCGAAACCAACTGCCAGATTCACCGTCACGGAGGATTTACCCACCCCACCTTTACCGGAGGAAACCGCGAAAACCCGGGTAGTGGAATCTGGCTGTGCGAACGGAATAACTGTTTCTGTTTGGCCACCACGTAACGTCTCACGCAATTTTCGACGTTGCTCGTCATTCATTGCGTCAGTGGTAACAGATACTTCTCCGACCCCAGGTATTTCTTCAATCGCTGCCTTGGAATTAGACACAATGGTATTTTTCATTGGGCACCCAGCGATAGTGAGATAAATTTCAGCAGCGACATCATTACCTGAAATGGATATGGACTTCACCATTCCCAATTCAGTCAATGGCTTGCCAATCTCCGGGTCTTCCACCCGTGATAGTGCCTGACGGACTTGTGCTTCAGTAATCGTTGTACTCATAACAGTCACTAACCTTACTACGGTCGGTCAGAGCGACCAGAACGGCCTTGAATGGGATCGTTAAGATCTTCGTGTGCGGCTTCACCAGCATGGTGCCGGGCGGCAGTGCGGGCGGCGGCTTCATCGTCCAACTTGGCCTCAATGCGTTCAAGCATGTTGTGCACATCTTCTAATTCGTGGCGCAGATAGTCGCGGGTGACCATGTCGCCTATTGCTAGTCGCAATCCGGCCAACTCGCGGGTGATGTATTCGGTATTTGATTTTGTCTCGAATGCACGCCGCCTGTCCTCATTCAATGCGATACGGTCCCGGTCTTCCTGCCGATTCTGCGCCAGAAGAATCAACGGAGCGGCGTATGCCGCCTGGGTGGAGAATGCCAGATTAAGCAGAATGAACGGGTAGGGGTCCCATTGCCACCAGAAAGCACCCAGATTGAGAATCACCCAAATAACCACAAAAACGGTTTGCCACATAAGGTAGCGGCCGGTGCCAAAAAACCGGGCGACTTTTTCTGCGTATGCTCCGACGGTGTCGTCGTCAAGCTTAAAAATACTCTTTTTGCCGCTTAACCGGGGAGTATCTAAATCTGCCATTGAGATTAATCCTCCTTTATTTCTGGGCGGATACCTGTATCGCGCCAGTCATCGGGCAATAAATGGTCGATCAGATCGTCCACCGCAACCGCCCCGAGCAAATGCCCGTCACTATCAATCACTGGTCCGCAGACCAAGTTATACATAGCGAAATACCGGGCGGCGGTTTCCTGGGAATCATCGGCATACAGCGGTGGTAAATCCGGATCCAGGCTGCCTGACACCAGATTTGATGGGGGTTCACGCAGTAGCTTTTGCAAGTGAACACAACCAAGGTATTTCCCGGTGGGTGTGGCTGTTGGTGGGCGCACCACAAACACCATTGATGCCAAGGATGTTGGCAGGTCAGGATTACAGGCATGAGCCAGTGCTTCGGCGACGGTGGTTTGTGGGCTAAGAATAAGCGGCTCGGGCGTCATCAGAGCACCCACGGTGTCGGGATTAAAACTCATCAATCGACGCACCGGTGCAGATTCTTCCGGATCCATCAATTCCAGCAGTACATCTGCCTTTTCATCATCCAATTCGGACAATAGATCGGCTGCGTCGTCGGGATCCATTTCTTCCAGAACATCCGCCGCACGCTCAATATCGAGCGTTTCCAACAGCTCTGCTTGCCGGTCTTCACTCATTTCCTGCAAAATGTCGGCCAACCGTTCATCGTCAAATTCACTGGCCACGGTGTGCCGTTGGTTTTCCGGCAAATCATAGAGTGCGGTAGCCACGTCAGCAGGTCGCATATCTTCAAATTCTGCAATCAATTCAGCGGCAGCATCGGAGATGCCAACGCCAGCAGCAGTGATGCCGTGTACGTGTTTCCACGGCACAATAACGATTTCCGGCCGTCTGCCGAAACTCGGACGGCTTCCGATCACCGCAACGGCAGAGATCGCCCAATCCCTGGTTCTGGTTCGCTCTAACTCAATGTCAGCAACCTCAACCGGTTTGCCGTGGAATTTTTCTAATTCTGGATCATCAACCTGAACTTTTGAACCGATAATATCGTGGATGATGGTCACCTCACCGGATCGTGCCTTAAATGCACGCAACGAAACCGATCCCGAAACCAACATGATCTCGTGCGGGTCAATCGAAGCGACCCGCAACATCGGAAGGAAGATACGACGTTTATTGGTCATTTCTACAACTAGCCCAAGCACCCGAGACGTATGCCCCTGGGGGCGGACGTTAACAACCACATCCCGAACCCGGCCAATGACATCCGTTTCCGGGCCGCGCACAACCATACCCGCCAGTCGGCCAGCGTAGACACGTGTAACTTCACTCATGTCACCCTAGTGTAGTTCAGTCGCGGTAGAAGCAATAAGAGCCGGTTATATGGGAACTTTTCCGCAGGTTGCAGCGTTTACAATGTCAATAAAGAAAAAGTAAAAGCCCCTATAAGGATACCACTGTGTTTTCCAATTCTGAGCCGCACAATTCGCATAAACCAGCGCCGAAACCGTTTAACCCCAATAGGCGAACTCGTCCCGAAGGATGGCCGGTGGGTAGTTTCAGTAGTTACGAAAAAGCCCAGGCAGCGGTGGACATGTTATCAGATAAGCAATTTGACGTTTCTGATCTCACCATAGTGGGCGTTGATCTGATGGAGGTGGAAAAAGTCATCGGCCGGTTAACATGGCCGCGAGTGATTTTTAACGGGATTGCCTCCGGAGCGTGGCTTGGGCTGTTTTTCGGCCTGCTGCTTGGCATAATGAATAATCAATGGGCCATGTCGCTTCTCATCGGTATTTTCATGGGAATGGTGTTTTCCACAGTGACAGCTTCCGTGCAGTACGCGATGCAAGGTGGACGGCGCGACTTTGCTTCCGCCACCCAAATTGTCGCTGGACGGTACGACATCCTATGTGCTCCGCATTCTGCCCGGCAGGCGCGGGATATGATTAGTGAGTTTGTAAATCGAGGTGGCGTACAATAACCGCTAAACTAAGACACGCATATCACCTCAACCAATGACTTTGTGGAGCCTCATGACCGCGCCAAAAACTTATTCTCTTTCCGCACTAGTTTTAAGCTGCGCGGTATTACTGAGCGGATGCGCAAACCTGGAGCGCTTCGAACCAGGACCCGACCCGGTGCCGGATAGCGAAAAAGTGGTAGAGATTGCTGTACGGTCCAATTCAGTTGAGCAATTAGTTCTAGGGGAATTGTACAAGCAGGGGTTAGAGCGGCTGGGGCGGCCAGCCACACTGAATATGGGGCGGTTAGGGCTTGAACATAGCTTCGACCGGGTGCCGAATGGGGCAGCGGATGTGGCGATTGTGTGCGCTGGACGTATGTTGGGCCAGGTGCAGCCGCAAAAAGCCAAAGAATTAGAAATGGAATTTTCCGCTGCGGAGAAAGACGTCAATTCCGGTGACCAACGCGAAAAAGTTTATCAGGCGGTGATGGGGGCGCTGGGAGATAATGTTAATGCTACCGACCCGTCGAACGCGCTCGGATGTAGCGATGAGCTCTCGGCAATTCCGCAGCACATCATACCGATTTATCGAGTTCCTACGCTCAACCGTGAGGAACGCGGTGCATTGAATATCATCTCCGGTACGATCAGCACCGAAGAGCTTGCAGAATTGGTGGAAGAAAGTAAAAAGGTACGCAACACCAGTGAGGTCGTTATGAAATACCTTGACGATAACGGAATTTTCTTCCATTAACTATCTCGCTTGTCGACGCCAGTTCGCGAGAGATAGAAAAATAGTGCGCTAGCGTATCTGTCAGATCGCTAGCGCACTATTTTATGTCGTGCTAGTCAGCAAAAGCCTCGTTGAGCAATGCTTCCTGTTCAACGGCATGCACCTTAGACAGGCCGGTCGCGGTAGAAGCCTGCGCCCGACGCGAGATGCGCTTCATCGGCAGCATTCCCGGAATCAACTCGCGCAGATGTTCGTTGAGGAATGGCCACGGGCCTTGGTTAGCAGGCTCGTCTTGGCAGAACCGGATTTCCTCAGCGTTCGGGTAGCAGTCGAATGCGTCCTTCAACCGGTTGAACGGAATTGGGTGCAGCATTTCGATGCGTACGATGGCAACATCAGTGCGGTTGTCTTTCTCGGCGCGCTTTGCCAGTTCGTAATACAGCTTGCCGGACACCAACATGATCTTCTTGACGGTGGAGCAATCACCCACCTTGTTTCCGTCTCGATCAACAAACCGTGGGTCATTAATGACAGACTGGAACTTCTTGACCTCGGTAAAGTCTTCAACTGGTGAAGTCGCAGCCTTCATGCGCAGCATAGACTTCGGAGTGAACACAATGAGTGGGCGTTTGAGATCACTTAAGGCGTGACGTCGCAACAGGTGGAAGTAATTCGCCGGTGTGGTTGGCTGTGCCACCGTCATGGTGCCTTCCGCACACAGCTGCAGGTACCGCTCAATGCGGGCGGAAGAGTGGTCTGGGCCTTGGCCCTCGTAGCCGTGCGGCAGGAGCAAAATAACCGAGGAGGTTTGACCCCACTTGGTTTCGCCAGAGGAGACGTATTCGTCAATGATGGTTTGCGCACCATTGGCGAAATCACCGAATTGTGCCTCCCAGGCGACCACTGCATCGGGATTGCCCACCGAGTAGCCGTATTCAAATCCCATGCCCGCAAACTCGGTCAAAGCAGAGTTATAGACCAAGAACTTGCCGCCATTGCCTTTCTTTTCGGCCAGCTCATTGAGCCCGTTGAACTCAGCACCGGTATTGGGGTCTATGACGATTGCGTGACGCTGGGTAAAGGTACCACGGCGGGAGTCTTCACCAGCTAGGCGCACCAATTTACCGGTATTGGCCAGGGAGGAGAACGCAATCAATTCGCCCCAGCCCCAATCGATGCCACCCTCGGTTGCGGATTCTAACCGCTTCTTGGCAACAGGCTTGACGCGTGGATGGAATTCAAAATCTTCTGGTTTAGCCGAGTATGCTTCGGCAATTTCCTTAAGCTCGGCGCGTGAGATATTGGTTTCCAAGCCGTGTGGCAGGCTCTGGGAGGATGTGATGCCTTCTTGCTGGGTAAAGGCTTTCTTTTCGGCTTCCTTAACCTCGATGAATACGGATTCCATCTGATCGTGGAAGTCTTGGGTGACCTTTTCCGCATCCTCCTTGGACAGCTCACCACGTCCAAGCAAATCGTCGATGTACTGGTCGCGAACAGTCTTGCGGCCTTCGATCAATTCGTACATCTTTGGCTGCGTCATCGACGGGTCGTCGGCTTCGTTGTGGCCCCGGCGTCGATAAGCAATCAGGTCGATGAAAACATCCTTGCCAAAGCGGCGGCGGTACTCGGTAGCCAGTTGACCGACCCATACAACAGCCTCTGGGTCGTCGCCGTTGACGTGGAATACTGGGCAGCCGAACGCTTTAGCCAAGTCGGTGGCATAGTGGCTGGAGCGGGAGGAATCCGGGGTGGTGGTGAAACCAATCTGGTTATTTACCACGATGTGAACGGTGCCACCTACGGTATAGCCACGTAATTGGGCGAGGTTGATAGTCTCAGGGACGATACCCAGACCAGCGAACGCAGCATCGCCGTGGAGCAATAGCGGCATGACGGTGTAGCCGCCGGGGCCTTTATCTAACAGATCCTGCTTAGCGCGCGCAATACCTTCCATCACCGGGTTAACTGCCTCAAGGTGGGATGGGTTAGCGGTCAGCGAAACCTTGATCTCTCCATCACCAAACATCTGCAGGTGGGTACCTTCAGCGCCGAGGTGGTATTTCACGTCACCGGAACCACCAGCAGTCTTTGCCTCAATATGGCCTTCAAACTCGGTGAAGATGGTTTCCAGCGGTTTGCCCACGATGTTGAATAGCACGTTCAACCGGCCCCGGTGTGGCATGCCGATAACCACTTCGTCCAAGCCTTGACCTGCGGCAGTGTCGATGGCGGAGTCCATCAATGGGATGAGAGACTCGGCGCCTTCCAAGGAAAATCGCTTCTGGCCGACGTATTTGGTTTGCAAAAAGTTCTCGAATGCTTCAGCTGCGTTGAGCTGCTGCATGATGTACTTCTGCTCCGCGTGGGTTGGCTTGGGCATACCAGCTTCCAGCCGGTCCTGGAGCCATGTGCGCTCGTCGCGGTCGAGAATGTGAGTGTATTCGCTACCAACCTTATGGGTGTAGGCGTTTCGCAGGCGGGTCAGAACCTCACGCAAGGTCATGGTTTCTTTACCGCAGAAGCCGCCCACGTTGAAAGTACGATCCAGATCCCACAAGGTAAGACCGTGCGTTTCGATGTCCAGGTCGCGGTGATCTGGCACTGGCATACCTGGTTGAACCCACCGCAGAGGGTTAACATCGGCGATCAGGTGGCCGCGAGAACGGTACGCTTCGATCAGCTGCATAACCCGGGTGTTTTTATCCAACCCAGTATTTGGTAGATCCTGAGCCCACCGCATGGGGGTGTATGGAATCTCCATTGCTTCGAAGATGTCGTCCCAGAACGAATCATCCACGAACAGTTGGCTCATGGTGCGTAGGAACTCACCAGATTCTGCACCTTGAATGATGCGGTGATCGTATGTGGAGGTAATGGTAACTAGCTTGCCCACACCCAGTTCAGCGAGACGATCCTGGGATGCGCCAGCGAACTCTGCCGGATAATCCATGGAGCCCACACCGATGATGGTGCCTTGACCCTTGGTAAGGCGTGGAACGGAGTGACGGGTGCCGATACCACCTGGGTTGGTCAGCGATACGGTAACACCAGAGTAGTCATCCATGGTCAACTTGCCATCGCGGCCCCGGCTTACGATGTCTTCGTACTTTTCCAGGAACTGGGCAAAATTTAACGTTTCGCATTCCTTAATAGCGGCGACTACCAGTGCGCGAGAACCATCTTTTTGTGGTAGATCGATTGCTAATCCGAGGTTGATGTGTTCCGGGGTGATAACAGTCGGCTTGCCGTCAATCACAGCGTAACTATTGTTCATGTCTGGGTGGGCCATAAGGGCTTTAACCAAGGCATAGCCAATAATGTGGGTAAATGAAACTTTACCGCCGTGCGTGCGCTGCATATGTTCGTTGATGATCGCTCGGTTTTCGAACATCAACTTCACAGGCATATCCCGAACCGAGGTTGCGGTTGGCACCTCAAGCGATTCGTCCATGTTCTTGGCAATCGCCTTGAAGATACCCTTAAGTGCCTTCTCGCCAGCATCGGGTAAAGCTACGGCACGACCAAGGGGTGATTTCTCCAACTTCTTTGCTGCCGCCGCTTTCTTGGCTTCTTTGGCTACTTCGTCGGTAAGGTGCTGATCTGCCTTGATCGCGACAGCTTCGACGACGGTAATTTCCTCTACCGGTGCTAAGGATTCATTGGTTGTCGGGCTAACAGAAGGTGCCGCAGAATCTGGGGCGGTGGGGGCTGATTCTGGTGTAGTGGGGACACCAGAGGTTTCGAATAGTTCACGCCACGAAGGATCAACAGATTCTGGATCGTTCTGGAACTGTTGGAACATTTCATCTACCAGCCACTGATTCTGGCCGAAAGTACTAGCGCTGCTCACGGCAGGTGCTCGCCTCATTTCTTTGTGAGAGTATATGTCTGTTCACACTTTAGTTGCTGAATACAGGCTAGTGGTTTCACACCCACAGGTGTAATCATTTTCCAAGGAAATCCGGCAATAATTGTGCGCGGATTCACAGATTGTCCCTGAACTGCATGTTTATTGGGGGCTGTTGCGCCACATAGTGGCATAAATACCCCCAAAAGTAAGTAATGACTCGTGGGTGCCGTCTTCAACGATTTCACCGTTGTCGACGACAAGAATTCGGTCGGCGCGAGTGGCAGTTGCAAGCCGGTGGGCAACCACCACAGTGGTGCGGCCAGCAGCCACTCGTTGTGTAGCTGAAAGAATGGCAGATTCTGTTGCTGGATCTACAGTGGCAGTGGCCTCGTCGAAAAGTAAAATCTTGGGTTTTATAAGCTCTGCACGGGCGAGAGCAACTAATTGCCGTTGACCTGAGGATAATCCCCGCCCACCATCACCGACCGGCGCGGTGAAGCCACCTGGAATCGCGGCGATGGTTCCTAACGCGCCAACTCGGCGTGCGGCTTCAGTAATTTCTTGTTGGCTGGCATCTGGGTCACCGTATGCGATATTGCTTGCTATTGTCCCGTTAAAAAGATGAGCCTCTTGTGGGACATAACCAATGTGACGCCGCCATAACCCGAGCGGTATGTGACGAATATCGGTGCCCCCAGCGCGTATCGTGCCTGATTGCGGGTCATAGAAACGTTCCAAAAGCTTAATCAGGGTAGATTTTCCAGCTCCGGTCGTTCCGACAACCGCAACAGTGCGTCCCGCCGTTAGGGTTAGTGAAACCCCTGATAAAACCGACCGGTCGATTGCTTCGTAGCTGAAACTTACATTGTCCAGGGATATGTTCGACCGCGCCAGCTTTTCGACGTCTGCCGCTGGCAGCGGGTCAGCGGGCGCGGTTGCTGCGATGTCTACAACATCTTCATCTGTAGCGAGAAGGTCTGTGATCCGGTTAAACCCTATCTGTGCTTGTTGGTAAGAATCGAAGACTTGGCTTAGGTTTTGGATTGGGGGATAGAGCCGCTCTAGATATAAAAGGAACGCCACGAGCACACCGATAGGCAGATGACCGTCGGCGACCATCGTTGCCCCGATTCCCAGCACGACTGCTTGCAATATTTCCGATACCGCACTAATTCCTGGAAAATAGATAGCGACCGCCGCTTGGGCAGTGATTCTTGTTGTCGCATACTGCTGGGATTGTGCGCTAAACCGGTTGAGCACCGTGGTTTCACTTCCCAACATCTGAGCGGTTCGTAGCCCAGCCATAGCTTGATGAAAAGACGCGTTTACTGCGCTGATCTCTTCCCGGGCCCGCGCGTACAGTCGAGTAGAAATCTTTCTAAACACGATGGTAGCTAAGGCTATGATGGGGACCCCCATCATAGCTATTGCTGCTAGCGGAGCACTGGTGAAAATGAGCAACACCGTTATCCCCGCTAATGTTGTGAGCGCCACCAGCGCGGTTGTGAAACCAGACTGGAGAAACCCATTGAGCGCGTCAATGTCGGTTGTCATCCGCGTAATGATGGCGCCCGACATGGTAGATTCGTAAAACCGTAGTGAAAGCCGTTGCAAATGCGCATAGCATCTAATGCGAAGCTCATAGAGCAACCGTTCGCCAGTTACGGCAGTGACAAGCGTTGTGGCATAGGAAATAACCCAGCTAAACGTAACAATGAAAAGACCCGCTATGGATACCCACCACAAGACGCTGACATCACCAGAAGTAACTCCCTGGTCTAGTGCAACCTGAACCAACCATGGAATAGCTAAACCCGCCGCGACACCGAGGACATACAACATAATTGCAGTAACAAGAAGCCACCGTACGGAATGAAATAGCCTGCCGGCAGAAACATGGGATAACCGTTGTTGAAACACATCAAAACCACCCACTGGGGGTGTGTCACGCACCGCCGGGAGATCTTTGACACGGCTGAGCAATTCTGTGGTTGCTGGAACATGAGCAGCTGACCGATGAACATTACCCCGCTGGGGAAGTCCCCCAAAGGGTCTCATCGTAGTGCTTGGTGTCATATACGTGGGGGACTGGCGCGGCGGCTTGGTGGGCCATAACTGTTCTGTCGGCGGGGTTGCTGTGTCGTCGTCAAGTACCACTGAGCTGACAGAGGATGCAGCTTGGACGCCGATGTCGCCAGCGGGGGTCATTAAATCCATGAAACGGGGGTCGGTCAGCATGTCCGCTTTGGGTCCGTAGGCCGTTACTCGTCCTGCGTCAACCACAGCTACCGCATCAGCTATACCTACCGTAGACATCCGATGGGCAACCGCGATGATGGTGGTATCCGATAGCTGGGTACGTAGATTCTCGAAAATCTTCGCTTCGGTGGCGGCATCAATCGCGGAGGTGGCGTCATCAAGTATCAGGATGCGCGGTTGATCAGCAATAGCCCGGGCGAGTGCGATTCGTTGGCGTTGGCCGCCAGATAGCGTTAAACCGCGTTCCCCAATCTGAGTGTCGAAACCGTTATCGAGCTCAGCTACGAAATCGTAGATTTCTGCCTGGCGCGCTGCGGTGATAATGTGATCGTTACTTAAACCACGGCCAGCGTCGATAGCGTCGTAGATGCTGGTAGAAAAGAGGAACGGGTCTTCAAACACGCAGCCCATAGTTCCTCGAATAGCTGTCCGGGAAAGATCGAGATAATCAACTGCCGCGCCGGTGGCGTCGACAAGCGCAAGGCTGCCGGAATCCGGTCGGTAGAAACCGGCAATGAGGTTCACAGCCATAGTTTTTCCGGAGCCAGGCGCGCCCACCAGAACCAATGTCTCGCCGGGGGAAGCAGTGATGGAGAAACCGTTCAGCGCATCACCAAAATTCACATTGCTCAGCCGTAAACCCACTTTCCCGGTTGGCGGCTGCGCCGAAGAAACGGGATCGGGATCAACCGGGCGAAGGTCAATAATTTCAAAAACCCGCTCTGCCGAAGCTATTCCCAGCTGCTGTTGCACGATCATTCCGGCCAACATTGACACAACGGAAGTTAATTGCGACATATAGACGCTGAACGCAACAAACGTTCCAATGGTGATAACGCCTGTGAGTGCTAGGTAACCGCCGATGCCGATGCACAACACCAAAGACACATTCGGCAATTGCTGCAACAGGGGCTTAAACCTAGCCGTCAACCTGGCAGCCCGCAGCATTTCACCATAAACTTTTCCCGCAACTGCGACAAACCGGCTAACTTCTCGCTGCTCCTGATTGAAGGCCTTGACCACCCGAACACCAGTGACGGTTTCTTCAACCTGGGTGGCCAACTCGGCGATAGTCTGCTGTGCCGACCATGTGGCACTAAATAACGTGGTACGAGAGCGTGCACTCAACCAGACGAGAACTGGCATCATCGCGATAGCGGTAATAAACAAAACCGGCGACAGCCACAACATGACACCCAATATGGCCACGACTGTAAGCACATGACCTGTAACCAATGGAAACATGGCAACCATCGTGTACACCAGATTAAGGTCCGAAATCGAGCGTGACACCAACTGTCCAGTACGCAAGTGATCCTGGGCAGGTCCATCTAATTGATACAGTGCGGATAATAGATCTACCCGCAAATTGTGTTGGATCCTATTGGCGAGGATTCCGGCCGTAAACCGACGGCCAAATTGAAACACGTAACGGCCAAGCGCCACCGCAATAAGCAGCCACATCACTAAACGAATATTTCCCGTCATCTGTGAAGTAGCAATATCAACCGCCGAGGCGGACACAAGCGGGATGACCGCATTAAAAACGGTAACCAGCAGTGTCGAGAATAACGCCGCCCCCAATGCAACCGGAAACCGCACAGCAACGGCAGCTAACCGAACCATAGTTGTGCGGTTAGCTGCCGGATGCGCGCCAAAGAAGTTCATGGTGCCCTTTCGCAGATGGGAAATGAATGGTTGCGTGGCACCTATGGTAAACCCTTAGCGCATAGAAGCTTTAGGCAGGCCCCATCGCGCTGTGCACATGCTCGATGACTTTCTGCCCAATTTTACGGTTAGCAATGGAACCTAAAACCGCACCTATTCCCAATGGCATGAGCTTACCCAACCACGCAAGGCGCACCGATTTGGAAACCTTCTTCAGCGCGTACTTAAACATGAAATTATTCGCTTCGGTCAGCTTCGCAGTAGACGACCGGCCGACCATATTCATCAAGGAACCACCAGCAAAGGTGGCATCAGCGATAGCAGACCCCTCTGAACCTAAAACCGCGACTAAAACGATTGCTTTTCGACGCTCGGGGTTGGTGATATCCACGCCGCGTAAATGCGCGCTAGCCACAGCGTAAAACGCGGCAGTGTCCAAGAACAACAAGCTTTCCGCACTGACCGCGACAGCTCCGGTAATAAAACCAATAGCTGGAATAGCCGCAGCACTACCCGCACTCGCACCCGAACCGGTCACCGCCAGCATGAAGTGCTTATCCATGAGCTTTTGAATCTCCGCATTATCTGCCTCGGGATTCTTAGCCTTGAGCCGATCAACATATTTGACCACTAAACCAGACTTCATGTTCGCGGTTTTATCCAACGCAGCAACAAGTGCCTTCGCAATCGGCCCCTTTTCCTCCAACACAGAATGCGAATTGGAATTAAACACATCAGTGACAACCGAGTGATCAGATTTCTTTTTTAAGCCCACGATATATTTACGCTTTCTTTAACTTAAATCCAACAATAAATAACAAAACCAGAATAGTCCGGAGCGATAAAACCAAGCGAGTCGGTTCGCTACAAGCGTAAAAACACTACCGCTGCGCAAACTCCTCAGCCCGCGCAACATCCTCCTCACTCGGAACCACCCCGGTGTACAACGCAAATTGCTCCGCAGCCTGCAACGCAACTACCTCGCCACCATTAATAGTTGGAACCGACAGCCGCCTTGCGGCGTCGATAAGCGGCGTGCGCACTGGAAAAGCAACAACATCAAAAACCAATTGAGCCCGAGCAATCTCCACATCACTAAATGCTTGCACTGATTCATCCGCGCCCACCATTCCCAACGGAGTGACATTGACCAGCATAGTAGCAGCTTCAGGTACCCTATCGGAGTACTCAAAGCCATACCGATTCGCCAAATCCATACCCGTCTTAGCATTACGGGCAACCACACAACCAGACAAACCATAATCCGCCAGCGCAGCAACAACCGCATTCGCCATACCACCGGAGCCACGCACCGCCACAAAAAGATCCTTGGACACCGAATACGAATTCAATAACTTAGCCACCGCCACATAATCGGTGTTATAACCAACCAAATGCCCATCCGTATTAACAATCGTATTGACCGCACCAATGCGGGCAGCCGAATCATCTAATTCATCAATGAGGGCAATAACATCCTGCTTATAAGGCATCGAAACCCCCGCACCCCGAATACCCAACCCCCGAATACCAGCAACAGCCTGTTCAATATCAACTGGCGCGACCGCCTTATATAAAAAGTTCAGCCCCAACGTTGCATACAACCAATTATGAAACCGCACCCCATGGTTGGAAGGACGGGCAGCTAACGAAATACACAAGACAGTATCTCGGTCGACGTGATTCACCATGTCACCTACTCTAAGTGATATGAGGAGCCAACGTCGGTTTAAAAAACCGCGAAAAACAACCACAACCACACCAGTCACAACCACCCCCACCCACGCAACACCCGCACCTGCGAAAACCCGCCGAAGCGCCAAATCTCGCGTTGCCGGTCCCATCACACCACCACGCCAATTAGAACCCACCGCAACTTCCACCAACGACACCGGGCTCATCATCGAAACTACCTCCGGGAAAATCCGCGGCCTTCGACTCTCAACCCCCACCGCGATCCGCACCTGGCGCGGTGTCCCATACGGCGCCGATACGTCAGGCGACCACCGGTTCCGGGTACCCAAGCCCGTGCCACCCTGGGCAGGTATCCGCGACTGCCGCGAATATGGAACAGTCGCCGCCCAACCCTCCTTCGGACCCAGCGAAAAAATTAAAGGCAGTGAAGACTGCCTCACCCTCGACATCGTACGCCCCGAACACGATGCCAAACTGCCAGTAGTGGTCTACATTCACGGCGGATCTTTCATCTACGGCTCCTCCCACCAACAAGTATTGCGTGGCCACTACCTGGTCGAAGCCATGAACGTCGTCTACGTTTCCCTCAACTTCCGGCTCGGCGTACTTGGCTACCTAGATTTTTCCCATTTCGGTGACGATTGCTCCCCAAACCCAGCAGTACGCGATCAACTACTTGCTTTGCGGTGGATACACAACAACATCGAGCAATTCGGCGGCGACCCTACCAATATCACCCTCATGGGCGAATCAGCAGGTGGCGCAAGCGTCATCACCCTCATGTGCATCAAAGCCACCCAGGGGCTTTTCCACCGCGCCATCGCACAATCACCACCAATAGCGGCAGTCCATTCCAAAGCGCAGGCAGCGTTCTGGGCACGAGAACTAGCAAGTCGCGCCGGGGTAGAAGCCCCAACCTTGGCCAAACTGCGCTCTGTGAGCACAGAGGTCTTGATCAATGCAGGTCAATCCATGATGTGGCGCAGCGGTGAATTACTCAATCTAAACCCCTGCTTTGGTGCAACTGTAGATAAAAAAGTTATCCACGATCACCCGCTTTCGACCTTTCGAGCTGGGGAACAACACAAAATCCCACTGATGATAGGAACCAACGTCGACGAAGTTTCCTTCGCAAAAACCTTTTACCTGCGCAGTAAAGCCCGCTCAAAAGCCGCTCGCCGTATGCTCGAAGGCTACGATCCCGAAGGTGCGGAAGTTATCATGCGCCACTATAACGACGGCTACCTACGCAAAGACTTCGCACAATTGCTTGCCGACGGTATCTTTTGGGCACCAAGCGTAATAACCGCTTCCGCCCACAGTCTTTCCGCACCCACCTGGATGTACCGCTTCGACTTCGCCCCAGCAGCCTTGCGGTGGTTGGGTTTAGGCGCAGCCCATACTGCCGAATTAAGCCCCATCTTCGGAGATCTGAATGGCTCAAAAGCAGCTACTCTCAATCGGCTTGGTGGTTGGCACGAGTTGCACGATTTACGTGATCACATGCAAAACCACTGGGCTAATTTCATCCACACCGGAAATCCCAACGGCGCTGAGACCGAAACATGGCCACAATACCAAGCACCAAGTGATAATCGCCCTGGACGTGCGACGAAGGTGTTCGACTCCACCCCGCACATCGTCTACGACCCCTATGCTGCTCGCCGAATCGCATGGGAAAACTACAATATGCTGGAATGGGGCAGCGATAGGCTAGAGAATCTAGCCCAACTAGTCGACCTACCTGAGGAATAAAAACGCAATGCACTCCGCTATCGACAACCACCTAGAGCACATGGCGACGCATTTTCCCCGCTACGCGCCGTGCATTCAGGTACACAACAACGCCGCAATCCCGCCAGATTATCTTGCAACCGACAACGTGATTTCAGCTGCGATTGCGCAATCCACGCAATTGTTTAAGCTCGACAATCCTCGCCATGCTGCCCAAGTATGGTTGTTTTCGCTCATGGGATCCGTAGCGGCTCCCGCGATAGCGACTATGGTATGTACTGATTCATGCATTGATATGGGGCTTGATTCTGGAATCCTGTTCAACCGCGATGACGGCTTGGGGTATTGGTTTGGCTTCCGACCTCAATCTGACGCAGAGGGCTACAAGGAATCGGGCGCACGTCTTGCAGCCACATTGACACCGATAATCGACTGTATTTGTGCGGTTACTAAGATGCGTCCAGCGCCGCTATGGGCGGTCGTCGGGGATGGCGTGATTCAACCAGCAGTCGATGCTGGAAATGAGGAGTTTGAGCAGTTGCGTGCCATACACATTGCCCAGCAATTGCATCTCGGATTGGCAGAGGCCGCACCTGTGAAAATACCCCAGCCTCGTTTTGAGCAAATAGTTGATGGTGGGATTGTTCCGTTGGTTGTTGGCGAAGAACCAGATTATCTACTGGCCCACCGGACAAGTTGCTGCATGATTTACCATGGGGCTGATTCTAACTACTGTACCTCCTGCCCACACCAGCCGAAGGAACAGCGTTTAGCTGGTTTGGTTCAAGCAGCACAATTCTAAGAAGCCAGCCAAAATCTGTGGAGTCTATTACTGTGGAGGTTCAAGACCCCACACAATGAAAAGGGTGATTTTCTACTATGAGTTTCTTCGAGGACATCGCAGCAGCATTGGATGCCGAGGGAATTGAATCCCGAGTCCATGCCGACACCATGTTCATCCCCATCACCTCAGAACTGGAAATTCAGTTCGTAGAGATTGACCCACATTTGCCAGCGGCAAACGTGTACATCGCCGCCGCGGCTGGTGATGATTCCGCCCAAGACTTTGAAGCGGTATTAGTCTCGGTGGTCTTCTCTGTGGAAGATGCAGTCAATGCTGTTAATTCCCATGTCGTCACGGACCAGGTAGTAACTGTGTTGCGTGATCTTTTGGAGGGGACCGATGAGCGGATTGAAGACCTCGACTTTTTCCAATCTCACCACGATGAAAATGTCGTTTACGCTGATCTGACCGAATTTTCTGGAATTGAAGTTTCCATCGACGTTGTTGATGGGATGCCTATTGCAAAGGTGGATTTCATAACCCTAGGTCCATTGTTTGAACAAATGATGGAATCTGCATATAGCCAAGTTGAGGACATCGTGCGGGATAACAACCTGTCCGAACAAGATGCCGATGAGATGTTTGAATCCATCGTTGGACAGATAATCGAAAGTTGCCAAGAGGTACTTGAGCTCGGATCGTTTAGTGATTTCGACAAACTTTTCGACGTTCTTTCGTTGGCAGCAGATCAAGCCGAAGCTTGGGAAAACCAATTGGCCCCCCTCGAAGATGAAGACGAGCCAGACATATACGATATCTTTGGCGAAGACGACGGCGATGAGTCCGACTTCTACTACCTCGAAGACGATGCTTTAGATGAAGATGATCAAGATGTTATCGATTACACCGACAACTAATAAGTGCATCAGGCTGCCTGGTCTGCATTACTGAACAATGAAGCCGGTGATGGCAGTGGTCGGAATCTGCCATCAACCAGCCATACAAAAGTTGCGGTAGGCTCGCCAGTGATTTCGTGGACGCAATAAGCACGATCTTCACCAACAATGGTGCGCAACCATGCTTCGGAAACAGCGGGGTTAATGTTGTTGCCGTTAGGGGACGAGATCCGAACTGTGACTAGGTATGCTGCTGGTTGGGTTTCGCCATAAATACGTAGTTGTTGCTGTACGTGTGGTCCTATTCGATGTCTAGTAAAAGTTGCATTCAAGTGTTTTTCTGATGAAACTGCCGGTAGGCGAACCGTTGGTGGTCGCCATAGTGGGGTGGGGCGGGCCAGTGAGCGCGGATGTGCTATGACCATGCGAATCCTGTCGATGGTATCAGCACAATGTGTGCGGATGTGTTCGGAAACTGTCGTAGGATTTATTGGTTGAATGTGTCGGCTGGGGTTTTTCACATGTGAAGTAATCATGGTTGTAGCGTAACCTACAAAACGAACACCGAAGGGGATTTTTAGAAAATTTGTTCTAAAAAGTTTGTAGATTGTAATTTTCAACTAGCCGGAGCGCCTGCTTGGGCCTAGGCTAAACAGGCGTGGTGGAAAAAATTAAGATTCCCGGTGAAATCTGGATCCTGGTTGTCGCGGCATTTTTTATTGCCTTAGGTTACGGGTTTATTTCCCCTATTCTGCCGCAGTTTGTTATCAGCTTTGGGGTTGGGGTTGCCGCCGCCAGCGCGGTCATCTCCATTTTCGGCTTTAGTCGACTAATTTTCGCACCAATGTCAGGAAAGCTCGTCGACCGGCTGGGGGCGCGGTGGGTGTATATCACCGGACTATTGGTGGTCGCGGTAACTACTGCCTTGGTTGCGCTGGCGCAAAGCTATTGGCACATCGTTGTATTACGCGGGTTAGCTGGTTTTGGCTCTACCATGTTTACCGTTTCTGCCATGGGGCTTATTGTTAAGCTTGCCCCGGCCCAGATTAGGGGGCGTTGTTCAAGTGCTTATGCCTCTGGTTTCCTGTTGGGTTCGGTGTTGGGGCCAGCGTTCGGCTCGTTTCTATCCGTATTGGGTTTCCGCTGGCCATTTGTAATTTACGGGGGATTTTTAGCGATAGCGGCTGCGGTCGTGTGGTTGCGAATGCCAGTGACGATTGGGGCCCCGTCGCTTGGCGACGGCCGGGAGGTTTTTGGGTTTTCAGAAGCCTGGTCGGATCGCACCTATCGGACGATGCTTGTTAGCGCCTTTGCTAATGGTTGGGTTAATTTTGGGGTTCGAGTTGCGATTGTACCGCTTTTTATTGCTGCGACCGTCGACAAGCCTGGGGTTGTGGCTGGGGTGGTATTAAGTGCGTATGCGCTAGGTAACGCCGTGACATTACAGTTTTCTGGACGGCTGACCGATAGGGTGGGGCGGAAGAAGCCGATCATTGGTGGACTGTTGGTCAGTGCAGTGTTTACCTCGGTGTTTGGGTTAAGTGACAATCTGGTATTGATGGTGACTTTTGCGATTTTGGCGGGCATTGGTTCTGGAATGTATAACCCGGCGATTCAAGCATTGCTAGCGGACATTGTTGGTGCCGATCGTAATGGTGGTAAACCCCTCGCGGCCTATCAAATGGCGGGCGATTTAGGGGCGATTATGGGTCCATTGCTTATTGGTTTTGCGGTGCAATTATGGGGTTTTGCGGTAGCGTTTGCTGGAACCTCGGTCGTGTTATTCCTCTCTGCTGGATTGTGGCTTACTGCTCGCGAAACCTGGGTTCGGCAATAATTCGCTTGTCGACGCCAACTGGGTGCCCCCATTGAGAACTTGTGTGGGGCAGATCGTCGAAAAGCGTATATTACTCACACCACTCCTACTATTATTTGTGACTGTTGCCACAGTAATCTGTGGTGCGTATTACCTTATAGGAAGGAGCGATTGTGGTTGTCGCGTTGATCGGCATTGTGCTTTCATTGATCGTGCTGATGGGATTGGCATATCGCGGGCACTCGGTTGTCGTGGTGGCACCGATTGCGGCCTTGGTTGCCGCAATTTTTTCCGGAGCACCTTTATTGGCGTCGTATACCCAAATTTTTATGCCAGCGCTAGGGAAATTTATCGTGAGTTTCTTCCCGCTATTTCTTGCCGGTGCAATATTTGGAAAACTTATGACAGCTTCCGGGTTGGCAACCGACCTGGCTAAGGGAATCTCTCGGCTCTTTGGCCCCAAACACGCCATGCTATCGACGGTGCTGGCAACGGCTTTACTAACATACGGTGGTGTTTCCGCATGGGTGGTAGCATTTACCATCGTCCCAATCGCGATTGAGCTGTTCCGCGAAGCACATATCCCTAAACGGCTCATGCCCGGAGCATTGGGTTTAGGCACCATCACTTTCGCACTCGCAGCGCTACCCGGATCGCCACAGGTACACAACGTCATTCCCACCCGATATTTCGGAACCACAAGCTATGCGGCACCCGCCATCGGCCTGATAGCTGCAATCTTGATGTTCGGGCTTGGAATGATGTGGTTGGAATTTCGGATTCGCCAATTACAAAAAGCAGGCGAAGATTTCCTCCCGGAGGGCACAGTTGATGAAACTCCAGCCGAAATCGTGTTCCATAAGGATGGGATCGACATGGAAGGGGTGTCGGAAACCGCTGTTCACCACCCGAAAACTGGCGGAAATGTTGCGATAAACGGGCTACTAGGACTGCTACCGATTGCAGTAGTCATTGTAATGAACTACCTGTTTGTGTACGTCATTGCTAACAAGATGGATTTCTCCTACCTAGCTGAGGAAAAATTCGGAGCTGTGAACTTAGACGCAGTCATTGGCGTGTGGTCGGTGGTGGTTGGTCTGGTCACAGCAATTATTCTCATCTTCATCATGCGGCTTGGAATGATCAAAGAACTATTCGCCGACCTTTCAGAAGGCGCAAAAAACGCAGTGCTGCCCGCCTTTACCACTGCCAGTGAAGTTGGATATGGGGCGGTGGTTGCATCGCTGGCGGCGTTCGCGGCAGTTCGGGAAGGAATCTTCGGCACCTTCGATAACGCGCTTGTGGTCTCGACAGTTTCCGCAGCGGTCATTTCAGGCATAACCGGATCATCCTCAGGCGGGTTGTCCATCACCCTTGCTGCATTCGGTGAAGAACTCAAAGAAATGGCGATCAATCAGGGAATCGATCTTGAGGTAATGCACCGAATCACAGCCATGGCATCGGTTTCGTTTGATTCACTGCCACATAATGGTGCGATCCTTACCATGCTCATTGTGTGTGGAATGACTCACCGGCAAAGCTACAAGGATGTTGCGATGGTAACCGTTGTTATTCCGCTGCTGGTTGTTGCCACTATGCTGATCGGAATTCTCGCCCTCTAATCTGGAAATGATGCTTTGGCGCTACGTGTCATACAACTGCCCGCGAGCTGATTAGGATGTGCGTCACTAAATTCGCTGTTTAGCCTAGTAATAGCGTAACGTTGACGGGCAATGAGTATTACCGATGACGCTACCAGCGGCGCAGTTGAGCTGGATGAGAATATTGTGTCGGAATCTCAGGAAACTTCGCAGGACGTCCACGGCGTAACCACCTCTGAACCGGTTACTAGCCACGATGACGCCAGGGTTGCGGATAATTCTGAGGGCACCGGCTCTGCTAAAACTGAGGCAGATATTGAAGAAAACAAAGAGAGTGACTCAGAGGGTGACTCCGTAGCTGACGGGTCGGATGACGTCCCACAGGGCCCACGATTTAAAGATCTAGGTTTGCCTAAGCCTGTGCTGAAGGCCATTAAAAAGGTCGGGTTTGAAACTCCATCACCCATTCAGGCACAGACAATCCCAGTCCTGCTCGAAGGGCACGACGTTTTGGGCTTGGCTCAAACCGGTACTGGTAAAACGGCCGCATTCGCGTTGCCAATTCTTTCGCTTATCGACGCCGATGTGCGGCATCCGCAGGCGTTAGTCTTGGCGCCTACGCGTGAATTGGCACTCCAGGTAGCGGACTCGTTCCAATCCTTTGCCGACCATTTGGGCAATATTTCCGTCTTGCCGATATATGGTGGACAGGCATATGGCATTCAGCTATCCGGTTTGCGGCGCGGAGCACAGATCGTGGTGGGAACCCCAGGCCGTGTCATTGACCATTTGGAGAAGGGCTCCTTAGATATCTCCGAATTACGCTTTTTGGTACTCGACGAAGCCGATGAGATGCTCAACATGGGCTTCCAGGAAGATGTCGAGCGTATTCTGGAGGATACCCCAGACGATAAACAGGTGGCGCTCTTCTCAGCGACGATGCCTAACAGCATTCGGCGAATCTCGCGGGACTACATGAATGAGCCGCATGAGATTCAGGTGAAATCCGAAACTCGAACCAATACCAACATCACGCAGCGCTTCCTGAATGTGGCGCACCGTAATAAGCTTGATGCTTTGACTCGAATTCTTGAGGTTACCGAGTTTGAGGCGATGATTATGTTTGTGCGTACCAAGCACGAAACCGAAGAACTTGCGGAAAAGCTGCGGGCTCGTGGTTTCTCTGCGGCCGCTATCAACGGCGATATTGCGCAGCAACAGCGTGAACGCACTGTTGACCAGCTTAAAGATGGTCGCCTAGATATTCTGGTTGCCACCGATGTCGCTGCTCGCGGTCTTGACGTGGAACGGATTTCGCACGTTTTAAACTACGATATTCCGTCCGATACCGAATCATACGTCCACCGTATTGGGCGCACCGGGCGGGCTGGTCGTAGCGGAGAAGCAATCTTATTTGTTACCCCTCGTGAACGGCGGTTCCTGCGCAATATCGAACGCGCCACCAATGCGCCGTTGGAGGAGATGGAACTACCTACCGTTGACGAAGTCAATGAATCGCGCAAAGCAAAATTCGCTGATTCCATCACCGAGTCATTGGAAGATTCGCAGGTCGCAATTTTCCGGAGCCTAATCAAAGCGTATTCCGAAGAGCATGATGTTCCCCTGGAGGATATCGCTGCCGCCTTGGCAACGCAGGCCCGAGCAGGCGACGAGTTCTTAATGAAGGAGCCGCCACCGGAGAAACGTCGGGAACGACGTGACCGCCGTGACCGCTTTGATGACCGGGATGATCGTCGTGGACGTGGACGTGGCGAGCGGGATCGTGGTCGTGAGCGCTTTGAACGCAGTAATAAGGATATGGCAGTCTATCGGCTTGCTGTGGGTAAGCGGCAGCATGTTCGGCCTGGTGCGATCGTAGGTGCACTCGCCAATGAAGGCGGATTGTCTAACAAGGACTTCGGCCGGATTGTCATTGCGGTCGATCACACGTTGGTCGAGCTGCCTAAGGATCTTCCTCGGTCTGTTTTCGATAACTTGCGGGATACTCGGATTTCAGGTCAGTTAATCCATATGGAGAAAGACACCTCCGGTGCGTCTATGGATCGCGGCGGCCGCGGTGGACGTTCATCTGGCGGTTACCGGGATCGGGACCGGGATAGAGGCGGTCGCGGCCGGAATCGAAGCGGCGACCGGGGCGGTCGGCGCTGGCGAGATTAATTTATCTTGAGAATTTAAAAAATGCCCTCTGGGTTTATCTGCAATGTGTATGATGCCTAGGGGGCAATTTTATATTTAAACAGGTTTTTCGGGATTAATTATCTGTGCAAAAACTGTGGCATAATGCAGCAAAAGCTTAAATTAAGCTTAGTGAATGTGCTTATAGTTTGGAGCATGGTCCCATGAAACGCCGAATGTCCTGCCAGGTAGCTGCCGTGGTAATCGCCGTCACCCAGGCATGCAGCCTTATTCACCCCGCATTAGCGCTGGCAGGTGGCCAAATAGTCCCCGATGACGATCCACAAGGCCGAACGGTTGCTCGGATTATTAGCGGCAACAGATTCTGTACCGGAGTTGCTGTTGCACGACATTGGGTCTTAACTGCAGCCCATTGCACCAATCAGGAAACGGGACAAATCTACTCCATAACGATAGGTAATACGTACACCGGCCCCACCTATACGGGGGATATGCACTATATTGCACCGCACAGCGATGTTGCCCTGATTAGGGTTCCTTCAGGCCTAAATCTGGACGGATATGCGGAATTGGCCGACACGATGCCTGGGGCAGAAAGCAGGGGAGAAGTCTATGGCTGGGGCAATGGGACTGGTGAGATTCTGCATAGTGCACACACGACGATCAAAAACACCTACCGAATTGATGCCTATAACAGAGGCTATTTCTTTATCGTGGAAAACGATATCCCGGCTGTCACCCTCCCCGGGGATTCAGGCGGACCGGTGTTTTATGAAGGAAAAGTCATTGGGATCAATGCATCGTATACCGGACATGAACGTGCGCATCATTGTCGAACAGACACATTGCGGGAATGGGTGATTAATCACGTTTATTCTTTTACACCCGAATCCGACGAAATCGTTGAAGCAACCAATCTGAAGTGGCTCGCGCTGTTGGCCTTGATCCCGATCATCGTATCGGTAGTTACCGCGATCATCGCACTGTTAGCCAAGCTACCGTAGTCGGTAACCTGATCCACGCACGGTTTCCACTTTGTCTTGGCCAATTTTTTTACGAAGGCTTCGAATATACACATCAACAACATTCGATCCTGGGTCAAAATCCATACCCCACACTTGGCTCAGTAACTGGGCTCGGGACAGAATCTGGCCAGGGTGTCGCATCAACGTTTCCAGTAATCCAAGTTCACGCCGTGACAAATCGCGCCATTTGTCGTCGACAAGCACCCGATGCGCTCGCAAATCTAGCACCATACCGGAATGCTCTAACTGGGTGGTAGATTGAGCAGACTCCGTGGAAGTATCAGACAGCCGCAGCCGCACACGCGCTAAAAGCTCCGCAAACTGGAACGGCTTCGGCATGTAATCATTCGCGCCGCCTTCAAGAGTACGAATCCGGTCTTCTAAGCCCGTTCGGGCAGTAAGCACAATGATAGGTAACGTCGCGCCTAAGGCACGCAGCTGCTCCAAAATATCAGTGCCATCCATGTCGGGAAGACCCAAGTCGAGAATCATCAGCTGATACGCACCCGATCGCGCCATGCCAAAAGCAACGGGGCCGGAATCAACGACATCGCAACAATAACCCGCAGACTCCAATCCGCGGGCGATAAATTCAGCGATCCCGGTGTCATCCTCTGCGATCAATATACGGCTCACGGTACTTACTCCTTTCCATGGGCGCTTACGTCACCGCAGGGAAACTGAACCCGAACGTAGCACCCAAACCCGGTTCAGATTTTACCCAAGCGTGACCGCCATGTGCCTCCGCAATGACCCTAACAATCGACAATCCCAGGCCAGCCCCCTTTTTAGGAACCTGGTCAGATTGGGTTTTTTGTCCCCTCGTGAAGCGACTAAATAAGTTCTGCTGCACCTTAGGGTCGACGCCGGGTCCAAAGTCGCGCACGCTGATACTAATCTGATTGCCCTCACGACTGGACTCAATAAGGATGGGCGAGCCATCTGGCGTGTACTTCACCGCATTTCGGGTAAGCTCAAGCACCGCCTCCGTTATTCGTTGCGCATCAAGAATCACTACCCCTTCCGCAATCTTCGTCACATGTGCGCGTCCGTCAGAGACAATCTCAGCCTTATCCTCAATGTCGATCATCAGTTCCGACAAATCGCATTGCGTTAGATGCAAGAACTTCGGTCCATCAGCATCCGCGATCGCCAAAGTGAGTAGGTCATTGACCATTCGGGTCATACGATCAAGTTCACCAGTGCACAAATCTATACTGCGGGCACGTTGTTGGGGCGTTGCTGTTTCCAATAACTCTAAATTTCCCCGAATAACTGTAATTGGGGTGCGCAGTTCGTGCCCAGCATCATCAATAAATTGACGCTGAATCTGGTATGCAGAATCGATACGATCCAGCATGTGATTGAACGTCCTAGCGAGGTCGGCAATTTCGTCATCGCCTGTTATCGGAACCCGCGAGGTCAACGATGAATCACTAATCTGGCTAGCGACGTCTCGCAAACTTCTGATGGGGATAATGATCTGATTGGAAATCAACCAGGCGATAATTACTGCCAATGCCATAACGACAGCACCCATCACAGACAGATTTTTCGTTTGATTACTCAAATGGCTGTAGGAGACTTTTGTGTCAATCGCCGTAGCAAAATAATCTGGCTTTTCCGAATTTGGCGATGTCAGTTCCACCCGGCCCCAATGTATGCCATTGAAAATTCCTGAGTTTGCATGTGAGGTGAAAATCTCATGTAACAAGGCAGCCTTGTCGGCTGGTTTGTATGGTGTGGAGATTTGCTGTCGCACCACTTGGTCGCCAATCTGACCGATGAGTAGCTGCTGATCCATCGGAATTTCTTGACCAAGATAGGCTTCAACCAGTTCCCGGGAGTTATTAAAGCTCCGGGGCGATTCCGTGACGAAGGCTGAAAACTCAGCGATTTCCTGTTCCACTGTGGTGTTTGCATGTGTGTGAATTTCACCGCGCCGTACGGCGTCAGTTAAATACAAAACTGACGCCAAGGCAGTAAATACAACCAGCAAGATCCAGGCGACGATACGAACCCGAATGGAAGAAAACGTTGTAGCGGAGATCATATGCAGTGCTAATCATCGAACTCGAAGCCACCGAGAACATCATCCAAATCCTCGTAATCAAGCGGTGCCTGTGGAATCACAATTTCCGGTTGGACCGGGATAGGGATGGGTTGATGGAGGTCAATTATTGGTGCTGGCGGGATCACCGGAGCAACCGGTTGTACGGGTGCTACATTTGGAACAGTTGCCTCTGGTTCTGCAACAGGCTCAGGGGTAATGTCGACAACTGGGTCAACATCAGACGGCGCGGCATCAGGCAATTCAATCGCTGCGGTGGCGGGACCAATCTGGGGTGGCGATTGGGTGTTGGAAAGGGCCTGCCCGGCGAGAGCGACAAAAAACATCAACGCCAAGATACCCGCCAACGGGGCAAACCGTTTTGCTGTACATAACATAGTCGATACTCCAGATTAGGTTAGGTTAAAACTATCACGAATTAGGCTGCTTGGGGATCCAACCATTTACGACGCACCTTGTCTTCGCTGCGCGAAGCAAGAACACTCCCGAGTTGAAGCATTCGAACAGCGCGCTCGGTGGCGTCGACAAGCAATTCCCGACCGTCACGTACTGCATCCTCAAGTGCCATAGGTACAGTCATGATTGACTGGATCGCTGCGATTCCCACATCATGAACCCGGGGAGCGCCCTTTCCAAGTGAACCTGCAATGCCAAGAACTGGCACCCCAGTACGTTGCGCCCGACGGGCGATTTCCGCAGGTACTTTACCATGCGGAGTTTGAAAATCAATTGCTCCCTCTGCGGTGATTACCAGATCGGCAGCGGCGATCAATGATGAAAGATCCTCATTGGCTGCGCTTGGTAACTCGCCAAGCAAAACATCGAAACGGTTGCGTGCCGACGCGCCCACCGCCATAAGTCCAGCGCCTAAACCACCTGACGCACCAGAACCTGGGCCACGCAAATCACGTTCTGGTTTGAATGTTTCTTCCAGCAAATCCGCCCAATGATCCAACGCAGCGCCCAAATGCCGCACCTGCTGACTAGTTGCCCCCTTTTGCGGGCCGAAAACCTCGGCTACACCTTTGGGACCAGTTAGAACATTGTGAATATTGCAAGCAAGCGTGATGGATGCGGTAGCCAATCCAGGGTGGAGTTCGCTGGTGTCGATACTATGAGCGTCGACAAGCGCATCGCCACCTAATCTGATCGCATTGCCGTCAGCATCAAGGATACGAGCCCCCAACGCCATCAACGCACCCGCCCCGCCATCGGAAGTGCCAGAATCACCACAACCAACCACGATCGTAGAAATTCCAGAGTCCAAAATGTCGGCCAGAATTTCACCCACACCAAACGTAGTGGTCGACCCCGGCGACCGTAAATTATGCGGAACCAACGATAAACCAGCAGCCTGCGCCATTTCCATGACTGCTACTTTGCGATCAACAAACTCAAGCCACTTCGCTTTAACCTTGGCGCCAACCGGGCCAGTAACCTCAATCTGGTGCACCCTCGTACCTGGATGAGTAGCAAGGATATCTAAGGTCCCTTCGCCACCATCTGGCACCGGGAAAGAATCAACCCTAACCCCAGGCAACACCCTGCGGATACCTGACGCTATAGCATCGGCCACTTCTACCGCGGACAGGGACTCTTTGAAACCGGAAGGTGCAACAAGAATTCGTTCTGGAAGATACATAGTCATGATAGAAATCCTTTTCTATTGGAAGAGATGAAGACCCAACGCGGGCCAAATAACAGTGGAAAAAATAGCTAACAAAATCATGTGGATAGGTGCCAGCGTCGCAGAGATACGCATCAATTGCGCGTTGGTGAAACTAGGGCGAGACTGGTCCTCGCAATAAAAGATGGTGAGCGGTTTAGCTGAGGATGGCAACGTGTGGCAAAAACCAGCCGCAGCCGTCGATAAAAACGCCGCAGCCACCGGGTTAACCCCGCACGCAGGTGCCAACGCAATAACAATAGGAATCAACACAGCGCTTCGTGCGGACCTCGATTGAATAAACAGATGAGCCGCAGTGGATAGCGCGATAACAATAGCGATAAACATCCACGCCGCATTGCTACCACCGACCAATGAAAACACCCCAGATGCCATAGCCTCAGCGGCGCCAGATTCTGATAACGCCTCCGACAAAGCAACTGTTGCAGTCATGAACAAAAGCAACGACCATGGAATCTTCTTAATCGCCTGATTAAGGTCAACCGCACCAAAAGACGGCGAGGCTATCAGTAACGCACAGACCACCGCAACCAAAGCAGGCGGAATGGAATGAATCGATTCCGTAAACCATAACGCCACAGCAATGAACAAAACCGCTAGTGAACGCTTTTCGCCCAGATTAGATGTTGTGTCAGGGAAATCCTGCGCCCCAATCTGAAGTCGTTGCTGTCGCTGCCCTTTCGTGGAAGTAAGAAGCAAAATAACCTCGGCACTCACATGACTGGACACCACGGCGAACGGTAAACCGTAAAGCATCCACGCGCTAAAGCCAATCGAACCTAAATCTTGCTCGGAAAGAATCTGATCAGTAATCAGGTGGGCACCAGCGCCAATGAAGCTGGCGACCGCTGAAAGTAAAACCACACTGGGCATAGCGATGGATAACGTAACAAGCAGCCACCGGTGTTGTGATTCCAAAATAGGAACCAAGGCAAGGAAAACAGGCAGCACCAGCGCCGCGCGACCCGATGTTGCAGGCACCATAAAGGCGGTACACACCAAAGCAAGGCTAACCAGGTGCACAAGAGTGCGCGGACTAGTTATACCAACGCTTAACCAAGATGTGACTCGTAGAGCTAGACCGCTGGAGGTTACTGCCGTTGCGATGATGAAGGCGCCGATGAGTAACCAGGTGGTGTCATGCCCTAGCGGTTCGAAAAAGTCCTCCGCCGATAAAATTCCAAGAACTGCAAGCAGGCTCGCAGCGGCGAGAGCAACATACGTGTCCGGGATAGTGCTAAAAACCCAAAGGAAGATAGCTCCGATGAATACCGCGAGCGTCAATCTGGCTTCGATGCTCAGGCTAGTCGGGAAGTACAAAACCGCTGCGATTGCAATCAACGCAACAAGCTTTTCGACGTGCCCACGTAGGCGCCGGTTTTGCGTTGCAAGAGTAGTCACGGTAGCACCACCTCCTTTCTATGGGTTGAGAATTCCTTCCCTTTCCATTGTGGAGGCCCTACGTGAAGTACTAATGAACCACTGATGAAAAAGCGTTCATGTAAGAAAGTTATCCACAACCCACCAAAAGTAGCTGAAGATCTATCGTGGTTTTCCCAGCAAATTGCGAAAATTCCACATTTTTGACTGCACTAATTTGCGCAAAAATTCGCCGTCACGGAAGAAAATGATACAAGTAAAACTATGAAGGCGATTTTAGATTCGTTCAAGCAACTGCAGTGCCACGGCGTTGACTTGATGGTAGCTATTCATGCATCCAAAACACCGCATGAACAACTCGCCAATGACTTGCGGATGACAGTTAAAGAGATAGAGCGGTTGAACTGGCTAGCTATTCAATTTAGTCACATATACCACCGCAAACTAGCGCGCAGTCTAGGGTTGTCAATTAAACAACTTGAGTTAATAGCCACTGGTGTTAACAAATGCTCTAACCCGCTAACAAATAAGCTCAAACTGCGGGAAGAGTTCATTAGGGCAGCTGGAACGCTGAGCACCCAAGAACTAAAAACAACTATCACCATGCGGCTGAAACAACTTAATCGTGGGCACAGCAAGCGCCGCAAATCTACCCTCGGTTGTTCCAATCACCCCGATCAAGACGGAATGGGGCATCTACACGCTAAACTTCCATTCCCGCTCATCCGGCATATCCACATTGCATTGCACGCAAGAGCTCAGAATATAAGACGCAATCAACCAAAACTTGCCTACGATGAAGCACTTGCCATGGCTTTTGAGCAATGCTTTAGCGGTTCGAAAAAGGAAGGCATGCTCTACCAACCGGCATTTCTCTACGCGCTCAATAACGGTGAAATTCTACACGAGGACGGGACCGTAACCACGACGAATGGTTGTCAGGAAAAACTAGAATCCATTCTCAACAACAGACTTGCCCCCTACGGATACGTGATCGCCTACGCCCTAGATACCCATGGGGTTGCTCAACCAACTGCAACCTACCGGATACAACGCCAACCCGGCGTCGAAAAGCAAAGTCGTCACGCAACATGGCTCCAACGTTTTCACGCCACCATCGAGAACCCCGTATGCACCCACCCTGACTGTGCCCGTCCCGCAGCCAACTGCGACATGCACCATATCACTGCCTGGTCAAATGGCGGACCAACCGTCCTAGACAATCTTGCTCCGCTGTGCCGACCCCACAACGCCCGAAACGACGACAACCCCAATCAACACAAAAACGGCAGAATCACACGTGACACAACAACCGGCCGCAAAGGATTCCAATTGCGACCGGATGAACCCATTCGCTACAACCAACACCCCACAAATCAAAAGTCAGCACGCGAATGGGCCATAGCCGCATTTAGCCAATAAAGCGCGGCAACATCATCAAAATAAACGTAACCACCCACAGCAAGGAGAAAATGCCACCGAACATCGACAACCGGGCTTTAGCCTTTGCCCAATCCCCAATCTGGACTTCATCCGTTTGCTCGTCGGCAGGCAACAAACCCAAAGCCGACATCATCTCGCGCTGCTTTGGGGAAATAACAAACAACAGCAATGCCCACGCAACAACAGATAACGCAATCGATGCGTGGAACCTGCCATCAGACCAAAAATCACCGGTAAACATCACAGCGAAGCCAAGCAACGGCACCAACAACGACAACATGCCGTACGTCTGAGTCACCCTATACAGCACTGATGCAGCGCCACGAGCGGATTCATCTCCACCATGCGCTTTAAGAGCCTGAACCTGAAACATTGACACGGCAATAGTTACCGGCCCCAGAAACAACACCGCAGTCAACACATGCAGCAAAACAATGAGAGAACCCACGGGAAAACCCAACCTTCCAATCTGGAATAAACATAACGGCAATACCCTATCGGAAAAGGCATTGCTTTCGCATAATCGTTACATCCTCTGTACTTAGGAACAGGCCGTACTTCGCAGCGACCTCTGTTACCCGATTCACATACCAGCACCGGTTGCTTTGTACTGGAGGCAACCAATCTGACGGCAATAAGTCAGATTTACTCTGGTTCTGTTTCGCGGAAACCGCAACCAGATTTAGGGGGTCGTTTGCAAAGGCAATCCGGGTTTCCTCAGACCACGCAAATGCCCCCATGTCCCAGGCGGCTGAAAGCGGAAAAATATGATCCACCTCAATGGGGTCTCCCGGCACAGAACCTGGATCGCTGCTTATCTTAGTGTTGGAATACGGGCAAATGCCTGCCACAATCGAGTCGCAGCCGTCAAAATCCCCAACGGTAGTTAGCTGATTGCGCAATACGTCCTGCCGGGTGGAGCAAGAGGTTTTGGGATTATACGCCCAGCCATTGCCAAATAGCTTTCTGTCATAACCAATGACGGTACTGCGTTGCCCAATCTGAGGAATTTCGGCCAGATTAGGGGAGAGTCGTCCACCAGGTGGTAGTTCTAAAATTATGAGGATCAACGTGGCACAAATCAGCATGCCCAGAATCGTGTGAAAGGAAAAAGCTTGTCGCATACTCAATTAGACTCATGCGACAAGCATTTTGGTTCCATGGTGTTAGAAAAGTTCGTGTTGTTCTCGTTCCACAGCCCGATTGAAGGTCTCGGTGATTTCAACGCTGGGTGGTTTAGTGCTTAAGGAAACGATGACGATAGTTAACGTAGCTGCGATTACTCCGGGCACCATTTCGTATAACGAGTCTCCTAATCTGGAGGAGCCCCACGCAAATACAACCACTGCGCCGGTGATCATTCCTGCGAGTGCCCCGGCGGTGTTGAGTCGTCGCCAATAGAGCATAAAGAGCACAAGTGGACCGAAAGCTGCGCCGAACCCGGCCCAGGCGAAACCTACCAGCCCCAGGATTGAATCTGAGGGGTTGATTGATAATACTCCGGCAATAATTGCGACTAGCACGACTGCTGTTCGGGAGAGATTGATCATCACTGATTCGCTGGGGTGGTCTTTCTTGAACACTTTGAAGATGTCTTCAATCAGGGAAGTGGATGTAACTAGAAGTTGAGAGGAAATGGTTGACATGATCGCTGCGAGCACGGCGGTGAGAATCAACCCTCCAATCAGAGGGTGGAACAGTAGCCGACCCATATCGAGGAAGATGGTTTCATAGTTTTGCTTGTCGACGATGTCGAAGCCTGGATTTTGGCCAAAGTAAGCTGTGCCCACAATCGCAACGAAAGCGGCGCCAGCAATTGATATCGTCATCCAGCTGATTCCTACAAGCCGCCCAAAACTGGCGTCGGCTGGCGAACGTAACGCCATAAATCTAATAATGATATGTGGCTGACCAAAATAACCTAATCCCCAAGCCAGATTACTAATAATCACGAGTAGCGGGATTCCGCTAACGAGCGAGAAATAAGTCGGGTTTCCCACTCCCGAAGTGTACGGCCCGTAGTCGTGCGATGGCGCCCACGTCCAAATCGAGGCTGGTGAGTCTAAAGCGATCAGCGCCATGGCAGGGACGATAATCAACGAACAAAACATAATCATTCCTTGCACCGCGTCGGTGTAAGAAACCGCCAGGAAGCCACCGATGAATGTGTAAGCCACCGTGATGAACGCTACGATGAGCATCCCGTCAATGTATTGACCACCGAACGCTGACTCAAAATAATGCCCACCGGCTACCATTCCGGATGAGACATAAAATATGAAAAAGATGACTATAACGACGGAGCTGACCAGCCGCAGTAGCCGAGAATCGTCCTTGAGGCGATTTTCGAAGAAAGACGGGAGAGTGATTGAATCATCAGCAATTTCACTATAGGCGCGAAGGCGAGGCGCAACCCATTTCCAGTTTGCCCATGCTCCGATAATTAAGCCGATGGCGATCCAAAGTTCACTCATTCCAGTTACGAAAAGTGCGCCTGGTAACCCCATAAGCAACCACCCTGACATGTCTGACGCGCCAGCCGACATTGCAGCTACAAATGGGTTGAGTCCACGGCCTGCCAGTACATAATCCTCGTATTGGTTGGTCTGGCGGTAGCTCCAGTATCCGATGGCTAGCATCGTCAACATGTATATGATGATGGCCAAAATGTGCCAGGTTTGGTCAGCCATGTACTACCTCATTTTTTGCTTTTGTGCTGGTCACGGGATTTCGTCCAGATTACACTGTGGCTGCAGCTTTTGGGGTTTCGTCGAAAGTGTGTTTCTTTGGTGTCAGGGTCTCCTGGTAGAACAGTAGACATGACGTCGCACATTCTTCATGGCCTTTGGCTGAAGCAATCTGGTCTGCATTTGTGGGTTGAGCAAGTGGAGGGCCATAAGATTGTTTCTGGGGCTGATGTTCCTTTGGGGGTGTTTCCTCCGGCTGTGGAGTCGTTGATTCAAGGTAAGCGGTTTGTGCATCGGGTGGATATGCTTTTGATGACCCCAAAGGGGCGGGAGGTTCGGCTGCCAGTTCCTACAGTTGCGTTTGCGCCTGAGCAAGCGGTTCAAGTTCTGGCTGTCGTTGCTGGGGCGGGTGGGGCATCTGGTTTGGGTGCGGATTTGGTGTGGCTTGGGCATATGTTTGCCGGGTTGCGCGAGTTTATTGCGGCTGGTCGGGTCGTGGTGAAGTTGTCGTATTCGGATCGAAAGTGGTTTCCGATGTGGCAATTGGCGGCGGGGCTTGGGGAACGTGGGTGGATTGCGCAGATGATGCACGCTGCACCGGGTGTTTTGGTGCGTAATGGTGGGTTGTCGGTGGCTGAGGATATCGTTGAGGAGCTGCCGCATTGGATTGCGAATTCGCTGCTTAGGGATTTGTTTGATTCGGGGCGGCCAACGCCGTGGCATGAGTTTTCTGAGGCGCTTTTGTCTTCGAAGCCGTTGCGGCGGGGTAGCGCGAATTTGGTGTCAGCGCTTAATCGGTGGCGGGACTCGATTACAGCGGTGGATGTGCAGCTGGTTTTTGTGGTGGAAGAGCCTGGTTCTGTTGATGATGTGGAGGTCGGGTCGCAGGGGAGTGTGTGGCCGGTGCGGGTTAGGGTGCGTTCGGGGGTTGATGCACCTATTCCGGTGAAGATCGGTTTGTTTGATCGGGCGACGGTGAACCGGTTGGCTGCGCTGCGCCGGGAGGCAATTTTTGTATCGCGGCTGTTGGATTCGGATCGCGAGTTATCGCCTACTCATCCGGGGCGGGTGTCTCCAATGATGGGGGTGGTTTCGCGAGGAAGTGTTGTTGGCGAGTGGGATGTGTATCTGTCGACGGATGAATTGGTGGCGTTTATTTCTGAGGATGTTCCACGACTGCGCGATAGCGGGTTTACGGTTTTGCTGCCTAAAGCGTGGAGTAAGCAGGATACGAAGGCTAGGCTTCATGTTCATGAGTCGAATGAGACTGTTGGGCAACCGAAGGTGGGTTTGGAGCAGATCATTGACTTTGATTGGCGAGTATCCATTGGTGATGTGGAATTGTCGGAAGCAGAGATGAATGATCTGGTGGCTTCCAAATCTGGTTTGATTAATCTGCGTGGCGATTGGGTGATGGCTGATAGTGCGGCGATTCGATCGATTGCACAGTACATGGACGAGTTGGTGAAATCGTCGAAAAGCCATATTTCGCAGCAGATTGAGACTTGGAAAATGCGTATGCAGCTAGCAGCGGCCCGAGGGGAGGATACTGCGCAAATGGCGTCGGTGATTGCGCAGTTGGAGCAGCGTTTGGCTACTGAAGATGTTTCGGTGGGCCAGATTAGTGTTGCAGAGTTGCGGGAATTGTCAATGCGGTCAGCATTGGATGAAATTGTCGAATATCACGGGAATCAGTGGCATGTCGGCCTGATTGGGGGCAGTTTTCAGGATTTGCCCGCCCCGCAGCGGGTGGATATTCCAGGTACGGTTCACGCAGAGTTGCGGGAATATCAGCGTCGAGGTGTGGATTGGTTACATTGGATGTTTCGGCAGAAGTTGGGTGCAGTGCTTGCCGACGACATGGGGTTGGGTAAGACTTTGCAGCTGTTAAGTCTGGAGGCGGTTGATCGGGCCGAAAAGCTTGCCAGTGTGCCTAGCTTGGTTGTGGTTCCTACTTCGGTGGTGGGGAACTGGGCGCGGGAAGCGAGCCGGTTTGTTCCCACGTTGCGGGTAAAAGTACATCATGGGCCGAGCCGTAAGAAAGGCGATGCGTTTATCTCCGAGGTTAGTGATAGCGACATCGTAATAACTTCCTTCGGCACTGTTTCCCGTGATGTAACGCTATTGTCGCGGGTTTTCTGGCATCGGGTCACTATTGATGAGGCGCAGCATATTAAAAATTCGAGTACGAAGATTTCCCGTGCGGTTCGGGCGTTGCCTGCCTCGCATCGGATAGCTTTGACCGGAACGCCAGTGGAAAACCGGTTGTTGGAATTACGCGCAATTTTGGATTTTTGTAATCCTGGGATTTTGGGCTCAGTGTCATTTTTTAAAAATCACTTTTCCAAAGCCATTGAAGTCACTGGTGATGAGGTAAAAACTGCGCAGTTGCGTAATTTGACGGCACCGTTTATTTTGCGTCGACTTAAATCTGATCCTAGTGTGATCGCCGATTTACCCGAGAAGACCGAGACTGTGATCACTGTGGATATGACGACCGAACAGGCAGCGTTGTATAAGGCTTTCGTGTCGGACCTGCAATCAAAGCTTACGCAGGCGCGCGGCATGGGACGCAAGGGGTTGGTCCTGGCTTCATTAACGAAGATTAAACAGATCTGTAATCACCCCGCGCATTTTCTTAACGACGGTTCCCCGGTGGTGGTGAAAAGCCGACACCGTTCCGGCAAGGTTGCTGAATTAATGGATTTGATCGCCATAGCGAGGGAAAACAACGAGAAGGTGTTAATTTTTACCCAGTACAAAGCCTTCGGTGATCTATTGGTTCCTTATTTATCAGATAATTATGGTGTCGCCATCCCGTTCTTGCATGGTGGCGTACCCCAGTCACAGCGTGACGCGATGGTGACGGATTTCCAATCCCCATCCGGTCCGCCCGCTATGGTGTTGTCGCTCAAAGCTGGCGGCACGGGGTTGAATCTGACCGCGGCAAGCGTCGTTATTCATATGGATAGGTGGTGGAATCCTGCGGTAGAAAACCAAGCAACAGACCGGGCGTATCGGATCGGTCAGGATAAAAATGTATTCGTGTACAAGATCATCACGGCCGGTACGTTGGAGGAACGGATTGAAGAAATTATTGCCGGAAAGACGCAACTGGCTTCAACCATGGTGACCCAAGGAGAAGGCTGGTTAACTGAGCTTTCCGACGACGAACTTGCCACCTTGCTTAGCTATCGGGAGATGGAATAAATGGCGGAGAAACCGAAGCACCCAAAGATTGGCAATGTAATCTACGCCAATTTCGGAGCAAACCGACATGCAGTATCACCTGAGCCCGAGGTGAAAAGACGTAAAAGTACCCAAGCACGCTCTAACTCTAGTGAGACTTGGCTACAGGAACTCGTCGAAAAGCGATCGGATAGGGCACGTATATCTCGCGGCGAAAAGTATTTCCGCGACGGACGTGTCTTAAATCTGGGCCTCGCGAACGCCAGGATCACGGCGGAAGTTGTTGGTTCTGGACCGGAACCATTTCAGGTGGATATTGCTTTTCCATATCGGTCGAAGGACGATGTTTCGGAATTGATAACTGAGATTGCGGCTACACCTAATGGGATAATGCAGGCACGAAGTGGTGAGCTTACACCGCAATCGTTGGGGCAGCTATTCGCCGAATCACATGGTGATGTGCGTTTTCATTGTGATTGTCCTGATCCCAGTGTTGTTTGTAAGCATTCCATTGCCACACTTTATGCGGCGATAGCCGCGTGTAAAGACAACCCCAATCTGGCGTTCCAATTGCGTGACTTGAATTTACTTGACGTGGAACAAGCGGTGATGCTTCGCGCTAAAGAGCTTTCTGAGCGACAGGCAACCATGAGCCCAGAGTGGTTCTGGCAGGGCGGTGAATTACCGAAATTGCCACATCCACGTATCCAACCTGCGCTTGACGATTCCGATCTGCAACTGTTGCACCAAGCGATGCGCCAAATCTCTTACACCAGCATTGACGAGCTTCGTGCAGTCAGCGACATTGAAGACATGTACGATTACCTCACTCGGGAGGATTAATACATCATCGTGGCTAATATTCGTTTTCTTCACACATCCGACTTACAGATCGGAATGACTCGGTGGTTTCTGAAAGATACCGAAGATGCACAAGCGCGTTTCGAGGCTGCTCGAAAAACTGCGATCACCAGGTTGGGGGAAGTCGCGCAGAAACACGACTGTGCCTTTATTGTTGTTGCGGGAGATGTTTTTGAGCACAACGCTATTTCTCCCACAACCCTTAATCGTGCGATTGAAGAGCTGCGGCAGTTACCAGTTCCGGTGTATCTACTTCCCGGAAATCATGATCCGTTAACAGCAGACAGTGTCTTTTACCAGGCTGCCACAGCCGGAAATATCCATGTTTTTGATACCGCTGAGCCTATAGACGCCGCAGGCATCGAACTCATCGGCGTGCCGTGGCTCAGTAAAAAACCCAGTCGCGACCTGGTAGCAGAAGCTACCAGACAACTTGAGCCGAGTTCTACCATCCGGGTGGTCGTTGCGCATGGGCAAACAGAAAACCGAGGCAATGACATCATGCCGGAGCTGATTGGCTTGGATTCCCTCAATAAGCTGGTAGCCGCTGGGGCGATCGACTATGTGGCGTTGGGCGATACCCATTCGACAATGCAGGTGGGCCCAACCGGGGCAATCTGGTATTCCGGGTCGCCAGAAGTGACGGATTTTAAAGAACTCCCAGCGGGTGGCGGAGAAATCGACTCCGGCAACGCACTGGTTGTGAACATAACTAAGACTGCAGCCGCACAAGCTACCGTCGAGGTGACACCGGTTCAGATTGGCCGGTGGCGGTTTGAAGCACTTTTTATGGAAGTTTCCTCTCCTCACGACATTGAGGAATTCATAACAACCTTAAAAAAATATCCGCGCAAAGACGAAACTGTTGTGAAATATGCGCTGCGAGGCACCGTTGACATGACCACGCGAGCCTACTTAGAGTCGGAGATTTCCCAATTGAAGCCGCTGTTTGCCAATCTGTACCCGCGGAGTCGCACGATGGATTTGACTACAACCCCAACAGAAGACGAGATAGCTGACATGGGATTTTCTGGCTTCGCCCAGAAAGCACTTTCAGAGCTTTCTGACTCTACTCATCCAGCGGCGGAGGATGCCTTGGCTTTGCTTTTTCATTTGCAACGATCGGGGAAGAAATGAAAATCACGTTCATCGAAATTGAGAACTACAAATCAATCTCTCAATTCACATGGCACAACATTCCCGATCGCGGGGTTTTAGTCATATCGGGGGAGAATGAGAAAGGAAAATCCACGGTGCTTGATGCCTTACATCAGGCATTATTTAGCAAGCACAATTCCAAAGCGGCGGCGGTGAAAGCCAGCCAGCCAATTGGCAAAGACATAGGACCACGAGTCAAGCTTGGCTTGGTATTCGGCCAGATTAGATGCGAACTGGAAAAACAATGGTTAAAAAGTCCGATGGCTGTTGTGACGGTCGCCGGTGCCGACTACGGAAACGGTAGTTTCACAGGAGCTGAAGCGGAACAACGTTTGCAGCAATTACTAGACGACCACCTAGACCACCAACTATTCGAGACATTATTTAACAAACAAGGAAAACTCACACCGGCAATGGAGTTGGTGGGCATTTCGGCGTTGAAATCTGCGCTAGACCAATCTGAAGATAGTTTTGTTGGAGAAACAGAATCTACCGAGCTGATGCATCGAGTCACCGCAGAATATGAGCGGTATTTTTCCAAACGTACTGGCGCACCCACTAAGTATCTCAAAGATCATGTGGCTGCCTTAGAAACGGCGCGGTTACGGCGTCGAGAAGCAGAAACAAAGCGTGCATCGCTTCAACAACGCGTCGACTTAGTTGAGCAAATCACAGCTGACAAGGATCATGCGCAGCTGGAGCTACCGATGGTGATCGCGCAATACGAAAAGCTTCAGGCCGAATGGGAGCTAGCCCACAACGCGGAAAAGAAGGTTGAACTTAAACGTCGGGAGTACCAGATTAGTCATGCGCAATGTGAAGCGGTGAGCGCCAAACGCGATCAGCGGCGCGAGCGATTGGAATTAGTCACCCAACTTGAGGCGAGGGTCCTAAGTTTGCGAGAAACGCTGCAACAGCACGAAGATGCAGCGACCATAGAAAAACACAATCTTGATCGGTTGAAGTTACAACGCGATGACTGCGAGACAGCGGTAACT
Source organism: Corynebacterium mustelae (assembly GCF_001020985.1). Classification (NCBI taxonomy): domain Bacteria; kingdom Bacillati; phylum Actinomycetota; class Actinomycetes; order Mycobacteriales; family Corynebacteriaceae; genus Corynebacterium; species Corynebacterium mustelae. Next base: position 1,308,463 of record NZ_CP011542.1, read on the forward strand.
ATGGCCCATACAGCACACCGATCTGCGGTGACTGTGATGCAAGAAGCGCAGCGTGCCGACCGCAGATCGGAGCATCGGTTGCTCATAGAGCAATTAGATGACATTGATCGGCGGATCGAGGAACTCGCTGCGGTCTCGGAGGTTTCGGCGGAGGCCGTAACTGCCTTTAGCGAGGCGGAACTGGCGGTCAGGGCCACCGAACAAGCGTTGGCTGTGCATAGCCCCTCGGTAACTTTCCATTCCGAAACTCCCCGGACGATCTGTATTAATGGAGAGGAAACTGCGATATCCGTTGAGCCAGAGACTCTATCTTTGGAAGCAGAGACAGAAATCACTGTCGAGGACATTTCTATAATCATCAACCCGGGAATAGGGATAGTTGGTGTTATAGAGCAATTGGCGGCTGCACAAGAGAACCTAAAAACCCTGCAATCTGAATATGGTTTTGATTCCGCTGCTCAAGCCCAATCTGCACTGGAGCGTTATACTGCTAGCCAGACCGAACGCAAATTATTAATCACACAACGCCACGTTATTGTGGGGGAACAGTCAGAGTTAGAAATTCGGCAAGAATTGGCAAAACCAGCCCCTGACGTTGAGCTAAGCGTTACGGAGGCTGCCGAGCAATTAGCACAGGCAGCATCTGCTCTAGATAATGCTATTGCCGCACGCGACGAAGCCGTCGCAGTCTACGAAGTTTTGGCGCGACGACCCGCCGAAACGGATTTTATAGCCACGCGCACGCTTTTCGACGAAGCATGTGACCAGCTGAATCGGGAAAAACAAGTGATGGCTGCTGTTGAGTCGGAAACTCCCCTGGAAGCGTTAGACATCGAATATCGCAAACATAAAAGTGCCACTCAAGAGCGTGAAAATGAGCTAGCTAAGATGGAATCAGAGCTGGAACAACTAGCGCCAGAGCTAAAGCGGCAATTGGCGGAGGCAGCGTCCGCACAACTTGCTGATGTTGAAGACCGCATCCGGCAAGCGGAGACAACTATCGCAGCGCATCGCAGCTATATCGAGGCGTTTGCAGGTGCGGCCGAGGAATGCGATCTTGCCATGGCTGCGGAAATCGCTGCCGAGCGAAAAGAAGCCACAGTGCAGGCGCGCGCCGCAGCAGCGAAATTACTGTATGAGACTCTTTTGCGTCACCAAAAACAAGCACATGCGCGCTACAGCGCTCCTTTTACACAAGAACTCACCAGATTAGCTAAACCAGTATTTGGCTCTGATGTTAGTTTTGAGCTTTCTGAGGCGTTGGAAGTAACGAGCAGGATAAAAAACGATGAAAAAGTCAGCGTGGAATCTTTATCCGGTGGCGCCCAGGAACAATTGGCGATCCTTACTAGATTAGCTGTTGCTTCACTAGTGTCCGCGGATCGCGTTCCGGTTTTCTTTGACGACGTATTAGGTTCTACCGATCCAAGTCGACTTTTATCTATGGGCGCAGTATTCAATGATGTTGGGCAACAGCAACAAATTTTCGTATTCACTTGTGTGCCACAAAGATACGCCAGTGTAGCGAGCCGGGTGGAAAAGCCAATGCATGGTCTGATGGAAAACGAATAACCATGAAGGCGGTACTGGAGTCGATCAGATGAATTTTTAGAAAATTATTATCTTCCATACCGCGATAGTTCTAAGCAGCTGCGCACATTCATGTGAACAAGGTAGGTTGTGCGCGGGAAGTTTTTCTGACAATAACTAGCCAAATGCGCGCTGTGGTCGGTTACATTTTTTGGATCGCGTGATCGGCAAGAATCCGGTTGTACGATATCCAAAATATAACATTATGGTTATGTTTTTGTTTGGTAAGGGGTGGAGGGGATGGCATGTTGGCTGATAATGTGAAACAATTTTGTTGATGTTGAAACTTTGGCAGCGCTGCCACACTGAGACGTGAATTTTTCGGTTTTTATTGAATATTTTTGGGAGATATTTAATAAATAAAAGAAGGGTTAAAAGATACTTTTCTTCTATTTTCCTATGTATTTGCCAAGAATTTGCAGGTAATTGTAAACAATTAGTGAAAGTACTGTTTAATATAGATCCATGACTACTCCGCGATGGCTTACTGATGACGAACAGCAATTTTGGCGGCTTATGCTTGCTGCTATTAGAAAAGTGGAACACCACATTGAAAACATTCTTCAAGATGGTGCTGGGCTGACCACCTCAGAATTTGCAGTTCTGGTTTGCCTGTCTGAAAGTCCAGACAAAGAGATTCGGTTGCGTGATCTTTGCGCTGACCTAGATTGGGACCGCAGCCGCACGTCCCACCAAGTCACGCGCATGGAAAAACGTGGATTGGTGACCAAGCAGCGGTGCATCGGTGATGCCCGCGGTATTATCATCGAATTGACTGAGGAAGGTGAACGCCGGATTAGGGAAGCTGCCCCGTTCCATGTCGAATCAGTACGCGAGATCGTTTTCGATAGCCTCAATAATGAACTTAAAGAACCTGTAGCTGAGTTTCTTCAAAACATTCTTGAGCAACCGGTTGGTCGCCCCCGAAACGAGTAAATCAGGGTGAATATCAGGGGAGTCCCTGATGCAGGCTGAAGCCTTTGAAACCACAATGGGTGTTAGTTAATCCCGTTAGACAACAGAAAGGCTTTGCATCATGTCTCAACCATTCAATCCACAACCTTTTGCGCAGCGCCCACTGCACCGCTCAATCAGCACTCGCCTCGTTGGCGGAGTATTCGGTGGAATCGCAGAAACTTACGGGTGGAATGTAACCCTGCTCCGCGTTCTCTTCCTGCTATCAATGTTTTTACCAGGGCCTCAGGTGCTGGCCTACCTAGCGGCGTGGATCATTATGCCCGAGGGTTAACCGCTACCAAATGTCGTCGTAAAGTGTAAAGCCCCGTCGTGACTGCCACGACGGGGTTTAGCCATATTTCACAGGCTCCTCAGGTTTCCTCCCAAAGAATCCCCCCCAATCGCAGGTCTGCAAACTTGACCACGGTTGCGTGTTTTAATGCACATATCGCTTGTCAGGATGCGCCTAGACGAATGTGAGCTTCACTAACAAAAGAAAAACCGGTGATGCGTGTTCCTATTTCAGAACACACATCACCGGTTGTGCCATCTATGTCTCGACTGATGACAAAAGTGTCCCCGACAGGATTCGAACCTGCGACCTTTGGTACCGGAAACCAATGCTCTAATCCACTGAGCTACGGAGACAAGCTGCGCTGTGCAACGCTTTGAAATATTAGCACCCACCGAACCAAAAATCGAACTCGGTGGGTGCATGGGGGTTACCCGAAGAATCCAGGCAGCTCAGAGGTGGTGACACTGCCAGTTCGGAAGTAGTCTAGAACGACTTTATCGACAGCTTTGTTGCCAACCCCGAAGTGTGAATGCCCCGGCCCATTCACGGTTACCAGATGGGAATTCATGGATTTTTGCATTTCCCAGAAATCACCATATGGTGTTTGTGGGTCGCGGGTGGCTTGAATTTGTAGCGGTCGGGTTTTTAACGCTGAACCGTTAAAAGGCACACCCTTGGTGATTGAACCTGCACCATTGCAGACTAAACCTGAATTAAACAGGGAGGGGCCAGCTTGGATAATATCCGCAATAACGAAGTTGGTCCACAGTGCACGTGGTGCATCCTGTGGATTCCACGGGCTTTGTGCCTCGTTACACATGATGGTCACGCGCATATTGTTCGCGTGCAAGAAAGCATTGATTTCTTCCTCTGTCGGTTCATGTGGCACTAGCCTTTGGGTAGCAAGCTCTGGGTTATGGATGGTTTCCACGATTGATTCCCAAAAACGTGGCATTGGAAGTCTGGAATAGGTGTAGCCAAGCACTGACGAATCTGATTGTTTTCTTCCACCGGCAACTAATTGGCTACCGAGGTTTTTGGCGTGGGCATTCGCGGGCTCGGTGCCGTTGATAATGTCTACTGCGGCTTGGCCAGCCCCGGAAGAATGCGGAGGGACGTCAGCAGCGGTTGCCTTAGGTGGGGTAACGGACGGCCAGACACCAGATTGGGACTGTATGGCTTGCGCCCACTTGGTATACACCGCGTATGGTGTAGCACCCAAATGGAATTTGTCATCGTTAAGTGCAGCCCAGTTGAAAAACTCTTGCAGTGCGGTGTTAAATCCTGCTTCTTGGCTTGCAATGACATGGCTCCATTGATTAGACGCATTCAAACCTGAGTCCAGCACCACTTTATTAGTGCGCTCCGGAAATAACGTGGCGTATGTAGAACCAAGCAACGTGCCGTAGGACAGCCCATAGATGGAGATGGAGTCTCTACCAAGGGCTTTTCGGACTTCGTCCCAGTCGCGTGCGGTGTTTTCAGTTGTGATCTGGGCTGGGTAGCCCGGGTGGCTTGATTCGCAGGCTTTCCTCACCGCCGTGCCGGACTGGAATATCTGTTCAATGGGGCCGAGTTTCGAAATATCTGGGCATTCCAGTGGGGTGGAACCGTCGAGTCCGCGAGGCTGGACGCCAATAATGTCATAGTTGGCGTAAAGTTCGGCAGGGAACTCTGCGATTTCGGAGGTGCCCAGCCAACCGTAGACATCACCGCCAGGCCCACCGGGGTTGGTGAAAATCGTGTCTTTGGCACCGTTGGTGGCTTTAAATTGAATAAAGCCGACGGAGATCTTTTTCCCTTGTGGGTTGCCGTAATCTTGTGGCACTTCAACACGGCCACAGCGGGCACCGGGTCGTTCCACCGTTGTTGGACAGTCCTCCCAGGCAATTGCTGGCTTGTGTTGCGCCGCTGCATGGGGGATGGTTACCGCTACCGCGCTTGCAGCAATAGAAGTGGCAGCAAGTAGTGAAAGTAACTTTGGAAGTTTCAGTTGCACGATAAGAAGTGCTCCTTTTGACGTCTGAAGTAAAAAACGGCTCGTCATCTACCCTAATAAATAGAGAGACGTTTGGGAATACAATCGAAGGAAACTATTGCTCAAAAAATCCAGGTGCATCGGAGACAGACACCGTACCGTTGTAAAGATAATCCAGTATCAGTCGATCTACAGCGGTATTTCCAGAACTGAAGTGGCCATGACCCGGGCCGTGGACTGTAACGAACTGGGTATTCATGTTCTCACGCATTTCCAGCGAATTCTCAAATGCAGTCTGGGGGTCACTAGTTCCTTGAATTTGCAATGGCCGAGTAGCTAGCTTTGAACCATCTAAGGCTATGCCTTGGGTAATCGGTGGAGCGCCGTTGCAAGTAAAACCCCAAGCGCTGGCTAGCGGCGGCCCAGAGAACGGATCCTCAAGAACTAGATTGGTCCAGGCTGCGCGGAGAAATAGGCTGCGATCCCAAGGTTGCAAGGCTTCATTACATAAGATGTTTTGGTTTACTATTATTGCTGCCTTGGATGCTGTCTGAGATTCTTCATCGTGGGTCAACCGTTCTTTCAATTCCGTCAACTCGTGTTGGGCTAAATCAGGATTTTGGATGAATTCCACTATGTCTCGCCATTTTGCTGGCGCCGGAAGCAAGGCATGTGTCTGGATTAACAGCGCTGGTTCCTTACGCTTCGAACCAGCTGATACCACAGTGGCACTTAAGTTTTTCGCTTCTGCACGCGCAACCGCCGTGTTGTTCATAGCATCAACGGCTGGTTGCCCCAAGTTTTTCGCTTGTGGTGGTAGATCCGCTTCGGTGGCACGGGGTGGTACCACCGAGGGCCAGACGCCAGATTGACGTTCAATAGCTTCTGCCCATGTTGTGTACACAGCGTAAGGCGTAGCGCCTAAGTGGAATTTATCGTCATTGATTGCCGCCCAACCGAAAAATTCGTGTAAGGCTCGGATGAAGCCAGATTCTTGCTTCTTGGAAGAATCAGTCCACTTTTTGGTGTGATCCAGTCCAGAATCGAGTACTACCTTATTAGTGTGATGTGGGAATAGCGTTGCATATGTCGATGCCAACAACGTTCCGTATGACGCGCCGTAGATCGAAATGGTTTCTCTTTTCAGTGCTTTTCGTACCTCTTCCCAATCACGTGCTGTGTTTTCGGTGGTTATGTGGGGAAAATATCCAGGTTGTGTTCTTTCACAAGCGGCACGTAACTGCCCACCGGCGTTGGAGAAGATTTGGAAGAAATCAACCTCTGCGTCGTCATCACAGGTTAGGGGAGTGGAACCGAGCATGCCACGGGGCTGTACACCTACAATGGTGAAGTTTTCCAAAAATTCTGTTGGAAAGTTTACGAGATCGGCATTACCCACTAGGTCATACACACCGCCACCTGGACCGCCTGGATTGAGAAAAACCGTGTCGCGTGCAGCTTTGGCTGTATGTTGGATAAAACCGATGGATATTTTTACGCCATTCGGGTCTGAATAGTCGCGGGGTACTTCAATCCGACCACAGGCTGCACCAGGGCGGGTTACTGTCTTAGGGCATTTCTCCCAAGTTATCGCTGGTGTATTCGCGTGAGCTGGAATGCTCGTACACAGTCCGATTGTTGTAGCTACGGTGACTATCGACGCGAGCATCTTTGAAAAAGAATGCATAAAGTAGCAAAGCTCCTTGATATATGAGGACATTTCAAACGGCTCGGCAAAAAATATTAGTATTTTTATTTCTCTATATGTGGAAAATGCTCCTTTGTAGACACAAAGGAGCATTACAATTTAGTAACTAGTCGACAATGACACAGATCAGCGTGCGGGGACCGTGCACACCTTCAACCCGGTTGAGCTCAATGTCGGAGGTTGCCGACGGACCAGAAATCATGGTGATTGGCTTCTCTTGCCCCAAGCGACCGATCATTTCGGGCACACCATAAACCACGTTGTCCATGCGCACGATAACTACGTGGCAATCAGGCACCAAGGTAAGGGCTCGACGACCGCAGACCGGATTGGATTCCAAACAGATGGTTCCAGTTTGGGCTGAACTTACGTGCGAGTCTGTAACAACCGCATCGACGTCGTTAAGCAGGCGGGGATCGGAACTACGATCATCGGGAGTGGCAGTGCCGTTAAAGGTGTCGAAAAGCGCCTTATCGAGCCCCTCCGCATAGCGAATCTCCTTGGCTGCGCGGTCGTGAAGAATCTCGGCGATTTTCTCTCCCAGTTTTTCTTCAGTGACTTCGTGGACGATAGCCTTGTAATCCAATAGCCGGTCGACGAGAACTTCCTTGAGTTCATCTCTGGAAAATTCAGCGGTCTTGTCCATGTTGTATTCCCGCGAGATCTCTACATCGCTTGGCATATTGGACAATTGCTGGGCATTCCGGATGCGGGTGAGCATTTCAGTTTTTGCATCCATGATTACTGCTCCTCGACTTGCTTTTTGACGTTATTTTCCGGCAACCCTTCTTCCCGGGCTTGCGCAAGCAAATCCTGCGCTTCTTGGGAATCGAACCATTGGCGGAAAGATTTCTTCGGTGGCACTGACGTATCACGCACATCAGTCCAACCGGCTAGGAAGCTTGGCAGGTGAGTGATCTTGCCGTCTCTACCGCCAAGCAGCCGCCCCATAAATACCATCTTGGTGGCAGTATTCCATAATTTGGAATTGCCCCACAGAAGCTGCATGCTTCCCAGCAACGAGCCTTCGATTTTCGGCTTGAATTCTTTAACCTTCTTATGTCGCAATTCCAAAAGCGCGTCGGTGATCGGAATCTTCACCGGACAGACCTCGTTGCATCGACCACATAGCGAAGATGCGTACGGTAGATAACCGTTTGGATCGTGGGAATCGTCAATTCCGGTCAGCTGAGGTGTCAAGATTGCACCGATTGGGCCCGGATAGGTAGAACCATAGGCATGGCCACCCGCACGTTCATATACAGGGCACACGTTCAAACAAGCCGAACAACGAATGCACTTTAGCGCTTCCCGTCCGATTTCATCAGCCATCGCCGCGGTACGACCGTTATCAAGGAGAATGATGTGGAAGTTCTGCGGGCCGTCCCCCTCCGTGACACCAGACCACAACGAGGTGTAGGGATTCATCCGTTCACCAGTAGACGACCTAGGTAGTAATTGCAGGAAGGTTTCATAGTCGCGGAACGTTGGCAGGATCTTTTCAATGCCCATCACTGAGATTAGAGTCTCAGGCAAGGTCAAACACATACGGCCATTGCCCTCTGATTCCACGATAGTTACGTGCCCAGTTTCGGCAATACCAAAGTTGGCTCCCGAAATAGCGACCTTAGCTTCCATGAATTGCTGCCGCAGGTAAAGCCGGGCGGCCTCAGCCAATTCAGCGGGCTCGGAAGTGATGGATTCATCAATGTGATCCATCTTCTTCAAGAAAATACTGCGAATCTCCGCACGGTTACGGTGGATCGCAGGAACCAGAATGTGGGAAGGCTTGTCATCACCGAGCTGTACGATCAGTTCTGCCAGGTCGGTTTCCTGGGCGAAGATGCCTTCTGCCTCCAGCTGCTCATTAAGCGCGATTTCCTGAGTCGCCATCGACTTGATCTTGACAACCTTCTTTTCGCCGGTCTGCTTGACCAGCTCGGTAACGATCTGGCCTGCCTCTTTGGCGTCGCGAGCCCAATGCACATGACCGCCGCGGGAGGTCACAGCCGCCTCGAACTGCTCTAGTAGCTCAGGCAGATGGGCCATGACGTACCGCTTGGTCGTTGACCCTGCTTCGCGCAGTGCCTCCCAATCGTCAATTTCATCAATGACCGCTTGGCGCTTGTTGCGGATGGTGGTGGTGGCTTTAGTTAAGTTACGGCGCTGGGTGACGTTGTTAAGATCAGTGTGTGCGTTTTTGGGGAACGGCTTGTCCCCGCGCAGATTGGAAATATCTGAAGCCCGGGGTGGCATCGTGGGCATTCCGAGGTTGACGCTCATAGCATTGCCTCCTTGGAGTAAGCGGCCGAGGTTGGGGTCCACGGATGTGCCTTGGTAGAAGCCAAGATCTCGGCGAGGTGAATTGCACGGACACCGACGTGCTGGCGGGAAAGAGAACCTGCGATATTCATCAGGCAGGAGGAATCACCACCGGTGACATATTCGGCACCGGTGAGCTCGATATTGCGGCATTTGTCTGAAACCATGGCGGCCGAGGTTTCCGCGTTCTTTAACGAGAAAGTGCCGCCAAAACCACAGCACTCTTCCTTATTAGGTAGTTCGACAAGCTCTAATCCCTCAACGTTTTGCAGCAACCGATATGGTCGATCGCCGAGTTTGATAAACCTGAGCCCGTGGCACGATGGGTGATAGGTAACTTTGTGGGGGAAGAATGCGCCCACGTTTTCTACGCCAGCTACATCGATGAGAAACTCCGGCAGGTCGAGAGTTTTCTTCGCGCAGCTAGCAGCTCCGTCTGCTAGGGCGGGGGAGCCGTAGCGTTTTGCTACATGTTCGTGTTGTTCGCGTACCGCACCGACACAGGAGCCAGAAGGAGACACTACATAGTCGATGGATGGATCGGAAAACGCATCGACATAGTTTTTGATTTGTCCCACTGCTTCCTTTTGGTAACCAGTGTTGACATGCATCTGGCCGCAGCACGTTTGTGACTGCGGGAAAACCACTTCGTATCCCAGGCGGGATAGGATCAGCGCGGTTGCCTTAGATGCGTCGGGGAACATTGCATCCCCGATGCACGTGGAAAAGAGCGCTACTTTCATGAGGCGAAGCTCCTTTTAAGTGGGAGAATTAAATACATTGTGTTGTGGAGTGCGGCGGCGTTTGGTTAGTGGCTTTGCGACGAATTGTGTTTTCGGATAAAAACCACATTTTCATCGTCATGCACAAACTTTCCAGAGGCCTAAGACGCCACGGTATGTCCTCTAATGTACCCAAAAAACAGTGCAAATTTTAGCTAGGATACCCTCATTTAGCTAAACGTAAAACTTAGCTTCTAGCTGCTGGTATATCCGAAACACTTATGTTTCTAAAATGGTGAAATCTTCTCCCTAGGCAACGGATTGTAGCGCAATGTGGGATTCGGTCTGTTTACGTGGGCAAAGTTTTATTGACGCCCACGAAGCCGAAATTACTTTCAGCTCCCGGTTGCTTATAACTGGGTGAAGTTGGTTTGGAATGCACGAAAAAACTGGCCTGGACTATACACAGTGTGATTAGTCACAGACCAGCTTTGGGGGTTTTGAAGGGGGAAACTATGGAACTACCGGTGCCATAACCGAAAGTACGTTGGTTTGGAGGAATACCAGGCAGCAAACCACGAAGAGGAGAAGGAAGGACCAACCAACCACTGCCTTGAAGATATCGGATTCCTTGCCTTCCATAGATACCGCCGTTGCAGCAATAGCCAAGGATTGTGGTGAGATCATCTTGCCAACCACACCACCGGTCGTGTTGGCGGCCAGCATCAGGTCTGGGTTAAGCCCAGCGTGCTGAGCTGCGGTGACCTGGAGGTTACCAAACAAAGCGTTAGCCGAGGTGTCAGAACCTGTTACTGCAGTACCCACCCAACCCAAGGTCGGAGCGAGGAATGCGTAGATTGCGCCAAGCGAAGCGACATATTGGCCGATCGCGATGGTTTGGCCAGAGTAGTTCATGACGTAGGCCAAACCCAAAACCAACATGATGGTTACGGCCGACCACCGCATGCGGTACCACACGGAGCCGAATTCCTTAACCACTTGGGCGGCAGAAAGCGAATACTTGCCATTCTCGTTGAAGATCGCGTACACGACGGCGACAATGATGCCAGAAATTAGCAGAAGCGAACCAGGGTTGTGAATCAAGAAGAAGGTGTAGGCCGATTTCACCGGTTCGCCGGAGGCAGTGACCAAACGCTCAGAAAGGAGTGGCCATTCGAAGGATACCTTGGGGGTCTTCAGTAATGCCGGAATGGTGGAGCCGAGGTTAGCAATACCGAAGATTACGGTCACGACAGCGTAAGGCATAAGGGCCATCCATACCCGGCGGGCGGGAAGTTCTTCAGCTGTTGCCGCTGGTGGAAGATCCATGCGCTTGCGCATTTCGTCAATGCCGACTGGGTTCCAGAACCGCAGGAATACGAAGGCAACACCCAGGGAAACGATACAAGCCACGACGTCGGTGAGCTGGTATGCAAAGTAATTGGACGTAGCCCACTGGGCAATCGCGAAGGAAATACCAATAACGAATGCCGGAATCCAGGCTTCTTTGACACCCTTCATACCATCAAGGATGAACAACAAGATTGCGGGAACAAATACCGCGATCAGTGGTGCCTGATGGCCGACGATTGCAGCGATATTTTCGGTTTGTTCCACGGTGCGGCCGGAGACTTCACCAGCAGTGGTAATTGGGATAGCGACGGCGCCGAAGGCGACCGGGGCGGTATTGGCAAGCAAGACAACGATCGCTGCTTTGAGGGGTTTGATACCAAGTGCCAGAATCATAGTTGCGGTGATAGCAACTGGCGCGCCGAAACCAGCGAGAGCTTCAAGCAAACCACCGAAACAGAAAGCGATGAGAATTGCTTGGATACGCACATCGCCGTCGCCAAGTTTGTCAAAGGTGCGGCGCAGGTCTTCAAAACGGCCGGAGGCTACCGTAATTTGGTAGAACCAGATGGCCATAACAATTACCCAAACGATGGGCAAAAGTCCGAATAAGCCACCGCGTAGCGCGGACATGAGGGCGAGGTCGGTGGGCATATTAAAGCCGAAAATTGCAACAAGGATTGCGGCTAGGGTCGCTACTGCGGCAGAAACATGGGCGCGTGCTTTAACGCCTATGAGCATTATGAAAAACGTCACTAGTGGGATACACGCCACTAGGGCGGATAATCCAAGACTGCCGCCAACTGCGTCGGTCACAGCGGTGAAGGTGTTCACTGTAACTCCTTAACAGACATCGATGGGTCAAAATGGGCTGTGTGTTAGTTTTCTAACAAGGGTTTTTGCGAGTTAGTAATATAAATCTCTTTCTTGGAAGAAGCTAAAGTACTTCACACATCGGATTCAAGTGTAATTGTTGAACTGTGAAATTCCGGTACCGGACGGGTAAAGCAGTTTCGCTTTTCGACGAGGTGGGTAAACAGAGAAAAAAGGAGCGATCTTAACAAAGGCCAAGCTGAGGGTGACTATATTCAGCTCATCTTGTTGCTAAGGCCAAACTTTATTGAGTGATGTATATCTCAAATTTCTCCGGAACTTTTATCGAATAAAACCGTTCCGATGGTGTCACAGCGCCACAGTATCTAGCAACCTGCATTCTTATCTTCAACCTTTAGTAGGTTACACTCTTTCGTTATGACACCAGCGGATTTGGCACAGCTTATTAAAAATACCGCCGTGGAAGTTTTATCGTTCTACGGCCAGGACACCTCAGTTCTTCCAGATGTAGTAACGGTTGAACGTCCACGAAACCCAGAGCACGGCGACTACGCCACTAATCTGGCACTACAGCTGGCAAATAAGGTTGGAATGAATCCTCGGGAGCTGGGCCAGTCGTTGGCTGAAGCATTATCTAAAAACGAGGCCATCGCCACTGCCGAAATAGCAGGCCCGGGTTTTATCAACATCCGGCTTGCTGCGGAAGCTCAAGGAAAAATCGTCGCTGATATTCTTACAGCAGCAGAGAAATTTGGGCATTCGAACCGCTATCAGGACAAGGTTGTCAACCTTGAGTTTGTTTCCGCTAACCCCACCGGCCCGATTCACCTTGGTGGCGCACGGTGGGCTGCGGTAGGCGACTCATTGGGTCGGGTGCTTGCCGCCTCAGGGGCGCAGGTCACCCGGGAGTACTATTTCAATGATCACGGACGTCAGATTGATCGTTTCACCAACTCACTAATCGCAGCTGCTCAGGGACTTCCCACTCCAGAAGATGGCTACGGGGGCGCATACATTCAAGAGTATGCGGCCGCTATCGTCGAAAAGCACCCACATTTTTCGGATCTTCCGGAAGCGGAAATGCACGAACTTTTCCGCGCCGAAGGCGTGGCGATGATGTTTGGTCACATCAAAGAGTCTTTACATGAATTTGGCGTCGATTTCGATGTGTACTTCCATGAAAATTCACTTTTTGAATCGGGTGCGGTAGATCGGGCCGTCGAAAAGCTCAAAGACAACGGCAATCTGTATCAACACGACGGTGCCTGGTGGTTGCGGTCGTCCAACTATGGCGATGACAAAGACCGGGTTGTCATTAAATCCGACGGTGATGCTGCCTATATCGCAGGAGACATCGCGTATGTAGCAGACAAGTTCGATCGCGGCCACAACCTCGCCATTTACATGCTTGGCGCTGATCACCATGGTTATATTTCCCGCCTGCGTGCGGCTGCTGCCGCGATGGGCTACGACCCGGAGCACGTTGAGGTTCTCATTGGCCAAATGGTAAACCTGGTGCGTGGTGGGGAAACCGTGAAAATGAGTAAACGTGCCGGAACAGTCATCACCCTTGATGATCTTGTGGAGGCCATCGGAATCGATGGCGCCCGGTATTCATTAGCACGCAGTTCTGTAGATTCCACCCTCGACATTGACCTAGCACTATGGGCATCGCAATCCTCCGACAACCCGGTGTACTACGTTCAATATGGACACGCTCGGCTGTGTTCGGTGGCGCGGAAAGCCGCAGATGCAGGCGTTAGCGTGGATAACCCAGATTTGTCGCTACTAACCCATGAACGCGAAGGCGACCTTATTCGCACCTTGGGTGAATTCCCGTCGGTGGTCAACGCCGCAGCGCAATTGCGGGAACCACATCGCATTGCACGCTACGCAGAGGAGCTCGCAGGAACCTTCCACCGGTTCTATGACGTCTGCCAGATCCTGCCGAAGCAAGACGAAGAAATTCAACCGATCCATACTGCCCGCTTCGCCTTGGCTATGGCCTCACGCCAGGTGTTAGCCAATGCACTTGGCCTGCTCGGGGTGACCGCACCGGAGCGGATGTAACAGATGTCAAACCGTAATCACTTGCGAGCCGATGATGTCAAAGCCGCCTCCAAGGTTGCACGCGTTCGCTCAGCAAATCCTAAAAACGTTGCGACCGATCACAGCGTTGGCTGTTTCAATGGTCTACCCGCCCATGTGTGGCCCCGGACCGCGATTCGGCAGGAAAACGGTGAGATTTCTATCGGCGGGGTGTCGCTAAGCCAGATCGCTTCCACTTACGGCACCCCGGTGTTTGTTGTCGACGAATCCGATTTTCGTTCCCGCTGTCGCGACATGGCTGCCGCCTTCAACGGCGCCGAAAACGTACACTACGCAGCGAAAGCGTTTCTTACGTCCCGGATAGCTGGGTGGGTAGGTGAAGAAGGACTCTCCTTAGACATTGCATCGCTAGGCGAGCTACAAGTCGCATTGCATGCAGGTTTCCCTGCAACCAGAATCGCGGCACACGGAAATAACAAGAGCAAGGAATTCCTACGTACCTGCGTAGACAATTCTGTCAGTCACGTCATTTTAGATTCTCACCAGGAAATTGAAGACTTAAACGACGTCGCCGCATCTTTGGGGAAAATACAAGACGTGTTGGTTCGGGTGAAACCAGGTGTAGATGCCCATACACATGAGTTCATTGCAACCGCACACGAGGATCAAAAATTTGGATTCTCACTGGCATCCGGGTCTGCTTTCCAGGCTGCTCGTAGGGTGACCGAATTGCCGCACCTGCGGTTAGTGGGACTGCATTGCCACGTCGGATCACAAGTCTTTGATGCAGAGGGTTTTTCTCTCGCAGCGGAACGCGTGTTGAAGCTTTACGGCCAGGTGCGCGCCGAAACCGCTGTCGGGGAAGAATTCAATATCTTGGACTTAGGTGGCGGATACGGCATTGCTTATGTGGAAGAAGAATCGCCGTTGGATGTCCACGGGGTTGCTGCCGACCTGCTTTCACGGGTTGAGAACTACGCTCGCCGCCACAACATCCCATTCCCACAGGTGATGGTGGAACCTGGTCGGGCTATCGCAGGCCCCAGCACAGTGACCGTATATCGCGTCGGAACAGTTAAGGACGTAACTGTGGACGACAATGCTTCTCGCAGATACCTATCTGTTGACGGTGGTATCAGCGACAACATCCGCCCAGCGCTATACGAAGCCGAATACGACATTCGAGTTGTCGACGGGTTCAAAGACGGTACCCTGATTGCTAGCCGGGTGGTTGGTTCTCACTGCGAATCTGGCGATATTCTCATCCACGACAAAGCGCTGCCCGATAACATCACTACCGGTGATTTAGTGGCCCTGGCGGCGACCGGAGCGTACTGCTACTCAATGTCTAGCCGATACAACATGATGATGCGGCCAGCTATTGTCAGCGTGTGCGATGGTAAGGCTGAGCTGATGGTACGCCGGGAAACCATTGAGGATTTTCTGGCTCTCGAAGTGCCAGTTATTAAACCACCAGCGAATCTAAAAGAACAATAACTTTGACCCAGTCTTTTTTAAAAGAACCCATTATTTTAGTGAAAGTGCTGAAATCGCTGAATATGTGTGGTTATAAATTAAGGTGCAGCGTTCACCGAAACTAACCACCTTACCCGGGACCGATAAGAAAGACTGCACAGCAATGGCTAAGGACGATCCTTTGTGGGGCGACGGCACCGATAGAGACGAATTTTTACGTGAGCTTGATGCCGCCGCCATCCGCTATTTGTCGGAAAATAGCGAGGATATCCTAGGTAAACTAGATTCGCTTCCCATCAATCAACTGCTGAGCTTGCCGTTCCATGTCCCTTATGGCCCACTACAAATAGCGATCTGGGAAGAATGCGTTAAACGACAAGAATTGCAGCATCCAGCGGATACCGCAGGGCCCGCTGCAGCACGCCTTAACCTCGTTGATGCCCTCGCGATGGGTGGGCAACTTCATCAAGTGCCTGCGGTGTTCGAATTGGTGGAGGATTATTATTACGACTCATGGGGTGCAGAACAACACCCGGAATTTTTAGAGCATTTTGCCTGGCACTATCGCAATTACATCCAGGCGCTTACCGACGATCCAACCACACCAGCCGATGAGCTTCACGCGGCTCTTGGGCGGATGAAGGAACTCTATATCTCGCTTAACGACGATATGAAGAGTTATTACCTGAGGGCATACCAGGTTCATAAAGAACTCGGTGAAGAACAAGAAGCCGCCGAACTACGCGAACTGTGGCTAAACACCCCATCCTCGAAATTATCAGACTGTACTGGTTGCGATCCGGTGTACGTGGTGAAAATGCATGCAGCTATAGGGGATTGGGAACAAGCCGTAGCTGTTGGCGAAACTGCACTGGAACATCCTGATCTTTTGTGCGATGCGCAACCAGAAAACCTATATCTTTCACTGCTCACGCCGTGGCTAAGAACCGGTGCGGATAACGTGGCAATCGAAGCCCACCTTGATGCATTAAACCGAGACATCACAAGCCCCATTTTTCTCGATCACTTCCCCGATCATTTCATGTACCTAGGGCTATCAGGAGCCGCAGGCAGACCCCGTCGGTTGGAGTTAGGACTTGTGTTATTTTCGCACTACATTAAATGGTGGCAACACGCAGAATCACCCCGGGTTCTTATGAATCTAGCCGCGTCCGTCGCCTTTTTCCTAACCCAGATTAAGCAACAAAACCGGCAACTACAGTGCATCCTTCCCGGCTCCCAATTGCCGTGGGTTTGCGCACCAGACATCAAGGAACCAACCATCACCCAGGCTCGACAGTGGTGTGCGGACATAGCACTCGCGTTGGCACAGCAATTTGATGCACGTATAGGAACCCGATTCCCACATACAGTGGCGGAAATGACTTATCTCATGGATAAGACCCCGCCCATCCAGCCGCTGGGTCGACAAAGTCGACTGGAGCGGATGTTTGAGCAAGGTCAAATTCTTGTGGCAACCGATGCCGTGACTCGCGCAACCATGCTGAAATTTAAAGCAAAAACCTTGTACGCATTCGTTGTCGATTTCGTTGATCGACGCAAAAATAGCTGATTACTTTTCTAATTCACCATTCCACGCATCAAGCCCCTCATCCAGGTGGGCGATATTGGAAAAACCCGCCAATTCCATAACTGCGATAGCGCCGGAACTACGGTTTCCAGATCTGCAATACACCGCATACTCTTTAGATTGATCAAGCTCTAGGATCTTATTTCCAAATTCAGGATCATCAACATCGAAATTCACGGCGCCGGGAATGTGTCCGGAATCATATTCCGCCGGGCTACGCACATCAATGATTGTGGCGCCATTATCTATAGCTGCAGAAAAATCTGGGTCGGTGGTGTCAGAACCATCTGCTGTGGCACCAAGAGAACCACAGGAAGCTAAAGTGCAGGTGGTGATAATAATAAGCGCAGCATTCACACAGCTGCGCACGAACGGGGAAGATTTCATGCCTATTATTATGCGCATATCATAATGAAAGAAAATCTGGTTTACACAGATTGGGGGAGTGCCATAACCGAGTTTTAGGACAGTAGTGAATGAAATCAGGGGGAGAAAGACGCAAGTTCCGTGCACAATCCTCTACAATTCTAGGAATGTTGCGTGTTACACGACGCACAGTAGCACTTATAGTTGCCATACACCGGGCATCGTAACGCACAACAACGCCCTGGCGTACCAACAAAAACCACCATAATATTTCTGGGAGCACCATGACCGAGCAACAAAATCCATCAACATTCAACCCCGGTAAAGGCGCAGGTTCGGCTGTCGGCGTTGCAATTTTGGGCTATGGCACCGTAGGCTCCCAAGTTCTGCGACTAATGTTGGAAAACGCCGATGAATTCGCTCACCGCGCTGGAGGTCCGTTGGAGGTGCGTGGTGTGGCTGTTTCTAACGTCGAAAAGCACAACGGCACGCTTGCGGACGAAAAAGGTTTGCTCACCAACGACGCCCGCAGCCTGATCTCCCGAGATGATGTTGATTTAGTAGTCGAAGTGATCGGCGGAATCGACTATCCACGCGAGCTGGTTCTCGCCGCGCTACGCAGCGGAAAATCCGTTGTTACTGCAAACAAAGCGCTGGTTGCCGCTCACTCAGCCGAATTAGCAGAAGCCGCTGACGCAGCGGGTGTGGATCTCTACTTTGAAGCCGCAGTTGCCGCAGCGATCCCTGTAGTGGGGCCGCTGCGTCGTTCCCTAGCCGGCGACCGAATCACAAAAGTCGCAGGTATTGTCAACGGCACCACCAACTTCATCCTTGACGCCATGGATTCCACCGGCGCTAATTACGAAGACGTATTCGCCGAAGCTGACCGGCTAGGATACGTTGAAGCTGACCCATCTGCCGATGTTGAGGGACATGATGCCGCATCAAAAGCAGCAATCCTGGCTTCGCTTGCCTTCCACACCCGAGTTACCGCAGACGACGTCTACTGCGAGGGAATCACCAAGATCAGCGCCGCCGATATTGATGTTGCCAAGTCGGCTGGATACACCATCAAACTTCTCGCAATCTGCGAACGGCTAGTTGACGACAGCGGCAACGAATCCGTCTCCGCACGAGTGCACCCCACCCTCGTCCCACGCAGCCACCCTCTCGCAAGCGTTAACAAGAGTTTCAACGCAATCTTCGTCGAAGCCGAAGCGGCTGGTCGCCTCATGTTTTACGGAAACGGAGCGGGCGGTAACCCAACGGCTTCCGCAGTTCTTGGCGATATAGTAGGTGCCTCCCGCAACAAAGTATTCGGTGGGCGCGCACCTGGCGAATCCACCTACGCAAACCTACCAATCGCCGATTTTGGTGATGTCCCAACCCGCTACCACATCGACATGAACGTCGAAGATCGGGTTGGTGTTCTCGCCGAACTCACCCAAATCTTCGCAGCACACGGCATTTCTCTACGGACCGTGCGGCAGGAAGAACAAGAACAAAGCGCTAGGTTGCTGGTCATTACCCACACCGCCCGGGAAGCAGACCTATCCGCCACAGTCGCGGCACTAGCCGAAACGGACGCTGTGCTCAACGTCAATTCCGTCATCCGACTCGCAGGAGAATAACCAGCAATGCCCATTGAGCTACCAATCGGGAAGAAAGTAACTGTCACCGTTCCTGGCTCCTCCGCTAATCTGGGGCCAGGTTTCGATACCCTCGGTATGGCGGTATCCATTTACGACACGGTGGAAGTAGAGATCATTCCAGCCGGACTTGAGGTTGAGGTTTTCGGTGAAGGGCAGGGCGAATTACCGCTTGACGG
The DNA here is from genome assembly GCF_001020985.1 of Corynebacterium mustelae. Lineage (NCBI taxonomy): Bacteria > Bacillati > Actinomycetota > Actinomycetes > Mycobacteriales > Corynebacteriaceae > Corynebacterium > Corynebacterium mustelae. The sequence continues at coordinate 1,327,529 of NZ_CP011542.1, forward strand.
CTCCCACCTGGTGGTTAAAGCAGTTCGGGCGGGATTAAAAGCCGCTGATGCTCACGCGCCGGGCCTTCGGGTTGTCTGCCACAACACGATCCCGCAATCGCGGGGCTTAGGCTCTTCTGCGGCAGCTGCGGTCGCCGGGGTGACTGCAGCTAATGGTTTGTGTGATTTTCCGCTAACCGAAGAACAAGTTGTGCAGCTTTCTTCGGCGTTCGAAGGACATCCAGACAATGCGGCTGCCTCTGTGCTGGGAAATGCTGTGGTGTCGTGGACGGAAATTCCGGTTGATGGACGTACTGAACCGCAATATAAGGCAGTAAGCATCCCGGTGCACGAATCGATCACCGCCATTGCCCTTGTGCCGGATTTTCATGCATCCACTGAGGCGGTGCGGCGAGTCTTGCCGTCGGATGTGACTCATATTGATGCCCGGTTCAACGTTTCTCGGGTGGCGGTGATGACGGTTGCATTACAGCACCACCCAGAGTTGCTATGGGAAGGCACACGGGATCGATTGCACCAGCCGTATCGTGCGGATGTGCTTCCAGTTACTGCAGAATGGGTTAACCGCCTGCGCAATCGTGGATATGCTGCCTACCTGTCAGGCGCAGGTCCTACCTGCATGGTGTTAACGACCGAGCCAATTGATGCCGCTATACTTGACGACGCCCGCACCGCCGGACTTCGAGTAATCGAGCTGTCAACAGCGGGCCCGGTAGAAGTAACAGTTGAGGCCTAGAGCCACTAAGGAGAGGGGCGAACTTGTGCTGCGCAAAGTAGCCATTACCGTTATCGTTTTGCTTGCCGTCGGTGTGGGATCGATTGTATGGCTTTTTGGTTCCAGCGACTCCCTAGAAAAATATTTGGGGCAGCGCTCCATAAAAACGCAAGTAATGCTCAAGGACGTCCTGCGCGAGGCAGACCGTTACGTTATCGCTTGCCCTAACGTGACCGAAGCGGAGATCGCTGCAGTTATCAGTGACAATTACAAAATAAGTGTTCCTGAAGGGGAGAACTATATCCTCAGCATTTCTGGTGGTGCCATAAAAACACTTAATTACGATCAATCAGCGATTGACTTGTGCTCCGAATTTGATGGCAAGCGAATGTGGGAGGTAGCACCGGATCAGGCGCTCACCTTCACCCAGCCCGAGCAATCGGCTAAGTGGGTTTTGCAACCATAACTTGGTGTGGTGCCAAACCTAGAAGCGGCCGCTTGGAAGCCCGGCGGCCGCTTCTAGGTTTGGCACCATTATTTGTTGTCGTTGTCCTCGTCGGGCTCGGTGATGGAGATCATGCACTTGCCGTTTTCCATCAAGGGCTGTAGATCGATGCGAAGCGGTGAAAGATTGCGGTGGTGTTGCAACATCCCCTGATGAATATCGCACATGAAATCACCAAGTTCGCCTTCGTCGTTAACAAACGGACAAGAATGCATGCAAACATCTACGTGATGGCTGTTTTTTGCGTCTCGTTTAATTTCTGGGTCAAAACCCATCTGCTGTAAATGCCCGCATAGGGAACGGACGGCATCATTAATATTGTCGGCTTTGAAGCCGTCCTCGATCATTTTCTCACCCCACTCTTGGCCAATCAGCTGGGCGAGCTTATGGGCTTGTTCCTGATCTCCGTCGCCTAGATACTTGGACATAACGTTGATTAACGTGAGGTATTCATTAGCTACGGTGCGGTTGTCAGGGATACGAAGTCGGTAGATTAACGACGGCCTACCCCGCCCGGTGGCGGGGGCGGTTTCGGCAAAGATAGCCTTCCGTTCCACTAACTCATCTAGATGTCCCCGGGCGGTATTGATGTGCATCCCTAATGTTTCTGCGACTTGGGAAACCCGCGCCCCATCAGGAAAGTTATTGAGAACATCTAATACGGCACGCTGTTTAAGGCTAAGACTCAGCGACTCTGGAAAAAGCTCAATTGCTGGGCGGGGCCGTGCGGGTTTTGTCATGTGGTGCGCTCCGAGAAGAAATGAGAGAAAAATAATAAGTGGCTATGTTGTTTTAAACAAAGTACTGCATTTTGGTTGGGTGTGCATTAATTTTGGATGAAATCAACCTAAAGTTTAGACACTTTACCTGCAGAAGCCACTCAAGGAGTGGAATAGGAATTAGTCGACGTTTTGAATTGCCGAATTATGCCCTGGCCCCTGGAGCTTAATTACGTCAAAATCTCCATCGGCTAGGTGTTGACGAAGGTCTACTTTGTCGAATTTCCCCACTGAAGTCTTATCAATGGAATCAACAAAAGTCCAATATTCGGGAAGCATCCATGATGGGAAGTTTTTCCGTAACCTGTCGCGTAACCGTTCCGCTGTTTCCTTATCACGGGATATTCCATCGGCAACGACAGTAACCGCTAGTGGTCGTTCCCCCCACTTGGGATCGGGGTAGCCAATGACAGCGCATTCAACTACAACTGTGGCTGCCATGATTTCATTTTCTAATAGGGCAGAGTAGATCCACTCACCGCCGGAACGAATTACGTCACGTGCTCGGTCATGAATGGTTAAGAACCCATCAGAAGTGACAGAACCGACATCCCCAGTGCGCAGCCAGCCATCAGTAGTGAACTGCTCGGCGGCATCGTCAACCGGCTCGTTTCGGAAAATACTTGCTGCACCACCAGCATCTGTGGTGGGGGAATGGTAGTAAGATCCAGTAACCCAATTTCCCCGAACTTGAATTTCGCCTTGGTTGCGATCGGTGGCGGTGACCACCTCGCCATCATTGACAACGCGGTATTCTAGCGATGCTGGAAAACGCCCTTGGCTGATTCGATACGCCTGCCGCGCCTCACCGGATACACCTGCTGGGGTTCGTGCTACGGTTCCCACCGTAGATGTCTCGGTCATACCCCACACATGGACAATGTCGACGCCATACCTTTCTTCCCATAATTGGATGAGAATGGGAGGTACGGCAGAACCTCCTGCATAGATTTCCTGCAAACTCATCCGATCTGGTGGATTGTGCATGTAGTGCACCATGAGTTGGATCCAGATAGTTGGGACTCCGTGTGCCACCCGAGGGTGACAGGTGGCGATCAGATCAGCCAAACCGGCAGGGGAGACATCTGCACCAGGAAAAACTAGTGGAGCGCCTGACATGAACGCTGCTACGGGAACCCCCCAAGATAAAACATGATAAATCGGGACACAGCATAAAAATGATTGACCGTGGCTAATTGCCAAGGAATCGGTGGTTCGCAAGCTTAATGATTGTAGATACAGGGAGCGGTGGGAATAGGCTACGCCTTTTGGCGCACCCGTGGTTCCGGTGGAATAACATAATGCGGCCGCGGTGTTTTCCGCCAAGACTGGCCAATGGTAAATGGTGGATCGGCCATCGAGAAGCGATTCGTAGGAATAACATGCGACCCTTTCTGGCATAAATTTCGCAGGGCCGGAAACATCCGCACGGCCGATAAACACCACGGCTTCAACGCTGGGGCAACCACGAGCAAGGATTTCGCCGAGCTGTTTGGCTAAACGCTGGTCAGCAACAATCACTTTATCTTCGGCGTGATTAATGATGTGCGCGATCTGATCATTCATCAGTTGTTTATTGAGTGGGTTAAATACCGCACCCTTGCACGCGACAGCAAACAAAACCTCCAAATGCTCTGAGCAATTGTGCATAAAAGTTGCCACTCGTTGATCGCCGGTGATCCCTAGTTCGTCGTTAAGCGCATGTGCGAAAGCTGCAGCCCGCGCCGCGATATCTGCAAAAGTTGTTTCATGCAGCCTGTCAGCTTCCCAAGTTGTAACTTTGGTGGAACCGAATGCGGTCGCACCATGGTTGAGGATGCGTGACAGGTTAAGTGGCAAATCCTGCATCGTTGAAAGCATGCCCTAAACTCTAGCCAAGGTTTAGTTGTTTGTAGCGCTACCTCCCCAAGAAAGTGGTATTTTCCTCGCATTTTGAACACGTCGACTACTTTTTACGGCGATATCTTTTTACCGAGGGTTTATGTTGCGCTACACTTAAGACACGAGTTTTCTATAGTTGGTAAAACGAAAGCGCATAACATTCAACTAGCGTGAGTATTCAACTCTTTCACATCACTTAAGGTTCATTATTTAATCGAGACATAGCGACTGTCTTTAGGTATCAATTGCGTACCTTAACGTCATATGGAGTCGAGCGAATGTTCATCACCTTCCTGGTGTGAAATTCAGAAAGCTTGCTTTTTCAACTGCCTAATAGGACTTTGGGTAGTGAAAGTTTTTGGTTTTTGTGCAGTCTTTTTTGTAGGTTTCTTTAAAAAGATGCACAGACCATCAGATTAAATTACACATGGGAGCTTCCAGCTGAACCAAGCCGCGCGAAACGTTTGTGGGTATCCAACCACTACCTGACGGCTTTATGTTGTTCCGGCTGGTCAAGCCAATGAAAGGACATCTGTGACCACAACAGATAATGGCGCACCACGTAATCTTGTTGCAATGCGTCTTCCCGAGCTGCGGAAACTTGCAGCTGACATGGGGCTTAAAGGCGTTTCCGGGTTGCGTAAGGGTGAATTGATCGCCACCATTAATTCAGCATCGGCGGGGGAGCCGACACCGCAGAAACGTGCTTCCAAAACTACAGCTTCGGCGACGTCAGCCGCGAAAGAGGCTCAGAACCAACCAGTAGTAGAGGTTGAAGAATCGAAACCGCGTCGACGACGCGCGACCAAAGCATCAATGGCAGCTGAATCAAGCACAGTTGAAGACGAGGCTTCGACTGTCGCAGCGGAACCTACCAAACAGCGCCGTCGTCGAGTAACCTCTCGGCACACTGATGCCGAACAAGAGCAAAACGTAGACACAACTGAATCAAACATGGATTCCGCAGCGGATGATGCTTCAGAATCTGCCGAATCAGGTGTCTCGTCTGAGGATAACGATAATCACTACGGTTCCCGTTCCGCAGCACGTCGCGCTCGTCGGAATCGGGCACGCAGGGAAGCTAGGGAAAATCGCTCCGGGCGTAGGTCCGACAATGGTGATGGCGATGCAGATGCACCGGCTGAAACTTCCTCTGCACCAGAATCGAACGAAACTACGGAGTCGCAGGAAACAGAGCGACCAGAACGTCGGGAACGGGGGGATCGCCGGGATCGTGACGATGACCGCCGGGGACGGCGCGGTCGCAGGAATCGCCGGGGACGGGATCGTGACGGTGAGGGTTACGAAGGCGAAAGCCGAGAGCAGCGCGAAGAGCAACTACAAGATGTAGCAGGCATTTTGGACGTTGTTGACAACAACGTGGCGTTCCTGCGCACCTCCGGTTATCATTCCGGCCCGGCCGATGTGTACGTGAACAATCAGATGGTGCGCCGTCTCGGACTTCGCTCTGGAGACGCCATCGTTGGTGCAGTTCGGATGCATGATAACAACGACAACCGGGGCGGGTATAATCGGGGCCGCAACCGGCAGAAATACAACCCTTTAGTGCGGGTTGATTCTGTCAATGGCATGACCGTCGATGAAGCTAAAGCGCGGCCAGAATTTGCCAAGTTGACCCCGTTGTATCCGAATCAGCGTCTTCGGCTTGAAACCGAACAAAAGGTTTTGACCACCCGGGTTATTGATTTGATCATGCCTATCGGTAAGGGGCAGCGTGCGCTTATCGTTTCGCCTCCGAAGGCTGGTAAGACCACTATTTTGCAAAACATCGCGAATGCAATCGCTACGAACAATCCAGAGTGCTATCTGATGGTTGTTTTGGTCGATGAACGGCCAGAAGAAGTTACTGATATGCAACGAAGCGTCAAAGGTGAGGTCATTGCTTCCACCTTCGACCGACCCCCATCAGAGCATACTGCTGTGGCTGAGCTTGCAATTGAGCGGGCAAAGCGCCTGGTTGAGCAAGGCGAAGACGTCGTCGTTCTGTTGGACTCGATTACTCGACTTGGTCGGGCGTATAACAACTCTTCGCCAGCTTCTGGACGTATTCTTTCCGGTGGTGTGGACTCCAACGCGCTGTATCCTCCGAAACGGTTCCTTGGCGCGGCTCGCAATATCGAAAATGGTGGTTCGTTGACCATCATTGCCACGGCGATGGTTGAGACCGGTTCCGCAGGCGATACTGTTATCTTTGAGGAATTCAAGGGCACTGGCAATGCGGAACTGAAGCTGGATCGCAAGATCGCCGAGCGTCGAGTATTCCCGGCGGTTGACGTCAATCCTTCCGGCACCCGTAAAGACGAATTGCTGATGCCAAAGGAAGAAGCGCAGGTTATGCACAAACTGCGTCGTATTCTTTCCGCGCTGGATAACCAGCAGGCCATTGATCTTTTGATCAAGCAGCTCAAGAAGACCAAGAACAACCGCGAGTTCCTCATGCAGGTCGCCTCGTCTGCCATCATGAACACCGAAGATGGTGAGGAGGTCGAGTAATTAGTGGCGAACCAAGTATCTGCGGTTGACGACATCGTCTCCGAATACCAGGGCATAGAAGCTCAAATGGCAGATCCGGAGACGATGGGCGATCAAGCGTTATTTCGGAAGCTATCAAAACGCTATTCAGAATTGCAGCCAATTATTCGGGTCAATAATAAGCTGGTTCAGGCCCGAGACGACCACGAAGTTGCTGCTGAAATGGCCTATGAGGATGCCGAGTTTAAGGCCGAAGCTGAACGGCTAGCTGGTGAGATTGTCGAACTAGAAGAGCAATTAGCTGATCTACTTGCCCCGCGTGATCCTCACGACGGTGACGATATCGTCATGGAAGTTAAAGCTGGTGCTGGTGGCGAAGAAGCTGCATTATTTGCGGGCGAGCTGGTGCGTATGTACCAGCGTTATGCAGAAAAGCATGGTTTTAGCACTGAGGTTTTGGATTTATCCGAATCTGATCTTGGCGGCGTAAAGGATATGACGTTATCCATACGTTCGAAGCAGCCCTCACGTGATGGTGCCTGGAGCGTGTTCAAATTTGAGGGTGGCGTTCATCGTGTCCAGCGAGTTCCGGTAACGGAGTCGCAAGGTCGGATTCAAACTTCGGCAGCTGGTGTGTTGGTATACCCGGAGCCAGATGAGGTTTCCGAGGTGGAGATCGACGAAAAAGACCTGCGGGTTGACGTGTACCGCTCTTCCGGTAAAGGTGGGCAGGGTGTTAATACCACCGACTCGGCGGTGCGCATCACCCATCTTCCAACGGGCATCGTTGTTACCTGCCAGAAGGAACGTTCCCAGATCCAGAATAAGGCGCGTGCTATGCAGGTACTCGCTGCCCGACTTCAGGCTCTTGCCGAAGAACAAGCAGAAGCGGAAGCTGCGGAGGGACGTGCGGCTCAGATTCGTACTCTGGATCGTTCGGAACGTATCCGTACATACAACTGGCCTGAAAATCGCATTTCTGATCACCGGATTGGGTATAAAGCCAATACATTGGATTCCGTACTCAATGGTGACTTGGAAGATTTATTTACTGCTTTGCGCACCGCAGAGCGGGCAGCCCGATTGGAAGCGGAATAGGTTTTCGTGCGGGAAATTTTACATTCAGCTCAAGCCACCCTCGCTGCGGCGGGGGTGGCTTCGCCGCGCAACGACGTCCAGCTGATTGCGGCTGAGCTTCTAGAGATTGACCCGCTAGCCGTGCCCTTATTTCGGCTTCGGGATCTAACGGAGGCGAAACGTGCTGCATTCCTATTGGCATTTGATTCGGCAATTCGGCGACGTGCGGAGCGGATTCCGTTGCAACACATTATCGGTAAATCGTGGTTTGGTCAGGTCGAACTATCTGTCGGGCCTGGGGTCTTTATACCTCGACCGGAAACGGAACTGATGGCAGATTGGGTGGTAGATCAGCTGAAGCATCGCTTTGACGAGCAACCGTTAGTTGTGGTCGATATGTGCACTGGCTCCGGCGCGATTGCCGCTTATATTGCGGCAGAGCTTTTCGACGCAAACCTGCCCGCGTCAATCTACGCCGTCGAAATGTCACCGGAGGCCGCGGCCTTTGCTGCAACCAACCTGGAAAAATACCAGGTCGATCTCATCCTCGGAGATGCTGGAGACATTGCCACCTATCCATCCGATCTGATTGGGCGGGTGGATTTGGTTATCAGCAACCCGCCTTATGTGCCGGAAACACTTGAGCTGGATCCTGAGGTGTACCACGATCCGGAAATGGCGGTGTTTGCAGGGCCAACCGGCATGACCGTCATTCCGCGGTTGGTGGAGGTCATGGACAAGCTTTGTGTCCCCGGCGGGCTAACCGCAATTGAACACGATGACACCACCCAACCAGCGGTGCTGAGCTGTCTGGCTGAACAGGGTTTTGCACAGGTTGTCGGGCATAATGATTTCACTGGTCGCCCCCGATTTGTCACAGCGACTAAGCTATAACCGCACCTCGCAATAATCGCGACCACATGGAGGAAGATAAACCGTGAGCAGAATCTACGACTGCGCTACCGCTGATACTCGGGCTGCCGGAATTAAACAAGCCGTTTCGGCGGTCAAATCTGGTCGCTTGGTTGTTCTGCCTACTGACACGCTATATGGGCTGGGCTGCGATGCTTTCGATAATGACGCTGTGAACCGGTTGTTGAATACAAAACAACGCGGACCGGATATGCCAGTACCGGTGCTGGTTGGCAGCTGGGAGACAGCTCGCGGTCTCGTCCATTCCTATGATCAACGTCTCCGTACGCTCATCGAAGCGTTTTGGCCTGGGGCGCTGAGCATAGTGGTGCCACAAGCGCCATCCTTGATGTGGAATCTCGGTGACACGAATGGCACTGTCATGTTGCGGATGCCGCTGCACCCAGTTGCTATCGAACTTTTGCGGGAAACCGGCCCCATGGCCGTGTCAAGTGCCAATATTTCTGGGCAACCACCGGCAACAACTGCAGCGATGGCGAAGCAACAGCTAGGTGCTGCGGTCAACGTTTACCTTGATGGCGGTGAATGTGCCGAAGGCTTAGCCTCTTCAATTATCGATCTGTCCGGTTCTCAACCCCGGTTACTGAGAGAAGGCGCTGTCTCCGCAGATCGCATCGCCAGTGTACTGAAAGTAACTGCGGAAAGCCTGAGATAGATGGGCACCGGGGTTGCGGGTGTCCCGCTGCGTGAATTGGGACTTATAGTTTTAGTCGCCGCCGCGCTAACGTATCTGACCACTGGGCTCGTGCGGTACAGTATGGTTCGGTCGGGCCAGGTCGGGGAGATTCGGGAGCGGGATGTGCACTCAATCCCGAAGCCGCGTCTGGGCGGAGTCGCAATGTTTTCGGGTTTCGTTGGCGCAGTTTACCTTGCAGACCAGCTTCCAGCCTTGACTAGAGGGTTTCAGCCGATAACGCCGGAAATGAATGCGGTGCTGTGGGGTGGTTTCGTCATTGTCATTGTTGGTGTGCTTGATGATCTTTTGGAACTAGACGCGCTCACCAAAATTATTGGTCAAATACTTGGGGCTTTAGTCATGAGCTTGCTGGGTCTTAATTGGACACTGCTATTTGTCCCTTTTGGCGGCGGGACGACGTTACTGCTCGACCAATTTTGGTCCGTGCTTCTCACCGTGTTCTTTACAGTAACCTTGATAAACGCTATCAACTTTGTTGATGGGTTAGATGGTTTGGCGTCTGGTTTAGGAATGATCGCAGGTGGTGCGATTCTCATTTTCTCACTGACCATTTTGCACGACCAAGGTGGAATGGTGTCTGCCTATCCACCAGCGATTATCGCTGCCGCTTTGGTTGGGATCTGTGCAGGTTTTTTGCCGCATAACTTTGAGCCGGCCCGAATATTCATGGGAGATTCTGGCTCCATGCTCATCGGATTACTGCTGGCGGCGGCATCCACCTCGGCGAGCGGGAAAATCAATATGGGCTTATATGGTGCGGTGGATATGGTAGCGCTACTTTCACCTATCATCGTGGTCTTTGCTGCTGTATTCGTACCACTGCTCGACCTTTTCCTGGCGGTCGTGCGTCGGCTAAAAAACGGAAAATCACCTTTTAGCCCGGACAAGATGCATTTGCATCACCGATTGTTGTCGCTGGGGCACACTCATCGTCGAGTCGTTCTTGTTTTATATCTGTGGGTGTCCGTGGTGGCGTTCGGTGCGGTGAGTTTTTCTATCATTCCGCCAACGTTGGCTACTGTGAGCTTCATTATCGCCGTCGTGATTGCGACCATTGTGACCAGCGGGCCAGTCCGGCGGGCGCGGATAGAAAACCCGACGCCCACGATGAAAGTGGTGCGGCACCGACCAGGTGGGGCGTCGAAAAGCGAATCCTAGCTCAAAAACGTTTAGCCAAAGTTCAGGGGGTTCGGTAGAATCGCCCGGTGTGACTAGCAGCAACAACAATACAGATCTAGGTGCTTCATCATCGGCGGAAGAAGGTTCCCCATACGATGATCAACGGAGACCGCTTTTCCGGGCTTTAAAATTTGGCTCAATAGCGTTGGTTATTATCACCATAATTTCTCTAGCTGTGTGGGGATCGTTCCGGGATCTGCCAGGGATCTTGGGGGTTTTAGTCGGCGCCGCCATCGGAGGTGGATTCGTTCTTCTTACCGTCGTTAACGTCCTTATTACTGCTAAAACGAACGCTTCCGTGACCGGCGCCGTGGTGCTGGGAGGCTGGTTGCTAAAAATCGTTGTTGTCTTTATTGTGCTGTATTTTCTTAAAAACAAAACCTTCTACGACCCAATCGCACTATTCGTAACGGTTGTGGTTTCGTTGGTCGTTGTGTTGGGAACCGAAGTGTATGGAGTCATAACCTCAAAAGTCACATATATTAGCTAGGTAGCATCCTTATTTATTGGTTCAATCCCACCCAGACATAGCCTGCAGTGCATAGCTATGCGGTGGGATTTTTTTCTTTCATGTCCCTAACAGGGGAGGGCAGAAAAATGTGGGAATTCCGGTGGGGGTGGAAGCTTCCCAGATCGCGCCACCTTATAACGGGGTGGGTTGAGCATGGTCATGCTTGCGGTAACTGGCGTGAAAACGTAAAAACGGGAGTTTTAGGGGTAATAAAATTACCCCCGACTATTTTTGTGATAAAGCTTACAATTAGACGTTCTTCCCTGTTCAGTGGGGGTCGATTGAGATGCTGATTATCGGGGGTGAATTACCCCTAGAAACATGTGGGAAATATTGGGTTTAGGCTGCTAGTCTAATCGGTGGGTTTATTTGGAATATTCGCAGCCTTGTGGGATGTTCCGACAATTGTCCCCTGCGATCGCCATGCTGATGTGCGACGGAGTCCGTGGTGGTTGCAGAGAGTTTATAGACGTCCATCGCACCGTGACTTTCCACTTAAAGTCGCGGCCCGAACACGGGAGAGAACGCTGAGCGTTACAACTTTGTCCTTCAAGGGTGAGTTCCACGCACCCTCGCTCGGACACGAATTTTTCCCGGATGCCCTGTGGTTCGCCGATGTGGCGAATGGCTGGTTCACAATCGACCGTCTGATGTTCGTCCGCCTGTTGATGGCAGCGATTCTGGCTATTTTCTTCCTCGTTGCAATGCGGAACCCGAAGTTGATTCCTTCTGGTTTGCAAAACGTTGGTGAAATCATGCTGGATTTCGTTCGGATTCACATTGCTGAAGAAATCCTCGGCAAAAAAGAAGGTCGCCGATTCCTACCGGTATTGGCCACGATCTTCTTTGTCGTGTTGTTTATGAATGTGCCTTCGATCATTCCGTTCCTCAATATTTCGCCAAATGCACGAATTGGTATGCCATTAGTGCTGGCGTTGTTCGGATATATCGCTTTCATTTACGCAGGTGCTAAGCGGTATGGCTTTTTCAAATATTTGAAGAGTTCTGTGGTTGTTCCAAATCTCAATCCACTACTTCATATTTTGGTCATCCCGCTGGAGTTCCTCTCCACGTTCATCTTGCGCCCTGCCACGTTGACTGTGCGTCTCATGGCAAACATGCTTGTTGGACACATCATCTTGGTTCTGCTGTTTTCTGCTACAAACTTCTTCTTCTGGCAGCTCAACGGCTGGACCTCGCTGTCCGCTCTCACAATTGTTGCGGGCATTGCGTTCACACTCTTCGAAATGTTGGTTATTTTCCTGCAGGCATACATCTTTGCGCTGTTGGTAGCCGTATATATTGAATTGTCCCTGCACGCAGACGAACACTGACCTAAGTGCATCCAATCGGATCACCAAGTCTTACACAAACCAAAACTCATCGCTCAACACCACGCGTTGGGCAACTAGAAAGGGAACGACACTCTCATGAACGAAGTCATTCTGGCTCAGGAAGCTGCGCAAGCAGGTATCAGCGGTTCCATCGCTACCGTAGGTTACGGCCTGGCAACCATCGGCCCAGGCTTGGGTATCGGCATCCTCGTCGGTAAGGCTCTCGAGGGTATGGCACGTCAGCCTGAGATGGCTGGCCAACTGCGTACCACCATGTTCCTTGGTATCGCCTTCGTTGAGGCTCTTGCCCTCATCGGCCTCGCTGCCGGCTTCATCCTCTAATACCCAACGACACACGAAAGCAAGAGATTCATGACGAACGTCATTAATTTTATGGCAGCCGGAGGCGAATCCCTCCCGCTGGAAGAGCAGCCAAATGTTCTTCTGCCAGCTGCATACGACATCGTCTGGTCCCTCGTTGTGCTCGTTGTTATTGGGCTTCTTTTCTGGAAGCTCGTTCTCCCGAAGTTCCAGGAAGTCCTGACCGAGCGTGAGGACCGGATCAAGGGCGGCATCCAACGTGCTGAAGCTGCGCAAGCTGAAGCAAAGGCAGCCCTTGAGAAGTACAATGCTCAGCTCGCTGAAGCCCGTGCTGAAGCAGCAGAGATCCGCGAGGAAGCACGCCAAAAAGGTAAGCAAATTGAAGCTGACCTAAAGGCGAAGGCTACCGAGGAGAGCGCCCGCATCATCGAGTCCGGTGAAAAGCAATTGGCAGCGCAGCGCGAGCTGGTTGTCGAAGAGCTTCGCCGCGAGATGGGACAGAACGCTATCAATTTGGCTGAACGCCTCATGGGTGAGCAGCTGTCCGAGGACGTTAAGCGTTCCGGCACCATTGATCGTTTCTTGGCCGAACTCGACACCGTAGCCCCAGCAGGAAAGTAGGCACCATGCACGCAGCAAGTCGCGACGCATTGGCGTATGTATCCGAATACCTCGACAAGTCTTTATACGAGTCGGGTAACGCCGTAGCTGTTGCCGCCCAGACTGGCAGCGAATTGTTTAGCATCGTGGATACTCTCGACGGAGACCGCACGTTGCGGATCGCAGTCGCAGATTCCGCACTTAAGTCTGAACAACGTTCTGGTCTGGTTTCTGCTGTGTTCGCCGGTAAGGTTTCCCAATTCACACTTGAGCTGCTTATTGTTGCGGCTCGTCAAGTGTGGTCCACCCCGCGGGAATTCCGCGCAGGTTTGGTGGAACTGGGACGCCGCGCACTCCTGCGGTCCGCAGACAAACAAGGTCAACTGATGCAGGTAGAGGAAGAACTCTTCCAGCTATCTCGACTCCTGGACAAGGAAGCACAATTGACTTTGCGTCTCGATGATCGCAGTGCAGATCGTGCCGCGAAGCGCGACCTGTTGGCGAAGGTGTTGTACGGCAAGGTCACTGCGGTGACAGAAGCCCTCGCACTTCAAGTTATTGGCCGCCCAGAAAACAACGCTATTGACGATATCGACGCATTGTCGAAATTCGCAGCTTCCCTACGGGACTGCGAGGTTGCCTACGTTGTTTCTGCAGCGCCGCTCAATGACACACAGAACCAGGCACTGGCAACGAAGCTAGAGCGCATCTATGGTCGTGCGATGTCCATCCACTCTGAGGTTGATCCCAGCCTCCTCGGCGGCATGGTTATCCGCGTTGGCGACGAATTAATTGACGGCAGCACCTCGGGTAAACTCGAGCGGTTGCGCGCTAACCTCGTCTAAAACACGACTTTTTAAATAAACGAAGTAATTGCTGGAAAAAACTACCGAGAGCAGGAAGAACATGGCGGAGCTTACGATCTCCTCCGATGAGATCCGTAGCGCGATTGCGAACTACACCTCGAGCTACTCCGCGGAGGCCTCCCGTGAGGAGGTCGGCGTGGTCATTTCCACCGCTGATGGTATTGCCCAGGTATCTGGTCTTCCATCTGTAATGGCAAATGAGCTGCTCGAGTTCCCAGGCGGCGTTATTGGCGTCGCACAGAACCTCGACACCGACCGCGTCGGCGTCGTTGTCTTGGGTAACTACGAGACACTTAAAGAAGGCGATGAAGTAAAGAGGACTGGCGACGTTCTCTCCATCCCGGTCGGCGACAAGTTCCTCGGCCGCGTCATCAACCCACTGGGTCAGCCTATCGACGGCCTAGGGGCCATCGAAGCTGAAGAGGACCGTGTCCTTGAACTGCAGGCACCATCTGTGCTGCAGCGCCAGCCAGTTGGTGAGCCTATGCAGACCGGCATCAAAGCTATTGACGCCATGACCCCCATTGGCCGTGGTCAGCGTCAGTTGATCATTGGTGACCGTAAAACCGGTAAAACCGCTGTCTGTATCGACACCATTTTGAACCAAAAGGCAAACTGGGAAACCGGCGATAAGACCAAGCAGGTGCGCTGCATCTACGTGGCTATTGGCCAGAAGGGTTCCACCATTGCCGCAGTGCGCAAGACTCTAGAAGAGCATGGCGCGCTGGAATACACCACCATCGTTGCAGCACCTGCATCCGACTCCGCTGGTTTCAAGTGGTTGGCCCCGTTTGCCGGTGCCGCTTTAGGGCAGCACTGGATGTACCAGGGGTACCACGTGCTGGTCATTTACGATGATCTGACCAAGCAGGCTGAAGCTTACCGTGCTATCTCCCTGTTGCTGCGTCGTCCGCCGGGCCGTGAGGCTTACCCAGGTGACGTTTTCTACCTGCACTCCCGCCTGTTGGAACGTGCTGCTAAGCTTTCCGACGACATGGGCGCAGGTTCCATGACCGCACTGCCGATCATTGAGACCAAAGCTAACGACGTCTCCGCCTTCATTCCTACCAACGTAATTTCCATTACCGACGGTCAGGTGTTCTTGGAGTCCGATCTGTTCAACCAGGGTGTCCGGCCAGCAATTAACGTTGGTGTCTCGGTTTCTCGTGTTGGTGGTGCAGCCCAGACCAAGGGTATGAAGAAGGTTTCTGGCTCCTTACGTTTGGATCTCGCTGCCTACCGTGATCTTGAGGCATTCGCTACGTTCGCTTCCGACCTCGATCCAGCCTCCAAGGCTCAACTTGACCGTGGTGCACGCTTGGTTGAGTTGCTCAAGCAGGCTGAAAATTCACCGCAATCCGTCGAACACCAGATTATTTCTATCTGGCTTGCGGGTGAAGGCGAATTCGACAACGTTCCCGTCGAAGATATTCGCCGCTTCGAGGCAGAACTGCATGATCATCTTCACTCATCGGCCCCCGAGGTCTATGAGCAAATTGCTGGTGGTGCCCAGCTCTCGGAAGAATCCCAGAACACACTCATCGCTCAGACCGATGCCTTTAAGAGGTCCTTCCAGACCACCGATGGTACTCCGGTTATCAACGAGGCTGAGGTTGATGCCTTGCCTGCTGAGCAGGTTAAGAAACAAACGCTGACGGTCAAGAAGTAAGAGATGATCCTTACTAAGATGACCCATCAAACGAAAGGAAGGAGGCGTTAAGATATGGCTAGTCTTCGCGAACTACGTAACCGTATTCGTTCGGTCAATTCGACGAAGAAGATCACAAAGGCTCAGGAGCTGATCGCAACTTCGCGCATCACCAAGGCCCAAGCCCGCGTGGAAGCTTCTGAACCATACGCCACCGAAATCCACAAGGTGATGGAACGTCTGGCCTCAGCGAGTTCACTCGACCACCCGATGTTGCGCGAACGCGACAACGCAAAGCGCGCAGCTATCTTGGTTGTCTCCAGTGACCGTGGAATGTGTGGCGGCTATAACTACAACGTGTTCAAAAAGGCAGCTGAGTTGGAAAAGCTCCTGACCGAAAAAGGTTACGAAGTAGTTCGCTACATCACGGGCAACAAGGGTGTTGGTTACTACAACTTCCGTGGCGGCAACTATGCAGGTGCTTGGACCGGATTTTCTCAAGATCCAACATGGGCTGGTACTCATGATGTTCGCCGGCACCTCATTGATGGCTTCCTGGCTGGTTCCGAAGGCACCGCCAGGTATCGTGAGGGGCTAAATTCTGAGGAAGGCGAAGCTGTTCAAGGCTTCGATTCGGTGCACATAGTGTATACCGAATTTGAATCCATGCTGACCCAAACCCCACGTGCTCATCAGCTTTTGCCAATCGTCCCGGTAGTGGAGATCGAGGAAATCCCGCAAGGCGACGGCATTTTGGATAATGTCGGCGAGCCTGAGCCAGATTATGAGTTTGAACCAGATGCAGACACTCTGATGGAAACACTGCTTCCGCAGTATGTGTCTCGTACCTTGTTCGCGATGTTCCTTGAGGCCTCGGCTTCGGAATCGGCTTCTCGTCGTAACGCGATGAAGTCTGCTACTGACAACGCCACGGAATTGGTCAAGGACTTGAGCCGTGTGGCTAACCAGGCACGTCAGGCACAGATCACCCAGGAAATCACAGAGATCGTCGGTGGCGCTGGTGCGCTCGCCGAAAGCGGAGAAAGTGACTAGATTATGACCACAGCTCTCACAGAGCAGAACACGCAGCAGGCTGTTGCCGGCCGCGTCGTGCGCGTCATCGGTCCGGTCGTCGACGTGGAGTTCCCGCGCGGCGAGCTACCGGCCTTGTATAACGCGCTGACTGTCGAGGTCACCCTCGAAGCAGTCGCTAAAACCATTACCCTTGAGGTTGCTCAACACTTGGGCGATAACCTTGTGCGTACCATTTCGATGGCGCCTACCGACGGTCTCGTTCGCGGTGCTGTTGTAACCGACTCAGGCAAGCCAATTTCCGTGCCAGTTGGTGACGTCGTTAAAGGACACGTCTTCAACGCACTAGGTGACTGCCTCGACGAGCCAGGTTTAGGTCGCGATGGTGAACAGTGGGGCATCCACCGTGATCCACCGCCATTCGACCAGCTTGAAGGTAAGACTGAAATCCTTGAGACCGGTATTAAGGTTATCGACCTGCTTACCCCTTACGTTAAAGGCGGCAAGATCGGCTTGTTTGGTGGTGCCGGTGTGGGTAAGACCGTTCTTATCCAGGAGATGATTACCCGTATCGCTCGCGAATTCTCCGGTACATCGGTGTTCGCTGGTGTGGGTGAGCGTACCCGTGAAGGTACCGACCTCTTCTTGGAAATGGAAGAGATGGGTGTGCTTCAGGATACCGCTCTTGTCTTCGGACAGATGGACGAGCCACCAGGAGTGCGTATGCGCGTTGCGCTGTCCGGTTTGACCATGGCAGAGTACTTCCGCGATGTCCAGCACCAGGACGTGCTTCTGTTCATTGACAACATCTTCCGTTTCACCCAGGCAGGTTCCGAGGTTTCGACCCTGCTCGGCCGTATGCCTTCTGCTGTGGGTTACCAGCCAACCTTGGCTGACGAAATGGGTATTCTCCAGGAGCGTATTACCTCAACCAAGGGTAAGTCGATTACCTCGCTGCAGGCCGTTTACGTCCCTGCTGACGACTACACCGACCCAGCTCCAGCAACCACCTTCGCTCACTTGGACGCGACTACCGAATTGGACCGTGGCATTGCATCGAAGGGTATTTACCCAGCTGTGAACCCACTAACCTCCACTTCTCGTATTCTCGAGCCAAGCATTGTTGGTGAGCGTCACTACGAAGTGGCACAGCGAGTAATACACATTCTGCAGAAGAATAAGGAACTTCAGGACATCATCGCCATCCTCGGTATGGACGAACTGTCCGAAGAGGATAAGATCACCGTTCAGCGCGCTCGTCGCCTGGAGCGGTTCTTGGGTCAGAACTTCTTCGTGGCGGAGAAATTCACCGGTATCCCAGGTTCCTATGTCCCATTGAGCCACACCATCGACGCTTTCGAGCGCATCTGCAACGGCGACTTCGACCACTACCCAGAGCAGGCCTTCAACGGCTTGGGTGGCTTGGACGATGTTGAAGCTGCATACAAGAAGATGACCGAAAAGTAGGGGAGGCGAGCACATGGCTGACGTCACCGTTGAACTGGTGTCGGTGGAGCGTATGTTGTGGTCTGGAAAAGCCACGATCGTTACCGCACAAACCACCGAAGGTGAGATCGGTGTGCTGCCTGGCCATGAGCCGTTACTCGGCAAACTTGTCGATAATGGCGTCGTGACTATTCGCCCGACCGAAGGCGACAAATTGGTTGCCGCAGTGCAGGGCGGGTATCTCTCCGTCGATAAGGATAAAGTCACTATTTTGGCAGATTTTGCAATTTGGTCCGACGAGGTAGATTCCTCTAAGGCAGAATCGCTGCTTAAGGATAGTGATGAGGACATCCGAGCACGTGCTGAGGCCGAGCTAAAGGCAGTCCGCAGGAGTGCGGAGTCTTAATGCCCCTTATGTTTATGCGGTTTTAAGCTTCCACCAGCGGTTAAAACTGACCCCCATTTTCCATGAAACCCTAGCGGGTAATGGAGATGGGGGTCATTCGTTTGTCTGATATAGGGATAACAATATAATCGGGATTTTTCGTGCAATTGATTTGCGGAGTAAACTTTGCGGATATACGAGAAAACCTTAGAAATCTCCATCTTTGTTTGATGTACAAGCGTGTTTTTAGGTGACGAAAACTAGCGGCGTGAGGGGTGTAGCAGGTGTCAACCGTCATGTGGGTTACAGCAGCGTATTGGGGGTTCGTTGTGGTTTTTCTCGTCGTTGTGGGGTTAGGGGCTTATCGGTTTTTTCGCATTCGTTCAAGCGGCATTCCAGTGATCATGCGCCGAATGCCAGCCGAAGGCAATCATGGTTGGCGTAATGGATTATTGCAATATGCCGGTAAAGAAGTGAAGTTTTACCAAATTCGTTCGTTAAGCCCAGCCGCTGATGCGGTGTTTGACCGCTACGAGGTGCAGTTAAATGGTCAACGGGACTTAAAGGCACACGAAGCCTCCTTCGTGCCTTTTGACACGCCGATCATGATGTTTAGCCATAATGGTGTCAATTATGAGGCCCAAATGTCCACCCATGGCCGTATGGCGTTTGTTTCCTGGGTTGAGGCAGCCCCGGATTCTCGCACGGATAAAATCAGCCCAAGCGAGTTAAAACGTCGAATGCGGCACAAGAATCCCTAAGTCTGGTTGTAATTCGACTACGCTTGTTCAGCATGCGCCTTGTTATTGCTAGATGTTCCGTTGATTATGTGGGCCGGTTGGAAGCACACCTGCCCTCGGCTGATCGGTTGCTTATGGTTAAAGCTGATGGTTCCGTATCTATTCATGCTGATGACCGGGCTTATAAGCCGCTGAATTGGATGACTCCGCCATGCACGTTGACTGAGCTTGATCGTCCAGAAAATTCAGACGGTTCGGAAGAGATGGCTGCTTTCTGGGTGGTTGAAAATAAGAAGGGTGAGCAACTTCGGATTACCCTTGAGGCTATCCATTCCGATTTGTCGTATGATCTGGGCGAGGATCCCGGGTTGGTGAAAGACGGGGTAGAGGCACATCTTCAGGAGCTTTTAGCTGAGCATATCGAAACACTCGGCGAGGGCTATGATCTGATTAGACGAGAGTATCCCACTCCAATTGGTCCCGTGGATATTCTGTGTCGGGATAGCGGTGGGGGAACCGTTGCGGTTGAGGTAAAGCGTCGTGGCGGCATCGATGGCGTAGAACAGTTGAGCCGGTACCTAGAATTATTGAACCGTGATTTGCTCTTGGCCCCAGTCGAAGGAGTTTTTGCTGCCCAGGAAATTAAACCGCAAGCACGCACGCTGGCGGAAGATCGAGGTATTCGGTGTGTAGTTTTGGATTATGATTCGCTGCGCGGAATTGAGTCAACGGAATTGCGGTTGTTTTAAGTGGCTAGAAAGAACAGGCGTCGTGCGGAACTCTCTCGTCAGTTACCTGTGAACGGTGCGAGCTTTTTAGGGGTTAGTGAAGTAACTGGTCCGCGTTGGACTAATGGGGCAACGTTTTTCGTTCGCCAGATTGGTAGCCACGCTGCGGTAAAATTCTACGTGTGCCCTGGATGTAATCAGAATATTCCGCCGGGCATTGCTCATGTTGTTGCGTGGCCGAAGGATTTTGGTCGCGGTGCGGAGGACCGTAGACATTGGCATACGCCGTGTTGGGAGCGTCGATAAGCAAAAATAAAAGTTCCTTGACACATCTCGAGGTGTTCAAGGAACTTTTTTAGTTACTTTTAGGCGACAGGCTGGGTGATTTCTAGGAGCACACCACCTGCATCTTTAGGATGAACGAAGTTGATCTTTGCGCCGCCAGTGCCAACCTTTGGGGCTGGGTAAAGCAACCGGACGCCTTGTTCTTTCAGATGATCAGACAATGCGTCGATGTCGGAGGTGCGCAGGCACATCTGCTGCAAACCAGGGCCTTTCTTATCGATGAACTTGGCGATGGTCGATTCTTCATTCAACGGCGCAAGAAGCTGAATCATGCCATCCGTGGAGCCGAGATTTTTCGGCCCGATCATTGCTTCGACGACGCCTTGTTCTTCATTAGTTTCTTGGTGGTGGTTAACCCAGCCAAAAGCGGAACGGTAGAATTCAACTGCAGCATCAAGATCAGGGACAGCAATCCCAACGTGATCTAAACAAACGACAAGTTCGTGGGGGATTTCGATTGCAGAAATGTCATGACTCATAATCGCCATAGTAGTAGTGTGTGGAGTGATATGCCTACGGTCTGGCTGTGAAAAATCTCAAATATTCATTGTCGTCACATTCGTAATCAACGCAAATATTGTTCGTTTCCCTTTTCTACACATACAAGGGACGAAAATCATGCGCGGAACCAGATACAATCAAAAACCATGATCATTGCTTTCTCAGTCGCACCGACAGAAGTCCCCAACGCCTATGCCGAAATGAGTGAAGCTGTTGCAGCCGCGGTGAAGGTAGTGCGCGAGTCTGGGCTTCCTAATGAGACCAATGCCATGTTCACCCTGATTGAAGGGGAGTGGGATGAGGTTATGGCGGTTGTCAAGGCCGCCACCGAAGCGGTTTTGGCAGTGTCGCCTCGGGTAGGGTTGGTGCTTAAAGCCGACATTCGCCCTGGGGTTTCGGGACAGTTGCGAGGCAAAGTGGAATCTGTTGAACGCCATCTTATTGATTTTGAGAAATAAGAGATCAAAAGATGTGGTGGCGTTTGGTTTTCGGTATTCTGCCACTATATAAACTTTATTTGCGCACGTGTTGATTTTACTGACTAAAGGATATTGAGTGACTTTTCCACAATCCACCCCTAACCGTTTTGTCGCTGGCGCCATCGACCTAGGGGAGGTGAAAGCTCGTGCCGAGGCACGGGCTCAAGCCGAAGCACAAGCTAAGGCGACTAGCGGCGGTGAAACGGGGCCGGGAGTTGAACTAGTAGCGACATTGACGATGGATAATGTTGAGGAAGAGTTAATTAAGCGTTCAGCTCAAGTGCCTGTCATCGTCTTAATTGGCACATCGCGTAGTCCAGACTCTGAACAACTACAAACAGATTTCAGGTTATTGGCACATCAAGCCGGTGGTACCTTCGTATTTCGATACATTGATGCTGATGCGACGCCTCAAGTGGCCCAAATGTTTGGCATAGCGGGATTGCCTACTGTGGTGGCGTTGGCAGCGGGACAACCTATCGCAAATTTCGAGGGGGGACAGCCATTAGCTGCGCTACAGCAGTGGGTTGAAGCCGTCGTTGCCGCTGTTGCTGGCCAGCTTCCCGGCTTGTCTGCAGCATCAACGGAATCCTCCGGTACGACAGGTTCGGCGGAGGATTCCCGCTTCGCGCCTGCGACCGAAAAACTCAATGCCGGTGATTTTTCAGGGGCGATTGAGGTGTATGAGTCGATTCTTGCTCAAGACCCGAAAAATGCGGAAGCATTAGCTGCACGTGATAATGCACGGCTGTTGATGCGGTTACAGCAGGCTGATCGCAACACTGATCCGATTGCTGCGGCAGATGCTGAGCCACATAATGTTGAGCGAGTTTTTGCAGCCGCTGACGCGTTGATTGCGGCAGGCGATGCCGAAGCTGCGTTTAGTCGGTTAGTCGTCGCATTGTCGCAGATTCCCGAAGAGAAACTATTAATTCGGGATCGGTTATTGGAACTATTTGCGCTTTTCGACGCCGCAGACGTCCGCGTTCTAAATGCACGCGCGCAAATGGCAAACGCGCTGTTCTAGCGTGGTGCACTATGCGTAACTATATACAAACTTTGGCGGCTTTAACCATCATCACGACAAGCGCATCATTACTAACTGCCTGCTCCGCGATTGAACCGGACATCAATCCTTGTGTCGTTCAAGTAAACGGCGAAGAACCTGAAGTGCGGGTGACACCAGGAATGACCCGCGACGCGGCGGGCTTCCGCATTTTGAAGATGATTTCATCCGGTCTAGTGCATTTAGACTCCGACAATAACGTTGTCATGGACTTGGCCAAATCGATCGAAAAAACATCACCAACAACGTACCTTGTCGAATTACAGCCAGGTTTAAAATTTTCTGATGGCTCCCGCATCACCGCCCGAAGTTTCGTGGATTCGTGGAATTTTATTGTCGCGACGGACGAACTCAACACGGAATTTTTCCAGCCAATCGCAGGTTTTTCTGAAAAAACGCCATCTATGCGGGGGCTAACGGTAACCAGCGACACAACTTTCAAAATTGAGCTGTCTAAGCCTACCCCGGACTTTTTAGTGCAATTGAGTCATCCGGTGTTTTCTGCTCAACCTGAATCCGCGTTGAAAGAAGACCAGGTTTTTAATCTGATGCCGACAAGTAGCGGCCCCTATGTGGTAGAAACATGGGTTCGTAACCAGGCGCTGAAGCTACGCGTGAATCCGGAATACAAAGGCCCCCGTAAAGCTGTAAATGACGGGGTGACGATGAATTTCTTCATAGGCCGGAAGTTGCCCTTCGAAGAATTGCAGCGTGGTTCTCTTGACGTTTTCGACAACGTCAATGGGTCTGATATTGAAAAAGCGCGAAAAGATTTTGGCTTCTACGCCAAGCCAGGTGCTGCCGTTTTAGAATTGAGCATTCACTCGGAGACGCCGCATTTTCAAGGAATCGAAGGCAAACTGCGTCGTCAAGCGATTTCCTTGAGTATTGATCGAGAAAAAATTGCGAAAGATACATTGAAAGGTACTTTCGAGCCTGCATATTCATTTGTACCGCCAGGAATCCCTGGGGTTGATGCGTCGATCGGGGTGGAAGGCTACGATCCGGAGCGGGCCCGGGAACTGTGGGCTCAGGCAGATTTGATTAATCCCTTCGATTTCGAGGTGCCAGTGCATTACAACTGGGATTCTGGCGATAATCGCGCGTGGGGACCGGAAGTTGCGCGACAGTTGAAAAATAATTTGGGTATTAATGCTTTCCCCGAACCCGGCTCGGATCATGCGCGATTCCGCTATGACTATCATGACGTACGGTTTAACGGTGTTTATCGCACAGGTTGGCGCGCTGATTTCCCGTCAATTCGAAACTATTTGGAAAATAACTATGCTTCTGATGGGGTGTCAAATGATGCCAAGTACTCGAATGCAGAAGTCGATGACCTGTTAAAACAAGCCGACGCAGCGCAGTCTGAAGATGAAGCAATGGCGTTGTATAACAAGGCGCATGAGTTAATAGTTGCGGACCTTCCGGCTATACCATTCCTGTTCCCAGTGGTGAATGCAGCGTGGACGACACGAGTTAGTGACGTTGGTTTTGGGTTTGATACGTTGCCGGAATACCACCGCATTACAATTGATGATAATCAATGTAACAAATCGTAGATATTTTGCTTTTAAAATATTTGATTGCGGGATTAAAATGCGGTCTCAATTAAATATCGACGGAAGTAGATGTTAAAAATATAAATATGACCTAATTGATAGCTTTTCTTTAAATGAGGCATCTTTTGGGGTGAATCCGGCTTGAATGCTTAGGCTAATTTCAGGACGAGTCTTCATTTCGCATGTGGGAAAAAAAATTTAACAATCATGGTATTTTTCCAGTTAGAAATCGCTTTTTGACAGCGCTGCGGCGCAGGTGATGTTTCTGTGAGCTGAAAAATATGGCCAGATATGAATTTCCTAAGTGAAAAACCCTAATTAATTTTAGTAAAAATTAAGTAAGCACATTATTTTCCCCCAAAGGTAGGTGGCCAATGGTGCGCTTCATTTATGCTATTCTTGCTGGTTGTTTGCATTTTCGCTGGCTGAAGTTTCATAAGGAAAGGTGTGTAATTTTTAAGATAAATTAAAGATTTTTGCTGTGTTTTTAGCTGATGAATAGAACTCTAGGATGAGAACTGAAATATGCCAGTCTTAAACCTAAATAGGCATTAATTTCTTTTTAAATCAGCTAGGAAATCAATTAAGGAGGGAGTCCGGGCATGTTCCAACGGGCATCCTTAGAAAAAGCGATAGTGGTACTGCTGTCCGCGATCGCTGTTATTTTTGCGGGTTTCACGGTTCCCCGTGCTACCGCACAGGATAATTTCGCGAATATCACCATCGACAAGGTGACCGTGGAGAAGTCGCAGCAGCACGGGACTGAGGTGCCCGAATTGCGTCGGTGGGAGTTTGGCAAGTTCAATATTGAATGGAGCGCCCCAACTGGGGTTAAAGAAGGCCAAAAATTCACCGTCCGCTATCCTGATGGATTCCACGTGTACTTGGCCGAAAACTTCCCGTTAGTTGATAAAGACAAAGTCCGCGGCGGCACCTGTGTGGTCGATCCGGATCAGGGACAGATTACTTGTACCTTTGACAAGACCTTCGTTGATCGGGAAAACGTCAAGGGAACTCTTACGACAGAAGTGCAAGCACGGAAGGAAAAGAATACCGATGAGGTAGAGGCAACTTTGAATGCTGGCATCAAGATCAAGATTGATCTGCCGGGCACTCGGGGAATCATCGAACCAAACCTCCGGATGCGGCGTGAGTTTTACAAGCAGGGTTGGTATGAGGACGACTTTACAAAAGCCCGCTGGACCATTAATTTCCCAGGCACAATCGCGCCTGATGCCACGATAGATTTCCAAGACACCCTTGGTGGCGAAATCCAACACACATTTTTCGACCCAACCGTTAAGGGCGCACGCGAGTCGCTTCGGGTATTGGAATATAAGTGCCAACCTGATAGCAACGACCAGTTCTGTGTAATCCAGGAGGAAGATACCCCTAATGCACAGATCAAGGACATTACTGATCGCGTGCGTAATGCACGGATTGACGCTGACCGGTCACTAAAGTTTGAAATTGAAAAACCAGAAGGTGGTTGGAAGGCTGATCACTACTACCGGGTGATCTATTATTCACAGACTGCAACCGGCAAACCTGCTCCAATTGGTAGCGACGATACTAATATCACCACTAACAACGTGGAGTCTCGTATCTTCGCCAAGAAATCTGATCAACATATTTACCGCACCCAGCGTTCTTCCGGAACTATCAGCGGCGTGATTGTACACAAGGGCAGCTTCCAGCTGACCAAGAAAGCGGCGCCTGGTTTAAGCGTTCCAGCTGGAACCATGTTTGAGGTCAAAGCAACCTATTCAAACCCAGGCCGTAAGATCAACGAGTCTGAGGTAGTCAAGGTAGCTGTTGACGGCACTGTTTCAGGTTCTAAGGAACTGCCAGCGGGTACCATCGTTACTCTTGAAGAAATCAACTTGGACAAGATTCCGGGCGTTAGCTTCGCAGAACCTGTATTTGCTTCGGCAAGTCCAGCCGACAACGTCGAGATTTTGGACAATGGCAAGAAGGCACGGTTTGCTATCAAGGGTGAAACTAATGTGGCGATCAGCTTGTTGAACTCGCCAGCAGTTACTGAAACTCCAAGTACTTCACCTTCAACTACACCATCGACCACTCCGCCGGTACCGCCAACTGTTCCACCAACACCAACTACAACACCTACGACTCCTGAGTCCACGACACCTACGACTCCTGAGTCGACCACACCTACGACTCCTGAGTCGACGACACCTACGACTCCACCAACTCAGCCGCCAGCTGCAGAAGGTTCTTCGAACCGTAACCTGTGGTGGATAGCACTCGTAGTGCCGATTCTTGCGGGTATGGTCTATGTCATCTACAACGTGATTAAGCGCGTGATCCCAGGCGCACCAGTTCCGCCACAAGGCCAAGAACCAGTTGCTCCTGCTCAGCCAAACCCGAAGGCTATCCCTAAGAAGTAACATCTTCTGAAAGCGGTGGTGTCGGTATCGTCACCGCCGCTTTTGGCGTCGAAAAGCAAAAGACCGACATCCGATTACCACGGTTGTCGGTCTTTTCTCATCTGATTTACGGACACATTAGTGAGTATGAGTAATTCACAACTGCCACGTGGCGGGTAATTGGTGCGTTTCCTAGTGGCAACTCGACCTTTTGTGGTTCTGTGACCGGTTTCGCGACCCAGGAGGCGAAAAGGTCGAGTTGGGGATTGCGTACTGGGCTGGGGCTGGCTGCTAACTGCGGTGGTGATGGTATCGTCACCACCGCTTTTTGGCGTCGAAAAGCAAAAGGCCTGCAACCGCATACAACGGCTGCAGGCCTTTAGTCGGCTATTAGCTCTCCCAACGGTAGAATTGGGCGCTCATAGCGGGGATATGGAGTGTGATTGAATGCTCGTAGCCATCCCAACCGGTATCCCACGCGGCAACCTCTTGCTCTAAAAGGTTGTTTGCGCCTTCGTAGACTCCTGCGTCGGTGTTGAGAATGCACTTCCACATGCCTGACTCCGGGACACCAAATTTGTAATTCGGATGGCTTGATCCACCGAAGTTAAAGACGCAAAGCATCTTGGAACCGTCGCTTCCGTAACGTACAAACGACAAAATATTGTTTTGCGCATCGTCGGACTTAGTCCAGCTGAAGCCCTCAGGATTGTTGTCAATGGTGTAAAGCGCAGGTGACTGGGCATACAGCTCGTTGAGGTCTTTGACTAACTGAGAGATTCCAACATGGTATTCGCCTTCCCAGCCGACCATATCGTCCCAATCAATGCTGCGGGCTTCGCTCCACTCCATGACCTGACCAAATTCCTGCCCCTGGAAGAGCAGCTTCTTGCCAGGATGAGCATACATGTAGGCGTAGAGGGCACGCAGGCCAGCGGCCTTATTCCAAGCGTCGCCAGGCATGCGATCCCACAACGAGCCCTTGCCGTGGACAACTTCGTCGTGGCTAAACGGCAGGCAATAGTTCTCGGAATAGGCATAAACCATGGAGAACGTGATGTCGTTGTGATGGTAGCAGCGGTGGATTGGGTCTTTGGAGAAATACACGAGTGTGTCATTCATCCACCCCATGTTCCACTTCAAGTTGAAGCCTAAACCGTTGAAATCGGTAGGGCTGGTAACACCCGGCCATGAGGTAGATTCTTCGGCGATGGTGAGCACACCCTGATGCAGTTTGTGCACCGTGGCGTTCATCTCTTGGAGGAATTGCACAGCCTCTAGGTTCTCGCGGCCACCGTATTGGTTTGGTAACCATTCGCCTTCTTTACGGGAATAATCCAGATACAGCATGGATGCGACTGCATCCACCCGAAGTCCGTCAATGTGGAATTCTTCCAGCCAGTACAATGCGTTCGCCACGAGGAAATTGCGCACTTCGTTACGGCCGAAATCAAAGACGTAAGTGCCCCAATCCATCTGCTCGCCGCGCCGCCAATCAGGGTGTTCGTATACGGCTTGGCCGTCGAAGCGTCCCAGAGCGAAATCATCTTTGGGGAAGTGCGCGGGTACCCAGTCCATGATGACGCCGATGCCTTCAGCATGGAAAGCGTCAATTAGCTGACGTAGTTCGTCGGGGCTGCCCCACCTAGCTGTGGGGGCGTAGTAACCTGACACCTGATAGCCCCACGATCCACCAAACGGGTGCTCTGCGATCGGCATGAACTCCACGTGGGTGTATCCCATCTCTTTCACGTATGCGACTAATTCAGTGGACAGCTCTTTGTAGCCTAAACCTTGCCGCCAGGAACCCAAATGCACCTCATAGATGCTGATAGGGGTGCTCAAATGGTCAGTCTCTGCCCGGGTGGCTAGCCACTGGTCGTCGTTCCATTCGTAGGTGGAGGTGGTGACGATGGAGCCAGTGCGCGGCGGTTCCTCGGTCCGACGAGCCATCGGGTCGGCTTTGTCTAAGCGCCATCCTTCCTGGGTGTGGATGGCGAATTTGTACACATCCCCATCGCCCACACCCGGTATGAAGATTTCCCAGACCCCGGATTCGCCGAGGCTGCGCATTGGATATTGATTAGGATTCCAGCCGCAAAAGTCACCAATGACGGCCACGCCTGCTGCGTTTGGTGCCCAGACTGCAAAACTTGTTCCGGAAACCGGGCCGAAGTTTTCGGTCTCGATTTCGCGAACATGAGCGCCGAGTACCTCCCATAAACGTTCGTGGCGGCCTTCTCGGATCAAATGGATGTCGAGTTCGCCGAGAGTAGGCAGGAAGAAATAGGGGTCAAATGTATCAGTGACAGCATCGTTGTCCCAGGTGATGCGAAGACCGTACCCGCCTCCGGAGCCGCCTTTTTTGATGTATAGCCCAAAAATATCATCACCCAACGGCTCCATTTCGCGGGTTTTGCCGCATTTGGTTACCAATTCGACTTTTTTGGCACCAATCTGGCGAGTGCGCAATACTGCGTCACCATTGTCAAGTGGGTGCCACCCGTAAACAGAATGTGGGTCGTGGTGGCGGCAGTGGGTCAGCAGCGTGCGGTCGTGATTGTTGATACGCAGTGATTCTGATGAGCTGGACATAACTGAAGTTTCCTTAGACTTTTATTTGGTAACCATCCGGCGGCGTTTGTGGTGTGAAATACACCGATATTTCTCACATCTCACGCTACCGGAGTGGACGGTAGTGGACGAATACATATACATCGACCTTAGGGCGTTTACGCTTGTCGACGCCCCACGGTGTGACATATAAGACGTTTATGTTGGTTTACGGCGTTGCTGTGTTATGAAGTGATGCTTCTTAAGCCCGGTAATCGCGGACCTCGCGCTCCCTAATCTTTGCCAATGCCTCACCGACAACTTGAGGAAGCGTCAGAATATGTGCCACGTCCTTATTCGGATCTAGCCGGACGAATGTTTTTTCCGACCAATTGAAGTCTTGATTGGTGATCAGATCACGCGCAACAAACTGAGCACCATACTCCTGTCCAACCGCAGCCATGTTTAATTCAACGGTAGTTTCTTGCGCATGGTTCGGATCGAGGTTGATAACCACTAACACTGCATCGCCAGTAACAGGATCGACCTTGGAATACGCCAAAATTTGATCATTAGCCGTGTGATGGAATTGGATTTGACGTAACTGCTGCAGAGCTGGCTTATCCCGGCGAATGGTATTGAGCAACGTGATATAGGGTTCAAGCGAGTCGCCGCTTTTAACTGCCGCCTCGAAGTCCCGGGGCCGCAATTCGTATTTCTCGGAATCGAGGTATTCCTCACTACCAGGTGCAACGGCTTGATGTTCGTATAGCTCGTACCCGGAATACACTCCCCAGATTGGTGAAAGGGTAGCGGCTAGAGCGGCACGAATAGCGAACATGGCGCGGCCGCCATATTGTAGTGACTCATGCAGAATGTCGGGAGTATTGACGAAGAGATTTGGGCGGCAGACATCCGCCATGCCTGCAATCTCCAAAGCAAAGTCCCGCAACTCATCTTTGGTAGTTTTCCAGGTGAAATACGTATAGGACTGTGAGAACCCAACTTTGGCAAGTCCATATAGCCGGGCGGGTCGGGTGAATGCTTCGGCGAGGAAGATCACTTCGGGGTGAGTTTGATGAACTTTAGTGATCAGCCAATTCCAGAAATTTGTGGGTTTGGTATGTGGGTTGTCTACCCGGAATGTGGTTACCCCAAGTTCAACCCAGAACATGACTATCCGATAAATTTCGGCGTAGATGGTTTGGGGGTCATTGTCGAAATTAAGCGGGTAGATGTCTTGGTATTTCTTCGGCGGGTTTTCTGCATAGGCTATGGTGCCATCAGCAAGCACAGTGAAAAATTCGGTGTGTTCTTTGGCCCACGGATGATCCGGTGCGGCCTGAAGCGCTAGGTCAAGGGCGATCTCAAGATTGAGGTCTTTGGCACGATCGAGAAGCTTAACAAAGTCGTCGATCGTACCAAGATCAGGGTGTACCGTGTCGTGCCCACCAGCGCGGGATCCGATTGCCCAGGGAGAACCAACATCCTCAGGTGTGGGGGTGAGAGTATTATTACGGCCTTTGCGGTTGATTTCGCCGATAGGGTGAATTGGCGGGAAATAGACAGTATCGAATCCCATACGTGCTACCCGGTCAAGCGCGGCGGCTGTTGTGGCAAAGGTGCCATGAGTGGGAAGGCCACGGTCATCCCAGCCTCCGGTAGAGCGGGGGAATAGTTCGTACCAGGAGTTAACCAATGCTTCTCGACGCTCGACGTGGACGGTGTGTTCCAACCCGTTGGTCAACAATTCGCGCAGCGGGTGTTCGGAGAGGATTTCTAACACTTCGACTGATAGCCCAGGAGCAACACGAGTTCTTAATGGCGCGTCACTGCGCAGCTCTTCTGCCACCGCGAGGAGTGCTTGCTGTTGAATTTCGTCGGTAACTTGGGCGGCGGCTTTTTCAAAGAGGGATGCGCCATGTTCAAGATCGTTTGCCAACTCCTCTTCGGATTGGCCAGCTTCGATTTTCTTAGTAACCGCATTTCGCCAGGTCTGCATAGGATCGCTCCACGCATCGACATGGAATGTCCACGTGCCGGGAACATCGGGGACGAAAAACGCATGCACTAGATCTTGGTTATCCACGTCCTGGTGCATGGTGATTCTTAAAGGATAGGCTGCAATCTGGGAGTTCTTAGGCCCATTGATGGTCAGCGTTGCGGCGATGGCGTCATGTCCTTCGCGCCACACCTGGGCGCTAATGGGGATCAGTTCGCCAACAACTGCTTTTGATGGGTACAGGCGGCCGGAGATTTGGGGGCGAACATCTTCGATGGCGAGTCTTCCAGTCACTGCTGTTTCTCTTTCTATCCGGGTGAACACAGGTGTCGTAACCTCCCGTCGGGTCGACGTCTGCGTCGTAACGTATCCTCTATGGTTCCAGTATGCTCTTATACCCGCATTACTGCACCAATTTCGGTTTTATTCGTGGCAGGGGGATAGCTAATTACATTGAAAAGTGCGGTGTTGGTTATCCTGCTACTACGGTATGCGACATAACGACATTGAGCACGGGGGTGGGCTGTTAACGTGCTACTTTGCTGCTGGGGTGATTTCCCTGTGTCCGATTAACCGCAGCAGGTAAATTGGGGTAATTATGGAACCTATGAGTAGTGCGATGCTTCCCCCCGTTTCTGGTGATAACCAGCGTGATCCTGATACCCTCATCGATTTTGAAGACGTCACGTTCGTTCGTGACGGGCGTACCTTGTTGGCACCGGTGACCTGGAAAGTTGAGCTGGATGAACGGTGGGTGATTATCGGGCCAAATGGCGCGGGTAAAACCACCCTAGTTCGATTGGCCGGGGCAGAGGAGTTTCCGTCTGGTGGAAAAGCATGGATCATGGGGGAGCGAGTCGGCAAGACCGATATGCGGGATCTGCGATCGATGATCGGGGTATCCTCATCAGCCTTAGGCAATCGCATACCAGATGGAGAAAAGATCGAAGACCTTGTTGTCTCAGCTGGCTACGCCATTCTAGGGCGCTGGCGAGAAGAATACGAATCGCTGGATCTGGATCGGGCTAACGACATTTTGGAACAAGTCGGTGCAATGCACTTGGCAGATCGTACATGGGGAACACTCAGCGAAGGTGAACGCAAACGTGTGCTCGTAGCCAGGGCCTTGATGTCCAACCCGGAGCTTTTGCTTCTCGACGAACCCAGTGCCGGCATGGACCTAGGTGGACGAGAAGATCTAGTCGGTTACCTAGGTCAACTGGCGCTCGACCCGGACGCTCCAGCAATCGTGATGATAACCCACCACGTAGAAGAAATTCCCTACGGTTTCACCCACGCGATGCTACTTGACGAAGGCGAAGTAATCGCCCAAGGGCTCATTGATGACGTCTTAACTTCGGACAATCTCACCCGCACGTTCCATCAAGCGATTCAAGTAGACAAGATCGACGGCCGTTTCTTCGCCCGCAGACTACGCACCGGTGGAGTTCATCGTAAGAAATAACACACTCAGTGTCTGACACCTGGTGACGTCGAAAAGCACCCCACGTGAGCCTTGGGTATGCTGTGTTGAGGAAACTGACCGCCTGCAGCTGACATATGTTTGTTGCTCTCGGTCATAGCAACTGGAGGTGACGAGACTACCGTGGCAGCAAAAGTGGAAGGCTATGGCGGTGCAAAGCTGGCTGTCACGGTCGTTCTGGTACGCGACGGTGGCACCGGAATAGAAGTATATGTACAAGAGCGCGTGTCCTCTATGCCCACCTTCCCCAACGCCACTGTTTTTCCCGGCGGTGGGGTAGACCCACGAGACTTCGAACTTGATATCACCCCGCCTGCCATTGGTGCCACACCAAACTCCAACGCTCAAACTATCGATGCCACCTGGCACGGCCCAGACCTAGATGAATGGGCACGCCGACTACATACAGACAGATCTAGAGCACGCGCTCTCGTCATGGCAGCCTGCCGAGAATTATTCGAAGAATCCGGCACCTTACTTGCATCCTATGAAGACGGCCGTCTTATCACCGACGCTACCCCCTTTCACGCACAACGGCTGGCCCTTGAGTCCCATCGGTTATCATTTTCCCAAGTACTAGAACGTAATGAACTAATGGTGCGAACGGACTTGTTGCGTCCCTGCTCCAGGTGGGTGAGCCCGCAAACTGATAAACACCAATTCGACATGTTCTCCTTTGTAGCGGTGCCACCCTTCGGTCAAGAACCTGATGGGCAAACTCGCGAAGCTGCCTCCACCGGGTGGTTCTCGCCATCGCTGATTCTCGATGGCTGGCGCGCCGGGTTACTCCAGCTAGTCATTCCAACTTGGGCACATATGCTGCTGCTGAGTGAACACGATTCGGTATCGTCACTAATGAAAACCATCGAGAACCCAACAATGGAACCTATCATTGGTGATCCGGTGGGGGATCCTCGCTACGCTGAATTTTTCAACTTCACCCCACCCCGGCGCTTTTGAATACGGCGCTGTAGGGCAGCTTTGAGGTTTTCTATCCGCGATCGCTGAAATTTAAGGAATTTTGGTTTTTCGTGTGGTTTGGGGTTGGGGCTCGACTTTTGTGGGTCAAGTTTGTGGTTTTGTTTGTTGTGGTGGGTGAGCTCGACTGATTCTGCGTGGGGGGTGGGGGCTGGGTGCTATGTGAATGATTTTGGTCGAGTTGCTGGGTTTTGGGCGGTGTTTTGTAGCCATGCAGACTCGGGGTGATCGGATAGGAAAGCGGCACTGAAGTTTCACGCTTGGGGCTTGGGGTGTGTCGGTTCGACCTTTGTGGGTGGTATTGGTGGTGTGGGTTGATGTGGTGATGAATTAGTCGAGTTGGGGGTTTTAAGGCTAAGGGGTGGGGTGTGGAAGACGGCGTGGTGGGGTGGGTTATCCACAGGTACCCCCGCACATCCCCCGGGTTTTATGTGACTGGTGTCACCATGTGGGTGGGTTATCCACAGGCCTGGGGCGGTTTTTAAGGTTTATGCACTAGTAGGGTGCGGGGTGTGTCAGGATCACAGGCATGAACCATATCGCCACCAATACTCCTACTCGTTATGAGGTTATGCAGGGGCTTTGTCTTCTGGGTGTGTTGGTTGGGGAGCTTGTGTATCTGCGACGTGGTGGGCAGAACACCTCTGGGTGTGTTCGGTTGTGTCCTACCTGGGGTATGGCGCATGATCGGTATGTTCGGTTGTTTCCGAGTGTGCGTAATATTGTGCGGTGTTATGCCACGATTATGTCGGCGCGTAGTGCGGTGTTGACGGGGACGGCGGCTGCGTGTGTGTTAGGGATCCCGTTTCTGGGTAATACCAGCAACCTGAAAACCATCTATCTGACGTTGCCGGGAAAAATGAAACCATCGGCGCGTTATCAGTGGGGTGCTCACGTGACTTATACCGCCCGGGTATTACCGGAATGTGACATTGTGTATGAACATGGGGTTCGGGTAACGAGTATCGCCCGGACGTTTCTCGATCTTGTGGTGCTGGAATCAGAGGAGATGGCGGTGTCGTTTATTGAGGCGGCGTTTTATCTGAAACGGGCATCGAAAACCCAGATCACACGGGAGCTTATGCGCATGCCCGCACTCCACGGTAAGCCTCGTGCGTTACGGTTGGTGGCCGCCACCCGGGAAAATAGTGAGAGTTTATATGAGACCAAAGCCCGGTTGATGGTTGAGTATGCGGATCTTGACTGTGTGGAATCTATCGAGACTCAAGTGCCGGTACGGTGTGGGGGCACGACGTACCGGATTGATATGGTGATCAATAAGTTCTTAGGGGTGGAGATTGATGGAAGGTGTAAAACCAGAAACAACCCTCATGCGCTGATCAACGAACGGGTTCGGGAGAAACGCATCCAAAATCAGGGGTATATCATCATCCGCTACCACCCTGATGAACTGACCAGTACTTTCCTCACCGACATCACCAGAATCCTCACCAACCACACAGCCAACAAACGTCGAAAAGCAAAAAACAGGAAAAGCGAAACATAATGACGTTTTCGACCCCGGAAACCCTGGTGTAATAAAATCGAGGTAGTTCTCCTGGCGGGAAACCTCATTATCATGTTAAGGGTCCGCTTAGGCAGGTTTATTTCTAAAACCTATAAGTTTTGCACCACGACAACTGCCCCTCAATAATTGCGTACAAGAAAGCGGTAGCCGGCACCATGAGTTTCACACCCACTGAAGTGGATTTCCTGCGCGCGCACGCTAGTGACATCGCAACTTCCCTTGCTCAGCGGTGCTTGACTAAAGAAAACTCCGTAGCTGATGCAGAATTTTTTCGGCAGCAGTATGGGGAATTTGGTCGCGCTGTGATGGAATTGGCCACTGCACGTACCAAAAGCTCGGGGAAACTTCCAGCTGATTGGTTGGTGTGTAATGAATCAGCTCAGCAAGCAACGCCCCTATTGGTGGCAGACATACGGGCTGAACGCATTCATGCGGTCATGCAGGATGCGCTTATCCATGATGTCACCTGTTCGATAGGCACTGAAGGTGCGGCAATCCGTTCCTATGGTATGGACTATCTTGGCAGTGATATTGACTTTTCCCGGCTGAAAATGGCGAAGTACAACCAGGAGATTGTGGAAAAACGTGTTGCCATTGAACAGCTTGGCTGGTGTGGGATTGTGGCATCTGATGCTCTTAAACCAGGTGTGGCGGACGCGGCAGGAGTGGTTATCGCTGATCCGGCGCGGCGATCGGGTGGCCGTCGAATTGCGAAACCGGAAGATCTAATCCCACCACTTTCATCAGTTATTTCTGCCTATCGGTATCCGGAACTGGCAATTAAATGTGCACCTGGTTTGGATTTTAGTTCTTGGGATGGATTGGTCAGCGTGGTTAGTCTCAACGGTGGTGTGAAAGAAGCATGTTTATATACTCCGGGCCTTGGTCTTGGTGTCCGGCGCGAGGCCGTTATTATCCGAGACGGCGCTGCGGAAAACAATGTGATTGACAACACTCACCCTGATGACGTTGAGGTTTCCCCACCAGGAAGATTTATTATCGACCCGGACGGCGCGATTGTGCGGGCCGGTTTGGTTCGCCATTACGCTAACCGAGAAGCTTTATGGATGCTTGACGAACGCATCGCGTATCTGACCGGTGATAAAATTCCTGCTGGCGCTAGCGGCTTTGAATACATTGAAA
The DNA here is from genome assembly GCF_001020985.1 of Corynebacterium mustelae. Taxonomy (NCBI): domain Bacteria; kingdom Bacillati; phylum Actinomycetota; class Actinomycetes; order Mycobacteriales; family Corynebacteriaceae; genus Corynebacterium; species Corynebacterium mustelae. The sequence continues at coordinate 1,363,429 of NZ_CP011542.1, forward strand.
CGGTGTCGCTTAAAAAATTAAAATCCGTTTTGCGCTCTTATGATTGCGGATCCGTGGAAATTCTGGTGCGAGGACTTGATATTGATCCAGACGTACTACGCAAGAAACTAAAACTTACAGGAAGTACGAAGCTTGCCGTTGTTCTGACCCGAATCGGAAGTGCAGGGGTGGCTTTAGTGTGCAAGGCCAGGCAGTGGGCCTGACCGTAGGTTTTTCAGCACGGTGGATATAGGCTGTGCTGGTTTAAGGGTTTTTTATTAGGCTACACTGTCCCTTGGTAGTTTTCGTCGTACCACTGCTAAGTGGCGTATCTGGTGAATAAAACGGGAAACAATCAGTGATGATATCCGTTACATTGACAGCTACTGAAGGCAGATACCGCCTGTAGTGTAATGATGGGTTCTTAGACTGTGAAAGTGCAAAAGTAGCCGGGTTGACATAACTGCAGTGGCAAACCGATGGCGACGAATGAAAAATTACGAAAGGTGAGTGACAAACCATGCCCGCGATTGTGGTGTTGGTGAAAAATGTGCCAGATACCTGGTCAGTTCGGACGCTGGATTCGGACTTCACCCTGAACCGGGAGGGGGTGGATAACGTGCTTGATGAAATCAACGAATTTGCCGTTGAACAGGCCCTCCGGTTGCGTGAGAATAATCCTGATGCTGGTTACGAAGTTGTTGCGTTATCGGCTGGCCCGAGCGGGTCAGAAGAAGCACTACGAAAAGCCTTGGCTATGGGGGCGGATCGAGCGGTCTTGCTGGCGGATCCAGCGCTAGCCGGATCGGATGTTATTGGAACGGCTTGGGCATTGACTAATGCCATTAACCAGGTTCCCGATGTGGCGCTTGTTGTAGCGGGTAATGCCTCCTCGGATGGTGCTATGGGGGCTTTGCCAGGAATCCTTGCGGAGTACCGGAATCAACCAGCATTAACATCTTGCAAGTCGGTGCAACTATCGGGTGAAATTGTGCGCGGTGTTCGGGAGACTCATGATGGTGATTACGATATTGAGGCGTCCCTTCCTGCCATTGTGACGGTTACAGATAAAGCAGATAAACCTCGATTCCCTAATTTCAAGGGCATTATGGCTGCTAAGAAGGCAGAAATCACCACGCTTAGTTTAAGCGAGATCGGGGTGGCGCCGGAGCAGGTTGGCTTGGGGCACGCATCCACCGCAGTTACCTCAGCGAACGCGCGGCCAGCACGAAGCCAGGGTGACGTGATTCGTGGTGACGCAGCGACGGCTGCACAGAAGATTGTTGATTTCTTAGAGGCGGAGAACCTGCTGTAACGCAGACCGGTCAGAAACGATTGTGAGGAGAATAATATATGTCTAATTCTTATGTTCTGGTCGAGTATTCCGGCGATCAGGTTCTTGATGCTACAGCGGATCTCATTACCGCTGCCAAGGTTTTCGGTGCGGTAACGGCAGTTATCGTTTCCGCGCCCGGCGCGCACACCAAGCTTCACGATCAATTGCGTGCCATGGGGGCTGACGCGATCGTTGCAGCAGAAGCTGCGGATCTTGATTCGCGAATTGTGTTACCAGCTGTGGATGCGTTAAGTATGTTAGCCGCAGGTGCCCCTGCCCCGATTGTGTTGGATGCAGGAGCGCATGGCAATGAAATTGCTGGCCGGTTAGCTGCCCGACTGGCCTCGGGCGTATTGTGCGATGTTGTTGGCATTAATGCTGATAGAACTGCGGCTATGAGTATTTTTGGTGATTCCATTGAGGTGACCGCAGCGGTTGGTGGTTCCAGTCCGATTTATACTGTTCGGCCTGGTGCAATTACCGCGACTGATAATGCGGCTGGGGCGGGGACGTTTTCCAGCTTCGCTCTTCCTGCCGCCACGGTTAAGGATGTCAAGGTTACCAATTTTGTTCCAGCCGCTAAAGGCGATCGGCCGGAGTTAACCGCTGCTAAGGTCGTTGTGGCTGGTGGTCGGGGAGTGGAGTCTGAAGATAATTTCCACACCGTTGTAGAGCCGCTTGCCGACGCGCTTGGGGGTGCGGTTGGTGCCACCCGTGATGTGGTTGATTTGGGTTGGTATCCGCCACAGTTCCAGGTGGGGCAAACGGGTGTGACTGTTTCTCCTGATGTGTATATCGGATTGGGGGTTTCCGGTGCGATTCAGCATACGTCCGGCATGCAAACAGCAAATAAGATCATTGTGGTCAATAACGATGAAGACGCACCGTTTTTCCAGATCGCAGACTTAGGTGTCGTTGGTGATCTACATGAGATAGTGCCAGAAGTGGTTGCCGAAATAGCTAGGCGGCGCGCTTAACCGGAATGTTGTTGGGCTGGGAGAGATACTGATGCGATACTTCGATCACGCTGCGACTACTGTCATGCGGGAGTCAGCCCGGGAGGCGTGGTGTAAGGCGAGTTATGAATTCAACCCGGCTGGTCAATATCAATTGGGCAGGCGGGCGCGTAGCGTGCTTGAGGATGCTAGGGAACAGGTCGCTGCGCTTGTTGGCTGTGAGCCTATCGAAGTGATATTTACTGCTTCAGGTACGGAAGCAGACAATATTGCGCTTAAGGGTTTGTGGCGGGCACGCAGTGATGTGTCGTCACGGGTGATTAGCACCGCTATTGAGCATTCTGCGGTGTTTGATACTGTGAGGTATCTCGAAACTTTAGGTGCCAACCTTGAGTTGTTACCAGCGGATTCTTCAGGTTTCGTCTATGACCCTGCGGATGTTTTCTCTGAACCAGCTGCGGTCGCTACGTGTATGTGGGCTAATAATGAAACTGGTGCGATTCAAGACGTTGCGCAGTTTGGTGAGAAGTTAGCTCGTACTGGGACACCGTTTCATATTGATGCGGTTCAGGTTTTAGGAAAACTTCCGATTAAGTTTAGTGAGCTTAATGCCACTACCTTGGCTGGCAGCGGACATAAATTCGGTGGTCCGCGTGGGGCGGGAATCTTGATAGCTAAGCGTTCGCCTGCCCCGGAGCCTTTGTTTCATGGCGGTGGACAGGAGCGTGGTATTCGTTCCGGTACTGTCGATGTGGCTGGTGCAGCGGGGCTCGCTGCCGCGTTGCAGGAAGCTTGTGATGAGATGGATAGCCAACAGCGGCGACTTCGTGAGTTTAAGTGCTTGCTTATCGACGCCATCCAGGCAGCGGTTCCGGATGTGCAGCTTAATACCCCGCAGCATTCGCTTTCTACTCACGTCAATATCAGTATTCCAGGTGCTGAAGGCGACAGTCTGATTATGTTGTTGGATTCCCATGGCATCGCCGCCAGTACGGGTTCGGCCTGTGCCAATGGTGTTAACCGTGCTTCACGGGTTTTGCTTGCCCAGGGGCTTTCGGAAAGCCTTGCGCGTGGCACGCTTCGACTCAGTATGGGGTATACCACCACTGAGGAAGACGTCAACTATCTCATCGACAAGTTGCCAAAGGTCATCGCGCAAGCCAAACGTGCGGGCATGGCATAATTTCCTAAAAAGGCCGCTGTGATTATTTCTCATCACAGCGGCCTTTTTGCATGGTCGGTCCGCTAGACTCACCCCGAACTCGACTTATTTTTCTCCTCAGCTAGGGAACGGATCTTTACACCACGAATAGGTCGAGTGGCTCTTAGCCCGCCTGCAACGGTGTGCCGTGTTGGTGCGGATTTGTGCTGCTCGATTCTCTAATTTTCCGCAAAAAATGTGCTGGAAAACACCCAGTCGTGGAGTTTTCATTTCAGGACACCGGCTGGGCGAGTGTTTTGTTTACCTAACTTAGGTTTTCTCACCCCAAATCTGGTGCTCAGGTGCGGTCAAGTATGCTGGCCCGACACCCAACTCGACTCATTCGTGGTTCAGTGTTTGATTTTCGTGGCATAGGAGATGAATAAGTCGAGTTGGAATAATGAGTCGGCACCGATCATCCGGATAGCTGGCGGTTTGTCATGTCCAATCGCAGGATTCGGCGTTGACGCATCGTAAGTCAGTTGCGCAATGGCTTTAATTCGTACTAAAAAGGCCGCTGTGACTATTTCTCGTCACAGCGGCTTCTTGTGTGGTTATTGGGTTTTAGTCTGATTCTCCTTCTATGCCGAAACCACGGGCAAAGGTCGGCCAGGAATCCTTCATGTCGTTAACCCAGTAGTACCAGGTATGGACGCCAACGTTTCGGAACTTGAAGTCTGCTGGAATATCTAGCCGGTTTAATTTCACCCGAAGATCGTGGGTGCAGGCATTGGTGCCAGCCTCAATTAGCCCACCGACTACCGCGATGTCTGAGGAAGTGGTAAACGCAGCCAATGATGCCTCTTCTGCCTCGTTTTTAATCAGACCATTGAGCGTCTCTCGGTCGGAGATTAGACCGGAACCGTTGGAGACATAGATCTGGGAACCACGCAGACCCTCCGCCTGAATGAGGGCGTCGTGTTCAATGGCGCGTTGGCTGCCTTTGGGGCCGAATACGTTTTGTGGGCTAATTCCATCCCGGTCGAGGGTGAACTTGGTAAACAGCGATGGCAAGGTCTTGGATGTTGCTGCACACCCTGAGAACGACCCGACGGCGTTGTAGAAACCTGGGTTGCGGGCGGCTAACAGCAGAGATGATGTTGCCGACATAGACAGACCAGCAATGCCGCGCTTGTCGTTTGCCTGAATGAGATCATGGCTTTCTAACGGTTTTGGAAGTTCCTGGGTGAGAAACGTTTCCCAACGCTGTGGTCCCTTTATATATTCCGTACCGTCGACGTCCTCAGCCCAGTCGACGTAATAGGAGAATGCACCGCGCATCGGAATGACCACATTGATATTTTTATCAAGGTAGAAATTGATCGTCTCGTTATAGCTGAGCCAGGTGGTCGACTGCTCGCCGCCACCTGCGCCGTTAAGCAGATATAGGATCGGACGATTCGGTTCTTTTGCACGAATAACTGCCAACGGAATCGTGCGGTTATTCATCGAAGGGGAAGTAGCCGCAAACTCCATTACCCGCGGGCGCCCTTGGTTGTCGATGGCGCCTGAATAGTATTTGATCTTATCCCGCCACTTTTCATCGTTGAACTCGTGGACTATAGGTGCTGGAGGGTTTGCGGTAATCACCGATGGTTGGGCGGATGCCGCAGCGGCACGCATCCGATCAGCAAGCGGGGTGTTTTCGACCGTGGCGTCAGCGGTTGGGGTATCAGGATCAATCGCGTCACCTGGTTTATTACCCGAGGACAACCCATCCTCAGAAAGCCCTGATCCGCTGTTTTCATCTGATTCTGGTGCCGGTTGCGTGCCAGCATCTGCATCTTTTGTTGCGTCCTGCACCGGCGTAACCACCGAAGGGGCGGTGGATTCTTGCGCCGAAACCACTGGCACAGTTCCTGCAGCTATCGCGATGCACGCTGTAAGTGCTGCGCCAAGAGCCAGTTTCCGCATGGGATTCCTTTCCGATGAGAAAATTTTTCTAATCAGTCTAAAGACACTACCAAAGTTCTACACAACCTATCGTCAAACAGGGAGGAAAGATTACGCTGCTTTAAAAATAATTCGTGCTCTGGCTACAGCCACAGTTAAACGTCGACAAGCACAGTTCCACCTTGCATAAACTCCCGAACCTCAGCCTCGTCCTTATACTGGGCAGGCACCGCTCCGCCTAGCAGCTGCCGGGTCAAAGCCGCTGCCATAGCATCACCACTGGTGGGAAGCGGTAATGTGGAGGCTAGCAAAATGATGTTGCCGTAGCGACGTCCTTTAAACATTGGCGGATCCGCGATTGCGGCGACATGCGGAAAAACCTTAGCCAATGTCATTAATTCCGACCGGGCAACAGTTAGCTCCTTATGATCACCACAATTTGCCACATATAACCCATTTGCTGCTAATGCTCGCGCAGCCATACGAGCGAACTGAATCGTCGTTAAACTATGGGGAGTTATCGCGCCGGAAAACACATCTCGAATGATCACATCCCGGCTGTTTGGCTGCACCGATTCTAGTACTGTGCGGGCATCGCCTACCCGAATTTTCACCCGAGGTGCGGCTGGAATCGGAAACCAGTCACGCACTAACGTCGCAAGCTTTGCATCGATCTCAACCACAGTATTGCGCGAGCTTGGGTAGCGATCGGCAAAATGCCACGCCAACGTGCACGCACCTCCGCCCAGATGAGTAATCCGCAACCGGTCTGGATCAAGATTATTGTCAATGAATGCAGAAACACCGATCGAAATCCAACGCATGTACTCATAGTCCAACTGGGCCGGATTATCCGAAATATGACTAGACGGCACCCCATTAACCAAAATTTCCCACGCGCCTGATCGATAAGCATCCGGCCGCAGTTCCACTGTCCCGGTGGATGTTTCATATATTCCCGCACAAGGTTGCGTGCCGGTAGTCTCCCGCCTGCTTTTCGACGCCGAATGTTGCTGCTTACCACGCTTTCTGCCCATGGTCGCCCATGGTAGTGCCTCAGCCACCACCACAGCTAACCGTAAACCGCAATTGCAAAACCGGACAGTTATCGCAAATAATGAAACAACAGTTCCCACATCAACAAAAACAGATAACCAGAAAAGGAGAACTCATGCGAGTGCTCGCAGCCATGAGCGGTGGCGTAGATTCAGCAGTAGCTGCGGCCCGCGCAGTTAAAGCTGGACACGACGTCGTCGGCGTTCATCTTGCCTTAAGCCAGGACCCCCAAGCCGTCCGGGAATCTTCCAGGGGGTGTTGTTCCCTGGAAGATTCCGCCGATGCGCGCCGGGTCTGCGACAAACTTGGCATTCCGTTTTACGTGTGGGATTTCTCCGACCGATTCAAAGCCGACGTCATCGACGATTTCGTAGAGTCCTACGAACGCGGCGAAACCCCGAACCCGTGTTTGCGGTGCAATGAGAAAATCAAATTCGCCGCACTTTTGGAGCGAGGTATTGCCCTTGGCTTCGATGCTGTGGTCACTGGACATTACGCACGATTAACTCAGCCAGTCGACGGTGGGGACGGTTACCTTAGGCGGGGAATAGACCCGGAAAAAGACCAATCCTATGTGCTAGGAGTTTTAGGCAGCCACGAAATCGCCCACTGCATGTTCCCGGTAGGCGATACTCTCAAACCAGATATCCGCAAGGAAGCCGCCAACTTAGGCTTCTCGGTGGCCAGCAAACCAGATTCTTACGATATTTGTTTCATCCCAGATGGCAATACCCAAGTATTTTTAGGCAACCGGATCGGGATTCGTCGCGGCGTCATCGTCGATACCGCAGGCAATACCTTAAAAGAACACGATGGTGCCTGGAATTTCACCATTGGTCAACGCAAAGGCCTTGATATTAAGCAGCCCGCAGCAGATGGAAAGCCTCGATACGTCACTGATATTGACGCTGAGACCGGAACCGTGACCGTGGGATCACGTGATGATCTAGCAGTAGGGATCATCAACGCTGATCGGTTGAAATACCTGCACCCACTAATGCGCAGCGGAAACTTTGACTGCGAGGTTCAGGTACGAGCCCACGGCTCCGTAGTTCCATGCCGTGCCGAGGTAAATACAGGTACCGACCAGATGACACTGCGGCTAGAAAAGCCACTCTCCGGTGTGGCTCGAGGCCAAGCGGCAGTTTTGTATCTGCCCGATGAAGAAGGAGACATAGTTTTAGGTTCCGGCACTATTTGCGGCACGGTATCGACTACAGCGTTGGCTGCGGAACCTGAAACGCAATAGCCATGACTGTCGTTGCGTATAACCTCGGCCCGATGCCGGGACGCTTAGCTACCGACCTTGTTGCAGCCGCAGATGTTATCACCAGTGAAACCGGCAGCTTGCGAACTTTTCCAAGACTACCTCACCGCGGGTTAGGCGGAGATTTGGTCGGCACCACATGTGCGCTTATTCCTCAGCTACCAGTTGAACCTGGGCCGCGCAGCTGGCGATTAAGCGCCCGGCCACAACTATTCACCCGCAGGCTGTGGGATCAAGTTCAACGCGACGGTGACATGGTGGAAGAGCAGTGGTCTGCCTCAACTGCTCCGGTGCAACTTGAAGTGCTCGGCCCGTGGGCATTAGCCACAGCGGTAGAGTTGCCCAACGGGCACCGGGCAGTAACGGATTCCGGTGCCCTACGAGACATAACCGAGGTTTTAAGCCACGGAATAACCGAACACGCAGCCCAACTTGGTCGCAGATTCGGCAGTGTGGTCGATGTATTGCTGGTGGAACCGTGGTTGGCTCCGCTTGAGTCAGGAACCCTGCCCGGAACCTCCGATTTTGATGTGATTGCCCGGGTGCACGCCAAAGAACTCGGAGAACGTTTACATGCCGTGTGTTTGGCGCTGAGAGGTGGCGGAATCCGTACAGTGCGGATTTCCCAAATCGGCGTAACCCCAGTTCTCGACATCGCGCAGTTAGCCGCGGCAGACACCATGGTTTTGGAATTAGAGGCAATACATGGGGCCAGCATGCTTGATACCGTCGGTGAGATTCTTAGCGCTGGCATTTCTCTTGGTATTGGGTGCACCCTGCCAAAAGCTCGCCCGGAATTCGCCCGAGAAGTTGCGCTTAAGGTTGCATCGCTTTTCGACGAACTATCCTTCGGTCGCAGTCACATTACCGAAAAAGTAGAGATAACCACCACCACATTTTTAGATTCCCTACCTCTTATCGATGCCGCCCATACTCTCCAAACAGCCCGGTTAGCTGCCGATATTTTAAACACCGACGCCGGAAATCTTTAGTGGCGGCTAATCTGAATTTTGCATCGGCCAGGTGGTATTGACATCGGAGGCATCCCGCCCCCGACTTTCCAGGTATTTTTTCAAATCCGTTTGGGAGTTGTAATACCCGACCGCTTGAAACTCCATCAGCTCTTCCAATGTGAGATCCTTAATCCGCCCAGCAAACCGTCGTTTTGCCTGAACCCACGCAATGCGCGCGGCAGCCAGAGCATCACTGGTCGCCTCATGGGCATTGTCCAACCGGACGTTATATTCCTCACATAAATCAGTTAAGGTGCGCTTACCCTTACGGTACGGATCAAGCACCTTATCCACAACGAAAGGATCATACACTGGTCCCGCTACCACAAACGAGGGTTCAAGCGAATGCAAAACTGTGAGATCGTATGCTGCGTTATACACGATCAAGGTGTAACCATCAGCCCACGCTTGCGAAATTTTCTCAAGAGTCTCTTTCAACACATCATCATGCGGCCTGCCATGCTGCTGCGCGTATTCTGTCGTTATTCCATGAACATTCGCAGCTGCCTCCGGAATCGGAATACCAGGATCAGCCAGCATCTCATAAGGATGAGCACCTTCAGAATCGACCCGAATTAACGCCGAAGTGACAATTCTTGCTTCAAACGGATTAGCCGATGTGGTTTCCAAGTCGAAACTTAACACCTTCATGGGATCGAATTGCGTTTGCAACAGTTCAGTGGAGATTTCCATAGTTACTTCCTTGACCTAACAATCAACTACCAGAGTGAATGGGGATGGTTACACCATAAAACACAACCCCAACATGGGGCGAAAGGCACCTAAAAGATCCGAGTTATATTAACGTGTCACTGAAAACCGCCAAGATCACGATGGAGAAAATAAGGGGAAGGAACATTCATGGACTCTACTACCGACCCCACCCAACAACGGCAAAATGAGCCGACTCCACGGTCATCAATCAACATAAATAGGTGGCAACCAAGGCGATCGTGGGTCAAGACTATTGGGTCCACCCCGTCTTCCATAACGCGCCGGGGTGTTGCCCTGATCATCGACCTCATCATTGTGGCCACAGCAACCGCGTTGGTGGAAAATATGTGGCGGTACATGATGGGGTGGCAAGCACCGGCAAATATTGCGCTGGTGATTTTCGCCATGCTTGGACTTTATAAAGCCGCGGGTGAGGGCTTATTTGGCCGCAGCGTAGGAAAGAAACTATTAGGCATTGAGGTGGAGTACGGCAACCGTAGCTTTGGTACGGGAAACCTTGTTAAAGCCTGCGTGCGTAACGCTTGGTGGGGAAGTGCTTTCGCGCTAGACCCAATTACCGAATGGGCGGCACCAATTTTCAGTTTGATCTTCTGGTTGTCGTTCCTGTCCATCGTGATCGACAAAGATCGGCTCAGTCCTATGGATCTTTTTACTCGATCCATTGTGGTTAAAAGCGAATATCTAGTGGATAGTGATTCCGAATACTGAGGGTAAAGGCGCATTATAATGGCTAGTTTTTCCAAAGTGGACTGTCATGTTGGGGTCGAAGTCTAAACTAATGCACCATGAGTAAAACGCAGGATTCAATCCAGGAAGAATGGCAGCGTTTAGCAGCCGAAGTTACCCGGCACCGGGAACTGTATTACAACCAAACCCCTGAAATAACTGACGCTGAATTTGATGAGCTGTTTCACCAATTGGAGACGCTTGAAGCAGCCCATCCCGAATTAGCTACGCCAGATAGCCCGACCCAAAAAGTTGGTGCACCGGTATCATCCTCGTTTGAAAACGTGGCACACCTTGAGCGCATGATGAGCCTGGAGAATGTGTTCAATGCGGAAGAATTAGACGAGTGGTTGGAACGTGCTGACGCTGACCAATACCTCACCGAACTGAAAATTGACGGGCTATCTCTTTCCCTGGTGTACCGCAACGGTGAATTGGAACGCGCGGCGACCCGGGGTGATGGCCGGGTCGGCGAAGATGTGACTGAAAATGCCAAAGTAATCACCGGTGTACCGCTAAAACTTATTGATAATGAAGACTTCCCGATTCCTGCGTTGCTGGAAGTACGCGGCGAGGTTTTTATCGCCGTGGAAGATTTTGCCGAGGTAAATGAGCAACGGCAATTAGAAGGGGGCAAACCGTTTGCCAACCCACGGAATGCCGCTTCTGGTTCGCTGCGGCAAAAAGATGTGGAGGCGGTTCGGCGGCGTAAACTCCGAATGATCTGCCACGGTATAGGTGCTACCGAAGGTTTTGACCCAACATCCCAGTTTCATGCGTATGAAGCCCTGGCCGCATGGGGGCTGCCCGTTAGCGAATATACTGCGCTGGTTTCCAGTGCCGCCGACGTTCACAAACAAGTGGCTTATTGGGAAAAGAACCGCGGCCAGGCAATCTGCGAAATGGATGGTTTGGTAGTCAAGGTCGATGACATCGCTACGCAGCGACGCATGGGGGCAAATTCCCGGGCACCGCGATGGGCGGTGGCGTACAAGTATCCACCGGAAGAAGTTATGACCAAGCTTCTTGATATTCAGGTCGGAGTAGGGCGAACGGGTCGGGTTACACCGTTTGCGGTGATGGAACCGGTATATGTCGCCGGATCGACCGTGTCGATGGCTACCTTGCATAATCAAACTGAGGTTAAGCGTAAAGGCGTTTTGATCGGCGATACTGTTGTTATCCGTAAAGCTGGTGAAATTATTCCTGAAGTTTTAGGGCCAGTTGCTGATCGTAGGGACGGAACTGAGCGGGAATTTGTATTTCCGGAAAACTGCCCCAGTTGCGGTATGAAGTTAGCTCCGCAAAAGGAAGATGATGCTGATTGGCGGTGTCCTAATAGCCGGTCGTGTCCGGCTCAGTTGGCCGCTCGTATTGCTTACCTGGCTAGTCGTGCGATTTTCGATATTGAGGCGCTTGGGGAAAAAGCGGCTCATGATTTGGTTAAGTCAGGTGTGCTTCTCGACGAAGCGGAGCTGTTCAACCTTACCGAAGAAGATCTGCTGCGCACCAGTGTGTTTACCACCAAGAAAGGCACGCTGAATACGACCGGTAAAAAGCTGTTGAAAAACCTGGAAACAGCAAAACAAACGGATCTGTGGCGGGTGATGGCAGGGCTATCAATCCGGCATTGTGGCCGAACAGTGTCCCGGGCCCTAGCCAGCCGCTACGGCAGCCTGGATAAGGCACGGAATGCAACGGTTGAAGACATAGCTCAAACTGACGGGGTGGGGTTGGTTAAAGCTCAAAGTTTCAAAGAATGGTTCGAGGTGGACTGGCATGTCAATATTGTCGACACCTGGGCAGAAAGTGGAGTAACAATGGAAGAAGTAATAGCTGACGCACCGGAGCAGGTTCTAGAGGGACTAACCATCGTCGTCACCGGAACCTTGGAAGGTTTTTCTAGGGATTCCGCGAAAGAGGCGATTATCTCTCGGGGTGGTAAAGCATCTGGTTCGGTATCGAAGAAAACCGATTACGTGGTGGTCGGGGAGAAAGCTGGCTCTAAGGAGACCAAAGCCCGTGAACTTGGGTTGAAGATTCTTGATGAGGCGGGTTTCGTGCGGCTACTAGAAACCGGGGAAGCTTAAACAACATGATGGCCGTGGTTTTCAAACCACGGCCATCATGTTATTGACGCAACATTCGGGACAGTATTGTGCCCACGTAGCCTATGTGTTCTACTTCGGAAGGGAGAAAGTCTGGTCCGCCTACTCGGCCGATTATCAACACCAACCCTGATTTTCCTAGCGGGGCGGCGGCAAGCGAAGAATCTAGTAGCGACCAGGATTCGGGAATCCAGAAATCAACCTCTGGGTTGAGAATCCGAGCCGAGGTGATATTGATAAGATCTGGTGCGGAGCCATCGTCTTCCGGGGCACCTTCAGAAGCCGTTATGCGTTTTACGGGAGAGCCATCCTCAAGCAAAATTGCCCATGACGAGGTGAGTGCCTGCGGTATATCGTCGATTAGCTGCGCGATGGTATCGGAGTGGCTGGAAGCACCAGCGACATTGGCCAGCATTTTTATCTGTCCTCGGCGATCCACAGTCCCGGAAAACGGGCGGATGGAATCAACTTCCACCCCTTCGACACCGTGGGCTGCGGAAATGAGAACATCGGCCATGACCCCAGCGGGCAAGTTCACCACCATATCATCCATGACTGTTCCGTCAGGAAAAGTTTGGACGACATCAACACTTTTGATGTCGCCGCCAGCAGCACCGATGGCGTTTGCTAACACTCCGAGGCTGCCTGGGGCGTCGGGGAGCAGTACACGAATAAGGTACGTCGTCACCGAAAATCCCACCTTTCTCAAGTGAATAACCAAAAAGTTTTTAGTTATTCTCCTTAATAAAAATAACAGTTGATCCATCGTCAGCAGCGGTAATAGCCGCCATGCGAGATGAATCAAGACTTACCTGCAATATTGTACGAATAATTAGCCGATTTCGGGGCCGGACGTAGACAAGTTATCCAATTTGTCACCTAGTGCCAGCAGCCGAAGTGCACTAATTGGGAATGGGGTGAATATAACCTAACCCCAAACCTGGTGTCCGAAATACTGCGAACGGGTAGGTGTTGAGTACTATGTTTTAGTAGCTTTGCCACTGGTTGTTAACCGCAGCCCATAGTGGCCGGTACCAAATAGACATACACCGACGTTAAGTTAAGGATTATCCCACGTGCCTGAGATCTCGCGCGATGAAGTCGCCCACTTGGCTAAATTGTCTCGACTGGCGTTGACCGATGAAGAACTGGATCGATTTGCTGAGCAGATCGACGGTATCATTGGTAACGTTTCCGCAGTGCAGCAGGTAGCAGCGGAAGGGGTGGAGCCAATGTGCCACCCTCACTCGATTCGCACCACTATGCGGGAAGATGTAGTGGAAAAAACGTTGACGGCCGAGCAGGCGCTAGATCAAGCGCCAGAAGTAGCTGAACAGCGCTTCGTTGTACCACAGATTTTGGGGGAGTAAGGGTTTCATGACTAATAAATACCTCGTAGGCGCAGCTGGTTCCTCCGAACTGACCAGCATGACTGCGGCGGAATTGGCCGCGAAGATTCATAGCCGCGAACTAAGCTCGGTTGAGGTCACCCAGGCACACCTTGACCGTATCGGCGAGATTGATGGGGATATCCACGCGTTCCTCCATGTGGGTACTGAAGAGGCACTCGCCGCCGCCGCTGATGTTGACAAGAAACTTGATGCAGGCGAAGCTCCAGCTTCACCATTGGCGGGTGTGCCACTTGCGCTTAAGGATGTTTTCACCACCACCGATGCGCCGACCACGTGTGCGTCGAAAATATTAGAAGGTTACATCGCGCCTTACGATGCAACGGTGACCAAGAGAATCCGGGAAGCTGGCATTCCGATTCTTGGTAAAACCAACATGGATGAATTCGCTATGGGCTCCTCCACCGAGAACTCTGCTTTTGGGCCGACCCATAATCCATGGGATCTGGAACGCACCGCTGGTGGTTCCGGTGGTGGCTCTTCTGCCGCATTGGCATCTGGTCAGGCGCCGCTTGCGATCGGAACGGACACTGGTGGTTCCATTCGCCAGCCTGCCGCGCTCACCAATACCGTTGGTGTAAAACCCACCTATGGCACTGTGTCCCGTTACGGTTTGGTTGCGTGTGCTTCCTCCTTGGATCAAGGTGGCCCGACTGCACGCACCGTGTTGGATACAGCCCTGCTGCACGAAGTAATTGCAGGCCACGACCGCTTCGATGCTACCAGCGTTAATCGGCCGGTAGCACCAGTTGTTGAAGCTGCTCGTGAAGGTGCCCATGGTGACTTGAGTGGGGTCCGAGTTGGCGTCGTAAAGCAATTCGATCGGGAGGGCTATCAGCCGGGTGTGCTGGAACAATTCCACAAAGCCGTGGCGCAATTGGAATCCCAGGGCGCAACTGTAGTGGAAGTGGACTGCCCACACTTCGATGACGCGCTTGCCGCATACTATTTGATTCTTCCGTGCGAAGTGTCCTCAAACCTCGCACGTTTCGACGGCATGCGTTACGGCCTGCGGGTCGGCGATGACGGGACTCGTTCTGCCGAGGAAGTCATGGCGCTGACCCGTGCCGCTGGTTTCGGCCCGGAAGTTAAACGCCGCATTATCTTGGGCACTTATGCGCTGTCGGTGGGCTACTACGATGCCTACTACCTGCAAGCCCAGCGCGTGCGGACGTTGATCGCGCAAGATTTCGCAGCTGCTTACGAAAAATGCGATGTTCTTGTCTCACCAACAACCCCGACCACGGCTTTCAAACTCGGGGAGAAAATTTCCGACCCGTTGGCGATGTACAACTTCGACTTGTGCACCTTGCCGCTCAACCTCGCTGGTCTTTGCGGCATGTCTTTGCCTGCCGGATTGGCTTCTGACACGAACCTTCCGGTGGGTCTGCAGATCATGGCTCCGGCATTCGCCGACGATCGGTTGTACAAGGTAGGCGCAGCTTTCGAAGCTGGCTTGGCCTAATTAATGAGTCGGTAACGCCGCCTTAAGAGAACAATTACTTTCTTAAGGCGGTGTTTCGTTACGATTTTTGCTTTTCGACGCTACCTGTGCCGCTAATCCAACCGGAAGTCGGTGGGACAGAAGCGAAGATTGCTGATAAAACGCGTAAAGGACGGCGCGATGTAGCAGGTGTCGGCGGTGTCGCGGTCATAATAGGCAATGCGATGATCTTGGACATCGATACAGAGATAGTTGCCAAGCCAATCCATGCCAAACGGCAGGAAGTTACGGGGCACCTCGCCGGTTTTCCATTCTTCGGCCACGCGTCCTTCCAACGTAAAATCCGGGTCGTCGCCAAAGTCCTTGCTGTAGCGAAACGGAATGAAATCCTTGATTTCTATCTCGGGGATGTTCTCGCAGTGGTATTCCGGATCGATGACCACCAGCGACAACGTCGGATAACCACCGTTCCACCGTGCAAAATGGTTGATGAAATCCTCTGGCAGGTCAACCTCCAATGTTTCGGCGATGGTACGGATTTCGTCCTCAGTTATCTGCTTTTCGGTGTTTTTAAATTCCAATGTCATGGTGCCATCCATAAAGTTTTTAGGTGAGCTCAGTAAAAAACACCCATAAGTCTACGTGGTCTTAGCTGGGTTTTCGTCAAAACTAAACCACGAACACCTGATCCTTTTCTTATCGCTCGATCTCATGTCAGGGTGGTAGGTTACACTCTGATCCGAAATGGAAAAGCCCACGTGAGAGGTTAATTGTGTCTGATTCTTCTAATGCAACCACGTTGCCAGTATTCAAGTATTTCGCCGACCCCGTCGCGGCCAAAGTTTTCGAGGAAGACCCGACCGCAGTATGCCCGTGTTGTGAGAAACAAACTGGGTGGATCTACACGATGGAACCATATGGGGAAGACGAAATCGAGGACATTTGTCCGTGGTGCATCGCCGACGGAAGCGCTGCGGAGAAGTTCGATGTGGTTTTCAACGACACTCCCAGCGATGTTCCAGACGACGTTGCGTCCGAGATTGAGGAGCGCACCCCGGAATTCCCGTCGTGGCAGCAAGGCATGTGGTTAAGCCACTGCGATGATGCGTGCGTATTCGTCGGTTCACCCGATTGGGAGCAGCTGCAGCAGATGCCGGATATTTGCCAAGAGTTGTTAGACATTGGGCATACAGAAGCCCAGCTTCGGATGCTAGGGGAGGACTCGCCCTGGTCAGCCTATGTTTTCAACTGCCTGCACTGCGGCGAGCAACTCGTATATTCTGATTCTGATTAACTGATAGCCAACAATCACAAAATAGCGGAGAAACCGATGCCCGTGGATCAAATCGCAACAGCCGTAGCGCGTGTGGAAACTGCACTTGGTTGCCCGCTGCCATCTGATTTTCGTGACTTTGTTTTATCCCCTGAACACGCCGATAGCGTTGAAACGGTCTCGTTTCTAGATCAGGTCGATTCCGGGGTGTGGGATGAAGATTTCCCCTTCGAACCCCACCCGCATCGGTTTGATGTGGATAGTGCAATCACAAAGATCATAGAATCTGACGATATGGATGAGGGGTTCGCCCAGCTTAACGCGTTTTTGGACGAGTCTTTTGATAAGCCTGCCCGCCGGGGCGCCGTAGTGTTGGGGGAGGATTTCTGCACCGACGATCGCTATCTTTTAGTGCTGCGTGGTCTATCCCGTGGGCAGGTGTGGTTTTCCGCGATTAATTACAACCAGGTTCTGGTTACCCCGGTACACCACCCCGTCACTGGCTCACCGTTGGGGTTTAGCCAATGGTATCAGCTGTGGCTTAATCCCTACCGGCTCACGGCACAAAAGCCTAAGAAACTCAATGAAGCTGGCATTGCACACGTCCGATTATTAAGCCCGGAGACACAAACCGCGTTGCAATATCATGCCGCGCATGGCCAATTGCGCGGACTTGCCGAATCTGCGATCAGCCGGATTAGAAAGAAAACCGATGTGCCGGAATCTGCGGAGTTCCTCGATCCGTACTCGAATCAGTGGAAACCGGTACGCAAAGCCGTTGTCGCAATATGGCTAGGCGGGCAGATACCGCAATGACAAATCCTGCTACATCACGCCCGACCTGCATGGCGCCGGACACAGAACACTTCGCGTATTGGTGTTCTGAGGCAACGCGAGTTCGTGGCAGCGATCCAGTGGCGGAGCTGGAAGCGTTGTCACACGCCGTGGACTCGGGCGATCCGTGCCGAATTGATTGCGATTTCTTAGCGATATACACGCGGCTATCCCATCTTTTAAAAGAGTTTCCGCACCTAGCTCACCAATACCTTGGAACGGAACGTGATGCGTTAGAGGCCGCAGTGTCTCAGGCGGTCGCCGACCCGCACGTTCCCGCGGAAACGTTGCGTTCGCTATGGCGGAAACTGCGCCAAACGGGCAAGCCTTTTGATTCGCTTGAGCGTCATGTAGCTGCGGCAATGGGGGATGGGGGATAGCGCGGCACTCAACCAGCTCATGACGGAATTGCCCGCCTTCGAATCGGAAACGCACTCTGCCCACCAGCACTTTATGCGCGTTGCCGACTACTTGGATGCCTATGTGGATCAGCCACCTCAGGTAAGCGAGGTCGCCAAATTATTGCGGTTTGTGGGGCGTCGACAAGCACTACCGCCGTATTATGGTTTCGCGCTTATTATCGAACTTTTAGCCGTTTTAGCAGCACAATTGCCGTGGCTTGTCATGCATGGCTGCATTTCAGTCGTGCAATTGTTAAAGCTCACCAAGCCCCAGCCCTGGTATTTCTCGCTGCCGCAACTAACCATCAGCGGTCGCGTTTTCGCGGAGGTCAGCACCAGGACCACCGTGGATGTTATCCAGTGGGCTGCGGAAATCGCTACCTACTGTGCTTCGCTTTTCGACGCCCGGCTAAGCCCCACCGCCACCGGGTTCCGCGACGCGGTGTCACGTCAGCTCGACCAACAACCGCCACAACCACCTAGTGTCGATACAGTTTTTCCGGCCCCCGATTCTGTCCCGGTAACAACCACCGATGATTATTTTTACCAACTAAAACTTTCAATCTACGACATCGAACGTGAGGTGACACAACGCCCCACAACTGAACGTCACTTGCGCCTTATAGAACTATATGACGACCTTGGGTGGCAGAGCGTGGCTGGCTGCGCGGTGCTAGAACTGGCCAGAACAACCACCAATCCGATTGAGCAGTTTTCACTTATGGAACGCGCCTATGGATATTTTGATAACGCGGAGCGACTCCAACCAGTAGATCTTTCGGCCGAATTGGTGCGGCTCGGGCGTGAGATCGCCACCACCGGCGAATGCCGTTACCTGGCGTGTGCGTTGCTTACTCATGCATCCGCATTGACCTATTACACAGATACAGAAATGCCAGCGATTATGGCAGTAATCGACGAAGCAGCAACAGTTGCCACCACTATCGACGATGGTTCTTTTCCGCCAGAGCGATTTTTGCAGTTGAAAGCATCTGTTGCGCTTGCGTGTGACGACCCCGAATCAGCTTTCCAATTCTATGAACACGCAATTGCGGAACTGGTGGCGAAAGACCAGTGGGATGACGCGGTTGAATTAGCACTACGGGTAGCGACTTTATGTGACATAGATGAACGCAAAACTATTGCACTATTAGCCGACCTTCGCGACAATCCGGCCCTACCCGATATGCGGTTATACGGCCGACTCGCGGGTGCTACCCACGATATAATTGCTGGTTATGACGATGCGTGACGGTGACAAGAGCGGTGTAACTGTTGCCGGTTCCGGGGAAGCAGAACCAGCCGGAACCACCTATCAAGATACTTCAACAGAACTACACCCCGATAGGCACAACACCGCGTCTGGATATTCAGTTCCCGGCCAACTTGAGAATGCTGATGCCAATCTCGCGTCACTTCTTTCTTTTGTGCAATTGCGCCCTGGAATGTACATAGGAATCCATGACATACATGCACTAGCGGCTTTTATCTCTGGGTTTTCCATGGCGGAGTTTTGTGGTGCAGCTGTGGATTGCTCTGTTCTTGACGGCTTTCATGATTGGGCTGCTGCGAAATATGGCTTCCGTGAATCAACCGCCGGTGCTTACAACATCATCCATGCGTGCACCCCACACGGCGGCGATCCGTTGCACAATTTCTTCCGTGATTTTGCGGAGTTTTTATTAACCGATGTGGAGCGAAACACCACGTGGGAACCGTCGTGGCGAAATGGCCCCAGTAAATTCTCCGGTTCATCACGGGGAGAAGCGGATTTTGGTGCTTCCACCGCCCGCGAGATCGCCGCTGAGGTGGCGAAAACCCACAATGGAAAGCTGCTTACCCCCTATATGGTTGAGCTAGGCGATTCTTGTAGGGTGACCATTTCCTACAGTTGTTTCCTCACGAAGCCGCAATTAGACATCATTGCCTGCATCGACATTCCTGCGGAACTGGAAGCACCAGAATCTGAGCCCTACACGGTGCGGCTAAGCGGTAAAAGCTTCCCGGAACTGAAGTATCAGTTTGTGCAACCAGGAACACTCATCACAGTCCCAAAAAATCCCGATGATTGTGTCGTGATGATGAACGAAGCCTGCGATTTCATTGACAAACACATTATTCCGTTGTGCACACAAACGTCCTAGCAAAAGGCCGAAACGAGATAGCTGAGTTTTTGAAAACGTGGCACAAACTAATTCCAGCGGTGTAAATAGCGGGCAGCTAACCCGCATGATTCACGCTACGGCGGAGGATTTTCAGTTTCCTGTCGCGAAGGTGATTGAATCGTGCATAACGTGTACAACGTACAAAGGCGTACACCGAGCTAGCGCCGTCTGATGCGGCGAAATCCCTGTGTCTTGATGCGATGCGAATTACTGGACTTGCCCTGCTTTTCGACGCCCATGTCGCCCAGATTAAGCAAGGTTTGTCTGGGTGATCCATAGCCAGAGCAAAATTACCAGGGTAAGTACAGCAATGAAGAGTGATAAGCCGCACCCGATGAAAAGTCTGGTTGGTTTCCTATTTTCTAATCTATTGTTTTCGGAATTAGGATATGGATTCTTCCCACTAATTTCTCGTAAAAATGGTAGAAAAGTTCCTGTTTTTAGCGGCAAAGAATAACCCTTAAGTCTAAACCAATATGTGATTATAAATAAAGAAATTGTAAAGAAAACTGCCGTTATTAATCGAGGTATTTTTTCTGCAACTAGCCAAAAATCCGGGAAAAAGATTGCACTTAGCAATCCTCCTGGAATTAAGCCGACGGTGAAAGAAAGAGTGAGTTCAAAAATGAAATACCAACCACCAAATGGATGGTTTTTCAATTCTTTCTCTCGTTCTTTTCGATAGATATAAAGGTAGAAAAAAGACGGAATTATCCCTAAGGATACGAAGATGGTGGGAAGAAAAGACATCTGGGTAATTTTGCTTTTTATTAGAAGGGGACGTTTGGCTTTAGTTCACGTTTTTCTCTTTAGAAGCGATTGTGCGACCTTTGCTCTCATTCGTCAATTTTTACATTTTGCGGCCCCGCAGCGTCTAATAATGCCGTATCCGCCGGACCGTCAATTACAGGCCCAAAAGTTGTATTGAGGGTGTACGGACAAGAATTCGCTTCAAGTATAGGTGGAGGTGTTGCGAAGTGAAAACGCTTACGTGGTAAAAACCGACATGAGGGTCGAACTATCGAAAAGTAATGAGGTTTGTGATTGGTTGAAAGGATGCAAGCTGGTTTCTTTGAACTGCGCTTGATGCTCTCAAACAGATTGATGATGGAACCTGCTACCACTGGAAGGTCGATTCTACGTACATCACAACTACTGCGGCAAAGGCAATTCATAAATGAAATCTCTCTGATTTTTCTTGGTCCTGTTAATGATTTGGTTAGGAACCCAAATCATTGTGTGGGGCTTCTCAGAAATAGTCCTGCAAGGCAGCAATCTAGAGCGTTCACTAAAACTTGACGCTTGACATACAGCCAGCGTAGAAGCATGATTGTCTGAGTCCAACATGTTGCGGCACGCTGATGCGAGCGAAGGTCATGGTGCTTGCGGTGGGTTTGAAGCCAGGCGTTGATAGTGCGTGCAGTAGAAATTAGGACGAAAAAGTGTGGCACAATAACGAAACACGCGGGCGTTCCTTTCAGTTTGATTTTCTTTTGACAAAAAACAACGCTGATAGATCTTTACGCGTGTCTTTCGTTATGGCACACCCGTCAAAGCCCCAAAACTACAGGTCAAAAATTCGCACACGTTTCCCCGGTGAGAAAACCTCAATGATGGGGGCGTACCGAGCTAGCGCCATTTCATGAGGCGAAATCCTTGTGGCTTGACCTGATGGAAATCGCTGGATTTGCTCTGCTTTTCGACGCACGTTTCGCGCAGATTAAGCAAAGTTTGTCTGGGTGATCCATAGCCAGAGCAAAATTACCAGAGTAAATACAGCAATGAAGAGTGATAAGCCGCACCCGATGAAAAGTCTGGTTGGTTTCCTATTTTCTAATCTATTGTTTTCGGAATTAGGATATGGATTCTTCCCACTAATTTCTCGTAAAAATGGTAGAAAAGTTCCTGTTTTTAGCGGCAAAGAATAACCATTAAATCTAAACCAATCCGCGATTATAAGTCCGGAAACCGTAAAGAAAACTGCCGTTATTAATCGAGGTATTTTTTCTGCAGCTAACCAAAAATCCGGGAAAAAGATTGCACTTAGCAATCCTCCTGGAATTAAGCCGACGGTGAAAGAAAGAGTGAGTTCAAAAATGAAATACCAACCACCAAATTGAAGGTTTTTTAGTTCTTCTTCTCTATGTTTTTGATAATGGTGGATGTAGAAAAAAGACGGAATTATACCCAAAAATACGAAGGTGATGGGTAGGAAAGACATTTGGGCAGTTGTCCTTTTATTAGATAAGGTATATTTGGCTTTAGTTCACGTTTTTCTCTTTAGAAGCGATTGTGCGTTGTTTGCTCTCATTCGTCAATTTTTTACAATTGCGCGACCCGTATCGTCTAGTAGTTCCGTATCCACAAAACCGCCAATTACAGTTCCAAAAGGCGTGTTGAGGGTATGTAGACGGAATTCGCTTCAGCCGCAGGTGAAGATGGTGCGAAGTTAGAATGTTTCTGTGATAGAAAACCGACGAGATGGGCGAACTATCGGAAGTTAATGAGGTCCGTGTCTGTCTGAAAGGATGCAAGCTGGTTTCTTTGAACTGCGCTTGATGCTCTCAAACAGATTGATGATGGAACCTGCTACCACTGGAAGGTCGATTCTACGTACATCACAACTACTGCGGCAAAGGCAATTCATAAATGAAATCTCTCTGATTTTTCTTGGTCCTGTTAATGATTTGGTTAGGAACCCAAATCATTGTGTGGGGCTTCTCAGAAATAGTCCTGCAAGGCAGCAATCTAGAGCGTTCACTAAAACTTGAAGACATGGAGCTCTACATCAAGGTTCTTGTCTATACGCTTTTCCCGTTGCCGCTTGCTGTTGTGCTTGCCCGTCGCCTGGTTGAAAAAATAAGACGTTGAATGTAGAGCATCCTGCACAGTTATAAGCGGCAAGGTTGCAGGCGGTAACAACGAGGGCGTTGTTATGGAATCAAGTGATTTTTTATGGCGCCAATCACATTGAAACCGCCAACGGTGTGCCGTCGAAAAGCAAAGGCTTAGGTAATCTCGGCAATGTCTGGGAACATTTACGGGCGATGACGTTCAGGTGCGCGTCTTTTATATTGAAACGCTGACGTTGTGGTGGTTTTGGCATTAAGGTAAAGGCGTCAATCGTTGAACAATGGAGTAGGTAATGGCGTGGTTTAATTCGAAATTGGAAAATCAAGCTTTAGAGGCATTTGACCAGGGTAATCTTGAGTCGGCAAGTGAATTGTATCTGCAGGCGATAAAAGAAAAGCCGCTACGGATCGATTTTTATTACATGGCTGGGTTGTGTTTTAAATATTTGCGGAAGTGGGAGGAATCCTTAACCTATAACCTTCAAGCAATTGAGCTGAACGACGAAATCGATGAGGCCGCCCACTGGAACGCAGCGATTGCGGCGACTGCCTTGGGGAAATGGGATATTGCCCGCAAGGTGTGGAATGCGGTTGGTATGCCGATCACCGAGGGCGAGGGGGAGATTGTTGAAAACTTTGGTTTCGCGGTTATCTATCTGAATCCGTGGGGTGCGGGCGAAACACTATTCGCGGAGCGTATCGACCCGGTGCGGGCACGCATTGTCAATGTTCCGTTCCCTAAAAGCGGGCACCGGTACGGCGATATCGTATTGCATGATGGTGCCCCGATTGGTCAGCGCGAAGCGCAGGGGCAGACGTTCACTATTTTCAATGAAATGCAGGTGCTGGAACGTTCACCGTATCTGACTTATAACGTCACAGTCACTGCTGAATCACCGGAGGATAGCGCTGCGCTCACAGAACTTGTGGAACCCACTGGGGGAATGGCGGAAGATTGGACCCGGACCACGTCTTATTTGTGTAAGAAGTGCAGTTATGGAGTGCCGCACGACGATGATGACCACGACCATGACTTGGCAGCGGAAGACCAGTGGGTTACAGAGCGCGAATTTGGCATTGGCATGGCAAGCCGCGAGAAACTCGACGAGATCCTTTTAGAGTGGGAAGCAAACGGCCCAGGCCGCCGCGTGATTGACATAACGCTTGAGGAGTATCCGCTTCCGGAGCCGGAAGATGGGCAAACTTGGTGGCTCGGGTTGGATGGGGAGCACTAGACATTTCTGGTGCTAATTAGGTTAACGCGGTGAAACGTGTGGACGGTTAGAAGCTTTTCGACACGTGGTGTGTAGGTGCCCGTCCGGGATACGTCGAAAAGCAAACCGCACCGATTGGTGCATCGGTGCGGTAGGGGTTATGTACCTTTCACGTTGAGGATCTGCCGCAGCTTGTGCTTGATCTCAACGAGGTCGGCGGAATCCGCCATGACCTGGTCGATATCCTTATAAGCGTCCGGGATCTCGTCGACCCATGCGTCGCCGTGGCGATACACGATTCCCTTCATTCGGGATTCAAGATCATCCACGTTAAAGCGACGCCGCGCCTCCGTGCGGGAGAACCGGCGACCCGCCCCGTGCGGTGCAGACCGCAGCGAACCGACATTTCCCTTGCCTTCCACAACGTAGGAGGCGGTTCCCATCGAACCGGGGATCAACGCATACCGGCCCTCATCGGCGCGAACTGCGCCTTTCCTAGTCAGCCACACCGTTCGGTTGCAGTGCTCTTCCCGTTCGGTGTAGTTGTGGTGGCAGTTGATCCGCTGAATTTCCTCCACCTTTTCACCCATGAATTCAGACAGGCAGGTGTTAAACCGGTCCATCATTTCTTCGCGGTTTTCAAAGGCAAAACGCTGTGCCCAGTGCAGATCCGTGATGTAGGAATCGAACTCGGGGGTGCCGGTGACGAAGTACGCCAAGTCGTTATTGGAAATCGGAATCCACCACTTAGCCATGAGTTCCTGAGCGATCTCAATGTGCTTACGGGCGATCTTATTTCCAACACCGCGGGAGCCGGAGTGCAGGAACATCCATACGTTATCCTCTTCGTCGAGGCACAACTCAATGAAGTGGTTACCACCACCAAGCGAGCCCAGTTGCAGCCGCCACTTAGGGGAGTGGGACAGATCGACGCCGGTATCTTCGGCCAGTTTTGCCAGCTCACGGCACCGCTTCTCGGCGGAGCCGCCCATCACCCAGCCGTTGTAGTTTCCAGGTGACAGTGGGATCGCCGCTTCGATCGCGTCGCGCAGCTTCACCAGGTCTTTGCCTTCTAAGTCGGCAGCGGTGAACTGGGTGCGTACCGCGATCATTCCGCATCCGATGTCCACACCCACAGCTGCGGGGATGACGGCGTCGATGGTGCCGAAGACGGTTCCCACCGAGGACCCCAAGCCGGTGTGTGCGTCCGGCATGAGTGCTACATGTGGGTAGATGAACGGCAGTTTTGCCAGTTCCTTTGCCTGCTCCATGGTGGAGTCTTCGATTTCGGAAGCGAAACACACCACGTTAGCTGGGGTGTCCTTCAAGTGACGGTTCAAGTAATTGGCATTGGGGCGTTTTGCGCCCTTACCACGATATTTGCGTGCCATTACACGCGTGCTCCTTTCAAGGAAAAAGTTTCAAGTTATCTGTCTGTCACGGCAAAGGCTTGAATAAGGCGTACAAAAAATCGCCGCGGACTACAGACGATGTGCAGTGTGCGGCGATAAATTCTTGCGCTTGACTGTGGCTAATGTGATTGATTCACCAAAGCTTTGGCAGCCACTTGCGGATTGGGTACACGCCGCGAGGGGGACGGGAGCGTCAACTGTTGTTGGCTCAAATGCTCATTGAATAGCTGTTTATGGTCTAACATGTCGTCCCTTCCTTTCTGGTTACTCGCGGGTTTAAAGTGTGCTCGATGCACAATTAAAAACTACTAGTGCAATATGGCATCAACGGCAAGGGCTTTACCCCCGGTGTGTGCCAGGTGTTTTTCGCTTGTCGACGCGCGCAACATGTGCGGCAACTGGGGAAATGCGGCGAAAAACATGAATGTGAGGAAAGCGAAAATTTGGGGCGACAAGGGGTAATTTTTGCGGCCAATTGGATGCTGCGGAAAGCATGACCAACTGCGGTGGCTAACCCCAAAAGGTGGTGTTGCGACCTGGGGCGGGTGGGGCGATGGTAATGTTTTTAACGCACTCAGAAGTGAGCTGGTGAAGCTGAATGTGTGTAAGGCTTCATGGGAATCCGGTGAAAAACCGGAACTGGCGCGCAGCGGTGAGTGGGGACCGCCCCATCCAAAGGCCACTGGCTTTTTACAAGCTGGGAAGGCGTTGGGGGATAAACGGGATGATCCACAAGTCCGAAGACCGACCAGCTCTGACCATCTTGTGGCCCTCGCGTCTAGGTGCTACCTGATTCTCGATGTGTGACTGTAACAAGTTTCGCGTTGAGGGGAGTGGGACGAATGCTTTCGCCCCGATTCACTCCATGCATCAGCATAGGTCCATTGCATTGGATGCCGTCTTGTGCGGTATCGGGTGTGGTGCTCCTGCGTGCTGCCTGTTCAAGTTGGGTGTTTAACGAGTAGCACTCGTCACCGACTGTCAGCTGTGACGATCGTCCCAGCACTCAACTTGTGGGTACCAGTGCGAATGCTTATACCTAACCAAATTTCACTTCAGGTGAGGGTTCGCCGCCAGTAAATACAAGAGTGCTTTTCCCACTCCCAAAGTATTCTTGTAGTGCGGTGAGTTCGTGAAATTTGAGGGAAAGACTCGCATATTAGATGCGCAATGCCCACCAAGGGTGCACAGCGTGGTGAATTGTGAGCGCCACGCCGTGCAGACCAAGGTGGGCATTGTTTTATACGATCGGCTTTTCGGTTATGCCAAAAGATCTGATGGTGGTGTGAAATTGATGGCCAGGGTGTAGTAGCCGGTTTCGTTATCGAAGCAGACTTCTTTGAAACCTACTCGGTTGTATAACTTGTGTGCGCGGGGATTATCTTGCCCCACGCACAACGAAATGCCGCGTGCACCGAGTTCCTTGGCCAACTCGATTGTGTTTAACAGGAGTTTTGTTCCTAGCCCTCTATTTCTAAAACGCTCTTCCACTGCGATGCACAGCTCGGGAACTCCCTCTAACACGTGGCCATAACCATGATTGGTGGCTGTTCCCCATCTAATCCACACCCCGCCGGCGGGGATACGGGTGGTGTCATAAGCGACGAATCCGCCGTTTTCTGGTTGCCACTCGTCGACGTAATAGCGGACATCATCTAAAAACCCCTCGCAGACTTCGGCGGTTTCATCCCCTCGAACATCGGTTATGTAATTCAGCCGTGCGATATAGGTTCGATCCGATTCAGTTGTTTCAACGATAGTGAAGTTTCTGCTGGTCATAATCACCTAGGGTATCTTAAAAATTGCTAAGTATGCAGTTGGTATTTACTCATAAATGTATGCCTATAAATACATCCATTTCCCACCGTATCCACTATTGCTTGCTGATCGATACAATGGGGGTAACCGATTGTTTAGGCTGCCTCACCAATTACATAAGGAGATTATGATGCCGATTCCGGCCAAAGTGCTTCAGAAAACCAGTCCCGACAGCCCATTTCAGGTAGCCACCATTTCCCGGCGTGATCCTCGGCCAGACGATGTAGTAATTGAAATTCGGGCGGCGGGTATTTGCCATTCAGATATTCACACCATCAGAAACGAATGGGGACCAGCCCATTTTCCGTTGACGGTCGGCCATGAGATCGCAGGCGTGGTTACTGCGGTAGGTGAGGACGTTACCCGCTGGTCAGTTGGCGACCGGGTCGGGGTTGGGTGCTTGGTTAACTCCTGTGGCACCTGCGCGGAATGTGAGGCGGATCAGGAACAAAACTGCCTCAACGGTGCGGTTGGAACATACAATTCTGAAGATGTTGATGGCACGATCACTCAAGGTGGCTATGCGCAAAACATCGTGGTGAACGAGAAATTCGTGTGTAAGCTTCCCGATACTCTCGATTTTGATGTTGCCGCTCCGTTGTTATGTGCCGGTATTACCACATATTCGCCGCTTGCTACGTGGGACATTAAACCTGGCGATAAAGTTGCCATCGTTGGTTTAGGTGGTTTGGGGCACATGGGGGTCAAGATTGCCAAGGCACGCGGTGCCGACGTAACAGTGCTGTCGCGTTCCTTGAAGAAAGCCGACGCCGCTGCAGCTCTTGGGGCTGATCGCATCTTGGCTACCACGGAGGAAGGATTTTTTAAGAAACACCGGGGTGAGTTTGATTTCATTCTGAACACGGTGAGTGCCACTTTGGATGTGAACGCTTATTTAGGATTGTTGAAACCGCGCGGGGTAATGGTTGTTGTTGGCTTGCCGCCGGAAAACCAGGAGCTGGGTTTTTATGCCTTGATTATTGGCCGAAAAGTGCTCACTGGCTCAAATATTGGTGGCATTAAAGAGACTCAGGAGATGTTGGATTTCTGTGGTGAACACGGTCTGGGAGCGGAGATAGAAAAGATCGGCGTTATGGATGTCGACGCCGCCTATGAGCGAGTTATCGCAGGGGATGTTCAATTCCGCTTTGTTATTGATACCAGCACCTTCGACGATATTGCTGCTGAATAACTAGATCCGTTAACAGTCGTAGCTGATAATAACTACCGGTTACGGCTGTCTTTTGTTTCTTGCGGTAGCTAGGCGGCCGATTAGCTACCACCATATTTATTTATTCTCTATTGTCGCTTAAAACGGCGGCCGCGACTGCGGTTGCAGCGGTGACAGTTAGAACGGCAGGCCAGGCTCCGATTTTCTTAGCTAATGGGTGGGATAGGCCGAATGCGGTGACGTAAGCGGTGGATAGGGCAGCGGTGAGTGGCACACCACCTTTGGCATACCAAGAGCGTCCCGCCCATGCGCCAGCGGCGGCAAGCACCGCGCCACCAAGTGGTCGAATTCCAGTTTCGCGGGCGCACAACCAGCCACCGATAAGGCCGGTTGCGACAACAGCTGAGGTGGTGACGTCTAACGCAGGTTTTAATTGAATGGTCATGCCATTAACGGTACCGCGTTTGCGGTGAGTGGTGGTTTTTGGTTCTATCCGGGGGCACGGGTATGGGGCATATGGAAGTAGTAATCGGCCAGAAAAGATTGGGTTATTGAAAAACATTTGTTTAGGCTTGTAGATGGGATAGGTTCAAAAGCTCCTATCCCATAAGTTCGTATAGCTAAAGACTTAAGGAGTGGTGTGAGCACACTAGGTCGCAAGCTCGCCGCCCCTGTGCTGTTTGTTGTGCTTCTTGCAGCGATTGCGGTGAGTTTTGTCATCTCCTTAACGTTTGGCTCAGTCGATTATTCCCGTGCGGCAGTTTGGGAAGTGGTGGTAGCGCACCTACAAGGTGGTAACGGGTCTGATCAGGCCGTTGATTCCATCGTGTGGGAATTGCGTGCGCCGCGCGGGATTTTGGCGATTATTGTTGGTGCGGGACTCGCGTTGGCGGGTGTCGCTATGCAAACACTGGTGCGTAACCCATTAGCGGATCCCTATTTATTAGGTGTTTCTTCGGGCGCATCGGTGGGCGCGACGGCAGTAATCACGTTTGGTATTTTCTCTTCCTTCGGCCTCTATTCGCTCTCTGTGGGCGCATTAATAGGCGCGTTGGTTGCCACCGCAACCGTGTATGGAATCACTATGGCTCAAGGCGGACTCACACCGCTTCGGCTGATTCTTACCGGTGTGGTGCTATCGGCAGCTTTTTCAGCATTGGCTAGTTTCCTGGTATTCAAAGGGCCAGATGCCCGCGCCGCTCAAGGCGTGATGTTTTGGATGTTGGGTTCTGTAGCTGGTGGGCAATGGAACAAGGTGTTATTGCCCAGCATTGTCGTCGTGGTTGCGTTCGCGGCCTTGATGTTTTTATCCAATCACCTAGACGCCCTAGCCGCAGGGCCGGATACCGCTGCGGCGCTCGGCGTGCGGGTGGGGGTTTTACGCCAAGTCCTGTTCTTCATCCAGGCGCTCCTGGTGGGTGCGATGGTTGCAGTGGCAGGCGGCATCGGTTTTGTCGGTTTGGTGATTCCGCACTTGGCTCGCATGATGGTGGGGTCGCTGCATAGGCGACTACTTCCGATTGCGATGGCAACGGGTTCACTGTTTTTGATCTGGGTGGATGTGATTGCCCGGATTGCTGCGCCGCCGCAAGAAATCCCGCTCGGTGTTGTCACTGGTGTGTTGGGAGCTCCGCTGTTTTTGCTGTTGATGGCTCGCGGCAAGTATTCCTTTGGAGGAAATACATGAGCCAACTGGAGATTACAGATGTGTCCGCTGGAATCGGGCACACAACTATCGTTCGTGACGTGAATTTTGAGGTTTCTCCTGGCACCATGACCGCCCTGGTGGGCATTAATGGTGCAGGTAAATCTACATTGTTGCGGGCGATTGCAGGGATCACTGCGCCGCATGGTGGCAGTGTGATGTTAGACGGCGTATCGGTTCATTCGATGCGGCCGCGCCACCGGGCTCAACAGTTAACGCTGGTTGGGCAAGAGGAAAGCCCTCCGGGTGATCTGACAGTTTCCGAAATGGTGGCTTTGGGTCGACTCCCGCACCTGAAATCTTGGGAGATCGGCGGCAAGAAAGAGCAGAAAATCGTCATGGATTCCTTGGCGTTAGTCGGTTTGACCGAGGTTGCTGATCGTCCATGTGATCAGTTGTCTGGTGGTCAACGTCGACGCGCTCTTCTTGCCCGTGGTTTTGCACAAGGCACCGATATGGTGTTGTTGGACGAACCTACGAATCATTTGGATGTGCACCATCAATTGCATCTGCTCAAGGTGCTTAAAGAATCTGGTCGCACGATCCTAGCCACAATTCACGATTTGGACTTGGCGATGGCTCACTTTGATCAAGTGGTTGTTTTGCACGAGGGAACCATGCTTGCAGCAGGGGACCCTGAGGAAGTCCTTATCCCGGAAAACCTGCGCAAAGTATTCAATGTGCAGGCATTTTGTGCGAGGTTGCCTGAAATGACTAACCCGCACTTAATTATCGATTCACTGTAGTCGTGCCCTAGCGGCGCGACTGAAAACCCAAGGAGAACACATAATGCGTATCAAAAAGGCAGCAGCCGTAATCGCGTTATCATCAGTTGTACTTTCCGCTTGCTCCGATACTGGTAGCTCTACAGCTACCTCCGCTAGTGGTGAGGCCGGTGCCGCAGGTGGCATCACCATTGAAAACTGCGGTCAAGAAGTAACCTATGAGGCCACCGACGACTTGTTCGTCAACGATGGCAATATCATTTCCATCGCGTTGGCTGCTGGTGCCAAGGACAATATCAAGTACGTGTCCTCGGTCCAGCGGGATATGGATATCCTCAAGGCAAAGTACGGTGCGGACGTCGAAAAGCTTAACGACGTTGCAAAGGAATACCCATCGTTGGAGGAAGTCGTATCCAAGCAACCCGATATCTTCGTTGCTGGCTGGAACTATGGCTTCAACGAGGGTAAGAACCTCACTCCGGAAACTTTGAAGGAACAAGGGATCAGTTCCTACATTCTGACTGAATCGTGCCGTCAAGACGGCACCGACAAGCGGGGAATTGTCGACCCATGGGAGGCCGTGGAGATCGACGTGAATAATCTCGGCGCCATGACCGGCAATGAGGAAACCGCCCAGAAAGTTGTTGCGGATCAGCAGGAACGCCTGGCCAAGCTCAAGGAAGCGCAACAGCCAGAGAAAGCCCCGGTCGCCTTCGTCTTCGATTCTGCTTCGGACACCATTTTCACCTCAGGCAGCTTTGGCGCACCGGAGGCAATCATCACGGCCGCCGGTGCCAAGAACGCCGCGAGCGACATCAAAGACACCTGGACCACCGTCGGTTGGGAACACCTCACGGCGAACACCCCAGATGTTTTTGTGTTCGTGGAATACCCCGGTCAAGAATTTGACGAGAAAGTAAAGATCCTCAAGGAGCACCCAACCACCAAGGATCTGCCAGCCGTGAAGGAAAACCGGTTTATCAACCTACCGTACGCTATGTGGACCTCAGGCCCACTGAACATCGACGCTGCTGAGCACGTGCGCAAAGGTCTGGAGAAGTTCGGCTTGGCTCCTGAATCGGATATCAAGCCGCAGCTGGAATTGCCGGAATCCGTTCCTGGAAAAGAGTATTTCCAGTAACCAACACTTTAAGTACCTAACACAGCAGCCGGTCCCAACTGGGACCGGCTGTACCATTGCGCGCCTAGGCGGGGAAGATTGCCACTGGAAACCGTGATCGTCTTTGCTGGTACTTTGGTATTGTCGCAGCGTCATCGGCGCATCCAATTACGCATTCTTCCGTGGTGTGTCATAGCGACGATTTTCATTAGGAAAGCATCTTTTAACAAAAGGCATTATCATGACCGCATCGTCATCATCCCGTCAGCGTCCGTTCGCTGCGTGGTTATATCTGGGATCGGCGCTGAGTTCGTCGTTAGGCAACTCGGTGGCCAATATCGTGTGGCCGTGGTTGGTTTTGCAGCGCACCGGCGATCCGGCTGCCGCCGGTTTGGTCGCCACCATCATCTTTATCCCGTCGATAGTGTTCGCCCTGGTCGGTGGGCACCTCATTGACACCATCGGCCGCAAGCCTATGAGCATTATTTCGGATACGATTTCCGCCGCGTCGGTGGTGGGACTGATCCTGGTGGATTGGTATCTCGGCCTTAACCTCTGGTGGTTTATCATCATCGGAATCATCGGCGCGGTGGGGGATATCCCTGGTGCTGCCGCCCGGAATGCCCTGGTCGGTGAGGTTTCGGCGACCTCGGGCAAATCTTTGGACTGGCTCGCAGGTGTGAACCAGGGATTGATGGGGATTAGCTTCTTCATTGGGCCAGCCGCCGCTGGAATCCTATTGACCGTGTTGCCGGTGTCGAGCATTCTGTGGATCACCGCTGGCTGCTCCGGGTTGGCCGCAGTACTCACCATGCTAATTCGCCTGAATGCGGTACCAAATACAGATGGAAGCCAAGAAAACGTTTTTCAAGGCTGGCGTGCGTGGCTGACCATTATCGCCGACGCGCCCATCCGACTGCTGGCGATTTCCGGCGGTATCGCACAGATTCTGGTGATGCCATACTTGATGGTGCTGTTGCCTGCCCATTTCGAAAGTATTGATGCGCCAGCTTCAATGGGATTTGCGTTCTCCGCCTACGCGGTGGGCATGGTGATTGGTGGGGTGTGTATCGCACGCGTAGGAACGGCACGCCGCCGCTTCCTATGGACGATAAGCACGGTGCTATACACAATATCTTTCGTGCTGATGGCGTGGCTGCATAATTCCTATGCAGTGATTGCGGGAATGGCGATTGCCGGCCTCGGTAGTGGCTTCCAGGGCCCACTGATCACGGTGCTGGTCACCGAATACGTTGTAGAATCTCTGCGGGGGCGTGCATTTTCGCTATTTACTGCGATTAGTCTCTTCGCGGCACCTATTGGCTTGAGTATCACCACTGTTGCACTTGGATTTGTGGATATCTACGCGGTGGCAATTGGCTGTGCCATACTGTGGGCGATAGCTGCGGTCTGGTTCATCGCGGAAGGTATGCGCGTTATCGCCGATCCCGACCGCACGCCTGAAGCGGTACCCGAGCACTAGTCACATGTGATACGCCATTCTCCGGCGACGGCAAAAACGCAAGTGTTAGGGTTGATGTGTGAGTTAAAAAATCAATGCCAAAGGTTGCATCATGACCGTTCCTGTATCAACCGCCCATCGCCCCGCTGTTGCTTGGCTGTATCTGTTATCGGCGTTGAGCTCCGGGTTGGGAAATGCCGTATCTAATATTGTGTGGCCGTGGTTGGTTCTCCAGCGTACCGGTGACCCGGCCGCCGCTGGTCTGGTGGCGACCTGTATTTTTGTCCCCTCAATCGGGTTCGCCATTGCTGGCGGAAGTTTCATTGACAGGTTCGGCCGCAAACCCATGAGCATCATTTCCGATACGATCTCGGCGTTATCGGTGGTGGGCTTGATCGCGGTGGATGTGTATCTCGGTTTGAATCTCACGTGGTTTATCATCATCGGAATTATCGGCGCAGTGGGGGATATTCCCGGGATGGCGGCCCGCACAGCGCTTGCTGGCGACGTGTCTGCGGCGTCCGGCAAAGAATTGGACTGGTTGGCCGGAGCGAACCAGGCGATCCTGGGGATCAGCCTATTCGTCGGCCCAGCAGTGGCGGGTGTATTGCTCACCGCCATACCGATATCGAGTATTCTGTGGATCACCGCTGGTTGTTCCGCGTTTGCGGCGCTGCTTACCGTGTTTATTCGGCTTCACCCAGGTGCGTCCGACGTGCAAACCGAAACCCAAGAAAATGTTTTCTGCGGTTGGAAATCGTGGTTTCGCATCGTCGCCGACGCCCGGGTGCGGCTGCTTGCCATCTGCGGCTGGATCTTTAACATCCTCGCCATGCCGTTTTTGATGGTTCTTCTGCCCGGGCATTTTGAACGGGTCAACGAACCGATTCCGATGGGCTTGGCGTTATCGAGCTACGCGGTGGGCATGGTTATCGGTGGCGGCATAGTGGCGAAAGTGGGAACTGATAATCGCCGTCGACTATGGACCATCTCCATGTTGCTGACAACCGTGGGCTTCTGTTTGTTAGGGTGGCTGAGCAACTCCTACGCCGTCATCGCTGGAATGGCGATCGCCGGTGTTGGTTCCGGGCTGCAAGGCCCACTGGTAACGGTGATCGTGACCGAGAATATTTCGGAAGCGCTGCGCGGCCGGGCATTTTCACTGTTCAACGCCATAAACTTGGTGGCAGCGCCGCTGGGGCTATCCATAACCACCATCGTGTTGCGGTTTACTGATATTTACCCAACCGCCATCGGTTTCGCCGGAATATGGGCCGTTAGTGTCGTCTGGTTCATCGCAGAGGGGCTGCGCGTTATGGGCACCAAACAACAACAAGAAGAAGCGACAGTGTGAGCGTCGACAAGCGAAAACTACCAACACTAGAACAACTACACAACGGCGAGCGGCTGCTTATCGACGCCCCCACCACGCCCGAAACCACGCCCGCGCGACAGGCCATCGCTGCTGCGTTTGACCTGTGGGAACGAGGTGAAAACGCCGGTGCGCTGGAAACTACCGCTAAGGCCGCACGCCTTGCAGCAGACGACCCGGCGGCAAAGATGCAGGCAGCGCTGTTGCGGGCGTTGATTACATTCGACGATGACCTTATTGCCTGTACGGCTGCCGCCGATGAATGCTTCGACCTGGCAGAGGCGCATGATCTGCCGCAGGTGCAAGCCCAAGCAAAATACGTCAGCGCCAGGGCACACCGGTTCGCAGGCCAACGCACAGGCGCCCCGGAACTTGTGTGCGAGGCGATCACCATATGCGAGGAGGCGCTGGAAACACTTCGGGGTAAAACGGAGTGCTTCGACCTGGAAGCAGAATTCATTGAGGCCTATCAAGACATAGACCCACACGCTGCCGCAACGTATGCCACCACACTTGCCGAGACAGCAACCACGAATGAGCACAAGCAGCGCGCCTTTTTCCTAGCAAGCTGGGCATTTCTTGCGGCAGGGGACGCGCAACGTGCCTTAGGTGCTGCGGATGAACTCGCCGCCGTGGCCCGCACTAGCCTTTATACAGCGCCGCTAGACCGGCAACGCGAAGCCGCCGAAGAACTGTATTCCTGCCTTGAACACGCAGCGAAAATGCGGCGATTCCTCCCCACGCCCATTGCCGATGCGGAGTTTCACACGGCCATGCGGCTTATCGACGAAGCCGAAACCATAACCCAGAGCTACCTCATTGACGAGGATTTCTCCGCAACGCACTGGCAGCGAACCACCGCCACCACGCGGGGCGATCTCAGTTGTCGACTGGGTCGTTACGACGAAGGCATGGCCATGCTTGCCGACGCCGAAGCCGCCGCGATCGCCGCCGACTGCTACCAAGAAGCCAGCCGAATCAACACCATCATGCGTGATTACGCGAAATTACACGACAAACCGGCAACAGTACGAGCACTGGCGAAACGAACATTAAACTACATGTGCCATGGGGGCGAATGCCACGATGACGCATTTTGGGAAACCGCCCAGGCAGAGGCCACCGCTGATTTATCATGGTCTGCGTGACCGACGCGAAACATGGTGGTGAACTTAACTGCGATCCGACAGAATCCCTTCCCACTTCAACGCAATTGCGCGCCGGGATGGATACCTACGACCACCGCGGTGAAGCCGTCGGCACGGATGCCGGACGTCAAGCGGCGTATCAATTATGGCCGATCAGCGAAAAGATGACAGAGTGGCAGGAGATTGAATCGCTGATAAACCGAACACTAGCGTGCGAAACCGCCGATCTGCTAGGAGTTAAAGCCCACTGCTTCGACATTGCGCTATCAACAACCGGCGATACTAACGATTACTACCAGTGGTGGGATACACACAATCACAACTGCATCGATTTTGCCCGCAACCACCAGTTGTGGCGGCTGTATTGCAAGGCTGTGGCGAAACGAATCGAACGCGAAAATGATCGCATCTACCGCCATGCCACTGGTAATACCAGCATTGATCGTGAGGAAATCCTCGCCCGCCAACGCGACATAATAGGCTTCGGTGAGGCGGCATTAGCAACCGCTCCAAGCAATGCCGGATACATTTTTCATTCACTCATTGGGGTTTATCGGTCCTTTGGTGGTAAGCCTGCGCAACGTGCAATCATTGATCGGTGGATTGCTGCGGCGAGTGATCCACGGGAGCTTTACGAGGCCTATTTTTGGGGATTTTTCAACACTGAACCAGATGCGTGTTGGCCATATGCACGTCACGCGGTTGAAATTGCGGAACAGATGGTGCACACCGCTAAACCCGATGACCTTCACGACGCCGCGATGATGCTGTGGCATTGCCACCGGGAAGTGGCAACCAAGAATTGGTTCAACGCTCAGCTACCGGAAAATATGGTGCAAAAATCACTTAGACATTTCGATAAATCGATCACGGTGATTACCACTTATCTCGCCGATTCAGAAGGGTACCTGAGTATGCTGGTGGGCTCCTATATGGAGCGTGGGGATTTTTGTAAACAACATCACCGATACAGTGCCGCGCGGCGAAATTACCGTACAGCGGTGCGGCTTTCGGAAGAGTACGCCCAGGTCATGGCTGGAAACGCTTTAGATGAACACGAATCGTTCAACCTCATAGACGCGTGGCTAAAAATCGCTTATATTGACAAACACCGGAACAAACCACAGCTCGTGGCCCACACCCGATACGTTGCTGACGCACTCATCAACACACTACCTATAGATGAAGAACTACTACCGTTCTACCGTGACAAGCTTGAAGAACTATCGCAATGGTGCGACCAGCACCAATACCCGGCCAAGCGGCCGCGAACACGACAGCCACGGCGCACGAAACACCGGAAAACGAAGAGATAAGAAAGGCTAAGTGCATGGGAATCCCGACCAGCGCGGTGCTAGCAACCGGGGTGCAGCTTTTCGACGAACACGCCGTATCAGTCATCACCGATACACCTGCCACGAACCTAGCGCAGATACACACCACAGGCGCAGATGTCAGCGACGACTGGTCGGAACTGGCAGGGATTATCGCACACAAGACCATCGATCCAACGTCGATTTATCTGCACTGGTTATTTGTGGTTTTCTCATCCGGCCACGCCGACCGGGTGTTCAACACACCTGAAGAAGTAGCAACCGAATTAGTAAAAATCGCACGGGACAAGTCGCTGCCGCACATCAGTGTTCAGCTGGCGGCGGCGTATATCGAAGAAGCAATTAGCCTGCTAGGCCGCAATACAAAAACCTGGTTGAGCGACGTGCTTTGGTGGGGCGACGCAGTTTCGCAGGCGCTTTCCCCATACGCCGATACAGCGGCAGTGCAGATTAACCTCATGGAAATCCGGTGGCGAGTAGCATCTATGGAACCGAATTCGAAACCGCACATCGACACGTGCCTGTCGGACTTAAGGGATTTCGCCAGAAAAATAACCGATACGCAGCAACAATTCGAAGCCTATAAAACACTGGCGATCCTCGCCGACACGGAAAAGCGAACTCGACTAAGCCAGACAAGCGCCAACGCCGCGTTCGGAATAGCATTTAACCTGCTTAACCGGAGTAAAAGCGATACAGGCAAAGCAAAAGCCGCCGAAACAGTGTGGGATTACGCCCGCGAATACCTAGACATGCGTTGTTTTCAACCGCTGACCCCTTCCGCCACTTTCGATCACACCACGCACATATTCCGTAAAGCATACGAAACAGCGTTACGCCATCTCGTGCCCGCGACATACTCCGCAACCGAACTTCAGGCACACTATGCCAACGACATGGCAAGCTTCCATGCCAGCCACCGCCGGTGGAGATCCGCCGCCCGTTGGTATGAAACCGCCGCACAACTATATGCCGCCTGCGGCGATACGCGTGGAATCGCCAGTGCGAAAACCGAGCTCATGCTCATCAAACGCAAACACGGCATTGTAGCTGAAGCGGAAAAACTAGCTGCCGAAGTGCTGGAGATTCTCACAATCAGAAACAACCAACGCCACTGGGGCTATCACCAGGCCATAACAACCCAAGCTTGGTGCCGCACAAAGCGGCGGAAGAAACGGGCGGCGAGTGGGCGTCGAAAAGCAAAGTCCTATTAAGCGGCACACACTAGGGGGTTCCATGACGCAGGAAGAAACGATGAGCGAAACCACGTTAAACGCCGAGTATATGCAGCTTATGCCGCACATTACCGCAGATCACCATGCGCCGTTACCCACCACCGAACAACTTCGCGCCGGGTTGGAACTGTTTGACCAACGCGGCGAGGCGGTAGGTAGTGATGCGGGGCGGCTGATGATTCGCGGGTTGTTCCACATCCAATCCGACGCGGTGCGGGAGAATTTTGAACCGGCAGTGAAAACGGCGTTGGCGGCACCGACACGTGACCCACTTAGTGTCCGGCTGCACGCACTCTATCTCCTGGCCGAATATTGGTCCTTCAATTTTGCCCACCATTACGCCGACGACGACCAACAGACATTTTCACTGTGTAATCCGCCCTATTGCTACGTGAAGGAATGCTACGAACTCGCGGCGGCTCAAAGAATGTGGCAAGTTGCTGAGCATGCGTTAGTAAGCCTCATTGATCACGTCATCATTCAGGATTCCTTCGCCCCTAATCGCCTAGCCACCAGCGAGCTTATGAAAGCGCAGGAATTCATCGCTACAGCTATGGAGCACGTTGGCGCTGATGTCTCCGTCGTCTTAAAAATGTCCTACCTGAAAGTAGTCAGTCTGATTGACAACACAAACCCACGCATCGAACTGGAAAAACTAGCCTGCGCTGCGCACACAGACTGGCAGAAGCTACTTGTCACCGTCGAACTTGCCACGTGCAGGCTCGACGATAACAAGGAAGCAGCTGCCCTCGACGCGGCCGAATACGCCCTCATTCTCGCGACTCGGTGGGCACAAACCGCCTATATCCACGATAAACATCGCGCTGTCGATCAGCTGTGGCCGTTAATCAGCAGAATAACCGAGATAACCCGCCGAAAATTCAACGACCGGGTGATCAACGTTCTCACCACATACTGCGACTTGTGGCTTAATAACCCAGATCCAAGCCGTGAAGTTGAACCCCAGGAAACTCGTATCTGGCTTTGCCTCGAAATCGCGGACTATTACCTTGCCGCTGGGCAGAAAAGAAAGGCGAAGCGACAGCTCTACCAGATGTTGAAAACCCTTCCCGTGGAAAAACCGTCTTACAGCTTGTGGCACTTGACTCCCCAAAAAATAGTGGAAAAACTCCTCACCTTGGAAACCTCGGACGGCAACAGTGCTGCCGTCCAGACAGTTGTGGAACTCGGAACCCACTTCGCCGCAGATGATGATGTTGAATACACGGCCCGACTTGCAGCCGCGAGGGCATGGTGTGCTGCTCAGCAACACCGGTGTCGCCGACACAAACGCCGTAATAAGAGGCGCCGAAGCACAACCTAGCCCGCAGCCGGTTATCAGAGGTTAGAACGACACACTAAAGATCACGTGCTGACCAGCGGAAGCCGCTTCTGTATAGAAATCGCGCAACCCAGAAAGCCAACCGAGACTGTACTCCAATTCGTCGGGACCGTACTCAAGCTCCCGGAGATCTTCAGGCATTGCCTCATAAAGCTTAACGAACTCCTCGTCGCTTAAGCCCTCCAGGTATTCCGAGACAACGGACACCTCGCTGGGATTGAGGTGAGTTACCCAGCCAAGATCGTTATCGTCGAGGAGACTACGTGCCCCGCCGATAACTCCCTTCGGCCCCAAGGGTTCGTCTTTATCCTCGGGATTGAGGGAACAATTGATGGGGTCCCATGCTTTATCAATTTCGCAGGCGAAATCCCAGTATTCCTCCTCCATTTCGCCAATCAATTCCAGGAGATCCTCACCATCACCGGTGAAATTAAGAAGTGGGGCAACCTGTTCATCTGTGAGCCGGAAAAATAATCCTAAAGACATGTGAGCACCTTTCTGTATGTGTTTTTGGTAGTTGGGTTGTGTGTTGTGGGGGTTAATCCCACCAGAACGACCATGTGGTGTCCTGCACTGTGGGGAAGTAGACAAAGAAGTCTTCGCCACTTTGTTCAATATTGTCGGGGCAGAAAAGGTAATGCTCTAATGCGATGAGCCTGGATTTCTGTAGCGACAATGTGTGCTGTGGTCGTACAACGGTGAGATCGGCGAAATTCAAAATTCCAAGAACTGCGCCAAACCGGTCTTCCCAACTGCGCAGCACGGCACTGATGTCGCCGCCAGAAAAACCGTAATTCACAGCACCATCCCACCCAAGAAGTGCGGGGGCATCGGCAGGACGTTCGACAGGCAGAACAACGACAGCATGGCCGTCGTTGAGCTCCCATTGAGGTTTCGATGGTGGAACCGATTCCTTCGTATCGAGGTTGTTAAGAATGTCGTCTTTCAGTTCGGGGGTTACCGAAG
This sequence comes from Corynebacterium mustelae, assembly GCF_001020985.1. Lineage (NCBI taxonomy): Bacteria > Bacillati > Actinomycetota > Actinomycetes > Mycobacteriales > Corynebacteriaceae > Corynebacterium > Corynebacterium mustelae. The sequence goes on from NZ_CP011542.1 coordinate 1,404,101, forward strand.
GGATGTTCAGCTTGGCAAAAACCTCTTTAGCGTCATCGTCCTCGTCGTTCGAGCTTAGGATATCGTCGATGGCACGGGTGAAAAAATCGCGAGCTGAGCCGATGTCCTTGGTGGTTTCAAAAAGCTCATCCGCCAACCAGGGTCGATGGAGATCGCCGTTTAGCCCCTCGGTTTGCAGGGGCCACCACGATGTTTCGGGAAACCTCCGAAGCAGCTCTGAATAGACTTTAGTCAAACCTTCTTGCGGGGTGAGAAAAAATCCGAGGGTTTGTTCGGGGTTGGGTGCTTCCTCCGAGCGGATGGCTGAAAACTCTAGACCGGTGCTTTCAAGGAATCGTTCTAGTTCGTTCATTGAATGTGAATTCATGGAACAAGTGTACGACAAGGCGTGGGGCGTTGGGGTTGTTTTTCTTAAAAGTTTTTCTGACATTGACTCTTAACATTTCAAGCTTTCACCGTGCGCGGTTGTAGTAAAAGCCTTATTGCCAAGACCAGCCAGATTGATGAGGGTCAACTCCTAATTTTTCGCAGGTGCACCGTACAAGCGCCTCAGTGCAAGTTTCTAAACCTAACGCAACATCCCAGGGTAAGGGCAGTTTATGGAAGATAGCGATGTCCTTGGACATCTGATAATTAGGGGGCGAATAGTTGAAAAGGCACGGAACTTTTCCTAAGTAATTATCGGCAACAGGAGCGTTACGTGCTTGATTAAGTACGTTGTAAGGCATACGCAGGCGCTCCCACGCACGGACTGTGGCGTTCCAAGCGGTGATATTGGCACCAGATGTGACATGGAAATTCGCTGCACCCCAGTAAGGTTGCCACAGTTTCTTCAACCGGGTAGCCAGCCGCTCAAGGTGAGAGCCGTACACCGCGATAAGGTGTCGAATGGCAGCGGGGGAAAGAAACGACACAAGGCGCGGGGTGCAATAAACATGGGCGATCATTTCGTGATTGCAGGTGGGATCGTTGAGTGCGCGGTCAAGGAGCAGATGGGCGAAGGGATCAAGAATCGTGTCATCTGTCCAGTACCACGGGCGCACTGCAAGAAGTGAGGAAAAATAGGCCGTAAAATTGGCTGTACCTGGCGAAGCTGCGAAGTCTGCGGTAGGAATTTCGGTGGCAAGGCGGGTTTTGCTGATGGTGACGCAGAGGTGCTGTGTCAAGACTTCTTCTGCAACGTAGGTTCGTCTACGCAAGTGAGCAAGGGCGCGTACCGTAGCCCGATAGTAATCGCGGGATATTTCCGGGTAGTGCGTGGAAAGTTCCATATGACTCCAGCTCTGCTTGCTCGATGAACCTAAAAACTCAAGGCAGGTGTTCGCCCAGGTTCGAATTGCACGCGGGGCAGAAACATCGTGGGGTGGGACCGGTAGATTCCCAAAACCCCGCACCAACCGAGTAGCTGTACTCAATGTGCGCGAAAGATCCGGGTTCGGGACGGATTTTGTGGGTAGGGCGGGTAGACACACACCAAGTGTGCGGAACCCCTCCATGCGGATTTCAGGTGGCAGCGGTGGGGTAGAGCTAAGCAGTGTCTCAATCACCGTAGCGGGGTCTTGGGGCAGGCTGTTATAGAGCGAAATATCCACCGGTTTGCAGCCAAAATGTGGTTCCGGGATCTCCGAAAACGCATCCACCAACTGGAAATCCACTCGCACGATTGTTGTGTCCTCGTTGATAGGCGTTTCCCAATAGTTTTTCTGGCTTAAAGGCTGCTCCCATTCCCTGCATGCCCATTTCTTCCACTCATCGAGGTTATCGGGGCCGAAGGTGTGCGTTATGTCTGTGGGTGAGAGCGTTCGCAATGTGTATGACTTCACAGCTAGAATATCAACGGCACAGACTGGGGTGCCATGCGAGTCCGTGAGAATGGCATATTTTCCGGGGTAATCGAGAAATTCCAGTGGTCGGTACCGACTTTTTGGGGTAGGAAAGAAAATACTGGTCACCTGTGCGGAACGGATCTGTGCCACGCGGTTGTCGTGGCGTGCGGCAGTTTCAGGATTATTCGGGGTTGGGTCTGCGAGGATGAACCGGAAAACCATGCTCTTAACCTAGTACATAGGGCGGGGAAGAAGCCCAAGATTCGAACTTAAGACCCAACTGTTCATGGGTGATACAGCCGCTCTGCCATTGAGCTACTTCTTCCCCACACGAAATCCTAGCAGCACGCGGAAACAGATAACACAAAGATCAAGCCAGCTCAGTCGCGGTGTGCTTCACTTTAAATCCGGGGCAGCAACTAAGGTTCAGTCCATATCGAATTCGCCGATGTACACCAGCCCGTTGCGATCGGTAAAAGGAATGTCGGAATGAGAAGAATCAGAAAGCAAACATACTGCTGTGGCATGGGTGATGCCGTTTTCTAGACACGAGGAAATGATCCTAGGGCGTTCATCTTCGGAGAGATCAGTTTCTTCGAAAAGGTCCTCGACGGGTGTGTTGAGACCGCAGTATTGAAAATGGGCGAAATCTGGGTCGTAATCATCCATCCCCGCATCCTGGGTGAATCCTTCCGGTTCAGGTTCAGGTGCTACCCCCTCTAATTGCTCATCTGTCCATTCCGGGGATTCAACATAGTCATCGAATTCGTCACAATCTAGTGGCGTGAGCAAGAGCCATAGGTGGGCGCGGTCATATTCATTCTCAGGTTCCATGTGTTGAGTATCCTTCTTTTACATCCAGAGGGTGTACATACGAAGCCTAACCCACAGTTAACGGTGGGGGTTAGGCACTATCGAAAAAGTTTCCTTAAGGCAATCCCAATTCCAGGACTGCCAACTAACTTACTGGCTATAGTGAGTCCCGGATAAAAAGAGGAGACAACTATGCACTACTGTGACGTCGAAACGCTGCTTCGCTTCGCCTACGACCATCCGAAGGGGATATATGCGGTTGCGGCGTGGCAGAAGATCGCCGACCGTGCCCACCTGGCGCAGAAAGCAGACATTGAGGCTGAGGCGCTGATTAACCTCGCCGAATCTTACCTCATAGCGGCACGCCCACTTGATGCAGCGTATGCTTGTCGACGCCTCCGCCTACTCGCCGACACCAATCCCGGCATCTTGGACGAAAGGCAGCAGAAGATTTTGGATGCCTGTGAGCAGGAGATTAAAAACCCGCCGGAAAGTAGCCGGGCGCAGCTGAAACTGTGGCTGGAAAACGGGGAAAAAGAACGCGCCCTGAAAGAGTTTGCAACTGAGAACGAGTGGGATGGTTCCGCTGTGCGCTGCGCCGATTGGGCGTGTGAGTGCGAATTTTTGGTGGCCTTAAGCGGCGTCGATAAGCATTATGCAGGCGATGCGATCAGGTTTGCGCTGACAGGCATGCCCGGATGGCCTGATGCGGAAACCCCAGAAACGTTGCGTGACTGCGCGGTCGCCGCCGCACGTGCGCTCCAGTTGCATCCAGATAAAAAGGCGCGTGTTCCTTCCTGGTTGATTGGCAGCGACTTGCCGTGGGTAAACTCGCCTGACCTGCGCGAACCTACGGTGGGACAGGCGATTGCGTGGTGTGAGGGCATCGCGATGCAGCTCGATGAGACGGTTGTCATTGATCCCGTTGAGCCTGTCGATCACGTTCCAGATGTGAGCACACCGTATCCAGCTAATTCGTGGATAAACACCGTCTACGCAGCGATTTTCCGCGCCCGACAAGGCGCTGTGGCGGGCTATAGTGAGGCACTTATCGAGCTTGACTACAGCCAACAATGGGCGCTTCAGCGGCGAATAATCGCCGAATGGGTTGCCGCTGTGGAAAAGGAAGATGCCGATACGGTGTGCGCGGTTGCGGGGACTTGCGCGCAAGCAATGCTGCCGGGACGAGGAACATTGGGGGATGAAGATTTTTCGTTGTACCGCGACCTGCTGCGGCGAAAATATCAGCTGGAAACTGGCGATGACCAGCGCACACACCGCGCCAACTTCTGCCTCGATTTTGGTACGGGGGCGCGGTACTTAGCACGCTACGGCGAAGCGCTAGCTCACCTTGTCGAAGCCACCGAACTGTATTGCGCACTAGGGGAGTGGGAGGACGCACACGTAGCAGCACGCCGGTTTGTGGAAACCACCGAATACTGCGAGAAGGCGTACCACGCGCAACTACAGCTGCCTAAATACGTGGAAAGATTGCGCGTGGTCGCAGGAAATCTACCCGCAGACGTGCAGGAATGGGTGAAAAATTACAGCTGAGAAGCCGAAAGTCCGTGCGTTAGAAAACAAACTCTGTTTTTACCCCCGTAGTTTTCACTGAAGAACACATCTAAGGAGTCGCCATGGGAGCAATATCACTTCGCGCTAGACGTCGCGGCACACTTAGCGTGGATTTTCAGCAGGAGGATGAGGAGTTTAGGTTCCTGGAAAGAAGCTTCGGCCAATGCACGAGAAACGTGAGGTTTTATGACACGTCGATGAAGTTCGCCCACGTTCTTGCCTCGCGTGGCGATCACCGTAATACGCTGATCGTAGTTGATGGTGCCCTGGAACAGGCCTGCGTTGATCTTCGCGATGCGGCGCGCGTGGTGGAAGCGTTTTCTTATCTTTGCACGTTGGTCAAAAACTTTCCCGAAACTGTCGCCGAATTAGAGTGGGACGTACCAATACCCGATTATGGGATGTACATCCATGCGCTGCTGCAACTACCCGAAATCCCACACGATGAGGTCGATGATGCGCTTGCACGCATGAAGATGTGGGCTGGAAATAGTAAGGGCGAATTCTGTAATCGTCGGAATTTTTTAACCACCAAGTTTTGGGTGCACCACCTGCGGGGTGAGTCGCACCAGGCGGCGGAAACTTTCACTACCTGGGAGGCGGAATTATCCGCGTATTCCTATGAGGTAGCTTCTAGGGTTGTTGTGTGTGAGATACTCATGCTCAACGCGTTGGGTCGGTTCGAGCAGGCTCTTGACCATGCTGGCGATCCCGATGAGCGATCCAACGATGTCAACGTTGCGCTCATCAAAGCGTACACCAGCACAGGCAAGCTTATCGACGCCGCCACGTGGGCGTTGTATAGCCTTGGGGATAGAGAACACGACGATTTCTTCTATCAATATGCACATATCGCCCGCCTTGTTCCCCTCTTGCCAGAGGATTTGCAGAAATACCTCCAATTTGCGGCGCGTTACTTATATGGACATGGGGATGTTTCCGCGAAACACTTAAAACAATTGCGTGCTATTTATGCGGGCGTGGCGAATTTTGGGCCGCTTCCTGAATTAAGTGAAAACGACATGACACATGAAGCGGCTAGGCTTTTCGCGGCTGCGTTTTATGTGATTTCGCGCCCAGACGCCAGCGTCGAAATGAGGGCGGACGTGTGGGACAAGAGAAAAACCTATGGTGATGAAGAGGGGTTGTTTCTGTGGCGGCCACTCGTGGTGTCCCTCATACGCGACACCCAAGGGGATGATCGTGAGTATTGGTTCTCCGAAGCCAGCGATGCATGCGCGGACCATCCGCAGCTCATTATGGATGTGGCTAGGTGGTGTGTGGATAACGCTGGGGTAGGTCAGGAAAGTCGCACGTTGTGGCTCGTGGGAAACCTCTTCACGGAAAATTGGGTACTTGAAAATTCTGACCTGCCTTTTACCCGTGAGGTTTATCAGCAGTGCGAAAAGTGGATTCGTTACGCGGCGGAGCTTGAGCACAAAGCTGATCCGGAAAACCACGCAAAGATTGCTGGAAGAATGTGGTTTGATCTGGCACGGATTGCTTCTGCACGAAAAGACTGGGAGCAGTCGCGGGAATACCTTTTCCAATCACTCACACATCATATTTCCCCTGAAAATATTCATGATTTAGAATCTGAACTTCAGCGCAACCCCCTTGTGAAAAAACCCAAACCTGATGCTTTAGATGAAGCTATTGCCAAATATAGCGGCGCGGGGGATTGCGCAGAACTGTGGCGCATTTACTGCTGGTCAAAAGCGCGCATGAACCTCGAATACCAAACTGTGTGCTTGCAGGAGATCGTTGAGGTACAAGGGTTAACGCAGTTACTTTTTGGAATAATTGAGCCATTTCAGATATGGGTGGATATTATTGCCAGCTACACGGATGAATTCCCCAGAGATTTCCAAGAATGGTCCATGATGACAATTTTTCCTTGGTATATGTGGGCACTTTATGAGAACCCTTCCACCACAACGCAGGGATTGTGTGAAGCACTTGACTACTACGAAGCTATAGTTTTGCACAACGAGCACGAGTATTCCTCTGCTTTATTAGCGCTGGCACGAACTTTCATTGCCTACCGATACCACGACAAGGAAACTGCGCGTGAGCAGCGCACAATCTGGTGTGCCCCCGACGAAAATATGTGGCTTCCTTTGCGTGACGTGGAAGCTGTTTATTGCATTGATGAGCTGACTAGGGCGGGGGATTACGAGGAGGCGATCACCTGGGTTCGACAATCGTGGGGTGAAGCCGAGTTCGCCCCGTGGCTGAAGGCTGCCTTGCTGGAGTCGGTTCTTCGAAGCGGGAACGCGCACCTAGCAGCCGAATGGTTTCAAGAGCTGAGTGACTTTTCCCTCGCCCATCAACTGGAAACCGCTCAGCGGTGGCATGAGAAGTATTTAGCGGTCGCCGGTGAGGTGGGTATTCTGCGGTATTTGCTGTGCCTTGTCGCCCACGGTGAAGTACACCACCGCGAGCTGGTACGGAGCCGGGTGATGAGTGTCCTTGTAGTCTGGGAGAAGACATTCAGCCAAGGCGAACAAGAAGCCAGGAAGCGTCCGGTTTTTTATCCGCGGAATGTGGGCAAGATCGCATCTGTTGTGGCGCCTGCGTTGCGGATGTGTTTTGCAGCTGATGAAGCTATGAACGTCACTGTGAGGGTGGGGGACAACGAGTGGCTGGGCGTTCCTGATGTCGCTGCTCCGACCGCTGAAAAAGCTGCCGAGTGGTTCGAGGAAATTCAGCATCAGGTGGAGCGGCTTTTTCACCCGGATCAAGCACAGTTTTCCCATCATGCGGGGATTTATGTCACTGATCTCGATGCAGTGTTCGAGTTCTTCGACAAGTATTTCCCCGTGGATTCGGTGGGGCTATATGAGAACCCAAGGACACAAGTTCGCTCCCATTACCTCATGTTTGATGATGGCAGCAAAAACTTGGTGTATTACCATAGCCCCAGGTTGGAGATTCTCAGTGATCCCCATCGTGACTGTGCACAAAACACCTCGATTCGGGATTTTTGCCTTCACGTGGAAAACCGCGAACAGATGCATGAAATTGTGGAGAAACTTCGTAAAGATGGCTACCAGATTCTCACCGAGCCGCACGAAACCAGCGACGGGAAATGTGTGTGCACTGTGCTGGGAATCGAGAATATTTCCATCACAATGAACACCTAAACATCAACAACGAAAGCCCCACCACGATACACATCCAAATCTTCAAAGGACTCACAATGAAAATAAGCCCGAAGAAGCCAATGAGTTTCGATATTGATTCACGCTTCAGTACTGAAGATTTGGTTGAAAAATCCTACGGCTTTTACTATCCCACTCCTGGGATTAGCGGACTTCTGGTGAAAATGGCACGAATCGTTGAATCCCGAGGGGACTGTGACCAGGCGCTGACACTTGCACAAGCCGCGTGTGAACGCGTTGAAATAGAAAACCTTGATGCCTCACATATTGTGGATTCCTTCGAGTATTTTTGGGGTCTGAATAAGAAATATGGTGAGGAAGAATTTCGTTTTCTCGATCAAGTGGAAACGTTAGATTATGGGGTTTATATCCATGCGCTCGTGCAGCTTCCTTATTCCGACGATTCCCGCATACGCTATCAGCTTGCCTGCATAAATCAGGCGGTGGCTCACAGGGACTGCAACCCCGCCACAACAAGACTCCTGTTGTGCGCAAAATTCTGGGCCCACCATATTCGCGGGGAATCGACGCTAGCGGGGGAGGCTTTCACCGCGTGGGAGAAGAGAGCGACAGAATCGACGAAGCCGGAAAGCACCGTGGCGCTTGCCTACGAAATTCTGATGCTCAACGAACTGGGTCGGTTTACTCAAGCACGAAACCATTCCACCGGCGAGGATGATGTGCGCATTCACATCGCACTGATTGAAGCGTATGCGCACACAGGGATGCTTGACGACGCCGCGTCGTGGGCGTTGATGTGCTTAGGGGGTGTGGTCGGTGGCAATCTCGTAGGACACTACACCGCCATTGCTAGGATTCTTCCACTCTTGGCCGATGAGGTGCGGTGCTATGTTCAGTTTGCGGCGTATCTTTTGCATCAATCAGGGATGGTTCCGCAGGCCCAATGCGAACAACTGCGATCAATCTTTGCAGCGGTATCGGAGTTCGATGTGCTTCCCGAATTATCGCAAGCCCATCAAATCTCCGAAGAGGCACAGCTGTTTGTGATGGCTTTGAAGATATTTTCAGAGCCTGATCCCAGTGTGCGACTCCGGCGATCGTTGGTGCGCCGGTTGGACGATCACAGGGCCAACCATTCTTATGGTGGTGTGGGGGAGTTCCTGTGGGCACATATCATGGCATCATTGGTGCGCGACACGAAAGGGGCGCAGCGCCGATTCTGGTTTTCGCGTGTGTGCGACTTTTCGCACCACATACCTTGGCTGGCGGTAGATTTGGCCCAGTGGTGTGTGGATCATGCGGAACCTGGGGATGAGGTTGAGGCGTTGTATTCAGCCGCGAAGACGATTGTTGCGAATAAAGATTTGGCGCTCGTGCCGGAATTCTACGAGGCGTGCAGGCGGTGGGCTGGGCAAACAAAGCACCTGGAAAATGACAGGGTCAGTACTGCGCGAGGGTATTTTGAGCTTGGGCGGCTGGCAACTATCCACAAAGACTGGGAGACTGCACGTAATGAGCTTCTCACCTCCATCACGCTCCACATTTCTGGGGATTGGATTCGGGACTTGGAGGACGCGCTGTGCGAAAACCCTTTGATTGAAGATGCAGAATATGACGAGCTAGACCACGTGATGCTTGAGGCTGAGACCTCCCTTGACCCAGCGGATTTTGAGCGTGTTTACCTTTTGGCGTGTGACTGCCAGCACGAGGTGTACCAGATGGCGTGCCTGTACCACATTGTGGAAAACAGGGTGATGGGGACGCATCTTTTCCAGTTAATTGAACCTGTTCGGGCGTGGATTGACCTGTGTATCCATAACGATCGGCGCAGACCTCAGGACATTTTATTCGGCCACCTGATTAAGAACTACCAGTACTACATCTGGGCGTTATGCGAGCACCCCGCCACCACGGTGGAGGATTTTCGGCAGGCTGTTGAACACTTCGAAGCCATGCTCATTGCCAAATCCTTTTTAGGTATCCAATTGGGGGATAGCTCACCAGATATTTCGTGGCGGTTGGCGTTATCCCGAACGCTTATCGCCTACCGGTTCTGTGACCTCAACACAGCACATGAGCAGCGTAAAATCTGGTGTGTCCCCGCCGATAAGCAGTGGATTGGTCTTCGAGAAATCGAAACAATTTATTGCATTGATGAGCATGTGCGAACTGGGAATTTCGAGCAAGGCCTTGCATGGGTGCGTGAGTCGTGGGGTGAGACTGAACTCGACACTTGGTTGAAAGCAGCGCTTCTCGATCTCAGCGTGATGGCCCACGAACCGGATCAAGCTGCCCAGTGGTTTTCTGAGCTGGGCGACTTCTCTTTGGCGCAACACGTGGCTTCACAATGCGGAAAGTATCAGCTCTATATGGCCGTGGCCGGGGAATATGGAGTGCTTCGCTATCTAGCACGGCTCGTTGAACAGGGGGAATCGCAACTCCAGCCAGTTTTACGTGACCGGGTGTTCAGCGTGCTGTCGGTGTGGAATCACGTGGATTTGCCGCGAAACATGGGGTGTCTTTCTTCAGCCTTGGCGGTGGCAGTACGCGTGGGTTTTCACCACGATGAGCTGATACCCCTCACCCTGAGTGTTGTGGGCAATGAATGGGTGGATGCCCAAGAGCTGTTCAACCCCACAGCCTCCGACGCCGCGAAGTGGTTCGAGGAAGTCGCGCACGCTATCGGGCGATTATTCGAGAGTGGACACACACCGCACGGGGACTCTGGGGCCATCTATGTTTCCGATTTGGAGGCGGTGCGGGAATTCTTCGTGGAATACTTTGATGCGAAAACGGTGGGGCTTTATAGAAATTCAGCAACCGAGGTCTGTACAGACTATGTAGTTTTCGAGGACACCTGCAATTCAATCGCCTACCATTGTGGTTTGTGCATCGAGATCATCCAAACACCAGAAGGCCAAAGAGCAACAAACGGTGTGACCATTCCCCTCGAAAACTCCAACAACGTGGACAAAATAGCCCAGAAACTCCGTAGAGATGGCTACGAAATCCTCATCGAACCGCACGAAACCAGCGACGGAAAATACGAGAGCACGGTTCTAGGAGTTGAGGAAATTCCCATCACCCTAAGCGCGGGGCTGCGGTGAGAGTGCGGCGTCGAAAAGCAAAAAAGGAACTCATGATTTTCTACCCAGGTGAAACCGACGACGAACTGCGGGAACGCCTCGCCTTCTTCTCCCTTGTCACGCCCGCGGCCTGCGATTTTCTGCTGGAAGCTGCCGAAGAACTCGGTGACGCGGAGTCGGTGAAAAAGGCGTGTGACATCGCGATCGCGCTGCTCGACCCAGTCCGTGTCATCAACTCATGCGGAAGCGACTGCCTGGACTATTTTCACGCGCTGGCGTTGTGCCCAAGCATCAACGATGCGGACTTAGCGGCGCAGCTTCGGCTTCTTGAAAGGCAGCCGGCGCGGGCTAAGTGGTGCACACAATTTTGGGTTTACCACGCCCGCGGCGATGAAGGTTCCGCAGCTTATGCGTATGAAAAGTGGTTGGAGTGCCCGCGTAAGCCGGACCATAGCAGCAGGCTTTTCGGGTTCTTCCGGTTTTAGGTTCCTTCGCTTAGCTGTGTGTAGTAGATATTTGTGGGAACGATGGGTATCGATGTATTAGAAACCATGTTTTCACCGTGATGCCGAGTCTGGTGCACTGTAAAAAGTATTCCCGGTGAGAAAATCTCAATTTAGAAGGAGTAGTATTAAATGCTCCCCTTTGAGACTCCTCACTGGTCGTAGTGTGCCAAAGTTTTCAAAGATATGCATAAGCTAACAATCTAAGAAAAGCCAAGGTAGCATCATTTTCGTCAGTAATTTTTTCAATCACTGCCTTTTTCTGCTTCGATAATTTTTATAGCCTCAGCTATAGACATGCCGGGGTTAGCTCGACGGAGTTCGATTACCGCTTCGGAATCTATATTCGCAAATTCGATATTTGCATCCTTTAGCTCATTAGTGAAATCACGAAGGCCGGATTCAAAGTTAGAAAGGATCAAAGCTACGCCCGCAAGCGCGATGATGGTGGCAACGATAGGTATATCAGCAACGATCGTGAGGATAAACGCAGCTATACATGTTATAAGTGCGATGTGTTGCAATAATCGACTTAACCTTGGGTTCATTGAAAACAGTTCCTTTGTATTTGGTCAATCCCGGATAATTCGCCTGCGAGTACGGTCAATGTTCCGCCTGCTTTTCGCATCTTTTCGTACTTAAAGCTGGCACCCCACATCGCCCGAACTGCCTCTGAAACGCCACCCGGCTCAGCGATAAGACGTTTCATTTTCAGTAGTTTTGCTGCACCAATCAGTTTTCCTCCGATCATTGAAATGATTGCGCCGCTGCATTCCCAGAAGCTCGCTTCCCCTACAAATGCTCCGGCTTGAGTGTTTTCCTCAAACCAAGTTTGCATTGCTTCATCGCACTCAAGTAAAAACCTCATCAGGAATTGAGCTGATTAACTCAAGGGCATTTTCCAGATCTTACGAGTCGGCTGCGAGTGAAGAGTCACGTTCGTGAGCAGTTATCTGAAGGTGGTTTTCGACCGGACTGGCGTTTGCCGGCACAGAAAAACCCGCAGAAAGAGTGATCCGATGAGCTCATTCCTCATCGTTGCCTCCTAAGTAGATGTTCAATGCTTGACTCGCTACGTCAAGCAATCCAATGGTTGATTGGATGCAATCAACTTTAGGCGCCCATGAAATTTCAGCCAATGGTTTGATGATTCTAGGTACTTAAGTACCTTTATCATTGGATGCGACCTTTTTATGTGCACAATCCAACAGGGGCTGCCCTTGGTTGGTGGACATTGGATTAAGGCGGATTTGATGCCCGTTTGAAAATGATGTTTATTATGGGCCAATGTAGACGTTGTAGCCTTGAGTTTCGTCGTGAGGCGGATCTACGTAAAGAGGTCGCCCGTTTACGCAAGGGGTTAGCCGAAGGAGATGGAAAGTATTCAAACACGCGCGCACACCAGTTGGGTGCTGGATCGAAGAAGTCTACAATCGACAACGCAAAACATTTATCCCTTAGTATAACAACCCCTGTAGACTACGAAAATCAACTCAACCACCAAAGTCGCATAAATAACCGTTCACAACTTGCGGGCAACCCCAGGAAACCCCACGCTCACGGCGCGCCAATAGGTGGGCGGTGAGTGGGGCGTCGAAAAGCAAGCGCCACGACAAGTCAACGCGAATGTTTTACTCAAAGCACGATTATTTTTTCCTAATAATCGCGGTCGGCGTTGCGTCAGCCTAAGCTTTCCACAAATCAGAAAATTGGGGTGCTTGCGGTGCGACTCAAGGGCAGGTGGGGTGCATATTTGTGTGCTTTTCGACGCCGCGCCGGGCCCGCATAACTGGATGCGGGAGGGCGTTAATCGGCGTTTAAGCGTGGTTTAATTCAAGACTAAAACCCTCGGAGTAGCACGAAAACGGACTAGGGTAAAACAGGAGAATACCTTCCATTTTCTTTGAACAAAAGCAGGTGTGTGATGCCCACTTTTTCTTTCCGCACAACCTTTTCCTTGATTGCTGCGAGCGTGCTCATGGTTGGGGTGAGTCCCGTTGTTTCTGCGCAGGAGTTGGCGGGTTCGACGTTGCAGCCCACGGTGCTGGTGCTGGACTCGTCAGGGTCGATGCTAGAGACAGATGTTGATGGCCGCTCACGGATGGACGCGGCGAAACAGGCAGTCGGCGAATTTATCGACCAAGTACCCGAAAACGCCCCGCTCGGGCTAGTCACTTACGGGACCGGCACGGGCAGCAGCGAGGAGGAAAAAGAAGCAGGCTGCCGCGATATTTCGGTGATTGCCCGACCCGGTGAGAAGGACAAGCAGGCGCTGAAAGATGAGGTGGCGCGTTTCGAGCCGCGCGGATACACGCCGATCGGAAACTCGCTGCGCACAGCCGCGGAGTTGCTGCCTAAGGAAGGGGCACGTTCTGTTGTTCTGGTCTCGGACGGCATTGATACCTGCGCACCACCACCGGTGTGTGAGGTGGCGAAGGAACTCAAAGACCAAGGCACAGACCTCGTAGTACACACCGTGGGTTTCAAAGTTGATGAGGCGGCACGCGCCGAACTGGAGTGTATCGCCCAGGTCACTGGTGGTACCTATGCGGACGCATCAAGCGCGGAAAGCCTGAAAGCATCACTGACCACCGTCACCACCCGCACCGCAGTCGGGTACCAACTTCCCAGCACACGAGTGGAATTCAGCGCCGACAAGGACAAAGCACCCACCCTGGACGTGGGCACACTAGAAAACCCTGCCCGCTACCACGTAGTAGCGTCAACAACGGAAAAGGAACCAGCACACTTCACACTAGATGTGCCCGAAAACCACACGCTACACATAGCGATGCGCACCGTCCCACCAGTGGGGACCAAAAAATTCCTTGAGGGGCACTACGGGATCACCCTCTTCGCCGAAAGTTGCTCCGGCGAAACCCTAACAGCCAGCGACATAACTGCTGACAAGCCCGCATCGGGGTACTTCATTGCTCAGGATTGCACGGGTGAACAACGTTTCAATCTGTCTTTCGCCGACTCACCAGTGAAAGACATCGATTTCACTGTGGTGGCTGTCCCCAAACCCACCGACCTTGGGGACGATTTCAACAAAACCCCCTCCACAGGACGCAGCAGGGAGGATTTGGGGCAACCCGCCCCAAGTGAAAACCCGCAGAAAGTTACCCCAGCTTCGCAACCCGATGAATCTGCACCACTTATCGACGGAACAGTGGAAGCCGAAATTGTGGAAGGCGAAACCCAGTTTTTTGCCGTCCCCATTGAGTGGGGCCAAGCCCTCGACGTGACCGCCGAGGTTTTAGAGGACACGCTTACACAAGGCGATGACTTCGCCACAGGCCTTCAACGAAGTCTCGACGTTTCTTTCAGCAATGCGATTCACGAAAAAGTAGCGAGTGAAAACTCGGGGCCACTGTTCACCAAGGATATTGGGAAGCCGGAAGTGATAGGAACAACATTCCCCATCTCTTACGCGAATGCGGGTGGTGCGGAACATGCGAGCCACTCGTCGTGGTTGGGTGGCACCCACTACGTCCAGGTCAGTGCCCGAAGCCATGGGCGCGACAGCAACACAGATGCCACCACGGAGCTTAAACCCATCAAGTACCGGCTAACCGCAACCCCCGTGGGGCAAGCAGTGAAGGGGCCAACATTCCCGAAAACTGCTGCGCAAAGCCCCAAAACATCGTCCACCGCAGCGAAAGCAGACGAGTCGCCCAGCGCGGCAACCGAGGAGAAAGACAGCGGCTGGCTGTTCCCCGGAGCAATCATTGCCCTGGTTATCGCGGCGATAGCGTCTGCAGGCTACGCCCTCCAACGCAAAAAGTAAACATACTTCAAAGCCTGACGCCCCCTTCCTCACAGAGGGGGCTTCCCTGCTTTTTGAAGGGGTTTCTTTCCTGCTCATAGGGTGTTTTTGGTCTGGTGTTGAGGTGGGAACTCGACTTTTGGTCTCTTGTGGTGTGGTTTTCTGGGGTGTGGGTGGTGCATTGGTCGAGTTGGGGTGGGTAGCCCTTCAGTCAGATTTGCTCCCGAAGCGGGGCAGTGTTGTGGCAGAATCTGCCAAGGAACCCCACCGAAAAAGGAGATTGAGCAACACCAGTGTCCATTGCAACCCTGTTCTTTCCCAGCATGCGCCCCCACCTTGCGCTTTTTAGCCCAGACTTCCAACGCTTCGAGCTAGACCCCTACTTTGCTGTGTCCCGTATGTCGTGGGATGGGGTGGAATATGTGCTGGTGCGGGAACGGCGGGAAACTGTCAAGCGTCATGTTTTTGTGAACGGTTGGCGTCGTGTTTTTGCGCGTTTGTGGGGGTTTTGTGGCCAAGCTCTACGGATTCAACAAACCGAACCCCAATCGTGCACAAGGTTTGCATCTCCCAAAACCGCTCCGCAGGAGCCTTCAAGTAATCTATTGCAAAACTTGTCTGACCCCTTGAAATTACAGGGATTTCAGGCCGCGGCGGTGTCTAAAAGGGCGGGCTTCAAATGGTAAAATCGGACTCAACTGCTGTTTGCCTACTCACGGGAGTCGCAATGTCGGAGCTTGACTACATCGAAGTGCCATCAACCACCCCAGATTTAAAGTCTGAGGCCGCACAGAAACTGCAGGAGCTGTTTCCTGAAACCATCCAAGATGGCAAGGTCAGCTTCGAAGCACTTCAGACAATTCTGGGTGAAGACCTTGGTGGTCAGCGTGAGCGCTTTGGTTTGTTCTGGCCTGGCAAGACCGAGGCAATCCGCGCAGCGCAGACCCCTTCAACCGCAACACTTGCGCCAGACTTTGATGAGTCTGTGAATTGGGATGAAACCCAGAATATTTTCATCGAGGGTGACAACCTTGAGGTGCTCAAGATCTTACAGAAGTACTACTACGGCAAGATTAAATTGATCTACATCGACCCGCCGTACAACACTGGTAAAGATTTTATTTATGAAGACGACTTTGTTGACGGCATCAAGTCTTATTTGAATTGGTCTCATCAAGCAGATGATTCTGGACAAAAACTGCATACAAATACCGAAAATGAGGGCCGATATCACTCAAATTGGCTCAATATGATGTACCCACGTCTTCACTTAGCACGCCATTTACTAAGTGAAGATGGGTTCATAGCAATTTCAATTGATGAAAATGAAGTCAACAACCTAACTCTTATGTGCGACGAAATTTTTGGAGCGCATAACCGTCTTTCTACCCACCACATTCAAGTCCGCTATTCGAACAAAAGCCTTAACGAAAAGAAACCTTTCCAAGAGGTAGTTGAATATATCCTCCTTTATGCAAGAAACGTCGAACTTTTTACACCTAAGCAACCTAGCGAACCTTACTCATTAGAAAAGTTTGTATGGGAAGTTGTAGAAAGCGATGAATATCAAGAAGAAGTAATAGGCGGTAAACTCACAAAGATTTTTAAGAAGGGGCAGTATAAACTTATTAAGCATAAAGTTGGCCGCATTGGACTACTCAAAGAAACCTGGGCATCTGGGTCAGTGGTGAAAGGCAATGCGTCCGGTAAGTTTTTTGAGTCTCATCTAAAACCTCGCCGCGACCTAGACGGTTTAGGGACTTTGTACAAGGTTGAAGGTATTGGTGAAGATGGATTAGGTTTCCGCTACTTCACAGGCGCGAACAAGCCAGATGCAACACAAGGGAAATTCTTGTCAGGTGTCCCTACTGAGCGTGTGGCTGAACTTGAATCCGGGTCTTCGGAAAAAAAGAGGCCAATCGGCAATTTCTATGATTACGCTGGGGACGTCGGAAATATTCGCAACGAAGGAGGAATACCGTTCAACTCAGGAAAGAAACCCGTTAGGCTTTTGAAGCAGTTATTAAACTATCGCCTAGATGACGATTTCTTAGCGATGGACTTCTTTGCGGGATCTTCTTCCTTTGCCCATGCCGTTCTTCAACTGAATAGTGAAGATGGCGGAACAAGAAGGTTTTTGCAGGTACAGCTTCCAGAAGTCGCAAAAGACTCCACTTTTTCTACAATTTCCGAGCTGAGCAGAGCACGCATAAGGAACGTTTTCTCCGAATTAGACAAGGGTCAGTCCGATTCACTGGATCTCGGCTTCCGCGCTTACAAGCTCGTCGACACCAATTTCTCAAAGTGGCAGTTGAAGTCTGATTCTTCACCTGAGGCGTTGCTTGATGCTATGGGAGAGTTGGTTGATTCTGCTCGTGATGAGGCTACTCAGGAAGAGTTGCTCACTGAGGTTTTGTTGAAGATGGGCTTCTCGCTCACTGAACAGACTCAAAGTTTCGAACTTGGCGGATTGCAGGTTCAGAGTGTGAATGATGGTTTGGTGCTCGCTTATCTGAATGAGCATGTGAAGCCAACGTTGGATCAGCTTCGCGCTCTCGTCGCAGAGCGGCCTGCTCAGTTGGTGCTTCTTGAGGATGCGCTCAAGGGTGACGACGAGTTGAAGACTAATCTGGTGCAGGAGTGCCGTACCCGTGACGTTCAGCTCTGGACCGTGTAAGGCGGTTTGGTGATGAAGTTTAAGTTTGACGCTCACCAGCCCTACCAGCAGGAAGCCATCAACGCGGTTGTTGGGTTGTTTCAGGGGCAGCCTGCCGATGCTGACCAGCTACGCGCGGCGCTAGAAACGTTTGAGGCAGCACCGAACCAGCTGGACCTAACTCTCGAAACCGGTTCTGTTGGCAACAATTTGGTTCTCGAGGAAGAGACCATCCTTGAGAACCTGCGCGAGGTGCAAAACCATAACGGTATTGAGCTCTCTAATGAGCTGGCTGACGGTTTGCAGTTTGATATCGAGATGGAAACCGGTACCGGTAAAACTTATGTTTACCTGCGTACAGCTTTTGAGCTTGCCCGCCATTACCGGTTCACGAAGTTCATCATTTTGGTGCCATCGGTTGCCATCCGTGAGGGTGTGAAAACCAGTATCGAGTTGATGAAGAACCACTTCCGTGAACTCTATCCAGAGTTGCAGTTCGATCATCTGGTTTATTCCGGTGATCGTGCAGAAGAAGTGCGTGATTTTGCTACTGCTACTTCCGTGCAGTTCATGGTGATGACCATTGACTCTCTCCGCGGCGATAAGAACACTCGCATCATGCACCAGGAGCGGGACAGACTGAACGGTTTGAAGCCGATTGATTTCTTGGCTGCTACTCGTCCGATTGTGATTATGGATGAGCCGCAGAACATGGAGTCCGAGCTGGCTCAGTCTGCCGTGGGTGAGCTCGACCCGCTGTGCGCGCTGCGCTATTCAGCTACTCACCGCACTAAGCGAAACCTGGTTTATTCGCTGGATCCGGTTGATGCGCATGATCTTGGTTTGGTGAAGCAGATTGTTGTGGCTGATGCTACTCAAGAAGGTTCTGCTGCGAAGCCTTATATTCGTCTGGTTGAGGTCAAGCGTAATCCATTCGTCGCTCGGGTTGAGCTGCTGGTGAAGAAGAAAGACGGCTCGGTAGCGAAGAAAATTGTCAACGTTAAAGACGGTGATGATCTGGAGCTTAAATCGAACGGCAACACCGCTTATTCGGGTAACTGGCGAGTTTCAGGTATCAGTGTTGCGCCAGAGATGATCGAGCTGACTAACCATGGTGAGCTGCATATTGGCGAAGAAATTGGTGGCAACCAAGGCGCCGTGTTTAGGGAGATGATTCGCGAAACCATCCGTGAGCACTTCCATCGTGAAGCACAGCTCTATCCACAAGGCGTAAAAGTTCTCTCCCTGTTCTTCATTGACAAGGTTGCCTCTTACCTGGGAGATGGTGTAAACAATCTTGATGCGAGCGGTGACTTCTCGCGCTGGTTCGATGAACTATACCTTGAAGAACTCGAAAAGCGTGACCTTCCCCATCTGCCAAAAGATCCTATTGATGTGCGCTCCGGGTATTTCGCCCAAATGAGCAAAGGCAGCGGCAGGAACAAAGTCATCACTTTCAAAGACACGACTGGCAAGACTAAAGCTGATGATGACGCCTACGAGCTGATTATGAAAGACAAGGCGCGTTTGCTGAGTCAGGATGAGCCTGTGCGGTTCATCTTCTCGCACTCTGCATTGCGTGAAGGCTGGGACAACCCGAATGTGTTCCAGATCTGCACCCTGCGTGACATGGCATCAAACACTGAGCGCAGGCAAACCATTGGCCGTGGCCTGCGCCTACCGGTGAACAGTGATGGTGAACGAATCGCGGATCGTGGTGTCGCGCAGCTAACCGTGGTGGCAAATGAGTCATACAAGCAGTTCGCTGCAGCGTTGCAGGATGAGTATCAGCGCGCTGGTGTGAACATTGGTTTCGTCCGTTCAAGCGAGTTCGCGAAGCTCACCCAAACCGTAGATGGCAAGGAAAAACGCATTGGTACTTCAAACTCTGCTCTAATTTGGCAATCACTGAAGGAGCAAGGTTTTATCGATTCTTCTGGTCAGGTGCTGCCTGCATTTGAGCCAAACACGATCGACTTCATTTACGCACCGCCGGTGAAATTTGAGGGCTTGTACAACGAGATCGTGCAGACGGTTTCGAAGTGCAAGGTTGAAACCATCATTAAGCCCAAGCGCTCTCGTGTGGCTCGCAAACTCAATAAACAGTTGTACTGGAGCCAGGAGTTTGAGGACTTCTGGGATCAAATCTCCAAGCGCACCACCTATCGGGTAACAGTGGATCGCGATGAGCTGGTTTATCGCTGCGTTTCGATGATTAAACAGGCACCGAAGATTGACCCGATTCAAATTCGTGTGAAGCGTAACGAAATGAAGATTACGCGTGGTGGGCCTAAACAAAGTGAGCTTGGCTCACGAACCCAGTTGATTACTGACGGCTACGTCCTGCCAGACATCATTAGCCAACTGCAAGAGGCCACTTCTCTCACACGCCGCACTATCGTTGAGATTCTGCAAAAGTCTGGGCGTATGGAAGAGTTCCTGCACAACCCGAATGATTTCATCGTGATGGCGAAAAACGCTATCGAAGGGCAACTCTCTGAGCTGCTAATTGATGGTGTGCAGTATGAGCCCATCGGTGGGCAGATCTACGAGCTTCGTGAGTTGCAGGCTGACGGGCAACGCGAGAAGGACCGCTTCCTAGACAACCTGTACGAAGTGCGCAACAAGGAAAAGACTGACTTCGATTACGTGGTTTTTGATTCCGCAGTTGAGCGTGAGTTTGCTGAGCTTTTGGATAATCGCCAAGACATCACGATGTTCATGAAGCTGCCCGACCCGTTCAAGATCCCGACTCCGGTTGGCCCGTACAACCCTGACTGGGCGATCGTAAAGAAGGATGAAGACGGCAGGGATCACTTGTATTTGATTCGTGAAACGAAGTCCAGCCAGGATCCGATGAAGCGCCGCCCAAGCGAAAACGCGAAGATTCGTGCAGCGGAGCGGCACTTTGAAGCGATTGGTCTGGATTACAAGGTGAGTGCTCCTACGAGGTGGGAAATCTAGATTATGGTGCAGGCTGGGAACTACCAGGCAAAGTTGTATGCACATGAGCTCGACCGCTCTTATGCATCAGATCATGTGGGCAAACTTGCTGGGCTCCTTTTTGATGCTCAGGTAGAGCCCAAGCCGCACCAAATCGATGCAGCGCTGTTTGCTTTGCAGACCCCGTTTTTTGGATGGCCCGACTTGGCTCATGGGTTGTGTTTCATTTCGGACTTGACACTGTGAGCTTGGGGTTTTCTTTGTGGTGGGTTAAGATTTTTCCGCACTAAGGGGGTGTTTTGGTGGGGTAGTTGTAGTGTGATTTTGTATGAGTGCTTATGTGCGGAAAGTTTCTACTGGTTCTGGTGCGATTGCGGTTCAGGTTGTTTTTTCCGAAAAGCAGGGTGCGAAGAAAATGCAGCATGTTGGTTCAGCGCATTCTCCTGCTGAGTTGGCGCTGTTGGAAGCGCGTGCACGTGTTGTGACTGGTGTGGTGGAGAGTGTGTCGTTGCGGTGGTCACAGGGTTTTTGTGTGATTGATGGTGTTGATTTTGACGCTTCGGAGTTTTTCTTTGCGTGTTTTCCTGGGCGTGGTTTGTCGAGTCCGCGGCGCTACCAAATCTGGGATGAGGCGCGCACTGTGGCGTTGACGAGGAGTTTTAGTGGTAGTGGTTTGTCGGCGTGGGATACGCTGACGTGGTTTAATCCTGAGGTGGAGTCGTATCGTCGCAGCCCTGAGTTTTTCCGGGAGGGGCGGTTTGATGCCGCGCACATGGTGGAGGGTTATCTTGATGAGTGCATGTGGAACTTGTTGGATTCGCGTGCGCCGCTTGAGTGGGATTGGGTTGTGGCGCAGTGGCCACGCATCAGTGGGGATGGCGCTGACCGTGCACGCACCCTTGTGCTTGACGACGGCCGGTTCCAGCTCACCCACACCGATTCGGGTGAGGTGTGTTCCCTGACTTAGGTGGCGCGGAAGTTTTTGCGGGGCATGGCGAGGGAGTAAGAGTCGGGTTTGACCTGTCGGCGAAATAGTTTGGGGTTGCCGTTGAACACGTAGGCCAGTTCGGTTTCTTTCCCGCCGCGCTGAAGATACTCCACGACAAACGCTTTGCGCAGGGGGCCGGTGACTTCGGTGATGTGGCGTAGTTGAAGCTGGGTGAGGGTTTCGGCGACTCGGCGGTCGGCGGCTGCAAGGAGCGGCTGGACGGCCTCGTTCAGGTCGGCGATGAGGGCACTGATGTCTTGGTACATTTCGTCGGGCACATCGTGGATGAGGTCGGTGATGGTGTCGTTGACCCATGCGCTGTGGACGTCGGTGGAGGTGAGCGCGGTGAGTTTCTTGTGAAGTTGCAGGTAGTTGGCCTGTTTGATTTTTACTAGGTTGCCGGTGGTCCGGCTGACTACCACGAGTCCTTCTTGCCCTGGGCGGGGTGGTTTTGCCACGGCTTCGGCGAAGGTGGCTTCGGGGAAGATTTCTACACGTTCGCCGTGCCAGCCGGAAAGCCTAGGGTCGTCGACGAAGACGTGTTCACCGGTCTCGATGACGATTCCGCCTAGAAGGACGAGGGATTCTTGTTGCCCATAATCCACGATGACTCGGGTTTCGGGGTGGATGACCTCGAAGAAAGGGGTGATCCCCGCAGGTATCCATGATTGACCACCAGGTACTTTTTGCAGCAGGTCATGTGTGAGGTCGACGAGTTCGGATTCTAGGACGCTGCGGGTGGCAAGCCGCAGCTGCCCGTCACGCGGGTATCCGATAGCGAGCGACCCGTCGACTTTGTCCATGGTGACCACCGGCTCCGACCATGCGAGGGTGATGTTTTTCTCCACCTGGTAGTTGAGCATCTTCTTGACTGGGCGGGCGAGGATTTCGGTGGTGGCCGTGTCGAAAATGATGCCGCGTGCCGCGGTCGTCACCTCGCCCCATTTGTGCAGCATTTGGCACAGTGGAGAATAGCCCACGATGGATAATCCCAAGTGAGGGTAGCTGCGCAGTGTGAGTAGGCCTTCGTCCAGGCAACGCTGGTATTCATTTTCGGGGAAAAGATCGAAAAGTTTCATATAAGGTATGTGAGGGTGATGTGTTAGGGGGGCGTGTTTATCGTAACTTTTTCTTTCGTCGCGCAGAGAAAAACTGTTCTAAAACTACATTTTTCTGACAGAGAAATTGTTTTTGAGGGACTAGATCGTTGAAGAACAAACACCCGCAGAGTTAAGCAAAAGTTGGGCGCGCTGCATGAGATGACGGTGTATGAGCCAAAAGTTGAGCTTATCGACGGTTTACCTCAAGCCCACCGTACTACTAGGCGCATATGTATAAGGGGAAACATTGGCTAAAACGGAATGTGAGTGGCTAAGGGGGCGTCGAAAAGCTCAAAATACAGCTACTAGATGTAAGGAAGACCCTTGGGGTACAGTTGCCACATTCGGTGTGCGCCACAAAATTTAGAGTAGGGTATGTTTCCAAAAAAGCTGATTCTTCGGTTTCGCGCAGGTTGGTCCGGTAAAGACAGAAAATTTAGTTTCACTTTCACCACACTATGGGCAGCCCAGTTTGTCCTCCTGCTGGCGGCACAAGGCAGCGCAATGGCGATCACGTTGACCGGTGTATGCTGCCGGAAAATCGGCTGCCTTGTTGGGGGTGATGATGGCCATCACCTACGGCACGATGATCTATTTGTCGCCAGTGATTGGGGCGTTGCTAGATCGGTATTCCCGCAAGATGGGGATCATATTTGCCGACTCCGTTGTTGCGATAAGTAGCGTAGGTTTGGCGGTGGCGGTGTCTCACGATGCGGATATTCCTGTGGTTCTTACGTTGGTGTTTGTTCACAGTTGTGGCATGAGTGCCCAGCAGTTGAGCCTGCAAGCAAGTGTTCGGGAGCTTCGCACGGAGGAAAATCTGACCAGTGCAGCCGCATTGGTGGCGCTGATTGACAATATTCCGCTGTTTCTGGGGCCCATTGTTGGGGCCACAGTGTACACACTTGCGTCCCCAGCGGCTCTGTTTGCTGTCGAAGCCATTGTGGCAACTGTTGCGGTTGTTACTGTGGCATTTCTTCCTTTCCCGGCGCGGCAACACCGAAAGATTTCTGGCGGTGTGACTGTAGGATTTCGTTTCATTCTGGCGGAACGGGATCTTCGCCAGGTTCAGGGTTCATTTGCTGTTCTGAATTTGGCTAATGGGCTGGCATTACCAGCGTTACTTGCTGTGGTGATAAGTGCGGAATCGACGTGGCCGGAGTCGTTTCGGCTTAGTGTGTACAATATTGCGAATGCTGGCGGCCTAGTGGTGGGTGCGGCATTGGTCTTGTGGGTTGGGCGTTGGCTTCCTCGGTCGGTAATTGTGCTGGCAGGCATTGTGGGTGGGGCGGTGTTTGGCCGTATGGTGTTGCCGTTGGTTCTGGGTGTTTTCGCGTTGGTGATTTCGGCGAGTTTCGTGCGCAACGTGTCTGCTCAATGGGCAAATACTCCGTTGACTGCGTTATGGCAGGAGCGCACTCCTAGGGATATTCAGGCATCTGTGTTTGGTGCCCGTCGGTTTCTGGGGCAAGGGGTGTATCCGCTAGCGCTGTTGGTGGGTGGCTGGTGGGCTGATTACGGCAGTTTGGGGGTGCTTTTTATGGCGTGTGCCGTTGTGGAGCTCGCTGTAGCGGGTTTCCTATGGCGAAGCAGGGTACTGGTGTAAGTAGCCTAGTGCATGTGTGTGCAGAAACGAGGTGGATTCGTTAGTGGCTAAGTAGTTCGTTAACTCTTGTGCTAGGGGGTGGCTGCGGCAGTAGTCATTTTCAGGAAGTTGCATGAAAATCCTCGTGTGAGGGGAAGGAGAAAGAATAGAATCTTCAGACTGGGTCGTCTTTATTTCCCATAGCTAACAGGCATCGGGGGCGGCGTTTTGTGAGAAAGGATTTTTGATGGAGAACCGTATCGCACAGGCGGAAGCTACTTTAGGGTGCCTGTTGCCCGCAGACTACCGGGAGTTTCTCCTCAACCCGGCCAATGCTGACCATGAGATCACCCAGTATTTTTGTAACTTGGATGAAGTCATTGAGTGGACTCAAGATTTTCCGTTCACTTCCGACCAGCCGGTTCGCCAGGAGCCAGAACCGATGCGGAATCTTCAAGGTGAGATGGGCCCTGGCGACGTCGAAAAGCTTTACGACGCTCTCGTTGCCTACACCACCGAACACTACGAAAAACCCGCACACCACGGTGTGGTTCTTCTGGATGGAAGCGTGCTCGGCCCGCATACCGTCCTCGTGCTGCGTGGTCGTGCCCACGGGGAAGTATGGAACTGCGAAATCGACTACGAGTGGGTAACCATCGAACCGCGACTACACCCCATCACACACCAACCCCTCGACTTTGCGCACTGGCTTAAGCTTCAACAAGACCCCTACCGGTTGACGGCGCTGCCGAAGAAGCAGGTAACAGAGCTGAGCTACCCCAAAACTAGCACTGAGGGGAAGACCGCCATGCGGTACCACCTGCACCGAGGCGAGCTGAAAGGAATAGGCGAGGCTGAAATCGCAGTGCTGAAGAAAATCGCCGAAATCCCCGAAAACGCGCAATTCCTCGACCCCTACACAGGCACATGGCAACCACTGCGCGAGGGATACCCAGTGGCGTGGTCGTGAAAAGACGAGAAAGAATTAACACAAGGTGAACAACCACTCCCCACTGACGAAGAAAATCTGGCGCGCCTTGAAGGAAGCCGACAGTGAACAAGCCCAGCTAGAGCTCATCGCCAGCTACCCACAAGCCGCAGACATAGCCGCCGCCTACGTGGCTAGGTGTACCAGTAATGAAAAGTGGAGCGGCCAGCACACCTACACCCCAGGTGGGCGGCTATCGGTGGTGCTGGTGCACAAATACGCACTCCCCACCCCTAAAAAACGCCAGTACCTGCACAATTGGGCCATCTTTATCAAAAGCGCCCTTGAAGAGAACTACCCCGACCGCGATGTCTTCCTCCAGCGGTTCCCCGAGCACCTTCACCACGCGTTTTCTTTAGGGTTGCCCGCTTTCGGCCCCATCGGTGCCGCGGTGATCGCTGCCTTGGAGAAGAACGTCCTTAGCCGCGAGAAGGCACTTGAGTACTTGTGGCAGGACCTTGCCAGACCCATAAGGCCCAAAGACCGCAACCAGTGGGCCCACATTCTTCAGTCATGTATCCATCCCACGCACGAGGAAATGCTGGCGCACCTTGGGATTATCCGGCAACTGGTGGGAACCGGCGAATCAGCAATGCTGGAACTGTTTATCCCACCGCTTCTGACACACCTAAGCCCTGAAGAAGCCGGTGACCTTGCCCTCGCAGGCCTGTACGCCAACACGAAAAAAGCCAGGCAAGCCGTACTCGACGCCCTCGCCGATGCCCCCAGCGTGGTAGGTGGCGCCGTCGACAAGCTTCAAGAGCGCATCGCCGAACTCACACACGCACCCAACCCCACCACGGCGACCTGGAACAAACCCCCACCCCTATGGCAAATACAGCCCCTGACGTGGAAAGAACCCACCGCAGACACCCTACTCGCAGCACTACGCGATGGGGAGGCTGAGCAGGCGCGGGCATACGCGGTACAGCTTGCCTACACAGACTGTGAAGCCGCACGCCGGGTGCTGCGCGGGTCGGGGTTGTGGGAAAAATGGGCGAAAAACCCAAGGATTTCGTGGGCTACACCTGGGAAATGGCACACCATCAACTCGCTTTGTGACGACGCCCTCGAAGCACACCTAGGGAAGATCCCCACGATGCTGTCTGCGCCCTCGTTTCCCGATCTGCGGATCACGATCGACGATCTGCTCACGCGACTTGGCCGTTACGAGGAAGCTGAATGCGACGTACTCGCACCCGACCTACTGCTTGCACTGTGCCGACTCGATGTTCGGGGCGTATCAAGCGCGGATCTGCTAGAAAGCCCCGTCATGGTGACAGACCGCGCCAAGAACCGGTGGCCCGCAATCGAAACCACCACGGCCTACGTGGACGATCCGTTCGTGGAACCGGAACTCACACTGGGGCGAGAGAGATGGAAACCCGAATCGGTGCAGCTTCCTAAGTCGCTTGCGGCACGCTTTACATTAAGCCCCAGTGTGCTGGGCGACTCGCTCACCCCGTTTACGTTCCCGCACTTCGGCGACGCCTGTTGCACGCAATTATGTTACTCCGGTTTCGTGGACCCCAACCCCGTACCCGTTGCGGAGCAGCTTGCCCACCGCGCCGAACCACTGGGGGTCGGGGCACTGATGAACATGGTGGGGATTCAACGCGCGCTCAAACCAGCACTGAACGAGCGGCTGATGCAGGCGATTAGCCAAGCGTGGGAGCGCGGACTTGTGCGCCCCGAACGGGTCGACGTGGCGTACCTCGACTGGAAGCCCCATGGGTGGGCGCAGATTCCGGCGCTGGTCACGGCGATGCGGGAGCTTGTCGACGCCGGAATGCTGTCGCTGTGCTGGCCCATCTGGGACGGAATACTTACGTCCATGGCGAAGGAGAAGCGGCTACCCGCCGGTGCCACGAACGTGGTGGCGGCCATGACCGACTACCTGCCTGCGGTGATCGCTGCACACCCAGACGCAGCACACCAGATCCCAGGGGTCCAGGCCATGGCTGCGCGTGGCGGAAAGTCCCAAGCCGTCGTGGGTGCGGTGAGCCTAGCTGCGGCGCTGGGTGTTAAGGCTGCACCGGAACCGGTGAAAGAAAAACATGTGGAACTTCCCGTCCAACGCCCAACCGAGGCGGAACTAAACAAACTGTGGCCGAAGACAATCACAACTTTGGCCGAATACCCAGACGGCGCCCACTACCGCCTCGAACTGGTTCCCACCACAACCACACAGAACCGGTTGGACACAATCATCACATTCCCACACGATGAATCCAAGTACCGGTTTAACCCAGACTCCAACCTTATTGTTGCCATGTGCTCGTGGGGGTACGCGCCCACCGCGACGGAAACCCACTTCCTGTTCGTCGAAGGTGAGAAAGCGTGCCTAGCCGACACACCCCGACCGTGGAAACAGTGGAAAGCAGACGGCAGGGAAGGGCCACTCCACCTGCCTTTTACAAACTCCATGGTGGCGCTGCTGCTTGTGTGCGCCACTGGGGATTTCGCTCGTAGCTATGCCCAAGACCAGCTCATTCATGTGGCATCCCAGAGGCGGATAAGCCCTAAGGCCGTGGCAACAGTCATGGCCGAGGTTGTGGCGCTGCCAGAGTTCAATCCTGGAAAACTCGTCCCCGCGATCACCGACACAACCGTGGCGTGCCTGTGGCCGATCCTCACCGAGTCACTTAACCACGCCGCCCTAGAAAAACCACCACGGTGGTTGGGCAGAATAGTAGGTGCTGTGGCCGAACACCTTGGCCTGCTGGTGGCGGCCACTCACACTGGCCGTATCCCTGCGGCCGCGTGGGCGGGGCTCCATGCACTTGCCGCGCAGACTAAGAAAACTGCCGCCGTGAAGAAAGCACAACACATCGCGCCTAACCTGCGCGTCGATCAGTAGAGGGAGCACACTATGGGTAGGGCGAAACGGCAATTATGGTGTGAGGATTTCTGGGGGCACATGGATTCATACCACCGGTTCATTAGAAAAACGATCTCTTTATGTTTCCAATTAGAATAGATTTCCTAGTTTGCTTGAGATCCTTTCCCTATGAATGGTTGGATGCTTTGCAGAATTGTAACTAAGTCGGCGGCGTTAGTTGGATCGCTCTTCGATTCTTTTTTGGTGAGTTGGGGCTGGCCAAATGCTCTTTCGATGAATTTGACTTTGGCATCATCTGCCAACTTTTTGTCACCAAGACCTGCGAGAAATGGGTTGATAGCACGCAATTCGAGTTCAATGCGCTTTGAACTTTCCGATTGTGCAAAGAACTGCCGCGCAAAAGCGAAACTAACAGTTGAACCAGCAGAGATTAAGAAAGTCAGTGTTAGCTTTAACGCAGTCCATTGCCAAGATGTAGGAGTGTGCGGAGAAAGCCCTGCCATAGTTTGAAAAAGCACACATACTGCCACCAAAATACCTGCCAGGCCAATACAAGCAGATAAAACCCCTGATACCCAATCGCGTAGAGCATAACTGTTGTAGTCCTTGGCAAGTATTCCCTCAACAGCTTTGCCAGAGACTTCTTCAACCTCGTCTCTAAGGACTTTCATCGCATCGAGAGTTTCTTCCCCCTCCTTTTGTTGACCACGAATTACATCAAGCTCTTTCTCAACTGCGTTTCCAAAATGTTCACCTCGTTTATCAAGCCATTCTTGCCACAATCCCTGGCGTCTTTCTTGCGCCTCCGAAAAGGTTTCGTTGTGTTTGGTTGATAATTCAGAAATTATGTTTTCTTGGTCCTCAATACCATCGTCCACCGCTTCAAGCTGGGCTTCAAGATCACGAATTTTTTCCTGGAGCTCCTCTAAACTCGCAGAGTGACTAGCATTGAGATCGGCAATTTCCTGATTCTTGGTGTGGATTTCTTTTTCTAAAAATTCCATCCGTTTTTGCAACATGTCAGCCAGATTCTCAAAACTGGTTACTGCTGCTTGTACTGCCCCGCCTTTTAGAGCGAAGGTCGTTGGCCACTTTGCATGCCGCTCAATAATGACATTTACATAGTTTTGGACTGAATCAATGTAGTTTGAGCCCTGATTGCTTAGGTCTAGGTAATGAATTAAATTACTCCAAGCATCAAGCATCTCCGATAGTAGCGAAGGCGAGTAGAGCGCAGAGGAGTTTCTCTTGTGACGCAACACCGCTTCAGCTATCGAGGGGACTTGACTAAACACAACATCCTGCTGTTTCTTATCAAGCGGTCGGCTAAATTCCTCTACAATTTTCTTTGCTTCTTCAAGCTTTTTCCAAAGCTCATGTGACTTGAACTCGTCTGCAATCATGATACGGAAGGCCTTTCTTCATTGATCTCTTTAGCAACTACATTGACGACTCACCTCAGTGTTAGCTCGGTGTTCGGTATTCCGCCATATTTTTTGAAGGATCAAAGGGGGCATATACAAATTTGGGATAATAGCTGCTCCCTTCAAACCAGCTCATACCAATTCCGTCAGTCTCCCAGAGCCAATCTGGATTATTGAAATGCAGCTGATCGCCAGCTAACCAAGCATCTTGATAGAAAAACCCTTCACCCCAGATAGAAGCACATTCTGTATATGGAATTGAGGCTAAGGTTACCTGCTTAAGATCTTTACCAGAGATATTCCTGAGCTCGACACAGTACGAATCGTTAATGGTTATCTCAACAGGTTTTGTTGGATCAGCAAGATATCGTGAGAACCTGCTGTTACGAACATCGAAAATACGTCGTCGCTGTTCGTTGTGTTCGATTACAATGCGTAATTCTTCTTCGCGGCGATGGCTCTCGTCCAGTTTGTGCTTTAGCTCGGCGATCGCGGCTGCGTTAGCCTTAGCCGATTTGCGGTGGTAGAGGTGTGTTAGCATCCAAGAAAGGAATCCTCCGGCGCCTGTACCTATCGCAAGGGATAACCATTCATTCATCAAAAATCTGCTTCCATATTTAATAGTGGCTTCTGTTTGGATTTATATTCTCGCATTGCTGCGGGCATTAACACCTTGACAATTCACAAAATCAGCGCGGTTGAGTGCAGTTTGAAATCTTCGTTCTTCAGATTTCTATTCTCGCTGTTCAATCGGGCAAAATGGTTTGCTTCAAATCTGTTATGTTCAAAATTGTAAGTCCGCTACGACCAAAATTGTAAATAGGGAAGCTAAGCACCGTCACGCTAAGTTGCTGTGAATAGCATTGGGACCTTTCCCGTAGGGAACCATGGTTAACTGTGGGCACTGTAGTTATTCTGAACTTTAAGTAATGCGGCAAATATTCTTCAGGTGATACCCCAATGAGACACAGCGGTACGAAAAAACACCACCACGAAACAACGAACACACGTAGGAGGCTGAACTTTTGAAGGGGACAGGTGTCGGCGTCGACAAGCTCACAAGTGCAGAAGAAACCCTCACAGTACCGCTGCCTGACGAGTACCGTGAATTCTTGATCACCCCAGAAAATGCTGGCAGCGAAATCGTGGCACGGTTTCACGCGCCGGGCAATGTCGATTGGTCGCAGGACTTTCCCTTCACAGCAGAGACACCCGTATACTGTGACCCGCTCACGGACAATCCTGCGGCGTGGGAGGATAACACGCTTGCGGAAGAAGCGACGAAACCGCTGTATGGGCAGCTCATGCGGGGGATCGTCTTTCTTGCCGAGGAAGGCTATGGCCAGTGGAGTGTGCTGGTGTTGCGCGGTGCGGCGCGGGGACAAGTGTGGGCGTTGTGTCCCGAATGGTGGACGGGAATGGAAGCGTACCCGCGGCGTCACCCACTCACCGGCGAAATTTTGGGGTTCGCGCAGTGGCTCACGTTGCAACAAACGCCGCTGAAGTTCCTCCACCTCACCAAGAGGGAGCGGCAGGGTTTATTGTGTCGCAATGAGCAGTTTTCTTCATTGTGGATCAAAGCGGCACGTCAGCTCATTGCCAGTGGGGAGGTGACGGGGATGACCGCGGAGGAGGTTTCGGGGATTCGCCGCAAAGCGGATGTGCCCGAGGCCGCGCTGTTTCGCGACCCGCGGTCAGGGGACTGGTTTCCGTTGGCACAGGCGACGGTGGTGGAATGGAGTAAGGGGAACAAAGTTTTGCCTGTATGGAATGTTCCAGATGAAGAGGAATCTGAAAACTAGCCAAGAATCACTGCAAAATGTCCTGCTCGACGCGTCTTTTTTCTACACTGTGAGAGATAAATGAGTCGAAGAAAAGAATGGCGATGGATCTCACTTTGCTTTCGGAACCGAACTACAGTTCTCTCCCTAATGATGGGCGGCGGCAGGCGCTAACGGCGATTGCCGAAAAATACGGCGCCACAATCAGCGAGTTTATCCGCTTTGAGCGCTTCGGGCGACACCTTGACACTGCCATCTTCATCGTGGGCGACAGCGAGTTCGTGTTCGTGCCCGGTGCCGAGGTGAACTTGGGTTGGGACGGGTTTGTTACTCCACCAAGCATGGACATGTGGGTGGAGCTGGCCGAGTGGTTCACGTGCGAAGAACCACCCGAAGAAGGCGACTTAGAAGTGAGGAAACGGGCTCAGGAGGAAGCATTCCAACAGGACACAATCGATATTTTTCGGGAGCAAACCACACCTAAGGGAACCTTTACTATTGGCCCTATGTTGGTGGAACGCCGCGTGATTCAGCCCTGCTGGAGGGATATTCCCGCTGAGGACGTGGAAGTGCGTGCCGATGTTCAGGAATTGATCCGTAAAGCCATTGACCACCACGTGGATGTGTACACCCTGCGCAATCGGTTGGAGGTTTCGCAGTCCAACAATACTGCGCATTGGCGGGCGCGAGAGTGGGAAGACCTCACATTTGACCAGCTGAAACAACAAGTAGAGGCGGCGGGATTCTCACTGCCGACGATGCGCGAGTGGGAATATTTGGCGGGCGGTGGCTGTGAAACCCTCGCGGTGTGGGGTGACAGTCTTGAGCACAATTCTTTTCGCACCGCAACGCCTGGGTTCACAAACGATGTCCAGGCGTGGGAGCACCCTAACTTTTTCGGCCTGACCATTGCCTTTGATCCATTCAAGCGTGAGATCGTTACCACCGACGATGGTTTTATGTTCAAGGGCGGGGACGGTGGCTGCAACAGCCACGGTGGTGCCGGTTTTTCGTGGGCAGTAGCGTTCCCAACGTCCCCTTATTTTGAAGAAACCGAAATGTTGAGGGATGGCCCCAGCGATCGCTTCGACTTCTACCGAAGGGTTATCAGAATTGATGGATAAAACAAAGCTCTCTAAGCCCACCTACGCCGCGCTTTCCCGCGATGAGCAGGTGAAACTCCTGCGCCAGATCGCCGAGCACACGGGGACTACGCTCATTGAAACCCAAGAGTTTTCCCGTTTTGGACGTTCAACATTCACGGGCATTTTCCGCCATCCCAGAAGCCTAGACAGCGAGTTCGTGTTCGTGCCCGGTGCCGAGGTGAACTTGGGTTGGGATGGATTCACCGAGGAACCGCGGGAGGAAATGTGGCTGGACTTTGCACGAGACAATGGCGCGGGAACAGATGAAGAAATTCGCGCCGCTGCTGCTAGCCCTGAATTTCGCACAAAGATAACCGAGTTACTTCGTACTCACACCACGGCTATGGAACACTGCACGATTGCGCCGATGCTGGTTGAACGCGCCGCACGTGTTCCGTGTTGGCGGGAAGCAACTGCCAAAGAGGTGGCGAATGACCCTGAAATTCAAGAATTGATTGCCGAAGCCGAGAAAATGGGGGTGGTGAGTAGCGAGCTCGACGAGACTGTGTTAATCACCCGTGATGATAAATCGGCGCCGTGGCGAATAGAGCTTTTTGTGGAACTTTATTACGACGAACTTCAAGAAGCGGCAGAAAGCGACGGGTTTTCCCTGCTCACCTTGCGTGAGTGGGAGTACCTTGCCGGTGGTGGGTGCCGGACCCTTGCGCCGTGGAGTGAAAGTCTTGATTTTGAATCCATCACAGGAATCAGACCGGATGGGGAAAATTACCCTTCGAGTGCTTTTCTCTCGACGGTGGAGGAGACACTGATCAAACCGAATTTCTTTGGCCTAGAAATCGCCTATAACCCTTACCGCTACGAGCTTGTGAGTGATGGGATTGATGTGGCACGAAAAGGTGGCGATGGCGGAACCGGTTACTGTGGTGATGCGGGTGTGGCCTGGTCGTTCTTCCCAGTCACGCCTTATTTTGTGGATTACACTCATGAAAAAGGTTCGGAGGAGAACAATTTTGTGACCTCTTACGACACCTACCGCCGAATCCTCAGACTTGCCTAATCCCACAACGACAGAAAGAATACCCACCAATGACCGCAACAGCGAACCTCGTTGCCGCACTCGACATTTACAAGGGACTCGGCTGGGCCACGATCACTAAACCGCAGGATATTCTCACCCTGCCGACCCCTACCGATGAGCAGAAAAATACTGCCCAACTGGGCATTAAAGCCTTGGGTACCCTCGACTGGGATTCCCACGAGTGGGAAGAAAACTGTGGCCATCAACCGCGATACCTTGGGATTTTCGCCATCGTCATGGGTGTAGATGCGACAACCGCGGCACGGATGACTAAGGACCAGCACCCGAAAGTCGTCGCAGAATGCGTTGCGCGCCGGGGCGAGCGGTACGTGCGGGACTACGTGGTGGCGGCGTCGACAAGCGTACGGCCGCTGGCGGATACACTCCTTGACACCAGCTGCGTGGCTGCGGTCCGCCTTGTTGCGGGCGTGGGTGGGGTACACATTGCTGTGCCGGAAAGCCTCGACTACCTGCATTATTGGGGCGGGGTACTCGCAATCCAGGCGGGGGCGACTGCCGTAAGGGAGATACTGAGTAAGGAATATCCGGGCTGCTTTCCCACACGTGAGCAACTTTTGGCGCGTTACGAGGAGCACTATTCGGTGGCAGAGTCGATGCAGGCGGAGCTGCACGCAACCGTGGGGCGGGGGCTGGTCGCCGGTGTGAAAGCTGGGGCGGGCAACCGCGATGATCTGCTTGCGTGGATCGCCCGCGATCTGGAAAAATGCTCAAAACCGAAGCAGCGCCGACGCCTACTGCAAATGCTCACCGAGGATCTTGAACTTAGCGACGCCGACATCACCCGTAACCTAGGTGTGCTGGCAAGCCAGATCGCGGCGAGCCACGCCGACTGCGTGAAGGCGTATGGCCTGCGGCTTCTCGCGCTTATGCCGGAGCCTGAGCTTGCCAATACCGCACTCGGCGCCCTGTATGTGCCCACACTAGCGGGGCTGAAGTCGGTGCTCACCACGCTGAGCAAGCGCAACGATCTCACGGAGCAGACGAAGCAGCACCTGTTAGCGCGACTAGAAGAACTTTATACCCACGACGATCCGAAGGCAGCGGCACTTGCGGGGAAACTGCTCGCAGCGTGGGGTAAAACCCCTGCACAGCGGGTAGAAACGGCGCCTGCGCCAGTGGGGAATTGGTGGCAGCCCACGCCAAGCTTTACCCAGCCGGGGCGCTTCGAGGTGGGCGAAGTGACCGTGGCCAACCTTGCGGCGGCGTTTGCGCAGGCCAACTACGGTTTTAACCCGGAATCTAACCACCATATCGAGCGGTTTTGGGCGCTTGCGACCCAGCTTGCCTTTCATGACCGTGACCAGGCGGTGCGAGCGGTGCAGGACGCAACAATGAACTGGGGAAACGGCATGTTGGGGCTTGTGTTTGATGAGCCCAACGGGGGCTGGTTCGAAGACTATGAGCAGTCGTCGCTGTTCTATGCCCGTGAGGTGCGACTGGTCCAGAATTTCGGTGAGATCCCCTGCCTGCTGTCTACCCCAAGCACCATGGATTTCGGCATCGATTTTGCTGACCTCATTGCACGTCTTGAGGCGTACCGCGCAGCAAACGCGAGCGTGAGCGAGGCGGACTTGCAGATCGCACTCATGCGGCTGAAAACTTCCGAGCTGGATTGGTCAGCGGCGGCGGATCAGGCACGCACCTTCGACCTTCAGTTTATTGAAACCTCACAGCCGGTCACCGTGACTGTGGGCGAGGTGATCGCCGACTATATTTTCGACCAGATCGACGATCCCGGCCTTGTAGCTGACCCAGAGGTGGGGGAGTTTGTCGCCCAACCTGTCGCAATTCCGCACTGCTTGAGTGTGTTCCCGGACCGTCTCAATGCGCCGCGTGGCGGGGTTGATCCTACGCTGTTCCCCACCTGGGCGGATACCCCGCACCTGGGTTTGCGGGCGACAAAGAAGAGTAGCTGGTTGCGGTGCGCCGCGCACGCTGAGACCGTTGCCCAGGCTGAGCATGTGCTTTCCCCAGGTGTAGCCATGAATCTGCTGGGTGCGCTGCGGATCAGTGACCCTGAAATCTTCGCCCGCGTGCATGATGCCGTCACGCTAGCTTTTCGACGCGGAATCCTACTCCCCGGCACCGCTAACGTTGAGTTTTTAGACTGGCGCACACACGCCACCAGTTTCACTGGGTTAGCGCAACCACTCAAGGAGCTGGCCGGTGACGGTTTGCTTTCGGTGGTGTGGCCGATTTTTGACGATGTGTGCCGCATAGCCGCCGCCCGTTCCGCCACTACCCCAGGTGCGGTGGAAGCAGTGCAGGCCATGGCTGATCTTGCACCCCATGTGTGCGCCGCCGTGAAAGAAGGCGTAGCGCCGAAAGAGGCACTTGATGTGCCTGGCCTTCGGGCGTGTGCGGCAAAGACGGGCAAGTCAAAGCTGGTCACGGCGGCGCAGAAAGCGATGGGCACCTTGGGTGTGGATGCGCCGAAGCAGGAAACTGGTGCCGGGAAGAAGGTGGAAACTCTCAGCGAGGAGGAGTTCGCAGCCCGGTGGGGTGAAACCTTCGCCCCCGCACGCATTCATGACTCGCAGGTAAACGTGGAGGTTGGTTTCGGCAAGTCTGATTCTTCTGGGGAAGACCTGTGGGTTGTGCTCAAACTCGGCGAGGACGAAAAATCCCAGTACGTGGTGAACGCCCCATTGTGCGTGGAAACCTGGAACGAGGACGCCACCCTGGTGGTTACCCGCCGCTCACTGATAGATGATGAGGATGCGGAAGGCAGAACCGTTATCCTCGCGTGGCGCCGCGGTGCTTGGTTCGAAACTGATGATTGGGACATTCAAGCAAGCGACCCCATTAAGGATATTCCCGCGCTGATGGAAGTCTCCGTTGCGCTCGTGGCGTTTCTGGGAAGCTACGGGAAACCGTACCCCGTGTCCCTGGCGCAGCAGGTAGTGTTAGGGGCGATTAGCCACGGCAGACTACCTTCAGAGCATATCCGCCACGCGGCACGCATGCTTGCCGAGGTTGCAGAATGGAACCTCGCTAAAGCACTGAAAATTCTGGACAAGCACCCCACCGCCATTTCCGCCTTGTGGCCCCTTATAACAGAAAGCATTCGCCTAGCTGGCGAAAACAAGACAACAGGAAAGCTACCGAAGTGGCTCAACGGTGCACTGAAAGTAGTGGAACAACATCTCGACGTGTTGGTGGCTGCGACTGCCCGCGGGATCATCCCAGCAACGGAATGGGCAGGCCTCACAGTGATTGCTGAGGGGAATGCGACAGGGGCTACGCAGAAACGTGCGAAAGCACTTCAAGCAGCCTTTGCCGAACTATAAAAATTGTGGAAGGTTCTTAACATGGTTCATACTCTCACACCAAAAGTCACGCCGGATCGGCTAGCACAGGCAGGAAGTAGGCTGCCTGGGTGTGTGGCGTATCCGCTGAGCCCAACGAGTGCGTGGATTGAGTGTGAGCAATTCGCGTTGGAGGTTGTGCTCCATGAGAACGCAACGTTGCTGGAGTTTCGTACCACATGGCCAGGCCCCGCGCGTAAGCGTGATGAGATTGCCGCGGCACTTTCGGGGAGTATGTGGCGCGGAACTATTGTCAGCGACGAGGCCGGTGGGCGTGTGGTGCATCTGTCCTTTGTCACCGATGTGCAGGCCGGATTGAGCGATGAACAGCTCATAGGCTGGCTGGTGTTTGTCCACAACGATGTATGCGTGGTGTTTCATGACCTCAACACCCATTTCAGCATTCTTTCGCCCGCACTCACCCCGCTTGTATGTGCGATCGATGCGACGTTACCCGCGGTCACCCCACGGCGGTGTGAGGAGTTGCTTTCACGGGGTTCCCTCCCCGTTGAGGTGAGTGATGAGGCGTATCAACAACACCGTGAAGCCGAGGGCTTGGGCTTAATAACCGTGAGGTTTACTGGCGAGACGTTGCGGTTATCGTATTGGGACGAATCCGGCTATTACCAAAAGAAGTTCCTCCCTCCTGAAGTGCACGCTATCGTTGTGCAATTGAACCAAGAACCGCACATAGGCGCTATTGAGATTAATGGGTATCGCGAGCTTTTCATCCACACAGTGGTGTACTGCGGGGCGGGAGCCACTGACGAGCAGCTGATTTACTGGTGTGATCACACTCTTGTCCTCATGCATGAACTGGCGTTAAGGCTGCACAGGAAACCAGAGAAACGGTAATGGGTAATGCTGTGGGCGTCGACAAGCAAGAGCACGGGCATATACTGGCGAAACGATTGCAATGTTGGCAATGGGCACGAAAAACAACCCGTGAAGCGATCGTATTGGGGGGAGCTTATTTTGTTTGGGTACTAGCTGCGGGCACGGTGTTTTCTAAGATACGAATGTGTGTTTGGCCATTTTTGGGGGCTTGTGTTAGCCAGCCATGCTACAAAAGGTATGTTTACGTGTTTTCCGCCAAGCATTTAAAGAGAGCATCCTATGACCAAACCCCCTGTTGCACCGCCTAAGCTGCG
Source organism: Corynebacterium mustelae (assembly GCF_001020985.1). Taxonomy (NCBI): domain Bacteria; kingdom Bacillati; phylum Actinomycetota; class Actinomycetes; order Mycobacteriales; family Corynebacteriaceae; genus Corynebacterium; species Corynebacterium mustelae. Next base: position 1,441,769 of record NZ_CP011542.1, read on the forward strand.
CAAAGCTGTTGAGATTTTCAAAGAACTCGGCTGGGACGACGCTGAAATTTCTGATGCACCCATCTTGCCCTTAGGGACCCCCGAACAGCAAGAGCTCGTAGTCAAAGGGCTAGAAAAAGGCGCCTGGAAAAAATGGGTGGATGATTCTTACAGCGGCACCACTTACGATCTTGTTCAGGTTAGTCACACCATGCTGGCGCTGTTCGCGATCCGATGTGGGGTTAGCGCCAAGCGAGCGGTGTGGCTTTTGGATTTCGCGGCTGTACGTGAGTGGCCAACTGCTGCCCAGTGTGCGCTTCAACGCGGACCTAAGTATGTGCGCGACGTAATGGCTGGCATTGAGAAGCGTGATCGTTGGGGCGACGACACTTCCGTGGGGGCGTGGGATCTATGTATGTTGTCATTTCTCCTGATCGTTGAAGACTACGGCCTTGATTTTGAAGTCCCTGCGTATCCCTGGTATTTGCGGGATTGGGCCGGGATTGTTGCGTATGCCTTCTATGGGAGGGAGGGGGCATACTTCCAAGGCGAGGTTGACCAGATTCCACCGAAGGAGACGTTGCTTCGCTCCATGCGTGCGCATGTGGAGATGGCTGTGGAGCAGGGAGTTCCGTTGTGGGGTGCGTTGGGGTATGTGCTTCGTGCGGGCTTAGAAAACGGTGTGTTTACAAGAAAAGAGGTGGTTGATTATACGGTGGCGGCGGTGAATGCGCCTGCCCGTCCGAGTGAGCATAAGCGCTGTGTGGAGCTTTTGTGCGGTGACCTTGCGATTACTGATGATGAGATTCGTGCTCATGCGGAGACGTTGGGGGCGTTGATTGCATCGGGTGATGCTGTGCTTATCGACGCCGTGGGGGCGCGGTTTTTTGCTGTTGCGGCTGCTGCTCAGGCGGCAGAAGTGGCGGTGGGTGCGTTGTATGCTTCCACGCAGAAGGCACAATTGGTTGTGTTGCAGGGATTATCGGCCCGTACTGATCTGACGGGGGAGTTGCTGACACCACTTGTGCAGAGATTGCAGGAGCTTGCAGGGGCTCGGAATAAGCAGGTTGTGAAGCTGGCTGCTAGTTTGCTGGACCAGGCGGGTGAGCAGCTAGAACCTGCCACACCGCTGAATGAAATGGAAGCACCAACCGTTACGTGGGAGCCTGTACCGCCGGTGTGGGAGGTTGAGCGTTTTGAGGTGGAGCAGGTCGATGTGGATGCGTTAGTGGCGGCACAGCAGGCAACATCACCGGATAAATATGACAGCGGGCCGAGCTATGACATTGAGCTTGAGCAGTTCTTTGCCATCCTCGTGGCCTTAGCACAAACGGACTTTCAGTCCGCACAGCGCTATATCGATTCCCAAACTGATCACGATGCTCCTTATATACGAACGGTTGGTAGTGATCCGGTTGGGGATCGTGGATTCGCGGTATGGTACAACGTTGGGTCGTTTCCGGTGTTGTTATCGCAGCCTTCTTTTGTGGATTTGCGGATTATGCCAGAGGATTTCTTTGCGCGGTTAGAAACATATCGTTTGGCTGGTGTCCCGGTTTCTTCGAGGGATCTTCTGCTTGCGTTGTGTCGGTTGGATGTGCGTGGGCATGACCTGCATGAGCTTATTCGGCGGGTGAGAGAGTTTCCGTTGCCTTTGCGGTGGTTTGGTGATGAGGAATACCTCGGCACTGTTGCTGATGTTGTGGAGGAATACCTCTGTGAGGAGGAGTTTCTTGCCACGGTGTGGCCCGAGACTGGGTTGATCGATTCAAACGGAGGTTTTGCCGTTCCGAGAGTGTTGGAGCGGTTGGTCAATCATGGTTCGGTCCACTATTTCACTTTCTATGAACCGTTTATTTTCCCGCTCATGGGAGACGGGTTTTTTAAAGAGTTCGGTGCCACGGGCCATAGTACTTTCCAAGGGGCGTGCCTTGCCGCCGTCGCCAAGCAGTTGGCGCGTTGCTCTACGCCGTTGAGTCCTGGTATTGCTATGAATCTGATTGCTGCCCCGCGATTGAATGCTAAGGGCAAGGCTGTGGGGCTTGATGAGGCGATTCGGGCGGCGTGGCGCAGGGGGTTGCTAATCCCAGGTGTTGCTGACATCAACAGCATAGGGTGGAAAAACCCTGTTAAGAGTTTCCATGGGCTGGATGAGGTTTTCCGTGATCTAGCTCATGACGGGATGCTTGCCCTGGTGTGGCCGTTGATGAACGACATTCTTGTTGCGGCTTCTCAAGCGGTGCGTCCACATAAGGGCGCCGGTGAGATTGCGGAGTTGACTGTTGAGCTGTTGCCGAGTGTGCAGCAAGCAGTTGAGGCTGGCGTGGCTGATCCACATGTGTTGGAGTTGCCGGGGATTCGGGCTTTTGGCACAAAGAAGGGCTCATCGAGGTTAGCGGAGGCGGCGCGTGCTGCAATGAAACTTTTGGAGGGTACTACATCACCAGCAGCGGATACTCGCGTTGAAGAGCCTCAACCTGAGGTCGAATTTAGTGGTGAGTTCACAGAGCTATGGCCCGAGAACCGTGGAGAAGGTCCGGCGCGACCAGACACGGCGACTGTTACTTTCGAGGAAATAGAGGACGATGAAAATGCATTGTTCTGGCGCTCGGATGGTCTTTTTGCTGTGGTAAGCGTCCCCGAATACCCAGGAAAGGCATTCCGAAAGTTCCCATTTTCCTCCATCCATCCGTGGCGATTCCACGAACTAAGCAATGGAAAAACCGCAACTCTGCGCGAGGAGCACCTCTGTTTTGATGGTTCAACGTGGCAGCTGGAAAGCGCGCCTGATACCCGCAGCTGGAATAAGGAATTTTATCCTTCTTCGGAGTTCCCGGATAGTTTCCTCTACATTCTGTGCGCCTTCCTTGCGGTGCCGAAAGAGCCAAAGGGCGCTTTCGAAGAACTCGGTCGCCAACTAAATCTGAATACGATTAGTGCTGCAAGTATGAAAGCTGTGATTCCGCGGCTTCTCCAGCTGGACTTTTGGTCACCGGTTCCACTTGTGAAAGCGATTGAGAAAAACCCATCTCACTTGCCAGCACTGTGGCCAAGTCTTACTGAATCCATTGCGGTGGCCGCTGGTTTTATCGATGCGGGCGAGTCCGTGCCAAAGTGGTTGAACAGGGTTCTTGATTGCGCGATCTATCACGCGCCGATTCTGGCCGAGGCAACAAAGCGCGGCAAGATCCCCGCCACGGAGTGGGAGCCGTTGAACCAGATCGCAGAAATGAAGAAGAAGGTGGTGGCCAAGACTAAGGCCAACGAGCTTCGTATTCTGCTTGGCATGTGATTAAGAAAAATCCTGCACAAAGCTAACGTGGCAGCTAGGCGGGGGATTTTTTGAAACGAGTGCGAGAGAGTCAAGGACGGCGGAAAGCGGGGAGACGGTGATGGCGAAGGTGGGTGAGGTGAGCGTCGAGAAGCTTTTCGACGCCGCTGCCACGCTGGGGTATGAAGCGTACGAGACGTGGCCTGTTGGAATGTGCATAACGTTTGATCGGATCAGCCTTGACGTGGTGCTGCATGAAGACGCAGGGTTACTTGAGTTTCGTGCCGAATGGCCAGGGCGGGTGCGTGATGCTGGGAAAGTGGCGGAAGTATTAAGGCAGCGCATATGGCGGGGTCTAGTGTTCCGTGAAGATTCTGGGGCGAAACGGTTAGAAGTCTCACTGATGACCGATGTTCGCATGGGGCTGAGTGCCGAGCAGCTCAAAGGCTGGTTAGTGTTTGTACACAACGACCTGTGCGTGCTGTTCCACGATCTTGGCACCCAGTGTGGGATGCATCAAACCGCGCCGCAACCGCTGAAACGCGAGGTGGCTGTGACACTGCCAGCGGTTATTCCGGAACGCCTTTATGCACTGTTGGCACACGATGGCGGAAAACTTCAGGTGACTGACACTACCTACTACCACGAGCTTGAGGTAGGGGACCGTCGTTATGGAACGATCAGTCTCGATGGTGAAGAATTGCAGCTTGAATTCAGGGATGAAGGTGGCTTGTTTAGCAGCACCTATCTGCCGCAGGATGTTGGGGAGAAAATCGATGAACTAAACCGTAAAACCCATGTCGGAGTGGTGGAGGAGTATTGGGGTGAAATTTCCGCTCGCACCGTTTTTTATTGTGGTGCTGGGGCGAGCGATGAACAGCTTGAATCCTGGTGCGCAGAGACAATGCCGAAGCTAGAAGAACTGGTGGAACACGGTGCCTGCAAACATAACAGCTGAGTTGATCAGCCGAGTGTGGTATACCCCTGCGATACCGCTGTATCGCGAAGGGTTATGGGTTGACTGTGGGAACTACACACTGGGAGCTGCACTGCGATGCAGACAAACAAACGGTGCTGGTTATGGCGGTCATTCCCGCACCCGATGCGACTATGGAGCGGGTGGCGAAACTGGAAAGGTGGGGTCCGTTTCGGTTGCGGCGCGATGGCCAGGGGAATGTGTGCGCCGAGCTCACCATCAGTGTTGTTGGGGGTTTGAGTGATACCCAGCTGGTGGGGTTTCTTACCCATACACGTCACGCGATTCAGGGGATCTACGAAGACTTCCATGCTTCGACCAGCACGGAACCTGTGCCGGATACGCCAGCGCACATGCCGGTGACGGATGCTTATGTAACGGAGCTTATTACCACACACCTTGCGCAGGAATTTGGTGCGGAAAGGTTTGTTTCCCCCTACTACTACCAGGTGAAACGAGCGCGGGACGAAGGTGTGTTTCTTGTGGTGTCGTGCGCACACATCAACTACATAGACCATCTGCCTAGAGCACAGTTGGGTGAGCGGATTGGTTTCTTTAACGATGGGCGAAGCTTCGTGAGGGTGATGCTTACGCCGGAACCATCCATGGACACGTGCGAAGAGATTCAGGCACGCATGTGGTTTTATGTTGGGGCGGGGGCTTCCGACGCGCAGCTTCTTCACTGGCTGGAACACGGGGAGTCTGTGCTGTCAGAAGCCCTCGACACCGTTTGTCAGAAGGCTTATTGAGCAACAAATTGATTCACTAGAAACGGGTGAATGTGGAGGTTTGAGGTGGTGTTTTAGTAGTCGCGGCACCCTACGACTAGTTCGCTTGTGAGGGTTTGGGTAAAGCCAGTGGCCTTGAATGAAACTTCGCCCCACATTGTCACAATTCGCACCGCCCAGCGATCTGAACCTGATGGGTATGTGCCGTTGTATGAAAGATAAAGATCCTCGATTTCAAGTGGGAACGGCGTTTGTTGGAGATTAAGCGAAAGCTCGGAAGGGTCGTGAAAAACGAGGTCGCAAGCCGCGGTGCATTGCTTAAAAGAAACATCGTTAATGGGCACGTGGCCGAAACAATAATCTATATCGAATTTGATATGGTCATGTTCCGGGTGGAAGTTTATCCCATAAATAACCGAATCGTGCCACCCCATGTCCTCATAATCTTCGGTGGTCCAGACTTGTTTAGGCTGTTCAATATAGTCCTCTATCATCTCGTATTCCTTATAAAAGAACCTTTCTTAAGCCGCGTTGTTGCAAGTTACGTTTTCCGCAACGAATAAGCAGTATTACACCAGGTTGGCTCCCCAGTGGCTGTTTGCTCAAAACCGGTGGCGGTGAAGCTTAATACTCCCTCTTGGCATTCGAGGAAAAACTTCTTGCGTTCAGGCTCATTATCCGTGATTTCTTCCCCAGATTCTGGGGTTTCCATCCGAATCGTCCCAATCTCCAACGAAGGATACATACTCGCACATTCGATCACTAGGTCCCGGGTATCAAAAAACACCAAATCGCAGCGCACCACAAGAAACTTTCCCCGCTCGTTCTCGGTTGGCCACTGAAGAAGGTAATCAATATCGAATGTGAGATTCAGGGTATCGTTGCCGATACTTATTCCATGGATGAGGCAATCATGCCAATGTAAGTTCCCGAAATCTGTTACGCCCCACCGAAAAACCTGGGTCCGATCAGCATTGATCTCTGCCACAATATCTACCTCAACAATCGTTGAATACCTACGAAGAGCATAGACCACCAGCATGATCTGATGAGGCTAAAATCGCATGAACATGGCAGCACCCGGATGGAGCCGAATCGGGAACTGGGTAACGGTGATGTCGACAAGCAAGAGTGTAAAATTTGGGCCGTACGCGAAACGGGAATGTGCACGTGGAGAAATCTTCAGCTGGTAGCTGCGTTGACCACATCTACGGAATGTGAGTCGGGGCTGTGGAAACTTAGGTTCTCGTTGTTTTAAAAATAGTGGGATTTTTCACTGCATGAAAATGCACAAGGTCTGCATTTTTGTTAGGTAACACTTACTATAGTGGGAAGCTATGGTGAGGAATGCATTTAAGAACGGGTGGGTGACTGACCAGCACGGATCGTGGGCTATGGGGTTTGCCCCGCTTATCTTTGGCCTGATTATTGCAGATCGTACATGGCTTCATTTTGTTCTTTTGGGGGCGTGGACTTTTGGGTTTTTCTTCTTCGCGGTTGCGGAAAAGTGGTTGAAGTTTCGCTTCAAGCCAAGATATCGACCGGCACTTTTTACCTACGCTGGTCTCACCGCAGTTTTTGGGTTGATACTCATCATCGGAGCCCCGCATCTGCTGTGGTGGAGCGTACTGTATGTTCCCTTGGTCGCGGTTTCCTTCCATCGTGCCTGGCGCAAGCGGGAGCGGGAACTTACTTCTCGGCTGGTGGCTATCGTTGCGGCGGCTATGATTCTGCCTGTTGCGGATAATGTGCCGACATCGGTGGCGTGGTTTACCCCAGGCGGGGTGTCGGTGAAAGCGTGGCTTTTTACTGCGCTTTTGACGATGTACTTTGCTACGACGGTTCCGCTTGTGAAAACTCTCATTCGGGAAAGTGGTTCGCGGGCGTGGTTTATCGGTTCAGTGTGTGCTCATGTTGTTGCCGCTTTGATTGTTGCAGCATTGGCTTTTATTGGTTTTGCTACATGGCCGCACGTGTTGGTGTGGGTGGTTTTGGTTGTGCGTGCGTACGCCCTTCCGGTGATTGCGTTACGACGCGGGAGGCGGTTTAACCCACGGCAAATCGGTCGCCTAGAGATTCTGGCGAGCCTTATGGTGTTTGCCACGCTACCGTTCGGATTCGCCGGTTGACTAAGTGCAGTCAGTGATACGCGCCTATCTAAGGCTGAACTCTAGGTTATTAGTGCGCTGAATTGATTATATTCAACTTCTTATCGATTTTCTTTAGCCAGTATAAGGGGTATTTTTAGACTACTTTGTCTGTTTAGGTATTCAAAAAATAAACAAAGCTGTCTAGTATGTGGTTCATTCCGGGAAGAATACTTGCTGCGAAAGAAGGCTAACCTCATGATCATTACTGGACTGATAGTGGGCATCGTGCTCGGTGCCATCATGCAACGTGGACGGTTCTGCGTCACGGGAATGCTGCGTGACATATTCCTTGCAAAAACGTGGCGCAGTATTGTGGCATTGCTCATCGTCATCACAGTCCACGCGGTGGGGCTGCACGCTCTTGATACCGCAGGCGTAATATCATTGAGTGTCGATTCGTTTGCCCCGGTTGCAGTGGTGATCGGTGGTCTAATTTTCGGCTGTGGCATCGTTCTTGCTGGCGGATGTGCCTCAGGAACCTGGTACCGATCAGGTGAGGGACTTGTCGGTTCGTGGGTAGCGCTGGTGGCCTATGCCACCACGGCTGCGGCCATGAAGACAGGCGTTCTCAGTGGGTTTAATAACTGGCTTCGTGGATATACCATTGAGGCCACCACTATTCCCGAAACCCTAGGGATTTCGTCCTGGTATTTTATCGCTGCACTTATTGCTGTTACTGCCTATGCGGTTGCATACTACCGCAAGCGGGATGCCGGAACTGCCAAAGTGGATTTGCATGTGCAAGGCTGGCGGCGACCGCTGCACCAATACGTCGCTGGTGCTCTAATAGGGGTGATTGGTGTATTAGCTTGGCCGTTGTCTGCCGCAACTGGACGTGACTATGGCCTGGGTATCACTGGTCCTTCCGCGAACCTCACAAACTTTGTGGTTACAGGGGATACTCAATACTTCGACTGGGGTGTCCTGCTAGTAGTAGGTATTCTTTTTGGGTCGTTTGCAGCGGCGCGGGCAACTGGGGAATTTCGGGTTCGCATCCCAGAACCCGAAACAGCAGTACGTGCCCTGGCGGGTGGAATACTCATGGGGATAGGGGCCAGCTTGGCTGGCGGCTGCACGGTTGGCAACGGAATGGTAGAGACAAGTTTGTTTAGTTACCAGGGGTGGATTGGCTTGCTTGCAATCGCGATCGGGGTTGGGGCCGCGTCAAAGATATGGCTGAAACCAACTGCGAAGTCTGCGCGACCTCAACCAGCTGCAGGAGGGCATCTTGATGGTGAACTGTTTGATCGGTTGAAGGCGTTTCAAACGTCGCCTGTTGCGTTGAAACTTCCAGCACCCTCCGCCGTGGGGGTCCGTGAGATTGCCCCTGGGACATATACGCTTGATGCGGTAGGGTCGGTGTGCCCCTTCCCGCTTATCGACGCAAAAGAGGCGATCGCTCACCTTCAGATTGGTGAAAAACTTGTGATTGATTTTGACTGTACGCAGGCCACCGACAGTATTCCACAGTGGGCTGCGGATCAGGGACATGAAGTGGAAAATTTCCACCAGACAGGGGTTGCCGAATGGCAATTAACAGTGGTTAAAGGCGCAACATAGCCGATTGGTATCAATGACTAGAAAAAGATCATGGTGTGCTCAACCCGTAGGTGGTGTGGCTGACCGTGATCTTTTCTTATACCGCAAACCAAAACAAAAGCAGAAGCTACGGTTCGGCGTCGAAAAGCAAAAATAAGGTGCCCTGATGTGGCAGTATGAAAAACACTGCCAACCTTAGGAGAATCATGAAGCCCACAATCCTCGATGCGGTTGCGGTGTATCGCAAACTTGGCTGGGACACCGCCGAACTTAGCACTCTGCCACATATGCCTGTCGGTACCGACGAGGAACAAAAAGTAGCACGTGCTGGACTTGCTACAGGTAGCCTTCTTGGGTTAAACAACGTAAATCGGCTCAATCTACGGCTATTCGCACTCTGTGTCGGGGTGCCACCACGCCACGCAGCGGAGCTTATTGACGCACGTTACACCAATGTCACCGTCGCGTGCATCCGACGCCGTGGCGAAACCTACGCACGCGAACTCGTTCGCGAAATTAGCAAGTTTGATGCGTCGAGCTTGGGTTATCAAAATTGCAGCAGTCCGCATCATGTTGCTTTTACGCTGGTCAACGAAACATATCTGCAGCTGCCTGTTCCTACAACCGTGGGGTATCTTGTTAGCTGGCTGCACCTTGCCGCTCGACACTACGACGTGTCAGAATCTGTGGTTGTTTTTGGCGACCCCAGTCACCTGCCAATAACAGATACGCTTCCTGGGCGAATAGGTGAGCACTTGGAGGTATTCGCTAAATCAGAAGTAGCAAAAACATCATTGTTTTCCAAGGTTGTAATGGCCGCGCTGCAGCAAGGAAATATCGACCGGGCTACGGCATGCGCTGTTTTATTCACCGCACTGGACAATACTACGCGGAAGTCAGACAAAACCCAGTGCGTAAAAGTTCTGCGCGACGAACTTAGCATTACGGATGCTGAACTGTTGACAAACAGCGCTCACCTGATGCCTCTTCTCGAATCCGGTGACGCCGTAATCACCTCGGCTTTTGCGCCTCGACTGCTGGAGATAATTCCCGAGCAAGATGTAACCAACCTGGCGATCGCAGCGCTATGCCAACCCACCCAGAAAACCCAGAAAGCCACTCTCACCGCACTACACTCACGTGCAGACCTTAGCCCTAAAACCATAACTAATCTGCATTCCCAAGTTATTGAACTAGTGAAAAGCAAATATCCGGGCGTGGCAACCCCAGCACAACGCCTCCTTGACAGATGGGGCTATCATAACCCTAACGAGGAAGACCATGGCGAAGATAAAGCGCCATCAGTTCAATGGCTACCAACCCCCAATCTGTGGGCTACTGAACGGGTGAGGTGTGCTGGTTCAACTGTAACGCTGCTAGTGGATGCCGCACGGGAAGCGCTGCGCGATCCACTAACTACGAATCTAGCCACAGAGACATTTTTTGCACTGGCGGTTCAGCTCGCATGGAGTGACCCGGTTGCTGCCAAACGGGCATTAACCGGCTTGCCAAAAGTCGGACGGTTTATCCCACTTCAAGCATGGGCGAAAAACATGAATGTGGCCGAATGCTTCGAACAAGAGCATGATTTTCCCATCGGAGCCCGAGATGGGGAAGCCGCCGCACGGTTAGGCGACATTCCCTGCCTTTTGTCTTCCCCAAGTTTTTCGGATCTTTCTATAACTCTCGCAGATTTTTGCGCTCGGCTAGACACTTTCGAGTTGCATGAACGGTCTGTCGGCGAAGCAGACCTATACCTAGCTCTATGTCGGCTTGTATGCTGTAACAGCAGTCAGCTCGACGAATTGTGTAACTCCACCGTTGCGGTGAAACAAACACTGCCTACCGCGATACGTAGAAAAACACTCTACACAGTGGGCGAAGTTATCACAGAGTTGCTTAGCCTACCTGGGCACACATTTACAGACTCACTCGTGGAAACCACACTACTTCGACCCAGGCTGCAAGTATTGCGGGGCTACGGGCACCACCCTGATTTCACCATCCTGCCCCGATCTGGGGAAGAAACATACCACGTGCTGCGGTGGGCGAAAACTGCCTCGCCCGAAAAACTCAGCGCATATGCCGCCCAGGTGGCATGCTTGGCCAACCCGCTGCCACCTGCTGCATTAATCAACTTTCTGGGGTTGATGCGTCCCACACGCAAGGGAATTGATCCTCGCATAGGAGAAGCTATCATCACTGCATGGCAGCGGGGCTTGTTACGCGAAGAAAACGTAGATGTTCAGCTCTTGGATTGGGGCTTGAAACCACAGGTAAAACCCTTATTAGAACCCCTGGGTGATCTAGCACAAGCCGGATTGGTGGCGATCGTATGGCCCATACTCGATGGATTCCTAGAACATGCCAACGCAATGAGATTATCCGCTGCAACCTGCTCGCTTGTCCTTGATCTGATGCAGCAGTGTTTACCAGCAGATGACATGTTAAAGAAATCAGAACTCAGATTGACAGGGCTTCATTCACACGCGCACAAAGAGTCAAAAGGCAAGACTGTATCTAAGGCTCGTGCGATTCTGCACCAGATTCAATCTGGAAAAGATTGACATACATCGACGAACACAAGTACTCTGGCCCACCTGCCCAAAACCGCAACCAACGAGATCAGGGAAACAAAGGCCAAGGATCACGATGCTTGATAAGATCGCTGAGGAAGCTGTCACACTGGGAATTACACCGCTACCCATATGGCCAACTGCGGTGTGGCTGGATCATCGTGACATGATAATTGAAGCCACAGAATACGCAGACTCCGAAGCAATTGGGTTGAAAACGACTTTCCCTACAAAACTGCGAACAATCGAACAACCCGAGCAATCACCCTGCCGACTTACCCTCGGGACCAGCGACAACGGAGCGCGGCAACTCGTCATCGAGTTCTTCGCGGATATGGTCGTCGGCTATCAGCCAGGCTTGCTGAGCTTTGTCCACCGCGAGTTTAAAATTCTAGCCATTGATCTCGGCATACAACTTCCCGCCATTTCAACTCACCATCGTAACGAAGCATATGATATTGCCAGAGCAAGACATCTCACTACACTTCTAGCTGCCCACGTTGTGGACTCTCCATTGAGCTTTAAGATCGAACCCCATCACGACTGGGTACGGCTCACCTGCCGCAATTACGACGACCGGATGTACGAACGAGCGCGAGTAAAGGTGGCCAAGCAAAAATGCGCACAGCTTAATCAACGGACCGCGCCGGGGCGGGTATTTGTGGAATGGGACGTGGCAGTGACCGCGTACTGGGACTTTTACTACACCAATGCAACCGACACCCAACTGCGGACGTCGCTTGAACGTGGTACAAGCTGCATATCACAGTTGGTTGAACAAGCAAGTAGGTTCGGCTAAGCGCCACAGTATGTTTGGCACCCTGGCTTGGGGGCGGTTGGCGTTGAAGTTGCGGGGTGGAGCATGCAAAAACTCAAGCTAGGCAGGTTAAAGGTGTGGTCTTATTAGAGCAACTCGACCTTTTCATGAATAGGTGGTGGGTTTCATGGCGTGGGAGATGAATAAGTCGAGTACGGAGGTCAACACCCAGCTGGCGGCGTTTTTAATGGGCCTGAAAGGTTAAGAAATCCCGGTTAGTTCAGGGCACAGGGCTAGCAAACACCTAACCGTCTCTTTATTTATTGGGATGAAAAATCTGCGGTTGTGTTTTCTAATACTTTCCGTACGAAAAACCGGGCAATTGGGTACGTGGAAGCTAGAGCTAGGCGGGTAACCGTTCTGGGCGAACACCAACTCGACCTTTTCACTTCCTGGGCGGCGGAATCAGCCGAAGGATAACGAAAAAGTCGAGTTGGTGTTCGCCCAGCGTATTAACCAGGCTTAACCCATGGCAGACATGGCTCCGCTGAACTAGTACTGGAAGATCACCTCTGCACCGTTAAAAACGCGAGCGTCAGTGCCGACCTAAACCGCGATATGACCAGCCGCTGGCCTTCCATTGGTCGGCGTCAAGGGCATTGCGGCCATCAATAATGGCTGGTGTTTTGACAATCGACTTGATGTGTTCAGGGTTAAGATTTTTAAATTCTTCCCACTCCGTCAGCAGCAAAACAAGATCGGCCTGGTCAAGCGCTGTAAGCGTATCGCGCTCAGTGGTCAGGCCAGGATACCGGGATTCAACAGCATGTAGGGCTTCTGGGTCGGTGACTGTAACGTGTGCGCCCAGATCATGCAGGCGAAGCGCGACATCTAAGGCGGGGGAGTCGCGGATATCGTCACTGTTTGGCTTGAATGCTGCACCAAGCACGGTGATCTTCTTGCCCGTCGCACCGCCATTAAGAGCAGCCAACGAAAGGTCTACCACGCGGTCGCGGCGGCGTTGGTTGATTTCGTCTACTTCACGCAAGAACCCGACGGCGTCTTCAACGCCGAGTTCCTCGGCGCGGGAGACGAACGCGCGGATGTCTTTGGGCAAACAACCGCCACCAAAGCCCACACCGGCTTTAAGGAACTGGTTGCCGATGCGCACATCGTGGCCGAGGGCTTCAGCTAGCTGAGTGACATCACCATCAGTGGCTTCACACAGTTCCGCCATGGCGTTAATGAAGCTGATCTTGGTGGCCAGGAAGGAATTGGCAGCTACTTTAACCAATTCAGCAGTCGGATAATTCATGATAAGCCGTGGAGTGTCTGCGGCAAGCATGGAGGCGTAAATCTCATCGAGGGCCTGCTGCCCACGAGCAGCCTCTGCAGGGTCGTCGGAAAGCCCGTAGACGATGCGGTCGGGATGCAGGGTGTCCTGAACGGCGAAGCTTTCGCGCAGGAATTCCGGATTCCATACGAGGGTGAGTTCCTGCGGTGCGATGCGGGCGGCAAGCTTTTGTGCGGTGCCCACTGGAACGGTTGATTTACCTACTACAACTGGTGTTTTACCGGATTTTTGCACCGCGTCTAGGATCATGTCGAAGGCTGAATCTACATAGCTTAGATCCGCAGCACCGCTGGTCGCAGATTGGGGAGTGCCAACGGTGACGAAGTGAACATCAACATCAGCAAGCTCCTCTAGTGCAGGGGCAACGGCAAACCGAAGTTTGCCGGAGGCGAGGCTTTGCTGCAGGATTTCTTTGAGTCCGTCCTCGTAAAACGGAGTGTCGCCCTTATTAAGGGATTCTATTTTGGCGGTATCAATGTCGACACCGATGACGTCGTGGCCGAGTGAAGCCATACATGCAGCGTGGACGGCACCGAGGTAGCCGCAGCCAATTACTGAAATCTTCATGGTTGTTTCTCCTCTAAGGTGTGGGAAATCCACTGGTTAAGAAAGGGTTGTGCATTAGGTCGGAATGCGTATACGCAGCACAGTCGCAGGCGGGCGGATTGGGTGTAGGCACGCAACCGAGAACGGGAAATCTTTAAACGGTGTGCAAGCAAGGCGAGTTCTTTTATGATCAGCGCTTGAGTTTCATGGGAGTAAACCCCCTGGTATCCACGCAGTTCAACATGGGCAAGCAAATTGCCCACATCCAGTGCTGCTTCACCGTAGGCGGCGGTATCTAAATCCAAAACGCTCACTGTTGTGCCGTCCCACAGCAATTGCTTGTCGTGCAAATCCCGGTGTAACAAAACAGGATCATCGGGGGTTTGGTTAAGCGCTGTAGCTAGCTTTTCGACGCTTAACCGCAAGACGTTTAGCACTGATACAGGTAGTGCCTGATAGCTATCAACTAGGTTAATCCAATGCTGAAGTGTGGCGAGCTCTTCCATCGCACCATGAATCGGAAGTTCCACACCCACAGTGTGAGCAAAATTGGGCCACAATTCGGCGAATTTCCGCCAGCCAGGCAAGGAAGCATCGCCAAGTTCCATGAGGGTTCTGCCACCAAGCAACGAAAATTCGATGGTTGACCCAGTTTCCCCCAAAACCTCCGCAGCACCTAATCCTGCCGCGACAGCGATGGCCGACAAGTCCGGCGGTGCGGCTTTAGCGAAATGTTTTATGGCTCTTCCGTTATTAATATCAATGACAACGGCTCGCCGATGTAGCCGGTGCACCACCAAACCTGGGTGGGGCCTAAGTTCTGGAAGTTTAGGGTCGGTGCCAAACGGCACGATCGAAACATTACCGCTGGCATCAACTTCACCAGCGCGCAACTGGCCGTCGACAAGCTGCTCAAACGTGAGGCTATAATTCTTCACGTTTGGCCAGGCACGTAGCACATCAGGAAGATTGAAGAGCACATCAAGAGGTTTCATCACAGCGCCTCCTCAATGCGATCAAGTCGTTGAGCGATCTGCGAACGCCAGTGTGGCGAAGCGGCGCGCAGTGGCTGTGTTAACCGCATGAGCTCTGCATGAACTTGGGCGGTACGAATATCGGAGGCAGACGGAAGAGCGGCTACTGAAGCATAAGCATCAAGAAATAGATCGTGATGCGTTGGATCGATAGCTGCCAAATAAGAACCAATATCGAAGGCCGCAGGTCCACAATGCACCCGATCGAAATCGCTGAACCACAATTGGCCACTCGTGGAATCGTAAAGGATTTGATCTGGGGTGAAATCGCCGTGGAGTAAAACCGGGTCGGTTTTTTCGAATCTTGGAACATTAATACCAGCGACTCGGGCGGCCAGCCCGGAATCTAAAGACTCTAAAATTCCCACGTGGGCACATAGTTGGTGCCGCACATCAGGGCCAGCGGCAACAATATCCGAAGGAACCGTGCTTCCCAACGCATGCAGCCGGGCAAGTGCTGCACCGACCTCGGCGGTGGCCGACTCATGTGGGTTATGTTCCAAATCCGTGTCGCCAACAAAATCGACAACACTTAAGAGTGGGTTTGAACCGTCATCATGTCGTGTTTGAGTGGGGACCGCAGTGGAGAGAAAATCATGCATCTGTTTTGGTGGCGTACCGGCGGTATTGATTCGCCACACTTTGTCACCCACTCGGAAAACCACTCGACGCGCAGGGTTGTACCGAAGAATTTTCCCGCCACGTACCTCGGCGGGCAACGGGCGCAGCAATGTGCTCAACTTGGGATCAGCATTCACTTCCCCCGTTTGGAGGATGAAATCGTTCGATAACTCAATCGTGCGTACATCCAGCTGCAGTTTTTCTGCTAGTTGCTGCGCTTTTTGGGCTTTTTTGTGGCTGGTTGGCCACAAAACCCGGACCCAACCGAGAATCTGACGGGTATCTGGTTTGCGGAGCGAAGCAACAAGAGATGTCGCGGGCTTAATGCGCATCCATTCTGCTTTCACATTCTGGCCGAGTTTTTCACTGAGCCAAGACGCATCAGTGAAACGATCAACCAGCGACACCGTGGTGGGGATCATCATTGAAAATCCTCCTTGGAATCGACCCAGTTTCGGAAGGCTCCGCTGAAGGAATAAAGTTCGCTAGGGGAGCCGTCGAGAAGCACCTTGCCGTTTTCAAGCCACACGACACGATCAGCACGCAGCGCAACCTCCGCATCGTGGGTAACAGCTAGAGTGGTGCGGCCTGAAACAAGCTTCTCGATGGCTTCAAGTACCAGCCCAGCTGACTCAGGATCAAGCCCTGAGGTAGCCTCGTCAAGAATGACGATGGGCGTATCCCGCAAAAGCGCACGTGCGATGGCCACGCGTTGCCGTTGTCCGCCGGAAAGAGTTCCGCCACGTTCGCCAACAACGGTGTCATAGCCCTTGGGCATTGCGGTTATGAAATCATGGGCGTTTGCAGCCTTGGCGGCTGCCTCGATGTCGGCGTCAGTGGCGTCGAAACGACCATAGCGAATATTTTCGCGAATGGTGCCTGCGAACAAGACGGCTTCTTGGTGCAACAACGATACGTGTGCCCGAAGATCTGTAAGGTCAAGGCTGGTGAGCGGAAGACCGTCGATGCTTACTGTACCTTTTGTGGGATCAAGGGCACGCACCAAAAGGGAGACGAGAGTAGATTTTCCAGCACCGGAAGGGCCGATGATGGCAACGGTTTCGCCAGGGTGGATAGTTAGATTAAGGCCGCGCAGTACTTTCGTCGCCTCGTAATTAGTGTGTATGTCGTCAAATGTGACCAAACCTGAAACATTGTCGCCAAGCGGAACGGGATGTTCAGGGGATTTGATGTCAGATTGAAGCTCCATCAGATCTGCGACACGTTCACCAGATGCGGTTGCGCGTGCAATTCTGCCGGTGTATTTTGCCATATCGCGCAGCGGTTTCATGGTGGTACGCAGGTACGTGGTGAATAGAACCAGGTCGCCGAGAGTCATTGCGCCATCTAGTACCCGAAGCCCGCCGCCAACTAGCACCGCTGCGGAAGCTAAACCTACGATTACATCGGTACTGCGTTCCAGGCGTGCGGCAAGGCGTCGGCTTTTCACCCCAGCGGTTAGCGAAGTTTCATTCGCGCCAATGAACCGATCAGCGATCAGCGATTCCAGGCCGTAGGCTTGCACGATCTTTATTGATGAAAGGGACTCTTGTGCAGTGTTTGCCAATTGCCCTTCAGCTTTTCGGGTCTTGCGTGCGGCGACAGCGATTTTATGCGAAGCGCCTCTTGATGTAACGAGGAACAGGACCATAGCAATCACCACTACCAGCGACAATAGTGGATCAAGCACCATCATTATGATGAGCATCACTATCAACGTGATAACGTTCGCCAGAAGTGGCAACCCTGCGGTAACCGCGACTTCCTGCATGCGATTGACGTCCGAGACAAGGCGCTGCACGGTATCTGCACTGCGGTTTTGAGAATGGAATTGTTGGGAAAGTCCTTGTACGTGCTGAAAAATACGGGCACGTAACAGTGTTGAAGCGCGAGAACCTACCAGCGCAAAAGCCACCGTCGCCAAGTAATTACACAGCGCACGCATCGCGACCACAAGTATCAACGCCGCGCCACAGACCAGCAATAACTGCAACGAAGCTGGTGATTCCGCTATGTCTGCACCTATAGATACAGACAATGCATCAATGACGAACTTCAATGGCCAGGGTTCAAGTACGCGGAAAACAACTTCAAGAAGCAGCGCCACAACTCCGCCCGCGATTAATTTTCGTTGGGGTTTAACGTCGGGCGCTATGAGTTTCAGTGTGCGTTTGAGCGCAATTTTCTTCATTCGGTTACGCATAGTTGACCCTATTCCGCCAGTCCCGCGTGTTGGAACATGGTGTCAACGACGCTTGCCCAACTGTGTTTTTCGAGTGCGCGCTCTCTAGCTAGCTGACCATAGTGGGCGGTCAATTCTGGGCTGTGTGCTAAAGCGTCGATCGCCTGTGCCAGGGCATCGGAATCTGAAGGCGGTACGAGAACACCCACCCCATCAAGCACCTTCGGGATTTGGCCGATTTCAGAGGCAACAACGGCAAGACCCGCAGCCATGTATTCATACACTTTCAGTGGTGAAAAATACTCCTGATTTTCGGGATAAGGTGCAACGCCGATGCTTGCCCCAGCCAAGTAGCTAGGCATCTCTTCCGGTGCAATCGCACCACAAAATTCCACATCAAGCCCCAATTCGGTGGCTTTTTTCGTTAAATTTTCCCGTTCGGGGCCGTCACCGATGATGCGTAACTGCCATGGGCGTGTAGCCTGCGCAGCCGCTTCCAGTAATACCGATACGCCGTGCCACGGTTTCAAGGTGCCGACGAAAATAACCACTGGTGCCTTTGATGGGTCAATTTCTTGAGGGTGGATTCGGTTAACGTTGACCCCGTTCGCGACGGTAAACGCAGTTTCCGTATGGGTATGATCTACAACCCACTGCCGAACTGGAACTGACACACAGATTGTGGCAGCTGCAGCTTTTACCTGGTTTTTAAGCGCTGTATAGGCGTAGTCTTCTGATACTAATTCGCGGTGGGTACGTTGTTCGTCGATAAGCGGTGCGTTTACCTCAAGGATGCCAGGCAGCGCGCTTTCGGCGATGACCGTGCTAAACAGAGAATAACGTTCGTAGATGAGATCGAAGTTTCCAGCAGAAATAAGCTCAATGAAGCGGGTGCTGGCATCAATTTGGGCTTGCTCTCGTGCCGCAGCATCGTCTTTAGCCACCGGAATTTCAACGACATCTAGGTCTGTTAGATCGGCAGGAACATCCGCGCCGCGTTTGGTGGTGAAAACTGTGACATTATGGCCGCGTGCGAGCATTTCACGCACGACTTCTTGGATATGAACGCTAGCCCCTTTAGTCCCAAAAACGGGAATGCCAGGGTCAACGCTGACGTATGCAATATTCATGTTTTAAGCTCCTTGGGCGGATTCCCACTGCGACAATGTTCGAGCTTGGCTCAAGCTGTCAAAGTGCTTTTCGACGAGTAACCGGGCGTTTCTACTTAAAGCGAGACCATCTACCTCACCAGTTGCGCACTTTTCTAGGGCTTCTGCGAGGGCAGGAACATTGCCGGGTTCAAGAAGCAGTCCAGTGTCGTCATTGCGGACAACCTCCGGAATTCCGGTTACGGCTGTAGAAATAACGGGAGTGCCACAGGCCATTGACTCTAAGATCACGGTGGGTAACCCGTCGATATTGCCATCGGTACCTGGCACACAAGGCGCTGCAAAAACGTGGCATCGGCGCAGCAAATCACGCACTTCTTCTTGGTTTAGTGGTCCCAACATGGAGATGGAATCTTTAAGATCAAGATCCTTGATTTTCTGGGATAGTTCTTCCTTTAACTCGCCACTACCACCAAGGAAGATCTCTAATGGTATGCCTTTTTCTTTCAGCATTGCCGCGGCTTCGATTAGGTCGCCAAATCCTTTCTTCGGCACCAAACGTCCCACAGCCGCGACTTTGAGCGGTTCAGACAACTCAGGCGGCTTATGGTACGGGAAGCGATCAAGCTCCAATGCGTTGTATTGGAGGCTAATGTTTGCACCCGTGCCGTCAAGAACCTGTTGCAAGTAGTTGTGATTGTATTGACTGATCGCAATAACCCGATCTGCATCAGCACAGATACGACGTAGCCAGTCCATGTTCACGCTATTGTGGAAAATATCTTTGGCATGTGTGGTTACCGTGTACGGAATGCCAGTCAGCCGAGAGGCGACCCAAGCCATGCGGCCAGCAAGCGCTGCGAAATGCGCATGGAGATGGGTAATTCCTTCTTCCTTGGCCTTTATCGCTAGCTCTATACCTTGAGAAACATCACTGAAACCTAACGTGGCAAGCTTAGGAAGAATTTTGTGGAAATTCTGCGCAATTTCGGGGTCCTTGATGGCACCGCCGATGCGCAGCCAGAAATCCTCTGCACCGAATGGTCGACCTATCCATTTCACCTCGGCGCGTACCCGAGCTAATTCTGGATGGAAGCGAGCATCGGTGGTGGGGCGAAGTGCGAAGATAGTCAGTTCGTCACCAATTGCCTCACGTGCAAGGATTTCTGTGACGATAAAAGTTTCGGAGAACCGAGGATAGACCTTGAGCACATAGCCTATGCGACCAGTCATGACATTACCTCCACCCGGTCACTGCTAAACAGCTCTGCCGTAAACTCTGCGGCTTTAGTAAGTCCTTTTCGGGACACTGATGAGCGGTTAACGGTACGAGTAACTGCAGTTTTGACCCATTCACTGAGCCCTTGGGTTTCCAAATCCTTCATTCGGGTGTATTCGACCATCCCGACTGTTGCGAGAGAGCGGGCCCGAATCAATTGCTCTAGGCGGGGCACTTCACGAGGGACGATCATCGCGGGGGTGTCGGTGGCTAAGATTTCCGCGATGGTGTTGTAGCCACCCATTGAGATAACAGCCGAAGCTCGATCAATCTGGCTAGCTAACCCTGGCCATGACTTAATTACTTTTACCTCCGGCCGGTTCTCGGCCGCGCGGGTAAGTAACTCAAATTGGTGCTCGTCCAGTTGGGGGCCAGCTACCACTACATGCTGGTGTCCTGCTGGCACCGCAATATCTACTGCTATTCGGGCAAGCCCGAAACCGTCTTCACCGCCTCCAACTGTGGTGAGAATGAAAGGCTTTGCCGCGATGTCGGAATTTCGGTCAGTGATGTTTCGACCTTTGGATAAATAACCCGTGAACTTCACTTTGTCCGCCAACGCCAGAGGTATTTCGCCAGAAACTACTGGATCATGGACGTGTTTGTCGCCGTACACCCAAATCGCGTCGATGAGGTCATAAACTATGTCAATGTCGCCGAGTCGATCCCATTCCGCGAGCGCAACTTCGGGGGAATCAAGGATCTCGCGCATCCCCAGAACTATATGTGTGTCAGGGTGACTTTGTTTCAACGCGATCAGTGGTGCCTTTAGCTCTTGCCACACCCCAAAGATATGCCGATCAACTACCACGATGTCGGGCTGGAAGCTTAACAGTGTGGCGGAAATTATCGCGGAGCGTAGTTCGATGAGTCGCGAAGTCTCTTCATTGAGATTGCGCGCTTGATAGCCGTTTTCGCCCTTGGAAATGCCAGGTACCGCCACCCAATCAAAACCGGCTGGCAGCGGGAATAAATGAGAAGGTGCGAGACCGGATAGCAGTAATCCAGACACGTTTGGGATCGTTTTGGCTATGTGATGCGCGATCGCTAAATTACGGCGCACGTGGCCTAGTCCTTGCGAATCGTGACTATACATAAGCACACGAATGGGGGTGGAGGTCATGGTGATGAGCCTTATCTAAAGAATCCTGCACCTTGAGGTTTGGTGCAGTGGTGGAAAGTGGGATAAACGCTAATAAATGAACGTTTTTACGTTTTAAATGATTTTTCTAATTAATCAGACGTCTGCTGATAGTTTAAGTAGATCATTTGCGTACGTGCAAATTCGCTTTTGTGCAACATGAAAGCCGGATACTGTCTGCTGTACCAATGAAATCTGCCGTTCTTCCAGCTCAGGGGCTATTATTTATATGATTATTTGGTATCGCTTACCAATATTTACGTTTTTGGCTTTGGTCTGATGACCGGCAATTATGAAGTGAAAGTGAACCAAAAATGAAGAATGTGATGTTCAGCATATTAGTGGAGTTTTTGGTCGAATCGGCGTAACCTGTGTTGCCGCGTTATTGATAACGCTTTTTTAGTTGGAGATTTCTACTTCATTTCTTCCAATAAAAGAATCAATAAGAGGGGCCCGTAGCCTCACTCAATTATGCGAAGCATTTAGTGCTGAAATTCCTGGGGGATCATGCAAACCTACAACAAGACGTGCAACCAGAATGGGTATCTGAACCCAACTCGACTTATTCCCGGTGTGGTAGTCGGAATCGTCGTCTGGAAAAGGGATAGGTCGAGTCGGGTTCAGAGTCAAAGGGTGGCGACGCACCCTGAGGTGGACAGCAAGCTGGGCAGCGGTTGCGGCAGGTGCCGCGTATACCCTCGGCCTGCATTCGGATGGCACCGTCATTTGCGTGGGTGATAATTCCTGCAGGCAGTGCGATGCTGGAATGAGGTAAAGAGCATTGCTTGTCGACGCCGCAAGCACCACCCGTGGTTCATGGGTATCCTGCCGCTGCGGAAAACCTGGTGCCGCATAGGAACGTACTTCGATAGAGCTTAAGGTGACTACATGACACCTGTTGGCGTCGAAAAGCCAGGTCCCGCGAATATATTGTTGTTTTAAGCACACCGGTTTGGGTGTGCGATATTTATCGGCTCTCGTTACTGTGGTGAACTAAGGCAACAGGAAATCAGATGCGCATAAAGGAAAATCTATATGACTTTGTCCATTGTGGAACATGTTGCCGAGGTTGAATCGCAGCTTGGCTGCCCACTGCCCCAGGATTATCGGGAGTATCTTCTTAATTCAGAAAATGCGAATTCTGCTATCACCAGGTTCTTTATGAAACCCGATGAGCGGCTACATTGGGGAGCCGATTTCCCGTTCGCGGCCAATAACCCACCGATGTGGGAGAATCCTGACTTTGTCGCAGGATTTGAAGAACTAGAAGACGAAGCAGAAATTGACCAGCTGTACGACAAACTGGGGGAATATCTTACGCAGCGATATGAAAAACCGGCTACCCAGGGTGTTGTGTTTGTTAGTGATGAAGGCTGCGGGGAATACACCATTTTTGTTTTGCGGGGCGTGTCACGCGGCCAACTGTGGTGTTTTGATGTCAGCTACGAGGGGGCACTGATCACGCCACGTCTGCATCCAGTAACTAGGCAACCACTGGATTTTTCTCAGTGGTTGGGATTGCAGCGTGATCCGTATCGGTTGACTGCGGTGCCGAAAAAGCAAGCAGGAGGGTTAAGTTTCGCTCGAATCAGTGGTGAAGGGAAGACCGCTATGCGGTATCATCTCGCCCGAGGGGAATTAACGGGGATTACCGAAACACAGATCGCGAAATTGAAGCGGGTCGCGGATATCCCAGAAACAGCCAAGTTCTTAGATCCTTACACCAATACCTGGCAACCGCTGCGCGTTGGATACCCAGTAACGTGGTCATACGGTATTACCAAGGTTTAAGCACTTGTAATGTGAGAGCAAGTCCTGGGGGCAAAGCGAGTGGAAACACCGGAGTAGTTGCAGTCTATTCCGGTGTCTTTATGTAATCGTGGGATAGGAATACGGGTTTATTTCTCCGGCATTACGGAAGAATGATGGCTGGAAATCTTCCATTGGTTGCCATCCCATTTGTAGGTGTAAGTAAAACGTGCCGCTGCGGAAGCTCCGTCCGCATACGCGAAGGTATATAGTCCGGAGTCGGTCGCGGTGTTGCAGCCGCGAGTAATCCAACGTTGATTGATAGTTCCTACGGGTTTCTTCTCAAGGAAGTGTTCGAAGTAATCCTCCTTTTCTGTTTTTGTAAACCGCGTTTTATTGGAGACGGTGGGGAGCAGGATAGAATCCTCGCCGTATAATTCCGCAACTTGGCCAGCGTCTCCGCTTTCTAATGCGGCGTTCCAGGTATCAAATAACCCGGTAATATCTGAGTCCTCTGCGACTACACAGTTCTCGCCGCCAAGATCGGGTTTCGGCGAAGCAGTAATTCCGGTTGCGGCAGGCTGATTAGTATCAGCGCCTTCTTCTGGCATGACGGATGAGTGATGGGTGGTGATTTTCCATTCGTCATCTTCAAGCTGATATATAAACGTGTACCGCGCTGGAACCTTGCTGCCATCGGCATAGGTGAATGTGTAGGTACCAGCATCGATAGCTTGGTTGCAGTCGATCTCGATCCAGCGTTCGTTTACAACTGCTGACGGTTTCTTTTCGAGCCAATGTGTGAAGTAGTCCTCTTTTTCCTCAGGCGTGAGTCGTACTTGATTTGAGACGGTGGGCAGCAATACGGATTCTAGGGCGTAGTTTTCTACTACTTTCTTTGCATCACCGCTTTCTAAATCTGCATTCCATTGGTCGAATAGGGCGGCGATGTCTGTTTCGGTGGTAGCTTCGCAGGACTCGTCTTCAAGGCCGTTTAAGGCGGCGGATGTAGTGGCGTCAGGAAGGCTGCTAACGGTTGAGTCCACGGAGTTGGTTTCGCTACATCCGGGCAGAAAGAGCGCCAACCCCAGTATGCAACTGATAATGAGTTTTGGCTTCATGGGAGACCCCTTTGGGTGGCGGATAAAAATAATAAAACATTATCAAAGTTATATTCTTATTATATAGCAGTATTGCTGTAGGCTTAATGTTTTGCGAAGGAAACTGCCTGATTGTGGGCATTGTCACCGTTCCAATTGCTTTTCGACGATCGTCCGTGGCCAGAAAGCTGTGTTTTCCGCATGGGCGCTAGCGCGTAGAATCACTGCAATGACAAATCCTGAATCGACACCCGTTACGAGTGAGACTCATGCGTGGAAAGCGCTAGGGGCGTTATGCATTGGGTTCTTTATGATCCTGCTGGATCAAACCGTTGTGGCAGTTGCGACTCCACAGCTGCAATCGCAGCTAGGTGCATCACTTAATCATGTGGTGTGGGTAACTAGTATTTATCTATTATTCTTCGCGGTTCCGTTATTGGTCTCTGGGCGGTTAGGCGATAGATTTGGTCAACGGAACGTATATCTAGTGGGGCTGACCATATTTACATTAAGTTCGTTAGCATGTGGACTATCACCGACCGTCGAAATGCTCATTCTATCCCGTGCCATGCAGGGACTAGGCGGCGCACTCATGGGGCCGCAAACCATGAGCGTGGTCAATAAACTTTTTGCTCGGAATCGTCGCGGCGCCGCAATGGGGGTATGGGGAGCAGTGGCGGGGCTGGCATCGTTATTAGGGCCGATTGTAGGTGGGCTCATTGTTGGAACTATTGGTTGGCAGTGGGTGTTCTTTATCAATGTGCCACTGGGAATACTATCTTTCGTCTTGGTTTATCTTTGGGTACCTACATTTGAATTAACCACCGGGAAACTGGATTTCCTCAGCGTGATCGTATCAATCGCGGCCATGAGTGCACTTGTATTCGCCGTGCAACAAGGCCCAGAACTTGGTTGGCCGACATGGATTTGGGGCTTGTTGGTACTTGGCATCGTACTCATTGGGCTTTTTATCTGGCTGCAAAAAACCGCAGACCGCCGTGATTCTGCCGCGCTGATCCCCCTGTCTATATTCAATATCAAGAACTTTTCCCTAGGTGCATTTTCAATCTCTGCGATGGGATTCGCAATTGGTGGCGTAATGCTGCCCATCATGTTGTTTTTACAGCAAGGCCACGGGCTTTCTGCGGAACAGGCCGGATTCATGCTGGTTCCGATGGCTATACTGTCGGGCGGCTTGGCACCATGGGTGGGCAAACAATCTGACCGAATGCACCCACGAATCCTGTCAATGATCGGATTCGGCTGTATGCTGCTTGCTGCCGTCTCGCTAGTCATAGTCATGCGTGACGGGGTGGACATGTGGTGGATTCTTATTCCAATTGTTCTTCTGGGCTTCGGGAATGGATTTGTGTGGTCGCCAAATTCCGCAACCAGTTTGCGGGATCTACCGGTTCACCAGATTGGGGCAGCTTCAGGCGTTTATAACACCACACGGCAACTGGGTTCCGTCATGGGGGCAGCAGCAGTCGGGGCAGCTATGCAGATTGGTGTTGCCAACACGGATTTTGCCACTGCGATGGGCAATTCAATCATTGTCGTGGCGGTGGTTCTGTTTACTGGGCTGATAGCCGTGTCCCGTTTTGAAAACAAAGTGCACACCCGTGAAGCGTCGTAAAGCATAACCAATTACTGACACCCAATCGTGGCTAATGCATAACAGGAGTAATAATTTTTAGTGCGAGAAAACTCACAATCGAATATTGGTGCGGATCGATTAAAAGCCCTTGTCACTGGCTCACGATTGACATTTCCGATCGGGCAAAACAAAAGAAAGTGGACTAGGATTTAACTCATGCGTATTGCCACACTGACCTCCGGTGGTGACTGCCCCGGCTTGAATGCTGTTATCCGCGGAATCGTCCGCACCGCAACTGAATATGGTTCCACAGTGGTGGGCTACCAGGACGGTTGGGTCGGTCTGATGGATGATCGCCGCACCCAACTCTACGATGACGAAAGCATCGACCGTATCCTGCTTCGCGGCGGCACCATCCTAGGTACAGGTCGGCTACACCCCGACGCATTCAAACACGGCTTGGAAGAGATCAAAGAAAACCTCGCAGATGCCGGAATTGATGCGCTCATTCCAATCGGCGGCGAAGGTACACTCAAAGGTGCAAAATGGCTGGCGGATAACGGAATTCCGGTAGTTGGTGTGCCAAAAACCATCGATAACGACGTTAACGGCACTGACTACACTTTCGGCTTTGACACCGCCGTATCCGTGGCAACCGATGCCATTGATCGGCTACACACCACCGCTGAATCCCATAACCGTGTGATGATTGTTGAGGTTATGGGACGTCACGTCGGCTGGATTGCATTACACGCAGGCATGGCGGGTGGCGCACACTACATTGTTATCCCAGAAGCACCATTCGACATTGCTGAGATCTGCAAGGCAATGGAACGCCGTTTCCAAATGGGGGAGAAGTACGGAATTATCGTCGTAGCCGAAGGCGCTTTGCCTAAGCCTGGCACCATGGATTTCGCCGAAGGTGAAGTGGACCAATTCGGCCACCAGGTATTCAATGGAATCGGCCAGGTGATTGGCGAAGAAATCAAGCGGCGGCTAGGCCACGATGTGCGCACCACAGTTCTAGGCCACATTCAACGTGGCGGTACGCCAACCGCATTCGATCGAGTGCTGGCAACCCGGTACGGTGTACATGCCGCACGAGCGTGCCATAACGGTGATTTTGGCAAGTGCGTGGCTCTGCGCGGCGAGCATATTGAACTCATCGAGCTTGAGGAGGCTGTCGGCAAGCTCAAGACGGTATCTCCAGGGCGCTATCGCACCGCACAGGCGTTGTTTGGATAGCATCCGGCACAACCCCGCAACCCCCGAATTTTTGTTCGGGGGTTAACGTGGTTTATACAGCTGGTGAATCGACTATTTCGAGGTCGATGTGGTAACTGACTAGTTCTCCCTCGGTACCGTATCCAGCCAGTACCGGATAGAAACCATCACCCCAACCGGAGTGGCTCAGCACCACGTTTTCTTTTCCTGAGACAAAGGGCAATGGAATATTGGCTAGCCCTTCCTTAAAGTGATCGGGGCTGTCCATCAGTGCGAACCAGCAATCAGGTTTATCGTTATCTACGAAAGTTTCGTTGAAATTGATCCCGTTTTCCCGGTAGTGTTTGGTAACCGCTTTGGCTGCTGCGCTATCGACGAAAGCTACAGTGCCAGCATCGACGCCTACCCCGAAAAACATCTCATCTTCATCTTCATCGTCATCTTCATCTAATTCTTCTGGATCTGCATTCGTTGGAATGGCGTTGACATAGCGAACGGCAGGCTCCGGGCTGAAGACCACGCTGAGGTACGCTTCGCGCAAGTGTGGAACATCCTCTTCCGTGATGTGTGCGATCGTGACGAAAACATCAAATTCACCGTTGGGGGCGGGAAAATGAAGCGATTCTCCCAGCGATACAAATGGGTCGCAGGCCTCAATGCTGCCAGAGGTAACTGTTAACTTTCCAAGTGGGGTGCGGGTTAGCCGGTAGGTATCACCACTGTACGAATCAGTGGCGCGTTCAGCATAAGCAAAACATGATCGGTTGGTCATAGCCGTTAACCTAACACATGGCTCACGCTTCGCGTCCTAAAAATCTTGAAACGCGAAAAATAACTCTTTTGAAGAAAGAACCAGAAAATCCATAGCGTGGTGGGGGACTGACGGGATAGAATCGCAGCTACGATTGACATCTTTGCTAAGGAGAACCGCCCATGATCATAGGCTGCCCCAAAGAAATCAAGACCAACGAGGCTCGGGTCGCACTCACACCTGCTGGCGTACGTGAACTGGTGAAAAACGGTCACGAGGTATTGATCGAGACAACGGCGGGGCTTGCCTCAGGGTTTGATGATTCCGCGTATGAAAGTGCTGGGGCAAACCTCATACCGGAAGCAACTGAAGTATGGCAGCGCGCCGACATGGTGGTAAAAGTCAAGGAACCACAGGAATCTGAATTCCATTTGATGCGCCCTGACCTCATTCTTTTCACCTATCTCCACCTTGCTGCGGAACCTGCAGTTGCCGATGCGCTAGTGAAAAATCGCGTCACCGCAATCGCCTACGAAACGGTCACCGGCGATCATGGGTTGCCACTTCTTGCACCTATGAGTGAAGTGGCTGGCAAACTTGCGACACAGGTTGGTGCCTATCATCTCATGAGCCCAATGCACGGATCGGGAATCCTTTTAGGCGGAGTTCCCGGAACGCTTCCAGCGCAAGTGGTGGTGATCGGTGCCGGCATTGCGGGTGAGAACGCAGCAAAAGTCGCATTGGGCATGGGGGCAAAGGTGATAATCGTTGATATCAATCTCCAGCGGCTCCGCCAACTTGCGACACAATATGGTCCCCAGCTTAAAACTTTAGCTTCCAATGAATTTAATATTGCTGCTGCGGTAAAAGATGCTGACTTAGTAATCGGCTCCGTCCTCATCCCAGGTGCGGCTGCGCCGAAGTTGGTAACCAAAGACATGATTTCTACCATGCGGGATGGATCTGTACTTGTCGATATCGCTATCGACCAGGGTGGTTGTTTCGAAGGTTCCCGTCCCACCACACATGACGACCCAATCTTTGATGTTCACGGCAAGCGTCTCTATTGTGTGGCTAACATGCCAGGTGCCGTGCCACGTACCTCCACCGAAGCGCTAACCAACGCGACTCTGCCTTATTTACTGCAAATCGCCAACCACGGCTGGCGTGACGCACTCGTCGCCGATCCACATTTAGCGAACGGGCTTAATACACACGGTGGTCACGTGACTCACCCCGAGGTTGCAGAGGCATTGGGATTGGAGCTTACTAATACTTCTCAAGTACTTGTGTAGTTGTCGCGATAGTGCGTCGTGGATTTTATCATCTGCTAAATCCTAAAAATTCCGTTGTTAGCGGTATAGTTTTTGGGTATGACAGCAGCTTTTGATGAATTGATGGACTACGACGAGGTTTTGGAAAAATTCGAGCCAGTAATGGGCATGGAAGTCCATGTTGAGCTTGCAACTGAAACCAAGATGTTCTCCGCGTCCTCCGCTCATTTCGGCGCGGAGCCTAATTCCAACGTTGACCCAGTTTCGCTGGGGCTTCCCGGCGCATTACCTGTGGTCAATGCAAAAGGAGTGGAATGGGCCATCAAGATCGGACTAGCGCTTAATTGCACAATCGCGGAATCGTCCCGGTTTGCCCGTAAGAACTATTTCTATCCAGATCAGCCGAAGAACTACCAGATTTCGCAATACGATGAACCTATCGCATATGATGGCTACCTCGACGTTGTGCTGGAAGACGGCACTGAATGGCGGGTAGAAATCGAGCGCGCACACATGGAAGAGGACACCGGAAAACTCACTCACTTAGGTGGCAGCGATGGTCGAATTCATGGTGCAACGTCCTCTCTAGTTGACTGCAACCGAGCGGGAGTTCCACTGATTGAGATTGTTACCAAGCCAATCATTGGTGCTGGCGAACGCGCACCAGAGGTTGCAAAAGCCTATGTCTCTGCACTTCGCGACCTCGTGAAAGCACTGGGTGTTTCCGATGCACGCATGGATCAAGGCTCCATGCGGGTCGATTCTAACGTTTCGCTGAAACCAAAAGGTGCTACCGAATTTGGCACCCGCACGGAAACTAAAAACATCAACTCATTAAAGTCTGTTGAACAGGCCGTTCGCTTCGAAATGCAGCGGCAAGCCCGCGTGATCGAAGACGGTGGTGAGATCGTCCAAGAAACCCGTCACTATCACGAGACTGACGGCACCACCACCTCTGGTCGCATCAAGGAAACCGCTGAGGACTACCGTTACTTCAACGACCCTGACTTGCCGCCCGTGATTGCACCGAAAGAATGGGTGGAAGAAATCCGGGCTACACTGCCGGAGCTGCCGTGGGTGCGTAAAGCCCGGCTGCAAGAAGAGTGGGGGCTTACTGACCTTGAAATGCGGGACCTGGTTAACGCTGGCGCGTTAGATGTTATCATCGCCACCATTGAAGCAGGTACCACCTCTGGTGAAGCACGTTCCTGGTGGGTTTCTTACCTTTCCCAAAAAGCGAAAGAATCAGGGGTCGAACTTGAGGCGCTGCATATTACGCCGCAGCAGGTTGCCCGTGTAGTTTCGCTCATCAATGAAGGGAAACTTACCAATAAACTCGCCCGCCAAGCTGTCGATGGCGTGCTTGCCGACGAAGGCGACGTCGACGACGTTATCGCAGCCCGTGGCCTTGAGGTTGTGCGTGACGACGGCGCCATTAAAGCAGCCGTCGACGAAGCCCTGGCGGCAAACCCCGACATTGTGGCGAAGTACAAGGCGGGTAACACCAAAGTGGTTGGTGCTATCGTCGGTCAGGTGATGAAAGCCACCCGTGGCAAGGCTGACCCGGGCCAGGTAAACCAGCTGATTGCCAAGAAACTCAATTCTTAATACAGTCACCACACAGAAAGCGACATGGGAAGATCGTGCTACCCATGTCGCTTTTTCGCGTATTAGCCATTTTTCTTCTGAACACAGCTTTCGATGGCATCAGCTAAGTAATGCGAGTAGTTTGCGTTGTCGTATGGAGTCGGGGATTGCCGTAGCTGTGCCGGTTTTTGGCTGAGACTAGCCAAGATTCTCCGACGTGAGGAAAATGTCGGAGTTTTGCTTGTCGACGCCCCCAACGTGGACGTGCGTCGACGTTGTAGTGTTGATTTCTTGCAAGTCGGGGATTTGTGTTTGGCGTTTGGTTATTTCTTGGGGTTTTAGCGCTGGGCGTGTGGATTATCCGACTTGATGAGGTGGTGGACGAGATGTCAACCTTAAATGTTGGGTGAACAACCCAAAGTAATCCCAGGTGTTATCGGAAGCTGGCTACGTGAATAGAGAAACGCCCATATTCGAAAAGCGTTTGGCTGTGAATATGGGCGTTAGTTTTGTGATCATTAGTGCATGAGTACTCGGATGCACATCATCACCATGATGCAGCCGATGGCGAAGTTGATGAAGCGCCAAGCTTGGGGTTGGCTGAGAATCGTCGAAAAGCGGGCAGAACCATAACCAAGCAGCGGGAACCAGGTCATGGATGCCAACAATGCACCAGCAGCAAACAGCCAGCGGCCCGACGTCCCGTATTGGTTGGCCATGCCGCCGAGCATGATAAGCGCGTCAATGTAAGCAGCAGGGTTAAGCCAAGTAAAAGCCAATGCGGCGAGAACCGGTTTGAGCCACGTATGTGTGGTGGTTTGTGTGCGCGGCTGGGTTTTTGTGGTGGTTTTGGTAGTTACCGAGCCGCCCGAATGGCCGAAATCGGAGCTGGTTGGCGATGTGGTGCCTGGTGAACTGTCCGATTCAACGGTGAGTGCACCAGCGTCTTTTTTAAAGGCGTCACGGAAACAGGAGAAACCAAACCACGCCAGGTAAGCAGCACCAAGCCACTTGAGAATAACCAAAGCGATCGGTGCGCGTTCGATGAGTTCCCCCACCCCGGCGGTGCCACCCAGGATGAGCAGGATGTCGCTGAGCATGCAAACGGCTAATACCGCCACAACCGCTTCGCGTTTGATACCTTGTTTGATAATCAATGCGTTTTGAGGGCCAATAGCGACGATAAGGGAGATTCCGAGAAGGAAACCAGCGATCACGATGCTCATGTACACAAGTGTCGCGCAGCTAATGGATTAAGTAAAATTACGTTTTGTTACGGTAGGTTAGAATAGCTTCATGAACCCGATTCACCTGCAAACTCTGCTAGCCATTGTCGATGAAGGCAGCTTCGAAGACGCCGCCCTCACATTGGGGGTCTCACCGTCAGCAGTCAGCCAGCGCATCAAAGCGTTAGAAAAAGAAACCGGCCGGGTGCTTCTTAGGAGAGGAGCGCCAGTAACTGCCACGGAAGCAGGAGAAGTGCTAGTGCAAGCGGCTCGCCGCATGGCCTTGCTGCAAGCCGAAACGTTAGCGACGTTGCGGGGGCGCATTGCGCGGGTACCGCTGTCAGTAGTGGTTAATGCGGACTCATTGGCAACATGGTTTTGCCGGGTGTTGGCTGATGTCGCTAGTTGGGACACTGCGACTCTAACCTTGCGAATTGAAGACGAATCCCATTCGCTTAACCTATTACGTAGTGGCGATGTTTTAGGGGCAGTGACCCGTGAGAAAAATCCTGTCTCCGGTTGTGAATCAATCGAATTGGGGCATATGAGGTATGTGTCCGTGGCAAACCCGTGGTTGCTTGATCGGTACACCATAGATGGTCAGATTGATTGGGCAAAGATGCCCGCTTTACGGTTCGGCCCACGTGATGCATTGCAGGACGATGATTTAAAGGGCCGAGTCGATGAGATACCGAATAATCGTCGTATTTCACAGATTCCGTCCGCCGAGGCTTTTATGGAGGCAACCCGGGTGGGATTAGGCTGGTCATTTTTGCCATTACAGCAGGCACAACCGCTACTTGAATCAGGAGAAATTACGCGCTTAGATGACACTGTGTTGGAAGTGCCGCTGTATTGGCAGCGGTGGCGCTTGGAATCACCAGCATTGGAACGGCTAACTGCGTCAGTGATTGAGGCTTCTGAGTCATTGCGGTATTAAAAACCTGGATGGGAAAGTGAAACGCACATTTGCACTTATTCTTCTAGCCTGTAGTTTTATGATGGCAAGCTGCGCTGTCATCACTGATCACATGGCTTCCCAACTGCCGGAGGCGTCGATAAGCGATAGCAACGCTGACCCCTACGTGGCCATGCTGCACGGCTTGCCTGCCCGCGTATTCGATCCGAATCTTCCAGAATACAATCGGCAGGCCTTTGGTCAGCGTTGGAGCGATGACGTTGCTGTTGAAGGCGGGCACAATGGTTGCGATACACGCAATGACACCCTTGCTCGTGATCTGACTGAGGTGGCTTTCAAGCCAGGCACCCGAGATTGTGTAGTGACAAGCGGTGTGTTAGCTGATCCTTACACGGGTGCAACGATTAACTTCGTGCGCGGAAATGGCACCAGCGAGGAAGTTCCGATCGACCATGTGGTTGCGCTTGCCGACGCCTGGTATGCCGGGGCGCATCTGTGGGAAGAATCTAGGCGGCAGGACTTCGCTAATGATCCGATAAATCTTCAAGCGACCACGAAGGACGCTAATCGTGCGAAAAGTGCAAAAACTGCGGATGCTTGGTTGCCGCCAAATCCGGATTATCAGTGTGACTACGCACGCAGGCAAATTGAAATAAAGACCCGATATTATTTGGCGGTGACGGATGCGGAGCGGTTTGCTTTAGAGCAGGTTTTAGGCACTTGTTTATAGGTTAAAACTAAAAATTATGGAGAATCTGTGCTCGTCTAGGCGTGGCTGAACCAACACAAAGTAGAAAACTCACCTACGCTTATAAGGTATGAACGAGAACACACGACCAGATCGAGCTTCTGAATTTGACGACGACATTCCGGCATTTCCCGATGGTGGCGGCCAAGCTGCAACATCAGCAACAAATGTTTACAACAAGGCTGGCCGGGCGGCTCCGCAATCAATTGCGGCATCCGAGTCGCAAACTGAAGTGTTTGTGCAACCCTCCGCCGAAGAGACAGTAGTGCTTGACACCCCACAGACAGCAGAACCTATCCGTTACGAGGAACCAGTTTTCACAGAAGAACCACAAGCGCCAGCCCCAGTTACTGGCGCGGCTGTCGACACCACCCCCGTCTATGTGGAGCAGCCAGTCGTTGGTGTCAAACGTGGCACAATTGACTTCGGCATTTTCATTGTCCGGATCGTATTGGCGTTATATCTGCTTGCCGAATCAATATCTACTTTCTTCCAACTTGGACGTTCGCCAGGGCTGAACGGTTTAGAGAAAGAATTCGCAGCCTACGCGCTGCCAGATATTCTGGCGATCGCGGTACCAACCATGCAATTAGCAGCAGGTGTTTTCCTGCTGTTGGGGCTAATAACGCCGTTTGCCGCCGCGATTGCGACGGTGGTTACCACTTTCATGGCAATCCATGCAGTGTACGTCGCTGACTCATTTAACATTCTAAACCCCACCGATTCGGTGTGGCTTGGGGTTATCTTGATGGGCATTTCGGTGGCGGTTCAATTTACCGGCCCAGGACGAATTTCATTTGATACCACCCGCAGTTGGGCGACCCGGCCGCTGGTTTCTTCTTGGATTTTTGCCATTATCGGTGTCGCTGGCGCAGTTGCGTTGTGGTGGTTTGGTGCAGGTGTAAACCCGCTCAACTAATTACTGGCACAGCCGAAAATAGTAAAACCACAGTCGCGAAATCGTCGGCTGTGGTTTTTCGTATTCTTTAAACCAGTTACGTGTAAGGCTTTTTATGCTACTTAGAGAGTACCTGCGACCTGATGCGGCTCATGTTCGGTACCGCTATTGTCATTATCACGGTCAGAATGATCGCCCAGAAGAAATAATCGTCCATGAAAAGTTTCATGTACAAGATCTGTTGGAAGTCTTGATCGCCTTTTGGATCTCCCAACCACCAATGCGGCGGGATGGTGAGGGTAAAAAAGCTCAATGCTGTGGCGAACCACAGTACGGCGGTATTTCGTAACGAGGCGGCGTAGTAGAAAATCATCAGGAGCCACAGCGGCAACCACACCCAGTGATGCGACCACGAAATAGGGGAGATGAGCAGCATGAGTGTAGAGTTTGCCAGAGCTGCTTCAAAGAACAAGTTACGTTTTAATAGCCGCGAAATTACCAGGAAAAACGCGGCAATTGTCAGAATAACCAGAACTAGCCAAATGACATTGATGGTTGAGGTGGCGTTATTAGCGGCTTCGTTCGATGGCCATAGTCGGGTGATAACACCTTTGATAGATTGATTGGAAATATAGGCGACGTTAACCCCAATTTTGGAGTTATCATTCATGACGAAAATTGCATGGGTATAGAAATCCCAGGTTTCTTTCGCGTTGTGTAGTGCCCCTATGCCGGTTGCGACAGCGCCACCAATAACCGCCGCAGCAATCGCCCGCCAATCTTTTCTGAGCAAGAACACGAACAACATAACGACTGGTGTCAGCTTGATTGCTGCGGCCACACCAATGAGCCACCCCTGCGGAAGTCGCCGGTTGCGGGGCACAATATCTAAAAATACCAGCGCCAACAGCCACATATTGATCTGGCCGAAGGATGCATTGTGGCGCAGTGGTTCTGCGAGCAGACAAAAACCCCAACCCCACGCGATAAAAAGTAGTGCACGATGAGAGGTGGGGAAGAGGTAGTGCGCCAAAAACCACACACACAGTAGCATCAAAAGTGAGGAAATCCCGACCATCGCATAGCCTGAAGCATCGGGGCTGAGTAAGGTGAACGGGCTGAGAAGCAGTGCGGCAAATGGCGGATAGATGAACGGCAGCATGAGATCATAAGCCGGAAATGGTTGATCGTATAGACTACCGCCATCAAGATACGCCTGCGCACCAGCCCGGTAAACGATCATGTCGATGTGTCCGGAGGTGCCGAAAGTCTGCCACGCCATGATCACGGTAGAAACCACAAAACCTAGGCCGATAAGCACCCGAACTAGTGTTGGTCGGGAAGCGAAAAAATCACTAACACGGTCGAGGTAAGTATCTGCTGTCACAACTAATGGTTCCTTAAGCGTTGATTGATTGGTGTGGGCGTCGAAAAGCAACGTAAGATGGCCGCCATCATCGTGCCACGTTAATCAACCTGGCGGACGGCTCCTTTGTCTGCGCTTGTAGCCATCTTCGCATAGGCGCGCAGCGCTTTCGAGACTACCCGGTCGCGGTTAACCGGAGTCCACGGATGTGGCCGCGCGGCCATTGCTTTTCGACGCCGATCGAGTTCATCCTCATCAACATTCAAGTTCAAGACCCTATCCTTGACTGAGATGGTAATCGAATCGCCATTCTCGATCAGGCCAATGACACCTTCATGTGCTGCCTCCGGGGAGATATGCCCGATGGATAGCCCCGAGGTGCCACCAGAGAACCGGCCATCGGTAATCAACGCACAGACTTTACCAAGCCCAGCCCCCTTCAAGAACGAGGTTGGATGCAGCATTTCCTGCATGCCTGGGCCACCAGCAGGGCCTTCGTATCGGATAACTACTACCTCACCCGGCTGAACCTCACGCTTTAAAAT
This sequence comes from Corynebacterium mustelae, assembly GCF_001020985.1. Lineage (NCBI taxonomy): Bacteria > Bacillati > Actinomycetota > Actinomycetes > Mycobacteriales > Corynebacteriaceae > Corynebacterium > Corynebacterium mustelae. The sequence continues at coordinate 1,477,995 of NZ_CP011542.1, forward strand.
GGTAGAAACCGCTTCTTCTTGTGACTCACACACCCGAGCTGGCCCGGTAAACTCCCACAACTCTTCATCAACACCAGCAGTTTTGAGTACTGAACCGTCGGGGGAAATATTGCCCCGCAAAATCACCAACCCGCCGTTTTCAGAATACGCATGAGCAATATCGTGAATACAGCCATTTTCCACATCAAGATCTAATGAATCCCACCGGGTGGACTGACTAAACGGTTCAGTAGTGCGTACCCCTCCCGGCGCGGCGTGGAATAGCTCAATGGCTTTATCGATGGCTTTACCACCACGGATGTCCCAGTCATTGAGCCAGCCGTCAACGGTGTCGTATGCGACGGTGTGCACTGATTCGTCAAGCATTCCCGCGCGGCGGAGTTCTCCTAGGATTGCAGGGATTCCGCCTGCCCGGTGCACGTCTTCGATGTGATAAGTGCCGTTCGGAGCAACTTTGGAGATACATGGGATTTTATGGGAGAGTTCGTCAATATCGGTTAAGTCGAAATCGATTTCGCCCTCTTGTGCAGCCGCCAGCGTATGCAGGATTGTGTTGGTGGAACCACCCATTGCCATGTCGAGTGCCATTGCATTGCGGAATGCAGCTTTGGTGGCAACGCTGCGGGGTAGTACTGATTCGTCGCCTTCACCGTAGTATCGCGAGCACATATCCATGATCATTTCGCCTGCCTGGATAAATAAGTCTTTGCGGGCAGTGTGTGTGGCAAGCGTGGTGCCGTTTCCGGGTAACGACAGCCCCAATGCTTCTGTTAGGCAATTCATGGAATTGGCGGTGAACATGCCGGAACAAGAGCCGCATGTCGGGCAGGCGGATTCTTCGATGGTGGCCAGATCAGTATCGGAAACCGCATCGGATGCGGATGCGGTGATTGCCGTGATGAGATCGGTCGGGGCATGTGCGATTCCGTCAACCGCGACAACTTTGCCAGCTTCCATGGGGCCGCCGGAGACGAAGATCGCGGGGATATTTAACCGCAATGCAGCGTTGAGCATGCCCGGGGTGATTTTATCGCAATTGGATATGCAGACCATGGCATCGGCTGTGTGCGCATTGACCATGTATTCCACCGAATCAGCGATGATTTCACGGGACGGTAGAGAGTACAACATGCCACCGTGCCCCATAGCGATTCCATCGTCGACGGCGATGGTGTTGAATTCTTTGGGGACGCCGCCTGCTTCACGCACTGCGTTTGCCACAATGTCGCCAACATTTTTCAGGTGAACGTGGCCGGGAACAAACTGGGTATAGGAGTTGACGATGGCGACGATGGGTTTGCCGAATTCATGTTCTTTGGTGCCGGTGGCTCGCCAGAGGGCGCGAGCTCCTGAGGCATTACGGCCAACGGTGGTGATGCGGGAACGAAGCGGGATCATAACAGTCTTCTTTGGTTAATAATTAGGCGGGTTTGTAAAACTATAGGGTGAAAGCTTTGTTTTTTGGCAAGCGGACTAGTCCTTGGTGGGACTATCGGAACCAGTTGGTGAATCGTGGTGTGCTTGCTGGTTGTCGTATTCTTCTTTGGATATGAGTATTTGGCGGCCGTCTTTGTGAACGATTACAACCTTTTCGTTGGCGGCCATTCGTCCTTGGGTAAGGGCGTCTGGGATCCGGCCAGCGGAAGCGGCTTCAAGGTCAGGCAGCGAATTGAAACTTACCCCTGGCAACGTGATTTTAGTGTCATCGGTGGTTTGGGCAAAGGCGGTTGATCGGGCGAAACCGATTCCTGCGAAGTCATCCCATGCGACATGCTGTGTGGCTTTGAACGCATACTGTGCGGTTATGCCGGATTCGTCGACGGTGGTGCGGGATTTGAGCACCCAGTAGATGAAGACTACGGGTAATAGCGGTAGCCACAATAGGAATTTTGGTAATGCTCCGACAACAAGCAGCATGATGCAGGACATGATGACCGCCGCCAGAATGTGGGTGCGGTCTGGCTTGAATTCCGCAACAGAGGTGGCGGCGCTGGCAGTATCGTCACTGGGAAGGCTCATGGAAGTTCATAGTAGTTCAATGCTGTTATGGAAGGGAACACGGGTTTTGCCATTACAGGTTTCAACCTATGAGGAGGAAGTAAGCCTTAAGGTGTGGTGTTATCCCACAGGTTGGGCTTCGCCTGGTGGGAAAGGTTCTAGGGGGTTTTGGTTTTCGGGATTGGCGTTAGGCGTCTTCGTTGGTTCGGTGGTTTGGGGTAGGGCAGATTCCGGTGACTGAGGTTCGGCCTGGGGTGGGGCTTGTTCTGTTGACTGTGCAGCGGAAGGTAGCTCCGTAAGCGGTTGCGATACCGTTGGGCTGAATTCCAAGCTTTGTGTAGCGGTCTCTGGTTCGGTGACTATTTCGGTTTGGGATTCCTCGTTATCCGGCGACACCGTGCTTGTTGCGCGTGGGGCCGGTGTGGGGGGCGCTAACCATCCGCTTGCATCGGAGTCTTCTGGGTTTAGCGCGAGGCCTTTAAGCAAAAGGATGAACACTGCTGCAGAGAGCAGGATGGTTGTAGAGACTCGGGTGCGGCCGCCAACGCTAAAGAACCGCTCCCAACCGGTGACTTTTTCTTCCTGGAGTGAGGCAGGTTTTTCTTCGGTGGTGAACGTGGCTGTTTTGTCGGTGATGGCCGGGTCGTCTTCAACTAGGAGCCCCCGTTCGGTGTGGGCTTCAGCCTCGGCTGGGCTAAGCGTACCTTCCGGGGCTGGTTTCTCCGGTTGCGGCTGTGCGGAGGCGATTCGGGTTGTGGCTGGTTGTTCCACCATAGGCGCCGGGGCAGTGAGCTCGGCGGTGGTTGAGGTTTCGGCTATGGTGCTGTACTCTTCCCAGAATTCGTCGATAAGTTTGACTCGGATGGCGCGTTCAACCAGCCACTGGCTTCCTGGTTTCACCTGCACCAAGAATCGCATGTCTATGCTCCACGGCATACCTAACGTGGTGGGGGCGGTGATACCGACAGCTGGGTGAACCGCAAGAGGTCCAAGAACGACTTCAGCTACTTTAGGTTCCGCCAACGCACGGCTAGCGGCGGCAGTGGAGCGGTCGATGGTATCGCTTACAGAGGTGCCGCGAGTCAGCGGGATGGGCATTACGACGACAGCTGATGACCAATGGTTGGAATTGTTGATTGATACCCCGGCTTTAGAGTTCGGAATTATCACTGTTTCTTCGGCCAAGGTGCGGATTCGAGTTGCACGCATCGTGATTTGGATGACGGTGCCTTCGATATTGGTTGCCCCACCTTCGAAGCGAACCCAGTCGCCAACCCCGTATTGTTTTTCGCTTAAAATGAAAAAGCCTGCTAGAAAGTCTGCGATGATTGATTGCGCACCCAAACCAATTGCTGCTGAAGCTGCGGTTGCGGGGATAGCTGCTCCTGCAAGGGAAAAACCCAGCGATTTGAGCATGAAGACAAAAACAACAAAGTATGAAATTATCTGAGCGATATAAACTACAACACCAGCGAAGGCCAGTTGTGTCTTGGAGTCGGATTCCGTTTCCGCTACGAATTTGTTGGTAATGAAATACATCGCCAACCTGCCGGCACGCGGGATCAAAAATGCGATCACGATCAATAATGCAAGCGAGAGCCCGGTATCAATCATCCACGACCATAATGAAATCGCAATATAAGAAAACGGCATAGTCTTCGAGCATAATCGTCTTGGTGTCGTAGTGGCAGCGGGAAACTAGGCTTAGCATTTTTTACCGACGAAACTATGCGGGCAAACCCATAAAAATGACAAATCTATGTGGGAAGTGATTCCGAAATGGGGGAGGTATCGGTGGTGAAGCTACGGTAAAAACGCAGACAGTTGCCAGTTGCGGGGGTAGGATTGTTACCTGGCGTGCTTGGCGTTGTACTATGTGACGCTATGAACATTATTCGACTTGTACTCGTGGTAACCGGCGCGGCGCCTGCCGTAACGGCTTCATAGTTCAAGTCGAATCGTCAAGCGCCCTCCTTCACACCACAAGTGTAGAAGCGAGGGTTTTTGTTTTAACGGTTCAACCTACCAAGGGTTTTCATCCTCACCCCTTATCGCACCTATTGATAGGGCGTGAAGATGGGAAACTGCGAATGGCACGTTCGCAGCAAGTTTCATAACAGCTAGTCAAGGAGTTAGAAGTCGTGGCAGCTTCCTTACGTCCCACTCCCGCTACGATGGCAAACCGTAGCCAAAAGGCACAAACGCAACGCATGAATGGTGCCGAGGCCATCGTTCGGTCCTTAGAAAACCTTGGTACCGATTTGGTCTTTGGGTTGCCAGGTGGTGCAGTTTTACCGCTATATGAGGCATTGTATTCCTCAACAAAACTACGTCATGTTCTTGTTCGTCATGAACAGGGTGCAGGCCACGCAGCCACCGGATATGCACAAGTGTCAGGCAAAGTTGGAGTATGCATTGCAACATCTGGTCCAGGAGCGACAAATCTGGTCACTCCTATCGCGGATGCTTACCTTGACTCGGTTCCGCTGGTTGCAATCACTGGCCAGGTTGGTCGGCACATGCTGGGTACTGATGCTTTCCAAGAAGCCGATATTCGTGGCATTACGATGCCAGTAACCAAGCATAACTTCATGGTGACATCCCCGGAACAAATTCCGCAGGCACTTGCCGAAGCTTTCCATCTTGCTTCCACCGGTCGACCCGGTCCGGTTTTGGTCGATATTCCTAAAGATATCCAGGCCGCTGAGATGGATTTCGTGTGGCCGCCAAAGATTGACCTGCCTGGCTATCGGCCGGTGACCGTTCCCCATAATCGGCCAATAGAGCAAGCGGTCAAGCTTATCACTGAGTCTAAGCGTCCGGTTTTATACATTGGCGGGGGTGTAATCAAGGCGGATGCATCGGAACAGTTAAAAGCTTTCGCTGAACACACCGGCATTCCGGTTGTGACGACGCTTATGGCGTTGGGTTCTTTCCCGGATTCCCACCCGCTTCACATGGGGATGCCTGGTATGCATGGCACAGTCCCTGCGGTTGGTGCAATGCAGGGCAGTGATTTGTTGATAACCATCGGAGCGCGTTTCGACGACCGGGTAACCGGTGACACTGCTTCGTTTGCCCCTCTGGCGAAAGTCATTCATGCCGATATTGACCCAGCTGAGATTGGCAAAATTCGGGCAGTTGATGTTCCGATTGTCGGCGACGCTAAGGAAGTACTGTCGGCTTTGCTTACTGAGTTCAAAGCAAAAGCGCCACATGGGGTGAATATTGCGGAATGGATGGCGCATCTTAATGATCTAAAAGAGCGGTTTCCTAGGGGATACCAAATTACTGACGATGGTTTGTTAGAACCGCAGCATGTCATTGAATCGTTGTCGCGTCTTGCCGGACCTGATGCTATCTATTGCGCTGGTGTGGGACAGCACCAGATGTGGTCAGCCCAATTTATTGATTTTGAGAAGCCGCGCACTTGGTTGAACTCTGGTGGTCTAGGCACAATGGGATACGCAGTTCCTGCGGCATTGGGGGCTAAAGCAGCTGCACCAGAAAAGGAAGTATGGGCAATTGATGGTGATGGTTGCTTCCAAATGACCAATCAAGAGCTAACCACCGCAGCGGTGGAAGGCTTTCCGATCAAGGTAGCATTGATCAACAACGGCAATTTGGGAATGGTACGGCAGTGGCAAACTTTGTTCTACGACGGGCATTATTCCAATACCAAACTGCGGGAACAAACAGAGTACATGCCGGACTTTATCGGGTTAGCTGAAGCGCAGGGGTGTGCTGCATTCCGGGTAACCAAGGAAGAAGAGATCGAACCAACAATCCAAAAAGCCCGGGAAATCAACGATCGCCCGGTGGTGATCGATTTCATAGTGGGGCAAGATGCCCAGGTATGGCCAATGGTTGCGGCGGGTCACTCAAATTCGGATATTCAATATGCCAGGGGCTTGCGTCCACTATTTGAAACTGATTCGTGCCCGACCGAACAAGAACTCCTACACAATCAAGACTGATGTGGGTTATCGAGAAAAGAAAAGGAATGCAAACTAATGGCTAACAATGATATTTCTCGTCACATCCTCAGTGTCATGGTGGAGGACCAGGACGGCATCATTTCCCGGGTGTCAGCAATGTTTACCCGGCGCAGTTTTAATTTGGTTTCGCTGGTGTCGGGAAACACGGAAATAGACGGTATCAACCGGATCACGATCGTGGTGGATGCGGATGAAATTGCGATTGAGCAGATCACGAAACAGTTGAACAAATTGGTGCCGGTGCTTAAGGTCGTGCGGCTGGAAGAAGACGTGACTATCGCACGGGCATTGATGCTGGTCAAGGTGTCGGCGGATGCGTCCAACCGACCGCAGGTGGTGGATGCTGCCAATATTTTCCGGGCCCGGGTTGTTGATGTTGCTCCTGATTCTGTTGTTATCGAAGCAACTGGTACTCAAGGAAAACTCGGTGCGTTGTTGGATGTGTTGGAGCCTTTTGGTATCCGGGAGTTGATTTCTTCCGGACAGATTGCGCTTAACCGCGGGCCGAAAACGATGGCTCCCAATTTCCGGCAATAATCCATCCCGCAAAATGAGACTAAATGCAGGTTTTTGTCTCATAATATGATATAAACATTTCTAAGATCCCTCGAAGAAAGGCTCAACCTTCTCATGGCTATTGAATTGCTTTACGACGCAGACGCGGACCTTACTCTAATCCAGGGCCGTAAAGTTGCGGTTTTGGGTTATGGTTCCCAAGGTCACGCTCACGCCCAGAATCTTCGCGACTCGGGTGTTGAGGTTGTTGTCGGGCTACGTGACGGCTCCAAGTCGGCCGAAAAGGCAAAGGAAGCTGGCTTCACCGTGTTGTCTAACGCGGAGGCGGCTGCCTGGGCGGATGTCATCATGATCTTGGTTCCTGACACGAGTCAGGCAAAGGTGTATTCCGAGGAAATCGCACCGAATCTTAAAGATGGCGATGCGGTACTTTTCGGACACGGCCTTAATATCCACTTTGGCTTGATCAAGCCTGCGGAAAATATCACTGTCGGTATGGTTGCACCAAAGGGTCCAGGACATTTGGTTCGTCGTCAGTTTGTTGATGGCAAAGGTGTTCCGTGTTTGATTGCTGTTGCTCAAGACCCTAAGGGCGAAGCGAAGGACCTATGCCTTTCTTATGCGGCAGCTATCGGTGGCGCTCGCGCTGGCGTTATCCCCACCACCTTTGAGGCGGAGACTGTCACCGACCTGTTTGGCGAACAAGCTGTTTTGTGTGGTGGCGCAGAAGAACTTGTCAAGGTCGGTTTTGAAGTTCTTGTCGAAGCTGGTTACGAACCTGAGATGGCGTATTTCGAGTGCTTGCATGAACTCAAGCTGATTGTGGACTTGATGTTTGAGGGCGGTATAGCCAACATGAACTACTCTGTTTCGGATACGGCGGAATTTGGCGGCTACCTTTCTGGTCCGCGCGTTATCGATGCCGGTGCTAAGGAGCGCATGCGGGAAATCCTGAAGGATATCCAGGACGGAACCTTTACCAAGCGGTTGATTGCCAACGTCGAGGGCGGCAACAAGGAGCTGGAGCAGCTGCGCGCGTCTTATGCTAACCACCAGATTGAAGAGGTCGGCTCCAAACTGCGTGATCTCATGAGCTGGGTAAAGAACCCGCTTGACGCAACTGCATGATCACGATCTGACTGATCGGGTTTCATTTCACCGCTAGTGGCATAAATGGATGTGCTACTAGCGGTTTCCCGTTAGTGAAAATCGGGGTGGTGGACTGTACTCACAGTTACTGCGTGGTGGTTTCGGCTACGTTTAGGGCTGGGGGTGCGTCGAAAAGCGGCAGTGGTGCTGACGTATGGCGAATGGGAATCTGGCGATACGATAACTATCTTTTATCACCAAAATGTGCATTATTAGGTTGATCTCTATCGGGGGTAGGAGCAATTATTGAAAAAGATTTCCGCGTGTCTAAAACCGTGTGGATGTAAAAGTTCATTACATTGAACTCTACGTCATTTGCTTATGGATGATGCAACTTGTGCGTGTATAGACGGGTGACGTTTTCAATAAATCGACATTATTGAAAACCTAAGGTATGTTAGTAGGCAAAGCAAACTTTGTGGTGGTGTCTCATTGGCACTTGGCAAAAATCACATGGTGTTGCGGCGGAAAGGAATTTCAGTGACTTCGGTATTTCGATCGGCCGCGACTTGCCATCAAAGTTCCTGGAAATACGGCAGGCACTTGTGTAAATATGGCGACTCCGCGCGGAGATTGCAGCAACCCGCCCAGCAGAAAGCGCATGCACATGATCACTTCTCCTTCGACGATGACGACCTATTTGTGCTGTATAACACCGTCATGGGGCATGCTATCCATCCCGGGATGGGGCAGTCGATGACTACCAGACAGGGTAACCACGAACCTAGCAATCATGAGCACTCACATGTGCATACGCACGATCATGGTGGAGGACATAACCACGGTCATGGGCATCACCACCACCATCATCATGGGGCGGATAGCTTAACGGCCCTGATGACGGTTCTTGGCTTCACCGCCACGATTTTTCTGGCCGAGTTGATTGGTGGCTGGGTATCAGGTTCATTAGCTTTGATCTCTGATGCGATGCACATGTTGTCCGACTCCACTGGACTTCTAGTTGCCGCCTTGGCCATCACCATCGCAAGGAAGCAGGCCTCCGCTCAAGCGACCTATGGGTATAAGCGTATCGAAGTCCTAGCTGCATTTGCCAACGCTATTAGTGTTTCCGCAATTTCCGTGTGGATCGTCTACGAGGCATTCGAACGTTTTAATGCGGGCGAAGAAGTAAACACCACGATTATGTTGGTGGTTGGTACTATCGGGCTGGTAGCCAATGCCATTGGTGCAAAAGTGCTGCACAATCATTCACACGACAATATGAATGTACGCGGCGCGTATCTGCATGTCCTGGTGGATCTCCTGGGCTCAGTGGCGGTGATTGTTGCTGCAATCTGCATGAAATTCTTTGACATTCTGTGGGCCGATACCGTGGCGTCACTGTTAATCGCGGCGCTAATTTTACCTAGATCTCTTAAACTCGCGTGGGAATCGCTGCGAGTACTATTAGAACAAGTGCCAGTTGGGGTAGATGTCGAAAAAATCTCGCAGTCGATCGAAAACTTACCTGGGGTGCGGGCAATCCATGATCTGCATGTATGGTCACTCGATGGGACGGAAATCATTGCTTCCTGTCATGTTGTGGCTGATTCGCCGTCCAAAGACTACTGCGACATTTTGGATCAAGTGCACCACGCTTTTAATGATCTCGGAATAAAACACGTGACAGTACAAGTCGAAGACGATGGTCACCATGCGCATGAGGAAACGTGCCGGTAACGACAAGCCTCCGGTTAGGTGGCAAAGCGTACGTGTTTTAAAGGGGCATATTCTCCTGGTAAAAACTAGCTCTGAACTGGAAATATGAGCAGTGTAGGGGTAAACGGCTAAACTTCACGTCATGGGTTTTTCCACACCAAGTTACGATCTCTACGACCTTTTTAGCCGCATCGACCGCGGTGATCTTCAACTACCTGACTTCCAACGGGAATATCGGTGGAATGTTGACCAAATCCGATCACTTTTGGTTACCGTGCTGCGGGGTTACCCGATGGGGTCGATCATGGCGTTGGATACCCGCAATGAACCAATGCGGTTTCGGCCCCGGCCGATTCATTCCGCACCAGATACTTCCGTTGCTCCAGGGCTATTGTTATTGGATGGTCAGCAACGCCTTACCACCCTGTATCAATGTTTACGGGGTGATGGTCTGGTGGAATCGGTGGATTTCCGTAATAAAAAAGTGCGGCGCCGATTCTTCATTGATGTGCGTACAGCAGTCTCTGCCGATGTTATGCCAGACGAAGCCGTGATCTCCGTCGATGAAAACGGCAAGGTTATGTCGCATTTCGCCCAAGAAATCCCTGGTGGCTTGGCTACGCGAGAGCGCGCGCTCGCAGCGGGATATATTCCAGTTTCGGATTTGCTTTTCGACGCCGGTACGGATCAGCTGTTTGAGATCGCCACCAATCTCGACGCTGAGTCAAAAAAACAGGCGAAACAATTCTATACCCGCATAATCAAGACATTGGTGCGGTACGCGGTTCCGATGATTCGGCTCGACCGTGAAACAGCCCAAGCAGGAATCGGGTCAATATTCGCCCAAGCGAATTCCATGGGCTTGCAAATGGATGTATTTGAATTGCTTACGGCGGTGTTTGCCACCGAAGACCCCGATTTCCGCATGCAAGATGACTGGGCTCAAACCGATGCGGTGCTGCGGTCCCATCCGGCGCTTGATGGAATAGACCGAACGGACTTCCTCACCGCTGTCGCGTTGTATGTCACCGCGAAAAAAGGACGCGCCTCAGGGTTTAGGGAATCAGTTCTGCAACTAAGCCTCGCGGAATACAAACCAGCTGCTGAGACCATGCGCACCGCTTTCCACGAAGCCGCGATTTTCATGTCCAGGCGCTGTATACTCACCACGGAACAAGTTCCGTATTCATCCCAGTTGATTCCACTCGCGGTGATGATCGCAGTCCTGGCAGAAGAACCACATATATTGGCGGAGCAAGCAGCGTGGGATCGAATCCACCGCTGGTTCTGGTGTGGTGTGTTTGGGGAACTATACGGTTCACCAGCGTTGATGGTGCGCATAGGCACAGACGTTGACGAAGTAACAAAATGGGTGCGCGACTGGAACGGCTCGCAACAAGTACCACTGCCGCGATCGATATCGCAAGCCCGCTTTGTGGAATCCCGATTGCTATCAGCTGGCCCAAATTCCGGATTATATAAGGGCATCTATGCGCTGATTATGGGGCGTGGAGCTAAAGACTGGCGCACCGGAAAAGTTTTTGACAGCGATACTTTCACTGAGCAAGGTACCCACTTCCGCCGGATATTCCCCCGGACGTGGTGTGACGCCAACGGCATTGACGGGATATTGGCAGATTCTGTTCTTAACCGCACTCCCATGGGCAGGCGAACCAACGTTATGGTTGAAGAAGCTTCACCAGCACGCTACCTGTACCGGATTCAGTCAAAGAGCCTACTAGACGACGCCGAATTTGACGCAGTGCTAGAGTCCCATTTATTAGACCCCAATCTTTTGCTTAAAGCCCAAGCATCAGAATTCTTCAATGATCGGCGCAAACGGATACTACGCATGATCGAAGAAGCAATGGGGGTTGCAGCCGTCCATGATGTTGACGAAACTAACCTATATGCGGGAGAAGAAGGTCCGGGCGCTTTCGCTTGACCGGTAACACGAACGAAACGATCTAGGGAAAAGGATGCGCGGTGGCGTCGAAAAGCAGTGCAGCGGTTGCCGTAACGGCAGCACTCCTGTTGGGCGCTTGCACGGTGGAGAACCTAGCCGTCGTCCAAACCCGCACCAGCGAAGAAATCGCGGCACACGCCCATCCCAATCTGGACCTCAAAGACGCACTTAGCGCCAACCTCAACCGCCACGTGGCCCAACATTATCCGAAACATCCTGTTGTTCTTGACGGTGCCGAAAACGCTGGGATAGACGCCTCCCGCCACTTCTTTGACAGCTCCGAGACAGTCGTCGTTTCCGGAACGGACATTTCTGATCAATTACGCGCCGCATCCATAGCCGTAGTAAGCCACGCACCGATGCTGACAATCCAAGACAGTAATCGGAATGCAGTACTCGCAGAGATCCACCGTCTCGGTGCCCGCTACGTACTAGTAGTTGGCGACACCAAACTCGCCGCAACCCAAGGGGAGCTCACCATCATCAAAGACCCAGGAACTGCGGAAGCTCTCGGTATGTTAACGGCTTTTTCTTTCAAGCCGAAAGGGATCACGTTCCCCCACGACGTTCCCCGCGCAGTAGCCGCACTCGGCGGCGAGCAAGCAACCTTGCTCCAACCCGGCTGGATACGCCCAACAACTACATCAACTCCGCAACCGGCGGTTCGATTGCAACCGTTTCCCGCACAATCACGTCGGGATGCTGATACCGCTCCCATTGTTCTCGCCTCTGCTCAATCCTCGGTTGCGGCTATCGCCACAGCACGCGCTTTCGGCGCTACGGTGCGCATCCTTGAACATCCGGATCCCCGGTTTAACGTTGAAACGATGCGGCACGTGACGGGGCTGTCGGATCAACCTGTGGTGGCGTTGGGCAGTCACTTTGGCAGTGCTGACCAACTGGCGCATCGGATAAAATTACTGGACGCTACTGCTCAGTATCAGCCAGGGGAGGGCAAACGTGGTTTGGTTTTTCCCAAACGCATCGTGGTAACGGAAACCATTCGGTTGGCGGAGGCACGGCCCGACGCACCACTGGATGTGCGCGAAAAAATTGCCCAATTAAAACGCCGTGAGGCAACGCACGGCCAAGTTTTTGATGGAATAATCTCACCCAGTTTTGTTCTTGATGCCACAGCAATGGCACCCCATGTGGTAGATGTATGGGTTGACGCGATATCTCAAGCTGGTGGCTACGCACTCATCATCCACCCGGAGCTTAACTCCGACCCTGGCTGGGCAGATATTTTAAAGAAACCTAACGTAGGTGTTGCACTGGAAAAACCTACAATCGAACAGTTTGAGGTTACGCAAAACTGGCTAGCTACTATGGTTCGCAACGAAGGACTACCGCAGAAGATTTTGCTTGTAGATCAAGTGGATTTTTCTCCCGCGCAGTGCCCTGCACCCGCCGATGAGTTGGCAGTCGTGTGGCAAACACGCGTCACCAACCCCGACCGTTATCATGCTGTCATGGCGAATCTTCCGGTTGGAATCTATCCGGGCTTGAGCTTGGAAAAGGACGATCCTGCTACCGCTGGAACGGTCAAAGAGCTAAACCCCCGTCCGGTTGTGCTCAATCGATATGATGATTAGTACCCCCGATGGTGGTTTGGTTTGTGGCGTCAAAAGATGGTTTGAACTGTATTTTTGATGAATTTCGCTACGCGGTAACTATTGTGCAGGCAAAACTGGACTAAACTCTTTAACCAGTCGCACGCCGCGAAGCCAGGTGTGGACACGGGTAGCATCGGCGCGGTCGTGTCGGTGTTACACGGACAACACGGTTTTTCCCAGGAGTTTCAACGTGAGCCAGAATGGCCTTCCTGTAGTTCTCATTGCAGACAAACTCGCGCAGTCCACAGTCGACGCGCTCGGAGATAAGGTGGAGGTGCGCTGGGTAGACGGGCCAAACCGCTCCGAATTACTAAAAGCAGTGCCCGAAGCCGATGCGCTACTAGTCAGATCGGCAACAACCGTGGACCGCGAGGTTCTCGAAGCTGCACCAAAGCTCAAGATTGTTGGTCGAGCTGGTGTTGGATTAGACAACGTGGATATTGCCGCTGCAACCGAGCGCGGAGTCATGGTGGCTAACGCGCCAACCTCTAATATTCATTCCGCATGCGAACATGCTATTTCCTTGTTGCTTTCTACTGCCCGGCAGATCCCTGCCGCAGACAAAACCCTTCGGGAGAAAACGTGGAAGCGGTCAGCATTTAATGGGGTGGAAATTTTCGGAAAAACCATTGGCATCGTGGGGTTTGGCCACATCGGGCAACTTTTCGCCCAGCGGTTGGCCGCATTCGAAACCACCATCCTTGCGTTCGACCCCTATGCGAACCCGGCGCGTGCCGCCCAATTGGGTGTGGAGCTTACCGATCTTGACGATCTCATGTCGCGTTCCGATTTTGTGACGATCCATTTGCCAAAGACCAAGGAAACCGCTGGCATGTTTGATGCTGAGCTGCTTGCCAAGGCAAAGAAGGGCCAAATTATCATTAATGCGGCGCGCGGCGGGCTTGTCGACGAGCAAGCGTTGGCGGACGCAATCACCGCGGGCCATATCCGGGGTGCTGGTTTTGACGTTTTTGAGACCGAGCCGTGCACGGATTCGCCGCTGTTTTCGCTGCCGGAAGTAGTAGTGACCCCACACCTGGGAGCATCTACCGTTGAGGCACAAGACCGGGCGGGCACCGATGTGGCTGCTTCGGTTCTTAAGGCACTAGCTGGGGAATTTGTCGCCGACGCCGTCAATGTTTCCGGTGGTCGTGTGGGCGAAGAGGTTGCCCTGTGGTTGGAATTGGCCCGCAAACTCGGTTTGGTGGCTGGCCACATGTTGGGTAAGGCACCGGTTCGATTGGAAGTTGAAGCTCGGGGCGAATTGTCCACTGAGGATGTTGACGTTCTAGGTTTGTCTGCGGTGCGCGGTTTGTTCTCCGGGATTATTGATGAGCAAGTTACGTTCGTTAATGCTCCGTCGATAGCGGAGGAACGCGGCGTTAAGGTGGAGGTTTCTACCGCACCGCAGTCAGTTTCGCACCGCTCGGTTTTGGACGTTACCGCCATTGCATCTGATGGCACGCGCATTTCCGTTATTGGTGCGTTGACTGGCTTAGATAAAGTCGAGAAGATCGTTCGGATTAATGGCCGTGGTATCGACCTTCGGGCTGCTGGCCGGAACTTGTTCTTCAACTATGCGGACGCACCAGGTGCACTGGGTGTAGTTGGTACGGCGTTAGGGGCTGCTGGCATTAACATTGTTGCTGCTGCTTTGACTCAGGAATCTGCTGGTGACGGTGCCGTGTTGATTCTGCGTGTTGATAGTGAGGTTTCCCAAGAGTTACTGGAACAGATCGCGTCGGATCTCAAGGCGGAAGCTTTCCAATTGGATCTAGGGTAGTTCCTTTTAAAATAGCTGCGCAACGTTACCCCGCATTACTGCTATATCAGATGGTAATGTGGGGTAACGTTTTATTTTGCCGGTTGCCGGTAGTTTCAGTGCTGGCGCACTGGGAGAATTTAGTGTCGTATGCTGCTTGGGCTTGCATAACATCTGCTGCATATGTTTCAGCCCACTGTCTCAAGGCTGACAGGGGTTCGATTAATGTTTCACCCAAGTCTGTGAGTCGGTACTCCACCCGAACAGGGATTCCGGGGAATTCTTCACGGTTGACAATCCCGTCGCGTTCCAATGCCCGTAGAGTGTCAGTGAGTACTTTGGCGCTGATCCCGGTTAGTTCCTTCTTGATGTTGCCAAACCGGCGGGGGCCGGTTGCGAGGTAGATCACGATCATCGCCGTCCATTTGTTGGCTATTCGGGCAAGCGATGTGCGGGAGGGGCAATCGGCGAAAAACACATTCCATTGTGTGTCAGGCATCATAGTGTCCTTGGGTCATAGTTACCTTGAAGTAACTGTGGGGTTGTGTGTAACCATTGGGTTATCAGCACAGTTCATATTGGTTTTTCGATATGCAAGGAAGGCAACCACATGTCACAGCAATCTCATCAACCACGTTTGATTGTAGAAGAGTACTTTGCTGCGTTGGCTAACGGCAGAATCGCTGACGCACTAAGCTTTTTAGATCCACAGGTGCGGTGGCACCAACCGGGCAACAACCAGTTCTCGGGTAGCTATGTGGGTGTCGATAATGTTGTTGCGCATATTCAAAAGATGATGGAATTTTCCCAAGGGACATTGACGGTGCAGCCAACCGATGTGCCGATGGTGAATGAACAAGTGGTTGCGGTTCCGGTTAGGTTTACCGGTACGCGGGTGACTGATGCGGGGGAGACGATAGAGATGGATCAAAGTGGGATTGATCTGTTGACGGTCAATGGTGGTCGCATCGTGGAAGTGCGATTGTTTTCGCAGGATAATGCTGCCGAGGATAGATTTCTTGGGTAGAAAACTGACTTCCTTATAGTCTGGCTTGGCCCGGTTTCGCCAGTTCGACGCAGCTGGGACAAGGATTGACGCAGTGGTTGGTTGGGGCCAATCTGGCCGATTCTTGCTCCCCCGAATGTGGGGGCATTGGTGGGGGATTCGGGAAAAAGATTGCTGTTTCTTTAATTATTTCGGAGTCAAACTTACGATAGGGATTGAGAGCATTAAATCCCGCAGGTGTGTGGTTTGATGGTGTGGGCGCCGCCCACCTGCCCAACGTGTAAGGAGGGTAGTTATGTCTACCAAACCGGTACTGAGTCTGGAAAACGTGAGTATTTCGGTAGGGGATAGGGAAATCTGCCATGATGTGTCACTGACGATTAACGAGGGCGAATGCCATGTTTTGATCGGGCCGAATGGGTCAGGTAAATCGTCATTGCTATGCGGTTTGATGGGAATTAAACCGTTTGAAATTACAGGAGGGAAAGCCCTATTGGGCTCAACTGACTTGGCGGGACTTTCAGTGGATGAGCGGGCCCGGTGTGGGTTGGGGCTAGCATTTCAGCGCCCACCATCGATTCCGGGGGTTTCCGTGCGTCGATTAGCGCAGGCGATAGGGGCAACAAGCCGGTTGGATGCCACTGCCAGCCAGCTTGGAGTGGAGTATCTTATCGACCGTGACGTGAACTGTGGTTTTTCTGGTGGTGAGGTAAAACGCTGGGAAGTGGCCAAGTTAGGACTTCATGATCCCACGATGTGTTTATTGGACGAACCAGAATCTGGTGTTGATTTGCAGCAAGTTAATGTGGTCAGTTCCGCTATTAATCATTTGTTGCATACCCCTACCAGTACGGGGGAGAAACGAGCGGTACTGGCCATTACGCACACTGGCTTCATTCTTGATGGGGTTGATGCGGTCATGGGGCATTTGATGGTTGATGGTCGGATAGTTGAATCGGCACCGCCACGTGAACTATTTGATCGCATTCGCAAAGACGGATACGTGGCAGCTTAAGCATGGAACGCTTGTGGGAAGATATGTAGAGAGGATGATTAATGATGAGCAATGGAATTGCTCCTACAGCTGCACCATTGATGGCGGCAGCGGAAAATGGGATCGGTCCGCTAAGTGTTACTCCTGAGTTGTTAGCATCGATCGGTTGGGCGCCGGAAGAGCAACGCGCGGGGACAAGTATCGTAGTTGATCATCATTTTGGGTCTATGGTAACCAATGACCCCAATGTGGTGGTTATGCCGTTAGCCCAGGCGCTCATTCAGTTGCCGTGGGTGCAGGAATTGATGTTTAGCCTTATCAGCCCAGATGAGGACGAGGTGTTGCGCCGGGCGTTTGAATCGACCCAAGAACCATTGGGTACATTTACGTGGGTTAAAGACGGCGCGCGGGTGACTATGCCAACCCAGTCGTTTACTGTTTTGACTAAGCCGCAGGAGCGGCAATTTGTGCATGACATCACGGTTATTGGAAAGAATGCCGTTGTTGATAGTGTTTCCGGTGCTGCGGTTGCGCCGGCGCTGACGCATGCGACGCACGTATCGGTTTCGGAGACTTTCATCGGCGACGGGGCACAGGTTCGTTCCGTTGATGTTGACAGGTGGGGTGCCAACATGACTGTGCACTCCTACGACCGCACGTCGATTGGCGAGGGCGCTAGCACTAGTTCGGTCTCTGTTGCGGTATCGGGATTGACAAAGCATCATTCGGATTCGGTAACGACTGTGGGCAAGGACTCGTCGGTGACTAATCACGCCATCGTTTTTGCTCCTGACGGGACTACCCGCGAGATGGCGTCAACAGTGGTGTTGACCGGCCCCGGTGCTCAGGCAGAGCAGGTGGCTCGCATGGTTGCTGATGGTGGTGTGATTCGCAACCGTTCAACGCTTCGGGCGTTGGTCGCCGATGCCAAAGGTTTCTTGGAATGCGACGGCTTGATGCTCAAAGATGTTGGTCAGATCGAGTCGATTCCGGCCTTAGATGCCCAGGTGGCTCGGGCGCAGCTTTCGCATGAAGCGTCAGTAGGCATGATTGATGACGATAAACTCGACTATCTTCGCGCGATGGGACTGGCCGAGGACGACGCACGGGATTTGATAGTGCAAGGTTTCTTGAATCTAGACGATCAGCGCATCCCAGCGTCGGTTCGATCCACTGTGGAGAATTTAGTGACGGCGGCCCGTGGCGCTGAGAAGATGTAGCGGTTTGCTTGTCGACGCTGGTGGTTGTGGTTGGTTAGACCGATTGTTGCGGTTTTAAGTTGCGTCGTAGATTACACGCAGCATCGCCAATCGGTCTTCCAATGTTGCGGTAGGCGGGACGCATACCTTTGCGCCTAAAAATGAAATCTCGCCTGCTGTTTTGGCCGCGGCAGAGATAGCCGTTGGATTAAGTAAAGACGCTGGTTCGTGAATCGAGCTGGGTAGGTGTCCGTCGCCCCAGGCTGGGCCATAACTTGTTTCGCGGTCTGATGCCCCGGAGAAGATCACTCCAGCTAATAATCCGCGATTTTGTGCAGCGGTGATGTGTTCGATGGGGGTGTGCTCACTTCGGCCGTCTATGGCGGAACGACCCCAGTTAATCGATACTTGGACGCCTACTTTTTCAGCGACGGCTAGTTCTTCCTCGAGGCTTAAAAAACCTTTTTCCGGAGTGTGGTGCGGGGTTGCGGAGTCACAATGCTCAATGATGATTGTCTTATCGCCCCACTTTAGAATTTCTTTCATTGATTCTTCGAATGTTGCCGCATCGCAGTGGGCAGTGGGGGCGGAATGCACCGCGATGGTGGAAACATTCAACGTGGTGGCGATCTGGTAGATCTCCTTTGTGAAAGCTAGTGCACGTGCCCGGCCTTGCTCGCTGGGGCTGGCGAGGCCGAATATGTCGTCGGCCCAAACGTTAACCATCGTGCCGGGAATGGCGGTGATGATGGAGTCGGGGAACTTTGCGATGTGCGGGCTTAACCAGTTGCGAGTTTGGGGATCAGCGAGTTGGCCGGGGTAGGGGATTTCCAGGCCTGTGATCCATTCTTGTCCAGCAAGTAATTCGTAGTATCGTTCCTGTTCTGCCAGGTTGGTAGGCATGGAGGCGTAAGCGCCAACGAGAAATGAGCGGGTGGTCATGAGAAGCAACCTTTCTGAATGAAAAGCCCAGCAAGATCCATCAGACGTCTGATGAATTCCATTGTAGGGCAGGTGGGGGTGCCAGGGTGCCTATTGGTGATTGGGGTGCTAAACTTCACCAGGAGTTCACATAGTGAGAAAGGAATCCCGCATAATGAAACTTGCCGTTATTGGTGGCGACGGAATCGGCCCCGAAGTAACCGCCGAAGCCCTCAAGGTGCTCCACACGGTGCGCGACGACATCACCATCACCGAATACGATCTCGGCGCCACTCGCTACCTGAAAAACGGCGAACTTCTCACCGATGCGGATTTAGCGTCATTGCGGGAACACGATGCTATTCTTCTGGGAGCCATAGGCGCGCCGGGTGCGGTTCCCCCCGGCGTTTTGGAACGAGGATTGCTGCTGAAAATGCGGTTCGCGCTCGACCATCACGTGAATCTGCGCCCCGCAAAGCTTTTCCCAACCGCAACCTCGCCGCTTGCCAACCCCGGGAACATCGATTTTGTGGTGGTGCGGGAAGGAACTGAAGGGTTGTATTGCGGAAACGGCGGTGTGCTGCGGGAAGGGACGGAACACGAGGTGGCTTCCGAGGTTTCGCAAAACACCAGGTTTGGGGTGGAACGAGTCGTCCGCGATGCGTTTAGTCGCGCCCAAGCACGTCGGAAGCATCTTACTCTGGTGCACAAGACCAACGTCTTGGTCAATGCAGGTTCGTTGTGGCAACGCACCATCGACGAAGTAGCGCAAGAATTCCCCGAGGTAACGGTCGAATACAATCACATCGACGCCGCCACCATCTACATGGTTACCGACCCAGGCCGATACGATGTTATCGTCACCGATAATTTGTTCGGTGATATCCTCACAGACCTAGCGGGTGCAGTTACAGGTGGAATCGGATTAGCGGCATCCGGAAATATTGACGCAACAGGCAAAAACCCGTCAATGTTCGAACCGGTCCATGGTTCCGCGCCGGATATCGCTGGGCAAGGTATCGCCGACCCAACCGCAGCCATTTTGTCTGCGGCAATGCTGCTACGTCACCTTGGCGATGACGACAATGCGCGCCGCATCGAACAAGCAGTGGAGGCCGATGTTGCCTCCCGTCAGCCGGGTCCGGTTAACACCGTCGATGTTGGTGATCGGATAGTAGCTGCGTTGAGTTAACGAATGTGTAAATTTCATCATGACCCGCTCGACTAAGCACTAATCTGTGAGTCATGGAAATTCGAACAATTGAACAACTCACGGACGTAACCGATCCGGCCTGGGGCGAAATCCAAGAAGCAATCAAAGCGGCACCAGTGGCAGTGGATGTTCTGCCCACCGATTCCGGGGCGGACACCCTCCATAAACTGCAAGTAACAACCCA
The DNA here is from genome assembly GCF_001020985.1 of Corynebacterium mustelae. Lineage (NCBI taxonomy): Bacteria > Bacillati > Actinomycetota > Actinomycetes > Mycobacteriales > Corynebacteriaceae > Corynebacterium > Corynebacterium mustelae. Next base: position 1,498,176 of record NZ_CP011542.1, read on the forward strand.
CTCCACTCTGGGCGGCATTGCCTATAACTGTGGCGGGATTCTCATCGACCACGGCTGGGTTCGTCTCTATGGCGGTGGGGGAGCGCAGCTGCCTAGCATCGCCGAGGCAAGCGGCATCACCGAACCGAGTGTGCCTGGCGCGTTGATTTTCGGTCACGACGTCTTGGGTGGGCGCTTCGCCATCGACGGCGGCGCGTTAGGGATAAGCCCTGGCGAGGTGTGTTATTTCTCGCCAGATGGCTTGGAATGGGAAGGCCTGGACATGGGGCACTCTGGTTTCGTGCATGCGTTTCTTGGTGGTGCAACCACGAAGTTCTACGACCTGTTCCGGTGGGAAGGGTGGGAAGCTGACACGAAGGCACTAAAACCAGACCAAGGATTCATGGTCTTCCCGCCGCTTTTCAGCCGCGAAAACCCGGAGGTGGACTTTATCACACGGACAGCGGTTCCCATGCAAGAAATCTTTGCATTTTATGAAACCTCCGCAGCTAGCAACAGCTAACTCTGATTTGTTTTTATCTGCTGGTAGGCCGCCAACGCCAATTGGCGGGTTTCACCAGCATCCACCATCGGTTCTGGATACACCATCGTGGGGTATTCCGGCACCCATCGGGTGATGTACTCATTCGTGGGATCAAAACGTTTCGCCTGGTTATGCGGATTAAAAATCCGGAAATATGGCGCGGCGTCATCACCACAGCCTGCCACCCACTGCCAGTTAAACGGATTGCAGGCCGGGTCGGCGTCGACAAGCTGATCCCAGAACCACTGTTCCCCCAATCGCCAATCGAACCCTAGGTTTTTGGTCAATAGCGATGCTGTAACCATACGCACCCGATTATGCATAAACCCCGTACTGCGTAACTCCCGCATACCTGCATCAACCAAAGCGAAGCCAGTATTCCCCTCGCACCACAACGCAAAATCTTTATCAGGGGTACTTCGCCACGGAAAATTATCAAATTCCCGGCGAGAATTCTCTGTAGCCAAATTAGGAAGATGATAAAGCCTATTCCACGCGAAATCACGCCACATCAACTCCGCGCAAAACCGCGAAACATCGTCGTTATCGCCACACTCCCGCGCGGAGTCGTAAAGCGTACGGATACTGATTTCCCCGAACCGAATATGCGGCGATAAACCACTGGTAGCAGCAACTGCAGGAAAATCCCGTTCCGAAGCATAGCGGCCCGCCGCAGTCTGCAGCGTAGGGGAAAACGCATCCCACCGGCGCCACGCAGCAGGTTCCCCCGGCGTCCACAACGCACCAAAATCCACAGCCCAATCGGGTTCGTTTCGACTCGGGTGGCTCGGCAGCAACGCCACATCCAAAAGTGCGGCGCGCAAAAGCTCCACCAATTTCTCTTCTAGCCGCACCCCACTATTTGCTGGTACCGGCGGGATTTCTGCCACCGGCCGGTCATGAAGAAACCCCTGTAAATTAGCAGCAAACGGCGTGTACACCCGATATGGCGACGCGGTTTTAGTAACAATTTCCCAAGGCTCCGCGAGCAACGCGCCGGGAAAACTCGAACTCGTTATTTCCTGCTTAGCCAGCAACGTAGCCACAGTATCATCAATGACAGCTTGGGGCTTGTGGTAGCGTTGTGACCAGGCCACCGTAGTGACCTGCAACGATGCGGCCAACCGGGGAATGATATCCACTGCATTACCCGATGCAATCACCAATGGGATGCCCAGTTCTAAAAGACTAGCCTGCAGCGACACCAAACTATGATGCAGCCACCATGATGCAGCGCCGCCTAGTTTCCTCACTCCCGGGCTGGGCGATTCCACGACATACACCGCGGCGGTATCCCCAACGCTGCGGGCGTGATGAAGCGCCAGGTTATCCGTTATTCGCAGATCATCCCGAAACCACATCATGGATGAGAACTTCTGGCGCTCCAGCATAGGTACAGTCGTGTGCCACATGCTACCTACTGTACCGAGCAACTTTCATGGCAGTAAGTTAAACGTAGGACTTCGTCCGGGACATATCGGTGACGAAATGCGGATTATACTTTCTGATACGTTCCGCTAATTCCCGCACCGCATCCTGGGAATTTCGCTCCATTAACCACTCAACTTCTTTCTCCGTAATGCCGTACAGCTGCACAAACTCAGTGCGGCCCAAGGCTGACCATTGCGGTTGTGCTTCGGTATCCGGAACCGTTATAGCAGCCGTGATATCCGATTCGGCGCCGATGTGGATCGACTCACCGGAGCCTTTAATAAACTGATACGGTTCAAAAACTCGACCGCTGTCAAAGACATACCCGGCGAGATTTTCCAAGAGATCCATCACCCACAGCCCATCGTCCTTGACATCCGCCAGCTTGAAAGTCAGTTCAAAACCAAACCCATTTTCCCCATCACTTAAATGCTCCGGGTCGGCATACAAGTATGTAAAACCATAGGTGACAAAATGTTTATATCCATTGGGGGAGGTGTAGATGGACTTGCCGTCTAAGTAGCTGTCGCCACCAAGCATCGCCGGAATGATCGGTGCAAAGTGGTCTGGTTCTTGCCCTGGATACAACGCTTCAAACGCCCGGTCGATGGCCTCCCACCCCGGTGCCCAGGTCTCATCCTCCGCTAATTTCTTCTCACACTCCGCCTGCGTCATGTGATACGGGTTTTTCTGTGTCACAGCTACCTTCTTTTAAAAAAAATCGGACAACAACGTACCAATCTTAAGGCTAAAGGCCCCAGCTAATTGGGGAAATAGAAAACAAAGCCATGCGTCTGCGTTCCCAGTTCCGGTTTATGCTTTACGACGCCCACATTGCCGCTATCGTCGATAACACCGCATGTGGGTACCCAGCCCGCCAGGAAACGTCGAAAAGCAAACACCGGACAAGAACGCTGCCAAGGGCAACCCGGCAACGCAAAAACTATGGACCAACGTGAAAAATAGTTAGTAGCGTGAAATAACTTATAGATTCTGCTGAATTGTAGTTCGCGTCACGTCTACGATGGTGGCATGACGGTTGAACTTGAAGAAGTACGGGAATTCCTAAACACCGCAGCGCCATTCGCCTCACTACCGCGTGACACAATCACCGACATAACCAAACACATGGGAATGGTGTACGTGCGACGCGGTGACACAGTAATCGAACTGGGTGCGGAAAATGATAACTGCTACATCATTCGCTCCGGCGCCGTCGACGTTTTAGATTCCGAAGGGACCCTTCTCGACCGCCGCGAATCTGGCCGCTCCTTCGGATACTCCACCCTCATGGGTGATGGTACCTCCCGTTACCAAATGGTCGCAGTCGAAGACAGTCTGCTACTGACCCTGCCCCGCGAAGCATTCGTCCCAGTGGCCGATGAATTTGAAGACTTCGCACGCTTCTTCTCCTCCCAATCCAAACGAATGAACGCCGCTGCGCAAAACCTCCGCAGTGACACCAATAACGACATCCTGCGTACCCAACTCGGCAGCTTCATGATCACAACCCCAGCCACTGTCCCATCCGGTGCCGCCATCCAAGAAGCCGCCCAGATGATGCAAGAAAAAAACGTATCATCACTACTGATCGTCGAAGCCGGCGAACTGCATGGTATCGTCACCGACCGCGACCTGCGCAAAAAAGTCGTCGCCGTCAACCTCGACGTAACCCTACCGGTCAGCGACATCATGACAAGCCACCCCCGTACCGCTACCAGCGAATCCCAAGCCTTCGAAGCCATGATCATCATGAGTGAACTCGGCATCCACCACCTCCCCGTGGTTGACGACGGAAAACTCACCGGCATTGTCTCCTCACCCGACATCATGCGGCTATTGCGCAACGACCCCATCTATGTCACCGCAGACCTCGCCCGCAAATCCGACCCAGCGGAACTTCGAGAAGTCTTCAAATCCGCCGACGATGTCGCAGTCAGGTTCATCGAACGCGGTGCAAGCCCCGAAGAAGTATCCGGTCTGCTCACCGTCGCAGCCGACTCATTAGCCCGACGCCTGCTAACCCTCGGCGAAGAAAAATTCGGCCCGGCACCCATCCCATATTCCTTCGTAGTTGTCGGCTCCCAAGGCCGCCGCGGCATGGGATTAGCCTCAGACCAAGACAACTGCCTCGTCCTATCCAACGACTACGACGAAGCCCAACACGGAACCTACTTCGCCGAACTCAGCGAATTCGTCTGCCGCGGATTAGACGAAGCCGGACAAATCCTGTGCCCCGGCGACATGATGGCAATGACCCCCAAATGGCGCATGACCCAACACCAATGGATAGATACCTTCCGCGAATGGATCACCGCACCCGAACCAGACAACCTACTCCACGCCCAAACCTTCTTCGACTTCCGGTGCATCCACGGCGACCAAGAACTCGCCGACGAAGTACACCGGGCTGCCACCGAAATGGCCCAACCCGCAAGCCGCATGCACGCCCACCTAGCCACCCTGGCGGCGCGCAGGGAACCGCCATTGGGGTTCTTCCGAGGATTTGTGGTTGACCGTGGTGGAGAATACGCCAATACCTTGGATGTGAAGAAAGGCGGAACAGCGGCGATCGTGCAGATGGCACGGCTGTTTGCACTATCCTCAGGGGTTTCGGCTGTTGGAACCCGACAACGGTTGACACAATCAGCAGGGCAGGGCGCGGTTTCAGTAAAAGGTGCCCAGGATCTTGTGGATGCTTTCGACTTTTTAAACGTTATTGCACTACACCAACAAGCTGAACAGGTGCGCCGTGGCGAAGCACCAACCTACCACATTGACCCTAATTCCTTAGGCAAGATGGATCGGGAGCATCTTAGGGATGCATTCCAAATTATTAAATCCATGCAAACAGCGCTGGCAACAAAATACCCAGTGAGGAACATCTAGTGTTTGGTCTATTTAATAAGAAAAACAAAGCCACTGGTGCACTCAAGGAATTCTATTCCGCTACAGCCGTTCCTGGTTCAACCCGGATTGGTGATGCGCCGCTTTTGGCGGTTGACATGGAAACAACTGGATTAAAGGCAGAAGAACACAAGATCCTTTCCATCGGTTGGGTACCCGTTAATGGCCGTAGAATCGACCTAAGTGGTGCAGGCTACGTGTTGGTAGCTGGGGCCGAAGTAGGAGAAAGCGCCGTAATTCACCATCTCACTGATGATATGGTTGCCCAAGGAGTTTCCGAAGCTGAAGCCATCGAACAACTGTTAGTGGCGTTGCGGGGTCGAGCGATGCTCAACCACTACTCGGCTCTGGAATCAAGTTTTGTGGATGCAGCCTGCAAACGGCATTTTGGTGCACCCTTTGACGTTCTACTCGTGGATACTTTTGCCATTGAAAGACGGCATATGGAGCGGATGGGTACATATCCGCGGGGTGAAGACTTACGGCTCGCGCGGGTACGAAGCAGATACAACTTACCGAATTATCGAAACCACAATGCACTAACCGATGCCTTGGCATGTGCGGAACTGTATCTGGCTCAGGTGGCTACGTTGAACGTTTCCACGCTGAAATCCTTGCAGTATTAATGGTGATTGCATAAGCTCTGGTGTGGAAAAATCGCCAAAGGGGGTAATCGCCCAATAATGTGCAGTAGACGTAGTAATATGCCCGTTATGCGTTTTGGACGAATAGCTACTCCCGATGGAATGTTTTTCTGCACAATCGACGGCGTCGAAGGCGAAGAGAAGTGCCGCGTTATCGACGGCACCCCGTTTACACCTCCGAAGCATACCGGTAAAGAATACGATCTTGCCGATGTCCGGCTTTTGGCCCCGATGCTTCCCAGCAAGATCGTTGCTATTGGCCGAAATTATGCCGACCATGTGGCGGAAGTGTTCCAAAAATCTGCAGAGCACTTGCCACCGACATTATTCCTCAAACCACCAACGGCTGTGATCGGTCCGGGGGCAGCTATAAAGATTCCCGATTTCGCTACCAAAGTGGAATTTGAGGGGGAACTAGCGTTGGTTATCGGTAAACCATGCAAGAATGTCCAGGCTAAGGACTGGAAATCTGTGGTTCTTGGCTTTACCATCATCAACGATGTTTCCTCCCGTGACCTGCAATTCGCCGACGGTCAGTGGGCTCGTGCCAAAGGCATTGACACATTTGCACCGCTTGGGCCGTGGATTGAAACGGATATTGATTCCATCGATACATCCAACTTGCCGATCAAAGCGCATCTTACGCACGATGGTGTGACCGCCACTAAGCAGGATTCAAATTCCAATCAGATGATCATGAACTTAGGTGAGATCATCGAATTTATTACCGCGTCCATGACGCTGCTGCCCGGCGACGTCATCTGCACTGGTTCTCCAGCTGGCACCGAGGCAATGTTCCCTGGGGATTTCATTGAAATCGAAATCCCCGGAATCGGCAAACTCGGAAACCCAGTCGAGCGCGCCTAATCCGGACATAGCCGTATCACTATTTCCTACACGACTATTGCACTGAAAGAGCCTTAATGGTTGCAGTGGTCGTGTATTTTTCGTTCTATGAGGTGCTGGAGAATTCATTTTGGAAATTCAATGTAAAACCGCAAAAGCATAAGATCCCCATCCACGTTCTATAGTGTCTGTTATGGAAAACGACATGTATGAAGAAGGATCATCGCACAAGTGGAGCGGAAACCCCAACGAATCCCTGATCCGGGAGGCGGCACAGCTCGCACCAGGTACAGCCTTGGACATTGGCGCTGGTGAGGGAGCAGATGCTCGGTGGCTCAAACAGCAAGGCTTTAGCGTTACTGCAGTGGAACCGTCACCGATTGCGGCTGCACGAATAGGAGAGAACATTACGGTTATTAATGACTCATTCGAAGCTGCGGAATTAGACAACTTTGATTTGGTGACAGCTTTTTATACACCACTGCTTGACGACGCAGCCACGCGAGAAAAACTTTTAGGTTGCATTGCCCCAAACGGTACGTTGATCATGGTGCATCACGTCGATGTATCCGGCATGTCCAACCACCTAGGAAAGCCGGAGTCGGCGTTTTTGTTACCAGCTCGCCTGCATGATTGGGTTGCTGCAAATCCACAGTTCCGGGTAGATACTTTCGGCAGGTTCCCCCGCACAGTCAGCCATGGTGCTGGTGCGGGACACAGCGAGGACGTGGTGCTGAAAATAACTAAAATTGCATAACCCAAAGCCCCGTTAACGGCTCCGCCAAGCACACCCTGAAGTTAAGCCTTTGGGATAACACACCTGGATCTGGTGTTGTTTTTCTAATGTCACCAATTGTGCGCACCAGTCAATTTGACTCCAGGGTAGATAGCGTCCCAACGGGATTATTTGCCTAACGCCGCCAGCACACGCATACGTTGGCGGCGTTGGACGTTGTGCAATTGCTTTCTGCCTGCTTCCTGGAAGTCGGGGATTGTGGCGGTTTGACCAGTTTCGGCTGGGACGGGCGTCAGGTTGTGTGTAAATCTCCGACTTGTAGAAGTGTGTGGGTGCTTGTCGACGCTGCCAGCGTGGCGTGTGGGTTGGGGTTATTGTGCCGGTTTTTGGAAGTCGGGGATTGTGGGGTTGCGGTTGGTTCTTTCCTGGGGTTTTAGGAAGTATTGGGTGGAATCTCCGACTTGAAGATTTGGTTGGGGTTTACCTGTTTGGGGGTGGCGGTGTTTTTTATGGAACCGGTTGGGGTGGTGGGTGAGTCTAACTGTATAGAGCAGGTTGTCTATTTGGTTTTACACTGGTTGTCAGTGGCGTTGAAAGGCGGTTTTAGAAAAATGGTCAAGAAAATGTCAGTGCATGCCAGGACTATGCCTAATCAGACACCGACTCGTTCAGCACGCTGTTCCGTGTCTGCGGTTGTGGTGTGTTGTGTCTTTCTGCTTTCTGGCTGCGGGTTATCTACACCTTTGGCTCAGTACTTGGCTGTTAAAAACCAGCCGCAATCCCAACAACAACCAGCGTCATCGCAGGTGGCTGAACCGAAAACGCTTGGTGAGTTGTTAGAAGCTGGTACTGGAACGTTCGACCCAAACGACCCTAATTTCACGTTGTTTAATCCGTGCACGGAAGTTTCCCAAGAACAATACGAAAAGCTCGGACTAAAAGTCGACGAACCAGCCACCATTTCACGAGATGGCTTTACTACTTGTCCATTGGTTGAAATAACTTTCGATCCTGACAAGGTTGCATTCGTCATTGGTTCTGATTTGATTGAATTTAAACATTTAGAGATGGAAGGCTTAGTTATAAAAGAACCAGGTCTGGTTCTTCCTGAGGGTATGTATGTGCATACATACCCAGATGAATCCGATGAATTGGCATGTACGATTGCGGTTTCAACGAATCGAGGACGGCTTAGTATCGATGGGATGGGAAATCGGCTTATGCCTGGGATTACTCGACATGAGGTCTGTCAGCAAGCAGTGGACAAGTTTCAAGAATTCTTCGATCTGAAAGGCTAATTATGTCCATGTTGATCAATTCGCCATCATTTGAAAGTGCTTTCTCAGAAATACGCTCTACACTTGACGAAGCGAGACGTCTTAAAAGAGTTGCTGCTCGTTCTTCGTTGAGTGGTGGGTTTTCGTCGTTGTCTGGTTTGCGTGAGTTGGGTGTGAATCATGCGCAGGTGATTCAGGGTGGGGCGGGTAGTGCCCGTGATGTGTTGGCGAGTTTCCAGGATTTGGTGGAGTGGTTGGGGATGAATCTGCGGTTGAATCATGTGGCGTTTACGGGTCACGATCTCGCGTTATCACGGGGGTTGGATACCGCGGATTCGGGTGGGACGTTTGAGCAGGATGTTGCGGAGTTTGCGTCGAAACCGGCGGCGTCGTTTGCGGATTTCCCATTCCTCCCACCTGCGCCGGTTCCGTCGGTGTCGTTGGAAACATTAGTCGCACAACTGGGTGCAACACAGTCGGGTCAGGCTGCTCAGGCTGCGGCGGACTGGCAGTCGATGGCGACGCAAGCAACAAGTATTGCGACACAGTTAGAAGGTATTGCATCCCAATTATCAGCGCAGAATCAGGGGGTTGCGGTGTTGCGGGCAACAGCGGGGATGAAGGCTACTGCGGCGAAAGCGTCGTATTTCGCCGCGAACGCCACAGAGATGGCCAGGTCGGTGGGGATTTTGTCGACGATTGCGCCGCATTTCCACACTCAGGCATCCCAAGCGTTGTCTGCGTTGCAGACTATTGCTAATCCTGCGGAGAAAGAAGCCGCAGAGAAGTTGTATCTGACGGCGTTTCATGGGGTATATAGTGGTGCGTTGTCTCAAGCAGTACCGGTGATTCGGAATTTGATGATTGATAACAGTCATGGTGTTGGTGGTGGTAGTGCCACGATCGGGTCGGATTCTACCGGCGCACCATCTGCACCAGCGACGAGTGCGCTTAGTCCGGCGGGGATGGGAACGCAGGCCGCATCAACTGCAACACTGCCTGTTACTGGTGGTGGGGTGGGTACACAGGCAGCACCGGCACCGGGTATGCCACCGATCACGGGGCTACCCACTGGAGCAGGACCAGGTGGTTCCGGTGCGTCAACACATGCGCCGGTGTTCAGTGGACTCACCCCAGGGGCAGTTGGTGGTCGAGGTGGTATCGGTGGTGGGAGTATTCCCGCTTCCGGTGTACTCCGACCCGGATCAGGAACAGGTACCAGTGCTGGTCGTAGTAACACCGGTACTGGTATGAGCGGGATGGGTGGTTACGGTATGGCCGGTGGGGTTGGTTCGGCTGGCATGCGAGGCGGAACCGGTGGTGCTGGTGGCCGCGCATTCGGCAGTGGTGGTCGTGGCTTTGGCACCGGCATGGGTCCTGGTGGTGGGGTTGGTGCAGCACCGAAAACCCCAAACGCAACCGGCGTTGGTGGCACCGGGGCAGGTGGTGTGAAGCCAACCACCGGAACGACCAACAGTGGCGGGCGTACTGGTACCCCGATGATCGGGGCACCGATCGGTGGGCAAAACACCAACAATGAGAATCAGCGGAAACGCAAAAAGCCGATACGGGGTATTACCACGAGCGTTGAACGAGACACCAACCTTAAAGCGTTGTTAGGTGACCAACCCAAAGTAATCCCAGGCGTCATCGGAAACTGGATACGCGAATAACTCTCATTGGAAAGAGATTGGGTGCACATGACGAAAAGCCGTGCCTGCTTATGAGGGCGGCAGATGTGTAGGTTAGAGGCCTAGTGCCCGCATGATGGTGCGCAGCTTGGCATCGGTTTCGGCAACCTCATCATCGGGGATGGAACTAGCCACCAAGCCGCCACCAGCCCACGCGCGGGCGAAGCGGCCATCGGTTTCGGCGCATCTAATGCTTACGACGTATTCACCGTCACCGTCACTTGAGCACCAGCCGACAGCACCAGCATAGAAACTGCGATCTGTCTCGACTTGAAGAATAAGGTCCCTGGCAATCTCGGTGGGAGTTCCACAAATGGCTGGGGTGGGGTGCAGCCGAAGAGCAACGTCCAAGGCGGTTGTATTGGTAGCGATGGTTCCCGTAATTGGGGTAGCCAAATGCCACATCTCGGCAGTTTTTTTCAGTTCTGGGGTAGGGGAATAGTTAACACTTGTGCACAATGGTTTTAGTGCGGTCACGATGTGATCGACCACTAATTTGTGTTCCCATAAGTCTTTTTCGCTGCGCAGTAGGTTTTGCCCCAAACCTTCATCTTTGACTGGATCAGGGTGCCGGGCAGCGGAACCAGCTAACGGGTAGCACGAGACAGTATTTCCGCTTAGTTTCACCAGTACTTCCGGGGAGGAGCCGACGATCCAGCGACGTTCGGCGTCGTCAAGCGAAATGTCCGCTAAAAACGCATTACGTTCGGGAGATAGGTGGATTAAACGGGCGGCTATTTCCAGCGGATCGATGGGGTCATCTGTGTTGAATTCTACTCCCACGGTGCGGGCCAAGACAACTTTTTCCAGCGCGGTGTTTCTGATGGTTGCTACGGCCGCTGCGACGCGATTGAGGTGCTCTGTTTTAGACGGCATCATCATTTTCAAGCGCGCGTTAAGTGGTAAGCCACGGCGGTAGTATTCCGGAGGCTCAAGGGGGCCATCGCTACGGATGATTGTTTCTGGTACTCGCAGCGCACACTTATCGTCAATGTCAAAGGGCAAAGCGCCGACAAGAAAGTCGCATTTTTTCTCACGAATCGCCGCTGCTGCCTCCCACGGATTAGTAAATAGTTGCCTGCTGCCTTGGGTTCGGACGGAGCCGTGTGGACGAGACAAAAGAAAATCAGGGGCGGTTACAGGGCGAGTAAGCATAGGAAATTAAGTCTAGGAGTAACGCACACCGGTTAGGAAATCCAGACCTGTGACGTTTTTTATCCAGCGTGGAACTGACCACGGAAATATGCACGTGTTGTGCGCACTGAAAGGTAGCTCACCCATATACTCAGCGGAACTAAAACGACCCATCCGGCAATGGTAGAGAAGTTAAAAAGTACTGAAGCCAACGCCGCAGAGGGGAAAGTTGACGCCCACCAGGGCAGTCCGAAGGGAGTACGAATGATATCGGGTAACCGCACTGCCACCAAAAAAGAGAAGAATGTGGTGACCCCAAGTAAGCCATAGGCGATTGAATCAGTAGGGCTAAGCAGGCCGAAGTTAAAGATGTTAATCGTAATCAGAGCAGGCGGGGCGATAAGAATGAAAATAGTGGGGCGCAGTGGTAGGGGAATGCGCTGGTCATGAAGAAACATCCGGTTCCAGACCACAGGCAATACCCCTAACCAGGTGATCACGCCAATGCCGAAGAAGAACCATGACGCATCGGGGAAAAGATCAAAGGAATACAGTGGTGCAACTAAATTGCCAACCAATGGTAAGAACCACGCCGGGGTGACATGGGTGGTTGTGACTTCTGGGCGCATCCATACCCACATCACCGCCAGCATGATGAGTATTTGGAGAACTGCGATAAAACACCACACCGGAGTGAGAATTGGTTCGGCGATAAAACCTTTGAGGCTAGCGACGCTTAAAAGCCCACCCAGCGGAATGGCGGCAAAAAACGAGCTAGTGATCGGGTGTAGTAAATCGGCCCCCACGACGCCGGGTGAAACTGCTACTTTATAAAGAAATCCCAGAGTCAGTGCTATCCATATTGCGGTTGCAAAAATAGCGAAACCAAGGGCAATTTCGTCGATAGTGGTGCGTCGAAAAGCGAGCGAAACGCCAGCTAAACCCATGACTGTTGCGAATAATGGTTGCGGGATAGGGGTGAGTTTCATCTATCGCAATATCCTTTTCTCACATGTGTCTACCACGATTATTGTAGACATCAGTGGCCGGGAGACCATTTCGGCGAAATCTATGCGGGCAAAAGTTTCTATTACACTGTTAAACCATGTCTGAAGTTCGTGTTCGTTTCTGCCCGTCACCTACCGGAACTCCCCATGTTGGATTGGTTCGCACCGCCTTGTTCAACTGGGCTTATGCCCGCCACACTGGCGGGAAACTCATCTTCCGCATCGAAGACACCGACGCTGCCCGTGATTCGGAGGAATCCTACAAAGCAATCATTGATTCCTTGTCGTGGTTGGGAATGAATTGGGATGAAGGTGTGGAAATCGGGGGACCACATGAACCATACCGTCAGTCGCAGCGAATGGATATCTACGCTGAAGTTTTGGAAAAATTGAAAGAGGCAGGGTATGTCTATCCGGCATATTCGACCGCAGCCGAGGTAGAGGAGCGGCACAAAGCTGCTGGTCGCGACCCCAAGCTTGGTTACGATAACTTCGACCGCGACTTGAGCGATGAACAGATTGCGGCGTTTAAAGCCGAGGGGCGGGAGCCAGTGTGGCGGTTTAAAATGCCGGATAATGATTGGGCCTGGACCGATTTGGTGCGTGGCGATATTGAATTCAAGTCCAGCACTCAGCCAGATTTTGTGGTGGCACGATCCAATGGTGCGCCGCTATACACCCTGGTCAACCCGGTTGACGATGCGTTGATGGAAATTACTCATGTCCTACGCGGTGAGGATCTTTTGCCGTCGACGCCGCGTCAGTTGGCCCTATACGAGGCACTCAAGGCGATCGGGGTGGCTAAGCTGACCCCAGAATTTGGGCACCTACCATTTGTTATGGGTGAGGGGAATAAGAAACTATCCAAACGAGATCCGCAATCTAACCTGTTCCATCACCGCGATAACGGCATTATCCCGGAAGGCATGTTGAATTATTTGGCACTGCTTGGTTGGTCGTTGTCGAGTGAGCGGGATATTTTCAGCGTTTCGGAATTAGTTGAAAATTTCGACGTTGCTGATGTTTTAGGTAACCCAGCGCGTTTCGACCAGAAGAAGCTTGAGGCGATCAATGCAGATCACATTCGGTTGTTGGAATTAGAAGATTTCACGGTGCGGCTGCGTAGCTACCTTAGTGAATACTATAATTTCCCGGCCGATTACCCTGATGATAAATTCGCCTTTGCCGCGGAACTGGTGCAGACTCGGATTAAAACCCTGTCCGAGGCGTGGGATCTGTTGAGCTTCTTGGTTACCGCTGATGCGGATTTGACGCTGGACGAGAAGTCGGCGAAAAAGAACCTCAAAGAAACTGCAATCGTGCCGTTGGACGCGGGTATCGCAGTGTTGGAGTCTGTTGAGGATTGGACCACCGCAAACATTGAAGCCGCGTTATCCAAGGCATTGATCGAGGACTTGGAATTGAAACCCCGAGTAGCTTACGGAGCACTGCGGGTGGGTATTTCTGGTCAGGCTATTTCGCCGCCGTTGTTCGAGTCCATGGAACTTTTAGGTAAGGAATCCACTTTGACTAGGTTGCGGGCTGCCCGGGATGTCACGCCGTTTGTGGTATCCGAGTAGCGTTGCGCTTGAGACGCATTTTCAGTCCTTGACGCGGCAAGCGTTTGCCTATGGTTGCACGCTTTTCGACGTCTCCGAGATGCGCGTTGTCGGTATCGAAATCGGTAACGCACTTCACTCCACAACGTTTTCTATCCGGTGGGGGATTGATCCCTGGATTGGTGGTCTGCCACCCGGCCAATCCTGGGAAGTGTCTTTATTTCAGCACATCTCCAGCGCCGGAACTGAGGAATGCGAACGTCTGTGGCGGGAAGCCATCGCATATATTGATGTCGATAGTTATGAAGATGTCCTTGCGCAAACGGCCGATGCGGCCAGACGCGGCGTAGCTTCGGCACAGCTTCCGGTGGCCACGTTTATTCGCTTGAATTTCGGTGGTGGCTGCACCCAACCGTTGCTCGAACACGAGGTGGTTTATATTGGGGCTGATGAGGCTTATCCGATAGCCCCAGCCCCTATAAACCAGTGATTAATGGGTGCTTGGCACCAGTTCTTTCTGGGAGTTTGCAGTATTCTTTTCCTCCCGTTGAATCTTTAACCATACGGTAAAGCCCCAGGTGACGAAGACACCATAGACGATATACAACGCGGCGGACGGGTAGTACCCAGCTGATAAAAGTAGCGGAACACCCACGATATCTACGCCGATCCACACAAGCCAGAATTCAGTCCAGCCGCGTGCCATGCCATAGGTTGCAAGGATGGAACCGGTGAAGATCCATGCGTCGGCAAGCGGACCCCAGGAACCTAAAGCTTGGAAGATCCACGCGAAGATGAGGGTACCTAACACCGCAAAGATAATCATGCCAGCACGTTCTTTATTTGATGCCCATCGTGGCTGGATGGCTGCGGTATCTTCATGCGGCTCGGTCACAATTGACCGGCAGGGGTCTGTGTCTGATGGTTCCTTAACTCCACATCGGCGGGCTTTGGACCAAGCCCACCAACCATATGAACTAACAATCAAGAACATTACTTGGCGGCCCGCTTGGCCGTAGAGATCAAGGTTTTGCGGTGTGTGGAAAACTCCGCCGAGAAATACCGTGAACAAAAGCAAGTTACCCACGATACCTACTGGCCAAGCCCAAACGACTCGTTTCATTCCCCCAATAGCGGAGGCTAGGCCAAAAACATTTCCGATAATTTCACGCCACAAGATCGGCACACCACCGATAATTAATGTGGCATCAAGTAGTTGAGTGAGAAGATTCACTGCGGTTCTCCTTATATAGAAGTGACGAGAGCAAATCCTCGGGGCACAAGTGTACGCAGAAAGCACACAACTTTACGCGTAGTCCTCTTTCATCCGGACTATAACCGTCGGCTGTGGAATCACACCACAATCTGCTTGACCCACCAAAAGTTGGTGGCGCTCGCGGGCTCGTCTTGAAAAAACCAAGAATTACCGCCGGTGGGGAATTTCGCCCCGCCCTGAGAACTTATCCTGTGAGTCTAAAGCATAATGGCGTGCAACGAAAAGCCGGGCGAGAGGCATTTGTGATTGTTTTCTCATGTGTGCTGGTTGGCCGGATTTTTGCCCCCGAAAACCCCAATGCTAACGATTGTTAAAGATGTGATTATTTGCGTGTAGTGTGCAAGATGATAATTGCTTGTGGCATAGTGGACTTAATACAAAAACAAACTGTTATGGATTTGGTGGCGAAAATTGCCGGTTTGGGTGCAATGTCACCCACCGCCTAAGATGCGGTATCTGAAAAGAAAGACAAGCTTTAAGGTTCGATAGCGTGGATCATCAAGTATTCAAGAAGATGGTAGCAGCCGCAGGATTCTGCGTGCTCCTTGGCGCAGGGGGCACAGTTGCGGTGCATGCCCAATCTGAGACTGTTCCGGTCCAGGATGCAATTGAACAAATAGAAGCATCATCATACATTCCCGAAATTGAACAGGTGTTAGGTGGGCTGGACCGAATCGTTCAAGCAGCCCCACCGCCAGCGGCACCGGTGATCGCTGACAACACTTTCGATCCGCAGCCACGTATCGATCCCGGTCAGACCCAAACTGTAGAACTTGCCGCTATTGACGGCACCAGCCGTCGTTACGTGATTCACGTTGGTTCAAAGTACAACCCGGAAAAACCAGAGCCAATCCCAGTGCTATTCGCTTTCCATGGTTGGCGGCAATCCATAGAAGAGTTCATGGAGTCTTCCCGGTTCCACACGACCGCAGCCTGGGATGATGCCATCGTCATATATCCGGAGGGTGTGGATGGCGCTTGGGAATCTGCGCCCTATGCGACGGGGCGGCCAGGCAAAGACATTGCCTATGTGCAGCAAATCTTGGCGCAGCTTGACGACGACTACCTGGTGGACAAACACCGCATCTACGCCGCTGGCTTTTCCAATGGCGGCGGAATGGCTGCTGTCTTAGGATGCCACGCGCCTGGTACATTTGCCGCTTTCGCATCGGTCGCTGGCGCTTATTACCAGCCAGTAAATCTAGGCTGCAAAACTTCGGCTATCCCGTCGATGGTGATTCACGCTAGTGATGACCCCATCGTCAGCTATCGGGGTGGTCCCCGTAATCGAGGCAAGCTGTTGCCTGCGTTAGAAGTCTCGCACCAGTATGCCTACCGCAACGGTTGCGACGCGACTCCGCCTGTGGTATCGGATGTTCCAGGTGGTCAACGGCTTAGCTTCAATGGTTGCTCAGCTGCAACCCAACATGTTCGGTTCAACAGTGCTGAACATATTTGGGTTGGTGGGGAAGACACCAGCGACATGGTGTGGGACTTCCTTTCCGCACAAAGCCGTTAAATAATCAAAAACCCGCCCGGTGATACCACTTTGCCCACCGGGCGGGTTTTGTGCGCTTGAAGGAGCGTCGAAAAGCTAGCGCAGCCGCCAGGTCAACCCTTTGCCTAGCCGAACGGTGATGTTTCCCCGGGAATTAACCGTGACGGGTCCGAATTTATGCGATATTGACGCACCACTTTTCGACACATTTAATGTTGTATTCTTGCCGATCTTCTTCCGCTTTCTGAAACTAATGCCCATGTATTGTTCTGCTCCTTATGTGGATATCGATGTGACACGATGATAGCAAAAAACACCTGCACAAGAGGCTAAATCAGCTGCCGATTTGCCATCGGAGGGGGATTGTTGTTATATTTTCTCTCGTTGCAAAACGCGAAACTGCGTTCAAACATTGGCCTATGGTGTAATTGGCAACACTACGGTTTCTGGTACCGTCATTCTAGGTTCGAGTCCTGGTAGGCCAGCAGCGAATACATCATTCGCCTGCGAGAAATCGCACAAAGTTCTAGCCCCGTTCGTCTAGTGGCCTAGGACGCCGGCCTCTCACGCCGGTAACACGGGTTCGAATCCCGTACGGGGTACAGATAAAAATCCCAAGTCTTGAAATGCAAGGCTTGGGATTTTTTCAATGTACAGGAATATTTTCAGAATTGCCTTTTAAACTAACTGGTATGGTTCGTAGTAGCATCATCGGTATCTTGGCCTTCATAACCGCAGGTTACATGATCCTCGATGCCACCCGGCATTTCTTGGGGTATGGATTTTTAGCCCCCAGCGGCCAATTGGGGCCGTGGGCAACCGTAGCGTCGCTTATTGGAATTGAGCCCGATTCTTCTGCAATGGCCGCTATCTTTTTCGCCTACGGCGCCCTGCTTCTTGGCGCAACGGTTTTTTATCTGCGCACCCGGAACCTCGCGTCAGCGAAAGTGCTTATCGTCGTAGCTATATGTGGACTCTGGTACGTACCATTTGGCACTTTCTGTCTGCTGGTAATGATTTTCCTGTTAGCAAGGAACATTATCGGTTCACGAAATGCACATCATTAAAGATCGCACAGCCTCGTAGACGGACGATCTTTCCTGAACGCGGATTTAGCTGTGAGTTTGACGTCCCATGGTGTTACACGGGATTCTGCCGACTTATTTTTCGATGTTTCCCTCCCGCAGCACCGCCGGGCTTATTTAAGAAATGGATAGTACTTCGTCGTTGCTGAATATGACGGGTTGGGAGTAATCGAGTTCGGTGCCGTCGTCGTAAAGCAAGCGCAAATACGTGTTGAGCTGCTCGTAGTCGCGGAACTTCAACGCCTGATACGGTTTGTCGAACGCGAGCTTTTCGACGAATAAAATACCTTCCTCATGCGGTACCGCGACCCCAACATGGCCGATAAATAACTTCGCTTTTTCATCGAGCGTGTCGTGCAAGAAAACACTCACGATCTTGACCTTCGGATTCACAAACGAAATTCCCTTGCTGCGGAAAAACTTCTGGATATTCGCAACATGCTGATTAGAATCGCGTTCGCGCGTAGTCTCAATCTGGCTAAAAACCTGCTTGAAACCAGCCAGCTCTTCCTCGGAAAACAGTGGGGCAGGGGCGTTGGCGATGGCATCCTCATCCAAGAAAAGAAGACCACTATCTGGCTCGGATTGCTGCGGATTGATGGTGACGAGATCTTCTGCAAGCAAGAACGTATTGATGCGGCAATTCGTGCCGATAAACTCCGGGAACCGCTTATCCCACAACACTGACATTGCGCCCAGGGCGTAGTCGGCGGAATACGGGCGGAAACCGCTCGGCAGCAATGAATTCTTAGCCACAGTGCCGTTATACAAATCGACCTGGGCAAAGAACCTATCGACGCTTTCGACGGGCACACCGGCCGCAATAAGCGCCGTGCGGACCTCGTTCTTGCTCTCCTCATCCACCAAATTGGTCACGGCCACATCTGCCAATTCCGGCGGTGTCAACGAATCAGTACCCGTTTCCGTGGCATTTGGTTCGGCTGGTTCTGCCCGCTGCGACGTCGTCTCAGCGACAATTGACGGCTCTGTGCACGCTGCTAACCCCACCGCGACGGACACGGAAATGCCAACGATTACTGCAACTCTACGAAGCTTAAACATGGCGTTTATTCTAGCGGCATCGCGTGAGAATACCGCCGCTTATCGGCGCCCAACCGAAAGCGCCGTGAGCAGCTGATTTGTTCAAAAATTAAAAGTTCGTGTACAGTACCGCTGGTACTAATCAAGTGCCACGCCCCGTTCGTCTAGTGGCCTAGGACGCCGGCCTCTCACGCCGGTAACACGGGTTCGAATCCCGTACGGGGTACAAAAATAATGCGCTATACCACATCGGTGTAGCGCATTAATCTTTCCAAAAGAATATGTGAAACAAGATAAAATGAGGTTGCTGACTTCCATGTTGGTTACCTCATTTTGGTGTTTCCGGTGTTGTTGCGGTTTCGCCCTTTTTGATAATCGCAAATTGGTTATGGATACTTCATTGGGGAGATTGCCTGTTTTATTTGTCGTGCTCAGGAAACACCTCATTCAGTATCGCTCGAATGAGAAACATCATCGCCTCCATCGACAGGACGTTTTGTTTGTCGAGGATGCGAATGGCGTCGAGAAGTTCGTAAAGGGCATCGTTGCTGATGTCGGGCGTGATTATCTTTTTGTTGCGCCACTCGTCTACTTGTGCAGCGTCGATAAAGAAGCTGTTGCATTCGGTATCTTCGCGTATTTTTGCCCCAGGATTATCGCTGAACCATTCCGCGAGAATTTTATCGTTGTGGACGGCAGCGTTGATGCGTTCAAGGAAGGTCATCAATGCTGCTTTGGGTTCCGACCAGTCGATATTTGCTAGTAGTTGCTGGCGTTGCTGCGCGTTCGTTTCTTTGTAAACCTCCCGGAAAAGCCCATATTTGGAATTACAGTGTAGATAGACGCTTCCCACTGCAATGCCTGCCCGTTTTGCGATGGCGGCGATGCTTGTTGCTTTATATCCGTTAGCGGCGAATTCCTCGCGGGCGGCGGTAAGAAGTGTAGGGGGGAGATTCATGGTGTTGATATTACCCTTGCCGACTGAATATCGGAAGAGTATATTCAGTACTGAATGAATAATAGAGATATTCATTCAGTAACGAATGATTGTATCTTGGAAGGAGTTAACATGCCGCGCACGATTGTTATTGGCCTCATTGTCGCTTTAGCCTTAGCGGCAGTTGTGTGCATTGCATACTTTGTGCTCGCACCGACGCAGGCGGGAAATGTCGAAAAATTTGACCGTACGTTTAGTGTGTCAGAAACAACGTTGATTGAATCGCGGACTGTTACGCGAGAAGAATTAGAAAAAGCCGATGGGAAAGATGGTCGACCCGCATACATTGCAATTGACGGCGTGGTGTACGACGTAAGTTCCGTGGAGAGCTGGGCTGGAGGGGTGCATCACAATGTGCTGGCTGGCCGGGATCTTACCGATGAATTTCTTAAATCGGGTCACGGCGTGCGGCACCTGCAGAAACTCGCCGTGGTGGGCGGTTTGGAGGGTGCGTCAGAGCACTAAACCGGTTTCTGGTCGGACGAGAAATCGCGGTGCCGACCAGAAACCGTTCGCTGGGAGGTCGACGGGGGAGCGTCGAAAAGCGAATGTTACATCTCTTTAACGGTTGGCGGCACGGTAGGCCGGGTATAGGTTGGTTCTGGCGCGGTGGTCGGGGTGGTGTCGGGTTTGGGCGAGGTATTGAGCCCGAAAATCAGCCCGAGGATGATCGCTATAGCTGCGAAAACGCCGCCGATTGCGCTAAGAAGTGTCTGCCAATTGGGGATCAAGGTGTTGATGTTCATTTATGTTCCTTTTGTTAATTTGAATTTTGCGCGATTGGTTTTATAGAGTCGAAAAATCACGTGCAATGATTAATGCAAATTCGTTAAAAACTAGCCCTAATTTATCACTTATTTTTGCTGCGTTCCTGCTATCGCTTTAATGGGGGTGGATGGGTGATTGCACAGGTCACGGAGTTTTTATGCTGCAATGATAGGGTGGCAATAGGTTTTCGTTGGGAGTTTTCCTGAATTACAATTAATAAACGCTTTATTTGTGATATATTTCGTTTGAGAGTCCGGCTAAATGAATGTCTTCCGAGCTCCCACATTTCAAGCAGGGGTGACCTGCGTGATTTCATCATCTTTGTTAAGTTTTTAAAGGATTCGTTCTATGTCGAATTTGGTGACGGAATTCCGTATTCTTGGCCCGCGCCTCGGTGGCTTCATTTTGTCGGTGCTGTTGTCGCTTGCGGTACTGATCGGTTCAATTGTGGGATCGCTTCATTCCTCCGGTGGGGGTGGGAGCAGCGAGGTTCCGAAGAAACCTGAGCCAGAGTTCCATGTTGAATGCTTGCCTGGGGTGCAGCTGATGTATGTGACCATTCCAAATCTGGGGGTTACTGGTCTGGAAGAGGAGAAGTTTAAGGATCGCTGGCAGGGGGAGATCAATGGCATCCCGCTCGGAACGATCCAAGCCGGTGATAAGGGCGCCCCAAATGCAGTCGCTTTCCCCGCTGACGGTAAGCGTGAGTATAAGTTCAGCGGAAAGTACAAGGTGGATGACGTAACCTACTCGTTCTGGGGCAACGGGACGTTGGCATCGCCTTGTAAACCGTAGCGCTGACAGTTCATCCCGCCGCTGGTCCTAGGCCAGCGGCTTTTCGCTGTGTTCTAGCTTTTCGACGCGGGCACGTTGCTGCGGTGTGAGGTCTTAGAATGGTTGCAACGTTATGATCAGTGAAAATGTGGTGAGGAATGGTGGTTGCGGTGATGAGTGATCGGTTGTTTCACGCTATCAACGTCGCGGCGGTTGCGCATGACGGGCAGTATCGTAAGGGGAGTGCGGTGCCATATTTCAGTCACATATGCGGGGTGTTATTTGTGTTAGCGCAGCTTAGCACCGATGAAGATGTTCTTGTGGCGGGCGTATTACACGATGTGATTGAGGATGCGCCGGAAAAAACCTCGTTAGCCGAGATTGAGGCGGAGTTTGGTGGGCGGGTGGCTCAGCTGGTTGCGGCGGTAACGAAGGACGAGGCGCTTGCTGATTGGCAGGATCGAGCCAATGCGTATATCAGCATGATCGAAAATGCTGACTCAGATGTGGCTTGTATCGTCTTAGCGGATAAGTTTCATAACCTACATTCAATTCTGGCAGATCACGCAAAGTGTGGGGAACGGCTGTGGGAGCGGTTTAATAGCACTAAACAGCAACAGCAGTGGTGGTATGCGCAGGTGTTGCAAGTACTAAAAAGCAAGCTGGACCCGAATCCGATGCTGGACGAATATGAGCGTCTGGTGGCGCGACTGCTCGAGCTTTAAAGCAATGCAGACAAAGCTTGCGTGGCTTTAATAAGCTCCGGGGCCCATTTCGACGGTGCCGGACGTAACCGCTCAGCTGGGCCTGAGATGGATAAGGCTGCAACGAATAACCCTTCAGCGTCGAAAATCGGGGCGGTAATGGAAGCCAATCCCACCTCTCGTTCGGAGATTGATTCAGCCCAGCCCTGGTCACGTACCTGTTCCAAGTCTTCCATGGTGAATTGCGGACTTTGAGCCAAAATGCTATCGCGCAGGGCAGGGGATGAATGTGCTAGGAAAACCTTCGCCGCGCTTCCCGCATTCAGCGGTAGCCGGGTGCCTACCGGGACGGTGTTTTGCAAACCGGTGGCAGGTTCCTGGGCGGCGATACACACTCGGGTGGCGCCAGCTAATTGGTAGAGTTGTACGGATTCGCCGGTAGTATCCATCAATTGGGTCATGATCGGCGTGGCTGCGTCGACAAGCGAAGTGTTAGCCCCAGATCCCAGGCTGGTTAAAACGGCGCCGATTGTCCACTTCCCGTCGTGGGTGCGGCTGAGGATTTGGTGGGTTTCTAAGGCGGTGGCTAACCGGTGTGCGGTGGCACGGGGCAGCTCGGTTGCGGTGCATAACTCGGCGAGCGAGCGCGGCTGTTCTGCTACGGCGAGGAGGATTGATACCGCTCGGTCGAGGACCTTGATCCCGCTTGAGGGTGCCGGTTCGTTTTCGGTTTGTCTCATGCTATGATACTACCATCCCAATTGGTGGGACAAAAGATAGGTATCGACAACCCTTAACCGTCAAAGTAGGTGACGTACTCCATGACCAGCCCCGTGGATACAAAAACAAAGCTCACGTTGGCCGAAAAAGTGTGGCGCGACCACGTAGTTTCAAAAGGCAACGGTGATGAGCCGGATCTGATCTTCATCGATCTGCAATTGCTGCACGAAGTAACCAGCCCCCAAGCATTCGACGGACTCCGGCTTGCTGGGCGCACGTTACGCCACCCAGAATTGCACCTGGCTACCGAAGATCACAATGTACCCACGGAAGGCATCAAACAGGGCAATCTTTTAGAGATTAAAGACGCGGTGTCCCGCACCCAGGTGGAGACCCTGCGCAAAAACTGCGAAGAATTCGGCGTGCGCCTGCACCCCATGGGCGACATTAACCAAGGCATCGTCCACCAAGTCGGACCGCAATTAGGCGCTACCCAACCCGGAATGACCATCGTATGCGGCGACAGCCACACCTCCACCCACGGCGCATTCGGCGCTATGGCGTTTGGTATCGGCACCTCTGAAGTGGAACACGTCATGGCGACCCAAACCCTGTCGCTTAGGCCATTTAAAACGATGGCGATCAACGTCACCGGCGAGCTGCAACCGGGTGTTTCGGCGAAAGACCTCATCTTGGCCATCATCGCGAAGATCGGCACCGGCGGCGGTCAAGGCCACGTTATTGAATACCGGGGCGAGGCTATTGAAAAGCTCAGCATGGAAGCGCGTATGACAATCTGCAATATGTCCATCGAAGCAGGTGCCCGGGCGGGCATGATCGCGCCTGATCAAACCACCTTTGACTACATCAAAGGCCGCGAAATGGCCCCGCAAGGCGAGGACTGGGATAAGGCCGTCGAATACTGGAAAACCCTGCCCACCGACGAAGGGGCAGAATTCGACACCGTCATCGAAATTGACGGTTCCGCACTGACCCCGTTTGTTACGTGGGGAACTAACCCGGGTCAAGGCTTGCCGCTTTCTGCTACCGTTCCTTCACCAGAGGACTTCACCAACGACAACGATAAGCTTGCTGCCGAAAAAGCCCTCAAATACATGGACCTCACCCCAGGTACCCCGCTGCGCGAGATCAAAATCGACACGGTGTTCCTCGGCTCCTGCACCAACGCCCGGATGGAGGATCTGCGCACCGCAGCTGAGATTCTCAAAGGCCGTAAAGTGGCCGACTCGGTGCGGATGATGGTCGTCCCGTCCACCGCGCTGGTCAAACAGCTGGCGGAAGAAGAAGGCCTCGACCAGATTTTCAAAGAGGCCGGTGCGGACTGGCGCAGCGCAGGTTGCTCCATGTGTCTTGGAATGAATCCTGACCAATTACAGCCCGGCGAACGATCCGCATCCACCTCGAACCGTAACTTTGAAGGGCGGCAAGGCCCGGGTGGCCGTACACACCTGGTTAGCCCCGAGGTCGCAGCCGCAACCGCAGTGTTAGGAACGCTAGCATCACCTGCTGATCTGCCCGTACTGGTTACCGCCTAACCTCACCATCAAGGAAGATTCAAAAAATGGAGAAATTTGTCACACACACTGGTGTAGGGGTTCCGCTGACCCGGTCCAATGTGGACACCGACCAGATCATTCCTGCGGTCTACCTCAAGCGTGTTACCCGCAGCGGCTTTGAGGACGGATTGTTTAATAACTGGCGCACCAATGAACCTGACTTTGTGCTCAACCAAGACGCCTATAAAAACGGCTCGATCCTGGTAGCTGGCCCTGATTTTGGTACCGGATCCTCCCGGGAACATGCCGTGTGGGCGTTGATGGATTACGGCTTTAAGGTTGTGTTTTCCTCTCGGTTCGCGGACATTTTCCGCGGTAACTCTGGCAAGGCTGGCCTGCTGGCCGCGCTGATGGCGCAGGAAGATATCGAGCTGCTGTGGAAGCAGATGGAACAAAACCCGGGCGTGGAACTCACCGTTGATCTAGAGAACCGGACCGTAACGTGTGAGAACAATGTCTATTCCTTCGATGTTGATGATTACACCCGCTGGCGGCTGATGGAGGGCCTCGACGACATCGGCCTGACCTTGCGAAAAGAAGACGAAATCGCAGCATTCGAAGCGACCCGCCCCAGCTTCGAACCCAAAGCGCTGTAAAAGTTTTGCTTTTGTAACACAAACCCGGCTGTGGTCGTGTTACGCTGTGTGCGGGATTAGGTTTTAGCTCAGTTGGTAGAGCGCTTCTAGCTAAGAAGCAGGTCAGCGGTTCGATTCCGTTAAACCTAATCCCGCTTTTTCGGTGACTGATTTCGCGGCTTTGGTGCCCACCACATACTGGATTGCGGTGAGCACCAACACGACAAAACTATCCCCTAGGATAAACAGCGCTAAGGTATCGTTGCTTGCTTTGAGTAAGCCCAACACCACCACACCAACACCCCCAAAGAATAATGCCGCGGCCATGGCGTAGTAGAGTTCCCATATTTTTTGATTAGCCACACGAAATGCTTCATCACTGGCCATAGTGGTGGGTGTGCGCAGACCCGCTAACCAGTTTCTTTCCAGCCCTTCTCTGGATCTGCTACCAAGTTCGGCGATGGCGATGCTGCCGACAATGAGGGATGCGGCGATGAGATAAAACATGGCTACCCTCCTTAAAGAATGTCCAAAGTATATCTGGTCGGCACAATGGCAGCTAGAAAATTCCTTGGACAAAACAGGAAAAAGAGTAGGTGTGGTGTGGCACAATGAGACGGCACAAATGAGCGTAAAAAGGAGTTTATGGTGGTTGCTGCTCATTTTGAACTTACCGATGAGTCAATGCTCAGTTTCACTGGTGAACTAGTTTTCCGCATCCGAGCGATCCGCGACATCCCCGAACGATTCGTGAAAGCAGGCGACCTAGGCGGTTGGGTCAGCAGCGAGTACACGTCGACAAGCGAGCTGCGCATTGGGCCGAAAGCCTGGGTTGCGGGGGATGCAGTTGTTGCAGGTGACGCCCGAGTTTTAGGGAATGCTCTCGTGTACGATTCCGCGTGTGTTTTCGGGTCTGCGCGGGTCAAAGGGTGGGGGCGCGTGCACGGCAACGCCAAAGTTTTCGACGATGCCATAGTCAAAGGACGTGCCCGAGTAAACCAAGCCGCCAGTGTTTTTGGGGGCGCACAGATCGGCGGCGACGCCCTGATCACCGGAACCGCTGAGGTCACAGATAATGCAAAAGTATCAAAACACGCCGTGGTGGCGGGGGATAGTATAGTCGAGGAAAACGCCAAAATCACAGGAGACAGCCACATCAGCGACTCCCTTGTAACGGAAAGCGCACGCATTGATGGACACGCAGCAATATATCAAGACAGCGCCGTGTCGGGGGACGCACATATCTTTGGTGATGCACGGCTGTACTCCACCATTGCTTCCGGCTCGGCGAAAATCAGTGGCGGGGCGCACCATCACTGCTGGATCACCGATACCGCCCACGTTGCCGCAGACCTCCCCGAGAGAGCAGTGCTCACAGGAAAAGCGCTCGTAGAAAAGACGACAGACTGTGAAGTTTTTCAACCAGTAGGAATCCTCGATGCCACAATCACCGTAGCCCGCACCGCAACCGGGGACATATCGTCCTCCATAGACCCCGACGATATAGCGGAACTGGAAAAACAAGGCCTCGATGACCTCTTCCAGCAGCAACTCGATGCGGCCACGCGCCGCATTAAGGAAGCAATGCTCACCGAACCAGCCCCTGACGAGCCCCTTTCCTTCGAACTTACCGACGAGACCAAAACCCTCGCCGACGGCACCACGATCTATCGGATTAGGGCAGCTAAAGACATAGAAGCCTACAATTTCACCGTCCCCCGTGGCGAACTAGGTGGCTGGGTAAGCTCCACCCACACCAGTACCCACATACCCCGCATTGCGGAATCCGCGTGGTTGAGCGGCGACGCAATCCTCACCGACGAGGCACATATCACTGCTGGTGGATATGTGGTGGGGCAAGCCGATATCAGTACCATGCTTCGGCTTGAAGAGAGTGACTTCGAAAAAACCTGGCTGAAAATCTGCGGCACCACCGTGATCCACGGCGGCACCGTGTATGGGCACGGGACACTCCAAGGGCGTTCGTGGGTTGGGCCAGAAGCGGTTATTTCACCAGTAGGCGTTATTACTGACGCTCATCTTGGATCTAGTTCCAACCACCGTCAATTTGGGCCGACATCACTAGGAACCACGTTTTTTATTACTCGTGGGTACAACCGTGGGGTTCACATAATGGCGGAAACTTTAGGTGAATGGGCGACAGAAACACTCGACGAACTGCTGCCCGAAAACCCCATCGAGCGGCTGTATACCCAGCGTGAATGGGCAGAAAAATACGGCTGGTGGAGCTGTATGAAAAATACATCAACTCATAAGAAACACCGCATCATCGAGGAGTACACGACGTTGCGTAAGCACATCATTGCAGTGTTAAAGGAATGGGATCTTTAGTGGTAGAAGTACATTTTGAGCTCACCGATGAATGTAAGGTATTAGCCACTGGTGAGCGTGTGTTTCGTATCCGTGCGGTTCGCGATATTCCTGAACGATTTGTCACAGCAGGCGAAAAAGGTGGCTTTGTCAGCTCTACCCATACCACTGATGGAAAACCACGAATAGGCCCCACCGCATGGGTATCGGGTGATGCGACTGTTGCCGGTGATGCGCGGATTTCCGGAAATGCTTTGGTCTATGAAAATGCCTGCGTTTTCGGATCAGCACGTGTCAAGGGGTGGGCTCGTATCGGTGGAAATGCACGCGTTTTTGATAACACTGTGGTGAAGAACAACGCACGTGTGAGGCAGAACGCGGAAGTTTCTGGCCAGGCCCGGGTGGCTGGCCAAGCCGTGGTTTCAGAAAGCGCGAGGGTCTTTGGCGACGCTGTGATCGAAGGAGACGCGCGCATCTCTGGAGGTTCGTGGGTGGAAGGTAACGCCCACGTTTCGGGTCACGCCCAGCTTTCGGGTGATGCCTACGTCTGTGATAAGGCACGAATTGCAGGCAGTGCATATCTTATGGGTGATACAGCTGTTTCCGGTGAAGCTACTGTAACCGACGCTGCCATTATTGATGGCGAGATTAATGATCATGCGCGGATCACCGATGGCCGTATGCAGGATTGTTGTGTGGAAGGTAATGCCCAGGTGAGCGCCAACTTGCCAGATTGTGCGCACCTTGGCGAGAAAATGGTGGTCACCCACCCTGAGGAGTGCGTGGTTTTTCACCCCCTGGGAGTGGAGGATTGTCCTGTTACGGTGGCGAAAACCACCAACGGAAAAATCGCTACCATCATTTCCTACTACGCCAATAACAGCGGCAACCGGTTGGGGAAAGAACAGCTCATCCACCAGTTACAAGCTCAAGGGTTAGATGAGCTGTTTGAGCAGCAACTTCAGTGGGCTAAGAATCGTGTGGCCAAGGCGCAGCCTGTGGTGGAGGAGGAAGCCCTGGATTTTCGGTTGACAGATGAAACGAAAACCCTTTCCGATGGTACTGTTGTGTACCGGATTGAGGCTACCCGTGACCTGCCGTTTTTTAATGTATCAAAGGGCGATAAAGGCGGCTGGGTGCCCAGTACACATAATTCGCAAGGAATCCCACGGATTAGTGATAATTCGTGGCTCGGTGATGAGGCGATGCTACTCGACGAAGCAATACTGACCTGCGAAGGCCGCGCCACAGGGAATGTCTGCATGAAAGGAAACGCCGTGGTGAAGGAAGAAGGTTGGGTGGAACGAAGCGTGACATTAACTGATAACACTGAAGTGATAGGTGGTTTTGTCACGGGAACGGTAACTATTGCGGGCAGTTCCACAGTGCGAGGTGGGGTGGAAATCGAGGCTGTGGGCACCCTCACCGATGTGAGGATTCGCGATAATTCGGATCACCGCAGGTTCGGCCCGCTCTTTGGTACTGGGATTGAGGTTTTCCTCACCCGGCGCGCTCAGGGGGCGCAGCTTTCGACGAGGATTTCTGGTGTGTGGCGTGAGGGAACCCTCGACGAAATGGTGCCTGAAAATCCTATTCTTGATCAGCTGAATAACCGTGACTGGTGGGAAACAGTTGGCGACCAGCCTTTGCTTGTTGGGCAGTCGCCGCGTGTTCAGGCCTTGGTTTTGGAAGAATACGCCCAGTTAAGGGAGCTTATTGTGACCGTGTTGAAGCAGTGGGATTCTTAATATGATTAAGTGCCATTGTGAGTTAACGAGCGAGTCGATTTTTGCGCCTAATGGTGAGCGGGTGTATCGGATTCGTGCTACCCGTGATATACCGGAACGCCATGTCAGGGCGGGTGAGTTGGGTGGTTTTGTTAGTTCTCTTCACACTGCTGATGGGAAACTGCGCATCGGTCTGAAGGCGTGGGTTGCCGGTGATGCCATTGTTAGTGGTGAGGCGAGGGTTGTGGGAAACGCGCTGGTCTATGATCATGCACATATCGGTGGGCACGCTCATATCACTGGGCATGCGCGGGTGTATGGGGATGCTCGTGTATGTGATCACGCGCGGGTGCGAGGGCATGCCCGTGTGAGTGATGAAGTGGTGGTTTCCGGCAAGGCGTGTGTTGAGGGGAACGCTGTTATTGCCGGTCAGGCAGATGTTTCCGATAATGCCTGGGTTGGCCAGAACGCGGTCATTAAGGGGACGTCCTTTATTTATGAGGATGCTGTGGTTACAGGAGATGCGCTTCTTGAGCGCTCGCACGTGTATGGTCAGGCACGGGTTGCAGGTGAGGCGCGTCTTTACAGCGGTTCGTCGGTTTGCGACTCGGCGCAGGTCACGGGTACTGCAAGTATTTTTGGCACGACGGTGCGTGATGAGGCGAAAATTACTGACGGCACCATAGTTAATTGCTGGATTGAGGGGCGAGCCCATGTGGAAGCAACGATTCCCGATAAGGCGGATTTGTCCGGTGAGGCGCAGATCCTTGTTCCTGAACACTGTGAGGTGTTCCGGCCGGTGGGTGGGAATGACTGCATGGTGACGGTGGCACGCACCGTGCATGGTGAAGCCAAGGCGTGGGTGAGCACTTTCGAGACTGAGCAGGGGTGGGGCGAGACAGTTGAGGAGCTTGAGCGGCATCTTGACGCCCAAGGGGTGGCCGAGCCGTTTCGCGAAAGTCTTAGCATTGCCAAGCGGCGTGTCCTGCGTGAGAGTGCGGAAGAACCCGACGAGGAGTTGTGCTTCGAGCTCACCGATGAAAAGCGTGTGCTTGACGACGGCACCACGGTGTTTCGGATACGGTCACTGTGTGACCATGATTTGTTGTGGGTGTCGAAGGGGGATTTGGGTGGTTGGGTTCCTTCAACCCACTCGCCCCAGGGGAAACCGAGGATTTCGGGGCAGTCGTGGTTGGGTGATGATGCCATGATCCTTGGGAACGGAAGTATCACGAGCCATTCTTTAGTGGGCGAATCAGCGTGCATTAAGGATCAAGCCCACATCAGTAGGAGCCGTGTCGTGGGCGAGGTTGTGGTGTCGGGGGATTCGCGTGTTGAGGGCAGTTGTATCTATGGGTGTGGGGAATTGGCGGGGCAGTCCTGGGTGAATGCTGAAGGGACTTTAGAGATCACTGGCACAATTTTCGACGGCTGGATCACCTCCTTTACTGATCACCGCAGGTTTGGCCCCACCAGCACTGGGCTGCTTGTGTGTGCCACTCGGCAAAAGAATGGGAAGGCGCACTTCACAGCCCGGGTTGATGGAACCGAACGCATAGGTTCACTTCACGAGCTGTTAGCAACAGATGATGATGAGGTTCAGGTACTGCGCAGGCTTATCACCACAGTATTAAAGGAATGGGATCTTTAAGATGCTCACACCACACTTTGAGCTGACACACGAATCTCGCCTTGCACCCACCGGCGAGCTGGTGTTTCGGATCCGGGCGATACGTGACATTCCCGAACGTTTCGTGAAAGCAGGCGATCTAGGCGGGTGGGTGAGCAGTGTGTACACGTCGACAAGCACACTGCGGATCGGGCCGCAGGCGTGGGTGGCTGGCGATGCTGTTGTGGCAGGTGACGCTACTATCGCAGATAATGCGTTGGTGTATGATCGCGCAGTAATTTTCGGAAACGCACACATTGGTGGATACGCCCGGGTGCATGGGCGGGCGCGGGTGAGTGGTGACGCGGTGGTCAAAGATCAGGCGCGGGTGAATGAAACCGCACACATTCGCGACCAAGTAGCCATCACAGAAAATGCCGTTGTGTCTGGGAATTCACGAGTTTTGGAATCAGCGCAGGTCGCCGGGAACGCGCGTGTTGAAGGGAACTCGTATCTATCTGGACATGCACAAGTTGCAGGGGATACTTATCTCGACGATGCTATCGTCAGCGATGAAGCGCGTGTGGATGGGCGAACACTACTTCGTGATGGACGTGCTATAGATAATGCGCATGTTACTGGCAGCGCCGTGCTCTTTCATACAACCGTCAGTGAAGACGCGGTGGTCACAGCAGGGCCATTGACGGAATGCTATGTGGAAGGGAAAGCAAAAGTTGCTGCCGGTGTCCCCGACAACGCGGACCTTAGTGGGGATACGGAAATCCTGAGCCCACGTCACTGCGAAGTTTTTCAGCCACTTGGGGTGCCCGACTGCCCGATAACGGTGGCGCGGACCGCAGCCGGTGAACCATTAGTGTACTTCGACCCCTTGAACCCTGAGATAGAAACCATTGATGATCTGGATAAATATCTTGATGCGCAGGGGCTAGCCGCCCCGTTTCGCCAAAGTCTTAGCTTGGCCAAACAGCGGGTGATGCGCGATATTCCAGCGGTGGAGGAGGACACGTCGCTGTGTTTCGAGCTCACCGACATTACGAAAACGCTTGACGACGGCACAACGGTGTACCGCATTCGCGCGACCTGTGACATTGAGCAATGGTGCGTATCCGCAGGCGACCTGGGTGGTTGGGTGCCCAGTACGCACACACCCGAAGGGATCCTGCGGATCGGACCTCTATCCTGGCTGGCCGATGATGCCATGATCCTTGGCAGCGCCTACATCACAAACAAATCTATTGCCCTTGACAATGCGTGTATCAAAGACCACGCCGTGGTACAAGACAGCGGACGAGCGATCGGCAACGTCACCCTATCGGACGAAACCTGCGTGAAAGGCGGAACAGTACTCGGCGATGGTGAGCTGACCGGTCGTTCCTATGTAGGCAACGAAGCCGGGATTGAGGTTGCGGGCACCATCCCCGATGCGTGGATCAACTCCACAACCGATCACCGTCGGTTCGGACCCACCAGTACTGACACCATGATCTATCTGACTAGGCAACGAGACAATAAGGCGCAGATTCTGGTGACCATGGGTGGAGTCTGGGATGAAGGATCGCTAGATGAATTTGTTCCCGCGAACCCAGTCGCAGCACAATTCAACGAACGTGACTGGTGGCAATTGTTTGGCACCCACGGGTTACTTGCTGAGCAATCACCGCAGCTTCAACACCTAGTGATGGAAGAATACGCGCAGCTACGGAAATTAATCACCATCGTATTAAAGCAATGGGACGCATAAAGATGACTGAGTGCCATTTCGAATTGACGGAGGAATCGAAACTAGCTTTCACAGGGGAGAAGGTTTTCCGGATCCGAGCGATACGTGACATACCCGAACGCTTCGTGAAAGCAGGCGACCTGGGCGGGTGGGTGAGCAGTGTGTACACGTCGACAAGCGAGCTACGGATCGGGCCGCACGCCTGGGTTGCCGATGACGCCATCATTGCTGGTGATGCATACGTAGCGGGGAACGCGTTGGTGTATGACCACGCGTTTGTTTTCGGGCAAGCCCGCGTCACGGGATCAGCGCGGGTGCACGGCAAAGCACAAGTATGCGATGACGCTGTGGTGCAAGACTGTGCACGCGTGCACGATAGCGCTGTGATCTCTGGGCAGGCACGCATTAGCGGTGATGCCACTATTTCCGGTAAAACCGAAGTGACAGACCACGCGCACGTGAGCGGAAAAACACAGGTTGGCGGGGAATCGAACGTATACGAAAACGCTCAGATTGCGGGGAATGCTCGCGTCTATGATTCCTCGGTGCACGAAAACAGCAGGGTAGACCAAGACGCGACCCTTTTCTTGGGATCAACTCTCTTCGGTGATGCATTAGTTTCGGGTTCGGCACAACTTAGACAAACAACCGTCCGCGAACACGCCATTGTCACTGGTGGTGATCTCACGGGGTGCTGCATTGAGGGGAACGCGCGGGTTGCAGCCTCGCTACCAGAAAGAGCCATTCTTTCGGGAACCGCAGAAGTGCTGAAAGAGGAACAGTGCGAGGTTTTCCAACCACTGGGGGTGCGTAATTGTGCGGTGACGGTTGCTCGTACCCAGAAAGGGAAAGCTGGGGTGTGGGCTGAAACTTTCGAGACTGATGCGGGGCGAAGCCAGGACGTCAGGCACCTGAAGTGGCACCTCGTTTCCCAAGGCTTGGGCAGGTCTTTCCGCGAGAATATTAAGATTGCAAAACGGCGCGTAGTGCGTGATCTTCCTGAAGAACCTGCGCAACCGCTGTGCTTTGAGCTCACCGACATTGCGAAAACGCTTGACGACGGCACAACGGTGTACCGTATTTGCGCGGTTCGTGATATCGACGTGTGGTGTGTATCCGCCGGCGATCTCGGGGGCTGGGTGCCTAACACCCACACACCCGAAGGGATTCCACGGATCGGACCTGATTCTTGGTTGGCCGATGACGCCATGATCCTTGGCAACGCCTACATCACAGGCGATTCTTTCGTTGCTGATCAGGCGTGTATTCGAGACAACGTTGTTGTCGATGCGTGCGGAAGGGTCTTGGACAAGGTAGTTGTTTCGGGTGATTCACGGGTTCATGGCGGGATAGTTTTCGGGCGTGGTGAGTTGACCGGATGTTCTTATGTGGGCGAAAAGGCTCACCTCGAAGTAGTCGGGAAGATCCCCGATGCGTGTATCAACTCCACAACTGATCATCGTCGGTTTGGGCCTACTGTGTTTAATACGGAGATTTTTCTCACCCGCCAACAAGGCGGAACTACCCTCATCATGGCGAGGACGTGCGGGAGAACAAAAACAGGCACCCTGGATGAATTGCTGCCGGAAAACCCCATACAGTATCAAGAGGAAAACCCTGACCTGTGGGAAGGATTCCCCACGTTATTGGATAGGTATTCTGATGGTTTACGCGAGCTAGCGATCGCGGAGAACACAACCCTGCGGAGGTTGATTACCGTCGTGCTGAAAGAATGGGACCTATAAATGGAAGCTGCCCATTTTGAGCTCACCGAAGAATCCCAACGAGCGTGCACAGGGGAGAAGGTTTTTCGGATCCGGGCGATACGTGACATACCCGAACGCTTCGTGAAAGCAGGCGACCTGGGCGGGTGGGTGAGCAGCGTGTACACGTCGACAAGCGAACTGCGGATCGGGCCACGCGCCTGGGTTGCCGACGATGCTGTTGTGGCAGGTGACGCGCGAGTTTGCGATGATGCGTTGGTGTATGGGGCGGCACAGATTTCAGGATGCGCCTTGATAGCAGGCCACGCGCGGGTATACGGCTGGGCGGAGGTGGACGCTGATGCGAGGGTGAAAGAATATGCCCGCGTATTTGGCTTCGCCAACGTCACCGACAACGCAACAATCACAGGGTGCGCACGAGTATACGGGGACACGATGGTCAGCGGGCACGCAACCGTCAGCGGCTTTGCCGACATGTCCGGGACGAGCCAGGTGGGAAAACACGCGAAAGTGTCGGGCTGGGCACAGCTGCGCGACGAGACCACCGTGACCGACCACGCCACAGTGACAGGACGTGCGGAAATTTCGGGCGATTCCTGGTTATGCGACACCGCCACAATAACTGGCAGGGCGAAGGTACGGGATAGTTGGGTGCAAGACTCCAGCCAGATTCACAACGCGGAGGTTCGCGGCGCCACGCTTGAGGGTGAGAGCATCGTGCGTGCCAACCTGCCCTACGGGGTAGTAGTTATTGATGCACAGATCCTCACCCCGCACCACTGTGAAGTATTCTGCTCGACCTATTTCGTGACCATGTTTCGCACCGCAGAAAACCAGATTGAACTGGCAATTCTTGACCCCGATCGCAGCTATTTAGGGGCCGACGAAACCACACTTTTAGCACACATGCCAGATATGGAAACAGCGGAAGAGATGCGTCAACTTGTTGCTGGTTCCAGGCGTCGCATCCTGGGCGAGCACACACCTGCGGAACTTACCCCCGACACATCTATGCGTCACGAACCTTTCATTACCGCATTAGCCACCATCAACGGGGAAATTGCGGTGGCAGAAGAGAGCACCATTGCCCGCGCCACGTTAAGCGGAACTGGGAGAATCAGCGGCGTGATCAAGGCACACATATCCCTCGAAGTAAGCGGAGAGATGACAGAACTTTTCGTCCTAGAAAAAGAGGACTACCGCGAACTTTTCAGCGAACGCGGCACAATCCGTATGATCCGCAGAAGATGCGGCTACTACCTGCAGCGCAAAGA
The DNA here is from genome assembly GCF_001020985.1 of Corynebacterium mustelae. Classification (NCBI taxonomy): domain Bacteria; kingdom Bacillati; phylum Actinomycetota; class Actinomycetes; order Mycobacteriales; family Corynebacteriaceae; genus Corynebacterium; species Corynebacterium mustelae. The sequence goes on from NZ_CP011542.1 coordinate 1,533,352, forward strand.
AAACGGGTGGGAACAGATCAACGCAGACGAACTGGGTGAATCGGCAGCACAATGGGTACACGAAATCGCAGCAAGTTGGGATCGGTAGGCAGTAGAGTAGTTTTTCATGACCGAACCGTATGCAGCACTTGCAAGCATTTCTCCCGATGAACGGGGTGACCGGCGGCTTGTGTGGGGTGACTATGAATTCATTGTCGGGGAATTAGGGGATGCTCCTGAAGATATTGCCTTGTTCAATGACACGGTACGCAGCTACGCCGAAGCCCTACCAGGCATTATTTCCGCAATCGTAGAGCTGTATCCGCCTGATTGGGAGGTAACCGAAGAGCGGGTGAGAGCAGAACTTGGGGCACCGAAAGTGCACCTTCGCCCCACCGCGCCTGAGGAAATTCGGGAATGGTACGGGGACATTACCTTAACCTATCTCGAGCATGAATTTGACTATTCCCACATCATCGATGTGAGCTGCAGCGGATCGGTGCGCACCATCCTCAATGTAAGTATGGACGGCTAGGCGCTGCCGCAAAAGCAAACGCTGCGCGCAAACCCAATTCTAAATTGCGGGAAGAATAGGAAAAACGGTCAAGACTGGTGTCCTGACCGTTTGCTTTTGGGGTCATGCTACATGCGGGGAAAAGTAATCATGGGGTTAGCAAAAGCGGCGATGATTGCGCCGAGCACACCCAAGACTGCAAGTACGATACCTACAATGCCACCGGTGCCGATTTTGCTGCTGCCGGAGCCTTTCTTGGTGTCGTCCTTTGGCTTATCGGCTGTGGTTTTCTCATCGGTGTTAGTTTCAGTCTTATCTGTGGTTTGTGCGTTACCACCGTTATCAGCCTCAACCTCAAAGGTGTAGGTTGCAGGGTTGCTCACCTTGTTTCCCGCTTCGGCGACTGCGGTGACCGTATACGTCCCAGGCGAAGTGAAAGCCCAGTTCATGTGAAGATGTTCCGCACCGGTTTTCATAACGTCGCCGGATTTCAGGGTGAAGGAACCGTCGGTAAGAACGGAGGTGGCCGCCATCTTCCCGGCGGAATACTTCGGGGCGTAATCTGTTAATCCGTTGTTGGCGGTTTGGTAGACGAACATCGTGCCGGGGCCAGAGATATTGGTGAATGTGTAGCTCACCTCATCAGCCTTCCCCTTGAGTGCATTATTGTCCCAACCCGGCCAGATGTTTCCGTCATGCCAGACTTCGGAAGCCAGTGCGGCGCGGCCAGAGATTTCATCTTGGTCGGTCGTGCCGGTGAGGTCTTGCCACCAATCGGAAGTGATCTTAAAAACTACGTCCTCGGCATCACGAGTGATGTCCTTTTCGGTGGTGAACCGCTCCTGAAGGCCCAGTTTAAGGTCGTCGCCATCAAGCTCGGTGTAGAGAACATCGACGTGACCTCGATGAATGACCAATTTGCCATCCTCGGCGGCGGCGATTGTGGCACCGCCGAGAGTTACGGCGGTTGCGGTTGCGGCTGCTAACAGGGTTTTAGCGAACATGAGTATGAAAGACTCTTCCTAACCAAATACAGAAAAACGTATAAGTTGCTGGTCGGCTATTTGCCGTTGCTTATGGTAATCCGCGACATATTGTGACGAGAAAATATTGGGCTGAAAGTTTCCTTGCGGTTGGCGCGGGATTTTTAGGTTTCACAGGTTTGGCGAGCGGCGACTGCTGGCAATTGATCTGATGTCTTGATTTTGGTTTTGTGGGAAAATTCGTAGGTCATGACAACAACTGGTGCCGCGCAGGTGTAGCGAACAGGAGATGCTGAATCTTGTTGGCGGTGTAGTGTGCGCTTAAAAACCTTAAAAACTAGTGCAAAAACTTCACAGCTGATCGGTGGCGGTTGGTACCCCCGTCCAGTGTGACGGAAGTGGATGGTGGGGCGAGGTGGTGTGGAAAGCGCCGTCCACCTTTGTGGATGTATGGGGGACGGCGCTGGATGTCAGGCAGTTTTCCATTTCGATGCGGGTGCAACCGTGAGGCACCGTAGGGGTAGTGGCAGCTACCGAGGATGCGCAGACGCGGTCGCTTTGAAAGATATAGCATTGCGCACAACTTATGTAGCAAATTCAATACCTTGTGGTTTTTATGCTACTGCGTGGCGGGTTAATTGCGAAATCGAAACCGTGTGCGTTTTCTTTTGTGGACATGTCAGCGCTGTGTATTGGCGATATATTCGTATGTATTTTCTTTGTATAAAAATCTATCGTTACGTCGTGCGATTTCGTGCAGCGAAAAAACACGGGTGTTACAATCTAACGCGATAATTTACGCAGGTAGGAAGCAAAACCGTGCACTTTGAACTCACTGGGGAAACCCGCATTAATTCCCACGACGTGACACTGTATCGTATTCGTGCTGCTCGTAGCATCCCAGAGCACAGCATTGTGTGCGGTGAGCTGGGTGGGTGGGTGAGTTCCACGCATACGGCTAATGGGAAACCGCGAATTGGGGAGGGCGCGTGGGTTTTCGCCGACGCACAGGTTTTTGACCAGGCGCGGGTCACGGGGCATGCCGTGGTTACAGGGAATGCACAGGTCTTTGGGCGGGCGAAAATAAGCGGGCATGCACTTATAGAGGGGCACGCACGAGTGTGCGGGAAATCCGTAATTAAAAACCGTGCGCGCGTTTCAGGTAATTCGCTTATCGACGGCGCAACAGTTGCCGGTCATGCCCAGGTTTCCGGCGAAGCGGAGGTCTTGAGCACCAATGGGTTGCGGTCACGGGTGTGTGACAACGCCACGGTTATTGATGCGCGAATCGACGAGGGAAGTATCATCAGTGGCAATGCACAGGTCATGGGCTATGTTTCCGTGTATAGTAGCCACATTTCCGGAAATGCGTGGGTGGAATCGTATGGGACGATCGCCGACAGCAAGGTTCGTGATAATGCGGTGGTGTTAGCGTCCAGGCTCAACGAAGTGGTGGTCGAAGGTGATGCGAAGGTGTATTCTCAGCCGCGAGTGGGGTCGGTGATTGGGGGAAACGCGGTGATTAAACAGTTAAGCGATTACATCACGTTTACACCGCTAAGCCCTGAGTGGACGAGAGTTCACGTCTACCGCAATCACAAGGATGAGCCGGAGGTTCGCCTTGACTTTTTCCGGAACCTTGAAGGTACGCATAGTACTGATGTGGCGGAGTTTGTTGAGCTTCTCAAAAAATATGGCTGGGATCAGCCCATGTGTGCGCAGCTTGAAGCGGCACGTGCCCATATTGCGCAGCAGATCGCGGAGTACGAAAACCCAACGCTTGGGTATGAGCTCACCGACACGACAAAAACCTTGGACGACGGCACTGTGGTGTACCGAGTCCGGTGGCGAGATAGCGGTCTTATGGGCGGTTGGATGCCCGGCACCCACACCCCAGAGGGGGAGCCGAGAGTTACTGGAACGGCACGGCTTGATGGAGAAGCCATGCTCTTAGAAAACGCCTCCATCACAGAAGACGCACGCGTTCGAGACACTGCGTGTGTGCGTGGAGATGCGCATATCGCAGGGCATGCAATCGTGTGCGATAACGCGGAGGTTTCAGGGAAAGCTTTCCTCGACGGCTTGGCTGAGGTGGGTGAGAACGCAGAAGTATCGGGGAATGCGCTAATCTTCGATAGTTTCGTCTACGGGTCGTGTCATGTCAGTGGGAATACCCGCATGTATCGAGGCGCACATCTAAGTGGGCAGATAACAATGAGCGGAGAATGCCTGATAATCGGTGCCCAGGTGGAGGGCAAAGCCACTGTAGAGGGATGTTCGCAGATCACCACAAACACCGCACTTAAAGGCACATACACCGACCTCGAAACGTAAATAGTTCAAGGAGGAGTAGGAGTGAGCGTCGAAAAGCTAAAATTGCCCACCCTCGCGGATCTACGCGCGGGCGCACCACTGTGGGCCGAAGACGCCAGACCCGTGGGCGACGATGCTGGCAGGAGGGCTGCGATTGCATACTTTGAGGGTGAAACTGAAGCCGCAGCGGTACTAGCTTTGCCCACCGCAGAACCCGAAAGCGTGCGCATCCACGTGCTGGACCAACTCGCCCAACAAAAATACGACGAAGACGATTACGAAGCGGCGTGGGACGCAGCACACGAACTATACCAGATAGGCTGTGAGCTGGACCTTCCCCAAGTAGTGTGCGAAGCCCTTGAGCATTTCGCGAACATCGGCCGCTTCACAGATTACCGTGACGCAGCCCTGAAACTCATCGACACTCACCGCCCCGCGCTAACCGGGCGCTGCGACACCTTCCTCCTCGACTGCGCAACTATTGTTGCGCGCGGGGAACCTGATGCCGCTTCAGAGATGGTGGAACTTGCGCACACCACCACAAACGATCGATTTACAGCGCTAGCTTTCGAGCTTGCTGCGGGGTGGTTTGCTGATGCTGGAGACTTCCCCCGAGCGTACGCGGAAGCGGATAATTCCTGCGCAGCTTTTCGACGCCACATCAGCGCCCTCACAGACGAAGAGAAGAACCTTGACGAACTTTCCTTGTACGAACAGCTGAAGGACTTCGCCCAATTTCGTGCCCGCGACCCGCATCTCACACAGCAGAACTATCACCGCGGTCTTGCATTGGTGGATGAAGCGGAAGCGATCATTACTAAGTACCTTGATGCAGTCCTCTTTAGTGCTGTCGCGAATGAGGATCGAGCCGCCCTACACCGCAGCTTCGGCGATACACACGCCCAGAAACAGTGCTTGATCAGCGCCTGTGAGCAGTATATCGAGGCCGAAGATGGGGAATCTGCTGCGAGGATTCTGACCGCACTTAGCGATCTCAATCATGATCCTGCGGAATTACATCACTTCGCCACACGCATCGTGGAAGTCTTTGGTGAAAACTCGGACGCTCACAACGAAGCCTTCGAACAGGAATAACAGATATTTCACCCTGGAGAAGCGGAATCCACACAGCGTACACAACAGGCGCAACAAACGACGGCGGTGAGCCACAGGAACGGCAAACAAAAACGCCTCGCATTGTGAACTGACGGAAGAAACGATAGTCCAATCGCCGCGGGATCACTCTCTATGCATTCGCGCAATTCGCGAAATACCGGAACGCTTCGTAATGCTCGGCGATCTAGGTGGGTGGGTTAGTTCCACACATTTAGTCAGTGAAGTTTAGGTTCGGGCGGCCGTTTGTGGCGTCGAAAAGCACGAAACTACATCCAATCGAAGGTTAACAGGGCGATGGATGTTTCTGGATCGAAGAATAATAAGACCGCATCGGCACCGTGGCAGGAATAATTGCTGCCTGCTACTGCGGCGATGAATCGAAACCGGCGACCATCTTCGGTAACTGGATAGGTATGGGTGGGCCACTCGTCGGCGGCTGGATTATTAGCAGGAATGGTTACGGTGGGAAACTCCTCGTTGATGGTCCAATTGCCACCCCCTGGTTCCTCCGCCCACATGTCGAGCCATGCGGGTGGGTTGAGATCATGCTGTTCATGTGCAGCTTCGGCAACAGTGTTTATGTAAGTGAGTGTGCCGAAGGACTCAAAGTAGGTTTTGCGGGCACGGTAGCTTTCGTGGACATCGTCGTATAAATCAGCTAAGTCGGGGTTTTCGGCGATGTCCGCGTCGGGGCTATAAACCTCAAATAGTCGCCAGTCTCCCAAAAACTCGTAGCGATTATCGCTGTCAAGTTTGAAACCCAACCAATTTTGGCAACCGTATTTGGTGTGGTGCTGCTGGGTTGACTCACCCAATTCGCCCCATTCCGGTTCAACAGGACTAAGCAGATGCACGGTTTGGGGAAGCTCCGAATCGATAGCACGTAGGTCTATTGATATCAGCGGGAGAAGCACCCGCCCGGCGCACGCAATGTCGGCATCGGAACCTGCGAAAACGTCCTGTGGATTCGGAAACGGGTGCAGGTGTGATTCGAGATTGTAAACAGCTGGCATCTGAGTGTTAGGTCCAATCGAAGGTTAAAAGTGCGATGCGGGTTTGAGGGTCGAAAAATAGCAAGATCGCATCGGGGCCAAAATCAAAATAGTTGTAGCCGGGGACTGCGCCGATGAAGCGAAATGGGCGACCATCGTCGGTAATTGGGAACGTTGCGGTTTCGGTACCTGATTCCGTGTCTACGGTTATGTCGCTTGTAGGGAAGGAGCCCGCATACTGCCAGTTCCCCACACATGGCGGTTCGTGCCAAACGTCGAGAAACGGCAACGGATTGGTACGGGAATGTTTAAGGCCGAACGGTTTGCCGAAAACACGGCGGCCCAGTACGCCGTGTTTGTGGTAGAACTGCTTGTGCTTTTGGTAGCTTTTCTGCGATTCTTTTGTGAACCCCACGAAACCCGGATCGCGGGCAATCGGGGATTCCGGATTTAGGGAGTGGAAGTAGCGCCAGTCGCCGAGAAACTCATATCGGTTGTCGTCGGTGAGGCGAAACCCAATCCAGTTCGTACACGCGTAGGTACTGTGATACTTTTCCGTACCCTCGCCGAGGAGGGATGCCCCGTTGTGCTCAACGGGGCACACCAAATGGACGGTCCCGGATAGCTCCGGGTCAACTGCGGATAGATCGATGGACAGCAAGGGAAGCAGAATTTTTGCTGCCTGGGCGATGTCCTCTTCGGAACCAACAAATACGGATTGTGGCTCTGGGTAGGGGACAATTGACTCAGAAAGGGTGGTAAGGCGGGGCATATTTCCAAGATGGTAACAAAATGTGTGGGTTACATTGCGCGGTTTTGCGTAAGTGTTATTCCCGTATCGGAAGCGGCGTGGCGAAGTAGTCTGCGCCGGTTAACGCCCCATCAGAAAAGGACAATACCCACACACTGGCTTTCTTCGCGGGAAATGAATCCATCGGCAAGGTACCAGTAGCTGACAGCCACGCGACTAGATCGGGGATTAATAGCCCTTGGGAAACCACAACACTGGTGCCACCAGAGTTAATAATGTCGCTAAACCATTGTTGGCACTGTACAAGCGAGGTAATCCATGCATCGTCGCCAGCCTCCGGGGCGATAGTAGGAGTTAGGTTGATGTGGTCTGCGATTGCAGCGGCGGTGTCAATACAGCGAACCGGCGGGGCGGAAAACACCCGATCGGGGCGATACGTGGCCACCAGCGGGGCGAGGAAATGTGCCTGGCGTTTTCCCTTTTTGGTCAGAGGACGCAGGTGGTCGTCATCGGTCCAGATATTGCGGGAGTGGGCTTTTGCGTGCCGGACCAGTATGATGCGTGCGGTGGTTGGTGTCATACAGCGTTTCGCAGCTTTATCGAGTACCTGCTTATCGGCTGGATAAGTGAGCAATTCCCGTGCCGTATCAAGCGGCAGCCACCGAATTTCATCGACTTCATCGTTGGGGTGAAATTCACCACCGAGTACTTCGCTGACCCAGTAGTACACTACCTTGGTTCTGTTTCGTACCGGGTAGGTGACTCGACCTAATAGTTTTCCCAATTGGATGTGGTATCCGGTTTCCTCAGTGATCTCTCGAACCGCAGCCACTGGCAAGGATTCACCCGGATCGACTTTGCCTTTCGCCAATGACCAGTCGTCGTAAAACGGCCGATGAATGCACGCAAACTCTATTTCATCCGCGTCATTGTGGCGCCACAGTACTGCACCAGCGGCAAACACCGGGTGGTGGATACCGACGGAAACGTCGGCTGGAATTTCCTGAAACCTTCCGCTTAGAAATTCGCCTGTTTGTGGTGTTGCTGGAAGTGATTGGGGGGTGGGTGGTTGTTTTGTTACATCAGTCATGGTGGTGTGATTGTCCTCTTTTGCGAAAGTGCTTATCAAAAGATAACACTAGAGGTTCCTGCTAGAACACCGCATATTAAGATCATTTGCAGGTAACAAAGATGAATCTTAAAAACCGAGAAGTATCCTTAGGTAAGGTAAGACGGAATACTCGACGGTAACCCGGATACAAACAGTTACACACTTGATTGGTGCGGAGGAAAACATGGCAACAGTAGCGGTAATGGGAGCTGGTTCATGGGGAACAACACTGGCCAAAGTATTTGCCGATGCCGGAAGTAACGTCGTCTTGTGGGCCCGGCGTGAAGAGGTAGCTGACTTAATTAACCGCAATCACCGCAACCCTGACTACCTCACTGATATCGCACTGCCTGCTAACCTCACTGCAACAGCCGACTATCAGCAAGCGCTTCAAGGCGCCGATATTGTGGTGCTTGCTGTGCCTAGCCAGACTTTAAGAAACAACCTCACCTTGTGGGCTACATCTATCCCACACACCGCAACGGTTGTCAGCCTAGCCAAAGGTATAGAAAAGGGTACTTATTTGCGGATGAGTGAGTTGATTGGAGAGGTAGCGGGAATTGAAAAAGATCGGATTGCGGTTTTGTCTGGCCCAAACCTTGCCCGCGAAATAGCCGAGCAACAACCAGCAGCCACCGTCATAGCCTGTCCCGATGAAAAACGCGCACAGTTGGTGCAGCAAGCTGTGGGTGCGCCATACTTTCGTCCCTATACCAATACCGATGTCGTAGGTTGTGAGATTGGTGGCGCATGCAAAAACGTCATCGCCTTGGCGTGTGGCATGGCCTCTGGTCGAGGGCTGGGGGAGAACACCTTGGCATCCGTTATCACTCGGGGGTTGGCGGAAATCACCCGACTCGGAGTCGCTATGGGCGCTGACCCCCGTACCTTTGCAGGACTCGCAGGCCTTGGGGATTTGGTGGCGACTTGTTCGTCGCCGTTGTCACGTAACCGGAGTTTCGGGCATAGGCTCGGCCAAGGCGGCACCCTTGACCAAGCCAGGCAAGCTACCCACGGACAGGTGGCGGAGGGGGTAACGTCTTCTGCCTCAATCTTTGAATTAGCTACTAGTCTCGGTGTTGAAATGCCCATTACACAGGCGGTATATGGGGTGTGTCACAAGGGGCTTGCCGTTGACGACATGGTAGCTGCTTTGATGGGGCGGACGAAGAAATCGGAATAACCACATTGGATAGTAAAGTAGATCGGCATGAGCCTACTTTCTGATTCTTCTCAACCAACCAAAAACCGCATTAAAATAGCCGTAATCTACGGCGGTCGCAGCTCCGAACACTCGGTATCTTGCGTATCTGCAGGTGCGATCATGGCGCACCTCGACCCTGAGGTTTACGAAGTTTTTCCCATCGGTATCACCCATGACGGAACCTGGACGGTAGGCGAGTCAGACTTAGAAAAGCTCAAAACCAAAGACCGGGTCATGCCTGAGGTGGAATTAAAACAAGAAGTATTTCTATCGATCGAGCCCAAAACCAAAGGCCAGTTCCGCTATATCGACGGCACCATCTATGCGGAAGTTGACGTGATTTTCCCTGTTCTGCACGGCCTTTACGGCGAAGACGGAACAATCCAAGGCATGCTTGAACTTTCAGGCATTCCCTATGTCGGATCCGGGGTACTTTCTTCAGCCTGTGGCATGGACAAGGAATATACGAAGAAACTATTGGCGGCTGAAGGGTTGCCGGTTGGAAAAGAAGTGATCTTGCGCGGTGAGGAGCAATTAACCCAAGCGGATAGGAACATGCTGGGTTTGCCAGTATTTGTTAAACCGGCCCGGGGTGGTTCTTCCATCGGAATTTCCCGAGTAACCAATTGGGAAGATTTCGATGCCGCAGTCACAGAAGCCCGCAGGTACGACACGAAGGTCATCGTCGAATCAGAAATCGTTGGCTCCGAAGTTGAATGTGGTGTTTTGGAACGTTCTGATGGAACGCTGGTTACCTCTGTTCCCGCCCAATTGGTTGATACCAATTCCGGTGATGAAGGTTTTTACGGTTTTGACACTAAATACCTGGACGATGTTGTTACAGCCCTCATTCCGGCGCCTCTTGATGAAGCGACAACCACCCTTATCCAATCGTTGGCATTGGAGGCATTCAAGGCGCTTAACTGTGTAAGTTTGGCCCGGGTGGATTTCTTCGTCACTGCGGCAGGCCCAGTCTTAAATGAAATAAACACCATGCCTGGTTTTACTCCAATCTCGATGTACCCGCAGGTTTTTGCCGCAACCGGAATAAGTTACGAGGAGCTCCTAGATACCTTGATCCAGCGTGCACTAACGTTAGGCGAACACTAGCGGGTAGCTTGTCGACGTCGGAAAACGTCGACAAGCGCAGCGACAGGAGTGTGTGAGCCGTAGTACTGAAAGTATGCGAAATCCAGGTCGCTTACTTCCAACCCGGCATCCAGGCGTAAACCCATCAGGTACAGGCAGCGGTGAGCTGAACCCCAACCCGGCTATTGCTGACTTTCCCGGGTGTGTGTGACTATCACTTCACCCAAACTCACTAAAGCAGGATTGCCGATGGCTTGAGGCATGGAAACCGCGATGTTAATGTCTCGCCCCACCGGATACCAGGTGGCAGCAGTGGTGCCATTGCCAAGTACCGTATCTTCAAACCATGCGAGTTCATTGACTTGGTGCAGGCGCGCGCCCGCCGCATAGTTTTCGGGAAAACCAACCCCACAGCGCAAAACGATGGGTTCATGATCGCGCGCCCGCCACGCTGCCATGTGATCGGGTAGTGAAATATCCGTCACGCGAGTATAACGGGTTTCAGTGCCAATCGACTCCGGAAGATCAGAAAAAAGATCAGCGCACTGTTGTGCAGCTGCCGGATCACTATCAAGTGACGAAAGCGGAATCGGATGCGGCGACGGTGAGGAGGTCGCTAATATCTCAATAGCTGGTGCCAAGTCGGCGGCTATATCAGCAGGAGAATACGATCCCAACCCCTGAGCATCGGTGGTGACCGCGATAACCTTATTCCGATTAACCGCATACATCGTGCGCATCGACGAACCTGGGGTGGCGTCAACAACGGTGAGCCATGACGTGCCTGCGACGTCGTCAAGCGTAGATAACGCGGTGTACTGGAACGGCAACTGCACCCCACACCGCACCGTAACCTGCTCCACAGACGACGACTTCCAAGCCGCCGCCCCAGGAGGAACCGGAGGCGCAATACCAACCCGACGATGGCCGACAACTGTATCTGGAAGCGCCGCTACAAACTGAGCGCATTCTTCGGATGCTGCCTCCGGTGTATCCAACGTAGCCATCGCTACCGGCTGCAATGCCGCCTTATCGAAAACCACCTTGGCGCCAACTAATACACCAACCACCAATAACAGCCCGAGAATGAGGGCAATAATGATGGGGGTTTTGTTAAACGAAGAATCCTCAGTGCTCATAGAGTATGAGTGTAATCGGTAACCACTCCACAAACCGCAGCGAAAAGAAAACACTCCATCGTCTGCTGGGAACTAAGTCGACCTATCAGTAATAATGAGGGATGGAAGAACCCATCTTAAGAAAGTAATCAAATTAGTGGTGCGCATCGTTAAAACCAAAAAACCCACCTGCGCGGAAGTCGGCGAGCAGGCCGTCATAGAAGCCATCATCAAGCAAGCGCCATGTACCCGAAACGGTGACGACGCCGCTGTACTAGACTACCTAGCACCCAATTCCCGGCCGGTTATATCCACCGACATGTTAGTCGAAGGACGCCACTTCAGGCGCGATTGGTCCAGCCCAGCAGAGATCGGCAGGAAAGCGATAACCCAAAACTTCGCCGATGTGGAAGCAATGGGCGCCAGACCCGTCGCAGTCCTGCTTGCCCTTTCCATCCCCAGCTACACCCGACTCGATTTCGTCAGCGAACTAGCCCGCGGAATCGCAGAACGCATGGATGATTACGGTGGTGAACTCGTAGGCGGCGACGTCACCGACGGCGACAGCATCGTTATCTCCATCACCGGAATCGGCCAACTAGGTGGATCACTTCCGGCGCTTCGGCTCGATCACGCACGACCCGGCCAAGCAGTGGTTGCCACCGGCGACATTGGGGAATCAGCAGCAGGCTACGCCTTATTAAATCGCTTCGGTCGCAGTGGCGTGCCAGCAAAATTCGACTCGCTCATCCAAGCCCACTGCGCGGCCACCGTTCCACCAGGCCGCGGCTTCGTAGCGCGCTCAGCAGGAGTAACCGCAATGACCGACAATTCTGATGGACTCATTCACGACGTCCACACCATGGCAAAAAAATCCGGTGTCACAATCAACCTACACTCAACAGCCATTACACCTAACCCCTTGATTATTGAGGCTGCCGAATTACTCGACATCGACCCATGGCAATTTGTTTTGGCCGGTGGGGAGGACCACACACTCATCGGCACAACTTTTGGGCCAGCGCCCACCGGTTTTCGAGAAATTGGGACCGTAGTACGTCATAATTCAATGGGAGAAACAACCGTCGACAATAAAACACCGCTGTACACCAGCGGTTGGGGAAGTTTTTAATGAACACAAACGCATCTATTCCAACCAATAACGTTCCATTTGGCGAAACCGATACCCACTTATCGCCACAGGAAGCAGCTAGCCTATCACCAGTGATGCTGCACGCCGCCGCTGGCAAATACTTCGAAACACTTGAAATCCATCCCAGCTGGCAGAAAATCCTCGAACCTGTTGCCGACGATATCAACAAGATAGGGGAGTTCCTCGCCGCTGAAGCCAGCGCCGGAATCGACGTATTCCCACCCGAAGCCGATCGGTGGCGCGCATTCCGCCAACCATTCGAAGAAGTCAAGGTTCTTATCGTCGGACAAGACCCCTACCCAACACCGGGACACGCCATGGGATTGTCATTTTCACTCAAACCAGACGTACGCCCCCTGGCCAAAAGCCTCATCAATATCTTCAAAGAATTAGAATCCGACCTAGGGGTGCCCCGCCCAAACAACGGTGACTTAAGCGGCTGGAGCAACCAAGGTGTCATGCTCTTAAACCGCGTCCTATCAGTACGCGGCGGCGCTAAACAAGCAGGCAGTCACCGCAATAAAGGCTGGGAAAAAATAACAGACACCGTGATTGACGGACTAGTATCACGCAACACACCACTAGTTGCCATCCTATGGGGCAAAGACGCCCAGAGCCTGGCACCAGCCCTGGCGGCCTCATCACGCGTGCGGATAATACAATCTCCACACCCCTCACCGCTTTCAGCAAGCCGGGGCTTCTTCGGCTCCAAACCATTTAGTAACACCAACCAATACCTCACCGAAATGGGGGCCTCACCAGTTCAGTGGCAACTGTAAAATAACTTTCTATGGCAAACGTTGAGTATCTAGACGGCCCCGGACTACACCGCTGGGCCAAACGGGCCGTATCCGAATTGGTTGCCCGCCGATCTGAGATCAATAAACTCAACGTTTTCCCCGTACCCGACGCCGACACTGGCTCCAACATGGCCCACACCATGGAGACCGCACTGGCCGAAGTAGAAAAACTCGATGACACATCGCTTGCCGACGTCACCGCAGTCGCCTCCGCGCTAGCCGTTGGCTCAGTCAAAGGCGCACGCGGCAACTCCGGGGTAGTACTCAGCCAAGTCCTACGCGGACTAGCACAAGCCGTCACCCACGGACGCATCGACGGGGCCTGCGTGATCAAAGCATTAGACACCGCCAATTCATTCGTTCGCAAGGCCATAACCGAGCCAGTTGAAGGAACCGTCATCACCGTACTGCGTGCCGCCGCCATCGCAGCACAACAATCCACCAGCCCACGGCTAAGCGACGTCGTAACCCAAGCAACCGCCGCCGCACAAACCGCACTTGCCAAAACCCCCTCCCAACTACCTGCCCTGCGCGAAGCAGGTGTAGTCGACGCTGGAGGAAAAGGGCTCGTCGTACTACTGGAATCACTACGAGCGGAACTAACCACCACCCACACCCCACACACCGAAACCACAACCGCCCGAAAAAACCATCCCACCGCAACCAAACCACCAACACCAGAACCCACCCACACCCCACAATCAATAAACTCTCACCACCCAAGCAGCATTTACATGCTGGGCCAATTAACTAACGCCCGGATTGTCGGGGTAGTAGGGCACCACACACGCAGCACACCACGCCACCGCGAATTCGGTCAACCTGGAGAACTAGCAACATTACTGACCAACAACTCCAACAACACACCGCAGGTAGTCACAGTTGCACCCACCCACACGACTACAACACCACCTGCGACCAGAACACCAGAAAAAACCACGACCACCGACGACAACCTGCCAACAAAATCCACCAACTCGCCCTACCACGACAACACCAACAAGGAACGAAAACCCCAGCCCGGCAACCCAACAACCAAAAACCCCGCTACACACGTCCAAACCGCCAAACAGGCAGCACAACGCACCGAAGCAAAAGATTCAAAACCACAGCGCTCTCAAGAACACCCTCAGCAAACCGCAGATTATCGCGCCGGGCAATACATGGAAGTGATGTTTTTCATTGAGAATGCCAATCTTGAGGAAATTCGTCATGCATTGAAAGATTCCGGTGACAGTCTGATAATTGCACCGATTTCCGAAACCTCTGGCACGGTTCATATCCACACCACGAGCGCGGCGGCGATTGTCGAATTGGCGTATCAGCTTGGTAGAGTATCGAATTTGCATTTTGAGGTACTGCCAACCCCTAAACAGCAATCTGCCTCCTACGACGTTAAGCGGCATGTAATCGCGGTGGCACCAGCCGGTGCCCTTGCTGATCTCTACGAAGAAGCAGGTGCGATGGTGGTGGAGCGGGAAACCGATACCAGTGATATTGTCACCACCATTGCTGCAGCTGTCTGGGCCGCAGGCAGCGATGAGGTAATCCTGTTGCCTAACGGACTACTTAGTAAAACTGAGCTTATAAGCGTGGAAAAATCCAGCCACGCCTTCGACACATCGATCACAATTTTGCGTACCGGATCCCTCCTTAAGGGTTTGGTTGCGCTTGCCGTCCATGATCCACACCAACCCCTGGCGGTCGATGCGTATGTAATGGGGGAAACGGTGGCGGATATTCAGACCGCTGTCATTGAAAAGGCACATGATGGACTTGTCGTGCGGATCGAAAGTGAAGTCCGCACGGTCACAGAAACCCTCACCAATGCGGCGGTTTCAGCGTCGAAAAGCTTAGTGGCAACCTGCGCCCGAAACAGTGCGGCGGCTGAACAAATTACGGTGCTTGTCGACGACACCGCTGCGGCAGATTTCAACGAGTCGGAATTGATCGCCGAACTCGGCATTGATGTCGTTTGTTACCGAGTCCAGGGGTTAGGTGTGCTTATTGAGATCGGGGTGGAATAAATCATGCTGGGTTGGACTGATGACCGCGCACTTGCAACACTACTTCCTGCTAAAGAAGCCAAGGCTATTGCAAAAGCACTGGGGTATACAACTGCATCTGAATTACTTGCCCATCATCCGCGAACCTATGCCCACCAAGGTCAGGGAGTAGGAGCACTGCACTGCACTGCAGGCGACATTATTACCTGTCTTGGCACTGTGGCACGTGTCCAATCCCGATCCACCCAACGTGGCGAGGTAACAACCGTTGCTATTGCAACACCGGAAGGAACAATTAACGCCTCGTTTTTCAACGCTGCCTGGGTCAAACGGCTACTCCAGGTCGGTGTGCCGGCCATTTTTACTGGAAAAGTCAAATTTTTCCGGGGCCAGCCGGGCCTGCAACACCCGGAATTTATCGTGCTGCCCGAACCTGGTCACGGTAACCGTACGAAAGGAACCGCAGCGCTTCGCAGCCTGCAAGCGTATAGCGAAGATGGCGACGTGACGCAGCTATTGGAAAACCTCGATAGCATTCCGATTTATCCGGCCAAATCGTCAATGCCAACCTGGCGTATCCTCGGCGCCATCCACGAAGTACTGCGCAAGACTGAAGCGATCCCTGATCCGCTGGGCAGATTTGCCCCACATGATCTTCCAAATTTCGACGCCACCTTAAGAGGAATCCACCAAGATGGTGGCGGAAACGTCGAGATGTATCGCAATCGACTCATTTACGATGAGGCATTGACCTTAGCGCTTGTTATGGAATTGCGTAGGCAAGACGCGGAATCAAAAACTGCTGTCGCGCTACCTCCAATCACCAACGGGTCGGCGAAGAAACTCATGTCCCACCTACCCTACGAACTCACAGGTGGTCAAAAACGTGTGATGTGGGAAATCGCCGAGGATCTTTCGCAGACCCATCCCATGCAACGGCTTCTACAAGGCGAAGTGGGCTCCGGGAAAACCGTCGTGTCTTTGGTAGCGATGCTGCAAGCGGTGGAAAACGGAGCGCAATGCGCGTTACTTGCCCCCACTGAAGTGCTGGCGCATCAACACGGCCGTAGCTTGACCGAATTACTGCAGCATGCGGACATTGGTTGCGAAGTTGTCGTGCTCACCGGTTCGTTGCCTGTAGCTAAAAAGAAAGAAGCGCTGTTAAAGATAGTCTCAGGTGATGCCGACATTGTGGTCGGAACTCACGCGCTCATTCAAGACACCGTTGAGTTTTTCAATCTCGGCCTGTGTGTGGTTGATGAACAACACCGGTTCGGTGTGGAGCAGCGCGATAATCTTCGCGGCAAAGGCAAAGACGGTAAGACACCGCACCTGTTAGTCATGACGGCAACTCCAATACCACGCACCGTTGCGATGACATTCTTCGGCGATTTACATCACTCCATTCTTAAAGAACTTCCTGGTGGGCGGCGCCCGATTAAAAGCTTCGTTGTGCCTGAGTACCTACCAAAATATGTGGCGCGGGTGTTTGAAGTGATTGAAGAAGAAGTGATCAGTGGACACCAGGTCTATATTGTTTGTCCTCGAATCTCCGAAGAAGGCGGGGTAGAAGATCTTTACCAAGACTGGGGCTATGGTGTGTTTAAAAACCATCGGGTGGGTATGCTGCATGGGCAGATGCACCCAGATGATAAAGACAAAGTAATGGGGCAATTCGCTAGCCACGAGATTGATATTCTATTCGCGACCACCGTCATTGAGGTTGGCATTGACGTACCCAACGCCACGGTGATGCTGGTCCGAGAAGCCGAAAATTTCGGAGTATCCCAGCTACACCAATTGCGCGGCCGTGTGGGGCGTGGTGGCAACGAATCTATCTGCTTTTTCCACCACGCTAGCGACAAAGACAGTCCTGCCGACCTGCGGCTGCGCCACATGGCCCAAACCACCGACGGCTTTGAAGTTGCTGATATTGATTTGCTTTACCGCCAAGAAGGCGACGTGCTAGGTACAACCCAATCAGGCAACAGGCGAAAAGTGAAATATCTGAATCTTGTTCGCGATATCAAATGGATTGAACGGGCGAATGCTGACGCAAAAGTCATTGTTACAGAGGATCCGAACCTGGCTAAGCAGCTTGTCGCCGGTATAGATGACAAGGCACAGGACTACTTGGATAAGTCGTAGCCTAGGAGTTTGATAAGGTAGTGCCATGAAAATCTGTGCGCCATTTGCTGGCATTGTTCATTTCAAGGTGGCCGAGGGTGACAAAGTTGCCACTGGTCAAGAAATTGCCAGCGTAGAGGCCGTAAAACTAGAAGCGCCAGTGCTTGCTCCCGGCCCCGGAATCGTATCCAAACTGTGTGTATCAGATTTTGGCGATGTGATCGGTGGGGCAGAATTACTCATCTTGACGGAAGGCTAATGCATAAAACTATGGGAATGACTCGAATCATCTCTGGCGAAGCACGCGGACGAAAGATCAAAGTTCCACCTGAGGGTACCCGTCCCACCTCTGACCGGGCACGGGAAGGCCTTTTTTCTTCCCTCCAGGTACGTTTTGGCTTTCAAGACGCTGTCGTTCTCGACTTATTTGCTGGCTCGGGTGCGCTTGGATTGGAGGCTGCGTCGCGGGGCGCTGCTGAGGTCGTCTTAGTGGAATCCAACCCGAAGACGTGCGAAGTGATTCGCCATAACTGTTCCGTGGTGGGGCATCCGAATGTACGTATTGAGGAAATGCGGGCATCGACATATCTCGCTCAAGCTCCGAAAGAACATTTCGATATGGTACTTGCCGATCCGCCTTACGATCTTGCCGATTCCGCGATCATAGAAATGCTTCACGCCCTAATCCCAGTGCTTGTCGACGGCGCGGCTGTCGTCATCGAACGCCACCGTGATTCGGCGCCCACCGAGTGGCCTGCCGGGTTTGTTCCGACCACCCAAAAGTTAAAGAAACGCACCTTTGGTATTGCCCGAATGGACATGGCGGTATTTCACCGGGACGAAGTAGACGGCGCCGTCAGTTTTAGCTAAAGGAACACCATATGGAAACTCCAGTTACTCCCACCGTTCACCGCGCTGTATGCCCAGGGTCGTTTGACCCAGTGACCATGGGCCACCTCGATATTTTTCGACGTGCGGCCGCGCAATTCGATGAAGTTGTTGTACTTGTTACCGGCAATCCCAACAAAAATTCAGGACTATTCAGTATCGATGAGCGGCTGGAGTTGGTGCGCTCTGCAACAACGGAAATCCCCAACCTTCGCGTGGATTGGTGGTCTGGCCTGCTGGTTAATTACACCACCGAACATAATATTGGTGTGATAGTCAAGGGGTTGCGCTCCGCACTTGACTATGAATACGAAATACCAATGGCACAGATGAACCGAAACCTCACCGGTGTCGACACAGTATTTTTCATGACCGACCCGAAGTACGGACATGTTTCCTCCACGTTATGCAAAGAAGTGGTGAAGTACGGCGGGGACATTCGGGACATGTTGCCTGCGGAAGTTGAGAAAGCCATTAAAGCAAAGTATGCACCTAGCTAAAAACTGATCGTGGCTTTTTAGGGCGCACTTGTTTTCTCTCGTTGGAAAGGCGGCAACCTTATCATGCTCTCCGGTTTTAGCCTCGGCGTTGTTGTGTTTGTGGTCGTGTTCATTGGTTCGTTTCTCCAACGTGTCTCTGGCATGGGGCTTGGGCTTGTCGCGGGCCCAGTTCTTAGCCTGATCCTCGGACCTGTGGAAGGCATTTTGGTAGTCAATGTTCTGGCCGTCATTAATGCTGTGTTCGCTACGATTTCCGTGAGGAATCTCATAGAATGGCAAAAATTTTGGCTAATTAGTCCAATCCTTGTATTCGGAATACTTCCAGGGGCTTGGTTGGTGCGCACGCTTGAACCAGGTTTAATGCAGGCACTAGTCGGCATGATATTGCTGTTAGCCCTGTCGTTTGTCAGTTTTGGTTCTCAGTGTTTGCCGACCGTTTCAGGAAGATGGCCTGCAGCTTTTTCCGGATTAATAGCTGGTTTTACCAGTGCATTAGCTGGCGTCGCGGGTCCCGCCATTACAGTGTATGCCCAAGCTTCAAAGTGGGAGCAACGCAGTTTTGCCGCCACCTTGCAGCCAATATTTTTTGTTTCTGGTTTGATCTCGATTGTCGCGAAGGTCGGGTTCATCGGTTTCACCCCGATCACCACTACTAGCCCTGTGGTGTGGATTGGTGGCGTGTGCGCCATGATTGTCGGCATTTTCCTCGGGGTGAAGGCGGAAGCTTCCATACCTCGTACGAAAGCCCGGACACTTGCAGTCGCACTCGCTATGGCAGGCGGCGCGACTGCCCTTGTTCGTGGAATCCTGGCACTGATCAGTTAGCAAATTCAGGTACGTATCTAAGACCTAAGCGGTTAGTCGAATGTTGCTTGTGAGTTTCTGGGTTTAAAGCAGGCTGGAGAGAAACGCTTTGGTACGCTCATGCTGCGGATAATCAATCACCTCTGCAGGGGAGCCTGATTCGACCACAACTCCGCCATCCATAAATACCACTTGGTCGCTGACTTCCCGGGCGAAGCCCATCTCGTGGGTAACAACAAGCATTGTCATCCCATCAGCAGCCAACTGCCGCATGACTCGTAGCACTTCACCTACCAGCTCGGGGTCAAGTGCGGAGGTTGGCTCGTCGAAAAGCATGAGTTTAGGTTCCATGGCTACGGCGCGGGCGATGGCGACACGTTGTTGCTGCCCGCCGGACAATTGGCTGGGGTAAGCATCGGCTTTGTGTTTTAAACCAACCTGCTCCAGCAACTTCAACGCCTGTTGCCTCGCTTGTTCAGCTGGTACCCCTTTAACGTGAATGGGTGCCTCAATGACATTTTCAAGAGCGGTACGGTGTGGAAACAGATTGAAATTCTGGAATACCATGCCGATGCCAGAGCGCTGGCGCGCAGCTTCCTTTTCGGAAATCTCGTATAGGGTACCGTTTTTCTCCTTATAGCCGATTAACTCACCATCGACATAAAGCCTGCCGGCAGTGATCTTTTCTAGGTGATTTACACACCGTAAAAAGGTAGATTTTCCGGAGCCGGATGGTCCGATCAGACAGGTGACGGTGCCTTTAGGTACTTGCAGGTCAATCCCGTTAAGTACATCTAACCCGGAGAAAGATTTGCATACCTGCTGCGCGTCGATCATTAATGTTTCGGTTTCAGTCACGGTTGTAGCTTTCCTGATTAATCGTTCGGGTGGCGGGCTGGGGGTTCCGGAACCACATTAACGTTACGGGGCAGAGTACCTTCAGCATCAGCGAGTGCAGCGAGTTGGCGTTGCGTCAATTCCCGAGTAGCACCTTTTTCAAAATGCTTCTCCAGATAGTACTGGCCAACCATGAGCACTGAAGTTATGGCAAGATACCACGTAGCGGCTACAAGCAGCATGGGGACCGGTTCGAAAAGGCTATTGGCAATATCCATGGAACGGCCAAAAAGCTCACCGGCATAGGGGATCGCCACAACAAGGGATGTGGTTTTGAGTAGAGAAATAAATTCATTACCAGTAGGTGGAATGATAATACGCATAGCCTGAGGCAAAACGGTGCGCCGGATAGTCATCCACCAGCTCATGCCCAAGGCCTTGGACGCTTCAGTTTGCCCTTCTGGTACGGCCTGAATACCGGCGCGCACAATCTCTGCCATGTAGGCGGCTTCGTTTAAACCTAAGCCGATTACTGCAAGGAAGAACGCGTTTTTGAGAATTTCGCGCAGGTCGAGTTCGGTGAAACCCACATCGATTGTTTTGAAAACAACCCCCGCTAAACCCCAGAAAACCAATTGCACATAGACTGGGGTGCCACGGAAGATCCACAGGTATAACCATGCTAACCCGCGCAGCACCGGGTTAGGCGACATCCGCAACACAGCTAAGGTGCTGCCTAGAATGACACCTATCAACATAGCGAGAACCGTGATCGCTAGGGTGTGCATCGCAGCTTCAGCAATGCGGGTGTCAAGCAAATACCGGCGGTAGGTGGACCAACCGAAAGCCTCGTTTTGGGTGGCTGAATAGACAAACCACAGTGCTAATAAGGCAAGAATGATTGCGGCAACCCAACGGCTTGGGTGCGGCAATGACTTTGCCTGAATCGGTGTAGGCGTAGTGGTCATATAAGCACAATCCTTAAAGAATAACTAGATATGAAGATTAAACTCGCTTAGCTTGAACCGAAGCTAAGCGAGTAACACGTGTGAAATGAACGTGATTATTTCACAGGTTCACCATTAATCAACGCTTCGGACACATGTCCATCGGTGAGGCCCCATTGATTCATAATCGTGGCGTAATCGCCAGTATCAATCAGATGTTGAAGCGCAGCAGCCAACGCTGGAGCCAATTCAGAACCCTTCTTTACCGGCCATCCGTAATGGGCAGCATCAAAAATATCACCCGTTAAAGCGATGCGGCCATTGGAACGCTCAACAGCCCAGGCGGTGATAGGGGAATCAGCCGAAAAAGCGTCTGCCTTACCAAGGATTGCAGCATTTGCCGCCAAATCGGAAGTTTCAAACGCGATTTTATTAATTGGCTTCTTGCCGTCTTTTTCGCATTGCTCGGAACGGCGAGTGACATCTTCAGTATCGGAAACGGTAGTGCGTTGAACCGCGACGGTCAGGCCACAGGCATCGTCAGGATTGACTGGGTTATCTGGGGCAGAAGCCCATTGGATACCAGCATTAAAATAATTGACAAAATCATAGTTTTTGCGGCGTTCTTCATTATCAGTAAAGCCCGAAGCGCCGAAATCAACCGTGCCGCCAGATACTGCGGGCAGGATTAACGAGAAATCCTGATCGGATACGACAAGCTCTAAGCCCATGACAGAAGCTACCGCATGTGCCAGATCAATATCGAAACCGATGATATTGCCGCTTGGGTCTTTAAACTCCGCAGGCGCAAATGGGGGATTGGTACCGATAACGATTTTTCCATCCGCTGCAATATCTGCTGGAACCATAGCCGCAATTTCATCAACTTTGGCTGGTTTGATCTCTTGCCAACCTTCCGGAAGTCCGCCTTCTGCTGCTGGCAATCCGGCGGAATCAGTCGCTTCTGCACGAGCGGAACCGGAAGATGATGTGGAGGCACCTTCGGTGTTCGTAACACAACCAGTAACCAGAGCGGCAGATACACACAAAGTGGCTGCGAGTATGCGGGAGGAAGAGCGATGCAAGATACCTAAAGTCATGCGCATAACCGTATCATATTCAGGGGTATTCTGCCTAGAATGACCTCGGTCATTGCGCTGTGATTGCTGTCATTTTTCACCGAACTATGCAGATAAAGGCTAGTAATTGTGCACAACCTCGGATCGTATCCGCATCTTCAATGCCGAAGATCTTCGTATTTTAGCTATTTATAATATGCGTGTTGCTGAGGATGACACTGAATCCGGCAGCTTTGTTCCGGGCAGCTGATTAAGGTTATGCGGCTTCCATGAAGCCGCGTCGAAAAGTAAAAACCTGCATGACCACGACTTGTGATCATGCAGGAAAATCCTAGTGATTTAGTTGGTGCTTGCAACCGTGCCAGTCTTATCCGTAAATCTTTCCAAAACCATGATGCCACCAGCAATGATGCCGCCGAGTGCCATCATACCAAACAGCCATCCGATGTCATTGCTTGGAGGTAAGAGGCCAGTTGAGTCGTCTTGCCACGGCCAGAGAGCACGAAGCGACCCGAGCATGAACCCAGCCATCGTCATCATGGTCAGAGTGTGGTAATTGGTAATGAGGAATTTCAGCGTTTTAATAAATAGAGCCAAGCCTGTCATAGCGCCCAGAACAAATACTGCTATAACGACCATATTGCGTTCCGATACTGCGCCGATTACTGGTTGGTAAAGCCCCATGGACAGCAGAATAAACGAACCGGAAATTCCTGGTAATACCAAAGCACACACGGCGATGGCTGCGGCACCAAAAATAATAATGAGAGGCGGATTGGGCTTTTCCGCAGAGGTAATGCCTGTAAGGAAGAAAATCGCTACAGCTGCAATGAGGAACAACGCCATAGCAGCAAAACGGTTTTTAGCAAAATCCTGCTTATCGATCATCTTGATGGGAACGATCAGCGAAACCGCGACCATGCCCAGGAATAATGCACGAGAGGTTTGCGGACTGAATTCAACAAACCGATGCATCACGCCACTTAATGCCAACACGGTGCCGACCATGCCAGCACCGATGGAAGCTAAAAATACCCACTCCACTTTCGCTGCTGCCTGTTTGAAATTTTGCCGGTCAAAAACAGCGGTGCGCACTGCGTGCAGCAAGGCATCACCGTTGCGGATTGCGCGCTCATAAATGCCCGTCACCAGCGCCACCGTGCCACCGGAGACACCAGGGACCATCTCCGCCAGGCCAATCAGGCAACCAACAATAACATTGACAACGTGACTTAGCGGCGAATTTTTTGCCAACTTCTGCGTGTCTGACATTAAACAAGCACCTTACGGTCGAGGGAATTTTTTCTAGTAGCGTACGGATAAAAATAAAACTGCCTTTCACCCGTGCAGTTAGGCAAAAGACAGTTTATAGTGTGCCCCAGGTGAGACTCGAACTCACACTGGACGGGTTTTGAATCCGTTGCCTCTGCCAATTGGGCTACTGGGGCGCAAAGAAGATATTAGCCTAATGGGGAAGTAATGGTGAAATTAGCGTCATTATGTGGGCTTTTAATGGCGGATATGGCTTTTGCGGCCGCCGCTAACTACCCGTTAATTGTTTTGGCCTATGTGGATTGTCAATGAAAGATTGTCGATGCATTCCGCTATTCGGGTGGGGCTTTTCGCTAGACTGTTGGACTGTGACTGATGCACATAACCGACTCATGCTTATCGACGGACATTCCATGGCGTTTCGCGCTTTTTACGCGTTACCAGCTGAAAACTTCGCCACCTCAGGTGGGCAGGCTACCAACGCTGTCTACGGATTCCTTTCGATGTTGTCGAATTTGCTTAACGACGAAAAACCCAGTCATGTCGCGGTGGCGTTTGACATCGGCCGAAAAACTTTCCGCTCCGAATTGTTCCCGGAGTATAAGGCGCAGCGAGAAGAGACACCCGAGGCGTTTCGCGGACAGGTGCCGCTGTTGAAAGAAGTGCTCGCTTCGCTCGGTATTGTCACATTGGATAAAGAAAATTACGAGGCGGACGATATTATCGCCACCTTAGCCACCGCCGCGAAACCCTTGGGCTATGAAACTCTCATCGTTACCGGCGATCGAGATTCTTTCCAGTTGGTCAACGACACGACGACGGTGTTGTATCCAATGAAAGGGGTTTCGGTTTTGCACAGGTTCACTCCGGAAGCCATCCAAGAGAAATACGGATTGCAGCCAAACCAATACCCGGATTTCGCCGCGTTGCGGGGTGACCCATCCGATAACCTGCCGTCGGTGCCTAAAGTGGGCGAGAAAACCGCGACGAAATGGATTGTCCAGTATGGATCTTTGGAGAATCTTCTCAGTAGTGCAGACGAAATCAAAGGTGTTGTTGGTAGCAACTTGCGTGAGTGTATTGAACAGGTGCGGATGAACCGAACCTTGACTGAAATGGTCAAGGACTTGGAACTTCCTTATTCACCAGATCAATTGGAGTTGCGCCCGGCAAATGTCACTGAGGTTGCAGCTAAATTCGACGAATTAGAATTTGGTGTTAATCTTCGAGAACGAGTTCTTGAAGCAGTTCACGCAGACGGTGCCGTTGCTGCCCAAACGGTAGAAAACGCTGTATCTTCCACCATTGATTTGGTTCCGGTGGACAAGTGGTTAGCAGCTAGGAAAAAAGCTGCAGGCATCAAGACTTGGGATGCTACAGCACCTGGGATGGCGGTGTTTATTGAAGGTTCGGGTACGCCAGCTACGGGTGATGCGGAAGGTTTTGCGATCGTCGATCAGGATTTCCACGCAGTTGCTGGATCATTTGCGGAATTGACACCAGGTGAAGAAAAAGCTCTGGTGGAATACCTCGAATCGCAGGCACCGAAGTTTTTTCACGGAGCTAAAGCTCATTTCCATATGGTTGCTGGCCGGGGAATTGCTCTTAATGGGATCGCCCATGACACAGCAATCGCAGCGTATTTGCTTCGACCGGGGCAACGTACCTATGAATTAAAAGATGTTTATCAACGCCACCTCAAACGTCAGCTTGAGGTGGCGGAATCAGGTCAACTTTCTCTCCTGGATATTCCGGGCTCGGAGCACCTTGTTGATGCCGCTGTCGCAATTATGGAATTAGTACCCACCTTGGTTTCCGAACTGCAAGACATTGCCAGCTTGGAACTGTATCTTGACCTGGAACTGCCATTGATCTCGTCGTTGGCTGCAATGGAAGAAGCTGGCATCGCCATTGATGTGGCAACCTTGGAAGACCAACTGGAAACCTTCCAGCAGCAGGTAATTGAGGAAGAAGAAGCTGCCCGCGCGATCGCCGGAGACCCCGCGTTAAAACTCACCTCGCCGAAACAATTACAGGTGGTGTTGTTTGACACCCTCGGCCTGCCAAAAACAAAGAAAACTAAAACTGGGTATTCGACAGCGGCCAAGGAAATTGAGGCGTTGGCGGTCAACCATCCGCATCCGTTTTTGGATCACCTGTTGGCGCATCGCGAATACCAAAAAATGAAGACCACCCTTGAGGGGTTAATCAAAGCGGTGGGCAGTGACGGGCGGATTCACACTACTTTCAATCAGACGGTAACCTCCACTGGCCGGTTGTCTTCAACAGACCCGAACTTACAGAACATCCCAGTGCGTACTCCGGCTGGTCGGAAGATTCGTTCCGCCTTTGTGGTGGGGGAAGGCTATGACAAGCTGCTTACAGCCGACTATTCGCAGATTGAAATGCGGGTGATGGCGCATCTATCCGCCGACCCAGGTTTGGTTGAGGCCTACCAAAAAGGTGAGGACCTGCACAATTACGTGGGCTCCAAGGTTTTTGAAGTGCCAGTCGATGAAGTTACCCCGGAGCTGCGTCGACGTGTTAAAGCGATGTCTTATGGTTTGGTGTACGGACTTTCTGCTTTTGGGTTATCGCAACAACTAGGTATTTCGCCAAGTGAAGCGAAAAACATTATGACTGCGTATTTCGAACGATTCGGTGGTGTGAAACGCTACCTAGACGAGGTTGTGGAAAAAGCAAGGAAAGACGGGTACACGGCAACGCTGTTTGGTAGGCGGCGCTATCTGCCTGAGCTAAATTCCGACAACCGGGTCGCCCGGGAAAATGCTGAGCGTGCAGCGCTAAATGCGCCGATTCAAGGAACCGCCGCCGACATTATCAAAGTAGCCATGTTGCGGGTGGACCGTGAGTTGAAGAAGATCGGCGCCAAGTCGCGGGTTTTGCTTCAGGTACACGATGAATTGGTTTTAGAAGTTGCCGAAGGAGAATTAGACCACGTGCGCGAGATTTTAGAGACCGAAATGGATTCTGCGATCTCTCTATCTGTTCCGCTAGAGGTATCCGCAGGGGTAGGAGATAACTGGGACGAAGCTGCCCACTAGAAGTTGGGGTTACAGGTGGCGTCGAAAAGCAACTATTTTCCGCTTTTCGACGCCGCCACTAAGATCTGGACGGTGAAGATCAGAGCCAACGACACGTAGACACGTAATTCCGATGTAATGTCCATGACCGTGCAAGCACATATCAGAGGTTTCAATGGCGTCTTTTACCCGAAGCAAGGTATCCACGGAATCGACAACTGCTAACTTCACAGATGCCGAGTTCGCGAAAATATGGCCGAAGCCATTGGAAGAACGTAAAACTACACCATCTTCTGCGCTTGTCGATATTAGATCCGGCGATGACCCGCAGAATAAAACAGCGATCCGAGTGATTATCAAATTATCTGATAATCCAGATTGTCAGTACGATATAGACTCACCTGCCGCATTGTCACAGTGGAATGACCATGCCGAAATTAGCACCCGACGGCTGTCGGTTGCCCACGTGGCTGGCCGCCATGAGGGGGCTAAACCAACGTTATTATGGCGGCGTAATGGCTGGATGGAGAAAGATTGTTTTGGTCTCAATGACTACCCAATCATGTCTGCTGAGATTCCAGTACTTACGGAAGTTTCTATAGCAATGCTGGCTTTCCTGGCAATTGGTACTCCACATAACCAGGTATCTAGTGCTCAGGTCACCGTACTGAAGGCAGTAAGAGCGCAGAGGCTACCATTATCACAGGTACGTGTCGCAACTTCGTTTTTGTTGAGATTTCCCCATTGGAAACCTGATACGGCAGTTCGAATTTTCCGTAAGAATCCCAGTGCACTCCCACATCTGTGGCCGATGTTGACAGAATGTTTGAATTACGCGGCAACAACCGTGGTTGCTGAAGGTTCGCTACCAGGATGGCTATCTGAAGTAATGTCGGTTATCTACGACAGCCAGCATATTTTGGTGGAAGCTACCAGACGAGGTTACATCGCAGCATCGGAGTGGAAAAGTTTGAAAACCATCGTAACCGTAAATCAGGATACGACCGCAGTCATTCAAGCCCAGGAGATGCTTTCCGCTTTCTGATGATTGCTTGGACGTCCTGGGGTTTGTCTTGAGGCGGTTGGATTTCCCAATTGCCATAAGAAAAACGCCCCGCGTTCTAATGCGAGGCGATCGAGTGCGTAGGACCTTATTTCGCTGGGATTTCTACGCTTGGTAGGTCTGCGTGGGTGTCGGCGTCGTCTAGCTCAACATCCCAATGCAGGCGGCCATTATCGTCATCTAGGTCGATGGAATCAATATAGGCGTTATTGTGATCAGAAAGCGCCTGTGCAGCGGCTTCCTTTGCCGTGACTGTTGCCTCAGCGGCCATGCGGACATCTTCAGCAAGATCGTCGCCATCGTCATCCATGTTGTCTTTGACATTGCCATCTTGGTCAACATGGATGCTCTTGAACGCGCCGTCGATGATCATATCCACCTCGGTGTGGTGGTCATCATCGGAGCGGTCAGCGTTGATGACCACCGCGTTGGGGTTCTTTTCCAGTGCGATGTCGATCGCGTTGAGAACCTGGTCATCGGATGTAGCTGCGGTCATTTTGTCATCGGCTTTGTTCATAGCGCTGGCACCCGCGTCTTTAGCCTTATCCACAGCAGACGCTCCTGCATCTTGAGCAGATGATACGCCGGAACCAACTTTTTCTGCTGCAGACGAGGCTGCCGCTGGTGCGTCGGCGCGCTGGGAGTCGGTGCATGCTGCAAGGGCTGGAAGCGCAAGGGCGGCAACTGCGGTGCCTACAAGAATGCGGTTACGGAAAGGTGAAGTCATATCAACTGCCTAACTTAGATTGCGTGACATTCATAGAAGAATGTGTCACTAGATTCGAACAAAGAACATCTTACCGACGTTTTTTGGAACCAGCCATAGCTGTTTAGTAGGCTGATATTTCTGTGTTTTTGCTGGGGGAGCAGTTGCTTTAGCTAAAATAACGTGCATTACTCCTGTTAGATCGCATTTGTGATATGTGTACAGCAAAGCCCAGTTCAGGAATCTGCTACTGATGTGACACAATTTAATTCATGTATTGCTTTAGCTTTTCTAAGTTCCGTCTCGCATGCTGTCGTCGTAAATTGCTGTTGTGCGAGACAGTTTCGGCTGTAAGCGGTAAGGCTTTTCAAGGAGATGGTCTTGTGTCAGTATTCCCAACTGTGATTGGGTGAAGTTTTAGGGCAGCGCTGTACCACATGGAAGGAAACAGCTGCTTGGTTGCAGGCTCGAGTTTATAACGTATGTGCAACAGTTTCACATGTTTTTCTTCGCAAGTTACTTAATTAAGGCTAAGTTTCGTGATTCGTGGGTTTTGGTGGGTTAGTATGTGAAATCGCGTGTTTTGATTGCACATTTTAGTTTGTAGAGAAAGGTCAACAATGAGCTTTATTAAGAAGATCAAGAAAGTTCTAAAGCTTACTGATAACGAATACGGTGAGCAGATTACAGACAGTGCTTTGGATGGGGCTACCAGTGTTGCAGAATCCGTCGCTGGTGAAGAGCATGCAGACAAGATCCAATCCGGCCGTGAATTTATTGACGGTAAAATTGGCCAGAAAGATGCGCAGTAACCCCACAGCTCGACTTATGTAAGGTGACACTGATGGAACAGTTTTCTTGTTCTGGTGTCACCTTTTTTGCGTGGCGTACTCGACTTGCGCCAGCGGGATGCTGCATTACACAACAGACAGCCGGCGCGATGCTAGAAAAACGAGCGGACGGGCCACAACTGTCGATTTGGTGATCTGCGAATAATTAGTGTGTATAGTGCGCATCGCTAACGCCGAAAGCTACTTTGCTTTTCGACGCTCAATCCCGTTTAGACTGTGGTGACCAAGTTACGCGGCGCCTTAGGTGTGGAAGTGGGGTAAGGGATGTGCTTGTTATGGAATTGAGGGATCTTGTGAACCCTGATATCTGAAATTATTGCGGTTAGCTTTACTATTGAATGCAACGGATCTACGGGAGCAATAAACAAGCCGGGAGGCGTGATGGGCGCAGCGTTAAACTGGGCGGCAATGGATGCCACTGATTGGGTTGGTACTGATGACGTGGCCGGTGGGGTTGAGCATTGCTTGGCAGTGATCGTAGAAAAAGACAAACAGATTAACGCTTTTGAACACGTCTTTGCGGAGTCAGCTCGCAAACGGGCAGCGAAATTGGACAAACTTTCTCCGAAAGATCGTGGACCATTGCATGGATTACCGGTAGCTATTAAAGCGGAGAACAACGTTCTCGGTGTGCCTACCTCTTTTGGCACCCACGCTAATATCACCCCGCCTGCGGTGGAAAGTGCGGTGGTGCGGAGGCTACGTGAGGCTGGTGCCGTTATTATCGGCACAACTCGGATGCCGGAATGTGGCGCGTGGCCGGTGACGGAAACAGACCGGGTTATTAGCCGCAATCCGCTTAACACTGATTTTAGTCCAGGTGGATCTTCTGGTGGCTCGGCAGCTGCAGTTGCTGCGGGCATGGTTCCGGTTGCAATCGGAGGTGATGGTGGCGGTTCGATCCGTATCCCGGCAGCCGTGTGCGGATTATTTGGGTTGAAACCGCAATTGGGGCGGATTTCTGTTGCCCCGTATCCGCACTTGTGGCATAACTTGGGAGTGGTTGGACCTTTAACCAAATCGGCTCGGGATTTGCGGTTGCTATATAGGGTATTGGCGGGAAATGAGCCGACCGACCAGTATCCGGCGGCAGCCCCAATGGCTGAAAACATGTTATGTGTTGCGCCAGCGCCTCGGTTGCGAATCGGTACTGTGATGAAAGCTTCATTTCCTGGAATCGCTGTTGATAAGGTGCACCGAGATGCGGTAGCCAAAGTGGCGTCATTATTGGATGGCGAAGTGGTTGCCGAGGTCGATTTACCTAAGGTTACTGGTACTTTTATCCCGTTGTATTACGCTTCGATTGCTGGTGAAGTTGAGTACATGGAGCATCCGGAAGATCTGGATAGTAAAACGAAACAATTAGTTGCGTTTGGTAATGCGGTCCCGAAGCCGGTGGTGTCGCTACTAAAGAAACGAAGTATTCAACATGCAGCAACAGTTAATGATCTTTTCGCGCGGTTTGATTTGCTCATTACCCCAGTAATCGCTCCCCGGCCAGCACCTGCGGGTTTTCTTAATGGCATATCTGCGGTTAAAGCTCAACTAAAGTCAGCTCCGTATGCCGCTTTTACCGCTTTATTTAATGTGACAGGGCACCCTGCCATGAGCGTTCCAGTGGGATACTCTGCTGCGGATGGGCTTCCGGTTGCGGTGCAACTTGCCGCTGCGGAACACCAGGAGAATCTACTCATTGATGCAGCCGAATATATTCATGACAAGCTTAAAGATAGAACATGGGGTTAAAAACTACACCAGTTAAAAATAGGTTGCGGCCACATTGAAAATGACCACTAGCGGATTTTCGCATGGGGAAATTTTTGCGCTTTTGCAGCATGCGTCAAGACACGGTGCGCACTTTTATGGGAAACACAAGAATACGACATGGGGTATCGGATGCTTAGTTCGCGTGACGCCATCTTGCAGTTAGATCGTGAGCTTGCTGCGTTGGGGTGGAAGGAAGCGAGGGTAGAACAAGCAGCGGCTTTGCCATTGGGCTCAAAAGAATTCCAGCAGCAAGTCGCGTCCATCATGTATCTTCATGACGACCTTCCTTATGGTTTTCTCAGCGACGACTATAACGTTCGATACATATACGGTTTACGCTTAGAAAAAGAACAATACTTCTTGCGGTATTGCAGGTATGACGGTCCACCTGAAATTGTCAAGGACATCGTTTCTCGTTGGGATCTGCCTGATATTCAACGCTTTATCCTCAACTCTTGTTACGGTGAGGGTGATTTTTCCCTTCCTCTCCGCAACGCCGATATTGCGGCAATCATGCTAGTAAACGACCCTGATCTAGGTTTTGACATACCGCGTTGCCAGGAGTATCTCCACGGGTGGGTATCTGTTGCCGCAAAGGTCATAGCAAAACTCGACAAAGTTGAAAATCCCAATAGCCTCACATTGCCCACGCGGGAAGAACTTATGCCACGCCTTCAAGAGCATATAGCTGCAGCTTTAGAACAAGGCATTCCCCCGTGGGAGGCGCTGGGCTATCTTCTTATCCATGTGAGCAAGGAGGGCCTTTTCGATCGAGCCAGACTCATTGGGCTTTTCCTCAGCAGTATTGAACGAGCACCACGGGTTTTTCTCCGCCACACGATGGTTAACATGTTCAAGGAAAACCTCGCAGTTACCGATGCCGAACTATATGAGCACCGACATATCCTCATTCCCCATTTGGTGGCGGGGGATCTGTTTTTTGTGAAGTCGTTTGGCAGGTGGCTTCTCCCACTCCTTGAGGGTGCCGAGCTGGTTGCCGCCGCCACCGGCGCATTGGGAGTGAAAAATGATGCTAGAAAGCGAGAGATCCTTCAGATTCTTCTTGATTTCGAGCCACCACCCAAGGTGACCCCAGAACTTGCCGCGTGTGTGCGTTTTTTGCTGAATTCCCCTCACCGTGATGGTGCCAAATGCGCGAAGAAATTAAGCCACGCGTGGGGGATTCCCGCTGAACCGGACTACACGAAGCGAGCATCTCACTGATTCTCCCGCACCTTTTGCGCCCCGCCACCCACTGTCCCGAAAATCCCCTCCACGGATTACCACCACACCACGCCTCAATAAAAGTAACAACAAAAAATTAGGAGAAAACACACGATGAAATCGCAAAACCACACCAGCGAAAACGACATTGCCCGTATCCACCAAAGCCTCGCCGAGCTTGGGTGGAGCACGGCCACCTGTGAGCAGGCGCTCACCCTCCCGTTGGGGCCCAAAGAATTACAGACTAAGGTGCGTGCACTGCTGCGCCCGCCGTTGTCGATCCCAGACGACTTCCTCAACAAGGACAGAAGTATCCGGGTTCTTTACGCTATTAGGGCGGCAGAATCCCCAAAGAACATTCTGTGGTCAGGGTTTCATGGTTCCCCAGAAATCTTGGCACAGGCCCTTCACAACCAAGGGGTGGGCTATGTTCAAAAGGTTGGGAACCACTTCACCTTTGAGCCCGAAAACGAATTCGAGGGATTCTACTATTCGAATTATCGGCTGGGGGTCATCACTGCAATAAGTGACCCAGAGTTCAACTGCCCCATCCCAGACAACCCTGACTATCTGCGCGCGTGGGGCCTTATGGCCGCCATCAGTGTGGTGAAACTTGATCGTGTGACCAGGTACTTCGACGATGACGAGCTTTCTGCGGAGCTACTGGAGCCCCGCTTCGATGAGCACTGCCAGAAAGCTATCGAACTGGATTTACCCCTGTGGGGGCCGTGGGGCTATATCTTGAGCTTCCAGGCGAATCGGGGGCGGTGTGACCGTGCACAACTAATCGCGAGGCTGCTTACCGCACTGGAAGTGGAACCGAGGACCCAAGACCGCCGCATCATTACCGAAATCCTCACCAAAGAACTCAAGGTCACCACCGAGGATCTTCTTGCCCACCAAGAAGTGATCGCCCAACTCCTCGGCACAGCCGACCCAATGTACGTCAACGCGTTCGCCGCCCAGCTCATACCCGCAGTGGAAGAATCAAACCTCTTCGACGTAGCACTCGGGGCACTGTATGTGAAAACGCTCAAGGGGCAAAAAATTGTGCTTGACGCGTTGGCGAAACGAAACCCACCCAGCCTAGACATTGCCGAATCCTTCGCACCGTCCCTGCAAACCCTCGCAGACTCCGCCGACACGCAGGTGGCCAAGCGTGCGGCAGACCTGATGGGGAAGTGGGGTCTGGCGGTGGCGTCGACAAGCGAAAAACCAGAAACCAGCATGTGGCGCGAAACCCCACCACTGTGGGAGGTGCCACGGTTTGAGCCGGGCGAAGGCACACTCGAATCAGTGATCGCCGCGCTAAAGGACATGCCGACCAGCCCAGGGTCCGGCTTTGTACCGCGGTCGGTCACCTACTCCGACCTGAGCGTGGAAATTTTCCTCCACCGCTACCACGAGCTGGCACGCAAAGACGGGCAGGTGGCAAAACGAGCGATCCAGGGCGCGCCGAGCAACATTCGGGGCGGCATTGTGAAGACACGTGCGGAGCGTTCTGGCATTTCGTGGTGGCAGAATAAGGATGGGTCGCCGGTGGTTCACCGCGACGAGGCGGTGCTGCTGTTTGCGCAGGAAATGCCGTGTATCCTGTCCGCCCCATCGTTTGAGGACCTGCGGATCACCCTCGACGATTTCCTTGACCGCCTCGAACAGTACGATCAGCTGGGTCGCGCAGTTCAGGGGCCGGATCTGGTGCTTGCGCTGCTGCGCCTCGACTTGAGTGGGGCAGATGTGGATGCGGCGAAGCAGCGGCTGAAAAACCTCAACGTCCCCATAAAGAAAAACAGCTTGGGGTCGAAAACACAGCAGGAGCCGAAAGGAAACGCGGCGGTTGTTGCCTCCATCTACCTGTCTGGCCCATACGTTGAACCGCCGCTGAGACTCGTGGAGGGTATGTGGTTCCCTAAAAAACTCGACACCCCACGCGCCATCAGCTCACTGCACGATCAGCTGCGCAAGGCCGCCGCGATCGAAAGGGAGATTGATCCTGCCGCTGTGCCCAACTGGGGTGATGCGGCATGGGTGAATCTGTGTTGGTCCCCCACGCTCCCCGTCAACGCGCTGGGGAAGATGGCGGCGCAGGCCGCGCGTCTGTCTCGCCCGTTCGGGCCGGGGCTTGCGGCGAACATGTTGGAGATTCAGCGCCCCACCCGCCGTGGCGAGCTGGTAGGGGTGCGGGAAGCGCTGTGGCAGTCCTGGGAGCGAGGCCTTCTTCGCCCCGGCGTGGCTGACCTGTGCTTTCTCTCCACCTTCAAGGGGGTGGCTGCAACGTGGGAGGAGCTTGCCCGCGACGGTTTGTTGTCCGTGGTGTGGCCGCTTTTCGACGCCATCCTCACGTATGCCTCAGAGTGCAGCTCTCCTACGGCTGGGGCAAGTGAAATAGCGGAAGCCATGGCGAGGCTTGCCCCACACGTTGTGGCGGCGGTGGATTCGGGGGTGGCTGATAAGTCGGCACTTGAAGCACCTGGTGCACGCGCGTGGTCTGGGAAAACCGGCTCCTCAAAGGTGGTGAAAGCCGCGAAGCAGGTGGTGGAAGCTTTAGGTGTGGTAGCTGGTGTACAAGCGCAACCCCAGCCAGTGAAGAAGCCTAAGGGTCGGAAAGTATCAAATCTTACAGAGTTGTGGGCTCCTGACGAATCCACCACGGTGGTGTTTCACCCGGAAACAACAATGAAGGTGATAGCTGGTGAAACCTCATCCACAGCAAAAGAATTGTGGACTGAATTTCAGCTTCCTAATTATCCCGACCAGTCTTTCATCATCCCAGTTCCGATGATCTACAGCATTGATGTAAAAGAAAGTAATTGGCGGGTCTATGAACGCCAAGAAACTCCACTCCGCTACAACCACCGTCGCTACAAGAGCATGTACTGGGATGGCACCAGCATGGTGGTGACGAAAGGCTACGACACCACACCGATCGACTCACCGCGCCCGGCACCCCAACCAGTGATTGTTGCTGCACTTGCGGGCCTTTCCGCAGGCACCGGCGACCGATCCTATTCCACGTACGCATTGCTGCGTGGTCTCGTCAAACACAAACGGATCGGTACCTCATCTTGTAGGCAGGCTGTCCAGGTTCTTATGGCATCGGGTGGACTGTGGAGCCCCGCTAAAGCAATGTCGATAATCAACGGTATACCCGAGTTCCTGCCACAACTGTGGCCGCTTGTCACCGACACCATTGCCTTCGCGGCAGGGGAAAAGACCACCCCGAGATGGCTAAATAAGGTGTTGGACGCGGCATTGGCTAACTCAGAAAGCTTGGTTTACGGCACCGAGGCTGGGCACATTAAGGCTGAAGATTGGGCGGGGCTTGTCACCATCGCCGACCAGAAGAAGGCCAGTGCCGCCCGGACAAAAGCACAGGAACTGAAAACAGCCCTCAACCTTTAAAACGGTAGGCAAGAAAATTATTTGTTTTGCACCTTTTGTTGAGTTTCACACGAGAGAATCATGTAATGGCACACAAAGATTTATCCCATGCGGTTGAACTGTTTCGAGAGCTTGGTTGGGCGAAGGCTCAGCCGAAAGATACCTCTACGTTAGGTGTGGGGACTCCCGAGCAGCAGGCAGTGGCGAAACGGGGGTTAACAAGTGGTGACTGGTACGGGAAAGATTTCAATCGCGCCCGTGAACTTCACGGGATTGACCTTTATATGATGATCCTGTTTGCACTGCGTCTCGGGGTGAACCCAAGCCGTGTCATTCGTCTCTTCCGAAACTATGAGGAGAGTACCGATTATCGTCTGATCGCTGAGCTTGTGGCGCTCAATGGGCAGGATTATGCGGAGCGTTTTATTGAGGAGGCTGTGCGTTTCCGCGAATTTGAAGGCCTGGAGGCAGAATTGGGCAACGAATTTACCGTGTCAGTATTCTTCCTAGTAACGCAGCATTTTCCTGAGCTGGAAATGCCGGTGGATAGAAATTATCTCGAAGCGTGGGCGTTGTGTGCAGCAGTGCAGATGGGAATACCTGGGGCTAAAATGCGGGGACCACGGGGACAGTTTCCTACGTGGGAAGAACTGTTGCCCACATTGAGTGCTCACCTCGAGCAGTGCGCTAGTGCGGGGGTGGAAATGTGGAACGCTCTCGGCAATGTCATTGTCGAATGTGTTCAGCGTCAACTGCTAAGCCGTGACACGGCTGTGAACTACGCGATTCGTGGACTTGATGCTGCTACAAGGCAGGGGCAGCGGCGGCGAATGGTGGCTGTTTTGTGTGACGAGCTTGGGGTTAGTGATGCGGAACTTGTTAAGCATTGTCAGGTGCTGAGTGGGGTATTGTCTGCGGCTGAGCCGGTGGTGGTGTCGGCGTTGGGGTTGCGGCTTATAGGGTGTGTGCCGTCGGAAGAGCTGGCGGATGTTGCTTTACCTATGTTGTATGTGTCCACGTTGAAGGGACAGCGTGATGTTCTTTCTGCCATTGTTCAACGAGGTGATCTACCGGAATCAGCACAAATTATTCTTCAACCACGTATGAGTGAACTTAAGTCAAGTACGGATAAAAAGGTTGCCGATGCGGCAACTAGGCTCCTTGAGCAGTGGGGTAGTGGGGTGACGGATTCAGGTGGCGAGGAGGGTGAGTTTTATTCGTGGAGTAATCCGCCCTTAGTGTGGGACCTTCCGCGTTTTCAGCGGATCGACCCCACCTATGATTCACTTATCGAAGCGCTGTCAAGCAGGGATTTTGTGCGGGAAAGCTCCTATCCGCAACCAATGTGGCTTATCACTACCGAATCCGAACAGTGCTTGGTGGCGTTTAACCAACTTGCACAGGATGATCCCCAGGCCGCGCAGCAGCTGCAAACCGTGATAAAAAACTGCGGAATATGGGTGCCGCGCATGCGATCCGACGTGGAAAATTTTTGTTTCGACCCGAGAGAAAGCTCGCCCTTGGCGCGTAGACAGCGGGATTTGGCGTGGGTGCTAGGTTCTGTTCCGTGTCTGGTGTCGGAGCCTAGTTTCGTTGATTTGAGCATTAGTTTTTCTGATCTATTGGATCGTTTTGCGGCTTACGATCGTGCGGGGGTAAGTATTGTTTGTTCGGATCTGATGGTTGCGTTGTTGCGGCTTAATCTTGATGATCTTGACGGCCTTGATATTTCTGCGGCTGTGGAAAAGGCGCGAGCTTATTCCACCCCAGTGATTCATTCTTTTGCTCAGCCGGTTGATCGTACCGCTGGTGAGATCCTTGCCGACTACCTTGTCGATCCCTACCACGTACCCGCCCTCGTGGAGCGGACACTGGTTTCCAAATATGGCGGCATGTATGCCCCTGAAAAAGTTGTGTCACCCCAAAGCCTTGCGGAATTCCCCCAAGATGTTACCTACGACAGTAACCATGGTGATCTGAACCCAGCAGCAACTCCACGGTGGGGTGACGCAACATGGACGCGGATGCGCCACTACCCGCAGGCAACCAATAGTGATCAAGGCGTACTCGCCCGCCAAGTCGCGCGAAGCGCTAGCCCACTAGGTCCTGCCACCGCGATCAACCTCATTGGCTTGGTGCGACCCACAAAGAAAGGTGGGGTCAGCCTTGCTCATGAGGCACTTATGGATGCGTGGGTGCGGGGACTTCTGCGGCCAGAAACACTTGATGTGCGCTACCTTGACTGGACGGTTGACCCTGCCAAAAATTATTCCGGTATGGCGGACGTTGCCCGAGGTCTTGCCGAAACTGGGATGCTCGCCTTGGCGTGGGGCATGTTGGACAACATTTTGGCGCAGTCTGCTAAACCAAGTGGAAAGACCGCTGAAATCGCCGAAATGATGGTGCACCTTGCGCCCAGTGTTGCCCACGCTATTGCCAACGGTTCAGCACCTTCGTCTAGTGCACAGGTGCCTTCTCTGCGCAGGTTCGCGGAGGCTAAGGGGAATAATAAAACCACCGTGGCGGCCCGGAAGGCGATTAAGCTTCTTCCTGAATTAACCAGTGAGGCAACAGACGAACCATGTGAGCGTCACCCAGAATCGGCCCTCACGCTGGAGCACTGGGGTGTGGAAGTTGAGGAAGTGGTGAACGATTCGGTTGATCTTTACCTCACCCACGCCATTTCCAGCCCGAGTGCTGTCACGGTGGGTGTGCGTGATAGTAACCACCCAAAGCTGACTTTTGAGGTGAGTTTGTGGGATTTCGATTTCTTTTCCAAATACGGCAAATACAAAGTGGAGTCCTACCAAGGGAAAGAATTCAACCACTACTACCAGATGCGGTGGGATGGGATCACGTGGCATCTTGAGCCGCAAACTGCGCCACGGCCTACCTCTAACGAATGGTTGGATCCGGAACTTCCAGTGTTCTCTTCGCTGGTGTACATCCTTTTCGGGATGATGCATTCCGGCAGCCGCGCAAAAAATGCTCTCGATGTTGCTACCAAGTTTTTGATCGAGGAGAAAATTACTGCGTCGGCGGTGGCGCACACCGTGAGCACACTGGTGCAGGAGGAACTCTGGGCACCTACCCAAGCGTTGAAATTACTGCACGATAATACACATCTTCCGGTTTTATGGCCGTTGTTGACTGAAACTGTAGCCAAGGCGGCTGCCGGTTATCAGCAGGGGCTCAACCCACCCAAGTGGCTGGGCAAAGTACTCGATGTCATAGCTGAGCACACCGTAGAGCTTGTGGCCGCAACCCACGCAGGCTACATCCCAGTCGCAGCGTGGGCGCCCATCGCCGTGATTGCAGAACAGAAGAAGAAAACTGCGGCAGTGACGAAAGCCCGCGCACTCTGGAAACTTTTTGCTCAAGAAACGCAAGATACGAGGTATTAGTGAGCACTCCTAGTCCTATCCAGCAAGCTGTCGAAATCCTCCACGAGCTGGGGTGGTTAGCTTCGCAATCCGCCCCCAAGGAGCTCACTGTTTCTGAACTGGAGGTAGGTACACCCGCGCAGCAGGAAACAGTTGTGGTGGCGCTGTCTAATCCACGCTGGCCACAAGAACTTAGCCACTACCTCGGCATACCCGAGCGGGAAGTCTACGCCCGCGCCGAAACCACCCTCCTGCAATTCTTCGCTATCCGCGCCGGTGCACCAGCGCGGGATGTGGATCAGTGGCCCACTGTGTCGGATGAAGAAACGCTTGCTGAGTTGGTGGCAGAACGCGGCGAACAGTATGTTCGTGATTTTTTCAACCTCGTGAACTATGAGCGAACGGTCGACGAATTGGAGCATCCTACCCGCTACGCGATTGCCTCAGTGCTGTTGGTCCATTCTGGTGCGACGATACCCGATAATCCCACCTACCTGAATAATTGGGCGTTGACGGTTCTGCCGCTTCTGAGTCCAGATGCCGCCCACGATTTTCCGGTCGCCGCGCATCCAGCGATCGCGAAGGAAAATGCGCTGTCTCGGTTTCCTGAGCACATTGCCTGCGGTGTGAAGTATCCGTTTTTGGTGTGGGGTGCGTGGGGAAAGCTCCTTGTTGAGGCTGAGAAGCGAACCATGGTGGATCGTGGTGTGGCGTTGGATGTAGTCGTGCGTGCCCTCGACGTGGCGCAGAAGCGGGCCCAGGTTAAGCAGTGCATCAGCCTGCTGGTGGACGATCTTGCTATCACTGATGGGGAACTAGTTGGGCGCACTGATGTGCTGGTTCCCCTCCTTGCACGCGGGGATTCGTTGTGTGTGACTAGTTTTGCGCCGCGGCTGATTGCGGCAGTCCCTAGCGGTGGGCTGGCTGAGGTGGCGCTTGCCGCCAGCTATGTCACCACGATGACGGGGCAGCGGAAGGTCTTTCAGGCTCTTGCACGACGTGGCGAGCTTCCTCCCGAACTGCGGAGTCGTGTTGAAGAGTGTGCCTTT
This sequence comes from Corynebacterium mustelae, assembly GCF_001020985.1. Taxonomy (NCBI): domain Bacteria; kingdom Bacillati; phylum Actinomycetota; class Actinomycetes; order Mycobacteriales; family Corynebacteriaceae; genus Corynebacterium; species Corynebacterium mustelae. The sequence continues at coordinate 1,573,403 of NZ_CP011542.1, forward strand.
TCTCGTGATACCCAACTTGCTGGTTATGCGCGAAAACTCCTCGGCGACGGAACACCACGCCCTGACACCACTGAGTGTTTTTCGTGGTTTCCCACCCCGCCGTTGTGGGAGGTTCCTGCCTGTGAGCTCGGTGATGTCACCGTGGACAGTGTGGCTGAGGCTTTCCGGGTGGCTGAGGCTGATGAGGATTGTGCTGATATTTCGCGTGAGCGTTTCCTTGCGCTACTGGTTCGCTTGGCGGCGGATGATCTGGAGGCGGCGCGTCGCGCGGTTGCAGGTGGTAAATCGACCCGTGTGGGACGGTGGTCAAAGAATCGCCTGGAGAGTTGGGGCAGGCATAGCCGCACGGAGTCGCTGCCGGTGGTGCGGGAGCTTGCGGTTTTGCCTCAACTGGGTCGGATTCCGTGTCTGCTTTCGCAACCGTCGCGGGTCGATTTTAGTATTACGTTTCCTGACCTTATTGCCCGTCTAGCCCTGTATGCTGCCCAGGGTGCGGCTGTGCTTGAGCCTGATCTTGTGCTTGCTCTCACGCGCCTTGACCCAACTACTATTCCGCCTAAACCGCAGGTGGAGTGTTCCTGCCTGATCCTTCTTGATACCGGTGCGAAGCATGGGACGACAGCTGGTCAGGTGGTCGAGGCGTATTGCCTAGACCCATTTGTTGAGCCGGATTTTACTCAGCCAGCGTCCCTTGCGGGGTTTCCTGTACGGTTGCACACGCACACGCCGATTCCTTATGGGGTGTTTCCACACTGGTCAACCGATATTTTTCTCCCGCAGTCTGGCTCTGTGCCCAGCCACAGTGTCGCCCAGCAGCTTGCGTGTAGCGCTGTTCCGCTGGGTCCTCGCACGTCGATGGCTGTGCTGGTTTCTTCACCTGAGGTGGCGCGTGTGGCGTGGTCGCGTGGTTTGCTGCGGCCAGATGTTCCTGATCCCGCGGCATGCCCACGGCCGCGTGGGTTGACGCAGTCGTTGTCAGAATTGGCTAGGGAGGGGTTGTTGGCGCTGGTCTGGCCGCTTTTCGACGCCGTCATCGGCGTCTGTCTGAACGCGAAAAGCTCGTCTCGCGACCTGGTGGACATCGTCCAAGCTATGTCTACTTTCGCCCCCAGCGTCATCCATGCTGTCCAAGAAAAATCGGCACCCGAATCCGCCCTTGAGCTGCCTTACCTGCGGCAATTGGCCGCACTCCCAGGGAAGTCGGCGGCGAAGCAGCATGCGGAAGCCATTGTGGCGTCATTGCCCGAGGTACACCACGAACCAGAAGTTCAGGACACCGTTAGATATCAGGATTTTTCCCACCTGTGGGATAGCGATTCTTTCTCTACGCCAGCCTGCGGCGATGGGGTAGAAGTGGCCGTGACACCTGGCGGTGATTGTGTGCTGACACTGGGAGAGAAGCAGTTTCTGGCGGAACACACAAGGGTGTTTTTCACCAACTCGTCGTATTTCATGTGGAAAGTGCGAGACAACCTGTCACACGCGGCATGGTTGGCGTGGCGTGATGGTGCCATGGTTGTTCTAGAGAAACCTCAGTATGTGCGCCCTGAGCCTGATGCGATTGCGCCCACCTCCATTGTGGCGTGCCTTGTGGTTGGGTTGGGAATGAAGAACACTGTTAAGGATGCGAGTCGCGTTTTCGGCAAAATGTTCGGTGGAAACCATCTTTCAACCGACAGTATCGACGAAGCAATGGCTGCAATTGTGGGCTTTAGCCATTATTGGAACCCAACGGTTTTGCTGCGACTAGTGCGCACCAATCCCGAACACATGGTGCTTCTGTGGCCGATTCTTAGCCACCTTCTCACATACGCAGCCCAAGCATCTCACCAGCCAAAATGGGTCAATGGGGTTCTTGATGTTATACGGGAGCAGTCGGAAATCTTACATTGGGCGTTAGGCCATCACCGTATCCCCGCCGATCGTTTTTCGGCGTTGGCAAAGTTGGGGCAGGAATCATCGACGGCGACTGTGTGTCGTAAAGCAAAGGAGCTTTCGCAACTCCTTAACCTGGAGGAAAATGACCCAGTATAAAACCAGGACGGCGAGAATTTGCGGCTGCGGTCTGCCGGACTTCAGGAACCGGAAATGGCTTGCTAATGGTGTAGAAACATAAGCATGAGCTTTCAAATCTGGTCCCACGGCTTGTTCGTGACATCAATTAAAAGGATTGATGTGAATCCTCGCCTGTTATCCCCATAACTAGAAAACTAAAAGGAATTTTTCGCCCCAGAACCCAGATCAAAGAACCCCCAGCGCATTTAGGAGATAATCCACTATGTCTTTTCACCCGCCCACTGAGGGCGAACTTGCTCGCATTGGCCATAAGCTTGCTGATCTTGGCTGGAAGAATGCCACTACCGACCAAGCAGGAAATCTGCCGTTGGGGTCTGAGCAACTCCGAATGCGGGTGAGTGAATTGATTGTGCATCAAGAGGACGTGCTTCACATGTCTCCAGATGTCTGTTTACTGTATGCCATCCGGGCGGGGGAGAATACCACCCCACGGTGGTTGAATAAAGTGCTGGATACCGCACTCACCCACGCTGAAATCTTCCAATTCGCTACCGAAAACGGTTACATTACAGCACAAGACTGGGCCGGGTTGTACAGCGTCGCAAAGCAACGCAAAAAGACCGCCGCAGCTTACAAAACACAAGAACTAATCCGCATTCTGAACAGCGAATCAGAAGAAAACTAACCACCATGGACGCACTCGACCACCTACACCACGCACTACAGATATTTACCGAACTGGGGTGGCATGGTATCACCCCAGGGGCAAACATCTGCACCCTCCCAATGGGAACCGCCCAGCAACGCGAAACAATCGTCGCCGCCCTATCCAACCCCCACTGGCCGAGCCTCATCACAGACCCAACCTACACCAACACATTCGAAACCCCACCCCACACAGACATCCCCGCACTCCAACTATTCGCAGTCCGCGCAGGCGTCGCCGCAAAATACTTCACTCGTTGGCCCGAAGTACCACACCGCGCCGCAGTACTAGCAGTAGTCAAAGAACGCGGCATAAGCTACATCAATTCCTTCATCAAACACAGCAACCCCGAACTCACCATCGACGAACTCCCATTCGCCACCCACTACGCAGCCGAATCCGTCCTCCTCGTGCACGAAGGAATACCCGTACCAAACCTACCCACCTACATAAACAACTGGGCACTTTCAGCCATCCCCATACTCGCCCGCCGCTACACCAAACGGTTCCACACAACCCCTAACCCCGCAATAACAGAAGACCTCATGCTGTCACGCTACAAAGAACACATAACAACCGGGCTCCACCACCCAAAACTAGCCTTCGGCCCATTCTGGAAAATACTCCTAGCCGGCGTAGACCGAGGAATGATCGACCGCCAAACCGCAGTCGACTACGCAATACGAGCACTCGACACCGCACACCGCAGACGACACAAAAACCAATGCGTTGAAATGCTTTTCGACGACCTCACCATCACCGACACCGAACTGATAAACCACATCGACTCCCTCGAACCCTACATCGCAAGCGGCGAATACGCCTACATCACCAGCTTCGGAACCCGCCTAATTGCCACCGCACCACGCACCAAGCTCCCCGGAATCGCACTCGCGGCTGCACACGTAAACTCCATCGGCGGACAAAACGCAGTACTATCCGCACTCATCGAACGTGGAGAATACCTACCCCAACTCAGACCCCGATTAACCGAACTCGCACAATCCCGAGACACCACCGTCGCCCACCGCGCCAGCCGACTCATCGGCGAACCCCCGCAACCACAGCCAGAAATCATCCCCAACATCTGGCAACCCAAACCCCGAAAATGGCGTGTACCAAAACTCACAATAGGAAAAGCAACACCAGAAGCAGTCACCCACGCGCTACACAACATAACCATCGACGACTTTGCCACCGACATCAACCGCGAAAAATTCCTCGCACTATTCGTCAAACTAGCAGCCAAAAACCTCGACGAAGCCCACACAGCAGTAGAAAACGCACACGAAGGCCTCATAGCCAAATGGGCCACAAACAAACTCGAACGATGGAGCAGAAAACACCGAACCACACCACTACCCACCGTCCGCGAACACGCAATCCTTACCAACATCGGCACCATACCCTGCCTTTTATCCCAACCCACCCGACAAGACCTCAGCATCGACTTCCGCGACCTTAACAAACGACTCCAACAATACGAAAAGAAAAACGCACTCGTCATCGAACCCGACCTCATCCTCGCCCTCTGCCGCCTTGACCCCACAACCATCCCACCAAACACAACAGTCGAATGCAGCTCACAAATCCTGCTCGACACCAAAGTAAAACTCGGCCGCAACGCCGGACAAGTAGTCACCGAATACCTCACCGACAGCTACAAAGAACCAGAACTCGTCCCAAACCAATGGGAATACCTCCACCCACTCCCCATCAAACAACCCCTATCCCTTGACGGAATGCCCAACCGAGTAGGCGGCGGCAACCACCTACCTATCGGAGTATTCCCACACTGGACAACCGACGCCGCATACACCGGCATCACCGGCGGACGCCGAATCACCGGAGCCCGAATGGGCATCCGCGCCCAACAAGCAGTACGAACCAACACACCACTAACCCCCGGACAAGCCATCAACCTCCTCGGACTCCTCAGAACCTCACCCCGCGGCGACCACATCGAAGGCGCCTACGAAGCCGTCCAATCAGCCTGGCACAATGGACTACTACGCCCCGGAAAAACCAACGCGAAACTACTCTACTGGCACACCCAAGTAACAAACTTCCGCGGACTTGCCCAACCACTAGAACAACTCGCCAAGGACGGACTCCTCTCCGTCGTCTGGCCAGCCCTAGACGACCTCCTCGGCATAGCAGCACGCCGCGAAGGCGCAACACTAGGCGCCTATGAAGTCGCACAAACCATGGCAACACTCGCCCCAAGCGTCGTCGCAGCAGTAACCGCCAAACAAGCACCCGTCACCGCACTGGAAGTCCCCAACCTGCGCGAAATCGCAAGCAGAGAAGGCAACTCCAAAGTACTCAAAGCCGCAAGCACCGCCGTCGCACTACTACCAGAACCCGTACAAAAACTACGCACCCCCAACAAACCCAAAAAAATAACCCTGACAGAATTCGAAACACTATGGCCACCAGAAATCAACAACCGCCCCGCTAACCCTGACAACCTCAACCTCCACGTAGAAGAAGGAACCATCGTAGAACTACAAACAACCGACAACACATATCAGGTGGAAGACTTCAACCTATTCACCAAACACCCAGCATTCTTCCTATGGCAAGTCACCACCACCAACAACACCCCCGCATGGCTAACATGGCAAGACTCACAAATAGTCGCACTAGAAAAACCCCAATACAAACGCCCCGAACCACCCACCTCCATACCCGACTCCATCCTCGCCACCGCACTCATCAACCTCAGCACCGCCGCCGGATACAACACCGGACACCAATTCATCACCCGACTACTCAACAACAACCAAATAACAGCAGCAAGCATCACCAACGCCATGCGCACCATCTGCCCCTACCTAGAACACTGGAACCCAACCATCATGATGCGCCTAATACGCAACGAACCACAACACATTGCAACCCTATGGCCCATCCTCACCGAACTCATACAACACGCAGCCACCCAACCACACCTACCACAATGGACAAACGCCGTACTCGACATCATCACCACACAACAAACAGCACTACTACTGGCAATGGGCCACAACTACATACAACCCCAACGCTTCTTAGCACTCATCGACATCGCACACGCGCCCGTGAAACAACCATCAGCAGCACAGAAAAAAGCAACCACCCTAGCCACCGCATTCGGCCTCATAAAACCAGAAACACACCAATAACCACAAACACCAAAAACTAAAAGCACATTCACGACCACCAGAACAAAAAACAACGGAAATCACCCACATGCCCCACACCCCAACAACCACCAACGCACACACAATCTTCAACCACCTAGGATGGAACAACGCCACACTCGCCGACACACCACACCTGCCGCTAGGCACCCTAAAACAACAAGAAACCGCACGCCACGAACTAACAAACACCCACATCGACTTCAGAAACCACAACCTCGTCATCTTCGCCACCCGGCTCGGGATACCACCGCGCCGGGTTATAGAGATTGCAAGCCAGATCCCAAGCGACATATTGGCAGCTGTTATCGCAGAACACGGGGATCAGTACTGCCATAAGTTCATAACTGAGGCGTGTACGAGTGGCTCCCGAATTGGTGAGCATGGCGTTAGCTGGTTCGGAACGGCTGCCGTTGATGCGTTGTTGCGGTTGGCAGAAAGTGACCCAGATGTGGTGGTTCCAGCGCTGTCGAACGTAGAGTACATGAAGGATTGGGCGGTAGTCGCAGCGCGCAGCTTGGAACCTGATGCGGTCGCGGCAACACCCCGCAAGCATGAACGGGTCGTGCCGCAGGAGTTGATTACGTCCACGCTTGCTAGACACGTGCGTGCTGGCTTCGAGTTGGGTTTGGCTGCGACTGGTCCGTTCAGTACGGTTGTTTCCGCTGGTTACCGCGGTGGGTGGCTTGGGCGGGAAGAGACGATCGCGTATATATGTCAGGCGCTTTCCATGGTGAATCGGCCTGGTGATATTAAACGGTGGGTGCAGTGCCTGACAGGAGATATAGAAATAGCCGACGCGGAAATATATGCGCAGCGTCAAGTTCTTAGTACGTGCATTGCTACGGGGCAACCTGTGGTCGTCGAAAAGCTCGGCGTTCCGCTTATCCGCACAGTAAGCGACAGCGAACTTGTTGATATCGCGCTGCCCGCGTTATACACAAAGACCAAGAAAGCGCAGAAGTTGGTTATCGCCGCGCTGAAAAGTCGTGTAAAACCCGCGTACGAGACGGTGCAACCGCTGGTGGAACGACTGCGTGAGGTGGCGGAGGGGAGCAGTTTGTTAGAACAATGGGGGATAGGCTCAGGGACTTTTGCCGCAAGTGCCCACGACGCGCCCACCTTTATCTGGCGTGACGCACCGGCACTGTGGAAGATCCCGCGTTTCGCGCCGATTCCGGCAACCAGTGAACAGATCGCGCGGATTTTGCCGCTGGTCGTCGCCGCACAACAACCGCTTTCGACCACTCGGGGCAGTTTTGGCGACGGCACCACCGAAAAATTTGTCCTAGCGTGCCACCGCCTGGCCGCAACCGACCCCGAGGCGCTACGCCGAGTTGTGGCGGGTGTTCCGGCGGAGCTTTTCGACGACATATTGCGTCAGTGGGCAGATGGCTGCCTGGAGATACCACGCTCCTTCCGCAAACTGTCGCTTATCGACGCCCGCCTCATCGCGCTTTTAAATGCAGCCAATCAACTACCATGTGTGCTCTCAGAACCCAGCTACGAGGATCTTTCCATCACTTTTGATGACCTCTTGAACCGACTTAAACTCTATGAAACCCGCAATCAGCCAGTCGCCGAAGCGGATCTTGCAACCGCGCTCTCTCGCCTCATCATCCCCGAATCGGTTATGGAACTGCCGGAACTTGAGATCCGGGTCATGAACCTCAGTGGTGAGATTCTCCATCCGACGGTCGGCACTGTCTTAAAAAATTACCTGGCTGACCCGTTTGTCGAACCAGCATTGGACTACCAGCAACCAGAAGTAAAGAAACGACCGAAGTCGTTGCGGACGGAACCCGACGGCATTGCGCCCAATTACTTTTTCTACGCCACCCCGCAACTGTTTCCTCGTTGGCAATACGCTCACCTTGGCGGCCTTCATGCCCACAGCCCAGCTGCGCCGATTATCGCAGGTCAGCTTGCATTCCGTGCCACCGAACTGCATCCGGCAGCAGCCATTAATTTCATAGGAAGCTGTCGGAGCCATCCAGAGATTATCGATACCCTGCACACGGCCTGGCAACGCGGACTCATCAACATAGCAACGATGGACGCAACCTATCTGGATTGGAAACCAGAATTAACGAATCTGCAAGCGCTTGCCGCCACCCTCATCGACATTGCCGAAGCCGACATGGTGGCATTAAGCTGGTTCGCCCTCGATGCGGTCGTGACCAAAGCAGTTACTACCCACAGCCGCATCCCAGCAGGGCTTACCGACATTATTGATGCAATGGCAACACTTTGCCCATCGGTTAAAGCGGCGGTGGCTGATGCAACCGCACCACAAACTGTTTTGGCGGTACCTGGATTACGAGCTCTGGCTGCTAAAACCGGCAATGCCAAAGCCATCACCACAGCCCGTAACGTCGTGGATACACTCGGACCAATCCTGACAGACGACAGCCCAATGCCGTTGGGTTCCCACCTGGACGATACCGAATATGAGCAATTGTGGTCCCCGCGAAAAACTCCCGAGATTACCGATTCCCTGGTAGTTGAAGTTACCGAATCAGGCGTGATCACCCTTAGTTTTCCCGCCGATCCGGCCACCTACTACCATATTCGCAGCGTGCCCACATTAGGTGCGGTGGTCTTAGACCAAAGTTATCCCAGCACCAGTAAAACGCAGCGGAAAACCGGAAGCTTTATCTACTGGGACGGTGAAGCTATCCAACACGAGCCAGCAAAACAGTTCAACGGATTCCTATACCACAAGAACACCGGTGCTCCTAAGTCTCTTCCGCCAAGCCTTGTGGCGATTTATCTGGCCGAACAGGGAACTGAGAAATGGAATGACGAAACCTGGCAACTACTAAGCACACTCGCCACCACAGGTGGCATAGCGGTGAGCGCCGTGCAAAACGCGGTACGCATCTGTAGCCAACACCCCGCCTGGAATCCAGCCATACTAGCCGAAAAGACAGTGCACAACCCGAAACTCATGCCTGTTTTCTGGCCGCTGCTTCTTGAGGCTTTGCCTGCCACAAACCCCAGAAACACCAACCGGATACTTGAGGTCATCGCAACTTCTCACACGACTCTTATGGAAGCTACGCGCCGGGGGCTGATTCCACTCTCAAGTTGGGATGGAGTGCGGCAACTGGCCTTAACCGGCACACCAAAGAACAAAGCTAAAGCCCAAGAGCTAGTAGCAGCACTGCCTCCTGCCTGAAGGCACCGCCACCAGACCTGGTGCCCGATGTGCCGATACACTTTCCGCATAGAAACTTCTACTAATTGGAGACCCCATGATCTATGACAATTTAATTCGTCGCCACGAACGTAGAGTCGCTAAAGAACGTGATCGTCGGGCTAGTTTGCTTAACAATACGAAGTATCGCGAGCTTTTCCAGTTTTTCAATTCCATCGGAATTGTCCGAGGACAAGTAAAAACGCTCACAGAATCGCGGCTATATTGGACGGAACTTGCAGAATACGAATACGTACCTGGTTACACAGCAGATGGTTGTGGCGGGCCCATCAAATTCAAGGAAATTGAATGCGTACTGGTTGATATTCCGCACAAAGTCTCACCGGATGTGATTGAAACGGGTCTCGGTGCACTGGGCCAGTTTTCCTGGGAATGGGTCGGAGATCAGAACAACCAGATTCGTATTGACGCCTACAGCAGGTAATTAGTGTGTAAGCGGTGAAAATACGGTGGTCTTGCTACCTGGTTCCGGGAAACACGACTAGCTTTCGTGGCTAATGTCAACCAATTCCCGGTTTTCGGTGAATCTGCATGCGAGGATCTCGTCGGAGAAGTCACTGTCCAATCCGAAATCAAAGCAGCAGTTTAGACTTGGAGTGTCGCTGCTAGTGTTGACGTCTTCTGGTAGCGAAAACCAAATTGCTCGTAGGCGGATTTTTTCCAGAAACTTTTCCGGGGTGATCTCATCGACGCAGGAGACTGCAAAATAATCGACGAGATCATCTGGGTAAATTTCCGCACGTTGGTCGTTAATGAAATCGACAATCACGGGATCAGTTGTATAGGTCGCTGTAATTCGATCCCAGCATTTACGATACATGTCGGGGATAGTGTCAAGATACGTCCGAAGAATAGGTGCATTAGCTTCGGTGACTTCATGTCCCAAGGAGCTTATCCGCGTTGTAACGGTCGCATCACCTACGGTAAAGCGTGCATCCGATTCTCACATGCCTTCTGAACTGTCGAATTCGATCATGCCAAATAATGCGGTGAGGATTGCGATCCTGGTCACGTTTTGGCCTTTCAAGCTGCGATAATCAATGTTTTTTAATCTTAATGCAAAATTATGCAAAACTTCTCGGGAATGCTGGTATTAGTGGAATCTGGTCGAAAAACCGCATGCCGTACCAGTAGTCGAAAGAAACACTTGTGAAAATTAATCCGAAACTCGAAATCGCCGTTACAGTCTTTCGTAACCTTGGTTGGGATACCGCTGATCGTGCCGAAATGTGTTTCCTGCCGTTAGGAGATAAGGACCACCAAAAGGCGGCGTTAAGCGGGTTGAAATCAGGTGATCTCACGTACTGGAGCAACGGCGAATTGCGGCCAGTACCGCCACTGGCTGATATCGACCTAACGATGTTTCGCTGTTTTGCCATTCGGCTTGGGATATCCGCGAACCGCGCTCGAAATATTGTCACGCAATCTGACATGGAAGTGGTCGCAGCAGCTGTGGCCTGTCGGGACGACGATTTCGTGCGCTCATTTACCGAAACCGTGTGCAGGAAAACGAACCGTTTCGGCGAGCATAACGCCACATTCTATGGCGAGATTGCTGTCACCGCGATGTGCGTTAAGGAATTACCGCCGATTGAAAATTTTGAGTATCTCAAAGACTGGGCGGTTTTTGCTGGCCGAAGTTTAGGCGGTGCCACTGAACCCACGTTATTTCCGCCAGAAGCACAGGACATCCCAGAAGAAATACTCCTGCCAACTGCGATCGAGCACCTTGTGGCGGCGATCGAACACGGAGTTCGGGTATCCGGCCCGCTCGGTGCCGCGATTACTGGCATTATTGAACGCGGGTTGGTCCCGCCAGAAGGCCTCATCGGCGCTGCGATACGTGCGCTGGAAGCTAGCGTGCGGCCAAGCGATAGACGACGCTGGATCGAAATACTTACCAACTATCTTGGTTTCGAAGGCGAGACACTTTATCGCCATCGCGTGGATATATATCCGCTGATTGCCACCAGCGAATCGCTATTTGTCACTACTTTCGGCATACCGCTGCTTGCGAACACCTCGGACAGCGGCTTAACCGATGCTGAGCTTATCGACGTCGCACTAGGTTGTCTCTATTCATCAACCTTGGCCGCGCAACGTGGCACGGTGCAGGCCTTAAGGCGTCGACAAGCACCAAGCGTTGAGGTTAAAGCCGCACTGGCAGCCCGGCTTACGGAACTCGCACATTCAACAGACGATAAACTTGCCGACGCGGCGGGCACGCTCCTGAACGAATGGAATATCGAAGAGGAACGGCAACCAGCCGTTGCTAACTCCGAACCTACTGTGTGTTGCTGGCAACCAACTCCGCCGACATGGTCGCCAGCTCGATTTGAGAAAATCCCAGCAACCATAGAGTCGTTATCAGATCTGATTCGAACAATGAGAGGCCGAGCCAGCGAATCGGACTTATATTTCGGGCAGCTTCCCGATGATCTCATAACGGAACAACTCTCGTTAGCCATCTACGAGCTGGCTAAAAAATCGCCGACTGACCTTCAATCGTTGACACAGATGGTCGGCATCGAGCCGTGGTCAACCATCATTCGGGACTGGGAACGCGGCAAATTAAAAACGAACCTGGGTGTTAAACAATATTCCATTGGTGCCGCTCGACTCGCGGCACTGATGGCAACTGTCGAAGAAGACCTGCCTGCGGTTTTGTCGGAGCCATCTTATGGTGATCTTTCCATCGATGTAGATGATCTCATTGAGCGAATCCGCTGTTACCAAAAAGCCAACAGGCCCGTACAAGAATCCGATTTGGCGTTAGCGCTTGCCAGGTTGCGCGAGGTTGCACCTGACGATAACGCCGCGCGGGACAGCTTCATTGCTGAACGCGGAATCCAAGACTTGGACGTAGCCGTGCGCAGTAATTCTGGTGAAATAGTAGGGATAACCGCAGGCACGATCGTTGCCAAGTATCTTAAAGATCCGTTCACGGAGGAAACCGTGACAAGTAGCAAAGAGTGGGCGAATGGAAAAACCCCTGCCGTGGTCAGCGCACCGCTATCGCTTCGGCAGAAGCCGAATCGGCTGGTGAAAAACTGTAAGTTCGCGCCGGAACCGGGCACTTTTCCGACATGGCGGGACGTGACCGCGCGCGGCTTGGTATGGAAGGCGAAAGACTTGGGTGCGGCTGCGATATTGGCTGAGCAATTTGCGCGGTCATCTGAACCGCTGAGCCCTAGTACTGCGATAAACCTGCTCGGCTTGCTGCGGCCTGCCGCGCACCCCGCATCGGCGCGGGTAGCGGCGGCAGTCGATACCGCCTGGCACCGGGGACTGTTGCTACCAGGCGTTCCGGATTTCACGGCGCTGGATTGGGCGGAGCAGAAAACCCATCTCGCGTTGTTTGCTGCGGGGTTAGCAGGCTGTGCCGAAACCGGCATGTTGGCGCTGGTGTGGCCCGTGCTTGACGACGCCTTAAGCTATGCGGTCACACAGGCATCCGTGCCTAGCGGTACTGCAGAAATAGCGGAGGTCATGGCGCATTTTGCCCCCGATGTGCGAAGCGCGGTGGTACAAAAGATTGCACCACCGGAGTCGCTACTCGTACCAGGCCTGCGCGAATTAGCCACACGGAGCGGAAACAGTAAAGCCGTGAAATGGGCGAAAGCTGCGGTCGCGGAGCTTGACGCTGCCTGCGAACCGAAGCGGGATTAGTAAACGGTGAAACCCGCGTTAGCAAAAACGGCGCGAGTGCGCGCAACCGACTCGGCGGTGGGAGGGGCCACGTTTTCCAGGTTGTAGTGTATCCCCAATTGCTGCCACTTATCTTGGCCCATGTTGTGGAAGGGGAGCACCTCAATACGCTCGACACTTTCTTTCCACCGGGAGACGATATCGCACACCGCCTGGATATTTTCTTTCGAATCGGTTAGCCCGGGAACTAGGACAAACCGCACCCAAACCTTCTTACCCAGCGCATGAAGACGATCACCGAAATCAATCGTGGGTTGTAACTCTTGGCCAGTTACCTCTTTATACGTTTCCGGGATACCTGATTTAACGTCAAGCAAAACCAGATCAATTTTATCCAAATCGGTGTCAGACAAATGTGCCCCGAGGAAACCAGAAGTGTCGATTGTGGTATGAACTCCCGCATTATGAACAGCGTTTAGGATTTTTCGGGTGAATGCAATCTGAAACAGCGGTTCGCCGCCTGAGATGGTTAAACCGCCGCCGGAAGCCTGGAAAACCCGCTTATAGCGGAGGATTTTAGCGATGATATCCTCCACCTTTTCAATCGTGCCTTCCTTCATGGTCATGGTGTCAGGGTTGTGGCAGTATTGGCAACGCAGCGGACAACCGGAGAGAAACAATGTCATCCGAGTGCCGGGCCCATCAACTGCGGTGACGAGTTCCCAGGAATGAACCAGACCGATGTCGCCGGTACGGCGGGCGTCGAAAAGCTCTGGCCTACTAAGCTCCACTGCGATATCCGTGCCGTGGCCAAGGCCGCTTGCCGTGCCCCGCAATCGTGGCCCACTACTCGGTGCCACTGTAACTGATGCATTAACACCATCAACCATGAAACTTACCTCATATACTGCTTAGCGCTTAGAGCATACGGCCAGGGTGCCTTCTTAAAATGCACTATCCGTGTATCAAGAAAGCACCCCAATGGACTTCAGTCTGCAATAAACTTTAAGCGCCGTAGTGGAACGTACGGGAAATAACGTCTTTTTGCTGTTCCTTGGTGAGTTTGACAAAGTTAACGGCGTAACCAGAAACCCGAACCGTTAGATTCGGATAGTTTTCTGGGTGCTCCATGGCGTCTTCCAAAGTACCCCGATCAAGAACATTGATATTGGCGTGGTACAAGCCAGAACCCGCATTGTGCTCCGAACGGGCGGCTTTCATATCGGCGAGGCGTTCGTCAAAAGTCTTTGTGGACATTGGGTAGTTTTCTCCTTATGTGTAGTGGATTGAAATTTTGGCAAAAGGACGGCTGGCGGCTGCACAACAAGGTTGCTTCACCCGTTTTTCAAAGGTGGGGAAGCACCTCGTGCAAGCGATCACCGCAGATCATTGGCTAACTGAGCAGCAGTTTGGATCATCCATGATGAAACCAGCATCCAAAATTCCGACGAGATTGCCAATCTGCTCAGTCTTGGTGCGACCCAAACCGGATGGGGTAATGGTGTTTGTCAGCGAGATACCATCAAGGGCATCTTCATAGTCAAGTTTGCCCACCGACAACATTGAGGCGAGCATTCCGTGGGAATCCAAACCGTTTTCTGGGTTTGCGCCCGGGGCGAATGGGGTGCCAGCTTCGTGACCAGATGGGAACGCACCGGTTGCTTTGCCATACACGACGTTTGATGTGATAGTCAGAACTGACTGGGTCGGAATCGCATCCCGGTACATGGGGATTTCCTTGATCTTACTCATGATCGTGTGCACAATAGTCGCGGCGATGTCGTCCGCTCTATCGTCGTCATTGCCGTAAACCGGGAAATCACCTTCGGTGACGTAATCGACAACCAGGCCAGTTTCGTCCCGCACCGGGGTAACTTTCGCGTATTTGATTGCGGAAAGAGAGTCGGCCACGATGGAAAGCCCGGCAATGCCGCAGCCCATGGTGCGCACGATTTCGGAATCGTGGAGTGCCATTTCGATGGATTCGTAGGCGTAACGATCATGGCAATAGTGGATGATATTCAGCGCCTCAACATAGGTACCGACTACCCAATCCAGCATGTCTTCGTATTTCTGCCACACTTCATCGAAATCTAATGGCCCGTCGCCGGAAATAGGATCGTAGCCGTCAACTATCTGCTTGCCCGAGACCTCGTCGCGTCCACCATTGATTGCATAGAGCAAGGATTTTGCGGCATTGACGCGGGCGCCGAAAAATTGCATCTGCTTGCCCACCGCCATAGGGGATACGCAGCACGCGATTGCCGCATCGTCACCCCACCGGTCACGAATCTGTTCGTCTGATTCGTACTGGATAGAGGATGTTTCAATGGAGATAGCAGCGCAGAAATCTTTGTAGCCTTGCGGCAGTGCTGGGTCCCAGAAGATGGTGATATTCGGTTCTGGTGCAGGTCCTAGGTTCCGTAGCGTCTGGAGCAAACGGAAGCTGGTTTTGGTAACCATGGAACGGCCATCAGTACCGAAACCGGCATCGGACCAGGTTGCCCAATAAGGATCACCGGAGAAGATTTGGTCGTAGTCGATGGTGCGTAGGAACCTGACGATGCGTAGCTTTATGACCAACGCATCGATCATTTCCTGAGCATCTGTTTCAGTGATTCGACCTGCATTGAGATCGCGTTCAAAATAGATATCGAGGAATGCGGATAGCCGACCGATAGACATCGCCGCGCCGTCTTGGCTTTTTACAGATGCCAGGTATGCGAAGTAGGTCCATTGCACAGCTTCTTGTGCAGTTCGTGCCGGCTGGGAAATGTCGAAGCCGTAGGCTTGTGCCATTGTTTTCAGCTTCTTTAGCGCTTTGATCTGTTCGGCGTGTTCTTCCCTAAACCGTGCCCAGTGTTCGGTAAAAGGCTTGTCTGCGACGCTATCTTTAGCGGCTTCCTTTTCTTTAATAAGGAAGTCGACACCGTATAGGGCTACACGACGGTAGTCGCCAATGATACGTCCTCGCCCGTAGGCATCTGGGAGACCAGTGACGATATGTGCGGAGCGAGCGGCCCGAATTCGCGGGGTGTAGATGTCAAATACGGCTTCATTGTGGGTTTTGCGGTATTTGGTGAAGATTTCCTTGACGTGGGGGTTTGGTTCTAATCCGGCTTCTTTGATCGCCGTTTCCACCATGCGCCATCCGCCATTAGGCATCATTGCGCGCTTGAGTGGGGTGTCGGTTTGTAGCCCGACAATCACATCATCATCGGTGCTGATGTACCCGGCTGGGAATGCATCAATATCGGCTGGAGTTGTAGTGTCCACGTCGTACACGCGGCGTTCGCGTTCTACTGCGAGGAAGTTTTCTTCTAAGTGGTTCCAGACCCGAAGCGTCTTTTCGGTGGGGCCTGCTAAAAACGACTCGTCTCCGTTAAATGGTGTGTAGTTGAGTTGGATAAAGTCGCGGACATCGATGGTTTCTTGCCAGTTACCTGGGGTAAAACCCTCCCAAGCAGTGGTGCTCACGATAATAGTTCTACCTTTCTTAAGGAAAAGTACGCATGTTCTCTAATCAGCGATTGTGGGGCCTGCGGTCGTTCGTGCTTACCCTTGACTACACTTTTCGACGCCCCAAGTTTTCCAATTGCCACACCTTGTCAAGCCTTCTCGTTCGCTGTTGGCTACGAACTCAAACTTTGATGTGGTTGCGTCGCGCTTTAAAGCACCTGCATAACCGTGAGATTCGTTTTCAAGAATACACCCAATAACACTTAAAACAACATTTTCCACAGATTTGTCTGATGTCTAGTGCGGGAGGGAAAATTGTGTAATTAGCTAGCATAGCTGCATAAAGTTTTCAAACTGCCTTGCTATTGGCATTTTTTACCCATGTTTAGATTTGTGGCTTTTGTTCTACAATGTCCGATTGGAGGGGGTATTCGGGGGTTGCGGTTAGGTTGCATCGGTTAGAAGCCCTAAATTATGTCGCCGCGGTTTCTTTAACGTGAACAGAGTGGGTGCAAAGGTTGTCTTTTGAGCAATGCCCAGTCATCGTCGATTCGGGAGTAACTCGGCAAGGAAAATTGCGGTGCCTGGAAATATCTTGCCTCGAAGTGGTGACCACTGTCCCCAGATTTCGGTGAGATCATCGGGCCACTTGGGCTCTAAGACGTCGACAAGCTGAAACCCAGCCGCCGTCAACGCCCGTACATGGTCGCCGAAGCTGTGGTGATATTCGATATATGTTAATTCACCAGATTCTGAGTCCATCTCGTGGTAGTTGTCCTCGAAATAAGAGACCGCCGCGAGTAACCCGGCTTCGCCTGGGTCGTCGAGAAACACCCAGCGCATGGGATGGTTGGTGGCATAGATGAATCGACCACCAGGCCGTAAGCACCGTGCAACCGCGGTGAATAAGGAGGCGAGATTAGCGATGAACGGGATCGCGCCGAAAACGGAGAATACCTGATCGAACGAAGTGTCGGCGAAAGGTAAAAGGGTGGCGTCGGCCTGAATTAGGTGGAGGTTCGTTGGTTGATTGCGCTTTTCGACGTCTGGGGCTGCCCGAAGCATGTTCACGGAGATATCAAAAGCGAAGATATCAGCAGTGGCGAACTGGTGAGCTAGCCACCTAGCGCATGGCGCTGAACCGCATCCGATTTCTAGAATGCGTTGGTTAGCAACGTCGCCGAGTAACCGTGCATGTTCTTCGTTGAGCATTTCTGGGCACCAATAAAACCCAGATAGATAGTTTTTGTGTCGGTCATGGTAATCGAGCGCGTCGGCGTTCCAATGCGTTTGTTGGGCGCGTGCAGTTTCAGCTGCGGAAAAGTTCGTTGATTCTAGTTCCACAATGGGGGATTCTATTTGCTCTAGCTGCATAAATGGGGTAATGTTTCACGAGCGTGTCTGGGTTTTGAGTGCGTATCGTTTTAGTAGGAGAGCGATGAACGCGCTGAAAGCGGGATCATTATGGCCGCTGAGCAGCCATAATGAGAGAGGCGCATAACTGTCCACCAACGATTCCTACATATTTCGGAGCACTTAACATATGACCTCCAAGAACGTCCCTCAGGTAGCCATCAACGATATTGGCTCCGCTGAGGATTTCCTCGCAGCTGTCGACGCTACCATCAAGTACTTCAACGATGGTGACATCGTCGAGGGCACCGTGGTTAAGGTTGACCACGACGAGGTTCTGCTCGACATCGGATACAAGACCGAAGGTGTCATTCCGGTTCGCGAGCTTTCCATTAAGCACGACGTCGACCCAGATGAGGTCGTCGAAGTTGGCGATCAAATCGACGCTCTTGTTCTCACCAAAGAGGACAAAGAAGGCCGGTTGATTCTATCCAAGAAGCGTGCACAGTACGAACGTGCATGGGGCGCAATCGAAGAACTCAAGGAGAAGGACGAAGCCGTTACCGGTACCGTCATCGAAGTTGTCAAGGGTGGCCTCATCCTCGACATCGGTCTCCGTGGCTTCTTGCCAGCATCTCTGGTCGAGATGCGTCGCGTCCGTGACCTGGATCCATACATCGGTCAGCAGATCGAAGCAAAGATCATCGAGCTGGACAAGCAGCGCAACAACGTTGTTCTGTCCCGCCGCGCATGGCTTGAGCAGACCCAGTCCGAGGTTCGCTCCGAGTTCCTGCACCAGCTGCAGAAGGGCCAGGTTCGCAAGGGTGTCGTTTCCTCCATCGTCAACTTCGGTGCCTTCGTTGATCTCGGCGGCGTTGACGGATTGGTTCACGTTTCCGAACTGTCCTGGAAGCACATCGATCACCCATCTGAGGTTGTCACCGTCGGCGACGAGGTAACCGTTGAGGTTCTGGACGTTGATCTGGACCGCGAGCGCGTTTCCCTGTCTCTGAAGGCTACCCAGGAAGATCCATGGCGCGTCTTCGCACGCACCCACGCTGTTGGCCAAATCGTCCCAGGTAAGGTCACCAAGCTGGTTCCATTCGGTGCGTTCGTTCGCGTCGAAGAAGGCATCGAGGGTCTGGTCCACATCTCCGAGCTGGCTCAGCGCCACGTCGAGGTTCCAGATCAGGTTGTTGGTGTCAACGAAGAAGCTATGGTCAAAGTCATCGACATCGACCTCGAGCGTCGTCGGATTTCCCTCTCCCTCAAGCAGGCTGACGAGGACTACACCGAAGAGTTCGATCCATCCAAGTACGGTATGGCTGACTCCTACGACGAGCAGGGCAACTACATCTTCCCTGAGGGCTTCGACCCAGAAACCAACGAATGGCTCGAAGGCTTCGACGAGCAGCGTCAGGAATGGGAAGCTCGCTACGCTGAATCGGAGCGTCGCTTCAACCTGCACACCGCTCAGATCGAGCGTAACCGGATCGCAGCAGCTGAGGCTGCCGCAGCCGGTGAACCTGCTAACTACTCTTCCGAATCCGCTGAGGCAGCTCCGGCAGCAGCAGACGAGGCAGCAGAAAGCGGTTCCCTGGCTTCCGATGAGCAGCTCGCTGCACTGCGCGAGAAGCTCGCTGGCAACTAATCGCTAGTTAGTAATAACCCCTTCACCGACCTTTTTGGTTGGCGAAGGGGTTATGTGCGTTTTAAATAAAAGTGCAAATAGCTAAAAGAGGGAACCAGATGCACATCAACCGACAACAAATCGTTTCCGCCGCAGCGAATTGGGCGGCTCGTCCCGCCACGGCTTCTACAATAAATGCCTACCTTGGGGTGGAAATCGACCGAATTGGTGATGCACACTGGGGCGAAGCCGGAAAGAGTTATTTCGGAGTCGATGTGGCAGACCCATTATTGTGGGCGAACCGAATCATTGATCTTGGTGCGGGTGACTGGGCACTGACCGGAATACGTTACCGGGGATTAGAGGTGTCCCAACCGTTTATTGACATCATTGCCACCTCACTGACACCAGAGTCGTTTAGTTTTGACCACTGCACAGAAATTCTTCGGCAGTACGAGTAGTGCTTTAAGCCGCTTGCTATGCGTATCTTCACGCCGGTAGTTTGGCCGAATGCTGCCGTCGACCAATATGTGGTTTCTGCACCTATCGCAACAATAGCCAGCCATTTTAGCCCAACGCTCGAAAACGTACAGTTACGAGGAATGAGCGCTGATGAAGCAATAAAAGTTGAACGCAGCATTTATACGAAGTTGCGTGAGGTGAATCCTAGAATTTCCCGTAAGTTCCACCTTCTTACAGCTGACCAGATCTCACCAGGAATGGCTTGGAGCGTTAGCACAGACGGAGAACTCATTGGCATGGTTGCATGTGCGATCGATTCGCAGTTCGGAATTGATGGCATCGCCTTAACTAGTATCTGTCTTGTGCCGCAACACCACGGAAAGAAATTCGGTAAAGCAACACTGATTCATCTTGCCCGGGAGTTAGCTGATAGCGAGGCGTACAAAACCAAAGAACTCTGGGGACATATTGTGATGGATACAACCAAGTGTCTTTGGCTAATGCCCAGTCGGTTGGGCGAGAAATTGTCGGCGCATACGTCTGGAGCGAGTCCGTCTCACAGCTACAGTGATAAATTACTGATTGCGTGTTAACGCCGCGACGTCATTCGTCGTAAAGCGTCTTTGGCACGATGGTGCTATTAGCACGGGGTGAGAAAAGCTTTTGAAACTTACCACTGAGATATACAGCTGCGAAGAAAGTTGATCAGGTTCAATGACTGGGGTTTTGATAAAGTGCCGGTTAATCTCTGAAGCTGAAAATCATCAAGCGTTCCCGACCAAGAATCGTCATGAATAAGGTGACCAGTCTTGGTCCGGTGTAGCGTGATGTGGGCATCTGTGGGCGCACCAAAACTAACCGCACAGACATCACCCGGATCGGTTATTACCGCCTCACCGCCGATACGCATCAACCCGGAAATGGAAACGCCACCGGTGATAACGCTTGCGTCTGTAACCAGTGCGGAACCGGAGACCCAGGTCGAACCTGTGACCATAGCATTCCCGGAAACGCACGCCCGGCCAAAAACCTCAGCGCACTCCGCAACGTGCGCGGCACTGGTTACTATCGCTTGGTCATAAATATCGGCATTTCCGCTGATTATTGCCTGTTCTTTGACATGCGCGGCACCCCATACGGTTGCCTCATCGCGAACGATTGCCTGACCAGATACAACGGCATCGTCATACACCTTGGCCTCGTCCGCAATCCAGGCGCTTTCCTGGACGTTATAAGCCCGCGCCGCCCAACCACCCCGGTCGCCGCGTTTTACACCGTGCACCGGCAGATCCACTGCGGCATGTACCCGGTGCAACGTTGTGTCGTTGAAAATCAGGGTGTCGGTGGGGGAGAGGAGGATATGAGACATTGTTGTTAAAGTTGATAAGTCAAAGCAGAAAATAACACCTCGAGGGGCGATTAAAAGCATAAGCTGCTGCGTAAACGGTTGTTGAAATTGGCCGCCAGCGCGTACGCGAAGACCACGAGGCTTATCGTAGCAACTTACGACGACCGGTTGGGTTAAAAAATTAGAAAGTGAACAGCAAGAATAAGAGAACTTGGGCGCTCACGATTTTAGCCACCATCGCCATCGGATAAACCGAGGTATAACCCATGGACGGTAATTCATTCTTGGTGTGGTCTGAAACATACGTTAAGACTGCTGGGTGGGTTTGCAGACCTGAAATCATGCCAGCAACCTGACCAAACGGGATTTTCAGTACCTTGTACCCTATGATCAGAGTGAGCAAGCTGAAAACAACAGTGATGATCGCGCCAATGCCGATAATCAAAAGCGATTGCGGATCTTTCAGCGCCTCGCCGAATCCAGCACCAGCTGTCGTGCCAATCCCGGCGAGGAATAGTGTGATTCCCAATTGCCGAAGCGCGAGATTAGCACCGAACGGAATTTGCCATACGACTGGGCCGGTGCGCCCAATTGCCCCCAAGATGAGTGCGGCGATAAGTGGGCCACCCGCACTACCAAGCTTCAACGATGCGCCACCCGGCAATGGAATTGCAACCATACCGAGTAAAACACCGAGAGTCATGCCGACCAAAAGCGGAAGCAAGTTGATGTCTGAAATTCGCTTATAAGAATCGCCGAAAATCCGAGTGGCTTGGTCGATCCTATCGGTACTGGCCACCACCCGAACTCGGTCGCCTAATTGCAAGACGGTGTCAGGAGTCGCGACAAAATCCATATCCCCGCGGCGAACCCGGGTAACCAATATGCCGGGAAGACGCCCGCGCAGTCGCCGTAGCGGAATGCCTACTAACGACGTTGAAGAAACGAAGATACGTCGAAAATCTAACCGTTCATCATGGGTTGGATCACCGGGGAGGAACTCACCGATGTGTGCAGCTGCGCGTTCGAGTTCTTCCTCTGTTCCGACAACGGAAATGATATCTCCTGGATCTACATGGTCACCAGGCTCAGGTAGGAAAAGCTCGCCGCGATGCTCAATGCGAGAAATGATAATCTCCAAATCAAAGCGAAGAGGCATACTCGATACCGAGGGTAAACCCTCGTGCGTGACCCGAATCCGGCGGGTTTTTAACGGTTGAATGGCAACACCGGCATCTTCGGCTTCCTTATCGTGATCAATTTTGAAAACCTTGGATAAAAAAGCTACCGAGAGGATAACCCCCAAAACACCAAGCGGATAGCTGAGCGAGTACGCAACTACAGGTAGTTCTAGTGTTTTATCGTCCGCCTCGTTGATGAAAACCGGGAGGGAATCGACCACCGCAGCCATTGCAGGTGTATTGGTAAGTGCACCTGTAAATAAGCCAGCTGCTGAAGGATTATCGATACCGAACCACTTGACCAAACCAAACGAAACCGCCGTGATTGTTGCAATCATTCCAAGGCCAAAAAGATTGAGCCGAAGTCCACTTGTGCGCATTGATTCAAAAAATCCAGGAGCCGCTTCTAAACCGATGGTGTAGACGAATACTGAAAGCCCAAGGATATAAATGAGCGGTGGCAAAGTAATTTCGGGTTCGATTGTGGCAAACCCCAACCCTACAAAAAGCACTGCCGCCACACCGAGCCGGAAATTACCTATTCTGACTCGCCCAAGAAGCAACCCGAGCGACATAATCGTGATGAGAGCAAGAAGCTGATTTTCAACAAGGAGATGCACAGTCTCATGTTGGCACATATTTTATGGGGCTTCAATTGCTTAAACGTCGATTATTTGGCAATTGACGTGACGTACGAAAACCAGATTACTATCCTGCTGCGCGTCGTATAACCGCAGATATTGATTATTTTTGCCCCCAGAAAAGGGGCGAAAAACGTTACGCACAACTCATCTATTGCTACATAATTGTGTTATTCGTACATCTGAAATGGGGCACAGATGAGCTATTTTCAATAGCTTAAAACCTCTATTGTGTGATTAGTTACTCAACATAAACTGTTTCCAATTCCAGTGAGGCACCAAGGATAATGGTTTTTAGGACGGTGAGCTATATCCCAATTCCCCCTATTTGTGGGTTCTAACTCATTTAGGTGGCATATTTCACAGCGTGCTAGGTGCGCGTACTCGTTAGAAAAGTTCGCGCCTTACTCTAGGGCTAGCGACGCTGCTTCAGGTCGTATCGAAATCTGTTACATGCTGCGGAATTAGATCTTGTCCCCATGTTTTAGTCCAAAGCTTGGTGGGGTATTGGCTGAGGTCATCATGCAAATTAACCCAGAATTAGGTTTGTTTATTTGAGTTTTGCCCGAACTTAGTGTGTGAGATATTCCGCAAATGTGGGAAAGCGGTTATTTAGGTGTGGAGTTGGGTAGTTTCAACGGCTAAGCTGTGGGGTAAGTTCCGGTTTTGCTTCCGATTGTGAGTAAAACCCCACATTTCATTCTCGAAAGGGTTTTGATGGCGACTGTAAAACAGACATCAGAGTTCATTTTGGAGAAGGTCGGTGGTGCAGCAAATATTGCTTCCATGTCGCACTGTGCGACACGCCTCCGCTTCCAACTTCATGACCAATCTAAAGCGGATCAAGACGCGCTTGACAACAATACGGATGTTCTTGGTGTTGTTCCACAAGGAAGCACTGGACTTCAGGTTGTGATGGGCGGTGCAGTCGCCAACTACTACCAGGAACTCCTTCGGCTTCCTGGTATGGGCGAAAAAGAAGAAGGGGGCGCCAGCACCAAGAAGGAATATGGCGGTGTTCGCGGAAAGTATTCCAAGGTTGATTACTGCTTCGAGTTCCTCTCAGATACTTTCCGTCCAATTCTTTGGGCACTGCTTGGTGCATCGCTGATCATCACGCTTCTGGTGTTGGCTGATACTTTCGGCCTGCAGGATTTCCACGAAGATCTCGCGAATCAGCCAGCTGGTTACCAGCTCATGCACGCAATGTTCCGCTCGGTGTTCTACTTCCTGCCAATCATGATTGGTGCTACCGCTGCCCGTAAGCTTGGCGCCAACGAGTGGGTCGGTGCGGCTATCCCGGCTGCGCTTTTGACTCCAGAGTTTTTAGCTCTTGGTGAAAAGGGCGAAAAGGTCGACGTTTTCGGCCTGCCACTGGTTCTCAATGACTACGGCGGACAGGTATTCCCACCGCTGATCGCAGCAATTGCATTGTACTGGGTGGAAAAGGGACTTAAGAAGATTATTCCGAGTGCCGTCCAAATGGTATTCGTGCCGTTCTTCTCACTGCTTATCATGATTCCAGCAACGGCGTTCATCTTCGGCCCGTTCGGCATTGGTATTGGTGATGCGATTTCTACCTTCCTCTACAACGTCAATGACTTCTCGCCGTTTATTCTGGCGATCGTCGTTCCATGTCTCTACCCATTCCTGGTGCCACTGGGTCTGCACTGGCCACTCAACGCTATCATGGTTCAGAACCTCACTACCTTGGGATATGACTTCATCCAAGGCCCAATGGGTGCCTGGAACTTCGCCTGCTTCGGTGTTGTTACTGGTGTCATGATCCTTTCGATGAAGGAACGCAATACTCAAATGCGCCAGGTGTCGCTCGGTGGCATGATGGCTGGTTTGTTGGGCGGTATTTCCGAGCCTTCGCTCTACGGTGTTTTGCTCCGGTTTAAGAAGACCTACATGCGCTTACTACCAGGCTGCGTGGCTGGCGGTATTGTCATCGGTATCTTCGATGTTAAGGCGAAAGCATTCGTCTTTACCTCGTTGCTCACCATTCCAGCAATGGAACCAAAGGGTGGCTACGCTTTGGGTATCGCCGTAGCCTTCTTCACGTCGATGCTGCTGGTGCTCTTCTTCGATTACCGCGGCAAGGAAGAAAAAGAAGAAATCTTGGCACGGTTGGCTGCTGAACGTCAGACTCCAGTTGAGGCTGCCCCTGCGGTTGTGCCTTCTAGTGCAGCAAGTGCTGCAGCTCCAGTGGCTGGTGCCGCTGCGGCTGGAGGTACCGCAGTAGCTGTAGCAGAAGCACCTACCAAGATGGCGCTTGAAAAAGGCACTGTCACCGAAATTACCGCACCACTTGCTGGTGAAGCAGTTGCACTCAGTGATGTTCCAGATCCGATTTTCGCTACGGCGAAGTTGGGTAAGGGCATCGCCATTAAACCAACTGGCACCACTGTTGTTGCGCCAGCTGACGGTACTGTTATCGCAGTTCAGAAGTCGGGCCATGCTGTCGGACTCCGGTTGGATAACGGTGTGGAACTATTAATCCACGTTGGTATTGATACCGTCCAGCTCAATGGCGAAGGTTTCAAGGTTCATGTGGAGCGTAAGGAACATGTCAAGGCAGGTTCACCACTGATCACCTTTGAGCCTAAGTTCATTCAGTCCAAGGGCTATAACCTCATCACACCGGTATTGGTTACCAATACCTCGAAGTTCGCTAATGTTGAGGGATTCCCTGACGCAGCTGTAGACAATGCCTCGGTGGTAATTAAGACCACAGGCTAATTAATCTAACAGATCTAAGTTGAACCGGGTCGCTGAGTTATTAAATACTTAGCGACCCGGTTTGCCATTTCTAATACAGTGGTGGGCATGAAGATTATCGGATTGACCGGAGGGATCGGTTCCGGAAAAACTACGGTGGCTCATCTTATTCGGGAAGCTGGCATTCCCGTGGTAGACGCTGATCTTATTGCCCGGGAGATCGTGGAACCAGGGCAACCAGCTCTCGCAGAATTAGCAGAGCATTTTGGCGAAGACATCATTGGAGAAGACGGCAGCCTGAAACGTTCAGAGCTAGCCGCTAGGGCTTTTAAATCGAAAGAAAAAACAGCTGCCCTTAACCGGATAACGCATCCGCGGATTGAAGAAGTGACGCGACAGCGATTCGCGGAGTTAGAACGTAGCGGTGAGCCGTTGGTGGTGTGGGACATGCCATTACTTATTGAAAACGGACATCATAACGAGGTAGATGCGGTAATCGTCGTTGATGTTTCGGCAACAGAACGAGTTAATCGCCTGGTGAAGTTTCGAGGATTATCCCGCAAAGATGCCGAGCGGCGCATCGCTGCACAAATTGGCGACGACAAACGTCGAAAAGCTGCAACGTTCATCATTGACAACAACGGTGAGCAAGCCGCACTGGCACCCCAAGTTGCACAGGTGGTAGCCGAATTGCGCTCGCGGTGGCTGCAATGAAATTGTGTGACACTTCGGCGCTACTATGGTGAGTTATGAATGCGGCTTTAGAGCACGAAGAAAATGCGGTCAATCACCGGCCAGTCGGCGAGATCGAACGATCCAACGGAACGTTCGAAGTTGTTTCGGAGTTTTCACCTTCGGGAGACCAACCTGAAGCGATTCGCGAATTAGACGAACGGCTTAATCGCGGCGAACGCGACATCGTGTTATTGGGTGCAACCGGAACAGGTAAATCGGCTACCGCTGCGTGGTTGATTGAGAAGCAGCAGCGCCCAACGTTGGTGATGGCACCGAATAAGACACTTGCGGCACAGCTTGCGAATGAGCTTCGGCAACTACTGCCGAACAACGCGGTTGAGTATTTTGTGAGCTATTACGATTATTACCAACCCGAAGCCTATATTGCGCAAACTGATACATATATCGAAAAAGACTCGTCTATTAATGATGACGTGGAGCGGCTTCGGCACCGGGCCACCAGCTCTTTGCTATCGCGCCGCGACGTCGTGGTGGTGTCGTCGGTTTCTTGTATCTACGGCTTAGGCACCCCGCAGGAGTACTTAGACCGGTCAGTGTGGTTGCAAGTAGGGGAGGAAGTCGACCGCGACAAGTTCCTACGTTTGCTTGTCGACGTCCAATATGACCGCAACGACGTAGGATTTAGCCGTGGCACATTCCGCGTCAAAGGCGACACCGTGGACATCATTCCGGCATACGAGGAAGTAGCGGTGCGTGTGGAGTTTTTCGGTGATGAAATCGATGCGCTGTACTATATTCACCCGCTTACCGGTGATGTGCTAAACCAGGTAGATGAGCTACGAATTTTTCCAGCAACCCACTATGTGGCGGGTCCGGAACGGATGGCGCGCGCGATCGAAGATATCAAGGAAGAATTAGCTGAGCGCCTGGCAGATTTGGAAAATCGCGGCAAACTTTTGGAAGCGCAACGGCTGCGAATGCGTACCGAATATGACCTTGAAATGATCGAGCAGGTTGGCTTCTGCTCAGGCATTGAGAACTATTCCCGCCATTTAGACGGTCGTGCTGCGGGCACGGCACCTGCAACGTTATTGGACTATTTCCCGGAGGATTTTTTAACCATTATCGACGAATCCCACGTGACTGTTCCGCAGATTGGTGGCATGTTCGAAGGTGATATGTCCCGGAAACGCAATCTGGTGGAATTTGGATTTCGGTTGCCATCCGCGTTGGATAACCGGCCCCTTAGGTGGGAGGAATTCGAGCAGCGAGTGGGGCAAACTGTTTATCTGTCGGCCACCCCTGGAAACTATGAAATTGCTGCTGCGGGCGGCGAGTTTGTAGAGCAGGTGATTCGGCCCACTGGTCTGGTTGACCCTAAGGTAACTGTAAAACCCACCCATGGCCAGATCGATGATTTGATACATGAAATCCGGGAACGCACGCGTAAGAATGAACGGGTTCTGGTTACAACGCTGACGAAGAAAATGGCGGAAGACCTTACCGATTACCTTCTGGAAAGCGACATTAAAGTCAGATACCTACATTCAGATATTGATACTTTGCAGCGGGTGGAATTGCTGAGGCAACTACGACTTGGGGAATACGACGTTTTGGTTGGAATTAACCTTTTGCGTGAGGGACTTGATCTTCCGGAAGTATCCCTGGTAGCGATTCTTGATGCGGATAAAGAAGGATTTTTGCGGTCAACCACCTCGTTGATTCAGACGATCGGCCGTGCCGCGCGAAATGTTTCTGGCGAAGTCATAATGTATGCCGACAAAATCACTGATTCCATGCAACAAGCGATCGATGAAACTGAACGCAGGCGGGAAAAACAGCTTGCCTACAATAAAGAACACGGTATTGATCCTCAGCCACTGCGTAAAAAGATCGCAGACATTCTCGACCAGGTTGCAGACGCCCAGGGGAGTAGTTCCGCTGATGCTGACACTGCTTTGGTGGAAAAGCCCGATACCTCCAGCATGGCATCAAGCGAGGTTGAGAAGCTTATCGACGACCTGACCAAGCAGATGGGCGATGCCGCTCGCGAACTCAAATTCGAGTTAGCTGGTCGGCTGCGTGATGAAATCATTGACCTCAAGAAAGAATTACGCGGAATGAAAGAGGCAGGTATTTAGTCGCATGCTAGAAAAGTCTTAGGGATGAATTTGCTTTACAGTTACATCCAAATGGTTGCGTGCATAATACTTTAGGAGAAAACCATGATCTCATATTCACAGATAGTCGTAGGTACTGATGGCTCCGATTCCTCGCTGAAAGCGGTAAAAACTGCGGCTAGTTTAGCGCGGGTCTACGCGGCTGAATTGACCATAGTCTGTGCGTATTTCGGCGATTCAGATCCAATTACCGCGAAAGCGCATTCAGAGTTTCATGCCACTCCCATTTTCACGGAAGAAACCGCAACAGAAATCTTGGCCGAGGCGGCTCAAGCTGCCCAATCAGAAGGATTCGATGCTCCGAAAACGATTACTAAGTCTGGATCTGCAGCGGCAGTTCTGCTGCATGTAGCGGAAGAAATATCAGCAGATCTCTTGGTAGTCGGCAACAGGGGATTGGACTCACTTTTAGGAAGGTTGCTGGGTAATATCCCAGGTGAGGTATCTCGCAGAGCTGATATAGACGTGATGCTGGTTAACACGGCCGAAGCCTAACCTTGGTTTTTGTTACACTTACTTTTATTCCACCATTCACGAACTAAAGAAAAGGTTCTTATGAGCGATTATTCAACCATCGTTGTTGGTACTGACGGCTCCAAGTCTTCCATGCTTGCGGTTGAGCGGGCAGCCAAAATCGCGGCAGCTTTCGACGCAACGCTGGTAATCGGTTGCGCATATTATGAGACCAAAGAGGAAGCTTCTAAGACGCTGCGTCAAGACTCCGTTACTGTCTTGGGTACTGACCCAGCTCAAGAGAATTTGGATAAAGCAGCGGAGTTTGCAAAAACTGTTGGTGCCACCAAGATCGAAACCGCTGTCCGATCTGGAACTCCGGTCGAAGCGTTGATGGAAATCGTTAATGAAAACAAGGCTGATCTATTGGTTGTTGGTAACCGGGGTATTAACTCCTTGACAGGTCGGTTGCTTGGTTCCGTCCCGGCTGATGTCGCTCGACAATCAGATTGCGACGTAATGATCGTACATACTGTGAGCTAGTTTCGTGTTCTTCTCAAAATGCCTAGGCGGCAACCACGTGCTGTCTAGGCTTTTTGGTGCCAGTAGGAGGTAGCAGGTAGTTGATGAAAGACCATTATGGTTTTAATTAATCAAAAGTTAAAGGCTACCTACGATGGTCAGACTTTGGGTCGCACGAGTGAGCGCTACAAAGAGATCCTGATAACCTTGGGGCGAGTCAGCGATTATCTCCTGCGGTTCAACCACAATAACGTGATCAAATTCTAGGCCCTTGATATCACTGACACCGAATGTGCCCGTACACTTTTGGGAATCAGCGGTAATGATCGCCACCAGTCGACTGGGGTGAGCAGCGGTGAGAGCGTCGAAAAGCGCAATAACGTCAGTCCCAGATGGCTCGAAACGAACCTGATGCCCAGATTTTCGTAAACTGACACTCGGTGTAATCTCGGGCGCGAAAATCGCAAGGATCTTGTTTGCTACCGTCATAATTTCTTCGGGGGTGCGGTAGTTGACGGATAGCTGATGCGTTTTAAACCTATTGCCTACAAACGGCGCAAGAGTCTCCGACCAGCTGTCTACACCAGCTGGTGAACCTGTTTGCGCTGTGTCCCCAACAAGTGTCATCCACCGCGACGGTATCCGCCGCATAATCATGCGCCATTCCATCGGACTGAGTTCTTGTGCTTCATCAATAATTACATGTCCGTACGCCCACCGAAGATCGGCAGAAGCGCGCTGTGCTGTCGATCGGTGATCACGCACTTCGTGACGTCGAGCTAGCTCCTCAGCATCGACAACGTCAAAGGCCGATAAGATTTCGGCATCTGATTCATCATCTAAATCGGAGCTTGCCGACGAACTCAGCGTATCTAGGGCGTACTCGGCGTCTTCAATTTGTGCTTCCCAAGCTTCGGTAGAATCTGCTACGTCCGTGATCCCAATGATCTCAGCAAGCTCATCAAGTAAAGCAGCATCACTGGCGCTCCACGCGTTACCTTCGGTGCGCCACAGTGCGGACTGCGTCTCTTCATCGTAATCGAATGCTACCTCGGCGATAATGTCGCGATCGGAAAGAAGCTCTGAAAGGACATCGGTGGGGTTCAGCAGCGGCCAAAACTCCCGGATTACCTCAGCCACTGCAGGCTCAGCTGCTATATCGTCGTGAAGTTGGGCTTTGTCCCCAGCCGAAAGTAAATTCGTGCCACCAAGAGGGTCAGTGCCGATCTTATTTACCAAAAGATCAGTGATCTTTTCCACCAGTGCTTCCGCGAAAAGCGGTTGGGCTTCATTATGTGGACGACGGCCTCGACGAGCACGGGTACGGGCGGCTTTCACCATTCCAGGGGATATATCTAGGCTGATCCCGTCAATGGTGATAGGCAGACTATGATCTGGCAAGCGTTGATAGCGTTTAACGGCTCTATCCAAAACCGTCACCATTTCTTCAGAACCTTTAATCTCTCGGCTCAGCACTGAATCAGTGGCACTGGGAGTCACCCCCGGATAAAGTTCACCAACAGTCGATAGCACCACACCAGTTTCCCCAAGTTCGGGTAGAACCCGAGAAATATAATCCAAAAAAGTGCGGTTAGGGCCGATGATTAGCACGCCGGTGCGTGCTAATTTATCTCGCCAGGTATATAAAAGGTAGGCGACTCGGTGTAGCGCCACGGCGGTCTTACCTGTCCCTGGCCCGCCAACTACTACCATGACGCCACGGGTTTCATCACGAATGATTTCGTCTTGTTCCCGTTGAATAGTCTCAACGATCGATGACATAAAGCCCGTTCGAGCGGCAGACATGGCACGATGCAAAACCGACTCGCTCGCTACGCCAAGTGTCGCTTCGTGCGCTAACGACGACGAATCGACATCACCTGAAAGGATCTCGTCATCAATCCCGATAACTTTACGTCCAGTAGTGCGAATATGACGGCGGATTTCCACCCCCTCTGGTTTCGCCGTGGTGGCTAGGTAGAAAGGTCGCGCCAGAGGTGCACGCCAATCGAGAAGTAACGTTCGATAATCATCGTCCCGATCATCTAGCCCCATGCGCCCGATATATCGGCGGTCCATGTTTTGCCGCCCAGGCACTGGGTTATCGATAAAGTCGGGTTGGTCACATGCAACATCAATTCGTCCAAAAACCAACCCCAACTGAGCAAGATTCAGTTTGTCTATACGCTCGTTTAGGGCATGGTATTCAGTTTCCCGCTGAATTAATGCCTCCGCGTCAGGGTTTGCCGGGTCCACTCGTAATTGAACTTCCGCAAGTCGGCTTTGCGCCTCGGCTACTTCATCATCGAGTTTGGCAAATAGCCCGTCTACGTAGTGCTGTTCAAGCGAAATCTCTGAAGCGGAATCTGACACGCTGAACCTCCTTACGTCCCAGCAATCGTAAATAAAAGTAAAGCGTTAAGCATAGCAAAACCCACTTTCAGCGGCAGAACTGAACCACTGAAAGTGGGTTGACACAGACGCGTCGACTTATCCGGCTGAGAATTATAGAAACCGGTTAGATAACATCACCAATCTTTTTCTGTGCACGTTTTAAAGCTTTTGCGGCCTGACCCTGCAACTTCTCGGCGCGCTTTGATGCTTTTTTAGCAGCCCGACCGGAAGCTTGGTGCGCGTCTGCATAGGCAGCTGCAGCCCGATCCTGGGCCTTGGCAGCAGCCTTGATCACAGATTTTTTAGCAACCTTAGTGTTTTCTTGAGCTGAAGAAAGCCAATCCGAAGACGTATCAACTAACCCGGAGAAAGTGTCTTTCCAATCGTCTTGGTTGTCAGCCACGAATTGATTGATCTTCCCCTGGGTATCCTCAAACCAGTTCGAAGCAGAGGCAGCAAAACGCTGAGTATCGCTTTGCGTTGGCAGTGCTTGCTGTATGTGCTTTTGCGCCTGCTGTGTGGCTTTGGACGCCCGCCATTTTAAGCCAGGCTTGCCAGCAGTGTCGGCGCTTGTGATGAAAAGTCCGCCTAATAGCGCAACGGAAGTGAGGAATCCTTGACGGCGAGCAACCTTCTCCTCCGGATCTTGGGTTTCCCAGAAAGCGTGACGAGCCATCATCGTAGGAATACTGACAGCAGCGAGAGTTGCCGCCGAGAGCCGAGGGAACTTCCCGAGTGCAAGCATGGTGCCAGCACCTACTTTAACACCACCTACGGTTCGAGCGACGACGACCGGATCCTGTGGCAGCTTTTTAAACGTGCTGCGAGACACGACTGTTCGAAGACGCCGCATCAAAGCCTCAGCGCCCTCGACATGTGCTTGGGTATTTAAAATGGTGTCTGCACCGTCAGCAATATAGACGGAGGCTACCATAGGGCGGGCGAATTTCCGGATCATGTACTTGATCGCTCCTTCATGTGCATTCAATTGGTTTCTATGGTCTTAGTGTTACAAAGACCTACTACAGATCGTACAGAACTGTGCAGAGGTATGGGATTAAATACCGAGTTCGGGCTCCGGATTGCGATCGGTGCAACCAATGCAATACTACGAACTTCTACGCAATTACGTTCCTTGCAGCTACCATTTGCGGTCCCACCATTCGTCTAGATGAGGACGTTCGTCTCCCAGCGTTGTAGGTTTGCCATGCCCTGGCCAAATAACCGTCTCATCAGGAAAGACGTCAAACACTTTGGAGGTTGTGTCCGCGAATAATTGCGTAAAGAGCTCTTCGGAAGCTGTTTTACCCAAACCGCCAGGAAATAGGCTATCGCCAATGAAAATATTGGGTACGCCGTCAATAGTGGCAACAAGACAGGCGCCACCCGGAGTGTGACCCCGCAAGATAATAACTCGAAGGTCATCCCCACCAAATTCAATGACATCCCCGTCGGTCAAGGTGATATCGACTGGCGCGGGTAAACCAGGGGCATCAAGTGCTGATGCGTAGTGGGTGGCGCCAGTTGCAGTGAGTATTTCTTGCAATGCACGCACGTGATCATGATGCTGGTGTGTAGTGAGGACCTTAGTAATTTTGACGCCATTATCGGACGCTAATTGCAGTATCTGCTTTGCATCATCGGCCGCGTCAATCAGTAGTCCCTGGCCATCAGCGCACAATAAGTAGCAATTATTGTCCATGGCGGATACTGAAATGTGAGTCAGAAGCATAATGCCAGACTAGCGAAAGTTTCGATTCGTTGCTATGTTCGATTTGTTATAGTTATATGGAAAGTGGGTCTACTGTGGCAGATCGGTTGATAGTACGTGGTGCTCGGGAGCATAACCTCAAAGGTGTCGATATAGACATTCCACGTGACTCGCTCGTGGTATTCACCGGTTTATCCGGCTCCGGAAAATCTTCGCTCGCTTTCGACACGATTTTTGCGGAAGGACAACGACGATACGTCGAGTCATTGTCGTCGTATGCCCGGCAGTTCCTAGGGCAGATGGATAAACCAGACGTTGAGTTTATTGAAGGGCTGTCACCTGCAGTTTCCATCGATCAAAAATCAACTAACCGCAATCCACGATCAACAGTAGGCACCATTACCGAAGTCTACGATTATTTGCGCCTGCTGTATGCTCGGGCAGGTACGCCACATTGTCCAGAATGCGACAGTGTTATAAGCAGGCAAACTCCCCAACAAATCGTCGATCAAGTCTTGGAGATGGACGAAGGAACTAAATTTCAGGTACTAGCTCCAGTCGTCCGAACCCGAAAAGGCGAATTCGTTGAATTATTTGAAGACCTAGCCAGCCAGGGGTTCGCACGGGTGCGGGTTGATGGTGAGATTTACCAATTATCTAATCCACCGACCCTAAAGAAACAAATAAAGCACGATATTGACGTTATCGTTGACCGGTTGCAGGTGAAGAAAACACAGCAGCAACGTCTCACAGATTCTGTGGAAACGGCGTTGAAATTAGCGGATGGTGTTGTTGTTTTAGATTTCGTTTCGCTTGACGACGACCACCCGCATCGTATTCGCCGGTTTAGCGAGAAAATGGCTTGTCCGAACGGGCATGCCATAGGAATCGACGAGCTAGAGCCCCGTGCGTTTTCTTTTAACTCACCATATGGTGCCTGCTCGGCCTGCGATGGATTAGGAACCCGCTCAGAGGTAGATGTCGATCTAATTATCCCGGATCCGAGCGCGCCTGCCGTTAGTTGTATACAGCCGTGGTATTCCAGTCCAAATTCGAAGTACTTCGCTAAGCTAATTGAAGGCCTGGGCGCGGTTATGGATTTCGATCCGAAAACCCCGTATCAGGATCTGCCAAAGGCGGTTCAGAACGCGCTAATCCACGGTAGCGATGAGACAGTGACGGTGCGCTATAAAAACAGATACGGTCGAGTCCGCAACTGGAGTGCACCATTTGAAGGCGTTTTGGGATACATGAACCGGAAGATTGAGACTTCGGATTCAGAATCCCAAAAAGAAAGGTTACTTGCATATACCCGTGAGGTTGCATGCCCCGCATGTGCGGGATCCCGGCTACGACCGGAGATTCTGTCTGTTCGGCTTAATTCAGCTAGCCACGGCGAATTATCTATCGCTGGTTTGGCCGCCTTATCAGTGGCAGACGCCGCGGCATTTTTAGAGTCGCTAGTATTAGGCGACCGGGAACAGATGATCGCCGGTGCCGTTCTGAAAGAAATCCAAGCACGACTGAAATTCTTAATCGATGTTGGGTTAACCTATCTCAGCCTTAATAGAGCTGCCGGTACGTTATCCGGTGGCGAGGCGCAACGAATCAGGCTTGCGACCCAGATTGGTTCCGGTCTAGCAGGTGTTTTATATGTATTGGACGAGCCATCCATTGGTTTGCACCAGCGTGATAATCAAAGGTTAATTGCTACACTGGAGCGACTGCGGGATATCGGAAATACGCTGATCGTTGTAGAACACGACGAAGACACAATAAAAGCCGCTGATTGGTTAATTGATATTGGCCCGCAAGCTGGTGAATATGGTGGAGAAGTTGTGTATCAGGGCGATCCAGAGGGAATCAAAACCTGCGCAGATTCGATCACTGGCGCATATCTTGCCGGAAAAAAGACGCTGGGTGTACCAGACAATCGTCGGCCCATTGATCGTAATCGAATGCTCAAAGTGGTTGGTGCACGAGAAAACAACCTCAAAGGAATTGACGTAGAAATACCTCTCGGTGCGTTAGTGTGCGTGACGGGTGTTTCCGGTTCCGGAAAATCCACCGTCGTCAATCAAATTTTGGCGAAAACTCTGGCAAATGAGCTCAATCGTGCGCGGCAGGTTCCAGGGCGTGCCACCCGTGTCGAAGGCATTACCCATCTAGATAAACTTGTCCAGGTCGACCAATCGCCAATTGGGCGAACACCTCGATCTAACCCGGCGACATATACCGGAGTATTCGATAAAATCCGTACCCTATTTTCTGAAACCACCGAGGCTAAAGTTCGGGGATACAAACCTGGACGTTTTTCCTTCAACGTTAAAGGCGGCCGCTGCGAAGCATGTCAAGGAGACGGCACCCTGAAAATCGAAATGAACTTCCTGCCAGATGTATATGTGCCCTGCGAAGTATGCCACGGCGCACGGTATAACCGCGAAACCTTGGAGGTCCGGTATAAAGGAAAAACAATTGCGGAAGTGCTGGAAATGCCGATTTCAGAAGCCGCCGATTTTTTTGCGCCTATTACTTCCATACACCGGTACCTAAATACTTTGACCGAAGTGGGGTTAGGGTATGTGCGTTTGGGTCAATCCGCTACGACCCTTTCTGGTGGCGAAGCGCAACGTGTAAAACTAGCATCTGAACTGCAAAAGCGATCAAATGGTCGCACGATCTACATTCTGGATGAACCCACCACAGGTCTGCATTTCGAGGATATTCGCAAGCTCATGTTGGTCATCCAGTCGCTGGTGGACAAAGGAAATTCAGTGGTCGTTATCGAGCATAACCTTGACGTGATCAAGGCTGCTGACTGGATCATTGATATGGGGCCGGAAGGTGGAGCCGGGGGAGGCGAAGTGGTTGCACACGGAACACCAGAAGAGGTCGCTTCCGTTCCCGGATCATATACCGGCCAATTCTTAAAACCATTATTGAACCTATAACTGAAATCCCATGCCGGGTATTCATGCTCGGCATGGGATCGCAAACTATGGCAGACGCTTATTTCAGTGAATCTTCGTCCTGTTGCGGTTTTTCACTGCTATCAGTCAAAGGTTTAGCATCGGATGGATCAGTACCATCCTTTTTACCTACATGTGGCACTGCTTCCTTATCTTCTTCACGTTCCGATGGGGTCTCGGAGTCAAGAGATTCTTCTATCTCCACATCGATAATTTCGTCGTCTTCTAGGTTGTCACGTTCACCGATAACGACTGTGGGTTCACTTGATGGGCCGGAATATGGTTCTGGGATCGGTGGAACCGCAGGCGAATGGGCGACACCACTTTCGGAGTTCTCAATTACTCTGACATCAGCGCCGCTTATTACATCGCTTGGTATGGCTGCTGGCTCTTCACCTACCTTTGCGAAATTACTATGGCCTTCGCTTTCTGTCTTGCTTGTGGTCGTCTCTGAGGACTCAGTGTTAGAGACCGTGGCGGGATTATTGTCTTTTCCATAAGGATTATTGATCACAGCTGCTTGCGCCTGTTGCCATGGTTGTGGCTGTTGATGGGAGGCTGTTGGCGTTACGTGGCTGTCACCGTTTGAAAATGATTGCTGGTCTACTTTATCTTCTGGATATGCCTCGCTGTTCGTTGCTGCCGGTATATCGGTGCCATTTGTGTCTGGTGCTTTAGCTGCAGGGGGATCATTTCCATCGGGTGTGCTATCGGTATCTGGAACTACTGCTGGTTTTGCTCCACTAGCCTTACCTCGGCTAACAGTAATGCCGATGAGTATTGCACCTGACAACAGGAAGGCTAGGACACGCGGAATTCCGGTCAACGTATCCATGTCGAAAAGCAACAGTTTGAGAATGCCAGCGATTGCAAACATCATGCCTATACCCAGGGAGGATTGTCGTTTGAGCAGTAGCCATGCCGCAAGAATGATCCACGATAGTGAGGTCAATGCGTGGCCGAACATCAACCCGTTAACCCCGCCTAAGGCGCCTGCTATCAAGCCGACAGCGATCATTGAGTAATAGAGACCGAAGATGGCACTTAACAGCGGTATCGGACTTGGTTGTTTGTTGAATACATCACGATTAAGAAGGGCAACTACCAGTGCAGTTGCAATGGCGAACCCTACGACTAGCGCTGATAATGCTGGCATGTTCGTCACGGCACGCGAAACAACAGCCAGAGATTCACCTGAGAGCATTAGCGCACCAAGAGATAACCATGTCAGCCAAAACGCGGGATGCTGTGGTCGCTTCTTGAAGTATACGACCGCGGCGGCGAAACAAATAAAGAAGGCAGCAGTGACAATAAACTCCCACTCGCGTGGTGAATGAAATTGGAATGGTAGGAAGTTAAAGATCAAAACAATCCACGGAATAAAACCGCCAGCTAATGCGATCCAAATTGCACAAACTACTACAGCGAATCCAAAAGTAATTGGATCATCAAATGTGCAGAGCACGGCGTATAAGCCGATTGTTATTGCTGGGTGGGCTTTTAACAAAACGGTGGCAAGCATCGCTAACAGGATGAAATAGCCAAAGTCATCTATGTCCGCAGAAAATGTATCGCCGAATAAAGCGCCAGCAACTGCAAGAATGCCACCGACGATCTCGGCATTTTTCCAATCACGTTTGTATGCGGCATATAACACCATTATGCCAGCTAAAGTATGCGGCATAAGTTGAATGTCCAAATCTGAGTGGTAGTTATAATGCCACATTGTCAGCGCAAAACCCGAAATTCCTGTGGCGATAGCAATACCTTCTTGATTCCACCGGCGTGTAATAATGCCGAAACCGATTATCAAGGCTATTAGGCAGATAGTTGCTAGTGATGTCGACCATAGATCCAATATGAATCCCAATGCGATTACGGTCGCACCTAATACGAGAAGGGCGGCGTTTGATGTAGCACCTACTGCGGCAGGGTGAAAGTTGCGCTTTTTAAAAAGGAAGGAGAGGGCTAAGAAGGCAAACCCTAATAAGGCGGACAACACGACTCGAGTAACTGGGCCCAACCAACCTCGTTCGATCCCAAGGGAAACCAGGAAACCCACGCCTGCGAAGGTGATGATGGTACCCAAAGTCCCCAAAATTCGAATGATGACTTGCTCATTCGTCCACCAGGGCTTTTTCGGGGGCAGGGGAGCTGCCTGGGGTTGCGTGCCTGGAAACGGCTGTGGTTGATATGGGGGTCGGGGATGCCCGTATTGGTTGGTTTGCGGGGATTGTGGATGCAGCGGGGTGGGCTGAGGTATGTAAGGCTGCTGATTTATTGTTGGACTGGTGACCGGTGGGGGCGGTGGTGGTGCTGGGAACTGACGTGGCGGTTCGATTTGGGCGGCTAGGGCTGCAAGTTCGTCGCGGGCTTTGCGGAACTCATTTTCTGCCTGCTGCAACCGCCGCATTGCTTCCGCGATTTGATCACTGGATTGCGGTATTTCTTCCATGCGAACTAGCATATCAACTGCAAATTAGCTGATTTTGATTTCAATTTTGCGGTTTCATAACAGTTTATGTTAAGTTGATTCAGCTACCGCCTAAACCTAGTTTGGGTCGCAAGTGGAGATCTTCCCACCTGAAGCTGCTTCTGTCGAAGTTGGCACAAGGTCAAAGAGTACGTCAGTAACTTTTTAGGTTGCTGCTGTATGGCATATAAGGTCTCCCGTTTATCGGTTTTGGATAAACGGGTTTTATTTGTGCCAGGGAAAGCGCGAGCGATTGACGGTAGGACACATTTCGTTCACTTTGCTACTTGAGGAGTTCCCATCAGCGCTGAAGCTCGAATTAATGAGCGTATCCGAGTCCCCGAGGTCCGTCTTGTTGGCCCTAACGGTGAGCAGGTAGGTATCGTTCGTATCGATGATGCTCGTAAATTGGCATATGATGCCGATCTTGATTTGGTGGAGGTGGCGCCAAATGCAAAGCCTCCGGTATGCAAGATTATGGATTACGGCAAGTTTAAATATGAACAAGCTCAGAAGGCTCGTGAGGCTCGTAAGAATCAGCAGCAAACGGTAGTCAAGGAGCAAAAGTTCCGTCCGAAAATCGATGACCACGATTATGAGACGAAAAAGAGCAATGTGATCCGCTTCCTTAACAAGGGTTCCAAAGTGAAGGTTACCATTATGTTCCGTGGTCGTGAGCAATCTCGTCCGGAACTTGGTTTCCGTCTTTTGGAGCGATTGGCTGAGGATGTCGCCGAATATGGCATCGTCGAGTCGAAGCCAAAGCAAGACGGTCGTAATATGACCATGGTTTTCGGCCCGGTGCGCAAGGGCAAGAAGTAAAGACTAAAAGTTAAAGGACGTTTAATCCCATGAAGCAGAAGACCCACAAGGGCACCGCTAAGCGGATCAAGACCACTGGCTCTGGCAAGCTGCGTCGTGAGCAGGCTAACCGCCGCCACCTCCTTGAAGGTAAGCCTTCCAAGCGGACTCGTCGCCTGAAGGGCACCGAGGATGTCGCTCCTGCCGATGTCAAGCGCGTTAAGCGTCTACTGGGCAAGGCTTAATTAGCCGTCTTTCCCATCACAACAGATAAAGAACCTAATTAAGTAAGGAAGTTTGAACAGTGGCACGTGTCAAGCGCTCACTCAACGCCAAGAAGAAGCGTCGCGAGATTCTAAAGTCCGCCAAGGGCTACCGGGGTCAGCGTTCCCGCCTGTACCGTAAGGCAAAGGAACAGTGGCTGCACTCCATGACTTACGCTTACCGCGATCGTCGGGCACGTAAGTCAGAGTTCCGCAAGCTGTGGATTACTCGTATCAACGCTGCAGCTCGTATGAACGACATCACTTACAATCGCTTGATCCAGGGTCTTAAGCTCGCTGGTATTGAAGTCGACCGTAAGATTCTTGCTGAGCTGGCAGTTAATGACTTCGCTGCATTCTCTGCAATTTGCGATGCAGCAAAGGCCGCGCTGCCTGCAGATGTAAACGCACCAAAAGCTGCTTAGTCTCTCGCGCTTTTACGTCAACTGCTTCCGTTTAACTCATTGCTTAAACGGAAGCAGTTTTTGGCGTTTTGAGATCGAAAAGTGGGGCTCGTAATCACCGGTACAGATGTGTGTGAGCCCCACTTCGGTTTTCACGCTAACTCAGCGATAGAAACAGCTTTTCCAGTTTTGCTTGGTCTAGTTCCGTGCCTTCTTCGCGGAGACATTTTTTCATGCCTACCGCAATGATGGAAAAACCAGCTTTGTCTATTGCTTTGGAAACGGCCGCCAGTTGGGTGATTGCAGCTTCACATTCCTCACCGTCCTCAAGCATGCGGATAACGGCTGCAAGTTGTCCATGAGCACGTTTGAGACGAGTGATGGATGCTTTTACTTCTCCTGGTTCTAAATGCATACTGGCCTACACTAATCGAGAATGCGACCATGTTACATAACCACCATCAAGATTTGAAACGGTTATACCGTGACCAGAAAGAAGCGACGTCGCGATATGTCCGCGCAGACCCACTTGGCAGAAAACGATGACTTCGTCTTCGATGTGGGCGATGTTTGCGCGTAATTCGTCGACAGGTATATTGATTGCTCCTGGAATGCTACCAGCAGCGAATTCGGCTGCGGTTCTCACGTCGATAAGTTGCACCCCGGCGATCTGTTCAATTTCGTGCCATTGTATGCTGCGTTCATCGTTTTTTCGGTTGTCTGCAACCATTCCAGCGATGTTGATGGGGTCTTTAGCAGAGCCGAATTGCGGCGCATAGGCCAACTCTAGGTCGGCAAGATCTGTGGCTGTTAGACCCGCATGCATTGCGGTTGCGATGACATCGATGCGCTTATCGACGCCCGCGTCGCCGACTGCTTGCGCGCCGAGGATTGCGTCGGTGTCTGCATCGATAATCAGCTTGATATGGATAGGTGTTGCGCCAGGGTAGTATCCGGCGTGGTCGCCGGGGTGAACATGAACCACACGGACATTGCGGCCCGCGCTTCGGGCGCGCCGTTCATTCCAGCCCGTTGTTGCGGCAGCTATACCGAAAACGCCGACGATTGCGGTTGCTTGAGTCGATGTTCGGCTAACATTTCGGCCGGTTATTATATCCGCGACAAGTCGACCGTTTCGGTTTGCGGTCTGAGCCAGCGGAATAAGTTGGTCGCTGCCGTCTATTGAGTCACGTTTCTCGGCAGCATCACCCAGCGCAAAAATATTAGAAATATTGGTTTGGAGCTGGTCATTGACTTTAATTCCGCCGCGATCGCCAAGTTCGATTCCTGCCGCTTTGGCAAGGCTTGAGTCAGGCGCCACACCTATTGCTGCAATAACTAGGTCTGCTGAGAGTTCTTCACCTGTGGAAAGCGTAATTGTAACGTCGCCTATGGCGGTTACTTCGGTATTAGTCAGCACCGTGACTCCGTTTTCCCGGAGCCGTTGGGTTACTATTCCTGCCATCTCTTGATCAAAAGGTGTAAGAATATGCGGTGCTCGTTCGATAACGGTTACGTTCATCCCGCGATTTCTGAAGTTTTCAGCGAGTTCTAATCCGATAAAACCGCCACCGATGATTGCGGCAGTCTTCGTATTCGCAGTGAGCTTTTCGACGATTGCGTCTGCATCTTCCACGGTCCTCAGCATTGTGGCACGTTCGATAC
The DNA here is from genome assembly GCF_001020985.1 of Corynebacterium mustelae. NCBI lineage: Bacteria > Bacillati > Actinomycetota > Actinomycetes > Mycobacteriales > Corynebacteriaceae > Corynebacterium > Corynebacterium mustelae. Next base: position 1,615,507 of record NZ_CP011542.1, read on the forward strand.
CAGGAATAGGGGGTGTGATAGGGCGAGCGCCAGGGGACAGGACCAGGAAGTCGTATTTTTGGGTGATCTGACCGGTTGGCGTCTGTACGGTTACTATTTGGTTTTCTGGATCAATAGCTGTCACGCGATGGTTGACGTGGACATCGATATTAAAGCGACTGGACAGTGATTCTGGTGTCTGGAGAAGTAGCGACTCCCGCTCGGGGATGATGCTGCCAACATAGTAGGGCAGGCCGCAGTTTGCGTATGAAACATGAGGGGATGCTTCAAACACGATGATCTCCATGTTTTCGTCACGACGCCGCAGTCTGGTTGCAGTGGACATTCCGCCAGCGACGCCGCCAACAATCACAGTTGTAGTCATGGTTAGTTGCCTCCAAACAGTTTGGAAAGAAAACCGCCACCGGTTTTCTGATGGCTGCGATCGCAGGTGCACCACTGTCCGGCGGGCACTTGAGCTTTGACTTGGTCTACGTGTTGTCCGCAGCCCGCCCAGGTTGTTTTACCGCAGGTTTTACAAGGTACTGGTCGGCACATAATTTCTCCGTTTCTGAATTATTTTTTACGAGGTACGCTATACCTTAGATATACCCCAGGGGGTATATTTTTCGCAATTTTTAACCGTGCTACAGTCTGAGGAATGGATCTACATTTCGACGAGGCTTTCACGGAACGAACTCCACGCGTGGTAAACGCTGCAAAACTTCATAAGACGCAGGCGCGTAAGAAGGCGAACCGGTTTATCGTCGAAGGTGAAAATTCGGTGGAGTCAGCGGTAGCCACCGGAGCGGCAACTGATGTTTTTGTTACCGAGACCGCTGCGGAAAAGTTCGAACCAATCATTCGGATGGCTGGCCATATGAATGTGTATGTGCACCCGATTACGGAAAAAGCGGCCAAAAGTTTGTCGGACACATCAACCACCACCGGACTGTTCGCTATTTGTACACCGGTACTGTGGCCGCTAGCCAAAGCCCTCAGCGGAAAACCAACATTGGTGAGTGTTCCGGTGCGAACAAATGATCCTGGCAATGCAGGTACACTGATTCGAGTCTCGGATGCGGTTGGTGCGGATGCTGTGATTTTTGCGGGCGAGACAGTAGATCCCCACTCTTCAAAAGTGGTTCGATCCTCGGCCGGATCGCTTTTTCATTTACCAGTTGCGCGGGAAATAGATACCGATGCGGTCGTGGACAAACTTCGTAACCGAGGGTTGTTGATTATAGCTACTGCCGCAGACGGGGAAGTCTCACTTGATCAGGCTGACGCCATATTGCGTAAACCAACCGCGTGGTTATTTGGAAACGAAGCACACGGATTGGGTGAAGATCTACTACAGCAAGCCGATTATCGGATTCGCATCCCGATTCGTGGCAGGGCGGAGTCACTGAATCTTGCAACTGCTGCTGCGATATGTCTCTATGAGTCTGCCAAGGTGCAAAATCAATTAGACCAGAGCTGACCTTGGGCAAAGCTGCCGTTTGGGCTAGTATAGGTTGGTTGATAAAAACCCCAGGGGAAATAAGGAGACAAGGACATTGTCCATGCTGACTGAAGCTAGCTTAACCGCGGCTGCCGAAGCGGCGGAACAGGCATTCCATGCTGCTGCCAATCTGGAAGAACTGGCCGTCGCTCGTCGAGAGCATTTAGGTGACGATGCGCCGATTCCGCAGGCGCGTCGTACCCTGGGATCATTGCCAAAAGAAGACCGGAAGGAAGCTGGTCGCCTGGTCAACGTGGCACGTGGTCGCGTCGAAAAGCAATATGCAGAGACTAAGGCGCTGTTAGAACAAAAGCGAAACGCCGAGGTGTTGAAAGCTGAGCGGGTCGATGTAACCATCCCCACTACCCGCACGCAAACCGGTGCGCTGCATCCGATAACAACATTGAGCGAAAACATCGCGGACATCTTTATCGCAATGGGGTATGAGGTAGCAGAAGGCCCCGAGGTTGAGGCGGAGTATTTCAATTTCGATTCATTAAACTTCATCCCGGATCACCCAGCCCGTACACTTCAAGATACTTTCCACGTATCGGTGCCTGGATCGAAACAAGTATTACGTACACATACATCTCCAGTTCAGATGCGCACCATGCTGGAACGCGATGTCCCCATCTACATTGTGTGCCCGGGACGAGTGTTCCGAACTGACGAATTAGATGCGACTCATACGCCGGTGTTCCACCAAATTGAAGGGCTGGCAGTAGATAAAGGCCTGACAATGGCTCACTTGCGAGGAACTCTCGATCATCTTGCCAAAACTCTTTTTGGCCCTGAAACACGCACCCGCATGCGAACCAATTATTTCCCATTCACCGAACCTTCCGCTGAAGTCGACGTTTGGTTCGAAAACAAAAAAGGTGGTGCGGGTTGGATCGAATGGGGCGGATGCGGGATGGTCAACCCTAATGTACTCCGTGCCGCAGGAATCGACCCGGAAGTCTACAACGGTTTTGCATTTGGAATGGGACTGGAACGTACCCTGCAATTCCGTAACGGACTTAACGACATGCGGGACATGGTAGAAGGCGACGTTCGGTTCACCCTGCCATTCGGCATTCAGGCTTAATTTCAAAGGACGACAACAATGCTTATTTCGCAAAGCTGGCTTACTAAACTCCTGCGTGCTTCTAACCCTGAATGGCACGGAGTAACACCTGAAGAACTCGACGCAGGATTCGTTCGCGTGGGGTTTGAAACGGAAGGATTCTCAAGTATCCCAGAAACCACCGGGCCACTTGTTATCGGTCGGGTGGAAACTATAGAAGAACTTGAAGGCTTCAAGAAGCCCATCCGACACTGCATGGTGAATGTCGGCGATGCCAACGGCACCGGCGAGCTGCAATCGATTGTCTGCGGTGCTCGCAACTTCATTGAAGGCTCAACGGTGGTTGTTGCGCTTCCTGGGACTGTCCTACCAGGCGACTTCGCTATTTCCGCTCGTGAGACGTACGGCCGGATGTCAGCTGGCATGATTTGCTCAGCGGCGGAGTTGGGTCTTACGGATAAATCTGCTGGCATTATGACGCTTGACCCTAGTGTGGGGGAGCCCGGTGTTGATGCGCGTCCAATCCTGGAATTAGACGATACAGTTTTCGACGTAAACATCACGCCAGATCGCGGTTACGCGCTTTCCGCCCGTGGGCTAAGCCGGGAGCTTGCATCTGCTTTTGATCTCAGTTTTGCTGAGCCGACGGTGATAACCAACAATATCTCTGGCGGAGTTGGAGGCCCTAACCTTAGCATTGATCAGGGAACGAAAACTCGTCGGTTCGGTCTGAAATTGGTTTCCGGAATTGACCCAACGGCACAAACCCCTTACTGGATGCAGCGAGAGTTGATGCTTGCAGGCCAACGCCCAGTAAACGCAGCGACCGATGTGACCAACTACGTCATGTTGTTGTTGGGGCAGCCTATGCACGCGTTTGATGCCGACAAGATTTCTGGCGGCCTGGTTGTGCGTACCGCTGAAGCTGGTGAAAAACTCACCACGCTGGATCACGTCGAACGTAGTCTTGATAGTGAAGATGTCGTAATTTGTGACGATAATGGCATTCAAAGTATGGCGGGTGTCATGGGCGGCTCAACCTCCGAGATTTCCGACGACACCACTAATGTGTACTTCGAGGCGGCCAACTGGGATCCCATAACGACCGCTCGCACTTCACGGCGCCACAAGCTTAGCTCAGAAGCCTCTCGGCGCTTCGAACGGGGAGTTGATCCCGCATTAGTTGAAAGCGCACTGGAACTAGCGTGCACCTTATTACAGGAAATTGCGGGCGGCACCGTTGAACCATGGACCGTACTGGAAGGCGAGGTTCCTCGGCTTCCAACGATTACAATGAGCGTTTCCCGCCCGTCAGAAATCGCTGGTGTCGAGTATTCCCGTGAAACCGTTATCAGTCGACTCGAAGAAGTAGGGTGCACCGTAGCTATTAGCTCTTGTGGCGCAAAACTTGAGGTTACCCCACCATCCTGGCGCCCAGATCTTACTGAATCCTGTGATTTAGTGGAGGAGATTTTACGGCTCGAAGGGTTGGAAGATATTCCATCGATTGTGCCACCTGCGCCAGTTGGCCGAGGGCTCAGTCCCGCGCAAAAGCGTCGGCGTGCGATTGGGCATGCACTGGCGTACAACGGCTACGTCGAGATTCTGCCAACTCCGTTTATTCGCCAAGACACCTTTGATACGTGGGGCTTGGCTGCGGACGACGAACGGCGCAAGGCTGTGACCGTTCAAAATCCACTGGACGCCGACTACGCGGTGCTGGGCACAACGTTACTGCCGTCAATGTTGGAGGCGGTTTCGCGTAATGTTTCCCGAGGCATGACTGATCTTTACCTATTTGGTCAACAACAGGTTTCCATTGCTCGCGGCAATGGAATTTCGCCGATGCCGTCAGTGACTGCTCGTCCAGATGATGAGACGATCCACGAGCTGTTAGATTCTCTACCTGTACAACCGCTCCACGTTGCTACAGTTGGCGTCGGTGCTATAGAGACGGAAGGGTCGTGGGGCAGCGGTCGCGCGTATACCTACGCAGATGCGATTGAATCGGCCAAGATCGTCGCCCGTGCTGCTGGGGTGGAGTTGGAATTGCGTAATGCGGAGTATCTGCCGTGGCACCCCGGCCGGTGTGCTGAATTGATTGTGGACGGTATTGTTGTCGGATACGCAGGTGAATTGCACCCACAGGTTCTCGAACGCCTGGAACTTCCAGCTAGAACCTGCGCGATGGAGCTCAATGTTTCTGCGCTGCCACTGACCGAGGTCTTGCCAGCACCGGTGTTATCGGCTTTCCCAACCGTGAAACAAGATCTGGCGTTGGTCGTTGAGGAAAACATCCCTGCTGAAGACCTACGCAAAGTGATCGTTGAGGCAGCCGGTCCGTTGTTGGAATCTGTTGAGCTTTTCGACGTCTACCGAGCTGAAAGCCTTGGCGAAGGCAAGAAATCCTTGGCCTTTGCACTGACATTCCGGGCACCTGATCGGACGCTGACCGATGAAGAATGCTCAAAGGGGCGCATTGCAGCTGCTGAATTAGCTAAAGAACGTTTCGGGGCGAACATGCGTGCATAGAACCGCATTACCGTAATCCAACACCCGGTCGCATTATAGTGCGACCGGGTGTTTTGTTAACTGCGATGGATGGCGATTTTGGGGCAGTGAATCTGGATTGGGGAAGACGTGGCAATGCACGATTCAAACTCACGGTAGCAGTGAAAAAAATCCTTTCACGATTTTCGTCACTGATTGAAAAAGAAAGCATTACAACCCCTGAGGTTCCACTCCAAAAGAAGCGATTAAGAAAATACCTGTTCAGTGGCACTTTCGTACGCTCAAATTTTCCCAATTTTTACTTTTGGCAAAAAATTAAAATTAAGAAGAAAATAGCTCAGGCCTTAATTTTAGTATCAGACACTTTTTAAAAATAGAGTGCTTGCAGACCTGATTATCTTGGTGGTTTAGGATTGAATAGCGATGGAATACCGAGAAATACGTGATGTTGCCGAAACGAGCGGAGAATTCGAGGCGTGGGCGCTCCTGGCCCGTCGGCTGGGTGCAGAGTCCACAGTTTCTTGGCCCTATGCGCTGGGCAGGGGGCATGCTTTCTGCCAATTAACCCCGCACCTGGTTAGGCAGATGGAAACGGCATACCGGAATGAATTGCACAATCAGGCGTTGTGGCTACGGCTTTCGCCACAAGCGCGACAACATTTTCATTACGGGCTGGTAATTCGCGAAGTGGTGGCAACAACGTCGTTGGCTGGAATTTCCTATAGCCCTAAAACTGTCGACGATGCACTGGTACTAGGGCCAGAGGCCCAACTGCCTATTCGTGAATTGGCGTCAGCATATTTCGAGCTAGCCCAGCAAGCGCATGGGCTAAAAAATCCAGTCGAGAATCTTCAGGGATTCTTTTCTGCGGTGTTTCCAACCAGGATCATTGCGGAATTTTTTCCAGCAGATTCGGATACGGGGGACATAGAAGATGTCCTTGGGAACCTAAGCGATGTGGCGGCAACTGTTCATCCACCATGCTCTGCACTGATAACCAGCGCACTTGTGTATTTTTTGCTGCACCAGTTGATCCCCAACGGCGGCGCTCAAGCGGCTAGGTTCTTAAGCAGTGCATTACTAACAGCTATCTTCTCACCGACAACAGCTTTACAGTTTTCGCAGGCGATTTCCTCCGATCGAGAAAAACACCAGGCGCGTCTAGTAGACGCGAGCGATGAAAGAAACCATGGTGATCTAACGCCGGTCATCGTCGATTTCGTGGGATTAGTGGTGGCAGCCCAAGAACGGATACATGAGAAGTTAGTACGCCTTACTGCGCAACTAGATCGCATCATGCCCTTAGCTATTAGCCAGAAACCAACGGAACGCATTCTGTTTCTGGTTGCACAATCGGTGCTGTGCGGAAACGACTGGGGGATTACTTTAGAAGAGGCGACTCGATTTGTTGCCCGTGGTCCACAACAAACACGAACCTATCTCACCGAGTTAGAAAAACAGAATTTGGTATTTCGCCCCAGGAAACGGCCACAGCGTTTTGCATTGGATTCTTTAGGCTGGACACGGTTGGAAGATTGGGGGATCGGTCAAACAGGAACCGAAAAGTACGATTAGTGACGGAAACATTCCGGGTAGCTACGCGGAATTTCTGTCACTAGGAACTCGTAAAAGGAGTCTGCATATGGTGTGCAAAATTCAGGAGAAAAAGCATCAGCCACGTAGACTTTGTCCAGTGCTTTGCCTTCAATAACAGGGAAAAAGTAGCATTCGTCGCCTTCCCCGGTAACGAGAAACAGCAATTTGTCGTATTCGGTTGGATTGCCCTCACTTGAGTTGCGGTAAAAGGTGAAAATATCTTCCGGATAGTCGTCACTAAATTCAGGTGGCGCAACTGTAAAAGTCCAGTACCCTTGCAATTTTATTGTGTCGTATTCAAGCACAAACCGTCTGAATGATTCTGGTAGCCGCACCTTACTTTTAGCTTCAGCTTCAGTTACCCATTCAAGTTGTACCTTACTGGGGTGGAACGTGGTTTCGGCTGGTAGTTTGGCTATAAGCTGCTTTACCTGTGAATAGTGCTCTAGGTTACCGTCGGACATGTTCTTGGATTTTAGTCCCACAGCCATCGATTTGAGTACTGTCTAGGCGCTGGTTTTTCTCTTCGAATGTGGCTTTGCATTTTATGCAGCATAGTGTTGGTTGGGCGGTCAATTTTTTGTTGTTAGTACGAAAAACCTTGGCCTTTCCTTGCAGTAGTGTGCATGATTTTGTGGAAGTATTACATATAATTCTCAAACGTCGCATAAAAATTATGTTTGCGGAACGGCTTGCGTGTTACGTGTTGTGAAAATTCCCAGGAAAACGCTTAATTAAGAAAAACTTCAGCGCCTTAAGTTATGAATAATTTGCAAATGCGTGCATAATTGCTAGTATTGCTTGGTATGTCGATCAAGGTAGCGGTAGCGGGAGCGTCTGGTTACGCAGGCGGTGAGATTTTACGGTTGTTACTCACACATCCTTTGTATCAGTCAGGTGAAATTGAAATAGGTTGTCTTGCTGGTGCTTCAACAGCGGGGGAATCGGTGGCACGACTTATGCCACATTTGGTGGATCTTGCTGGTCGAGAGATCGAGCCAACTGATCCAAAGGTGCTGGCTGGGCATGACGTCGTCTTTTTGGGATTGCCGCATGGTCATTCCGCAGAAATCGCCAAGCAACTTCCACCAGAGGTACTTGTGATCGATTGTGCGGCCGACTTTCGGCTCCGCAACGAACAGGATTGGGTGAAATTCTATGGTTCTAGCTATTCCGGTAGCTGGCCTTATGGGATCCCAGAGTTGCCCGGAAATCGGGAAGTATTAGCCAAATCGAAACGTATTGCAGTACCCGGTTGTTTTCCGACGGGCGCTACTTTTGCCATGTTGCCAGCAATCGTCAATGATTTAGTCCTACCTGACCTTAATTTTGTATCCATCACTGGGGTGTCTGGCGGTGGGAAGAAAGCAAGCGTTGGACTATTGGGATCGGAAACCATGGGTTCCCTTAAGGCGTATAATACCGCGGGCAAACATCGCCATAATCCTGAAATTAAACAAAACCTTCAGGCCTTCTGCGATAGCGAAGTGTCGGTTAGTTTTACTCCGGTGTTGGCACCGTTACCACGGGGGATACTCACTACTGCCTCAGCTCCGTTAAAAGCACCATTGACTTCCCACGAGGCTCGGAATATCTATAACGAATTTTATCGATCAGAGCCATTTGTATATCTTGTGCCAGATGGCGAACAGCCACAAACCCAGAATGTTCTGGGCTCGAATATGTGCCATCTGCAGGTGGAGGTCGATCACGCAGCCAATAAACTGCTGGTGACTACCGCGATAGATAATTTAACAAAAGGAACCGCTGGTGCAGCGGTGCAATGCATGAACATCGCATTAGGCTTCGAAGAAACTGCTGGTTTGCCGCGTAATGCTGTGGCACCCTGAGCCTTTTCAACATTGAAGTTTTTACACGCCAGAAATTATGAACGGATAACCGATGATTACCGAACCACGTGGATTTGCAGCGGCTGGAACGACCGCAGGGATCAAGCCGTCCGGCAAGCCAGACATGGCTTTAGTAGTAAATGAGGGCCCTAAATTCGCAGCGGCAGCAGTTTTTACCCGGAATAGGGTCGTTGCGGCACCAGTCAAACTATCCCGATCCGCAATTGAAGATGGCCAATTACGTGCGGTCATCTTCAATTCGGGCAACGCCAATGCTTGTACCGGAGCGGTCGGCGAGCAAAATTGTGAAATGACAATAAAGAAAGTTGCCGATACTTTAGGATTTAATTTCCTTGATGTTGCTGCCTGTTCTACTGGGCTTATTGGGGATCAATTGCCGATGGACAAGGTACTGGCGGGCGTCGAAAAGCTTATCCCTGCGCTTGGTGCCAAGGGCGAAGAAGCGGCAGTAGCAATCATGACAACCGACACGGTGCACAAACAAGCCATTGTTTGTGCAGACGGATGGTCGGTGGCAGGTATGGGCAAAGGAGTTGGGATGATGGCGCCAAGTCTAGCGACAATGCTTGTGTGCCTTACAACCGATGCCGACGTGCCCAGTGAAATGCTAGATGAAGCATTGCGGAAAGCTACTGCGACAACCTTCGATTGCATCGATATTGATGGTTCTACCTCGACGAACGATACCGTCATCCTTATGGCGTCTGGTGCTTCTGGAAAAAGCCCTACTCAAGCCGAATTAGACGCAGCGGTATTCGCAGTTTGTGATGACTTAGCTGCGCAAATGCAAGCAGATGCGGAGGGGGTGACCAAGCGGGTAACTATTACTGTCACTGGCACCACGACCGACGAAATGGCGCACAATGCCGCTCGAACAGTCGCTCGGGATAATTTGTTTAAATGCGCAATGTTTGGTTCCGACCCAAACTGGGGTAGAACCCTCGCCGCGGTGGGGATGGCCGACGCTGATATGGACGCGGAAAACATAGCTGTTTATTTCAACAACCAAGCAGTATGTCTTAATTCCAGTGGAACTCCAGAAGCACGATCTGTCGATCTCACGGGGGCAGACATTGATGTCCACATAGATCTTGGAACTGGAGGAACGGGTGTCGCGAAAGTGCGAACCACCGATCTTTCGCTCCAGTACGTTGACTTTAATTCCGCGTATTCCACTTAACCGTAAAACCTATACTTCAGATTTTCGGAAGCAGATGATGAACGATCTCAACCCCCAAAAACGTGCCACAGTTCTTGCTGAAGCATTACCCTGGCTGCAACACCTACGCGACAAAATCGTCGTCGTGAAATACGGCGGCAATGCGATGGTAGATGACGATTTAAAGGCGGCATTCGCTGCTGACATGGTCTTCTTACGCACGGTGGGTGCGAAACCGGTCGTGGTTCACGGCGGTGGGCCGCAAATATCCCAAATGTTGGCGAGATTAGGGTTAGAAGGTGAGTTCCTCGGGGGGTTTCGGGTAACTACCCCCGAAGTGATGGATATTGTGCGGATGGTTCTTTTTGGGCAAGTTGGTCGTGACTTGGTCGGGTTGATCAATTCGCATGGCCCCTATGCTGTAGGGACCTCAGGAGAAGACGCGGGTTTATTCACGGCTGCAAAACGGCTTGTTGAAGTTGACGGTGAATTAACCGACATCGGTTTGGTTGGTGACATAGTTAGCGTCGATGCAAGCAGTTTGATGGACATTATTGAGGCAGGAAGAATTCCTGTCGTGTCTACGATCGCACCAGGTCAAGACGGAGAAATATATAATATTAACGCGGATACGGCGGCGGGGGCGCTTGCTTCGGCATTGGGTGCAGAACGTTTACTAATTCTTACAAATGTAGAAGGTTTATATACCAATTGGCCCGATAAATCTTCAATAATTTCTCAGACTTCCGTGAGTGAACTCAAAGAAATGCTTCCAATTTTGGATTCCGGGATGATTCCAAAAATGGAGTCTTGCATGCGATCGGTCGAGGAAGGAGTGCGTGCCGCGCATGTTATTGATGGTCGAATCGCGCACTCAGTTTTATTAGAACTTTTAACAGCTGGTGGTATCGGGACTATGGTTGTTCCTGATGATGTTGTTGCTGATTCCAGTAACCCCACCATTTATCGGGAATCCCAGGATTAAAGTGAGGACTACGCTGTGACCAATTCTGACAATCTTGCGCACTGGCAAGAAGTAATTATGGATACCTACGGAGCACCAAAAATTGAGGTTGTTTCCGCACTCGGTTCGGTTATCGAGGATTCAGAAGGGCGTAAACACATCGACCTTCTTGCAGGGATCGCAGTTAATGCTCTCGGGCATGCGCACCCTACGATAATCAAGGCTGTTACGGATCAAATCTCTAGATTCGGGCACGTATCCAACCTCATGGCTTCGGCACCCGTGATCGATTTGGCAACGGAATTGATAAAACGGTTCTCCTTAAGCTGCGCAGCTGATGCAAACGAGGCAATCGAAATTGCAGGTGAATCACGGGTTTTCTTCTGTAATTCGGGAGCAGAAGCGAACGAAGCCGCGTTGAAGATTGCCAGGCTGACTGGTCGCAGCAGGATCCTGGCCGCGGAAAATGGTTTCCACGGCAGAACCATGGGAGCGCTGTCGCTCACTGGACAATCGGAAAAGCGGCAGCCATTTTACCCGTTGCTTATGGGCGTGCAGTTCTATCCCTATGGTGACATTGATTATTTGCGCAAGATGGTGGAAATAGACGCCAACGACGTTGCAGCAATCTTCATCGAACCGATTCAAGGCGAAACAGGTGTTATTCCTGCACCTGAGGGATTCTTGCGCGAGGTTCGGTCACTTTGCGACGAATTTGGGATTCTCATGGTTGTTGATGAAGTACAAACAGGTGTTGGTAGGACCGGAAAATTCTTTGCCTTCCAACATGAGGGAATCCGCCCGGATATTGTCACCATGGCTAAAGGGCTAGGTGGTGGATTACCAATAGGCGCATGTCTGGCGTCCGGACCAGCAGCAACACTGCTGGCACCGGGGCAGCATGGTACAACCTTTGGCGGCAATCCGGTATCCTGCGCCGCCGGAAATGCACTGATAAAAGTTGTAGACGATAACTTCTGCACCACAGTTGCCAATCGCGGTGTTATTCTTGCCGAGCTGGCAGCCAACCTGCCCGGGGTAGTGGAGGTACGTGGTAAAGGCCTTATGCTGGGGGTTGTTTTTGAGCATCCAATTGCAAAGGAACTTGCGGCACGCGGAACGGACTACGGGGTTATCATCAATGCCCCAACCGAATACGTGCTTCGGTTGACCCCGCCGTTGATTATCAGCGAATTTGAGATGCAGGAAGCAACCAAGCGCCTTACTTCTTTGATCACAGACGTCTTAGAAGCTTATTTGGCGGAAAATGCTGCGGTTGAAGATTCTGAAAGTGATTCCGAAGAAGCAATCCTCGAGGGGGAGTTCATTCCCCAGGAAGCTGAAGAATAATGACCACTCGTATTTCTATTGACGGATCAACTGCCGGATCGCCGGCGGTAATCAATGGCGTTCGGCATTTTTTAGCCGATGATCATTTATCACCACGCGAACAGGCTGAAGTCTTAGAACTAGCAATTGCCCTTAAATCCGACCCGTTTTCCCATAGGCCATTTGAGGGACCACAATCCGTTGCGGTTTTATTTGATAAGACATCAACCCGGACTCGGTTCTCGTTTGCGACGGGTATCGGCCATCTTGGTGGCAACCCAATTGTTGTAGATTCTGGAAATACTCAATTAGGTAAGGGCGAAACCCTGACCGATACCGCTGCACTTCTGTCAGCGAATTGTGCAGCTATTGTGTGGCGAACCTACGCGCACCAAAATTTCCTGGAGATGGCGAAAACAGCCACGGTTCCGATTATCAACAGTCTGTGTGATGATTTTCATCCGTGTCAGATTTTGGCGGACCTGCAAACCGTCGTCGAAAAGCTCTGCCCGGAAACAGGACCGGCTGGCCTGTCTGGAATTAAAGCGGTGTATCTCGGTGACGGCGATAACAATATGGCTAATTCATATATGTTGGGCTTTGCAACCGCAGGTATTGACATCACGATCATCGCACCTACAGGTTTTCAACCTCGCCAGGAGTTCGTTGATCGGGCACAGCGACGTGCAACCGAGACCGGTGCTACGGTACAGGTCACCGACAATATTGAAGCTGTTACGGATGCGCACGTTGTTATCACTGATACCTGGGTTTCGATGGGGATGGAGAACGACGGTCTGGATCGAAAGACCCCATTCTTGCCGTATCAGGTAAATGATGAAATTATGAAGAAGGCGCATAATAGTGCAATTTTTATGCATTGCTTGCCCGCATACCGTGGTAACGAGGTAACCGCTTCAGTAATTGACGGACCGCAGTCCGTTGTTTACGACGAGCAGGCTAATCGACTCCACGCTCAGAAAGCACTTTTAGTATGGCTCATGGAACATCAACCAGAGGTAGGTGAGTAAATGAATAACAGTCCGATCACTCGGACGGTCCGCCAGGCCCTAATCCTCGATTTGTTGGAACAAAATCTTGTTTCCAGCCAAATGCAACTAAGCGAGCTTTTGAAAGAGAAAGGTGTCGAAATTACCCAGGGCACACTTTCTCGAGATCTAGATGAACTCGGCGCTAAGAAAGTGCGCCCAGAAAATGGTCGCGCGTTTTACGCTGTCGGAAGCGTTGAAGAAACAACGGTTCCGATCAGCGTTGGTACACGAGAAAAACTGCGGAAAATGCTGGATGACCTTTTGGTGTCTTCAGATTATTCCGGGAATATTGCTGTTTTGCGAACCCCGCCGGGGGCAGCGGCTTTCCTTGCCAGCTTTATCGATCGGGTAGGGATGGATGAAGTTGTAGGCACTATCGCAGGTGACGATACCGTTTTTGTTCTAGCGCGTGACCCAATGTCTGGAAGGGAATTGGCGGCGATGCTGAGTAATCGCTAGATAACCCTTTTCATGATTTTTCCAGCTACCGGGTTAACGCGGCTAACCTAGCGGTTTTTGTGGTAGCTGACGCTACATGTGTTACTTATTAAAGTTTCAATCTGTTTTTCATAGGAGTTGTTTCATGACCAATCGTGTCGTTCTTGCATATTCTGGCGGCCTAGATACCTCAGTCGCTATTCCGTATTTGGCGAAGATGACCGGCGGCGAAGTAGTTGCTGTTTCGCTTGACCTCGGCCAAGGCGGCGAAGACATGGAATCAGTGCGGCAACGGGCGCTGGACTGCGGCGCGGTCGAATCCATCGTCATTGACGCCAAAGATGAGTTTGCCAATGAATACTGCTTGCCAACGATCAAGGCAAACGGCATGTACATGAAGCAATACCCACTTTTGTCTGCTATTTCGCGCCCATTGATTGTCAAGCACCTAGTCGACGCCGCAAAAGAATTTGGGGGCACCCATGTTTCCCATGGCTGTACTGGCAAAGGCAACGACCAGGTTCGTTTCGAAGTCGGTTTCCGCTCCTTAAACCCAGACCTGGAAATCATCGCACCTGCTCGTGACTATGCTTGGACCCGGGATAAGGCGATCGCGTTTGCCGAAGAAATCAATCTACCTATTGAACAGTCGAAGAAGTCGCCGTTTTCCATCGACCAAAATGTATGGGGTAGGGCAGTAGAAACCGGCTTCCTTGAGGATCTGTGGAACCCACCTACTAAAGACCTCTATGCATATACCGAGGACCCAGCTTTAGGTAATGCGCCAGATGAGGTAATCATTTCGTTCAAGGCTGGGGTGCCAGTTGCGATTGATGGGCGTCCAGTAACCGTGCTGGAAGCAATCGAAGAAATGAACCGTCGGGCAGGCGCGCAAGGCGTTGGCCGACTCGACATGGTGGAGGACCGGTTGGTCGGTATTAAATCCCGCGAGGTGTATGAAGCCCCGGGTGCAATAGCTTTGATCACGGCGCATGAAGCATTAGAAGACGTCACTGTCGAACGCGAGTTAGCGCGCTACAAGCGGCTTATCGACGCCCGGTGGTCCGAGGAAGTCTATGATGGCTTGTGGTTTGGGCCGTTGAAGCGTTCCCTTGATGCCTTTATCGAATCCACTCAAGAGCATGTCACCGGCGATATTCGCATGGTCTTGCATGCTGGTAACTGCGTGGTTAATGGCCGCAGGTCCGATCATTCTCTCTATGACTTCAACTTGGCCACCTACGACACCGGTGATACTTTCGACCAGACATTGGCGAAGGGCTTCGTCGAACTACACGGATTATCCTCCAAGATCGCGAACCGCCGCGACCGCGAAGCTTAAAGCCTAACGCTAAAAGTTGTGCATTACATTAAAGCCCAAGGGGAGTAACTCTTGGGCTTGGTTAAATTTTAAGGAATACCTTCATGGAACATAACGGTACAAACGAAGGCGCCCTGTGGGGTGGTCGGTTTTCCGGCGGCCCTGCTGAGGCGATGTTCGCGCTTTCGGTTTCCACACATTTCGATTGGGTTCTTGCGCCTTATGATGTTTTGGCATCTAAAGCACATGCAAAAGTTTTGCATAAAGCGGGATTACTCAGCGATGAAGATCTAGAAACAATGCTTGCAGGTCTTGACCAATTGGGTGCAGATGTAGCCAATGGAACATTCGGCCCTGAACCCACGGATGAGGACGTTCACGGGGCTATGGAACGAGGTCTGATAGATCGAGTAGGAAGTGGAGTTGGCGGCAGGTTGCGCGCTGGCCGGTCACGAAACGATCAGGTGGCAACGCTGTTCCGGATGTGGGTGCGGGATGCGATCCGAGATATTGCTGCCCAATTAACCGATGTGATCAGTGCGCTGTCGAAGCAGGCAGCTAACCACCCAGGTGTTATCATGCCGGGCAAGACGCATTTCCAGGCGGCACAGCCTGTGCTCCTTGCTCATTCATTGCTGGCACATGTACATCCGTTGCTTCGGGACATTGAGCGTCTTCAAGACTTGGACAAACGGTTGGCAATTTCTCCATATGGTTCTGGTGCCTTGGCCGGATCATCGTTAAAACTAGATCCGGAAGCCATTGCTTTTGAACTCGGTTTCACGGATGCAGCCGATAATTCGTTAGACGCCACGGCATCTCGGGATTTTGCGGCGGAAACTGCGTTCGTTCTTGCACAGATAGCTATCGATCTATCGCGGCTATCTGAGGAGATCATCGCCTGGTGTACACCAGAATTTGGTTACGTGACACTTCACGATTCTTGGTCAACTGGCTCCTCAATTATGCCGCAGAAAAAGAACCCCGATGTAGCGGAGCTAACCAGGGGTAAGACTGGTCGCTTGATTGGAAACCTCAGCGGGCTTATGGCCACTTTAAAAGCAATGCCGCTGGCCTATAACCGGGATCTCCAAGAGGACAAAGAACCAATTGTCGATTCTGTGGCTCAGCTTAATCTGTTGCTTCCTGCAATGACGGGACTTATTTCCACCCTAACATTCCACCCAGAGCGGATGCGTGAACTTGCACCGGCTGGTTACACTTTGGCAACCGATCTGGCGGAATGGATGGTTCGAGAGGGGGTCCCATTCCGCGAGGCACACGAAGCATCTGGCGCATGCGTTCGTATTGCCGAGGCTCGCGGTGTCGGCTTGAATGAGCTCACGGACGAGGAATTTGCCAGCGTTGACAAACGATTGCACCCAGGTGTCCGGGATGTGCTTACGGTTGAGGGGGCAGTTGCGTCTCGTGCCACCAAGGGGGGTACCGCCCAGGTTCGCGTTGATGAGCAACGCCAGCGAGTCGATACCCTAACCGCAGAATACCTTGCGTGGGCTAATACTCCGGTGCGGGGTGAGAAAGATCATCGCAAGTAATCGTGATCCAGGCTAAGGCTGTGTAACACAATCGATGTGAAAACAACCACTCAAATTTTTGGTTCTAAAACCGATTATTTGAGTGGTTTTACATTTACACTGCAATATGTCAAAAGGAGAGTATAGATGAATCATAGTTTGCTTAACGACGCGCAACTGTGGCGTGGTCGACTCGACGCCTATGGTGCTGCGACGGCAGCTCCAGATCACCTTCGGTCATTGCTAGGTGACGATGATCAGGCGATTGCCTCTGCGCTGCACTATTTAGATAGCGCCATTGTCCATCAGTCAACGGTCTCTCATGCGGCCACCCCGGTTCTTGATTTTCTTGTGGACGCCTTGAAAGGCGGGGAAATCACGAATGAGAACGCCCGCACTGGA
Source organism: Corynebacterium mustelae (assembly GCF_001020985.1). NCBI lineage: Bacteria > Bacillati > Actinomycetota > Actinomycetes > Mycobacteriales > Corynebacteriaceae > Corynebacterium > Corynebacterium mustelae. Next base: position 1,632,234 of record NZ_CP011542.1, read on the forward strand.
GTTATCGATTTTCTTACCTATCTTGGCGAATCCTTGCGCGATGCCAGTGGCCAGGATTACGGAGATGTTGAAATAGACCAAGAGTTGTATAACGAATTTCTCGCACTTGAGGACGCATCGGAGGTCGAAGAGTTCATGGAAGGCGAAGGCCTCGACTTATTTGAGCAAGTGTACTCACTTGCATATAAGGAATGTTCAGCAAAGAAAGACGAAGTTATTACTGTATTGGCAGCGATTCCGGGTACGGAAAACGTGGTTGCCGAATGGGAACGCGTTTAGTGATATAGCAAGGAAAACATCAAATCAAGCTGAATTGGGCGGGCTTTTAACGCTGGCTGTTTCAGTTTGCATGTACAAATATGAAAAAGCACCGAAAGAGCCTTTTGAAAAAGCGTCGGTGGCCGCAGACAGCTGATGGTGGCTACAAGGAAATCCCGCTTTCGTTCGACATTGACTGGTGTAATGCCTCACGATATTGCAAAGGGCTGCCGAACTTCGGATACCCCGTGGAACCTGCGTTGGCAGTTGAGGCGAATGGACCCCGGCGGCTCTTTGTGGGGAATATCCACGTAGGTGGTGGTTTCGACACAATATGGCAAGAGTTCGTGCTGGGGTATTCCGAACTTAGGATCTGGCCGATGATAATCACGGACGATTTTGATCCGACCGTTACCTGCCAACTCGACAGCGTTGGGATTTCTTCTTCCACACTGGAAGCTTTTATGGAATTAACGCGGCTGCACGATCTCACATTTTTCGGTTTAGCGGCTGGCTGTGAAACCAATTCGGAGTTTAGCTATATCCCACCCGATATCGGTTCTGGCGAAAAGCTCCTAACAGTTGCCGCATACTCGCCAGCAGATGTTCCGGCGCACATAGGGTGGATCGGTGCCGGGCATCGAGGAATTTCACCCGCAATAATTTCTTCTGTTCTTGCCAGTTGGCAGGAGCGCTTCGGAGCGGTTCTCATGGCAATGGGAAATAACTGTCTTAAACTTCAGGTCCCTAAATTGCAGCTTTCAACTGAACAGGAAAACCTGCTTGCTTTGGAACATCAACTTTTATGTCCAGACCTGAAGCTAGATTCGCCGGAAACAAAAGCGAACTACAGCCGCACAGTTCTTAAGAGCCGGAACTGGATTTTCCGCTGGTAATTACGCGGAAAAACAGTAGTGGATTTTGTGGTACGTAAGCGCGGCAGCATGATGGTGATCGCGTTTCTTCAAGGCTGCGTCGAAAAGCATTCGGAAAGTTTAAGACCAATCGACTAGGGTAATCCGGTATGAGTATGGATCCGAAATTGCTTGAGGTATTGGCTTGTCCACGTGACAAAGGGCCGCTGGAATATATCGAAGAAGAACAAGTTCTTGTAAATCCGCGCCTCAAGATTGCCTATCGCATTGATGATGGGATCCCAGTGATGCTTTCTGATGAAGCAATCGACTGGCCGAAAAAGTAGGAAAACGCTCCATACTGTTTAGAAAGACTTCAAGAATATGAATATCATCGATGAGCTCTCGTGGCGTGGCCTCATCAACCAATCCACTGATCTGGAAGAATTACGTCAAGCATGTGAATCTCCGATCACCCTTTATTGCGGTTTTGACCCGACCGGTGCTTCGTTGCACGCTGGTCACCTCGTTCCGCTCATCATGTTAAAGCGGTTTCAACAAGCTGGGCATCGGATCATTACACTCGCCGGTGGTGCCACCGGAATGATCGGCGATCCTCGTGATGTAGGGGAACGGTCCATGCTCTCCGACGCAGAAGTGCAAGTGAACGTTGAGTCGATCAAAGAACAGATTCGCAGGTTCATTGATTATGCCGAGGATAAAGCAATCATGGTGAACAATGCTGATTGGCTTGGCAAAATGAGCCTGATCGAGTTCCTTCGGGATCTTGGCAAAAACTTCTCGTTGAACACCATGCTTGATCGTGACACAGTCAAACGACGCTTGGAAAACGATGGCATTTCCTACACTGAATTTTCCTACATGCTACTGCAATCCTACGACTACGTGCACCTTAATCGGCAGTACAATTGTGTACTGCAGATTGGCGGCGGGGATCAATGGGGGAACATTGTGTCCGGCGTCGACCTTAACCGTCGCATGAACCAGAAGAAAGTTCATGCACTCACGGTCCCATTGGTCACTGACGCTTCCGGTGCGAAGTTTGGTAAATCCACAGGCGGCGGAAAACTATGGCTCGATCCGGAACTTACGTCCCCCTATTCTTGGTACCAGTATTTCCTTAACGCTGGCGACACAGTGGTTATTGACTACCTGCGGTGGTTCACATTCCTAAGCCAAGACGAAATCGTGGAATATGAAACTGCGGTTGCTGAGCGCCCACACCTTCGCGAGGCCCAACGCCGACTTGCACAGGAAATGACTACTTTGGTGCACGGTGCAGCGGCAACTGAAGCAGTTGAACTTGCGGCGCAAGCGCTTTTTGGTCGCGCCGATATCAGTGAATTGGATGAATCTACATTGCGTGGAGTGCTCTCTGAAACCCCGATAGCCGAAATCGGAGCAGAAGATCCTCGTAGCATCACGGATCTTTTGGTTGCAACAGGCTTAGCCAACTCAAAAGGCGCAGCCCGACGTACCATCAAAGAAGGAGGCGCCTACGCGAATAACGTTCGGATCGATTCGGATACGTGGGAGCCTGCCGCATCAGATTTGTTGCATGGTAATTGGTTAGTTTTACGCAAGGGGAAAAAGAACTTTGCCGGAGTGCGATTTGTCTAGCCCAACCACACTTTAAGGTCCTGAACTGCATAAGCGGTGACTATTGGGATATCAATAGTCACCGCTTTACCTTTTTGCTGAATCATGCGTTTTCGTTCATTGCTTGGGCTTTCTCAACCGAACGATTGATTGGTAAAACAACCAGTTCGGTAATGCGGATTCTGCTTGCGTTCACGCAAAATATTGTTATGCAAAAACTATTCGCCTCTGCTGCGTCGTATACAGTGCTTGGTTTACTTGCTGGTGTTTTCTACCGTGAGTTCACACGTGCCCAAGATTTCGTAGGGGTAACCCGGCTTTCCACCCTTCACACCCACTTACTTGTTCTAGGAACAATTATGTTCCTAGTCCTCCTTGCGCTCTCCGCAGTATTCAAACTGCATGAACATAAGCAGTTCACCATTTTCTTTATCGTCTACAACGTAGGTGTTCTTTGGACCACCGCATTCATGGTAGTCAAAGGAATTAATCAAGTGCTCGAACCGAATTTCACGATGTCACCAGCCTTAGCAGGAGTTTCAGGGTTCGGACACATCATCTTGACGATTGGTTTCTTCCAATTATTCATGATTCTGGGCAAACAGCTGAAGAAGTATTCGTAACTTGATTTGCAGGTGTAGGTGGCCGTTGAAATGCGCTTGAGAGCTTTTCGACGGCCACTGATTTGTTTTGGATCCATTCTTCGTATTGATTTTATGGTGTTGTGCTGGGGGTTTGTTGTTTGTTGTGGGGGTGTGTAAGTTATAGCGAGTCGCCGGCGGTGCTGGTGGTGTGGGAATCTTATCTTGTTGGGGTTGACGTTTGTGTTGGTCTTGGGGTAGGGTTTTCGGTTATTGTCTCCATTTTTATTCTGCGCGTTGTTTGTGTGGGGTGGGGTGGTGGTCATGTTGTTTGAGAACTCAATAGTGTGCCAATGTACTTTTGTTTTTTTGGTTGTTTTCTTGTTGTTTTTTGTTGTGGCTTTTGGTTGTGGCTGGCAAGTGTGGCTTGCTTGTTAAATGACTAGCTGTGCAGAAGATGATGGGTTGATGGCTTGTTGTTTTTTGTTGGTTTCTTTGCTTATGTTGTGATTTTTGTCCAACGTGGTGAGGGGACTGTTTTTGTTTTTTGGATGATCAATTTTTTTGATGGCGGTTGGTTTTGGCTGATCGTTGTTTTTTGTTGGTTGTTTGTTTTTTGCTGGTTTTGGGCTTTTCGCAGAGCCGTGCAGGAATTGTTTTTGTTCTTGTTTTTTGTGGAGAGTTTGATCCTGGCTCAGGACGAACGCTGGCGGCGTGCTTAACACATGCAAGTCGAACGGAAAGGCCCTGCTTGCGGGGTGCTCGAGTGGCGAACGGGTGAGTAACACGTGGGTGATCTGCCTCGTACTTCGGGATAAGCTTGGGAAACTGGGTCTAATACCGGATAGGACCATCATTTAGTGTTGGTGGTGGAAAGTTTTTTCGGTGCGAGATGAGCCCGCGGCCTATCAGCTTGTTGGTGGGGTAATGGCCTACCAAGGCGTCGACGGGTAGCCGGCCTGAGAGGGTGGACGGCCACATTGGGACTGAGATACGGCCCAGACTCCTACGGGAGGCAGCAGTGGGGAATATTGCACAATGGGCGCAAGCCTGATGCAGCGACGCCGCGTGGGGGATGACGGCCTTCGGGTTGTAAACCTCTTTCGGTAGGGACGAAGCCTTTTTAAGGTGACGGTACCTGTAGAAGAAGCACCGGCTAACTACGTGCCAGCAGCCGCGGTAATACGTAGGGTGCGAGCGTTGTCCGGAATTACTGGGCGTAAAGAGCTCGTAGGTGGTTTGTTGCGTCGTCTGTGAAATACCGGGGCTTAACTTCGGGGTTGCAGGCGATACGGGCATAACTGGAGTGCTGTAGGGGAGACTGGAATTCCTGGTGTAGCGGTGGAATGCGCAGATATCAGGAGGAACACCGATGGCGAAGGCAGGTCTCTGGGCAGTAACTGACGCTGAGGAGCGAAAGCATGGGGAGCGAACAGGATTAGATACCCTGGTAGTCCATGCTGTAAACGGTGGGCGCTAGGTGTAGGGGTCTTCCACGATTTCTGTGCCGTAGCTAACGCATTAAGCGCCCCGCCTGGGGAGTACGGCCGCAAGGCTAAAACTCAAAGGAATTGACGGGGGCCCGCACAAGCGGCGGAGCATGTGGATTAATTCGATGCAACGCGAAGAACCTTACCTGGGCTTGACATACACCAGATCGGCGTAGAGATACGTTTTCCCTTTTGTGGTTGGTGTACAGGTGGTGCATGGTTGTCGTCAGCTCGTGTCGTGAGATGTTGGGTTAAGTCCCGCAACGAGCGCAACCCTTGTCTTATGTTGCCAGCACGTGGTGGTGGGGACTCATGAGAGACTGCCGGGGTTAACTCGGAGGAAGGTGGGGATGACGTCAAATCATCATGCCCCTTACGTCCAGGGCTTCACACATGCTACAATGGTCGGTACAACGCGTTGCGAGCCTGTGAGGGTGAGCGAATCGCTGAAAGTCGGCCTCAGTTCGGATTGGGGTCTGCAACTCGACCCCATGAAGTCGGAGTCGCTAGTAATCGCAGATCAGCAACGCTGCGGTGAATACGTTCCCGGGCCTTGTACACACCGCCCGTCACGTCATGAAAGTTGGTAACACCCGAAGCCCATGGCCTAACCCCTTTTTGGGGAGGGAGTGGTCGAAGGTGGGATTGGCGATTGGGACGAAGTCGTAACAAGGTAGCCGTACCGGAAGGTGCGGCTGGATCACCTCCTTTCTAAGGAGCATGTTTTTTTGGCCACGTGTTGTGGTTGTGGTGCTCGTTTTGTGAGTATTTTTGTTTAATCCAGGTGGAGCATAACCGCCCCTGTTGTGTGGTGCATGCGTTGTGTGTGTGCTGGGTGGGGGTTGTCATGATGAGAAGCAGCGGTATAGAAGATGACTGTGTAGAGAAACTTTTGTGTGTTGGTGTGCTGTTGGGTGTCTGGGATGACGTGTGTTGTTCCGTGTGGTGCCTGTGGTCTGGTGCTGCCTGTGTGGGTGGTGGCAGGTTGCAGGTTGTGTTGTGTGAGAACTGTATAGTGGACGCGAGCATTGTGCCCATGCATGTTTGTGTGTGGGTGTGGTGTGTTTTTTCTTTTTTGTGTTTTAGTGTTTTTTGTTTGGTTCATTTGTGTGTTGTTGTGTAAGGGCGCACGGTGGATGCCTTGGCATGCTAAGCCGATGAAGGACGTGGAAGGCTGCGATATGCCTCGGGGAGTTGCCAATCGAGCGTTGATCCGAGGGTGTCCGAATGGGGAAACCTGGCCATGGTTATGTGTGGTCACCCATCAGTGAATGTATAGCTGGTGTGGGGGTTGACGCGGGGAAGTGAAACATCTCAGTACCCGTAGGAGGAGAAAACAATATGTGATTCTGCTAGTAGTGGCGAGCGAACGTGGAGGAGGCTAAACCGTATGCATGTGATACTTGACAGGGGTTGTGTGTGCGGGGTTGTGGGGCCTGACTTATAAGACGGCTGTTGACGTTTTGCTGTGCGTGTGTGTGTAAGCGGAAGTGGTGTGGAATCGCCTACCGGAGAGGGTGAGAGTCCTGTACGTGAATGCATGTGTGCGTGTGGTTGGTTGGGTGCCCGAGTAGCAGCGGGCTCGTGGAATCTGCTGTGAATCTGCCGGGACCACCCGGTAAGCCTAAATACTTAGTGTGACCGATAGCGGATTAAGTACCGTGAGGGAATGGTGAAAAGTACCCCGGGAGGGGAGTGAAAGAGTACCTGAAACCGTGTGCCTACAATCCGTCAGAGCCCTCTCTTTTTTGTGTGGGGTGATGGCGTGCCTTTTGAAGAATGAGCCTGCGAGTCAACGGCATGTCGCGAGGTTAACCCGTGTGTGGGGTAGTCGTAGCGAAAGCGAATCCTAATGAGGGTGTGTTGAGTGGCATGTCTTGGACCCGAAGCGGGGTGATCTACCCATGGCCAGTGTGAAGCAGCAGTAAGATGCTGTGGAGGCGCGAACCCACTTAGGTTGAAAACTGAGGGGATGAGCTGTGGGTAGGGGTGAAAGGCCAATCAAACTCCGTGATAGCTGGTTCTCCCCGAAATGCATTTAGGTGCAGCGTTGTGTGTTTCTTCCTGGAGGTAGAGCTACTGGTTGGTTGAGCGGGACTACAATCTTAGCAATGTCAGCCAAACTCCGAATGCCGGTGAAGTGTAAGCATGGCAGTGAGACTGCGGGGGATAAGCTCCGTTGGTCGAGAGGGAAACAGCCCAGATCGCCGGTTAAGGCCCCTAAGAGTGTACTAAGTGGGAAAGGATGTGGGATCGCGAAGACAGCCAGGAGGTTGGCTTAGAAGCAGCCATCCTTGAAAGAGTGCGTAATAGCTCACTGGTCGAGTGGTTCTGCGCCGACAATGTAGCGGGGCTCAAGTACACCGCCGAAGCCGCGGCAACCATCATATGTTTTTTGTGTGTGGTGGTTGGGTAGGGGAGCGTCGTGCACAGCTGTGAAGCATCTGGGTGACCGTGGTGTGGAGTGTGTGCGAGTGAGAATGCAGGCATGAGTAACGAATGATATGTGAGAAACATATCCGCCGGATGACTAAGGGTTCCTGGGTCAAGCTAATCTTCCCAGGGTGAGTCGGGACCTAAGGCGAGGCCGACAGGCGTAGTCGATGGATAACCAGTTGATATTCTGGTACCCGTATACATGCGCCCCTAATGAATCCATGGTACTAACCACCCATTTGTGGGATGAGACTGTGTTTTTCATGGTGTTGTTTCATGGTGCGTGGGACCTTCGTGGGTAGTAGTTAAACGATGGGGTGACGCAGGAAGGTAGCCGAGCCACTTATTGGATTGTGGTGTAAGCGTGTGGCCCGTAGGATAGGTAAATCCGTTCTACATGTTGGGTGAGGCGTGATGCGTACCCACGTATGTGTGGGGATGTTGGTGATCCTATGCTGCCGAGAAAAGCCTCTAGTGAGTGTGTATATGGCCCGTACCCATAACCGACACAGGTGGTCAGGTAGAGAATACTAAGGCGTTCGGGTGAACTGTGGTTAAGGAACTCGGCAAAATGCCCCCGTAACTTCGGGAGAAGGGGGACCACTGCTGGTGACAGACTGATGTGAGCTGGTGGTGGTCGCAGAGAAGAGAGGGAAGCGACTGTTTATTAAAAACACAGGTCCGTGCGAAAACGTGGAAGTTGATGTATACGGACTGACGCCTGCCCGGTGCTGGAAGGTTAAGAGGACCTGTTAGTAACACTTTGTGTTGCGAAGCGGAGAATTTAAGCCCCAGTAAACGGCGGTGGTAACTATAACCATCCTAAGGTAGCGAAATTCCTTGTCGGGTAAGTTCCGACCTGCACGAATGGCGTAACGACTTCCCTGCTGTCTCAACCACAGGCCCGGTGAAATTGCACTACGAGTAAAGATGCTCGTTACGCGCGGCAGGACGAAAAGACCCCGGGACCTTCACTATAGCTTGGTATTGGTGTTTGGTTCGGTTTGTGTAGCATAGGTGGGAGACTACGAACCCGGCACGCCAGTGCCGGTGGAGTCATCAAGTGAAATACCACTCTGATCGGATTGAGCACCTTAACCTTGGCCCATGATCTGGGTTGGGGACAGTGCCTGGTGGGTAGTTTAACTGGGGCGGTTGCCTCCTAAAACGTAACGGAGGCGCCCAAAGGTTCCCTCAGCCTGGTTGGCAATCAGGTGTGAGAGTGTAAGTGCACAAGGGAGCTTGACTGTGAGAGTGACAACTCAAGCAGGTACGAAAGTAGGGACTAGTGATCCGGCACCTACATGTGGAAGTGGTGTCGCTCAACGGATAAAAGGTACCCCGGGGATAACAGGCTGATCTTCCCCAAGAGTCCATATCGACGGGATGGTTTGGCACCTCGATGTCGGCTCGTCGCATCCTGGGGCTGGAGTAGGTCCCAAGGGTTGGGCTGTTCGCCCATTAAAGCGGCACGCGAGCTGGGTTTAGAACGTCGTGAGACAGTTCGGTCTCTATCCGCCGCGCGCGTAGAAACTTGAAGAAAGCTGTCCCTAGTACGAGAGGACCGGGACGGACGTACCTCTAGTGTGCCAGTTGTCACGCCAGTGGCACAGCTGGTTAGCTACGTACGGAAAGGATAACCGCTGAAAGCATCTAAGCGGGAAGCCTGTTCTAAGATGAGGTTTCACTAATGAGGTGCCCGGAAGACTACCGGGTCGATAGGCCAGAACTGCACGCATAGTAATATGCTCAGGTGACTGGTACTAATACACCCACAAACACCACCCAAAACAACCCAAACAAAACAAACACAAAAAACCGCGTCCACTACACAGTATCTGACACAACACCACCACAAAACAAAAACAACAATAATAATAATGATCGTGTCGGTGGCAATAGCGTCGGGGACACGCCCGGACCCATCCCGAACCCGGAAGCTAAGCCCGACAGCGCTGATGGTACTGCAAACGGAAGTTTGTGGGAGAGTAAGACACCGCCGACCAAAAAACTTAACAGTGAACAAGAAAGCGTGATGTATCGATAAACCCACAACGGAAATCAATACATCACGCTTTCGTTTATGCACAAGAAACAGGAAAAACATGGCAGATCACAACAAGAGTCGGTCTTCCCACTCACGAGGCAATCATGATTCGGATCGCCATGGCGGTTCCTCTCGATCTGGTGATTTCAAGAAGCGCAACCACCAGCGTTCTTTTAATAAAGATCGAGATCGCCGAGAAGAGGGCTTTGGCGGGGAGACAGGTCGCCGCGATGATAGGAATCGAGGTCGCCGCCACGGTTCGGATGACCGTCGCCACTCAAATCGCGGTGGCTCAAAGCGGAACAAATCTGTGATTCATGCACAACGTCCAGGCTATCGGGAAGAGCGCATTAATAAGCGGGTTAACGAGCCTGATCTGCCGTCAGATCTCGACATTCGTGATTTGGATCCGCTAGTTTTGCAAGATTTGAAAGTGCTTTCTAAAGAAAATAGTACGGCTGTTGCAAAGCACATGCTTATGGCAGCACTGTTGATGGAAGATGATCCACAATTAGCGCTACGTCATGCTCGCACTGCAAAGGACCGCGCTGGCCGAGTTTCAGTTGTGCGTGAAACCTGCGGAATCGCAGCCTATCATGCTGGCGAGTGGAAGGAAGCTTTATCGGAACTACGTGCTGCTAGGCGGATGAGCGGCGGACCTGGACTACTAGCTGTCATGGCTGATTGCGAGCGTGGGCTAGGTCGGCCAGAAAAGGCCATTGAACTGGCGAAGACAGAAGATTTAAGTTCGCTTTCAATTGCTGATCGAATTGAGTTGGGTATTGTTGTGTCTGGGGCACGGCAGGATTTAGGGCAGGTAGATTCGGCAATTATAGCTTTAGAAGAACTAAAACCTGATCCATCTAAGATCGCACTGTCCTGGGCTCGGTTGTCCTATGCCTATGCGGATGCGTTGCTTGCGGCAGGACGGGTACCAGAGGCACGGACATGGTTTGAAAACGCTGCTGCTCAAGATCCAGACGAGTATCTAGATGCACGGGAACGAATTGCTGAGCTTAATTAGAGATTTGTTCTTGTAGGATATTGGTTATGAATTCAACAGTGCTTGATCGCTACGACAGCTTGCTTTTTGATTTGGACGGTACAGTTTGGGAAGGCGGCAGGCTCTTGCCGCACGCGGAATCTCTGTTGAATTCGTCGCAGATTCCGGTGATGTACATAACCAATAATGCTTCCCGAGGCCCAGAAGCCGTGGCCGAGATACTGAAATCTTTGGGTGTGTCTGCTACGGAACAACAGGTATTAACCTCCGCTCAGGCAGCTATAGACTTGGCACTTTTAAATCTCGAACCTGGTGCTTCGGTCTATGTGTTGGGTGCGGAATCGTTTAAGACCTTGGCAGTCCAGGCCGGTTTTCGTGTAGTAGATTCCGCCGATGATAGTCCCGCAGCGGTTCTTCACGGACATAATCCTGAAACAGGCTGGTCACAGCTTTCTGAGGCAGCATTGAGTATTCAACGCGGTGCGTTGTATTTTGCTTCAAACTTGGACACGACTTTGCCGATGGAACGTGGGTTGATGGTGGGAAACGGTTCTATGGTTGCGGCAGTGGTCGCAGCCACCGGAGTGCATCCAACTTCAGCGGGCAAACCTGAGCCAGCAATGTTTCAGTCAGCTGCGCGGCGGCTTTCTTCTGAGAGGCCGCTGGCTGTAGGAGATCGGCTGAACACTGATATTGCAGGTGGCGTCGCTGCCGGGATGGACACATTTCATGTACTAACCGGTGTTTCTAAGCATTGGTCTCTAGTGTATGCCCCTGTAACGCAGCGCCCTACATACGTTGCCAAGGATCTCTCAAGTTTATCGTTGGCTCCGGAACTGCTGATGCCTGGTATCCAAGGTGACTATCGCGTAACTCTTGATGGTAAAGATATTCGCATTGCCGAAGGTAGTGGAAACCCAGAAGCCGCGCTTCGCAGTGTGTTGTCACTGGCTTGGCGTGACGGTTTTACATTTGATGGAAAAGTCATCGCAGATGGTGAAAAAGCTGAAAAAGCCTTGAAATTGTGGGGGGCCTAATGACTTCTCCGAAGCCTACGCCGCTATCTGTTGTTCAGGGTGTGCAGTCGCCAACGGAGATCGTCGAAAAGCTAAATGTTATTCTTGATCAGCCGGTTAATTCGCTATCGGAGGAGGCACAACAACTATCTGCAGCCCACGATGTGCTCCAACAAGCATTGCAATAAGTAAGGAATTCGGTTAATGGCTTCACTTAAACGCTTGGATGCTGAATTGGTGCGTCGTAAAATTGTCCGATCACGGGAGCATGCACAGAAATTAATCAAGGAAGAACGGGTTTTCGTTCAAGGGATTCTAGCAACAAAACCCGCAACTCAAGTCTCTTCGGATGTATCTATTCGGATTGAGGGTGAGGCTAGTGAGGATTGGGCATCGCGGGGAGCGCACAAGTTACTTGGAGCATTACGTGAATTCGAGCCTCTAGGGCTAAGCATTGCGGGTAAGAAAGTAGTAGATGCAGGCGCATCTACAGGGGGGTTTACTGATGTTTTACTGCGGCGTGGTGCACAAGAGGTCGTTGCAGTTGATGTTGGTTACGGTCAGTTAATCTGGCGTCTTGCTAATGACCCTAAGGTCACGGTAGTGGACCGAACCAATATTCGTAATCTGACCGAAGAAACATGTGGTGGTTTGTGCGACATGATGGTCGGTGACTTGTCGTTTATTTCTTTAAAACTCGTACTGCCTGCAATCGCGAATTGCCTCAAAGACGGTGCTGATTTGCTGCCAATGGTAAAACCGCAATTTGAGGTAGGCAAAGATCGATTAGGAGCTGGCGGCGTTGTACGCAGCGCTGACTTGCGTATGAAAGCCACCGCAGAAGTTGCTGCATTTGCTCAGGAGCTAGGGTTATCCTTGAAACGGGTGGTTGCTTCTCCATTACCGGGACCTAGCGGCAATGTGGAGTATTTCCTGTGGCTAGTCAAGGATGGTGGTGCCACGATGATGGACTCCGAGCAACTACAACAAATGGTTGCTGCGGCTGTGTCGGAAGGACCTCAGTAATGGTCGAAGATTCTAGTACTCCTCGTAAGGTTCTATTAGTTCCGCATTCTGGTCGGCGGTCAAACGTTGCTACAGCGGCGCTTGCGGCAGAATTGCTTTACGACGCCAATATCGCGGTTCGTATTTTGGTTCATGAAAAGGACCAAATCATCCCAACACACCCGATTCTTAGTCTGTTTGAAAAAACATCCCATTGTCCTGAAGCCGTAGATGGGGTCGATTTTGTATTGGTCATGGGCGGTGACGGTACCTTCTTGCGGGCAGCCGACTTGGCTCATCATGCCGACCTTCCTGTTCTGGGCATTAATTTGGGACATATCGGATTCCTTGCCGAATGGGAGCGAGATTCCCTTGATGAAGCCGTGAAGCGTGTTATTAGTGGCGAGTTTCGTATTGAGGAACGAATGACAATCGATGTGGAAGTCCACAATGCAGAAGGAGATTTGATCGGAACAGGCTGGGCGCTTAATGAAGTAAGCGTAGAAAACCAGAATCGCAGTGGTGTATTGGATGCAATTTTAGAAGTTGATGGCCGTCCGGTTAATGCGTTTGGCTGTGATGGAATTTTGGTTTCAACTCCAACCGGTTCAACAGCTTATGCATTTTCCGCTGGTGGACCGGTTCTATGGCCGGAATTGGATGCGATTTTGGTAGTTCCAAATAACGCGCATGCGCTGTTTACCAAACCACTTGTAGTTAGCCCACAATCAGTTGTGGCAATCGAATCCCGGTCTGAATCATTCCCAGCCGTAGTTGTGATGGATGGATTTCGTAGAATCGACATGCCTCCTGGCTCCCGAGTGGAAGTTATACGGGGTAAGCGGAGTATTAAATGGGTGCGATTGGATCAACGCCCCTTTACTGACCGGCTAGTTTCTAAACTTCGGTTGCCGGTGGATGGTTGGCGCGGGCCAGCAAAGAAACGAAACACGCCCTGATACTTAGTACAAATGTTCGCAGTAAAAGCGAAGCTGCGGTACCATGTTGACATGCTCGCTGATATTGCGATTGAAAACCTAGGAGTCATTCCTAGGGAACGTGTAGAACTTAGTAATGGACTGACCGTGCTTACCGGCGAAACAGGTGCCGGTAAGACCATGTTTGTCACCGGTCTTCGGTTACTGATCGGTGGACGGGCTGACGCGAGTCGGGTACGCACTGGTGCCGAAAATGCTGTCGTTGAAGGGCGCTTCGTGCTAACCCGCACGCAGGAGGCGGTAGCGTCACATGCAGAGGCTATCGTTGCGCAGGCGGGTGGGCAGCCAGATGAAAACGGGGAATTCATAGCGTCACGGATCGTTAGCTCTGCGGGGAGGTCCCGCGCACACTTAGGTGGTCGGGCTGTGCCAGCTTCCATTTTGGGTGACTTCACAAGTGAACTTTTGACCATCCACGGGCAAAACGACCAATTACGGTTGCTGTCACCGGATAGACAGCTTGCTGCATTGGATCGTGTCGACCCGAAAATCCTTCCGCTGTTAGAAAAATACAAAAAAGCGTATCAACAATGGCGGAAGTTGGATCGCGATCTAGCAAAACGAACTGCGTCTCGTCGTGAACTCGCGCAGGAAGTAGATCGCCTGCAATTCGCAATATCAGAAATCGACGATATCGATCCGCAACCAGGTGAAGATGAACAACTCGTGTCTGATATTCGACGTTTGCAGGATGTTGACGAACTTAGAGAACAGGCTGTGAATGCTTTAGGGGCTATCGACGGAACCGGCGGACTAACAGATTTTGGGTTTAGCGGCGGTTCTGAGAGCGAAGGTGCGTCTGATTTGCTCGGGCAAGCCAGTGGCTTTTTGCGCAATAGTTCCGATCCTCACTTAAAAGAATTACAGCTTCGGTTAGACACTGTAACCGCCGAATTATCGCAGATCGCTGCAGAATTGGGTGGTTTTTTGTCCGAATTGCCTGCCGACCCAGAAGCGTTAGATTCCTTGTTGCTTCGACAACAGGATCTGAAAAATTTAACTCGCAAATATGCGCCCAGCATTGACGAGGTTTTGGAATGGTCAGAAAGAGCAAAAGCGAAACTTCATTCGATAGACACGTCACCGGAAGCCTTGAACCATTTAGCGCAGGAGGTGGCCACCGCAGAACTGTCGATGAAGAAGGCGGCGGTTGCGTTAACTAAAGCTCGTAAGAAAGCTGCCAGTTTCCTAGAGAAGAAAGTTACTGAAGAGCTACATGGTTTAGCCATGCCCAAGGCTGTATTTTCTGTAGCGCTTCATGACGTGGTGTGTGGTGAGGTAGGTGCCGACGAAATCGAATTTTTATTGGCTCCGAATACCAGTGCAGATCCGCGACCATTAGCTACTTCTGCCTCAGGAGGTGAATTATCACGGGTCATGCTAGCTCTTGAAGTGATTTTGTCGGCAGGTAATCACGGTTCAACGCTGGTATTTGACGAAGTGGATGCAGGTGTAGGAGGACGTGCCGCAGTAGAGATCGGTCGTCGGCTGGCACGGCTGGCTCAGAATAACCAGGTGATAGTGGTGACCCATTTACCGCAAGTCGCTGCTTATGCTGACAGTCATCTACACGTTTCGAAAGACGTGAGCGAAGAATCAGTAAGTTCTGGAATCGAATTATTAACAGAAGATCGTCGGGTGGAAGAACTTGCTCGTATGCTGGCTGGGCTTGATGACACAGATACAGGTCGGGCCCACGCACGTGAACTGTTGGATAAAGCGCAGGAAGAGGTTGAGAAATTCCGTTCTCATGGGTGATTTTGGCGTCTTTCCTGCGTGGCTACCACATTTTCGGATTCTAAGCCGCAACAATAGTGCCCATGAGTCTGTTCTCCCGTTCTTCTGATCTACCTGGCGTACAAGGTGTGACTCGTGATCTTTCCACAAATGGAAAAGGGTTCAAGCGCCTATCACAGGGTGATTTCGCCATCATCGATGCCCCAGATATTTCTAGGGCCATGGCACAACGCCTTATCGACGCCCGCCCCGCGGCCGTTGTTAATGCCGCCAAATTTAGCACAGGTTCCTTGCCTAACTTTGGTCCCCAAATGTTACTTGAAGCAGGTATTACTTTGGTGGAGGCGGTTGGCGCTGAAGTATGGCTTCCGCTTAAAGACGGCAAGAAAGCCAGGCTGACCGATGACGGTCAATTGTTCTACGGCGAGAAGTTAATCGCATCTGGTCACGTAGTTTCACAGACAGAAGCCGAATCAACCTTTGTTGAAGCTCAGCAACATCTGGTTGACTACATGGAAGCGTTTTTTGGAAACACTATCCAATTTATTCATTCCGAGGCGCCGTTGCTTATCGACGGATTAGGGGTGCCCGAAGTGGGGGAAGCATTACGCGAGCGCAAAGTAGTTGTCGTTAGCCCTGGTTCGGGTTATCAAAACCAGCTAAAAGAGTTGCGTAATTTCATTCGGGAATTTGAACCCGCAATTATCGGCGTCGATAGCGCCGCCGACACACTGGTGGAAATGGGTTATAAACCCGATTTCATTGTCGGCGATCCCTCAAACATCGGTGCGGAAGCACTACGAAGTGGTGCCCGGGTTGTGTTACCCGCCGATCCAGACGGACACGCTCCGGGTTTAGAACGTATTCAAGATCTTGGTATAGGTGCGATGACTTTTCCGTCAGCTGTTGAAAACTCAACAGATTTAGCACTATTGCTTGCTGACTATCACGAGGCCCAGATTGTTGTGAATATTGGTGCTCCGGTCACTCTTGACCAGTTATTTGCGCAAGCAGATAATGCGAGTCCATCGGCATTGCTGTCGCGTACTAAGCTCGGTCCTCGCCTTGTCGATGCCTCCGCGATTTCCAACCTCTACATGCTACGTAGTTCGGGAAGCATTGGCTGGCTCTGGGCCTTATTAGGAATCTTGGTCGCTGTGGCGACAATTGTTGCTATTGCGGGAAGTTCAGGCGATGGGTCATTTAGCGAAAACTTGGTTGACACATGGAACAACGTCGCAATCTGGTTCCAAGGGCTATTCAGTTCTGGAAAGGCAGAATAAACAATGAAAAAGGGTCGAAGCAGTATTCTTATTGCTGGCATTGCGCTAGGACTAGCGGGTGGTGTGGCATTCAGCACGTTTGTTTTGTCACCTAACCTTGCGGGTGGTTTCAACCAATCCTTAAACTTCCTATCAACCGAACGCGATATGGCTCAGGAGTCCGCACGTGTTGCGGAAGCCCAGGCGAATAGTGCAGATTCGTTCATACAAGCAGTTTCTGAGCCAGCGGTGAAAAATAGTCTTTCCGGAAAGACAATTGTGGTTCTTCGCGCTGCAGACGCTAATGATGAAGACGCGAAAAAGCTCGATGAATTGCTTAAGTCAGCCGGAGTGGAAAATGTAGGTACTATCACGCTAAAGGAAACATTTTTCAGCCAACAAGGTGCCGACGGAATAAAAAACGTAGTGTCTAATACGTTGCCAGCAGGTGCGAAGCTTTCAGAGGATAAACTCGATCCTGGTACACACTCGGGAGAATCCTTAGGCTCGACTTTGATGCTTAATCCGGAAACCGGTCAACCCCAGGCGACTGAAGAAGAACGAGAACTTGGATTGACAGCATTACAGGATGCCGGGTTTATCGAATATGAAAAAGGGACGGTGCAGCCTGCGGATGCCGCTATCTTGCTCATAGGCGATGGTAGTGGTGTTGCCGACGACGGATTTACCGAGACCAGTCAGGCTGCCTTTGCTGCAGCTTTCGACCAGCGCAGTGGGGGATTCGTGGTTGCGGGTCGCATTCATAGTGCCAGTGATACAGGTGCGATTGGTAAGATTCGAGCAAATCAGCCGGTTCGGGATAATGTGTCAACCGTTGATTCGATAGATCGTAGCCTGGGTCTTATTGCGGCAGTTTTGGCAACTGCGGAACAAATTGGTGGAAACGCAGGCGCCTATGGTTCTGCGGCAAGCGCCGATGCAGCTGCGCCCTCACCAAAAATTCTTACCGAGTGAAATAGACGGGAAGGATGAACTACGACCATGGCTTTTGAATATGAAGTGATAAATTCACGGCTTGTTGCCGAGAATTCAATCCTCGCGCTTCGCCGCGATGAAGTGACGATGCCAGATGGCACTACAAGTCACCGAGAAATTGTCGAACACTTTGGGGCAGTCGCCATCGTCGCCTACGACGGAAACAATATAGCGATGGTGCGTCAATATCGGCACGCGGTGAAAACTCGATTGTGGGAATTACCTGCCGGATTGTTGGATATCGCCAATGAAGATCCCCTCGTGTGTGCACAGCGAGAACTAAAAGAAGAAGCGGGAATCGGTGCTCGAAACTGGGCAGTGCTGGTTGACGGCATCAACAGTCCTGGTTTTTGCGATGAAGCGGTACGGATCTATCTAGCCACGGACTTGTTCTCCGTGCAGCAGCCTAATCGGCAGCACGAAGAGCTTGACATGGAAAACGAATGGGTTCCCCTTGTGGAAGCGGTTGAGATGGTAATGAATGGAAAAATTCATAATCTCACTGCTGTTGCCGGGATAATGTGCGCAAACAACGTATTATCCCACAACGCACAGCCCCGGGAATATGATTGTGATTTCGCCTTGCGGCCAACAGCATTATCCAGCCGACGCCAAGCGCAAGGGTTGTTGGGCGACATGAAACAGGTTGTTCGTGATTAATCCGAATGATCTTGCCGTAGAGTGGTTGATGCATTTAAACGTCGAAAAAGGGGCTAGCACCAACACTCTAAGTAACTATCGGCGCGATCTGCAACGATATACAACATGGTTGGAATCTCTTGGCATTGATGACCTCGGGGCTGTGTCCACAAACCATATCGAAAGTTACGTGGCGGATCTTCGTCGTGGAGATGAAGCCGAAGGAAGAAAACCACTGGCGGCAAGTTCTGTTGCCAGAGCGTTGATAGTGGTTCGAGGACTGCACAAATTTGGGTTGACCGAGGGAAAGTTGTCTGTCGATGTTGCTTCGGAGGTTTCTCCGCCAAGTACTGGACGCCATTTGCCCGATACGTTGAGCATAAGTGAGGTTGCTAAACTCATCGAGTCTATTCCGAATGGTGAGTACGCTGGTCCTACCGAGCTTCGTGATCGCGCGTTGCTTGAATTGCTCTATGGAAGCGGCGCCCGCATAGGTGAAATAATGGGGCTTAGCGTCGATGATTTCAACTTTGCCGAAGAATTTCTTCGGATAACTGGTAAAGGCAATAAACAACGGTTAGTTCCGGTTGGTTCGCTAGCACGGGCAGCTATTGACCAATATCTCGTGCGGGGTCGACCAGTTCTAGCGACCGGGGCATCACATGCATTGTTCCTCAATAAACGTGGTGGCTCATTGTCACGTCAAAGTGCATGGACAATCATTAAAAATTCTGCGGACCGTGCAGGGATAACGAAGAAGATATCGCCGCATACCCTTCGGCACAGCTTCGCAACCCACATGTTGGAAGGGGGAGCTGATGTGCGAGTTGTGCAGGAACTTTTAGGTCATTCATCGGTGACTACTACCCAAATCTATACACACATAACAGCTGAAAATCTCCGCTCAGTTTGGGCTACTGCCCACCCACGTGCTTAATGCGCGTTGCCAAACTTATTATTTTATTTTTTATAGATATTTCCCTCACTGATTGAGTGGCTTTGAGGGGGACATGTTGGGCACTGAGCCTTTCCCAATAGGGGAGTGTAGCGCAAATACTGTGTTCAATTTGGGGGTAATTCCATTCGAATTTTCCGTATAGAGAGCCGTTTTGTGAGCGCAGGACACGCGTGAATCCAAGAGTAGGGTTAATATTTGCCGTTACCCCCATGGGGCAAAAAGCTGCGAAGCTTAAAAATCTATATAAAAATACTGAGGCATAACCTCCGGATCGGCCGGAGGGTTCTTTAAGGAGATTCATATGTCCACTGCACGCCACAGGCTCATGGCAATCGTGCTTTCTGCAGCTGTTGCAACATCGTCAAGCGTTGTCGCCGCACACGCACAGGATGCTGGAATGCCTAATGCCGAAGTTCAATGCGTTCCAGGCCGTATGGCTGCAGAACCAATCGATAACAGCGGCGCAACTTTCTTTGTCGTCGGCAAGGATCGGGTAAAGGTTACCGACACTGGCGTTACCATCAATCTCGGTGTCCGCGATCTAGCTTCTCTAATCACTGGACTGGGAGTGAAGTCGATCGATGGAATCAGCCGTATTCTTGACGGACTTGAGTTTCGGGTCATTGACGTTGATGGCAATTTGATTGAGAACGCAGAGTTTAAGCTCAATGAGTCCGACCGTACAATCTCCGTGGATTTCAAAGCTAAACCAGATAACCCGTTCTACATTGAAATTATTGGAACTGAAGAAGTACCTGAAGCTAAGCCAGAAACACCAAAAGCACCTGCTGAGGAATCAGGAGATAAGGCGGATAATGGTGCTGAAAGCTCTCAGCCGGGCGGCAAGCAAGCTGCAGCTGAGGCCGGCGCTACAGGCGAAGCTTCAGTTGAAACCCAGGCCGATTCGGATGCTGGAGCCGAAGCGGCTGCGCCGTCAGGAGATGCCGAGAAGCCAGATGCGGAAGTTAAAAGCAAAAAGGCAGTCAAGGTCTTCATTCGGGTAACTCACTCCGACAACTTCACCGGTTGCAAAAATAAAGAAGGTCGTGACCCGGAGCGGGAAAAAGGCCACACTGCGGTTGGTCTCGGTAACCTTTCCTCGATCGCTAAGAATGGATCCTCCACCCTCGCGGGGATTGGCAAAGAGCAGTTGTCTTCCGATAATAGCAAATTGCCTAAAGAAGCCCGTACCGGCATTATCGCAGGCATTGCGGCAATTGCAGTAATCGTTGTTGGTGCATTGCTTGCAACCATTGGTGGATTTGCCCACTTTGTGAATAAGTTTATTCGCCGCTAATTTTTCCCATATAGCGGCTATGGGATTCTGGCCCCCAGATGTTTTAACCTGATCGCAGTTAAAGTCTGGGGGCTTGACCTATGCTGGGCTACCGTACCGGTGGTGGATTCACGCTAGACTTTCAAGCGGGCAGATTCAAAATTACAATTGTGTCATTCATTCCGACATTGGTCGGTATGTCAACATGGTTGTAGGGAAGCCGAAAAGCTAAAATAACCAACAAGTAGCGATCTTAGTCAAGGAAGAGGGATTGTCATGACAAACTCGGGCAAGAAGGAAAACCCCGAGCAGGAGGTCGGACTGACCGGTCGCCCGTTACGTGAATTCCCAGAGCCACGACCGCTTGACCACCACGGCCCAGCGAAGATTGTGAGCATGTGTAACCAAAAAGGCGGCGTTGGGAAAACTACTTCAACGATCAACCTTGGTGCCTGTTTGGCGGAAGCTGGCCGCAAAGTTCTGCTTGTGGATTTGGATCCACAAGGTGCTCTTTCAGCTGGCTTAGGGGTTGCATACAACGAACTAGATCTAACTGTCTACAACTTGCTGGTAGACCCGAGTACGTCGATCCATAACGCAATTCATAAAACTGGCGTGCCTGGTCTAGATTTGGTGCCGGCAAACATCGACCTTTCTGCTGCGGAAATACAATTAGTTAACGAAGTAGGTCGTGAGCAAACTCTTGCTCGGGCTCTCCGGCCAGTAATGAAGGACTACGACTTTATTATTCTGGATTGCCAGCCATCGCTTGGGTTATTGACGGTCAATGCGTTGGCGTGTTCCCATGGTGTTCTCATTCCCATGGAATGTGAATATTTTTCGCTTCGCGGATTGGCGCTGTTGACAGATACGGTTGAAAAAGTTCGTGATCGCCTTAATTTTAACCTTGAGATAATAGGTATTTTGGTGACCATGTTTGACCGTCGGACTTCACATGCCCGTGAAGTTATGTCTCGGGTTGTGGAGGTCTTCGATGAATTAGTTTTTGACACCGTAATTACCCGCACTGTCCGGTTTCCGGAAACGTCAGTGGCAGGCGAACCAA
Source organism: Corynebacterium mustelae (assembly GCF_001020985.1). NCBI lineage: Bacteria > Bacillati > Actinomycetota > Actinomycetes > Mycobacteriales > Corynebacteriaceae > Corynebacterium > Corynebacterium mustelae. The sequence continues at coordinate 1,653,476 of NZ_CP011542.1, forward strand.
TCATCATGTGGGCACCTTCCTCCCCCGGCGCGCAACAGTATCGCCAACTTGCCAGGGAAGTGTTGGAACGCACCAACGGATAGTAAGGCTTAGACTCCGTTTAAATTTATGTCCGTAATCGCAAGGAATAGTCTGCCCATGGGTGTGAAATCAGATGATTCTACGTCGTCTGGAGAACAGGAGAATGCGTCAGCGCAGCCAGAGATAACCGGTTTTCGGATCGTTTTGAATAACTTTGAGGGGCCTTTCGATCTGTTATTGCAGCTGATTTCTGCTAAGAAAATGGACATCACAGATGTGGCGTTGGCACAAGTGACAGACGATTTTGTGGCATATACAAAAGCTCTTGGTGAGTCAGCGGATCTCGACGAGGTGACGGAATTCCTTGTGGTTGCAGCGACGCTTTTAGATTTAAAAGCTGCCCGCTTAGTTCCGCGCGGTGAAGTAGACAGTGAAGAAGATCTAGCCTTGTTAGAAACTCGGGATCTTCTCTTTGCCCGATTGCTTCAGTATAAAGCTTATAAGCAAGTCGCTGATCTATTTGCTAGATGGCAAACTCAGGCTCAGGCTCGGTATCCTCGAGCAGTTGGTATGGAGGATCAATTTGCTAATTTGCTTCCACCGGTGACCTTGGGGCATAGCCCAGCGAGTTTTGCGCAGGTTGCTGCCGGGGTTTTCCGCCCGAAGCCGCCTGAGGTTGTTGGGGTGGATCATATTCACACGGTCGCGGTGTCGGTGCCGGAGCAGGCGGGTAAGATTCTTGATTTGTTGCGATTAATGGGGCCTCATACATGGTTGAACTTTAACGCTTTAACGAGAGACTGCACTGCTTCTATGCAGGTAGTTGGTAGGTTTCTTGCGTTACTTGAGTTATACAAGGCACAAGCTATTGGTATTGAACAAGAAGAATCTTTGGGGGAACTTCGCGTGAAATGGACTGGATTGGATGTTGATCCTGCTGTTGTGGCGGCTAGCAATTGGCAATAGCGTAAATCCGATTCCCAGATTCTCTTGAGCTAAATATAAGATTGTAACTGAGCAAGGCCCGGTTCAGTCCGATCAATATCAATAAATGTGGACTGGTTTAAAGTGCGGAGTGAGTCATGGGGATAATTGTGGTGTCTGGTTTGGCATCAGGAGTAGGAAAAACTACCGCAGCTGCTGCAATTGTTCGGGTTTTGCAAGATCGAGGTCGCAATGTCATCCCGGTGAAGGTAGCACGATTGCAAAAGCCGCATGTACAAATGGACATCGGAACAATTAAAAAACTTACAGGGATTTCTGGTGTGGATTTCTCGGACGACCCTAGTCCACTTGACCGGATTAGAGATCTAGTTAAAAACGGGCGAACAGTTGTCGTCGAAGGCTCAGGTGGGTTGAGTGTGCCGTTGCGAGGTTCAGCCACAATAGCGCATATTGCGAACCGGTTGGACGCTCCGCTAGTGGTGGTTTCGGGTATGGATCCGGGAGCGGTTGACCTTGCCGTGGCCGCTGTGAGGTTTGCGCATTCGTGCGGTGCGCGAGTAGAAGGATTGCTTGGTGGTAAATTGCCAGCAGGCGCCGACTTGCGTACCAGGTTGAGGTTAATGGAAGTGTCCAAAGCAACTGGTGTGCCGTTTTTGGGGAGCTTAAATGACGGTGTTGGTGCGTTAGGAGAGGAAGCCTTTGCGCAGGCTACTCGAACCATCTTCCTTCCGGAGCATTGGTGAAAACACGCCATTAGCGTGCCCGTGTTTTCTGATAGCAGTAATTGAAAGATGGTCGCTACACTTAATACCGCTTATACAACATGATGGTTTTAACCGATGGCATTTAAGGAATTAACACGATGGAAATAATGGTGGGTCTTATTGGATTGCTATTTGCCACAGTAATAATGGTTGCTATTGGTGATCGGTGGGGGCTACCGTGGCCTGTTTTGCTCACTATTCTTGCAGCGGGAGCCATTTTTATTCCAGGCATTCCGCAGGTTCATATTGATAGTGAACTGATGTTGCCGGTGTTTATTCCGCCGTTGTTATGGGCCCTAGCTCGCCGAACGTCGTGGGCCCAGATTAGACATCATTGGCGCTCGATAATGTTGTTGTCCGTGTTATTGGTACTTGTAACAGCATTCGCAGTAGGTGTTACAGCCTACCTTTTGGTTCCTGCGTTGTCGTTAGCTGGTGCGATCGTTATCGGTGCCGCAGTTTCCCCTCCTGATCCAGTTGCAGTTGATGCTGTTGCTGAACCCGCAGGGGTACCTCGCAGGTTGACAAATACACTGCAGACTGAGGGTCTGTTTAATGACGCCGCTTCGATTCTTGTTTTTAACCTGGGCTTAAGTGTATTGGTTCAGGGAAATTCAGTGACATGGTGGCAAGCGATCTTGACGTTTATTTACTCCGCAGGTGTTGCCATTTTGATCGGCTGGTTGATCGGTATTTCGGCGGCTCGGTTAACAGGGTGGATGACTTCTTCGGTTGCGCGTAATGCTTTTACGTGGGTTATTCCATTTGCAACTTTTCTTGCTGCCGAAGCGTTTCATGCGTCTGGGGTGGTAGCAATCGTTATTGCTGCAATTGAATTTAACTCTCGTGTGGATGTTGAGGCAGAGGACCGGTTGTCTGGTACGGCTTTCTGGGAAATTGTCGAAATGTTGTTTACTGGCTTGGCTTTCGGCTTAATCGGAATTATGGTGCGCGACGCTATCGTCGAAGTTGGTTCCGATTTGTGGAATGCTGTGTGGCTTGGCCTTGTACTATCTGTCGTCGCAATCGTGGTTCGCGGGCTTTGGTTCTGGGTCATTTATCGGGTTAATAAGCACTTTAATCGTAGATGTGGTGCCCCACTTAGGCTGCAAGAAGTTTTGTTATTGACATGGGCAGGAATGCGCGGGTTAGTGACGTTGGCCTTAGTATTGTCTATCCCGGTTACTTCAGGTTTTGGCTTGTATCATGAATTACCAGTGATCGCCTTGGTTGTGGTGTTTATTACCATGGTTATTCCTGGTTTAACCCTTCCGTGGTTGATGAAACGGCTGTCCTTAGATGCAGGCCCCGATGCGTTTGGTGATATTGCTAGGGAGGAATTGGTAAATCGGGCTCGGCAGGCCGCATACGAGCACATTCTTTCCCGGGCGGATGAAATTGGACAAGGGCGTGCTCAAGCTATGATGACGCGCTTCGATGAAGTATCACATTTGGAAGATTTTGAAGATGAGAGACTGCCACCAGAAAAACGTCGCGAGCGGCTACTGCAGATTCGATCGATTATGCAGGAGACACATTTAGAAGCGTTGGAGGCTGCCCAAAAGGAACTGCTTTCTGCGCGTCGCGAGCGTTATGTTGACCCTGCAATCTTGGATGAAGTGCTTTTCGACGTCGATAGGCAGATCATAGGGGCGAAAGCGAAGCGGGCACATTATCAAAACATTGATGTCAGTCGCAATCATTAATCTATTGGCGGTAAGCTAACAGCCAACATATTCCCTGGAGAAAATCTTTTCATGTCTGCTGAATCCGAAGAATCAACGATTTCGCCGTTGCGATCACAACTAGAGTCGATACTTCTTGTTGTGGATAACCCTACGACGGTTACGGCTTTGGCTTCTGCCACTGAAAGTCAGCCGGAAACGGTGCTTAGCCAACTTCGTAGTATCCAAAAGGAATTAAACGATCGGGGCAGTGGTATGGATCTACGCGAAACATCCGATGGATGGCGGCTGTACACTCGCCAAACCAATGCGCCAGTAGTTGAAAAGTTTTTGCTTGATGGTACCCAATCGAAACTATCGCGGGCGGCATTAGAGACACTTGCTGTTGTCGCTTACCGCCAACCTGCAACACGCGCCCAAGTGTCTGCAGTTCGAGGTGTTAACGTCGACGGAGTGATGCGTACGTTAGCATTGCGCGGGCTTATTCGGGAGGTCGACACGGAACCGATTTCAGGAGCACATCGTTACGAGACAACGGAGCTGTTTTTGGAGCTTCTCGGCATCGACTCTCTTGAAAGATTGCCTGACTTAGCGCCGTTACTTCCAGAAATTGATTCTATTGACGAATTTGAGCTGCCATGACCAGTAAAAAGATGGTTGTTGGCATCCTTGATCGGTACTCCTCTACGGCTTTAGCTTTTCTGTGTCACGTAGACTAGAGTAATCGTGTTTATAACCGCATATTTTATTTGATAGGAAGCATAGTGACTCCACCCGCTCGCCGTGACGGCACACCGGAAGGCAACCGTAGCCGAAAAACTCAAGGCAAGGCCACTAAGAAGAAGTTAAGTGGGAATAAGCCCGTAAAACAGAAGAGACAACGTTCGGCGGATATTCTGATTTCAAATGCACGCCCGGCACGAAAGCAATATGTCTCAGAGCACCGTGCAGCAGACAGTTTCGATTCGTCCTCTGAACAGTCGGAGGGGGTTCGGCTGCAAAAGGTTTTGGCGCAAGCTGGTGTGGCATCTCGTCGTCACGCAGAAATCCTCATTGACGCAGGCCGCGTCGAAGTAAACGGCAAGAAAATTCGGCGCCAAGGGGTTCGAGTGAATCCCAGTACTGATGTGATCCGAGTTGATGGAGTGCGTGTCAACGTTAACGAGAATTTTCAGTATTTCGTTTTGAACAAACCCCGAGGCGTGCATTCGACAATGAGTGATGAGTTGGGACGGCCCTGTATCGGCGATTTGATATCCGAGCGGGTAGTTTCCGGGCAACGTCTGTTTCATGTCGGACGCCTTGATGCAGATACCGAAGGGCTGATTTTGCTAACTAATGATGGCGAATTGGCTAACAGGTTGATGCACCCTAAATACGAAGTTTCCAAAACTTATTTGGCTACCGTTTTGGGTGAAGTTGATAAAGGTATCGTTCGCCAGTTGCGTAATGGCATCGAATTGGAGGATGGAATTGCCAAAGCGGATTACGTGCAAATAATTGACATCCATCAAGGAAAGTCTTTGGTTCGGGTTGAGTTGCATGAAGGTCGCAAGCACATTGTACGACGAATGCTCAAGGCCGCTGGTTATCCTGTTCAGCGTCTGGTTCGCACAAAGCTGCATACCGTTCAGCTTGGTGAGCAAAAGCCCGGCACGATCCGAGCACTAAACGACAGCGAACTAACAAGCTTGTATAAGGTGGTGGAGATGTAATGACAGCAATCACAAACTCTTCGGCATTGGAACTGGAAAATACTGATGGTGGTCTAATCGTTGCTGTAGACGGCCCGTCTGGCGCGGGAAAATCTACTGTCTGCCGCGCTGTGGCGAAACATTTTGGTGCTAAATATCTCGATACGGGCGCTATGTATCGTGTTGCGACACTCCATGTGCTGGATTCTGGGATCAACCCCCATGATGCTGCAGCGGTAGCTGAGGCTACAAAGAATCTTCCGGTTTCTGTGGCGGATGATCCGGATTCCAAGTCGGTATTACTGGGCGGCGCCGATGTCTCGATTGAGATCCGAGATGAAGACGTGACTCGTTTTGTTTCAGCGGTATCTGCTGTTCCGGAGGTTCGCGAAAATCTAGTGGATTTACAGCGTTCATTGGTAGCCGAGGCTGGCAGGTGTATTGTTGACGGCCGGGACATCGGAACGAACGTGCTAGTCGACGCTCCTTTGAAGATCTATCTCACGGCATCTGCCGAAGTTCGGGCCCACCGGAGATTTACACAAGACCAAGCGGCCGGCCGAAACGTTATTTATGAATCCGTCCTTGCTGATGTTGTTCGGCGAGATGCGCTGGATTCTTCCCGTCCCCTTAACCCGTTACGGCCTGCGGAAGACGCCGTTGTAATCGATACTTCGGAGTTGAGTCTTGACGAGGTGTTAGACGTCATTATCGAGCTAGTAGAACAATCGGCGAAAGGGACAACAGAAAAATGAGCGAAAGCGTAAACTCGGCTGCATCTTCGCACGATGAATCTGATTTTTCTAGTGAAAAGAGCCACATTGATACCTCTAATGGCAGCGATATTTATGACGACTACATAGATGAAGTCTTTGATGATGGTTCGTTTGACGAATCGGAGTTTTCTGACCCGGATTTCGGCGAAAACTACTCCGAAGAAGACTGGAAACAACTTGAAGAAGCTTTTGGGGTAGGTACCGACGGGCATGTTGAGGAGAACCTTTGCACGGTCGCCATAGTCGGGCGGCCTAATGTAGGAAAATCTACTCTGGTTAACCGTTTTATCGGCCGCCGGGAAGCCGTTGTCGAGGATTTTCCTGGTGTAACCCGTGACCGGATTTCTTACCTTGCAGATTGGGGTGGCCAGCGCTTCTGGGTTCAGGACACTGGCGGTTGGGATCCCAACGTTAAAGGTATTCACGCCGCGATCGCACGTCAGGCGGAAAACGCAATGGAATCCGCTGACGTTATCGTCATGGTAGTCGACACCAAAGTCGGAATAACCGAAACCGACTCGGTGATGGCAAAGAAACTTCAACGCTCCGATGTTCCAGTTATTCTGGTGGCGAATAAATTCGACTCCGATAGTCAATATGCAGATATGGCGGAATTCTATGCGTTAGGTTTGGGTGATCCGTGGCCTGTGTCCGCACAGCACGGACGTGGTGGAGCAGACGTGTTGGATGAAATCCTTCGACTGTTTCCAAAGGAGCCACGTTCAGCATCAATTACGGAGGGACCGCGCAGAGTAGCCTTAGTAGGAAAACCAAACGTCGGAAAGTCTTCGCTGCTGAACAAAATAGCGGGGGAAGAACGCTCAGTTGTCGATAACGTTGCTGGGACTACAGTCGACCCAGTGGATTCCATAGTAAAACTGGAGAACCACCTGTGGAAGTTCGTTGACACTGCTGGATTGCGCAAAAAAGTCAAGAATGCTCAAGGACATGAATACTATGCATCACTTCGGACTCGAAATGCCATTGATGCAGCCGAAATTTGTATTTTTATGATCGATTGCTCGGACCCCGTTTCGGAGCAAGATCAGCGTGTATTAAATATGATTCTCGAGTCCGGTAAAGCTTTGGTCCTGGTTTTTAACAAGTGGGATTTAATGGATGAGGATCGACGTTGGGAGTTAGAACGAGAAATCGAGCAACAGCTAGCCCATATTTCGTGGGTGAAGCGCATCAATATATCGGCTAAGACCGGGCGTGCGTTGCAGCGACTCGAACCCTATATGTTGGAAGCCTTGGAAAGCTGGGATAAACGAATAAGCACTGGTCAGCTCAATAACTGGTTGCGTGCAACAATCGCCCAAAATCCGCCTCCGATGAAAGGTGGCCGGGTGCCTCGGGTCTTGTTCGCAACGCAAGCGTCGACCAGGCCTCCCGTTGTGGTGCTTTTTACAACTGGGTTCTTAGATGCTGGTTATCGTCGTTATCTGGAACGAAAGTTCCGGGAGACGTTTGGTTTTGAAGGATCTCCGGTTCGGATCGCAGTTCGCGTGCGTGAGCGTCGGTCAAAGAAATAGGGCCATTGCCTAGGAATGCTTTGGCTGTTCTAGAGTGTCTCAAGGAGAAAAAAACCGTTGGGGTCGTCGGCTACAAGCGATGACCCCAACATTTCTTTATACGCGCATATTTGGTTATGATTTTACATTTCGATATTTTCGATAGATTTCATGGAATCTAGCTTTTCTAGATTTTTCTTTTATTTTTGTTTTCTATAGATGAACGCATCGCAACGGTAGGGAAGAAGGATTTCCTGATCTGGCTGGAAACCGAGGTGTTCATTCAAATACCAACGCAGATTTGCAGTCATCTTCTCTCGAATAGCTGTTGTCGATCGTAGCCAATATGACCGAGTATGCATTAGCTGATGCACTAATTCCGGGGTGACTGGCTGACTCCACCGTAGCCGCAACTCGTCGTAAAGCTGCCACGGTGCATGAACCGATGGAAAGAAGCCCTCGGCTAAAGTGTCACCTGAATGCATTATTCTGCTCAACCGATGCACCCAGGGAATGTTTACATCCAAGGTATTCCACACCAGCAATAGCTGGGCGTGAGATGTACTGATCCGATCACATTCTGCGCTAGCAATCCTCGAATCAACCCAATGCCATGTCTGCGCACACGTAATTACATCGAAAGTCTCGTCTTGAGCCGCTGAAACCTCAGCGGTCGCCTGCCATGCACAAAAGCCGCAGTCCAGCAACGTTCTTAACATGTTGATGCTGGGATCTAATGCATAAATTTCAGCGCGGTCACCAAGAACGGTGTCTAATGCCGAAGTAAGTTTTCCGGTGCCAGCCCCCACATCCAGAATTCGGTAAGGGCTATTACTTTCGGTAGTAATTAGTTCTATCACTTCGGGTGGGTAGCCAGGGCGGACATCGTGATAAAGCTCAGCTCCGCTTTTAAATGCACCTGCTGCCTCATTACGGTGCACATCAGAAACGAATTTTGGCATGTTTTTTCGGGACACCGGCGGAATGGTGCGAATCGGTTGCGGTGCATCTTTATCGGAAACGGAGTTCATAGTTTAAAGAATTGTACTGTGATTGCGCAGCGATAAGGGTACTTTACTAGCGGAGGTTTCATTCATTATCAACTGCTATAGTGGGCACTAGTCGTTACAACTCCACACATTTATATGAGCTGTTAAAGCAGAAAGGAAAATCAAATGAGCTTAATGGATAAAGCAAAGGGAATTTTGAATACCGACAAGGGAGAGGAAATTTCTGACCACATCCTTGATAAGGCATCCGAACTGGCTAAAGGCGCATTAGGCGAGGATAAATCCGCCAAAATTGATGAGGTCCGTGATTCGATCGACAAGAAGATTGGCACTGACGGAGTTTAGTCAGGAAGCACACCAGCTTTTCGACGCCCCAAAGAGACATTTGGATACGCTTGCTGGATCTAAAGGGACGCTGTGGGCGTCGATAAGCGTTAGTGCGAATGATCCGAATGATCGTGGACTACGCTGAGAAAATCGTGGTCATGATCATGTACAGCTTCCGATGAATCACTGTTGTGGGTATGAGCGTGTAAATGGCTATGCGCATGTTCATGACAATGATAAACATCTCCGTGGGAATGGAAGTGAGTATGCGTGTGCGAATGCAGGTGAGAGTGCTGCAACTCAATCGAATCCTTTACCATAAGGTACGTTGCACAGACCATGATTAATAGCGCCAGCCAGAACTGTGAATTAGGAATTTCACCGAGGATAATCATGCTGAAAGCCACCCCTAAAAACGGAGCGATAGCGTAATAGGCCGAAGTTTTTGCAGCACCTAAGTTTCGTTGTGCGAAAATATAAAATGTAATGCTCAATCCGTAACCGACGAAGCCAACGAACATCGCTCCGGCAACGATCCCAATGTTTGGAACCTCCTCCGCCAGAATTTTGGCGACGACGAAGCATCCTAATCCGGAAAACATGCCTTTGATTATCACTAATTGCTGCGGTGATTTGGAGGACAGTCGCGTTGTACAGTTGTTTTCTACTCCCCAACACACGCATGCGGCCAAAACAAAGATAGCACCATAATTCAGGCTAAAGTTAGCGTCACTTTCGACACTTAAAATAATGCTGGAAACAGTAACTGACGCGATCGCAAGCCACAATCGCCGCGAAACTTCTTCTTTGAAAGCAACAAAAGCTATCACTGATGTTGCAACAATTTCAAAGTTGTTAAGAAGCGAAACCGTTGCCGAAGTGGTTAACGAGACCCCAAACATTAGCAAGATCGGCGCTGCGATATCGAGAGCTATCATTGCAAGAACGAAAGGAAGATCTTGTTTTTCCCAGGAACTATGCCCCGTCCCTGTTGTGACTTCAACGCGTGAGCTCTGGCGGGAAGACCTTATAAACATCCAAGGTACAAAGACGCTAAGAGTCATCCCGACGCCCGCACCGAGATAGAGAAACGCTGCCAGCATCGCAGGCCGAACGTCTGCAATGAATAGTTTTGACATCGGCACCGAAACTGCATAGAACGCTGCCGCCAGCACGGCACACAAAGTTGCTTTAGTTTTCGTACTGCTTGACGCGTAGCTTTTCATAGAAATAAGGGTAGTTCAAAAATATAAGACCGGGATGGATAACTGGTACACGAGCCACCTTGGCCGTTTATTACCCTAAAACGCGAGGTCAAAACGTTTTCTATAGCCTAAGTATCGGGGTAAGTCTTACAATGGAACTTATTTGGTTATAACATTTCAACCACTCTCAACTAGATCTCCCAAAAGAAGGAGCAAATATAGTGGCTACCTCCACTTCATCAGCTTTCCATGCAGAATCTTTTGAATCTGCATGGAAAAAGTTCGAAACCGAGCACTTCGACCTAGTTATTATCGGTGGTGGTTCCGTCGGCGCAGGTGCGGCTTTAGACGCGGCCACACGAGGGTTGAAAGTAGCAGTAATTGAGGCGCGAGATTTTGCAGCTGGAACATCATCAAGGTCTTCAAAGATGTTTCATGGTGGGTTGCGTTATCTGGCCATGCTCGATTTCCGGCTCGTTGCAGAGTCACTTCGGGAACGTGAGCTTTCCATGTCAACCTTAGCGCCACACCTAGTGAAACCGCTGCGGTTTATCTTCCCCCTCACCCATCGATTCTGGGAACGGCCGTATATGGCATCGGGCTTCATGCTGTACGATCTGATGGGCGGAGCAAAGAGCGTTCCGATGCAAAAGCATCTGAGCCATAGGACAACGATGAAAATCGCTCCAGGCTTGCGGGATGACGCGCTAGTCGGCGGGGTACGCTATTACGACACTCTTGTTGACGATGCCCGGCACACCATGACGGTACTGCGCACTGCGGCAGAATTCGGGGCGGTTGTGCGCTCCTCCACACAGGTCGTGGGATTTGAAAAAACCGGTGAAAGAATAACTGGTGTTACAGTAAGAGACACCAACAGCGGTGATGAAACAACCATTCATTCCGATGTCTGCATTAATGCAACCGGAGTGTGGAATGACGAGCTACAAAAACTTGCCGGTGTTTCCGGTAAGTTCAGCGTGCATACCTCAAAAGGGGTTCACATCGTTGTGCCGAAATCCTGTCTCGAAGCTGATGCTGCCTTGTGCTTCGTAACCGAAAAATCAGTACTGTTCGTTATCCCATGGGGGGAGTACTGGATCATTGGCACAACCGACACCGATTGGGATAAGAACCTAGCCAATCCAGCAGCTACCAGGTCTGATATTGACTATATTCTTGAACATGTTAATGCAAAGGTTCGTCGACGCATTCGTTACGAGGATATCGTTGGGGTTTATTCAGGGCTGCGTCCTTTGCTGAGTGGCAAATCAGACTCGACCACCAATCTATCCCGCAATCACGCTGTTGCTCGAGTTGCACCCGGCATGGTTTCCGTGGCGGGAGGAAAATATACAACGTATCGCGTTATCGGAAAAGATGCCGTGGATAAAGCGGTAGAAGACATAGCTAAGAAGGTTCCCGGTTCCGTCACTGAACACACTCCGCTACTTGGCGCAGATGGATACCACGCCCTAGCAAACCAAATTCCAGCTTTAGCTTTACGATTGGGAATTTCGGAGGCGCAAGTTGACCACCTGCTAGGTCGGTATGGCTCACTGATATTTGAGGTCCTTGCACCAGCCCACGACGACCCAACGTTGCTGGAACCCATCCCAGGCGCAGAGCAATACCTCAAGGCCGAAGCAGTTTACGCCGTGACACACGAGGGAGCGTTGCATCTGGAAGACATTCTCCACCGACGGTTACGGATATCGATGGAATACGCCGATCGCGGGGTGGGATCGGCGGAATCGGTAGCACGCTTGGTTGGCCCTTACCTGAACTGGGATGATAACAACATTGCCGCAGAGATCAATCAATTCCGTACTGCGACCGAGGCAACACTTGCAGCGGAAAAAGAGCTCACCGACGATGCCGCTAATAGTATCGCCACTCAAGCATCCGACGCGCGTCCGCTAATCGACACAGGCCAGGATCGTTAAATGAGTGACCAACGATACGTAGCTGCAATCGACCAAGGCACCACATCCACCCGGTGTGTTGTTTTTGATGAAGAAGCCAACATGGTTGGTGTTGGGCAATTCGAGCATCGGCAAATCTTTCCGCAAAAAGGATGGGTGGAGCACGACCCGCTAGAAATATGGGACAACACTCGACGTGCGGTTGCGGCGGCGCTTGCCGAAGCGAATGTACCTCGGGAAGATATAGCGGCAGTTGGCATAACCAATCAACGGGAAACCACCGTCGTCTGGAATAAGCACACGGGCTTACCTGTCTACAACGCAATTGTCTGGCAAGATACACGAACCAGCGTGCTATGTGAAGAACTGGCTGGAGACCACGGAGCCGATCGATGGCGAGATATCACAGGTTTACGGCTAAATTCCTACCCAGCTGGTCCAAAAATTCGATGGATCTTAGACAACGTTGCTGGTGCTCGTGAACAAGCGGAGAACGGTGATCTATTATTCGGAACGATTGATACCTGGTTGCTTTGGAACCTAACCGGTGGGCCCGAAGGCGACAATGGAGTAGAGGCTGTTCACGCAACCGACGTAACGAATGCTTCTCGGACTCTCATGATGGATTTATCAACTCTGCAATGGGATGAGTCGATCTGTTCAGAAATGAAAATTCCATTGGCAATGTTGCCAGAGATCAAACCTAGCGTCACGACTTTTGGTCATGTACGTGGCCGAGGAACCTTGGCAGGGGTAGCAATTTCCGGAATTCTGGGCGATCAGCAGTCGGCAATGTTCGGGCAAGCATGCTTTGAACCTGGCGATGCAAAGAACACTTATGGAACTGGGTTATTCTTGTTACTCAACACCGGGCAATCACCCAAAAAGAGCGAACACGGACTTATCACGACCGTGTGCTATCAGATTGAGGGGAAACAGCCGGTTTACGCGCTTGAGGGGTCGGTTGCCATGGGTGGGGCTCTTGTTCAGTGGTTGCGGGACAATTTGGGCATTATAGGTAGCGCGAAGGAAATTGAGGAATTCGCCGCCCAAGTGTCGGATAATGGCGGTGTCTACATCGTTCCTGCTTTTTCTGGGCTATTTGCGCCCCGGTGGCGACCAGATGCTCGTGGCGTGATTGTTGGTCTAACACGTTTTGCTAATAAGCACCATTTAGCTCGCGCAGTGATTGAAGCAACCGCTTATCAAACACGTGAAGTAGTTGATGCCATGGTTGCGGATTCCGGAGTTGAAATTTCCCAGCTCAAAGTAGATGGCGGAATGGTCCGAAACGAACTGCTGATGCAATTCCAATCTGACATTTTGCGGATGGAAGTCATTCGGCCACGAATTATTGAAACTACTGCACTAGGTGCTGCTTTCGCAGCTGGCCTTGGTGTTGGTTTTTTTGAGAATTTAGATCAGCTTAAACAACAATGCTCAGTAGGTAAATCCTGGAACCCGGCAATGCCTGATTCTGCTGCGGAACAGCTATTTCGCGATTGGAATAAGGCAGTGGAACGAACCTTTGATTGGGAAGAATAATGTAAAAAGGGCCAAGGAAACCTTGGCCCTTTTTACAATTGGTCGGACTGACAGTGTGTGGAGTCATGACATAGTTGACATTTCTGTTCTGGGGTTTTCTGAATGATAGTTGACAGGTCAGTCGCGACATCGTTGACAGTTGTGGTGTGGCCGAAAAACTATTGGCACTTGACACATCAGTCGCGACATCGTTGACACATGAATAGTCCTCATCGAAACCTTGCAATCGTTCGATATGTTGTTGATCAAGGGCACACTGTTGCCGAAGCTGCCCAACATTTCAAAGTGTCACGTCAATGGGTTTACACCATCCTGCATCGGTTTGAAGCAGGTGGAGAAGCTGCGGTGCAACCTCGATCGAAAAAGCCTTGTGTAAACCCACGGGCAGTGACCGACTCAGTGCGCCACGAGATCATCACAATCCGCATAAACCTCACCAAAGCAGGATTTGACGCGGGCCCAGATACCATTGCCTCGCATCTTCGTCGTCAAGGAATGCACGTTCTGTCAACATCAACGATCCGTCGTATCATAACCGCAGCTGGACTGGTGAAACCACAACCGCAAAAACGCCCGAAATCCTCCTATGTGCGGTTCGAAGCCGCACTACCGAACGAATGTTGGCAAGCAGATGTGACCTACTGCTACCTTGCAAACGGGCAACGGGTCGAAATTCTTGATTTCCTCGACGATCACTCCCGCTACCTGCTTTTTATCAAAGCATATCCAATATGTACTGGTGTGGATGTTGTTGACGCTATGCAACAGCTGATCAGCACCTACGGAACGCCACAATCAACCTTGACTGATAACGGCATGATTTTTACCGCCCGATTCGCAGGCATGCGTGGTGGACGCAACGGGTTTGAGGTTTTCCTTAACAAACACCATATCCAGCAGAAAAACGGTCGTCCTGGGCACCCACAGACCCAAGGAAAAATCGAAAGGTTTCACCAAACGCTGAAAAAATGGCTCAAAGCCCAACCAACCGCGCGGACAATAACACAACTACAACACCAACTCGATGCATTCGCCAAGTACTACAACACCCAACGACCACACCGAGCGTTGGCCAAAAGAACCCCTTATGAGGCGTATACACACCTTCCCAAAGCCTCACCGCTGACCCGTACCGATAACGAATGGCGCACCCGGAAAGACAAAGTAGACAAGGCAGGACGTGTCACACTCCGATACGCTGGACGGCTGTACCACCTAGGAATTGGACGCCCATACAGTGGGCAAAAAGTCACCATGGTCATAGTAGATAAACACATCACCACCGCGCTTACCGCCACCGGCGAAATCCTCACCGAACACGTCATCGACGAAACCCGCGACTACCAAAAACCCATCTGGAAAAACACACAAAAATAACCGGTGATCGGTGTTCATATTCCAGAACACAGACCACCGGTTATGTCCACCATGTCGCGACTGATATGTCAACTATGTCCCGACTGATGACAATTGGTCGGACTGACAGGATTTGAACCTGCGACCCCTTAACCCCCAGTCAAGTGCGCTACCAAACTGCGCCACAGTCCGATTGCTGCTTAAGAAAGTAGCTCCCACAGATTACAGCATTGTTATCCCAAAGCGCCAATTCTGCCTATGAGCTGGTATTAACCTGTTACAATGCCTGATTCATAAACCCAACGTTTCTCCCAGCGCGAGAAATGAGATTTTTCGGTAAGAGTGTTTTTGACGCCAGCGCATTCGTAGTAGGCCATAAACGTTACGGATCCAACTGCATCAAAGGGGCCACCGCCACTTGTGTGGGTGATGGACAGTCCATTCCAGGTTAGATCTCGATCGAATTCCAGAGTCGTTGGAGCGGTTGAGGGATGCCAAGAATAAAGCAAGTAGTCAGCGTTGAGAAGCACAAAAGCGCTATAGCGGGAACGCATGAGAGCTTCAGCGGTAGGGGCGGAACGCATTTTGCGATGCAGCAAGAAGCAGCAATCGCCATAGCATAGCCCGGATTGACATGGGCAGGCATCAGATAGTGGGAAATCACTCACTGAAAAGTATCCTCAATAACCACCGAATCACTAAGAAACGTAGATATTTCACAGGGCTGGGCGGCAGAAAATAAAACTTTGCGTTCGTCTTCGGTGAGGCTATCACCAGTAATTTTTATTGATCGTTTAAGGTGAAGCGTCCCGAGGGTTGACGCAATTGGAGATATTGTGACCTCAATGTTTGTCAATGGTTTCATTCGGGCGGACTGCGCGGCTGTTTGGATCGCTTGTTTAGTTGAAGAAGCAAGCGCAGCAATCAATAACGAAGTTGGGGTCACGCCAAGATTCTTTCCACCATCGGCTTTATCTTTGTCTGTGGCAATCGGCTGTGCGCCGACGTGAACCAGGCCAGAGAATTTTCCAGCCTTTGTGGAATGAGCTACAACGGTATTGGCAGGGATAAAAGGCGAATCCGAAGATTGTGGAACAATATGTTGTTCCACCCAGTTGCGGATGATGCGGGCAGCGAGTTGGGCGGCTCCGGTCTTGGTACACAGATGGTCAACTTTATGTAGTGACACCAGAGATTTGGGATATCTTGTTTTCAGAAAGATATTTTGTGCGTTATCGATGCCAACGGTTTGGTCGGTAGGCGAGTGCATGATAAGCAATGGCTTACGAAGCGTGGGTAGGTACGCTTCTGGATTGGTTTCGGCCAGATCTTCCAGGAACTCCCGGGAAATAGTGATGTCCCGACCACCCAACGTGAGTGTAACCGCACCTGTCTCATCTACCTCACTGATACGATCAGCAAAGTGGAGAACCGCATGCGCTGGATCGAAAGGAGCACCGATAGTGGCCACAGCTTTGAGATTGGGAATCATTGTTGCGGCTTTTAGTGCTGCGGCGCCGCCCAATGAATGTCCAATCAACAATTGAGGTGCAGAATAGTTTTCGGAAAGCCACTGATTAGCCGCGATAATGTCGTTTACGTTTTCAGAGAAACTGGTTTTATGAAAATCACCTTCAGACTGACCTAATCCTGGAAAATCAAAACGTAAGCATGCAATTCCGGTTTCCGCGAGGGTTTTGGATACCCGAGCAGCAGCTGGCGTAAACCGAGAGCCGGTAAAACAATGAGCAAACATTGCATACGTAAATGGTGGGGTATCCGGCATGTCGAGTGTCCCAGCCATCATGTAACCATTGGAACTTGGTAATTTAACGCTAATGGAATGCACAAAGGTCTCCCTGTGGATCAACCGATCTAACTTTATGGTGGCACTATTAAACCAGCTGTACACAAGCCAGGAAACAGTGCAAAATATCATTCCTTAAAATATTAAGGCACTCAGCTGGAAACCACCGCACGCGATCGATGTCATATTCGTTAATGCGGGCGCGAAATGAAATCTAAGTCACGTCATGGGCTATCAGGTGATTGATTTTGAAAAGAATTGTAAACCAGCTAGGGGAATGCACACTGAACCTGTAGCGTTAAGATTTAAAAGGCTAGATTAAAACTCACAAACAACAACGGAGGCTCAGGTGGCTGGTTTCGATTGGTTTTGGAAAGCGATGGGCGGCAAACAAGGGCGAAATCAAAAGCGTAGCCTAGCTATCGTCGACCAAGCAGAAACGAAGAAACTTGAGCTTGCAGCGTTGACTGATTCCGAACTCGTTAATCGTGCGGTTGCGGCGACAAAAAATGGAACCCTGGACGACCCTGCTGAGTTTCTCGCCGTTTTGGCGATTGCTTCTGAACGCACCTTAGGACTAACACCTTTTCCAGTGCAATCCCAGGCAGTGCTGCGGCTTTTGGAAGGCGATGTTATTCAAATGGCGACTGGGGAAGGCAAGACTCTTGTAGGCGCTATGGCTAGCACTGGCTTTGGTCTAATGGGCAAGCGGGTTCACACGATTACGGTTAACGATTACTTGGCTGAACGAGATGCGGATTGGATGGGGCCGCTGGTTCGGTACTTTGGCCTTACTATTGCAGCGATCACAGAGGACATGTCGAGTGTCGAACGTCGAAAAGCATATGCTGCCAATATCGTCTATGCGCCAGTTAACGAACTGGGATTTGACGTTTTGCGTGATCAATTGATAACTGAACGGGCACAGGCGGTTCAACATGGTGCGGACGTCGCAATAGTGGATGAAGCCGATTCTGTTTTAGTAGATGAGGCATTAGTGCCGTTGGTGTTAGCCGGAAATGAGCCTGGACATGCCCCTGGGGGGAGGATAACCGAGATCGTGCGGAGACTGCGCGAGGCCGAGGACTATACCGTTGACGATGATCGGCGTAATGTATTCCTCACTGAGTCTGGTGCTCAAAAACTTGAATCCGCACTCGGGATTGAATCGCTTTACGACGACGAAAACGTCGGGAGTACACTTGTGCAGGTTAACTTAGCGCTCCATGCACAAGCATTACTCATACGCGATGTTCACTATATCGTTCGGGATGGAAAAGTAGCTCTCATAGATGCATCAAAAGGTCGAGTTGCTGATTTGCAGCGGTGGCCCGATGGCGTTCAAGCCGCTGTGGAAGCAAAGGAAGGCTTGGCGGTTACCGAGGGAGGTCGGATTCTCGACACAATCACGTTACAAGCGCTCATGCGACGGTACCCGATGGTTTGTGGCATGACAGGCACTGCGGTTGAAGCAACCGATCAGCTGCGTAGCTTTTATGATCTTCGAGTAAGCGTGATTGAACGAAATAAACCATTGGCGCGATTCGACGAGCAAGATCGGGTGTATGCGACTATTGCGGAAAAAAATTCTGCAATTGTGGATGAGATTCGACGGATTCATTCAACAGGCCAACCCGTGCTTGTCGGTACCCAAGACGTAGCGGAATCCGAGGCTTTAGCCGACGCTCTTCGGGAATTCGATATTGAAGTTAATGTGCTAAACGCAAAAAACGATGCTGAAGAGGCTCGAATCATTGCAGAAGCTGGAGACGTTGGTCGAGTTACAGTTTCCACACAAATGGCCGGTCGCGGCACGGACATCAAGTTAGGTGGTGCGGACGAAAAAGACCACAGCAAGGTAGTTTCCCTCGGCGGATTGGCCGTAATAGGAACTGCACGGCATCGAACGGCGCGCCTCGACAACCAACTGCGAGGTCGGGCGGGACGGCAAGGCGATCCAGGCTTTTCGCTATTTTTCGTATCGCTGGAAGACGATATGGTGGCTGTAGGTGGCGCTGGCGAAAATGTATCAGTTCGTCCAGAATCAGATGGAAGTATCGAATCCAAACGGGTACGGGATTGGATTGAACATTGCCAACGCGTGACAGAAGGGCAATTGCTTGAAATCCATTCTCAGACGTGGAAATACAATAAATTACTGGCAGATCAGCGGGATATTATTGATGAGCGTCGGGCAATATTGCTTGATACCGATCAGGCATGGAAAGAAATTCACGCCAGGTCCGATAAAGCCAAGGAGCTTTCCCAAACTCTAGATCTCGAAGTTTTAATCAAGGCTTCTCGTGAAATTATGTTGTATCACTTAGATCACGGGTGGAGCAGCCACTTGGCCCATATGGATGACGTGCGTGAATCAATCCATTTGCGGGCAATCGCCAGGGAGACACCAATAGATGAATTCCACCGTATTGCAGTTCGCGAGTTTAAAAATTTGGCACAAAAAGCAGTCGATGATGCTGTCCAGACCTTTGATTCTATTGTTATCGACTCGAATGGTGCACACCTAGCGGATCAAGGACTCGCACGACCGTCTGCAACTTGGACGTATATGGTTTCTGATAATCCATTGGCTGGGTCGGGCAACTCGGTTATTCAGGGAATCGGAAGCATTTTTCGGTAGAATTAGCCTTTGTCTTTTCACGCTGTGAAAAATAGGCAAATTACAGGATTGTAATTTACCTGGCCTTGGTCAAATCAAGTCTGTGGGCTGGATATTTAGTGGAAACACGCCTTTGGCGCAACAAACCGCTATCATGAAAGCATTGGCTGAAACATGGGGGCAGTTGCTCGTTACGATGTTTCAGTGACCACATTAGCGGCTATTGCAAGCCAGATCTTCTTACATGGAGGGTTTCACGATGAGTGAGAACAACGGTACTCAAGATGTTCAGGTCGAGACGACTTCGGTCTTTCGTGCTGACTTACTGAAAGAAATGGAAAATGGTGCGGGAGCGAGTTCCAGCACAAGTGCCGATGTTGCTCCTCCTGCTGGGGCTGGAATGCTCATTGTTAAACGCGGTCCCAATGCTGGCGCACGATTTTTGCTAGACCAAGCGACAACAACCGCTGGTCGGCATCCTGACTCCGACATTTTTCTTGATGACGTTACGGTGTCTCGTCGTCACGCGGAGTTTCGGTTGACAGATGGTTCTTTTGAAGTCGTTGATGTTGGTTCTTTGAACGGAACTTACGTCAATCGCGAACCTCGGAATTCTGAGATTCTTTCCTCTGGGGATGAGATCCAAATTGGCAAGTTCCGATTGGTATTTCTCGCGGGATCAACACACTAATAACAGCTAAGTGTAAAGCCGTGATCCCTCATTCGATTGCTTCAGGTCTTAGCAGCAAAAGTCAAGGATAAATTGTTGACAAAAGGTGCTATCCTGGGATCATCAAGTCCCGTCGTTGGCTAATGGCGGGAATTTTAAAATGTCAGTCCTTAATACATAAAGAAACGGAAAGCTTTGTCCATGGGCGCCCTATCGCATTCGGCATCACCAATGTCTAGTCGTTCGCAATCGGCAACCAAGCCAAATAAAACGATGGGTATCGGTGTTGTGCTTAAGCAGCTTCAAGCCGAATTTCCGGATGTCACGCTTTCCAAGATTCGATTCCTGGAATCCGAAGGGCTCATTTCTCCACAACGTGCGAGCTCTGGTTACCGCAAGTATGTTCAGGCCGATATCGATCGGTTGCGTTACATACTTACTACCCAGCGAGATAACTACTTGCCACTAAAAGTAATTCGTGAGCAATTAGACGCAATGGACTCCGGCGCGATTACGCCAATCATGAAAACCGTAGACGCACAACCGATGATTAGTCCTGAGCAATTCCGAAAGCCAGTGGTTACAAGGTTGACAGACACGGATGTAGCGGAACAAGCTCATGTTGACGTGGATTTCGTCGCGGAATTGGCCAGCGTCGGCATTATTAAGCCTGATCCTGCTGGTTTTTTTACTGTAGATGACGTCAGAATTGTATCGACGGCAGATGCGTTGGGCGAATTTGGATTTGATGTGCGACACCTCAAATCTCTAAAAAACACCGCGAGCCGCCAGGCCTCACTTATCTCCCAAGCCGCTACACCGGTTGCCAGGTCCAGGGGTGAGGGAGCGAAAGAGCGCGCCGAAGAAATGAGCCAACAGATGACCGCTTTGGTTGTTTCCTTGCATGCTTCTTTGGTGAAAAACGAGCTTCATAGTCAGCTGGGTTATTAAAGTCGGTAATGGAAGTCTAAATTTATGGCGTTTCATGTTGTTGAATACCTTCAAGTCTCGGTTTTCCCGGAGAGTCACAGTTGCTTGGTCTTTCGGTGGAACGAAAAGAAGCGGATTCTTCCGATATGGATTAGCCCGGTGGATGCCATTGCTCAGCAACGCAGAGAAGCGGAGATACCCCCGCGTCGCCCCCGGTTTGAAGATTTGTTCCTATCGGTTAGCTCAATGGGGGAAATAGGGTTCAAAGAGCTTCGCATTACGTCCTTCTATGAAGGAGAATTTATTGCAGCGTTAATTACTGAATCCGATTTTGAAATCGATTGCCGACCAAGTGATGGTATTGCAATCGCGCATTCCCTGGATTTGCCAATTCTGGTTGACGAAGAAGTATTAATGCAGGCTAGCGTCTATGTTTCGGAAGCGGACATGCGGCAATGGTTTGGATTGGATTTCGGAGAAGATATAACGGAAACCGGATGGGAAGCATCTGCTTCTGGTGACGCTGCCGCCGATGCTGATTTTTCGGCATTGATGGAGAGCATGGGGGTGCGCGAGTCGGATCTTCTTGGAAAAAAGAGTGATACCGACACGGAAAAGGACGGGGGATTGTAAGGCTTTCAGTTTTGAGGCGAGTGATAATTAGAATTATCGATGTGAATGAAGATGACAGCGGTGCGTTTTAAGTTTAAACTTCAAGTTGAGGTTTAAGTTAACGGCGTGTCGCAAGTTAAATTCTTGACGCTTCGCTAACCTTGCCTAAGAATAGTAAATAGTACTTGCTTGTAGCATGCTGTTTCGCGATACCAGAGAATGCAAGGAGCGCACTCATGAGTGATCGACCAATACAAGAGTCGTTGTTTGACATGGGGCCCGACGAGGAAGTCGGTTACCGTGTGCCCATCGCCTGTCAGGTGGCTGGAATAACGTACCGCCAGCTGGATTATTGGGCACGTACAAAGCTGGTGGAGCCCAGTATCCGGACCGCTCGTGGTTCTGGTTCCCAGCGGCTTTATTCTTTTAAAGACATATTAGTATTAAAGATTGTCAAACGACTTCTTGATACCGGGATTTCCTTGCAGAACATACGTCAGGCTGTTGACAAACTTCGAGATCGCGGTGTTGATGATCTTGCAAAGATCACCTTAGTCTCGGACGGCTCTACTGTCTACGAATGCCGTAGCGCAGAGGAAGTCATCGATCTGCTTGGTGGCGGTCAGGGAGTCTTTGGTATCGCGGTGCCGGGAATCATGAAGGAACTGACCGGAACAATCTCTGCGTTCCCGTTCGAAAAGGTTGCCACGAATATAGAAGAACCTGAAGCGAAAAGCGTAGCTGTTGATGAGCTCGCTGATCGCCGTCGGCGTCGTAGTTCTTAGCTGCTTTCCTTCAATAGCTTTTAAGGCTATCTACCATGGTAATCTCTGGGCCATGGCAGATAGCCTTTTACAATTTGACCCTTTCGGTTGATTGATTTAACGCCAAGACCGCTAGATCCCGGAAAGTTTATCGAGCGTGGCCTGCAAATCAGCGGGAGAAGAAACTGTTTCAGAACGAGTAGCAATCGCAGCAAGTTCCTTATCCACGTTTCCGGAGCCGACATGTATCACACTCAGTTCAGTGTTAGTTCCTTGCGCATCAGCCATCAAGGCTTGTAATGCGTCAAGATCGCCTTGATCCGCCGTGCCAGTGGTGATTACTACGATACGCACAGGCTCATGGGCTTCCTTAGCATATTCCACCCCGTAGCGTACGGCAGCTAAAGTTGCAGATCGGGTTTGTGGAACGCCACCGGTTCCGAATGCAATGGCAGTTTGACCTATCTTAGAAGCAGTTGCCTGATTGCTGAACATGATGTTGGTGCGCCATCCGCGGGTAACTCCTTGATTAAGAGGGGAGGAGTAGTTCCACAAGGCTAACGACCGGTTCTTCTGTGCAATTTTTTCGGCAGTTTTAGCTATTGCATTGGAGGTAGCCTGGAACCAGGTTGTTGCGTTGCCCGAATCGTAGGACATTTGTTCCGAGGTATCAAATAAGAACAATGTATTTGCGGCGGTAAGGTCATTGTTGGGCTGTGCTGTGATGGATTCTGTAGTTTGTGGTGGCGCGGTGTGGGAAGCGTCGAACGCATGTAGGGCTTCTACTGCAGCTAAAGCGGAAACAGTTGTTGCTGACTTTGCTGCATCAGCGTTGGTTGCTGCTGCGCCAAAATCCGCACCGGCGCGAATGACCTCTTCACCAGCGGAATTAGTAGCGTTAAGTGCAACTACTCGGACGGGCTGCCGTAAGTCGGCAATGTCGGTGAAGCTATATCCAGTGGGAACAGCTTTTTCATTGGTGGCAATAATCTCTGCACCTGACTCAGCAGCGCTTGCTAGAGTAACGGTCTTGTTTTTCTCCAAAACCTCAGATACTTTTTCTTTTGCGTTTTTATTTACCGCCGCAGCAACCAAGGCCGAAGCAACCGAATTGTCAGCAACAGGGTATGAAACATCTACCAGAGAATCTGCCGCAACTTGTTTAGTACTAGCTACGCCTACCTTAAGGGTCGATGCAGTGGGCCATTCTAACGTAGCTGGCGAGCGACCGTGTTCCGCAAGTTCTGCGGTGATTGCCCCGTCGGATTGGCTGGAAATAAACACGCCTGCTTCCGCTATGGAAGGTGTAAGCATTGCGCGGACACAGTGGTCGCGCACAATTGGGGAAGCAGCATTGTAGTCATCGATAAGCGTCTGGGCAATATCCTGGATTGAACTTTGAGCAGCGACTGGGAGGGTGAGGTTGCCGGCCATACATTTTGCAGTATCTATGGTTTCAGAATCGTCTTTAATTGCCCGAAACCATAAGGACACGACTATTACCGCAATGAGTAGGCACGCAAGAATTGCGTAGACTCCACCAGAAATTTTGTAATTGCTTTGCCCATCAGAATGGCGACCCATAGCACTAAGGTCCTCTCGTTCAGTGTTTTGGCATTACATGCGCGGTTAATTGTCGTTTCTTTAAAGTTCTAGTGTAGTGCGAAAACGTGGTCGATGGCCGAGACTAGCCGATCGCGAAGCTTCGTTGCATCATAAGATAACGCGCGTTGCCGTTCCACGTATTCTTGTTTTCCCGCTGTAGTCTCTATTGCGACAACGCCTAGCCCAAATTCGCGGCAATCATACGGGGATGCTTCCATGTCTAAAATACGAGCGCGTTGCGCAAGCTCAAATGTATCTAGCCAGAGGGAACCAGCTATTATAGGCCCTAATTTTGCAGCCCACTTATACAGGTCCATTGTGGCATGGACACAACCGCGCTGCTCCGTTTCGGGCTGTTTTTCTCGGCTTAACACGGTTAGATTTAAAGGCCGAGCAGAAGGCGTGAAAAATCGGAAGGCGTCAAAGTGCGTGCATCGCAGTGAATTTTCTTCCACTACTCGCTGGGTATCTATGGCGCCTAATCGAAGTGGAAGTGAGTGGCGAGGAGAGTCTGTTTGATAGACCATCGCCCATTCATGGAGTCCAAAACAATCGAATCGAGCCTGATTCTGTTCAGTTTTGCTAAGTAGATCTCGGATGAAGGTGAGCGTCTGCCGACGCGCATCACGGTAATGATCGATATCGATGCAGGTGTATTGATTCTTGTTGTGATAATATTTCCATCCTGCTTGTTGACTTGCTGTAACAGGGTCGAAAATTGCTACACCTATGCCAGGATGCCAGCGTTCTAAATGTGCTGCACGAATGGGATAGTATTCGAAAAGGAAATCAAAGACCGGATGTTTTTTGCCTGCTTTTCGACGCTCAAGGTGTGCAGCGGTAAAAGATTTAGCCCGAGCAATATGCTCAGATTGCAGTGTTGTCCATTCTGCGGTATCGAGATAGATCATGATTCTGGTGATTGATTTTGCTGGTGAGTCCAGTCGCTAAAAGTTCCTACATATTCCTCAATGAGATCTTCAAGAGTGATCACACCAATCAACGTTCCCCGATCACGCACCTGTGCCATGTGCGCCGAACGTTTGTGGAGTAAATGCAATGCCTCATCAATTGTTCCTGCCGCGTCGACATTGGTCAGAGGCCGGATTTCGGCGCGATGCACAATTGCGTCTGGCGTATTTTCGGCCTTGCCATCAAACCGATCAAGGACGTCTTTGATATGTACGTATCCGAGATAAGACCCGTTTGTCGCCATAACTGGGAATCGAGAAAAGCCTGTTTCAGCAGCGGCAGTTTCGAGATCTGAAAGCAATGGGCCGCGTGTACCAAACGATACTGTTCGTACTTTTTCGATGGGAATCATTACTTCGGTGAGACTGCGATCGACTCGGAGTGCTTTATTTAGCCGTGCGTGTTCTTCTGCATCAAGCAGACCCTCGGATCGCGACTCTGAAATCATTGTCTTCAGTTGGTCTTCATCAACCGTTGAATCAAGCTCATCGCGTTGTTCGATGCCAAAAAGCCGAAGCGTCATACGAGCGATCATATTCATAAAGGAAATGAGTGGACGTGTAACCGTAGTAAATCCCAATAAGGCTGGCGTTAACCACAGAGCCAACGTTTCAGGCCCAGCCAAGGCGATATTTTTTGGAACCATTTCACCGAAAAGAATATGGAGAAACGTTATCAACGCTAAGGCGATGATAAATGAAATAGGGTGTAAAAACTGTTCTGGCAATCCGAAATGGAGAAACGGTCCCTCGATGAAATGAGCGATCGCGGGTTCCGCAACTTTACCCAATATCAGTGAACATATAGTTATGCCGAACTGGCACGCAGCCAACATGATGGAAAGGTGCTCTATCGCATATAGCACACGCTTAGCACCTGGTCGTCCTTGTAAAATAAGGTTATCTATTCGATCCCGGCGCGATGAAATTAATGCAAATTCAGCGGCTACGAAAAATGCGTTTGCAGCTAGTAGGGCGATGATCATCAATACTGTGGTTATGATTCCCATCAGTTGCCCTCAGCTCTCGTAGTTTTAGCGACAATTTCTTTGTATTCTTCTTCGGTTATTGGAGTGATTATAACTTTGTCTACGCGTCGGTCTTCCATGGCGGATACCTTGGCCAGCCATCGACCGCTGAAACCAGAGGTAAATTCCGCTAGGGCTGGATGGTCGGATTCTGGCAATATAACCTCGTCATCCATTGTTGGAATCCTCCCCAACTGGCTCATAACGAGTCCACCTAGGGTTTCGTAAGGCCCATCAGGGGCTATGTAACCAACTTTTTCCGCCAATTCATCTATCCGAACGAGTCCAGATACAGCCCATGACGTACCGAACGGTTCGAAATCTTTGTCCGCGTCCGCGTTATCATGTTCGTCATAGACCTCACCAAGGATTTCTTCGATTACATCTTCGATTGTGATGATTCCTGCGGTTCCACCGTATTCGTCAGCGACAAGAATTACTTGGGAGCCTGCGGATCGTACCGCGTTGAGTACGGCATCGCCGTCTAAGGATTCGGGGACGACCGGGATGCTTCTGGCGATTTCGGATAGCAGGGTAGTACGGCGCTTTTCTGGCGGTAGCTCAAAAGCATCTTTGTAATGAACCACACCTATGGTTTCGTCCAGGTCTCCTCGGACCACAGGGAAACGTGAGTGTCCGGTTTCAATTGCTAACGCTATAAGGTCTAGCACTGTGTCGTCGTGAGACAACGTTTCAATCGTTGACCGGGGCGTCATGAGTTCTTCTGCGGTTGTTTCGCCGAAACGAAGTGACCGATCTAAGAATCGAGCGGTGGTGGCATCAATATCGCCAGATTCGGCGGAGTTGCGCACAAGGGCAGTGAGCTCTTGGGCGCTACGGGCAGTGGCGAGTTCATCAGCTGGTTCAATACCTATCTTGCGAACGAGAGCATTTGCGGAGCGATTGAGTAAATTGATGAACCCCCTAAACACGGAATTGAATACGTGCACGGGGCCTACCACAAATCGTGCGGTGTTCAGTGGGTCAGTGATAGCGATGTTTTTGGGAACAAGTTCTCCAAATACCATGGATAAAAAGGTGGCGATGATCAGCGCGAGGATCAAGGCGATGGTTGTGGTCCAGGTAGCTGACAACCCAGCGTATTCGAGTATTGGTATCAAGAATTTAGCCAGGATTGGCTCAGCCAGAAAACCAGTTGCAAGGGTGGTGATAGTGATGCCTAGTTGTGCGCCGGATAGTACGAACGAAAGATTCTGATAGTCGCGTTTTACTGCGTGAGCAGATTTGTCGTCTCGCTCAGCCACATCTTGATCGATGGTGGCACGCTCTAATCCGGTTAAGGCAAACTCGACAGCAACGAATAAACCAGTGCTTGCGGTGAGCAAAATGAAGCCAAGAAGTGAAGCAACTGAGATAACTATGTCCATTAGTTGTAACCGACAGCCGAGTGAGCTGCTATTTTAAGCCTTTCCTGCGTTTCTAAAGATTCTAGCTGATGACTTGGGTATAGGAATCATCGGTTGCGTTTTTTCTGTGCACCATGCCTGGATACTGAGACGGTTCCGCCCCATGGTTTTTTCTTTTTCCGCGGTTTCGTTTGACGTGGTTGTGCGGCGCTTTTCACTGTATGGGGTTGCGATTTGGAAGTGTTTGTCAACGCGTGGGTCTCGATGGGCTGAAAATCTCCCAGAGTTTTTCCAGATGGTGTCTTCGCGCCGGTAATTTGCTTCAGTCGCGGGGAAAGTGCATGTATATGTAGTACATCCAACGTGACGCCCGCCTTGGTTAGCACTGATTCAACAGCATCCTGTTGATCTGGAAGAAATAGCGTAACGACGCTTCCCGTGCTGCCCGCCCGAGCAGTGCGTCCCGCCCTATGAACGTAGGATTTAGGTTCGACCGGAGGGTCGATGTGCACGACAAGATCAACCGTGGAGATGTCGATTCCTCGGGCAGCAATATCAGTTGCCACTAATACATTAATTTTTCCGTTAGAGAAAGCATCAATGACTGCTGTGCGGCTGGTTTGCCCTTTGTTTCCATGTAATCCGGCTGCATGTATGCCAGCCCTACGCAGCTTCCGCACCCATTTGTCCACCGCATACTTGGTGCGTGTAAACATTATCGTTTGACCTTTTCTGGCGCCGATGTGAAGTACTACCTGGGTTCGGTCATCTTTATTAGTGACGGCAAATTGATAGTGCCTCATAGTGTCTACCGCCGCCTCAGGTGTACTCGTTGAGTGGAGAACCGGATCGGTTAAAAACTCGTCGATAAGCGTGGAGACATCGCCATCAAGTGTCGCTGAAAATAGCAGTCGTTGGCTGGTCGGCGGGGTTTTGCGAAGAATCTTCTGCACCTGTGGCAAAAATCCCATATCCGCCATTTGGTCAGCCTCATCTATAGCGGTGATGGAAACATCACTTAAATCTAGGTGTTTATTATGTATCAGGTCTAGCGTTCGGCCCGGAGTGGCCACCAAAATATCGATTGGTGCCGCAAATTGGCGAACTTGTTTAGAAATGGCGACACCGCCAACGACATCAATAATTCGAAGCCCTTGTGCATGTGCGATGGGGGATAGCCGTTGTTGAACCTGGGTGGCTAATTCCCGGGTTGGTACAAGAATTAGAGCTCGGGGTCGCCCGGGAATCGAATGTCCGTGTTGTGACAGCCGTGCGACCATTGGGATTCCAAAGCACAAGGTTTTTCCGGAACCAGTGGGGGCTCGCCCCAGGATGTCTTTTCCGGAAAGCGCGTCTGGAATGGCAGCAGCTTGAATGGGAAAAGCTTCGTGCATTCCCTCGCCGTTGAGGCTATAAACAATGGAATGGGGTAAACCGAGTTCGGCGAAAGTAGTCATCACGTCTATGCTACACAGCTTGATCCGTACTGCCCTAGTTGGGACAAGTGATTTAAGGTGGCGGTATATTCACGTACTGGAATGAGGTATCTGTGCGCTAGATCTTAAAAAAACAACAGACGTTATTTATCGCGTGACATGTATTTTTAGAATAGAACTGCTGTGAGTTAAGTGATATTTGTTGCATATGGAAAAAGACAGTGCGCGGGTACAACTGTCGATAGTAGCGATCCCGTGCACTGTCAATACACCCGGTTTTCCTCTCAGAAAAGGGAAGTGGGTAACAAGCGATTATTTTATATTTCGATTTCGGTGCGATCCCCGGACCAGAGGGTGTGGAAGGTGCCCTCCTTATCGACGCGTTGATAAGTGTGAGCACCAAAGTAGTCGCGCTGTCCCTGAATCAAAGCGGCCGGAAGCCGAGGAACCCGCAGGCTGTCATAGTATGACAAGGATGAAGCGAATACTGGAATAGGCTGGCCAATATGTGTTGCAATAACGACGATACGGCGCCAGGAATCGATTAGGTCAGCGAGTTCATTCTTGAAGTATGGATCGAGCAGAAGCGTTGGCAGATCTGGGTTGGCGTCGTAAGCTTCCCGAATCCGGTTGAGGAACTTAGCACGAATGATACAGCCACCACGCCAAATGGTCGCCAGATCACGTGGATCAATATTCCAGTTGTATTCCTCAGACCCTGCGTTTATCTCGTCGAAACCCTGGGCGTATGCAACAAGCTTAGAAGCGTACAAAGCTTGGCGTACATCCTCTATGAAAGTTTCACGAGAGATCCCGAGCTCCTCAAGGGTCTGTAGTTTACCTGATGGTAGGTTATCAATGGTTGCGGTGCGTTGAGCGGTGGCGCCAGATAGTGCGCGGGCAAAGACTGCCTCGCCGATGCCGGTAACGGGAATACCTAGATCTAGAGCAGACTTAACAGTCCAACGACCGGTACCCTTTTGACCCGCAGAATCAACAATCACATCAATAAGCGGTGTTCCAGTTTCTGCGTCAACTTGAGCAAGAACTTCGGCCGTAATCCCAATGAGATAGGAGTCTAGGTCACCGGCGTTCCATGTGCGGAATACTTCCGAGATTTCCGCAGGTGTCATGCCTGCGCCGTATCGCAGCAGTTGATAAGCTTCTCCGATGACCTGCATGTCTGCGTATTCAATGCCATTGTGAACCATTTTGACGAAATGTCCAGCCCCATCGGGGCCAATATGGGTTACGCAAGGAACATCGTCAACAACTGCAGCGATAGATTCCAAAAGCGGCCCTAAAGCTTTCCATGACTCCGCTGGGCCACCTGGCATAATCGACGGTCCGTTAAGCGCGCCTTCTTCGCCACCAGAAATCCCAGCACCAACGAAGTTTAGCCCGCGAGCAGAGATTTCTTTCTCGCGACGGATGGTATCAGTGTAGAGGGCATTACCGCCATCAATGATGATGTCTCCCTCCTCCATGGCATCGGCAAGTTGCGAAATGACAGCGTCGGTTGCCGCTCCAGCTTGAACCATAATTATCGCGCGGCGGGGTTTCTCCAGGCTTGCGACGAATTCGTCAATGGTTTGTGCAGGAACGAAGTTGCCTTCGTTACCGTGGTGCTTTATTAGGTCTTCGGTTTTTTCAAAACTACGGTTATATACCGCAACTGTGTGTCCATTACGAGCGAAGTTTCGCGCGAGGTTTGATCCCATTACGGCAAGACCAACGACGCCGATCTGTGCCAGGTTACCTTGTTCAGTCATGTTTTCCTAGTCTACTCACCCCACTCGGAGGGTGGTATTTCTGCCACGAAAAGCCAGCTAGAAACAGGGGTTGAATGTTGAATGCTTAATCAAGAAGATGATCGTCTGTTGGTTTGTTTGTTCAAGAGCAGTAGTGTGGGGCTTATGGCTTCTCATACTGAAATTCCCGATACAACAAGACCATTATTCGAGCTCCTGGCGGGGATGGGCGAGAACGGGTTGCATATGCGGGAATTGGCACAATTAAACGAACTCAATGGTGGCTTTAGTTCCCGGCTAGGCATGCGATTCACAGAAGTAAACAAGGATCTTGTAGCCGCAGAGATGCATGTGACACAAGAACACCTCCAAGTTTCTGGAATCGTTAATGGCGGCGTATTTTGCGCAATTGCGGAATCAGTCGGTTCAGTAATGGGAGTTGTAGCCGCAAAAGGCAAGCTGGTAGTCGGAGTAAACAATGACACTAATTTCATCGCTTCAGTTGCTGCAGGTGTGATCTCAGCGGAGGCTCGAGTCATCCACGGTGGACGTCGTACCCAATTGATTGAGATTGAAATGTTTCATCGGGATCACTTGTGCGCCAAGTCTGCCTTGCGGACAATGGTTATTGAGCCGCCACAAGACCGATAATATTGCGTGAGTTCTTCCGCCAGCTTTTCGATGTTTCAAGTAGTGTCCTGGAAGATTGCGGCGTCGAAAAGCTGCTAGGGCTATAACCAGTTCCATTTTTTGAAAAACCACCACATGCCAGCGACGATAAGGACCATGATACCCAGAACAATAAAATACCCATACTGGGTTTGAAGTTCTGGCATGTGTTGAAAATTCATCCCATAAATCCCGGCAATTAACGTCGGAACCGCTGCCATTCCGACAAATGCTGATATTGCGCGCATATCCTCATTTTGTTGTAGGGTAACTTTCGCAACGGCAGCACTAATCAAATCGGTAAGCCTCTCGTCAAACCCCCGGATGGTGTCCTTTGCGATGATCTCATGGTCGAGAACATCGCGAAAGTACCGTCGGATGTGCTTGTTCAGTAGCTGGGAATCATTGGAAAGAATCAAACGTAACGCTGGATCCAGCGGATCAATGGCGTGCCGCATCTCCAGGATTTCTCGCTTTAGTAGGTAAATCTGCTCCACATTAAAGCGCGAGTTTGGTGTGAATACTTCTTCTTCAAGTGCATCAACATCATCGGATAATTCCGCAGCAATTTTGATGTAATCGTCTACGATCCAGTCGGTTATCGCCCACGCAACTGACATCGGTCCAGCTTGATTAACCAAGGTGGATTGCCCTGCACGTAGTGCTAACCGGTCCGAAATATCAGGTAGGGTAGTGCCGTGCCGGATGGTTATGATGAAGTTTTTCCCAACAACCATTTGCACTTCACCAGTTTCGATCACCTGCCGGGATTGCTGAACTGAATTTTGACGGCGATCAAAATCTAAGTAACGCACACTTCGTGCCACCAGAAACAACTGGTCATCATATTGTTCAACTTTTGGGCGTTGTCGTGCAACAACCGCATCTTCGATGATCAAGGGGTGCACACCAAAAGCTTGTGCAGCGTCATGCATTTGTTGCACGGAGGGCTCATTTAGGCTTAACCAAACAAAACCCCGCGATGAATCAGACTCATGGCGTGCTTGAAGTTCACCCAATCTGCTGTGCAATAGGCCCAAAGCGGAGTCAACCTTAATCTCACCTGGAATCCGCACTCCATCAATATACAAGCGACAATGATCCACGAAACCTGAAGCCTGCTCTTTGGGCGGCTGTGGCTGATTTTCCAAGCGGTCTGTGTTGCTAACTGTCATAGTAAAATACGCAATTTCTAGTTCTGAGTATCTGGTTTAGACTAAAGGACATGCCTACGTGGAACGAACTCATCGCTGCCAATCCTGCACACTCTATCAATTACGCAAATCGTTGGCGACGCTTCGAGGAAAATGGTGATGACATCTACGGAGAAGCGCGTCTCATTGATGCGATCGCTGCGCGCGGATCAGTCATCGTCGACGCAGGATGTGGTCAGGGCCGATTAACCGGCTATTTGGGTAAACAAGGGCACCACGTGATCGGGACCGATCTTGACCCAATTTTGATCGATATAGCGCGGGCTGAGAATCCTGATCTCGACTTTCATGTCGGCGACCTGTGTAAAGATCCATTACCAGTTTCTGACGCTGACATTGTGTTCAGTGCTGGAAACGTCATGGGTTTTCTCCCAGCTGAGGGCAGAAGGGACGCCCTAAACCATATATTCCGCGCACTTAAGCCCGGTGGTCGAGCCATTATCGGATACGGTGCTGGGCGCGGCTGGGATTTTGGGGATTTTCTCGACCTTGCAACTGATGTTGGATTGACGTTAGAACATAAGTTTTCGTCATGGGAACTCGCCCCGTTTGCCGATGAATCAGATTTTTTGGTGGCATTTTTCCGAAAATAATTGGCTTAGTCAATTGCGGGGACAAGAAGTGCACATGTTGCCAATTTTTCATCTACCTAAGTGTAGATTGATGCCCCTCGCAGCGGACAAAGCACGTGTGAACAGCGGAAAAATATAACGCCATGGAGCCGGAAGTAGATATAGATATAGGCAAAGCCGTGTGCAATCACCTAGGTTTTTTAAATCCAAGGAGAAAACACACGGCAGCGACTACAGCCTACTACTTAGTGGACTTGCCACCGCTAAAACGCTCAGTGTCGAGTAACTCGATTGGTTTTTCTTCATCATGAGTAATCCGATCCGACAGCTTCTCAATCGCTGTGCGTGCATGTAGTTGTTGGCGAGTAACCGCCAAGTGCCACCGTTTCCGAGAAATTGCGTTGATGCCCCATGAAACGAGTGCCGTGAATCGGTTGCGGAAACCTACCAAGAACATGACATGAACTACTAGCCATAATAACCATCCGATAAAGCCGGTGATCTCCACATTTCCCATCTTCACTACAGCGTTAAAGCGGGAAATCGTCGCCATGGATCCCTTGTCGTAGTACTCAAAGGGTTCACGCTCGTCTGCAGAGCGGCCAGCAGCTTCAGCAGCGATCTGCTCTGCAACATACTCACCACCTTGGATTGCGACCTGTGCAACTCCTGGAAGATTTTGGTAGTTCATCATGTCGCCAATGACAAACAAGTTTTTGTCATCACCTACACTAAGATCAGGATTTACGTGAACTCGACCAGCCCGATCAAGTTCCACACCAGTCTGGTCTGCAATGAGCTTGCCAAGCGGGGAAGCAGCGACACCAGCGGACCAAATCTTGCAGAATGACTCGATGGTGTGTTCCGAATCATCCACGGTGGATTTGTAGGAAACAGAATTTTCAGTCACATCGGTCACGATGGAATTGAGTTTGACCGTGACACCAATTTTTTCGAGGGAGCGTTGTGCGTTGCGGCCCAATCGCTTTCCGAAGGGCGGCAATACCTGGGGTGCCCCATCAAGCAGAATAATCTTAGCGTTAGCTGGATTACATCGGCGGAATGATCCGGCGAGGGTACGGTGCGCCATTTCTGCCACCTGTCCAGCAAGTTCAACACCAGTTGGGCCTGCGCCCACAATAACGAATGTTAAGAGTCGTTCACGTTCAATTGGATCATCGCAAAGTTCTGCTCGTTCAAAAGCGCCTAGAATCCGGGCCCGTAGCTCCAGAGCGTCATCGATGGTCTTCATGCCAGGCGCATATTTAGCAAAGTGGTCATTGCCGAAATATGACTGTCCGGCACCGGCGGCCACGATTAATGAATCGTAGGAAATAAGTTTGGTTAAGTGGCCCAATTGAATAGAGACCGTCCGGCCTTTGGTGTC
This sequence comes from Corynebacterium mustelae, assembly GCF_001020985.1. Taxonomy (NCBI): domain Bacteria; kingdom Bacillati; phylum Actinomycetota; class Actinomycetes; order Mycobacteriales; family Corynebacteriaceae; genus Corynebacterium; species Corynebacterium mustelae. Next base: position 1,687,646 of record NZ_CP011542.1, read on the forward strand.
GATATCGACTACCTCGGCCTTCATAACCTCGACATTATCCTGTTGGCTCAAGATTTGACGGGTGGACGGGGCGATTTCTCCGGAGGCAAGAATGCCGGTGGCCACTTGGTAAAGCAAGGGTTGGAACAAGTGGTGGTTGGTACGGTCGATCAATGTAATATCAACATCTGCATCTTTTAGGTTGTGGACAGCGAACAGCCCACCGAAACCTGATCCAATAACAACCACGTGGTGCCGACCGCCTTCAGGGCGGAATGGGGTTTCAGACATGAATGTGTTTTCTCCTACTGCTTGAGTACCGTCGCTCAAGAACTAAACGATAGCTACCACCCTATCAAGAGTGTGATTTTTAACATGGTAGCGCCAAACTGGTGGTAACACATAGTCTTGCAATGTACGAAACCAAAAAACCGGCCGGATGAACCGCATAAAGTATGTGGGAATCAGCTGAGCTAAAACTTAAAATGTGGGAGTATTCAGCTATTTCCTTCGATTAAAAACTTAACCATGTCGAATCTATGGGGGTAGCTCGGTGTGGCGTCTGAAGCCAGTGTGAATGCGACCATACACTGTGAGTTGGCAAAAACCAGAGTTTGACGAGAGAAAATAAGGAGTGTTTGTGTCGTCACTTGCGCCGCACATACCTGATTACCTCAGCAGTGTTGACCCACAGCAGTGGCCGGGGGTAGCTACGGTTCCGGGTGGAATGCTGAACGCAGCAAAAGCTCGGCGTGCAGAAGCGGAGTTTGCGGTTGTTTGTGAAAAAGCTGATATTCGTTTGGCTGGAGATGAACCTGATCTCCGAATCCTTCGGGAGGAGCTTTTTAAACGGATAGCGAAATCTGGTTGGTTGGGTCTTGCTGAAGGTTACATGGCAGGAGAGTGGGAAAGCGGGCAATTGGTTGAAGTGCTGGCTAAACTGCTGGAGGCTGGCTATTGTCCGCGAACCTCTCGCACCCATATTCGTGAGCTGGCGGGGCAGTATAGCGGTCTGGAATTGCCTCAAGATTTGATCCAGCTGTTTAGCGGGAACGGGATGAGTTATCACGGTCCGATTTTTTCTTCAGGCGTACCAACCACACAACGAAACCAATATAAAAGTTACGTGCCAGGTGCCGGGAAGGGCAGGGAACCGGCTAGCCATTTTGTGGATGTAACCGAGCTTGAGGAGCCAACACTTGTGGAACGCGTTGACTTTTCCGACGCGCAGTTACGGGCTGCCGCACAGCTATTAGAATCGGCTCGGGTTTCGGCGGGTACACACGTTGCTGATTTTCCGAGTTCGGGTCCGCTAGTGCCAATTATCGCGGCACATAACGCGGCAGTAGCTGATGTCTACACGGCTGACGTGGATCATGCGAACTGGCTGCAGGAGGTTTTTCAAAAGGCGAAAGTTAATTTGGACATCCATATCAATGTCACCGATGGGGTTTTTCCGGAGCTACGGCGGTTATCTCGGATGTATGACGCGATTACCAGCGTCGAAAAGCTCGAAACGATGCCATTGGAAACACAACGTCATTATGTGTCGGCGTTAGATAGGATGCTTGTGCCGTATGGCTTCGTTTCGATGCAGACGGTGGTTAAAACACTTAACTATACTGAGGCAAGTGAGCGTGCGCTTGACGTCCTTCGAGCATACGTGTGGCCTGGATTGACCATGTCCTCGCCGGAGGACTTGCACCGGCTTTTCGACGCCAATAGCAATCTACGGATTGTCGCCCAGAAGTGTTTTGGAAAGCATTATAATCATGGGTTGCAGATGCAGCGCGAGCTGTTCGAAGGGAATATGCGGGAAGCTGCTGCTGATGGCTTCGACGTAACTTTTCGACGGTTATGGGTGTTCCAACTGGCATTGCGGGAAGCCTTGTTCCGACTGGAAATGATTGATGCGGTACAGTTAACGATAACGACCCGGCAACGGCGATAATTGTAGTTAGGATGCAATGAAAAAGCCCGTATTACCGCCTGTAAATAGTCAATTTCTTAAACTTTGTCGAGAGTATGTAGCAATAACGCGGCCTGAAGATGTTGCGGACTATGATTACATCGCGAATGTCGATCTCAGTATGGCACCTGACATTGATTGGGACAGGCTTTCTGTTGCGGTTATCGAGCTCAATGAGTCAGGCTTGGTTTATTTTTGGAACGCAGCGAAATGGTATTACCGTAATCAGCCAATGAAACAAGAAGACATTGCGGATTTTCTTAGCAGTGCAATCGAATCTATTACGTTGACGGCTATCGATCCGGAGCAATTGGATCGGGAGTTTCTTTTTCAGCTCCGCAATGATTGGTCGGCGGGGGATGTACACGAGCGTTATGATCGAGAAGTTGGAGTCTTAAGTAGGTGGCTTGGGGAACTAACTCGATAAATCTTACTTGACATAATGTACATTATCGGAGATTTTCTAGCGGGGATTTTTGTGTTATCGGTTGAGATTCTTTTCCGACCTATGGCTGTTTAAGGTTTTCGTATATCACTTATGGTCGGTTCGTTGGTTGGCTGAATGTGCATTTCAATGCCATAGGTGTTTGAGTCGCAACCATGATGTTTCACTTGCGCGTGATTCTGTGGCGCTGTGCGATGTGTGGAAACGTAAATCGTGCCTCCGTTCACCCGATTGTGCGGCTACCGGCCGGATGGATCATTCGACTTGCGGGTGTGTCGAAAAGTTAAGCATGGCGCTTTGAGTCTGTCTCTGGGTAGGCGATTTGAAATATGTTCTTGGCTAAAATCTTTAACCGAGTGATTTGTTACATAATTGACCTTCCTAGCCCGCCCAAATCCTCCATCCTCCGGTCGGGATATTTACGTCACTGTGACTAAAATGGTGCGGTCTAATTGCGAATTGTTTCGCTAATAAAAAGTCGCCAGCTTTAGTTTTGATCCTGCTCTTCGGAAAGTCGATTACGGTACGCCGAGAAGATTTGAAATCCTGTCAGTAGTGCCAATCCGATTCCGACAACCGCCAAAATGGTGATTGATTGATAAAACGCAAAAACAGTAAATCCCAGTACGATAACAAGCCGAATCCATAAAAAAGGAAGCATTCGTTCAGCAAGCATGAGTGTTAGTCCTTCATCATGGTGATCAGAATATTTAACTCGCCATCTTCGGCAATTTTCGCTGCAACAAATTCCGGAGTTTCAACGCCAAAATCAAGACGATTGATCGGGATCGTCGTGCTTAGCGTGAGTTTATTACCATCACGCAATACTTTGTATTGCGAGGTTACAGTATTTGTTTTGCCTTTGATCGTCAGATCGCCAGTGACTGTGACCTCAGCAACCGTGGCGTCATCCGGTATGTTCGACAAATCAACGTTTTCCGTGACTTCAAAGTTTGCTGATGGATAGGAATCAGTTTCAAAAATCTTTTGACGCACATTGATGTCCCGTCGCTCCGTGTCTGTGCTCAACGATGTCATATCGACTTCAATGCGACCCGAAGTTAATGTGGCATCGGATATAGTTGCGTTTCCGCGAATGCCCCGAGTTGAGCCTGACGTGGTTCGCGCATCTGATGGCAGCAATTCTTTAAACGTGAAACCCACTGAAGAGATATTGGGAGCATCGCCATAAACCACTTTCCAGGCACCATCAATTTCAGTCGTTGCTGCTGTGGCGTTACGCGGATCAAGCTCACCAGTTTTGACGCCGGGACCTTGGAAAACCGGAATCAATACGGTCGCAACTGCAAAAGTAGCTAATAAAATCACTGCGGCTACGGTGCCGATAATTAATGGTTTACGTTTTCTGTCCATTTGAAGCACACTCACCTTATTCTGAGCTTTTCAATACTACGTGCTAGTTCCACCAGTTCATCGCATAGTGGAGCTAACTCGTCCGCGGACGCCCCGTCGGTGAGCGCTGTCCTAATATCTTCAGCTGCACACCGTAATTCAAACAATGAATCTTGGAGGCGATCCACCTTTTCGGGCTGGATTATGACAGCAGATGCGGGAATGCCGGTGCCGTGAACCGCATTTCGTTGTTCATAGGCCCGTTGGCGACACGACTGGCTACAAAACTTTCGTGGCCGCCCCCGTCCAACATCGCCGAGCTCCGAACCACACCACTGACATGTGGGTTGGCGTTTAACTGTCATTGCCACTAGTTTAGTCTTTTTTCGGCCAGACCCAAGTTTCACTTAAGTCGGATACAATCTTTCAACGGTTTGATTCCCCCTTTTATGGTGGGCATTACCCCAAAAATACTCATTGGTTAGCGGTTGATATACCCATTCCTAATCCGCTCGGGAACCAAAGTCATCGATTATGCGTTATAATCAATGTCTTTATGGGAGTTGTGGGCTTGCGCTAACGTGAAAATAGCGTATCTGTGCAACAACTTTCGGCAACTTAAGCAATGAAAGGAATGGTCAGCACATGGCAGATCGCGTTCTCCGGGGTTCCCGCATGGGTGCCGTTAGCTACGAAACCGACCGCGACCACGATCTCGCACCGCGACAGATGGTGCGATATCGGACTGAAACGGGTGAAATCTATGAGGTTCCATTCGCTGAAGATGCTGAGATTCCTGGTGAATGGCTATGTAAAAACGGTCAGATCGGTATCCTGGTGGAAGGCGAAGGCATTGAAACCAAACCGGCGAAGCCACCCCGGACTCACTGGGATATGTTGCGGGAACGTCGCAGCATTGAAGAGCTAGATATCCTTTTGGAAGAACGTATTGAACAATTGCGCAAACGGCGTCGTAACGCAGCCCGACTTCTGAAGCAGCAACAGGAAGAAGAGGCGGCAGCCGCAGCTGCTGCCTCTGAAAAAAAGTAAATCAGCTGCAAAAATACGCCATGAACGGTTAAGGGAGCTAAGGGTTCTGAATGGAATTCCTTAGCTCCCTTAATCGTTGATGTTTTTCCTAGCTCGGTTGAGAAGAATTCTGCTAGGTTGTTTTAGGATCATAGGTAGTGCTTCTTACGCCATTTTTTGATTGCATGTTTTGCCATGCCGCCAAATTCGGTTTTTAGATCCTTGATCTGCATACTTCTATGCTTAATACCCCATTTGGTTACCTCAAGCAATGAATCCTTAACAAATGATCCGTCGAGCTTCGATTCACCGATTTCACGTTCTGTGAAGGTGATTGGTACTTCCCGCACATCAAAACCGGCCTTTACTACACGAAACGCCATGTCGACTTGGAATATGTAGCCAGCATTGGAGAGCTCATCTAAATCAATGGCTTCTAAAACTTCGCGTCGAAATGCGCGGTAGCCTGCTGTCATATCAGATAGTCCGGCGCCCAATGCGAGTGAAATATAAATATTTCCCCCCTTGGACAAAATCCAGCGATTCTTTGGCCAATTGACAACTTTCCCGCCAGGAACGTAACGCGAACCGATAACTAGGTCGGCTCCCCGTCCGATTTCGTCAAGTAGTAAGTGAAGCTGTTCAGGAGCATGGGAACCATCAGCATCCATTTCGCACAAGACATCATAGTCCCGGTCCAAGCCCCACCGGAACCCTGCTACATAGGCACCGCAAAGACCACCTTTGCCTTCTCGGTGTAAAACATGAATGTTTGCGTCATTTTTCGCTAACTCATCGGCAGCCTTACCCGTTCCATCGGGACTATTATCATCGACGATGAGAATATCGACCTTAGGGGCTGCTGACCGAACCCGACCGGTTATCAATGGGAGGTTTTCCAGTTCGTTATATGTTGGGATGATGACCAGTGTTTTCATAAGGCGATAAACTCCTAGCGGTTTTTCTTCTTCGCAGTAGACGATGTGGATTGAGAAGGTGATTTCCGGTTTGGCTTCGTCGCCGAAGCCGGTGCGGCAGATGTGTTATTAAACCGCCACAGTGCAAAGATCATTGCCAACCACCCAATGATAACCAACGTGTATTCAATTGTAGAACCGTATCGCACTGCAATCGTTGAACTGTTACGCAACGGCAACGTTTCAATCAAAGTTTTAGCTTCAAAGATCCCGGTATGCTGGGTAACCGTGCCGTCAGGTTGAACAATGGCGGATACCCCCGAAGTCGCTGCAACTACCACTGCCCTATCAACTTCGATCGCGCGCATACGGCTCATAGCAAGCTGCTGGTACGTCATATCAGAGAAGTTAAAGGTTGCATTGTTTGTGGGGGTAGTCAGGATTTGTGCATCAGCTCTAACTGCATCGCGTGCGGCCGCGTCGAAGGCCACCTCGTAGCACGTGGCAATCCCGACTGTGACTGCCGTTCCAGATGTTGCGGCTCGCATTCGCACAATTCCTGTGCCATTTCCTGGTTGGAAATTTCCTGCTAAGTCAACTTTTTCCGAAAATAAACGGAAGAACTTTCGCATCGGCATGTATTCCCCAAATGGCTGGAGAAACTTTTTGTGGTGAAACTCCCCTGGTCCGGTTTCCGGGTCAAATACAACCATAGTATTGCGGGGCCCTACTTCGTCATGGGTAATGGTTCCTACCAAAACTGGGGCGCTAGCGGCAGCTACCGCTTGGCTTATCAATTCCTTTGCCTCTACATCTGAAAACGGATTCACATCTGAGGAGTTCTCGGGCCATATAACTAAATCAACCGGTTCACGTTCTTTTAGTTTTGAGGTCTCTGCTACATGGTTGGCCAAGACAGCGCGCCGTTGGGCGTTAAATTCCAACCCTAACCGCGGTACGTTACCCTGAATCGCCGCTACAGACACCTCGCCGATGCTTTTCGACGACCCCATTGTTACAGTAGTCCAAGCTGTTCCGGCAGCGATAATAAGAAAACAAACCACAATGATGGTCATGTGACGTCGAAAAGCAATCGTGTACGACCCGGTGGCTAAAACGACAGTGACGAACGTTACCAATGCTGGCCCACCGATACTTGCCAAATTAGCTAAAGGACTGCCCACTTGCCCCCAAGCCAAACGCACCCAGGCGAATCCACCAAAGGGAAAATGTGAACGCAGCCACTCCACCGCCAGGTATAAAAATGCAAACCACAACCAGGGGTAAGGCACTCGCTGTAATGCTGCCGCACCGACCCCAAGGATAATGCCGTAAAGGGAGAGAAAAACTGCCAACGATATGTATGGGAAGTTTCCGACAAACTCACCGATCCACGGCAATAGCAACATATACAGTACGAAACAATGGCTAGCTGCTATGGCTGCGCCTAACCGCAACGAAACGTATTGCCCTTTAATCGGTGAAAATCCAGCATATAAGACAGCGACTCCGACTACGCCAGCCACACTGAAACCTTGTGGCTGGTAGGAGGCGTAGACCAAGACACCGGATAGCAATGCTAGGCATATTCGTATAAGTGCATGCATATTACGCGCGCGGATACTCAACATTAATTACGACACTTCCATCAGCACTGATATTGCTGGCTATTTGGAAAAATCTTCCGGCTTAACGTCTTTTGTCCAATCCCGAATTTCCTGTTCATCTATAACAATCGGATTCGATTGGTTACTACCTGTGCCAAAACTGCCGTAAGAAGTGCGTTGGCGATAGGTGTTTGTCATCTCAAAACTACGGATGCCTAGGTTCTCAATGCTATGACGCATTTTGCGTGCCAATACTGTGCGTACAACCGCACGTGTTGGAGGAAAAATAAATAGCAAACCCACAACGCTTGACGCGAAACCAGGCAATGCTAACAACACCGCTCCCGCCGCAACAAGTCCGAAATTTCCTGCAATCTTAGCCGAATTTGTTGACGTCTTGTTCAATTGGGCAGAGATCCGCCGCATTTCCCACGCGGCAACGATAATGCCGATGAAAAACACCACAAAGAGACCGACAAGAGCTTTCCCGACGCCTAACCATGAAGCCACAGCATAAAAACTCAGTGCTTCAATAAAAAAATATGGGATAGCAAAGATTAACGGCATGCCTTAACGATACCGTCCCAGCAGTAAAAAGACATTATCGCTGGGACGGATGATCGCTCAAGGCGTAAATACTTTTTAATTCTCCGAGCGGCCCTCCACATTCCCTTCCATTTCAAGGAACGTAGAACGCAAAGTTTCTAGCGCCTCTGCGGATGGGTTTTCCCAAAGATTTCGATCGGCAGCTTCCAACAGTCGCTCTGAAATATCACGCAACGCCCATGGGTTAGATTGTTCAAAGAACTGACGGTTAACCTCGTCTTTAACGTATGTATCCGTTAGGGTTTCGTACATCCAATCTTCCATGAGCCCTGTCGTGGCGTCATAGCCGAAGAGATAATCAACTGTGGCAGACATTTCGAATGCGCCTTTATAGCCATGATTTCGCATGGCTTCGATCCAGCGCGGATTCACCACGCGCGCACGGAATACCCGCCTTGATTCTTCATGCAGCGTTCGGGTTTTAACAGTTTCCTGACGGGTGGAATCACCAATATAAGCTTCGGGGTCTTTACCGGTAAGGGCGCGTACGGTGGCGACCATTCCACCATGGAATTGGAAATAGTCGTCAGAATCTGCGATGTCATGTTCTTTCGAGTCTACGTTTTTCGCTGCCACCTGGATTCGCCGATATGCGGTGCGCATATCATCGGCCGCTTCAACACCATCAAGGTTGCGTCCGTAGGCATAGCCACCCCACGTGGTATATACCTCAGCAAGATCTTTGTCGTCTCGCCAATTCCCAGATTCGATCAACTGCAATAAACCAGCCCCATAGGTACCCGGCTTAGATCCGAATATGCGGCGCACATGGGACTTGGGGCTTTCGTGCTTGTCGACGCGTGCATGGGCTGCGACATAGTTAAGCTCATCAGGTTCATCGAGATTGGCAACAAGCTGTACAGCATCGTCAAGCAATGCGAGTACATGTGGGAAGGCGTCTCGGAAAAATCCAGATATCCGGACGGTAGTATCAATACGAGGTCGTCCCAGTTCTTCCAACGAGATGATTTCAAGATCTATGACTCGTCGCGAAGCTTCATCCCACACGGGTCGTACGCCAAGCAGAGCAAAAACTTCTGCGATGTCATCCCCTGAGGTTCGCATGGCAGAGGTTCCCCACACGGACAGCCCCACAGACTTCGGATAGTCACCATGCTCCTCCCGGTACCGGGTGACCAGCGATTCAGCAAGTAGCTGGCCCGTTTCCCACGCAAGACGCGATGGCAGAGATTTTGGATCGACCGAGTAGAAATTTCTGCCAGTTGGCAGCACGTTGACCAAGCCGCGCATCGGGGAACCGGAGGGACCTGCCTCAATGAAACGACCGTCCAATGCGCGCAGGATTTGGTCAATTTCCCGACTGGTTTCCGCCAACCGCGGGATGATTTCGTTGCAAGCGAATGTAAGAAGCGTGGTCAACTCATCTCTATCTGCATCCGCTGGCAAGTAATCAGCTGCCGCGACAATTTCTAGCACTGCGTTTTGATCCCAGTCACGGTTTTCCAAGCTGGTTAGAAGCTGTTGTGCTATGCCTTCTATCTGATCAACTCGGTTTCGGGTTTCATCGCCGGACTCAGAAAGACCTAGAGTTTCCCGCAGGCCCGGTACTGCTGTCTCACCGCCCCAAAGCTGTCGGGCCCGCAGCATCGCCAGAACAAGCTCCACCCGCACATCACCGCTGACAGTTTCGCCTAAGATGTGAAGCCCACCCCGGATAGCCACGTCTTTGATTTCGCACAGCCAGCCGTCGATTTCCATCATTTTGTCATCAAAGGCATCTTCGTCAGGCCGTTCGGCCCAGCCAAGATCACGGTCCATTTTTGCGGCTTGAAGCAGCGTCCAAATTTCTTGACGAATGGCAGGTAATTTAGCCGGATCCATCGCAGAGATTGTTGCATGCTCGTCAAGAAGCTGCTCAAGACGGGTGATGTCGCCGTAGGATTCGGCACGTGCCATTGGCGGAATCATATGGTCAACAAGCGTGGCATGAGCGCGTCGTTTCGCCTGGGTCCCCTCACCTGGGTCATTAACAAGGAAAGGATAAACCAGTGGCAGTTCATTGATCGCCTGATCCGGATAGCATTCCGAAGAAAGCCCAGCATTTTTTCCAGGCAACCATTCCATATTTCCGTGTTTACCCATGTGAACGATAGCGTCAGCACCAAATACTTCCCTGATCCAAAAATATGTACCCAGGTAATGGTGGTTTGCTGGCAGGTCGGGGTCATGATAAATGCCCACCGGGTTTTCGCCGAAGCCCCGCGGAGGTTGCACCATGACAACGACGTTTCCGAAGGTCAAACCCGCAATATAAAGTTCATTGGTTTTTGGATTGACGTAATGGGTACCTGGGGCCTTATCCCAGTGTTCCTCCATTTCAGCCTGCATCCCCTCAGGCAAGGATTGGAAAAACTGTTGGTAAGTAGCGGCAGACAGTTTCAGCGGATTGGAAGATAGCACCTCTTCGGTTAGCCATTCAGGGTCATGCCCACCTGCAGCGATGACAGCGTGCATTAGGGCATCGCCGTCAAGTTCGCCAGCAAGACTGAAACCTGGAATCTGATCGATATCACCAAGATCGTAACCTGCGCCATGAAGCGCGCGTAGTACCCGTAACGTTGACAATGGGGTGTCCAAGCCGACTGCGTTTCCGATCCGAGCGTGTTTCGTCGGATAAGCCGAAAGCATAAGGACGATTTTCTTGTCGGAAGCCGGGATGTGCCGCAGTCTAGCGTGGCGGTAAGCAATACCAGCTAGTCGGCGGCATCGATCGTGGTCTGGGACGTAGCAGATAAGCCCGTCGGCATCGTATTCTTTGAACGAAAACGGCACGGTGATCAGGCGACCATCAAATTCCGGAACCGCGATCTGTGAAGCTACATCGACTGGATTGAGGCCTTCATCTGATTCTTCCCATTCGGCACGGGAATTGGTTAGCGCGAGGCCTTGAATAATAGGGATATCCAGGGCCGCTAATTGAGCAACATCCCATGCCTCGTCATCACCACCAGCTTGAGCGGTGGCTGGTTTTGATCCCCCTGCGGCCAAAACTGTAGTGATCAAAACATCACAAGTGCCTAGTTCAGTAAGCAACTCTGGTGGGGCCTGCCGCAGTGACGCCGCGAAAATGGGTACGGCGGTGGCACCTCGTTTAAAGATTGCATCAGCAAGAGCGTGAATGTAGTGGGTATTTCCTGCCAGATGTTGAGCGCGATAGTAAATTATACCAATGCGGGGCGCCTCCGGATCTGCCTGCCATGTTGGATCGACACCGTCGCGCTGCAAATGTCCCCAGATCGGCATGTGGGCCGGTTCTTCAAAACCTAGGCCGGTGAGAAGAAGGGTGTCGGATAGGAAATTATGGAGATTGACCAGATTATCCCTGCCGCCCTCAGCTAGGTAAGTATGTGCGGTTGTTACAACTCCAGCTGGCGGTGTAGAAAGTTCGGTGAGTTCGGCATCGACAGCCAATTCACCGGAGACCACGACAACATGAGTGCCAGAAGCTAAAAGTGCTTCTATCCCCCACTCCCATGCTCGTTTTCCACCAAGAAGGCGGACGACAAAAATGTCCGTTGTTGAAATGAGTTTGTTGAGTGAATCTTCATTAAGGAAATTTGGATTTGCGTATTGGTACTGAACATCGGCCATTTCTGCTGCTTTTTGGGCAGAAAGCAAATCAGTGTCTGAGGTAGACAGCAAAGTTATCATGTATGTTGGTTCCTTTCCAAGCCTAAAGTGACGCGCCTTAGTGCAAGGGCCAAGACAAAAGTGTGTAACTGGCATGCAGAAAATCCGCACCTGGTGTTGAGTTTTTTAGAAGCTGCACCATAAGCAGTGGTCTGACTGTAACAGTGGCGCGACCGCCCGGAATTGCACCGGATTCACCATTTACAATGCAATAGACTTACCTTAACTCATACCCTGGGGAAGTTAAGCGTTTAATGCGATTATGTTTTACCCGCCGCTGCGTCACAGGACGGGAACGAGTGTTTCTGCTTGGACTTGGCTTGGAAGCTACAGCTTCTAGTCTCCCAAAGTCTCATCGGACACACTCTTTTTAGCCAGTTCGGTAGTTGCTGGTACAGCGATTAGGATGTGATCTTATGACCACCCTTAATGAAAACGCTGACATCAGTGTTTTGATTACATCGCCGGATCGTTCCAGAAATGACATGTGTCCAGGAGCTATCAGGCTCCATAACGCACAAGATGGAGCGATTGGCCGCGTGCGGTTCCCTGGCGGCAGAGTTCTTGCGCAACAATGGCAAGACATCTCGCGAATCTCAACCAACCTCGGCGACGGAACAATCCACATCACCACCCGAGGAAATTTACAATTCCGGGGTGTCTCAGATGATGCGAAATTTCTCGCCGCGGTCGAAGACGCAGGATTTTTACCGTCCCGCCCCCACGACAAGATCCGCAACATCTTAGCGTCGCCATTGGACCACGACTTGTGGCCGTTAGTAACCGCCCTTGATAACGCGCTTTTGGCGAATGATACCGTCACAGGACTCTCCGGACGCACACTATTTGGCATTGATGGTGGTTCCGGTGATGTGATGAGCAGGCGCCCAGACTTCGGAGTTCGTCGCAGCGAAGAAGGCTTTCAATTAATATTGGCGGGCCAATTACAACCCTATATCATCACAGATGACAACCAAGTTGCACCCCTTCTTACGAAAGCCGCCGCATTATGGCAAACATCAAGGGGCAACCACTGGCGGTTGCGTGAAAATCCTACAATTATTGCATCAATCGTTTCCGCTATCGCAGATGCGCCGGGCGTCGAAAAGCACGATTCTATTGACATCCAGGAATCACCTCAACGTCAGTTCCGCCCTATCGGTTGGATCGAAACCGGCAACCCCGAAAGCCGGACTGTATCACTAGGGGCAGGTTTGCGATTCGGGTTTACATCGGCAAAAGTTGCGAAAATTTTATCGGTTATCGGAGCAACCACCACGATCACGCCATGGGCGTCGCTGGTAATCCATGACATACCAGAACACGACGCCGACGCAGTGCTTCGCGTACTCGCACCAATGGGTCTGATATTCGACGAGCGTTCGCCATGGCTGCGCATAACAGCGTGCACCGGATTGCCGGGGTGCGCAAAATCGCTGTCACACACCCAACAAGATGCCGCTAACCTAGCGCAGTCCGAAAAAATTCCAGCCGGGCTTATCCACTTTTCCGGCTGCGAACGTCGTTGTGGTCACCCATTATCATCGCACACAGAATACGTCGCCACCGGTGACGGTGAATACGAGGTCACATTACGATGAATACCTTTGAATCCGATTTTCCGTTCTCCTACATCACCAATGGTGACGAAATTTACAGACGTTCGTTCGCCACGATCCGCGCTGAATCTGACCTATCTCGCTTCGATGACCAACAAGCACAAGTTGCCGTCCGGATGATACATGCCGCAGGCCAAACCGACCTCGCTAGCGACATTGATTTTTCACCGCAGTTGGTTCCTGCTGCCCGTGCAGCTTTCGACGCAGGAAAACCAATTCTGACTGATGTACACATGGTGCACTCAGGGATCACCCGTGCCCGCTTGCCTCGTGATAATGAGGCATTGTGTTTTCTGCGAGACCCCCGTACCCCAGAACTAGCAGCGAAAATGAATACCACCCGCACTGCAGCCGCAGTCGAATTATGGGAACCACAATTACAAGGCGCGATCGTTGCAATAGGTAACGCTCCTACAGCACTATTTCACCTATTGAATTGGCTACATGAAGATCCAACGCGACCCCGACCTGCCGCGATTCTCGGTATTCCAGTCGGCTTTATTGGCGCTGCCGAATCAAAACTAGCATTAGCCAGCACAGCAGAATCATTAGGAACCGAGTTCCTCACCGTTCACGGACGCCGTGGCGGTTCTGCGATCACCTGTGCCGCACTCAATGCGCTGGCGACACGCCAAGAAATCCTCGAAACCAAATAACACATACGCAGCAGAAGGCTAGTTTCCCGTTCACACCATGCATAAAACTGAACCCTCTTCACCCGCAGCAACCACAGACAACCGCCCCATTGGAAAACTCATCGGAGTTGGCGTCGGTCCCGGTGACCCAGAGCTACTGACACTTAAAGCAGTTTCTGCCATTGAAGAAGCCGACGTGGTTGCTTTTCATGCACGCAAAGGCGGCGATTCTACTGCGCGCCAAATCGCTCAAGCTCATATCCGTTCTGACCACATTATCGAACTACTCGAATACCCAGTAACCACCGGAATAACTGACCACCCAGGAGGCTACGCTGGAGCCATGGCCGAATTCTACTCGGCCGCAGCCAAACGGCTAGGCGCCCACCTAGAATCAGGAAAGACCGTCGCCATACTCGCGCTAGGCGACCCGATGCTCTACAGCTCATACCAGCATTTACATCGCATGTTGGCCGAGGACTTCCCTGCCGAGATCATTCCAGGTATCCCCTCGATTACCGCCGCAGCCGATGTTTTAGGTATGCCCCTATGTGAAGATGAAGAAACACTCACGGTCATACCCGGAACCCTTAACGAAGCAACACTGACTGAAAAACTTCGCGACACAGACTGCGCAGTAGTGATGAAGCTTGGCCGGACGTTCTCCAAAGTAAAACAGGCAATGATCGCCGCAGGTGTTGCCGATCGTGCCTTTGTTGTTACCCGGGTCGGCATGCCTGGCCAAACCCACATGCCACTCTTGGAAGCCGAGCCTTCAGAAATCCCATATTTTGCAGTCGCAGTAATACCATCGGATAAGCAACAAGCTCCATCAATCTCTATGGGGCATACCTCCGCCATAGGGGAAGTCGTCGTTTTGGGGCTAGGGCCTGGCGCACCACGGTGGACCACCCCAGAAGTGCAAGCAGAACTCAAACGAGCTACGGACATTGTCGGCTACTCGACCTATATCAATCGAGTACCGGAACGCGCCGGGCAGCGCCGCCATCCCTCAGATAACAAAGTGGAAGCAGAGCGTGCCGCAATGGCCTTAGATATGGCCAAAGCCGGACGGCGTGTTGCCGTAGTTTCCTCAGGTGACCCCGGGGTTTTCGCCATGGCTGCTGCGGTAATAGAGACGGCTGACGACGACTTATGGCGTGATATTCCCATTCGGGTGATACCAGGAATGACGGCTGCACAAGCCGTTGCTTCTTGTGTTGGTGCTCCACTAGGTCATGATTTTGGGATGATTTCGCTATCCGATCGACTCAAACCGTTTGATATCGTCGAAAAGCGAATCCGTGCCCTTGCGGGAGCTGATATGGCTTTTGCTGTTTATAACCCTGCATCGAAAGAACGCAGGTGGCAGATCGCTCGGATGCGGGATATCGTTGCGGAGTATCAATCCCCCACCACTGCTGTGATAGTGGCCCGAGCAGTCGGCAGTGAGCAACAAAAAATCACCGTAACCACCCTTGCGGATTTCGATCCAACGATCGTTGATATGCGAACAATGGTCATCATTGGGGCTTCTACAACCAGAGTGTATGAAACCACTCGGGGGGAGAAACGAGTTTTTACCTCTCGCCGATATGACTAATGAAACTAAGATGTATTAATCTCAGTTTAATAACAAGACACATCGAATTAATTGAGGAAGGCCTCTGTTTTGTCTCGCATGACTTTTAAACGCGCACTTGCCACGGTGACGACGACCGCAGTACTTGCAAGTGGCTTGGGTATCAACAACATCGCCGCTGCAGAAGAGGCTAGCTCGCAGAGCTCTTCCGACACTACCCAATCCGCCGACATCAATCTCACCGCGAACAGCAATTCTTCAAACAATTCTTCTAATTCCAAGAACTCCTCTGATAGCTCCTCAAAGTCAAAGATCTCTTCCGATATGAAGGACCGGGCTTCAAAGGTCAAAGTCAGCGAAGGAAGCTCTAAGGCGGAACGATGGTTTGATGGACAAAGCCCTGCCGTTCAAGGCATCCTGATTGCGCTGAGTGTATTTGGTGTTATTGGTGTTCTCCTAGGTCCTCTCCGTGTGGCGATCTTTAATCTTTTCAAAGTCTAAACACGCAAGATCCCCCAACACCCAATCAAAAACACACCGCTGGCACTTTCAGTAGATATTTTTGATTGGGTGTTGGTGTGGTTTCGGCGATGTTACTGCACTAATGTCACGTATCAGTGCAGCGCCGCTATAACTTCTTCGGGGCTGTGGACAATAGTTGCAACCGTGGGCAATGCTGGGCGCTGCACCATGATGACGGGAATCCCCAACTCGCGTGCAGCAATAAGTTTTGCTTCGGTCATTGCCCCACCCGAGTTTTTAGTGACCAGACAATCAATTTGATTTCCTCGCATCAGCTTCTTTTCGTCCGCGACCGTAAACGGTCCTCGGGATTGGATTATCCGGTGTCGTGCAGGTAACGGTGTATGTGGTGGTTCAACTGTGCGAATGACATACAAGTTATGCGGATCAGCTGCAAAAGGGGTAAGCTGTTGTCGGCCGATGGTTAAGAAAATATGATGAAATTCCCTCGCCGCAATCTGTGCGGCCTCTGCCATGGAAGATACTGGAATCCACTTATCCCGCGCCTGCGGTTTCCATTCTGGCCTGTGCAAAGCTAATAATGGGATTCCTGTCGCACGAGCCGCCTCTGCAGCCGAAATTGAAATACGTTCGGCAAACGGATGAGTCGCGTCAATAACAACTTCTACCCCATTGTCAATTAACCAGGTTGCGAGTCCCGCAGGGCCACCAAAGCCACCAATACGTACCTCTCCCACAGGTAACCGCGGATTATCTACCCGTCCGGCCAAGGAGCTGGTGACATGCCAACCGCGTACGACCAATTGTTTGGCTACTTCCCTACCCTCGGCAGTTCCCCCCAAAATTAATGCGCGCATGGAATGGTTCTTCCCTCAGCATCTCGTGGCCGGTCATCTGAATACAAGAAGGAATCCGGAAAACCCTCTGCAGCTAACACTTCACCGACGAGGATGACCGCTGTGCGGGTAATTCCGTGATGATGCACTTTCTGAGCTATATCGCGCAGAGTTCCTCGCACAATCACCTGATCTGGCCGGGAAGCGAACGCAACAACTGCAACCGGACAATCCGCGCCGTAATTCGGTTCAAGTTCTGATACCACACGAAGAATATCGTGTGCTGCCAAATGAATACACAGCGTTGCTTTGCTAGCCCCCAGCGTTTTTAGATCCTCCCCCGGCGGCATTGCTGATGCCCGTCCCGAAACGCGCGTGAGAATTACCGTTTGGCCCACTGTTGGAACCGTCAGCTCGTGACCAAGTGCTGCCGCTGCAGCCGAGAACGAGGCTACGCCGGGTACGATCTCGTAATCAATCCCTAATTCCGTCAATCGACGAGCTTGTTCAGCTACTGCCGAGTAGATCGAAGGATCCCCTGAATGTAGCCTAGCAACATCTATTCCCGACTGATGCGCCCGGTTTATCGTCTCGGTTATCGAATCCAGCGGCATTCGTGCGGTATTTATCAGTTCCGCTTGCGGCGGAACATTGGCTAGTACCTCCTCCGGAACTATAGAACCAGCATATAGGCACATTCCGCAGCTACGAATCAGCCGATCCGCACGTAACGTTAAAAGATCCGGGGCACCTGGGCCAGCGCCAATAAAGTACACGGTCATTCGTTAAATTCTTCCAGATAATCAGAGTCCGCTTTGGTTACGACCCACTGCGTTACGGGCAATGCAGGCTTAAAAGTGCTGAAACCGCCAACGGAGTGCTCTTTGGCGATATCAAACCTAGTTAGTAAGCCGCCATGTCGTTTTTTCAACTTCCACAACATTTGTTCTGATTCGATAGTGACAGCATTCGCAACAAGCCTACCGCCGGGTTTGAGTCGATCCCATGCACCAGTGAACACTCCAGGTGCAGTAATTCCGCCGCCGATGAATACGACATCAGGATTATCCGGCACGGAGGTGTAGTTATGTGGTGCCTCCCCCTGTACCGCCAAGCGGTGTGCCACACCTAACGTGCGAGCATTCTTCAAAATCCGCCCCCGGCGAATTTCATCAACTTCAAAACACACAGCGCGAGTGGTGTTCGTAGCACGTAAACACTCAATAGCGACACTGCCCGCTCCACCTCCGATATCCCACAGGATTTCCCCCTCGGAAGGAGCAAGCGCAGAAACTGTTAAGGCCCGAATATGCGATTTCGTCAACTGACCATCGTTTTCAAACATGGAATCAGGCAAACCCGGAGTTCGCGGATTTCCGCTTTTCGACGGCACAACAGCGATCACATTCAGTGCGCTAACAACCGCGGGTGGGTGAAAAGCATATCCAATACAGTGTGCTTCATCCACAGAACCTAGATCACTTAAGACTTCAACCCGCGCATCACCTTGGTGCATATCGACTAGCAATTGACATACTTCAGCGGGGGTCTTTTCGTCACGTCCCAAGATAAGAAACGGTCGTCCCGATTCAATCGGTAGCACCAACGATTCCACTACCTGGGTAACAAGGGAATAGACCGGCGTTTTATCAACCGCCCACCCCAGTCGGGCGCAGGCAAGCGAAGCTGAAGAAACATGTGAGTACACCGTCATCCGCATATTCGGGAATTTTCGTCTGAGCGTCGAGCCAATCCCATGAAACATTGGGTCGCCGCTAGCAAGGACAGCAACCTTTTTCCCGTGCAGTTCAGCAAAGATATCGGGCAAAGCTGGAATCATGGGTGATGGCCAGGGGCGTCGATCGCCAGAAATATCGTCTGTAAGGAGATTCAATTGCCGCCATGACCCCAAAACCACGTCGGCCTCGTATAGCGCTTTTGTCGCAGCGGCGCCCAATTCGCTCATGCCAATTGCGGGCAACCCAATAACCGATACCGTTGTTTCCATTGCACGTGCGTCACCAGCGTCGCTAGGAATACTTTGCGGAAGTGTGGCTTTTGCTTCGGTCATGTCACCTTAGTGTAGTCGGTAATCTAACGAGGCATACGGCGCCAGACTGGGCGTGGCACTAACTTCATAATCCACGCAAGTAACCGCAATCTACCCGGAATCCACACGGTGACACCACCGCCGGTTCGCGGGTCTTTTAGAAGAATCTCTGCTAGCGCATCCGCAACGTGATCTGCGGTTACGGACATTGGTGCAGGTTTCATGCCTGTGGTCATGGAGCCAATAACAAATCCAGGCCGGGCAATGATTATTCGAGTGCTAGTACCATGCAATCGATCGGCTAGTCCTTGGCAAAATGCATCTAGCCCGGCTTTGGTTGATCCATAGACATAGTTGGCCTTCCGTGCCCGCCACCCAGCAATGGAGGAAAACGCAGTTATGGTGGACACCGGCGAGGTAGCCGATTGCTTGAGAAGAACGTCAACGGCAACGCTCAAACTCACTAACTGAGCGGTGTAATCAATAGTTGCAATTTCACTGGTGTGCTGCCAGTCTGTTTCCGCGCGGCTTTGATCGCCCAAGATACCAAAACACACGATTATGTGGTTAATATGAAACCTTTCCGCCACAGATTTAATGATTTTCTCATGGCGGCCAAGATCGGTAGCATCGAAAAACACTGATTCGACGGAAGACGCCCCCGCTGCGATTAATGCCGAGTGCAACTTGTCCTCCGTATCACCAGGCCGACGACTTGCCAACACCACGTGGTGGCCGGAAGCAATTCGAAGCGTAAGTTTTGTTCCGATCTCACTGGTTGCGCCTAGCACAATAATCGCAGGTGTATTTGCGTATTGGTGGCTGGATGATAGGTGTGTCATTGCAACTGCCTAGGTTGATTATTAAGCAGTTGACATCCGGATTCAGTTACAACAACAATATCCTCAATACGTGCACCAAATTTCCCGGGAAGGTAGATACCTGGCTCGACAGAAAAAGCCATACCTGGTTCTAAAACTAGGTCGTTTCCAGCCATAATAAACGGCTCTTCGTGGGTGGATAGCCCAATTCCATGACCAGTGCGATGAATGAAAAACTCACCGTAGCCTGCCTCAGAAATAATATCGCGAGCGACTTTGTCGATTTCAGCAGCCGTAACAGTAGGGCGAACCGCTGCCACTGCGGCCCGTTGGGCGTCGAAAAGCACATTGTACATGGCTGCCATTTCTTCTGAGATTTCAGCATCAGCGCCACCAACTATGTAGGTACGTGTGCAATCGGAGTGATATCCGGGGCCGAAAGTTCCACCAATATCCACTACCACCATGTCACCGGCTTCTAGGCTCCGATCGGAGAAGTCATGATGTGGGTTTGCACCGTTTTCCATGCTGCCGACGATGACAAAGTCAACTGCGGTGTGCTCGCGCAAAATTAATCTTTCTAGTTCCTGCGCGACTTCACGTTCGGTTTTTCCGGGTTGTAACAATGCTGGTACTTGAGAATGGACCACATCTATTGCGGCGCCAGCGCGGCGAAGTTCAGCTATTTCCGCATCGTCTTTGCGGGTAAACAACTCCGCCAACACCTCGGTGGCTAGAATCGTCGATGATTGTGCACCCAACAAGGTTTGAATCGGCAATAAATGGTCTGCGGTTATAGATGCGCCTATGCCTACATGGTTATTTTCTTCGGTGGGCAACGCCAATGCGTTCACAGCGATTGCGTGTGGATTCTCGCCATCAACCCAGCCGATAACCGATACATCCAGTTCACCTAGCACTGATCGGTTGATATCTCCGCGATCAACCGCAGGCGCAACAACGCTAGGCTTGCCAGTTGCCGGGATAACCACAGCTGTAAAACGCTCATGAGTGCTAAGCCACGAGCCGGTTAGGTAAGCAAACTGCGGCCCGGTTCCGACGATTAGGCCAGAAATTTTACGTTCAACACATAGCCGCTGGGCTTCAGCGAGACGACGCGAATATACTTCAGGAGAAAAGGTTGCAACCATAACAAACATCTTAAACCTAGTTTTTTACCTCACGGTCTTTCGCTCCCACTAACACCTAACCACAACGGCTTTCCATTGGGGACTGGCATAAGGATAACCAAGACTAAACAAACCTGAAAAATATCTCGTTATTGTTTGATGAGCGACTAGAATTAGGCCCATTATGCCTAATGGATTAGTGAAATTAAGTTCAGGCACTGGATTCTGTTCCGGGGTAAGAATCGCCCCCACCATTGTGTTAAGTGCGAAGCATTTTTTGCGCCATACACTGCCACGTGACATTCGTATTTCCGCCCCCTTTGATAACGTCGATTCGTTCTGCACAATTTCCGGGTGGATCGGCATACCGCACACAGATATCGCAGTCGTAGCAGCCCCGCTTCCAGATGACCACAGTTTTACCAATGTCGCTACCGTTCCTATTAGTTCAACCAGCCTTAGACTGGCAGATCGAACCATTAGCGTCGGGTTGGGTGGTGGTGCATCGGTTATAAAACCCGGCTGGGTAATTGGAACTCTTCCCTTCGCATGCGGCAAAAACATACACACCAGGGTGCGCCATGCAGCTGTGCTGGCTCAACGAGATCCTGCCGTGCGTGGTGATTCTGGCGGTCCGATACTTATCGACGGGAAGGTTTATGCCCTACAATCCATGATCCTTGAACCATTCGGTCACAACATTGGTTGCGCTACTGTTGCTCAAATAGCTCCGGTAGCGAGAAAAATCTATTCTGCTATGAACCAATTGCAACAACGCCTCGCCTAATCGCAGAAATGGCTTGGCGAGCCGCATAAGCGGTGTCGTCGTTGTACGCAGTATCACGTATCTGTTCTAAAAGGTCAATCACCTGGCGAGCTTGCCGAACAAAATCACCTGGCGTCAACTCAGCGCCTGATTCCGCAGCAGCGGCCATGCAATAGCCCAATGGTGCTCCTGCGGCCCATTGATGAATCGCCAATGCGAAACCACCTTCGGGATACCGAGTAATAGGTAACCTATGGCGACGTTCATCAAAACTCAATTCGTCCCAAATGCGCAGCGTCGCATTCATCGCATCGACCATTGGATCGGTTGCACCTTCAGGTTCGCCGTGCGTCTCCCTGCGGTTTTCAAAAGTACACATACTGACAACTCCAGCCAGCTCCGCAGGATCCAAACCATCCCATATTCCGCGTTTCAAACACTGTGCGACTAGCAGATCACTTTCATTGTGAATTATCGCAAGTCGTTCACCTTCATCTGTAATCTGCGGGTTGCCATCTACGAATTCGACGTAATCCAATTCAGCCAGTAAATCCAGGATTCGATCGAATTGTTTGCCCAGCGTGTCCGTAGCAGCACTGACGCGCTGCTTCAACCGCTCAACCTCTTCGCGGGCGCGTATTAATTGCTCACCAACGCGTGCAAGATCTTCTGTATCAGGCCAGTAATGAGCCGGATGATCCCGCAGTGCTGCCCGCAATGCGTTGATCTCCTTGGTTGGCCGGTTTCGTGGGGTTTCCCGTAGTTTTTTGGGCCTGCGGTAATGAGCTTTGGCAAATAAATTAACCACCCGCCCGCTGTTTCGATGGGGCTGAGCAATAACACTGCGTGGCAGTTTCATAGTCCCAATGACCATCGGCGGCACGGCAAAAGATTGAGTATCAACGCGGCCGCACCAGCCGCTTTCCATAACGATTAATGGTCGTGGATCGCGTGGGTCGCTTGCTGGTTGAACAACGACCGCTAGCACGGGGTGACGTTTAGTCGGCATGGCAACAACATCGCCGAGTTGGAGCTTTTTGAGGATCGCGGTTACTTCTTTTTCGCGTTCTTCAATGGCAAATCGCTTCGCACGGCGCTCTTCGTTGCTTAGGTCGCGTCGAAGCTGCATGTATTCAATAAATTCTTCAAGGGGGTTTTCGCTTGGAACACTGCGACTGGAAAACTCGCCGACAAGCTGTTGCTCCGTTGCCTGAACGTGGCGTTCTGCTTTCTCAATCTCCCGGACTTCGTCGACGACACTGCCATCAGCTTGGAACTGCGCAAATGATTTTTCTAAGAGTCGATGTGCAGGGTGAAAGCCTATAGTCTTTAACAAATTCACGCTCATGTTATATCCCGGTGTAAACGTGGAAATAAGCGGATATGTGCGTGTAGATGCGAGTCCGGCGACCCGAACCGGATCCATGGCTGGAGACCACTGCACCACGGCATTACCGATCACGTCAATACCGCGCCGCCCAGCCCTACCTGTTAATTGGGTGTATTGACCTGGTGTAAGTTCAACATGTCCCTCACCGTCGAATTTGACCAATTTTTCCAAAACTACCGTGCGCGCTGGCATGTTGATGCCCAAGGCGAGCGTTTCCGTAGCGAAAACTGCGCGTAGAAGTCCGTTAACAAAAAGCTTTTCGACGACGTGGCGAAACGCGGGCAACATACCTGCGTGATGCGCAGCGAATCCCCGCATCAATGCTGCTCGCCACTGACGGAATCCCAAAACCTTCAGATCTTCATCGGGAATACCCGCCACGCCTTCATCAATTATTGATGCGATCTCGTTAGACTCCTCTTGTGTAGTCAGCACCAGGCGGGATCGGAGACACTGAGCCACAGCAGCATCGCATCCGGTACGGGAAAAAATAAAGGTGATAGCAGGCAACATGTCCTGGCTCGCTAGAATGTCGAGTACTTCCGGACGGCCTAGTGGGCGATATTTATCCTGCGGGCGGGGTTTTCCGCTGCGTGATTCGCCCTTGGCCCGGGAGCGAAACCCCTTTCCTGCTAGATAATCAGCGCGCCCGCGCTCTAGATTGTCGCGGTCGATTTTTTCGATCCGGGCAACCAGTTCGTGATTAACCTCGCCGGTGGTGCCAGGGGAAAATAAACTGTAGATTCGCCTGCCCACTAACATCCACTGATCTAATGGAACCGGTCTGTGTTCAGAGACGATTACTTCAGTATCGCCGCGAACGGTACCTAACCACTGGCCGAATTCTTCCGAATTACTAACGGTCGCTGAAAGCCCAATGATGCTTACCGAGTCATCGAGACCGAGAATCACTTCTTCCCATACCCCGCCGCGACTTTTATCGGATAGAAAGTGAATCTCGTCCATCACCACGTGGCTAAGTCGGTCTAGTGTCGCCGATTGCGCGTAAATCATGTTTCGCAGCACTTCGGTGGTCATGACTATCACGTCAGCGTTGTGGTTGATGGATACATCTCCCGTAAGTAATCCCACCGTGTCTTCGCCGTGCTCTTTGACCAGGTCGTGGTATTTTTGATTGCTCAGTGCCTTGATAGGGGTTGTGTAGAAGCACTTGGTTCCCCGAGAGAGCGCAAGACTAACCGCAAATTCACCAACAATAGTTTTCCCTGCTCCTGTTGGTGCACAGACTAAAACCCCTCGATCCTGTTCAACAGCAGTGCATCCGGCCAATTGAAAATCGTCGAGGGGGAATTTTAGTTTTGCAACAAACTCATCAAGGTGCATGCCTTAAGAGTACTAGATGATGTCATCATAGTTTCTGTCTACGCTTGCTGCATCTTTAATATTTGCAAGCGAGGAGGAAGGGGTTATTGGCGCAGAAGGAGCAATAGGGGTTGCCGTAGTTGCTAGTGGTGAAGCTTGTTCGTCTTCGGTATCAAGCCAGTCGGGGCGTTCAACTTTTCGGCGTTTGTCATTTAACCGAGTGAACTGAATGGCAATTTCGACAAGCAAGGTTAAAGCCAAGGCTAGAACCAGCATGGAGAACGGATCTTGTCCCGGAGTCATTACGGCTGCAAAGATAAACAGCAACATGATGATTATGCTGCGTTTATCCTTGATCGCTTCATAACTGAGTACCCCAGCAACATTGAGCATGGCGATGATGAGCGGCACTTCGAAGCTGACACCGAATATGGCCAGTAGTGCCAGTAAGAAATCAAAGTACCTGCCACCAGATAACGCTGTTACTTGGAACTCCGCACCGATTCCTAAGAGGAATTCCAGGCCAAACTCTACAACAAAATATGCAAGAACCGCACCGGAAACAAAAAGCAAAACCGCAACAGATACGAACGTAAAAGTCCATTTGCGTTCGTTTTTCATCAGGCCGGGCGTGATGAACGCCCAAATTTGGTACAGCCAAACCGGAGAGGCGAATACTGCACCTGCTAATGCGCCGACTTTAAGTCGAAGCAGTAGCGCTTCAAAAGGAGCAGTAGCAATGAGCCGACATTCGCCGTCGAGAGTGAACACTGCGCGTTTTTCTGGCGGAAGTGAACAATAGGGTCCTCTGAGGATGTCACCTAAGGATGAGATGCCGAAGACGCTATGCTGATACCAGATAAATCCGACTACGGTGCCTACTGCCAGCGCGATCATGGATATAATCAACCGGCGCCGTAGCTCTTGCAGGTGCTCCACTAAGGACATCTGCCCTTCTGGATTAGCTTTCTTACGTCGAAGAAGCTTTTTGGGAGATGAACTCATAACAGATTTTTAAGGCTGCTGTTGGGGCTTATATTGCTCGGGCTGCGCGATAGGTTGCGGCTGGATTGTTTGGGTTTGTTGCGCTTCCAGTGCGCGTTGTTCTTCAAAACGCTTATCGTCATTGCTCATTTCTTTTACTTCGGATTTGAAAATCCGCATGGAACGACCCAACGAGCGTGCTGCGTCAGGAAGTTTCTTTGCGCCAAAAAGCAGAATTAATACGACAATAAGAATGCCGATCTCTAAAGGCCCAACGCTCATGAGATTCCTTTCAGGAGGTTATGTGTAAGCATTTAGCTAAGATCATACGCGTTAAGTGCCATTTTAGCCCTTTCACGCACGCTACCAGCGATATCTTCCGGAGAAAGAACTGCTACCCGATCTGCGTTACTAAGCGCGAATGTCAGTAACCATTCTCGGGATACCAAAGGCACCGTAACAATGACAGAGCCATCCTCTGCAATAGTGGTAACTTCACAAGGAATAGTGTCCGCCAGCCATGCCGCATCCTGCGTGATTTTAAGTTCCGCATGCTCTGTAGCTTTACTTAGTTTAAACGGATCTTTCGGATCGAAATCAAGCTTCGATAATTGCGGCTGGGCTGACTCTTCCGTGACGGTCAACGCCCGGATCCGGTCAATACGAAAAATTCGATGCTCGTGTGTTAAATCGTCGAAAGCGTTGAGATAAGTATGACCTTGGTTGGAAAACAGTCGGGCTGGCGATACCGTCCGGTGTTTGCTGTCCTTTACTCCTTGTGAATGGTATGCAAAGGATATTTTTTTATTCGACAGCATTGCTTGTCGGAGTTTTTCGACGACTGGCTCGACGTCGGCCTCGGTTTCAGCGTCGGAAATCGCCTGGGAATCGAAAACCCCATTTGCTTCATCCGCCATCAGGGACCGCAACTTAGTAGCAGCTGAACGAACCGCAGTCTTATCTACAAGGCCTGGGATTACATCCAACGACTCTAGGGCAAGCAGCAACGCACCGGCTTCGGTTCGGGTAAGCCGAAGTGGTTTGTCCATTCCCTGGCTGTCGAGCACTTGGACACTGGTGAATCCGTGTTCTAAGTCAACTAATTCATCCGGCATGACTCCAGGTCCGCAGCAAAATAGCCGATTGAGATCGTCCATAATGGTGGCGGGCTCTAAACCTAGGTCCTGGGCGGCCGCCATGATTGAACGCCCTGGATGCCGTTCAAAGTATGGAAGTAGATTGAGCATCCGCACCATATCAGCGATGCGTTCGTTCTTAATCGGTGTCATGTGCTGCCTTTCGCAATAATTTCACCACGCTGTTGACAATTTCCTTCGGTTCAAGCACAAGGACATCAGGTGCAAGGGCTGCCGCTTGCCGCACCAACCATCCAGCATCAATGTCAACGAGTTTGTATAAGCCGTTATCTGGGTCAATTGCTAAAGCACCAGGTTGAATATCTTCTGCTTGTTCCTTCGTGGCGCGTATTGTGGCGTCGACAAGCGTTTTGCCGTTTCTCAGCTGCGCCAACACAAGTTCGTGAAGATCCACGGCCGGATCCATACCATGAAAGCTGCCGTAGACTTCTTCGTCATCGTGTTGAGGCGATAAAAAAGCTATATCGGAAACGCGCGTGATGCGGAAGCATCGTGGCGCCTGACGGTCTAAATCAAAACCGACCAGATACAATCGGTCACGATTGGCTACTATCCCCCACGGATCCATCCACCGTTCAACGTAATCACTTGTGGATGTGCGCTGGTAATAAAAACTTAACCGCTTGCGATGAGTACAGGCTTGCGTGATCAAATCCAAATCTTGCGCCTGAAGCGAGCTCCAATCATTTATCGGCGTAAACGCGACAGCCGGTGCCAGCGAGGATTCAACACCGCTAGCGGCAATTTTGGTCCACCCTGAACGGGAAAAGGCAGCGAGCTGGTCGCCAGTTCCCATTTTTCCGGCAAGACCTAAAACTGTGGCTTCATCAGGGGTAAATTCAACTGCGGGTAACTCGTAATTTTCTGGTTGTAACCGCCACACTATCTGGCTGCCAAGTTTAAAAGACTCCAGCGGCACACCCGCGCGAATAAGGTTGCGGCAATCACGTTGAAACATGACGTGAGCTGCGTCAATTTTTCGGATGTTCTTTTTATCATCAAACTTATAGCCTGGAACGTTTTTATAAACGTGATCAAAAGTTACGTACTCAGTTCCCGACTTAGCGGCGGAAAGAAAGCTAAAAGTGAGATTGGTGACACGCTCCAATTGAGCGTCGTTGCGATTAGCCATTACCCCTCCTGCTGGGCATAAGTTTCCTGATGTAGGTGCATATAGGAGATCAGATCATCTACCCGAGGATCGTGAGCCGCAAATGGATTATTAAGCTCAACAATCTGCGGATCTGGGCGGTTGACTTTCAGCCTCATCCAATCCACCGAAAATGGTGCTGCGACCTTCTCTGCAGCAGCAAGGAACTTTCCTCGAAGCGCCGCGCGAGTAGTTGTCGGCGGATTATTGACCGCATCATCTACAGCTTTGTTAGTGATCCACCTATTAACCACGCCCCTGGCTTCCAGTTGCGGGAATATTCCTCTCCCACGACGGATGTCATGGTACATGAGATCCATGTATTGAAGTTTAGGGTGGGAAAAATCGGTCGGCTCTACCCCGAGTTTGTCTTGGAATTGCCGCATCAATGTTAATTTGATCGCCCAATCTATATCGCGGGAAATGAGCGAATAATCCCCTGTCCGAATAGCTTGAAGCGTACGCTGCCATAACTTAACAACACGGCTAAGTTCTGCTGTGGAAGTTCCGGCTGTTGCCGTTTCATTCTCAGTGTAGTTTTCCCGGACGTCCAACCACCGGTGTGCGGCGTCGCAATACGCTTGTTGAATTTCCAGTGCCGTTGGGTTCGCAGCCATTGAACTTCCCGAATTGGCTAGAGGATCGTCCTCCGATTCTGGCTTAAGTAACGGCACTTCGGTGCGACCACTCAAATCAGCCGATATGTCTTTGATCGCAGCGATTTCGTTTGCCAGCTCGAACGTTGGTAGCTCGAAACCTGCTTCGATCATCTCTAAAACCAGGAGAGTTGCCCCTACTTTCACTGCGGTTGTTGGTTCCGCCAGATTAGAATCGCCGACAATAACATGCAACCTACGGAACCGATGGGAATCTGCATGTGGTTCATCTCGAGTATTGATGATCGGTCGGGAACGGGTAGTTGCGCTAGAGACTCCCTCCCAAACGTGATCTGCACGCTGGGAAAAATGATATGCCCCGTCTTTGATCGCCCCCGCACCGCACACGAGTTGGCGGGTTATAAGGAAGGGCAGCAACTTTCTTCCTAGCGACCTAAGCACTACGTCCCGCGCCACCAAGTAGTTTTCGTGGCAGCCATACGAGTTTCCCGCCGAGTCCAGGTTATTTTTAAATAGATACACATTCCCGGAAATACCATCGGAAGCCAACTGGGCTTCCGCTTGCTGAGCAAGTCGATCAACAATGACGTCCCCGGCGCGATCATATGCTATGAGCTGGGATACGCTGTCGCATTCGGCGGTGGCGATTTCGGGGTGTGATCCGACGTCGAGGTATAGGCGGGATGCGTTGGGGATGAAGATGTTGGAGCTCGCCCATTTTTCTACTACTGGGCGGAACATGAATCTGGCGATTTCATCGGCGTTGAGTTTTCGGCTTCCTGTGTTGGTGACGCAGGTGATGCCGTATTCGGTTTCTATGCCCATGATTCGGCGGGTGAAAACTTCCACGGAAGTTACTGGCCGCCTTTCTGTACGTAGGAGCGGACGAATTCTTCGGCGTTTGTTTCTAATAGGCTGTCTATTTCGTCGAGGAGGTCGTCGACTCCTTGGGTGTTGAATTGCACTTGGCCTGATGCGGTGGTGTCGGTGTTGTTGTCGTCGTCGGGTTTTCCGCTGCCGGTTGTGAATTTTTGGGGCATTTATTCCATGAGTCCTTTCGCGCGCATGTCGGCTAGAAATTCGGTTATGTTAGGCAGAATACTCAAAGATGTTTCGGTGTGCTGCTTTGTGTGGGTTGTGACTTCTGGCATGAAGATTCGTTGGCCGAAGATTGACATTACTTCCCAGCTTGCGGAGTCGATGAGGTGGGATACGCGTTTAATTAATTCACCGCGAAGGTAGGCGCGGGTGTCTGTTGGTGGGTGCCATGCTGCGTGTTCGATCATGTCTGTGGTTACGAGTGTTTGCATTGCTGAGTTTCGTACTAGTGCATGGTACAAGCTTTTCGACGGGTCGATGTCTGCGTATTGTAGGTCGATGAGTTTGAGTTTGGCGTCTGTGATGCCGATGCCTCGGTTGGTGTATGAGGAAATCAGTGCCCATTTGGCGCACCAGTCTAAGGTGTCTGCGCAGGCGTGTGGTCCGCCGGTGTGGAGTTTTTCTATGGTTTCCGCCCATAGTGGGTGCACGGTTTCGTCGGCTTCGACTCGGTTGTGGTATTCGCGTAGTAGTTCAAGTGCGGTGAGTTGGCGTCCGTCGACGAGTGTGAGTTTGTGGGTTAGTGATAGGTCTCGGGAGACGTGTTTGAGTTCGGCTACGGGGGTTTTTAGGGTGAGGTCGTTGAAGTTGGCGCCTGCTTCGATTGCGTCCATGACTAGTGATGTGGTGCCGAGTTTGAGCAGGGTTGACGTGTGGGACATGTTGGCGTCGCCGATGATTATGTGTAGTCTGCCGAAGCGTTTTGCGTCTGCGTGTGGTTCGTCTCGGGTGTTGATGATTCCGCGGTTAAGTGTCGTTTCTAGGGAGATTTCTTGCTCGATGTAGTCTGCGCGTTGGGAGATTTGGAATCCGGGTTCTTCGCCGAACATGCCTAGGCCTACGCGTCCTGCTCCGGTGAGTACTTGGCGGGCGACGAGGAATGGGATGAGTCCTTGTGCGAGGTGGTCGAATTCGGTGTCGCGGGAATAGAGGTAGTTTTCGTGGCTGCCGTAGCTTGCGCCTTTGTTGTCGATGTTGTTTTTGTAGATTTTTAGCGGTGGGCACGGTTGGTGGTGTTCTAAGATTGAGTGGTTGCGTGCGCTGAAGGCCGCTACTCGTTTGACTGCGGTGTTCATGATGACGTCGCCTGCCAGGTCGTAGATCATCGCTTGCCACGGGGTTGTTGTTTCTGGGGCTGAGTATTCTGGGTGTGCGTGGTCGACGTAAAAGCGGCCGCCGTTTTCTAGAACGACATTGGCGATTCCGAGTGCGTTGGGGTCTACGACGGGAATGGTTTGGTGGCGTTTGAGGTCGAATCCGCGGCTATCGCGCAGTGGATGTTCGGAGGAGAAATCCCATCGTGCGCCTTGTCCTTGGCTGAAGGCAACGACGGCGTGTGTTGAGGTTATTATGGGCGATAATGTGGGGTCGGTTGGTGTTGCGATTCCGTATTCCGTTTCGGTTCCGATGATGCGTGCCATGGTGTTTAACTCCGGGTTCCGATAACGCGGGCTACTGCTACGCGAGCGCCGCTGCGGCCTAGGATTCGGGACCATTCGTCGGGGTTTGCGGTGTTGGGCATGTCTTCGCTTTCGCTGTTTTCGGCGTCGATGGCTGTAATTAGGTGCTGTGTGGTGATTCCTTGTTGGTCGCCTTGTAGATGTGCTTTGATGGCGTATTTTTTGGCACGGTCGACGACGTTTGCGATCATGGCGCCGGAGACAAAATCGCGATAGTGGATGATTTCGGTTTCACCGGTGACTAGTCCTAGTTCAACATAGGGTCGGGGTGCAAACATGTGGTCGACTGCGGCGTTGATGAGGGTGTTGATGTCTTCGGCTAGTGGGACGCGGTTGGTGAGGTGTCGGCTGAAGATGTCGCGTGCGTTTTCCTTGGTTGGTCTTTCTACCCGAATTTTTACGTCTAGTCGGCCGGGGCGCAGGAGGGCTGGATCAATGAGTTCTTCTCGGTTAGTTGCACCAATTACGATAACGTTACTTAGGGATTCGACGCCGTCAAGTTCGGTTAGCAATTGTGGCACAACGGTGGTTTCCATGTCAGAGGAGACTCCTGATCCTCTTGTTCGAAAGATTGACTCCATTTCGTCAAAAAATACAATGACGGGACGTCCGTCTTCGGCTAGTTCGCGTGCTCGTTCAAAAATTAGCCGAATGCGTCGTTCCGTCTCTCCTACAAATTTGTTTAGTAGTTCGGGGCCTTTGACGTTGATGAAGTAGCTGGCCGAACCGTCCCCGATCCTGCTGGATAGGGAATTTGCGACTGCTTTTGCAATTAGTGTCTTTCCGCAGCCGGGTGGCCCATAAAGTAGTACGCCTTTAGGTGGCTGTAGGTCATAGCTGTGATATAGGTCGGGGTAGGTAAAAGGTAGTTCTACCGCATCTTGGATTTGCTCGATTTGGCTATCAAGCCCTCCGATGTCTGCGTAGGTGACCTGTGGAATTTCTTCTAAAGCTAGGCGTGATACCTCGGTTTTGGGTATTACTTCAAAAACGTAACCAGCTTTTGCATCTAGTAATACGGTGTCACCGGCGCGGGGAATTTTTCGCTCACCACTTAGTAGTGGCTCCGCAAGTTTGACGATGCGTTCCTCGCCATTGTGATCAGATACTAGGGCTCGATCGGCACCGATCATTTCCACCATTATGCCAAGCTCCCCGGTGGTGTTGAAGCCACATGCTTCAACGATATGATTAGCTTCGCCTAGTCGAACTTGAACACCTGGCACCAGTGATGATGGATCTACTAGAGGGGAGACCAAAAGACGCATGCGTCGGTTAGTGGTAAAAACTTCTGCGCATCTGACCTGCTCCCCCGGCGCGTCGGTGCTAGTGGGGTGGGAAAATTCTAGGAAGGTGCCATATGTTGATGGCGGTGCTGCCATTTGCTCCAACTGCTGATGTAGGACCTGAAGCTTTGTCCGGGAGGATTGTAGCAGTTCCGCCAGTTTGGCGTTGCGCTCGATCAGTTCCGAATGTGCTTTAGATGGTTGCGCAGTTTCAGAAGGATGCATGTTCACAACATTACTAATGAACGCCTAAAAAGTGTTCAATTTGCCGGTGGTTCGCCCTGAAACTGCGCCGTGGTGGTTTTTGGCCGCTATTTCCGTGCGCGGCGTTGCGGCCGTGGCGGGGTTACCCCGTCTGCTAGGCGTCTGGTCCATACGAGAAATGCGGTGTGAGCGTTCATGCGATGTTCCGGTCGGGTCGCTAGTCCCTCGACTCGCCAATCTCGGATTAGGGATTCCCAGGCGCGTGGTTCGGTGAAGCATTTTTGTTCCCGTATGCCCTCCATGACTTTCATAAGTTGCGGTACGGTAGCTACGTAGGTCATGAAGACTCCGCCGGGCAGCAGGAGGTTTTTTGCGACTTCTAGGCATTCCCAGGGTTCGAGCATGTCAAGAATGATCCGGTCGACGGGGCCGCCGATATCGTCGAGAGTGACTTCTTTAAGGTCGCCTAGGCGTGGGCTCCAGTTTTCGGGGCGGTGGCCGAAGTATTCGTCGACGTTGTTCTCGGCGTATTCTAGGTGGTCTTGTCTGATTTCGTAGGAGATGACTTCACCTTTGTCACCGACTGCCCGTAGTAATGCCATGGAGAGTGCGCCTGAGCCTGCGCCTGCTTCCAAGACGCGCGCGCCGGGAAAAATGTCGCCTTCGACGAGGATCTGGGCGGAGTCTTTCGGGTAGATAACGGCTGCGCCACGTGGCATGGATAGTACATGGTCGACCATGAGGTGCCGGAAGCAGAGGTATTCAGTGCCTTGTTCGCTTTTGACGACGGTTCCTTCATCGGCGCCAATGATGTCGTTATGTTTAATGACGCCTTTGTGGGTGAAAAACTGGCCATCTTCTTCCAAGATGATGGTGGAATGTCGTCGTTTGGGGTCGGTTAATTGTACGCGGTCGCCGGGTTGAAAGGGTCCTGAATATGCCATGAGCGTTTAACCTACCAGAAAGGTCTTTAGAGACGTGTTTTTGTTGTAATAGGCAGCCAGTGGAGATGAGTCGTTGGGGAAATGATACTCCTGTGTTGACTCGATCAGATGACAAAGAATGTGGTTAGCGCACTGGTGAATTGTTCGAGGTCAGTTGTGTGGCATAGCTCTCGTGCGGAGTGCATGCTTAAGAGAGGGATTCCGACATCGACTGTAGGGATCCCGAGTCTTGTTGCTGTGATTGGTCCGATGGTTGAACCACATGGTACTGAGTTGTTGCCGACGAACACTTGTGAGGTTATTCCGGCAGCTGCGCAGGTGGATAACCACCGCTGTTGTGTAGGGGCAGTCGAAGCGTATCGCTGATTTGCGTTAATTTTTAAAACTGGTCCGTGTCCAAGTATTGGGAAATTCTCGTGATCGTGCTGGGAAGAATAGTTGGGGTGGATGGAATGTGCAGCATCAGCGGAGACACAGAAGGAGCGCTGTAGCATTTGTTTGTGTTCGTCTGTATTAGCCCCGAGTTGAGTGGCCGTTCTAAGTAGTACATCCTCCAATAGTGGACCGCCAGCACCGGTTGCAGACTGGGATCCGACTTCCTCATGATCGAAGCAGGCTAAGACGAGTACATCGTCCCCGCCGCTGCCGTCAATGACAATATCCTGAGCCGCTTGGATCAAAGCGGTTATTCCCGCGAAAACGGAGCTTAGGTTATCTAATCGGCCAGCCGCGACTAGCTGTGACTTAATGCCAAAGCATTCTCCGGGTTGTGCGTCTGTGGTGATTAAGTCGTGGCTTAGGATTTGGTTGTGTCCCACTCCTGCTGATTCGGCGACGATGTCCATGAGGTTAACTGTTGGGTCGACTCCGAAAATTGGCATGAGGTGGCGTTGTCTATCCGGGCTAAAAGATTCATTAGCACTGCGATCTAGGTGGATGGCCAAATGCGGAATGCGTAGTAGAGGTGGTGTTGCAACCAGTTTTGTTGTTCCGTCTGCCAAACATACTTGGCCAGCGAGTACCAGTTCCCGGTCAAACCAGCTCGGTATGATTGGGCCGCCATATACTTCGACGTTTGCTTGGTTGAAGCCAAAGGCGGTGGAGTTGCCGTTGAATTTCAGTTTGAATCCGGGTGAATCAGTGTGTGCGCCGACAATCCGAAATCCTGATTGTGGGCCAGCGGTTTCGGGAACGAACCACGCCATGAGGGCGCCGTCACGGATCAGATAGTGTCCGCCTGGTTCAGCGTTCCATTGCTCAGTTTCTACCACAGGGCTAAACCCTGCGGCCCTGAGAAGTGTGGCACCTTGGTCGGCAGCGTGGAAGGAGCTGGGGCTTGCTGCGATGTAACTGATGAAATCCCAAATCATGATTCATTAGTGTATTCCGATAAGGTGGGTTGATGTGAAACTAGCATTATCCCCATCCCGCGCGAGTGACTATCAACAATGTCCCCTCCTGTATCGCTTTCGGGCAATCGATAAATTACCGGAGCCCAAAACAGTTGCTCAGGTAAAAGGAACACTAGTCCATGCTTGTTTAGAGGACATGCATGGGTGGTCACGGGAGGATCGCACGTATCCAGCGGCAGTTAAACGATTGAAGCCAAATTGGGCGATGATGTGTGCCAAAGATCCAGAATTAGTTGAGTTAGTTCCGGATGTGTTGGAGTTTTTGGTTGAATGCCGCTCGTTATTGCGCGGGTATTTTGAAATGGAGAATCCACAGGGTTTCGATGCTCATGCGTGTGAAATGTACATTGATACCATCCTGCCTAATGGTGTGCCGGTACGTGGTTTTATCGATCGGGTTGATATCGCCCCAACAGGGGAAATTAGGGTTGTTGACTATAAAACTGGCAAGAAACCTTTGCCGCAATATAGTGCGCAGGCGCAGTTTCAAATGAGGTTTTATGCCCTAGCGTGGTGGCGGATTCATGGTGTGATACCGCACCAATTACGACTCATGTATTTAAAAGTGGCTGATTCGCTTTTTCTTGTTCCCAGTAAAGAGGAACTAGAGTTTTTTGAACGCGATCTAGCCGAATTATGGTCAAAGATCCTCATGGATGTTGATAGTGGGTTTTTTCGGACGAAGAAGTCGAAGCTATGTGGTTGGTGTCCGCATCAAAGTCTTTGCCCAGAGTTTGGTGGCACTCCCCCAGCTTTGCCTTACCTAGCACAGAAACAGGAGTAAAGCCTAACCTTGCTGGTATGACGCAGTTTCTCCACTTACTATAGTCCCTAGGTTTAGGTAATTAGAAGAAGTGTTACCTTAGCAAGGGAGGATTTTGTTTTCATGTCAGCTCCGCGCCACCCTGGCATTGTGTTAAAAGAGGATTATCTCGATCCACAGGGCATTTCATTCTACGATGCCGCAAAGAAGCTCTATGTCGCGGAAGCCATGTTGGTACAGTTCGTTGCTGGTAAGCAATCAGTTACTTGGAATTTATCCAAAAGGCTAGCTGCTGTCTTCGATCAAAATCAGAGTTTTTGGTTAGAGGCGCAGCGAAATTGGGATAAATACAACGCGGAGTCTTAAAAACAACAACTAGGTGTGATAACCCGCCGCCATCTCATCCCTGATGGATTGGTGTTTGCTGACTGAGGATTGTTTTTCATATGGGGCACCCACCGCCCATATTGATGGTGCCCCATATGAAGGTTTTAACCACCTAGGCCTAAAATAAGCCGACTATTTTTTCATCGCGCACCGCAATGTTTTCGGCGGCTGGTTTCTTTGGCAGTCCGGGCATTGTCATGACATCGCCGGTTAATGCAACAACGAAACCTGCACCGATGCGAGGTAAAAGCTGGCGAACATGGAGGGTATGCCCTGTTGCAGCACCAAGTAGTGTCGGGTCATCACTGAAGGAATACTGGGTTTTTGAGATACAGACTGGAAGGGTGTCCCAGCCATTTTCCTGTAAAAATGCCAGATCTTTTCGTGCTTGTTTAGACCATACGACGTCGTTGGCACCATAGATTTCCGTGGCTATGGTGCCAATTGATTTTTCAATACCGTCTTCTGGTTCGTACAGTGGATGTGCAGTGCCACCACTTAGGGAGTTGACCACCGCCGCCGCTAGATCGTTAGCCCCTTCACCACCGTTTTGCCATACGGACACTGGAACCAGTGTCACCCCGAAGTTCTTTGCCCACTGGGTCATCCAGGCTATATCCGCACTGCTGTCACCGGAAAACTCGTTGAGTGCAACGATTGGTTCGATTCCAAACTTCCGAATATTAGCCACATGGCGTTCAAGGTTACAGATGCCTTGTTCTAAGAGCTTTTCGTCATCGGTTCTGTCGACGGCGTTGTGTTTAAGGGAACGGATAGTCGCCACGATAACGCAGCTATCTACGTTAAGCCCACCAGTGCGGGCTTTGATGTCGAAGAATTTTTCAGCTCCCAAGTCGGAGCCAAATCCAGCTTCCGTCAGCACGACATCAGCAAAAGTCAATGCGGTTTCTGTCGCGATTAACGAATTGCATCCATGGGCTATGTTTGCGAACGGGCCGCCGTGCACAAACGCAGGTGTCCCGCCTAAGGTTTGAACCAGATTGGGATTGATCGCGTCTTTTAATAACGCAGTTAACGCGCCATGGGCGTTGATGTCACGAGCTGTAATCGGTTTTTTGTCGTAACTTTGTGCCACAACAATGTTTCCGATCCGCAATTCCAGATCAGCAAGAGAGGTGGCCAGGCACAAAACGGCCATTATTTCACTGGCGGCAGTGATGGTAAAACCTGTCTCTGTTGGCACCCCATGTGCCATACCGCCTAAACCGGTCACGACATGACGCAAACTGCGGTCGTTAACATCTAGACACCGTTGCCAGGTGATCGAGCGGGGATCAATACCAAGAGTGTTACCGTGATGAATATGATTGTCAATCATTGCGGCGAGGGTGTTGTTCGCTGCAGTAATCGCATGAAAGTCGCCTGTGAAGTGAAGATTAATGTCCTCCATTGGGACTATCTGCGAGTATCCGCCGCCGGCGGCACCTCCTTTGATTCCCATAACCGGGCCTAAAGACGGCTCCCGGATTGCTACTGCTGTTTTTATTCCGGTGAGTCCAATAGCATCTGCCAGACCAATAAGTACCGTGGATTTTCCCTCCCCTGCTGGTGTCGGCGAGATTCCAGTGACTAACACCAGCTTTCCGCGAGGTGCGGGTGATGCGGCCGTGATATCCACTTTTGCTTTGGTTGTGCCGTAAGGAATGAGGGCGCTGGTTGGGATCCCGATTTTCTCGGCTATGTCACTGATGGGTTGAAGGACATGCGCTTGGGCAATTTCGACGTCGGTGGCCATAAGTGGTGGTGACCTTTCGATAGAGAGTGGATGACAGTTTAAATGTACCGCGTCAAAGACTGCATGCATGTGGAAAACCGGCCCAACCAGTTTTATTCACTGATTAGGGCCGGTGTGCGAATGCTATGACTTTTAGTCTTCCGCGTACAACGTGCCGTGGAAGGTTGGACGCATCAAGT
This sequence comes from Corynebacterium mustelae, assembly GCF_001020985.1. Classification (NCBI taxonomy): domain Bacteria; kingdom Bacillati; phylum Actinomycetota; class Actinomycetes; order Mycobacteriales; family Corynebacteriaceae; genus Corynebacterium; species Corynebacterium mustelae. The sequence continues at coordinate 1,725,234 of NZ_CP011542.1, forward strand.
TTTCTGGGGAGAGAACTTCATTGAGCGTTTCCTCGTCCATCAGGCCTTTTTCGAGCACAAGCTCACGTACTGACTTGCCAGTTTGAGCTGCTTCTTTACCGATGAGATCCCCGTTGTGGTGGCCGATAAATGGGTTGAGATAGGTGATAATGCCAATCGAGTTTTCCACATAGCCACGGCAGACCTCTGGATTAGCAGTTATGCCGATGACGCATTTTTCCCGAAGCGTATCGACTGCGGTTCCCAGGATAGTAATCGACTCGAACAGCGCCTGCCCGATGGCTGGCTCCATGACATTCAGCTGCAGCTGGCCCGCCTCAGCCGCCATTGTAACAGTCACATCGTTTCCGAAAACCTTGAAACATACCTGGTTTACAACCTCCGGAATCACGGGATTAACTTTGGCTGGCATAATGGACGAACCCGCCTGCCGCTCTGGAAGATTGATCTCATTAAGTCCTGCCCGCGGACCAGAGGAAAGCAAACGTAGATCGTTGCAAATCTTAGACAGCTTCATGGCGGCACGCTTCACAGCAGAATGGGTAAGAACGTAGGCACCGGTATCACTGGTCGCTTCGATAAGATCTGGAGCCGGTTGAATATCAAGTCCAGTCACCTCAGTCAACGCTTCAATTACTGCATCCCGATAACCTGCAGGAGTGTTAAGCCCAGTGCCGATTGCTGTTGCACCGAGGTTAACTTCAAGTAACCAACTAGCTGCATTTTCCAGAACCTTGCGCTCCTCCCCTAAGTTAAGAGCGAAAGCCTTGAATTCACCACCCAAGGTCATTGGTACCGCATCCTGCAGCTGCGTTCGCCCCATTTTGAGAATGTCAGCAAATTCATCAGCCTTTGCCATGAATGCCGCTTCCAGAGCATCAATTTTATCCATGAGCTGCGTCATGCATTCGTACAGGCCAAGCCTGAAACCTGTGGGATAGGCGTCGTTGGTCGATTGCGACATGTTGACATCATCGTTGGGGTTGATGACATCATAATCGCCCTTTTCTTTCCCCAAATGCTCAAGAGCCAGGTTTGCGACAACCTCGTTGGTATTCATATTCAACGAGGTGCCAGCACCACCCTGGAATACATCAATGGGAAACTGATCCATGCAGCGGCCATCATTCAAGATTTGATCACAAGCCCAAATGATCGCATCACGCTTCGTTTTAGGCAAAGCCCGCAACTTGTGATTGGCAATCGCAGTTGCCTTTTTGACTTGAACCATTCCGCGGATGAACTCAGGAATGTCGTTGATCGTGGTTCCTGAGATCGGGAAATTATCAATCGCGCGGAGGGTGTGGATGCCGTAGTAGTGAGAGTTGGCTACTTCCATTTCGCCAAGCAGGTCAACTTCGATACGAAATTCCGGTGACTGTGACATGTGTATGTAGTGTCTTTCTACTTTGGTGGGATGGGGTGTAGGGTGAGCCACACGACCCAAGGATACGTCAGTTTCATCGAAATGTTTTGCAGCATCAGCAAGGATGCTTAACGACGTATGAAGGCCGTGCAACTAGCAAACATGCTGGCTATAATCCGGCGAGCTTGCCAAAAATGAAACCAAATATAACCGCAAGGAAAATACACACAGTTCCAGGGATTATGAACGAGTGGTTAAAGACATATTTACCAATCTTTGTTGATCCGGTATCGTCCATCTCCACCGCAGCAAGCAACGTTGGGTAAGTTGGCAACACAAACAGGGACGACACCGCAGCAAATGCAGCGATTGCGGTTAACGGATTCACACCAACGGCAAGCGCGGCAGGCATTAATGCTTTGGTCGTTGCAGCTTGCGAGTACAGCAACGCTGCGGCGAAGAAGAGAACAACTGCCAGTAGCCACGGATACTGATTAAGAACGTCGCCAGACAACGCCTGAATATCCTCAATGTGCGCATTCACGAGCGTGGTGCCTAGCCAGGCGACGCCCATAACACAGACGCACGCGGACATACCAGACTTAAACACCTGGGTGCTTAAGATTTCGTCTGGTGGCAGTTTGCACAAGATTGTGATCACAACCGCAGTGCCCAACATCAGCGACATAATCGCTTCGTTACGAGGCAACGTCGGATCGGTAATTAATCCAACTTGCTCGGAAATCAATGTGGCATAGCACATCACCAAAACGATGGCGATGAGGAATAGAACAACTGAAAGCTTTGCTTGCTTCGTTGGAGTATAAGTAGAGATTTTCGGAGTGGATACCAAACCTTTCTCCACCCGAGAACGGTAAACTGGGTCCTCATCAAGATCTTTGCCTAGCCGGTTGGTGATAAAAGCAGTTGGGAAGATGGCAAGCAACGTCGACGGTATGACGATGCTCAGTAACTGCAGATAACCCACCCCCATTGGCTCCAAGATCGAGGCCATAAACACCACCGCAGCTGAAATCGGCGAGGCAGTAATCGCTAACTGGGAGGCAACCACCGCAATTGATAGCGGGCGGGATGGACGCACACGCCCTTCCTTCGCAACTTCCGCAATCACCGGAAGTGTTGAGAATGCGGTATGCCCAGTTCCTGCGAAAAGTGTCATGAAATAGGTGACCAGTGGAGCCAGATACGTGACGTATTTAGGGTTTTTCCGTAATAACCGCTCCGCCAGGTACACCAAGTAATCCATACCACCAGCGCGCTGCATTGCGGCAATAGCCGCAATTACAGCCATGATGATTCCGATAACGTCGAAGGGGATGTCGTCTCGGGTTACTGCAACCCCGGTAAGACCAAGTAGCAACACACCTAAACCACCGGCAAAACCGATGGCTATGGATCCCAAACGTGCACCAAGAACAATAGCAGCTAATACGATGGCAATGTGTAGCACAATCATAAGCAGTGTCCTCCACAAAATTTTGCTGTTACCTGCACCGTAATTTCCACCACGGTTTCTAACGGTCAACAGCGGCAATTTATATTTAGTAGTAACAGCTTTTATGCGATAAATAAATTCACTAATTAAATGTATTGTTGGTTGTTAAAATTATTTTTTATTTATCCTAGGTACCAACTACTACTATAACCATAACCCATAAATTTGGCATGTGATTTACGCCAAATTAGACCACAATCTATATACGACGCCGTCCGGAAAATTTTCTCCTATTTATCACCGATAAACCTGTTTTAAATAAATATTTTTAGGTACACGGGTTTATTTCACATCGCCGAATAAAACGGCTTTTAAAACCTTTAAATAAATACCGACGAAACTCCCGGGTCGTCGAAAAGCGAGGGTGCTTTACGCCACCAAATCCACCCCGTGGACTACAAGTTACAACGCACTGATGCCTAGATCCGGGCAATCCTTATCTCAGAAGCGAGAATAGCTTGCGCACCGATATCCGCCAGTTGATCCATGATCGAATTGGCGCGCTTTTTCGGCACCATCGCGCGTACCGCGACCCACTTGTCATTAGCTAGCGGAGAAACTGTTGGTCCCGAAATCCCAGGAGTAATTGTGGTTGCCTGATCGAGAAGTCGACGCTCAACGTTATAGTCAAGCATGAGGAAATTTTGCGCATGCAAAATTCCTTCTATCCGTCGCAACAACACCTGCATATCCGGCGAGATCACCGCATCGCGCCGGACGACCACAACTGCTTCGGAATCAACTAGCGGTTCCCCAAAAGGCGCTAATCCTTGTTTACGCAACGTGCGACCAGTAGAAACGACGTCGGCGATCACATCAGCCACCCCGAGTTTGATGGAAATTTCAACCGCTCCATCAAGACGAATCACCTCAGCGCTAATCCCCCGCCGAGCTAAGTCACTGCGAACGAGATTAGGATACGAGGTAGCAATGCGCTTGCCTTCAAGCTTATCGACGCTCCAGTCTTCTGTCGCCGGTGCCGCATACCTAAAAGTGGATGATCCAAATCCAAGCGTAAGAACTTCTTGTACTTCGGCTAACGAATCAGCCGCGAGATCCCGACCAGTGATGCCAAGATCCAACTGTCCGTTGGCAACATATATCGCTATGTCTTTGGGGCGGAGGAAAAAGAACTCAACATTATTGGTCTTATCCTCCACTGTCAGCGCTTTGGAATCACCTCGGGTGGAATAACCAGCCTCTTTGAGGATCTCAACGGCAGCTTCGGACAGGGACCCTTTATTTGGTACGGCGACCTTGAGCATGGAACTTCCTTGACTAGGACTAGAGATACTTATAAACATCTTCTGGGCTAATGCCACGTGCAATCATGACCGTCTGGGTCCAATACAACAATTGAGAGATTTCTTCGGCTAACTGTTCATCCGTTTGATACTCAGCAGCGATCCACACCTCGCCAGCCTCTTCGATTACTTTCTTCCCTAAGTGGTGCACACCCTTGTCAATGGCAGCAACCGTACCCGAACCTTCTGGCCGCTTGGCTACTCGTTGGTGAAGTTCGGAATAGAGGGTATCAAAGTTCTTCATTTTGGTAATTCTTCCATAGCTTCAAACCAGTGGCGCAGTTTGACAGCCGTCACCCCCACAAACGTGGGCGGCGTCATAATCTGAGTGCCAGGCGGCCTGGTCTCAGCAGACCCAGGTGCCGCAACAACCTTACAGCCCGCTCGATAAGCGGCGGTCATTCCCGTCGTGGAATCTTCAAACACCAAACAACGGGAAGTAGGTACCTTAAGTACCGCCGCCGCAGTTCGGTAGATCAGCGGATCCGGCTTACCATCAGACACATCGTCTCCGCATACCACCGCAGAAAAGAAACCCGCACCAATCGCTGATATCGCTGGTTCTGCAAGTTCTCGTGGCGTGTTCGTCACCACTGCCATAGGAATCCCAGCCTCAGATACATCCGCCAACAACTGATGGATACCAGGATTAACCCGGGCCTGAACTAGAAGCTCCGCCATCCGATCGAACATCGTGCGTTGCAAACGACCGTAATCAGCTTCAGTCAGGGTCACCCCAGCATGCTCGGCACAAATATCAGCTGTGTTACGGAAAGTACCGCCCACCGTCAACGCACGCAGCTTAGGACTAAGCCTCCGCCCGAGCGATTCGCTCATTTCATACGTTGCGATTTCCCACAACGGTTCTGAATCGATCAGCGTTCCATCCATGTCCCATAAAACCGCATCCATAGAACCTAATCATTCAGTGGAAACCATCGCCGGGCAAATTAATGAAAAGCTTATCGATTAAGAGAAGAAATGGCTTAACGCCCCGAGCCCCTCAAACGCTCCGGCTTGTTGTCCGCCACCAATGATAACTGCGGCCACAGCAATCGACACGATACGTTTAATCACGCTACTGATTACCTTAATGATGACCACCACTGCGATGATTCCCACAACCAATGGCACGAGGTTTTCTGCCATAAAAAGCTGTTCTAAGCCCACGATTCTTCGCATTTCCTTTCAAAAATCCCACTGAAGTTCTCTTCGAAACTATCACAGGGATCTTATACTTTGGCTAAACCACTGATGGGACTTTAGCTCAGTTGGCAGAGCCACTCCACCAAAGGGGTCTAATTCCCTTAAGTCCCGATATTTTTGAACCACAAATCTTGGTGCCACCTCGTGAGAGTTTCCTGCGAACAGTACGCTAAGCAGCTCCCACAATTCTCCCAGCTCGGTCAACGAACAATGCACACATGAAACTATTACTACATCTGTTGACTGTGAGGAACTTGTTGGTTCACAATAAATTCCTGACTTTCAACTTCTAAATTGTAGACGTAACAGGAACAGTAACGCCCCCGCTAACCGTGAATAATAGCCAGCTGGGGGCGTCGTAAAGCTAATGCCGTTTAGACATTAAAGTATTTAGCCTCTGGATGATACAGCACGAAAGCATCCGTGGATTGTTCCGGATGTAACTGCAATTCTTCAGAAAGCGTGACACCAATCCGCTCGGGGTTGAGCAACCGCATCATCCCAATCCGCGACTCCAAATCGGGGCACGAGCCGTAACCAAAAGAATAACGCGCACCCAAATAATCTAAATCAAAAAACCTCACCGTATCCGCAGCATCAGCATCACCCGCATGGGTACCATCCGACAACGCCAATTCCGAACGCACCCGGGCATGCCAATACTCCGCCAACGCCTCGGTGAGCTGCACACCAATGCCATGGACTTCCAGATAATCCCGATAATCGTTGGCGGCAAAAAGCTCATTGGCGAAATCCGCAATCGGCTGCCCCATCGTCACCAATTGAAACGGCATGACATCAACCTGTCCAGTGGCTTCGGCCAACTCGCGGCTTCGGATAAAATCCGAAATACACAAGAACCGGCCACGCTGCTGCCGTGGAAACCTAAAAGTCTCAACCACATCTGCATCAGGGGTAGGCTGCGCCAAGATCTCTACAACATCGCCATTACTGACTGCCGGGAAATAACCATAGACCACAGCTGAATGGTCCAGGATACCTGCGGACTTCAGCCGGTCTAACCACGCCCGCAACCGTGGCCGACCCTCCTGCTCCACCAAAGCCTCATAGTCAGGCCCATTACCGCGACTGGACTTAAGCCCCCACTGCCCCATGAACAACGCTCGCTCATCAAGCATCGGCAAATACTCCGCCACCGATAGCCCCTTAACAATCCGCGTGCCCCAAAACGGCGGTGTAGCTACCGGAACATCCACTGCAACATCGGAGCGCTCTGGAACAACCACCGGCTCCGCCTGAGCTTTACGCTCCGCCGCGATACGCAACGACCGTTCCCGACGAGCCTTGCGCTCCGCCTTCTTCTCCTTAGCCGCAATAGCCTCAGGGCTTTCAGGATCCGGCCCCTCACCGCGCTTCGCCGCCATGATCTCATCCATCAACCGCAATCCCTCAAACGCATCCCGCGCATAATGGACATCACCGTTATAAATGTCATCCAAATCATGCTCCACATAGGTACGTGTCAATGCAGCCCCACCAAGAATTACCGGAATATCGTGTGCCTGTTGGGAATTCATCTCTTCGAGGTTTTCTTTCATCACCACCGTGGACTTCACCAACAACCCGGACATTCCAATCACATCCGCACCGTGCTCCCGGGCCGCAGACATAATCGTCGCAATCGGCTGTTTAATCCCGATATTGACCACGTTATAGCCGTTATTGCTCAAAATAATATCAACCAAGTTCTTGCCGATATCATGAACATCGCCTTTAACCGTGGCAATAACCATTGTTCCCTTGGAACCGGAATCATCCGAAGCCTCCATGAAGCTCTCCAGATACGCAACCGCATGCTTCATGGTTTCCGCAGACTGCAACACAAACGGCAACTGCATCTGCCCCGACCCAAACAGTTCACCAACTGTCTTCATTCCGCCCAATAGGTCCTGATTAATGATCTCAATAGGCGATTTTTCGGTCATTGCGGCGTCCAAATCCTGCTCAATACCCTGCTTCTCGCCATCAATGATCCGCTGGGCTAACCGCTCAAAAAGCGGCAACGCCGCCAAGGCCTCAGCCCGGGCATCCTTCGCATCTGCCGCCGAAACCCCTTCAAACAACTCCATGAAAACCTGGAGCGGATCGTACCCATCCCGACGCCGATCATAAACCATATCCAAGGCGACTTCGCGCTGCCTATCGTCAATCCGATTCATCGGCAGAATCTTGGAACTATGCGCGATCGCCGAATCAAGGCCAGCCGCGATGCACTCATGCAAAAACACCGAATTAAGTACCTGCCGTGCAGCCGGATTCAATCCAAAGGAGATATTAGACAACCCAAGCGTCGTGTGAATCTCAGGATGCCTGGTTTTTAGTTCCCTAATAGCGTTGATGGTTTCGATGCCGTCGCGCCGGGTTTCTTCTTGGCCGGTAGAAATAGGGAAGGTCAAAGTATCGACAATGATGTCCTTTTCCGCCAGCCCCCACGTTCCCGTGATGTCCGCGATTAGCCGTTCGGCAATCTCCACCTTCTTTTCGGCGGTACGCGCTTGGCCTTCTTCGTCAATGGTAAGCGCCACCACGGCAGCTCCATGCTGTTTGACCAGCGCCATGATTCGCTGGTACCGCGAATCGGGGCCATCGCCGTCCTCAAAATTAACGGAGTTGACCGCACACCGGCCCCCCAAATGTTCCAAACCAACCCGAATGACCTCAGGTTCCGTAGAGTCGATCATTATCGGAAGCGTGGAACTGGTGGCCAGCAAGGATGCCAACTGGGCCATGTCTTCCCTACCGTCTCGACCGACGTAATCGACACATAAATCGAGCATGTGTGCACCATCACGGGTTTGTTGTTTTGCGATATCAATGCAGGTTTCCCAGTCACCTGCCAGCATCGCTTCGCGAAACGCTTTAGACCCATTGGCATTAGTGCGTTCACCGATCATGGTTATCCCGGTGTCTTGGGTCAGATTTACGGTGGTGTACAACGACGAAACTGCATCAGATGGGGATACAACCCGTTGGGCTGGCACCGCGCCCAACTCATCTTTAGTGCCAATCACTGCATCACGTACGGCTGTGATGTGTTCGGGTGTGGTACCGCAACAACCGCCAACCATTGCCAAGTCGTAGTCCTCAACGAAGGTTTTCAAAGCGGTGGCTAAACCGGCAGGTTCCAATGGGTAAACTGCGCCGTCTTTGCCAAGTACTGGTAGGCCGGCATTGGGCATAACAGATACGGGTATCTCCGAATTCTTTGACAGATATCGTAAGTGTTCGCTCATTTCATCCGGGCCGGTGGCGCAATTCAATCCAATCATGTCGATCCCGAGCGGTTCTAGAGCGGTTAAAGCTGCCGAAATTTCCGATCCCAGCAGCATCGTTCCGGTTTGTTCCACCGTGACGTGACATACGATGGGAATCCGATAACCGAACTCAGCAAATGCTTCGTAGCAGCCGTGAATGGTGGCTTTTACTTGGAGTAGATCTTGTGCGGTTTCTACCAAAATGCCATCTGCGTCTGCTGTTAGCATTCCGCGTGCAGCCAGCCGGTAATACTCCTTGAGATCCTTAAATGAGGCGTGACCAAGTGACGGCAGCTTGGTTCCAGGCCCCAGCGAACCCAGCACGAATCGAGGCATACCCTCACGGCCAGGGCCTAATTCTTCTGCTACAGATTTAGCGATCGCCACGCCTTTATGCGCTAGTTCCTCGCATCTATCTGCGATGCCGTAGTCCGCTAAGTTGGGCAGATTACAACCAAAGGTGTTTGTCTCCACCAAATCTGCGCCTGCGAGGAAATATGAACGGTGAATACTTGCAACCACATCTGGCCGGGTTTCATTGAGAATCTCATTGCAGCCCTCAAGCCCGAGGAAATCAGTTTCGACGTCAAGGTCGAATCCTTGCAGCTGAGTGCCCATGGCGCCGTCCCCAATAAGGACAGTTGACTGTAGGGCGTCAAGGAAAGCGGTGGATTTTAATGGAAGGGTGTCACACTGCGTAGTCATCGGGTAGACAGCTTAGTCCGGAAACTGGAGTTTTAAGCAATTAAGCTTCGGTTACTGCCAGGTGTTAGCCCTGCTTTTCGACGCTTAAAGGCGCCGAAATCAAAGGTCAAACACCACTCGCCTTGCACTGTTCGGATATGGAATAATATTCACCTTTGAGAGGTAATCAATTTCGCAAGCTCATCCGCAGCTAAATCCTCTTCCGGTGTTTTGGTTTCTTCTTGGAAGTAGCTGTTGTGGATACCGCCGCGGCTGCGTGCAGAGGCCGACAATGAATGGACGGTGGTATCGCAAGCGAAATCACCACGCTGGCAGACGTTTATTCGTGGAACATCGGCGTAATCAACGTCTTTGGCAAAACTTAATTCGCCTCGGATGCGCTCGCCGACGACTCCTAATAGTCCGGTGCCGGATTCTGGGCCACCAATCACCAAGCCGTGGTGGTGATTCTTTTCTAATAGCGGATTTCCGATATACACCACGCCTGCTAGTCGACCTGTTGCGGCGAAGAACTTTTCTAAATTTGATAACAGCAATGCGCCTTGGCTAAAACCAACCAAGATATATGACGGGCGGCAATTGGTGTGCTGTTCGTAGTCGGAAATATAGCGCGGAACAGCCGTTTTTGCGTGTTTCATGCCTTCGACCAGGCCGGTGACCGCAGTGTGGATAATGCGGTCTGGTGACTGCTTGCTCACAATGCCGATCAGGCGCTTTGCAGCTTCGGCAAAACTAACCTCTTCCCCTTTTTCTGCAATCGCAGGTAAATAGAGTTCCGCTGGGTAAATATCATCGTTGAGGTCAATCACGTCTACGTTTTTCAATAACGACACCATGGGGTGTGCCTGGGAATACCGCGATTCGGCATGTTGCAGCAATCCTCGAATATTTGGTCCTTCAAAACCGGTGGAAGAAAACTCTTGGGGCGCAGCTTCGGAATAGGTTGTCGGCTGGATTTCTTCGTTTTGTTCGCTCCCCCGAGCAGCAACAATTGCCACCTTTGGACACGCCGGAGTGGCTTCGTGAGCGTGAACCACCGGGACTGGAAGTAACGTCAATAACACCGCTGCAGCGGTAGTCTTTCCGAACATACCCACCTTAACACCTCGCTAAAAATAACTTAACGAAGTATAAGTTACTACAAAATGTTTACCGGGTCGTTGTCGTCGTCGAAAAGGTGCGGTATGGATTCCAACATTGCCGGAATTACACCGTAATGTCGCCAAATGCATCGCAGAATATCGTTGATTTCCGCGTCTTCTTCGGGTTCTATGACTGCGTATGCATGGGTGGCATTGAAAGCCGAAATTCGATGATATAGCTCCCGGATTGATGTCAAGACAGTCTGGGCACCGGCCTCGTCGGTATTTAATGAACTAGCGATCGTCGGAACTTCCGAAAGGTAGTTGCGGAAGATCTCGTCGAGCTCGTTTAATACGTCTGGATTATACGGTTGGTCCCAGAACTCACGATCCTCATCGCGCAGGTAATCGCCACTGGCAAACGTTCGCAACGTGGCTATGAAATCATCCACCATTGCGGTGAAGTTCTCCGGAATCATGGTTAAATCCTCACGCCGAGTAACCCGTCAACCAAGTTCGTCACTATAATCCCAGCATCGTTATTACCGTGGCGCGTACCTTGTTTGCGTACCGTTCGCGCCCAGGTATCTATCGCCGCCAACGCGGCTGGGGTATCAAGGTCATTCGCTAAGTGCGCACGCACCGTAGCCACCAATTCTGCGGCCGCAGGAACTGGGCTCTCGATCGCTACTGCGTCTCGCCACAACTGTAGCCGGGCGTTGGCATCAGCTAATACCTGCTCAGACCAATCGCGATCACTGCGGTAATGCCCCGAATAAACACCCAACCGAATTCCAGAGGGCTCATGGCCTGCTTCACGCAACTTTGACACGAAAACCAGGTTTCCCAGCGATTTACTCATCTTGACGCCATCCAATCCGATCATCCCGGTATGGACATAATGTTGTGCCATCCGACTGCAACCGGTGACTGCTTCGGAGTGCGCGGCAGAAAATTCGTGGTGTGGGAAGATCAGATCCTTGCCACCCCCCTGAATGGCGAAGGTATTGCCTAACCGATTGCGTGCAATGGCGGAGCACTCCACGTGCCAACCTGGACGACCAGCACCAAACGGCGCCTCCCAGGCTGGTTCTCCGGGACGCTCAGCCCGCCAAACTAAAGCATCTAGTGGGTCACGTTTCCCGACGCGATCGGGATCGCCGCCACGTTCGGCAAAGTACTCCAACATCTGTGGTCGGTCGTAATTCGACTCATAACCGAACTGTTCAGTAGCGGAAATCGATGCATAGATATCGGGGAATTCACTGTCTGCAACAATATACGCCGCACCGGTATCTAAAAGGTGTTGCACCATGTCGATGACTTCCGGAACAGATTCCATAGCGCCCACATAATGCTTGGGTGGAAACACCGACAAAGCCGTCATATCCGAACGAAACAAATCTATCTGGCTGGTGCCCAACTCTCGCCAATCAACGCCATCGCGTTCAGCGCGTTCGAATAGTGGGTCATCAACGTCAGTCACATTTTGCACGTAGGTGACCGCAATACCAGCGTCGACAAGCATTCGGTACACCAAATCAAACGTCAGATACGTTGCTGCATGCCCTAAGTGTGTGGAGTCATAAGGAGTGATTCCACACACGTACATACCAACATGATTGTCCGCCACCGATACGGGTTTGATTACCTCGTCGGCGGTATCGAAAAGCTTTAACGTGGCAGGAGTGCCGCCAATTACTGGCGGGGTCGAAGGTTGTGGCCATGCATGCATGGCTTCCAGCTTAAGGCGTGAGGATTCCTGCCGCCAAAAGTGCCATAACGAACAGACCAACTGGGATGCGATAGGCGGCGAACCAGCTGAACGAATGGTGCGAAACGAACTTCAATAGCCAGGCGATGGAGGCATAACCGAGCGCAAAAGCGATCACAGTACCGACCAGAAGCTGCACACCGCTAGCTGCTAGTCCGGCTTGAGGCGCAAAGGCGTCAGGCAAACTGAACAACCCAGAGGCCAGCACTGCAGGGATTGCAAGTAAAAAGCTAAATCGCGCCGCGACCTCGCGGTTTAAGCCAACGAATAAGCCGGCAGAGATCGTGCCGCCGGAGCGAGACACACCAGGGATAAGCGCCAAGCATTGCGCAAGTCCCATTACGATCGCGTCTTTCATGGTCAACTGATCGTAGTCGCGCTCCTTCTTCCCCCACTTTTCCGCTGCGATAAACACGAAAGAGAAAAGGACCAAAACTGTTGCGGTGATCCACATATTCCGCAGAACTTCACGGATATAATCCTTGGCCAAGAAACCAATAATGGCCACCGGAAGTGTGCCGACGATCACCATCCAGCCCATGCGATAATCAAAACCACGTTGCTCTTTGCCAAAGAGACCACGAACCCAACCGATAATGATGCGGCAAATATCTTTGGCGAAAAACACTAACACCGCCGCTTCGGTTCCGAGCTGGACGACAGCCGTAAACGACGCTCCAGCGTCTTGCCCAAAAAGCAGCGACGAAACAATCCGCAAATGCCCGGAAGAACTGATGGGGAGAAATTCGGTCAATCCCTGAACGATCGACAACACGATGACTTGTAACCACGACATTTGGTCCGAAACTTCTGGCGTGGCCATGCCTTGGGCGACATAACTTAGATTCAACACAAGCGTTAACCGTACACCAGGTAATGGCCCTAAGTGTGCAGCTGCTAGTCTGGAAGATTGTGAAAGCTAAAATCCTCCTCACATGCAGCCTCGGAATATTACTAACTGCATGTAATCCGCCATCTGTGGAAGAAAAACTTCCCGAAGCTATGGGCAACGCCACCCCTGCGGTCTCCCCCGCCGACTCGGATCCGGAGGGAACTGTAATTTCGCTGGCCGAGAAGTACTCGAAAGTCGAGGATCTAGAACGCATCGGTGATGTTATTGCTATTCGGGCAACCGATACTGTAGCCCTAGGAACCTTAGATGCATTTAAAAAATCCGAACCGCAGATAGTCACTATTGACCCCGCCTGTAGCGATATGACCGGCGGAAATGCCACCGATGAGTTTATTTTTGCCTGCCCAGATGGAGTCTATGCGCTTTCTCCGTCGACGAAATCCGGGGAAAAACTCACACAGCTATTCGCCGCAGATTTCCCGTTAAGCACCGCGGTCAAAACCCGTTCAGGTGACATCGTGGCAGGAGCGTCCGATCGCACCGAGTTACTTGTTATTGACCCATCAGGTACGGCCACTTCGTTAACCGTCGACGATCCGACAGACCAGTTGCTGGCAGTGGCAAACGGCGACAAACCCGACGCGGTTTACCGGATTAATCGAACCGCAACCGTGATTCAAAACATCAACGTTGATCAACGAACCTTGGGGGCAAAGCTACGGGTAGGCCTAGGAGTCGGCACGATTGCCGGCGGCGAAAATGGCATGGCGATCGCTGCCGATGCGATTGGCAACCAATTCGGAATCTATCTTGCCGACGATGTCATTCGCTTGCAGCAAACCACACCCACTCACGGTCAGTCCCCCTGGACGGCCGCGTGGGATCAGAAAAACCAGTTAGTCTGGGTTGCTACTACCAGTGATAATCAAATACGTAGTTATTCCATTTCGGCCGGGACTGGCGAAGAAACTGCAACCTTCGCATCCGCTTCCAATGTTCACGCGCTCACCGTCATGCCAGATGGCGTCGTGGTGGCAGCTTCGGAATCCGGCGATGGGCTTCAGGTCATTTCGCCGTAACTAGTTGTTTTCGGGTTACATAACGTACCAATTTTGTTTCGATCAAAGGTTGATTATGACTTTCACTAACCAGCACCCATTACGCACCAAAGCATATAGTGCTGCGCTCAAAGCAATGTTTAAACTGCCGCCAGAGCGAATCCACGGTTTTATCGCAACCGGAATGAGCGGCATGCAAAAGACTCCTATTGTTGCTTCCAGCCTGCGGAAGCTCCTGGTTGTCGATGACCCGATTCTTTCCCAGGAAGTTTTCGGAGTTCACTTTCCCCGGCCACTCGGGCTGGCCGCTGGTTTCGATAAAAATGGGCACTCCCCTGACGCGTGGGGCGCCGTTGGTTTTGGCTTCGCTGAGCTTGGGACGGTTACGGCACAACCACAGCCGGGAAATCCCACGCCACGACTATTCCGCTTGCCTGCGGACAAAGCGATTATCAATCGCATGGGGTTTAACAACGCTGGTGCGTTAGCGGTGGCACACAATCTGCGGCGGCGTACCACTACCGACGTAATTGGCATCAATATCGGTAAAACAAAGGTCATTCCAGCAGAAGAGGCGGTGGCTGACTACCGCCGTTCGGCTTCACTGTTGGGTGATTTGGCTGATTACCTGGTGGTTAATGTGTCCTCGCCTAATACCCCTGGATTGCGTGATCTCCAGGCAGTGGAATCACTTCGTCCGATCTTGGCCGCAGTGCAGGAATCGACCGAAGTTCCCGTATTGGTCAAAATCGCACCGGACTTAAGCGACGAGGACGTCGACGCGGTAGCAGATCTCGCTGAAGAACTATCCCTTGACGGGATTGTCGCCACCAACACCACGATTTCCCGCGATGGATTGGCTACTCCTGCGACGGAAATAGCGGCCATAGGTGCAGGTGGATTATCCGGTCCGCCTGTTGCCGATCGTGCGTTGGAAGTATTGCGGCGGCTATACGCCAGGGTTGGCGGAAAACTTGTGCTCATCGGTGTCGGCGGAGTCTCAACGCCTCAGCAAGCATGGGAACGAATCGCAGCGGGTGCAACATTACTGCAGGGATATACCGGGTTAATTTACGGCGGCCCAGATTGGATTAGAGATATTCACCTCGGCATAGCAGCACAGTTGCGTGCCCACGGATTATCCAGCATCACGGAAGCAATCGGCAGCGATCTTCCGTGGACGCTGGATTAGAAGGTACGCAAAAGCCTGACCAAAACTCAGCATTTCGTTGAGTGTTTGGGCAGGCTTTCTTGTTGCGGTGAAGTATAGGTTGTGAGCCCAGACGCCTTATTTTGGAGTTACTGCCCGACGGATAGCAAGGGAACAAGCAAAAGCCAAGAGTGCGTAGGCAGGAAGCCAAAACTGATCCCATACCATAAGCACCATGTGCGGCAAGAACCGGCTGCCAACCACCAGAATCAGAGCTGTCGTGAGCGCAACCACCTGAACAATGCTTGCCTTTTGATTCCGGTTGATGGTCGCAAACGCCCCAAGAACCGCACCGGCAATAACGATTGCTAAAAACCGAGGAGTTACCTCAAATGGTGTCATCCAACCGTTGGTTATTACCTCCACCGCAGTGAAAATAGCAAGCACAATAGCGACTGCCATGAACGCACCACCGACACGAATGGGTACGGGAATTGTGACGGCGGCGTCTTTAGTCATTCTGGTACCAGCCCCAAATGATTGAGCGAGCAAGTGAGTGGAAATACAGATTGAACCCGAGAACCGTCGCCGTAGCGGTTTCTGGAATATCGAGCTTTTCGACGTCCACTGCGTGCACCGCAAACAGGTAGCGGTGCGGACCGTGCCCCGCTGGTGGCTGCGGACCGTAATAGCCCTTCAACTGCGCATCACAGCCCAGAGTCACAACCTCATCGAGTCCCAGGAGCTTCTCATCGGCTTTGCCTGCACCAGTTGGTAATTCGGTAACCGATACCGGAATATTAAAGGCTGCCCAGTGCCAAAAGCCAGAGGCTGTTGGTGCATCCGGGTCGAAACACGTGATTGCGATGGATTTTGTTCCTTCAGGAAGTGCAGACCACGCAAGATGTGGCGAAATATTGGAGGGCGCGGCGTGCTTTTCGTCGAGTTTATCGCCGCTTTCAAAATCGTCGGAATGCAAGGGAAACGTTGGCAAGTTTTTCAAGGCCGCATAGGGATCCGGCCCGGGAAATCGAGGATCATTAGCGTAAGTCGTCATGAATTCATTCTTACCTTAGTTCTTGTGACTATGGCCACTCCAACGCGCGAAAAGTTGCGCATATCTCCCCTCCTGGGCAAGCAATTCATCGTGTGTGCCGTCCTCAACAATGACACCCTGGTCCATCAAAATAATCCGGTCGGCGACTACGGCTTGGTCAAGCCGGTGCGCCACAACCAAGGCTGTCCGTGATTCGGTGACTTTCTGTGCCGCAGCTTCAATTAATTCCGCGTACTCGCTACCTGCTTCAGACGTAGGTTCGTCAAGAATCAGCACGTGCGGTTGGCGTAACGCTACCCGTGCCAATGCAATTTGTTGTTGCACCTCCGGATTCAGCGGTTCTGCACCCGCACCAACTTCGGTATCTAGCCCGAGCGGAAAAGACCTATTGAAGCTCACAGAGTCTTTAGCAAGCCCCACCATTTCTAGTGCGGCATGAAGCTCATCGTCTGTTGCTTGAGGATTCGCCATGAGAAGATCATCCCGCAGTGTTCCTGAGAACACGTGAACTTCCTGGCTAATCAAGGTTACGTTGCGCGCCGTCCACACATCAGAAACCGTTTGAAGATCCACATCACCAACCGTTATGCTTCCGCTAGTTGGATGCAGTAAGCCTGTGACCAGCGAAGCCAGGGTAGATTTACCTGCCCCTGAAGCCCCAACGAGTGCTGTTGTCGTTCCCGCTTTTAAGGTTAAAGACAAGTCGGGAATCGCTGGTGATGTAGTATCAGGATAGCTATAGCTTAAATTCTTAATTACTACATCGACTGTTTTGGTTAAATCAGGGGCGACAACAGTTTGCTTTGTCTCTGTCATTTTTGCCAGCGCTACCGCACGGCCAAGACGGGTTAATCCTTCTTGAATGTCGCCAGCGAAAAACATGGCGTTAAAGACTTGGACCTCGGCCCGAACTACGAGAAAAACTGCTGCTGAAGCGGCACCTGCCGAAATTTCACCTGATGAAACCAACCATATTCCTAGCCCCAAAGTTCCTAGTAGCCACAACCCAAATGCAGATTGAGCTAGGAAAAGTAACCGAATGATGTGTGGTAATCGATCACCGCCTGCCTGTAGCGCTTGCCAACTTGTCTTATTCATCCTTGTGAGTGCCCACCTGCTAATCGAAAAAGCACGTATGGTTTCCAATCCGCGAAGGGTATCAAGCACCAGCGAATTCCGGCGGGCTTCGCTAGCTGACATTACGTTCGTGACAGCTGGTAATGCCATAATCCAACGGCGCGCGATGGGAAAGATCAACAGAAATACTGCGAGCAAGACCAAACTATAACGGAGATCAATGAATATGACGGAAATTGCCGTGAATGGGAAAATGAAAGCTGAAACCAAAACCCGCATGCCAATGTGGCTGAAGGTGTTAATGGGCTGGTCAATGTCCTTAGTCATCCGTGATATGACATTACCGGTGCCCAACCTCATAATTTCCGGGATCGGTGATTGCAGGGTCGAGCTCAAGCAGGCGCGTTTAAGATCGATGCTAACAAATCTCAATTTCAAGCCAATGACGTAATTGATCAAGGCTTTAACCACGGAGTTTAAGATCGTGCATGTAGCAACGATTCCAATTAACGCAATAATTGCAGGTTTTCCTTCACCCACCACCGGCAACGGTGTTCCAGAAAGCGCATCAACAAAATAGCCGAGAATCGTAGATTCCAGAACATAAAACACCAAGTAAATACTGACGAGAATCAGGATCCCAAGCCACCATTTACGACTCATTGCATGAGGAAGCGTTGCGAAATAGCGCAGGGTCTCCCTAGGGCTTGCTGGGGAAATTGCATCCGCCGTAGACGTTTTCATCTGCGATTTCCTTCCCTAGCTGCTTGTCGCCATGTCTTGCGGCCACTCATGACGACTGTAATTTGATCGGAACGTTTTTCTTTGATGGCCCGAACCACAGTATCGAGAGTGACTGCATCCAGGCCGGTAGCGGGTTCGTCGAAAAGCAATATACGTGGATTGCGCGCCAAAGCTCGCGCCAGTGCCACCCGTTGACGCTGTCCACCCGATAAATTCAAGCCAGCCTCGCCCAACGGAGTAGTTGGCAAATTACCGTCAGCATCGATACCGCCCAACCTGGAAATAATATCGCCGCATGCTGCGGCATCCAGTGCCGCCAAGACTTCATCATGTGGTAGATCCCCCAGTGGGTTGACGTTGTCCGCCAGTGTTCCCTCAAAAATACTGACTACGTGGGGTGCAGCTAAAACCCCATCAGCTGTAGCCAGCAAGTGATAATTTGCGTAGTTCTCTGAACTTAACGCCCACACATGCAGGCCAGGATTTTTCTCCAACTTACGCACCAGTTCTTCTGCTTTTTCTCGATCAGCTTCAGACTGTTTTTCCTGAGCACTGGAGTCCAAATCGGCTAGCAACTTACTTATCCTATCCCCTGCCGCCACCGCGCGAGCCCACGTACTCGTCATCATGCTCAGTGAATACCCTAAATGCTGCAACGCGGGAGGACCAAGCAGCGCTATCGACAAAAATTCGCCGGGGGCGATTGCGTCGTTATATGCGAGCATCGCCGCGTATCCGATGGTGATTAATCCCAAAATCGCGGGAACAAATTGGCGCACAAATTCCAGTGAAACTGATACCCGCACATCCGTAATCATTTTTGCTAACACGGTTTCGCTAGAAGCATTGAACCGGTTACGGGTCGTTTCAACTGCTCCAAGTCCTTTCACCACCCGCGCACCTTGAGCGACATCAGTTGCCAGCCCGGTTAAGGCAGCTTCTGCTTGTCGACGCGCAGCCGAGACACGAGTTACCGGTTTTGCGGTAAATGCTGCTACCACGGCAACCAGCAAAGCGCCGATAGGTAATAGCAACCCGATTACTAGTGATAATGGTGCTAATGCCACCGCAGCGCCAATAACATATGCGACCATAACTACCGGAAATGACAAAATTTGACGGACTTCCGCGCAGGTTGAGACGTCTGTGTCAACGGTGCTGAGAATCATTCCCGGACTTTGATTTAATCCCGGGGAGAGCAACAATCGTTCAGTAAGAAATAGCCTAACTTCATGTATCACTCGGCCGATCCCTATATCTACCAGGCCGTCAGAGGTAGTCTCGCCGAGGATCTGCGAAAACATAATCACAATAAGTATGGCCAACGGAAATGCGATTTGCGCCGCCGCGCCAGTTTCAAATGCGGAGTCGACAATCTTGCCAATAACTACCGCACTAAAAGCACTAACACCAGAACTAATACATAGAATTAGAACTTGTAAAAACGTTACCCTCGGGTATGCGAACAGCAAGCTTAGAGCCACGCGCTTTCCAGACGTCCATTTTTCAACGCGGGCTGGCTGGGTTACGGACATAGTGCTTGGCGGATTCGCTGGGGCAAACCATGACCAAGTAGGCAGACGACGCAGTGTAAACGGAGTTTTTGAGGCCATAATTCTTAACACAATAGCAATTACAATGGTGAACCGCTACCTGCAAAAATCCGATTATACTGGGGATTTGCGATATATGGCTAGGTGACCTAAAGTGTAGCGAGTGCCCAGCTAAAACAGCTGAAAACAAAACCCAAAGCCCGGGTGGCGGAATGGCAGACGCGCTAGCTTGAGGTGCTAGTGTCCTACTAACGGACGTGGGGGTTCAAGTCCCCCCTCGGGCACACTGTGTTGAGACAGTAATGAAGGACCCACACCATATTGGTTGGGTCTTTTTTAATAAGTGTTTCAATCAGGCACCATTTATGTTGTGGGGGGCAAAGGGGTCAAGGTAATCCCCCTAACTTTGGTAGCCCCCTACATTTCTCATGATGGTTGTGCGGCCTGACGCTGATCATTCATAACGCCGGGAGGAATATTTCCTGTTGGCGGTTCCATCATCGGTTGCCCCATGGGCGGCTGACCGCTGCCCTGTGGTCCCATCCCGATACCGGTTGCCTCACCTGCGGTTGTTGAGTATGTTTCGCCATCAGCCTCGATCTCGTAGGTTTTGCCAGTCTCAATTGTTGGCGCTGAAACAAACAGTGAGGTCGCATCGGTTTCTGCGGTGAAGTTGACGATTGGTGCTTGTTCGGAATCGCGGACGATGACTGTTCCATCTTTCGCGACGGAAATCGACTGTTGAATCCATCCTTGTCCATCATCTGGGGTCCGAGGCATTCCGCCGTTTCCAATCCCGATCAAAGTTCCACCGGTGACCGAAAAGGCTCCATCAACATCAAATGCACCGTTGTCGTGGGTTTGCGGTCCGATGACAGTAGTGTTTCCACCGGTGATTGTAAACTCACCATTCGAGTCAATACCGTCAGCGTCGGCAAAGACCGTGAGGTTTCCATCGGAAATAGAGATTGCAGGACGTGGATTTTCTGAAGCGATCGAATCATCAATGGAGGCATTTATGCCATCATCACTGGAATGAAGCGTGATGTCACCGCCACTAATCGTAACTGTGAGAGCTTCAATTGCTTCGACGGAATCTGTCACAGTAACGGTTCCGCCCAAAATCTTAAGATCGCGCACCGCATTAAGCCCATCGTCTAACGTCGTGACCGTAATGTTTCCATCAACCATGTAGATGTTTCCATCGGAGTTGATACCGTCAGCTGCTGATTCTGCTGTTACCTGTGCCCCATCGATAACAACGACAGTTCCTGCTTTCAACGCGTGCGGGCTCGAATCCGTCCCGGTGGTCTTTAATTCTAAGGTACCGCCACTGAGAATGATGTCTGTGGCCGCGTCGATAGCATCCGCCACACTAGTGATGGATATATCGCCACCGCTAATATCGACGACTCCCCGTGCCTCATTTTCCTCATTGTCCGACTTAATTCCATCGCCACCCGAAGTTATGGCGACGGTACCGCCGGTGATTTGAGCAAAATCCTTAGCCCGGATTCCGTCGTCGCCAGCTTGAATTTCAAGATTTCCATCAAAGAAAGTAAACCCGCCAGAGGTGTTGATACCGTCTGCCTTTTCCGATGTGACCTTCAATGTCCCGGTACCGTCGATGGCGATATCTGCTGCTGAATGGATCGCGGCGTTTACGTCATCGTCAGTCGTCATCGTTGAAGCACCGGTCACGAAGTTTTCACCGGTGAGGTCCAGCAAAACGGTTTTCGCCTGTGTCACAGTTAAACCTGCGGACTCTTCCGATGACAAGCTCGCGTTGTTGAGCTCCAGCACAATGACGGCATCTTCAGGAGCAGAAATGGTCAAGCCCGATTTAAGCTCGCCCGATAGTTGGTAAATACCGGCTTCTGTGATGACATTGTTTGCAGGTAGATCCTTATTTGTTAACCCTGCGCGCAGCTCGTCACTATTGCTTGGTGCGCTCAGATTGTTCTCCGAACGAGAATCGGACGTTATTGAACGTAGAGTTGCTGTGTCTGCCACGCCAGCTATCTGGCTCGCGGATTGCTGTGTTGAATTGGTAGAGACCAGATCTGGCGTTGCGGGGGCTGAACAGGCGCTGAGTAGCGTAACAGCACAAGCTGCGGCGAATGTTCGTTTTAATGCATTCATGGTGAACTCCATTGGTTTTTACGGTTGGTACTGGTTAAGTGCGGGAAATGTTGTCGGATACTGCGATGGAACCGATTTCGTGGCAGCTGTGGGTCTAATGCGGATATTCCCGCACCGAATTTCGAAACCCCGTCAGGTCGGTAGCCGCACATGCGTAAAACCCGATTGATCTCCGACCTACCATCGGTTGTTTTTGTTTCAATAATTGCTTGGTCTATCAGTTGCAGTTCCGATTCCTGCCTGTCATGCCAGGTAACATCGAGATCTATCGTGGCACGACCCTGACCATTGGGAAGCAAAAGCGTGATTCGGTTGTAGTTGTTCCACAATTGAGCGGTCAAACCCCGTATCCCAGTGTTTTCCGTTATCCACCATTGGCTTTCGTAAGAAAGCGTACCGGCAATAACGTCATCGACTGCACAAGAAATTCGGATCTTTTCGGTGCTGTGGCGTGGCCCCGATTTTTTGATTTCACAAAATGCAGTATCCGTGTCGACATACCACCGGTGCCGAATCTTTACACCGCGCCGCCGACGTCGCAATGAATTTAGGTAGTTATCGTGATCCGGCGTGTCGTAGTACACGGAATGGTATCGGTGTCGGCGTTGTGAATTGATCTCCAAGACCCGGGTGTGTGGATCCAGCTGTTCCAAAATAGAAGGTAGATCCGCTATTGCGATGCAATATTTGCTGTCAACCCGGTTGAGTAGTTCTGCAGTTTCGAGAATTTCCGCCAAACTGACAGCCTCGAACGAATCAAGCTGGTCGTGTAGGACTAAAGATGACATCAGATCCCCACTTCAACCGGTTGGCTGTTTACTGTGCTTTTCGACGTAATGCCGTCGCGAAAGCTATTGGTTTTGGGCAACCGTATAGCTGGTGTTTCGCGATAGGTAAGTTGAGCTATCGTCAGGTCATCAACCTCGTCTACTTTACTGATAGAAACTGCGACTGGATCGACACCAAATTTGGTTTTTGCAGCGTCTTTGATGTCATCAACGCGAGGCATCGCAGTGTCAAACCGAACTTCCACCACGTGAACTGGTTGTAGCAGAGGTAGGTATTCTGCGATTGCGATACCGCCAAGAACAACTGCTACCAGAATGGCTGCTGTCGCCTCGGTTGTTGCACCACCTGTGATGAGGGCAATAGCTAGAGCCGCAACATAATACGCAACTTCACGTTGGGAAATTTGTGCGCTGCGGAGTCGAATGATTGAAAGGACACCAAAGAGGCCAAGCCCGAAACCAAGACTTGATGCGGCATCCGTATTGAGCAACGCAGTGCAAACAACATGGACGCCTACATTCAAGCCGATTAAGGCGAACGCCAAATCGTGTTGTTTATGGCGGGGCAAGTAAATTGCAAAAACCAACAAGACGATACCTGCGGCGTTTAGTGCAATAAGTAGCATTGACATGCGAGAAAACTCCTTTGTGCGCTTTTTACGCAAGCGCATATCGAAACTCTGGTTAAGCTGTTGAGCTTGATTACATACTCGAATATCAATCTGGAAGGACTTCATAAACCAACCTGTAGAACCGAAGAAAAACGATAGCGGTCTGGTGATAAAACGCTGGTATAACCCCGGAAGAACCTTTGATAACCGCCCGAGAAGATTGGGCAAAAGAAAAAATATTCTGAAAAAACGATAGGAGCAAAACCGCTATCTACTGGTGAAGGTGAAGTTTAAAGGCGAGAATATTAGCGGCTTTAGCGAAGGAGAATTCAGGTGGGGAATTTTTCTTTGTAACCGGGCATAGTATTCGCAACAACCAACGTCACCGAGTCTGTACTTCATCCTGGAAGGCTACGGAGAATCTTCTATGCTGTCGGTGGCGTGAGCACCAAAAGGCCATCTTTTACGTATCCCGTGCAAAAACGACAGCCGTTTTATTGCCAGTTCCAACTCCTGGTTTCCTTCTAGCCATCTCATGAGGGAACTTCAGTGTCCAACACAAATATCTAGGACGGTACACACAGCACAAAAGACTCACACTACAGGGGCAGTACTTCCCCATTGAGGCCATCAGGGATCGATCCCATGTAGCTGATGGTATTGCTCGGGCCGCATTTATCCCTGGTAAACAATCTCCCCTGCGCGGATAGTGCACCACGTGTGCGGCATACCGGGCCGGTAGGCCAGATTAATTGCAGTGTGGCTACTGAGTACATGCAGATCCGCCGCCGCCCCAACAGCAATGACACCTTTGGCGGGTCGGCCTTTGGCGTCCAACCCACCTTGAACGGGGTGTCGTCGTAAAGCTTTAGCCCCGCCTATGGTTGCGGCGGCGATGGCCTCATCCAAGCTCAGGTGCTGCTGGAGAACCGCCGTGGCCACGCAGAAGTTCATTGAGGAGGTGTAGCTGGTTCCGGGATTGAGGTTACTTGCGATAGCCACTGAAACTCCGGCATCAAGCAGTCGGCGGGCTGGGGCCAAAGGCTCCCGAGTGGAAAGATCACAGGCGGGAAGAACCGTTGCCACAGTATCGGATGCTGCTAAGGCAGCAATGTCTTCATCGCTGACGTAGTTGACGTGATCGACGGAGGCAGCGTTCATTTCCACAGCAAGGCGCACCCCCGGGCCGGGGCCGAGCTGGTTGCCATGAACTCGCAGGCCAAGACCTTTCTGCCGCCCGGCGGCTAACACGCGACGCGATTGTTCCTCAGTGAAAGCCCCCCGCTCGCAGAAAACATCGATCCACCCCACAGAGGGTGCCACCGCCTCGAGCATGGGTCCAGTTACCTCATCCAGGTAGGCTTCTGCGTCTTGCCCCGGTGGGACAAGGTGGGCACCGAGAAAGGTCACCTCGTCCACATATTGGGCTGCGATGCGGGCGGCCATTACCTCAGAACGGACGTCGAGCCCATAACCAGTCTTAGTTTCGATGGTGGTCGTACCACCGGCATGGGCTTCGGCGATGCGATCCTTAAGCAACCCGGTCAGGCGGTCTTCACCGGCAGTGCGGGTAGCTTTCATGGTCACGGCGATCCCGCTGGCGGCATAGCTTTCGCCAGCTATGCGTGCCTCAAATTCGGCGGCACGGTCGCCATCGAACACCATGTGGGTGTGGGAATCCACCCAGCCGGGTAACACGGCTCGGCCACCTACATCCAGCGCGGTGTCGGCGGCGGGAGCAGCGTCGGCCGCGCCTATCCAGGTGATGATTCCGTTTTCCATGACGAGGGCTGCGTCCTTGACAGTGCCACGTTCGGTGACGGTTCGCAGCTCACTGATGCCGGTGACCAAGGTGGACATGTATTAATTCTCCCGGGAGTTGAAGGGCAGAGGTACGCGCACGCCACGCTCGATGGCGACCTCGTTCGCGCGGTCATAACCAGCATCAACGTGGCGGATGACACCCATGCCGGGGTCATTGGTCAGCACTGTACGGAGCTTCGCCTCCGCCAGATCGGTTCCATCGGCCACTGTCACTTGGCCGGTGTGGATGGAACGGCCCATCCCCACTCCACCACCGTGGTGAATGGACACCCAGGTGGCTCCGCCGGAGACAGCAGTCATGGCGTTGAGAAGCGGCCAGTCTGCGACCGCATCGCTGCCGTCAAGCATGGATTCGGTCTCCCGATACGGGGATGCGACTGAACCAGAATCGAGGTGATCGCGCCCAATCACGATCGGGGCCTTCACTTTTCCGTCACGGACAAGTTCATTGAATTTCAGACCCGCTAGGTGGCGCTCACCGTAGCCCAGCCAGCAGATGCGAGCGGGCAGCCCTTCGAACTCAACGAACTCTTCGGCCGCGTCCAGCCAGCGGTGCAGGTGCTCGTTGTCGGGGAATAATTCTTTGATGGCCTGATCCGTCACGCGGATGTCTTCTGGATCTCCAGACAGGGCTACCCAACGGAAGGGGCCTAATCCTTCACAGAATAGTGGCCGGATGTAGGCAGGCACGAAGCCGGGGAATTCGAAGGCGCGGGAGTATCCAGCTTGGCGGGCCTCGTCGCGGATGGAGTTTCCATAGTCAAAGACCACTGCTCCTTCATCTTGGAATTCCACCATGGCCTGCACTTGTACAGCCATGGATTCCCGGGCTTTCTTAGTGAATGTGATTGCGTCCTCTTTGGCGGCTTGATGCCACTCGGACACGGTGTGTTCGAGAGGCAGGTAGCTAAGTGGGTCGTGGGCTGACGTCTGGTCAGTCACAATGTCCACGACGAGTTTCCCCTCGCGGTGGCGGCGCAGCATCTCCGGGAAAATAGCAGCGGCGTTACCCACCAGCCCCACGGACAAAGGTCGATGCTCCTCTTTCGCAGCCATCACCAAGGCGATGGCTTGATCTACATCTGCGGTGACCTCATCGAGATAGCGTTTGGATTGGCGGCGCCGAAGGCGACTTTCGTCCACATCCACAATCAGACACACTCCCCCGTTGAGCGTAACGGATAGTGGTTGGGCACCGCCCATACCGCCACATCCGCCAGTCAAAGTTAAGGTGCCAGCCAGAGTCCCGCCAAAGCGCTGGCGGGCCACCGCAGCGAAGGTTTCAAAGGTGCCTTGGAGGATGCCTTGGGTTGCGATGTAGATCCACGACCCGGCGGTCATTTGGCCGTACATCATTAGCCCTTCGTCCTCCAGCTTGCGGAAGTGTTCCCAGTTAGCCCAATCGCCCACCAAGTTGGAGTTGGCGATGAGCACGCGGGGCGCCCACTCGCTGGTACGGAAGACACCAACTGGTTTTCCGGACTGCACCAACAGTGTTTCGTCGCTGCCGAGGTTAGTCAGTTCTTCCACGATGGCGTCGAAGCATTCCCAGCTACGCGCCGCTCGTCCGGTGCCCCCGTAGACCACCAGGTCCCCGGGTCGTTCAGCAACCTCTGGGTCGAGGTTGTTCATCAGCATCCGAAGTGGGGCCTCCGTCTGCCAAGACTTCGCGGTTAATTGGGTACCACGGGGAGCACGAACCTCACGGGGTGTAGACATAGGCAATCACGTCTCCTTCTTGAACATGACCCCACGGTGGCGCGGAGGTGCGTGGGCCGGATGCTGATGCCCCGGAGCTGTCCCCCTTCCTCGCGCCACAGGAGGTAGCCACTGACAAAGTGTTGGGTTTCACCACAATCTAACACCCAAAAACCCGGCTGGGAAGGAAAAATGCTTCCCAGTTGTCCCAAATATGAGACTTCCGGCTTCGCGCTAGCGCAGCTTTCCGACGGCTGCCTCCACAGCCTTGGTGATGGCACCGCTGACTACGAGTTCCACGGCATCTTCAATCTCCGGCGAAAGATACCGATCCACACCCGGCGGAGCAATGCGAGAACGCACGACAGCCAGGGCAGCGCCAGTACCCGCAGCAGGTGTTCCTTCGCGCATATTGATGGCGCGGGCGGAGGTAAGGATCTCAATTGCCAGCACCCGCGCCAGCCCGTCTATAGCTCTGCGCAACTTTCGTGCCGCCGACCATCCCATGGAGACATGATCTTCCTGCATCGCTGAGGACGGAATAGAATCTACCGAGGCAGGGGCCGCCAGGCGCTTGAGTTCACTCACTATCCCCGCCTGGGTGTATTGGGCGATCATGTGCCCCGAATCCACACCCGGATCATCTGCAAGAAATGCATTTAACCCTCGGTTACGGGCAGTATCCAGGAACCGGTCCGTGCGCCGCTCAGATATGGAGGCAAGATCCGCAACAACGATCGCCAGGAAATCCAGCGCATACGCCACCGGTGCGCCATGGAAATTCCCGTTGGATGTCACTCGTCCATCGAGTGCCACGACCGGATTGTCCACCGCAGCGGCAAGTTCCCGATCCGCTACCTGCGAGCAATAGTCAAGGGTGTCCCGAAACCCACCAGCTACCTGCGGGGCACAGCGCACCGAGTAAGCATCCTGAACCTGGTTTTGTTTAAAATCTGTTTGTGCGTTTTCCAGGATTGAGGAGTGTGCTGCCACGGTGCGGATATTTCGAGCTGAATCCGCCAGACCTGGATGGGGGCGCAATTTTTGCAAATCCTCATCAAACACAGTGAGGGTGCCTAGAAGTCCTTCTACAGTCATAGCGGTGGCGATGTCCGCCACCTTGCCCAAATCTCGCAGATCCCAAATTGCCAGGCACAGCATACCCAGCATGCCATCGGTGCCATTGATTAATGCCAAGCCCTCCTTCTCTTGGAGGACTAATGGATCGATGCCAGCTGTCGCTAAGGCATCCGCAGCATCATAAAGCTGCCCATCAGCACAGCGCACCATACCCTCCCCCATTAAAGCTAAGGCGCAGTGAGCCAAAGGTGCCAGATCCCCTGAACAGCCCAAGGAACCGTACTCACGTACCACCGGGGTAATGTGTGCATTCAACAACTGTGCATAGGTTTCAACCACGACAGGCCGTACCCCGGTGCGACCTGTACACAAGGTGGAAAGGCGCAGCAACATCAGCGCCCGGATGACCTCGGTTTCTACCTCAGGGCCGGAACCCGCCGCATGGGAGCGCACCAGAGAACGCTGCAGCTGACGGCGCAACTCCTCAGGGACGTAGCGGCGGGCTAGGGCTCCAAAACCGGTGGATACCCCGTACACGGGCACGGGATTGTTGGCAAGATCTTCGATACGCTGGCGGGTGTTATCTACTGCAGCTAACGCATCCAGTGCAATATCCACGGTGGCCCCATACCGGGCCACGGCCACTACTTCTTCGATACTCAAGGGCCCGATACCAACGGTGATCTGGCTTAGGTCGGTAGACATGGCAAAATTGCTCCTTCAACATGATTTAGGATTTCAAGGGGCATGCGCGACAGCCAAACGCACTGGTCACATGCTAGCTGAGAATGTGTTCCCTGTCACCTAGTTTGCCGCCCATATAATTTTGCACTCATCGACGCCGCCGAATCCTTTAGATGAGCCACCAGCGCAGTGAATGTATCAGAACTTGCGGTTCCCACCGGATACGTCACCGCCAAAGCCGCTGCTGGCCTGCCTAAATGATCCGAAATCGCCACAGCCACACTTTCCTGACCGCAAGCAACCTCCTCGTACTCAGTGGCGTACCCTACGGCCTGCGCCTCATCCAATAATTCCGCAGTCTCTGGGGCTGGACTCAGCGCCGCAACCCTCTCCTCTTTAGGCAGGTGAGCCAACATTATTCGCCCCGAAGCAGTACCCACCGCAACCAAACGCACCCCCACCTGAGTGGTCAGCGAAGGAGCTCCGGGCGCCCGCACCTCAGCCAAGTAGACAATCTCCTGCCCCGATAACCGGGATAAATGCCCACTACCTCCCACCATGCTGGCAGCCTTAAGCAAAGGGGAACGGCTAAGGCGTACCAGTGGCTGTTGAGTGGTGTAGGCACTGGCCATCTCGTAGGCAGCAAGACCTAACCCGTACTTCTTCTCATCCACTAAGTGCACCACAAAGCCCATGTCCACCATCTCCCCCAACAACCGATATGTAGTAGAACGCGGCATCGACAACTCCTGGCAGATCCGAGCAGCCGACACCGGCACTTCTATCGTCGACAGCATACGCAAAATCTCTAAAGTCTGGCGCACTGCGCTCATCAGACCCACCTCCAGACAGAACCAATTCTTCCCGCTACCCTAAAACCATGACGCTAAATCTCACTAAAGCCTGCGAAAACTGGTCCGGACGTGTCGATGGTGCCGGACCCGACCACGCCCGCTGGCATTCGGCCATCGCAAGTGACCTCAATAGACCTGGTATCACCCTAGTCGGATTCGCATCCGATGAAGGAGTCCGCCGCAACCAGGGGCGCCCAGGGGCCGCGCAAGCAACCGCGGCTCTCCGCACCGCCCTTAGTTCCCTCGCTATCCACGAAACCCTACCGCTTACCGATGCAGGTACCATCACCGTTGACGGCACAGACCTTGAGTCAGCCCACGACCACCTCAGCGATATAGTCCACAACCTGATCAACAAGGATCAACTCGTCGTAGTACTCGGTGGCGGGCACGAAACCGCCTTTGGTAGCGGGCGAGGCGCCATTCGGGCTTTGCCAACACCACCTAAAATCATTAACCTCGACGCGCACTTCGACCTCAGGGAAGCACCAGAAGCCACATCTGGAACCCCGTTCCGGCAGCTAGCGAATGAAGCAGGCGAAAAATTCGCCTACCACGTGCTCGGTATCTCAACACCCAATAACACTAAAGTCCTTTTTGATACCGCTCGCACCCTTGGCGTGGGATTCCACACCGACACTGAACTCCTCCACATGACCCCCAGTGACGCTGCGGAACTAGCGACCTCGCTCACCGAAAACCATGAACACATACACCTCAGCATCGATCTCGATGTTCTACCCGCAGCGGTGGCCCCAGGAGTGTCCGCCCCTGCTGGACTAGGTGTGGAGCTGCCCATCATCCACACCGTCTGCGTCGCGCTCGCCAAAACCGGCAAACTACGCCTCGTGGATGTGGTGGAACTCAACCCCACCTACGACGTTGATGGGCGCACCGCCCGCGTCGCCGCCAGGCTCATCAACGACATCGTGACCGCCCACCACCGCGCTACCATCTACGCCCCATAACTTAACAGGAACAAAGCCTCCGCAATAGCAATGTTTTCAATCTCAGCGGGATCCACAGACTCATCGACCGAATGGATAGTGCACAACGGTTCCTCAATGCCGAAAATCGCTATCTCCGCTTGAGGGTGGGCATCCTGTAACTCCACACACAAGGGGATCGTCGCCCCCATACCAATATGAGTCGTGTCCACCCCATACGCCGCAGAGAGACAATCAGTGAGCAAAACCATACCTGGTTTAGTCGGATCTGTATCATAACCCCGATTCACATCATCAATCTCAACCTCAACAGTGGCGCCCCACGGAGTATGAGCTTTAATATGCTCCGCCACCATGGTAGCCACCCGATTCGGATCCAAAGCCGCCGGAACCCGCAAGTCCAAAACAGCCTTAGCCGTAGGGTTGATCACGTTAAAAGCATTTTCCACTGGGGTAGCACTGACACCTGTTACCGCAAAGGAACAATTCGCCCACACTGCGTCGGCGATCAATGCTGGATCGGTAGTGATCTGCGCACCGGGAAGCAACTGGGCATCAGTAACGAATTGCTCTGATGGGTAAGGCGCGCCGGGCCAATGAGCATTGGAGAGTCCTTCAACTTGCAGCCGTCCGGTACCATCCTGCAAGGAACTTAGCACGGTCATCAGTGCAAGTACTGCATCGGGAGCTGCACCACCGTACATGCCGGAATGTACTGGGGCGGCCAGGGTGGAGACGGTTACCTTCAGTCGGGCATTACCTCGCAACGATAGGGTGAGTGAGGGTTGGCCTACGTGTGCGTTTCCGGCATCGGCGATTAGGATCATGTCGGCGTCGAAAAGCTCTGGACGCGTGCGAATGAGTGCGGAAAGTCCCGCACCGCCGGATTCCTCCGAACCTTCCACGACCATTATGATCCCGACTTCCGTGCCGCCTGCGGCGGCGACCGCTCGTAGCGCCGCAAGATGCATAATCAGGTTGCCCTTGCAGTCCGCAGTACCCCTGCCGTACCAACGACCGTTTCTTTCCGTCAGAGTCAAGGGCGGCGAGGTCCAGGCCGCAGGATCCCCGACAGGTACCACATCGTAGTGGGAGTACAGCAATACAGTTGGGGCACTCGGTGTGCCTTCCTTTGTACCGATGACAACTGTGGAGCCATCCTCGGTGACAATGGGAGTTACTTCTAATCCCGCCTCTCTAAGGGAATCGATAACCCATTCTGCCGCCATATCCATTTGGTTTGCCAATTCGGGTTGGCCAAAGACAGAATGAAAACCCACTAATTCCTTCAGTTGCTGAAAGATACGATCCCGATCATTGCGAATCGTCTCGGAAACAATATGTGATTGCTTCGAATCAAGCATTTTTGAGGTTCCTCCTTATCGGACATCAACAAATTTCCGCACAACCCAGCGTGATACTGCCAGCAATGCCACACCAAGAACAATCGAAACAATCCCGAGGTAAAGGAAGAAGGACCGTTCCACCCCGGCATCTTCAGGGTTGTAGTAGGTGGTTAGGGAACCGGCCAGCGCCACTCCCATCGCAACCGCCATCTGCCAGACCGCCATCATTCGAGTGGGGAACGCCACTGGAGAGACCTTTGTTGTAACGGAGTTGCCCACCGGGGAGAGCAACAGTTCAGCGATGGTGAACATGAACAAGATCCACACAACTGCCACCAGCGGAGTGGAGTTAGCCGCACCACCGGCGAAGGGAATAAAGAAGAACAACGAAATTCCAATGATGATGTTAGCGACGCCGAATTTTACCGGAGTTGACCATTGTCGCTCCCCTAGTTTCGACCACATTGCGCTAAAGACACCTGCCAATAGGACGATAAAAATCGGGTTAATGGCCTGGATCAAAGAGGGTGGGACTTCAACGCCAAATACCATCCGGTCTAGGCGAAAATCTGAATAAATTGCCAACACGGTATACTGCTGGTCGAAGATCGCGAAAAACAACACCCCGGAAATGAACAAGGGGATGAAGCCCAGCAGCCGTGATTTTTCTTTTGCCGACACCAGGGACGAGAAGTACATTTGGCACCACAGTACGACAGCAGCGACAAAGGCCACGCCGGTAACGATATTTGATAACCAATCGACTTTGACTATTCCAGTAGCCACGAGCAGGACAAACAGCGCCACCACTGCTAGGAAACCCACCCCCACTGCAATACGTTGGTTGGCTGGCAGAGGGTTGGGCACCTCCGAACCTATTGTTCCGAAGGAGGTTTTCCGGGTGTAAACATATTGCGCTAACCCGAAAAACATTCCCACGGCGGCGATACCGAAGCCCGCATGAAAACCCCAGGCGTGCCATAGATACGTGGTAATCAACGGGCCACCGATAGCACCAATATTGATGCCCATGTAGTAAATGCTGAAACCACCATCCCGACGAGGATCCCGCCTGCTGTACAGCATGCCAAGCAACACTTGGGAACATGTTTTAACCCCGCCCGAGCCTATAGCAATAAGTATGAAACCCACCGCGAGGCCCGCGACACCGGGGATAAACGCCAAGGCAATGTGACCTACCATCACGATGATCGCTGCATAAAACAGCGTGCGCTCTGGGCCGAGGATTTTATCGCTTATGAAAGCAGTGATAATGCAGGCTACATATACAGAGCCGCCGTATGCGCCGACAATGGAGGCTGCCACTGTCTTATCTATCCCCAAACCACCATCGGTGACGGCATAGTACATGTAGAACAACACAATGCCTTGCATGCCGTAGAAGCTAAACCGCTCCCACATCTCCACGCCGAAAAGGTTCGCCAATCCCCAGGGATGTCCAAAGAATGTCCGTTTGGTGGGAAGCTGCGGCGCGTCTTCATATTCAATTTCGCGTGTGTCTTGATTCATAATCTGCATTATTATGTGTGCTGCGCCACTAAGGCAATAACTTTTACCTAATTCTGTGTATTTTTTAGGGTTTCAAGGTGTATCGCAGATCTCGTCTGAGAACATCTGTATGAACTGCACTGATACGCCACAGGAAACCGGCTAAAGCTAGCTTTGCGACGGCACCGATGTGGATAGCGTTAAACCCGCTATGCTTATTGTGTTTGTTTTTGCCCATCAATAATCCGAGGGACGAATCGTGTCAGGCTTTACTGAAGAAGAGCTTACCATCGCGTTGAAAGTCATAGAATCAGCCGGTGAATTGGAGCCAGATGATCCCCGAAGTGTGGCATTACGACATGCGGTTTCCAAGCTGTTCAAAACGGTTAAACGGAATCGTCGAAAAGCAGCTCAGGCAGCCCGCCAAGCCGAAGATTCCGCTATCCTTGCTGCAACCGCGACAGCAAACCCCTCTCGAATCGACGACGAAACCGCTGGCCTATTGCCCAAACCTGCCTCAGACAAACTAGCCATAGCAACGCCGCATGGCTGGGCGGGGAAACTGCATCGACCGGCCCGATGTTATATCTGCAAAAGGCAATACCACCTCGTTGACTCGTTCCATCACCAATTGTGCCCGTCTTGTGCCGCAAATAACCGCACGCACCGCGAAGCTCGAGTCGACTTAACTGGGCGTCGTGCCTTACTTACCGGCGGACGCGCGAAAATTGGAATGTATATTGCTTTGAAGTTACTGCGTGACGGCGCCGATCTCACCATAACCACGCGGTTTCCCAAAGATGCTATTCGACGTTTTTGCGCAGTGGCAGACTCGCCAGACTGGATTCACCGACTCCATGTGGTGGGCATCGACTTGCGTGATCCCACCCAAGTTATCGCTCTAGCGGACTCTGTTGGCCAAGCCCCACTCGATATTCTTATCAACAATGCGGCGCAGACGGTTCGTCGGCTACCAAGCGCATATTCCGGATTATTGGATGCTGAGCGCGCCCCACTAACCGGGATTGAAAAAGACGTCGAAGTGACTGAATTTGCGCGATCTATTCCGGGTAACCCGCTGCCGTTGCTCCCCTCTGCCGAAAATCCGGAATTGGAAGCGCAACCCTCCCCTGCTGACCCAGAACGGGCAGCAAGCCACATTCACGCTGCCCGTTTAGCCGCTTTGGCAATGACCGGTGGCTCCGCTGCGCTGGCGCGAGTGCGAGAAGGCACCGCCATTGATGCGGGTGGCCTTATCCCCGACGAAGTCTCGCATAATTCGTGGATCGCCAAGATCGGCGAAATAGACCCCCGAGAACTTCTGGAGGTTCAGCTCTGCAACTCGATTGCCCCGTTCATCCTTATTGATCGGTTACGACCAGCCTTGGAAAAATCACCCGCACGACGCAAATACATCGTTAACGTATCTGCAATGGAAGGAGTCTTTCACCGTGGATATAAAGGGCCTGGGCATCCGCATACCAATATGGCTAAAGCGGCACTTAATATGCTCACCCGAACGGCTGCAACTGAGCTATTCGAGCACGGAATCCTCATCACCGCAGTTGATACCGGATGGATTACCGATGAGCGACCACACACGATGAAACAACGACTTGCAGAAACCGGTTTCCATGCGCCGTTAGACCTGGTAGACGGGGCCGCACGAGTGTACGACCCTATCGTTCAGGGCGAAAACGGTCTTGATCTATATGGTTGTTTCCTGAAAGACTTCAAACCGCATCCCTGGTGATACCAATTTTCGCCCTACCGCGGTACTAATGCTGCTCGTTCGGATCGTTATCCGCGTCTTCCTTCGTGGCATGAATGGTGCCTGGGAGATGATCCGGAGCCGCATAAATGGAATAGAGCTTGATGGACTCATCGCCAACGTTCAGGACGTTATGCCATTTACCAGCAGGAATAAAGACTGCCCAATCGCTCGAAACTACCTGGTCAATATCCAAATTCTGCTCGGAATCACCGATCATCACATGGGCTTTGCCCTCTTCAATACGCAAAAACTGATCGTGATCGTCATGAATTTCCGCACCAATTTCACCACCGACTGGAATGTCCATGACAGTCATCTGTAGATACTTGCCAGTCCAAACGGTCTCCCGGAAATTGGCGTTCTCAACCGTCTTATTTTCGATATCAAGAACATATGGGTTAGGACCAAAATCGCTCATTTAACAACACCTTTCTTTAACCGCTAACGAACGCCCCCATTCTAGCGCCGTTACCAAAACTATGCCTGCGGCGACAGCGCTGAACAGCGAACCAACGACATCATTCAATCCACCGGCAAGGAGGATAGCACCCAACACACACTCAACTATTAACGCTATTTTCAATGGACGTGAATCGAGCACGAAAAAAATTACTGCGAACAAGGAGACTGCCACAATGATTCGGAAAATTTGAACACCGAAGCTCTCATCAGCAGTCGAATTGTACCCAAGCGGCCAGCCCAAACACCGCGTAAATGAGCCAGGACCCGCTACAAGTACGCCCGTGCCGTGCAATACAAAAAGCCCGATAATAGTGCTGGCGTACCACACTGATCGGTCTTTTCGATCCACGACAGATGTTTCAGCCGCAGTGTCGGTAGAACGTAGAATCATGGTTGTTATCGAAATCGCCGTCAATGCCAGCAGTGCACACCAAAGATCAATCATCCCCTCTGCTGCGGATAACCCTCGCTTGATAGTGAGCATCCCGAAAACCCCGGCACCTAATGCTCCTACTAGGGAGACCCACGGCAACCAGCGGACAAGTGGACGGGAATGGCATCGCACGAGAATTGCGGTGAGAAGTACCACCGGAGCGGTGGCCATGGAAAACACCCGGTGCACAAATTCGATCATTGGATGCAATTGGAACTCGGGAGCAAACTGATCCGTGTAGCAACCGGGCCAATTGGGGCAAGCCGCGGACGAATCAGTGACGCACACAATAGAACCCAATACCACAGCGCCAAACACAACGAATGTGGCAATACGAGACACAGTTTCCACTTGGAAGTTCCTTATTGAGACAATCATTTAATTTTTTAAAATGGCTGGAAAAGCCGATAAATGTGGTGTTGATGTAGCGAGGTTTTCGTGGCCAGTTGTCTAAACCAACTGGCCACATCAGGTGTTATTTTTGTCGAACGCAGACAAAATCCGTTCTGCCGCAAGTGTTGGAGTAATTTGTGCTTCTCGTAACTGCGATTCCACCAGTTTTCTCGTTTCCACCACATCCGGATCGGTATTCAATCGTTGCAACAACGTTTCGTGCACCATGGACCACATCCACTGAACCTGCTGTTCACGGCGGTTATGCTCAAACTTTCCCGACTCCAGCATCGCCGTGTGATGTTCTGTCACATGCGTCCAGAACTCCTCAATACCTTCATGTTCGACCGCCGACATAGTGATGGTTGGTGGATGCCATAAGGAATCCTCCGGGCGAACCATGCGCATCGCAGCTGCCAGTTCCCTGGCGGCACGTTTTGCGTTCTTGAGATTGGAGCCGTCTGCTTTATTGATGGCAACAAGATCAGCCATCTCTAACACGCCTTTTTTAATTCCCTGGAGTTGGTCACCGGCGCCTGCTAGTGCCAAGAAGGTAAAACAATCGACCATCTGCGAAACCGCAACTTCTGACTGGCCAACGCCCACGGTTTCAACCAAAATGACGTCGAAACCGGCGGCTTCAAAAACAACCATCGATTCTCTGGTTGCCTTTGCGACGCCACCAAGCGTTCCAGCAGACGGCGAAGGGCGAATAAACGCATTGTCCTCCCGTGCAAGTTTCGCCATCCGCGTCTTGTCACCCAAGATGGAGCCCCGAGTTTTGGTCGATGAGGGGTCAATTGCCAAAACCGCTAGCTTGTGCCCATCCGCGATGAGCTTCATCCCCAGGGCTTCAATGAACGTCGACTTGCCAACACCTGGAACGCCGGTGATTCCTACCCGCAGTGCATTTCCGGAAAACGGAAGTAGCTTGACAAGTAGTTCCTGAGCCAGAACTCGATGAGCTGGTGCCGTGGATTCCAAGAGCGTAATGGCACGTGACATTAACGTTCGATTGCACTGCCTGACTCCGGTAAACAACTCGTCGACGTCAATTCGACGTCGGGCGCGTTTGACTACCTCAGGGGCGACAGCGGTTTGTTCACCAAGATCGGTACCCGCCGTCGTAAGCAATGATCCTAGGTGGTGCTCAAGGTATTCATTGTCGTTGACCATGACGCTCCTCTATCGCAAGAAAATAATGAAACACCGGCCACAGTGCGGGCAAGTAAAGCCTGTGGCCGGTGTTCGGTGCAGGTTTTATGACCCTACTTAGAACCGTTAAGCATCAACATCAACGTTGAGATCGAATCCCAACTGCGCTGACAACTTCGTCAACATGTCGATGGCGGAATCTGCGATTACGGTACCTGGTGGGTAAATTGCGACAGCACCGTCGTCGTAAAGTTCCTGGAAATCGCCAGGCGGGATAACACCACCAACGACGATCATGATGTCTTCTCGACCAAGTTTGGCCAGTTCTTCCTTCAGCGCTGGAACCAAAGTTAGGTGGCCAGCTGCCAAGGAAGATACGCCCACAACGTGGACGTCGGCGTCCACAGCTGCACGAGCTGCTTCGGCAGGGGTCTGGAACAGCGGCCCGACGTCAACGTCCATGCCCAGGTCGGCATAAGCGGATGCGACGACTTTCTGGCCACGATCGTGACCATCCTGCCCCATTTTCGCAATGTAGATACGTGGACGGCGGCCTTCTTCTGCTTCGAAGGCGTCGGCCATCGCGATTGCCTTTTCGACGTTGCCCACGCGGCCTTCCTTTCCTACCTCGTCCTTATAAACGCCGGAAAGGGTGCGGATTTCTGCCTCATGTCGGCCGAATACCTTTTCAAGCGCGTAGGAGATTTCGCCAACAGTTGCCTTTGCGCGGGCACAGTCAACCGCGAGCTTCAACAGGTTTTCGTCCAAGTTACCTGGCTCTTTGGTTTCCTTCGCAGCCGCTGCGGTCAACGCCTCCAGTGCGGCCTGGCAGGCTTCTTCGTCGCGTTCCGCACGCAGCTGCTCTAACTTGGCTAACTGCTCTGCGCGCACCTTCGTATTATCGACCTTCAGAACTTCAATCTGTTCGTCTTCTTCAACGATGTACTTATTTACACCGATTAAAGCCTGACGTCCGGAGTCGATACGTGCCTGGGTGCGCGCGGCGGACTCTTCAATACGAAGCTTCGGAATACCCTCAATGGTTGCTTGTGCCATGCCACCTGCGGCCTCAACCTCTTCAATGTGGGCGCGAGCCCGATCAGCCAATTGCTGAGTCAACCACTCGATATAGTACGAACCAGCCCATGGGTCTACTGGGCGAACCGTACCGGACTCTTGCTGCAACAGCAGCTGAGTGTTACGGGCGATGCGAGCAGAGAAGTCAGTTGGCAGCGCCAATGCTTCGTCAAGCGCATTTGTGTGCAGGGATTGCGTGTGCCCCTGAGTCGCGGCCATAGCCTCAATACAGGTACGAGGTACGTTATTGAAAACGTCCTGGGCGGTCAAAGACCAGCCAGAGGTTTGCGAGTGGGTACGTAGCGACTGCGACTTCGGGCTCTTTGGATTGAACTTTGCGACGAGTTCACTCCACAGCAACCGGCCAGCACGCATCTTGGCGATTTCCATGAAAGTGTACATGGAAATACCCCAGAAGAATGACAACCGAGGCGCGAACTTATCGACGTCAAGGCCTACTTCTTTACCTGCGCGAATATACTCAACACCATCGGCCAAGGTATAAGCCAATTCCAGGTCAGCCGTAGCACCAGCTTCCTGAATGTGGTAGCCGGAAATGGAAATCGAGTTGAACCGCGGCATCATCAACGAGGTGTACTCGAAGATATTGGAGATGATCCGCATTGAAGGCTTAGGCGGATAGATGTAGGTGTTGCGAACCATGAACTCTTTCAGAATGTCATTCTGAATAGTTCCAGCAAGGCGATCAGGTGTAACGCCTTGTTCTTCCGCGGCTACGATGTAGAGCGCCAAAACGGGAAGCACTGCACCGTTCATGGTCATCGACACGGAAACGTTTCCGAGGTCAATGCCTTCAAACAGCTGACGCATGTCAAGAATCGAGTCGATGGCCACACCCGCCATACCGACATCGCCTAATACACGTTCATTGTCGGAATCATATCCGCGGTGGGTAGCGAGGTCGAAAGCAACCGAAAGCCCTTTCTGACCAGCTGCCAGGTTACGACGGTAGAATGCGTTAGATTCTGCTGCGGTGGAAAAACCAGCGTATTGACGAATGGTCCATGGCTGGTTGGTGTACATAGTCGGGTATGGACCACGCATAAACGGTGGCATACCGGGGAAAGAATCAAGCTGGTCGGCATCGACTGCTTCGTTTCGATCCGAACGATCACAAACGCGAGGCACGTCGATGCCTTCAGGGGTATTCCACACCTGAGCGCGCAACTTGGAAGCATCTGCCTCCGTTGCCAGTTCAGATTTAGCGGAATACTCAGCAAAATTAGGGATAGTGCTCATTGTGGCTTATGCTCCCAACTTCTCAAGCAGACCGTCAAGAGTTGCGGCTGCGTCAATCTTGAGGTTTAGGTATCCGTCTGGTTCAAAATCGTGACCGGCGGCACCAGCCAACAAGATTGTTTCGACGCCAAGATCACGCAAAGCGGTTACGGCAGCCGCGCCGGACTCGGCGTATTCTTGATCTGTTCCGCATAGAACAACGATTTTCGCTGCGGTGGCAGCGGCTTCAAATTCCGCAGTACCTGGTACGACTTGGCCCGGGTTAAGCGCTTCAATGCCGCCTGAAGCTAGAAGGTTTGTAGCAAAACCAGTGCGGATATTGTGCTTAGCCAGTGGCCCCAGCGGGATTAGCGCAACAGCTGGTCGGACGCCTTTAACTTCCATGTACGCGTCGGAGCGGTTACGCAACGACTCAAAC
This sequence comes from Corynebacterium mustelae, assembly GCF_001020985.1. NCBI lineage: Bacteria > Bacillati > Actinomycetota > Actinomycetes > Mycobacteriales > Corynebacteriaceae > Corynebacterium > Corynebacterium mustelae. The sequence continues at coordinate 1,765,409 of NZ_CP011542.1, forward strand.
TCCGCAGCCCAGCGACGTACGCACGTAGGTTCCACGCGTAAATCTGCAGGAAGTGGAGCTTCAAGCAGGTTCGGGAACTCGTTAATTGCAGTCACTTGCTTCACCCGATGCGCAATATCGTTTCGAATCGCCTCGTGAGAAGCATCGAGGAGCTTCTTCACCATTCCGGATTCAGCCGCTGCAATGAGTCCGCCTGCTGCCTCTACATCAGCAAATACCTTCCAGGCCTTTTCGGCCAGTTCAGTGGTGAAGGCTTCAATAAAGTAAGAGCCACCACCTGGGTCTACGACGTGTCCTAGGTGGGATTCTTCAAGAAGCAGTAGATTGATGTTTCGCGCCATGCGAGTAGCGAATGTGCGCGAGGTATTAGGCAAACCACCAGGTATTGCCCAGTCAAAGGTCAATACTTCGACATCGCTGGCGCCGCCGACGCCACCTGCAAATGCGGCAACGGTGCAGCGCAACATGTTTACCCACGGATCACGTTGTGAGAACATCACTGGTGCGGTGATGGCGTGCTGTGGGCAGCTTCCATGTTCAGGTGCGCCAACAATCTCGGCGACGCGCGCCCACAGTTGACGAGCTGCACGAAGCTTAGAAAGTTGGGCAAATTGATCATCGGTCATAGCAAACCGGAACGACAATTGATCCAAGGCCGCTTCGATGCTCAGGCCTGCGTCGACAAGCTTACGTAGGTACTCGACGCCGGCGGCGAGAGCCAAGCCGATTTCTTCAGCATCAGTTGCACCTTGGTTCGAAAATGAAACCGCATCAACCATGATTGCCCGGGTATTAGCCCGCTGCGCGGCTTCGATAGCAAGCTCAATAGCAGTCGGTAGATCAACCGAAGCGGAACCATCGATAGCGGAGGTTAACGGCGAAGCACCGAGTTCAACTAACTGTGGTTCACCATCTTGAGAATCGACGACCTCATAGAGCGTTTTGGCCGCAGCTGCTGTGTGCTCACCGGCATTAAGCCGAATCGGGCATAGTGACAGATATACATTTTTCAGCAAACCTGCAATGTCAACATCGCCCTCAAGCACAAGATTGGTTGTGCCGTTTTCCAGAGCAAACAGGATGTTTTCATTAGTTGCATCAGCGCCAAAAGACTCGGTTACACCCCAGCCTTGGTGTTCTGCTCCAACACCTGCTGCACCACGTCGGAATGGGAAAACACCAGGGATTGCGTCTTCGCCCAATTCATCGGCACGGGTGTACAGCGGATTGATATCGATGCCTTCATATGTGGTTTTAATCAATTTGCGCCATACATCAAGCGGCACATCAGCGACATCTTTTTTCTGAATACGCGCAAACACGCCAGCAACTGACTTATACCAAGCCTGCTGACGCTCATCAAAACCTTCAATTAAGGAATTTCGTGTGTCAGTCACGAGTGGGACCCACTCCCCTCATTTATACGCCCCTACCTGTATTTATAGCCAGAAAAGGGAATACACTGTTGATAATTAACGGAAGTATGAGGTGATTTGTTGATAACCACCTCACAACCAGTAACTAGTCTAGACCTATTTCACTACAGTTACGAACAGTTGAACCAACAGTTTCAATTTGGTTACACCTGCTAGTTGACTAGGCTGTTGACGTGGCTCAAATCAGTAATTTCGTGCTCAACCTGCTCAAGGATGCATACCGACATGTGTGCAGGTGGTCGTTACCCAAGAAAACTGCCGGTGTGGTTGGAATAATCGGCATGATAATTATCACGTTTATTATTGATTCCCCCAGTCTGCACATGTTAAGTGAGGTATCCCAACAAACAGGGCCGTGGTTCACCGTGGTATTTTTCGCATTATACGTCTTCATCACGCAGTTTCCGGTTCCACGGACGATCTTGACGATTAGCGCAGGAGTCTTTTTTGGTCCTGTAACGGGCATCTTGATTGCGCTATGTGCCACGACCTTGTCAGCCGCGTTATCGTTGACCATCGTTCGCCATTTGCTAGGTGATTGGATTAGACCCAGATTAACTCACCCTACAGTGCGAAAAATAGATCACAGACTGCAACAACGAGGTTGGCTTGCGGTAACCAGCCTGAGAATGATTGCTGGAGTTCCGTTTTCGATTCTTAACTACGTGGCTGGGCTCACGTCGATCTCACTAATGGGTTTTACGATCGCAACTTTTCTAGGTTCAGCCCCAGGAACAATAGCCACCGTCGTATTGGGTGATGCCCTCACCACTGAAATAAACGGTAAAACTATTGCTATCACAGTGTTTTTAGCGTGTCTTGGAATATTGGGCTTGATCGTGGACAATAAACTTCCAGTCAAGGCTTAAGACTGGAGGTTCTCATGTTCGCGATACAAGCTCGCTACCGCGGAAACGCACGCAGGCGTGCTGATTTGGTTCGGGAATCCGCAGCCGCACTCTCCACCCTTCCGGGAATTGACAGCTTTGATGTTTTGGGAGTTGAAGACATAGCGTCTGTCATCGAAACGGCAGAAGCCTGTTGCGACGCAACGCTCGCACTGATTTCACATGGTGATTGGGCGGTTGCGATCGGCGTGGCAGCAACCGCAGAGGCAGCTATCGATTTAGCGGCGAAAAATCTCAATGACCGTGCGCGTGCCGGAACAGTAAAAGCAGGGGTCTACAAAAACAAGACAGCGGGCCAAGACATCAGCGACGTCTTTGGCGTACTCGGATTCATTTTAACGAAGCGAACCGCAGAAGGGCGAGAAGCAACTAGTCTCATGCGGACTGGTTTGAATCAAATTGAGGCCGCCGAACGACTTGGAATTTCTAAACAGGCTATGAGCCAACGGCTCCAAGCTGCAGGCTGGCAAGCAGAGCTTTCTGGATGGCGCCTAGCGCTACGTACGTTAGATAAAGCCAACAACCTTGACTAAAATCCGATATACCGGTCTAGGGTTATCGTTATTTGGTTTTTCGATGAGGAAGAACAGGTCCAGCGTCGAAAAGCAAAAATAAGACCGAAACGAAGAACTCAGTTTCAATTTCGATCTTATTTTTACTAAAAAGCATCACTCAATAGGGGTTACAAGCTACCGAGCTCCCGGGATCAGTGTTGCCAGACCGGGAATGAATTTCGATAAGAACGGCACCGCTGCAGCAGCTAAAGCGGCAATAGCGGCTAATACCCCGACAACGATACCCGCAATTGCACCACCACTGAGCTTTTTGTTGTTTGAGCTGTCGGTGTCGGGCTTTTGATTGTCCCCAGGATTCTGGCCGACGGCATCTTTATCTGGCGCTGCATCAACTTTGGACTTTAGCTCCTCTGCAGTCTTCTTTAGTGAGGAAATATTCTTTTTTAGCTCCTCGGTAAGCTGATCGGGCGTGGTCACTTTATTCAAAGCATCACGGGCCTTGACGGTATCAACCGCAAGCTTGTCTAAGGCTTCTTTGACTCCCACAATCGCTGTGGGATCTTTTTCCGCAAGCTTGTGTGGATACACCCGCGCAATAGTTTCCGCAACGAGGAGTTGGTCAGCTTGCTCTTTAACCAGCTCGTAGTGCTTCTGTTTGGTTTCCAATTTGGCGCGAAGTTCGTCAGATTCCTTCACTAATGCTTTTGCTTCGTTCAGCAAGCCATTCGCAGTTTCGATGTTCTTGTTCTCAGCATTGCGTGCCTGGCGGATCTTTGTCGCTAGTGCATCTACCTTTCCGCGAAATGCGGCTAACTCTGCAAGCAAACCAAGGTTCTCGGCACGACCTTCCCATTCATCCACAACGGATAGCGCTCTAAAGCTAGTCGTGTTTGCAGCTGAAAGGACGTTGTTGTACTCTGCTTCTTGTGAAATTGGCGCAGGTGTTACTGGGCCAAATTTTGCTTCCAGCGCACGGGCATTGGTTTGGCCATTCGTATTCACTGCCTCGACATCAACCGTTGACTGCTGGTCTTGTTCGTTGTAGGTGGCTGTATAAACGGCAACTCCAGCGAAGTCGGAAGGCTTGAAACCTGAGTCACCCTGCTCTAACCACTCGTCAGGAACACCATAGTTAACTACCGCCATTGCTGGCATTGCATTAGCATACTGCTCTTGCTTGACATAGCGATTAACAATAAAACGGGCAGCCTTGAGAGCTTCCACACGTTTCTTCACCAAGGCCTCACGCGCAGCATTGTCTCCGTTTTCAGCTTGGATCTTTTCGAAATGGGATACGGCTGCATCAAGGACGGCAAACGCCTTTTGCGCCTCTGGCTGGCTCTCCCCTAGCACAGCTAAGTTAACGTCGCGGGCTTGGCCAAAATTCTCAGCTTGAAGTAACGCCAAGAGCCGCGCTGATTCTGCGAGTTTTGCTGCGGATTCAGCCCAATGGCGACCAATCCAAGTAGACGACGGGCTGTTTCCTACTGCTCCACGGGTGTACCAGCGCTGCGCTCCCGCTGCATAGTAAGCACGAGCCTTGTACACCTGGTCAAAGGTTGCATATGCTGCGGCATATCGTTGCGCATCGGCAGGCGCGTCGATAAGTTCTGCGGCCGGGATGCTGGCCTTTGCCTCCTGGGCAACTGCCACGCTTACCGTGGGTTCATAGGTGGGCGCTACTACTGCAATTCCACTAAAAGCCACCGCTGTTGCCACAGTAAGTGTCGGCAACCGGAAAATCTTGTGCATGTATGTTTTCTCCTATGCATGTGGGAATTATCACGTGGTGTGCCAGTATTTTTCACTCCGGCTACCGTTTAAAAACCGTACACAATAAACACAGATTTTTATAAGGCTTGCCTTAACTTACCCCCATTAACCTAGCTTTAGCTAATCAATTAGATATTCATCGTAACTAATCCTCACCCCCGCCGGCAGCCTTTCGCTGCCCGTATGACGATCTTAGTCCGTCCGCACCTTCTATGAATGGGAACGGCATCAAGATTCGTCGAAAAGTAATTTTTACCGCCGGCAAAATCCCTTGTTCTAACAAAGATGCAAAATGCGCTTAGCCTTTTGTTCAGAAGAGACCAAGCGCATTTGGGTGACGTCGCTATTTACTGCGGCGGAATTTCAGTCATGGGTTGCTGCGGCGAAATCTGCTCGGGTTGTTTTACCTCGGGTAAGGAATCACCGTCAAGTGGTGTCTGAGCAACCGCGTTAGCAGCGGCAACGGCAGCTTCAATTTCAGGATTAGCCGTCGCAGTAAACCAATCCTCGGTCTCTTCTTCTTCGGTTTCGTCGACAGCAGGTTTAACTGGTTCGTAGCGGAAAACACCATCGTCTCCCTTTTTCGCTAAGGCGCGGGCAAACTCTTCTAGGGAATCGCCAAATTGGCTCGGAATCATCCACATAGTGGACGCTTGTCCTTCTGCCATCTTGGGTAATTTCTCCAAATACTGGTATGCCAGAAGTTCCGGAGTGATCTCCGACTTCCGAATGGCAGAATTAACCCGCTCAATAGCCCGCGCCTCGCCTTGCGCCTCAAGGTATTTTGCTGCACGAGCGCCTTCAGCACGCAAAATATCGGCTTGTCGCTCAGCTTCAGCGCGTAGAATGGCCGCATGTTTTTCGCCTTCAGCGGCTAAGATCCGGGCCTGCTTTTGGCCTTCAGCAGTGCGAATATCGGATTCCCGACGACCTTCAGCCGTAAGGATCATTGCTCGCTTTTCCCGATCTGCTTTCATTTGCATCTCCATCGACTGCTGGATAGATGGCGGCGGATCGATGGCTTTCAGCTCAACGCGGGAAATACGTAAACCCCATTTGGTTGTGGCGGCATCAAGTTCACCCCGAAGCCTACGGTTGATTACTTCGCGAGACGTAAGGGTTTCCTCCAGTGTCATTCCACCAACAACATCGCGCAACGTGGCAACAGAAATCTGTTCGACACCAACAATGTAATTATCCACGCCATAAATCGCGCGAGCCGGATCGTTGATTTGGAACGTGACCACAGTATCGATGGCTACTGTCAAGTTGTCTTGAGTAATCACGGCCTGTGGCGGGAAGCTAACGACGCGTTCTCGGGTATCTACTCGCTCACGTACCCGGTCGATAAACGGAATCAAAATGGTGATACCGCCAGACACAGTTCGGGTATAACGCCCTAACCGTTCGATAACTGCCGCTTCACCTTGCGGAATAAGAACAATAGTTTTTAAGACGGTAATAACTACAAGCATGAGAACTAGTAGTAGAAAGAGTGGGAATCCAAGCGACATCAGATCTCCTTCCAGATAATCGCTGTTGATCCATCAATAGATACAACACTGACCCGCTCACCTTCGGTAAAAGAGTGATTTGGGTCCAGGCTGCGGGCGGACCAAATAGATCCGTCTAGGCGAATTTGGCCTGTGTCGCCAGAAACGGTTTCAAGTACTACTCCGGTGCTACCTTCAAGAGCTTTTACACTTGTGTCAAGAACAGGTTCTTTAACCATGTGCCGTTTCAGCATCGGTTTAAGAAAAAATAGAAACGATAATGACAACACAGCGAAAACCGCTACCTCGGCGCCGAGCGGAATTCCAAAGGCAGCAACGCCTGCGGTTCCCACGGCGGCTAACCCCAACATCAAAAGGGTCAGCTCACCTACAAGTAATTCTGTGCCGATGAGAAGCAGACCAGCAATCAACCAAATTAGTACGCCCACGTCTGCCTATCTTATAGCAAGTCTTCCTTTGCCAGTTCCGGAGTGGTGACAAAATCTACCAACCGTTCAACGGCACCGATGAGCGTTGAATCAATATCTTTATAGGTCTTCACCGCGTTGTAGACCCGGTTCCAGCCTTCCCGAGGATCTGACCAGCCCAATCGAGCGCAAACACCGGATTTCCAGTCCTCACCCCGAGGAATATCGGGCCATGCCCGAAGTCCTAGCCGTTCTGGCTTTACAGCCGCCCAAATATCGATATACGGATGACCGGTCACTAGGACATCAGGACCGACGTTTTGAGTCAACCGCGTTTCTTTGGAGCCTGCTACTAAATGATCTGCCAAGACACCAACTCGCCGCTGCGGGGTAGGCTGAAAATCCGCTAGCTGTCCCGGCAGGTTATCCAGGCCTTCCAGATATTCGACCACCACTCCTTCGACACGCAGGTCGTGACCCCATATTTTCTCCACTATCGCCGCATCGTGTACCCCCTCGACCCAAATACGTGACGGTGCGGCTACTTTAGCCTCGACATTAGCTACTCGGGTCGATCCAGAATTTGATCGTTGTGGCTGTTGTGGTGGAATGTATCGCGTCAGGCTGAGCCGTTTTCCATCGATTAAGAAAGCGCCAGGTCGTAATTTGAACAGCCGCTCTACCCCACGTCGATCCTGGAGTCGTACGAAGTCGCCGTCATAAGTCTTTTCGTAGTTAATAACCGCACCAACGAACCCGTCAGCAAGAACTTCAACAACGTCACCGGGTCGTGCAGCAACCGTTGGGTAACTTGGTTTCTCAGGCTTAGAAAATATGTCGCCGTAATCTCTCACGGTTGGCCAATCCTACTAGAATTTCGACTGTGATCGACTTTTACTCGCCGCTTCAAAACGCAACTATATGGTTGGGAGCGTGGCTTTATGGACATGAATCTTATGATGAACTTACCGAGACGCTTGCGCGGTTGAAGTTGTGCCCCCGTGATGCATCGCTTTTCGACGAATTAGCGCGCTTGCGAACCACCGCACAATTAGCTTCCGGTGTGCCCGCACTGTCCGTGTTCTTATCCGGCCCAGCACATCCATTGCCATCTGCCATGACTGAGCACCACGATGGCGAAGGGGTAATAATGCTTCCCGGCGAAAGTAGCTTCACGGTACTGTCACTTAGTGATAGTACCTGGGGCTGGAGCGAACATGTAGGGCATCCTCCAGCCGAAGTGTACTTATCCCCAGGCGATGCTGATACCCAGTTAAGGGAGGCGCTGCAGTCCGCTGCAGCTGCGATTGAATCCGAGTACTCGGCTCCACTACCGGTAGCAAATCCTAGGCTTCTTGTTGGAACGCTCACTGATTTTTACGAAACGCCCGGGTTACCTTCGAGTATTTCTGGCAGGTCAGCACAATTAATCGCTCGTGCGGATCGGGCGACCGCAATCGTCGAAGCCGTGACGCAGCGACTCGGTGAGCATAACTTCGATCACTATCTCCTGGAGCTGTCTCGACACATCCGGCAAGCACGAATGTCTGCGGTAAGTTACGCACTTGCTGAGTGGGGCCGTCGAACTGGCGGCTGACAACAATCAACCCGGCACGGAGCGCCATTATATGTGCATCCTTTACTTGGAACATTACCTGTATGACGGCTTGGCGTTAGTCCTAATGATTCTGGAATCAAATCCACAATCATTTCAGCAAATTCACTAGTATGGCCGACCGTGGCAGCCCTTATGATCATTAGACCAGAAGCTTGTGCAAGATCCTGCAGCTCATGATCAAGATCCCACACCACTTCCATATGGTCTGAGATGAAACCAATGGCCGCGACAACAATATTTCTAATTCCTTGTTTGTGCAAGGCTTCAGCATGGTCAAGGATATCTGGTTCTAGCCATGGAATGGAGCCATCTCCAGAAGCCGATTGCCATACGACATCAAAGTCGGTTACACCGAGTTCTTCGGCAATTAGACGTGCTGATTCCGATACCTGCCGCGAGTAGAGTGTTCCATCAGATTCCACACCAGACCGCTCATCCGCTACAAGTGGAATAGAGTGTGCTGTGAAGACTAATCTAATGTCTTCCTTATCAACCCCATGTTCAGCAAACCTCGCGTAAGCGTCTCGGATGGCATGCGCATTTGCCGAAATGAATTCGGGATGGTCAAAAAACTGGCGTAGCTTGATGAAATCAATGTCAACATCAGTGTGGTTTCCGATGTGCTCAACCATTTGGGCTATGTCTTCACTGTATTGGCGGCATCCGGAATACCCACCCCACGCCGAAGTCGCAAAAACAGCCACCTTACGATGTCCCGCATCGGCAATTTCTAAAGCAACATCGGTAGCAAATGGTTTCCAGTTTCGATTCCCAAAGTAAACCGGTATAGCTATTCCCCGTCGCTTAAGCACAGCCTCAACATTGGCGATTATTTCTCTATTGCAGTCGTTAAGTGGGCTATAGCCATCAAAATGGTGATAGTGAACGGCCACTTCGTCCAGCCTCGAATCTGGAATTCCCCGTCCCCTAGTCACATTTTCAAGAAATGGCCGAACATCTTCTGGCTTTTCGGGGCCACCGAAGCTCAAAACTAGTAATGCGTCTACGGGAAATGATGCGGCTGATTCCATAAATGTTAAGGCTATCAGGACAATGAGGTTTAGACGAGAAAAACCAGCCTGTTATAGAGGCTGGTTTTTCTTAAATCAGACGCACAGCGTGTGGACTCATTCCGGACCACCGGACTGGCGAGATTTTTACGGTTGAACCAGATTGTGGCGCTTCAAGCATCGTCCCATCGCCCAAATAGATAGCGACGTGATGTTCAGCGTTTGGACCGTAGAAAATCAAATCGCCTCGCTGGATTTCCTGTGGACTAATCTTGGTGCCCCGTTGGTACTGGTAACCGGTGTAATGCGGCAATGCGATTCCCACGCCAGCAAACGCGTAAAGCACCAGTCCCGAGCAGTCGAAACCGATCTTGTTATAGTCACCGTGTGAGTCGGCAACTCCACCATCCCGGATACCTCGGGTCGGCCCGTTAGCGTCACCGCCACCCCAAGCATACGGAGTGCCGATCTGTGAGCTCGCTCGTGCTATAACTGCCTCAATTTTTGCGGATCGATCTGCATTACCAAGCTGAGATGATGCCTGTTGCGAAACAGAATCCAGGTTTTCCAAGCTAACAAACAGCTCATCAACGAGATTTGTTGAAGTGCCATTATCGCCCGACGCATTTGGGTTTTGAATTGCGTTTAACGTACCAGGATCTTCTACGTTGGCGTGATCAGGTTGTGTAGCAGCGATTAAGGCAGCTGCGGCAGCTTGTGCCGCATCATTTGCGTTTTGGTTGGTTTGAGCGGCGGCTTGAGCGTTGTCGCTTTCAGTGATCAATACCGTTTCGGCAGCCTGGGCTTCTTCTGAAGCCATCCGTGCTTGTTCCTCGGCCGCCAGGCGTCGCTGCGCCGCAGCTTCTCGCTCAGACTCCTCTTGAGCTGCCGCTTCTGCCTCAGCAGCCTTAACCGCCTCTGCCTCGGCTGCGGCTTGTGCAGCGGCTTTTTCAGCCGCCTGAGCCTCCGCAGCTTTGCGCGCTTCTTCGGCTTTAGCTGCTTCTGCTTCGGCAGCCTTACGAGCATCTTCAGCAGCTTGATATTCTTCAAACTCCTTGCGTTGCCCTTCTAGCGTTGCAGCTGTTCCGCGAGCTTGATTGAGTCGACTTTGAGCAGTATCCCGTTCAGAAATCAATGCTGAATGTTCTGCCTGCCGACGATTCAACTCGGCAGAGTTGGCCTCGATTGCGTTTTGTGCAGCAGTTTGCGCTTGGTTTGCTTCTTCTTCGCGTTTTTCTGCAATGTTTCGTGCCTCGCGCAACATCGACTCTTCATTTGCCTGCTGAGTGCGGAGACGATCCAGTTCTTCGATTATTTTGCGTTGTTTAGCGGCATTGGTGCGCAGATAAGTCTGGCGATCTAACGAGTCTTCTGATGTTTCTTTTCCCGAAACACCATCTACCACCGTGGTGGAACCACGACGATAGGTGGTGCGGGAAATCTCATCAAGGGTTTGTTGTGCCTCAACAATAGACTGTTGAGTAACATCCAACTTACCGCGGGCGGTAGTAACGCCCTGTCGAGCTTGCTCGGCGTTGGTTTGGGCATCGTGTAGATCCACTAATGCCTTATTGACAGCTTCCCGTAAACCACCCATTCGCATCTCTAATTCTGCGATTTCTGCGTCAGATTGAGAGATGGTGGAGATTAGGGATGCCACATTGGTTTCAGCTGTTGCCACTTCACCGTTAGCCTGTGCTATCTCACTATCGCTTGGATTGATAGGTTGAGCAAGCACTGGGGCCGACGTGGCGACGCATGCAAGCGCACACGCTACTGCCATAGCACGGCGGAATCTAATCACAAATGCTCCTGAATGTACCTCGGAATACCCGCAACGTGCTTCCCCACATGTTCGAGTATCAGTCAAGTTTCAAGCATCGACCCTCGAGTCGATAATAAAACCATAGTGCACTCCCACCCCTTTTTGCACTATGAAATAACTATTTACCTCTAATTAACGTAAATAACACAAGTAACATAATCCCCAGTGACCTCGCCATTATCGGCACATTAAACATGATAGTGATCTTTATCACAAAAATAAGAAGTTCGGCGTGTCACGTCGAATTGTGGCCACATCATACGATTTTAGAAATTAAGTCAACACTTAAGGCTTGACCTTAACCGTTATCGCGAGGACTCCCACCAGAAACAAAACGAGCAAAAAAACCAAAAAAGATGTCGATGGAGCAGCTTGAGTAGCAAGGTCGTCAAAAAACAACCTCAATCCTGCATTTAAGTCAACCCCCGAAAAAAGGCTCGCCTCGGCAGCTTCTAACTCTGCTCGACTGAACTGGTGAGCCACGGCAGCGCCACCACCCGGTGATTGAACAATAACAAGGCTCAGATCTGATCCATCTAATAACGCTTGGGCGATGTCACGATGGTCTGCGGGTTGCCTTAAAGCATCAGACAGAACAACAATTCCCGTATCGCGAACACCAATAGATTCGGCATAACTAATCGCCGAAGTCATTTCACTGTGAAGCACTGGGTTAGCTTCCGTCAACCCAACACCATCTTCGGCTAACTGAGCACTTAAATCCGCAATATCAACGTTCTCTGGAACCATGTTGCCTTCCTCCACCATGTCTGCAACCCCCTTTAAGTGGGTAACAGATACAACAGTCAATACTAAACACAATCAACATATCTCAAGATGCACTCGTCAAAAATGACACCATAATTGCAGCTACGACATCGATTGCCTATGAAAAGCATTCTGCGCACATTTAAAAAGCCGCCCAAAAATTAACCAACAGAACGCCCGTACTGTTAAAATGAGCGCCAGGCGACGGATGCTAATAGCTTCCGTCCGCAACTTCACCCAGTTGTGGCGTAGAAGCAACAACTTAAATATTAAGGAATCGGAGCTCAACGTGACTGAAAGCAAGAACTCCTTCAACGCTAAAAGCACCCTGCAGGTAGGCGATAAGTCATACGACTATTTCGCACTTAATGCAGTGCCTGGCATGGAGAAACTGCCATACTCTCTAAAGGTTCTTGGCGAGAACCTGCTTCGCACCGAAGATGGTGCAAACATCACCGCTGAACACATTGAAGCAATTGCAAACTGGGATCCAACTGCGGAGCCAAGCATTGAAATTCAGTTCACCCCAGCCCGGGTGCTAATGCAGGACTTCACTGGCGTACCATGTGTTGTTGACCTAGCGACCATGCGTGAAGCAGTTAAAACCCTTGGCGGCGATCCAGATAAGGTCAACCCGCTCAATCCGGCCGAGATGGTCATTGACCACTCAGTTATCGTTGAAGCCTTCGGTAATCCTGATGCGTTGAAGCAAAACGTCGATATTGAATACGAGCGCAATGAAGAGCGTTACCAGTTCTTGCGTTGGGGTGCAGAAAACTTCTCCAACTTCCGGGTTGTTCCTCCTGGAACTGGCATTGTGCACCAGGTAAACATCGAATATCTCGCTCGGGTTGTCTTTGACAATAATGGCCTGGCCTATCCAGACACATGTATTGGTACTGACTCCCACACCACCATGGAAAACGGCCTCGGCATTCTTGGCTGGGGTGTTGGCGGCATTGAGGCGGAAGCAGCGATGCTCGGCCAGCCGGTATCTATGCTGATTCCGAAGGTTGTCGGCTTTAAGCTAACCGGTGAAATCCCAACCGGTGTTACCGCAACCGATGTGGTTTTGACCATTACCGAAATGCTGCGAGATCACGGCGTGGTTCAGAAATTCGTCGAGTTCTACGGCAATGGCGTTAAATCTATTCCGCTGGCCAACCGCGCGACCATCGGTAATATGTCACCGGAGTTCGGCTCCACCTGTGCCATCTTCCCAATCGACGAGGAAACTACCAAGTATCTGCACTTAACTGGTCGCCCGGAAGAGCAGATCGCGCTAGTAGAAGCTTACGCAAAGGCTCAAGGCATGTGGTTGGAATACGATGCGCCTGAACCAGAGTACTCCGAGTACCTAGAGTTAGATCTTTCTACGGTTGTTCCATCGCTTGCAGGTCCTAAGCGACCACAGGATCGTATTCTACAGTCGGAGGCAAAAGAGCAATTCCGTAAGGATCTGCCAAATTACACCGCAGACACCGAGACCGTGGCACCAGTTAAATTGGCTGGCGAGTATGCACCGAACTTCAATTCTTCCCAAGCCGGACACGGAGAGTCAGCTGCTAAAGACGCAGAAGGTCGCCCATCACGTCCAGTAGTCGTTGAATCGCCAAACGGTGGCGAGTACACCCTCGACCACGGCATGGTAGCCATTGCTTCGATTACTTCTTGTACGAATACCTCTAACCCTTCGGTTATGGTTGGCGCAGGCTTGATCGCACGTAAAGCCGCCGAAAAGGGCTTAAAGGCAAAGCCATGGGTCAAGACCATTTGCGCACCAGGTTCGCAGGTTGTCGATGGCTACTACCAGCGCGCAGACCTGTGGAAAGACCTTGAAGCACTTGGTTTCTACCTGGCAGGTTTCGGTTGCACCTCTTGTATCGGCAACTCCGGGCCACTTCCAGAAGAGGTTTCTGCAGCCATCAATGAGCACGATTTGACAGCCACTGCGGTTCTCTCCGGTAACCGTAACTTCGAAGGGCGTATCTCGCCAGATGTCAAGATGAACTATTTGGCATCTCCAATCATGGTGATCGCTTATGCTATCGCTGGAACCATGGACTTCGATTTTGAAACTCAGCCGCTTGGCACGGACCAGGATGGAAACGACGTCTTCTTGAAAGACATTTGGCCATCCACCCAGGAAATTGAGGACACCATCGCAGAATGCATCACTCGTGAGCTCTATGAGGCTGACTATGCAGATGTATTCAAGGGTGACGCCCAATGGCAGGCGCTTGAAATTCCAACCGGAAAGACCTTCGACTGGGACGAATCTTCCACGTACATCCGGAAGGCACCATATTTCGATGGCATGACTATGGATCCAGAACCAGTTTCTGACATCAAGGGTGCCCGGGTTCTGGCAAAACTGGGCGATTCGGTAACCACCGACCACATCTCCCCTGCTTCCTCCATCAAACCTGGGACTCCAGCGGCACAATATCTTGACGCTAATGGTGTGGCTCGGCAAGATTACAACTCGCTCGGTTCCCGTCGCGGTAACCACGAAGTAATGATGCGCGGCACGTTTGCCAATATTCGGTTGCAAAACCAGCTTGTCGACGTTACCGGTGGTTACACCCGCGATTTCACTCAGGAAGGTGCGCCACAGGCATTCATCTTCGATGCTTGCGAAAACTACAAGGCAGCCGGAATTCCACTGGTTGTCCTAGGCGGCAAAGAGTACGGAACTGGTTCTTCCCGCGACTGGGCTGCTAAGGGAACCAACCTGCTTGGAGTTAAAGCGGTAATCACCGAATCCTTCGAGCGTATTCACCGGTCAAACTTGATCGGCATGGGCGTTATCCCACTACAGTTCCCTGCCGGTGAATCCCATGAGTCGCTTGGTCTTGATGGTACTGAGGTATTCGATATCACTGGAATTGAAGAACTCAATAACGGTGTTACACCTAAGACCGTTCACGTGACCGCCACGAAAGAATCGGGCGAAGTTGTCGAATTTGACGCGATCGTCCGTATCGACACACCAGGTGAGGCCGATTACTACCGTAACGGTGGTATTTTGCAGTACGTTCTGCGAAATATGGCAAAGAGCTAATCTTTAGCCCGCAAGGTATGGGGCTGCACCTAATTCTACAGGGCAGCCCCATCGCCATTACCGCGTATCAATGCAGTAAAAGGAGCCGTTTCGGAAAATGCCAGTTGTCAGCACAACGGAGCTAGTCCAGCGTCGCCAAGAAATTTTAGATGGCGCTCGCCGCTGTTTTGCCGAACACGGATTTGACGGAGCAACCGTTAGACGTTTGGAAGAAGCAACTGGTAAATCCAGGGGCGCAATCTTCCACCACTTTGGAGACAAAGAAAATCTTTTCCTCGCTTTAGCTCGCGAGGATGCCGCCCGTATGGCAGAGGTCGTCGCAGACAACGGATTGGTCGAAGTGATGCGCGACATGCTTTCCAGACCCGAACGCTACGATTGGTTGGCCACCCGCTTGGAGATAACCAAGATGCTTCGTACCGACCCGTCATTTCGTACGCGCTGGCATGAACACCAAAAAGTTCTCGACGATGCCGTACGCGCCCGCCTTAAAGCAAATGCATCCAGGGGAGAAATGCGCGATGATGTCGACATATCAGTCATTCATACCTATTTGGAGACTATGCTTGACGGCTTTATTACCCGCCTAGCTTCGGGTGCTGAAACAAAAGACCTCGAAGAAGTACTACATATCGTAGAATCCAGTGTGCGAAATCTCTCACAATCCCAATCGTAGAAGCTAATAAATATGAATCAATTCCTCTTCGTCACTCTCCGAGAAGGCACAACTGGACGCGCTATTTCCGAATCTGAATTAGGCGACATCATCCGCACAACTGGTATCGCTCCAGCGGAAATCAAACACATCAATATTGATTCCGTTAAAGTGCACATCCCCAACCCTCGAGACTATGTAGGTGTCATCGTTGGGGGCAGCGCACTTAACGTCACCAATGAGACATACGACGAGTATCAACAACACGTCCATACGCAATTACAAAAGCTTATCGACGCTGGTACCCCTACCCTACTGATATGTTTCGGACTTGGTTGGCTGGCATCCGCGACCGGTGGCTCAGTAGATCTATCTCACCCGGAAGAGACTGGTGGCTCCACAATCGCATTGGAAAAAGCAGCAGCCAACGACCCATTATGCATTGGCCTGCCGAAAGTTTTCCATGGACTTTCTGGGCATAAAGAATCAGTTGCCGCAGTTGGCCCAGAGATCACGGTTCTAGCCTCGGGGCCCAGCTGCCCGTTCCAGCTCATTAGGTACCGCGACCACGTATGGGCTTCCCAGTTTCACGGCGAGATGGATGCCGAAGCAATGGAAGTCCGGATGAAATTCTTTATGAATTCTGGATATTTTTCGCCAGAAGATTACGAAAAAATAGTCGCTAGCCTGCGATATATCGACACCAATGCCGCCCACCAGCTGGTACGCAATTTCTACCAGCATTGTCGGCGTTTGGCAACGTCGTAGCGTCGACAAGCACTAACCAATTGCTGAAAAACGTACTATGGCGCGTACCATGTAACTCATGTTTGCCATCATGACCGTGACCGGCATTGACCACACCGGCATTATTGCTGCGGTATCAACCGCCTGTGCGGAACTCAATGTCAATATTCATAACGTCTCTCAAACCCTCATGGGTGACTATTTCACCATGATTCTTCATGTTGCATTCGACGAAAATGACGTCGATATTGCTAGCATCCAGGAAAGAATGTCCACCGTTGAACAGCAAGAGAAGCTAGTTATCAGAATCCAATCTCAGGCCATCTTTGACGCAATGAACATCATCTAAGAGACATCATGGTTTTTCATCACTCCTTCGCCAACATCATCGAAACGATCGAAATGATCGAAAAATACCGGCTGGACATCCGCACGGTAACGATGGGAATTTCCCTCTTAGACTGCGTTCGCAGCACTATGGAAGAAACCTGCAATGCCGTGACTACAAAAATCTCCACTCAGGCGCGCTCGCTGGTTGAAGTCTGTGAGGAAATAGAACGTGAACTTGGCATTCCGATCGTTAACAAACGTATCTCGGTTACTCCGATCTCCTTGATCGCCCAATCCGTCCCTGGCTCCCCTGTGGCTTTGGCCCACGCTCTTAATCGCGCAGCATCCAATGTTGGTGTTAACTTCATCGGAGGCTATTCCGCCATCGTAGAGAAAGGAATGACTGCAGGAGATCGCCGACTGATTGAATCCATTCCGGAAGCTCTAAGCAACACAGATGTCGTTTGTTCTTCTGTCAACATCGGATCCTCTCGCGCTGGAATCAACATGGATGCAGTGCGCACAATGGGGCAGGTGATTAAGAAAGCAGCAGAACTAACCAAGGACAATTCTGCCATAGCATGCGCCAAACTCGTGGTCTTCGCGAACGCTGTTGGCGACAATCCATTCATGGCAGGCGCATTCCACGGCATTGAAGAACCAGACTGCGTAGTTTCCGTCGGAGTCTCTGGCCCTGGAGTAGTCAATAGAGCGCTTGGTGACCTCGACGGTGCCAGCCTTGATGATGTCGCCGAAGCCATTAAAAAGGCAGCATTCAAAATTACCCGCGCCGGACAACTTGTCGGAACGATGGCTTCAGAGCGGCTCGGCGTGCCATTTGGCATAGTTGACTTGTCACTGGCACCGACCGCAGAATTAGGCGACTCCGTTGCGCACATCATGGAACACATGGGCCTTACGCAGGTAGGCACCCACGGTACCACTGCCGCACTCGCACTGCTTAACGACGCCATAAAGAAAGGCGGCATGATGGCATGTTCCCGAGTCGGTGGGCTATCTGGTTCCTTTATTCCTGTCTCTGAAGATAAAGGCATGATCGACGCAGTACGCGCCGGAAACATCACCATTGACAAACTAGAGGCTATGACCGCCATCTGTTCAGTTGGGCTCGATATGGTGGCAATCCCTGGCGATACCAGCGCAGAACTCATCGCGGGAATGATCGCCGACGAGGCCGCAATCGGCGTCATGAACCACAAGACCACGGCGGTTAGAGTAATCCCGGTTCCAGGTACGAAACCTGGTGACGAAGTCAATTTCGGTGGACTACTGGGATATGCACCCGTGATTCCGGTTTCCAAAGTGGATAATTCCGGATTCATCAACCGCGGCGGTTTTATCCCCGCACCAGTTCACGGTTTCCGAAACTAGTTACTCCCCCTCCGAGAAATCCTCGGAGGGATTTCTTCCGGCAACTAGAAACGCAATCGGACCGACGACATCAATAAGCGTGATCCAAAACCACTTCCATTTGGATCCCCTAATGCGATTTTCGGGAAGATGGTACAGGAAATGCCATGCTGCCAGCTTCGCTACAATGTCAACAGCAACAACGCTGATCAAAAACTTCTTCATAGCCTTTTAGCTTAATGGCTATGCCAGCTCTACCAATTCCAAATACTCATCATTCCACAGATCTTCATCCCCATCAGGCAAAACGATGACCCGCTCGGGCTGCAGAGCTTTAACCGCACCTGGATCGTGCGTAACCAAAACCACCGCACCTGAATATGTTCGTAACGCGTCTAAAACTTGTTCCCGCGAAACCGGATCTAGGTTGTTAGTTGGCTCATCCAGCAACAGAACATTCGCTCGTGAGCTGACCAAAGACGCTAAAGCCAATCGCGTCTTTTCACCTCCAGAAAGGGTTCCTGCAGGTTGATCTAATTGCTCACCAGAGAACATGAACGCCCCCAGCAACCCCCGTAAATCCTGCTCTCCCGCCTCCGGGCAAGCCAAAATAGTGTTCTCCCACACCGATTTGTCCGGATCAATCGTGTCATGTTCCTGCGCAAAATATCCAATTTTAAGACCGTGACCGCTAACGATTCCGCCTTCACCGTCTGTCCGCTCCACACCCGCGAGTAATTTCAGTAACGTGGTTTTACCAGCACCGTTGTAACCCAAAACAACGACACGTGACCCTTTATCAATCGCCAAATCAACACCCGCAAAAACTTCAAGCGAGCCATACATTTTGGTTAACCCTGTCGCATTCAAAGGGGTTTTACCGCACGCTTGCGGCTCCGGGAATTTGATGTGTGCTATTCGATCTGCCACCCGGACGTCGTCAAGCGAGTTCATCATTTTCTCCGCGCGAGCCAGCATCTGTTTAGCAGCCGCGGCTTTGGTTGCCTTCGCACCCAACCGGGCAGCCTGATCTTTCAACGCAGCCGCCTTCTTCTCCGCATTTGCTCGTTCACGTCTCCGACGAGCCTCATCAGTCGCACGGGCATCTAGGTACTTTTTAAAGCCCATGTTATAGACATCAGCTTCAGCCCGAACTGCATCCAAAAACCAAATTTTATTACACACTGCTTCAAGCAAATCCACATCGTGACTGATCATGATCAGCCCACCCTCATGTTTTGACAGAAACTCCCGCAACCAGGAAATGGAATCCGCATCAAGATGGTTCGTGGGTTCGTCGAGCAACAACGTGGTTTGCGATTTTCCTGAACCCGCAGATGCCGCAAAAAGAATTTGCGCCAACTCGACGCGACGGCGCTGTCCACCAGAAAGCGTTTTCAGTTTCTGATCCAGCACCCGCTCCGGAAGCCCCAAGCTATCACAAATCTGCGCACACTCAGCATTAGCTTCATAGCCGCCCAGAGAATGATAACGCTCCTCAAGACGTGCATATTTTTTGATAGCCTGATCCCGCTTCCTGTCGTCAACGGTAGTCTCCATAATTTCCTGTTGACGATCCATATTCCGCATAATCGCATCTAAACCACGAGCCGATAAAACTCGATCTCGTGCTGTTTGCTCAACATTGCCCTCCCGGGAATCCTGCGGCAAATATCCGATCTCGCCTGATGACGTAACCGACCCGCCATAGGGTTGAGTCTCCCCTGCTAAAACACGCATAGTCGTGGTTTTTCCCGCGCCATTGCGGCCAACCAATCCAATGCGATCACCTGGCTGCACCCGCAGCTGCTGACCAGGCGCCTGCAACAATGTACGCGCACCAACCCGAACCTCAAAGTCATTCGTCACAATCACAAGCGGAAATCCTATCATCTAACAGGAAAGGGAAATAAAATACCGACAACCGTAATCTGTGTCAAGAAAAAAACCAACAAAGTTGCAAAATGTGGATAAACCACTCCCCTCCGAGAGAATTCCACAAGCCCAAACTACCCGAGGTTGCAACACCGAAAAAATCAGATTTAAGCTGGAAATATGAACTCGGTGCAACAGATACTCGAAAGGCGAGTGAGGGAAGAAGCTACGCTCCTTCTCCACGTTGCACTACAAAACCTATCGGAGACTGACCTAATCCGCTGGGGCAAAATTACCCCAACTCATGCACGACGACTCATCTGGATAACCACAATCCTCGGAATCGAAACACTCCGAGAAGCCGTAACACATTACACAAGTTTTGATGAGTTAGACATCATTGCCTCAGGGATAAACAAACTGCGCGCACCAAACGTCGACAAGCAAAAACTGGCTAAAGAACTCATCGCCCACGCAACAACCACAAAACCCTTAGAACTTAAAAAACACGTGACGGCAACAATCGCCACACTTAACGACGGATATTCGCGTCCTCACAAACCCAGACTAGCCTTTAATCGTACACCAGACCCCAACAACCTCTGCTATCTCCAAGGCGCGGGTCCCGCCGAACTCATCGCAGCAATTGAAGCCGAACTAGTAACGACAGCACAGCACATCAGAAAAACCAACCACGGCCGAAACATGAAGCCCTCTGAGGCTATGTTCTACGCCCTGTACGACAAAGTATGCGGAAGCAGCACAACCAACTCCACCTTGGACCCACACCTGCCTTACCGCGATTGCTACATCCTACCGCTTGACCCCAGCTACCGTTACTATCAAGACGGAAAAGTAGCTACCACCACCGGAGCTCTGGTCGATATAAAACAACTTGTCAACCGAGAACTCCAGCCATACGGTTATGCAGTCGCATACTGCATAACCGAACGCGGCGATTACCAACACGTAGCCACATACGCCACCCAACGGTTCTTCAACCAACACCAACGCTTCATAGGAACCCTAGAACACCCGCTATGCGCACACCCCGATTGCGACAAACCCGCAAAAACCTGCCAAGGCCACCACATACAAGCGGTTTCCCAAGGCGGACCCACAACTCAAGAAAATTACGCACCACTATGCGCCACCCACAACGGACGCAACGACGACAACCCGAGTAACCCCCTAAACGGCAGAATAGAAACAGACCCAACAACAGGCATCCCCGGATACCGCCGCAGCCCAACAAGTCCACTGGAATTTAACAGAAGCCCAGTCGCGCTCAAAGGAATAAGACGCTGGCTCGCATACCTTAGAGCCGAAGTCTACTGACCCACTTTCAAAGGAAAAGGCCACATCCGTCAGGACGTGGCCGAATTCCGCGCGCCTACACGCTAAATCCCATAGCGCGCAGCTGTTCGCGGCCTTCCTCCGTAATCATTTGCGCCCCCCAAGGCGGAGACCACACCCAATGCAACTCGACAGAATCTACGATTCCGGAGCTACCGACAGCCATTTGTACCTGTTCCTCCAAGACATCGGTTAACGGACAAGCAGGACTGGTCAACGTCATGTCCACATGAGCAGTGGTGCCGTCTTCAATCCGAATATCATAAACCAGACCAAGGTCAACAACATTGATACCCAACTCCGGATCTATGACGTCACGCATGTATTCCTCGATGTCATAGATTTTCGCAAGATCCTCCGGGCTTTGTTCCCGCTTCTCCTCCGAGAATTCTTGGTTTAGTTCTTCATTCATTATTTTTCTCCATTGCTTCTGATAGTGCTGCTTCGAATGCTTTCCAGCCGAGAAGTGCGCATTTTACTCGTGCCGGATATTTAGAAACCCCTCCGAAAGCGATTCCATCGCCGATAATTTCGTCGTCTCCCGCGTATTGCCCGCGGGAAGTTATCATTTTTTCGAATTCTTCAAGTTTAGATAGGGCCTCTGATACTGACTTTCCTATGATTTCTTCCGCCATAACCGAGGTTGATGCTTGTGAAATCGAACAGCCTTCTGCGTGATAGGAAACATCGGTAATTTCGGCGGAGTCATCGGTTAGCTTCAACCTTAGTGTTAATTCATCGCCGCATGAAGGGTTAACGTGATGCACCTCGGAGTCAAAAGGATCCCTTAAGCCAGCGTGGCTGGGGTTCTTGTAGTGATCAAGTATCACTTCCTGATACATAGATTCAAGGTTCACTTGTTGCCTGCTTCCTCAGTTTTGCCTGTTACTCCAAAGAAATCCTTTGCTGCGAGAATTGCTTCGATTAGTGCATCGATTTCCTGGGTAGTGTTGTAAACGTAAAACGAGGCTCGAGCCGTCGATTGCGCTCCCAAACTCCGGTGGACTGGCCACGCACAGTGATGTCCGACTCTGATGCAAATCCCCTGATCGTCCAAAACTTGGCCCAGATCATGCGGGTGGATTCCTTCAACAGTGAAACTAATTGCGCTACCACGTTTTTCGGCTGTTGTCGGACCGATAATGTGAACATCTGGTATTGCTGATAGCTTTTTCAATGCATATTTGGTTAGCTGTTTTTCATGTCGAGCCACATTTTCCATACCAATTTCCCGGAGGAAATCAACGGCTGCGCCGAGAGCCACAACTTGGCTGGTCATTTGGGTGCCAGCTTCAAAACGCTGCGGTGGGCTCGCGAACGTTGTGTTTTCCATTGTTACTACTTCGATCATTGATCCACCGGTGAGAAAAGGTGGAAGAATGTTAAGCAACTCTGTTTTCCCATACAGTACGCCAACCCCGGAGGGGCCGCACATTTTGTGACCAGAAAATGCCGCAAAATCGACATCTAGTTCATGGAAGTTTATTGGCATGTGTGGGACCGATTGACAAGCATCAAGCACGGTGACTGCACCTACTTTTTTAGCTTCAGCCACGAGCTTTTCGACGTCAGACACTGCGCCAGTTACGTTCGACTGATGGGTAAACGCCACAACTTTTACAGATTCGTCAATCGTAAGCGAGGATAAGTCGATTCGACCGTCGCTGGTGGCTTTGAACCATTTGAGTGTCGCACCCGTTCGTTGACATAGTTCTTGCCAGGGAACCAAGTTCGCGTGGTGTTCAAGTTCGGTGACAACCACCGTGTCCCCCTCCGAGACGTGCAGGTGTTGAGCCCGCGGGTCTCCAAGGGTGAAAGCGACGAGGTTAAGTGCTTCAGTGGCATTTTTGGTAAAGACGATCTCTTTTGTCTTTGCACCTACGAATTCTGCGATTTTTTCTCGAGCGTGTTCGTATTGGTCGGTAGCTTCTTCGGCTATGGCGTAGGCACCTCTATGAACGGGCGCAAAGTTGTGTAGGACGAAGTTTTGTTCTGCATCCCATACGCTTTGTGGGCGCTGACTTGTTGCCCCTGAATCGAGATAGATCAGTGGTTTGCCATCCCTAACCGTTCTGCTCAAGATGGGGAATTGTTCACGGATAGCGGTGGTGTTCAATTCACCATCGTTGAGGAGATACTTGGACATCTGTCTGCGGGTCCTTATTTTCTCGGAGGGTTACGCAAGAAACTTGTCGTAACCGTGTGCTTCTAGTTCGTCGGCAAGCTCTGGCCCGCCGGAGGTGATGATCTTACCGTTTGCGAATACATGCACGTAGTCTGGCTTCACGTAATTGAGAATTCGCTTGTAGTGGGTGATCATTAAAATGCCGCCGTTGGTTTCTTCTTGGTAACGGTTGATTCCTTCGGAGACGATTCGTAGCGCGTCTACGTCGAGGCCGGAGTCGGTCTCGTCCATTACTGCAAATTTTGGTTTGAGTAGGTCAAGCTGTAGAACTTCGTGGCGTTTCTTTTCTCCGCCGGAAAAGCCTTCGTTTACTGAGCGCTCCGCGAAAGCTTTATCGATGTTCAGCTTATCCTGGGCTTCTTTTACTTCTTTTATCCAGGTACGAAGTTTTGGTGCTTCACCTCGGATCGCAGTGGCTGCGGTGCGCAGGAAATTGGCCATTGAGACGCCGGGGATTTCTGTTGGGTATTGCATGGCCAGGAAGAGTCCTGCGCGAGCACGTTCGTCAACTTCCAGTTCGAGGATATTGGTGCCGTCGAGAAGCACTTCTCCTTCAGTGATTTCGTAGCGGGGGTGTCCGGCAAGGGTGTAGGTAAGTGTGGACTTTCCGGAGCCGTTGGGGCCCATGATTGCGTGGGTTTCACCGGAGTTAATGGTGAGGTTAACCCCTTTGAGGATTGGTTTTGGTTCGGCGTTTTCGTCGGCGGGGATAACTTGTGCGTGGAGATTTTTGATTTCTAGTGAGCTCATGGACGTTCCTTTAATTGTTTTTACGAGTGGTGAGGGTTTCGAGTTCTGCCGCTACGCGGTTTTCGAGTTCGTCGCGGATATTTGCTACGGGGATACGCCCGATGACTTCAGAGAAGAAGCCACGAACGATAAGTCGGCGGGCTTCTTCAGGTGGAATTCCTCGCGAACGAAGATAGAATTCTTGCTCGTCGTCGAATCGTCCAACTGTTGCTGCATGGCCTGCGCCTGCGATTTCGCCTGTTTCGATTTCCAGGTTGGGGACGGCGTCTGCGCGAGCACCTTCAGTGAGAACCAGGTTTCGGTTTGCTTCGTAGGTATCGGTTCCTTGGGCATTTGATCGAATGAGTACATCTCCTACCCAGGCTGTTCGGGCTTCTGGTTTGTCAGATTGTGGGTCCGCTTGGAGGGCTCCTTTGTAGAGGACATTGGAGCGGCAGTTGGGCACTGCGTGATCAACGAGGAGTCGTTGTTCGAAGAATTGCCCGTCGTCGGCAAAATAGACACCGAGCATTTCGGCGTCGCCTCCGGGGGCTGTGAATTTGACGCGTGGGACTATTCGAACTACGTCACCTCCGAATACGGCGGTTGAATGGCGAAGAGTCGCATCTCTGCCGAGTATTGCGGTCTGCCCGGACAGATGAACAGCTTCATCATCCCACGACGCATCGACGATAACTGTAAGTTTTGAATTATCGCCTAGCACAAATTCGATGTTGTCAGCGTGGGTGCCAATCCCTTTGTAGCGAAGGTCCACCACCGCCTCGGCCCCTGTTTCGGTTTCGATGATGATGTGGGCGAATGAGGTGCCGTCCAGGCCAGCACCGAAGGTAGTGATTTCAACTGGTTCGGTGTTACTGGTGTTCGCTTTAAAGGTAACCAGGTGCGCGAAATCAGTGGATGTAAATGCTTGAGCACTGGTGCGGTCAACTGCTTGCCCTGCCCGGCCAACCCGTGGATCGTTTTTGTCAATGGTTTCTGTGGTTATGCCGACGGCATTTGTGGGTAGATCTATGCTAATGATCGGAGCTGTTGCGGGCGCAAACGTGCCATCGTGCAGCCCCCGGAGGCGACGTAGTGGCACGAATTGCCAGACTTCGTCCTTACCGTGTGGCACTTCGAAGTCGTTGACGTCGAAGGAGGTAAACAGGTCGCCTTTTGTGTTGTGGACCGTTGCGTTTTTGACTGTGGTTGACATTGGGGCTAGCCCACCGATCCTTCCATCTGTAGCTCAATTAAGCGATTGAGCTCAAGTGCGTATTCCATTGGGAGTTCTTTTGCGATTGGTTCGACGAATCCGCGTACGATCATCGCCATTGCTTCGTCTTCTTCAATGCCTCGTGACATGAGATAGAAAAGCTGTTCCTCTGAAACTTGCGATACCGTTGCTTCGTGTCCTAAGGACACATGATCGTTGCGGATATCGTTGTACGGATAGGTGTCTGATCGGGAAATATTATCAACAAGCAGCGCGTCGCACTCGACGTTGGAGGTTGAGTGGTGTGCGTTAGCCATGATGCGCACCAAGCCACGGTAGGCGGCTCGACCACCGCCACGTGCTACCGACTTACTGACGATATTCGAGGATGTGTACGGTGCCATGTGCACCATCTTCGCACCGGTGTCTTGGAATTGACCTTCACCGGCGAATGCAACTGAAAGCACTTCACCTTTAGCGTGTGGTCCGGTCATCCACACCGCGGGGTATTTCATGGTGACCTTTGAGCCGATATTTCCATCGACCCATTCCATTGTTGCGCCTTCTTCACACTTGGTACGTTTGGTGACCAGGTTATAAACGTTGTTAGACCAGTTTTGGATCGTCGTATAGCGGCACCTGCCACCCTTTTTCACGATAATTTCGACTACTGCGGAGTGCAGTGAATCGGACTTGTAAATGGGTGCGGTGCATCCTTCAACGTAGTGAACGTATGCGTCTTCATCGACGATGATAAGGGTACGTTCAAACTGACCCATGTTCTCAGTATTGATCCGGAAATACGCTTGGAGGGGAATGTCCACGTGTACTCCCTTTGGAACATAAATAAAGGAGCCACCAGACCACACGGCGGTGTTTAAAGCTGCGAATTTGTTGTCACCAGCGGGAATAACAGTTCCAAAGTATTCGCGGAACAGCTCTTCGTGTTCTTTGAGAGCCGTGTCGGTGTCAAGGAAGATGACGCCTTGCCGCTCAAGGTCTTCCCGGATTTGGTGATATACAACTTCGGATTCGTATTGGGCCGCCACACCGGCTACAAGCCGCTGTTTTTCGGCCTCAGGGATTCCGAGTCGGTCATAGGTGTTCTTAATATCTTCTGGGAGATCTTCCCAACTGGTGGCTTGCTTTTCCGTAGAACGGACGAAGTACTTAATGTTGTCAAAGTCGATGTCGGATAGATCCGCACCCCAAGTTGGCATTGGTTTTTTATCGAAGATGCCCAGTGCTTTCAGGCGTTGGTTGAGCATCCATTCAGGCTCATTTTTCTTGGCGGAAATATCGCGCACTACCTCTTCGTTGAGGCCGCGGCGGGCTTTTTGTCCGGCTTCGTCAGAGTCGTGCCAACCGTAGTTGTAGGGACCGATGGACTCAATGATCTCGTCATCTGTTATTGGTGCTTGAGTCATGAATCGCTCCTTTCGTTGGGTGAGTGTATGGGCAGTAAAGGGATGTTCGTGGTGCACACACCATGCCCGTCAGCTATGGACGCTAGCGGTTGCACGTGATGTCCCAATAAATTTGCGATGGCCTCATGCTCCGCTTCGCATAATTCCGGGAACTCAGCTGCTACTTGGGAAATTGGACAATGGTGTTGGCAAATTTGCACGCCATGTCCAGCGTTATTGATCGTGGCAGCGTAACCATTGCGGGTAAACGCCTCGGCTAATGCCTGGGCGATCTGTTCCAGGGACGCGTCGTCAAGCTTTTCGACGTCCGCAACGATGTCCGCGGCACGTTTTCGAGCAAACGCTCTGACTGCTTCGTCTCCCCCAGTTTCTCGGAGGGTGGCTAAGGCTTGAGCCGCGAGAGAGTCATAATCGTGCCCGAAGGTTTTTTTACCCGCTTCTGTGAGCCGGAATGCTTTTGCTGGACGGCCACGAGAGCCGTGGCTGGTTTTCCGAATCGGCAAGAGCTCTGCTTGCCCGTCTTCTATGAGTTTGTCTAGGTGTCGGCGAATGCCTGCCGGTGAAAGCCCGAGGGTTTCTCCCAGTTGGGTCGCGGTGATGGTGCCAGCACGCAGCATGGTTAGCATTATTGCTCGCCGAGTTTCCCCATCGGTGGAACGTGATTCCGATTGGGTACCGACCATAGCACCTCCCTTGGTCTTATCGTTTTAGACAACACTAGTGTTCCCTAAATGCAGTGTGGTTTACAAGCCGGAATTTTGCTTATGGCTATTACCTTTATTATTTAGGACACCCTTTCTATCCTCTATCCGAAAAACAGGCTGAATTACGTTCAAAAGATCACCACTTGCCACCCGCGGTACACGCGGCTATTAAAATCTCACCTATGAAGAAAACCCGGATGCCGTTGTGGCAGGCCGCACGAAGCATTTTGCCCCGAATGGGACAAGCAGGATCGCGGTCTGCGTTACTTCATAATTCCGATGACGAAATTAGCGTCGATTACAGTCAAGCTTCTCCCCTAGTCACCGCCATCACCGGGGTCGATCTCATCACTCCCAATACCGATGGTTCGGTCAGTGTTGTAGGCGATACGGCGCCGCGTAAATCTCCGGGTGTAGGCTTTCATCTGCCCACTTTGGGATACGCAGAATTGCGACGCTTTGCTTTTCTTAGGTGGCTAGGAACCCTTGGATCCCTCATCCTGGGTTTTGCAGGCTTAGGCGCTGGTGCGGTGCCGGTAATTGACAACCCGTATCATGACTTTCCCGGCGCCTCCTTAATCACCCGGATGTTGCAAACATCAACGTCGTTGGCATTTATTGGAATTGGTTTGATCGTCGTGGCGTGGCTTTTTATGGCACCGTTTACCGGGGTAGCTTTTCGACGCGGACACACCAGAGCTGGGGTCATTTCCATGTCGATGCTGCGTAGAACATTTCTCGCATGGAGCCTCCCCATCCTCATTAGCGCGCCCATGTTCACTCAGGATATCTATTCCTATTTGGCTAACGGAGCCATTGTTACCCAAGGTTTAGATCCCTATTCTGCTGGTCCTGTGGATCTTCTTGGCACAGAGCATCATCTAGCGCGTTCCGTCCCATTCATTTGGGCACACTCACCAAGCCCCTACGGCCCAGTCGCATTGGGCTTTGCTGCGATCATTAGCTGGATTACTAACGACAGCATCGTTGGAGGCGTTTTCGCCCATCGACTATTGGCAATTGCGGGAGTCGCGTTGAGCGGTTGGGCGGTTGTGCAACTAGCACAACGTTGTCGAGTCATTCCGCAGGCAGCGTTATGGTTGGGAATACTCAATCCGCTAACTGTCCTACATTTGATAGGCGGAATCCACAACGAAGCAATATTGCTTGGTTTGCTGCTTGCCGGCATTGAAGTCGGCTTGAAAGCTGCAGATTTTGGCAAAGTGGGCCTTTGGGTCAATGCGTTACCCTTGATAATTGCGAGTGGCTTTTTAATAAGCTGCGCAGGCATGGTTAAGGTAACTGGCTTCATTGGATTGGGTTTCACGGGAATGGCGTTTGCCCATGCCCTTCGATTGTCGCAGCGGTCAACAGGTGTATCATTGGCGATTGCGGTTTTCGTGCAAACCACAATCCTCGTGTTGTCAATAGCGATCATTACCTTGTTAAGCGGTATCGGTCTGGGGTGGATAAGCGGACAAGGCGGCGCTGTCACCATCCGAAGTTGGCTAAGTTTCACTACTGCAATCGGAGTTATATTCGGTTGGGTTGGACAACAGCTTGGATTAGGCGACCACACTGAAGCTGTACTCGCAATTGTCCGGGTACTTGGGATATTGGTTTCTGCAGTGTTTATGGTCCGTATGTTAATTGCTACCTATTTGGGCCGAATATCTCCAGTGGGCGCGTTGGGCGTATCCACGTTCGTCATGGTGTTGTTTTTCCCCGTCGTACATCCCTGGTACATGCTATGGGCGATTCTGCCGCTGGCGGCTTGGGCAAATCGCCCATTATTCCGAGGAACTGTGATCACCTATTCCGTGGTGTTATCTTTTTTTGTGTTGCCGCGTGGACTAGGTTTACAACCTGATACCGTACTTTCGATTTACATGGCATCCATCATTGGGTTTGGATTCATTCTCGGCGTTTCCTATGTGATTTTGAAACGCCAAGGAATTATTGGCCTACACTAGTTTCTCGTGATCTCAACCGATAACGTTTACGCCCTCGAATTGCATGATGTTGTAAAACGCTTTGGTACCAAAACTGCAGTTGCAGGCATAACTCTGCAAGTTGAGCCGGGTATCATATTAGCGCTGCTCGGACCTAATGGAGCGGGTAAGACCACCACGATTGAAATGTGTGAAGGCTTTACAAAACCTACATCTGGGCGGATATCGGTTTTCGGCATCGATCCGTCACGTAACCCCGATGCGGTACGTAACCAAGTTGGAATCATGCTGCAAGATAGCGGCTCGTATTCCGGCATCAAGGTGCGGGAGTTATTGGAGCTAACGGCACGTTACAGTACCAATCCGCTAGATATAGATTGGCTTCTTGATGTCGTCGGCTTGAAAAACGCCGAATCGGTTACCTACCGGAGATTATCTGGAGGTCAAAAGCAACGCCTCAACCTTGCAGTTGCGCTGATTTCCCGCCCCCGACTGATATTTCTGGATGAACCAACCGCAGGTATGGACACCCAATCCAAAATGATGATGTGGGATCTGGTTCATGCGCTCAAGGCTGATGGTGTAACAGTTGTGCTCACCACCCACCTCATGGAGGAAGCTGAGACCCTCGCTGATCGAATTGTTATTCTTGATGCTGGTTCTATAGTTGCTGAAGGCACTTTAGCTCAGCTGCAACGCTATGCAACTCCACATATTAGTTTTCAGACCAACCACGAGTTGGATGTTTCGTCGTTTGCTGGCCCTAATATTATTGTTGTCAAACCAGGCGTGTATCGCATCGCCGATTCCCCCACACCTGAACTCGTCGAAAAGCTCGCAGCTTTTGCCGCACAGCAATCCATTCTGATTACTCAGCTCGATACGCAAATGCAAAGCCTAGAGAATATTTTCCTCGATGTAACCGGCCGAAATCTAAGGAGCTAAATTATGGATGCAGCCAGGGGCCACACAGATTTTCCTCCAGGAACTTTTAGCCCGGTTTCGCAGCGATCTAGTTGGCAAACTATGCTACGCGCCCAAGCAAGAATTGAGGCAAAGCTATTTCTGCGGCATGGCGAACAACTACTACTTAGCTTCGTCATTCCGATAGCAATGTTGATTACCCTTGGAACGGTGAAGGT
Organism: Corynebacterium mustelae; assembly: GCF_001020985.1. Lineage (NCBI taxonomy): Bacteria > Bacillati > Actinomycetota > Actinomycetes > Mycobacteriales > Corynebacteriaceae > Corynebacterium > Corynebacterium mustelae. Next base: position 1,795,936 of record NZ_CP011542.1, read on the forward strand.
CTTCCCGCAACCCCAACCATTGGATCTAGGCTTCCCGTTTGTACTGGCAATCGCCGCAATGAGCTCAGGTTTCACCGGTCAAGCCATTTCTTTAGCCTTTGATCGCAGATACGGAGCGCTTAAACGAGTCGGGGCTTCAGGTGTTCCAACCTGGACAATCATCGTCGGAAAAATTTGTGGGCTGCTAGTAGTCTCAACCCTACAAATTGTAGTGCTCACGACGGTGGCTTTCATCCTGGGGTGGCGTGCTTCGCTACTAGGTTTTTTCCTTGGAATTCTTATGTTTGGTTTGGGGATAGCCGCTTTCACCGCCTTTGGAATGTTGCTTGGCGGAACACTCTCCTCGGAGATAGTCCTAGGGCTGGCAAATCTTTTCTGGGTAATCCTGGTTGGCGGCGCTGGCTATGTAATGTTTTCTCTTTCCGACCCCTCACCCTGGCTTAATGTAGTCCCGTCAATCGCGTTGACGACCGGTATTCATGCAGCGTTTGGAGGTTGGCTTCCCATCGGGAGCATCCTAGCTCTCTTAGGTTGGACAATACTCAACGTGGCAGCTGCGATAAAGTGGTTTAAGTTTAGTGATTAATCTCTGCACCAACTAGCGCTACTATTAGGTGCTGTGACTACCAAAATATCGGAACCTGACGCCAAGTCGCAGTGGAGTTCCCGCCCTAGTATCATTCTTCAGCGTCGTCTCGCCTTGCTTTTGCTCATCGCACAAGGCGGCATTACCGTGACCGGGTCTATCGTTCGCGTGACAGGATCAGGCTTAGGCTGTAACACCTGGCCAAACTGCCACGAGGGCTCGCTGGTTCCAGTTCAAGGCGCTGCCCCAGCCGTACACCAAGCGATTGAGTTTGGTAATCGCCTGTTAACGTTCGTTCTAGTTGCTTTCGCTGTGGCTGTGTTCATCGCTGTTTTGTTGGCTAGAAGACGTCGTGAAGTCATCGTTCACGCCGTTATTCAGGGGCTCGGCATCGTTGTTCAAGCTGTGATCGGTGGAATTTCGGTACTTTTGGATTTGAAATGGTGGTCTGTTGCCCTCCACTTCCTGCCATCTATGTTCTTGGTGTGGATGGCTGCCATGCTATACATACGAATCCAAGAACTGGATTCAGAACCTCAAGTTCGCACGTATTCAAGAGCAATGCGATTCGTCGTTTCGGTTTTTGCTTTGGGAATAGCCGCAGTTCTAGTCACTGGCACGATGGTTACAGGAGCAGGCGTACATTCTGGCGATTCCGGAGTTGGCATGGAAGGCCGACTCGAGGTCGATATCGAATTAATGGCGTATATTCATGCTGGAACCATGTATTTCTTCCTAGCTGTTCTACTGCTGTTATTCACTGGGCTAGTGATGCAAAAAGCCCCCGCCCGAGTTCGCAAAACTGGGTGGATATTGATAGCAATGATTTTGTTCCAGATCGCTGTTGGAATATTCCAATTTAGGATGGGAGTTCCCCGCTGGACGGTTCCCGTCCATGTCGCGATGAGCTCGGTAATTGTGGCGTTTTCGTCCTTCTTATATGCCATCGGCATGGTTCGCACTGTTCCAGATAATCCTAAGTCAACTACCGGTTCCATAGCTGGTGACGAGAAGTATTTTCCGCAGCGGTACCCGGTATCCAATTAACTCTCACGGTTAGGAAACTATGCCTAATTTTCGTGGAGAATTTGTAGCCGCGACCCACAAAGCAGGAGCGGTCTGGGCGGGGTTTTTCGCCATGGCTATTGGTCTTGGCGTTTTGGTCGTAAACGCAGGCTTGCCATGGTGGACGGCACCGCTTTTGTCGGGATTAATCTTCGCTGGCAGCTTGGAGTTCATAATGATTGGACTACTAACAACTACCGCGCCGATCGCCACCATCGCCATCACCACCTTCTTAACCAACTCAAGGCACATATTCTACGGTTTGACGTTTCCCATTCACGTAGTATCCAGTGGGTTTGCAAGGTTCTACTCGGTTTTTTCGCTATGCGATGAGTCCTATTCGATCATTTCAGCAACGCCCCGGCAGGAAATTACTGCGCACCGGGTCTTAATAACCAACGCAGGGCTACATCTTAGTTGGTGTTTAGGCTCTGCAGTAGGGGCGCTTTTCGCCACCTTTGCTCTTGGAGAAATTCCTGGATTAGATTTTGTCCTGATCGCTTTGTTTACGGTTTTAAGCATTGATGTACTTAAACAGACCAAAGACTTCCGAAGCACGTTGATCGCCCTGTGTTGCGGGGCGGTTGCTTTTATGATTAGCCGCGATCACATGCTGGTGCTCGCTATGACTGGATACGCGATAGTTTTAATCGGTCGGTTTTGGTTGTCAGAAACCCGAGCGAAGGATAAAAATGCCTAGTTCTAGCTACATTATCGCCGCAATAGTCGTTGCAATGCTTATAACCTTCGCTACACGGGCAATTCCGTTCCCGCTGCAAACCCGCCTACAAAACAGCAAGTTCTTATTAAGCTTTGGTCGGTGGATGCCAGTAGGAACAATGATTATTCTGCTCACGTACTCGTTAACAACCATACCGTGGGCAACCGGGTACTCAAGTGTTGCACCTTATGTCGCAGGTTTTATCGCCACTAGCGCATTGCACTTTTGGCGCGGCAATACTTTTGCCTCCATCATCGCTGGAACGTTCGTCTGTGTGCTGCTTTCGTTCTACCTAAATTGACTTTGCTTGGCAGCACCCCAGCGCTGCTGATTGCACACGGCGTGCTGGTGGTCACCACCCTATGAGGGCACTGATCGTTTCTAGCCCCATTACGGCATCGATAGAAAGACCGACGAACAGCAGCGCTAAATAATTATTCGACAGAATAAAAAGCCGTAATGGTTTCACCTCTTTACCGTTTTTCACGCCATTGTGGAGCACTATTGCCATAACCAAAAACCATAAACCTGTAACAACCGCGGTAGCCGCATAAATTACTCCCGCAGCAGGAATTAGTAGTGCCGTCGTGGCGATAGTAGCAACCGTGTACCAAACAATCTGCCTAGTCACTTGTTCTTCGGTTCGCACAACGGGGAGCATAGGAACACCAGCTGCGGCATAGTCCTCCTTGTACTTCATGGCAAGCGCCCACGTATGTGGCGGTGTCCAGAAGAAGATAATGAGGAAAAGCACCACAGCTTGCCACCACTGCGCTGGAACTCCCGGGGGCAGATGATCTGTAATTACTGCCCAACCAACAACAACTGGCATGCAACCAGCCGCACCGCCCCACACAATATTCATGTGTGTTCGCCGCTTGAGAAACTTGGTATAGACAAAGATGTAGAACAGGATCGTGATCATGACGAACACTGCGGCCAAAAGCGACCCACACAGTAACCACAACCATAAGAAGCTGGCTACAGTTAAGACCCATGCAAAAATCGTTGCATTCCTGTTGCTTACGGTATGTCGTACAAGTGGCCGCGCTCGGGTGCGTCCCATTTTTTGGTCAATGTCAGAATCAGCAACCATGTTGAAGGTGTTGGCAGCAGCGGCTCCCATCCAACCACCAATGACAGTGAGCAAAATCAGAGCAATATTGTTCTCGCCACGTTCCGCCTGCAACATTGCCGGGATGGTCGCAACGAGGAGAAGTTCGATAATCCGCGGTTTCGTCAATGCGATATAAGCCTTGATCGTCTCCAAGGAATTCCTCCACCTCATAGTTTTAGACAACCAGTTTGCACCTTTGGGTTTCAAACAAACCACTGTGCATGTTTCATACTAGTCGGACAGAACTTCGATGAACCTGTGGACTGAGAAAACAATACCGTATGTTAGCCACACAAGAATCCTTATCAAAGGTTCTCCACATGTTCTGACACGACTCATCAATGGTAGCCCCAGTTGCGACATTTACCACATTTTGCCTAAGCATTTCTGTAATTCGGCACCCCCATTTTTCCAAAATTTTTCTAGGCCAACGGCAATCTGCTTGTTTAGAGGGCACCTGTAATCAGCTAGTAGTGGGGCAAATCGCTGCACTACGGGTTGGCTCGGATCGGCCTAATTTTCGTTTGACGGCTAAAGTAGTAGACAGCCTTAATGGCCCAAGTACATCTCCCCTACCATAGGACGGAATTTTTACAGTGACTCTCTCCCCGGAACTTGCTGCCCACACGGTTCGGAACTATCCCAGCGACTGGACTGAGCTAGACACAAAAGCCATCGACACCGCGCGTATTCTTGCTGCGGATGCGGTGCAGAAATGCGGATCGGGCCATCCTGGTACCGCAATGTCATTAGCTCCACTTGCTTATTTGCTTTACCAACGAGTAATGAACCATGATCCAGCTGACACTAAGTGGGCAGGTAGGGACAGATTTGTTTTGTCCTGTGGACATTCCTCATTGACCCAATATGTCCAGCTATTCTTGGGAGGCTTCGGGCTAGAGCTAGATGATATTAAGGCTCTACGTACCTGGGGTGCATTGACCCCCGGGCACCCTGAATATCGTCACACCGATGGCGTTGAAATTACCACCGGACCGCTGGGTCAAGGCTTAGCTTCAGCAGTCGGCATGGCAATGGCTGCGCGCAGAGAGCGATTCCTATTTGATCCAGAATCTCCCACCGGTGAATCTCCATTTGACCACTACATTTATGTGATCGCTTCAGACGGCGATTTAGAAGAAGGTGTCACTTCAGAGGCAAGTTCCTTGGCAGGGACTCAAGAACTCGGCAATTTGATCGTTTTCTGGGATGATAACCGTATTTCCATTGAAGAGGACACACAGATTGCTTTTACAGAGGATGTTTGTGCTCGCTACGCTGCATATGGCTGGCAGGTTTTGGAGGTCGAAAGCGGTGAGGACATCGTAGCGTTGGAAGCTGCCATTGATAAAGCGCAGGCCGAGACTAGCCGACCATCGTTTATCCGTGTGCGCACCATCATCGGTTATCCAGCGCCAACCATGATGAATACTGCAGCAGTTCACGGTGCTGCCTTAGGTGCTGAAGAAGTTGCCGCCACCAAGAAAGAGTTGGGTTTCGATCCAAGCGTCGATTTTCCAATCACCGATGAAGTTCTGACACACACCCGACAATTGAAAGAACGTGGTCGGCAAAAACATGCCGAATGGCAGACGAAGTTTGATGCTTGGGCTGCGCAACATCCTGAACAAAAGAAACTCTTTGACAGGCTTGCCACTCGCAGCTTGCCGAAAGACTTCGATGCCGATCTCCCGGTGTGGGAAACCGGCGACAGCATTGCTACTCGCAAAGCTTCGGAAGCAACGATTCAGGCGTTAGCAGCAGTGTTACCAGAATTCTGGGGCGGCTCCGCTGATCTCGCTGGTTCGAACAATACCGTTATCAAGGGCGCACCTTCTTTCGGCCCTAGGAGCATTAGTACCGACGCTTGGCAAGCAGAGCCGGGTGGCCGGAATCTTCACTTCGGCATCAGGGAGCATGCGATGGGGGCTATCGTCAATGGCATTTCCCTTCATGGTGGCACTCGTCCATACTGTGGTACGTTCCTGATTTTCTCTGACTACATGCGACCAGCTGTACGTCTAGCTGCTCTCATGGAGACAGACGCCTACTACGTGTGGACTCACGATTCCATCGGCCTTGGCGAGGATGGCCCTACGCATCAACCTGTTGAGCAACTCGCTACTTTACGAGCAATCCCAAACATGTCAGTTTTGCGTCCGGCTGATGCTAATGAAACCGCTGCAGCATGGCGAGCAGCCTTGCTGTACAAAGAAGGCCCTAAAGGTATCGCCCTTACCCGCCAAAATGTCCCGGTTCTTTCGGGTACCAAGGAAAAAGCCAAGGAAGGAGTAGAAAAAGGAGCCTACATTCTAGTCGAGAGCTCAACTGAGATTCCTGATGTGATCATCATGGCTACCGGTTCTGAGGTTCAATTAGCCGTTGCAGCAGCGGAGCAGCTTGAAAAAGATGGAATTGGAACCCGAGTTGTGTCAGTTCCTTGCCTCGATTGGTTTGAAAAACAAGATTCGGAATATCAAGAAACCGTTCTTCCGACCGCCGTAACAGCGCGCATCTCCGTGGAAGCAGGTTTGGCTTTGTCTTGGTATCGGCACCTGGGTTCGCGTGGTCGCGCGGTTTCGTTGGAGCACTTCGGTGCTTCTGCTCCATACCAAAAGCTTTTCGACGAATTTGGTATCACGGTTGATGCAGTTGTCCAAGCTGCACACGATTCGCTTGGTGCGAATTAATCTTTTGGATACTAGCTGCAACCATATTCGGTTGCAGCTTTGACCACTTATTTATTAAAGAAAGCTGCTACGTTATGAATGCTATTGATACACTCGCCCAGTTAGGTACCTCGACTTGGTTAGATGATTTGTCTCGGGATCGTATTGAATCTGGAAATCTCGCAGAGGTTATTTCCGAAAAGTCTGTCGTTGGAGTGACAACGAATCCAGCGATTTTCGCAGCTGCTATGTCCAGCGGTTCAGCATACGATGCCCAAATCGCTCAGCTGCGTGATGCGAATGCGACTCCAGATGAAGCTGTTTACGCGATGAGCATAGAAGATGTTCGCAATGCTTGCGATATTTTCGCAGATATTTATCAAAAGACCAATGGAGTTGATGGTCGGGTATCAATTGAGGTTGACCCTCGTATTTCAGAGGATACCGATGCAACCATCGCTCAGGCACGGCACTTGTATCAGGAAGTGGGCCGCAAGAATGTCATGATTAAAATCCCGGCCACTCCTGGTTCAATTCCGGCCATAGTCAAAGCACTTGGTGAAGGCATCAGCGTCAACGTTACCTTGATCTTCTCGGTGGCACGCTATCTGGAAGTCATCAATGCGTTTATCGAAGGTATTCAATTGGCCGCCGAAAACGGCCATGATATCTCCAAAATCCATTCAGTGGCCTCATTTTTCGTCTCCCGCCTGGATACTGAAGTTGATGCCCGGTTAACTAAGATCGGGACAGATGAGGCTTTGGCGTTGCGTGGAAAAGCAGGAGTGGCTAATGCGCGATTAGCGTATGCCGCGTTTACCGAGCACTCTGAATTAGAGAATCTTCCTGATGGTGCCAATATCCAGCGTCCCCTGTGGGCTTCAACGGGAGTAAAGAACCCAGACTATTCACCGACGATGTATGTATCGGAATTAGCGGGGCCGCACACAGTGAACACTATGCCGGAAGCGACCATTGACGCTGTTTTAACAGGTGAAGATATCCACGGTGACACGTTGAGTGGCACCCGAGCCGAAGCGGAAGAAGTGATGGCTGCGCTTTCAGAGGTGGGGATTGATTTCGCCGATGTGTTCGCAGTGTTAGAGCGAGAAGGCGTCGAAAAATTCGTTGCTGCCTGGCAAGATTTACTAGATTCAATGGAGAAAAAACTTAGCTAACAGCGGTTTTTATTCTCGTGTGCCACCGGTTTCCGTCGGTGGCACGTACATTACATTTTAGGTTCTTCTTTTTCACAACCTGTAGGATTGGCTGACGTGAGCAATCAAGAGGAAGCACAATTTTCCACCACAACCATCTGGGATAACCCACTGCGGAATCCCTCAGATAAGCGACTCCCCCGGATCGCAGGCCCATGCGGCATGGTCATTTTCGGTGTAACTGGCGACTTGGCACGGAAGAAACTCCTCCCTGCGATTTACGACCTAGCAAACCGAGGTTTGCTTCCGGCCGGATTCCCCCTTGTTGGATACGGGCGTCGAGATTGGTCCAAGTCCGATTTCGAGGAATATGTACTCACAGCCGTCAAAGCTGGCGCCCGGACGGAATTCCGGGAAAACGTTTGGCTTCGGTTGGCTGAAGGCATGCATTTTGTCAAAGGAAATTTCGACGATGACGCTGCATTTGACAGTCTTGCTGCGACCTTGACAGAGCTAGATGAATCCCAAGGCGCTGCTGGCAATTGGGCATTTTATCTGTCAGTACCTCCTGATTTCTTCTCAGACGTGTGCCACCAACTGCAACGAAGCGGTATGGCGACCGCACCGGAACATGCTTGGCGACGAGTTATCGTCGAAAAGCCTTTTGGGCACAACCAAGAAACCGCACATCAGTTAAACAACCTCATTAATTCGGTGTTCCCGGAAAAGTCGGTCTTCCGTATCGACCACTACCTTGGTAAAGAAACGGTGCAAAATATCATGGCTCTCCGTTTCGCCAATCAACTTTTCGACCCACTTTGGAACAGCCACTACATTGACCACGTCCAAATTACAATGGCCGAAGACATAGGTCTTGGCGGGCGAGCCGGGTATTATGACGGAATTGGTGCGGCACGTGATGTGATTCAAAACCATCTTATTCAGCTGCTAGCGCTTATCGCCATGGAGGAACCCATTGATTTCACCCCTGCGGAGCTCCAGGCGGAGAAGATCAAAGTTTTACGTGCAACCTCGCCCGTGAAACCATTTGCTAAAACTACTGCTCGAGGGCAGTACGCGGCTGGTTGGCAAGGCTCCGAGTATGTTAAAGGTCTGCGAGAGGAGGAGGGTTTTGACCCGGACTCCGCCACTGAAACCTATGCTGCCTGCACGCTGGAGATCAATTCACGGCGTTGGGCGGGCGTTCCGTTTTATCTTCGCACCGGAAAGCGTCTTGGTCGCCGAGTCACGGAGATCGCTCTTGTTTTCAAAGATGCACCGCATCAACCTTTTTCTGAAGGATCCCGACATGCTCAAGGTCAAAATGTAGTGGTCATTCGGGTGCAGCCAGATGAAGGAATGCTTATGCGCTTTGGCTCAAAGGTGCCCGGCTCGGGTATGGAAGTTCGCGATGTGAACATGGATTTTAGCTATACAGAAGCATTCACAGAGGAATCACCTGAGGCATACGAGCGACTCATCCTAGATGCATTGCTGGACGAAGCTTCACTCTTCCCAACGAATGAGGAAGTCGAATTGTCCTGGAAGATCCTCGATCCCGTCTTGGAGTATTGGGCTAATCACGGCCGTCCCGATGAATATCCGGCAGGAACTTGGGGGCCGGAATCAGCTGATCGAATGCTAGCGCGGTTTGGCCGCACTTGGCGTCGTCCCTAATCCGAATTTGAGGCAAGAAACTGATGATGATTTTCGAACTCCCTAATACCGATACCAGGGAAATAGCAAAGACATTGGTGCGAATTCGTGATACTGGAACGTTAGGCACAACTTCCCGTGTATTAACGCTCATTGTTGTCGCAAAATCTACGGACGATATCTCCAAGATTTTTAGCGCTGCAAACGACGCGTCCCGCGAACACCCCTCTCGTATCATCGTGTTGGTAACTGGCGAAGCGGATTGTCCAACCCAGCTTGATGCACAAGTGGGAATTGGTGGCGACGCAGGTGCATCTGAAGTCATTATTATCCGGCTTGAAGGGGAAGTCACACGCCATCTAGTGCACGTTGTAACCCCACTTTTGCTGCCAGATACCCCCATCGTTGTATGGTGGCCATTCGCGGCACCAGTTAATCCTAGCGAAGATCCGCTGGGCAAAATTGCCCAGCGCCGGATCACAGATGCTGAATCTGATCCTATTGTTGATGCTCTTTATAATCGCCGTAGTTCCTATGAACCAGGGGATTCAGATTTTTCATGGGCAAGGCTCACCCCGTGGCGTGGCGTATTGGCGTCAACACTAGAACAACCACCACACGAAATGATCACCGAGGCCACAGTTTACGGACCTGCGCACTCATCGAGCGTGGATCTCGCTGCTGGCTGGTTGGTTGACCGATTAGGGGTTTCGGTGGCACGTATTGCGACTGATACCAATTCGCTTGGTAGCATCCCGGTCACCCGCGTGGAATTAGTTCGTCCTTCTGGAACAATCGTGTTGGAATCGCTTCCAGATAACCAAACAATCGAAGTCTCAATCCCCCATCGCCCGACCGCACGCGTTGCGGTTAATTTGAGGACGGAAGCAGACTGCCTCGCTGAGGAATTACGTCATCTTGATCCGGACGAGGCATATGCACAAGCTTTACGTGGCTTGACCAGAGTGACCTACCCTATTGTGTAACTTTAACCGTGAGCCTTACGTCGAATTAGCTACCCTTTTCCAATCGAGGAGTTTGTGAACAGCACTTATGCTAGAAATCATTAAAACTAAATCGCTGGAAGACGTCTGTGCCCATGCGGCAGACGACTTCATCACCGCTATTCGCGACATTAATCAAACTGGTGGCGTGCATGGAGACGGCATTGCCCGCGTCGTTTTAACCGGCGGTGGAGCGGGAATTGGAATGCTTCGACGATTGGTTAACGCAGATATCAATTGGGAATTGGTGCATGTGTTCTTCGGCGATGAACGCAACGTTGAGGTCACCCATCCTGATTCGAATGAAGGCCAAGCGCGTGAGGCATTGCTGGATCATATCCAAATCCCGGAAGCCAACATCCACGGTTTCCGCCTCGGCGGTATTGAGCTTTCTGGTGCTGCGGAGGAATATCGTGCAGCACTTCATGACTTCGCCCCATTGGGATTCGACATTCACCTGTTAGGGGTCGGTGGTGAGGGGCATATTAACTCTATATTTCCCCATACTGCAGCAGCAGAGGAAACGACTGAGTTAGTTCTTCCTGTATATGATTCTCCGAAGCCGCCGGCTGAGAGGGTTACACTCACGTTTCCGGCCATTACTTCGGCACAACGGGTTTGGATGTTAGTAGCCGGTCCAGAGAAAGCCGAAGCTGTGAAAAATATTGTGGGAGCCGCGCCTGCTCTCGACTGGCCTGCGGCGGGTGCTCGAGGCGTGGTTGAGACAAAGTTATTTGTGGCAGCGGACGCTGCAACACTTCTGTAAACGACCGGAAGGCGCTGGATATAAAATCCAGCGCCTTCTTGCTTCACCTTATATAGCCTGCGATGTATTTTCTCGCTTGTGGCAGTACCGTTGAGGTATAAGGTGGCACGCTAACGTTTACCAAAGTATAACACGATTTCATGATCGTGGTTGGTCTGGGGTCTATAAATCTAAATCAGGTTCAAGGCAATGATACAAATAATCCAGATCAGGCCAGTAATGATGGTGAAGCGATCAAGATTCTTCTCAACGACGGTGGAACCTGAAAGATTCGATTGGACGCCGCCACCGAAAAGACTTGACAGGCCGCCGCCCTTTCCCCGGTGTAAGAGAACGAAAAGGGTCATCAAAACGCTGGCAAGAACCAGCACGATTTGGAGGGCGAGTTCCATTGAATATTAACCTTCAATCTATTTGGCCATGAGCAACGTGTTTTCAACATTGCTTTCTTAAATTTCTCAACAAATAATACACCAGCAGCCGAAGAAATCCCCTATCGCTCAAGTCGCGTCTGAGGATTTGCTTGGCTGTTGGTGCTAAGCGTCACCGCTTACCCAGAATTACGTAGTGCTGTGGCTAGTCCATTCATTGTCAAGCGTATGCAATAGCCAACATTTTCGTTTTCTGATCCGTCACGGTATCGCCGCAGGAGTTCCAACTGGATGACGTTAAGTGGAAGCAGATACGGATAGCGGCGCCGAACCGAGCGAGCCAACTGCGGGTTATCTGCCAGTAGATTATTTGCACCTGTGATGGCAAAAAACATCTCTTGGGTTAGGGCGAATTCTTCAGTAATCGCTCCGAAAATTCGCTGTGCAGCGACTTTGTCGGGTACCAGATGGGAGTAGAGTTCCGCCAGGGTCAATTCAACCTTGCTCATGACCTGCGCCATATTCGATAGCACAGAATTGAAGAACGGCCAGGTACGATAATATTCCTGCAATTGTCGAAGTTTGGTTTCAGAATCCCCATCAGAGTGAATCCAGTTGTAGAGTGCGGATCCCATTCCGTACCAGCCAGGTAGCATTACCCGAGATTGCGACCACGATAGAACCCATGGGATCGCTCGTAAATCGGAAATTGCGGTTGTCTGCTTCCGTGCTGTCGGCCGGGAACCTATGTTGAGCGCACCGATCTCAGCCAGTGGTGTTGATGAAGTGAAATATTCAATAAACCCAGGGTCATCATGCACTAGTGCAGAATATTTTTCCCGACTCAACCGTGATAATTCTCGCATAACTGCATATGCTTCGGTTTCTGTTTCCGCGAAATCTTCGACTTTTAATAGAGACGCTTCCAGTGTCGCTGAAACCAAAGCCTCTAAATTACGTCTAGCGGAATCGATGGATCCATATTTGGCTGAGATGATCTCCCCTTGTTCCGTAATCCTAACAGCTCCTTGAACAGCGCCTTGTGGCTGTGCGAGTAGCGCCTCGTATGAGGGGCCACCGCCTCGCCCCACCGTTCCGCCCCTACCGTGGAACAGTCGAAGCGCAATATCGTATCGTTTACTCAAGGAAACGAGATCCAGTTCGGCGTCGTAAAGCGCCCAGTTAGCTGCAAAATAGCCGCCGTCTTTATTGGAGTCGGAATAGCCAAGCATGATTTCTTGTCGATCACCGCGTTGACGCAAATAATTGCGGTATAGCGGAATCTGCCATAGCTTTTCGACGATACCCGCGCCTGAACGCAAATCTTCAATCGTTTCGAACAGCGGAATCACATCCACCGTGCCACCGGGGTTGTCGCCATCAGGTTGGATTAAACCAAACTCAGCCAGCAGTAGCATTGCCTCTAATACATCTGAAACGCTTTGTGCCATTGAAATAATGCTGTGAGGCACCATCTCTGGCCCAAAGAATTCGACCGCCCGTTTTGCCTCTGCCAACAAACCTAGCTCCCGTTGCGTGGCTTCGCTAAACGGCAACGTATCACGTGAAATCAGCGGACGCGGGCTCTTCAATTCTGCAACAAGCAGTGCTACTTTTTCGTCTTCAGTAAGACTCCGGTAATCCGGATGTACGTGAGCATGGGCGAAGATCTCAGTAATAAAGTCCTCGTAACTTTCTGAGTTCTGGCGTAAATCCATTCCATATAGGTGGAAACCAAAGGTTGCGATTGCTATACGGATTCGAGCCAACCGGTCATCAGCAATTAGGTCATCATTGCTAGACCGCAGAGAATCGTCAATAATCTGGAGATCGTCGAGTATTTCTTGCGGATCCGTATAAGGTTTGTGGGCAGTAAACCAAGTCCCCTCCACCGCTGCCCCACCAATCAACTCGGCTAAAGTCGACATCACTCTGCCTCGAATGCCATGCACTGCTCGACGATAAGGCTCATCGACTCGGGAGGGGATGTCGTTGAAGCCGAGCTCCGCTAAAGAAAGTAACTCATCAGTCACTGTGGAAAGACGGTCTGAAAGCGATAGCTCATGCTCTAATTGGTGCAGTTCAGAAACGTAATACTTTAGTGCTGTTTCTGCGGCTCGGGTTGTTGCATAGCGTAGCGTGCTGGCCGTGACATAGGGATTTCCATCATGGTCGCCACCGATCCAGGAGCCCGGCTTGATAATTGCGTTTAACTCGTCGTCTAGTCCGAACTGCTCATTCAGTGCCTTATTTACTGATCTGTTGATCTCCGGAATAGCTTTCAACAGCGAAAGCTTGTAATAACGTAACCCCACTTCAATTTCATCCTCAATGCGAGGCCGGGCTACCCGGATAAGCGCGGTCTGCCACAGTAGCGTCATCCATCGTCTAATCTGGCGCGAAATCTCTTCGATTCGGCTATCAGTGAGCGCATTCTTTGGCGCTGCCAGAATCTGGTGACGTTGTTTCAGCAATTGTGTGATGTGTTCCTGAACGTCAAAAACAGTTCGGCGACGTGTCTCCGTAGGGTGGGCAGTTAAAACTGGTGCCACCTGCGCATTTTTTAAAAGGGTTGCGACCGTTGTCGGTTCCACCTCACTGGATTCAAGCTTGCGCCACGTGGCATCAAGACTAGAGTCAGGTGCTGGAATTCCAGCCTCCCGGTCGGCAAGGTACGCGGTAGTATCATGCAAATCCTCGGCGAGATTTGCCAGCAAGGCAAAATGGTTAAAAGCGCGGGCTATAGGCAACAATTCTTCGGCCGATCGCGTGTGGAATTGCTCCACCAAGACGTCAATTGAACAATTACCCTTAGCAACTTCAAAGGCCAATTGTCGCGCGGTTTCAACACGTTGAAACACTTCGTCGCCTTCTTGGTCCGCAATTACATTGCCTAGTAAGCTACCCAAATACCGGATATCGTCTTTTAACTGATCTATCATTGGTTTTCGTTTTCCTCTATGAAACTGGCTTGAGGCGGGTCATTGCGTGAAAAAATTGGTAAAGGCCGCTGTGCTTTTCACAGCGGCCTAAAATTTGTCACCAGTTAAGTGGCGACAATTCCTGGCTAGAATGGACCACCGGCCGCATTTGCTGCGAGTTTGGCAAACTCCTCACCGTTAAGCGATGCACCGCCCACCAGTCCGCCGTCAACGTCGGGTTGTCCAACAATTTCAGCCACGGAATCTACCTTCACAGAGCCGCCGTACAGAATCCGCATCTGATCAGCAACCGTGTCGCCAGCCAGATCTGCCACAAGCGCCCGAATTGCGGCACAAACCTCTTGTGCATCAGCCGCAGAAGCAACCTTGCCGGTTCCAATGGCCCACACTGGTTCGTACGCGATAACGGTGCGAGACAACTCTTCTTCGCTTAAACCAGCCAGAGAGTTTTTGGTCTGTGTTACAACATAATCAACGTGGGTGCCAGCTTCCCGGATATCTAGTGGCTCACCAACACACACAATTGGGCTGATTCCTTCTTTCAAAGCTGCTTTAGCCTTGGCTGCAACAAGTTCGTCTGTTTCGCCGTGGTACTCACGACGCTCAGAGTGTCCAACAACAACCCAAGAGCAACCGAGTTTTGCGAGCATAGTTGCAGCGATTTCACCAGTATATGCACCCGGTTCATGGGGAGAAACGTCTTGTGCCCCATACGAAATCTGTAGTTTGTCTCCTTCAACCAAAGTCTGCACCGTGCGGATGTCAGTAAAAGGGACTGTTACTGCAACATCGACCTTGTCGTAATATTCTTTTGGAAGTGCAAAAGCCAGTTTCTGCACGGTAGCTGTTGCTTCCAGATGGTTGAGATTCATTTTCCAGTTGCCAGCAATAAGTGGCTTACGAGCTGCCATTTTAAGGCAAGTTCCTTTCTTTAGGGCAATGCGAACCCACCGCGATGAATGAGTGGCTAATCTGATCCAATGTCCATCGCGTGGTTGAACCTTAATATTTTTAGTTTTCCAGAACCTTCACACCGGGCAGTTCTTTTCCTTCCAGGTACTCCAAGGATGCGCCACCGCCGGTCGAAATGTGGCTAAAACCATCTTCCGGTAAACCAAGCAGTCGCACGGCTGCAGCAGAATCGCCGCCACCTACAACGGAGAATGCACCAGCTGAAGTTGCTTCAATGATGGCTTCTGCAAGGCCACGCGTTCCAGACGAAAATGCTTCAAATTCGAAAACACCCATAGGGCCATTCCAGAACACTGTCTTTGCGGTGGAAAGAACCTCAGCATACTTCTTGACGGTTTCTGGGCCAACATCCAGTGACATCCAGCCAGCAGGAATTTCGTCGAGCGCGACAACTTTGTTCTCCGCGTCCGCAGCAAAGCCGCTGGCTGCGATCAAATCAACCGGAAGAACCAGTTTGTCACCAAACTTTTCCATCAGCTCAGTGCATTTTTCAATTTGCTCTTCTTGTAAGAGAGATTCCTGAACGTTAATTCCTTGAGCAGCAAGGAAGGTATAGCACATACCTCCGCCGATGATAACTTTGTCGGCTTTCTCTGCCAGAGCTTCGATTACACCGAGCTTGTCTGAAACCTTTGCACCGCCGAGAACTACGACGTAAGGCCGAGCCGGATCTTCGACCATCTTCTTTAAGACGTCGATTTCTTTTTGCACCAGTCCGCCTGCGTAGTGAGGTAGCCGCTTTGCCACATCAAAAACAGATGCCTGTGCTCGGTGAACAACCCCGAATCCGTCCGAAACGAACGCACCATTGTCAGCTGCGAGAGCAACCAATTGATCAGCGAATGCGCCGCGCTCAGCTTCATCCTTAGAGGTTTCGCGGGGATCGAAACGAACATTTTCCAGCAGCAGGACGTCACCATCGTTGAGTCCATTCGCACGCTCATGGGCGTCCTCACCAACGACGTCACCTGCTAATGCCACGTACTGCCCTAACGCCTCGGATAATGCTTCCGCTACGGGAGCCAGGGAGAATTTTTCATTGACTTCCCCCTTAGGACGACCCAGGTGGGCCATCAGAATAACCCGAGCACCAGCTTCGGACAATGCTTTGATTGTTGGAAGCGAAGCGGTGATACGTCCGGCGTCGGTAATTTCCCGATCGTCATTGAGTGGGACGTTGAAATCTGAGCGTACAAGGACATGACGTCCTTGTACACCTTCATTAATGAGATCTTGCAAAGTCTTGACAGTCATGTAGTTTGTATCCTTTCGCTAAGGACGATTAAAAGATCACGGGCTTAGGTCGCTTGCAGGTAGCGATGAAAAGCGTGGTCCCTTATTTAGTGTATGCAAAAGTCCCGAGGCATTCGTGTAATATCCCTCGGGACTTTCATCTATGTTTCCACGCAACGAGATATCACAAGAATCAGCTTTGCTGTATGGTCGTAATACCTATCGTTGGGCATAATCTATCTTAGAGACGCTCGCCTACATACTCAGTGATGGTTACGAGCTGATTGGAGTAACCCCATTCGTTGTCGTACCAGGAGACCACCTTAACCTGGTCGCCCATGACCTTGGTTAGACCTGCATCAAAGATGGAAGCATGCGGATCGGTGACGATATCGGTGGAAACCAGCGGCTCCTCTGAATATGCAAGCACGCCTTTCATTTCGCCTTCGGCTGCCTTCTTGATGATCTCGTTCACCTCTTCAACGGTGGTCTCGCGAGATGCGGTGAAGGTCAAGTCGGTTGCCGAACCAGTTGGAACAGGTACGCGCATAGCGTAGCCATCCAGCTTGCCCTTGAGCTCAGGAAGGACCAGTGACACAGCTTTTGCGGCACCAGTGGAAGTTGGTACTACGTTGATAGCGGCTGCCCGAGCGCGACGCAAGTCCTTGTGCGGCGCATCGACCAGGCGCTGATCACCGGTGTATGCGTGAATGGTGGTCATCAAACCACGTTCGATACCAAGGGCGTCGTTAAGTGCCTTTGCCATTGGTGCGAGGCAGTTAGTGGTACAGGAAGCGTTAGAAATGATGTTGTGCTTCTCAGGATCGTAGTCGGTGTGGTTAACACCAACAACAAAGGTAGCGTCTTCATTCTTGGCCGGAGCGGAAATGATGACCTTTTTCGCGCCAGCTTCGATGTGTGCCTTTGCAGCCTCAGCGTCGGTGAAGAAACCAGTTGATTCGATAACGATATCAACACCAAGATCGCCCCACTTGAGGTTCTTTGGATCCCGCTCCGCAGTAACGACAATGCGGTGTCCGCCAACGGTGATCGACTCGTCATCGTAGGTGACATCTTCGTTTAGACGACCCAGAACTGAGTCGTACTTGAGAAGGTGAGCCAAGGTGTGGTTGTCGGTCAAGTCGTTTACTGCGACAATTTCAATGTCGGAGCCCCGTTCTTTCAGTGCCCGGAAAAAATTGCGACCAATGCGACCAAAGCCGTTAATACCTACGCGAATTGCCACTTGAATGTCTCCTAAAACTAGAGTGCTCTTGGACAAGGCGGAACACTTTGAATCGGTTGGGTTTATTTTGTTTTGTATCCGATTTACTCGGCTCGCCTTCGTTTCCAAGTGTAGCCATCCAATCCGAAACCTGCACTATCTAGGATGTAATTTTTTCAGATTCTTGGCATATCCACTGGGGCAAATGGGGGCAACTCGCGAAATGATAGCTGATTAAATAGATACTGCAGTGATATGAAATACCATGTCAATCTACATAACCACCCCCGTTTAGGAGTCGTTACCCACATCATGTAGCGGAACTTGCGTGAATAGTCGTCATATGACACGAAGATTTGTGAATGTTGTCACAAACCAATTTTTGGTTGTTTTTGCATCTCTGTGAACGTCTTGGTGAGATCTGCGCAATAAGACACATAATCAAACACAAAGCAACATTTTCCTCCACTGCAGTCCCGTAGCGGCGTCGAAAAGCATCGCCTTTGGTTATTCGCACCCGCTGAGAGGTCACACTTGATCTAGTAATTCTTCAGTCACCACAGCTTGGGTGTCCGGAATGCCCAATTCTTTTGCCCTCTTATCAGCCATGGACAATAACCTCCGAATGCGCCCGGCTACTGCATCTTTAGTCATCTGCGGATCAGCCAATCGCCCGAGTTCTTCCAGCGATGCTTGGCGATGCTGTACTCGAAGCTGACCAGCTTCGGCCAGATGGTCGGGTACATCATCGCCCAGAATAGTCATCGCACGTTCCACTCGAGCAGCAGCAGCCACGGCTGCTCGAGCAGAACGACGCAGATTTGCATCATCAAAATTAGCCAAACGATTCCCGCTAGGGCGCGATTCACGGCGCAGCCGTCGCTGATCCCATTGCAACCGCGTGGCATGTGCCCCCATGCGCGTAAGTAATGCGCCTACTGCATCCCCATCACGAATACTGACTTTCTCTACTCCGCGCGATTCTTTCGTTTTCGCTGCTATTCCCAGCCTACGGGCGCAGCCAACTAGCGCTAAAGATGCTTCTTGACCGGGACAACTTACTTCTAGCCCACTACTTCTACCTGGATCCCCTAGTTGCCCAGCTACAAGGAACGCTCCCCGCCAGGCAGCTTCCGCATCGATGACTGTGCCACTGATGATTTGAGGTGGCAGTCCTTTAACCTGATGCCCGGATCTGGTAACCAAACCAATTCTACGGACGAGTTTGTCGGCATCATCGGAGATCCGCAGCAAATACCGAGCCGCCTTTCGCGACGATGTTGCCCCCAGTTCGAGTAAAGTGACTTCGTTGCCAAGAACTTCCTCAATATTGGTTTTCAATCTCTGCGCCACCTCGCGCAGCTCCAATTCAACTTCCACCACTAGTTTGTTCGCGATGATATTAAATTCCCCAGCAAACCGGATCATTGCGGCTATTTCTGCAGTAATCGCGGTTTGTTTCGTCTGGGTTACTTTACATAACTCTTCTTTGACCTGGGTGGAAAGACTAGACACAGTTGCAGGATCCTTATGTGTTGAGGTTTTATTTGGTATTAAACGGCCAATACTTCCAAATATGTTGTCTCATTCTAACGTTGTGACATCATGTTTGTGGCGCACGACGGCACCCAAAGCACAAGTGTTAATAAATACAGCCGAGTCTAACCGAAATACTCCTGACGCAATGCAGCAGCAAGTTTTTGCGGATCATGCCGGGATGTAAAAACACCCCGTGAATCCTCTTCCCGTAAATCATGGAAGGCAATTCGCGCACCTATATTTGCAGCAGCTCGTTCCAAATGCACTCGATCGGTAGCTATGGGCAATGCGCTAGAGTCGGCTATCACCACATCGGCGGCGAAATCTTTTGCATGTTGTTTAAGGATATGGATGTGTCGTTCCGCCGTGAAACCAGCGGTCTCCCCTGGTTCGGCATCCAAATTGAGCACCACCACTCGCATCGCCTCAACCGAATTAAGTGTCTCAACAACACCAGGAACTAGCAGATGCGGTAATACTGACGAAAACCAAGAACCCGGGCCAAGAGTAATGAGATCAGCTTGTTGCAACGCTGCTATTGCTTCGTCACATGGCAGTGGATTCTCCGGAATGAGCCGAACCCGACGGACGTTTCCCACTGTGCTCGCTACTGCCACCTGACCGCGAACTTGCCTGATAATACGGGGGTCGGAATCAAGACCCGAAACATCTGCTTCGATGTCTAAAGGTTGCGCACAAAGCGGAAGCACCCTCCCTTCGGCACGCAACATCCTTGCTACTGCATCTAGCGCAGCTACTTCAGATTGCAGAACCTCAAAGAGACCGGCGATCAACATATTGCCCACGGCGTGCCCAGCTAATGCGCCGTAACCACCGTAACGATGCTGTAAAACCTTTTCCCACATTTGACCTTCAGCATCATGTGGGGCCAATGCTGCTAACGCCATCCGCAAATCTCCGGGGGGTATCTGGCCAAGCTCTCGGCGAATCCGCCCTGATGAACCACCGTCATCGGCGACCGTTACGATAGCCGTGATTTGTTCAGGTGATAAATGACGCACAGCACGCAAGGTTTGGAATAAACCATGTCCACCGCCAAATGATGCTACTTTGATCGGGCTTGTGGAATTATTGGCGGTTGCGAAATCTTCGAATGAGTCGTTCACGTAAAACCTACCAACTTAATGGCGATTGATGTCGCGGTGCGAAACTGTCACGTCAAGGTCATCATTACCTGCTAATCTGCGGCCAATTTCCTCTGCTATAGCAACAGAACGGTGATGCCCACCTGTGCAGCCGATTGACACGGTGATAAATTTCTTCCCCTCATGTTTGAAGCCGTCACGCATGTCCATGAGCATCGTGTAGAAGTTATCGAGAAATTGCTGTGCAGATTCTTGGCTCAAAACATAGTCCGAAACAGGCTTATCTACCCCACGAAATGGTCGAAGTTCCGGCACCCAAAACGGGTTTGGTAAGAAGCGTACATCAACCATAATGTCGGTATCGCGCGGGGTACCATGCTTGAAACCAAATGACTGAACTGTCACATGCTGTTGCTTGGCTGCGAGGTTTTCAAAATTGGGTTCAATCGCTCGACGCAAATCATGGATCGACAAATCAGAAGTATCAATAACAACATCTGCCGATTCTTTAATTCCGGCAACAAGTTCACGTTCTCGTTCAATACCGATTAACAACGTGCCGGATCCTTGAAGCGGATGGGTGCGGCGCAGATTGTCGAAACGCTTAATAAGGACGTCATCACGTGCGTCCATAAAGAGAACCAAAGGCTTGATGCCTTTTTCAGCAAGAATAGCGATCACTGTGTCCAAGCCATAGGAGAAGTCCAGCGATCGCACATCCGAAACCAGCGCGACCTTATCGACTGGTGAATTCTCCGATGCACACAATTCGAACAACTCAACTGCAAGTTGTGGTGGTAAGTTTTGCGAGACATACCACCCCATGTCCTCCAACACACGGGCTGCCGAGCTTAAGCCTGCACCGGACATTCCGGTGATTATCACAGGTGGAATTTCGGTAACTGGTTCCATGGAGAGCTGTTCGGAGATCATGCCCGTTATTGTAGCGGGAAGAACCAACACCTAACACCTACTTTTAGCTTTTCGACGCCCCCAGCGGCATGACCATTTGTTATAGTCCACCGAATAACCGTCGAAAAGCTAAGAGCGCAACGTTTCATAGACACTCTGTGCTAGTTTTGGCCCAAAACCATCAACCGCCATAATTTCTTCCACCGAAGCTTGCTTGAGCGCTTTCACACTGCCAAAGTGTTTGATCAATGCTTGTTTACGTTGTACCCCTAATCCCGATATGTCGTCTAAAACACTGCGCTTCATGCGACTGGAACGTTGTTGCCGATGGAAGCTAATAGCGAATCGGTGTGCCTCGTCCCTTATGTGCTGCAATAGAAAAAGCGCTTGCGAATTCCTGGGCAAAATAACTGGATAGGGGTCATTTGGTAACCAAATTTCTTCCAATCGTTTCGCAATACCCACAACCATTACGTCGTCGATCTCTAGCTCATCAAGTACTGCTTGAGCCGCATTTACCTGTGGTGCCCCACCATCAACTATGAAAAGCTGTGGCGGGTAGGCGAAGTTTTTCGATGTTGGGTCTACCGGGGTGGGTTCGTCGGAGAACTGCAGCTTGGCATCTGTATCGCTGTCAGGAACATGCTGGTTGTTGTTCTTATAGGCGTGAAACCTGCGCCGAGTAATCTCCGCGATGCTGGCCACGTCGTTGGAATGACCGTCACCAGCAGCTTCCTTGATCTTATAGCGGCGATAATCAGATTTTTTAGGCAACCCATCCTCAAAAACGACTAACGATGCAACCACGTCGGTACCTTGGATATGCGAAATGTCGATACATTCCATCCGAAGCGGGGCATCATCCATCCCCAACGCGTCCTGGATTTCTTGTAAGGCCGCGGATCTTGTAGTCAAGTCCCCAACTCGCTTGAGTTTATGTTGTTTTAGCAAACCTTCAGCGTTGCGTCGGACCGTTTCCATTAGTGCTCGCTTATCCCCTCGTTGTGGAAGTCGAAGGGAGAGTTGGCCCTCTCGCAGCTTTTCCAAAATTTCCCGAGTGTGATCAACCTGAGAAGGTAAAACCGAAACCAATACTTCTTTCGGTATGACTGACGAAGCCACCCGGCCTCGTGCTGAAACTGAGTCGCTCCCGGAGTAGTTATCCACCCCGCGCCGCATGATTGCTTTTTCTTCCGAAGCTAGCGTTTCGGTTTCGTGTTCAACCGCCTCTACGTAAAACTGAATAATGAAATTTTGCAGCAATTCTTGTAGCTCTGTATCGGTATCGTCGCTTCGTTCGACAACCCAGCCACGTTCCCCACGAACCCGGCCACTTCGGACGTGGAACATATGGATCGCTGCCTCTAACGGATCAGCGGCGACCGCAATAACATCCGCATCTATGCCATCACCAAGAACAATCGCTTGCTGTTCGGTTATCTTTTTTATCGCTGCTAAATCGTCGCGCAGTCGTGCTGCTTTTTCAAAATCCAACTCAGCTGCCGCAGCTGTCATTTCTGATTCCAATTGCTTGGTAACCACGTCTGTCTTGCCAGCCATAAACGAACAAAAACCATCAACAATTTCGCGATGCTGCGCATCGGTAACCTTATCAACACATGGCGCGGAGCACTTATCTATGTATCCCAAAAGGCATGGGCGACCTAATGAGTGGTGACGATTAAAAACGCCTGTGGTGCAGGTACGTATCGGAAACACACGGGTGAGCAGATCAAGAGTCTCCCTCACCGCCCACGCATGGGAATATGGGCCGAAGTATCGGACTCCCTTTCGGCGCGGACCTCGATAGAAAAACGCGCGTGGTAT
Source organism: Corynebacterium mustelae (assembly GCF_001020985.1). Lineage (NCBI taxonomy): Bacteria > Bacillati > Actinomycetota > Actinomycetes > Mycobacteriales > Corynebacteriaceae > Corynebacterium > Corynebacterium mustelae. Next base: position 1,818,804 of record NZ_CP011542.1, read on the forward strand.
TCGCTCGCCGACCGAAACTGCCAACAGCGGATAGGTCTTATCGTCTCGATATTTGACGTTGAACTGTGGATCAAACTTTTTAATCCAGGTGTACTCAAGCTGAAGCGCCTCCACTTCGCTGGCCACCACAGTCCATTCCACAGAAGAAGCCGTGGTAACCATTTGGCGAGTTCGCGGATGCAGCTGGCTGAGATCTTGAAAATAACTGCTCAACCTGGACCGTAAGTTTTTAGCTTTACCAACGTAAATGACCCGTTGACGCGCATCCCGAAATTTGTAGACGCCCGGCTCCGTGGGAATACTGCCTGGAGCTGGTCGGTAAGTGCTAGGATCTGCCACGCACTAATCCTAGTCTTCAGGCATGTATTTCGCTTCGAGCTCGCGGAATTTCTCCACAGCCACAACACACTTCTCACCATCAGCGGCAATCATTGCCCAGAGCGGAACGTATTCGAACTCAGGCAATTCCAACCGTGCCACTCGAGCACCTTCTGGAAAGTTCAAACCATAAATAACGATCCAAGGATAGAATCGCGAACCAATGAAATTTCGGACATCCACCCCGTCTTCATTCGCTCTCACCCTGGGCCTTGAAAGGCCAATAAAAAACACAACTGCGAAAATCACACCCACAAGGAAATAACCCCATTGGTCGATGACAGTAACCGCAGCACCCGTATCCCCCACCGCTACTATGAATGCTAGGAAAGTGTGAACCGCTATCGTAACACCCGCCGCGAGCCAAGCATACAGTTTCATTCGCCCCGAAGTAACCACTAGCTCCCAAGGTTTCGTGGTGGTTAAGGCTGCGTCTGCCGCGACATAACTCTGCAGTTCGGCGTCACTTAAAGTTTTTGGATTCTCGTCGTTCACGTTTTCTTCCATCTAGTTTTGGTACATACAGTTAGTCGCAGAAACCACACTATTAGTTCCCGGCAGTACTGTAAAACAGCGATATGTGATCAGGATGATCACTACAAAAATGAACTGTGAGCTAACCGCGACACAGTACTTATAGTCATATTTGTTTTGCTGCACTTTCACGTAGTTGCGCTACCGCAGCTGCACGGTCTGATTGGCCAAAAATTGCCGAACCTGCAACAAACGCATCACAGCCGGCTTCGGCTGCTGCACCGATGGTGCTCGCCGAAATACCACCGTCAATCTCAATCAAAGTTGACAAGTTTTTTGAGTCAATTTCGGCACGCAATAACCGAACTTTCTCCAACATTTCCGGCATGAATTTTTGGCCACCAAACCCTGGTTCAACGCTCATGACAAGCACAAGGTCAAATTCAGCCACGTGCGGTAAATACGGTTCAATTGGAGTTCCAGGGCGCAACGAAAAACCTGACCAAACCCCCTTGGCCCGTAGATGTCGAGCCAACCCTACTGGATCGTCAGTCGCCTCAACGTGAAAAATGACGCAATCTGCGCCCGCCGCTACGTAATTGTCTACCCATTTTTCTGGATTCTCGATCATTAAATGAACATCTAAATGTTGATCCGTAATCCTGTTTACTGCCGCGGTTATATCAGCACCAAACGAGAGATTAGGAACAAAATGGCCATCCATAACGTCAACGTGAATCCAATCAGCGGTTTCAACTGCACGCACTTCAGCACCGAGATTTGTGAAGTCAGCTGCGAGAATAGAAGGGGAAATGATCGGGTGAGAGACTGCGAGAGACATGCACTCATTCTAGCCCGCATTCCGCCACCACGAAACTAACCCGTTTCAGGTTTCGCCAATCGGACAAACGCAAAACGACTCTGGCTGATACTACTTTCATAAAACAGGCTATGTCCAGTGAGTTTTTGGCTTCATGCCAAATGTATTCACGTAGCTCCACTGGTATAACCTATCAAATGTGCTCCACATGTAACCTAAACTAAGGTACGATCGCTTTTTAGAAAATAAGACGTATGTGATATCCCGCTTTTAGATTCTGACTCCGCAACGCACAGGATATTGCTGAAAATACGTGGCACTAGTTATTTACTGGTGAGGTATTTCCCAAAATGAAAGGTGGCATCCAGAGTGAGCGATTTATCCACGTTCAACTTTGAAGGTTTCTGGCGAGAAAGCGATTGGGCCAAAAATTTTCAATGCGAGCCACTGGTTGAAAGCGCGATCGCCGAAGTGGAAGCTGAACTTGGCTACAAGCTACCGCAGTCCTACATTCAGCTTGCACATAACCGCAACGGTGGGGTCCCAGTCAATGATTGTTACCCCACTGCTTCCCCTACCACCTGGGCCAAAGACCACGTGGCAGTAGCCGGCATCTTTGGTATTGGGACATCCGCGCCTTATTCGTTGCTGGGGTCGGCTGGTTCTCGGTACTGGCAGAATGAGTGCGGATATCCGGACTGGGGTGTTTATTTTGCCACGACCCCAACAGCAGGTTCGGAAATGTTCTTGTTGGATTATCGTGAATGCGGCCCGTCCGGGGAGCCACGAGTAGTTTATATAGACCAAGAAGCAAACTACGCTTGGCAGGTTATTGCCCCTGATTTCGCAACCTTTATCTCGGGTTTTGCTAATCAAGATCTTTTCGACGATGCCAGAGAAACCATCAAAGATGCTTTCAATTCTGTTTCTAACGGTTCCTTTTCGCCAATAATAAATCGGGCTTTTGCCAAGGTTCCGGAGAGGCAAGCACACATAGAAACACTACTGCGTACAGTTGGGAATCGAATTGTTGAGGACAAAGGCTATTTTGGTTTGCATGATGATAAAAATTCGCACCAGATTTACGATGCGATGCTGTGGTTGCTCAGCCAATTAAAAACCCCACAATCAATCGAGGATTTTCTACTTCGTAAACCAGGACAATTAGATTACACAAATCCATGTTATGAGCTGATGCTCCCACTATGTTTTAGCCATCAACCATTTGGGTTTACCACCGACGGATGGAACAGCAATTATGTGCATGGTTGGTGGGATTCTCGACTTTCAGAAGGATATATCATCGAAACCAACGCCGGGTTCCAGTGTAGTGAGAATTTTTACGATGATCTGCTACATCTGGAACCAATTGACTGATAGCTGCTGGCAGGTTAAGAATTTTCATTCTTCCTTAGTACTGCGAAAAACATAGCGTCGGTGCCGTGTCGGTGTGGCCACATCTGCACTGATTTGTGCTCACCTGTTTTAGGCATCCCACCGCTAAGTTCCGCTGCATCTAGCTCTTCTATAGGCAATAGTTTGACCGCTTTATCCACAATAGCTCGGGTTTCGCGTAGATCTGGTGAACAGGTGGAATATACAATCACGCCACCCGGCCTAGTCATGGCTACTGCTGATTCAAGTAATTCATATTGCAAGACTGCCAAATCAGCGATATCCGATTCTTGTTTGCGCCAACGTGCCTCCGGCCGACGACGCAACGCCCCCAGTCCGGAGCACGGGGCGTCGACAAGCACGCGGTCATAGCCCGGTGTCAACGTTAATTTCCTGCCATCTTGATTATGTACAGTTACCGGTAAACCTGAGACGGTCTTTCTAATCAGTTCTGCACGATGCGGCTGAATCTCAACAGCATCGACGCTGGCGCCGTCGATACGTGCCAGGCAACCAATGAGCGCGGCCTTGCCTCCAGGGCCAGCGCAAAGATCAAGCCATCGCCCGTTATCGGTTCCAATAACCGGTGCTTCGACTAAGGCTCGGCCGATTATTTGTGACCCTTCGTCTTGGACTGCTGCAAGTCCGTCACGAACCGCTTCCAGCCTGCCAGGATCCCCACCGGGAAGGTATACCGCGTAAGGTGAGTATTTTCCTTCTTCACCTTCCGTCATCAATGCAAGTTCTTCGGCAGTGATCTCTCCGGGTCGTGCAACAAGATGAACCGCGGGGCGCCGGGAATCTGCCTCTAGTGCCTCAGCTAATTCACCAATTCCGAGTACCTTGGCAAACGACTCCGCTATCCATTCTGGGTGCGAATGTTTAAATGCAATCGCTGGTATCTCGCCAACTGGTCGTAGTTTTTCGAACCATTTTTCAGGGGTGGTGCGGGAAATTTTTCGCATCACTCCATTTGTGAACCCTTTGGCTTTTTCTTGCCCAATCGCGTCCACTAGATTAACGGTTGAGTCGACCGCAGCATAGTTATCAACCCGAGTGTAAATGAGTTGATAGGTTCCTATCCTCAGCGCGTTGAGTACTCCAGGATCAATGTCTGTGAGCGGTCGAGTGGCTGAAGCTGCGATTATCTTATCTATTACACCTTGGTTTCTTAACGTCCCATAGGCTATCTCAGTTGCAAATGCTGAATCTCGGCGTTTGATTTTGAAATCCCGCAGCATTTTCGGCAACACAAGGTTTGCATATGCGTCTTGGGTATCGACTCGATACACAACGTCGAAGGCAACAGCCCTGCCGAGGTCAATCGTATTGAGTTGACGTGGGTCACCGCCTGGTTGGTATTCGGTATGGCGTGGTTGCTTGTGCCGCGCTTGGCGATTCGACTTGCCATGGCCATTGTTTGCTTTACGACGGTTATCGGGCGCATGCTCTGGTTTTCCATCTTTTTTATTTGACCGCGATCGGAACCCACCACTTGCAGCCAATCCGTGACTATTTTCAGTTGTCATTGGAACCGTAATCCCTCCGTTGTTCCTAGTCCGCGTCCCCAATCGGCTGCATCCATCATTTTCTTGCCCGGTACCTGTATCCGGCTTAACTGGACCGTGGTGGAGCCTGTTCCAACCACGACCGTTTTTTTGTTGATCGCAATTTCGCCGGGTTCCAAGTTTGCATCTAAAGTAATTGTTTTCACGGGTTCGAGTTTGACCCGTTGATCATTAAGTGTCGTCCATGCACCTGGTGCTGGCGTCACTGCCCGGATATGACGGTCTATTGATTCTGCCGCATCAGACCAGTTAATCCGGGCATCTGATGGAGTTATCTTTTTGGCATAGCTTGCTTCACCAGTTTGTTGTTCAGGCATGATCGTATCGTTTTCAAGCCCAGAAACTGTACGTTCCAACAGCTGTGCGCCAGAGTGTGCCAGCCGATCAAGTAGATCCGCTGCAGTATCTGTTGCATTGATTTCTTCAGTTACGGTACCTAGGATCTCTCCGGTGTCAAGTCCGCTATCAATACGGAATGTGGTAGCCCCAGTCACCCGATCCCCCGCCGCTATTGCTGCTTGTACAGGGGCCGCGCCGCGCCAACGTGGTAGTAATGAAAAATGCAGGTTGATGAAACCATGCGGAACTAGGCTCAATAAACTTTCCGGTAACAAGTTGCCATAGGCCACTACTGGTACGCAATCGGGCGCTAATTCCATCAGACGTTGCCGAAACGCCTGCCCCTCTTCCGATTCTGGATTCAACGTTGTTGGTTTAAGAATTTCCAGTCCGTGTGCCTCAGCCAATTCTGCCACAGGTGAAGGATGTAGGGTTCTACCTCTTCCTTTGGGCGCATCGGGCCGAGTGACAACCGCGAGTATCTCGTGATCGCTTTCAAGTAATGCCCGAAGTGCGATTACTGCAGGTTCCGGAGTTCCGGCGAATACTAGTCGCATGACCGTTTTCTCTTTCGTTGGCTTAAGTTTTTTAGTTACGTACGATTAAACCATTCAGAATTTCTGATGTGGGCCATAGCGGTTTTTCGATCAGAGGGCTCTAGCTTTCGGATAAATAATTGTCCATCAAGGTGATCAGTTTCATGCTGGATACACCGAGCCATAAGACCAGAGGCCATGATGGTCACAGAGTTTCCGTTGAGATCAACTCCGGTAAGTTTCACCGAATTATACCGGGTGACATCAGCGCGAATATCAGGTATTGACAGACACCCCTCAGGGCCAGTCTGGGTTTCTTCGGTCACAGGTTCCCAGGTGGGATTAATGATATGGCCACGCAACCCATCTTCGGTATGCGAGCAATCAAAAACAAAGACGCGCCGTAGGACCCCGATCTGGTTTGCTGCAAGACCAACGCCGCTGGCATCATCCATGGTTTCAAGCATGTCATTGATAAGTGTCGCTAAGGAGTCATCGAATTCGGTTACTTCGACTGCGCGGCTGGTTAATACTGGATCGCCAAATAGTCGGATTTCTCGTATGGTCATCGGCCTAGGTTTTTCCTTGTGTAGATTTTAAGAACTATTGGTTAACAGGTCTAGCTTTTGGAATACTAGTCCAACAGTCTAGTTATTAACCAAGATAACGTTAAGTTACCCGATCCGGATCGGGTCGATTTGTACTCTAAGTGGCAGGTTTTCTTTCCGAAGTGCACGCGCGCGTTGTGCTGTTCGTAGCGCATGGCCTAATTGGCTTCGGGGGCCTAGAGGTGTGCGAATCAGAATACGTTGTGGGGGGCCATACTGTGACTCATCGTATTCACCGGGCAAGCTCAGGCCTGGTGGTAGATCTACTGGGCCCAGAATCTCGGCGTGATCAGGTAAGGCTGCCAATTCCAAAAAATTATTAATGGCAGTGGCCGCACCGTCAACAGCTGCCATGTGAACCGTAGGCGGGAATCGTACTTCTCGACGTTCTTTTAGTTCCCGTTCAGCTGCACCGACCACGTCCCACCGCACGAGGTGTTGAACCACCGGAAGTGCTGGATCAGCGACAATTACTACTTCGCCCCCTTTAGAATGGCGAACAACCAAATGAGCCGCACGCAGCCATGCAGCTAGTGCGTCTTCCGTGGCTCGTAGGTCTTGCCGCCCCAACATGGCCCACGTGTCTAAGAAAACAGCGGCACCATATTCTCCACCGGACACTAGCGGTTCGGCACCAGGTGTGGCGATCACTATGGCTGGTTCAGCTGGGATAGAGTCGAGAATCTTATTACCACCTGATGTGATAATGCGTGTTTTAGGAAACGCCCTTCCAAATTCTTCTGCTGTACGGTCATGCCCCAATACGACGGCACGCACCGTCGATTTACCGCAACTACCGCACCGGTAGTGATTGTCCTTTCGCCCACACCACCGGCAGGTAGGAACACTTGACGCATATGGGTCATTGGCAGGTGGTGGCGCTGTCTGTGCGCGATTACGTTGGTTCTGCGGCCCAGGAAACAATGACTGTACCGATCCGGAATCTAAACCAAGTGGACCATTGCAATGCCGACATCTAGCAGGCGATCCGCAGCTTTTGCAGGCCAGCGTGGGCACATAACCAGTCCGCGGCACTTGGATCAAAGCTGGCGTAGATCTATCCAATGCGCCTTTAATCGCTTGATAAGCGCTGCTTGGAAGCCTGGAATTTTTGGCAAACCTATCTCGTTGGAGAGCGATTTCGCTATCGCCAGCTGCGCTTATCCTGGGCATTCGGGTACGGATGGTATCGCGGCTGGCGACAAGATCATGGGCCCAACCAGACTCCACCAGTAGTTGCGTTTCGGCAGTACGCCCATGCCCTGCAAGTATCAACGAGCATTTTTCTTGGGTCGATCTTGTTGTTAGCACTTCACGGGCATGAACATAGGGTGCGCGAGGGTCAACCAGATTATCGTCACCATCATCCTTAATCACGGCCAAACAAAGGTTTTCCACCGGGGCGAAAGCAGCAGAACGAGTGCCTATAACAAGCCGACCTTGTCCATTAAGGACGCTCAAAAACCGGCGATACCGAGCCTGTGGCCCCATTTGGCTGTTGAGCACTGTAATTTGTTTGGCGGAGACCCATTCCTTAGCCGCTGACACAAGCTGATCAATGTCCTTTTGATCTGGAACGATAATCAAGGCTCCATATCCGTCTTTGACCACTTTTACCGCTAGGGAGCAAAGCGCAGCCGCCCAATCATCACCAGGGGCAATCTGCCAAGCAGCACGAGCAATGTGCCCAGTGATTACGGCATCAACAAACGACTCACCATAGTTATAACTGGACCAATAGGACAAATCTGGTTCTTTAGCCTCCCCCAAACCCGCCCATGGAATGCTTGTATCTGATTCTTCAGCCTTTGCGTGTCGTGATGGGATCGCTGCGCGAATAAGGTCACTGGTCATTCCCCCATATCGCTCGGAAAGGGCTTCAATGAGTCGTCGTGTTTTTTCGGGGTACACGATGTCGGAAGAAATTACTCGGTCAAGCCATTGCAAGGCACCAGTGTGTTCCGCCGTAGAGCTGCGCTCAAGCAGAATTCCGTCGATAAGCCGACCCGCAAACCGGATTCTAACTCGAACCCCCGGTTGTGCATCCATATCTTGCTCTTCGTCGATCCGATATTCAAATATCCGGTCAAGGTGACTTATTCTAAGCAACGGCAAAACCCGCGCAACAGGCGCGTTGGCGGCTGGTTGGCGGGTTTTCGGCATGGTTACGATTCTAGCGGCTTATCCTTCTCCCTTGATTATTTACACAATCAGTTCAACCCGACTGCAGCCCGCAATTGATCTGTTCTATCGAGGCGTTCCCATGGCAGATCAAGATCGTTACGGCCAAAATGCCCATAAGCCGCAGTTTGCGAGTAGATGGGGCGCAACAGATCTAGTTCCCGGATGATTGCGGCCGGGCGAAGGTCAAAGACTTCACCTACCGCACGTTGAATCTCGGCATCGGATAGTCCGTCACGTGCGGTTCCGAAGGTTTCGACATATAACCCCACCGGTTTTGCCCGACCGATAGCGTACGCAACTTGCACCTCCGCCCGATCCGCGAGACCAGCAGCAACAATATTCTTAGCGACCCACCGCATCGCATAAGCTGCGGAGCGGTCAACCTTGCTGGGATCCTTTCCAGAAAATGCCCCACCACCATGACGAGCCATGCCCCCATAGGTGTCAACGATGATTTTTCGGCCGGTGAGTCCAGCATCTCCCATGGGCCCACCTAAGATGAAAGAACCTGAAGGATTAACAAGGAGGTTGTACTCACTAACATCTAGAATCTGGGCTAAATCAGCATCACCAATCACCCAGTCGACGACATGTTCTTTAATTTGTTCACGCAGCCACTCTTGAGTGACTTCCGGGTCATGTTGTGTGGAGACAACGATTGTATCGAGACTTACCGGGCGGCCAGAATCATCGTACCCTAAGGTTACCTGTGTCTTTCCGTCCGGACGTAAATTGCTAACAATCCCTTCTTTACGTACTTGTGTCAGCCGTCTGGAAAGTCGATGGGCAAGCGAGATGGGTAGTGGCATGAACTCAGGTGTTTCATTCGAGGCGTACCCGAACATAAGCCCTTGATCACCTGCGCCAGCCTGATCGTCGTCGTCAGTTCGTTGCCCATCACGTACTTCTTGTGAAACGGAAACTGAATCCCCAATCTCTGCCGATTGCTCACCAATAGCAATATTGACACCGCAGGTGCGGCCGTCAAAACCGACATCGGACGATGTAAACCCAATGTCAACTAGCGTCTGCCGAACTAGAGTCGCAATATCAATATACGATTCCGTTCGCACCTCACCCACAACATGAACCTGTCCAGTAGTAACGAGGGTTTCGACTGCCACTCGGGATCGCGGATCCTTTTCTAACATGGCATCCAAAACGGCATCGGAAATAGCGTCACAGATTTTATCTGGGTGCCCTTCGGTCACGGACTCACTGGTAAAAAGTCGCAACCGTGTGGTCGCAGCCTCGTTGGACATGAAAAGATCCTCGTTAATGAAAGTAGGGTTTGGTGTATGAGTTGCGCATCGAATGATTCGACCGTGGTGGGTTGAAGACCTGGGCCGTTGCGTTGAACCAAATATAGACCAAGCTGTCTAATTCGGCAAGTCTGCTTAGTTTAATGCAGTGTCCAGGGTTAGCTTTTCGACGGCATCAAGGATGCGTGCTGCCACTTGATGTTTGGTTCCAACTGGAATTTCCGTTACGTTTCCTAGAGCATCAATCAAGAAACCTTCGTTTTCAGGTTTCCCAAAAACCTTGTCATCGCCGACTTCATTACACATAAGGAGGTCGCAGCCCTTTTTAGCGATCTTTGCTCTAGCGTAGTCAAGAGCTGAATACTGATCATCTCCTGTTTCCGCTGCGAAACCGACAATCGAGGTTGCTAAAGAAATATCTCCAGCTTCACGCAGTTCAACCAAGCCTTTGAGAATGTCTGGATTTTCCACCAACTGAATGTGCCGTAGACCGCCCTCAGTTTCGTGCCCCTTCTTCATTTTTGTTGTAGCAACTTCCTCAGGCCGGAAATCAGCTACCGCCGCCGCCATGACAATGATGTCCATATCGGGTGCTAAATCACACACAACACTTTGCATTTCACGGGCTGATCGCACGGAAATCACCTCCGCTCCGCTTGGGGGTAACAGTTTTTCAGTTGCCGCTGCAACGATGGTTACCCTTGCCCCTCGATGGGCAGCAATTTCGGCCAGGGCATAGCCTTGTCGGCCAGAGGAGTGGTTGCCGATAAACCGCACCGGGTCGATTGCCTCGCGAGTTCCACCTGTGGTTACTAAGACTCGCTTATCAGCCAAACTTTGCTGTAGGCTCTCCCCCGCTGACACCACCCGCGCTAAATCTGCAATTTGCTCCGGCTCAGGAAGTCTGCCCGCCCCCGTATCCTTTCCTGTGAGACGGCCGTGTGCTGGGGCCAAAACAGTGATACCTCGACTGCGTAACGTCGCAACATTTGCTTGCGTGGCTGGGTTTTCCCACATTTCGGTATGCATCGCAGGCGCTAAAACCACTGGGCAGGTAGCAACCAAAATCGTGGCGGCTAGCAAATCATCAGCCCGGCCGGCGGCTACCCGTGCTAAAAGGTCTGCCGTAGCAGGTGCAACAACAACAAGATCCGCATTTTGTCCAATGTGGACGTGGCGAACTTCATCCACCGCGTCAAAAACACTAGTTGATACTGGATTTCCGCTAAGCGCTTCGAACGTTGCCTTACCGACGAAATTCAACGCTGCTTCTGTCGGAACGACTTTTACGTTGTCGCCCGCCTCGGTGAAATTTCTAATAAGATGACACGCTTTATATGCAGCAATGCCGCCAGACACGCCTACAACAACATTTCGGTTTTTTTGATCCATGTAATTAAAATCCCATCGCAACTATAGCTAACCAAGCGCCGCTATCGACCACTATGTTAAACATTGTGCCGTGTGCATTGTCATCTCACAATTACGGGATGGCAATTAAAACAAATAAAACGATGAACCAAAAGTTTTCTGGTATGGCAAAACCTCCATCACTTCGGGTTTCCCGTATGTGACAGAGGTTTCAACACTACGTTGATCGTATCTTAGCCTTCTTCGTGGTCTAAGAGACCAGCTTCAATTTCGCGTAACGCGATTGATAGCGGCTTCTCCTGGTTTTTCGGAGTAACCAACGGGCCAACGAATTCAAAGACACCTTCGTCTTCCTGTTGGAAATAAGAGTTGATCTGCCGGGCGCGCTTAGCCGCAAAAATTACCAACGCGTACTTAGACGAAACACGCCCTAAAAGTTCGTCGATTGGCGGATCGGTAATACCGGTCGGGGTATCATATACGCCCTGGTTGCTTTCCATAACGTTGCTCACGTTGGGTCTCTTTCACCTTACGTTTAAAGTCCTTGCAAACCGGCTACAAGTGCGTATCGAACACTTGGTAGCCGCATAAAACCTCTCGGTTTCATACATCATAGTAGATAACCCCTAGAGGTTACGACCTAAGAGGATATCACTAATCGCAGCGACTGCCTCTTCCACATCGTCATTGACGACGACATGGCGAAATTCGTTCATGGCGTCAAGCTCAGTCCGTGCAGTTTCCAACCGACGAGCTATAACATGCTCCGCTTCAGTGCCACGACCGGTTAGCCGTTCTACTAACACATCCCACGAAGGTGGTGCCAAAAACACTGTTTCCGCCTCTGGTTTTAAAGCGGCAACATTACGGGCGCCAACCAAATCCACTTCAACTAGCACCGGCCGACCGGCAGCCAAAGCAGCTTCAATTGGTTCCGCTGGAGTTCCTGAACGCTGTAGTCCACCGTGAATATCTGCCCACTCGAGCATCTCTCCGGCGTCAATGCGTTGTTGAAACTCCTCAGGCGTAACAAAGAAATAGTCGATTCCATCCACCTCACCCGGGCGGGGCGCACGGGTTGTCATGGAGACGGAAAAATACAGGTCGGCTATGTCTTCGCGCAGGCGATTAACCACCGTGGATTTTCCCACGGCAGAAGGTCCGAGCAAAACAACTAATTGGCCTTGACGGTTATCGCCAGACATCCGCCTAGTCCTCGGAGAAGCCGAAGCGCTCCAGAAGGGCGCGGCGCTGGCGGTCACCGAGTCCGCGCAGACGACGAGTCTGAGCGATCTCCAACTCTTCCATGATTTCCTTTGCTTTTACCTTGCCCACCTTAGGCAGGGATTCCAGGAGTGCAGAAACCTTGGTCTTGCCAATGATCTCATCGGTCGAAGCCTTAGCGAGAACCTCCTTCAGGGAAATATCGCCGCGCTTGAGCTGTTCCTTGAGCTCCGCACGTGCCTTACGAGCCTCAGCTGCTTTTGCGAGGGCTTCCTTGCGCTGCTCATCGGTTAACTGTGGAAGGGCCACGGGATTCCTCCGATTCAATAAAGTCTGGAAAATATTTTTTGATGAGTGGTGGAGCGATTCTCCACCTGCGGAAATCTACCATACACGCAGGATGCGTGTGAGGGCAGCACCCGGTAGATTCCGCATAAGTTTAACACCTAAATACAAAAACCTAGGTAACGGCGTGTTTATTTTAGAAAACCGCAGGTCACTTAATTAGTAACCTGCGGCAAACAAAACTACGCTGAACTGGGAATATGAAGAATTATTAAAAATATCCTTCACGCGACACGTCCAGGGGTTTTCGAACAGTTTGTGACCGAAAACCACAATCCGGTGTCGAAAAATTTAAGCACTTTTTTCCGGATAGTCCTTCGCCGCCGAGGTTACCGCAGCGGCGAGTTTCTCGGTATTTGGGCCGACTTTCAAGATCTCCCGCGACATATTGGGAAACGCCCATGCGTTAGCCTCTTTGGCAATCCGGGCCACGTCAGCTGCATCGGCGCCTTGGGCACCGACACCAGGCATAAGAACCGGGCCATTAAGCCCCGTGACATCTGGCACCTGCTTAAGCGTTGCTCCTATCACGACGCCGACGTACCCAAATACTCTTGCTGCCTTATACGGCGCATTGCATGCCGAGGCTTCCGCAACCATCAGTTCATCCAGCCGCTCACCGCTGGTAGTGATGCTGCTTTGGACTTGACGTCCTTCTGGATTCGACGTCGCCGCGAGCACGAAAATTCCGCGACCAGTAGCTTTCGCCAACTCCAGGGCAGGCTGCAACGAACCGAAGCCCAAATATGGCGAAACCGTGACTGCATCGGAACACAACGGTGATTCATCCGCCAGCCAGGCTCTGGCATAGGCGGCCATGGTGGAGCCGATGTCGCCCCGCTTCGCGTCGGCCAAAACCAGGGCACCCTGCGCACGCAGGTCTTGGATCGTCTGCTCCAAAACTGCGTACCCGCCTGAGCCAAACGCCTCATACATCGCTACCTGCGGTTTTACCAAGGCAGCTGTAGAGCCAAAGGCAGCAACACAGATTTCTGAAAATGTTCGCAGCCCCATCAGATCCACGCTAAGACCCCAGTTTTTCAAAAGCTCTGGGTGCGGATCAATTCCCACACATAGCCGACCGCGACGCCGGGAAACGTCGAAAAGCCGCTCCCCAAAAGTTTCACGTTCGCTCACGTCATTACTCCTTAATTGGGCTGTGATCTAGTTCCTGCAACGCACGCACGCTTAACTCGCCGGTCTGTAAAGCCTCGATTCCCTGTACTGCGGCGGTAACGCCCTGCACGGTGGTGACAAGTGGGATACCCACACTCACCGCAGCGGCACGAATCTCGTAGCCATCGTGACGCGCACCAGCGGATCCAGCAGGCGTATTGAGGATCAAATCAACCTCACCTGCCCGAATCAGATCCACGATGGACTGCTTTCCGACGTTGCCGCCTTCTTCAGCCTCGGAACGCTTCAATACCGTTTCGCACTCAACACCATTGCGGCGCAGCATTGCGGCTGTACCTGCGGTGGCAAGCATCTTAAAGCCCAGCGATGCCAAGCGTTGGATCGGGAAGATTAGGGTTCGTTTATCGCGGTTAGCTACCGAAACGAACACAGTACCGCCAGTGGGTAACGCACCAAACGCAGCTTGTTCCGCTTTGGCGTAGGCGGCACCGAAGTTGTCGGCTAAGCCCATAACCTCACCGGTAGACTTCATCTCTGGCGATAGAAGAGTGTCCAACATCGTGCCGTCAGGGCGACGGAATCGGTTGAACGGTAAAACAGCTTCTTTAACCGCGATTGGGCAATCAAGGGGCAACGAACCGCCATCGTAATCGGTTGGAATCATGCCCTCGGCTTGCAGCTGCTTAATCGTCGATCCGGTCATGATCCGCGATGCTGCCTTCGCCAGGTGAACCCCAGTGGCTTTGGAAACAAATGGAACGGTACGCGACGCCCGCGGATTGGCCTCAATGACGTACAAAATGTCGTCTTTGAGCGCAAACTGGACGTTCATAAGCCCCTTGACGCCGATTCCGTGTGCCAAGGCTGCCGTGGATTTCCGGACTTTCTCAATGTCCTCCGGGCCAAGGGTCATCGGCGGCAACGCGCAGGCGGAGTCACCAGAGTGAATGCCAGCCTCCTCAATATGCTCCATAACGCCAGCCAGGTAGACGTCCTCACCGTCGCAAAGCGCATCGACGTCAATCTCAATAGCGGAATCCAGGAACCGGTCGACCAAAACCGGATGGTCGGAGGTGATTTCCGTAGCACGTTCGATATAGTCCGCTAAGGAAGTCTCGTCATAAACTATTTCCATGCCGCGACCGCCCAGCACATAAGATGGGCGCACCAACACCGGATAACCGATCGTTGCGGCGACCGCTTTTGCCTCATCGAAGGAGGTCGCCGTACCAAAGGCTGGCGCAGGCAGATTGGCCTTGCGCAGTACTTCACCAAATTCACCGCGGTCTTCTGCGAGGTTAATTGCCTCAGGGGTGGTTCCGATTACCGGCACCCCAGCGTCACGTAATTTCTCTGCCAATCCGAGTGGGGTTTGACCACCAAGCTGAACGATCACACCCGCAACCGTTCCGGACTGCGATTCGGCGTGATAAACCTCCATTACGTCTTCGAAGGTCAGCGGCTCGAAATAGAGGCGGTCTGCGGTGTCGTAGTCGGTGGATACGGTTTCTGGATTGCAATTGACCATGACGGTTTCGTAGCCAACGCGCGATAACTCCAAGGCGGCGTGAACACAGGAATAATCAAACTCAATGCCCTGACCGATCCGGTTAGGGCCAGAGCCCAAAATCAGAATCTTGTCTTTTTCGGTTTGTGGCTGTACTTCCGATTCTGCGGCCGGGTCAAGCTCATAAGCGGAGTAATGGTACGGGGTTTTCGCCTCGAATTCCGCCGCACAGGTATCAACAGTTTTAAAGACAGGACGGATTCCCAACGACCAGCGTAACCGCCGAATACCATCCTCACCTGCGAATTCAGGGCGCAAAGCTGCGATCTGCCGGTCGGAAAGACCATAGAATTTTGCCCGACGCAGCAAGTTCTCATCAAGCGTCTTGGCTTCAACCAATTCCTGACGGAAGTCCACTAATTGTTTTAATTCAGCAAGGAACCATGGGTCAATCCCGGAGGCTTGATACACGTCTTCGACAGAAGCACCGAGCCGCAATGCCAATTCGGCATCGTACATCCGTCCCTCTGTTGGACGTTTCAAATCTGTTAAAAGAGCCTGAACATCCGCGGCCTTGTCTCCTGCGAAAGCCTCGTCCGGCACAGTCCAGAACCCGGCCTGTTTATTCTCCAGCGACCGCATGACCTTGCCCAAGGCCGAGACGTAGTTGCGGCCCAATGCCATCGCCTCACCAACCGATTTCATTGTGGTCGTAAGCGTGTCATCAGAGCCGACGAACTTCTCAAACGCGAACCGGGGAGCCTTGACAACCACGTAATCGAGTGTCGGCTCAAACGCTGCCGGGGTTACTCCGGTGATGTCGTTGGTGATTTCATCCAAGGTGTAGCCAATGGCCAACTTCGCCGCGATCTTTGCAATCGGGAAACCAGTAGCCTTGGAAGCGAGCGCCGAGGAACGCGACACCCGGGGATTCATCTCGATGGTAATCAAACGACCGTCTTTAGGGTTTTGGGCGAATTGGATATTACATCCGCCGGTATCCACACCCACCTCGCGGATAATGGCAATGCCTTGGTCCCGCATCTTCTGGAATTCCCGGTCTGTCAGCGTCATAGCTGGTGCAACCGTTACCGAGTCGCCCGTGTGTACCCCGAGTGCGTCGACGTTTTCGATGGAGCAGATCACGACCACATTGTCAGCGCTGTCGCGCATTAACTCGAGTTCGTATTCTTTCCATCCCAAGATTGATTCTTCAATCAGCACATTGGCTTCCGGTGACGCCGCTAATCCGCCGCCAGCGATGCGCTCTAAGTCTTCATCGTTAAACGCTAGACCAGAACCGAGCCCACCCATGGTGAAGGAAGGGCGCACCACCACGGGCAAGCCCAGTTCCGCCACGGTTTCTCTTACTTCTTCCATGGTGTGGCACACTCGCGAGCGGGCGGACTCGCCGCCGATTGCTGCGACGATGTCTTTGAACTTTTGCCGGTCCTCACCACGTTCAATAGCATCGATGTCCGCACCAATTAGTTCCACCCCGTATTTCTCCAAGGAACCGCGGCGATCCAATTGGATAGCTGCGTTCAGTGCGGTTTGCCCGCCTAGTGTCGCCAGAACCGCATCGATCGGATGACCCTGTGCGATCTCTTTTTCGAAGATTTTCTCTATAACCTCGGGCTCGATGGGTTCCACGTAGGTGTGGTCCGCGAACTCGGGGTCGGTCATGATGGTTGCTGGGTTGGAGTTGATGAGGGTAACCCGCATTCCCTCTTGTTTGAGCACGCGGCAGGCTTGAGTGCCGGAATAATCAAATTCGCAGGCTTGACCGATTACGATGGGTCCAGAGCCGATTACCAGGACATGTGTGATGTCATTACGCTTTGGCATAAGTTTGTTCTCCCTGTTTTCCTGGTGAGTGTTAGTTTTGGCCGCGGTTGTGCGTCATTAACGAAATGAACTGGTCAAATAGCGGGTTGGCGTCGTTGGGGCCAGCCGCCGACTCCGGGTGGTATTGGACGGAGTAGGCCAATCCGCTGGTAAGGGCGACGCCTTCCACAGTTCCGTCGTTGAGACACGTGTGGGTTACCTGTGCTGGGCCAAATGGTGTGTCGAATACTTCGCCTGCCGTACCTTTCAAGGCGAAACCGTGATTTTGGCTGGTGATGTCGATTTTTCCGGTGGTGTGGTTTAAGACCGGAACGTTGACGCCACGGTGGCCGAATTTTAGTTTGTAGGTTTCCAAACCCAATGCCCGACCGAGAATTTGGTTGCCGAAGCAGATTCCAAAAAGTGGGAGTTTCGCTGCCAAGATTTCTTTGACTATTTCCACCATCGTGTCTGCAGTTGCCGGGTCGCCCGGACCATTGGAGATAAACACGCCGTCTGGTTGGTACTGTGTGATCTGCTCGAATGGAGTATTAGCGGGCACGACCACGGTACGGATACCACGTTTAGCAAAGTTGCGTGGAGTGTTTGTTTTAATCCCCATGTCGTAGGCAACAACGGTAAACCGTTCTTCGCCTTCGGCCGGAACTTCGTATGCATCTTTGGTCGATACTTCTTGGGAGAGGTCTAAGCCGGCCATGGATGGTTGGCTTCGCACTATTTCTAGAAGCTCATCGAGAGGTTTCTTGGCATCATCACCGGAGAATATCCCTGCTGCGACCGATCCGTAGTTTCTTAAATGCCGAACGATTGCGCGGGTATCGACCCCTTTAATCCCTATCAACCCTTGTGCTAGCATCTCCTCTTCAAGGCTGCGTTTCGCCCGCCAATTGGATACCTGCGCAGAGAGGTCTCGGATTACCAAACCTGCAACCCAGATTTTATCGCCGTGGGATTCGTTATCTTCATCATTCCAGCCGGTGTTTCCGATGTGCGGTGCGGTTGTCACCACGATCTGGCGGTGATACGACGGGTCCGTCATGGTTTCCTGGTAACCCGACATTGCGGTGGTGAACACTGCTTCACCAAGGGTGGTTCCGGTGGCGCCAAAACTACTACCGGTAAAGACTTTTCCGTCGCTCAACACAAGCAAGGCTTTGGAATTTTGATTAGCGGAAGAAGATTGTGTCACAACATCACCTTTCTGATTTTCCGATGAGCTGGAAGTTTTTGTTGCGTTGGTGGTTAGCGGTTGCATTATTCTGCACTGGTTCGTGGCTCAGCAGGCTGACCGTCAATGCAGGTCAACCGACCCCGCAAGATCGTTGTCGTCACTTTGGCGTCAAAAGACATACCTTCAAATGGGGTGTTTTCAGACTTAGATGCAAGTTCAGTGCTGTTAACGGTCCATGGTTGGCCCGGGTCAATGATGGTTAGGTTGGCGGGTTCCCCGACGGAAATCGGCCGCCCGTGCCCCGGCAACCGGAGAATTTCGGCTGGGCGTTCGCTCATGATCTTTGCAATAAAGCGCCAATCCGCAAGGCCGGTTGCAACAAAGAGCTTTGCGACGATAGCCAGCGAGGTTTCCAGGCCCAGCATTCCAGGCTTCGCGTGTTCAAATTCGCAGCATTTTTCTTCCGAGCCATGCGGAGCATGGTCAGTTGCGATGCAGTCGATGGTGCCGTCCAAAAGCGCATCACGCAGCGCTAAGGTATCTGATTTTTCACGCAGTGGTGGATTGACACGATTAACCCCGTCATACGTGCGTAGACGTTCATCGGTAAGCAATAGGTGATGCGGGGTAACTTCTGCGGTTAACGGGATTCCCTGTGCTTTTGCCCACCGGACTAATTCCACCGTTCCAGCAGTCGATGCGTGACAAATGTGCATGCGATTGCCATAATCGCGACACAGCAATGCGTCACGCGCAACTATGGATTCCTCGGCTACCCGTGGCCATCCTCGTAGCCCGAGGGTGGCGGCCACTTCCCCTTCGTGCGCCACAGCACCTTCGGTGAGCCGTGGATCCTCACAGTGCTGAGCCAAAAGCACGTCAAGGCCTTTGGCATATTCAATCGCGCGTCGCATAATCTGCGGATTATCAACGCATTTTCCATCATCCGAAAACATTCGTACCTTGGCATCGGAGTGAGCCATCATCCCGAATTCGGTAAGTTCCTTACCAGCCAAGCCTTTTGTTATCGAACCAACTGGGTGAACGTCGCATAGGCCGACCTGCTGGCCCTTGTACCACACTGACTCGGCAATAACCGGCTGATCCATAACTGGCATGGTATTCGCCATGGTAAAAACAGCGGTAAAACCACCTTTCGCCGCAGCGGCGGAACCAGTAGCAATGGTCTCGGTGTCCTCACGACCAGGTTCACGTAGGTGAACATGCATGTCAACCAAACCCGGCAGCAGCACTCCACCTTGACCGTCCACCACTCGGTCAGCGTCGAAAAGTTCATCGCCGATACCAGCAATGATACCGTCCACAATGAGAACATTAACGCCGTCACCCTCGCCATACGGTTTAACATTCGTGATTAACAGCGAACCTGGCTCTACCGGCCCAAGCTGTCCTGTTTCTGGATATTCCAATTTTTTTGTCATTTTCTTTCCTACAGTCACACCTTTGGTCGAATTAGAAGCCCGGGTTCTCGGCACCCGCGATTAACGTAAACAGCACCGCCATGCGAGTGTGTACGCCATTTGATACTTGCTGTAATACGGCTGAACGTGGCGCATCGGCAACGGCATAGTTTATTTCCATCCCGCGTAACATTGGGCCTGGGTGCATGACGATCGCGCCATCTTTCATCCGGGCCTCGCGTTGCTTGCTCAAACCGTACAATGTGGCATATTCCCGATGGGAAGGGAAGAATCCACCCAGCATTCGTTCTTGTTGCACCCGTAGCATCATCACGACGTCGGCATCTGGTATCTCTGGATCCATCTCGTAACTGACTCGAACCGGCCAGTTCTCAACCCCTGGCGGCAACAACGTGGGTGGAGCTACCAACACCACCTCTGCGCCGAGCGTGGCGAGTAGATCTACATTGGAACGCACCACACGAGAGTGCAGGCAATCGCCAACGATCACAATTTTTCGGCCTGTGATTTCCCCTATCCGTTGCCGCATGGTCACTGCATCCAGCAATGCTTGTGTCGGGTGCTGATGTGAACCATCGCCAGCATTAATAACCGATGGCCCTACCCCATTTGGCGCTACCCACTGCGCTAACTGCAATGCTGCACCCGAGGAAGGGTGCCGGATGATCAACGCATCAGCGCCGATGGCGGAAAGAGTAAGACCTGTGTCTTTTAGTGATTCTCCTTTTTTGACGGAAGATGACGATGCCGAAATGTTAATGACATCCGCACTCATCCATTTACCAGCAGTTTCAAAGGACGAACGAGTACGAGTCGAATTTTCGTAAAACACAGTGAAAATCGTCCGTCCCCGTAGAGTCGGAAGCTTCTTTAGCTCTCGGCCTTCTAGGGCTTCTCGAAACCTATCGGCTTCGTCCATAAGGCCGATGATTTCATCTTTCGATAGGTCTGCGATGCTAAGCAGGTGTTTCATCTATTCCGTCACCTCGGGTTAAAACGATGGCATCCTTGCCATCGATATCGGCAAGTAAGACTGCAACATCTTCCGCTCGGGAAGTAGGTAGATTTTTACCCACGTAATCCGCCCGAATGGGCAATTCCCGGTGTCCTCTATCAACCAGCACCGCTAATTGCACAGAAGCCGGTCGTCCCACATCGCGCAACGCGTCAAGCGCAGCTCTGATAGAACGACCGGAAAATAACACGTCATCAACCAATATAACGGTGACCCCATCCACCCCACCGGAAGGAATACGTGTTGGTTGGAGAGCACGATGCGGTTTCGTACGCAAATCATCTCGGTAAAGTGTGATGTCTAAACTGCCTACCGGAACCGTAACGCCGGTGAATTGCGCAATCTTTTCCGCCAGCCGGTTAGCTAACGGCACTCCCCCCGACGGAATGCCGAGCAACATCACTGACTGCGTTGCCTGATTTTCGGGTGCGTCCAGGGCAGTTTTTTCAATGATCTGGTGCGCGATGCGTGCAATAGTACGAGACACGTCGTCGCTGCTGAGCAACTCAACTGTCTCGTGCCGATTCTCACTCATCGTGACCTCCTTCCCCGCCTCACTGTGCGGTCCGTTAAAGGATGTCAAGCATGATTGTCATTAAACCTAACGCTAGTAGTGGTAAACACTGCGCCAAATCCAAAAATCATACTTCTTGTTTGAGATTCAATTAGGTTGTGGTTCTGTGTTTTATGCCTCGCTTTATATATCATGCGACCATCAAACACAGCACTGCAACAAACTTTATCACCTTAATACCAGGTTTAACCTATCCCCCAGCTCAGGTGCGTCTACCAAACGATAATCTATTTGATCAGCTACGGCTCATGACAAGCTCGCTGTTGGCATCCACGTGAAAACTATCCACATGCCGCATCTACGACTAGGAAAAGCGAATGTGTAATTCATTGGTCAAGACACCATCCGCATACCAAAAGCAGGATGATTCCATTCCGCAGCATTGAATCCCGGCTGTCAATCACTAACCATCCCGACTAGCGTTGCTGCCGGATCCCAAACTTTCACTTATGCTTGTCAACCAGAAGCACAATGCCCGCGTTTTACTAGTCAAAATATCGGGTGCCACGCATCACCACCGTTAAAACCAAACGAAAATAGGACTGCCATGAGCCTCGTAACCAGCCACATCGTCCCAGGTTCCCGCGAAGAAGTGTGGAATTGGCACACTCGCCCTGGCGCTGTAGACAGGCTAACACCGCCGTTTTTTCCTTTTACGCCCATTCAGGCAACTACAGATTTGGCTCAGGGAACTACTATATTTTCGTTACCTGCTGGTTTACGGTGGGAGGCCCGCCACGACCTTTCCGGTTACGTTAAGGGCTTTCGGTTCACCGATGTTTGCGTAACCGCTCCTATCCGCGCATTGGCAAATTGGCGCCACAGCCATGAGTTTTGCGAGGTAGACGTCGATGGGGCTCCGGCAACTAGAATCACGGATGAGGTACGAACTCGGTTGCCAAAAGCATCACTTGCGCCGATGTTCGCGTATCGGCAGCAACAATTGATTCACGATATTCAAAAAATGGCGGAATTTGCGGAGATATCGAACAAACCGCTGCGGTTTGCAGTCACTGGTTCGCGGGGTCTTGTGGGGCGGGCATTGGTTGCCCAACTGACCACGTTGAGCCACAGTGTGGTTCGGTTGGTTCGTGAGAAACCCGAAAAGGTGAATTCTGATCCTAACGCCATTCTATCGGAGCGGTTTTGGGATTCTGCTCATCCTGATCCACAGCTTCTAGCCGATGTTGATGTATTGGTTCACTTAGCCGGTGAACCCATTTTCGGCCGTTTCAACGATGCACACAAGAAAGCACTTCGAGATAGCCGCGTAGGACCAACGGCCCGGTTGGCCTCGTTGGTTGCAGATTCAGCCCGATGCCACGTCATGGTGTCGGCCTCAGCCATCGGATTTTATGGTTTTGATCGTGGCGATGAAATTCTCACAGAGGAATCTAGCTCAGGGTCGGGATTTTTGGCTGAGTTAACGCGCGATTGGGAAGAGGATTGTGCACCAGCAATATCCGCGGGTAAGCGAGTCGTTGTTGTTCGTACTGGAGTGGTATTGAGCACGCGAGGTGGGATATTGCCAGTTTTGCGGACAGTATTTTCTACTGGTCTGGGGGGAAGATTTGACGATGGTGGCGCATGGTTTTCGTGGGTGTCATTAGATGATTTGACGGATACGCTGATTCGGGCATCGCTGGATTCCAGGCTAACCGGTCCGGTTAATGCGGTGTCCCCTACTCCGGTAACAAATGCTGAAATGGTTCAGGCCTTAAGTGCGCAGCTACGACGACCCGCGCGGTTTCCAATTCCTGCTCTCGGCCCCAAAGTGTTATTGGGGGCACAAGGCGCAGAGGAATTGGTGTTAGCCTCGCAGAAAGCTATGCCTGGGCGATTGTTAGAACTAGGGCATAAGTTCCGATATCCGACGATTGAACAGGCACTGGCGCATGAGTTAGGCGGGGAAAGGCTTTTCGACGCCACCTAGGCTTTTCTTGTGTGATGTTTCCGGGGTATCCCTGGGGTAGCAAATATTAAATTTCTTTCATATTTGCACCTAGGTTGCGCACGTTTGCTGTGTCGCTGTTTCGCTACCTATATTGCGAACCATATTTTTAAAATATGTCTCCGAAAAGCATCGAAGAACGGCTGACGGTTCGCGGGTTCATGCTGCCCGATGTCACTGAGATTTTGGCGGCTGAAGGCCTGGAATCTATTAATGATGGCAACCGCATTACCACCAGCTTTGTGGATCACACTGTGTTTTTCCAGACAAAAGATGACTTCTTGGCGCTAGATTCCGTATGGCGTGGAATGGTTCCGATTGCGAAGACCACTCGGCTACTGACGCTATGCAATGAGTGGAATACGATGCATGACGCCCCCACACTGCAGTTTCAAGAATTGGGCAGCGATTCATTGGAGTTGCAGTGTCGGCGCAGTCTACGGGTCGTAGATGGGGTTAGTGTAAACCAGCTAGGGGCGTTTGTACTGACTTCACTTGACGCAATTATGGCGTGTTGGAATTACGTAGCCGGCGAGTTGCCGTACTACATGAACTGGTCATTGCCGGAAATTGACGGAGTTTCGTAAGAAGGTGTGGTGAGAAAGTTGCATAAGCCAGCGGACTCGTATCGAATTCCGGTTGCGGTTAATTTTGGCATGGTAGTGGCTGCCATGTCGGAATTAGGGATTGCGATACATCCAGCTTCGCAAAAAGCGGATAGGGGTCAGGCAAGCATTAACGGGGTCCCATTTTTGTTTGCTTTGCTTCCAACTGCGGTGATAGTGCGAGGTGTAGTTAAAATTTCAGATTCCAGTGCTGCGGAGGATATTTTCCCTCATGTCTCATGGTTATTGGCCTGTAATAAGGTCAATGTTTCACTCAACTGCGGTCGGGCGTCGGTGGTAACTGTGTCAGATGGTTATCACATACGCGCAGAGGTAGAGTTGCCATTAGCCACCGGCCTGAGCCGTCTGCAGCTGCGATCAGGGTTGCGGGCTGCAGTAGATGATATTTTTAATATTCTAGAAAAGATTGAAGCGGCGCAACGTGAAGCTACGTTTTAGCCTTAGGTTACGCCGCAGATGTTTCGCAACTGCCCTCATCACGTGGTGGCGGTTTTTCGTCGCGTTTTAGGACTTACGCTATTCTTACTCGTCAGCCGCTGTTTCTGTATCTGGTAGGAGGGCCCGAACGCGTTGATCACTTCTTAAGCTATCATCGTTCGACGCTACCTCTGTTTGAGTGACAACCTCTTTTTCTAACTCGGACGCACCAGATGCCTCACCAGACTGTTCCAACTCTGATTCTTCGCAGGTCTCCGGTAGACCGATGACAGCCTCTGCCTCATTGAGAGAAGCTGCCGCAGTGGTAGATTCGTCACCGTAGCGATCTTCTGCGTCGGTAATTGTTGTTTCTGCAACCGCGAGTGCTTCTTCGAAAGACACATCAGAAAAATCGTCAAAGTCATCGTCTAGCTTTTCGACGTCGTGTGGCGGCTTATTGTCTACACCAGTGACGGTCTCGGATTCAGCTTCGGATTCGTCGATAGGCTCCGGTATAGGAGAACGTAGTTCATCAATATTTTTTAGCGCCGAGTCTAACACTGCGTTGATATATCCTGGTGCGGTGGCACCGGAATACTGAGCAGCCATTTCGATCGCTTCAGTCATCGCTGTTTTTAAGGGCACATCTTCGTTGAAGATCATTTCCCACACAGCCACCCGGAGGATTGCCCGATCTACAGCTGAGATGCGGTGTAGCTCCCAATCTTCGGAAAGATAGGCTGCAATGACATCATCAATGCGATTAAGTTCTTCAGCTGCGCCAGCGATTATCTCCCGAGTATAGGCCGCGACCGGTGCAACAATAGATTCATCGATTCGAGCCAAATTTACTCGGTCTTGCACGATAGCTACCGGATCGACGTCGCGAGCTTCAGCTTCGTACAAGATGTCGACAGCACGGCGGCGTGCTTTGAAGCGAGAGCCGTGCCGTTTCCAGTTTTTCGCCTGGTTGCGAGATGAGTTAGATGAATTATTATCGGCCACGATTAGTTGTTCACGCGGGAGAGGTAGGAACCATTACGGGTGTCAACTTTGACAATGTTGCCAGTTTCGATGAACAACGGCACCTGAATCTCAGCACCAGTCTCCAAGGTCGCAGGCTTAGTGCCACCGGAAGAACGGTCGCCTTGCAGACCAGGTTCAGTATGGGAAACAGTGAGATCCATGGAGATTGGGAGCTCAGCAAAAAGTGGTTCGCCATCGTGGAACGAAACTTGAATGGTGGTATTTTCCAGCATGAATTTTGCACCGTCGCCAACGAGATGCTCGTCAAGTTCAATTTGTTCGTAGGTCTTATCGTCCATCACCACGTAGGAGGAACCATCGTGGTAAAGATAGGTCATGTCGCGACGATCAACTGTAGCCGTTTCGACCTTTACGCCAGCGTTGAAGGTCTTGTCTGTGACTTTGCCGCTAACAACATCCTTAAGCTTGGTGCGTACGAAAGCTGGACCTTTGCCTGGCTTTACGTGCTGGAATTCGATGATTTGCTGGAGCTTGTTGTCGATCTTGAGTACAAGACCGTTTTTGAAATCAGCTGTGGTTGCCACGACAGGTTACTTCCTAACGGGTTTGAATTTTTCAATGGATTAACACAAAAACCAAACTCTGGTTTTCTAACTGTGCAAGGTTACACCACTGTGACGGCTATTTGCTAACCCGTACCGACGACAACCAATATTCTATCGTTTCTTGTGGCTTTCCTTGCATAGCCACAAGATGCAGACGGGTGGGCCTATCGAAGTGTAATCTCGGGTGCTTTTCGACGAACCACCGACGCCACTTACCGCAGCATCATTCAACCCAACCCTAACGGGTCAGATGATCAGAAGGTCCTTTGGTAGCCGCGTTAGATTGTCGGCAACACCACTTGTAATCAACAATGTATCCTCAATGCGCACTCCCCCTTTGCCCGGAACATAAATACCCGGTTCGATGGTTAACGTCATATTCTCTGCTAATTCCCCACTACCAGTAACCGCCGCCCACGGTGCTTCGTGGACATCTAGGCCAATCCCATGGCCGGTAGAGTGAACAAAGTATTCGCCATAACCAGCGTCGGTTATAACATCGCGGCATGCTTTGTCGACGTCGACAAGCTGGGCTCCGGGCACCGCAGCTGCACAGCCAGCCAATTGTGCCCGGAGTACAATGTCGTAAATTTCTTTGACAAAATCGGAAGCCTCGCCCACCACAACAGTACGCGTGGTATCAGAGTTAAAGCCTCGGTCATGCGCACCGAAATCAATAGTGACTAAATCTCCAACCTCAATCACCCGATCGGTTGCGCTATGGTGCGGTTTAGCGGAATTTGGACCGGAAGCAACAATCGTGTCGAAGCTAGGCCGTTCTGCTCCTTTGATCCGCATCTTGAATTCCAAATCAGCAGCGATTTCACGTTCAGTACGACCAGCTTGAATAAGCCCGTCATCGATTAATTCCCAGAATGCAGAATTAGCAAGCTCAGCTACCGCACGCAGCCGTTCACGCTCCAACGGATCTTTTGTTATTCGAATCTCTTCAATCACCCCTGAGATTGGAACCAACGTCACATCTTCACCGCAAGCTTCTTCAAGTTTCTTAAACTCAGAAACTGAGACAAAATCTGCCTCGAACCCCACTCGACGCGGCCCCGAAATCTTCGACAATAGAGTTGTTGCGCAGGCGCGCGCATTGATCGCCTCAATATCAGGCACTTCTTCTGCAATTTGCGTCGTGTACCGGCCGTCAGTAGCGATTAAAGCTGACAGGTCTTTATACACAGTCAACGCTGCATTGGAGCCTGAAAAACCAGAAAGATACCGCACATGGGTTAGATGAGTTACTAGCATAACGTCCACGCGCTGAGCTGCAAGTTTTGCCGCCAGAGCACGACGCCTAGTTAAAAATCGAGTATCCGATAAAGCCACTGTGAATCCTTACGATCAAAAAAACGAGATGAGGTCAAAGACTTCAATCAGTTTCGGTTGTTTTTAGTTGTCAAATACCTAACAATGTAGTCAAAAATCGGTGCATTGCTTGTTGTAGGTCGTGATATACATAATAAGCGGTTTTAAGGTTCCCGCGTGCTAAGCGCATCGATAGCTAGCAGGTAACCGTAAGTTCCTAAACCTGCGATTACGCCAATTGCCAATGGGGACAGGTAGCTGTGATGTCGGAATGGCTCCCTGGCGTGAATATTCGAAATATGCACTTCGATGAATCCTGCTAGATCAGCGACCTCAGCCAACGCGTCGCGAAGCGCAACAGAAGTATGGGTAAAACCACCCGGGTTGATTACTATTGGCCAATTATTATCAGCCGCCTCGTGAACCCAGTCGATTAATTCACCTTCGTGGTTCGATTGTCGACAATCCACCGTGACATTTCGAGTTGCAGCGTGATAAGAAATGGTTTCTTCCAACTCCATCAACGTAACCGATCCGTAGATCTCCGGTTGCCGTTTTCCCAAGCGATCCAAGTTTGGGCCATTGAGAACCAAAATATGCATCAGATCTCCTTGCGTCATGCTTCAGTTAACGCCTGGTAGGCGGCTTCGAGCTCTGAATAGGTGGCATCTTCAAGCCGAGTACACCTGCCTACGGATTCAAGAGCCACAAATCTGATATTGCCATCTCGATTTTTCTTGTCCTTTGTCATAGCACCGTACAATGCGTCAAAGTCCCGAGCATCGTAGCTTGTAGGCAAACCTATCGATGCCAGAATGTCGTAATGGCGTCGTAGCAATTGTTCGTCGATCAAACCCCGCCGATGGCTTAGTTCTGCGATGAAAATCATTCCTACTGCAACCGCGCAACCATGACGCCATCTGAAATTTTCGACTAGCTCAATGGCATGACCAAACGTGTGTCCATAGTTCAGAATTTCCCGAAGTCCGGCTTCTTTAAGATCTTGCCCTACAACTGAAGCTTTTACTCGGACCGACCGAGTTATTAATTCGGGAAGATAG
This sequence comes from Corynebacterium mustelae, assembly GCF_001020985.1. Lineage (NCBI taxonomy): Bacteria > Bacillati > Actinomycetota > Actinomycetes > Mycobacteriales > Corynebacteriaceae > Corynebacterium > Corynebacterium mustelae. The sequence continues at coordinate 1,846,966 of NZ_CP011542.1, forward strand.
CCCTCAACGCTTAGGCATTGGTCAGGGTGTTGTTCATAGAGATTTAAGATTTCTGGGTCAGCAATAAAACCAGTTTTGATAATTTCTGCCGAACCCGCCACGAGTTCATCCTGTGGAAGCGATTGCAATAGATCCAGATCGATGTACACTCCGCGCGGCTCGTGAAATGCACCCACCAAATTTTTTCCCGCTGCGGTATTGATCCCTGTCTTTCCGCCAACCGCGGCGTCAACCATTGCAAGCAATGTCGTAGGAACCTGCAGCACTGCAATTCCACGCATCCAGGTAGCCGCGACAAACCCCGCAAGATCGGTAGCTGCACCACCACCTAAACCAATCACCACATCTCGTCGGCCAAAGGATTTGTCTCCCAATTGATCCCAACATGACTCCGCAACCCTGAGTGTCTTGCCAGCTTCAGCATCTGGGATAGAGATAATGTGTGGTGCTATACCAATGTGCTCCGCACGTTTTGCTATCTCTTGTGCGTAGTCGGCCACAGCGTCCTGGCTAATGATCGCCACCTGGCTCGGTTTCAAATCCGCTAGGTCCATAAGGATGATGTCAATAAGATCATGTCCGATATGCACGGTGTATGGTTGGGCGCTAGCAACTGTAACTGTGGTGCTCATAGGTATCTTTCGTGTAGTAAAGCTGGTCAGATCAAAACCGAAATCGAGAACCGGAATTGTTTCTTCATAGATCCTGTCTATGGGGATAATGGTTTAACCTTGAATCCCTATTGGTTGTTGTCAATTACCGAAAGTATATCGGCAACCACTTGCTGCGGGGAGCGTTGATCCGTACGAATTTTAAGATCCGCAACCTCCGCATAGAGGTGGTTTCGTGTATCGAGTAAATCTTGATACCGCGCGTTAGGGTCATTCGCATGAAGAATCGGTCGGGAATCGTCATGACTGGTTCGACGAACACCTTCTTCAGCAGGAATATCTAGCCAAACCACAAATGCGTCCAACAATTTCGTGCGGGTGGATTCAGTCACCACCGCGCCACCACCCAAACTGAGCACAGCATGCTGCATAAGGGCTGCGGCAACGAGTTCGGCTTCAACACGACGAAACTCGGGTTCACCAACTGCGGTGAAATATTCTCCGCATGCGACTCCCGCCGATTCCTCGATGAGAAGGTCTGTATCAAGAAATTGCATCCCTAATGCGCGTGCGAGACGCCGACCGATAGTTGTTTTACCAGAACCTGGCGGCCCGACGAGAACTACTGCGGGTTGTGCCATAACCTTCCTTTGAACGTGAATCAAATAATCTAGGGCTTAGAACTGCAATCGCTTTTCGACGCGGTCAAGGTAGCCACCAATATTGCGGTTGGTTTCTGAAAGACTATCACCACCGAATTTTTGCAACACTGCCCGCGCTAAGACCAATGCCACCATTGCTTCTGCCACAACTCCAGCAGCAGGTACAGCGCATACATCGGAACGCTGGTGGATACCGGTAGCCGGCTGTCCAGTCGCCATGTCAATGGTTTTTAAGGCACGCGGAACGGTAGAGATCGGCTTCATAGCGGCGCGCACCCGAAGAGTCTCGCCGTTAGTCATACCACCTTCTAGTCCGCCCGCACGATTAGTGATACGTCGGAGTGTTCCACCGTCTCGCACCATTTCATCATGTGCTTCAGATCCTCGCCGGCGAGCTTCCGCAAATCCATCGCCTATCTCAACCCCTTTGATCGCTTGGATGCTCATGACCGCAGCCGCAATCTGGGCATCTAATCTATCCTCGGCCGAGATATGAGAACCCAAACCAATGGGTAATCCACTAACAAGCACTTCAACAACTCCACCTAAGGTGTCGCCTTGTTTCTTCGCTGCCTCAATTTCGGCAACCATACTCGCCTCGGCATCCGGATCAAAAGCTCGGACAGGTGAAGCATCAATGCGTTGAAGATCTTCAAAGGTAGGTTCGACACCATCAGCAGATTCCGAAGCGCCGATTGAGATGACATGGGAAAAGACTTCCACTCCGAGAGTTTCTCTTAAGAAATTCCGAGCCACCGTTGCAACTGCCACCCGTGCTGCAGTTTCACGCGCAGAGGCGCGTTCTAATATCGGGCGAGCTTCATCAAGATCGTATTTCAACATTCCAGCAAAGTCAGCATGTCCGGGACGCGGACGTGTGAGCTTAGCCGCCCGGCCGGAACTCATCGCTGATGCGACTTCAGGATCATCTAAATCGAGAGGATCAGCAGACATGATGGTGGTCCACTTAGGCCACTCCGTATTCCCAATCATGATCGCGATAGGACTACCCAATGTCTCACCATGGCGCACACCACCCAGTATGGTCACATCATCTGCTTCAAATTTCATACGGGCGCCGCGGCCGTATCCCAGCCTGCGTCGAGCAAGTTGATACGAAATTTCATCGCGGGTAATCGGCACGCCTGCAGGCATGCGTTCGAGCAGTGCGACCAACGCTTGGCCGTGAGATTCTCCTGAAGTAGTCCAACGAAGCATGTTCGCAATTATGACACGATAACCGAGAAAACTTGGCTTTTACCCCCGGTTTATGGGGAGAAAATACGCGCTTCGGGGCATAAAACTAAAACAACGGCAGTTGCCAGTAACATTGCCGGCCCGTGTGGGACTTTGACATCGCGCATCCGCCCAGTCCCATTAACTGGCTGTTTATTAGTCATTAGCGATTGAGTGGAAGTCACATGAAAATCTTTCTTGCTGGCATTGTGCGAATTTAGTGGTGTCGGCATTGCGTTACGTTTGAGGAAAAACGCATAGACGATACTGAGCAATTGTGCTAACAGTACAGCCGCAAACACAGGCGCTAGAGCAGAATTTCCGATCAAGGTTCCCGTAACCAGAGCGAGTTTGATGTCTCCGCCACCAATACCACCGGCAGACACACCGCGTAGCCGTATCGCAATGAGACGACTAAGCGCATACAAGCCCGACCAGACGAGCCCACCAACTACCGAGTCTAGACGTTCAGTCGACACCGCTAACATCCATAGGAATATTATTGCAGGCACAACCAACAGATTCGGTAGCTGGTAATACCGTAGATCCCACCATGTCAGGACGAGTGCCCAGACAAAACACGTGACATAAAACCCAACGACCATTTCTGGCACCACTTAGCCATGTCCTCTTATATCAGACCGATATCCCCAGTGCCCGACACAATGCCAGCCACATTGCGTCCCTAGGGGCAGCATAACCAGTGAATTGCTCAAATTGCCCATATGCCTGGTGCGCAAGCATAACATGCCCCCCGACTGCAGAAATCCCGTTGCGGTGAGCAGTTTCAACCAGCAAAGTTGGCCACGGGTCATAGATCACGTCAATGATAGGTGCCTGAGCGATAATAGGCACGTAATCCGGTATTCCAACAGACGGGACAGTGGAAATGATAACAGCTGCTTTGGCACAAATTTCTGCCAGCGCTGTATCGAATCCACGAAATTCCAAGTTCACTCCTAAGAACTGCGCTAATGAATCAAACTCAAGGCTTCGGTCTGACCGGTTTACGATAATGACTCTTTTGACCCCTAATTGTGCTACCGCCCACACAGCTGGGCGGGCCGTTCCACCGGCGCCGATGATAACCGCATATTCTGAAGCGCTAAACCGCTTTTTATTCGCATCGTCCCTATTAAACAGAACATTGATCGCGCCAATAATTCCATCGCAGTCGGTATTATCGGCCACCCAGCTTGTCTCGTTGCGTCGAACCAATGTGTTAGCTGAACCGATCAAACGGGCACGCTCGGTGGCTTCGTCAGCCAAGGCCAGCGCTTGGAATTTTCCAGGCATAGTGACGGAAAAACCCCGGTATTGGTTGCTGGAATTAGACAATACCTGCGCAAGATCAGATTCATCACATTCGATCCTGTCATACTGCCAGTTTGATAAACCTAAGGCAGTATAACCGGCATTGTGCAAAACCGGAGACAACGAATGTTCAATGGGCTTACCCAACACGGCAGCGCGAAAATCAGACACAGTTCCCCTTTCCCACTGAAAGCAAAAGGCACAAGGCCAACACGTCGAAAAGCAACTATCCGCACAACCAGAGAAGTGCAGACGTTTCCACTAACGCTAAGGTGCTTTTGTTTCCGACGCAACACTACCAAGGCGTCGGTTCCACTATGGAAGTGTGATGCTGAAGAAAACCCACCACCGACTGGTATGTTTGCTGCACCAGCCAGTGGTGGAAAAGGCTATCGATTGGAATCCAATACCCCGTTTGCAAGGGACTCATCAACTGCCGCTAAGTGCTCTTCATAGGTATTGGTGAAAACCGTTGTTCCTTGCTTATCAACGGTGACAAAGAACAACCACTCGCCTACAGCAGGATTCTCCATCGCCTCAATAGCCTGGATGGATGCGGCAGCGATCGGAGTCTCAGGCAATCCGTCCTTGGCATACGTATTCCAGGCTGTTTCTCGCTTGCGATCCTCCTCGGTGGTTGCAACTTCCACAGTGGTCAGATCGTAATTGACGGTTGAATCGAATTCCAGCCGCATAGGCGCCTGAAGTCGGTTGAGAATAACGCGAGCTACTTTATCAAAATCACCCGCAGGTGCTTCGCGCTCAACCAAAGAGGCAGCTGTGACCAATTCATATGGACTTAAACCTATAGCCTGGGCGCGTTCTTCGATGTTCGTGTTTTCAAAGTTTTTTGCGGAACGGGAAAGTAAATCTGCCAGGATCTCTTGGGCATTGCTTTCTGGATCGACAACATATTCACCTGGAACAATCAATCCTTCAAGTCGCTTTGGATCATTCCCACGCGCGCGAACCTGGTCAACTGCCCACCTTGGAACACCCAACTGCTCCGGCTCAACCGTAGCCGCGACTTGCTGTAATTCCTGTACGCTGATGCAATTGGTGGAGCCTTCAGCACAGGTTACTTTGGAAATCTGCGTAAAGATACCGTCACGAGTGCCACCAGCAACCACGTTGACATCCATCAATGTAGCACCGCCAGCTATGTCTAACAGTTCTACTTGGTTAGCTGGATCCAGCAACGCCGCCACTGCCGCGGTTGCACTCATTTGTTGCTGCAATCGATACACACCAGGTTTAATGTTGTGAGCTTTGGGATTACTTAACGCAGCGGCTTGAAATACCTGTTCAGTTGCAACAATATCTCGTTCGACTAACTCGGGTCCAAGTTCGGAAATCGTCGAGCCTTCAGCAATCGTAACCAATTCCACTTGGCCGTTTCCTGTTCCTTCGTAATCGGAGGGGCCGCGATTAAAAACCGTCACCCCGATGTACGCCGTCGCCCCAATGAGTAGAACCAAACAAGCAATGAGAACCGCTAACCCTCGCTGCCGTCGTTTCACGTACTTCCGTTCCATACGCATAATCTTTTGGGATTCTCCTTGCCATAGGGACACTAACGGCAACCAATTTTACTAATCTTGGGCGGTAATCGGGGTGTGACGCTCCATAAATGACTGACGTCCGTCCAACCAAGATTGAAGTATCTCTACTGCTGCTGCTTGGTCGATGACCTTGCGTCCTGCTTTCTCGCTACGCCCACTTGACCGCAAAGCTGTGGTGGCTATTACTGTCGACAATCGCTCGTCCGCCATGCGCACGGGGATATCGTATCCACTGTTTTTCAGCCGCCTGCGGATACGAAACGCAATCTCCTTGGCGTGCTTGACGCTTTTCGAACCATTGCCTTTTAGATCCCTAGGCAAGCCAACGACGACTTCCACCACATGGTTATCAATTATTAGTTCTATCAGTCGGTCAATATCCGCTTTATCCGAGTCTTTAAAACCAGTCAGCCGAGAAATGGTTTCCAATGGCATCGCCATCGTAGCTTCCGAACCCGATAGTGCTACTCCAATACGTACACTACCAACATCGATTCCCAATCGCCGCCCGGGACCGGGATCTTCAAACCCTGGTTGATCCGGTTTCACTTCTGCCATTTTCCGCCACCCCGTTCTTGTGAAACTTCTACGTCCAATAAGTTGCTCTGAGCATAGAATTCAAAGTGCATTCTTACACTCGTCATTTTTCGCCACAGCCTGTCACCACTATAAAGCAAAGCATGAAAGTGGGCTTTCACATCTATCTAGGTGAAAACCCACTCCCAACTATCAATCAGCTTCACGATGTGAAGTCATTAATTTCGTGACCGCTGACGAGTTAACTGCATCTACTTAGATCTAATACTGAGACACCTGCTCATATATGGCTTTAAATCCAGCTTGGATCCCCTCAACGTCTGTTCCGGAGCCTTGAGCCATATCAGGCTTACCGCCGCCCCGACCGTTGACATATTCACCGAATTTCTTAACCAAGTCACCGGACTTTACACCCAACGAAATAGCAGCCGGAGTCGCAGCGACAACGTACGGAACTTTGTTATCTGTAGCAGCGGTTAGCACCACAACCCCTGGCTCGGCTCCCAATTTAGACTTGATGTCCGAGGCTAAGGACCGTAAGTCGCTAGGTGCTGTTTCATCGTCCAGGCGCACCGCGATCACTCGGATCTTTCCGGAAACTAACGCGCTGGAGAGCAACTTGGCAGATTGTGCCAGCAATTGTGCTTGCCGAAGATCTGCAATGTGCTTCTCTGCCTCCTTCAATTTTGCGGCCAATTGTGCAACTCGATCTGGAACTTCTTCCGCTGGCGCCTTCAAGGATGTAGCCAGTCCCTCAACTAATGCACGTTCCTTGGATAGGTATCTAAACGAATCTAAGCCAGAATATGCTTCGATACGTCGCGCACCAGAACCAATAGAGGATTCACCCAATACTGCCACCGGACCGATTTGAGAAGAGTGATCCACGTGAGTGCCACCACACAATTCCATGGAGAATGGTCCGCCGATCTCCACCACGCGCACCAGATTTCCATAATTCTCGCCGAATAACGCCATTGCCCCCATCTTCTTGGCATCGTCAAGAGTGGTTTCAATGGTGTTGACTTGCCAGTCGGCATCAACTGCTTCGTTAGTAATCGCCTCGATCTGCTCCAGCTGATGCGGAGTCAATGCCTCGGTGTAGTTGAAGTCAAACCGCAGGTAACCCGGCTTATTCATGGAACCAGCCTGTACGGCAGTCGGCCCGAGTACTTCTCGTAATGCCGCATGGATTAGATGGGTAGCAGAATGGGCTTGTCGGGCAGCATGCCGCCACTTGGGATCGACTGAAGCTGTGACCGTGTCGCCAATGCCAAGGCCGCCATTTTCTATTACTGCCCGGTGCACCCACAGCTTCTTCCCGACTTTTTGCACGTCGTGAACGTTCAGAAGGGTATCGCCCATTTTGATTAAGCCACGGTCGCCAATCTGACCACCAGATTCAGCATAGAAGCTAGAAGCGTCAAGAATGACCTCTACTTCCTGACCAGCGTGGACCTCATTAACCTTTTGGCCGTCAGCAATCAGGCCGATCACTTTGGAGTCGGTCTCCAGATCATCAAATCCAACAAATTCGGTCGGATGCTCGTCTACCCACTGGCGGTAGATAGACAGATCCGCATGCCCGTGTTTCTTTGCCTGGGAATCGGCTTTTGCCCGAGCACGCTGCTGCGCCATCAAAGTATCGAAGCCCTCAGTATCAACTTCCAACCCTGCTTCGGCAGCCATTTCAAGGGTCAAATCAATCGGGAAACCGTAGGTATCGTGCAATGCAAAAGCATCCGCACCCATTAAGGTTTTAGATCCCTCCGCTTTAACTTTTGCCGCAGCATCCTCAAATAATTGGGTTCCTGATTCTAGGGTCTTTAAAAACGCATTTTCTTCTGTCACGGCAACCCGAAGGATACGTTCGCGATTCTCAGCTATCTCTGGATATGACGGAGTCATGGTGTCCATGATTGTGTTCATGAATTTTTCCATCGTTTTACCAGTTGCGCCCAGTAGCCGAGCTGAGCGGATAATTCGTCGCAGTAACCTTCGTAAAATGTAGCCGCGCCCTTCATTTCCTGGGGTAACACCGTCAAGAATGAGCATCATTGCCGTGCGCGAATGATCTGCGATTACCCGGAACCGGATGTCCGATTCCTGTTCTTTTCCGTAAGTGGTGGATGTTATTGCTTCCGCAGCATCAATGACGGGTCGAAGCAGATCGGTTTCGTAAACGTTATCGACGCCTTGAAGCAAGCATGCCACACGCTCGACCCCCATACCGGTGTCGATGTTTTTCTTCGGCAGTGGCCCGATAATTTCAAAGCTATCTTTCCCAGTTCCCTCACCACGTTCATTTTCCATGAACACGAGGTTCCAGATTTCCAGATACCGAGAATCATCGGCGATGGGTCCGCCTTCTTTGCCGTATTCCGGACCACGGTCATAATAGATTTCCGAACATGGCCCGCATGGACCTGGAACGCCCATGGACCAGTAGTTATCGGCCATTCCCAGCCGTTGAATCCGCTCAGGCGGCAATCCAATTACAGTTTCCCAAATATTTGCTGCTTCATCGTCATCAAGGTACACAGTGACCCATAATTTCTCCGGGTCGAAACCATAGCCACCTTCAGAAACCGGTTTGGTAAGAAGCGACCAAGCAAACTTGATAGCTCCTTCTTTAAAATATTGACCAAATGAGAAATTTCCAGCCATCTGGAAAAACGTGTTGTGACGTGTGGTAATACCCACTTCTTCAATATCCAAGGTGCGTACGCACTTTTGAATACTTGTAGCCGTGCCGCTAGCAAACGGCGGGTTTTGTTGCCCCAAGAAATACGGTTTGAACGGTACCATTCCGGCGTTGACGAACAACAGATTGGGGTCGTCCAGAATCAATGACGCCGATGGCACATATTCATGGCCAGCAGAAGTATAGTGGTTAATAAACCGTTCCCGGATTTCATGAGTTTGCACGACAAACGTCCTTAAATTTTTCGTTACATAATTCGGTGAATCTTTACCAGAGCGTGGGTGGCAACGCACTGGCACACAATTTGCTTACTTTAGCACTTTGCCCCGGATTAATGCGCGTAGCTTGTCGACGACCCCACGTAGCCGCTTCTCATTGCCGTGATCTGAAGGCCGGTAATACTCTACTTTGCCTAGTAACGTGTCCGGCAAATACTGCTGTGCAATAATCCCTGCCGGATAGTCGTGAGGGTACTGATATTCCACCGCATGACCTAATTGCTTAGCACCCGAATAATGCCCGTCCCGAAGATGGGGCGGCACTACTCCAGCTTTGCCCGCCCGCACGTCAGCGATAGCGGCATCAATCGCCTTATAGACGGTATTGGACTTCGGAGCGGTAGCTAGATAAATTGTGGCTTCGGCTAATGGAATTCGTGCTTCTGGCAAACCGATCAGCTGTGCTGCCTCCGCCGCAGCAACCGCTATTGACAGTGCCTGTGGGTCAGCCATACCTATGTCCTCAGCAGCATGCACGATCAACCGGCGGGCAATAAACCTCGGGTCCTCACCTGCCTCAATCATTCGTGCTAGGTAGTGGACCGCCGCGTCGACATCCGAACCTCGAATCGATTTAATGAACGCTGAGGTCACGTCATAATGTTGATCCCCGTCACGATCATAGCGGACTACTGCTCGGTCAATATTTGCACTAATCACATCCCTATCAAGCACTCCACCATCAACGACTGCCTCAGATGCTGCCTCCAAATACGTCAGAGCACGTCTAGCATCGCCGCCGGATAACGCGACCAATTGGTCAAGTGCTTCAGACGTGACGCTAATGCGATTAGCCAATCCCCGGTCATCGGAAATAGCGCGGTTAAGGACGTCCCAGATTGCGCCGTCGTCAAGCGGCTGTAGCTGCAGGAGCAATGACCGCGAAAGTAACGGCGCTACCACCGAGAAGCTGGGGTTTTCGGTGGTAGCCGCCACTAAAAGTACCGTCCGGTTTTCCACAGCCGCCAGTAATGCATCCTGTTGGGTCTTAGAAAAACGATGGACTTCGTCGATAAAGAGCACTGTACGAATCCCATCGATCAACGCCCGCCGTGCCTGATCGATGACTAATCGTACTTCTTTTACGCCTGAATTCAACGCTGATAGACCAACGAACTTGTGGCCAGTTGCAGAAGAAATGAGCGACGCGATGGTGGTTTTTCCGGTTCCGGGCGGCCCGTACAAAATGATACTCGCTGCACCTGAGCCCTCAATGAGCCGACGAAGTGGTTTACCGGGCGCTAACAGGTGTTCTTGGCCTGCAACTTCTTCCAGGCTTCTCGGCCGCATTCGCGCCGCCAACGGCGCGTGGGAGCCCACGGTGAAAAACTCGTTTCTATCACCGCTGCTCCCCTGGGGGGCGTCGAAAAGCGTGTCAGCCACGATAATTACCGTTCTTCAACAGTGAGTCGGGAAACCACTTCACGTGCAAACGTCGCGATTGGGGCGAAGTTTGAACCGTTACCCCGAGCCGCGAACCGCTCCAGCGCTTCGAAAGTTTCGTAAAGATCAAGGCGAATGAGCCGCATATCATCTTCTGGTTCCACCGGTGTACCGCTGAGCAAATCAATAGCCCACGGTGAAGCGGATTCCACCAAGCTAGCGATGGTTTCTTCATCCAAATCGATAGCTTTACCATTAGGTAGGATCATCGCCAGTACTTCTGGATCGTTAACATCAAAATGCATTAAAGCAACTGAGGAAAAAGACCAACCTATCATCGCTGCGATGATCCGAGCGTTGAGGCGCTCCCTATTATTGACGTTTGGCCACATAACGTTGACTTCCCGCACCCAGGAATCTATGAAAACATCCGCTTCTTCATCGGAGATTGGCCGGGTGGACAGATTCTGCGGGAAACCAGCAACCACGCATGCCACATCGAAAGCGGCATCCCTAAAACCTGCCCATTCGTAATCCAAAAAGTGAGTTCTATCAGAAACAATTACGTTTTCTGGGGTCAGGTCGAACGGAGTAAAAGCCCGATGTTGCCCTGAACTTAACCTTCGGGAAGCCTCCGCTGCAAGATTAGTTACCTCCTGAGGAATCTCAATTCCGGCGGCACGCACCAGCCGTTCACCGATAGCAATCGCTGCTACCGGCATGTGCTCCCGAACCCGATGCACCTCTTTAATCTGCGGGTGTTTTGCAAGCATCCGGCCGAGCAAAATGTTGAAGTCCTGCTCTTTATCCGCAGTGCTGGCATGCATCTTGCCTATCGCTTTACCGAGTGCACGCAAAATCTCAACACGGTTATCTTGAGATGACCGCATTAAAAGCTCAGCGAAGGTATCGCCATCACCTGCATCGGTGATTACTAGAAGCTTCTTTTCCACATCATGGGTCAAAAGCACCGGGCCTGGCCTGACATCTTCTTGCAGGCTGGTAGTGAACTGATAGGCGACGATTTCCCGAATCAGATTAGCTTCATCGCCGATATTCCCGGCACCCGGAACGTATTTCAAAACAACAGACCGTTGCTGCAAAAACGGCGATGGTGCTACCTTCGCACGCAAAACAACAGCATTTCCAGATCCGCTTAATTCTTTGACGTCGGTTAGCGACTGATTGCCACCGAACCGTTGCGATAACAACCCTTCTGCAGTAATCACAATGTCACGAATAAGCTCTGGGCTTGGGCTGTTCATCTGAGCGTTTCACCTCGAAGTACATAAGTGAATAGAAGAAAACTAGCTAGCGTTTCGCTTTTGAAGCTGCTAGCCGGTTCTAACGTTAAGCCTACGTTAGGTACGGCTACCGTGTAGGCCCAAACTGTTAAGCGTTACCGAATTGTAGGTTCAGTAACGCCGGAAATTAATAGCTACTTAGCTTCGGATTTCTTAGGTTTGAAATCCACGCCAGTTTCGCGACGCTGCTCTAACGGAATTGGCGCTGGTGCGTCGGTCAATGGGTCGACACCACCACCGGACTTCGGGAAGGCGATGACATCGCGAATGGAGTCGAACCCACCCAGCAAGGAAACGATTCGATCCCAGCCAAGGGCGATACCGCCGTGCGGTGGCGCACCGAAAGCAAAGGCCTCGAGCAAGAAGCCGAATTTCTCGTTCGCTTCCTCTTCGGTGATACCCATGACTTTGAACACTCGCTCTTGGATGTCCCGGCGGTGGATACGAATCGAACCACCACCGATTTCGTTTCCGTTGCATACGATGTCGTAGGCATATGCGAGCGCTTCGCCCGGGTTGGAATCGAAGGTTTCAACGCACTCTGGTTTCGGCGAGGTAAACGCGTGGTGAACCGCTGTCCAGGCTGAATGCCCAAGAGCAACGTCACCGGAGGCGGTGGCATCTGCCGACGGCTCAAACATTGGAGCATCAACAACCCAAGTAAACGCCCAGTCGCCGTCTTTAATGAGATCGAGTTTCTTGGCAATCTCACCTCGTGCTGCCCCCAAAAGCGCCCGCGAGCTCTTGGTATCACCTGCTGCAAAGAAGATGCAGTCACCTGGTTTCGCACCAACGTGTCCAGCGATTCCGGCACGCTCAGCATCGGAAAGGTTCTTGGCCACCGGGCCGGAAAGCTCGCCGTCTTCGCCCACCAGAATATAAGCAAGTCCTTTCGCGCCCCGCTGTTTTGCCCATTCTTGCCAACCATCTAACTGTCGGCGTGGTTGGGAGGCACCACCAGCCATCACCACAGCGCCAACATATTCGTTTTGGAATACCCTAAACGGAGTGTCCTTGAAGAACTCGGTGCACTCGACCAATTCAATATCGAATCGAAGATCCGGTTTATCTGAACCAAACCGGCGCATTGCCTCGTGGTAGGTCATCCGCGGAATCGGGGTGGAGATTTCGTAACCGATGAGCTTCCACAATTCCACCAAGATTTCCTCGGCAAGCGCAATAACGTCGTCTTGATCGACGAAGCTCATCTCGATGTCGAGCTGGGTGAATTCCGGTTGGCGGTCCGCCCGGAAGTCCTCATCGCGATAACAACGTGCCAGCTGGTAATAGCGTTCCATGCCGGCAACCATCAATAACTGCTTGAACAGCTGTGGGGACTGCGGCAATGCATACCAAGAGCCAGGCTTGAGCCGGGCTGGCACGAGGAAGTCACGTGCACCTTCCGGGGTGGAACGGGTCAATGTTGGTGTCTCGATCTCCACAAAATCATGATTGCCGAGCACCTTCCGAGCAGCCTGGTTAGCGCGTGAGCGCAACCGCAGGGCCTCGCCTTGGTGTGGGCGGCGTAAATCGAGGTACCGATATTTCAGACGGGCTTCTTCGCCCACTTCGCCGCCTTTGGCGGCATCATCTATTTGGAATGGCAGTGCAGCAGCCTCGTTGAGCACTTCGAGTTCAGTGACGTTTACTTCCACATCACCGGATGGCAGGTTGGGGTTTTCCGAACCTGCTGGACGCAACTCGACGGTTCCGGTGACCTTGAGGCAAAATTCGCTGCGCAGGTGATGGGCTTCTTCTGCCACTGCATTATCGCGGAAAACAACCTGTGCGATCCCGGAAGAGTCCCGCAGATCAATGAAGATAACACCGCCGTGGTCTCGGCGGCGGGAAACCCAACCGGTTAAGGTGACAGACTGTCCGGCAGTCTCCTTACGAAGTTCTCCTGCGAGATGAGTGCGCAGCACTGGCCTCAAATCCTTTCAAGAAAGCCATGCTTAACCCAAGAACCAGTTTCATTACGGTTTGTATCAATTCACCCTATGTAACTAGCTCAAGTAGGAATGCTTGGCGATTGTGCGGTTATTTGATTGTTATCAGACCCTAGAAGTCTACCGTTATCCGGGCGAAAAGGCGCATTCTGTGTGCTAAACCCAAGCATCTACAGATCACTTGTCCCATTAAAGCTGGTAGCTACTGGTGGTCAATCCTTCACTGTCACAGCGTTTCATGGAAGAATATATAACTATGACATTCCGACCTGATGTTACTTTACGTAGCGATCGTGTGCAGCGCGCCGGTAAAGCCCGCGGCATGGCCGTTGGTGGCGGCGGCATAGGTATTTTGCTGCTCGCTGGGATCATGTATTTCATGGGCGCCGACCCTAGCCAGATTGCAGATGTTTTGGGCGGCAATCAGCAAACTGGGGCCGAAAATCAAAACTCGACATTAGATCACTGCAAGACCGGTGCCGACGCTAATGAGCACGCCGACTGCCGTGTATCTGCTACCGCAGAATCTCTCGATGGCGTCTGGGAAAAAGTGCTTCCACAACAAGCCGGAATCAAATACGTTCCGCCCCAAGCTCGTACTTTAGACGGTTCCGCTCAGACCGGTTGCGGCATGGCAACCTCTGCCACCGGGCCGTTTTATTGCCCCGGTGATCAGACAGCGTATTTCGATGTTTCCTTCTTCGAGAAGCTTCCACAGTTTGGCGCTAAAAACACCCCGTTTGCGCAGGAATATATCGTGGCGCACGAATTTGGCCACCATATTCAGAAATTGCAGGGAACGTTGCATCTGTCTAATTACAATGAGCCAGGTGCCGATTCCAATGCGGTGAAGATTGAATTGCAGGCAGACTGCTACGCCGGGATTTGGGCGCATTATGCGGATAAGGGTGAAAATGCTTTCCTACAGCCCATTACCCAGGAAGAATTAGCTGGTGCTATCAATGCCGCCCGGGCGGTGGGTGACGATAATATCCAAAAGCGTTCCGGCGGTACTGTTCGCCCAGACCTATTTACTCATGGTACTTCAGAGCAACGCCAGCAGGCGTTCCTTAACGGATACCAAAGCGGCCAGCTTTCTAGCTGCCCACTATAAAGTTTTCTGTAAATCTTTTTAGCAGTCGTAGTCACTGTTGTAGCCCAAAGGTGCCATCGTTTAAAGTCAGATGCACAACGTCCGGCCCAACGTTTTATAACGTGGGCCGGACGTTTATCTGATTTCGGCTTTCAATTTTACTGCGGTTTCACTTGTCGACGTCCCCGGGTCGCACCCCAATTACTGGATTGGTCGGTTACTGTCGTTTGTGGAATCTGGTTCTTGCGCGGGTGTTGTTGATACGGTTGTTGGTTCGGATGCTTCGGATTCCATCGTATCTTCCGCACTGTTAGTTCCTGTATCGTCGGTGATTCCCAGGCGTTTGCGCTCGGCTGCGATGATGTCTGCGGCAATCTGTGCTTCAGAAACATCGACGGCGTCGTGGACGTCAGCGGCTTCGGATTCCCGCGCGTATTGATCAAATAATTGCCGTTTTTCTTTGGTTATTTCCAACAGACGTTCGTCGACCGTGTCGTCACCGATGATTCGATGAACGTGCACGATTTCGGTCTGTCCCATACGGTGCGCCCGTGCAATTGCTTGGTCTTCCAGGCTGGGCTTGACTTGCACCTCAGCCAAAACAACAATCTGAGCCTTCTGGATATTAAGTCCCACACCACCGGCACCGATCTGCGCCAGCAAAACGCTACCACTGACGCCTAGGTCGTCGACAAGCAACTGGCGCTGGGCTGGTGGAACGTCACCGTTAATAACACCGACCGATTTAGTGGCGAATTCTTCTTGCAAGCGCTCCAAAACATCGCGGAAGTAACTAAAAATCAGGACGTTCTTGTTTTCAGTTTCTGCGTCGGCGACGATTTCCCGGATGCGTTCGACCTTGGCACACATCGGCGACTGAGACTGAAATGCCGCCCGGCGCGCCCGCATCCAATTGGAGTCGGTGATAGCGGCCGCGTAGTTCTTTTCGTCAGCGGAGCTAAGCGTCACCCAATCAAGGTTCTCAACCTTTTCTGGGAGTTCATCAAGCACGTCTTGCTGGTTGCGTCGCAAGTATGCGGGTGCCACCCGTACCCGAAATTGTGCGGGACGTTCGGCAGAATCCTCGGGGCTATCTGACAGCAATTCGGGCTGAACGTAACGGACTAGTTGTCGGAATTCCTTCAACCGGTTTTCCATCGGTGTACCGGTCATGAGCAGCGCGTAGTCGGCTCCTTCGATGAGTTTCGCGACCGCTTTGGATCGAAGTGCCCCCGGATTTTTCACGAAGTGCGCTTCATCAACTATCACCATCTCTGGTGCAGCTATATCCATACTGCGGGCACCATCGTAGGTGACTATGAGGAATCCCCCGGTTTCCGCCCAGCTAGAAACAGCAACTTCTTTTGCTTCACCGTGCCCAATGTGGACGGGAATATTGGTGAATTTCGTTATTTCGCGACTCCAGTTCACGATCAATGACGCAGGAACAACCACTGCAATTCGCGCAGCAGGCTGTGTTGCGGAAAGATGGGCTGCCGCCGCCAAAGCTTGCACGGTTTTGCCAAGCCCCATCTCGTCGCCAAGAATCGTTTTCTTGCGCACCAAAGTGAATTTGGCACCGAAGCTCTGATAGCCACGCAGGTACAGATCGTGGAGCAATTCGTCGTTGAGTTGTAAAGCGCGGATCGCTTCAATTGTGGATTCGTCCAGACCCGCGAGATTCGTCGCGGCAGCACTTTTTTCTAACAGCGCGTCGAGCAATGATTGATAATGCGCCGGTCGGGATAGATAATCCACCCACGCTTCCTCGCTGAGCTGCCGTGCCGTCGTCAGGGTGTCTGCTCCGATAGGTACCGAGGCGGCCTGAGTCATCAATGACTCTGGTGCTGCGACTGCCCACGCGATGTCATCCAAAAACTGTCCGTAGCAATTCTCTCCTGCTTTCACTACAACCAAGGCAGTTCCAGCCGGGTTCATGTTCTCCGGAAACTCGGCGAAGTAGCGAATTAGGCGTTCCCGCCGGTTTTTCTGATCGATCGTCAATGTATCGGTCAATTCAAATACTTTTAACACACCGACCAGGTTTTTCGCTGCCGGTGACGCTTCGGTACCTATCGTGGCGGTATCAGCTGCCTGTGCTTCCGAAAGCAACGTTTGGGCGGCCGCCTTGAGCCGATTGGCGGTCTGGAGTCCAATGCCTGAAACTTGGGTCAACGTCGTTATCGGTGTATGCAAAACATCGTGCACAGTTGAAATCCCGATTTCCGCTAATCCGGTAGTTCGGAGCCGGTCATTCGTGACTGTTTTTAAATGATCAACGGGTAATTCCCGCATCAATAGTTCGGCTCGTTCGCTCTGAAGCTGGTGCAATTGTCGCCTGGCTTCTTCGGTTAACTGTGGCTGGGCGAGCGGATCGTGGATTATGCGTTGCACCAGCATGAATGTCGGATAGACGTAATTTCGGTCGAGCGTATCGAACCCAATTCCTACGGTATTTTCCAACCCGAGTTCCGCGACCAATGCGTTGCGGGCGGCGGAAATATATGTATCTGGTAGCCCGTGTACGCCTGGATTTAAGTGGACTCCGCGAAGTTGGAGGTTGTTGGCTAGCTGTGCCCGGTGCAAGGCATCTTTGGCCACGGTTTCTAATTCGGAAATTGCGGGATCCGTCAGCCGAAGCTCCAGTTCCTCAGCGGCGGCCTGAGCCGCTGCATTATGTGCGGCCGAAGAAAACAGCGAACCGAACAGACTTCCTGCTTTCTCACTCGCCCGATAAAGCTGACCAAGCGGCGCGATCAAGTTCAGGAACTTTTGTAGGGATTCGAGGGCGTCGGTGCATTCGGCGCGGACGAACATTCCCGGCGGCCATGTGATCATCGTGGGATCTATCACGTGGACCGATTCCGCACCGTCAGTGATGCCGATTTGCGTGGAAACGCGGGCTGGAAGTGGTTCTGCCGTTAGGGTGGCAATTAACGCTTCGACGGTCGGAATGTAGTCGATTAACGCGGCGGCACGGTTGCGTAATGCATTGACTCGGGAACGATCCATGCCCTCATTCTAAACAGATACTTCAGGCCGGAAGTCTTTCATTTTCCACCGGCGATCCCGCCGGGCGGACAAACCAGAGGCGGTTAAGAATAACGCCATGACAACCACAAGGAAGAGCACCGCTTCTATGGCTCGGTCGTCATAGGCTGCATCAATTCCAAAAATTATTTCTCGGGTTAGGTTCACTGAATAGGTCATGGGGTCAATAGTATGGAACCACCGAAGCGGAGTAGGCTGGGTTTCCGGTGGATAAAGCCCGCCGGAGGACACTATCTGCAGCGTCATTAATCCCAAACACAGAACACGGCCAACCGTTGCCCCAAAAATATTGTTCAAACCTTGAGTTATGGCGATGAACGCGACGGAGATCAGGCACATGCTGGCCCACAGCCCTAGTTCGTGGACTGCATGTAGCCCCAGTGCGAAGCGCTGAACGCAAAACATGATGGTGGCTTGGGCTATGCCCACCACGATCGCGGGCAAATACGATGCCATGACGCCGCGGATGGGAACCGCACCGGAGTCGATGGCGCGGCGCTGTGATGGGCGCAGCAGCATGAATATTACGGTGGCGCCCATAAACAGGCCGATGGAGATGAACATTGGGGCGAGTCCCACACCAAATAGCGAAAGTTCGTCTTTGGTTTGTTGTTCTTTAACCGGAGTGGCGAACGAGGCGGACGCTCCGTCCGCGAAACCAGGAACTTGTTCCGCGCCTTGGTTTAATTTCAGTGAGAGTTCGCCACTGCCTTCGTCTAAGCGAACCATGCCGCTTGCTAGTTGGTTCGCGCCGACGGTTAATTGCTGTGCTCCTTGCGCCAACTTAGAGGTACCGTCTGCCAGCTTTCGGCTGCCAACGACCAGCCGCTCGGACCCGTCGGAAAGCTTGTGCACGCCTTCAGATAGCTGACGAGCGCCGTCTGTTGCTTTGTTTAGTCCTGCCCGGTATTCGGCTGTCGGATCTGTTAGCTGCCGGTGCAATTCTTGCGCGCCAGCAGATAATTGGTTGAGTTTGCTGATGGCGTCATCACCGTTACCCAATCCTTGGTTGCGGATATTCCAAACGATGGCATCTGCTTGCTGTGCAAGATCTGTTGCCTGCGGAATATTCAACGATCGCAGTTGCGCTGCGAGATTGATCAACGGGGTCAGTGCTTCTTCTTGTTCACCGGCCACTGTCGCTGCCGGACCAGTGAGCTTGGTTACCCCCTCACTGATTTGCCCAGCACCAGCACCTAATCGATCAGTAGCGGCGTTTAATTGGCTCAGGCCGTCGGCTAGCGATTGCGAGGCCCCAGCTGCAGTATTCAGATTTGTGCTCAGTGTTTCAGCCCCGTCAGCGAGTTGATGGGCTGCGTCGTCTGCAGTGATCAGGCCGTCGGCTAGCGTGCCTGCTCCACCATCGAGTTTTTGGGCACCATCGGTTGCGGTGTGTGCTCCATCAGCGAGTTGCTTCGCGCCGTCTCCTGCTTTGCTAAGATTGTCCTTGATAGTGCTGAACCCTACAAGCAATTGGTCGACAAGTTTCTCCCCTAAATTTTCATTGACAATCATCAACACTTGGTTGACAACTTGATTGCCCAAAGCGGTACCAAGTAATCCATTGGTGTTGTTAAACACCGCATTCATCGTGGCGTGATGCGGATTATCGGTATTGACGCTAGAAACTGCTTGGGAAAAGTCTTCCGGAAATTCGATGGCGAAATAGTATGTTCCGTTTGCCACACCTTCTTGGGCTTCCTCGACCGTGGTTTCGTGAAAGTCGACAGCACCGGAGGCGAGTAGCTTTTCGACGATCAAATCGCCAGCGTTCAATTCTTCGCCGTTGACTTCTGCCCCCTCATCGGAATTGATCACCGCGACAGGCAAGTTATTCAGTCGCCCGATTGGGTCCCAGTAGCTCCAAACGAAGAGTCCGCCAAACAATAATGGAAGAAGCATGATAACTGCCAAAGCCAAGGGCGGCAGTTTGCCGCGAGAAAATCGCCGCAGCTCCGAGCCGATATGAAACGTGCTCATTTATTCTGCCTCCCCGTTTCCTCGATGGTTATGCACCGCGACTACATGATGGCAAATGGCATCAGTATCGGGGTTAACGCTCATTGCGACAACCGGCATGGTGGCGCTGAGCGAACGTAAGTTACGCAGTAGGTTATTGCGTAATTCAAGGCTACGCAGTTGATCGATGTCATCGACCAATAGCAATGCTGCATCCGGCCGCGACATTATCGCCAACACGATTCGCAACACGAACCGGCGGTACGGGTCTAATTGTCCTACTAGGGTGCGCTTGGCGGCTTCATTATCCATATCAAACCCAAGCAGATCGGCTGCCTTGCGGTATGACGCAATGGTATCGATGTTTCGCGGGGTTGGTTTCCACCATTTTTCATGCCAAGCAGCTTGTTCTCTAATGACGGTCCGTACCGGCACCAGACGTTCGAGGGAGTCTATTTCTGGCACTCCGGCTATAGCTGTATGCAGAAAACGTTGTTTTGGAGAGTGAAATTCCTTACCATCTGCACCACATACAATCACCGAACCTGAGGCTTCTTTCATTCTTCCGCACAGTGTCATGCTGAGAGTAGTTGCTGCTTGTTCCCGATCGGTGTGGATAAGCGTCAATCCAACGGCCGGAACTTCGATATCGGGAAACTGCACACCGGAGATGACCTCAAGCCCGGTGGCCTTGATGCACATCGAAATTTCAGTTGGGGTTTCTACAGTATCCATATTCTTTCTTTGCTTTTTCGCGTTTCGTATTAAGGTTCATCAATTGTGATGAGGGGTGAATAAGCGGGAAAACGTTAATTGCCCCGCGAACAAAACGGACATTATTGCCCCATTCTTCGCCATTCATCCGCGTTTGTCACGTTTTGCAATCTGTGCCAACATCGTGAAACTTCTATTTATAATTTCAGCATTAGCTAAATAACTTTTTAAGTTTTTGCACATTTGAATCCCCCTTTTTGGTAAAAATAACACCCCCTTGCCCCTACTTTTATCAGCGGAAATAAAGTTGAAAGCCAATTTCTGTTTGTTTTTAAAGATTTTAAGTTATCGTGTGAAGTGTTATGGCTACATTAACTATTATTTCGGCTGGGCTTGCATCGCCTTCTTCTTCCGTGGAACTGGGGCAATTAATCGCTGCCCCCATCCTTTCCGCGCGTGATGATATGGAACTAAAAGTTATTGAGATCAAGGATTTGGGCCACGATCTCATAGATTTCATGACGACGGGCGGAATTTGTACCCCGCAGCTTGAACAAACCATCGACACGGTCACCGAGTCCGATGCATTAATCGTGGTCACTCCCGTTTTTCAGGCTTCATACTCCGGGATATTTAAGCTGTTTTTCGACGCAATCCCCATGGAATCGCTCAAGAACACGCCAGTTATCCTTGCTGCTAATGCGGGTTCGCAACGGCACGCACTTGTCATTGAATACGCGATCCGCCCGTTGTTCTCTTTCTTCAAAGCCCGCATAGTCCCAACTGGCATCTTGGTTACTCCTGCCGATCGAACCCCTGAGGCCTGGCCGCTTCTACTAGAGCGCATTGATCGCGCCGCCAACGAAATGTGTTCGCTGATTAAGTAACGCAAATCGGTGATTGTCACATCACTCGCTGCTGTCATGAGCCAGATCGGCTCACTACTATTGGCGGTATGGACGTCGATCTCAACCATCACCGCGCGTTCCCGTTCCTCGCAGCCTTTAACGACATCGAGCGGCATCTCCGGCATCGGCTCAGCGCCCGACACAGCGATAGCTTTAGCAGAATGGTTCGTGATGCCGAGCGCATTCGCATCCTTGGTTCGCAGGAAGCGGAAACGTTGCTGGAGTACGCTGAGCTGCGCAACGCCATTTCGCATGGTGAATACGACGAAAGCTTCCAGCCCATCGCCGAGCCGAATGTCGATACGCTTCGGCGCATTGAAAAGATCCGCGACCAGCTACTACATCCGGCAACGGCACTGCAGGTGTTGGGCGGACAACGAGTGGAAACATACTCTCCTTCCACGACTTTTGGTGAACTTCTCCGCGCCCGCCACGGAAAGTACCCGGTGTATTCCGAAGGCTCATTTATCACGGTCGTGCAGGATCAAGATGTGGTGCGATGGATTGCAACTCGTCCCCGGACAGACTCGCTGATAACCATTGATACTAACGACACCATCGACGAGCTTCTGCGCTCTGAAGTCATGGCTATCAGCCGAAAATCATGCGTTTTCCTAGGCCGCAACGCGACCCCCACCGCAGTTATAACGGCCATGACCACGCCGCTTGATGGGCACCTGCCAAGTGCCATAATCATTAACGAATCCGGTAAACCGCATCAGAAACCGCTGCGGATCGTAACTGGTTCCGACGTTG
Organism: Corynebacterium mustelae; assembly: GCF_001020985.1. Taxonomy (NCBI): domain Bacteria; kingdom Bacillati; phylum Actinomycetota; class Actinomycetes; order Mycobacteriales; family Corynebacteriaceae; genus Corynebacterium; species Corynebacterium mustelae. Next base: position 1,868,987 of record NZ_CP011542.1, read on the forward strand.
CGCTATTGGTGGAGAAGCTTTCCCGCGCCTAACGCAGCCGCTTGTCGACACCTATCAAACGCCCGGTTGAGCCCCGCGTCGACCGTACCAGCCCCACGGTTATGGCGGCATTGATGGTTTTTCTGCCAGGTTTGAAACTTTCTATATTTTCTACAAAATTTACGTTTTCTATAATATCTATCGATTCTTCGGTCTGAACCGGGTACGATGGCGATGACAGTTAAGCCATCAACACACCACCGGCCAGGAAAAGCGACAATAACTATGAATGCAGCACGGAAGAATCCATCAACACGCCGCAATGCTGAGAAGCCCCAAGCGCGCAATCAATTCCGCCCCAGTTTCGGGATGTCGCCGCTGTACCTAGCAGGTCGCGACAACTGGATTCGCTCTTTTCAACTCAGCTTGTTTGAACCAGGCAACCCGATCCGTGTATCACTCGTATCCGGCCCGCGTGGTATCGGTAAAACTGTTTTGCTTAATGAATTTGAAGACATAGCAACGCAATACGGCTGGATCGTGTTACGGGCAGACCCTCGCCCCACCATGATTACCCACCTGATGGAGACCGTCATTCCCGCCGCCGTCACTGCACTTCAAGACCCCGGCGATGGAAAGACCAAACGAAGTGACGGCACAAAACGCACCATCAGTGGCATCTCCATAGCCGGTGTCGGCGGAATAGACTTCGATATTTCTACCGCAGCGGCTCCGGTTCCCACGCTCAATACGATGCTGCGTGCACTATTGTCTACTGTCGAAGGAGTCTTTATCACCATCGACGAGGTGCAATCCGTGCCAACCGAACAAATGCGAGAATTGGCTACTACCATTCAGGATTTACGACGCGACGATCTTAATATCGCATTCGCCGGGGCTGGGCTCGCCGCAGGAATCAATGATTTACTCACCCACGAAGGCATGACCTTTCTTCGGCGCGCCGAATACATCGAATTAGGAATGGTCGATGCCAAATCCGCAGCCGCAACGTTGGAAGAAACCATGGCGGAAGGACAAAAACAGTTCGATCCCGACGCGCTGTCACTGGCTACGGAGATCACCAGGGGATATCCCTACCTGATTCAAACTGTCGGTTCCCTCTCGTGGGCACAAGCAGAAATTGACCACAAAGACACGGTCGATGTCGACACCATCGAAACCATCACAGCGGACGTCATCTACCGTATGGGGCAACAAGTCCATCGCCCAGCGTTTCTTGGACTAAGCGAACGCGAGCAGGAGTTCCTGCACCACATGGCTATGTTAGGTCCGGAACCTGCCAGCACCGCGGAGATAGCCAATCGGATGGGATTAAAGGCAAATGTTGCCTCGCAGGTGCGCGCCAAGCTGATCAGCCGCGAATTAATATACCCACCGGTTCGTGGCAAAGTAGATTTCACGCTGCCTTATGCGCGGGAGTTTGTGCTTTCACATGGCAGCTAGACCCAGCACCAAGCCGTTGAAAAACCAAAAAGTGCGATGCAAGCAAAACCCACTGCGACGCACTCTGTTAGTCGGATTCGGTAACTAGGCCTCGTTGTCGATCAAGGCGGAAATGGTCTCCACCGCGCTTTCCAGCGCAATGGTTTCTTGCTCGTGATCGCGCAAATTCTTCACCGCAACCGTCCCGGTTTCCAGTTCGCTTTCGCCAAGAACTAAAGCGAACTTCGCGCCCGCCCGGTCAGCACCCTTCATAGCACCCTTCAATCCCCGATCGCCGTAACTCATGTCTGCACGGATACCAGCGGCACGTAGGGCGTCGACAAGCAAAACCATGCGTTTCTTAGCCACACTACCCAAGGCAACACCGAACACGTCGACCCGGCTACCATCAGAAACTGATTTCTGCTCTGCTTGCAAGGCCAGTAATGCACGGTCGACCCCCAATCCAAAACCGATACCGGAAAGCTCTTGTCCGCCTAGCTGAGCCATCAACCCATCATAGCGACCACCGCCACCGATACCAGATTGTGCCCCAAGACCATCGTGGACAAATTCGAAGCAGGTTTTGGTGTAATAGTCCAAGCCTCGAACCATGCGTGGATTGATCTGGTATCTCACCCCCAAATCCTCTAGCAAGCCGGTGACGGTTTCAAAGTGAGAGCGGCTTTCATCCGAAAGATAGTCCAGCATAAGTGGAGCTTCTGCGGTCATTTCTTTGACCTCCGGGCGCTTATCATCAAGCACCCGCAGTGGATTTATCTCCGCGCGACGTCGGGTTTCGTCATCTAGCGGCAATGTAAACAGAAATTCCTGCAACTTCTCCCGATACGCTGGTCGGCAGCTGCTATCACCCAGCGATGTCAGCTCCAAGCGGTAGCCAGAAAGCCCGATGCTTCTAAAACAACGGTCAGCCAAGGCGATAACCTCAGCATCTAGCGCGGGATCGTCAACCCCGATGGCTTCCACACCCACCTGTTGCAGTTGTCGGTAACGTCCGGCTTGCGGACGTTCATAGCGGAAAAACGGCCCGTAGTAGCTTAACTTCACGGGCAACTGACCCCGGTCCAAGTTGTGTTCAATGACCACGCGCATTACCCCAGCTGTGCCCTCGGGGCGAAGCGTAACCATGCGGTCGCCTCGATCCGCAAACGTATACATTTCCTTCGACACAACGTCCGTAGATTCACCAACGCCTCGGGCAAACAACGCCGTTTCTTCAAAAATGGGAAGCTCAATATGATCGTATCCCGCAAGCCTAACCTGGTGCGCAAACGTATCCCGGATGGTGATAAATTCGGCAGATACTGGCGGAATATAGTCCGGCACACCTTTTGGTGCCGCAATTTTAGAAAGCTTCTTGTCAGTCACGTTCTATTACCTTAGTAGGCAACGGTACGGTATTACCAGTACCGTTTTAGGCAAAGTCAACCAAAAATGGATTGCCACGTTTTTCCGCCCGAACTGTTGTCACCGAACCGTGCCCCGGTAGCACCTGAAGGTCGTCCGATAGTCCCATAACCTGTTTATGCAACGACTCCATCATGTCGGAATGCGAAGAATGCGGCAGATCAGTGCGCCCAATTGATCCTTGAAATAGCACATCGCCACTAAAAACGACTTCCTCCCCCACTATCATCACGCAGCCTGGCGAATGCCCCGGCGCATGTTTTACGACAAATTTTTCACCGCCAATATCAATCCGATCTTCATCGTCAAAAAACCGGAGATCCTTGATAGGGGTCATGTTTTCCGCATCAAATAAAATCTGGGATTCGCGGGATACTCCCTCCCCTCGTTCTAGCATAAACGCATCCGCCTGATGGATATACACTGGCACCCCGTAGCGCGCGGCAAGAGTGCCAGCATCGCGAGTGTGATCTATATGCCCGTGGGTTAGAACAATCCGCTCCAGCTCGATCCCATTTTTCGTAAAGTATTCAATCAGCTGCTTAGCAGCGTGCATACCTGGATCAATGACTGTTGCTTTTGCGTTGTCAACAGCAACAAAACAATTCGTTTGATAAGGTCCTGCGGGAAAACCGAAAATCTCCATGCGTTTTACCCTACCGCAGGCACAGAAAACCCAGCCGAAGCTGTAACTCGACTGGGTGTACGGAGAAAAACTAGTTCAAAGCTGCAATGGCGGCATCGTAATCTGGCTCATGACCAATCTCATCAACCAGTTGGGAATGCAGTACAGTACCGTCTTCGTCGACAACAATAACCGCACGGGCCAGCAATCCAGCCAATGGGGATTCCATCAAAGTGACACCAAAATCAGATCCGAAGCTGGAGCGGAAAGAAGAAGCCGCCGTAACATTTTCAATTCCCTCGGCGCCGCAGAACCGATCCAAAGCAAACGGCAAGTCTGCGGAAATACAGAGCACGTTGGCATTCTCCAGCCGCGAGACCTCCTCGTTGAATCGACGAACCGATTGGGCGCAAACACCAGTGTCGATTGAGGGGAAGATGTTTAAAACGACGCGTTTTCCCGGAAACGAACCTTCGGTGATATCAGCCAGGTTCGTACCAACTACTGTAAAAGCTGGGATTTTACTTCCTACTGGTGGCAAGTCTCCAGCAGTGTTTACTGGGGTGCCTTTGAAATGAGTTTTAGCCATGCCCATACCTTAAGTACTTTTTCCTACACTCGCCACAATTACATGTTGAGCCAGCTCGCATATAAATGAAAACACACCGTTGACCACGCTTTTCATCAATTATCACCGAATTTTGTGCCTTAAGCTACTTTACTTAAGTGTGAGCGTCACTAGTCTTGAAAGAAAGCCATAGAACGTACAGTACGACACGGCCCAAGCGCCTTCAACGTTAACGGAGGTTTTCAGTGAAACCCGATCTAAGCCCGTATCTAGCATTTGATGGCTGCGCACGAGACGCCCTCGAATTTTACGCAACAGTACTCGGTGGTAAACCCGTGATTGAGACATACGCTGACTTCCGGCCGGATGTTGCCGCAGAAAACCAGGACCTAGTTTTATACGGAGTTCTGCGCAGTCCGCACGGGTTCATCATTCGTGCAACCGACGTTCTCTCTAACGAAGAACTACGAATTGGAAACAACCACTACCTCTGCCTCAATGGCGATGATCAAGATTTATTGCAACCGTGTTGGAACCTTTTAGCCGAGTCCGCTTCTGCCATTACGGTTCCGTTGGAACAGGCACCATGGGGAGATCTCTACGGTCAATTAGTCGATCAATTCGGAATTATTTGGCAAATAAATATCGGAGATTCCCCTTAAGTATTTTTCGACACTCCGCGATTTCCAGACGGTTGCAGCGTTAGATTCACACCTTAGCTTTTCGACGCCCAGACGCTCGCGTACATTACACACCTTTGATTGGCTAAAGTTTCCTCATTTATGCAGACTTTCGGCGAGCATTGTCTATTTAGTTTTTCTAAAGGTTAGAATGGTCGCTGGTTCTCGTTCCGCGCATTCGCAGAACAATATTTTCATCAAACACGCATTAAAAGTGAGGAACTAAGGTTGAGCGACAACAAGCAACGCCGTCAAGAGGCGATGAAAAACCTGGAAAAGGAAATCAACAGCCGCGACCGTTCTGAGAAGATGAAACCGCTGGGTGTCGTCGTTTCGGCTGCATTAGCCATCGTGTTGATCGTTGTCGGCATCGTTTTCGCTACGAAGTACACCGGAAGCGAAGAGTCTATCGAAGCTTCCGGTGCACCAACACCATCAGAGCTAATGCCCGAACAGAACCTCTCTCCAATCAGCCTTGCCCGCAAGAATCCACTTCCGGAAACCGTGACCTGCGCATACAACGAGGATGGTTCTGAAGCAGCAAAGAAAGTTTCTCTTCCCGCTACAGACAACGTGCCTACTTCCGGCACAGCCAACGTAGCATTGCAGACCAACAAGGGCACCATTGATTTGGAACTGGATCGCGCAGTTTCACCGTGCACGGTGAATGCAATCACTCACTTGGCTGCCGAAGGCTACTATAACGACACTGTTTGCCACCGGTTAACCACCTCCGGGATTAAGGTGCTCCAGTGTGGCGATCCATCGGGATCTGGTGCAGGCGGACCGGGTTTCCAGTTCGCCAATGAGTTCCCTACCGATGAGGCAACCGACGAAGAAAAAAGCGCCCCTAAGATCTATCCACGTGGCACCATCGCGATGGCTAACGCAGGTGTTGATACCAACGGTTCGCAGTTCTTCTTGAACTACGGTGATTCACCACTGGCGCCGAACTACACGTACTTCGGTAAAATTTCCGAATCTGGTCTTAAGGTTCTTGACGAAATCGCCGCAAGCGGCACCAAGGACGGCAAGGAAGATGGCGCCCCAGCCGAAGAAATTAAGATCGAATCTGCTTCTGTGAGTTAAAAATCACAGTTAGAAAAACTGCCACGGTTGACCGCACAAGCTTCCGTGGCAGTTTCTTTTAACGCTTCTTCTTGGCAATTCATGCAGCCTAACGCAGTATTTTACCGCTTTCAACCCCACCCAATAAGGGGTAAACACTCACTTTTTACTCATCGTTTCAAGCTTTTTCTTCAGATATATTTATATTTTTGTTAACTCGATGTAACATTTACGCCATCAACTCAGTTGATAACCAATGAAGCCTCCAAGCTTCTTGCCAGCAACGGCAATAAAGCCTATCTTGTTGGTAGCGATCCGAAGGCCTCAGCCTATTTGCCGACTGCGGTTTGGATCGACAAAACTTGGATTCCTTGATTTAAGGTTTTCCGACGATCTACACCCACATTTCGAAAGAAGACAAGTATGAAGCGCATTCTCCGCAATTCTCTTGTGGCAACCGTTGCTGCGGTTACCATTGCTACCGCAACCCCAGCCATGGCCCAGGAAGAAACCACCGAGGGTGGCACCTCGTTTGGTGACGTTCTCGTCGGCATGTCATCGCTTTCTACCGATGACAACGGCATCATCAGTGCCACCAAAATGAAGGAATGGATCAACCTTGTTGACACCATCATCAGGACCATAACCAATGCCTTCACCTTGGCAGGCAATACCTTCAACCAGTTCAACAACAAATAGGAAAGCCCTTTCACCCTTCACAGTTCACGTCACAATGCAGTGTAAGTTGGAAACCCCCAACACACTCAGCGGTTCGTGGATAACAAGACGAATCCGTCAGTCTCACGTGAAGAAGTTAGCGGAAGGAACCGAGTCACACAGGAAAATCCCATTGTTTTCCTTGCAAAACTCCAGCTCTTTCGTTATAGTAGTCCCAGGCTTGTTCCTAAAGATTCAAACATAAGGAAAATTCATGAAGCTTTTCTCCCGCAAAGCAGTCCTGGCGGTTACCACCGCAGCAGCAGTTTCCGTTTCTGCATTCAGCCCAGCAATCGCACAAGAGGACAAGGCGCAAAGCGGCACCAGCACTTCCTCCAGCTCTTCTTCCTCAGGCGAGTATGAGTCCTGCGAAAAGAAGCACAAGGGCGACAAAGAGAAAATCCGGGAATGCAACGAAAACCTGTCGATCGGCGACCAACTTCGTAAAGGCTCTCGCGACGACACCAGTGGCAACATTTCCGCAAAGAAGATCGGTGAGTGGATCGCTATCATCGGTACCATCATCACTGTTATGACCTCGGTTTTGACCTTCGTCTCCAAGGTTCCTAACTTGTTCAACAAGTAACCTATTTCGCTTGTTCCCCTTCATCGCCTCCCTTGCGGGAGGCGATTGTTGTAGGTTTACATGCGGTTATATTTACATATCAACTCCTGCACTATAAGGACAACCCACCAAATGAAGCTAAAGAAGAGCCTGATTGCGTTGACCGCCACAACCGCTGTCCTATTTAGCAGCGTCGTCGCTCCAGTACAAGCCCAGGAAATTGCTACCACGACTGAAACCACCGCAGTTGAAACGTCCGCCGATGAGGTTGATTCGGTTGAAACCGTCTCCGACAAAACTCCAGCGGAATCCACCACTACAAGCGAAAAGCCTAGTGGGTCCAAGAAGGAAAGCTCAGGATCCTCCACTTCCAATGTGCTCGATACCATTCGGGGGATCTTCGGTTACAAGAAGTCAGATGAGGACGCCTCCGACTCAGATAAGTCTGAGGATAAGCCAGAATCCCAAACAGACACCATCCTGTCGTGGATAAAGTTGGTATCCGTTGTGATTACCACGCTAACTGGTCTCGTCACCCTGATCTCCAAATTCGGCGGATTAAAATAGCATAAAACCAATTAAAGCCGGGACTACAGTTGTTAGTCCCGGCTTTTTTATTTTTAACCACCAGAAGTTACGCGGTAAACGTCAAAAACCCCTTCAGTATTACGCAATTGAGTCATGAGCGAACCTAATTGCTTGGTATCGGAAACAGTAAAAGTAAATCTGACGGTGGCGACGTGATCTTCAGACGAATGAGAGTTCATAGCGACAACGGACACTTGCTGTTCATTTATTACACGGGTGAGCTCCATCAACAGTCCATTTCGATCCAACGCTTCCAGCTGTAAGGTGGCCTGGAATACTGAACCGTGCCCTTCAGAAGCCCACGAAACGTTAATCATTCGTTCCGGCTCTTCCGCTAGCTTTTCCGCGTTTGTGCAGTCGGTACGATGCACCGAGACGCCACCGCCCCGGGTGACAAAACCAAAGATTGCATCGCCAGGCACCGGCATACAGCATTTAGCCAGTTTAGCCATGACGTCTGGACTACCTTCGACTAAAATCCCTGTGCCATCGGCCACAGCCTTGTGCTTGGCGTTAACTAATTCACTAAAAGGAGTTCGGGCTACCAGGGTATCGGCCGCGTCATCAGCGTCGCCAAAAGCGGCCATTAATCGATTAGCTACGTGCGCTGCCGAGACTGCGCTGGAACCAATTGCGGTGTATAGCGCATCCACATCTGCGTAATGAAGCTCCGCTGCCACCGCTTTCATGGATTGAGCGGTAAATAGCCGGTGTATTGGTAAACCACCACGTTGCACCTCAGCAGCTAAGGCGTCACGTCCAGCTTCAAGGTATTCTTCTCGCCGTTCTTTAGCAAACCACTGCCGTATTTTCGCCTTCGCCCGCGGCGAACGAACAAAATCCTGCCAGTCACGCGATGGTCCAGCATTGGGGTCTTTCGATGTGAAAATTTCCACCCGGTCACCCGATTTGAGCGTTGACTCCAGTGCAACGAGCTTCCCGTTAATTTTCGCACCAATACATCGGTGCCCTACTTCGGTGTGGACTGCATAGGCGAAATCAATAGGCGTTGCATCCATCGGCAGATTAACGACATCACCTTTGGGTGTGAATACGAATATCTGCTTGCTTGTTAAGTCGTACCGCAGAGAATCAAGAAACTCATTGGGATCAGCTGCCTCTTTCTGCCAATCGAGAAGCTGGCGCATCCACGCCATCTGATCGACTTCAGCCTGTTCGCCACTGTGGCTACCCTTTGTCTCTTTATAGCGCCAATGGGCTGCGATGCCATATTCAGCGTTAAAGTGCATCTCATGAGTGCGAACTTGTACTTCCAATGGTTTGCCGCCATCCCCCATTACCGTGGTGTGTAGCGACTGGTACACACCGAATTTCGGTGAGGAGATGTAATCTTTAAACCGTCCTGGCATGGCCGCAAATAACGAATGCACGACACCAATAGCGGCGTAACAATTATTGAGACTGTCGACAAGAATTCTGATTCCCACCAGATCAAAAATTTCGTCGAAATCTTTGCCACGGACAATCATTTTCTGATAAATCGACCAGTAATGCTTAGGCCGCCCCATGACTTCTGCATCAATGTTGTTTTCTTTCAACCCTTGCTGCAAAATCGCCGTGATTTCTTTCAAATAACGGTCGCGTGATGGGGCGCGGTCGGCTACAAGCCGAACCACTTCGTCGTATTTTTTGGGATATAAAATGGCAAACGACAAGTCTTCTAACTCCCATTTCACACTGGCCATACCTAATCGGTGCGCTAGCGGGGCGATTACTTCTAGAGTCTGTCGTGCTTTTTTGGCTTGCTTCTCCGGCGGCAAGAACCGCATAGTGCGCATATTGTGTAGCCGGTCGGCCACTTTGATCACCAAAACGCGCGGGTCGTGCGCCATGGCAACGATCATTTTACGAATGGTTTCCGCCTCAGCTGCTGCCCCCAATGCGACCTTGTCTAACTTCGTCACCCCGTCGACAAGCCTGGCGACTTCCTCGCCGAAATCTTCCGTCAATTCTTCCAAACTGTAGTCACAGTCTTCCACGGTGTCGTGCAACAATGCAGCTATCAGTGTTGTGGTATCCATGCCGATCTCAGCGGCAATAGTGGCTACAGCGAGCGGATGAGTGATATAGGGGTCACCAGACTTCCGAAAAACCCCCTTATGCAGTCGTTCTGCAGTATCATATGCCCGCGATAATGCATCTACGTCCGCTTTTGGGTGAAACTCACGGTGGATACTCAAAAGAGGTTCCAACACCGGGTTAATTTTCCCACGGTTTCCAGTCAAGCTCCGGGCCAGGCGTGCGGACATGCTACGCATAGTGCTCGACTGTTTCATCGTTCGCTGCTGTGTCATGTTCACGCCTTTCAAAAGCAAGGTAAGTTTTAATTTTAAAGCTTTCTCCATCTAGATGCAGCCATTACTTCAAATCATGCGGCAGTATTTAACAATTCCGAGATACCAGATCCGCACACGCTGAAACTCAACTGCAGTTGGCGGTTATTAGATGAAAAATGCCACTACGAAGTTTGCAGATCATTGACGACGAATACAGGAGCACCTTGTAGCTTTTTCCGGCCGTCTAAATTTACCACCTCTAAAACCACTCCGTAACCAGCGACTTCCCCACCAAGCTGGCGGATCAGGTCCCTAGCCGCTACTAAAGTGCCACCAGTTGCCAAGACGTCGTCGATTAGCACAACTTTGACGCCCTCTAACTCAATTCCGTTTGCTGGAAGTTCTAAAGCTGCTGTTCCATATTCCAGCTCATATTCTTTGGTATGTACCGGCGGTGGTAGCTTTCCGCGCTTTCGTATAGCAAGAATACCCAGGCCAAGCTTATAGGCCACAGCGGAACCGAGAAGAAAGCCCCTGGCGTCAAGCCCCCCGATCATCTCGGCACCCATTTTACGTGCCGCAGCAGCAAGTTCGTCGACAAGCAGATGAAACGCTTCCGCGTCTGCCAATACTGGGGTGAGGTCTTCGAAAACAATCCCTTCTACAGGGAAACCTGGCACAAAACGAGTTTTAACACGTAGCGCCTCACGAGCATCGCAATACGTACTAACAGACATAAATCAAAAGTGCTTTCGTTAGAAATTGAGGGAAGTAACCGGAAAAAGCCTCCCCCATAAAGGTATTTGTTCTTTGCAGGCGACACCAAATCTTCGTTGTGGGTTGCCCCCATGGAAAATCACCATTTAACTATGGATTTCGTCTTCCCCCCACCGATCGAGATTCCAGCCAATTCCATACAAATCAGTGTTATGCACAACGTTTTTTACCGAGCGGTCAGCTATAAAAATCCGTGGTTGACTTGCCAAAGGTATGGTTTCCACATCATCCCAGCTTCGGGCTTCAGCGCCTCGCACTGCCTCAATGTCATTCGATACGTGTTCTACCGCGTCGAAACTGTATTGCGGATCTAGTGCTTGCAACATCGCATCAGCACCACCATCGGTGGTGAATTCGGTACCATAACTGTTTTCAAAGGTCCGAGGAAGATTTCCAATTGATGCAAAATCCGCCGACACGTCTTCGACAATGATCCCGGCTTCCGAACAAGAGCTGCGAATCGATTCCACCATTGCTGCTTTTCGCGCATCAGGCGCGAAATAACCGATCCGAACAGTTTGACCTTCCAGCCTACGAGCCGCATCAAAATTCATGCCCAAGTGAGGGTCAGTAATGTCAGAAAGATGTTGATTGATGCTGTCACGCGCCCGAATAGTTCGTGTCGCAACTGGATCTACAGTCACACCTGAGCTTTTCGACGACGCCCGGGCGACGGCAGCTTGGTCCACGCACGAGGCGAACGCTTGTCTGTTTTCTTTGGTTTGGAAAACTCCTGCCGAACCTAAAACCAAATGATCTGTCAACACCCCGGCGGTTGCTTCTATCTCGTAAATGTTTTCTGGATCATTTCGATCAATCCATTTCGTTTCCGAAACACTATCGACTTCAGCAATCTGAAGATTGCCGTCAGTAGCCAGCTTCTGCAGATCTGTGCCTTTGGGCCAGACGACGAGTTTGTCAAGTACTGGTTTTTCACCGTAATACTTGTCATTACGACTTAGCGTCACTTCCCCATTAGCCCCCACAGATTCGATGAAAAACGGGCCTGAACTTACTTGCAGTTGAGGGTCAAAGGCTTGGAGGTCGAAACCAGTGTTCCACACCTGTGCGATCTTAGGAAGTAAGCTATCGTCGTATGTTTGCAAAGCTTGGTTGAAGTCTTCAAGGCTTAAGTTGAGTTTGGCTGCTATCGCGTGTGCTGGCAGCAAACTTCCACCACTGAACAAAAACCGCCATCGATCACCGTAATTCTCTTTAAACACCACAGTGGCTAGTTTTGCTCCTGGCGTGCAGTCAACCCGCTCGACTTGATCCATCAATGGAATATATGAATCGAAGAGTGGCCGTGCCGATGCCGCAACAAATGCCAACAGGAATGAATCACACGTAATAGGTTGCCCGTCTGAGTAAACAGCTTTATCGGAAATTCGGTATTCTACGCGCTGCTGGGCCCCAGGGAGCGCACGAACCTGAACAAGATCCGAATTTGGAATGCGTTGCCCCTTCGGCCCATTAACGTACACACCAGGGTAGAGTCGCCCCGCCAGCTGGTGGGCATTACTAGAAAAACCAACGGTTGTCGAAACATTGGTGGTAATCAGGTAGTCATCGATGGCGTAGCCAAAGTAATCATGCGAATTCGCATCATCGGAATTAGATCCAAATCCACAACTGGCTAACGTCAATGAGAGTCCTAACACAGCGCTCATCGCGCCTGTGCGTAGCTTCCGCGAAAAGAATCGATGCACGCCGCTTCCTAACGGCTTTGCCGAAGCGTGCAGCAATCGCGTTTGAGTCATAGTGTCCGAGACTCCTCATTTTGTTATCAGGATGTTATTGACTTCATTGATTGTATCGTTAAATCCCTCAACCTCAACTTTTAACTTTGCCTTTTGGCAATAAGAAATCCGCATCAGATTCTGTGCACGCGTTAACGTCGACAATCTGATGCGGATGGCGCGAAAATTACGGTTGCCGGTTCGGTCGCCAACTGGATCCCGTAGAACTTGGCCCCTGGCCGCTGGGTCGTGAATCGACCGTACGCTCAGGACTTAAAACCCGACGTTTGAAATCAACGGAATCTTCCTCAGCTATGCCAGTTCCGGAACGATAGGCAGCGACTTGTGCATTATGCTTCTTGGTTTCCTTATTAAGGTTCTTCAAAGATACCAAGAATGGTGTTGCCAAGAAGATCGAGGAAATTGTACCCCAAGTTACGCCTATCAGCTGCACAAGAGCTAGATCCTTGAGCGTGCCCACTCCCATCAGCCACACTGCGATGACCATCAATGCAAGAATCGGTAAGACGGAGATAACAGTGGTGGAGATCGAACGCATCACAGTCTGATTGATAGCTAAGTTAGCGTGCTCGCCGTAAGTCATTTGTTTGTTTCCGAGATAGCCTGTGGTGTTTTCACGAACCTTGTCAAAAACGATCACTGTGTCGTACAAGGAGAATGCCAACACTGTCAACAAACCAATCACAGATGCCGGTGTTACCTCAAAACCAATCAGCGCATACAAACCAGCGATGAATGACAAGTCCACAAAAAGCGCGCCTAGAGCAGCAACAGCCATTTCTCGTTGCAGTCGCAGCGCAATGTAGACAAATACGGCTAGTAAAAATACGCCCATCGAAATCAGCATTCGATTCGTGATTGTGGAACCCCACGATTCACTCACAGTTGAGTCACCTATCACGTCCGGGCTTGGCTTGCCGTCTGTATCAGTTGGTTGGTATTTCTCGAAAATAGCTGCTCGAGCTTTATCAATCTGATCTTGACTTAACCGCTCTGAATTGATTTCAAGAATACGAGTGTCACCTGAACCGACAATTTGTGTAATGGCGGGTTCAACCCCCGTGGCTTCTTTAAATGTTTCCGACACGGCGGTGGTTTCCAGCGTTCCAGCAGGCATATTGATTTTGGTACCGCCTTCAAAATCTATGCCGAAATTGAAGCCCCGTATCAAGATGCTTAGTAGGCAGACAGCGAGAATAGCAAGCGTCACCCAATAAGAGATTCGCCGCTTTCCGACGAAATCGATACCACCTTCACCGGTAAAGATCTTTTCCATAGTTTTAGTGGAAGACATTGTTATTTCTCCCTTTCCGATTCCGATGGTTGAGATTCGGGCTGATCAGGGTTAACTGGATTAGAAATCAAATGCCCATGGGTTCGTGCTAATCGCTGCTCCACGTCTTCAACTTCCGGCTCAGATTCTGCTTGTTCTTGTTTCCAATCCCAGCCCCGCTTTGGCTCATTGTGGAATTGCCGAGCAGTCCCCGTCTTTTCAGCTAGCGCAAAGACTTTAGCCAAACCATTAACAGCGGGCTTTGCCGTCCACGGCTTGCGCGACGCCAGGATAATGAGGGGTGCTGTGAGAAGGAAAGTGACAAGCAAGTCAAAGACCGTCGTTAAGCCGAGAGTAAAAGCGAAGCCCTTAACTTCTCCGACCGCAAGGAAATACACCACCACGGCAGCAATCAGCGTAACAAAGTTACCCGTAATAATTGTCGACTTCGCCCGCTCCCAGGCGTGTGGAACAGCCGACCGGAACGTACGCCCACTACGCACTTCGTCTTTAATCCGCTCATAGATCACCACAAAGGAGTCCGCAGTGGTGCCAATACCGATGATCAAACCAGCAACACCCGCCAAGTCTAGCGAGTAACCAATTAACCGGCCCAACAAAACAAGGGAACCGTAGACGAATACTCCGGAAAGAATCAACGAGAATAATGAGATCAAGCCGAAGTAGCGATAGAAGTACAGCGAATAAAGAGCCACCAGTGCAAAACCAACCAACCCTGCGATCAAGCCTGCTTTCAGCGAAGCAACACCAAGGGAAGCCGGTACCGTAATTGCTGTTCCGCCTTGTTCTCCGTTCTCACCGGCAAAGCTCAACGGAAGAGCACCATAACGCAAATTATTGGCTAGTTCGGTAGCCTCAGCCTGGCTGAAGTCACCAGTAATAGAGGTTGCCTCACCTACCGAGGTAGCCGCCCGAATTACCGGTGCGGATATGATTTTGGAATCGAGGGTAATTGCAACTTGTCGTTCCAAATATTCCTGGGTTAACGCAGACCAAGTAGCCGACCCTTGGTCGCCTGCTCCCGCCTTGAAAGCGAAGTTTATTTCCATTTGGCCAGTTTGTGGGTTCAAGCCACCGGTAATAGGCCGACCGGTATCGATCTCGTCACCAGTTAGCCGTTTGCCGTTAACAGTATCTATCTGGCCTTGTAGTAATGGAACTTCGCCCAATATGTACACTTGCCCTTGGCCTGGGTCGCAAGCTACCAGTGGTTTCGCAGGATCGTCTGTTCCTTGCAACGGGTCTGGAGTGTCATCACATACCAACAAAGTGGAAGCTGCCAATTGGACAGCGGGGTCGCTAGATTGTCGGTCGGCTTTGAGAATTTCCAGTGTCTTTTCTCGCTGCTTCGTCGATTCAATCGAATTGGCTGGCTCATCGGGCGCGGATGCTGAGATCTTAAGCTCAGGTTTTTCTGGTTTAGGTTGTTCCGCATTTTCTCCCTCGGCAGGAGCAGGTGGGGTGGCAGCTAGTAATTCCTCTGCTCGGTCCAATTGCTCTTGTGCTTTTTCCGGGCTGATAGCACCGACCTCAACCCACCGGTTTGCCATCTTTTCAAGCTCAGGAATTACGGTCGCGTTGTCGACGGCACCCGGAACGGCTACTGGACGGAAGAACAGCTGTGACGTTTGACCAACTGCCCGGGCTTGGGACGTGTCTTCACCAGGAACAGTTACCACTAAGGTGTCGCCATCGATCACCACATTGGCTCCGGAAACACCCATTCCATTCACGCGGTTTTCCAGAATTGTGCGCGCTTGGCTTAGCTGTTCAGGGGTTGGTTTCTCACCCTGGGGAACCAGAGTAACTCGAGTACCACCCTGCAAATCAATACCAAGCCGAGGGGTGGCGCTACGGTCACCTGTGAAAAAAATAAGTGCGTATATCGCCAATAGAAGCAGAATGAACAAAGCAATAGCTTTCTTCGGCCATGTCTCCCATCGGGTACCGCCGCTTCGGAGTCTCGAAGCCACTGATCCATCTCCTCAAATACTGGTCGAACACGACTGAGTTCGACTACTTAATGCAGCTTTTCAAAGACACCATGAGCACACTTATGTCCATGGAGCTTTCGTGCCTTAAGAAAACCTCAAAACACACAACGAAACATGCTACGGCATAGGCTAGCTTAAGTGCGATATGACAGGAAAGTTCTCCACTATTTTTGCGATTAAGCAGTTCCAACCCCACCATCAGGATTTGCTCTAACTACCAGCTATCCACACGCGGGGTCCTGTCATATTTACTGTTACGGTGTCGCTATATCCGAAACGGGTTCCTGGGTGATGTTGCGAAGAATTGCATATTTTTCCCAGGTGGAAACAACACCAGATGCCGTTTCTAATTCAACGGTGGTTTCGGAAATGCCCCGAACCACTGCATGCAGCCCAGCCGTTGTCACAATGGTATCCCCTATTACGACGGAGTCTTGTATCTCACGAATCTTATCCAAATGCCGACGTTGTTTCCGCTGGATGATGAAACTTGGGAGTGCCACCAGAGCGAGCACCACAATGAGTAAAAATACCGAATCAAACATGGTTGTTAATATGCCAGAAAAAGACGGAAAGCTAGGGATGCCCCTCCTATAAAAACTTAAGAGAATAACGGTGCAGTGCTTCCCTCTGGTGGCTCTAACCCCAGGTGGTGCCATGCTGCGGCTGTTGCTACTCGTCCCCGTCCGGTACGGGTTATCATTCCTGCACGAACCAAATATGGTTCACAAACTTCTTCTACCGTAGATGGCTCCTCGCCGACTGCAATTGCCAAAGTGGAAACTCCTACTGGACCACCACCATGGCTTAGAACCAAGGCACTGAGAACCGCACGGTCCAATCTATCCAGCCCCTTTTCGTCCACATCAAACACAATGAGAGCTTGCTGGGCAGCAGCAAGATCAATGTGCCCGTCGGAATGCACTTCCGCATAGTCACGTACTCGCCGCAATAGGCGATTAGCAATACGGGGAGTACCCCGTGACCGTGATGCGATTTCAACTGCCGCGTCATAATCAATGGGAACTCCGATAATTTTTGCAGCTCGGGTAACCACCTGCGTTAGATCATCGGTGGCATAGAATTCCATTTGCGCGGTAAAACCAAATCTATCGCGTAGAGGGCCGGTTAACATGCCAGAACGTGTCGTAGCACCTACCAAGGTAAAAGGTGCCAATTCCAGCGGGATTGAAGTCGCACCTGGCCCTTTACCCACAATGACATCGATCCGAAAGTCTTCCATCGCCATGTACAGCATCTCCTCAGCGGGTCGCGCCATGCGGTGGATTTCGTCGATAAAAAGGATATCTCCTTCCATAAGATTCGACAGCATGGCAGCAAGATCACCTGCGCGCTCCAACGCTGGCCCCGAGGTCATTCGTAAGCTAGTTCCCATTTCGTAGGCAATAATCATCGCCATCGTCGTTTTACCGAGCCCAGGAGGGCCGGATAGAAGAACATGGTCTGGAGTTACACCCCGATTTTTTGCGCCAGTTAAAACCAAATTCAGTTGATCGCGTACTTTAGGCTGACCAATAAATTCATGTAGGCTGCGGGGACGCAGCGTTGTTTCAATGTCAGTCTCCTCCGGCATAGCATGTGTGTTTATCGCCGCATCATCGCTGCGAGCTGGCCTGTCCGGAACCGAGAATTCTGTTTTTTCCACATTCGCCATATTGTCATGTTCCTTGTTCTATTTCTTGGACAAGGCACTTAACGCGCCACGCAAAACCATACTTGTATCGGCGTCGGGGTTTTCTGCCATAACGGCTACTACTACGGGTTCTGCCACCTTTTCAGTGAATCCTAATCCGGTTAGTGCTTCTACCACCTGCGCGGCTACCGCAACGTCGGATGAGCTAGAACTTGAAAGCTCTGTACCAGGTTTTTGCAGCGCAGTTGGCTGAAGTGTTGAGACTTTATCCTTCAAATCCACAACCATCCGCTCAGCCATGCGCTTACCCACACCAGGAATTTTTTGCAGGGTTTTTGCATCATTATGTGTAATTGCGTGAACCAACTCCGCTGCCGAATACACCGATTGCGCTGCTAAGGCTAATTTCGGACCAAGCCCAGATACGGTTTGCAGTAAACCGAACATCTCGCGGGATTCCTCGTCAATGAATCCGTACAGGGTTTGTGAGTCTTCCCGTACCACCATCGTCGTAAGTAGGAAGGCTTCTTCACCTCGAGCTAATTGGCCTAGGGTCCTGGCGGTAGCAAGAACTTTATACCCAACACCATTACATTCTAAAACCGCATATTGCAGCTGAATATCTAAAACGGTGCCGCGCAGTGAAACAATCATTTCGTTACTTTCTTGTTGCTAAACGTGGCACGCCGAAAAGGGAGTCTTTCGACGATTTTACGGCCTAGCCACGGTAATCCGCAGCCAAGTTACAATTTCCTCAATCATGTTTTGGGCGAAGTGTTTGCCGCCCTAGCCAATTCCTCCGGCATCCCGTCAGCTCGTTGCGCTGCCTTTTGTTTTGCTTGGCCTAAAACGCCATTCATGTGCCGGGCTTGTTTCATTGTTAACCTCTCAGTTTCACGGTGTTTAGCCAATAATGGAGCCCGCCAACAGTGACAGACTGCAAGCGCTAACGCGTCAGCGGCGTCCGCAGGCTTGGGTGGTTCTGATAGGCCCAGGATTCTGGTGATCATCGCGGTCATTTGTTTTTTATCGGCCCGACCATTCCCGCTAACTGCTTTTTTAACCTCACTAGGCGTATACAGGTGCACGTCGATATTTCGTTGAGCAGCAGCAAGCATCAATACACCCACCGCATGCGCTGTGTTCATCACTGTGGAAACGTTTCCACGCTCAAATACCCGCTCAATAGCGACCACATCAGGCTGATACGAATCCATCCACTCATTGACAGCCTCGCTTAATTCAAATAATCGAACAGCTACGTCAGAATCTGTTGGGGTACGCACTACCCCAACAGCAACTGGAATAACCGCGCGTCCCCGCCCAGCCTGAATCACCGATAATCCACACCGGGTAAGACCTGGGTCAATTCCCATGACCCGCAGCCCTTCGATTGAAACAACTGACACTTACATGCAACCTTCCCAAGTGTTCAATGCGGCCGTTAAATCCACACAAGCGGATTCTGTATCTACCATTACCTATTAGCAGATCACCGCGCCATGACCGCAGAAATATCGAACATTATTTCTAATATAATATTACAATTCATGATCGGCATGAAAATTCAGGCGCTGACGAAAACTCGCCTCATTACAGCCTGAAATTTAGCACGTTGCTGCTGCCATCCCGGTTATAAACCGCCAATAGGGTATTCACTAATTAAAAACAGCGGTGGTCGGACGATACCAATCACCGCTGTAGTGGCATAGCTGTTCGCCAAGGCCAGTTGCTTAATCTGCAACCAACGCTTGGGGGTTTTCGATTACTCCGCGTTCAATTCAGCAATAACCTCTTCAGATAAATCCATGTTGGTATAGACGTTTTGAACGTCGTCGGAATCTTCCAAAGCATCAATAAGCTTGAATATCTTCTTAGCATCGGCAGTTTCCAACGCAACTTCGACCGAGGCGCGGAAATCCGAGTCTGAGTCTTCCACCTCAATTCCTGCCTCAACCAAGGCTTCTTTAACTGTGGTCAAGTCGCCCGGCGCGCAGACGATTTCGAACTTTTCGCCTACGGTATTTACTTCTTCAGCCCCGGCATCAAGAACTGCTAGCAATACGTCGTCTTCGCTTAGGTCACCGCTGGCTACCAGAATTATTCCTTTGCGGGTGAACATATAGCTGACTGCGCCGGATTCAGCCATGCTTCCACCGTTTTTTGTCATGGCGGTGCGAACTTCAGTGGCAGCCCGGTTGCGGTTGTCGGTTAGACATTCGATGAGAACTGCCACGCCGTTGGGTCCGTAGCCTTCGTACATTATGGTTTGCCAGTCTGCACCGCCGGTTTCTTCACCGGAGCCTCGTTTGCGTGCTCGTTCGATGGCGTCGTTGGGAACGGAGGCTTTTTTGGCTTTCCGGATCATATCGTCAAGGGTGGGATTTGCTGATGGATCGCCGCCACCGGTGCGGGCCGCCACTTCGATATTTTTAATGAGTTTGGCAAATTCTTTTCCGCGTTTTGCGTCATTTGCTGCCTTCTTGTGTTTCGTGGTTGCCCATTTTGAGTGGCCGGCCATGGTGGTCCTTTCGTAAGTTTTTTTCGGTGGGTTTTACCCAGGTTTATTAGATTTAGTTTGAGTTTTGTGTGGGTTTTAAAGTAACGCAAAAATTATACGGCACGGATGGGATGTGAGAATAGTCCATTGGTGTTTTTGCTTTTGTGTTGGCTTTTTATTGCTGGCCGGTGGCTAGGTTCTTCAGGGGTAGGGCTTGTTGTCCTTGTTTGAGGTTCCTTGTTAGCCCTTCTTGGGTGACAACTGCCACGAGGTCGCCGGCTCGGTTAAAGACTCGTCCGTGGGTTAGCGCGCGTCCTGCGTGTGCGGAGGGTGAAATTTGGTCATAGAGCAGCCATTCGTCGGCTCGAAAGGGCCTGAGGAACCATAGTGCGTGGTCAAGTGATGCCATTTGGACAGGGTGCCCTCTGTGCGGAACCAGGGCGGTGTGTAGGAGTGTCATATCTGACATGTATGTCAGCGTGCAAAGATGGAAAGTTTCGTCGTCTGGTAATTGGTTTTTGGTTTTGAACCAAACAAGTTGCTGACCGTGGGTTAGGCGGTTGTGTTCATAACTGTCTGGTGGTACTTGGCGGATATCCCAGTCAGTCCATTCTTCAAGGAGCGCACGGCTGCTTGCTGGTAGGTTATCTGGTTCAACAGTGATTGATTCAGGATCGGGTACGTCACGCATGTCATCGGAGTGTTCTATTCCTTCGTCGGTGCGACGGTGGAATGAACACTGCATGCTGAATATCGTTTCGCCGTTTTGAATGGCGGTGACGTGCCGGGATGTGAATGATCGACCGTGGCGAATATCGTCGACATTGTAAATGGTGGGTTGAGTTGAGTCGCCGGGCCCGACGAAGTATCCGTGGAGTGAGTGTACGCCCATGTCGCTGGTGACGGTGCGGATTGCAGATACTAGAGCTTGGGATGCTACTTGTCCGCCGAAGGTTCGGGTGAAGGTTGAGGGTGTAACTGGACCACGAAAGATGCGTGTATCAATTTGTTCGATGTCGAGTATGTGCTCTATTTTGCTGCGTTGCTGATTTCCGGGGTTCATCTGTCGGTGGTTTGGCTTCCTTATTAGTAGTTAATTCTCGGTGTTTATTTAAGCACTTTTGGTTTGGTCTAAAGGTAACGCAGGTAGTGAATGCAGTTTTGCTCAAGGCTGGCTGCGGGAGAAAGGTGGATGTTTTCTTTTTTAATTTTTCAACCTCTTGGTTGACTGGGGTTTCAGTTCATTTGGTTGATTTTAGGCCCGGGGTGGGTTTGGGGATATACGAGCTGCAAACGTGTCGGTTACTGTTGTTGCATGGTTGATTATTCAGATTCGGCAACAATTGGTTCGCATGATGGAGTTTTTTCCTCGCCGCGTCGGTTGCATAGGGTTGTGGCTTTTATAGAGATGGGGACGTGGACGTTTCTTATTGTCGGAATGGTTTTAAAGTACAGCGGTGTCACCGAGGCGGTTGTTCCGATAGCTGGTTCCATTCACGGCTTTGGGTTTTTATGTTTTGTTTTCGTCACTATTGGTATTTGGATCAACGATAGGTGGGATGCGCCGTGGGGTATCGCGGGCTTAGCGGTTTCGGCGATTCCGTGGGCAGCGTTGCCGTTTACTATCGTCTTGGATCGACGGGGCATGTTGAGTGATTCGTGGCGGTTCCGTCGCGGTGATAGTCCGAGATCCGTGTCGGAGAAGATTCTTGCGATTGTGGTTCGAAATCCGGTGGTAAGTTGCGTGGTATTAGCGGTTATAGTGGCAGTGGTTTTCTCGATTTTGCTTTATCTTGGCCCGCCAGTTGATGTTGAGGGGGTATTGACTAGTTAGGGCTAGCACCTACGGGTTGGTTTTCTATCGCTACACTATGAGTGTTGTTTCGTCAGGCTTGGCGTACAACACTCTTTTTTCATCGGCGTAAAGGTTTTTAAGATGTCTGGTGCCACTGTCATTAAGGTGGGCGAAGTACAGCCACAAGTGGTACGACTGTTGTGGTTGTGGTGGTTGATAGCACATGGGTTGTTGCTGCGGTTATTGGTGATTAATACGGTTCCAGACGGAGACGTCCGCTATTATTTCGACGCGGTTTCGGGGTTGAATCCGATTGCAATGCGGGAGTATCCGATTGTTGGCACCTGGCCCGCATATGTAGCCCTGTGGTTCAGTAATGGTTCTTCTGATCATTATTTGGCGATGTTCACTATGGTTTGCTACGCCCTTGATGCGATTTTCTTTGCCATAATTTTGCATACCCGCATTGCTGTTTCCTCACAGGCTAGAATAACGGCCGCGGTTTTTTGGGGTGGGTTTTCATTAGTTGTTGGACATGTTTGCGTATACCGTCTTGATATCTTTCCTTCAGTGGTAGTCGGTGTTGCTGCTATTTGTTTGTTCTTAGCGCCGCGATGCAGCGCTGGATTATTGGCGATAGCTGTGATGATCAAGTTATGGCCTGGGGTGTTGATCGTGGGATTGGTGGATTCTATCCGGCGCAGCAAAACTTATGTGCGGGTCGGTATTTTTATTGCGTCGTTGGTGTTAATTACGGGAGTTGTCATCCCGTTTTCGGGTATCGACCGCTTGTTATCGCCGTTTTCCTATCAGGGTGAGCGCGGATTGCAAATTGAGTCGGTTGCGGCCACGCCGTTTATGTGGTTAGCAAACACCAGGACCGCTGAAAACTACGTGGTGTTTTATGCGGCGTCGAAAAGCTATGAAATTAGTGGGCCGGGGGTTGCTACCGCAATTGGGCTAAGCAGTTTCTTGCTTCTAGCTACGTTAATTGCCGCTGCTCTGTGGGCTTTTCGACGACTGTGGGTAGGCGGTTGGAGTCCAGATCAAACGGTGGTGCTGTGGATTTTCTTGATTGTGATGTTGATCATTTCTAATAAGGTGTTCTCGCCACAATACATAGTCTGGCTTGGGCCAGTTCTTGCGGTTGCACTGTTGCGCGCCCGCAAACTGAAGTTTCCACTGTTCATGGCTGTACTTATTTACTGCATGGCACTTCTCGGTCAGGTGGTTTACCCATTCCACTATCACGAACTCACCGATAACGTTAGTGAGATGACGATCGGTGTAGTAGGGTTGGCTGCACGAAACATCCTCATGGTGGTGGCTACCATCATCGCTGGTATTTGGCTGGTGAAAACACCCGGGGGTGAGAATGCGAAGCAATCTGTTCGGTTTCTTGCGTCCCGATCAGGCGATAATTAACCCCTCATCACGTGGTTCTTACATAGTCAATTCGAAATACTCCGGTAACCGGGCGGTTCCGCCGAGTCGGAGCAATCGGACGGCGGGGCGTACCCGTAGAGCACGGGTATCGCTGACTGCGTCATTATAAAACCGGTGTGCTAACTGCAGACGTGCCTCCGCCTCCACAATACTTATCGGTGGTTGCGGGCCTAGTGCTGCAATTGCGGCGGTGATTTCCCGTTCTTTTTCCGCACGGTGCGAAAACGAATCGTATTCCAGCATCACCGATTCCGCGGAGTGCGCCATAGCACTGGCCGTGGGATCTACTGCCGCTAACACCGCTGCCCGACGATCGAGTGCTGCTTGCAATGCTAGTCGTGCTGCATCCGTGCGAACGTGAAGTCGATGCAAACGTTGGGCGGTACTTGACGCCCAAAAGACTGCTGCCGTAACAATGACAGCGATAATAACTGCAATTATTGTGCCCATTGCCGCCACCTAGATTCCGGTTTCGCTGCAAGCTGGACTTTCGTCCCATCAGATACTGTTTCGTAGACTCGTAGCACAGACTGGGCTACATGATCCCAGTCGTAGTTATGGCATCTTTCCGCACCTGCCCGAACCAGTTGTTCCCGCAACTGCGAGTCATTCACGACTTTCTCAATGGCACGTGCTAAGTCCTGCGGGTCGTCAGTTTTGAACAATAAGCCAGCCGGGGTTTCCGAATCGGTGGCACAAACTGCTGCGAATGCCTCAAGATCACTAGCTATAACGGCACAGCCTGCAGCCATGGCTTCGACTAAAACAATGCCAAAGCTTTCACCGCCGGTATTGGGGGCAACGTATATATCCGCTTTGCCCAATAACCTTGCTTTCTCGTCGTCATCAACGCGGCCAGCGAAATACACACCCCGTATTTTTCGTCTGCCCTTTCCGCCCCCAATAACAGTGATATTGCACAGGTAGTCCGTTAAGAGGTGTGCCTTTAATAAAACATCTAATCCTTTCCGGGGTTCATCTATTCGGCCGAGGAAAGCAATCTCAGGTTTTGTTATTGCTTCGGCCGCAACGCTTTTTGTTTGTCGACTCGCGTATTTTGCAAAAAACTCAATATCCACCCCGTTGGGAATAAGAACTGGATCGCCGCCTAATTGTTCCACCTGCCACCTGCGAGCCATTTCCGACACAGCAATTCCGCCCCGGATGCGTTCCAAATATGGCCGCAATAGTGGCAACGCAAGCTTGAGTAACATAGACCCCTGCGCTGATGTGTGATAAGTAGCCACGATCGGCCCCTCAGCAAGCATGAGCGCCGCAAGTGAGAAACTGGGTGAATTGGGTTCATGGATGTGCAGAATATCGAAATTGCCGTCGGAAATGAACTTCTTCACCTTGGCAAACGTCCACGGCCCGAACGACAACCTGGCAACCGAGCCATTGTATCGGATGGGAAAACTACGCCCACCACGCACCACAAAATCGGGCACATCAGTGTCTGGGCCACACGGCCCTATCACCTTCACGTCGTGGCCTTGCTCCGTCAGTTTTGTCGCAAGATCAAGGATATGGGCTTGAACGCCGCCTGGTTCGTCAAAAGAATAGGGGCACACAAAACCTATTCGCATATCTCTCAACCCATCTAATCCTCACACCTTCGCTCACTTCGCAAGCCAAAGGCAACCCACACAATACACTGTCTTAAATATCCGGTTAACAGACACACAATCGCAACGTCACTGAACTTTTACTATCTATGTAGCATAACGGAAACGGACGGTTGTTATCGGTGTTAGCTATTTGTTAGAAGTTCTATCAGCGCTCCAAAAGGGTTGAAGCACATGCCAATCTACCGGATGCTTACGGATATTATCCGCCATAATTATGCTGTACCTGCGCACGACATCCGAAACATCATCTGTGGAAAAAACCTCGATCGGTGGCGAAAACCGCATCCCCCACCCGGGCTGAAAAATGGTGCCAGTAAACCAGTTATCGATAACCAACAAGGTGGCGCCAGTTTCCAGAGCCAACCGTGCTGCTCCCGTCGGCAAAGTGGTGGTCTCACCGCAAAACTCCACTTCCACGCCCTTACCGTTCAGATCTCGGTCACCGACAATAGCCACCGTGCCGCCTGCAGCAACGACATCTTTCAGTCTTTCGTAGGCAGAACGCTCCCCCGGCGCACCGGTATGCGCTAAAACATTAAAGCCTAGCGATTGCCGAAACTTCACGAAGGTATCGAAAAGCTTTTCCGGTTTAAGCCGCTCCGCCACTGTCGTAAACGTCCCGATCTGGGATGCGACATACATTCCGGCTAGATCCCAGTTTCCACTGTGGGTTGCCACCACGATCGTTCCGGTTGGTTTTGCTACCGCTTCCAACAGATGCTGCTTTCCCATCACTTGACGATCTATCTTTTCGATGACCCTGCGATCTTTCATCATCGCTGGAAGCCGAAACGCTTCGTACCAATAGCGCGCATAGGACCGCATTGAGTCACGTATTAACGCCCGGGTTACGTTTTCCTTTCCAACAACTCGGCTTAGATTCTTACGCAGTTGGTTCATACCAGCGCCGTTATCGCTTGCATGATCCGCCCCCCATATGAATATCTGTGCTGTCAGGTGTTTGGGCAATCGACTCATGAGTGCCCAACCCGCGTAATATCCCCATGCGTTTATTGTTTCCCAGCTTGGTGGGGTCGTCGAAAAGCGTGAGAACAACAAACCTTCATTGGTAGACGCAATACTATTCATTGTTTTAGATCCTCGTGCCGCTTACTTCTGCGGGGCCATTGGTTCGCACTCCGTGGCACCGACTGGTGCAGCGATCGCCTCGGATGCATGGGGGCTTTTCGCGGCGATCAAAAGACGTTGACCAACAGTGATCACGCTGCCGATGGCTAAAAACCATAACGCCACATCAATGGCGTAAGGAACGCCTAAGCCCGTCAAACCGATTCCGGTAAGACCAATGATCAACCGTTCTGGCCGTTCAATCAAACCGCCAATCACTTCAAAACCTGAGGCTTCGCCGCGGGCTTTGACGTACGAAATCACCTGCGAGGAAACCAATACGATAAAACTCGCGATAATCACGCTGGCATGCGGCTTGTAGGTATAAATCAGCCACCAGGTAATTGCGGCGAATAGCGCCCCGTCAGTTATCCGGTCACAGGTCGCATCTAGCGTCGCGCCGAATTTTGTGCCGTAGCCTTGTAGGCGAGCCATCGTGCCGTCGACCATGTCCAGCGCTGCAAAGACACCGGATAATACTGCCGCTAACACGAGGTGTCCGGTAGGAATGAAGATCACCGCAATTGCCGTAGTGATTAAGGCGCCCACCACCGTTACTGTGTTAGGGCTAAGCCCCATTTTGTTTAATAACCGAGCAAGCGGTTCTATCACCACTGCCGCTGGTTTGCGTCCACTCACACTAAGCATGTGCAACTCCCGGAAAATCCGGATCCTCTGCGGCTAGATCTGACCATGCCTTAGCCAGCAGGTGACGTGTCTCCCGTAATAATTGCGGGAGAACTTTAGTTTCACCCAGTACCGTCATGAAGTTCGCGTCTCCATTCCACCGCGGCACGATGTGCATATGTAGGTGCTCCCCTACCGATCCACCCGCTGAACGGCCGAGGTTAAATCCCACATTGCAGGCATCCGGGCGAGACACGCTCTTCAACACCCGAACTGCAGCCTGGGCAAACGCCATGAGTTCTGTTGACTCCTCTGGTCGCAAGTTTTCCAAATCTGGCTCTTGACGATACGGCACGACCATCATGTGCCCCGAGTTGTATGGGAAAAGATTCAATACGCAGTAAACAAATTCCCCACGCGCCACAATAAGCCCGTCTTCATCTGACAACGTTGGAATTTCGACAAAGGGATTCGGTCGGTGATCCACACGTACTTCGTTATTTTTTTCCGTATCACCGTTGGTTATCTTCTGCGCCGTCGAAACGCCGCTACTTTTAACTCCGTCATTACGGATATAGTTCATCCGATAAGGAGCCCACAACCGTTGCAGTCGATCGGGAGTACCAACACCTTGATCGATGAAATCCTTAGAGTCACTCACAGCTGTTTTCGTCCTCACCTAACTTTGTACAAGTGATTGGCCGATGCCAAAAACCCGTGGCGCCTGCTTTTCGACGTTTCCATCAGCGCTTCCCCCCAACCTTAGTGAAAGCCTCAGCCAAAGTGGTGAAAATCTCGGGCGAGGCTTGCACTTTGTTATAGACCAGATATGCAATCTAATTGGGGGTTATCCTGCCTCGGTTGGAAAAAGCATCTGCGGTTGGTTGTTCGTTGCGTTGCTTGCGAATCCACGTTTCGATCAGGTCGACCGCTTCCGACACAGGCACCCCGTTTACTTGGGTTCCGTCCAAGAACCGGAAACTTACCGCGTCTGATTCCACATCCCGTGCTCCGGCCAACAGCATGAACGGCACCTTGGCTTGGGTGTGGTTTCGGATCTTCTTTTGCATCCGGTCATCAGAAGTATCAACACTGGCGCGAATACCACGAGCGCGCAGCTGGGTCATAACCTCCTCCAAGTGAGGGGTGAAACTGTCAGCTACCGGGATACCAATCACCTGGTGCGGTGCCAACCAAGCGGGGAATGCACCAGCGTAGTGTTCTAGCAGTACGCCAAAGAAACGTTCAATAGAGCCGAACAACGCGCGGTGAATCATGATCGGACGTTTCTTCGTTCCATCTGGAGCTGTGTATTCCAAATTGAAACGCTCTGGCAGATTGAAATCCAGTTGCACGGTCGACATTTGCCAGGTGCGGCCGATGGCGTCACGCGCTTGTACTGAAATCTTCGGACCGTAGAAAGCAGCACCACCCGGATCCGGAACCAGACTCAAGCCTGAGGCATCAGCAACTCGCTGGAGAATCTCGGTGGATTTCTCCCAGATTTCATCGGAACCGACGAACTTGTTAGGGTCCTTGGTGGATAGTTCCAGGTAGAAATCATCAAGGCCGTAATCACGAAGCAACGAGATAATGAAATCCAATACCGTGGTCAGTTCGGCTTCCAGTTGGTCCTCGGTACAGTAAATATGGGCATCATCCTGGGTAAAACCACGCGCACGAGTGAGCCCGTGGATAACACCCGATTTTTCGTAACGGTAGACCGTCCCGAATTCAAACAGCCGCAACGGCAGTTCGCGATACGAACGCCCGCGTGAGGCGAAGATGAGGTTGTGCATCGGGCAGTTCATTGGCTTTGCATAGTAGTCCTGCGGCGGCTTAACTACGGTGCCATCTTCGTCATATTCACCATCCAATTGCATCGGTGGGAACATACCATCAGCATAAAAATCCAGGTGCCCGGATTTTTCGAAGAGCTCTCCCTTTGTTAAATGTGGGGTATTGACGAAAGAATACCCGGCAGCAATATGCCGCCGACGGGAATGTTCTTCCATTTCCAATCGAACAATGCCACCGTTTGGGTGGAACACTGGAAAACCGGAACCGATCTCATCAGGGAAGCTAAATAGATCCAACTCCGCACCTAACCGCCGGTGATCTCGCTTTTCAGCTTCAGCGAGTTTATGTTCGTATTCGGCTAGCGCTTCTTTAGATTCCCAAGCCGTGCCGTAGATCCGTTGCAAACCAGCATTAGCCTGGTCGCCCCGCCAGTAGGCAGCAGATGATCGGGTCAGGGTAAACGCTGGGATATATTTCGTCGTTGGAACATGCGGTCCCCGGCACAGATCGTACCATTCGACGTCGCCCGTTCGCGGATTCAGATTGTAATATCCGGTGAGTTCGCCCACTCCGACTTCTGTAGCCTCATCAGAATCAGGATCGACCGATCCCTTATCTGCTATGAGCTCTAACTTGTAAGGTTCATCTTTCAAGGCAGCACTAGCAGCCTCGGTGCTTTCATACACTCGCCGTTCGAATTTTTGCCCAGATTTGATGATCTTCTTCATTCGCTTTTCAATGCGCTGAAGATCTTCAGGAGTAAACGGTTCCGCCACGTCAAAGTCGTAATAGAAGCCATTTTCAATCGCCGGACCAATTCCTAGTTTGGTCCCGGGGAATTCAAGCTGTACTGCCTGAGCAAGCACGTGTGTGGCCGAATGCCGAATAACGCCGCGCCCTTCCTCTGTATTAGCAGGAATTGGAGTAACCATGACGGTTTCATCCGGGACAAAAGACAAGTCGCGGAGATTACCCTCGGAATCTTTAACACAAACAATTGCCGTTGGGCCGGTGTTTGGTAGCTCTAATTCCCGCATCGCAGCCCCTACCGGTGTACCAGCAGCCACCGAAAATGGGGAATGAGGATTAATTGCGGCATCAGTCAGCTGTGCCATAAGTTCACTGCGCTCCTTACTGCGCTCAGGCATCCACGCGTCAGACCTGGACGCGAGATGCAACGAAATTACCTGCCCTGAAACATGCACCAAGGCAGGTACTTTAATAACGGTTACACCAGTATTGGTCAAACCGCTGGCTTTTAATCTTACCTCGCAACCTTAAGATTGTAGAAGTGCTGCACCCCAGAACCTGTCGCCGTCCTCACCACCGTCTGCTGTTCCAGGGGGAACCGCATACACAGCCGAACCGATGTGTGTTATCCATTCATTCATGCGATCGCTGTCATTTAACCGCTGCTGAATGGGAACAAACTGTTGTAACGGGTTCTGCTGAAAACACACGAATACCAATCCGGTGTTCGAGGTTTGTTCGGAACCAGGAACTGGCGGCTGACTGAAATTGTAAGCCCGGCGACGAATCCGCTGATTAGGTATATCCAGTGGCGGTGCAGCTAAGGCCATATGAGACCGAGGGTCAATAATCGGCAGCCCGACTTCGTCGGTAGCGTCAAAATCCGCTGGTTCAAATTCGTCGGTCCCAGAAAGTGGCGCCCCCGAGTCGAGGAACCGCCCCATCGCTACTTCACGTGATGTCCGGTCGAGTTTTTCCCAATCATCAAGATTCATGTTAATGCGACGGACCACCATCGCTGTACCGCCAACAAGCCATTGTGGCGAATCCGAATCGCCGTTAATCCAGACGTAATCTTCATATTCGGAGTCCGATGCGGGGTTTACGGTTCCATCTTTCTGACCGAACAGGTTACGAGGAGTTGCTCCTTTTTCCGTTGCACCCACGGCGTTGAGAAATCCCTGTTGTAGCCACAGGGTTTCTACATAAGCGGCGCCGGAACGAATCATATGCCGGGTAGCAAACGCCAAGGTCACTGGGTCGTCACAACAGATTTGCAAAGCTATGTCAGACTGACCCCATTGATCTTCCAACTTGTCACTGCTAAATTCCGGAAGCGGACGCAACCAATCAGGGCGAGCATCTTTTTTGTCAATGATGTCGAAAAACCGAGGACCAAATCCACAGGTAATAGTCAAATTAGCAGCGGATTCCGCAAGCTCTGGTTCGAGACTACCAACAGGGTTTTGCCCACGGGTTAACCTGCGAGCGTCTTCCGTCCACAATGTCATCAATCGACGTACGGCCACTAGATCAGTGCCAGCCCTAAGATTAAAGGCCACCATATTGAGTAAAGCCTGACCCGGAGTGGCCACACCTGCTTGATGCTTCCCATCGAAAGGCACAACCTGCTTGGCTAAAAACGCTCCACCTTCTTCAACGTTAACTTCAGCTAAACCGCTTTCCCCCGAACGCTCACTGCCACAAGCTGTTAACGCAGTAGCTGAGGTCGTGACAGTTGCACCGATGAGGAAACTACGGCGCGACAGAAATTTTTGCGAATCTTTGGGGTCAGGTGGAATGGCGCCAGCCATGAAGAATCAATACCTTTCCTACGTTTTGATGGTAGACAAACTTGACTTGTTGGTTACCCTGTTGGTTGCAGCTGCGTAACCTAGAAGGCCCGCATGAATGCAAAACATGAGGTTGTGCTGTCACGAAAGCCTCCTATCATCGTTGATATCTAATGCTTGTGTTCGCTGTGATCATGATCCCCGTGATCGGAGTGATCACTAGAGTATTCCTCATCGCCCGCGGCAACCGTACGAACTGGAATGTCCTTGAAGTCAACCATGGAACCATCACTTAATTCCACACTGAGATTGACAGTTTCACCAGCTGCTACCGGCTTAGAAACATCCATAACCATGAAATGATCATGTCCAGGCTCAAGTACATGAGACTTACCAGCTGGAATTACGAATCCACCCTGCTTTTCTTGCATTTTCCCGTCCACCACTTCATGCAGCTCGAAAGAACCAGCATCAATGTCGGTCTCAAAACCAACGATAGTGATCTCATTATCAGTATTGTTGGTTATTTTCCCGAAAACGGCAGTCATCTTTGCGTCAGATTCCATGGCACGAACAAAGGCGTCATCAAAGCTAATGTCTTCTTTGCTCATTTTGTCACCAGCGTCTTTAACTGCGCTGGAAGCAGCTGTTGCCATCACCGAGGTGGCAGTATCAACCTTGTTTGCTGAGTCCTTTTCGGAAGTAGTGCAACCGGAAAGAATTAACGCGGAGGCCGCGACTGCGCAAAGGGCAACGGTTCGGATCTGTCGAAAATTTAACATAACGAGAATCACTTTCTCTGTGGTGACATCATTGCCACCACTAGTTGAGGAACATTGAACAATAATCGATAGCAGCGGCTAACGGCTACTATGCTTTTTGTTTCGGAGGACGATAATTACAAAAGATGAAAGTAGGAAAACAATACCAACCCCGATACCTAGTGTAATCCATGCATTAGAGTTCTCAACCGCCGATTGAGAATCACCTGAACTTGAGGGATTTGGTGGTGAATGGTTTTCTGAAACTGATGGCATCTCACCTGATCGCACGATAGAAAAGGTTGTTTTTCCACGAGTTGAGTGACCATCAGAAGAAGTTATTTGAAAACCGATTGTGTACTCGCCAGATGAAAACTCGATATCCCCTGGTACATCAAGTGTGACATTACGCCCGTTCACAGTCGGTTCACCTCTAAATAGCACGCGGCCGGTACTGTCGGTAACAGCGAGCGTATTAAAACCCGATTTTGGCTCGCCGGAGAATTCCAACACAATTTTGCTTGGCGCTTCCGTAAGAACCTCACCATCTCTAGGCGCTCCCCCTACAACCACATCATGAGCAGAAGCAATATTGCTAGGAATAAAGGGAGCTATTGCTCCCCCACCCCACAAGGCTAAGACCACAGCGATTATCATGTGGGCGCATCGGAGACGCCTAGGTAGTGTTATGCGACGGTTAGCCAGTATCATTGCGTCCTTTCCTTACAGCAGCACATTACGAACCTTGGTTTAGGTGACGGTTCGTGTGCTACACAGTAGTCGGAGATTCATTGCAGAAAGTTCCCGCAGATTCACAAATAAAAATAATGTCGCCCTTCAGAATCATGAAGGGCGACATTGTTGTTGAGAGCGGATGACGAGACTCGAACTCGCGACCCTCACCTTGGCAAGGTGATGCGCTACCAACTGCGCTACATCCGCATCTGTGCATTTTTTCAAGCTGCACAACGCTCGTGTGCGCGATACTGGGATTGAACCAGTGACCTCTTCCGTGTCAGGGAAGCGCTCTCCCGCTGAGCTAAACGCGCTTAGTTTTTGAGGTGGAAACGGGAATCGAACCCGTGTGCACGGTTTTGCAGACCGTTGCCTCACCACTCGGCCATTCCACCACGGCATAAACCGTTTTATTAAGTATCTTAGCGATACTAGAGCGGATGACGAGACTCGAACTCGCGACCCTCACCTTGGCAAGGTGATGCGCTACCAACTGCGCTACATCCGCATCTGTGCATTTTTTCAAGCTGCACAACGCTCGTGTGCGCGATACTGGGATTGAACCAGTGACCTCTTCCGTGTCAGGGAAGCGCTCTCCCGCTGAGCTAAACGCGCAACAAACATTCATAAATGAATGTGGAGCGGATGACGAGACTCGAACTCGCGACCCTCACCTTGGCAAGGTGATGCGCTACCAACTGCGCTACATCCGCATGCACTCTTTTTTGGTGCGGAAAAAACATTAGCCGCTTCCACCCAGGAAACACAAATCTGCACGTAACCTCACCGGAAAATACGTCCATAACGTAAGGGTAAACTGTCGCATAAACCACAGCAATGTAATTTAAGCCTAAAAACACGCAACATAGCGGCACATCAGAGAACATCGAAAATTAGGATTCCACGAATAGCCGTGCTAATTTTGTCTATCGGAAGTCCAGAAGCCCGCAAATTCTGATCCTTATACGCACTTTTAAGGTCCTATGGCTCAGTGGAAGAGCGTTCCGTTCACACCGGAAAGGTCGCTGGTTCGATCCCAGCTAGGACCACCACAACCGCAACTTCGTTTAGGTAGTTGCGGTTTTTTACATCAAAGAATACAAAAACCGAACTTTAACTTATGGCATTTGACCACACCCCCAATCCCCACATTTTTCCAATGGCGTTGACCACACAAAACGTCGCATGCCTTCTTCCGGCTCCCCCATCGAAAACAAGCAAACAGGTTTCTGTTCACGCCATTGCGGTTTCAACACTTAATGGACAAGCGACTGTTAATGGTTCCAGCCAGGCTCTTGGTAACGACGTCGATAGTGCATTATTACACGCATCACGCGCACTCGCCGACTGCATAATCGTTGGGGCAGAAACGGCCCGTTCGGAAAACTATGGTGGGGTCACACTCTCAAAAACCGAGCAAATTGAGCGCAGGCAGCGTGGACAAGCGGACATTCCACCGATAGCAGTAATTACCACTCACGCAGAGTTAGACCCTGAATCCAGATTATTCACCGATGCCTTAAAGCAGCCGATCATCGTGACAGACCCAACGGTTGCAGCTCCAGAAGCACTAGCGCGGATTTCCGCTACTGGGGCAAAAGTCATCACGGTCAAAGGCTTAAAACCCCAAGCCATTATTTCCGAACTACATGCACTCGGTTTTAGGTATTTCAGTCTTGAAGGTGGGCCTTATTTATATTCACAGTTTTTTACTTCCGGGTTGATCAACTCACTAAATATCAGCATCGATCCACGTATTTCCGCCACCGAAAAACCACTATTCACACTGCCAGCAACCGATTCCCAGTCGGAATTAAAACTCCAATTAAACCAATGTGGTGTTAGCAATGACGGCTTCGTTTTCCTTCGATACTGCTTCCCAAACTCAAAGCACTTTGATGACAACCAGTCACCCTCAACCAACCCTCGTATCTGAAACAGACAACAACATTGCCCATCACGCTGAACTCAGGGCGCAGAAACACTGAATCCATACCGGCCATTCCCCTATTGAGTTTGAGCCAGATAACCTAGAAGTGTGAACTCATTTTCTTTGACCAAGCTTCATTCGGTCTGGGCAGAACCTATTCCCCAGCCACAGCAATCCGACACACAGCACGATCAAACGGGGTCTGCCGATGAGTCTGATTGTGATAGGGCTACGCGCACGAATTCTATTGCGAAGTTAGCTTTGTGGCCCGTAGCTATTTTTTTAGTGCTACACCGTGTGGTCATTCTCGCGGTAAATGGTAGCAATACCGATGATTTTACAACCGTCTATCAAGCATTACGACGATTTTTAACTAACCAACCAGTGTATAGCGAAAACTATAGTTTCGTTGACCCGCATTATCTGTATAACCCAGGCGCAACATTACTTCTAGCCCCACTCGGCACAATTGACGATGCTTCCAGCGCCCGGTTTGGATTTATTATCGTAAATGCTTTGTTTATTATTGGCGGTTTAGCCATATTAACAAGATTATTCGACTACACACTTTCAAGTGCCGTCTTCCCTGCGATTATTGGCATCGCTTTTTGTACTGAAGCCGTAATTAACACATTGGTATTTGCCAATATTAATGGCGTCTTATTATGCGCTTTATGCGGATTTATTTGGGCGATGTTGCGCAATAAATTATGGATCTCTGGACTAATTTTAGGAGTAATGATCTTAATTAAACCCGTTTTTGCTCCTTTATTATTCCTCCCGTTGATAAAGTTGCACTGGCCGACGATTTCGACAGCGATCGGCTTGCCTATAATACTCAACGTCATCGCATGGCCAATTATTCCCGGCGCTTCAGACTATGTACAACGGACAGTGCCGTACTTAGGTGAAGTTCGCGACTATGCTAACAGCTCTTTTCCCGGACTAGCGTTATATTTTGGTTTAAATCCCTGGGTGGAACGCCTAGCTTTCGCTTTTTTCGCGGCATTGATAATTACTACGGTATTTTTTCTCCTTCGGCTCCGTAACAGTGACCCATTAGTATGGGCCTCCACTACATCTGGCGTGTTGCTAGCCGGCGCATTCTTATTGTCCTCGTTAGGGCAAATGTACTATTCTATGATGCTTTTTCCCCTGCTATTCACAGTGCTGAAAAGTAGATCGCCGATGCATTCTGCAGCTGGATGGATTGGCGCATTTTTATGCCTTTCGCCCTTAGATTGGGTTTCGCTTTACCAGCCTGTATGGGGCAGATGGTTTAATACGTTCCAGGCAACAATTGGCTGGGCAATTATTATTGCCACGGTAACGGCGTTTTCAGTGGCTGCTTTTCGACGTTCAAAAACTCCAATTCAGCTATAAACAATCTCTCGTTTAAAATGTAGCCATGGTTGATTTTAAGTTCATTACAGATGATCAATGGCGCAAGCGTCTTACCGAGGAAGAATTTCGGGTGTTACGACAAGCAGGTACCGAAGCTCCACATGTAGGCGAATATACGAATACCACCACTGAGGGAGTATATTCCTGCCGAGCGTGCGGTAGTGAGCTGTTCCGATCAACTGAAAAATTCGATTCTCATTGCGGCTGGCCTTCCTTTTTCTCACCACTGGCAGGTGACGCAGTTATAGAGCGCGAAGATCGCTCCCACGGCATGATCCGCACGGAAGTAATCTGCGCTACCTGCGAATCCCATTTAGGTCACGTATTTGCTGGTGAAGGTTACGATACTCCCACGGATTTACGCTATTGCATAAATTCCATCTCCCTAACACTGGAAGAAAAGCCAGTTTCATAAGTCCGCAACACTTACCGTAAATGCTGCATATGGGGGTGGGCTCAGCTTTTTTGCTGAGCCCACCCCCATATCAGGATCTTTGGGTTTACGGCAGTACCCGAACCAGATCACCTACAGAAGAAACCCGCCGCCCAGTAAAGAATGGGATTTCTTCCCGAACGTGCAACCGGGCATCGGTGTACCGCATTGCATGCATGAGATCGACGATCCGATGAAGTTCTGGCGCCTCGAATGCTAACAACCATTCATAATCTCCAAGCGCGAAAGCAGGCACCGTGTTTGCGCGAACATCTGGATAATCACGCGCTGCCATGCCGTGTTCCGCAAGAATTCGGCGCCGCTCCGCTGGGTCCATGACATACCAATCATAGGAGCGTACGAACGGATACACGGTTATCCAGTCACCCGGAGCCTCGCCCATAATAAAGCTCGGTAAATGCGACTTATTGAACTCGCTAGGCCTGTGCAAACCATTTCCGATCCATGCGATTTCCACTAGCTGGCCAAGAACGGTGTCTCGTCGAAAAGCACTCAGCACATCCTGAAGGGAAGAAAACTCTTCAGCATGCCACCAAACCATAAAATCCGCGTCTGCACGACAGCCGGTGAGGTCATAAATTCCTCGGAGTGTGACAGCACCAGATTCTTCAACCTTGCGGAAGAACTCAGTCGCCTGCTTTGTTACCTCATCGCGTTCCGTTCCCAACGCCCCTGGAATTGCCCGAAACACCACCCATTGAGCGTATTGTTGCATGTTGTTGAGAGCTTCGAAGTTGAGTTTCTCAGCCATTATCAGCCAAGTCCTTTCTTGCAGGTCTACATCATGTTTTCGTCGGAAATACCTGCCACTCCCGACCATCCTGCGCGGTTTTCTGGTCGCAATTTCTAGGCCCACCTGTTGATCGGATGCATTAATTGTGCGTTTTTCTCTGTACCAAAACATCCGACGCGTTGCTAGCCACGGAAACAATGATATCCACCATAAGTTGCATATGTTAAATCCCGACGGACTACCCCCATACTACCCCTACAAAAAGATCACGCGCACACCAACGCCGCAACGCCCTTGAAAGCAGCCACCTGTTAGTGTGCGCCTTTTAGAGCAGCACAGCCGCAAATTCTAAGACAATTTTTTAAGGTTTACTGACGCGCCATGTTACGTCATTGTGACGTACCGTTCGGCGTGGCGTCGCCGCCAGCTATCTATATTTCGCTAATTTTGCGTTTGTGACTGACACCCCTGTATCCCCCACTCCGGTATCGACAACACCTGCCTCCGAATCAGCGCCTGCGGATTTTTGCCGTGCAGTTGATTCAATGCATGAAGCTAAACTTCGAGACGAAATTACGTTGGGCACAATCCGGCCGCCGCAGCGGCTAGCACCGTTTAGTCACGCTATCGGTTTGGAAGTCACCCGTTCCGAGTCTTCAACTTTGGGGGACAACGAAGCAGAAGGTGACGCTTTCGGACGCCTCATCCTTCTACATGACCCACAGGCTGATGACGCCTGGGAAGGTTCCATGCGTCTAGTCGCATACATTCAGGCAGACATGGAACATGCTGTTGCATCGGATCCGCTGCTTCCAGAAGTTGCCTGGCAATGGCTCAACGAAGGATTAAACGACGGCGGTGCCGATTTCACCAACCTTGGGGGAACAGTGACATCAACAACATCAGTTCGTTTCGGCGATATTGGCGGGCCGCCTAGCGCCTATCAGTTGGAAATGCGTGCTTCCTGGACTGCCAGCAATAACGAACTGGCGGCACACGTTGTCGCGTTTTCCAAAGTTCTCGCGAATGTCGCGGGATTACCCCCTGAAGGAATTACAGCAATTAGTTAGCGAGGCGTTAATGCCTTCACCACTGCTCTCACCACGAGACGGCACACCATCTGTTGCAAGCACAGCAGCCGAGATCCAAACAGCCGCTGGGGATCTCGCAGCCGGAAGTGGACGTTTTGCTGTAGACACAGAGCGAGCATCGGGTTATCGCTACGATGATAGGGCTTTTCTTATTCAAATCCGACGCGCAGGTTGCGGTACTCGCTTAATCGACCCCGAAGGCAATTCACAAGCAGTCATCTCACAATGCGCACCAGTGGTCAATAATAATGACTGGGTTATGCACGCAGCGGTATCCGATCTCCAGTGTTTGGCCGACCTTCACATTTTTCCCGGAAGCTTGTTTGATACGGAAATGGCTGGACGGCTGCTGGGCTTTGAACGAGTCAACTTAGCGTCAATGGTTTCTCGTTTTCTCGGTTACGAGCTGAAAAAAGAGCATGGTTTTCAAGATTGGTCGACTCGCCCATTGCCTGAGGCATGGCTGACATACGCAGCTCTTGATGTGGAATTATTGTTCGAACTAGCCGATGCACAACATGAAAGCCTGCGCCAAGAAGGAAAACTAGGGTGGGCACAACAAGAATTTGACCACATAGTATCGACCTACGCTATTGCCACGTCAGCAACCCCTAAATGGCAGGATCTTAAAGGGCTAGCAGCGTTGAAAACCCCAAAACAGTTAGCGATCGCTCGGGCGTTGTGGGCACACCGAGAACAGATTGCTCAAAAAAGTGATATTGCCCGGCACATAGTTCTTCCGGACAAGGCGTTGGTTGGTATTGCACAAGTAGGGCCCCATTCAGTTGAACGCTTCCGTGGAATTCCAGCGGTACCCCGAAGATTTCACCGCCATGCCCACCGATGGGTGAACGTTGTTCGTCAAACGCTAAAATCGCCACGAGAATCTTGGCCTCAATCTGCAAAAGACCCCAACGATACTGGGACGATGGTTGCTTCACAATATTGGGCACATCAGTATCCAGAGGCACACACCACACTGCGCAGGATTCGTGAAGATCTCCAGCAGGTTGCACAAGAGGTAAATATCCCAATCGAAAATATTCTTCAGCCAGCCGCATTGAAGCAAGTCGTCTGGTGGCAACACCAAGAATCCATGATAACCACCGAGGTCGACCTTGAATCAGCATTAGATCGACTTCAGGTACGCCCCTGGCAACGAGAATTGTGTCAAAGTGTCCTGTCAGAACACTTACTCTGATGGCTCAGATGGAAACAACTGGTCAACCCATTCACGCACTGCTGAAATACAACCAGCTTCATCCAATCCAACTTCTGCAAGAAGCTCGCTGCGTGACGCGTGTAGCGGGAAGATCTCCGGAAAAGCTAGGTGACGAACGGGAGTGTCAACGATTGAAGAAGAAAGTGCTTCAGAAATCAACGCCCCGATGCCACCATGGATCACACCATCTTCAATGGTGACAACGAGATCATGTTCGGCAGCTAAGGCTACAATACTTGGTGCTACTGGAACAACCCACCGTGGGTCAACAACTGTAACGCTTAAGCCGTCAATTTCAAGAGCACGCGCAACCGCTAGCCCTTGCTGGCTCATGGCACCAATGGCAACAACTAGAACTGCTGGTGCTGATTCACCAAGTGGTGAGTCAGTGTAATGCAAAATCTCGACGCCATCGGAAAGGGTGTCGATAGCCGGAATGGTTGGCGGAAGCTCCCCTTTGGGGAATCGAACGACTGTTGGACCGGTTATGGAAATAGCCTCGTGGAAAAGCGAAGCCAGACGATCCGCATCCCGTGGAGCTGCCACCTTGATTCCGGGGATAACGCTGGTTATGGCGAAATCCCATACGCCGTTGTGGCTGGCGCCATCGGAGCCAGTCACTCCCGCACGATCAAGAACAACAGTAACCGGTTGTCCAAGTAAGGCCACATCCATGAGCAATTGATCAAATGCCCGATTGAGAAAAGTTGCGTAAACTGCAACGACTGGGTGCAATCCGCCCAATGCCAGACCAGCCGCGGAAGTCAGCGCATGCTGCTCCGCGATGCCAACATCAAAGAATCGGTGCGGAAAGTGTTTTTGAAATTCCGACAATCCGGTAGGACCCGCCATCGCTGCGGTAATGGCGACGATGTCGTCACGATTACGGCCTGCTTTAACCAACTCACGGCTAAAAACGCTAGTCCAATCAGGATTCGATAACTTAAGCGGCAACCCAGTTTCTGGGTTAATTTGCCCCGTGGAGTGCATTAACTCCTCAGTGTCGTTTTCGGCGGGTGCGTAGCCGCGACCTTTTTCAGTCACTACATGAACGATTATGGGACCGTCAAAGTCTCGTGCGTAGGACATAGCAGAGTCCAGAGCACGCTGGTGGTGTCCGTTGACTGGGCCAATGTACTTAATTCCAAGATCCGAAAACATTTCGGTTGGAATAACAGTCGATTTCACTCCTTCTTTGAAGGCATGCAGCGCCTCGAAGGTTCGTTCGCCAACCCATCCCAAGGATTTCAGCGTCGTTTTACCATGCTCCATGACTTTGTCGTAGCTGGTTCGCATCCGCAAGTTTGCAAGGTTTTCGGCTAAACCACCAATGGTTGGCGAGTAACTGCGTCCATTGTCGTTGACAACTACCACAACTTTCCGGTTTTTTGAGGCTGCGATGTTATTGAGCGCCTCCCAGCACATTCCACCAGTCAATGCGCCGTCACCGACAACCGCCACTACGGTACGGTCTGATTCGCCGTTGATCTCGAAAGCTTTCGCAAGTCCATCAGCATAGCTCAAAGCAGCCGAGGCGTGCGATGATTCCGTCCAATCGTGTTCGCTTTCGGAGCGACAGGTGTAACCACTTAGCCCACCTTTTTGGCGCAAGGTATCGAACTGCTGTGCACGTCCAGTGAAAATTTTATGGACATACGATTGGTGGCTAGTGTCGAAAATTATCGGGTCGCGTGGCGAGTCAAAGATGCGATGGATTGCGATCGTCAACTCAACGACGCCAAGGTTCGGGCCAAGATGACCGCCAGTAGCGGAGACTTTTTCCACCAAGAAATCCCGCACCTCTTGTGCTAGCTGTTCTAGCATGTCAAACGGCAAGGCTTTGAGATCTGCGGGGGTTGAGATAGTTGAGAGAATGCCCATAAGCAGTTTTAGAAGTACACCCTTCTCGATGCAAATAAATGGTGGTCAGACTTTCATATGCTTAGGCGGATGCGCCAAATGCAAGTGTTGTAACCATCTTACTCTGTTGTTGCCCTGTACTAAGAAAAATCTAGATCCATCTTTAGTTGTTTATGGGGCAAGGACGGCAATTGTTTCGCAATGGTGGGTCGCTGGAAACGCATTGAGCATTGTAATCGTTTTTACACTGTAACCTTCCGCATCCCATATTTTTATATCCCGCGCAAAAGTTGCGGGGTCACATCCAATATGGACAACACAGTAAGGCTTAGCTTTCGCAATTGCGGTGATCGCTGTAGCCGTCGCGCCGCTTCGGGGCGGGTCAAGCACCACTGCGGATGGTGTTGGTAGCTTTTCGACGATTTTTTCGACTGCTGCCGTGTGAAAATGAACGTTGGAATCGAATGTTTGCCGCCCGACACGGGCAGCATATGGAGAAACTTCGACCGAATGAATTTCGGCCAATGGGCCAAAGGCGGTCTGAATGGCAGGAACGAAAGCTCCTACCCCACCATAGAGGTCCCATGCGATTCCAGCAGGTGGACACATAGAGGAAAGCGCGGAACTAATGATTTCACTATAAGCGGGTATGGCTTTAGTGTGTGCTTGCCAAAAAGCGGTAGCGGGAAGTCGGAATTTCGTGGTTCCAACCGTCTGTACCACTTCGCCAGACCCCTCAATGTTCCTGGTTATCTTCTCGCTTCTTCGTCCCCTAGCTGCACGGCGGACCTCCACGATGTGGCGGTCTGATTCGTCGTCAAGCACGACAATAACCTCAGCTCCCGGACTAAATTTCCGAGCTCCTGGTCCGACAACACCATCGAGCAAACCGGGGACAGCCTGTGAACAGGGTTCATCAACGATTACAGTATTGGAACGTAGTTTGCGGCTACCTGCGTTCCCATCCTTATCCACGCCGAGCCGCATCCGAGTGCGCCACTTTGTGGTCAATCCCAGTTTCGTTATGCCAACCGGTGGAATTTTCACCCCACTGGCGAGCCGGGTGAGTTGGTCGCGCACAATCGCAGCCTTGTATTCGTCCTCCGCCTCGGGGTCGATAGTTGCGAAATCGCAACAACCAGCCCCGTGCGCTGCTGCTGGGCATCTGCTATCCACCCGCAACGGTGACGGAGTCACGACTTCCTTGGCCATCGCTCGCGCGAATTTCTTCTTCACCTGGGTTATTTCGCATTGGAGAATATCCCCGATAAATGTACCCGGGACAAAAATAACAATGCCGGTTGCGACCCCAATTCCTTCACCGCC
Organism: Corynebacterium mustelae; assembly: GCF_001020985.1. Taxonomy (NCBI): domain Bacteria; kingdom Bacillati; phylum Actinomycetota; class Actinomycetes; order Mycobacteriales; family Corynebacteriaceae; genus Corynebacterium; species Corynebacterium mustelae. Next base: position 1,911,407 of record NZ_CP011542.1, read on the forward strand.
GTGTGCCGCACGAGTGATTTCTATGGTTATTTCATCGCCAACATGCAGCTTCGCATCCCTATTTAGCAACTTTGCGCTCATGTAACTTTCTTAGTTTTACAACGACAGTGACGGTTCTTCGGCCGAATCGGATTAGCTCTCCGATTGGGTATTTGCTTCTTGTTGCCGCCGGATCATTTCTTTCTGTACTTGTTCTGCAAGTGGCCCTGGAAGGGCTACAGGTAGCGATGAACCCGCCAAAATTGGTTCTTGTCCACGCAAAACGAAGGTGCGCGCTGTGATCTCGCGCCCAAGTTCCGCCATCTGATCGGCGTGTTCGACTGGGGCAGCCAGGGTCATTCGCAACATCCATCGCGGCCCATCAACACCGATGATTCGGACTACCCCACCAGCCCCAGGAGCCGAGCCGACGATCTCGCGCCCCCACGGACCGTATTCGATGCGCACTTCCAACCCATCGTTACGCATTCCTTCTGTTAGCTCTTTTACAGTCTCACGCCACTGCCCTGCTGTGCGGGGAGCAGCAAATGCCACTGGAGTACAGCGCCCGTACTCGGTGAGCACGTGGAGCATAGTCGGACCTTCTGGTCCCATCTCTACCTGCACTTCGGAACCATGCGGCAGCGGGATCAACATGGAACCAAGGTTTAATACCCCATTGCTGAAGTCAGAAAAATCAAAATCTTCTATGGAAACGGTGTCCCCATCAAATGGGCCGCGATCTCCGCCGATCGCGTCGTGAATTGGATCAGGTTCCGAGTCGGAGAACTCATCTGATTCTGATTGCTCCGTTGCCACGTCAATTTCGGGTTCTAGCGAAGCGCTGTCGTCGGTAATTAAGTCGGCTCCCGTACCACTGTCACTAATAGATTCAACAGCATCATCAGTTTGTGGTTGAGTGGTTACTTCCTCTTTTTCTACTACTGTTTTATCTTTGTCTTTTTTCTTGGAAAACGGCCATAGTGCCATGTCTATTTCCCTTTCGTTTTACCAATCTGTGCCTTCAGACGATCAAGATGCCTGCGATATAGTCCGCATCATTTTTGCGATGGCAATTTTTGTAACGAAACAACAACAAAAGGATAGCAGCTGATTGGTACCAGCATGGCAATCGCTACGTGTCACTGTGATGTTTTGGCGCTCGTTGTAAGTCGGCAGATCAATGCAACCCAGTCGATCCGTGACCGCCGGCCCCACGGACCGTCTCGGATAATTCCTCGACCTCTTCAAAGTCAAAAAGTTCAACCTTTTGTACTACTAGTTGAGCGATTCGCTCACCACGTTCGATCTCAATCGGTATAAGCGGATCTAGATTGATCAGACAGATCTTTAGTTCTCCCCGATAGTCGGCGTCAATTGTACCGGGCGTGTTGACGATGCTGAGTCCTTCTTTTAAAGCTCGACCTGAGCGTGGGTGAATAAGTCCCACAGTCCCTAGCGGTAGAGCTATCGCAATCCCCGTAGGAACTAGTGTACGTTCGCCAGGGTCAATAGTGACTGATACTGCAGAATACAAATCGACTCCGGCGTCGCCTCGATGAGCACGGGTTGGAATCGGCAGTTCTGGATCTAACCGCCGAAGTTGCACCGTGGTTACCGATTCGTGAGGCTGAATTACCCGCGCAGTATTATCTGGCGTTTCTGCACCTATCTTCAAAACTTTCTTCTCCTTTTTGGATTCGGCTCGCTTCTCGGACACAAATATAAGGATGCCGACGTCCTCAACGCTACTGCATTTTCCTCTAAGCCTCAGATTTTGAGTCGCTCTGCATCTTCCGGAATCCTCATTACCGCTAAGGTTTACCCCTACCTATGAGAGAAATCCTCGTACCGCGCTATTACAACTAAGCAATTGATCCCTGGTCAAGCTACATCGGGTAGTTAAACTCTAAAATTGTGGTTTGGCCGTCAGATTCTAGCGCTGCAGGCACCTGCCGTGAAGCGAGAGCTGAATGACAAATATTTATCCGTGCATTCAGAACTGATACATCCGTTCGATGTTTGAACTTCGTATTTAAGGGAAAAGTTAACTGGTCTAAGAAGATCGGGCAGTAACAGGGTTTTATTGGTCATGAAAATTCCACAGGATCATGATCCATATCGACTTTGCGCCAATTTTGTCATGCCAATGCCCAAGGCTACCGACGCAGCAACCTTGTACTGGTGTTGCCGCGTCTAATGGTGTGAATCTGCAATCGTGTTCGGTGTGAGGATAGCTCCCAAAAATATGTGAAGTAGACTTATGTCTTGTGAGTGAAAATAAGGAAAAGCTACCGGCAAATCAACCACAAATTTTGTATTCGGAACGGCAATGGGTGCCGTGGTATTGGTGGCTTCTAGCAACCTTAATTGTGGCTTTGATTTCCGCGCAGCTTAGCTGGAACCGATCGGTCATGTGGCTTTATATTCCTGCGGTTGTGCTGAGCCTACTCGCTGTTTGGGTATTGTTTTACATGTCCCATACGACTATACGTGTTGAACAAGACCCCGACGGTACCCGATGGTTGGTCACCGGCCAGGCAAATCTACCTGATTCTGTAGTTTCTCGCTCTTTAGCAGTGCCTGCTACCGCAAAGCGAAACGCTATGGGGCGGCAGTTAGATCCTGCGGCTTTTGTTGTTTCGCACGGTTGGGTACCAGAAATGGTTATGTTGGTGCTTGATGATCCCGAAGATCCCACACCATACTGGCTCATTGCGACAAAAGCCCCTGAACAACTGCTCGCGGCTTTCCTCCCGGATCAGGCGGCAGCAGCAACAAAAAATCTCAAGTAAAACGAAACCGCGTGTTGAGCATGAACACTTAACAAGATTTGTGCGCAACACGCGGTTTTCAATATACGAGATTAGCTGTGAGAATTAGGCACAATCCTTGCAGATGATTGACCCATCTTCTTCAGTGTGGTCGATCCGGCTATTGTTTTGCACCAGGTAGCAACTGGAGCAGGTAAACTCATTCGACCGACGTGGAATGACCGTGACATTGAGTTCTTCACCGGTCAAATCAACACTTGGCAAATCGAATGGCTCTACAATTTCGCCGTCATCGTCGATGCCACTAGATACATTTTCCGCAGCCTTGAGCCCTTCAAGGGAATCGGTTTCAATGTCGTCCTCTGCGCGGCGCCGTGGCGCGTCGTAGTCGGTTGCCATGTGACTTCTGCTTTCTAGGTATAACCAAAGGTGATCGTGAATCGTGACTAGTCAAAACGCTTAATCATCTGCGAATCAACTCCCCGCGAAGCACCATCATGATTCCTTTGTGGATTCAAGTGATTGTCAGCTATTGGCGATAGTTATACACGTGAAATACACGTGTTGTCACACATTTGCTTTTTTCACATTGGCGTGTCGGAACATTACCCCTAACTAAATTAAGAAAAAGTAGAAAACTTAGTGCCACATTTTTAAGGCATATCCGCAGATAAACATGCATTAATGACGGCATTATTTGAAATACAAAAATCTGCTTTCGGCAAATCTAATCGGGGGTAATTTTTCCAACTAATTGTTCACACCATCATGAAGCTTCAGCAAAAGTTCTGCATTCACAATCATTAACACAATCCTACGAATATCGATCGATCTTTTCATAAGTCACGCAATGCCAAATCGAACTAAAATAAACCGGGACGGATGAGCATGATTTTGCTTGAATGGCTCTCGTTTAGCCTACAATTTTGTAGCTAACGCAACCGGCAATGCAGAAATCAGCGAACTGAATTGGTCACCAATTCCCGGAGCGGCAGCCCACACGATTTCACCGTCGCTTCCTGGTGTTGTTAACTGTGGCGTCGAAACGACCGCCCCAGCTTCCGACGCAATGAGAGCACCGGCAGCAAAATCCCACGCGTTAATTCCGTGTTCGTAATAGGCATCAACCAAACCCTCAGCAACTGCGCACAAATCTAATGCTGCACTTCCCCGCCTCCGAATATCGCGTACTTGAGGTAAAACCGTGCTTAAGAACTCAGCTTGTTGTTCGCGCCAGTGTGAGGAATAAGAAAACCCAGTCGCGACCAAAGCCAACTCCAATTGCCTAGCACCAGAACACCCTAGTAGTCGCGCCTGACCACCAACAGAACTAGGCCATACGGTCCATGCACCCACGCCAGAAACAGCACACCATAGTTGTCCTGTAGCCACATTTAATACCCCACCGACGACAATCTTTCCCGCGACAACGCATGCCAGCGATACGGCGTATTGCGGGTGTCCGTAGATAAAGTTTACGGTGCCATCAATGGGGTCAACGATCCAGGTGGCCGAACTTGTTCCTAAAAGATTGCTTCCTTCCTCCCCAATAAGCCCATCCTGAGGCCGTAACTTTTTTAAGGTAGCCGCTACAGCCTTTTCTGCCGCCATATCTACGATGGTCACTGGATCTTCTGCACTACTTTTCGTACTCGTGACATCGGCTAGTGCCCCCCGTTCTTCCACCTTTGTGCGTTCCTGAACAATTGTGGAGGCAGCTTTAATCAACGCTTCGAACATAACGGAAATCAATTCGTGACAGCCGTGGCCGTGGGTACCCTCCGCCTTAACCCGCGAAAATATCGGAGTAAAGTCGTAGTCAAACGATGCGCATCGGATTGGGGTGGATTCACCGTGTGCGTCGATAGAGATTTTCGAAAGCTGCCATGGATACCTGGACACGTCTGTAAGGTTACTCCTTGGCTGGAAATAAAAACTGAAAATATTGTCTTTATTTTGTCGCTGTGGTCACATTAGCACCAACCAGCTTTTCGACGATCCCGAAAACGTAATTTCCCATAGTTTTAAGTACACTAATCACATGGCAAAAATCGGATTTGGAATTGATGTTGGCGGCTCTGGAATCAAGGGTGCCCGGGTGGACCTCGAAACCGGAGAATTCATTGGCGATCGGATAAAGATTCTCACCCCAAAACCAGCAACCCCGCAGGCCGTCGCTGAGACTTGTGCCCAAATACTCCACGAGGCCGATTGGAGCGGCCCCGTGGGAATCACTCTTCCGAGCGTCATCAAGGACCAAACCGCCCTCTCAGCCGCAAATATTGATCCGAGTTGGATTGGGGTCAATGTTGCGGATCTTTTCCACCAGCACCTCGCGGACCACGATGTCAGTGTACTTAACGATGCAGATGCCGCAGGGCTAGCTGAGGTTCATTTCGGTGACCCAGCCGCATCCAATGGCGCAGTCATTCTTTTAACGTTTGGCACCGGCATTGGCTCCGCCTTATTAGTTGATGGGACTCTCTTTCCCAACACCGAGCTTGGCCACCTCATCATTGACGGCGCGGAGGCGGAAGATTTTGCTTCGTCTCGGGCAAAAGATCGCGATGAAATCGGATACAAGCAGTGGGCAGGCAGAGTAGACAAAGTCTTGAAAGAATTTGAGAGACTTTTCAATCCCAAACTATTTATCGCTGGAGGCGGTATTTCTCGCAAATCCCACAAGTGGATTCCTCACCTCACTTGCGAAACTCCAGTTGTGGCTGCCCAACTACGTAACCGCGCTGGAATTGTGGGGGCCGCATTAGCCGTCGAAAAGCACTTAACCCCGTAGAAGTTTTGCTTATCACAAAAATGATCGGACATGCAGTAGCACACAGTCGCTATTAAATTTATATTTCGACGGCATAACACGACATTTTTCTAGCAAATGTTTTATAATGGCACTTTGTCCAAGGCGAGGAAACACTTTCTCATCCCCCTGTTTCGAAAACATTCGATTACCAGTCCATATCGGTTTGAGAAACCGGGCGGAAAGACACCACCTTTTCATGTGTCCCAGTGAGAGGTTTGTTGCTCACCAATTTTGTTCATCCATCCAAGCGAAAGGGCGTTCGTGGCAGCCACTGATCATTCAGAAACTTCCGCAACCGCACGCATTGGAGGCACCTCCGACGAAGGAGCATCCGTGACCAGCACTCCTAAAAAAGTTGCTAAAAAATCCGCGCGGAAAACTGCCCGCAAAGCGACACCTCGAGTCGCTGAGCCAGTTTCGGCAAACCTAGAAAATCCCGCCGAACCTACAGCATCAGATGCGACCACGAAAACGGCTAAAAAAGCCACTGCAGCTACTTCCAGCTCCTCTTCTGAATCGAAACCAGTGAAGAAAACTGCCAAGAAAGCTGCAAAAAAGTCCACCAAGAAAACCGCGAAAAAAGCCACCGCGAAAAAGACCACAGCTAAAAGTACCGGCACAGCAAAGGTGAAGAAGGCTTCCACGAAAAAACAGGAAGCACCATCGGATTCTGCAACTGATTTGATTGAAGAAGAAGATCTCTCGATTGAATCCAACACTGACTCAGATTTTGATTCTGACCAAGATCTTGGCGACGATGTCTACAGCGATTCCGAAATCGATGATTTTGAAGATGATGACGAGTTGGATTCAGACGTCGATGATGATCTAGACGATGACAACGAAGACCGCGAAGACGAGGAAGAAGATGAGGATGGCTCCTCAGTCTGGGACGAGGACGAATCAGCAGCGTTACGCCAGGCTCGTAAGGATGCAGAACTCACTGCTTCTGCCGATTCTGTGAGAGCCTATCTAAAGCAAATCGGCAAAGTAGCGTTGCTTAATGCGGAGCAAGAAGTGTCGTTGGCTAAACGCATCGAAGCAGGTCTTTATGCGACCTATCGTATGGAACAGATGGAGGAGGCGTATAACAACGGCGATAAGGACGCAAAGTTAACTCCAGCGGTCAAACGCGACCTGCGCGCTATCGCGCGTGATGGCCGAAAAGCTAAAAATCACCTGTTAGAGGCAAACCTGCGCTTGGTCGTCTCGTTGGCGAAGCGCTACACAGGTCGTGGCATGGCTTTTCTTGATCTGATCCAGGAAGGAAATCTGGGTCTGATCCGTGCTGTCGAAAAATTCGACTACACCAAGGGCTATAAGTTCTCTACTTATGCTACCTGGTGGATCAGGCAGGCAATTACTCGCGCTATGGCTGACCAAGCACGTACGATCCGCATTCCGGTTCATATGGTCGAAGTCATCAACAAGTTAGGCCGTATTCAACGAGAGCTGTTACAGGATCTTGGACGCGAACCAACCCCACAGGAACTTGCCAAAGAAATGGACATTTCTGAGGAGAAAGTACTTGAGATTCAGCAGTACGCCCGTGAGCCGATTTCCCTAGACCAAACCATCGGCGATGAAGGCGACTCTCAACTGGGTGACTTCATTGAAGATTCCGAGGCTGTGATTGCAGTCGACGCAGTTTCCTTCACGCTGCTTCAAGATCAATTACAAGACGTTCTTCACACCTTGTCAGAGCGTGAAGCTGGAGTTGTTAAGCTACGTTTCGGTCTCACCGACGGTATGCCGAGAACTTTAGACGAAATCGGTCAAGTCTACGGTGTTACCCGGGAGCGTATTCGCCAGATTGAATCAAAGACTATGTCTAAACTCCGTCACCCGTCCCGATCACAGGTTTTACGTGACTATCTAGACTAGTAGGTAAGCGCAAACTGCCTCGTGGTTTCTTCTGCATAGAAACCACGAGGCAGTTTGCGCTTTTGTTACAACGCTGAGGCGGGTTCTTATTTCTGCATCCATGATGATTATCAAGATGTATGAAGCCCTGTTGCAGAAATTACGCAGCACCTTAACTGCTATTCCAGCTGGCTATTTAGCTCTCATTCGGATGGTGAGAACTATTAGAGTTGGAATGCGGCTGTTGTATCGGAAGAGCGCCCTCGCTCGGTGCCGGTCCCACCATAGGATGGGAATTCCCGGCTTGGGGAAATGCTTGCTGTTGCGAGGATACCGAGCGGTAATGTGTCGGAACCGACGAGTAGGCAACTTTCCGGAAAAGTGCTTCCAGTGGCCCGCGCCTACCTGTCATCGACCACATCCACGCTAATACAACAGTTATGGCCCAGATACCAGTCGCTATCAGAGTCACTTCAAATGCACCTTTACCTGCACCGATTCCGAGCCCGTAAGGCACTACGAGAGTGGTGAATAGTACAGATTGCATGACGTAACCCGACATCGACATCTGCCCGAGTGAGGTGACCATACGAACCAGAATAGTTTCCTGCCACTTGTGCTTTTCGATCCATTTTCCTAGCCAAAACAACCAAACAAGGTATCCTGGCCCACTCAGAAACCCAAATGCCTGGTTAAGCGCTTGCCAAAAGATACTGTTAGGGATAATCCCTAGCTCAGCAAGCCCCCATGGAATTCCCATGCCTACAATAACTAGAACTGTCACTGCAGCCGCTATCCGCATGTATTTTTGGTATGGCTCAGGATTTACAAAGACTTCTCGTCGACCAGCAATGAACCCAATAATCACTACCGGTCCAATTACCGGAATAAAGGCAAAAAATGTTATCGGTAACGCGGCTGCAATTAACAATCCCTGGAAGAACTGATCACGCAGATAACCGGAGCCATAACCACTTCGCGCCAAAAATAACTCAGGAATGAAATATGACGTTAGAAAGGCAACAACGGCACCGAAACAGTACAAGCCTATTGCGGTAAAGAACAGGGCTCTATCTGACACTTTGATCAATAATGTCAGCGATAGCGCTATTAATCCATAGAGGAGCATAATGTCGCCCCAAAACACAAATATCAAATGAACAGCACCAAACGCAACCAGAATGCTGTATCGACGAAAGAGAGTGTTTTGCACTTGTTTCGCGGTTGCGCCTTTACGCCACTCCCGAACAAAAATCATTCCGATCCCGTAGCCCAACAGGGTCGCGAACATAGGTAATCCGCGCACATGGATGAACATCGTACCGAAGATCACAGAAATTTTATCTGCAATTGAATCATTAGCAATGCTTCCTGCGGCGGTAATCGCAGAATCAGTAGCCGGAACTTTTAAGACGGCAAAGGTTGTTATCGCGTTGGCAATCGCTATTCCTAGAAGCACAAGCCCACGTGCCAAATCTGGAGCGATGAGTCGCTTATTCTTGGCCGGAATCGTGCTGCTATACGATTGCGAACTTTGATGTGAAGAATCGTACGCAGAAGGTGTCATAAGATGGGTCCACTTTCTGTTATAAAACGCACATAGCCCTTGGAAAACAACACACAGCATGTGTTGCAACCCAAGGACTAGGGGTATTTAAACGGCATAATCTAACCAACGACACCGGAACCAAGTTGCCCGCATATCGATGTTGGACAGGTTAGTTGGCAGGAACTGTTTGGATATCTACGCCAGTTTGCTCGGCCATAAATTCAGCAACACACTGGGAAAATGCGTCTGGATCATTCGAGTATTGTGAGCATGCTTCCATCGACTTGGAGTAAACCAGGTAAGCAGAGAAAGCTAAGAATCCCGAAATTAGGGTGACGATGATGGAAACAATGAGTCCCGCAATCGCCATTCCTTTACGCCCATTTGGCGGGACGTAGTTTTTCGCTTTTGCTAAAGCGATTATCGACAGAATGAGACCAATGATGCCCGGAATCCAAGCAAACACTGTACCTAGGACTGAAACAAGAAATAGTAAAGCAACGAGCGACACGATTAAGCCTGCAAGTGCAAGACCATTCTTTGCAGTTACCAGCGTGTTATCTGTGTCAGGAAAAGCGTATGCCGTCGCATCGCCAGCACCATAAGCTCCTGAATTGTAGTTTCCGGCCCCATAGTCCGCGCCAGTATTCGCTGCCCCATAATTCATATCGTGTGGTGTTGCAGATCCACCAGTTTGTGGCGTATTGCCAGCAGGATCGTATGGATTCGGATTGGACGGTGTGGTCAAAATATCTCCTTTGTGTTTCCACGAAAAACGGCTCTTTAAGAGTTTAATAGAAAACTCTTGTGGTTCCCCACCCCTAAAACTAACTTTGCCGATTATTGTCACCAAATCTTAATAAAAACTACGCAGGGATTTTCCAGCATTCACCGAACATGAATACGGAAAAAACCAAGGAGGAACCGGCCCTATAGGTTGAATCTATGAGCCGTAACGCTTGTTTTTAACCGCCGAATATGTGGATATGCGGATCTGGGATAGCTTAGAAACTCGGTTCGGCAGGTTCCTCAAACGTATTTCTGGTAGGTACTACCATCGGCGTAAGTAGGCGATCCGTTCTCGTAGCTGTTCAGCGGAACACATGGCAGTTGGTGGTCCGCCGCATTTCTGCCTAACCTCCGTGTGAATAGAGCCATGTGGTCGACCAGTACGGGAAGCAGTGATGGCTACCAATGCGTTGAGTTCTTTCCGCAACTGCGGAATTTCCTGGCTGGCTACCCGTTCCCCTGCTTCTTGGCGCCCTTTCGATTGTTTTGCAAGTTCCGCCCTTTCCGCTGCTGCCCTTGCTTCTTGTTCCCTAGCATCAAGTTGCTGTTCCTGACGTTTGCGGAGCAACTGACGCATTTGTTCTGCGTCTAATAATCCTGGTAATCCTAAGTAATCAGCTTCTTCGTCGGAACCGGCAAAGGTCGCCGTTCCATATGAGGAACCGTCGTAGATAAGCGAATCTAATTCTGCTTCAGCTCCAAGCGACTCATATGGGCGCAGTTGGTCTGGTTCGGTTTCAGTTTTATTGGCCTGGGTGACAAGGTCGTCGTCCCATCCTTCTTTTTCACGGTGCGGTTTACCCAAAACATGGTCGCGTGATACTTCCAACTTTGCCGCAAGATCCAACAGAACCGGAACGGAAGGTAGAAACACGCTAGCGGTTTCACCGGGTTGACGAGAACGCACGAACCTGCCAATTGCTTGGGCGAAGAACAACGGCGTTGACGAGCTAGTTGCGTAGACGCCGACCGCTAATCGGGGCACGTCCACTCCTTCCGAAACCATGCGGACGGCAACCATCCATTCGTCGTCGTTTGCCGAAAACTGCTCAATTCGTTCAGAAGCCCCCGTCTCGTCGGAGAGAATAACTGATACTGGCTTTGTGGAGAGTTTTTCCAAAATCCGTGCATATGCGCGTGCAGTGGTCTTGTCCGTTGCGATCACGAGTCCACCTGCGTCCGGAATTGTCTTCCTTAACTGTAACAGCCGGGTATGAGCGGCTTGAAGTACGGCAGGTATCCAGTCACCTTTAGGATCCAGCGCTGTCTTCCATGCCCGGGCAGTTTGTTCGGCATTGAGTGGTTCGCCTAAACGCGCGGCAAATTCTTCACCAGCGCTTGTTCGCCAGCGCGCTTCGCCGGAGTACGCGAGAAAAACTACTGGTCGGACTACGCCGTCGGCAAGTGCATCCGAGTAACCGTAAGTGTGGTCAGCTTGGGATACCAGGTGTCCTTCCCCGTCTTCTTCATATCGAACAAACGGAATGGTGGAATCATCCGATCGGAATGGGGTGCCAGTCAGCGCAAGACGACGGGTAGCGTCTTGATACGCCTCTCGGATTCCGTCGCCCCAGCTTTTAGCATCACCACCATGATGGATCTCATCAAGAATAACGAGGCTGCGTTTTGCAGTTGCAACTGCGTAGTGTTTGTATGGGTGCATAGCAACCTGGGCATAGGTGACAACAACGCCATCATACTGGGGATTTACGGCATCTGAATTTTTGAAATATGGGTCAAGGCTTAGCCCCACCCTGGCAGCTGACTCCGCCCACTGAACTTTTAGGTGCTCTGTGGGAACAACAACTATCACCCGATCAACTGTCCGTCGCTCTTTCAGCTCGGTAGCCACACGCAATGCGAAAGTTGTTTTTCCCGCACCAGGAGTAGCAACCGCAAGGAAGTCTTGCGGTTTGTTCATCAGGTACTTCGTTAGGGCCTGCCGCTGCCAAACACGAAGATCCTTGCTCACTATTTCCGCAGGCTCCTGTACACTCGCTCGCAATCTGGACACACAGGAGATCCCGGTTTTGCTTGTTTGGTAACTGGGAAAGTTTCACCGCATAAGGCTACGACCATCCGTCCCGATACCGCCGATTCCACAATTTGGTTTTTCTTAACGTAGTGGAAAAACTTCGGCGTATCATCATCTGTGCCAATGTCTTCGCGAATGTCTGGGCGTTCGATGGTTTTGGTACTCGTAGTCACCCCTCTATATTGCCCACGTTCGCTCTCAATGCCAAGCGGGTCTAGGTTAGTAAGTATGGCGAAGGAAGAAGCACAAGCTCAACGCGGGCTATTCGACGACACGCCGGGGGCGTCGTCCGCTGGCTCGTCCGCCAGTGATGCTTTTGATGTAATCGACATTGAGCCCAATGATTTGCACGAATCAGCTAGTTCATCACATTATTCCCGCAGGTACCGTATGGCGCGTGGAATTAAACGCTTCCGTCGTTCCAACGTGGCACTGGTTACCACCGCCTCATATTCTCCTACCCAGAATCGAAAAAAGCGTGAGAAACAGTACATGTGGATTCAAGGGGTACGATTGCCTTTTCTCATTTTGTCCATGGTGACCTATGTGTGGATGGAGAATATTTGGATTTCGGCCTTACTTTTCCTTATTTCGGTTCCGCTCCCATGGATCGCAGTGGTAATAGCCAATGGAATCGGTGAACCACGGGATCCGAGAGCACCAGCAGTGTATAAGCCGGCGCTAGCAAGGCAGCACGCTGAAACTCTAGACGGCACCAACACAACATCAATCAAAAACACCAGCCCTGTAGCCGAATTGCCGGGTAAAAAGCGCAACAACTAACAACATCGTTTTAGACTAACTTGAAGATTAACCCCATTATGTGATGGCATCCTTGCTGCAGAAACCAGGTATGTTTTCTGCTGCCTCTTGGAGATGTCGGGCCTGGTTGCGCGGAAATTTTGGGCTACAGTTTTTACAGTTCGCTGTTTTTACTACGCCGCTACACTAGGAGAAAATTGTGCGTTCCCCGTTGACGAAGCTAGCCTCGTCGATAAGTGAAGTCTTTAACTCATATGGTTTCACTGCTACAGGATTGGTGGATTACCTTGGGGCTGACGCGATGGCGGCAGCCCGGCGCGGCGAACCGGAAGCAGTGAGATTTTCCTTGGCGCACCGCGAGGGTGAGCCGTTGGCGATATTGATTTCGGTGTTTTTGCTTCATGATGAAGCACCTATGTCGTCCTTGTGCGCTGTTTTCGGCAAGGAGTTGTGTGATGCTTTGGTGCGTCACGGTGTTTTGGGGCCTCGGTCCTGGCTATATGCGAAAGATTCCAAGCATGTGGTTTCTCCAGGTGTGTCTCTTGACACAGATGTCACAGCTCTCATTGACATTCAGCCACACCTTATTTCAGGAAAAAATTACTTTGTTTTTTCGGATGTGGATGCGTCGATGTTACCTGATTACGTTCCGGGGCCAGATCACGTTTTGGGGGTTGGGGCGGCTAGTTTGTCGTTACTGAATATAACGCCGAGTTCTTCCGCTAGTTTTGTTTTGGATATCGGAACCGGTTCCGGGGTTCAAGTGCTAGGCAACCTTGATAAGGCAACGTTTATTACCGCGACGGATATTCACTCACGTGCGTTGGATTTAGCTGAGGCCACTTTCGCCGCCGCAGGGGTTCTAGACCAGATCGAGCTTGCGGAGGGGTCTTGGTGCGAGCCGGTCGCGGGCCGTAAATTTGATCGGATTGTTGCTAATCCGCCATTTGTGGTTGGCCCGCCGGTAGTTTCTCATGTCTATCGGGATTCTGGCTTAAATTTGGACGGGGCAACCCAGCGGGTCATCTCTGATGCGATTTTCCATTTGCGGCCAGGTGGAACTGCACATATTTTGGGTGCTTGGGTTCACACCGCAGATCAATCATGGCGTAGTCGAATTGCTCAGTGGTTTCCGGAATCGGGTGTTGCCGCATGGGTCGTAGAGCGGGATCGGGTTGATCCTGCCCAATATGTAGGCACATGGTTACGAGACGAATCGATTGATCCTCGTTCAGTCGTTGGGCGAGACAAAACCCGCGCGTGGTTGCAGCATCTCAATGATGCTGGCGTTACTAATGTGGGTTTTGGATATATCGCGTTGAAGCTTTTCGACGATGCCACTGCGGAAGATGGTGAGGTAATCAGCGCGGCTGCGAGTGAGATTTTGGCTGAGGAGTTGCCGCATTCGTATATTGGGAATTTGGGCGATGAATCCTTAGGTTATTTTGATCGGATGGATTGGCTGCGAAACCATGACGTGCGGGCGATTCTGGATAGCCAGTTTATGGTCGCTGGTGACGTTGCTAAGGAAGAGGTTTTTACTCACGATGCCGAAGGTGGAATGGGTTTTAGTCGGCAAGTTATCCGGCTAACGCGCATGTCGGGACCGTGCTGGTCTCACGAGATCGACTCGTATATTGCATCGATCATTGCAGGTTTGCATCCTAAAGGATTGTCTCTTGGCGAGGTATCAGAGTTGTTTGCGGTGTCACAGGGGCTCGATTCAGATTCAATTCTTTCGGAAGTTGCCGCCGTCGCGGTTGATTTGATCCGGCATGGTTTTCTCATCCCTGTGGTTTGACATGACCAAGATTAGAAATGTTGAAGGACTTAACTTATGCGAGCTGTTCTAACCCGGGTTTCCAAAGCCCAGGTGACGGTAGATGGTGAAGTGGTTGGAGCCATTTCATGCCCGGAAACTGGCGGGATTCTGGCTTTGGTAGGTGTTGGTGTCAATGACGATTCCGATGCATGGAAGACGATGGTGCGGAAAATATCTGAATTACGGATTCTACGCGATGAAAAGTCCGTTTCAGACGTCAATGCACCGGTGCTGTTGGTTAGTCAATTTACGTTGTTGGGGCGAACGGCTAAGGGAAGACGCCCATCGTGGTCAGATGCAGCAAAAGCCGATATTGCACAACCGGTTATTGCGAAGATTGCTTCGGGTCTACGTGCTAACGGAATTGAGGTAGCAGAGGGAATCTTTGGCGCTAATATGCAAGTCACCAGTGTCAATGACGGCCCGGTTACCGTACTGGTTGAATGCTAAGATACCCCCATGTGTGGGAGGGAGCGAATACGAAGATTGCCTGCAAAAAATCCGTTTTTTTAAACATTGTTCATCGGTTTGGAACTTTTTGAACATCTGTTCCGTTGGTTAGATAGAAACGTCGCTATCAAAGGAGGCACTTTATGCCTAGCTCAACTACTAAAAAGAATGAAGCCTTGGATGCTGCCCCGTTGGAAGTCGGAGCAGATGATGTAGTCGAGGTTGATGTAGATGTCACTTTTGAAGAGGAAGAAATCGATAAAGGCTCGCGTCGGGGGCACAATAATGACAATCCGTCGGCTGACCTTGTTCGGGTTTATTTAAACGGTATAGGCAAGACAGCCTTATTGTCGGCTGAAGATGAAGTTCGGCTCGCCCAGTCCATTGAGGTTGGACTGTACGCCGAATATCTTCTACATGATTCTGATCAGCAATTGACCCGTGCTATGAAGCGAGACTTGAAAATTCTTGTCAAGGAGGGCCGCAAAGCCCGGTCGCACTTGCTTGAGGCTAACCTGCGGCTAGTAGTTTCGTTAGCTAAACGTTACACTGGCCGGGGCATGCCGTTGCTGGACTTGATTCAGGAAGGCAATTTGGGGCTTATTCGCGCAATGGAAAAATTTGATTATTCCAAAGGCTTTAAGTTCTCCACGTACGCAACATGGTGGATCAGGCAAGCTATTACTCGAGGGATGGCGGATCAGTCTCGCACAATTCGCCTACCAGTACACCTAGTTGAACAGGTGAATAAGCTCTCCCGGATAAAGCGAGAAATGTACCAGCAGCTCGGTCGTGAAGCCACCAATGAAGAGTTGGCGGAAGAATCCGGCATTGATGAATCGAAAATCGAAGTTTTGTTACGGCAATCTCGAGATCCGGTTAGCCTAGACATGCCTGTGGGCGCAGATGAGGAAGCGCCTCTGGGCGATTTCATTGAGGACTCCGAGGCTGCTGATGCCGAATCCGCAGTTGTAGCTTCGTTGCGTCACTCGGATATTCGGGAAGTTATCGGTACGTTAGAAGACCGTGAACAGGACGTCATCCGCATGCGATACGGCCTGGACGACGGTGTTCCACGGACACTTGATCAAATAGGTCGACAGTTTGGTCTATCTCGTGAACGTGTTCGCCAGATCGAGCGTGAAGTCATGCGTAAACTCAGGGATGGATCTAGGGCAGAAAAACTTAGAGAATACGCTATTTAATCCACGGGTTGCAGTGAAGCTGATAGTCAGGAATTAAGAATACAGGTGCATTTCGGTCAAGTATTTTATGTTTTTTGAATGTGGTGTCCTCTACTTTGCATTGCCTTTAGGTTAAGGTGTATAAGAAGACTCCCAATTGTTTTCCCAGCATAACTAGTTTAAGCGATTAACATTTTTGTTTGTTGCGCGCGATGATACAACAAGAGAAAGGGCACTCACCGTGAAAGATTTGGTCGATACTACAGAAATGTATCTCCGGACCATTTACGAATTAGAGGAAGAAGGAATCACTCCTCTGCGGGCTAGGATCGCTGAGCGCCTCGACCAATCCGGCCCTACTGTTAGTCAGACTGTTGCCCGCATGGAGCGTGACGGGTTGGTCGTAGTCGCTAACGATCGCAGTCTGCAAATGACCCCTGAGGGTCGTAGCCTCGCCACAGCTGTCATGCGTAAACATCGACTTGCTGAGCGCCTACTTACCGATGTCATAGGTCTAGATATCCACAAAGTTCACGATGAAGCCTGCCGGTGGGAGCATGTTATGAGCGACGAAGTGGAGCGTCGCCTGGTGGAAGTTTTAGATGTTTTCGACCGCTCCCCTTTCGGAAATCCGATTCCCGGTTTGGAATCTTTAGGAGTATCCGTAGCGGATCCGGTGGAGCCGGGAATCCGAACCATCGATACCCAACAAAGTGATATTGCGCGCAGGGTTCGGATTGTTCAGATTAATGAAATCCTTCAAGTAGACCCACAACAGTTCCGGGCTCTTATCGATGCCGGGATCACGGTCGGCTCCGAGGTTGACTTTGAACATCATGATGGTGAGATCCGGCTAATCAATGGCGACAAGGTTGTTGAGCTTGTCGACGATCTTGCTCACGCTATCCGGATTGAAGAAATTTAAGTATCTACCCGTGACTAAAAGTGGCACTTCGGTGCCACTTTTAGTGTTTTATCGCATGAATTATCAGTCGCATTCGATACCTTTGGTCTAATCTTGTTTCTTGAAGTAATTGTTTTTCGTTTTTAAGCGGTTCCCGTTTTTAGATATTTGAAGGTGCAAAGTAATGAAGCTTTTGGTTACAGGTGGCGCTGGTTATGTAGGCAGTGTTTGTGCAACCGTTTTATTGGAGCAAGGGCACGAGGTAGTCATCGTTGACAATCTTTCTACTGGTAACAAATCGGCAATCCCTTCGGACGCAGCTTTTGTTCATGCCGACATACGAGATAAAGCAGACGAGGTGCTAAGTAGTGGTGATTTTGATGGTGTCATCCACTTTGCTGCTCGCTCTCTAGTTGGTGAGTCCATGACCAAGCCCGAAGAATACTGGCACCATAATTTCGTCACTACCTTGGCGTTGCTTGATGCGATGCGCACTCACAATGTCACCAATTTGGTTTTTTCTTCTACTGCTGCCACCTACGGTGAGCCTGAAGTTGTTCCTATTGTTGAATCTGCTCCCACCCGACCAACAAATCCTTATGGCGCTTCAAAGCTAGCGATTGATTATGCGATCACGTCCTACGCACAGGCCCATGGTCTTGCAGCCACAAGTTTGCGCTATTTCAATGTTGCTGGTGCGTACGGAAACGTGGGCGAAAACCGCGAAGTCGAAACTCATCTAATCCCATTGGTGCTCCAGGTTGCTCTCGGGCATAGGGACAATATCATGATTTTTGGAGACGACTGGCCAACTCCCGACGGCACTTGTATCCGGGACTATATTCACATTAAGGATCTGGCGGATGCTCATTTGCTCGCGCTTGAGTCCAACACTGCTGGTATACACCGAATTTTTAATCTGGGCTCCGGCGATGGCTATTCGGTCAAGCAGGTCATTGATAAATGCCGTGAG
Organism: Corynebacterium mustelae; assembly: GCF_001020985.1. Classification (NCBI taxonomy): domain Bacteria; kingdom Bacillati; phylum Actinomycetota; class Actinomycetes; order Mycobacteriales; family Corynebacteriaceae; genus Corynebacterium; species Corynebacterium mustelae. Next base: position 1,929,306 of record NZ_CP011542.1, read on the forward strand.
GTCACCGGCCATCCCATTCCTGCAGATGTGGCGCCGCGGCGTGCGGGTGACCCTGCGGTGCTGATCGCATCTTCACAAAAAGCACAAGATGAATTGGGGTGGCGGCCATCAAAAACTGATTTGCATACCATCGTATCGGACGCGTGGGCATTCACCGAGAAGCTTGGGAACAACGCCCACAGCGCCCGTCGTTAAGCAGCGTGTCTCGCATCCCCATCGGAATCAGACGGTTCTAAACCTAACTGGGCTAAAGTATGCGCACAACCGGTTTCAATGCAGGCCAGGAGCTTATCAATAATGCCTGCCTGAAATCCACTAATGAGCAGCTGGGTTAATGAATGTTCCGGATCATCCATACTTGAAGCTATTAGCGCGTGGAATCCTTTCGGATTTCGGTGCTGACTGAGCGCGCAAATCGCATAGACGCATAATGCATTGTTTCGACTTACCCCACTAACCGACCTCGCCACCGATAAGCATAACCGCTTGGAACCAACCGGCGCGGTTAAAAAAGTCATCAACATTGCGTCACGTAATACCACTTGGTTGCAGATTGCCGCGCAAAATTCCACGAATTCATCACAAGGTTGTACTGAATCTGGTTGCGCGGCCACTGCATCAAGTATTTGTCGGAGGCGATCAATATAGGATTCAATGTGCGATGGTTGAGCATAAATTTCCGCAATCATTCCGTTAGCGATCTGGGTGATGCGCTCGTCAATTTCGCAATCGTGGGCTGCGCAACTATTCTCGGTTTCTCGAGCAAAATATCGGAATGATTCTTCTCGGTTTAGCTCTGGAACATCGCCTGCTTCAACTAGGGATTTCATAGCCGATGAAGCAGCGATATCCGGAATGTTTCCGAACAGCCATCCGCCACTCTCCTTCTTTACTTTATGCGACAACGCACTTGCACGGTCAAACAGCAATCGATACGGGTTTCCAGTTGTAATCTCCGAGCTGTACCAACAAGCATCGATATTCACCACCCTGGTTTCACTGGCATGCACCAACATGTTAATTATTTCTTCCAATAGCTGATGCTCATGACTGGCCTGTGCCGAAATCACAAACGCAAACACAACGTCGTTTCCAATGCGTTCTAGCGCCTCACCAATCTCAGGAAGCACCTGTAGGTCCTCAATATTGACCCGCAATACTGGCCCTAGTGTGAGTGACGTTTCCGTAGCAAAGGTAAAGCCAGTAAAAATTACGGATTCGTGAGGATAAAAACCCAGGACAGCTGGGAGGTTCGCCAACATTTCGGCCGGTATGCTTGTTTCATGTCGAAAGTGTGTCATAAGGCCATAAGAACCCATAAGCCACGTGATGTCACGTAATAGGTTGTAGTTGCCTTGGGCACAATGTGGGATTAAATTCTGTCCTGCTGTAAGTTATTCACAACCCATTTTTTTGGCCCAAAAATATTGACAGAGAAGGACGAAATGTTCAATACTTAAGGGTCAGCATTCAGGCAACGGCAAAGAAAACGGTTTTACGCAATCATTCGCTCAAAACTCCCGTTCTCCTTCACCTCGCCATTGCGACTTTTATACCCCACTTCAGCTAAAGTAGCTGTGTGAATGGACTTAGAGGAGAGGAGGCCCCATGCAGGAACGAAACCCCCGCATGTACGAACTAGAATTTCCCGCACCAGCGATTACTGATCAGGGTGCAGATGGGCCCACACTCATTGTTGCCCTTCAGGGGTATGCCGACGCAGGGCACGCAGTGGACGCAAGCTCCGCACATTTACTAGCGGCATTAGACCATCGCCTACTTGCATCATTTAATAACGATGAACTAATTGATTATCGCTCGCGCCGCCCAAGTGTGACCATTGACAGAAATTCAGTAGTCGATATGGAAAACCTTGAGCTTGGGATTCAAGTCCTCAAAGACACAAATGGAAAAGCATTTTTATTGCTGTCTGGCCCGGAGCCAGACATGCGATGGGAAGCGTTCACCGAGGCAGTGGCAGATCTTGTCGAGCGTTTTAACGTCAGCCAAACCATTTGTTTATATTCCGCCCCCATGACCGTTCCACATACTCGACCAATGGTCATAAGTGCCCACGGAAACACCCTTGAGCTGCTAGAACCACATTATAAACTGGGTTCACGTTTTAGTATTCCCGGCTCCGCAGCATTGCAACTAGAGCGATTGCTAAACCAAAAAGGTAGAAATGTAGCGGGATATACAGCACATGTTCCCCATTATTTAGCGGCCTCTCCTTACCCGCAGGCAACACTCAAACTTTTGGAAGCCGTAGGGGATGCAGCAGATCTAGAATTCCCGTTGGGAGCATTGGAAGAAGACGCCCAGCGCGTAGCTGCACAAATTGATGAGCAGGTCGCAAGTTCGCACGAGATTGAGCAAGTGGTATCACTATTGGAACAGCAATACGATGAAAACCTCGATCGATACCGTGAGGAACACCCTCATTCAGCAGTGCTTGGTGAATTACCTGCTTCACCCGTCCCAACGGGTGAAGAACTCGGCGAGGAATTCGAACGTTTCCTTGCGGAACTAGATAACCAAGCTAACGAGGACACACCAGATACTGACGATTCATAAAATATCCTTCCTACATGGCGATAAGTGATGCCACGGGAAATTTTTCGCTAGGGTTTAAAGATGTGAATCTTACCCGAATGTTGCCGGACCTAGAAGAAGTACCCGAATCACTTATCGACGAATCTATCTTCGACTCCTTTCTAGCTTGGACCCGCCAGAAAGGTATTTCGCTCTACCCTGCTCAAGAAGAAGCAGCACTGAGCATTCTGGCCGAAGACAACGTAATTCTTGCCACCCCAACTGGATCTGGAAAATCCATGGTAGCCATCGCTGCGCACTTTATCGCGCTCGCGCGAGGGCAACGCAGCTTCTATACCGCGCCTATCAAGGCACTTGTCAATGAAAAGTTTTTTGCACTGTGCGATATCTTTGGGCCAGAATCGGTGGGAATGATGACCGGAGATGCCACGGTCAATGGCGGAGCTCCTATCATTTGCGCCACTGCGGAAATCGTGGCCAATATTGCGTTGCGGGACGGTGCAGACTCAAGCATTGACCAAGTAATCATGGACGAGTTCCACTATTATTCGGATCCCGCCCGCGGCTGGGCCTGGCAGGTTCCCCTACTGGAACTACCCCAGGCGCAATTTCTTCTTATGTCAGCAACGTTAGGAGATACCTCAACGATCCGCCGCGACTTGAGTAACCGTACTAACCGAACCACATCGTTAATCGGTACTAATGCAGAACGTCCAGTACCGTTAGAGTTCGAATTTGTGTATACACCGATACATGAAACCGTCGAAAAGCTCCTGGCAACCGACAAAGCCCCCATCTACGTAGTTCATTTTACCCAGAAGGAAGCAGTAGAGCGGGCGCAGTCGCTTACTAGCTTGGGCAGCATCATATCTGATGAACAAAAATTACGCATAGCTAAAGAAATCGGTGATTTTAAGTTCACCACAACGTTCGGCCACACCCTGTCAAAACTACTGCGACGCGGCATTGGAGTGCACCACGCCGGCATGTTGCCCAAATATCGCCGATTGGTAGAAAAACTTTCGCAAACAGGTTTGCTTAAAGTTATCTGCGGCACAGATACGTTGGGCGTCGGAATTAATGTTCCGATTCGTACGGTGCTGTTTTCTGGATTGGCGAAATTTGACGGTAGTCGCAGCCGAATACTAGCCTCCCGAGAGTTTCATCAAATCGCTGGAAGGGCGGGTAGAGCTGGGTACGATACTGTCGGGTATGTCGTCATTCAGGCAACTGAACACGAAGTTGAGAACTGGCGATTACGGCAACGTGCCGGATCAGACCCGGCTAAGATTAAAAAGCTACGAAAGAAGACTGCCCGGGATGGTGAGGTGGTATGGACTGAGAAGACCTACCTCCGGCTTATCGAAGCCCAAGCGGAAGATCTCACCAGCCAATTCCGTGTATCTAATTCCCTATTGCTGAATGTTATTGCCCGGCCTGGGGACGGGTACATGCATCTAAAGAAACTCTTAAGAGGAAGTCACAATAGTCGTTCGGCCCAAAATAACGATATTCTCAAGGCGTTGGAGCTATTTCGCGGGTTGGTGAATGCTGGAATCATAGTAAAACTAGACACTCCCGATTCTGCAGGCAGGCTGTATCACATAACCGAAGACCTGCAACGTGATTTCGCACTAAATCAGCCGTTGGCTCCTTTCGCTCTAGCAGCACTGGAATTACTAGATCGTGACTCCGCATCTTTTACCTTGGATGTAATTAGTATCTTCGAAGCCATCCTTGAAGATCCACGCGCATTACTTATCGCTCAGCAAAAACAAGCACGCGCTGAGGAACTAGCGGCTTTAAAATTGGAGGGTGTCGACTATTCCGAGCGCATGGCGATAATTGAAGAGATAACTTGGCCTAAACCCTTGGAAGAAGAGTTGGAGCATGCCTTTGGCATTTATTGCAAGGGGCACCCATGGGCTAGGGAATTCGAACTAAGGCCAAAGTCTGTGGTTCGAGACATGATCGAACACGGAATGACGTTCTCGGACGTCATCGCAACCTACGCAATGGCCCGCGGCGAAGGCGTCGTTTTGCGATATCTTACCGATGCCTGGCGCACATTGCAGCATACAATCCCGCAGGAATACATAACGGAGGAATTAGCTGACGTGATCAATTGGTTGGGCGAGGTAGTCCGCCAAGTAGATTCGTCGCTTGTCGACGAATGGGCCCGGATGGCGGATCCAGATGCCCCTATCTCCGCCGATACGGTTGCTAGGGAATTAGCCTTTGGAATGGAGGACCCAACAGCACTAACCGCCAATCAACGGGCCTTCTCCATCATGGTGCGTAATACCATGTTCCGGATTGTTCAGCTTTTCGCACTAGAAAAAGAAGAACAGTTGCAACAAATGGTGGAATATTTAGACAATCCGCCGGACTTCCCCACCGCTATGGATGCATATTTTGAGGAATACAGCGATATGGATGTTGGACCAGACGCCCGTGGCCCAGAGTATTTCATGTTGAAAAAGAATGGGCGGAGATGGGAAGTCAGACAAATTATGAAGGATCCCCAGGAAGATAACGCTTTCAGTGTTGTCGGCATCGTCGATTTTGATGCTTCCGATGAGGTTGGCGAAGTACGGTTCGAAACGTTATCTATCGAATACTGAGACCTACGGGGGTTATAAAATCCTATGTTTTTACCCCCATAAACCCTATTTTTCTCGAAAATGTCTTATTTTGACTTAAGATTTTTAAGGTTTTCTTTGTTTTGGGGATATACTTCACATACACAGACTTCAGAGCATGTGTTGAGAGAAAGTCCAATAAGAACCCCCTACAAATGGGGGTGAATTAATTGCCATCCCTAATACAGCTCGATAACTATTCCACGACCCCCTAACCTTTGCATATAGGCTTTTGACATGAGCATAAAAGAGTATCGCCCCACATTGGCACAGCTTCGCACTTTCGTAACCATCGCTGAAAACAAGCATTTTGGAACCGCGGCGACCAAGCTCAATATTTCACAGCCTTCGCTCTCCCAAGCACTCGTTGCACTCGAGACGGGCCTTAATATTCAACTTATTGAACGCTCGACCCGGCGCGTTATTGTAACCCCAGCCGGTGAAAAGCTCCTTCCCCTCGCCAAGGCAACACTTGATGCCGCTGACAATTTTTTAGCTCATGCACACGGCGCAACTGGTACTCTCTCGGGTCCGCTGGCTATCGGAATCATTCCGACCATCGCGCCATATTTACTTCCCACCATCATTGACCTCGTTCGTGAAAGATACCCAGAGTTAGAGCTGCAGATTATCGAGGACCAAACCAAACACCTGCTACAGATGCTGCGAGATGGAGCCATTGACTGTGCATTGGTTGCAGTACCAACCAGTACCGCTGGTTTGAATGAAATTTCGCTTTACGAGGAGAAGTTCCGCATGGTTGTGCCGAGTAACCATAAGTATGCGGGTCGGGAAGATCTAGTGTTGGATGACATTAAGGACATCTCCCTGTTACTGCTTGATGACGGACACTGTTTGCGTGATCAGGTTGTCGATTTATGTCGACAGGCAGAATACAATCCGATGACAGCAAGCCACACTGAGACTCGGGCGTCAAGCCTAACCACCGTAATGCAACTCATCGCGAGTAATTTAGGGTGCACTGTCATTCCGGAATCAGCTGTACCCATCGAATGCTCTCGACCCGGTGTCGCCACTGCGAAGTTCGCGCCATCGGTGTCGGCTGCTCGTCGGGTAGGTATTGTTCACCGAGGTTCGTCTACCCGCTCAGACGATTTCACTCTTCTAGGTGAACTCATCACAGATGCATTCCGGCATGTTATAGCCCAAAGTCAATAGCGCCAGATTGCGGAGTTTACCGCGCAGTTAAGGTAGCAGAAGTAAATGAGATGCCGCCCAAGTTTTTGAACTTGGGCGGCATCTCATTTATTTAACGGCTCAAGGCAATTTTAGATTTCCGGATAGGGGGCTTTTGTCGCCTGACGGTACACATGTGTTGTGGCATTCAGCGATGCCGGACCAAACACTATGATGCCAATAAAAAGTGTGAAGATTGTACCAAATATAGCAATCAAGCCCATGAGGATCATGCAGCCGAGTATTGGGAAGAAGTTATTGAGTACTGCTTTGACACTTTGCGTGATCGCCTCAGTTGCGGTAGCACGCGATTCAACAGCAAAGTAGGTCGCGAATATGAGGAAGAAACTTAGTAACCATACGACCAACCCGAGAAACAGGGAGATGACAAACTTTCCTGAATCGAACTGCAGGTTGCCGTATGCATCCACAAAGGTCATATCAGAGGCTAAAAACTGCTGAATAACAAGCGGTATGCCCGTTATAACCGCTACCAAGATCGATGCAAAAAATGCTTGGGAATAGTTCATTCGTGACTTAATGGCATCCCAAGTCACTGCACTACCATCAAGTTGCAGCAATGCTGCAGTTTGAATCACGGGCATCAAGAGAATCAAAGGTATATAGCTCAAAAAGTTAATGATGATTCCCACCAAGGATGGCTCTGAGTACGTGCTAAGATTTTCCGGATCCAGGCCAGTATCTTGGAACGCGAACAAAGCCTGTCCGACGCCTAAAAGCATCCCAAGGGTAATCGCTACGACAAAGTACACCAGTGCTCCGACGATCCATAAAACAGGGTTCTGGAAAACTGCCTTAAAGCCATAGGTGATTGCCGACATGATGGCAATGCCTTTTTCCCGGGTAACCATATTGACGTTGAATAGCGGGTTGAACCCAACCACGCCGGTTCCCACAGTGGTGGGTTGCCCGTAAGCATTGTGTTGATTGTAGCCACCAGCTGGGTAGCCTGATGAACCATAAGGACTTTGACCATAGCCGCCCTGTGGCTGTGGTTGTTGGTAAGCAGGTTGACCGTAGTTACCCTGCGGATAGCCACCTTGAATAGGAGTTTGACCTGGTTGCATAGCAGCAGGGTTTTGTTGGTTTGCCTGCCCATAGCTTTCTTGACCGTAACCGCTTTGGGGATAACCGCTTTGTCCGTATGCTCCTTGCGGCTGTCCTGGTTGGCCTTGCCCTCCCTGCGGATAACCACCTTGAGCTGGGTACTGGCCATAGCTGTCTTGGGGATAGCTAGTCATGTTTGGGCCGGTTGGGGTCCCCGTGCCGTAAGGTGTATTGTTATCCGGGCTGGCTGGTTGTTGTGGATTATTCCCACTGGGATAATTGCCACTGTTCCCTTCGTATGGCTGATTCTGGGGTGGTTCAGCCGGGCTATTGTTTTGCGGCTGATCCTGTGGATCAGGCCAACCATTGTTGTTTTGGTTGTTAGTCAAAACAAAAATCCTTTCGTGACTTTTTGTACCAAGACGAACCCGAAATGGAAATCGACACCGAGCATTCGATACGAAACCTTTGTCGGCAATAAGTCTGCGGAGCTAGTAGCCACGTTGTACCCATGGTCATTTGATCAGCGAGAACCATGAAGACAACGCCGCACATGTGAATATTCTAGAGAATCTTCTAGAAAAATTCGCCGATCTACAGATTCTGATTTTTGTGAATCTCATTTGTTAAGTGCCCGATCAGTTGTAGACCTAAAACTCTTGAATCCTAAATATGGCAACTTAACTGCTAAAATCGCTCAACAGCTATGACTATGAAACACAATAACCATCCAAGAAAAGTAACATCAAGCAGCCGTCGTCCTGCTACAGGCGATCACCCCCATCCGCAACCAGATACTGCTGAGGCTATATCGTTACGAACCCCGTTGATCGCGAAGCTAACACAGGTGACGATCGCGGATGAACATGTGTTTCGGCGTCGATTAGCAAAAGCTCGCACATCCAAAGCATTCGCAGCCATTGCTGCAGATATTGAACGCGCAACAGCTGTCGTCGAAAAGCGAGACGCCTTAATCTCTGATATCTCTTACCCAGATTCGCTTCCGGTGTCTGCACGGCGAGACGATATCGCGGAGGCAATAGCCTCGCATCAAGTAGTCATCATCGCTGGCGAAACCGGTTCCGGCAAAACCACCCAGATTCCGAAGATTTGTCTCGACATCGGTCGTGGTCGCCGGGGACTGATCGGGCATACGCAACCACGCCGGTTAGCGGCTCGAACAGTGGCAGAACGAATTGCCAGTGAATTGAAACAAGACATAGGCGAGTCGGTTGGATATGCAATTCGGTTTGATGACAACGTGAAACCGCACACCGCAGTAAAACTAATGACCGACGGTATTTTACTCGCAGAAATGCAACGTGATAGATACCTAAACGCATATGACACCATCATCATTGATGAGGCGCATGAGCGAAGTCTCAACATCGATTTCTTACTTGGCTATCTCAAGCAACTTTTATCCAAGCGACCTGACCTTAAGGTGATTATCACCTCCGCGACGATTGACCCCGAGCGATTCGCACGTCACTTCGCCGACGCTTCTGGAAATCCCGCACCGATCATCGAAGTGTCGGGGCGAACGTATCCAGTGGAGATTCTCTATCGCCCGCTGAAGATACAACACGGCGAAAAACTGATTGACATAGACCCTATTGACGGACTCATTTCCGCTATTGAAGAGCTCATGGGGTACGGTGACGGCGATATTTTGTGCTTCTTCCCCGGCGAGTCCGACATACGAGATGCACGCGAGGTTTTGGAAAGTAAAAACTGGCGAGGAGTTGAAGTTGTTCCCCTCTACGGTCGGTTATCTAACCAAGAGCAGCATAAAGTTTTTCAGCCACATGGTAGTCGCCGTATCGTTCTGGCTACGAATATCGCAGAAACCTCACTTACGGTTCCAGGAATTCATTTTGTTGTAGATCTTGGTACTGCGCGGATTTCGCGTTATTCAACTCGCACGAAAGTCCAGCGACTACCTATCGAGCCTATTTCCCAAGCCAGTGCGAACCAACGTTCAGGACGTTGTGGCCGCGTAGCGGACGGAATCGCTATCCGGTTATATTCCGAAGAAGACTTCGAATCACGCCCAGAATTTACCGATCCAGAAATTCTTCGCACCAACTTAGCAAGCGTCATCTTGCAAATGGCTGCCTTGAGGTTAGGCAGCATCGAGGATTTTCCCTTTGTCCAAGCGCCAGATACTCGCGCCATTCGCGATGGGCTGTTATTACTCAACGAACTAGGAGCACTGCATACATCACAATCCCCGTCTGGTATGCCAAAGCTAACCAAGATTGGTAAAAGTATTGCGCGTATTCCCGTGGATCCCCGAATGGCTCGAATGTTGGTGGAAGCGCATAGAAAAGGTTGTTTGTCTGAAGTAATAATCATCGTGGCGGCATTAACAATTCAGGACGTACGGGAACGCCCTTTAGAACACCAAGCGCAAGCCGACCAACTGCATGCCCGGTTTAAAGATAAAAATTCAGACTTCGTTTCGTTACTCTTATTGTGGCAATACATCACTCAACTCCGCGCCGATACCAGTGGTAATGCTTTTCGACGACGGATGCAGACGGAATTTCTGCATTACATGCGAATACGAGAGTGGTTTGACTTGGTTCGCCAATTGCACAATGTGATCGACCAACTAGGGTGGGAACGGCTAGGTGCCAGTGCTGCCGACAATGTCATTTCATCTCCCCTGGCCGATTTATCCGGAGTATCTGATGCGGTACATCAGTCATTATTGGCGGGGTTGCTCTCCCATATTGGCATCCGCAATGAACAAACGCGAGAGTACCTTGGCTGCCGGAACACCAACTTTAAAATTTTCCCTGGGTCCGCTTTGTCTAAGGCTAAACCCGAATACGTTATGGCGGCGGAACTGGTTGAAACTTCCCAGTTGTGGGCACGAGGAGTCGCCCAGATACAACCACAATGGATAGAAAACCTGGCGAAGGACCTGCTCAAACACCAGTATTCCGCCCCGTACTGGTCGACCAAGCAGGCTACAGCAATGGTCGAACAAACATCTACTCTCTACGGGGTTCCTATAATCACCGGTCGCAAAGTCCCGCTCCATCGGATAAATATCGATCTAGGACGAGAGATGTTTATCAGACATGCACTGGTTGAGGGGCAATGGAATACCCAGCATGACTTCTACAAACACAACGATCAAATGCTCCAAACCGCACGAGAGTTGGAAGATCGTGCCCGCCGAAGAGACATTGTTGTTGACGAAGATACACTATTCGCTTTTTACGACGCTAGGATCCCAACCGACGTCACTTCTGGGCCCAGTTTTGATAAGTGGTGGAAAGCAACCTATCGGAAACAGCCGCGACTTCTTGACTTCGATCCAGATGCTCTTGTCACCGAGGAAGCGGATTGCATCACAGAATCCGCATTTCCTGATACATGGGCGTATGGATCGCTAACCTTCGACCTGAGCTACCAATTTATGCCAGGGACTTTAGGTGATGGCGTGACAGTCCACATTCCAGTTCCCCTGCTAGCCGGGACGAAACCGGAAGGGTTCGAATGGTTAGTTCCCGGAATGCGGGAGGAGCTTATAACCGAACTCATCAAGACCCTGCCCAAGCCGTTACGCCGCACTGTTGTTCCTGCACCAGATTTTGCCCGGTTAGCACTTCCACATTTAGATCCTCAAAAGCCAGGTGGATTGACGCAACAACTTGCAAATGCACTACATACAATAGGTGGTTCTGGCATAGCTGCGGGAGATTTCAAAATACATAAATTACCACCACACCTAAAGATAACTTTTGCCGCCGTAGATAAACGTGGAAAGATTATCGACTCTGATAAAAACCTGGCAGAACTCAAAACTCGTAGAGCAGGTCAAATTAAATCCTCAGTTTCTCGGGTCAGTAAAGACATCGAACAAAAAGCCACTGCGGAATGGACCGATCAGACCCTAGGCGTTATCGCGGAAGAAGTTGTAACCACGGTTGATGGTCAAAACGTTACAGCTTATCCAGCACTGGTTGCCACGGGTGATGGCGTAGCTCTAAAGGTATTGGGCACCAAGGCGGAGGCTGATGCTGCCATGTTGACCACAACACTTACCCTTTTATTACGAAAAATACAGGTAACCCCGCAGAAAATGCTCAACGGTCTGCCGCTTCAACAGCGGGTCGCTGTCGAAAACTATCCGCATGGCGGAGCTACCGGCTTAGTTGAAGACGCGCGCGTAGCTGCCATTCGAGACGAACTACTTGCCTTGGGCGGCCCGGTTCGAACACCAGCAGCTTTCAAGAATCTGTTGCAGCAAATCTCACCACGAATACCGACGATCGTACGGCAAACTATTGTGACATTGGCACCAGCGTTGGCCCAATATTTGGCTATCCGTCACGAATTGGACAAATGGGAAGGGCCGGGGATCGATGATATTTCACACCAACTTGAATTCCTTCTTCCTCCCAACGCCTTGGCAATCCACGGTATGTCGCGATTAAAGCATTTAACAAGATATTTACAGGCCGTAACCACCCGCCTTGACGATATGTCTGTAAATCCGGATCGGGACGCTGACCGACAAGAAACTATCAACAGGTTAGAAGATCAGCTAAAAAATAGACTTGCACAACTACCAAGGGGAAGAGAAAAAACAACCGAGGTCAAAGAAGTTTGCTGGCTACTACAAGAACTTCGAGTTAGCTTATTTGCGCAGCGATTAGGGACGACGGAAAAGGTTTCAGAATCGAAAATTGCTAAAAAGATCGCCAATCTACGGTAACCAAGGTCTAATTAGCATTTCGATCCCGTCGATTCATCAAACGGATTTCCGATTCAAAATCTTCAGCTGATTCGAATGACTTATACACTGAAGCGAACCTCAAATATGCAACTTCATCCAACTCACGCAATGGCTCCAGTATTGCAAGACCAATGTCATTAGCGTGTATCTGGGAACTGCCATGGCTACGCACAGTTTCTTCGACCTCCTGAGCCAATCGTTTCAATGCATCATCGCCAACGTCCCTACCCTGGCATGCCCTGCGTACACCAACGATAACTTTTTCCCGGCTGAATGGTTCTGTCAGCCCATTTCGCTTAACAACCAGTAACTGAGCCTTTTCTATCGTGGTAAATCTGCCAGAACAGGAGGCGCATTCACGCCGCCGCCGGATGGCGGTGCCACTATCAATTACCCGAGAATCGATGACTTTAGATTGTTCATGGTGACAGAATGGACAATGCATCATTGCTCCTTAACCAGAATCCTGGTACGCGCACGTTCTAAACAATAACATCGTACTTGTTAGTTGATGATTGCTCACAAATGCGCCCTGGTGAATACCACTGCAAAGCACTGTCACTACTGCGAACCCGCACCACCATTCGAATAAGCAACCGCAGGATAGTCGCTTTCCACCGCAGTATCATCGATGCCGACCTGTCCAGTAAGGTAAAAACCGATACCAATAATCGAACCAAACAACAAACCAAATATGTAGTTTTTCAATCCACCAACCTGTGGTTCATAAGAGTCTGTCGAACTAGAAACCGTTTTCCAATTCGAACAAGAATCCGCATCAATGTGATCGGAATTAAGCTTGTCCACCGGGATGGATGCGGGTGTGGCGCAACGCCCATATGCACTTAACGTTCGAACCTGGTGAATACCACTAACTCCAAGGGGAAGACGATCACCATCCCAGGTATCTGCCGGAGGCACCACTAGTTCAGCCCCACGAGACCGTTGCAGGGGCACGATCTTGTTATGAGGCAGCAATGAACCGTTTTTTTGATAAACATTTCCCGAAGTAATGGTCATTTTCTTCTCCTTAGTATTTTTGGTTTAAACAATTGAAAGCAGGATATCGTTTCAGACCAACACAGACCGGCCATTCACCGCTTATTTGTTCGAAAATCTAATCTGATTCGAATTATGCGCTTCGAACAAATGGTTGTCAAGATTTTTCGAAATATTTTCAAACAAGTGTGTTTAAAAAAGCGGTGTTCGACTAGGCTATAAGGCAAAAGAGCTGCACTATCGAACAACACGAAGAAGAATTTAAGCGACATTTTTTGTAAAAAACGTGCAGTTTGTTCGAACAAAGACTAGAATCATTAATCGACAGACCAACCTAGGAGAATTCATGCCCCGGAAAAAAACAACCGCAACACCCACCGGAAAATCCGATCTTGACTCACTAACGGAACGCCAACGGCGCATACTTCAAGTAATTCGCGATGCCGTAATCCTTCGCGGTTATCCACCGAGCATCAGGGAGATCGGCGATGCCGCAGGACTCCAATCCACGTCTTCAGTGGCCTACCAACTAAAAGAGCTTGAACGCAAGGGCTTTTTACGCCGCGATCCCAATAAGCCTCGCGCTGTCGATGTTCGCACTCTCCCCGGTGATGATTTACCCAAAGCTGGCCCCAAAACCAAGACTGGAAAAAATACTCTAACACCCCCCTCCGAGGAAGCATCATCCCCCCAGTTCATCCCAGTGGTTGGCAGCATAGCCGCCGGGAACCCGATACTGGCAGAGGAAAACGTATCTGCCTACTTCCCTCTTCCCGAAGAAATAGTTGGCAATGGCGATCTATTCATGCTCCAGGTTGTGGGCGAATCCATGCGAGATGCCGGAATCCTCAATGGTGACTGGGTGGTAATTCGCTCCCAGAAAGTTGCAGAGCAAGGCGAGTTTGTTGCTGCCATGATTGACGAGGAGGCGACCGTCAAAGAATTCTTTAAAGATGAAAGCGGAACATGGCTTCTCCCCCACAATGAAGCATTCACCCCAATCCCTGTCACCGCTGAAACGGAAATCCTCGGAAAAGTCGTTTCTGTTATGCGTAAGCTTTGAGTAACATCCTGCTAGAAACAAGCTGTGGAATAAATCTTTCATTGCCCGCTTTAGCACTATAGAAACCCATCACAACCTCACAATATACACCCCCATAAAGGGGGTGTATTGGAGATCACAAAACCACTTTCAATCCAACAATCGTGTTGGATTTTCCTGCATTTAGCTTTAAAAAATCTGGTAGGGTCCTTCTTTTATGTCCGAAAATGCATGAATTCACTTTTGAATTCTGCGGTTGCGTGGGCTTAAGGCATGCAAGAATAAACAAAGTAAGCACATCAGACCAATAAGCAATCGGACAAAACCAAGCCATAGTTGATGTTGAGATTGTTTTTGATATTGCACATTAAAGGAGCGTCGAAAGAATGTACTCGGAGGAACGTCGCCGCCAGATAGCCTCTCTCACTGCGGTAGAAGGTCGCGTCAATGTAACCGAATTGGCCGCACGATTCGACGTTACCGCGGAAACGATTCGACGTGACTTAGCTGTGCTTGATCGCGAAGGAGTAGTGCACCGGGTTCATGGCGGTGCGGTTGCCAATCAAACGTTTCAAACTACCGAGTACAGTTTGGACGCGCGTGCCCGCTCTGCTTCAAGCGCGAAGAACGCCATCGCGCAAGCCGCCTTACAATTTCTACCAGAATCCCAAGGCGGAATGTTCCTTGACGCAGGCACCACTACCGCCGCACTAGCTGAAATGATTGCCATGCAGCCATCAGCAAAGCATTGGTCAATCGTTACCAATAGCCTTTCGATTGCACTTACACTGGCTAACTCCGGATTAGATGAAATCCAATTACTTGGCGGATCGGTTCGTGGCATCACGCAAGCAGTTGTCGGCGATACCGCACTTCGTACCCTTGCTCTAATGCGGGCAGAAGTCGCATTCATAGGCACCAATGCCTTGACCCTTGATCATGGTCTTTCAACTGCGGATTCTCAAGAAGCGGCAATAAAATCTGCGATGATTACCAATGCACACAAGGTTGTTGTTCTTTGTGACTCTACAAAAATGGGGACAGATTATCTAGTTAGTTTTGGCACAGTGGCTGATATTGACGTCCTTATAACCGACGCCAATGCACCTGAGTCTTTTGTCAAAGCACTACGCGAACGCGACGTACAAGTAATCATTGCAAATTAATTTAGACACCTGCCTACGAATGGTGCCCGCTCGATCAATTCCAATCGAGCGGGCACTAAAACAATTATGAGGGTTACTCCCCTAGCAAAATCTCTCGCACCAACGCACGTGCATTTGTTGCTCCTTCAGCATTAAGCGCTGCCTGAGCTGCTCGTTTGCAGGTTTCAAAATCAACTGCTGCCAGTTGCGCACCTACGCCAGCGATCGCAGTCGATGCCGCAGAGAGAGAATTGACGCCCAAGCCTGTAAGGACGCAGGCCAATAGTGGGTCTGCTGCGGCTTCGCCGCATACACCTACTGCAGTATTAAAACGTTGACCTTCTTTGCATGTATGCTCAATCAAACGCAGGACAGCAGGTTGCCACGGATCGGTTAGGTATGCCAGTTGAGGCGAAAGTCTGTCGGCGGCCATCGTATATTGGGTAAGGTCGTTTGTTCCAATAGACACGAAATCCAAGTGCGGCATAATCTTGTCCGCCATCAACGACGCTGCCGGAACTTCGATCATTGCACCCGCAGTCAATCCGCGTTCCGCACACAATCCAGCGAACCACTTTGCTTCACGCGCTGTCGCAACCATAGGTGCCATTACCCATGTTGGTGATGTTTCTTCGGTGCGCCCAAGTTCTTCAGAAGCCTTAGCGATTGCGTCTAGCTGCCTGGTCATAAGTTCTTCATTTGCGCGGGCAACACGTAAACCACGCACGCCCAGAGCTGGATTCACTTCATCGGCCATGGTAGCGAATGCCACTGGCTTGTCAGATCCTGCATCTAACGATCGGACAACCACCTTCGAGTCCGGGAATTGTTCAAGTACCTTTTTGTAGACTTCCGCTTGTTCGTCAACCGAAGGTTCGGTTGTCGCGCTTAGGAAACACAGTTCGGTACGGAAAAGGCCAATGCCTTCGGCTTGTGTCTGTGTGGCCGCGATGCGGGCTGCATCGCCATCTTGCACATTAGCTAACAGTTGAACCCGATGACCGTCTTTCGTCATTGCAGGTCCCCGCCACTGAGCGATTCGTTCGGCTAGGAGTTTAGATTCTTGTTCCGCTTCCTTCGCCGTTTCTGGATCTGCTCCAACCGTGATCGTGCCCAACGAGCCGTCAACCAACACCATGTCGCCTTGGTTGATGTCTTTCACTTTTTCGCCGGCTGCAACGACGCACGGAACGTTAAGTTGACGCGCGATAATCGCAGTGTGTGATGTCGGACCACCAAGCTCGGTTACCAACCCCACAAAGTAGTCAGTATTCAGCGCTGCCGTATCAGCGGGAGAAAGATCATCAGCAAATAAAACAACCCGTTCATTGACATCGGGTAGTCCAGGTTCAGGTTCACCACGTAACTCCGCTACCACGCGGTCTCGAATATCGCGCAAATCCGTGGTGCGTTCCGCCATCACCCCACCAACGGCTTCAAACTTAGTAATAAACTTTGTCGTTGCCGCAACAACCGCATACGGTGCTGGGTGTCCACCTTGGATTCCCTTAATTACGGCTTTACGCCAACCACGATCGTTAACCATGCTCGCAGTAGCTTTGAGAACCTCGGCGGCAGCTCCCTCTGCATGCTCCGAACGACTGGTTAGCCGTTGGGCTACGGTATCGGCGGCCTGGATGAATCGCTCTTGTTCGGCTTCACGCTGCCCTTCGCTAATTACATCACCTGCTTGCGGAAGTTCCGGCCGGGGGCTAATCCATACTGCCTTAGCGTAACGAACGCCGGGAACCACAGCAGTGCCTTTAAAAACAGTGCCATTATTCACACTATTCACTGTCAGTCACCTGTCTTCACATTGGAGTGGGTATTAAGAATAGGACACCATAAAATTCACAGCACCGCAACCAAAAAACACAGAAAATCAAAACAATTATTTCCGCAATCCATTGACAATCAAAAATAAATGGGCATAAAATTACTATAAAATCCAACATTTTCCACAAGACAGCGCGTCGAAAAGTGGCGTTTTGCCTGGAATCTCCCCAACATTCGAGAAAGACAACATTAGATATGTTATTTCCCACAACACACCCCCGTTGATGCATAGACAATAACTAATGCATACAAAAACGCTAACATTCGTCGTACGTTTCGGAGTTTAAGGAGGTGACCCCGGAACAACCATGTCCACCGTTACCGAAGTTTCCAATCGTCAATCCCTCATTGCCGCTATCACTAATCAGCATGGACGTTGCACTGTTTCCGATCTTGCCAATCGGTTCAATGTCACCGCAGAAACAATTAGGCGGGATCTCAAACTTCTAGAAACAAACGGAATGCTGCGTAGGGTTCATGGCGGTGCGGTTTCCGGATCGTCCACCAAACCCAGCGAACTACGTGCTGTTGATGAGTACGATGACCTGCCAATCCAACAATCCCAGCGACGCAAAAACTCCATTGCACAGATCGGCGTTACTTTCATTCCTGGGCCAAATGCAGCAATGTTTATTGATGCTGGTTCAACAACCGAGGCTTTCGCCCAAACACTCGCTCGTACATATGTTGGCCAGCAATGGAATATCGTGACCAATTCTCCAAATATTGCTCATACTTTAGCGTCGGCTGGAGTCTCTTCTGTCACCATCCTGGGCGGCATCGTAAAACCACGAACCCAAGCGATCGTAGGGCCACAAGCCGTGAATGAACTTCAGCGACTACGTGCTGATATTGCTTTTATGGGCACAAATGGACTTAGCATCGCGCATGGATTAAGCACCTCGGATCCACGCGAAGCAACAATTAAATCACTCATGATTAAACAAGCTAAATACTCTGTTGTTTTGTGCGATTCCACGAAGATCAACCGTGAGTCCGCAGTTTCTTTTGCTGGGCTTTCTGAAATAGATACCGTTGTTTCGGATCGACAAGCACCTGAAGATTTTTCCCAAAAACTCTGCCCATTTAACACAAGAATGGTGATTCCATGATTATCACGGCCACCCCCAATCCAAGCGTCGACTCGACATTTCAGCTCACAGAAAAGCTCGTCCCAGGCACAGTAATGCGGTTGAGCGCCGCAGTGTCTGTAGCTGGTGGCAAGGGCGTCAATGTGGCGCATGCCGTGTATAAAGCCAATAAAGCAACCGTGGCCATTTTTCCGGCATCCGATGATGATCCGTTTCTCGGGCTTGTCCACGAAATAGGGTTGCCGTTTTCGACAACCCCCACTGATTTCCCAGTCAGAGTAAATACAACGTTGGCGGACCCAGATGGCGAAACCACGAAACTCAATGGTATTGGTGCGCAATTGAGTGATTCCGATGTCCAGGCATTAGAGGCAGAAATCCTAGCTCAAGCAAAAGACGCTGATTGGGTGGTACTTGCTGGTTCATTGCCGCCGGGAGTAGCAACTGACTGGTACACACGCATGATTCGTTTGCTCAGAAATAGTTCTTCCCCAGCACCAAAAATTGCGGTTGACACTTCTAACGAACCCCTTTTAAAAGTAGCTGCGACACTACCGAAGGATGCTCCTACCTTACTTACTCCCAACAGCATTGAACTTGGCCAGATAATAGGCGTAGCGGGGGAAGATCTAGAAAAAGCGGCTATGAACGGAGATTATCTCCCAGTAGTTTCAGCAGCGAATCAACTGGTAGCCAAAGGTGTCGAAATGGCATTGATAACGCTAGGAGCCGCAGGGGCCGTCCTTGCCACCTCCGAAACTGCCTGGGTAGCAAACACACCACCCACCCAAGTCGTTTCAACGGTTGGTGCGGGTGATTGTACTTTGGCAGGTTTCGTTATGGGTCAAGCTGCGGGACTCGCCCTCGCAGATGCCCTAGCGTTGGGAGTTGCATACGGACAAGCGGCGGTTATGCTGCCAGGAACAACGATTCCCACCCCAGATCAAGTAGATACAAGTATGGTTTCTGTACGCCCACTCCGGTAGCCGTTGAGGCTAGAAATGGACGCGAGAAATGCGACAGCCAACACCCGACCTAGTTAAGTTTGACAACTAAAAACCCAACACTGTTGCCCACTATCTAAGGACTGTATATGTCTGAGAACATCATTACACCACAGTTAGTTGAATTGGACGCTAATCTTGGTGATACCCCATCTGAAGTAATTAAAAACCTGGCAGTAGCGGTGACTTCTGCCGGGCGTGCTACCAACGCAGAATTGCTTTTCGACGACGCCATCGCCAGAGAGCAAAAATCCCCAACGGGTGTTCCCGGCGGGATAGCCATTCCGCACTGCCGATCGGAAGCCGTCGAGGAACCGACACTGGCATTTGCCAGGCTCAGCAGTCCAGTAGATTTCTCTGGCCCCGATGGCCCGGCAGACCTCATTTTCTTGATTGCAGCACCAGCTGGGGCTGGAAAAACACATTTAAAAATCCTCTCAACATTGGCACGTGCCCTGGTGCGTAAAGAATTCGTTTCTGCACTTCGCAGCGCATCGACCAAGGAAGAACTCGTCACATTAGTGACAGGTGTGGTGAAGACACCAGAAAAAACCCCGCAGGTTTCCTCGGAACCAACTTCCCACGTGACCAAGAACGTACCTGCTGACAAAGGCACCTTCACGATCGCAGCCATAACAGCCTGCCCAACCGGAATTGCGCACACATACATGGCAGCAGATTCATTAGCCCAGGCAGCAGCCGATCGCGACGACGTCGTATTGCACGTAGAAACCCAGGGATCCTCCTCAATCACGCCGCTTGCTGACGACATTGTTCAAAACGCCGATGCTGTTATTTTTGCAACCGATATCGGAGTGAAAAATAGGCAGCGTTTCGCTGGCAAACCTGTGATCGAATCTGGTGTCAAGCGGGCAATTAACGAGCCTAGTGTGATGATTGATGAAGCAATTGCTGCGGTTTCTAACCCGCAAGCTCCACGGGTCTCAGGAGCTACAGGAGCTCCATCTGATGACACTACCGCTGCGGCAGCAAGCAGTCTTAGCATCGGAAAACGACTGCAACAAGCCATCATGACTGGCGTATCCTATATGGTTCCATTCGTGGCAGCTGGCGGATTGCTACTAGCTTTGGGCTTCCTCGTCGGCGGTTACGATATGGCCAACGGATGGATGCATATCGCCACGGAATATTCCATTACCAATCTTCCTGGCCATTCACTGCTTATCGACGGCGCCCAAATGTCATTCGACAGATCTGGGCTAAGCCTGTATCTCGGAGCGGTATTCTTTGCCATCGGACAGGCTGCCATGGGCTTCGTCGTGGCTGCATTATCTGGATATATCGCCTATGCCCTTGCTGGTCGCCCGGGCATTGCACCTGGCTTCGTCGGAGGTGCAATCTCAGTCACACTTGGGGCGGGCTTTATTGGCGGCCTTATCACGGGCATCATTGCAGGCCTTCTAGCAATGTGGTTAGCTCAGCTGCGCGTTCCACGTATCCTTGGCTCTCTAATGCCAGTCGTTATTATCCCCTTGGTCGCGTCCTTGGGTGTGGGCTTACTTATGTTCCTCTTCCTAGGACGTCCACTCGCCGCGGTGCTCACAGCATTACAGGACTGGCTAGCTGGAATGTCCGGATCGTCTGCTCTTGTTCTTGGAGTCATCTTAGGGCTTATGATGTGTTTCGACCTGGGTGGCCCGGTTAATAAAGCGGCATACTTGTTCGCCACAGCTGGCCTTTCAACGGGCGATACCGCTTCGCTCACGATCATGGCGGCGGTCATGGGGGCTGGTATGGTTCCGCCAATCGCACTGTCACTCGCCACATTAATCCGAAAAAATCTCTTCACCCCTGCCGAACAAGAAAATGGTAAGTCTGCCTGGCTGCTTGGAATTTCGTTCATTTCCGAAGGTGCCATACCGTTCGCGGCAGCTGATCCGTTACGTGTAATTCCGTCAATGATGGCTGGCGGCGCAGTAACAGGTGCATTGTCTATGAGCCTTGGGGTTGCTTCACGCGCTCCACACGGCGGTATCTTCGTCCTGTTTGCTATCGATCCAATCTGGGCATGGCTGGTAGCAATTGCCGCAGGTGTCATCGTCTCTACTATCTTCGTTATCGCACTCAAACAATTCTGGCCCAACCCATTGGTCGTGGAAACTAACCGGGCAAACCCCAAGGTCCCCACTAGCTAGTTCTTATGTGTCCTCCAAAAGGAGGTATGGTCCGGTTCTGTAACCAAACCAGACACATGAAGCTCCGTTAGTTGGATTTCACACTAAAGCTGCAGGTTATATAGATAATCTTCATAAAATTGCCGAGCTGCGCATTAAAAACCAAAAAATCTCATGTCCGATTGGTGGCGAAACCACAAGATGCCACATACAATCGGACACAGGCGTAGATCAAATTATCCACATCACTAGGGTCAGTGCCGAAGCTGCATGAAACCCTAAAATGAGTAGAAAATTTCTTCTCCGGCTTAAATCACATCCCTCTTCCCTATCATTCGTATCAAACAATATAGATAGGTTTTTAGAAAGGACCATCACATGGCTTCCAAGACAGTTGTCGTAGGTTCCGCAGTCGGCTTGCACGCTCGTCCTGCTTCCATCATCTCTGAAGCAGCGGCAGAATATGACGACGACATTTTCCTCTACCTTGAAGGTGAGGAAGACGAAGAGGTCGATGCAGCTTCGTTAATGATGATCATGGCAATGGGCGCAGAAAAAGGCGCCAAGGTGACTGTTACGTCAGAAAACGCCGAGGCAGTGGAAAAAATCGCAGACCTGATTGAGCAAGATCTCGACGCTTAGCAACACCTTCAATGAGTACGTGCTGGTGGACGCCTAGTTATTTGGGCATCCACCAGCACTTTTATTCCTTAACCCTTGATACACAAGAGTGTTTCAAGTTTCGCAACAACCTCAACCAAGTCGCTTTGGTAGTCGATAACTCGATCCAGGTTTTTATACGCACCTGGGATTTCATCCAAAACCCCACGATCTTTACGGCACTCAACACCTGCAGTTTGCTCCAGCAAATCATCCATGCTGAACGTCTGCCTTGCCTCCGACCTACTCATCACCCGCCCCGCTCCATGAGAGGCGGAACAGTATGCCGCGTCGTTTCCCAGCCCGCGCACAATATAGGCACCAGTTCCCATGGAACCCGGGATAATTCCCAGTTCGCCGTGCCGGGCGCTAATCGCCCCTTTTCTTGTTATCACCAGCTCCAAGTCGTCGAAACGCTCTTCGCTTACATAGTTATGATGGCAATTTATGGCTTCACTGCAGCTAAAACCCGGAAGAAAAACGCGGAGTTGCTCAATAATTGATGCCATCATTACTTCACGGCTAAAAGCAGCGTAGTCCTGCGCCCAATAAAGGTCATGCATATAATCGTTCCACTCTTGAAATTCGTGGCCTGTTTCGTCTCGGTGCAGGAAAACTGCCAAATTGTGGTCTGGTAAGTCACTATTCCATTCCAGTCTGCGTGCCCGGCTTATGTGCTGTTCAGCTAATGCCTTTCCAATACCTCTAGAGCCCGAATGCAGCATTAGCCACAGTGCCCCATCGCCATCAGCACACAACTCGATAAAGTGATTACCACCGCCAAGGGTGCCACACTGACGCACGCTAGTTTTTTCCAAAGACGACACATCAACTCGCAGTTGATTGAAGCGGGAATATAACTTTTTTAAATCTCGACGAAAGAACCCGTCAGTTTTAAAAATTTCAGCCTTGGTTTTATGTTTTGCAAACCCAACAGGAACAACCGATTCCCATGCCATCCTGATATCTGCAAGATCAGCCGGGAGATCGGCTATGGTTGAACTCAATTTCACTGCAATCATTCCGCAACCAATGTCTACGCCAACCGCAGCCGGGGATACTGCTTGTCGCATTGCAATCACACTTCCAACCGTGACGGAATTGCCAGAATGAACATCCGGCATTATTGCTATCCCATGCATGTTCGGCAATGCAGCAACATTACGAATTTGTCTTTGAGCGGAATAATCAATTTCTGATAGTGGTGACCATAATCTCACTGGTACACTGGCACCCGGTAAGGCTTCCGGCAACCCATATTTATTAGAGAAAAGATGGTTTTGATGGGACTTAATGTCCATAAGAAACTCCAAAGGTAACGAGAAAATACTGGCGCTTGATTAACCGGTAGCGAACGTGTGCCGCTGTCGTTTCCGAACGAAGGGCAAGCCTTAAAACCGGTGTTGTATCAACACACCAGTGATTTAACTACCGATTAAAAAATGCCGTATTACACAATCTCTCCTTTGGCTCTGTGCCAGATTAACCGCGCCGAGCTACCAAAGTCAACCGTGTGACAAAAGCGATCCGGGCGTCGAAAAGCACAGCTAGCAGGCAACATCCCAAGCGGGGCCTACCAGCTTCACAATACGAATTCTTTTTAAAACTTAGCGTTTTTACCTTCACCGCTGGCCACGTAAAGCTTCTTTAGAATCGGGTAACCGATAATGATGCCAACCGAACCCCATGCAATTCCTTCTAATTGCACTCCGAACACGGTAAGCGTCAAGTTGCCAATTCCAGCAATGAGCGCCACTGCGGCAGCGGTTAAGTTTACCGGGTTATTAAAGTTCACGTTGTTGTCTTGCCAGATTCGAACACCAAGCATGCCGATCAGACCATAGAGAACCATCGCAGCACCACCTAATACTCCGACTGGAATTGTGAAGATCAACGCTCCAAACTTCGGAATGAATGCGAGAATCACCGCAGTCGCCGCAGCTACCCAGTAGGCAGCCGTAGAATACACACGGGTGGCTGCCATTACACCAATATTTTCTGCATACGTAGTAGTGCCCGAACCGCCGAAACCACCGGCCAAGGTAGTTCCTAAACCGTCTGCAATAAGCGCGTCACCTGCGAGATCATCGAGATCTTTGCCAGTCATCTCGGATACTGCCTTGACGTGTCCTACGTTTTCTGCAATAAGAACTACAACCACCGGTAACGTGATAAGCACCGCTGAAACAGTGAATTCTGGCGTGTGGAATTCCGGAACACCGATCCATTTCGCTGTAGCAACCGTCTCTGCGGCGTCTTCAGAGAGGTTCCCAGTCACTGCAGCAAAAATCCATCCAACAATCACCCCGAGCAAAATGCCTAGCCGGGCAAGCATTCCGCGACCTGCCACGGTAAATAGGACAATCGCGGCTAAGGTGATCGCCGCAACTAGCGGCTGACTTTGAAAATTATCAGCCGCAACTGGCGCAAGATTCAAACCAATCAATGCCACAATCGCGCCAGTAACCGCTGGCGGCATCACTAGGTCAATTACTCGTTTACCTAGCCGTTTAACGATGAAACCGATAACTACCAGCACGAGACCGACAACTACTACGCCTCCCAGTTGAACGCCGATGCCACTGCTTTGCGACGCCAACAGTGGTGCGATGAACGCAAACGACGATCCCAAATATGAAGGTAATCTGTTCCGGGTAACCAAAAGAAAAATCATGGTTCCCAGACCGGAGAACAGTAATGTGGTGTTTACCGGAAAACCCGTTAACGTTGGCACCAGCAATGTTGCGCCAAACATGGCTATCACATGCTGCATACCTATTCCAATGGTGCGGGGCCAATCAAGCCGTTCATCGGGCGCAACCACAGCACCCGGTTTGATGGTTTTCCCATCACCGTGTAGGGACCATCCCCAGGAAGCTTTACTCACGAAGCTTTATTATTTCTTGCCCTAGGACAAATGTTCAAGTTGATTGACACCCCTCCAAAACGAACCTCCGAAAGTGGTGTTAGTTTTCACCAACAACAAACTCCTTTAGTTCCTCCGCTAATGCGTGCGGCAACCGCACCTCTATCACTGTGCCCTCTGGCAAATAGTCTTCTCGCAATACCGTACCGTTTCTGTGCAATCGCGATACGATTTCACCGCGTGCAAAAGGAATTAATAATTCAACATGCGCGTCTTTAGAATTAAGGAAAAGCTCAATGCGCGCCTCAAGTTCCGCGATCCCCTCACCTGTGTGCGCAGAAACAAATACTACATCTTCTAAGGCATGCCGCAATTGTGCAAGCACCAAGGGATCTGCAGCATCAATCTTATTCACAACAACGATCTCCGGTGGAGCATCAACTTTCAATTCCCGCACGATGTCAGTGATAACCCCATTTACTGCTTCAATTTGTTTCAGCGGGAATGGGTCTGAACCGTCGACTACATGGAGAACAAGATCTGCCTCCACAACCTCCTCTAGCGTGGACCTGAAAGCTTCCACCAATTGAGTGGGCAAATGGCGAACAAAACCAACCGTGTCTGTAAAAACTACGGAACGACCGTCAGCGAGTTCCGCACGTCGGGTAGTTGGATCCAACGTTGCAAATAGTGCGTCCTCCACCAATACACCCGCACCTGTAAGAGCATTGATTAACGACGATTTACCGGCATTCGTATATCCGGCAATCGCGATTTGCGGAATTGTAGAAG
The DNA here is from genome assembly GCF_001020985.1 of Corynebacterium mustelae. NCBI lineage: Bacteria > Bacillati > Actinomycetota > Actinomycetes > Mycobacteriales > Corynebacteriaceae > Corynebacterium > Corynebacterium mustelae. The sequence goes on from NZ_CP011542.1 coordinate 1,955,095, forward strand.
ACTTTCGCTGAGCCCGTTTTACATCACGGGCTGTTTTCATTCCCGCAATTTCTTTTCGCAGTTTCGCCATGTCACTGCGTAATCTCCGTCGATCGGCTTCAATTTTGGTTTCACCGGGACCACGTAATCCTACACCGCCATTGGAACCAGCACGTCCGCCTGCCTGACGGGACAAAGCACTACCCCAACCTCGAACCCGCGTAATCAGATATTCCATCTGGGCAAGGGAAACCTGCGCTTTTCCTTCTTTGCTTTTCGCATGTTGGGCAAAGATATCCAAAATAAGCATCGTGCGGTCGATAACTTTGACGTCAAGTGCCTTCTCCAACGCTATCATCTGTCCTGGTGAAAGCTCGCCGTCACAAATTACTGTATCAACCGAGGTTGCAGCAACGATCTCTCTTAGCTCTTGCACTTTACCCGAGCCAATGTATGTTCCCGGATCCGGGCGATCACGTCGCTGGTAAAACATCTCGACAACCTCTGAGCCTGCGGTTTCTGCAAGAGCGGCTAATTCTTGCATATTCGCATCAATTTCAGCAGTTGTACCTTCGGTCCACACCCCAACCAAAATGACCCGTTCCAACCGCAACTTGCGATATTCAACGTCGTAACCATCGTCTTGGTCCGTAGCATAAGATCTTCCGCGCGAAAGGCTACGTAAACTTGAGCGATCCTCTAGATCTAACTCACCCACCGTTGGTTGCGCTTCCGCACTAACACCAACACTGAAGTATGGTTCTGTAACAGGCTGCGGTTGTGGCACTGAAACCGGTTCGAGTCCACTTTCAGATTCTTGTTGGTCGGCACCGACAATGGCTGTCGTCCCACGAAAAGCTCGCTTCAGTATTGTTTCGGTAGAATTTTCGGTTTTCTTCTTATCATTCATATGTGTAGTCATCGTTACTACATTATTCTTCCATGCAACCTGTAATACAGCCAATACCTGGTTATGTCTTAAAGACAATCTCCCGTTGTTAAGCAATTGTCCCAGTCGAAAAAGTACCATTTAGCTTTTTATTCTCACCCCTTTGAGCACTTCCGTGCTGACTAGAAAACAAATCGAGCGGAAATCCATAGCTTATCCCGAAGACGGTTAGTGCTCATGTTTATTAGAGCCTAAGAATTTACACTGATATCAAAATTGCTCCTAAGCAGGTGCTGAAATAGTGTTATAAATCTGCAACCGCCACAATGAGTGTTTATTCGTCAATTAGTCGTAAAATACTTCCCTATGGGTAAAGATCTTTTCGCAATGGGTATGAAGTATGACAAGTGGCAGGATGCCGTTGAAGCAGCCATTTCGACCAATCGACTATCCGTTATCGGAGAACCAAGGGGCGGCCAACTGGTCCAATACTCAGATCCATCTGGCGCTCAGATCAATATCTTGACTGTGGAACCATTCGCCACCTTCGCAGGCTTTGAGGCTCAAGCACAAAGTTTTGCCCATGTGTCAATGATTAACGACGTCCTCGCACTTTGTGAAATCGTTGATTATAACGGTCAGCTAGTAACAACTTTGACTTGTAATCTTTCACAGGGACCACTCATTGCTGAGCATCCTGAACAACGATGGCAACAAGTTGGTATTACAGCCTTATTAGATAATGAAGGCCTACGTCTTTTTTCGAGTGTCGACGAATATAAAGCGGAAACTGACCAAGAAGTCGGCTCCGTGGTTTCTGAAGGAGCTCAAACCATAACAACAAGCAGTGGCATGGTTACGCCAACCGCAGCTGCAGATATATCTGTTCGCGTATTAGAAGCAGAATATCGACACAATGAATTGACTGGACAACGATTCATTCATGCTACTGTCGATGGATCTTTCGCGTTGGATGTATGCATTCCAGACACAATCGAACTACCAGAGAAAAACAGCGTGCTAACAGGAAAAGCCACCATGGTCGGCTCGATCATTGCACCACAAGGCTGCGGTGATGGCTCCGGCGGATGCGGCTCCGGCGGCTGTGGTTGTGGTGGGCATTAAAATGCTAGTGCGAGAGGGTGATGTCATCATGAAAGAACTAGATGCAATTGACGATCAAAGCCCGCAACCTAAATGGCCTTGGTTTGTCATCATCGGTGCCTGCATTTTGCTAACGTACTTGCTTAAGTACGAGGGGATGGCACTGTCTGCTGTCATCTTAGTTGCCGCTTTCTTTGTCTCCCGGTACCAGCCTAATTCTCTGGAAACCGAGGCGTTGAAGTCTTCTATCGCGTTGTCTCGCGAGGATATTGAGGACGTACTTGCGAAATACGATGATTTTCTTTCCAGTACAGACGCAGATGCAATCGCAGATAGGACACTTCACCGTCCCGCGTTAGCCGATGAGGATTGCACAGACCCGGATATCTCAGCCTTTCATTTCCTTGCAGCATCATCGCGTAGGTTTGCTTCCCGAGTAAATGCTCGATTAAAGCGCAACCTTAACGTGCAACAACTGGAAGCACTTCTGGTGGTAACAGATCGCCGAGCCCTCGAATTAAAAGAGGCTTGGTTGCAAGCCAGGCGAACAGCTCACAGGTTGGGTCAGGACTATATTTAATTCCGTTTCCAAATGGATTTCGGCTTTAACGAATATACAACCCCCAATCAAAGTTCGGGTTTATAGCACACATCAACAAAGATTAAAGAACTTTAATCTTAAGAAAGCATCAGAAATAACCCATGTTTCATACCACGAAAAACCCGATCGTTTTAAGGTTCACAAACCTTTGACGCAATCTTGGAATCAACTCACAACATAGCACTGCCAGCAAAAAGATAAACGTTACCGCATTTAACAAGTACAGTTTCACCCACTTTCAAATATGCCAACCAGCACATATTTTAAGATTCAAGTTGAGGTTTAGAGATGAAATCGCGCTCCAAAACGAATATCTTTAAGCGTGAATTTACTGTAATATCAGAAGCCGACAGTTAAGATCGCTTTAAGAAAAGCGGGTTAACATTATTATTCTGAATGGAAGACTTTGGTAATCTCATAGAGAGTTAGATTCTTATATAGGGACGTTAACGGGCCAATAATCCCCTCACAATTTCAAAACCTAAACAATAAGAATCACACCAAAACTTAGGTTCCACTCATGTAGAACCAATGTGGAGTATCGAGAAGAGGAGAAGGAAACTTGAGCAAGCGCACTCGCGCCACACGAGTTTTGGCAACAGGATTAAGCACCCTGTTGGTTACCGGTGTGCTCAGCGCTTCGCTTTCCAGCAACGCCCAACAGGAAGAGGTTGAGGTTCAAGTTGTCGGTCTTGATGTAGATGTCGCAGTCGTTCCGTTTGTTGTTGCTCCAGGTGCACCCGATTCAGTAGCGGTTGGTCCAGCAATTCCGATCGACGTTGATCCCATCGTCATTGAACCTCCCGCGCCTGCTCCGGCCCCAGCACCAGCTCCTGCGCCTGCACCCGGCCCCGCTCCGGCACCAGCGCCAACTCCAGCTCCTGCGCCATCACGCACAGCGCCTGCAAGCCCCACTCCTCCTCGTGCACCGGAGTCGGCCACGCCGACTAATGTTTTGCAGTACCCGGAACCGACTGTTCCGGCAGGGGTTGACCCCACTCCCAGTGAGCGCCCATCCAAGGAGCCCAGTGATTCGCCAACCAGCAATAGGGATGCTGCTTCATCAACAAGCAGCAGCGCAAAAAAGGAACCAGAGCAGCTCGCCCGTGAGGAAACCATCGGAAACAATCCCGATGCTTTCGTCTTTACCATTGATACTCGGCTAACTCCGCACAATCCGACGAGTTTTGCGCTAACTGCCTTGGGCTTCGACGATGACGAACCGAACTTCGAGGTGTTTTGTGACGTTAAAGACCCAGGTAACCGGTTCCGGCTCGAAGGAGCCAGCGGCGATGCGGTTTGTAATTACAAAAACCCTGGTAAGTATACCCTCATGTTCAAGGGAAAATATCCGCACGTGAAACTTGGTGTTAGTGATCGCCAGGCCAGCACCGCGGGTGCTCTGGTCAGCGTCGATTCGTGGGGGATGAATGTTTGGCGCAGCATGGAAGGGATGTTCCAAAAAGCCAATAACTTGGAATTCGCTCCTGACTCCGGAACGCCAAACATGACTCAGGTCCAATCAACAGCGTACATGTTTGAAGGTGCCACACTTTTCAACGGTGACATCTCTGGTTGGAATACCGGCAATGTCCGAGATATGTCTGGAATGTTTATGAATGCTCATGCGTTCAACAGCAATATCTCCGGTTGGGATACTTCCCGAGTTGAGTCTATGCCTAGCATGTTTCAGTCGGCGCATTCCTTCAGCGCTGATATCAGCGGGTGGAATACCGCAAACGTCCGCAATATGAACGACATGTTCACTGATGCCAAAGCTTTTGATGTGAACCTTCGCACCTGGAACCTGGCATCAATCCAGAAACTAAATAGTATCTTTGATAACTCTGGGTTATCTCCGATCAACTATTCGTCAACACTTGATGGTTGGGTGCGCCAGCAATATTCTCCTTATGGTTTAAACATTGGTGCTGCTGGTGTGTATTGGTGCCCGCATCCGAGTTTCGATGAAACTTTGACGAAGCTTACGGAAAAAGGCTGGACGCGCAACGACGCAGGTGCTGCTGAGGAGTATCAGGGCCCCGTTATTTCCGTTGTTAATAAAGAAGATCTGGATTCGGATAAAGATGGTCCAGTGACGATTAAGATTACGACGGATGAACCGTTGCGCGCCATCTCTCCGGAGTGGAAAGAAGTTCCCACCGAACCCAATACCTATTCTCGAGTTTTTGAGGAAGACGAGACCATCACAGTTAAAGCTTGGGATAACTACGGGAATCCATCATTATCATTGATTACGGTTAGTGGATTCGATATCACTCCTACTTCAGTATCTGAAATTTCCACCATGTCCCCGTCCCTGCGTATAGCCACCATGACTGCATTTATAGCGTTGTTATTATTGCTTGCGGTTTTCGGCGCGTATGTTGTTTACGATCGACGGACTGCCGGAAAAGATACTGCGTACCTGCGACTAAAAGAAATGCAACGTAATACTTAAGCAAGAATATTTGCCCTGCTTCAAACAAAGAGCAGGGCAAATATTCTTCGATCAGTGTGACAAAACCGCTGCTCTGGAAACCACTCCTTCAGCGATTATCGTAGATGGTCCCCTCAATTGCGATCCAGTTTCGGTTATCGTAACCAAGACCTCCCCGCCCGGCACAACTACTCGTACACTTCCGAAGTCGATTCCAGCGTCGGCAAGCGCCGCCCGTGCGGCAGCAACTGTACCCGTACCGCAAGAACGAGTTTCCCCAACCCCACGCTCGTGCACTCTCATGTGGCACATCGGAATTTCGCCATCGGTAGTCAAAGCGGTTAGTATTTCGACGTTAACACCCGAAGGGAAAAATTCCGGATCGAAAACTGGTTGAGCTAGTTCCATTTCCGCTAAACTTTCAGCCGTTAAATGGGGAACAACACACGCCAAATGCGGGTTGCCCATATCTACCCCCAGGCCGGCAAAACTGTGATTGCTAATGGTGCAGGTAGATATTCCGGTCACTATCGGCTCCCCCATTTCCACTGCAACGTCGGCGTTCAAATCACTGCAGCTGAAAACTGTGGCTTGTTTACCGCCCGCACGGGTGCCGATCACAAAAGAATCCATCGTTACTAATCCACGGCTGCGGACAAAGTGCGCAAACACCCGAGCGCCGTTTCCACACATCTCCGCGACCGACCCGTCGGCATTGTAATAATCCATAAACCAATCAGCTCGATCAACTCCTTCTGGAATTTCGGTGATCAAACCTGCGTCGAAAAGCGCACCAGTTCGCGCCACTCTTAGCAAACCATCAGCACCAATACCAGAGCGCCTGTTACAAAGTGCGGCAATACATTTCGGTTTTAATTCCTGTTGTGCATCAGGATCAAAGATGATGACAAAATCATTTTCAGTTCCGTGCCCCTTGAGAAAAGGCAGTGTACCGTGATCAGTCTTGGTGTTCATTTACTTCTTCTTGCATCTTTCCACTTTGGCAGTAGTTTTATCCAACTATTCTAACCCCTTTTATTCGTCGACAGTACTATGCTCTATCACCGCAACCGCGTGGGCAAATGTGTCCTTTTCGGCTGGTATCCATGTAATCCGAGGGTCTTTCTTAAACCAACTCTTTTGCCGCCGCACATACCGCCGAGTGGCTATAACGGTGCGCTCTTCGAGGTCTGACCAAGAAAGTTCCCCCGCCATTGCCGCTAAAACCTGGGCATATCCAATCGCGCGTCCCGCAGTGGAATCGGCGGTTAGACCTTCTGTTTCTACTAACCGTTCTACTTCTTCAACCAACCCCATGCGCAACATCTGGTGCGTTCGTTCTTCAATTCGAGGGTTTAACCATTCTGAAGTAGTTTCTAGGCCAAGCAAAATGCTATTCCACCGTGGTGGTGCTGTTTTGGAAGGCTGACTGGCTTTGAATGGTTGCCCAGTTAATTCGATGACTTCAAGTGCACGAACAGTGCGACGGGGGTCTTTATCCTCTATAATTTTTGCAGCTTCTGGATCCAATTGCGCCAACTTTCTATGCAGTGCATCAATTCCGCATTTCTGAAGAAGTTCTTCCCACTTTTTTCGAACAATTTCGTTGGTAGGTGGAAACTGCCAGTCGTCGATAAGTGATTGAACGTAGAGCATCGAACCACCAACCAAAACTGGGAGTCTGCCGCGTTGTCGAATATCTTCAACAACCGCAACAGCCTCAGCCTGAAAACGCGCCACTGATGCTGCTTCGGTTACCTGCCAAACATCAAGCATGTGATGCGGTATGCCGTGACGTTCGGATTCTGGGAGCTTAGCGGTACCAATGTCCATGCCAAAGTACAGCTGCATGGAATCCACATTCACTATCTCACCACCGTATTTCTCGGCGATGGCTATCGCCAGCGCAGATTTTCCGGAAGCGGTAGGACCTACTATCACTACTGGAACTTGGGGTTTCATGAACTATGCACCTCCCACCTGGCAACGTATCGCCCCACGCCTAAGGAAGAATCGCTGTGAAGCAACGTTGCCTTGGTAACTTTTGGCGCCATCTTGTGCAATTCTGACCATAACTGGGGTTCCAAAACTCCCGCATCAGATAACCAGGCGTCGCTATAGTCCACATAATGCAGCTGCGGATCTGCTAGAAATTTCTCACACCACCGATGAGCTGACACGGCATTGGGAAGTAACGATAACGGGGCACGGGCAGTTAACCCTGCGCTGCCATCCACAACCACCACGATTAAACCGAAAGGTGACGAAGGTACTTTGTCGGTCACAACAGGTTCTGTGATCGCAACACTTGCCGATTCAAGAAAATATCTTGCGATAAGCTCGGATAGAAAGTTTCCAGAAGAAACAGTAGTATCAGGAGCACCCCACGCCGCAAACGAGCCAGTTCGATTAGTTCGGAAGCGCCAATCATGTGAGCAAATTATATAAACAGGTAGAGTCGCTAAACCTGACTTTGCAGATACAAATGGCGTTAAAAGTTCATTTATTGTCTCTCTAATTATTGCACCAGCATGATCTCCAGTTCCAAGATCCGGGATGAGCGCAGGACTTCCTGGAATTATCACCACTGTTGCATGTGGTTGCTTGTGGTTATGTTCCCTCACCCCCACTACCCTACCTTAACGTTTATTTTGACAGTCCGCTCGACGCTTATAAGGCAATTTATGATTGCATGTCCAAGCCTGTAAAAAAATTGCTCGCAACTAGGTAGTTGTTATTTTTAACAATTAAACCAATAAAAATTGGGACTTTTCGGCGTCAACCATGACATACCTCGCAATTACGCGGTATGTTGGTCAATAGTGTTTGTTGGCATTATTGGCCTAGGACACATTGCACGCGTCATTAACACCCTGCATTTTTGTGTTGGTTAACATGATGCGAATTTCAGGTTAACAACTTCGGCAGCCGCGTCGCGCGGTACGAGACACTTTAAGGAATACAGCCATGAGCACTCCCAATCCTCCGAAGCCAGGTCCACGCCCTGGCCCCCGGCCTGGTCCACGCCCTGGAGCAACCGCGGGAACTCCGGTGGTTTCTGCTCAACCAGCAGCGCCACAAGCAGCCCCAGCATCCGATCCAGCGCAATGGGGACGTGTAGACGATACTGGTAATGCCTACGTCAAAACCAAGGACGGCGAACGGCTGATTGGCTCGTGGCAGGCTGGTACCCCCGCAGAAGGTTTGGTCCACTATGGTGCACGGTTCGACGATTTGGCCACCGAGGTAGTGTACCTAGAGGCTCGGCTGGTTTCGCACCCCGGCGAAGCTAATCATTTGAAAGACAAGGCCATAAAGCTGCAAGAATCTTTGGCTGAAGCAGCGGTCATTGGCGACCTTGATTCCCTAAACACTCGACTGCAAACTGTAATTGACAATGCAGATGCTGCAGGTTTGAAAGCTAAGGAAGAGAAGCAAGCACGCCGAGCTGCAGCGATTGCTCGAAAAGAAGAACTGGCAGCTGAAGCGGAAGAGCTTGCCGAGAATTCCACTGATTGGAAACACGCAGGAGATCGAATTCGTGAAATCCTAGAAGAGTGGAAGACGATTCGTGGCATTGATCGCAAGACTGACGATTCATTGTGGAAGCGTTATTCCCGAGCGCGGGATTCTTTCAACCGGCGACGGGGCGCACATTTCGCCGAGCTTGATCGGGGAAGGGCCGCCGCGCGTAAGGCAAAGGAAGAACTTGTCGCCCAGGCAGAGCAATTGAAGGATTCTACTGATTGGAATGAAACAGCCCGCGCGTTTCGTCAGTTGATGGATCGATGGAAGAAAGCTGGTCGCGCACCTCGTGAAGTCGACGATAAACTATGGGAAGCTTTTAAAGCAGCCCAGGATCACTTCTTCAATGCGCGGCATGCTATTCAAGATGAACGCAATCGGGAGTTCGAAGCAAACGCGCAAGCAAAACAAGCGCTACTGGATGAATACGATCATGTGATAAATCCAGAAAATGGCCTGGAACAGGCGCGACAAAAATTGCGGGAGCTGCAAGAGAAATGGGAAGAAATCGGGTTCGTTCCTCGTGCACAGGTCCGGGAATTCGAGGACAAAATTGCAGAGCTTGAGAACCGCGTTACCCAAGCCGCTGATGCTCAATGGCGCCGTACCGACCCAGAAGCTCAGGCGCGAGCTGCGCAATTTAGCGCCCGAGTAGCCGAATTCAACGCTGCAGCAGATACCGCAGAAGCTAAAGGCAAAACTAAGGAAGCCGAGAAGCTGCGTGCCCAAGCGGCACAGTGGCAAGAATGGGCAGATGCGGCTATTAATGCGGTAGAAACTAGATAATTCTCAGCGTGCAGTCGCATGTAAAAGGCAGTTATGATGTTCTTCATGACTGCCTTTTTTCAATTCGAACAACCTCCTCTTAGGCTCAAAAAATTCGATCCGAGCGAAGCGTTGTTGTCGTTTATCTTTTCTGCGAACCTGGCAGCGCAAGATGTATCTGGCGATACCGCAACTTCTACCTCAGCGGGGGCAGTTATCGAATCGCTCAAGGAAAATCCTCAATCAGCCACTGTCATCTTGGCAGCTGTCAGTGATAGCCCAACGCTGGCAGGCTGTGCGATCTCCCCGTTAAAGTACCCAATTATCTCTGCGTACCAGGGTTCTACTGCACCATCGCTTTTCGACGCCAATCTACTCGGCTTTATTGAGGCATCTGTCCCGCTTCAAGCACATACCAATGGTATTGATTGCGACGTGATCCTAGGTGCTGAAATCGCCCCCATACCGGGACAAATCGGTGACGAAACTGAAACCGAACACTGGTTGACGCTGCTTAATCAAACAAAAGAATTGGTAAAGCGGGTGAATCGGAAAGTTGTCAGATTATGGCATTCGGTGCCTCTTAATGCGGATGAGATGAATCCACGATTCACGCAAGCGGTGACTAAAGCTGGTTTTAGTCTCGTTCATGATGAAACCCACGGCTATATCCCCGTTGCCACAAAACGCGGTACCGCGGTTCCTTTGTTGCCAGAGGGATACAGCTTTTACTGCTTCAGCGATCTCAAGCCGGCGCCCGAAATGGTGCCTGGAATTCTCGCGCTTTTCGACGCTGCAAACACTGATATTCCCGTAGGCGCCATAGAGGTAAGCCCACAACCATGGACAAATGAGAGATTAGAACAAGCGCAAGCAACACTGCGTCGAAAAGCAAATGAAAAAATCACTATGGTACTGCTTAAGGATAGGCTCCCCATCGGTTTTTCTGACGTAACCAGACTCGCGGATTCAGACCCCACCGTAGCCGATCAAGGCCACACCCTCATCGACGCAAACTATCGTGGCAACGGGCTTGGTAAGTTGTTAAAAGAAGCCATCCTGATTACGGCAGCAAACCAATGGCCAGAGTTAGAACGGGTATTCACTAGCACCGCCGACTCCAACGCTGCAATGTGTCGTATAAACAACAACCTAGGTTTCACTCCGCTAAACCGTACCCAGGTCTATCAAACAGAAATTATACGCTAATCGGCCGAACCGCTACGCTTTTTATGTCGTGCCACGGCCTGTTGCCGCCGGTCATCGATAAACAATGGGTTAGTTTCGGGAGTGTTTTGCTGTTGGCTAACCAAAGCGGCCCGCTGTGCATACCCAACCTCGTCGAGATTCTCATGTTTTTGCCGTTGTTCCGCTAACCTGACTTGTTCATCTGAGCGGCGCAAGATCATGTATGAAAGCGCAAATGTGGCTACTATGACAGCCGCTACCTCCATAAGCAGACCTACACCTAACCCGGGTCCGCCTAATATCTCCTTATCTTGCAGACGCATCCACATCGCAAGCAGAGAGCTAAACAACGCAATTCCAGTGAGCAGAAACGAAATATTGGCAAATATTGTTCGCCGTGTCAGAAGCAAACATCCGCCGAACACAACAACGCCAAGAGTACCGACGATAACAAAGAATTCTTCTACTATTCCAATACGCAAACCGAGCGATTCGCCTTGAAGCGTTAGCACTTGCCAGCCATGGACCACTCCACCGTGAGGCAACAGCAGCCCGACAACGAATAACACCCAGGCACCGATCATGAATTTACCGAAGTAGTCTAATGAAAACTTCGCCGCTGCCTTTTTCTCCGCGTCGGCCAGTTCTTGAGCGCCTAACGGTGTGGGTGCTGTCTTTTCAACTGTGGCAGTTTCATCGTTTTCCGTCATTGAATTCCTCATACCTAGATAGAAAGCAGTTTCAGCACTCGACCACGTTGATATAGCCCGATGTGAGCCCAAGAACTTTTAACAACCACATCCACCATCGGAACAACCAGCAACTGGAACTGGTATCGACTTATTGGATGTGGATATTCGCGGCATACCCAACCCTACTCCAATCGGCGCGGTCGTGGGAGTCTTACCAGCCTCGCTCATATCGCCCGCCCGAGTACGGCGATGCGTTGTCACCCCAGAATCAGCAATAAGGTAATGCGGTTTCGCATCAGTAATGACAGTACTTACGATATCGCCTGGTCGGATTCCAGAATCGATGACTTCCTGTGTTCGCCCAGTCGGCATGAAATGCACCAACCGACCATCCCTTGACCGCCCAGTGAGCCGATTGGTCCGATCGTTCTTTCGCCCACCTTCAGCTTGAACAAGCAGTTCCACTTCTTCTCCAACAAGCTTTTGGTTTTCTTCTAAGCAGATTCGTTCCTGCAGCGCTATCAAACGCTCATAACGATCCTGAACTATCTCCTTAGGCACTTGTTCAGCGAATTCTGCGGCTGGCGTACCCGGGCGTGGGGAATATTGAAAGGTATAAGCACTGGTAAACCTAGCTTTTTCCACAACATCAAGTGTCGCTTGGAAGTCCTCCTCAGTCTCGCCGGGAAACCCCACGATAATATCAGTGGTAATTGCCGCATGAGGAATTTTTTCTCGAACCTCAGATAAAATGTTCAAAAACTTTTTCGAGCGGTAAGACCGACGCATCTCTTTCAAAATTCGATCGGAACCAGACTGAAGCGGCATGTGCAGTTGTGGGCACACATTTGGAGTTTCCGCCATCGCATCGATCACATCAGAGGTAAACTCTGCCGGATGGGGTGATGTGAACCGCACCCGTTCCAAGCCTGCTATATCACCACAAGCGCGAAGCAATTTGGAAAACGCGGAGCGGTCTCTCTCTTGCGTCGGATCAGCAAAATTTACCCCATAAGCATTCACATTTTGCCCAAGCAACGTCACTTCGATAACGCCCTGTTCAACCAGCGCTGTAACCTCAGCCAAAATATCGCCGGGTCGACGGTCGACTTCCTTACCCCGGAGCGAAGGGACAATGCAGAAAGTACAGGTGTTATTGCAGCCAACCGACACCGAAACCCAGCCAGCATACGCAGATTCCCGTTTAGCAGGCAGAACCGAAGGAAATTGCTCCAATGAATCTACAATTTCAACTTCCGCCTGCCGATTATGCGCTGCACGATCCAATAATGCTGGCAAGGAACCGATATTGTGGGTACCAAAAACGACATCTACCCACGGGGCCTTTTCCACGACACGGTCTTTATCCTTCTGCGCTAAACAACCACCAACAGCGATCTGCATGCCCGGATTTTCTTGTTTTACGCTACGCAGATTTCCTAGCGTCCCGTATAAGCGCATATCCGCATTTTCCCTGACCGCGCAAGTGTTAAACACAATCAGGTCAGGCGTGTCATCCCCCTTAAGAGGAACGTACCCCGCCTCTTCCAACAAACCGGATAAACGTTCGGAATCGTGAACGTTCATTTGACAGCCAAATGTGCGCACCTCGTAAGTCTTAGGCACATCCTTGGTGTTGTCTACGGTTTTATCTTCACTAACGGCTGAAATCACAATTGCCCAGTTTAATCGGCAAGGTACCTAAAACCCAAAGATGTCTCTGCACAACCCTAATTCCCAAGCGTTTTTGCGCAGAGCTCAATCCTTAAACAAAACTCTTATTTAAAACTTATATTCAATAAAGGCAAAGCCTAAGGAATAAGTATTTCCGCTTAGGAAAATCCTGCATTTTTTGCAATCTGACCAATATTCCGACTAGAAAAACGGGAGAAAAAATTACCACTGCCTGCTAGATTAATTATACCACCCCCGAAAGTGGGAACCGTCACCCAATAAAAATCTTTCAATATATGCAGGCCTAAGGATGGTTGAGGTAATGGCATATAAAAGTTGATACCTCAACCTATTTATTATTATATTTTCAGTTTAACTTAATCTTTTGATCAGATAATTATGTGCATCAGCAGGTTATCTACATGAGTAAACTGCATTTTCAAACGCCACGCCCTTAACGAAAGGACGTTCCGCCAATGCGCACTATAAGCAAACTTAAGAAAATCACAGTTTCGGCACTGACGTGCCTGTCGATTGCCACGTTGAGCCCTACAGCACAAGCGCAGAATCCATTCGATATTGCACTTGAACAAGCACACGGTTTGGGCAATCACATTCGGTTTACCCAATTTCCGGGACAGGCACCATCTATTGAACAATTAAAAGTTGATACGTTCAATGAAATGAATCGCGTTCGGATCGCTCACGGTAAGCGTCCTATTGCACGCGACCTAGGCTTCGAGCCTCAAGCACAGGGCTGGGCTCAGTATATGGCGGCCACAGGTACCTACGCGCACAGCATCCGAAACGATGGATCAGGTGAAGTAATCTGGACCACGGATCAATGGAATGCCCAGTTAATTATCGCGACTTTTATGGCTTCCCCTAGCCACAATCGTGCCCTGATGAGTGATGTTCCGAATATTGGTGGAATAGGAATCGCCCGAGGTTTCGGAAACCAGATCTATATCGTTATCCAAAACCGCTATTAGCATAAAAGGATATGGTGGATGTCAACTTGTCCACCATATCCTTATTGTCAATTACTTGTGTTTTCTAAAAGGTTTATTCTGTCATCCAGAGCCGCTTGAGCAATAGCGTAGCTATATGCCTCGGAAAACCCTCGTCTAGCGAGCATCCCAACAATTCTTCGCAAATGTTTGTTTCGTTGCTGGAGATCATGCGGGACTTCTTTGATCGAATTTGCCTTTTTGGCGGCAATCCGTTTGGCCACCTCCGCTTCGTCTTCTTCAGAAATCTGAGCCAACGCAGCTTCGCGATAGTTGGTTGCGATTCCTTTGGATTTGAGCTCACGGTCAAGCACCACTCGACTTTTTCCACTACGCTGGTGCCGCTGCCGTACCCATTCGGAAGCGAACAAAGCGTCATCTACTAACTTGCATTCAGCGAAATCATCAAGCACGTCTTCTATCAGCGTAGAATCAAATTCAAGACGCAGCAATCTATCACGCAATTCAGAACGCGACCGGCCCCGCTGTTCTAGTAACAGTAAAGCCCTGCGACGGATTTCTTGCTTTCCTTTTTCAGCAACAGGATCAAATAGATCACTACCATGTTCAAGGTAATCAGTGAGAGCCTGCTGCGCCCGTGCTAATTTCTCCTGCTGCGTTACGGAATAAAAATCGTTAGTCATCGGTCTCGTCGTCAAAGTCGATATTAGGCACCATATCGACAGGCTCATCGGACAGCTCATCAGCAGCCTGTGCGTATTCACCCACTCCAAGCTTCTTTAGAATCTTTTGTTCTATTTCATTAGCCAATTCCGGGTTGTTCTTCAAATGCATCCGCACCTTTTCTTTACCTTGCCCCAGTTGGTCACCCTCGTAGGTGAACCACGAACCAGATTTCTTGATAATGCCGTTGTCCACGCCCATATCGATTAACGATGATTCCCGAGAAATTCCCTCACCATACATAATGTCGAACTCTGCAACTTTGAACGGCGGCGATACTTTATTTTTTACAACCTTCAGCTTTGTTCGGTTTCCAATTGCATCTTGTCCATCTTTCAACGTTTGAATCCGGCGAACGTCACAGCGCACCGAAGCATAGAATTTCAATGCTTTACCACCGGTTGTGGTTTCCGGCGAACCAAACATCACACCGATCTTTTCTCGAAGCTGATTGATGAAAATGGCGGTTGTACCTGAATTATAAAGCGCACCAGTCATCTTACGGAGTGCTTGGCTCATCAGGCGTGCCTGCAAACCAACATGGCTGTCACCCATTTCGCCTTCAATTTCAGCCTTTGGGGTTAGCGCTGCTACCGAGTCAATGACAATAATGTCAATAGCACCCGAGCGCACCAACATATCTGCAATTTCCAGGGCTTGCTCACCGTGATCCGGCTGCGAAACTAATAGCGCATCGGTATCAACACCTAATTTACGGGCATATTCTGGATCAAGCGCATGCTCAGCATCAATAAACGCAGCAATTCCGCCTTCTCGCTGGGCGCTGGCGATTGCATGCAATGCCACCGTGGTTTTACCAGAAGATTCTGGTCCGTAAATCTCCACTATACGTCCACGAGGAAAGCCACCAATCCCCAGGGCGACATCTATCGCGGTATTCCCGGAGGAGATCGCACGAATGGGCGGACGATTGTCATCGCCCAATCGCATGACGGCACCCTTACCAAAATCTTTTTCGATCAATGCCAAGGCGGCATCAAGTGCCTTCTGACGATCGCCGCCAGCTGAAACGGTGCTCTTGGTGCTCTTCTTCGCAGCCATATCAAAATCCTTAAGTTATATTTAGACTGTTTGACAATAGAGGACTATCTGAGTCCCTATATAGTTAGACTCAACTTGCATGCTATTTGGTTCCCTCATATTGCAGAAAACTTGTGGCATCGTGTTGATCTATGCTTTGTACGATAATCAACGACCCTAACATTAAGCCATAGTACACGCACAATTGTTCGAAACACAATAGAAACACGAACTAGGGCTCCGGAAATTAGCGCATTTTAGTCGTCTTTGCCAAGCCACCGCTCGGGTGGAATTTGAAAATCTTCACACATCTTTTCCCATACCGCAGCCGGATCTATCCCCTCTTCGATCAGCGCATTTGGCGTTTTTCCAGTTCCAGCCACAACATGGGAATGTGTAATCCAGGCTCCATACTGATCTCCAAATTCGTCAGTTATTAGTTTTTGAAACTGAGTCAACCGCATACGCATCATTGTATCCATGTAAATTACATGCCTGGCGACCGACAATAGCGTGTTAACGACAGACGTTCACTACCCCCTTTTGTGTGGATCTACACACCATAAAGTGGCTTGAACATTGTTTAGCAGTAATGTGTCCAGGTATGACAACCCAAAAAACTTCTTCAAACCCGCTGTTGGATGTCGCATACATCGCAGTGTTTGCAGCGTTGATCATCGTCTTAGCGTTCGTTGCCATCCCCGTTGGTGCAGCTGGCGTTCCAATTGTCTTGCAAAACGCGGCAGTAATTTTAACCGGTCTAATTCTAGGCCCCAAACGCGGATTTTTAGCTGTAGCGCTGTTTCTTGGACTAGGCCTGATTGGTTTGCCTGTCCTCTCTGGCGGAAAAACCACACTCGCCGCCATTGCGGGGCCAACTGTTGGTTATCTTGTCGGCTACCTTGTCGCCGTAGTTGTGGCTGGATTAATCAGCTATTCCAGCCCTAAAGGAAAACCCAATGCGCTCATAGCCTTTCTTATTGTTGCCGGGCTCGCAGCTCTTGCAACACAGTATCTTTGTGGCACCATAGGCTTGATGATTCGGTCCGATATGACTATCACCGCAGCCCTGGCTGTTAATCTGCCATTTATAATCCCCGATCTAGGTAAGCTAGCTGCCGTGGTGGTGATCGCCTATAGCGTATTACGGGCGCTGCCTGATATTCGCAGTCGTCGTTAAGCACGCAGCTACATACCCAAGGCAATAGAATTTGTCTTGGGTTTTGTGTTTTTAACCAAATAAATCGCGAAAGAAGTCTAGTGCCGGAAATCTGTTTCGAAAACGTCAACGTTAACTATGAAGATCGAGAAGTCCTCCGCAATATCAATCTCACCTTAACTGAGCATCGTATCGGAGTAATCGGAGCAAACGGTGGCGGTAAATCCACCCTCATCCGATTAATAAACGGTCTCGGTGCACCCACAACCGGAAAAGTAATTGTGAATGGACTTGATGTTTCCAAAAACGGTAAACACGTACGACGTCAGGTAGGGTTTGTATTCTCTGATGCTGAAAACCAGATCATCATGCCTACGGTGGAAGATGACGTTGCGTTTTCACTTCGTCGACTCGGAATAAAAAAGGCTGAGCGATTAGAACGAGCACATCGCATATTGGAACAATTTCAACTTATGGGGCACGCCCAACACTCCCCTCATCTTCTATCTGGCGGACAGAAGCAGCTACTCGCATTAGCTGCCGTTTTGGTTTTAGAGCCTGACATTATCGTGGCAGATGAACCAACAACATTGCTTGATATGCGAAACCGCCGCAAAATCCGCGCCGTATTTGACGGGCTAAGTCAGCAAATGATCGTAGTAACTCATGATCTGGATTTTCTCTCTGGATTCGATCGGGTACTGTGTGTCCACAACAACACCATCGTTGCAGATGGAGCTCCAAGCGATGTTATTAGCTTCTATGAAAACCTCATGGACACGGAGGAATTATGATGCGCTCTGTCCCGTTGGGGGTTTATGTGGCCCGCACCAGTATCATCCACCAGCTTCCGCCGATGCTAAAGTTCTGCTTTTTAATTGTCTTTATCCTCGCAACCAGTATATTCATCGACGCATCGGCCAGCGCAGTTCTAAGCGTTCTCTTCGTTGCGGGGCTGTACATACTGGGGAAGATTCCAGTACGTATCGCAGTTCAACAACTGTGGCCACCGCTTCCAGTTTTATTGGCACTGGGCGCTTTTCAGTGGTGGCAAAATGATTTTGAGAAAGCACTCGTTACCGTTTTTGTTATCTTTGCAGCTGTCATGCTCGCCATGCTTTTGACGTTAACCACGACGATCGACGAGATGATGGAAGCCATGGAGCGATCTTTACGGCCATTTGCGCGGTTTGGTGTCCCAGTAGACACCATCGTGTTAGCGTTTTCACTTACCATGCGACTGATACCACTGATGCTGGCTACGGTTTATGAGGTTCTTGATGCACGTAAAGCCCGCGGCGCAACTTTTTCCATTGCCGCGTTTGGTACCCCAGTTCTCATTCGATCCATAAAACGAGCTCGCAACATAGCAGATGCACTGATGGCCCGGGGAGTCGGCGATTAAAATAAAACCACCCTTATACCCTCTGTTTAAGAGGGTACAAGGGCTATTTCTGTTTACGTTTAGCTTTCGCCGCGTAGTTCTCGCATCCGCTGAGCTACAGCATCATCAGCTGCTGATGGTTGTGCGGTTGGTGCTTCGATGGACTGCTGTGCGGTTGGTGCTTCGATGGACTGCTGTGCGGCTGAACCTGAGGTGAGTTCCCCAGCCATCTGAGCGCGAATCTGCTCAAGGCGGGAGTGCCCAGCTAATTGAACGCTGGCTTGCTCAATCTCTGCCATACGACCTTGAACGGAATTTTCCGCAAGCTCAGCGGTTCCGAGAGCATTTGCGTAACGACGCTCAATCTTTTCCCGTACTTGCTCTAGGTTAGGAGTATCGCGCGAAGTAATAGCGTTCATGGACTGAATCGACTCAGCGACTTTCTCCTGCATCTTGGCCTGCTCAAGTTGGCTGAGAAGCTTGGTACGCTCAGCAACTTTTTGCTGCAAGGCCATCGAATTGCGTTCCACAGCTTTCTTTGCCGCCGCTGCCTGCTGCAACGCTTGATCATGCAACTGCTTGGTGTCCTCAACAGATTGCTCTGCTGTCACCAATTGTGCGGCAAATGCTTCCGCAGCGTTTTCATATTCGGTTGCTTTTTGAACATCACCTGCGGCGCGAGCCTTGTCGGCCAATTGAATAGCCTGACGAGTATTAGCCTGAAGCTTCTCGATATCAGCTAGACGACGGTTAAGCTGCATCTCTAATTGGCGCTGGTTACCTATAACTGCTGCCGCTTGTTGGGACAACTCTTGGTGTTGACGCTGTGCATCTTCAATCGCTTGTTGAATTTGAACCTTGGGATCAGCATGCTCATCGATCTTGCTATCAAACAAGGCCATCAAATACTTCCAAGCCCGCACGAATGGATTCGCCATTACTGTAAGCGCCTTTCTACTTTTGTATTTTATTTCTTAACCGGTGCCCATCATAGTGGAAAATGATGGCCTTTTTAGAGGAATGATGCGACTTTCTCGACACTGCCGTCAGATTCAAACTAAACGCGTGCTAGTTCCTTTTCCACATTTCGCATCGCCATGGTACCTGCTGCTTCAATAAGAACATCTGAAACAGTGGTTCCCAACGCGTGACATACACTGGCTAAAAGCTCGGACGAAACTTCCTTCCGGCCTCTTTCCAACTCAGAAAGGTAACCGGGAGATACGCGCGAGGCTTCAGCAAGTTCACGTAACGTAATTCCTTTGTCAGCGCGGAAGGCACGTAAAGCTGAACCTAAAGCCTGGCGTAGAAGAGGCTCAGGAGTTTTGGGGGTAGTTGTTGCTACTGGTTTTTCAAGAACTGCGGTGTATTTCATCATCACTCAGTCTAACGCTAAACGACGCCAGTTTGTTCCCAACAAAGAAAAGTTCTTGAGTCTAGAACACTCAAGAACGGATCTTTATGAATATGCAGACAGTTCACTTATCAATAGACCCAGTGCGGCTGATACTGCCGTCTGTCTGATTGTCGCCCGATCACCGATCAACAGGCGATGATCTGATTGAGGGGCTTCGGTTAACAAATCGCCTGCTAAATGGGCAGAGACGCTGTTGTCAGGACGTGCAAGCCCGATCCACACCTCCCCTACGGGATGTCCATCCTGCATGTCAGGACCTGCGACACCAGATAACGAAATCCCCCAATCAGACAGACAGGTTTTCTTAACGTGTGCCGCCATATGTAGAACAGTCGCTTTCGAGACTGGGCCATTAATAGCAAGAACATCGTCTGGTACACCACCAATAACTGCCTTTAGCGGCGTTGCATATGTAACTAGCCCGCCCGTCAAGACTGCACTCGCACCTGGAATACCAGCTATCGTTGCGCAAAATAATCCAGCAGTTAACGATTCACAAGCCGACAGGGTATGACCCAATCTTGTCATCGTGGAAACGACAACATTTGCTTGGGAAGAAACGGAAAACATATTTCAACTACTTCTTCTTCTTCTTGATCTGAAACGAATCGTAAATATATTGGATGCCGGTAACAACGGTTACAACCACCGCAATAACCATTACTGCTAACGCTACGTAATGGAAAGATGTTGGAAGCGGCAACAAATACAACGCAACGGCTAATGTCTGCAAAACAGTTTTCAGTTTGCCACCTTTAGATGCTGGAACGACATTTCCGTTTCGCAATTCCACCATTCGCCAAATAGTGATTCCTATTTCACGGACAAGGATCACCACTGTCACCCACACCGGCAAGACCCCAGTGATGTTGAGACAAATTAACGCAGTGGACATCAAAGCTTTATCCGCGATGGGATCTGCGATCTTGCCAAAATTGGTTATTAACCCGCGGGAACGGGCAATATCACCATCAAGTTTGTCGGTGATCATCAAAGCCACAAAGCATGTAAAAGACCAAAGCATCCATGATGTGTATTGACTTTCGCTTTTCAAAACCAACCAAGCAAAAAGTGGAATTGCGATAATGCGTAGGCTGGTCAATATGTTAGGCAGATTGAGGTTTGAAGGTTGTTGATCTACCGAATTGGACGCAGGCGTGTTCATAGCTTCTTAGATTACACAAGTAATTGTCCATAATTTTTTAAGTAGAACCCACTACTATCAGCTATATGACAGTTTTTGCAATTGAATACCAGTACAAAGCCGATAACGAGCTCATTACTAATATTCGGCCCGAGCATCGTAAATTCTTAGCCGGTCTTAAAGACGAGGGCAAGTTGATCGGATCGGGGCCATTTACTGATGGCGATGGTGGTGCGCTAATCATTATCCAACTAGCAGATTCGGCAACACTTACAGATGCAACCGCCATAATGGATAACGACCCTTTTTATGTTGGTGGGGCACTGGATGGCCGAGTTTTTCATACCTGGAACCCTGTTCTAAATATTTTCGGTTACCAGGCTCCGTAACAAAAAAGTTTGAGGGGGAACGAACGTCCTCCCTCAAACCACGTACCTAGCAGACAGCTACTCGGCTCGTTTTTCTGGGTTTTTGTCGTTTTGTGTTACCAGCGCATTGGATTCTTCATCAACGGGAACATCGTGTTCCGAGTAATCACGATTCCATTTGACCGGTACTGCGCCTTGGATCTCATCGCGTTTCGACTTGAGCAGCGACGCAAGAACAGAGATCGTCAAGATAGCTACGATAACCACCAAAGACCAAATGGTTGGAATCTCAAATACGTGCACTGGCTCCCCACCATTGATAAAGCCCAGTTTGTTTTCATGTAGTGCGTGGAGAATGAGCTTGATGCCGATAAATCCTAGTACCGCTCCGAGTCCGTATGGAAGGTAGACCAACCGGTCAAGCAAACCGTCAAGAAGGAAGTACATTTGCCGTAAGCCCAGCAAGGCGAATGCATTCGTAGTGAAAACAATATATGGCTCGGAGGTAATGCCATAAATAGCAGGAATGGAATCGAGGGCAAACATGATGTCTACCATTCCAATGGCTACCAAGGCGACAAAGAGCGGCGTTAACGCGAATTGCCCTTTTTTGTGGACGTAAAGGTGATCCTTTTCATATCCAGCAGTAACCGGGATCACGCGTCGCAGTGTTTTAATAACCCACATATCGTTGGGGTCGGTCTCTGGCTTTTCGCGGATTTCGTCAGCAATAAGTTTGACTGCTGTATAAATGAGGAAAAATCCGAAGAGATAGAAAACATCCGACCACAAGGATATCGCGGCAGCACCCGCTAAGATGAAAACAAGTCTAAAGAGCAGCGCTAGAGCTATGCCGATCAGAAGCACCTTTTGTTGGTATTTCCTCGGGATTCGGAATGATCCCATGATCAAAGCGAAGACAAACAAGTTATCAACACTGAGGGCTTTTTCGGTGATATAGCCGGTAAAGAATTCAATGCCGTGTTGATGCGGATTACCGGGCTCGCCCCAGGTAAACCAAAGAAAAACGCCGAACGCGAATGCCAAAGCTACATAGAAAACCGACCACCAAGCAGATTCTTTGAGGGTGGGCTCATGTGGAGTCCGGACATGCGAAAAAAAGTCAAAAATAAAAAAGCCAATTACCACGACGATGGTAATTGCCCATACGGTTAGGTTCACTTCCATTGAAGTTACAATCCTCCGGTCTCTTTCGTGAAAATACACATGCGAATAGAGCCGGAGGTCTCCCCCGGTTAACTTCATGCTTTTCGACGGTTCACGGAATCGAAAAACTCAAAGCTAACCCAACGGGACCGGATCACCACAGAACCGAAGTTCTGTAAGTCACGTGCTGACGATCCACGTTGTTTGTGGGGTACTCCCCTCCAACGTGAAGCAATACTACCACAGAATAGGTTCTAATCCACCTGCCAGGTAGCGCGTGGTTTTTCACCATCAATCAACCGCGCAAGCTCATCTAATGCAATTTCTAGTTCCACGGTGTCGTGGTTTTCGTAGCAATCAGATTGTCCGTTGGACAGAATATAGCCACAGCTGTGGCCAGTAGCCGAGGAATCAACCAGGTGACGGCTTTCATCGCCGTCATTGAGCACGCAACAGACCATTGCGCGTTGTCCATTGGTGACCACGGTAATACCCCAAGCCGGATTGTTTCGTTCGAAATTCGTCTCATAAAACCCCGATGCT
Organism: Corynebacterium mustelae; assembly: GCF_001020985.1. Taxonomy (NCBI): domain Bacteria; kingdom Bacillati; phylum Actinomycetota; class Actinomycetes; order Mycobacteriales; family Corynebacteriaceae; genus Corynebacterium; species Corynebacterium mustelae. Next base: position 1,977,869 of record NZ_CP011542.1, read on the forward strand.
AATCGTTGCCGAACAAGGCTACTAGCATCCGTGCCGCTCACGATGGCGGTTGCGGCACCTGGTTCCGCTATCCATGTCCAATCAGGTAAATCAGACATAGTTTCGCATATACTCCGGTGTTCCCACTAAAACCGACTCGTAATACCGAGCTTTTTCTAGTTCTTCTAAGTACAGGTCCAAAGCGTCATCATCGATATAATCTTGGCGTTCTTGCTCCACATCTTCCTCTGAGAATCTCCGCCATGGAGCAATTCCCAGCCCAATATATGCAGGTTCTTCTCCTTCAGCATGCACCACCTGCTCGGTTTCTAGCTGAGCCAACGCCAATGCGATCTCTTTGGCGGGGGTGCTAATAAAATCGATGCCCGCTATCACAACGGATTCAAATGGAACATCTCGCAACGACCACTGGGCAGATACCACGCGATCGCCTTTAGCCTCAATCTGAAACGCATTTTCCGCCGCGTAAACCAGGTTGTTTTTACAGCAGACGTCGTCGAAAAGCTCCTTGAGTGCCTCAACCACCGAGGCTACGGACGAACCCAGCACGAAGGAAACCTGTTTATCTTCCGAACTGATGGCGACTTCTCGGCTACTTGTCACTAGTATTTTCATGTTCTAACAACTCCTAATCCCACAGCACAAAAACAATGCGATAACCATCAGGAACAGCAGGAACATCGCATATATCTTTTAACTTCGCAGGCAGTTCACAAACCCCATCTTGTTCCATATTCCCTACCCTGGCTTCTATATTCTCAGTCGGAGCCGAGGTGCAGATAATCGCTGATTCCGCTGCAACCATTCCGTTTTCTTCTTCCATCTCTGTGTCGGGGTGCGTCTCAATTCGAACCCATGCCACGTCATCGCAGGCATCAATAGCGCGCAGACGCGTTTCAATCTCAGCTAGCGGTGGCCTACCAAAACCCCATTGGTTTGGAGCAATCGATTCTTCTTCATTGTTGCCATCAAAGAACTCGTCCAAGGTGATAGCCGGCATAAGGTACCCCACCATCCGACGGCCAACTTCAGCGCTGCTAATCATGCGCATTCCTCGCTTTCCATAAAAATGTGCCCCTTTAAGGCAGTGTAGTCAGTGCGAGGGGCACGTGTGAGCGAAAAGCTAAAACGCATTATTTGATGGGTTATAAGACGCTTCAACCACCGAGGAATCGGAATCTGAGGATACGTCAGTGCCCTCAAATCCTTCTTCTTTTGGCGCTTCGCGCGGGTCACCGCCTTTGAGCATCCACACGATGGTATCCAGCTCTTCAGGCTTAATCAATACTTCGCGTGCTTTAGATCCTTCCGAAGGACCAACGATTTCGCGCGACTCCATCAGATCCATCAATCGACCTGCTTTAGCAAAACCAATGCGCATCTTACGTTGCAACATTGAAGTCGAACCAAGCTGCGATGTCACCACAAGTTCCACCGCTTGTAGCAGATCTTCCAAGTCCCCACCAATATCATCATCTATATCGCGTTTAGACTCAGCTGCTTTGTCCTCTGTAACGCCCTCGGTATATTCCGGCTCGCCTTGTGATTTCGCAGCATCAACAACAGCCTGGATTTCCTCATCGGTAACAAATGCACCTTGAATACGCTGCGGCCTACCACCCTGCGGAATAAACAAGCCGTCACCCATGCCGATAAGTTTCTCCGCGCCAGCTTGGTCGAGAATAACCCGGGAATCAGTAAGCGAACTGGTAGCAAAAGCCAATCGAGATGGAACGTTGGTTTTGATCAAACCAGTGACAACATCGACCGATGGACGCTGCGTTGCAAGAACCAGGTGAATACCGGCCGCACGCGCCTTTTGTGTGATTCGAACGATCGAATCCTCGATCTCTTTCGGCGCGGTCATCATGAGATCAGCCAGCTCGTCGACAATACAAACGATATACGGATACGCTTTGTATTCGCGCTGCGAACCAGGTGGCGTTTGAATTTCACCACTATGAATCTTGCGATTGAAGTCCTTGATATGCCGTACCCGGGCAGACTTCATGTCCATGTACCGTTGTTCCATCTCTTCAACCAACCATTGCAACGCGGCGGCGGCCTTCTTCGGTTGGGTGATAATAGGCGTGATCAGATGTGGAATTCCCTCGTACGGCGTTAATTCCACCATCTTTGGGTCTACCAGAATTAGCCGCACATCTTCCGGTGTGGCGCGGGTGAGTAACGACACCAATAACGAATTAACAAACGCAGATTTACCCGAACCAGTGGAACCAGCTACCAGCAGGTGTGGCATTTTCTGCACCGAGTGCGCTACGAACTCACCCTCGATGTCTTTGCCTAACCCAATAAGCATGGGATCGGTATCGCCGTGGATCTTCGGAGCATTGAGAACATCAGCGAGGCGAACCATCTCTCGGTCTGTATTGGGAACCTCAATACCTACCGCAGATTTACCTGGAATTGGCGTGAGTAATCGAACGTTGTCTGTAGCCACCGCATACGCAAGGTTCGATTGGAGATTCGTGATCTTCGAAACCTTGACCCCAGGACCCAATTCAACTTCGTATCGGGTAACTGTCGGCCCGCGGCTGAACCCAACAACGTGAGCATCGACCTTAAATTCTGCGAAGACATCGGTAATAGCTTCGATCATCCGGTCGTTCGCCGCAGTCTGCGACTTCGGTGCAGCACCAGGGGTTAGCAATGCCGTGCTTGGTAGCTCATATGGTGCATCAACCGCTGGCAAAGTTCGTGCCGCTGGTTTCTCCGAGACGGACGGTTGCGGTTTCGACTGCGCTTGCTGCGGTACCGGTGCGTTCTGAAGTGATTTTGCCTTTTCCAATCCGCGCTGTGCTGCTGTCACCGCATCGGTTGCGCGTTGCGACGCCGCACCTGCCGCTGCGCTAATAGCTCCGCTAGCCACGGCCGCAGCTGCACTTCCTCCATGTAAGTCACCCTGTGATGCAGTAGTTACTCCACTATTCCGGTTAGTCTTACGTTCAATGACAGTCGTTGGTTCTACAGCTGGGAACTCATCGGTATCTGTAAGCTCACGTTTCGGCTTTGACTGCGAACCGCCAAATAGTTGGGTAGCAGGTTGTGGTGCAGGCTTCTGCGGTTCCCCGAAAAGCGCCTGTTGTAGTGGAGGAGCATCACCTGCGTGCTGTTCTGGCCTGTGGTTTCTAGTACGGGGACGTGGTGGCGACTGCGGAATCGGCTGATACGGGGACTTGTTACCCGAAACTCGATCTTCTAAAGCTTGGTCGACATACCCGTAATCGTCATCAAGATCATAATCATCTTCGGCTTCGCGCCGTTCCGCGATGATTTCTCGAATATAGTCAACCAGTTCGCGAATACTAATCCCGGTAGCACGCAGCGCCCCGTATACGATGAGCAAGAATAACAGCGGGATCGCCAGATATTCGGTGAATCCCACAGCCAACGGCGCACCAATAGCCATACCGACAGCACCACCAGCCTGCATCCGACCAGACCAATCGCCAGGATTGCCAGCAAAGAGGTGCACTAAACCTAGCATCGAAATAACAATGAGGGCTGTACCGCCAATCACGTGAAGCCGATCGTGTGGTTTCGGCTGATACCCCAACATCAATGCCACCGCTAGCGCGACGAAAGCCACTGGCAATACCAGTGCTCCCGCACCAACTACCATATGCATCCCATAGGCGATTGCTGCACCGATTGGGCCAGCGATATCAAACCAGACTGAAGCACCCAATACCACGGCTAACGCTATGAGCAGTAAGCCGATGCTATCGGCGTTACCGTGGTGAGTTTTGGCCCCGGTTCCCAATTCCCGCATCGAGTCATCGGGAGAAGTTACATCTGTTTTTTCCACGTCAGTTGATTCAAAATCCTCAAATAAATCCGATTCATCACCACGCTTACGCAACGCAACCGAACGGGTGAGGGTACCTAACCCCCTGGCAGCAGCAGCGAACACAAAAGCAACACCAGCGCCTACAGGTTTTAGGGCGCTTCCGGTTCGCTCGGTACCAGTTTCGGCGGCGCGACGCGCAGTATTACTTCCCGCTACAGCACGCGATCGTGACGTAGCCGCAGGCATCTGGCTTGTTGTGGCGCCTGAGCGACTAGAGTTCCCGCGGCGGTTAGTGCGAGACCCCGGCCCCGTGGCACCTTTTTTGGAGCGGCCACCACGGGATGCAGTCGAAGAAGTGCGAGTGACAGTCATGCTCAAGAGTTTAGCTGTTCATTCAACATCTTTCACATACGCAACACACTAAACACCAGAAAAAGAAAGTCAAGTTTAAACGCTAGACCGATGGAGGCCTCCTGCCGGATCGGTCACCGAAACCTCGGCGATTTCGCGGCCAAAAATCCACAGTACAATCTCCCCAATATCGCCTCGAATAGTCGCAACGTCACAACCGGCGTCCGTCACTCCCCGCTGATCGTGCACGACTACGCGCGGCCAACCAGTTGGTTCTAGGATAACTGGTACCGTCGAGCGTTTGAGCATCACTTTGCCCGCGAACCTGGCTGCATCGTAAAGCTGCGCTTCGTCACTTCGGGAAAAACCGCGGGGATGAGAATCGGTCAGCATTCGGCGCACATCCTCATGATGAACAAAGTGCTCGGCAACATTCACAAACCGATCGAGTTTCGCTAACGGCCACATCCGGGAACCGTTCTCCCACTGGCTCAGTAACTTGTCAAACGGTGCTTTTTCTAACTCCGCAGTTTTGGAACGAAGTTTCCCCTGTGCCAGGCTAACAAACATTCCCACCGCCGCCAGAGGATAGTTTTCGCGGATTATTAAATGAATCAACAAATCCTTAACGTTCCACCCCTCACATAGCGTTTCGAAATCCGGTCCGACGGCTCGCATTAAGTGAGCAAGTGCGTGGCGTTCTGAAGCAGAAAAAGTCATGTCCCCAAGTCTAATACTTAGAGTGGACATGACTTTTCTAACGAGAGAAAATTACACCTTTACTGGCTAGGCCGAGACTGGCGAACTTCCTCATCCTCAACCGGCGAGTGAACGTCAGAACTCATCGGCACCACTGTAGGCATGATCATCGGTTTACGGCGCCACGTCTGTTCCACAAATCTGGAAACTTTGCGACGCAACTGCTGCACCATGCGGTACGGGTCGTTTTCACCTTCAGCTGCAAGGTCGTTCATAGTGTTTTGTACAAGTTCGGTTACTTCTGGCATCATCGCCACGGCATCCTCAGAGAAGCCCTTTGCGATTACGGATGGGCGCTCTAAAAGCCGACCAGTGCGGTTGTCAATCACTGCGGTGATTGCAATCAAACCACCTTCACCCATGGACGTACGATCATCCAAAACTTCTTGATCAATATCACCCATGGTCACGCCATCGACGTACAGGTTACCCACCGGAATCTGACCGACGACAGAAGCACGACCATCAACTAGATCCACGACAACGCCGTTTTGAGCCAACACAACCCGGTCGCGTTCGACACCAGTTGCGATGGCTAATTCTTTATTGGCACGAAGGTGTCGCCACTCGCCGTGGACTGGCATCGCGTTCTTCGGACGCGCCGCGTTATAGAGGAACAATAGTTCACCAGAATACCCGTGCCCTGAGGTGTGTACCTTGGCGTCTTTACCAGTAATGACCGTCGCACCGATCTGAGCCAACATGTTAATCACGCCGAAAACGGCTTCTTCATTACCCGGCACCAACGAGGACGACAACACGATGACGTCACCGTCACGTACCGTTATTTGGCGGTGCTCGCGCCGCGCCATCCGGGACAACGCCGCCATCGGTTCACCTTGGGTACCGGTGGTAATAAGCATCACCTTGTGCGGCGCCATCTTTGAGGCATCATCCATGGTCACAATTGTTCCGCGTGGTGCTTTGAGGAAACCAAGCTTCTCGGCAATTTCCATATTGCGGATCATGGAGCGACCATTGAACGCGACTTTCCGGCCAGCCGCGACTGCTGCATCCACTGCCGCCTGAACACGGTAGACGTTTGATGCGAAACACGCGAGAATAACTCGTTGCTTGGCATCAGCAACAATGCGCTTCAACGTCGGTGCAATATCCGATTCTGAGCTAGACACACCCGGGGTTGTGGCATTCGTAGAATCGCATAGGAACAGGTCAATCCCCTCATCACCAAAGCGCGACAATGCTGGAAGATCCGTTGGGCGGCCGTCCGGTGGAGTTTGATCCAGTTTCACATCGCCGGTCATGACAACAAGGCCGGCGCCGGTCTTGATCGCAACTCCAAGGCAATCTGGAATCGAGTGGTTCACAGTCCAGAACCGCAAATTGAATGGGCCGCGGTTCTCATTCGACTTTTCGGTAACTTCAATAAGCTTTGGCCGCTGTCGGTGCTCCTGGCACTTCGCCCGAATCAACGCAAGAGTGAACTTGGAGGCAACGATGGGTAGATCAGGTCGCAACTTTAACAGCCACGGGATAGCACCGATGTGATCCTCATGTCCGTGGGTTACCACAAGTGCTTCAACTTTATTGATTTTTTCCTCAATCGGACCAAAATCCGGCAGGATCAAATCGACGCCCGGCTCGCCAGATGACGGAAACAACACACCACAGTCAACAATCAAAAGTCTATTGTTGTACTCAAAAACCGTCATGTTACGGCCGATTTCTGAAATGCCACCCAAGGCATAGATGCGAAGCCCATTACGGGGTGCTTTGGGCGGTTGTGGCAATCGCCCGGTTAAGTCTGCACCTTGCATCGACTTGACGACGTTGCGCCGTCCGCGATTCTCACGGTTCGCGGAATTATTGTCGGGGCGTTTCGAATGACGAGACCGGCCTCCCGACCGGTTAGATGATTTCTTTTCCTGTTTTTCGCCTTTTTCTTTCGGCGCTTGAAATACAGGGGTTTCTGCAGCCTCCGGAGATCCCGCTTTTCGGGTTACTTTCCGGGAACGACTACGAGGTTCAGTCATTGTTATAAAACTCCAGCTTTTTCCATGTCTTGTCTCAACGCCTCGTATTCGGACTCATTTGGTGCCACAATCGGCAATCGAGGATCGCCTACGGTTATTCCTTGAAGGTGCAAGCCAGCTTTAGCCATAGTGACTCCCCCTAACCGACCTTGCGCAGCCACCAACGGCGCCAATGAAGCGTTGAGCTCACGTGCGGCGATAAGATCGCCGTTATTGAATAGTGTGTGCACTTCGCGCAATCGAGCGGGAGCTAAATGCCCAATTACGGACACAAACCCAGTCGCTCCGACCGATAACCACGGCAGATTCAGTGGATCATCCCCGGAATACCAGGCAAGTCCGGTTTCCTGAATCAGGCTGGTGGATTCTGCGATGTTTCCTTTAGCATCTTTGACTGCTTGGATTGTGCCCAATTCTGATAACCTGCGCAACGTATCAGGCGCAATCGGCACCACGGACCGTGGTGGGATGTCATATACGCAAATTGGCAGGTCAGTAGCCTTAGCTACAGTTGCGAAATGCTGGTAAATACCCTCTTGACTCGGCTTGGAGTAATAAGGAGTAACAACCAAAAGTGCATCAGCTCCTGCTTCAGCAGATGCTTTTGCTACTTCGACCGAGACGGCAGTGTTGTAGGATCCAGCACCAGCTATCAGCTTGATACTTTCCCCGACCTCCTGCCGAACAGTCCTGAGCAGGTCTAGTTTCTCGTTAAGAGTGGTAGTTGGTGATTCGCCAGTTGTACCGGCAAGTACTAAGGAATCAACACCGTTATCTACAAGGTGTCGCGCTAGGCGCGCCCCTTGCTCTAGGTCTAATTCACCAGTGGCGGTAAACGGTGTGACCATAGCGACGGAAACAGTACCGAAAGTATCGGCCCCCGTCGTTGCTACCAAACCTGTGCTCATGAAAAACAAGGTTACCCGCTTTTACCCAATTCGTAGGAATTATGACCGTTTTTCGCACACGTGTGTTCCCCCGCCCCGCTCAAGTTAGCTAAATAAGCTTGGGTTTCCCCACCCACCACACACATTCAGCATCGGTGTGAGAAACGCTGTGGTTTCTCACACCGTTACTGAATCATCGTTTGATTAGAAATCTGCAACATAAGGGCTTGTGGCCATTTCCGAACCGTCGGAAAGCGCGGCGATTTGGAAGTCGCCAAAGACAACGGGTGCTTTCTCCTGCAATATCTTTAACGACTCCACTGCAAGCCGACGTATCTCAACATCCGCATGTTCCGTTGCTCGCATACCGATAAAATGTCGCCACGTACGGAAATTACCAGTCACTACAATCCGAGTCTCAGTTGCGTTCGGAAGAACAGCCCGTGCCGCTTGACGGGCTTGTTTTCGCCGCAGCAACGCATTGGGTTCGTCGGTGAGTTTCTCCTCCAGCGCAGCTAGTAATTCATCATAGGCAAACCGGGTTTCATCTACAGCCTGCATAAAAAGGCGCCGCAGCCGTTCATCTTGGGCAATCAACGGCGGAATAACTACCTCGGCCTGTTCGGTGTGAACAAACCGCTGGGATAATTGTGAGAAGCTGAAATGGCGGTGACGAATGAGCTCGTGGCTGGCTGATCGAGAAAGCCCACGAACATACAGTGTTGCTGTTGGATGCTCTAGAAGCGCCATATGCCCAACCTCCATGATGTGTCGTATATAGCCAGCATTGGTAGCTGTTCGAGGATTTGGCTTATTGAATGTTTCATAGCAGGCTCGACCAGCAAATTCTACAAGTGCTTCCGGACCGGAGGCATCCGTCTCCCACGCGATGTCTGCTGGCGCGAAAAACTCTGAACACGCCAACAGCTCTACCCGTAACTGTGATTCCAAAGCCATCTCTACAACCCCAGATAATGTTCCAGGCCTACCGTTACACCAGGGTGGTTACTGATTTCCCTCACCCCGACTAAAACTCCTGGCACAAAGGATGTCCGATCGTAAGAATCCTGTCGAATGGTCAATGACTGGCCTTGCGCGCCGAAGATTACTTCTTCGTGGGCAACCATCCCAGTCATCCGCACCGCGTGCACCGCAATACCGTCAACGGTTGCACCTCGCGCTCCATCCAATGATTGCTGTGTTGCGTCTGGCATCGGAGGCATCTTAGCTTCTCGACGTGCGGCTGCTATCCCCTCTGCGGTGTGGATCGCGGTGCCGGATGGCGCGTCAAGTTTATTTGGGTGATGGTATTCAACAACTTCGGCCGAGTCGAAGAAACGCGCGGCCTGTTTAGCAAACTGCATTGTAAGCACAGCAGAAATTGCGAAGTTAGGTGCGATGAGGCAGTGGGCATTTCCGATTTCGCACCACGTTTCCACCTGTTTTACACGTTCCGGGGTAAAACCCGTCGTGCCTACCACACAGTGAATCCCATTGGTGAGACAGAATTCCAGATTCCGCATGACGACATTGGGGGTGGTGAAATCAACGACGACTTCAGTGCCGACGTCGACAAGCGATTGCAACGAATCTTCCCGATCGATTTCGGCAACTAGATCCATATCATTAGCAGCAGAAACCCCCTCACATACGGCCTGCCCAACCCGTCCTCGAGCTCCAAGTACCCCAACTTTGATTGCCATCTCATGCTCCTTTGTAAACGGTTATCATCAACAGCTTAAAACACTACCCGGATCAACCCTCGACTAGCACCGCTAAGCCGGATCCGGCGATAAATTTTCTTGAAAAACACCACAAAAACTTCAGTTTTTGTCACCGAATAAGGCACATTGGGTTTAATTACCGTATTCAGCAGCAGACTTTGCTCAACGTGACGAAGATAAAACTCTAGTCAATAGCTTCTATGACAGCATTCAGCCGTTGATAAATTTCGTGTAATCTCTCATCGCGGCTATCGGCTAAGGACCTTAGAACCTCGTCGTGTATTTCTAGCTCTGTATCCTCAGCGAGGGAAGATTCGCGCTGCACACAGTACTCTTCTGCCAGAGCCACAGCCGCGTCCACCTCACGCTGGAGTAGTATGGCCAGTGCCTCAGCTGCCACGTCCGAGGCTGCGGTCCCCGCAATGTCTATGAGAAATGAATCAGCCTCATTAGACGGATATGGACCATACTCAAGTGCAAATAGCACCCACGGCACCATCTGCGAGGCAAAAGGATCCTGCCTAGATCGTTGAATCTGTTGAAGAACGTAGTCTGCGAGAAAATTGCGGTGCGGGAAAAACGCGATGGCAAATAGCAACGAAATGCGGATATCGAGGTCGTCACGGTCACAAGCCACGCGGATTACCTGTTCAAAACGGCAGAAGTCCTGCTCTCCCAGTAGATCATTGGAATACAAATGTCCGAGCGCACAAATAACAGAAGCGGTAACCGCCTGATTACCACTATCCAGCAGCCGAGTGAGAATGTCACAAATACAGATAATGTCATCACTGGTTAGTTGCGATTGCGGCTGGCCAATAATGAACGCCATCATTTCCCAAGACCGGGGATCGAACTCCAAGGAAAGTCTCTCTTCAATAGCTGAGACGATGGCAGCGAATTGTTCATGCTGGAGTTGCCGCCCAGCCGCATAACGCAACTCCTGATCCTCATCCATAATCCAGTCCCACAATTGCGCTGGATCGGCAGTGCGGCAGGCAATATAGCAGTCGAGGAAATCCACGATGGTCTCCGATTCTCTATCCGGGTCAGATGATAGCGAAATCGCTGGATGAAGGTCATTTTGGTAAGCAGCGACAAAAACTTAAAATGTGATCCTAGCAAGGATTTCAGGACCATGCTTTTAGATGGAAATTACGGTTAACCACGTCTATCGTTTTTATCCTTTTCACGATCAAGGAGTCGACACCGATGCGAAAGCAACTGCTAGTTTTTGCCTCTATAATTCTCACCGCTACAAGTGTCTCCGGTTGTGGATTAGTGCCTTGGCTTTTTCATAATCCAAATTCCGATATCGTCACCGACGACCCAGACTTCGTACACGACGAACTAACCGAAGAAAAACCTGTGGAGTTTCGTTCTATTCCAGGCGAAGCAGGTGGGTTTGACTGTTATGAATCCCATTGCGCCGTGAACTTCAACATTATCGACCTTAAATTCGCTGATTCCTGCGAAGACCTTGGGATTCCCAGTGATAGCGAAGAATATTCTTCCACCTACAACGGAAACCAACTACTGATTGTGGAAGCCTCCCTTGAACTAGATTATGACCTGTCTTTTGAAGCAGAAAACTTCAGTTGGGATACTGAATGGGCAATCAAAACCACAGATGGGTTCACTGAAATTTTGGAGCCTGCCTTAGATTGTGTTTTGGATAGTCGATTCGACAGTGATTGGGGCTTAGACGGCCGACCAGGCCATAAGATCAAAACCACGAATATGTACACGTTACCGCCAAATGACGGCAACATTTACCTCCTGCACGATACCCAGAAGGCCACATGGCAGTGGCCGCTGCCCGCCGAGAAAACGATCGGACTCGCGCCACCTCCGAACACAGGTTATGGCAACGGACCAGACTTTCATGTGGTAACTCGTCATCACTAGCTGTAACTGGCTAACAGTGCGACCAACTACCGATAGCACCACAAAGAGAAAATCCTCTAAGATCGGGTGGCACAGTTCCTGTTGTAAAAACGAGAGGTCACCTATGGCAACTTTGGCTACATATATTTCTTTCCCCGGCACAGCCGCAGACGCATTCGCTTTCTACCACGAGGTTTTCGGCGGAACTCTGGATCTCATGCGGTATTCGGATTTTCCACCTATGGAAGGAATACCTTTTACACCGGATCCAAACGCTGTAGCCCACGCTGTATTGACGCTAGAATCCGGAACTATTGCTGGTGGGGATAACGCACCCGGTGAGAAAGCACCATTGAAGGATACTGCTTATTCTCTTCTGATTGATGCAGACAGTGTGGCTGAGGCGGAGGCTTTGATTGAAAATTTGTCTCGGGTGGTGGTGAAATCGCCATGCCATTTGAACTAGCTCCTTGGGGTGGACACTACGGCCAAGTACTTGATCCGTTTGGAGTGTTGTGGGCTTTTAGCGTCGAGTAGCATCACTTAGGCGCTACTGTCGTCTTTCGAAAGATGCAATAACGCCCGGCCAACCTAGATCTTAACTGGTTGGCCGGGCGTTAACGGATTTATGCTTTGACTTAAGTTTAGCTATCTTGGCTTAGTCCCAGCGAAATCTTGCCGCGGTTGTCGATATCGAGGATTTCAACCTCAATTTTCTCCCCAACGGTTACAACATCTTCGACCTTTTCCACCCGTTTTCCGTTACCGAGTTTAGAAATGTGCACGAGACCATCGCGTCCAGGTACCAGCGACACGAATGCACCGAAGGCGGTCGTTTTCACCACGGTCCCTAAGAACCGCTCGCCGACCTTGGGCAACTGTGGGTTGGCGATCGCATTGATCTTTTCAATCGCAGCGTCAGCAGCCTCGCTGTTAGCTGCGGAAATATACACGGTGCCATCTTCTTCGATGGTTACTTCGACGCCAGTTTCTTCCGTAATCTGATTAATGTTTTTGCCCTTTGGCCCGATTACTTCACCAATCTTGGAAACTGGTACCTTGATTGAAGTAATTCGTGGTGCGTACTCGCTCATTTCATCCGGGGTTGGAATGACTTCAGCCATCGTGTCGAGGATATAGATGCGAGCGTCACGTGCCTGGGACAACGCTGCGGCTAACACTTCAGAAGGAATTCCGTCGAGTTTGGTATCCAACTGCAATGCGGTAACGAAATCGGCGGTACCTGCGACTTTGAAGTCCATGTCACCGAATGCGTCTTCCGCACCAAGGATGTCGGTTAGCGCAACGTAGCGAGTTTCGCCATCAATCTCATCCGAAACCAATCCCATCGCGATGCCAGCCACTGGTGCTAGGAGCGGAACACCTGCGTTAAGCAGCGATAACGTGGAGGCGCAAACCGACCCCATTGATGTAGATCCGTTGGAACCTAAGGCTTCTGACACCTGGCGAATAGCGTATGGGAATTTTTCTCGGGATGGAATCACCGGCAGCAACGCACGTTCTGCCAGCGCACCGTGGCCAATTTCGCGCCGCTTAGGCGAACCAACACGACCAGTTTCACCAGTGGAATATGGTGGGAAATTGTAGTGATGGATGTAGCGCTTGGATGTTGTTGGGGTCAGCGAGTCAATCTGCTGTTCCATCTTCAACATGTCCAAAGTGGTCACACCCATAATCTGGGTTTCGCCTCGTTCAAATAGCGAAGATCCGTGAGCACGTGGGATTAGTTCTACTTCTACCGAAAGATCGCGGATGTCTTTCACACCACGACCGTCGATACGGAATTCCTCAGTGAGGATCATGTGCCGAACGATCTTCTTCATTACAGCGTTGTACGCGGCGCGGATTTCTTTGGAAGCATTTTCGTTTTCGTCGAAGCGGTCAATGAGTTCGGCTTCGATCTTCTCCATATATTCGTTCGTAGCATCGTCACGCTCGGCCTTTGACTTGATAGTCAAAAGATCCCGCAGCTTCTTAGCGGCTTTCTTTTCCACCGCTTCGTAAATGTCGTCAGAATATGGCGGGAATAGCGGAAATTCTTGGGTTTCTTTCGCCGCTAGTTCAGCTAAGCCTTCTTGGGCACGGCACAGGACCTCAATGAACGGCTTTGCAGCTTCCAGCCCCTCGGCAACGACTTCCTCAGTTGGCGCAGGTTTGCCGTCTGCGATTTGCTTGACGACGGATTCCGTGGCACCTGCTTCCACCATCATGATGGCGACGTCGTCGATGGTTTTCTTACCAACCTTCTTTGACACGATACGGCCGGCTACTACCAGCTCAAACAGTGCTTGTTCGTGTTGAGCGTGGGTCGGGAATGCCACCCACTGGCCTTTAGGATGGTTGCGGTCTGCGATCAATGCCATGCGCACACCACCAACCGGGCCGGAAACTGGTAGGCCGGATAGCTGCGTTGCAGCGGAGGCACCGTTGATCGCCACTACGTCATACATATCCTTTGGATCCATTGATAAGACAGTGACAACAACCTGTACCTCGTTACGCAAACCTTTGACAAAGGTGGGGCGCAACGGTCGGTCGATAAGGCGACATGCAAGAATCGCTTCGGTGGAAGGGCGACCTTCTCGACGGAAAAAAGAACCTGGAATACGGCCCGCAGCATACATTCGCTCTTCAACGTCAACCGTCAGCGGGAAGAAATCGAATCCCTCGCGGGGTTGTGACGATGCAGTGACTGTGGACAGCAGCATCGTGTCATCGTCAAGATAGGTGGTAACAGAGCCACCAGCTTGGCGGGCCAGCTGCCCGGTTTCGAATCGTATTACTCGGGTGCCGAAATCACCATTGTCAATGATTGCTTCGGCTTCGGTGATCCCAAATTCAGGATCCTCTTTAAATGAAATCAACTTTTTGAGATTTTTGTTGCTCACTATGCACGTCTCCTCTTTGACATTCGTGCTTATCGACGGTCATCGGTGCCGTCTTAGCGGTTATGTTTGTTATTAAATCTAGGCAACGACGTTAGAGCATAGCACATAACGTGCACTTATGAGAACTTCTTATTCATGATTAAATCAGTTTTCAGAATTTGACGGAACCGCCAGCGTCGAAAAGCACAAAGTATAGAGCGTCTACGTGCAGAAATGGCATCTAGATACCAGTGGATTCTGTTCCGCCTTCTTTGCTCAATACCCCCCACTGAATGCAAAATAAAACCGCCTCGTGAAATCACAAGACGGTTTCGTCACACTTCAAGGAGTGTCACATGCGCAACGCGTGCTTAGCGACGCAGACCCAATCGGGAAATCAGATCACGGTAGCGGTCGACGTTGTTAGCAGCCAAGTACTTTAGCAGGCCACGGCGGCGACCAACCAGCAGCAACAGACCACGACGAGAGTGGTGATCGTGCTTGTGGAACTTCAGGTGCTCGGTCAAGCTGTTGATACGGGAAGTCAACAGTGCAACCTGTGCCTCCGGCGAACCAGTGTCAGTCTCATGCAGACCGTACTCGGCGAGGATTGCTTTTTTCTGCTCTGAGTTAAGAGCCATGGAAAATACTCCTTGTTTTTCAGTCCACACTAAATCTTATGCAAACCAGGTCTATGCCTGGTGATTCTCAACTGCTGTGGACCACAGTAAAAGAAACCTCGGAAATTGTAGCATGAGGCTGTGCGATTGTAGCAATTAGCCCGCAGTAGGTTTGGTTAGCTGCATAAGCCGGTTCATCAGCTCAGAAACAAAACGATCAACATCTACCCCAACAGCAACCCGCGCATTTTTGACTGGGTCATTCAGGCGAGTTTCGTCACCAATTGTCCTGCCCCGGGTAGGGCCCTCACAGTCAACTTTCATATTCAGTGGCAAAAGTGTGACCAAAGACGGATCAACAGCAACCGCAACGGCGAGCGGGTCGTGCAAACCACAGCCACCCAAGTGCGGTGCCACCGTATCGTAGGCCTTGATGTAGTAATCGACTGCATCCGCTAAAAATTGTGCGCCTGGTGTGTTTTGTGCTCGCCATTGTTTGGTCTCCGTATAGGTAAGCAGCGTTTGCAACGTCACATCCAATCCAATCATGGTGACATCAGCTGCTTTACGCAGCACGATATCAGCTGCTTCTGGATCTTGGATAACGTTCGCCTCGGCCCATGCATTGACGTTACCCGGCGCGGTCAATGCTCCGCCCATGAAGACGATGTGTGCATTCTGAGCGAAATCGGAAGATTGTTCGATTGCCGCTGCGATATTTGTTAGCGCACCGGTGGGGACAATCACAAGGTCATCACCGTGTTGTTGCACGGCCTCGATAAGGAAGTCCACCGCTTTGGTGTCCCGGGCGGAGATAGTGGGATCAGGGATGGTGACCTCACCGATTCCGTTTGTACCATGGATGAATGCGGAGATGTCGAGAACTTCAAACGAGTCTTTTTCCCGGGCGTGTGGAAGGCCAGAAAACACTGGCACGTGTGGGTATCCGAATAGTTCAAGCAGCGCGAGGTTGTTACGCACCCCGGTTTCGACCAGGACGTTGCCGTAGGTGCCAGTGACACCGATGAGCTCTAGTTCGGGGGAACCGAGCGCGTAAGCTAAGGCCATGGCATCGTCGATGCCGGTATCGAGATCAAGGATGATTTTCTTAGGGGTCATGGGGTCTCCATTCCGTGGGTTTCTAACGCCTTATGTACGAGAGTAACGTCGTTTCGGATTGCGTCAAGGAGTTCTTCGACGTCGGAGAATTTCTCCATGCCGCGAATGTAATCAACGAATCCAATTTCAACGGTGTGCCCGTATAAGTCGGCATCACGTCCAATGACGTAGCTTTCCACGCTGCGCCGACTGTCTCCGAATGTTGGATTGTGTCCGACGGATATGGCTGCTGCGTAATTGACCCCTTGGCTCATATTTCCTTCAATGGGTGCGTCAGAGACTATCCGTAGCCAACCCGCATACACGCCGTCTTTGGGAAGCGCTACGGATTCCGGAAAATAGAGGTTTGCGGTTGGGAAGCCTAGTTCTTTTCCGCCGCGTCCGGCTCCGCGAACTACTTCGCCGCGTACTTTAAACGTCCGGCCGAGTGCACAGTTGGCTTCGGTTATCTTTCCGTCAGCTAAAAGTTGCCGGATAAGTGTTGAGCATACGGTGGAACCGTCATCGATAAGGAGCCGTTGTATGTTGACTTCTACCCCATATTTTTCCCCGAGTTCAGCTAGGGTTTCGGTGGTGCCTGCTGCATTGTGCCCAAAGGTGAAGTTTTCGCCCACAACGATGACATGAGCGTTAAGAGTATCAAGCAGAATTTTCGTAAAAAATTCTTCCGGGCTTAATTGCGCCATGTCAGCGTTAAAGGTCATGGCAAACATGTGATCAATGCCTTCTGCGGCTGCTAGTTCCGCCCGGTGGGTCACTGTTCCTAAAAGCGGGGGCATTTTATCTGGCCTTAAAACAGCCAGCGGATGCGGGTCGAAAGTAAGTAAGACTGTTGTAAGTTTAAGTTCTTGGGCCCGGTCAGTTGCGGCAGCCAATAAGGTTTTGTGCCCTCGGTGCATTCCATCAAATACCCCGATGGTAACTACGGTTTTTCCTAAGTTCTTCGGAACGTCATTGAATCCACGCCAAATATCCACAGGCTCAAGATTACGTTATGAAATCGCAAACGCCACACAGAGCACTTAAACTACTGCCATGGGCTTTGAACAATCCGCGATGACGCAATCTGATCCACTTTCTACATCTGGGCTGGTGGTAGTGGATAAACCTGCCGGAATGACCTCGCATGATGTGGTAGGAAAATTACGTCGGGCGTTTAAGACGAAACGGGTTGGTCACGCAGGCACTCTAGATCCAATGGCAACCGGGGTTTTGGTTGTCGGTATTGAACGAGGAACGCGTTTTCTAGCTCACATGGTCGCCGCAACGAAAGCTTATTCCGCAACCATTCGGTTGGGTGCATCCACCACAACCGATGATGCAGAAGGCGACGTGATAGACCGCTGTGCTCCTGTAGGAATTACCCCGGAGGATATCGCTGCGGCGGTGAATGATCATACTGGTGAGATAATGCAACGGCCGGCTTCTGTGAGTGCAATTAAAATTGCGGGAAAACGCGCCTATGATCGGGTTCGATCAGGTGAGATTGTTGAGTTGCCGGAGCGTCCTGTCACTGTCTTTCGGTTTGACATTACCAACATTGTTACCTCGCCCGAATTTATTGACGTTGATGTTGAGGTCGAATGTTCGTCTGGGACGTATATTCGTTCCCTCGCCCGGGATCTAGGTGCCCAATTGGGGGTTGGGGGTCATCTGACAGCATTACGAAGGTTAGCTGTTGGGAACTTCACCTTGGCTGATGCCATGACTCTGCCGGAGATTGAAGAAAACCCTCGGTTGTCGTTAAGCCTCGATGCAGCGCTTATTCGGTGCTTCCCCGTGGTTGACGTGACTGCCAGCCAGGCGCTGGATCTTTCTATGGGTAAATGGCTTAAACCACGCGGGTTGCGTGGCGTTCATGCAGCTGTAGCGCCCAACGGGCAAGCGGTTGCCCTAGTGAAAGAATCAGGCAACCGCTTATCGACGACTTTCGTTGCCCGCCCTAATACCTTGTAGTGATTAATGCACAGCGGTTGCAGCGATGATATAGCCGTCAGATATTTGCCATCTGCCTTCGATAAACGGCACTGGTGTCGGCCGCACCAAAAGGTATGACACGAAACTGCCATCGTCACGCACATCAATCTCAGCCTGTTCAAAACCCAACCAGCGTCGGGTAAGCGGGAACCATGCTTTATAAGTGGCTTCCTTCGCGCAGAATAACAATCGGTCGGCGCATTCAATGCCACTGGTGCGCAATCGATCGAGTTGTGGTAGTTCACTTTCCCGTGCAATAGAATCTGCAACGCCTTCTGGAAGCGGATTAGCGGGCTCTGCATCTAAGCCCATTGAGCGAACGAGTAACCGCGGAGCCACAACCGCCGCCCGAAATCCATCGGTATGGGTCAACGAACCGGATACCGAGGCAGGCCATAGTGGCATGCCTTTTTCGCCCCGCAAAATGGGGTTATCGGATTCCCGGTGCAATTCTTTTAAAGCCTGACGGGCACACCAACGGGCATCACCGAATTCAGCTTTACGCACATCCACCGCATGTGCCACCAATGCGCGTTCCAACGGGTGAAGTACATTAAACCGGCTAAGATCCGTGGAACCTAATGGTACTTTTAACATGGCAAATTTGGCTGAAGAAGGGAAAAGATTTGAATGTATCATTCCGGCTCCACCTCCAGCACCGGATACGGCCAAGGCCCTAAATGACCTGGTGTTTGCCATTCCCGCGGGTAGCCGAGTGAGACTTCAATGTGTCGGACACCATCGACCATTGTTTCACCAGGGGTATGTAAATGCCCAAAGACTACCGCCTGCGCATTGTATCGCTGCGCCCACGTTCTGGTATGCCGGGTTCCACACCACAACCCGATCTCAGTGTATTTCAGCTTATTCACCGGTTCCACCACCAACGGCCAATGGTTGATAAGAATCGTCGGCCCCGTGATCCGAGAAAGGCGTTTAATCGAGTACGCCAACCGATCCCAACACCACGCTCGGATGTCGACAAACGGTGCGATGGCAAACTCGTCGGTAAGCATAATACCCCGCTCCCGGGCTGCCGTAACGGCCTGCTCCACCGTCAAACCAGGCTGTCGGAAAGAATAATCATACAAGGTAAACAACGGAACAATAGTGACTCCGTGAAAAACCGGGTAAGGATCTTCCGGGGTCAATACATCTATCTTCCGACACGCATCACACAACTCATCGTATTTGGCGCGGCCTTGAAACCTATCCGTTGAACGGGAAAACAACTCATGGTTGCCAGGCACCCATATAACTTTCGCAAACCGCTTACGAAGCTTATGTAAAATCTCAATAACTAGTTCGGTGCGTTCGGCGACGTCACCTGCAACAATCAACCAATCCCCCGGATCGCGCGACACAATCCGGTCGATAGCCGCCCGATTCTGCTTCACCGCAGCATGCAAATCCGCCACTGCCCACAACGTTTGAGTCACTAGGCCGCCTACACCTCCTTTGTTTTACCTAACACGCCCACCTAAATCTAACCACACCACGATAGACTAACCGCCACGCGACCTATAGGCGTTAAAGCACAGTTATACCCTCGCCCACTGCATAGACTGAAACCGCCACCCACACGCCAAAAGCCGAATAAACATGAATGCAACTAGTCCCCACCACACCCCCACCAAACCAGTGTCAAATACGTACGCTAACCAAATTCCCGGAACGTAACCACAAGTAGCAGCAACAAGCGTCGTCGAACGTAAAAACGCAGCGTCACCTGCTCCCAGCAACACCCCATCAAGCGCGAATACAACCCCGCCAACCGGAACCAACAACACCAACTGCCACCAGGGTTTAAAAAGCGCAGCAATCACCGCGGCATCCGAGGTAAAAATCGACGGCACCACGACATAGCCCGCAGCCAACACCACCGCTAAAACAAGCGAAAACGCCACAGAATATAGCATCACCTTAACCCCCACCGACCTGGCAACAGCAACCCGCCCGGCGCCTAAGGCTGCTCCTACCATCGACTGCGCCGCTATCGCCAACGAATCCAGCACCAGTGCAATAAAGTTCCATAATTGCAACAGCACCTGGTGTGCTCCCAACGCCGCCGCACCAAACCTACCTGCCACCGCAGCAGCAGAAATCAGTGCCACCTGGAACGCTAACGACCGCAGAATCAGATCCCGGCCCAAAACCAATTGATTGGAAATGATGGACCACTGCGGCAACCACGATCCCAAATGCGCACGAACCAAAGCGCTGAGAAAACACGCAGCCGTAATAGCCGTACCAATCAGCGTTGCCCAGGCAGAACCGATCAAACCATAGGAATACACCAAAATCGGGATCAGTATCGCGCCGGGAATAATTCCCGCCAGGGTAAAAACCAAGGGCGCCCGTGTATTCTGCACACCACGCAACCAACCATTTCCGGCCATGTCTACCAATACCAATGGGATAGCGAAGCTCACCACCCTAAGCCACGACGTAGCAAGCGAAGCAATCTCGTCATTATCAGACAACCATAGTGTGAAAACTGGTGCCCCAAACCACATGATCGCTAGTAACATCAATCCGATCGCAATGGCAACCCATGTCGCTTGTACTCCTTCTGCCACAGCCTCATCTTTGTGACCAGCCCCAAAAAGCCGCGCGGCCCGAGCTGTAGTGCCATAAGACAAGAACGTCAATTGCGTTGTGACAATCGCATACAACGTAGTTCCCGTGGCCAGTGCTGCCAATAAGGTAGCTCCGCCATACTGCCCTATTAGCGCAGTATCAAGCAACAGAAATAACGGTGTGGCTATAAGGACCCCCAATGCTGGCAGAGCTAACGCGAGGATGCTACCAGCGGTTGGGGATTCAGTACATTGACTACGCACTCGTGTCCTTTCGCACGTGCTAGCTGAAAAGATCAAACAGCTAGGTAGACGACAATTGTCTTGCTTAAGGTATCATTTCGGCCGTGCTACGCCAGTGTGGGGCAATACTGAGAAGCTTGTTCGACGATCAGCCGGACGATATGGCTGGCGTGTGCTTCCAATCTAAAACCAGCGGAACGCAAGTGTCCACCACCACCTAAAGCCTGGGCTAATGTTGAGACATCAACAGTGTCAGATCGCAGGCTAACTCCATGAAACCCAGGTTCATACTCTTTAATTACGACGCAAATGTCCGCTTCATTGATACCTTTGATCATCTCAGCAATTGACTCCACCGCGCCAACAGATGCCTGTTGCGCCTTTTCATAACTAATTTCGGCAACCGCTATGGTGTGGCATTGTGAATGAACCACAGATAGCTGGGCCAACACCGTACCAATTATCTTTAGATCAGTCACCGAAAAACCACCGAACAACTGATTTCCGATCGCACGGATATCTAAGCCGGTATCAACCAATTGTTTCGCCATCTCATGCATCACCGGCCGCCCCCAGCGAAACCCCTGGGTATCTGTGAGTAGACCGGCATACAAACCGTGCGCAATGTCGCTGTCTATCTCCACACCCAAGGCGCAAAACCATTGCCACAATATTGTTGTGGTTGACTCTGCGCGGTAATCAATCACATTGATGCCACCGCATCCGGGATTAGATGCGTGGTGATCAATCAAAATAACATCCGTTATCCGGGCGACCACCGCATCAATAACAGTGCCCAGCCGGGAAGCTGAACCACAATCCACCACGATGATAACCTCGCATTCTGGTAGATCACCAGCAACAAGCTGGATCTGATCCGCACCTGGGATTGTCATCAGCGTTGTGTCAATCGGTTCCGTTTGCCCGATTACCCCCACTGCAGTTTTACCCAAAGACGTCAACGCTTTAACCAACGCGGTTACTGATCCGATAGCATCAGCGTCTGGGGTGTGATGTCCCACGACGCAAAATGAGGAATTCCCGCGCACCTTCGCAGTGGCTTCCGCCCAATCTACCGTATCCACTGCTGACAATGCCTTTAGGGCTGGTAATGCGCCGAGATATGACGGAAATTCCATTGCGACCCCTAACCCGGATTAGTGAATGTGACTACCGATTGTCATCCTCAGACGAGACATCCGTCTTATACGGATGCGCGTCCCCAGCTGGGGTGGCGTTTTTGCGTAACTCAGCAAGTTCCGCATCACGTTGCCTAGCGCGTGTCAGCAAATCCTCCATCCGCGCGGACGTTTCCGGCACAGTATCTAGCTCGAAACTCAGCGTTGGGGTGAAGCGGACACTTAATTGCTCGCCTACTATGCGACGCAATTGCCCGCTACTCCGACGCAACCCCTCAGCTGCCGCTTCCAGGTCAGGTTCGTCGGAAACATTCATACCGCGCACAGTATAAAACACAGTTGCATCGTGCAAATCACCGGTGACCCGGCAATCGGTGATCGTCACGAATTGAAGACGGGGATCTTTAATTTCCCGTTCAATAGCGGAAGCGACAATATGTAAGATCCGTTTCGCCATACGTTGGGCGCGTGCGGGATCGGCCATGATTTTTCTCTCCTTGAAAGGCGTGTCGCGGAAAGATGCACGCCAAAATATTAGGTTGTTTCTTTAAAATCGTAGTGCGTTTCTCTACGAAAGTTGCAGGTTTTTATATTGGGTAAGGCGTAAGTTGGCCCCAACCTAACAACAGTAAGGCGGGGCCAACTTCAACGACAATGAACTGTATCTAACAGTTAGGTGCGAGGCACCTCTACCTGTTCAAACACTTCAATGATATCGCCGACTTGAATGTCCGGGTAGGACAACACCATACCGCATTCGTAACCGGCGGTAACCTCGGTAACATCATCCTTTTCCCGACGCAGCGAAGTGATAGTTGCATCTGGTGCAACCACACTGCCGTCGCGAACCAACCTGATGGATGCGCCACGGCGCACCTTACCTTCATCGACCTTACAGCCGGCAATCAGACCCACTGCGGAAGCCTTGAAGATAGCGCGAATCTCGGCCTTACCAACTTCGCGTTCTTCGAAGACTGGTTTGAGCATACCGCGCAACGCTGCTTCAACTTCTTCGATCGCACGGTAGATCACAGTGTAGTACCGAACATCGACCCCTTCGGAGTTTGCTTCCTCGGTGGCCTTGCCTTCCGCACGGACGTTGAACGCGATGATGACAGCATCGGAGGCTGCCGCCAACGACACGTTAGTTTGGGTGACTGCACCCACACCACGGTCGATAATGTTCAGCTGAACCTCATCATCGACGTTGATCTTGAGCAACGCCTCTTCCAGGGCTTCAACCGAACCTGCATTATCACCCTTGATAATGAGGTTGAGGGTGGATTGTTCCTTCAGCACCGCATCGAGATCTTCCAGGGATACCCGCTTGTGGGTTCGAGCGGCCAGGGCATTGCGTTTACGAGCATTGCGCTGATTAGCAATCTGACGTGCCACCCGGTCGTCTTCTACAACCAGGAGATTATCGCCAGCCCCAGGCACACCGTTAAGGCCTTGAACCTGAACCGGCCGCGATGGACCTGCTTCCTTAACATCATTGCCGTACTCATCGACCATGCGACGCACACGCCCGAAAGTATCGCCAGCAACGATGGAATCGCCAACCCGAAGGGTACCGCGCTGAACAATGACAGTTGCCACTGGGCCGCGACCACGGTCTAGGTGGGCTTCAATAGCGACACCCTGTGCGTCCATGTCCGGGTTAGCCCTCAAATCCAACGCCGCATCTGCAGTCAAAGTCACCGCGGTAAGCAGGCCATCAATATTGATATTTTGCTTAGCCGAGATGTCCACGAACATGGTGTCACCACCGTACTCTTCCGGAATCAGACCATACTCGGTCAACTGGCCCCGGATCTTATCTGGAGACGCACCTGGCTTATCAATCTTGTTCACCGCAACCACAATCGGTACATCCGCCGCCTTCGCGTGGTTGATAGCTTCAACTGTCTGCGGCATAACGCCGTCGTCAGCAGCCACCACCAGAACAGCGATGTCGGTGGACTTAGCACCACGGGCACGCATCGCAGTGAAAGCCTCGTGACCTGGGGTATCTAGGAATGTGATCGTGCGCGACTCGTCGTCGACCGTCACCTTCACCTGGTAGGCACCGATTCCCTGGGTGATACCACCAGCTTCACCAGAACCAACGTTGGCCTTACGGATCGTATCAAGCAACCGGGTCTTACCGTGGTCAACGTGACCCATGACGGTAACCACCGGTGGCCGAGACTCGAGATCTTCCTCTGTGCCAGCATCCTCGCCGAATTGCAGATCGAAGGATTCAAGCAGTTCGCGGTCTTCGTCTTCCGGCGAAACAACTTCAACCACGTAGTTCATTTCTTCGCCAAGCAACATCAGAGTCTCTTCTGAAACCGAGGCGGTGGCGGTCACCATTTCACCAAGGTTAAACAGTGCCTGAACCAAAGCTGCGGATTCCGCACCGATCTTATCGGCGAAGTCAGACAGGGATGCGCCGCGCGCTAACCGTACCGTCGCGCCGCCACCATCAGGAAGCCGAACACCACCGATCACGTTTGGCGCCTGCATTGCCTCGTACTCGTTACGCTTTTGCCGCTTCGACTTACGGCCCTTACGTGGTGCGCCACCCGGCCGCCCGAATGCTCCTGCGGTGCCCCCGCGCCGACCACCGCGACCAGCACCGCCGCCGCGACCACCAAAGCCGCCACCCTTAGATTCAGGGCCAGCGCCGCCGCGACCACGTCCGCCGTTTGCCCGGCTTGGCATCTGCCCGGGGCTCGGCTGGCTCGGCATCATCGCAGGTGAAGGCCTCCGGCCGCCACCTTGCCTATCAGAACCTGCCGGTGCTGATTGGCCTTGCGACCGTGGAGCACGATCTCCACGGGAATCAGACTGACCGCCGCGACCACCGCGACCGGAACCGCCTGGGCGTGGACCACGGTCTTGGCTTCCACCTTGACCACGTGCTGGTCCGCCTGGACGACTACCGCCTGGGCGTGGCGCAGGGCGTTGCTCACCACCGGTAGAGAATGGGTTATTGGCCACCCGTGGTGCACGAGCGCCAGGCTTAGGGCCGGGCTTCGCTTGCGGCCGAGGCATTGCCCCCGGAGACGGTACTGAACTTGCTGATGCCCCAGGTTTAGGAGCTGACGGCTTTTCAGAACCGCTAAAGGCAGGTGCCTGCGGTTTTGCCGCAGCTTGCGGCTTAGGCGCAGCAGGCTTAGCCGTCTGAGCTGGACCCGGCTTAGGTCCCGGTTTGGCCGGTGCGGCTGCGGGCTTTGGCTGTCCTGGTTTCGGTGCGGCTGGCTTGGCCGTCTGAGCCGGAACAGGCTTTGCCGCAGCTTGCGGCTTAGGCGCAGCAGGCTTAGGCGCACTTGGTTTCGGGGTGCTTGCCGGTTTGGTTGATTCTTTTTCTTTCGGTGCTTCGTCTACCGGGGTGATCCCCAGCGAGGCGTAATGCTCCTTCATCCGTTTTACCACTGGTGGTTCAATGGTAGAGGATGCGGTTTTCACGAACTCGCCCTTTTCTTTCAAAGTGGCTAGTAGTTCTTTGCTGGTTACGCCGAGTTGTTTTGCTAGCTCGTGTACGCGTAGCTTTCCGGGCACTTTTCTCCTTGAATTCTTCGGTGAAAATGCGGCAATGTGCCCGGTATTCCGGGCCTACATGCGGATTTCCACCTGGTTGTCGTGGACGTTCATCGCTGATGCTTCATCGTAGGCTCATCAGTGTTCGGTCTTCTTTCTTATATCTAGGTCCAGCGGATTCGCTGCGATGTACTTACGTACAGGACCGGTGTCTACCTGGGCGGACACCCGTAGCGCACGGCGAAACGCGTTGCGCTTTTCTGCCAGCTCAACTGCCTCAAGTGTTGGAGTGATCCAACAGCCACGACCACCAAGCCTGCGGTGCGGATCGGGAACAAGAATAACCGTTGCCGATTCTGATTGTGTCGCCACAACCCGCAGTAAGTGACTATCGTGGTGTCGAGTTTTGTGGGCGATACAGGTGCGGACTCGGATAGGACGGTGATGTTGTGTTGCGTTTTTCGACGGCGCACCCAACCCGTTATTATCCATCCGGCTCCTTGTAGTTAACTTTTGCCACATCTTGCCCGATGGCAATTCACTCGAGACTTTTAAGCCTTGACAAGCTTAGCTTAAATGGGAGACTAAAAGTTAATTTGAAACCCGAAAATTTACGCAGCATCCGATCTAATATCGATTTTCCAACCAGTAAGCCGGGCGGCCAGTCGAGCATTTTGCCCTTCTTTGCCGATGGCTAACGATAGCTGATAATCAGGAACAGTTACTCGCGCAGTTTGGGCCTCTAAGTCAATGACTTCTACGTGTACGACTTTCGACGGGGCTAACGCATTGCCAACGTACGTGGCTGGATCCTCCGAATAATCGATGATGTCGATTTTTTCGCCACCGAGTTCTTTCATGATGTTATTTACGCGCTGTCCCCGCGGACCAATGCACGCGCCCTTGGCGTTGAGCCCCTTGGCGGTCGCTCTTACTGCCACCTTAGACCGGTGCCCCGCTTCACGCGCGATAGAGATAATCTCGACGGAACCATCGGCGACTTCTGGAATCTCTAGTTCAAATAGTTTACGAACTAATTCTGGGTGAGTGCGTGAAAGGTTGATATTGAGGTTGCGCCCCGCATTATTCACGCCAACCACGTAGGACTTTACGCGATCGCCGTGCTTAAGCTTTTCACCTGGCAGTTGCTCAGCGGGCAGCAACACCCCATCTTGACCATCGGCTTCAGTGCCTAAGTGAACCACTACAATTCCGCGCTCATTGGCATATGCATCCGCTTGGACGATGCCGGAAACTACACGGCCTTCATATTCGGAATACGCATCGTAAGCTTGTCGGGTTTCCGCTTCCCGGAGCCGTTTAACGATAGCATCACGTACTGTAGTTGCCCCGATACGGTCAAAGTTGGCTGGGGTGTCGTCGTATTCGGAGACGACATTTCCTTCGTCGTCAAGCTCACTGACAATCACCGCAACCTTGCCGGTTGAGATGTCGATATCAATACGAGCTTTTGTACCGTCTTCGGCTAGGGCGTCTTTGAACTCGCGGTAGGCAAACATTAAAGCACCGGCGATGGTTTCCGCTAATTCCCTAACCGGAATCCCTTTTTCAGCCTCAATATTTCTTAGAGCTTGGACATCAATATTCACTTATCAGTGTTCCTCTCGCTATGCGTTAACGCACAGCATCGTCGTAAGTAGCTGCAACCAATTCAAGTTCGTCGGCAGCAGGAGTAGCGAACTCAATTTCTACCATTGCTTCTGGGTGGTTGGCTAATTGAACAGATTCGACAATAAGTTTTTTGCCGTTTTTAGAAATAACGGCAACAGCAGTCTCGTCGTCATTTAATGCACCGATGCGAACAGTGCGTTTTTTCCCTCCCTCAGTGATAGACACCAGCCGACCGCGTTGCCTACGCCAATGGCGCGGCAGAGTAAGCGGACTGTCCAATCCCGGAGTGCTGACCTCCAAGGTATAGCCTGGACCAAAGTTAAGATTACCCGCCTCTTCTTCGGTATCAAGACATGCGGAAATCTGTTGTGTTAATTTTTCCAACACATCCGATCCGGGCCGATCATCACCGTCTACTGCAATAGCCACCACCGATTTTTTGCCCGCCCGAGTAGTGCGCAAACGTTCCACATCCAGGCCAAATTCTTTGGTAATGGGAGCTATAAGTGTGGTTAATGTTTCAACAGAAGGAAAAGCCATGTCCGCCATGCTAGTACAATTAGCCGACATGACTCGACGTTTGTTTACCTGCTGCATGGTAGTTTTCGCACTCTCTGGCTGCGCCTCACCCGAACCAGATCCGGCTTTAACCAGTATTTACAAACAAACGTCCGATTCGTTAAAAGATCCAGTGTTGGCTGAAATCACCAGACTTTGCGGACATTTTGAAGACGGCAGCACCCCTCAATCGTGCGACCCCGATCAGTCCCCCATCCCACCTGCAGCCGCCGGAACCGCAGGAATTGAAGAAAAGCTAGCTAATGTTCCACAAGAGTCCCTGCCGGTTATTGTAGAGCTTTACAGTCAAACCGCTGCCGATTCACCGATACTTTTACCTGAGCTTTTCGACGGCATTGAGTTCGCGCCACTTACCGAGGTAGCCAATGATGCGACCGCAGCCGACCAATCTGCCATAGCCTCGGCCGTTGAACGTGAATTAGGCGTCCTATACACCGTAGGAACCATCCGCGCCTTTGCTGATGCCCCTACTCGTGCACAGTTGGATGAATTGGAAAATCAACACGAAGCCATCCTCGCCGCATTGACGGATAACCTCACCACCGATGCCAATCCGCCCGTAATCCCAGCTGGATACCAGATCCCAAGCGATATACTGCCTGCCGACCATCCCTTGACAAATAATCAGGACGCCGCTGGGGCCGTCGAAAAGCTCAAGGAGACCACCGCCTCCTTCTGGCAACGGACCGCCGAAACCGCGCGCACCACCCCGTGGCGCATCGCAAGTATCAGAATCGCTGCACTTTTGTCAACCCCGAACAATACAAAATAGCACACCCGATATACCCCTATTTTCACAGCGGAAACGCATATTTGCTGTATAAAAACGAGAAAAACCTAAGAAAATAAAATTGTCAATAAATCGCGTTTTACTTGCCTAGCCGCTAGAATGTCACAAATGCTAAGTGAATATTGAGCCCTGGAATATAAAAATGTATAACGAGAAAATTAACTAAAACTCATAGGCTAGACAGCCAAATAATGTGCCATTTTTCAACCTAATGTCATATCATCAACCACAGAACCGAGTAGCCCACCGGCAACGAGGAAGTTGCACAACCTAGGAAAAAGACTGAAGAAAACAATGAGCAATCCAGAACGCAACACAGAATCATCCCTGCCACAGCGCCCCGGCACCCACGCCGCGAAAACCGATGACACAGTCGTGTGGCTCGATTCCGAAGCAACTAAGCACTCCGATACCCGGTGGGCTGACCAAGCCAACAAGAGTACCCAGGAGAAACCAGCAACAGGTACCGTTCCAGGCACATCCAACGAGACCACGCGAACGAGCACGCACCCTGCCGCAAAACCAGCCGCAGCCGCCACTGCCCCAACCCAACGATCTACCGCTGCCACACCACAGCAACCTCAAAGCCCTATGACTCAACCTGCCGCGAAACCCACAGCTTCCCCTACCCCGACAACGCCACGAGCAACAGCACCGAGCACACCCGCTCCAGCACCAGCTCCAAAAACACCGGAGGCACAGCCACAACCAAAGCGGCACTTCGAACTAACCCAAGAAACCACGGTTACCTTTGAAGGACGGCGGCTGCACCGCATCCGGGCCACCCAAGACATCCCGCAACACGACGTACTTGCAGGCGATCTCGGCGGCTGGGTTGAAACCACCGAAAACCTCGCGGACAACGCTTGGGTAGCCAATGAAGCATGGGTACAAGGCACCGCACGTGTCTACGGCGACGCGCTGATTGCAGATGACGCTCGCATCTATGACAACGCCAAGGTATATGACCGGGCTGTCGTCCGGGGCGACGCCCATGTACTCGACAACGCCGAAGTGTATGGCAAAGCTGAAGTCTACGGGCAAGCCAATATCTCCGGCAACGCATGGGTACACGGCCAAGCCCGTATAGCAGGCAATGCACACGTTTACGGCGCAGCTGTAGTCGAAGGCTCCGCTATTGTCTCCGGAAACGCAGAAATCTACGGTAGCGCGGAAGTATCGTCCAACGCCGAAATCCTCAATTCCACCCACCTGATGTACGTGGCAAACATCGCAAGCCATCCACGCAGCATCACTATTTTCCGCACTACCACCGGCTATGGTGTTCGAGTCGCAGATTGGGAAGGCCGTATCGCAGAGCTTTTGCCAGCCGTAAAGATTTGGGCAAGCGAGCACAACCTACAGCCTGAAGAAAAAACCCAATGGGTCAACGAATACAAGGCCATCGAGAAACTTTTCCGAATCCGAATCGAAGCATGGGAAGAGGAACGCAACCGCGAGCGGATCGAAAACGCCGTAGAACTGTAATCACTTGAAATTGAACGGGAGACAGGAAACCACCTGCCTCCCGTTTTGCATAGCCGTGCCCGGCAGCAGCATGAACGCTTGCGCCGACTTAGGTTCTCCCAATTAGCTTCATGGAGTCCACACAATGCCCGGCGCCCACCCGAAACTCAACAGCTATGCCCTAAACTTTCTAGACATATTCAACAAATAGCCCACATGAATTTATAATTGTGATTCTTCAAGCTGCTTCCTGATGAGTTTCAGCTCAAACACAATGGCATGCAATCGTGAGCCGATCCAAAGTAAGGCGAGAAAAGGTAGCAAGGAGATGAGATAAGCGGCCAATGCAACAATTCCTTTCATCAAATAAACCTAACAATCATCTTCGCCGATAATTTCCACGCTAGGCAATCCCCAATGGGGCACCAGCGAAAACTAGTGCCCCATTGGGGAAATATATAACTTAGCGTGCAAGCAACTTAGTCAAATATGGGACGATATCGTCAGCTGCAACCGATAGCGTCTCCCCGCCCCGCACCCGAAGTTCGACTACTCCATCGGCAAAGCTCCTGCCGATGACCACAACAAACGGCATCCCAAGCAATTCGGCGTCTTTAAACTTCACGCCGGGGCTGACCTTCGGCCGGTCGTCGAAAAGCACCTCAATGCCCGCCGCATCTAACTCGGAGACAATACGATCACCAGCCGCAATGGCAGCCTCGTCCTTATTAGCGACAACAACATGCACGTGATACGGCGCGACAGCTGCTGGCCAATTCAAGCCTTTCTCATCGTGACGTTGCTCAGCCAACACTGCCATCAATCGGGAAATCCCAATGCCGTACGACCCCATCGTCGGAATCGCACGTTTGCCGTTCTCGTCGAGAATTTGCACATCGAACGCTTCGGTATACTTCCTGCCTAATTGGAAGATATGGCCGATCTCGATTCCTCGTTCCAGCGTTAGCACGCCCTGCCCGTCCGGAGCCGGATCGCCCTCGCGAACTTCCGCAGCCTCGATAAAACCATCGACCGTGAAATCACGACCAGCGACCAGACCAATCACATGGCGCTGAGGCGCATCCGCACCAGTAATCCACGATGTTCCCTCGACCACCCGAGGATCGGCAAGTACCGTCACACCATTAGCAGCCAAACCGCGAGGACCAACGTAGCCCCTAACCAAGAACGGATTCTTTGCAAAATCCTCCTCGACTGCCAATTCAACCTCGGCAGGTTCCAATGATGCCTCCAGCCGCTTGACGTCGACTTCCCGATCGCCAGGCAACAGGATACCCGTCAGATCCCAGTCCTCGGCACCCGGTTGTCGCACCTTCACTACCAAGCACTTCAACGTATCCGCAGCAGTGACATCCCGATCAGAAATCGTAATCCCCGCATTATTAGCCCACGCAACCAATGCCTCAATTGTTTCCGACTCCGGCGTATCGTATTCCTGCGCGTCAGGTTGCCCGGTAATGTCAACAACCGCGCCAGGTGGCGTCACAACCGCCTCAACGTTCGCTGCATAATCACCCTCGGTAGCCCGAACGAACGTGTCCTCCCCATTGGGAGAAATCGCCAAAAACTCCTCGGAGGCAGACCCACCCATGGCGCCAGAAGTTGCTTGACAAATCACATACTCGACACCCAGCCGATCAAAAATCGCCTGGTACGCTTTACGGTGCGCCGCATACGACTGTTCCAACCCCTCATCCGACATGTCGAACGAGTAGGAATCTTTCATCACAAACTCTCGGCCCCGCAAAATACCTGCCCGAGGCCGCTCTTCATCCCGATACTTCGTCTGTATCTGATAAAGCGTAACCGGGAAATCCTTATATGATGTGTACAGATCCTTCACCTGAGCCGTGAACATCTCCTCATGGGTAGGCCCCAATAGCATGTCCACATTTTTTCGATCCTTGAGCCTAAACAAAGACTCCCCATACTCCGTCCACCGATTCGTCTGCTCGTACGGTTCCCGAGGCAACAACGCAGGAAACAGCAACTCCTGTCCCCCAATGGAGTCCATCTCCTCACGCACCACAGCCTCAATCTTGCGCAACGTACGCAACCCCAACGGCAGCCAGGTGTACACACCGGGAGCGACACGACGGATATAACCGGCGCGGACTAGAAGCTTGTGGCTAGGAACTTCAGCATCAGCTGGATCTTCGCGCAACGTGCGCAGAAACAGCGTAGAAAGACGAGTAATCATGGTTGGTAATATTAGCAGCCCCCGCATTGGGGGAATTCATGCAAAGCACATTATTAATTAGACTCACTCAGACCCCGGTTTGGTTCCCTCAAAATACAAACTATCAGCAAGAAATTATCTGGGGTGTGAACTGGTAAAACATTAGCTAAGAATGTTCTTATTACACTTGCTATCACTTATTGACACCTCTACCGTCGAAGCCATGGGCACACTTCTTAACCGTTTCCGTATACTCACCAGCCACGGTGCCGAGTTGCTGCTTGAAATCAAAACTGAACAGCCAAAACCAGAAGATATCGCCCAAGCCCTCGGCGACACCTTCAATAACGCCACAAAACTCATCCGCAATGCCCGCTTCTTCACCACCGCAGAGCTAAACGAAGCTACCGCAGCACAGTTAAGCGTCGAAAAGCTAGCAACCATAGCCAAATATTGCCGCAAGCTTTCCAACCTTGGCGTGCCTCGTGACGACATATGCACAGAATTCCTCCGCTACGGCGCAACCTCAACCGCCGACGAATTGGGAGAATACATGCGGAATCGGGTAACTATACTCAACGAACAACTCGCCAATAAGCCCCGAGCCAGCTACGCCAGATTCAGTAAAACCCCTGACGTCGACGGCATGCACCACGTCATGATGAAACTGACCAGCGAACAAGCAAACCGCATGCTCACGGCGCTTAACGACGAAGCCAAGGCGCTCTTTCACCAACATCACGCCAGCAGTATTGAGGAAGCACGCGCCCAACTCATCGTCAGTAGAGTCAGCACCCCCACTGCAGGAAGCACCCCAGACAACCACTATGGCCCGCTGATTCTCATCCCACTTACTGAATCAGTCGATCACATCGATGGCACTGTAGCGACGACAACTGGTGGCACCATCGATCTCGTCGAATATGCCGACCTCATTCTCAAACCACACGGTTACGCCACAATCGCCTACAAGACCGCAACGAACGCAATAGAACTAAGCCCACCAATCCCCATCCAGCAACGCCTGGCTAGCGACGAACAACGCCTCATTTCCGTCGCAGGACACCTCATGTGCGTACATCCCGATTGCCGCATCCCAGCGCAGCACTGCCAACAACACCACATCACAGCTTTTTCACAAGGCGGCGCAACCGAACAAAACAACCTTGCACCACTATGTAAACGCCACAACATGGAAAACGACGACAATCCCGCCAAACCCAAAAACGGCAGAATTGAAAAAGACCCAACAACCGGAAAAATCGGCTACCGCCGCACCCCGAGCAGTCATCTTCGGTTTAACCGAGCACCAATCATCAACAAAAGCTTCTACGAAGTAGCACGAAGACTGCTTCATTAAGAACTGTGCAGCTCGTCCACCGGATCTGTAAAGAACATGGCAGATCCGGCATAAGGCGTGCCGTTACTCGAAAACTAGCGCAATCGCCAGTCTTGAGGCAAAAACCCACTATTGGGATCTACGCCAACTAGAGAATCACGCACAACAATGAAGGAATCCGCAGGAGTCGGGAGCCAAATAAGAGGATTTTCCGAAGCCACAGCTTCAATATAGGCTGACATCGCATCATTCCCATCAGAGAAAACCGACGCCTCAATTCCAGCATCAACTTCAGGGGAGGAAAAGGATCCAAGATTGGCTTTGCCCAATGTGGATAGAATTTCCTCTCCCGTTGCCCAAATTGGGAAATTCCATGCAAAATCATTTGTGAAAACACCCAATTGCCAGGAGCAATCCGCTACTTGCTCACATTGAGAGACCATTTCAAACGGATTGTCAGCTTTGGTTAGGTACAGTTTTATCCCAGCGCTCGCAAAGTTTCTTTCTAAAATTGGGAAAACCTTATCGCTAAAGGCCCCGTTTGGGGCGATGATGTTAAGAGTTAGTTCTTGCCCGGTTTCCATCTCGCGTCCACATTTCTCGGCGTCAATGCAGTGGAATTTCCCGCCACGCTTCGCCCAGCCGTTTTTCTCAAGTAGTTTTTGCGCTGCCATTGGGTTATATGTTGGTGCACATGGTTGATTGGGGTTCGTTGGGGTTGGGCCGCATCCGGGTAAGGCGTGTCCATTCCAAACTGTTTTGATGATTGTTTGTTGGTCGACAAGTTGTTGCATAGCGTTGCGGATATATGTTTCCCCAATGAGGGGGTTGGTCATATTAAGAACCGCATATTCAATCGCATGCCGATACCGAGGCATGATTGTAAATCCGGCTTTCTGTAACTCGTTCAGGGTTTCTGGGTCTGTATTGAAAGGCAGTGTTTGGTAGTCGGCTGTGCGGTGCTGTTCGCCGGTATTAGTCAGGATGATTTTCGGGATAGTGGGTTTATCAAGTCCATCGTAGTTGGGGTTAATGGCTAGTGTTGTTGAGGTTTCTTGTGGCGAGTTTGCTGCTATTACATATGGCCCATTAGTGATCTTCCAACGAGGTTGGTTGGGGTTGGACGCGTCGGCTGTGATCTGGTCGAGCAATTCGGTGGGTGTTAGGGTTTTGGCCGGGTTCCATGCGTGTTGTGGTAGTGGGGTGATGTGGTTGAGTTGATTTGCGATGAACCAATTCGGGTTGTAGGTTTGGTCGGCTGTGATGGTAAAGGTGTCGGGGCTGAGGATCGTCAGTTTGGTTATGGTTTCTGGGAGGGTTTGTGTTGCGTTTGAAAGTTGCCACCAGAGTTCGATGTCGTTGGTTGTGATGGGGGTTTGGTCGGACCAGCTGCGGTTGTGGAGGGTGATAGTGTAGGTGGTTGCATCAGGACTTATGTCGGTGACGTTGCCTAGTGATCGCACGGTGTCGAGGTGGTACTGGTTGGTGCTGTGCGGTAGGTAGCTGAAAAGGGGTTGGTAGAGCAGTGTTGTTAGAGGATGCGGCTGTTGTTCTAGCGGGTTGATTGCAGCAAGCGGCTCCGTAGCGATGGTGATTGTTGTGGCAGTTGGGGTGGGTGCGGTTGGTTCTGGAGTGCAGGCGGTTAGTGTTGCCAGTGCGGCACTGATGATGAGGGCTGCGTGTTTTTTCATTGTTGGGTGCCTTTACAGGTTGGGTTTTTGGGATTTCGGTGGTTTGCCCATTGCATCAGGGCGTGGGTGATGGCCTCGGTGTATTTTTCGGCGCCGCTTTCGGTGGGGTGTATTTTGTCATTATGGAGGGCGGTGGGATTAGTGTGGGCTTTGGTGCACCAGTCTGCGATATAGAGGTTGGGGTATTGGGTGTGTGCGATACGAATGTTGTCATGTGATTTGGGTATCCATGGCCGGTCGCCGAAGGGGGTTACGAGAATGGCGATACGGTCGGGTCCGAGGATTGCCATTATGGTTTCTAGTGCTTTGAGGTCTAGTTCTGCGTTAGTTCCGAAGCCTAGGATGACGATCGGGTCAAGAACGTTTTTCGTTTTGAGGTTTCTAAGGATGTCAGGGGCGGCATCGATATTGCGGGAAACCTCGGCATCAATATGCATTTGTGGGTAGCGTCGTTTGAGGGCGTCGGTACTTGCGAGCATCACGGAGTCCCCAATAGCGGTCAGTGTGGCACTGTCTGGTAGTGGATGGGGGCCAGGGTTTAGCTTGACGACGTTTGCAGGTTCGGCGGGAACGGCGGTCAGTGTAGTTGCGGCCGCGGATAGTTTTTTAAGTTGCTGTTCCAGGGTGGTTTCGCGGGGGGATTGTGTGATTGCGACCCCTGCTGCTGTGATTGCAATGATGGCGGTGGTACTGAGCACCAATTTGGGTTTTGTGTGTAGTGTCTTCCAGGTTTGGCGGTAACCGTGGCGCCGGATGGGAGTTTCTATCCAGGTGTAACTAAAATGCGCTAGTGAAACAGATACGATCAGGGTGATGATCGATAGGACGGGGTGTTGGTTAATCGCGGTGATGATCACAAAGACGGGCCAGTGCCATAGGTAGAGGGAGAACGAGATTTTTCCTAACCATCGCATGGGCAGCATGTTGAGGAGTGCATGCGCTGGTCCTTGTTGATGCAGGATCGAATACAACAACAGCATGGAAAACACACTTGCTGTTAGAAGCCCAGCCCGGTATGTGAATGCCGAGGTGTCAGGGGTAAAGCACACTAACGCTACCAATCCGATAAGCCCCGCAAGCCCCAATGCGGGTGCGTACCGAGCGTGGGTAACCGGCCAGGAGTTGGAATGTGGATCGGCGGTGGTGCTCGTCGTAAAGCACGCCAATAAAACCCCAATGAGCAAACCGAAGGAATGCGTGTCGGTGCCGTAATATACCCGAGTCGGGTCGAGCTCTGGAGAATAGAGGATCTGCATCGCGGCGTAGGAGGCGCAACATAAACCGGCGCTAGATACAATCAACGCGGCACGAGACCGCCGAAGTAGCACCACCGCGAGCAATGGAAAGAGCACATAGAACTGTTCTTCTACGGCCAGTGACCAATAATGTGCAAAAATCTGCACGCCGAAGTCTGCGAAATAGCTTTCGCTTCCAGCTATCTGCACCCAGTTGTTGACAAACCCCAATGTCCCAATGAATTGGGCTTTCAAACCGACTGCCGGGTCACCGCCAACCAGCCCTGCCATGGCGGTGCCTACGATCAAGACCACGATGGCGGCTGGCAAAATGCGCCGTGCGCGCCGCAGCCAAAACAACCGCAAATCAATGTGTGAGTTCACCGCGTATTCCCGCAAAAGCAAAGATGTAATGAGGAATCCGGATAGCACGAAGAACATGTCGACCCCAAGAAACCCGCCAGGGGCGATAGCTCCGAAGAAGTGATAGAAAACCACTGAGAGTACTGCCAATCCTCGCAGTCCGTCTATCGCTGTCACTCGCCGCAATTGGGCTTTTCGCGGGGTTTGAGTAGTTGGTGGTTGCGCCACTTCTAAAGCCACCGGTTACGATCCTTATTTGTACATTGCCAATGAGTTTTCCTTTGAGTGCGGTTCTAGGTTAATTGGTCGTGGGAGAAAACCAGAATCTAGTACCACCTGCGGGTGTAGATGCGTATAGAGTGGGATTTCATGCTTATTATTTTGCCTCCATCTGAAACCAAGGCCTCAGGTGGCACTGGCGCGCCGCTTGATCTATCTACGTTGTCGTTCCCCCAATTGAATGGGGTGCGGGAAAAGATCGCAGCCGATCTTGTTGCGTTACCTGAAGCCGAGGCCTTATCCACATTGGGGATTTCCATAAAACTTAGTGCATTAATTGCGGTTAACCAGGAGTTGTTTTCTTCACCGACAATGCCAGCTATTTTTCGGTTTACCGGAGTGCTTTTCGACGCTCTCGATGCCGCTTCCCTGCCTCCATCGGCGTTGGAGCGGTTAGCAGTGGGTGACGCGTTGTTTGGTCTTATAAAGGCAACCGACCAGATTCCTAATTACCGGTTGTCAGGCGGAACTAAATTGCCTATCGCAGGTTTGGAGAAATCGGAAAAGCCACCAACAATGAAGAAACGGTGGGGTTCAAAGATTTCAGAGACGATCGCGGATTTTCCGGGGCTTGTTGTTGATCTTCGCTCCGGTACGTATCAACAATTGGGGAAGGCACCGGGCGCTATTACTGTGCGTGTTGAGTCGGTGGCTGCTGACGGCACGCGTAAGGTTGTCAGTCACTTCAATAAGCATTACAAAGGACTGGTTGCCCGGGCGTTAGCTGTGGCTGAGTCGGAGCCGACATCGCTATCGCAGGTGCGTGCCGTTTTGGAGCAATCTGGCATGGTGATTGAGGCATCACCAGATTCGATGGAATTAACGTTGGTGGTTGCTGATTAAAGCCCAGCAACATCCCCAATAATGTACACGGCTGGTGGGGCTACGTTCTCGTGTTCTATGACATCGGCTAGGCTACCGAGATCGCAACGGAAACTGCGCTGGCTTTCAGTGCTACCTTCTTGTACAACGATGGCGGGGGTTTTTCGGCTGCATCCGGCGTCGATAAGCGTTTGAGCTATCGCACGTGCATTTTTGACACCCATGATGACTGCGAGGGTGCCACCGGTTTTAGCTAGGGCTTCCCAGTTGTTCAATGACAGGGGGTGACCCGGCGGAACGTGCCCGGAAATAACCGTGAAGCTATGGACGATTCCCCGTTGGGTGATCGGCACTCCGGCCATGGCGGGAACGGAGATGGCGCTGGTGACTCCAGGGATTACTTCGCAGGCTATGCCGTGTTGTGCCAAGTGTGTGAGCTCTTCGAATCCTCTGCCGAAGACGTATGGGTCGCCGCCTTTGAGCCGCACGACCTTCTTTCCAGCCAGTGCATGTTCAACCAGCAGGTCGTTGATTTTTTCTTGGGCTACTTGTTTTCCGTACGGCAATTTGGACACGTCGATGAGTTGTTTTGTCGACAAGTCGCATAGCTTGTGCAGTTCGGTGGTTGGACCTAAGTGATCAGCGAGGATAACATCGGCCTCGTTGAGGCGGTTCATGCCGCGCACCGTGATTAAGTCCCAGGCACCAGGCCCGCCGCCGATGAGGCTGACAGTTGGGGGTGTAGTCATGGTGAATAAGCATATCGCCGTTAGAGTAAAACTATGAACCCGCATGTTGAGCTCAAGCACGACCTCGCTACTACCCTACCGTGGTTGGTGTCACCAGCGCGGCTGGTTGATTTTCCCCAATTGGTGGCAGAGGTCGTTAATGCCCCGTTGGGCGAGGAATTGAACATCTCTATTGGGCAATTGCATAAGACTTTGGCTATGCCCGGGCATGCGATGGCATACTCTGGCCATCAATTTGGTCAGTTTGTTCCGTTATTGGGAGATGGTCGGGCAGTGCTGTTAGGAGAGTTGGAGGTTGATGGCCGACTATTTGACCTGCATGTTAAGGGTTCAGGTCGTACTGTTTTCTCGCGTGGTGGTGATGGTTTGGCACCGCTTGGGCCGATGTTGCGGGAGTTTTTACTATCGGAAGCGTTGCATGGCTTGGGGGTTGCGACGTCGCGGTCGTTGGCGGTGTTTCAAACCGGCGCGCAGGTGCAGCGGCGGCAAGCGGAGCCAGGTGCATTATTGGTTCGAGTTGCTGATTGCCATATTAGAGTTGGTTCGTTCCAGTTTGCTGCGTTGCGGGGTGTGGAGGAGGTTGCCGCATTGGCTGATTATGTAATCGCTCGTTATTTCCCAGGGGTTGATTATGTTGGTTTGTTATCGCAGATTGTGCGTCGTCAAGCGGTGACGGTTGCAAAGTGGATGCGGTTTGGTTTTGTGCATGGGGTGTTAAATTCGGATAACACAACCATTTCGGGGGAAACGATTGATTTTGGGCCGTGCGCTTTTACGGATGTTTTTGATTCCGCAGCGGTGTTCAGTTCGATTGATACTGCGGGCCGGTATCGCTTCGGTAATCAACCAAGCATGGTGGGGTGGAATATCGCCCGGTTGGCGGAGTCGTTGATTCCGTTGATCGGGGTAACGGCTGCGGAGGATGCGGTGCGGGAGTTTGGGACGCAGTATCGGCGGGCGTTTTATGGTGAGTTGGCTGCGGCGTTGGGCCTTGGCTGGGATGGTTCTGTGGGTGTGATGTCCGAGCTTATCGATGATTTCTTGGTAATCATGCAAGCCGAACGCAGAGATATTACGCTCACATTTCGACAGTTGGCTGAGCAGCATGAGTCGTGCGATTTTGATCCGGGTTGGCTTATGCGGTGGCGGGCATGCGATCCAGATTTAGAGCAGATGCAACGGATTAATCCGGTGTATATTGCCCGAAACCACCTGGTGGAAAAAGCGTTGTCGGATATGACAGAATTCCACAGCCTGTGGCAGGCGTTGCGCAATCCAACTATCCGCCGCCCAGGTTGGGAGCGGTTTGAGCAGCCAACCCCTGAAGATTTTGGGGATTACGTTACGTACTGTGGCACCTGAGTACTGGTTGCGCAGGCCGCGACGAATCGTTGTATCCCTTCCGGGTAGGCTGCCGGGTGGGTGTGCAGGTAAGAGGCGTGAATGGTGCCGCTTACGAATCCTTCGGTGGTTGTGGTGCCATCCCAGGTGCGCCAGCCCCAGGCGGGCAGGAAGCCTTCGGCGTCAGCGCTGGTGAGCGCCGTGTGGTGGAATTCATGCCCGGTGATCCGTTGGCCGGCAGCGTAAAGTAACGAATCACTTAGTGCCACAGCTTCGCGGTATCCCAAGGTTAGTCGCCGTCCCATCGCAGCGTGGGTCGGGATGATCCCTAACATAGGGTGCGCATCAAGGCTGTCAAGAAGCCACAGTAATCCGGCGCATTCTGCGTGAATGGGTTTAGCTTCAGCTACATGCTGCTGGATTGCGTGGCGCAGATCGGTACGGCTTACTAGCGCTTCAACGTGCTCTTCGGGGAAACCGCCCGGGATGATAAGCCCGTCACAGTTTGGGAAGGGGTCGGTTAGCGGGTCAAAGTGGACAACGGTGGCTCCGGCTGCGTTCAGCAGTTCGTGGTGTTCGGCGTATGCGAAGGTAAACGCTTTACCTCCGGCAATCGCGATAGTGGGATGATGGGTCGGCGTCACGTAGTCTTCCGGCTGCCATGTGGGCCCAGTGTAGGTAGTGCGTGCCAAGGATATGATGTGGTCGAGATCGCAGTGGGTTTCAATAAGGGCTGCCATCTGCTCAATGGCTCGGCTGGCTGCGCCGCCGTGCTCCTTGGCGGTTACCAAGCCCAGGTGCCGGGACGGAACTGCCACATTGTCCTGGCGTGGGATTACCCCGACAACCGGGATCCCTTCGGCTTCGATGGCCTCCCGGCAGACAGCTGCGTGCCGCTTTGTACCGATTTTATTAAGAATCACTCCGGCGATTCTCACCCCGGGGCGGGCGGTGGCGAAGCCGCGTACTAACGGCCCTGCGGATTGGCTCATTCCGCGCACATCAACAACTAAAAGCACCGGTAGCCCCAGGATCTGCGCAATATCGGCGGTGGAGCCGTTACCGTCGGGTATCCGGCCGTCGAAAAGCCCCATGACACCTTCGACGATACCGATGTCGCAGCCACAGGTCCCGTGGGCATAAAGCGGCCCGATCAGACGTTCACCGCACATGACCGCATCGAGGTTGCGTCCAGTTCTACCCGCCGCAAGTCCGTGGTAACCCGGGTCAATGTAGTCGGGGCCTACTTTAAATGGTGCGACCGACATGCGCCGTGCCAGCGCCGCAATCAATCCTGTGGTAATCGTCGTTTTCCCAGTGCCGGATGCCGTTGCGGCGATCACGATTCCGGGGGCTGCAGTTGGGGTGCGGTTGCAAGTCGAATCTGTCATAGTGGTTTAAGCATAATCTTTTTGCCGAAGGGAACCGACATGGGTGTACGTGAGTTATCAGAGATTGTGGGCGATACGTCGTTACGCAGGTGGCGCGGTGCAAACGTCTCCCGTGTGATGCGGCAATCGCTTGTCGACGCCCTAGGCACAGCCGCTGCTTCCGCATTGTGTGATTTGGACGGTCTGGAATTAAGTGGTGATGCCCGCATTGACGTTCCTGCCTGGGATCAATGGGATACTTACTGCTTTTCGGAGGAGATTGGTTCTCCAGCGCCGTTTCGGATTTTTGCCCACGGAGGCAGCGGCGACAGCTGGGCTTTCCATATCGACACACAAACCGTGTTTTTTCTTGATCACGATGGCGCTGAAACCACGGTGGACATGGGTGTTGATGTTATAACGTTCATCCAGATTGCCGACCAATGGGAGCGTTTACTAAAACAAGCAGATAGCGATGGAACCGAATTCAATGCCACGGAATTTCACCGTGGCATTGAGCAACTCACTCACAGATCGGCCGAAGATTTTCCATGGCCCTATGAGTGGTGATCACTCTGCGGGATTACGAATCTGTCTATGTTCCGGGGCGTGCCAGTCAACGTTGACATTGTCTTTGGTTTCGATCCCCTGATCCGTTGGCATGTGCGGAACCCTCGCGAAAATATTACGGCGCGCACGACCGGCTCGTAATTGTTGCTCAACCCGGTGCGCGATA
This sequence comes from Corynebacterium mustelae, assembly GCF_001020985.1. NCBI lineage: Bacteria > Bacillati > Actinomycetota > Actinomycetes > Mycobacteriales > Corynebacteriaceae > Corynebacterium > Corynebacterium mustelae. The sequence goes on from NZ_CP011542.1 coordinate 2,019,965, forward strand.
AGCCCCAACGCATAATTAATCGCGATCATGATCACCGCAACCACAATCAACGACGCCAAATAGTTCCGATTGGTGGCGGACGATTGGATGCCTTGCCGCACAATTTCCACGAAACCGATCTGATAGCCCAACGCGGAATCCTTCAATGCGATCACGGCCTGGGCAATTAGTGCGGGCAACATCGCCGCAACCGCCTGCGGCAGCAGCACTTTCCACATCGTTTGATTATGGCTGAGTCCTAATGCCATAGCGGCTTCATTTTGGCCCTTCGGCAAATTCTTAATCCCGGACCGCACCACCTCCGCTATCACCGAACCGTTGTACAACGTAAGCGAGACGACCACCGCAGCAAAAGCAAGCTGTCTCGGCGGCACCACGGCGTAAACGGCAAACAGCTGGTAGCAGAAAATAATCAGCAGCAATACCGGGATGGCTCGGAAAAACTCCACTACTACGCCGCAACTCCACCGGATAACACGTGTCTTGGCTAATCTTCCCAGACCAAGCGCAACCCCAACGATAATTGCCAGGATGATGGACAAGAATGCGGATTTCAAGGTTCCCAACAATCCTGGGATCAGATAGGTTTTCCAGGTATTTTCGGAAATAAACGGCTGCCACTTGTCCGCAGTTAATTGGCCAGCCTCATATAACGTCCGCAGCACCCAACCCCCCAACAGAATGCCGCACATGATGACGATGATCGACAGAATCGCGTTTCGACGCCTGCCCCTTGGTCCGGGTGTGTCGTATAAAACAGTCGCTCGTGCTTGACTCATTAGTGCTTCACCGCCAATCGTTCAGAAATTCGCCCCAAACCGAGTCCCATTGGCAGAGTCAAAACCATAAAGCCGACCGCAAAACAGCCGAAAATGACCCACAACTGCGCCGCATGATTCTCAATAACTTCTTTCATCAAAAGCGAGGCTTCCGCGACCCCAATTACAGAAGCCACCGTTGTGTTCTTTGTTAATGCGATCAACGTGTTACCCAGCGGCACAATTGCAGCACGAACTGCCTGTGGAAAAACAATGGTGCGAAACGACTGGAAAAACGTTAGCCCCAGTGACCTAGCTGCCTCCGCCTGCCCAAAACTAACAGTATTGATTCCCGACCGCAGAGACTCCGCTACGAAAGCCGAGGTGTATAACACGAAACCAAGCGCGGCCAGGCGGAAGTTATTATCAGCCAAAAATGTTGGCGATTGACGATCCGCCAATTGCAGCCCCAAACTCTGATACAGCCCAAAGGAACAAAACAAGATGACCAAGGTTAACGGGGTGTTGCGAACTGTGGTGATGTAGCCAGCCGCAATCCGACGTAATACTCCAATCGGAGACACGCGCATCGCAACCAGCACCGTGCCCAACACGAGCGAACCCACCGCAGCGATAATCGTGAGTTTCAGCGTGACCAGAAACGCAGGACCTATCGCCGGCCCCAATTGCGACCACATTGCCTCCATCACATGCCCCTATTCAATAAACGACAAGTCACCTGGTGTTGCTTGAGTCACCCCGGCTGCCTGGTCACCGAGGTTTTTCGCCACAATCGCATCAAATTCGCCTGAGTCATACATCTGCGTCAGCGCCGCATTAATGGCAGCCGTAGCTTCGGCATCACCCTTGGCCACCCCGATACCATAATGCTCATTGGTGAATGGTTTTCCGTCCTTTTCCATCTCTACTACTTTGAACGCGCCCGGATCTTGTTGCGAATACCCATTGAGGATCGTGGCATCGGTAGTCAACGCATCCACGTTCTTCTGCCGCAATGCCTCTACGCAGGAAGAATACGTGTCATATTCTTGCAGTTGAACATCTGGCAATGCCTCTTTCACCTTTTGAGCTGGGGTTGAGCCTGAAACCGAACACAAAATCTTTCCACCGGAAAGATCCTCCAATGTGGTGATACTGGTGTCATCAGCTCGTACCAAAAGTGCTTGGTGGGTTAATAGATACGGCCCGCCGAAATCCACCGATTCCGCCCGCGATTTATTGATGGAATACGTTGCGACGATCATATCCACTTCACCGTTGTTAATCAGTGTCTCACGCTGGGCAGATGGGGTCTCCCGCCACGTGATTGTTGGTTCTGCCCACCCTTTTTCCTTCGCAATGTGATTAACCACGTAGGTTGCTACATCGACGTCCAACCCGGACATAGAGCCATCGGCCTCCTTCAGACCCAGACCTGGTTGATCATACTTAGTACCCAAAGTGACCGTGCCCGATTCAATTCCGGCCAAAAGTCCCTGACCAGCACCACCCCCGCCGCAGGCGACCAAGACACCAGAACACAAAACAGCACTGACGCCGATAGCTACAACTTTTCCGAAACGTGTTTTCACTTTTACTCCTTAAAATATGTCGATTGTTAATGTGCCAGAATTTTGGATAAGAAATCCCGGGCCCGATCCGTGCGTGGTCGCTGAAAAAACTCATCCGGGGGACTATCCTCCACTATTGCGCCCTCATCCATAAACAGCACTCGATCGGCCGCGCGCCGGGCAAACCCCATTTCATGAGTGACGCAGACCATGGTCATGCCAGCACCTGCGAGATCAGACATGACATCTAGCACTTCATTGACCATTTCTGGGTCGAGCGCGGAGGTGGGCTCGTCGAAAAGCATTACCTTTGGTTGCATCGCCAACGCGCGGGCAATAGCCACCCGCTGTTGTTGGCCACCGGAAAGCTGAGCCGGATATTTATCCGCCTGATTGGCGATCCCCACCCGTTCTAACAATTCCATGGCAAGCGATGCTGCTGCAGCTTTGGTTAGTTTCCGTACCTTTATCGGCCCTAAGGTGACGTTGTCCCGGATACTCATGTGTGGGAACAAATTAAACTGCTGAAATACCATCCCCACATCGGATCGCAATTGCGCCAACGCTTTACCTTCTTCCGGCAAAGCTTGACCATCAATGAATATCGAGCCGTTTTCTATCGTTTCTAAACGATTGATTGTGCGACACAGTGTGGATTTTCCGGAGCCTGACGGCCCCAAAATGACAACTACTTGCCCCCTGGGAATCGATATGTTGATATTTTTCAGCGCATGAAAGTCGCCAAAATACTTATCCACGTCAACAAAAGCGATCATCGGCTGCGTAGCGCCGGGTTGTGGCGTGGTGCCCAATGCCCCATCGATTGTGTCCTGCGTCATATTTTCGACTATACCGAAAAATACATGAGCCTAACAGGACTAATTTACGAATATAAATCTAAAAATAGGCGGTGCGCAATCAAAAATCCACCCCGCCTAATACTTTTGGTACTACCGCACCCCTACCATTCAATTCCTTTTTGCCCCTTGCGTCCTACGTCCATAGGGTGTTTGATCTTGGTCATCTCAGTGACTAAATCGGCAATCTCAACAAGTTTCGGATCCGCATCCCGACCAGTCATCACCACATGCTGAACCCCAGGACGGCTTTGAAGCGTCGCTACTACGTCATCAACATCAATCCAGCCCCATTTGATCGGGTAAGTAAATTCATCCAGAACGTAAAAATCATGCGCCTGATCAGCTAACCGACGCTTGATCTCAAGCCAACCCTCTTGAGCATCGCGAGCGTGGTCCTCCTCCGAACCCGCCTTTTTTGACCACGACCACCCTTCCCCCATTTTGTGCCATTCGACGCTACCTCCCTCACCAGTTTCGTCATGCAGCTGCCCCAGTCGTTTAAAGACAGACTCCTCCCCCACTTTCCACTTTGCAGACTTCACGAATTGAAAGACACCGATATTCATACCTTGGTTCCACGCACGAAGCGCCATTCCGAACGCTGCGGTTGACTTGCCCTTACCCGGCCCCGTATGCACAGCCGTGATTGGCAACAGCCGACGTTGCCGGGTGGTCAAACCATCATTTGGGATGTTTGCTGGATCTACTTTCCCCTTAGGCATATTCTTCTCCTTATAACCTAACTCATCAGTTAAAACGCATCGATAACGCCAGCGACTGATTGGGCATCAAGCTCGGCTAGTTGTAGACATACCGCGCCCAGATTGCGTGCTAGTTCAGCAGCTAATCCTAACTTCACTCGACCGGCAGTTTCGCAGTCAATAACGATGCAACCGGCTAAACCGCGTCGAGCGATTGCCCCCGCAACAGAATGCAATTTCGCAAGACCACCTGCTCCGGTTGCACGCCCATCAGATAGCACCACTAGTAGCGCCCGCCTGCCCGGCTCCCGGTGGTGTTCACGTTCGATCACTTCCTGTGCCAGCTGCAATCCCTCAGCCAGCGGTGTGCGACCACCAGTATCTACCGCGGCCAATCGTCGATGAGCAACATCAATACTGCCAGTTGGCGGCAACACCAACTCCGGCTGGGCACCTCTTACACTGACTACCGCAACCCGGTCGCGGCGTTGATAGGCATCGCCAAGCAACGAATGCACCGCACCAGTAACTGCAGCCAATCGATCGTTCGCCGCCATTGAACCGGAAGCATCCACCACGAAAACTATGAGGTTGGATTCTTTTCCGCGCAACACCGCGCCGCGCAAATCCGCAGGTTGAAATTGTATGATCCCATCTTCTATGCGCGCTCCTCGGTCGGCGGCAGCCTGCACCGTACCAATAACGTGCACACCACGTCCATTAGACACCGACCTGACCGGAGTTCCAGTCCGGGTTAAGGCTGGGGCTCTGCGACCCGGCGCGGCTTCGGTCGCTGAGGTCTTTCCGCTACGCCTAAGTTGCCGAACGGCGAAAGGGTACGCCCTGGTCGGCGGTACCTACCTCTCCATCGGCTGTTGCTTGCGAATCCGATAAATCCTGAGTGTCAGGCTCTGGTGTGGCTGAAGGGGCATCGGCTGGCAGGTCATCTTCTGGGTGCTCATTTTGGGCTTGTTCTAATGCATTATCAAGGTCTTGTTGATCAATGCCTGGCTCATCAAACGGATTGCGTCGTTTACGGTGCGGCAGCGCCAATTCGGCTGCAACTTTGATGTCTTCGTCAGTGACATTTGTGCGTTGCTGCCATGCCGCGTGGGCGCAGGCAGTTCGGGCAATAACGAGATCTGCGCGCATACCATCAACGTCGAAGGCTGCACATATGTGTGCTATTCGTGCCAGGTTCACATCCGATAGCGTCACGTGGGGCAAAAGTTCTTTGGCTTGTTTAATGCGTTTTGCTATTTCGTTGTCTGCTTCAGCCCATTGAGCAACGAATCCCGCTGGGTCTTGTTCGAATGCCAACCGTCTTCGGATAATGTCAGCGCGAATGTCGACGTCGCGTGAACCAGTCACTTCGACTGACAGCCCAAACCGATCTAGAAGCTGTGGACGCAGTTCCCCTTCTTCAGGGTTCATTGTTCCTACCAGGACGAAACTTGCTTCGGCCGTGTGTGAGATTCCGTCTCGTTCGATAGTCACAATTCCGGTGGCGGCCGCGTCTAACAATGCATCTATGAGGTGGTCGGCTAGAAGGTTTACTTCGTCAACGTAGAGCACACCGTTATTGGCTTGAGCTAATAATCCGGGTTTGTATGTGGCCCGGCCGGTGGTCAATACGGTTTCTAGGTCCAATGCTCCAACTACGCGGTCTTCGGTTGCGCCGATGGGCAGATTGATTAGTGGTGCTCCGTCGAGTAGTTTTGCGAAAGCCCGTACCGTTGTCGTTTTGGCTGTGCCTTTTTCACCACGAATAACCACTCCACCGATTCTCGGCGACACTGCGGTCAGGATCAAGGCGAGGTGCAATTGGTCTTGCCCTACCACTGCCGAAAATGGAAACGATACTGGCGCTATCGACGTCACTGCTTTCACTCTTTTCTCATAACTGCGGCTTAACAGGTTAACGACCAATCCACTGAGGGGTTGGTGCTTGACACACCAGGATTAACCTTAGCGGATTGGCCGCGTCTTATTGAAAACGTTGCTGCCACTGGTTGTCAGTAGGGCTGTTATTTATCAAGCTGCAATGTGCTTTGCGTATAGTCCCACATTTCCGTGAACAGTGCTTTGTTGGTAGCTAGTTTCACACCATAAGAAGGCATCATTTCCTTGATCTTGTCGCCCCACTCGATCATTCGGTCACCGAAGCATCGTTCCAACACCTCCAGCATGGCGGCTGGCGCGATGGAAGCTCCAGGCGATGCACCCAAGAGACCTGCGATCGAACCGTCAAGGTGGCTGATCAATGTGGTGCCAAATTCCAGGGAGCCGAAGGATGGGCCTACGACTGGTTTAATAACCTGCACACGCTGACCTGCGGTGACCAACTCCCAATCTTCATCCTTGGCGTTTGGCATGTATTCGCGCAAGGATTCCATCTTTGCATTCTTGTCCTTCATTAATTCGGTAATTAGGTATTTGGTTAGTCCCAATTCCTTCACACCGACGCTCAACATGGATGCCAAGTTGGTTACTTTCAGCGACTTTGGCAAGTCGAACCACGAACCCTGCTTCAAGAATTTCGGGGTCCAACCTGCGTACGGACCAAAGAGCAAGCCTTTTTCGCCATCGATAACTCGGGTGTCTAGGTGTGGAACAGACATTGGTGGCGCACCGACGCTTGCTTTTCCGTACACTTTGGCGGCGTGACGCTCTACGATTTCCGGATTGGTGCAGCGCAACCATTCACCGGAGACTGGGAACCCACCAAAACCGCGGATTTCTGGGATACGTGCTTTTTGTAACAGTGGCAATGCCATGCCGCCAGCACCGACGAATACGAAATTTGCGCGGAACACCGACACATCACCCGTGTGGCGGTTTTTGACAGTCAATTTCCATTTCGACCCATCACGGTGGAGCTTTGTTACCTCGTGGCCGTAACGGATTTCGGTGCCTTTATTTTGAGCATCGAACAGGAATTGCTTGGTCAAGGCGCCGTAATTGATATCTGTGCCGCCTTCGGTCCAAGAGATTGCCACTTTATCGGTCTTCGGCCGGCCTTCCGCCATGAGTGGAAGCAGCTCATCAAACTTTGCACGATCCTCGGTGTACTCCATGTTGGGGAACAGCGGGTGGTTGACTAGACGATCGTAGCGCTTACGAAGATAGGCAATTTGGTCATCACCCTGACCGAAAGACACGTGTGGGACTGGGTTGATCCATTCCCGAGGAGTTGGTAATACTCCTTCGTTAACTTGGTAAGCCCAGAACTGTCGGGACAACTGGAACTTTTCATTTACCCCGATTGCTTTGGAGATTTCAATCTTGCCATTGACTTCTGGGGTGTAGTTGAGCTCGCACAACGCCGAGTGGCCGGTTCCTGCGTTATTCCATGGGGAGGAAGATTCCTCGGCTGGCGCGTCTAGGCGCTCGAAAACCACCTGGGACCAGCCTGACTCAAGTGTCCTGAGCATTGCACCTAAGGTGGCGCTCATGACACCGCCGCCGATGAGGGCGACATCTACTTCGTCCGAAATGGTAGTTGCGTTGTTCGTGGAATCTGACATTTCAATTTCCCTTAGTATTTCCGCTTCTTCATGGTCGGCCACACTGTCTGTTAAGCCAATGAAGCACCGCACCGATTGCCATCGTTTTTAATGGCACACCGGATTGGCCCTTCTCATGACGGCGTGATGTGAGTTTCGCGCCTATCGGCTTTACAGTCTACGCCCGAATCTTTCGGGGGTACTGAAAATGTCTTGTTCTCTCAGCAATCTCACATTCGTTTTTCGATAGTCGCAGCTAATTACGCCCACATTGACACCCCCATCAGGGATAATCTCGGCATACGTTGACGCTTTTCTTAGCAAAACCAAGCATTATTTGTTTTTACCCCATACCCCCGTCTTCACTAAGTTATCTGCACTGTGGAATGCGCCATAACCTATCCAACGTGTTCCTACCCCGAACAGTTGTACATGATCGGTCAGCCTCAGAGCACGCACGGATTGGGAGTGTCAGACCGGAAGTTATTTTCCCTGCAAAACCACAATGCGCGGGGGTTATAGTCGTTTTTAGCGAAAGGATATTTGGGAATAAAGTGGGTGACATGAAGCAATCTGCCGAATTACCTCAGTTCGCGACCGCACAATGGGCTCCCGATATTTTGGGAAAAAACTTTGAAAGTTTAGAATTTCATCTCGGGGCAGATCCTGACGGGGAATCAGACATTCTCACAACCCTCGTGCGGTATCACCCAACCCCTAGTGAGACTGATGAAACTCACACCTTAAGACCAGCTGTCGTCTATGTCCACGGCATGACGGACTATTTCTTTCAAACCCACGTTGCCGAGTTTTTCCACGATCATGGCTTTGACTTTTATGGCGTTGACCTTCGCAAGTGCGGGCGTTCACATCGGGAGGGTCACAGTTGGCACTACTCGACGGATTTATCCCAGTATCATGAGGATCTCACTGCGGTTTGCACGTTCTTGGCGCAACGCTATTCATCCATCATTGTTATTGGGCACTCTACTGGTGGGCTAATTACACCGTTGTGGCTAGATGAACTTCGACGTACGAACCCCTCTTTGCATCGCCACATGAAAGCCTTGATTTTAAATAGCCCATGGCTGGACATGATGGCGCCTAAGATTCTGGTAAAAGCGTTGACACCGTGGGTGAAATTGAAAGGTAAGCGGAGCCCAAAACAGCCAGTTCGTGGCGGAAATTTGGGTACCTATGGTGAAGCACTTCATATTTCACGGCATGGTGAATGGGACTTTAACACTAAGTTCAAACCGATCACTGGCCATACCAAATATATGGGGTGGCTTCGCGCTGTTGTGCAAGCCCAACATGCCATTCACGTAGGATCGGTGGATGCTGGGGTCCCGACCCTGTCTATGTGTTCCCAACAGTCACGATTACGGCGAGCATATTCACAGCAATCACACACAGCTGACACGGTGTTAGATGTTAACCAGATAAAACAATGGTCGCCGTTTATCGCGCGTAATGTCACTACCGTTCAAATCCCTGACGGCATGCATGACCTGTTCCTTTCCAAACCACCAGCACGCACCCATGCGCTGGAACAGTGCGTTTTTTGGCTCAAGAATATTTGTGGCTTACCAAGCGATAACTGACTGAGGAATATCCCACCGTATATTGTCGTTACTACAATTAGTTGCGCACCATAAATGACGCCGTCGGTGCGCAAAACTATGGCGTTTAAATAGTTAGAGCAATATCTTTCGTTAGTAGAGAAGGGATAGATGAATATTATGGTTGAACCTACCGCAGAAAAACACTACGACCTGATTGTCATTGGCGCGGGCTCCGGAAATTCGATTCCGGGGCGGGAATTCCACGAGAAATCTATCGCGATTATAGAAAAAGGCTCCTTTGGCGGAACCTGCTTAAACGTCGGCTGCATTCCAACAAAGATGTATGTCTACGCAGCAGAAGTCGCACAAACCGTGCGAGAAGCAGACAAGTACGGAATTGAAGCTTCATTCAACGGCGTTCAGTGGCCAAGCATCGTGGACCGGGTATTTAAAAACCGGATCGACCCGATTGCCGAAAGCGGAGAAGCTTATCGACGTGGGCCTAAAACCCCGAATATCGATGTCTACGATCAACCCGCCCGCTTCGTCGGACCTAAATTAATCAGCACCGGGCAAGGCGACGATGCAACTGTAATATCCGGAGACACTATCGTTATTGCTGCTGGTGCGCGTCCACAGATCCCTAACCTGGTCATCGAATCGGGGGTGAAATACCACACAAATGAGACGATTATGCGGCTAGCGGAACTTCCGAAATCAATGATCGTCATGGGTGGCGGATTCATCGCGCTGGAATTTGCCCACATATTCAAATCCTTCGGCGTTGATGTCACTCTAGTCAATCGCTCGCCCCGTCTTCTCCGTCGACTAGATACAGACATTTCGGACCGAATCACCGAATTAACCGAAAAAGCAATCACCACGAAGTTAGGCGTCGAATTTGAATCTTTAAGCGAGGACGCTTCGGGTATTACAGCTACGCTTTCCGACGGTTCCACGATACGCGGTGACATTTTATTGGTTGCCACCGGCCGTACCCCCAACGGTGACCAGCTGAATCTCTCCGCCACCGGGGTAGAGATGGACGGTTCCTCCATCAAAGTTGATGAATTCGGACGCACCACCGCTCCAGGGATTTGGGCGCTTGGCGACGTATCCTCACCATTCCAGCTCAAACATGTTGCTAACGCGGAAACCCGCGCAGTGCGCCACAATATTTTGCATCCTAACAACATGATCCCTATGCCCCATAAAAATGTGCCAGCCGGGGTTTTCACTCAGCCGCAAATTGCAACGGTCGGTTTGACCGAACAGCAAGCTGTGGATGCTGGATACAACATCACGGTAAAAATCCAAAACTACGGCGATGTTGCTTACGGTTGGGCAATGGAAGACACCGACCACTTTGCCAAGTTAATTGCGGACAAGGACACCGGTTTATTACTAGGTGCACATATCATCGGGCCCGAGGCTCCCACGCTGATCCAACAGTTGATTACCGTCATGGCCTTTGACTTAGATGTCCGTAAGGTGGCTCGGGATCAGTATTGGATCCATCCAGCTTTGCCGGAACTAATCGAAAACGCCCTCCTCGGGCTGGAATTTTAGGATCTAAAGCCGACATCACCAAGAAGTTGGTCAATATCCCAACAATCTTCAATGGTGTCGGCAATAAGATCGATTTGCCGCAGCCGTTCTGCAGCGAAACTCATTGTCTCGTCAACGCGAAACCCGGTTTTCCCAATTCCAGTAGCAATCGTTGCTAATAATTCTTTTCGGAATGCGTCGTTTTCTAGCTGTCCGTGGCGATGAGTACCAAATATATTCCCGTTTCGACATCCTTCATCCCCTATCCAAGGTTGCTCCGAGCATCGAACCACCCGGCCATGATGCACCTCATATGCACCGTCGCCGTGATTGATTAGCGTTTTCTCCGGATGAAAGACAATGTCGGCGTCGAAAAGCTTCAACCCAGGTACCGGCTCTGGGACACCGGATTCTACTGGATCGATGATTGTAGAACACATCATTTGGAAGCCACCACAGATCCCCATAATAAACTTTCCGGCAGCTGCACGTTGGATTATCGCAGCCGCAATTCCGGTATCGCGTAGCCACGCGAGATCGCTGACAGTCGACTTGGAACCAGGCAGTACCACAAGATCCGCCTCCGCAATGTAATCCGGGTCCACTGACCAGCTCACAGTAACCCCCGGCTCACAAGCAAGTGCCTCAATATCCGTGGCATTGGACACTCGTGGCAATCGTACTGCTGCAACCCGCAACCGCTGACTACCAAGCGCCTGGGTGTCTGGCCCAATTGTTGAGCCGATCGTCGACTGCAGCGAATCCTCCGCATCCACCCATAACCCAGGAATAAACGGCAATACCGCACATGTTGGAATTCCCGTCATTTCTTCCAACTTTTTTAAACCAGGGTGCAGAATAGATTCATCTCCACGAAACTTGTTAACGATAAAACCCCGGATTAGCTCCCGATCTGCTTGATCAACAATATGGTAGGTGCCATAGAAATGCGCAAGCACCCCACCGCGATCGATATCGCCCACAAGGTAGACCGGTAACTGTGCGGCCTGCGCAAGGCCGAAATTCGCAACGTCAGTTTCCCGCAGGTTTATCTCTGCGGGTGACCCCGCGCCTTCGCACACCACCACGTCAAATTCTTTTTGTAAATCAGCAAGCGTTTGTCGTGCAATGTCACGAAGGTACGTCCGATGTTCAATATAATTTTTTGCGCTAACAGTTCCGGTAGCGTGACCATTGACCACCAATTGGGAAGTACGATCGGAACCGGGTTTTAACAAGATCGGGTTGAACCGCGTATCTGGCACCAGGCCACAAGCGACTGCTTGCAAGGCTTGAGCGCGCCCGATTTCACCGCCACTTGGCGTAACGGCGGAATTATTGGACATGTTCTGTGCTTTAAAGGGCGCGACGCTAATTCCTCGGCGCGCGATCGCCCGACATACCCCTGCAACTACGACGGATTTTCCCGCATCGGAGGTGCAGCCAGCCACCATTAACGCGACCATTGTCTTTGTGCTTTCTCTTTTAAGAATCAGGCAATGTCAAAATCTCATTGCCGGTTTCGGTGATCACAATAGTATGTTCAAACTGTGCGGTGAATTTGTAGTCGTCATTTTGTACGGTCCAGCCGTTATCCCAAATCGTGTAATCCAGTTCCCCGAGATTAATCATCGGTTCAATGGTTAGGGTCATGCCGGGTTCTAATACATCGGTGTACATATTGGAGTCGTAATGCAACACCACCAACCCGTTGTGGAACGTCGGCCCAACTCCGTGTCCGGTGAAATCACGCACCACGTTGTAGCCGAAACGCTTAGCATACGCTTCGATCACGCGACCTATGACGTTGATCTGCCGCCCAGGTTTCGCTGCCTTGATTCCCCGCATCATTGCTTCTTCAGTGCGGGTAACCAACAGCTTGTGTTCCTCGCTGACATTTCCGGCCAGAAATGTGGCATTGGTATCGCCATGCACTCCATTCTTAAAAGCAGTGACGTCGATATTGACGATATCGCCGTCTTCTATCACGGTGGAATCGGGAATGCCATGGCAGATGATTTCGTTCAACGACACGCAGCATGACTTTGGAAATCCCAGGTACCCCAAGGTGGAGGGATAGGCACCGTGGTCAAGCATGTATTCATGAGCGATCCGATCCAATTCGTCGGTGGTTACTCCGGGGGCGACGGCTTTTCCGGCTTCACGCAGCGCATTCGCGGCAATTTTTGAGGCTTCCAGCATTGCCTCGATAACTTCTGGGGTTTGTATCCACGGCTCACCGCAGTTTTCGCGTACCTTCTTTTTCCATACGTATTCGGGACGTTCAATGTGTGCAGGAACGTCCCGAATGGGAGTGGGTTTTTCTGGAACTAACGGTTTGCGAATTGTCATGGGTGTTATCGTAGTCCAGCTAAGCCATAACTTACTATTGGCTTAACCAGCAGGGGCACTAAGCTCATCAAGGCGCTGAAAGAACTTATCCGTAATGGCAACCGCAGATTCAGAGCCCCCGCCAAGAACGATCAGTGTGGCGAACGCAATATCGTCGCGGTATCCAGTAAACCACGCGTGGGAACCGCCATTGATTTCGGCTTCGCCGGTCTTGCCGTAGATTTTCCCGCCAGCATTGATTCCAGCAGCGGTACCACCAGGTTCTGTCACCGCCCCCATGAGGTGCCGTAGTTCTTCGATGGTTTCTGGCGACGGCGGCGGAACGGTTTCTTTTTGGGTGGTGCTGAAGCCGCTCACTAATTGCGGAGTTGGTGTGGAACCATGCGCTGCGGTTGCTGATACTAATGCCATGCCAAATGGGCTGACCAAGGTGAGTCCCTGCCCGTAGCCTGCTTCAGTTTTGTCTAACGGAGTATCACCATTGGGGATTGAACCGGTAATGGTGGATAGTCCCGGAATATCGTAGTCAATTCCGATACCGAACTCTTTGCCTATCCGTTTGAGTTCACCTGCTTCAAGGCGCGTGGATATATCGGCAAAGGTAGTGTTACAGGACCTAGCGAATGCGGTTTGTAGTGGGACGTTTCCTAGGGAGAAGCCATTGTAGTTGGTCACCGTGCGGCCATAGATATTCATAGTCCCTGGGCAGGCAACGATGGAATCAGACCGAAGACCTGACTGGCCGATACCGGCCGAAGCGGTGATGATTTTAAAAGTCGAACCTGGTGGGAATTGGCCGGTGAGTGCTAAATCGCCCTCTTCGTCAGCTTTGTCGGTTTGGGCAACTGCCAAGATCTCGCCGTTACTGGGACGGATTGCAACGATCATTGCTTTCATTTCAGAACGCAGATTCACCGCATCTTCGGCAGCTAACTGAACCTTATGATTAAGGCTCACGCGTACTGCGGGTGCTAATTTCGGAGCTTGATACAAAATATCGTCGATAAGCGCACCATCATGAGTGACCACCGCCACCCGCCAACCATTAGCTCCTTCTAATTCTTCATTAACAAGTTTCGTCACCCGAGAAACAATATCTGGAGCGAAACCTGGGGTTTTACTCACCATGGCGGCTTCATCGTTGAATATGATCCCTGGTTTTTCTGCCAACAATTCCCTCAGCCGCGCGCCAGCTTGTTGGTTAACTGTGGTTACCGAGTAGGTTCCCGACGCCGATTGCAAGGACTTTGCCAACTCAGTGGCATCTATTTGCGGCACCGATTCATCCTCCGCGTGAGCAACGTCGAGAGCGTGGGCGATAGCGTTAGCCGTTGCTTTCCGATCGGAGGTTTTGCCGGTGTCTACCAAAATCCGATCGACTGTTCCTGGGGCTAAGATCTCAATTCCGTCCGAGGATACGATGCTTGCCCGTTGCGCGTTGATCGCGCGTAATTCGAGATGTTGATTTGCGCCCAGCTTCGGGTGGAGTGCTGTTGGCTGCCACCGGATCTTCCACTGATTATTTATCCTGTTTAAGGTCATAGAGGCGTCGTAGACTAACTCCCGATCTTTAGGAAGATCCCACCGAAGTGTGTACGTCGCGGTGGCCAGCGAATCCCGAATATCGACATCGGTAATTTCCGTTTCAAGCCCCTCTGCCTGCAGGCCCGCCCACGTTGCTTCCCACACCTCGGCAACGTTTTCTTCCTTGTCGGTCAGCCCGGCCGCAGCTTGGATGTGGCGCGCTGCCATCTGGCTGAGAAAATCCTCAACAATTGGCTCCGCAGACAATGGTTTAGGGGTGCATCCGCTGAGTATTCCAGCCGCCACACATGCGGCCACGGCAAAACGCAACGCTGGTACGGCTGAGTGGTTCATGCCCGCCAGATTAGCACCAAATCTACAGATCTCCTGCTCACCACACCGGAATTTAGGTGCAAAAGCACACCAGCCCAACTTAGCAAATATTCGAAACCGGCTCCGCCTAAAAACTGGCTCGTAGAAAGGTGCTACAGTCCGGAACGTTGAAATAACTTAATAGAAACTAAGTTTATTTAGTGATGGAGACTTTGGCCTGTCCGCCTTCTTTGATTTCAATCCCTTGTTCCTCAGCAAGCTTTAAAGCCTCTTCGATCAACGTCTCAACGATCTGGGATTCCGGAACCGTCTTAATCACTTCGCCTTTAACGAAGATCTGGCCTTTACCGTTTCCAGACGCCACGCCCAGGTCGGCATCGCGAGCTTCGCCAGGCCCATTGACAACGCATCCCATAACCGCAACACGGAATGGAATATCCATCCCATCCAAGGCGGCGGTTACTTCTTCCGCGAGGGTGTACACATCTACCTGCGCCCGACCACACGAAGGACATGAGACGATTTCCAACCCGCGTTCCCGCAAATTCAGGGATTGGAGGATCTGATCGCCAACTTTTACTTCTTCTTTCGGATCAGCTGATAAAGACACACGTATGGTGTCGCCGATGCCTTCCGACAACAATGCGCCGAAGGCCACTGCTGATTTAATGGTGCCTTGGAATGCTGGTCCCGCCTCGGTTACGCCTAGGTGAAGTGGGTAATCGCACTGTGCAGCCAGCTGGCGGTAAGCCTCCACCATGATGACCGGGTCGTTGTGTTTTACCGAGATTTTGATGTCACCAAAACCATGTTCCTCGAAAAGCGAGGCCTCCCATAATGCCGATTCAACCAGTGCCTCTGGGGTTGCCTTTCCATATTTTTCCAGCAAACGCTTATCTAACGAACCGGCGTTAACGCCGATACGGATTGGAATGCCAGCAGCACCTGCGGCTTTAGCCACCTCTTTTACTCGACCATCGAATTCCTTGATATTTCCCGGATTTACTCGCACTGCCGCGCAACCGGCATCAATGGCAGCAAAGATGTATTTCGGTTGGAAGTGAATATCTGCGATTACCGGGATTGGTGATTTCTTCGCAATGATCGGCAGCGCCTCAGCGTCGACGGTCTTTGGGCATGCCACCCGAACAATATCGCAGCCTGAGGCTGTGAGTTGAGCAATTTGCTGCAATGTCGCGTTGACGTCATGGGTTTTGGTGGTCGTCATCGATTGGACCGAAACTGGGTAGTCAGAACCAACCCCTACATTACCGACCATCAATTGCCGGGTTTTCCGACGCGGTGCCAACACCGGGGGCTGTTCTTGGGTGCTGGGTAAACCGAGGTTGAGTGGGGTGGACACGAGGGCTGCTCCTATTAGGTCAAAAGTCAGTGTAAAACTCCTAGAAATTCTATCACTGCTTATCCACCCAACCGCTATTAGCACTGGCACAGCAGGCCAGTCGACACGCCGCAGCCGTTACGTACCTGACGCCGCTTTTCGACGCGACACCAGCACACGTCGAAAAGCAATTGGGGGTGGGTCGCCCCTCGCCCGCTTAAACGTACCTGCGTACCTTGGCGAAAATTTCCGGATAGTGGCTAGCCAACCGGTTAATTGCCACCCGCAACATCATCGCGTAGAAACCAAGACCTAGGCTAATCGTCAGAATCACTCCCACCACCTGTGCCCACATAAACCCCTGAACATATCCGTAGATTGTTAATCCAATGCCGGGAATTAACGGAATCCAAGCCAAGAATATTCCCGCGAATGAGGAGATAAACGCCCCTGCAGAAAAGCCGGATCGATCTTGCCAGGGGCTGGTTCCTGGCCGGGCAGTCGGAAACGGGTTGTACACAGTGAGAAACACACTGACACCCAAGCTCGTGGCCTGCAGTCCCAACGCTATCCCAATGATCAGATAGGTCTCTGGTATCGGTTTCAATACCGCCACAAGCAAGAAAAAACACCAGCTTGCCATTACCGTCGGTAGTACGGAACCCCAGTGGCGCCCCAATAACAGATCTTTGGCAGTAATATTCGAGGTTAGATGCAGCCAATTGGCGGGGCCATCAAAACCAAAATCGTTGGCGGCATTTATCGAACTGAATATAGCGATAAGCACCACACCTAAAAGCACGGTGCTTCCCCCAAATCGCCAATCCATGACCAGAAAATACACCGCCATCATAGGCAACATTGCTAGGGCAATAATCTGACGGGTGTCGCGTTTGATATACCGAACCGCCCGAGATAGCACCATATTACGTGGGGTATATGCCAACCCTGGAAGTAACAAGCTGCGGCCAGCCCCTGCGCTTTTTGCAGCAACACCACGGTGTTGGTTACCAGTTGAGCTCTGCCCTCCCAGCGGGTTAGCCAACCGGTAATTGGTGCTACGCCACCATACTGTCACCGTCACCAGTAATGTAGCGATAGTAATACCAAAGCATGCCAGTGCGTTCAGCCAATTACCTTCCGCAGCAAACCTGACAATTCCCGCCGACGATGCCAGCGGGGACCACTGAAGGTATTGCCCATAGGTGCTGAGCGAGCTTCGGGAATCTGAGCTATTTATCACCGCCATATACGCGATCCACATGACAAAGAACGCAACGAATCCGATGATCGCTTTGCGGTCTTTTCTCTTCGTATTACTCGCATTTGATAACAAGATTGCGACCGATTCGGCCAACGAAAAAACAATAGCCAGGCTCAGTAGCATTGAAAATACAACGATAATCATATGTAGCACACCAAAACCCAGGGCAGACCAGACAATGCATGTGGCCACGGTCGTAACAAAAGTACACAACAGTGCCAGAAAACCACGGGTTTGCAGCAGTTGAATAAGCATCAAACCTGGCATGATCTGTCGAGTCGAAACCGGAAAAGTGGCTAAAGATTCTGGCATGACCTGCCCCTCCCCTGCTGGCATCATCACCGCAAGAAAGACATAACAGGTAGCACCCAAACCAACTGCTCCAGCCAATGCCCCCAGATTGCCGTCGAGCATCTCAAACCCCATTATCGCGGTAATAGCGATTAGCCCAAAAGCCCCATAAACCAGAATCAAAAGATTCACAACAATAGAGCTCACATTCGCTTTGAACGATCGCCACCACAATAGGCCATTGAGCCGTATCAGAGTTCGGGTGAGACTAGGGGTAGTGCCAACTGCTCCTGGCTGTGCGGGTGGTGAAACCTGCACATAACCACCTTCATGCTGAGACTGCGGACCACCAGCCGATGACGGAGCGTTATGCACCATTGCTATTTCCTTTCTGCTCCAATTCACCCGATGTTTGGCGCAACCACGCCAATTGCCCCTCGGCGAGTTCGCCACCACCGACAATGGATACAAATAAATCAGTGAGTGACTGCTCAGCCGCAAGCTTTTCGACGGTACCCACCACCCGAACCTCCCCTTGATGGATGACTGCCACGTGGTCGCACAGCCCTTCCACCAATTCCATAACATGGGAACTCATGACCACAGTTCCCCCAGAGGCAGCATACGCTTTAAGAATCTGTTGAATGATTCGCCCAGATACCGGATCGACGGCCTCCAACGGTTCATCCAACACTAAAACACGAGGGTTATGCAGCAATGCGCCAGCTAGCAAGATTTTCTTGGTCATGCCAGCGGAATAATCAACTATTTGTTGGTTGCGTGCTTCCGTCAACCCCAACGCAGATAATAATTCGGCGGTTCGGGTGGAGACGTCGACTGGATCCATCCCACGCAATGCTCCGAGGTATTCCAGATATTCGCCACCAGTCAACCGGTCAAAAACTGGCACCCCATCCGCTAACAGCCCCATCGCGGACTTCGCTGCCATGGGATCTGTCCACATGTCGTGTCCACATATAATGGCGTGCCCAGAATCGGGGCGCAACAGTCCCGTTGCCATGTTGAGCATCGTGGTCTTTCCCGCCCCATTGGGGCCCACAACGCCAAAAATGCTGCCGCATGGCACTGAGAGAGAAAGATTATTCACCGCGATCTTATTCCCGAACCGCTTGCATAAATTAACCACTTCAAAGGCGATTGGCACCAACGCTCGCGGTGCTGAATACGCCTTCTCACTGGAGCTTTCCAACGCCCCCATCACCGGATCAATGTTTTTTGGTGTCATGTTATCCATTGAAAACCCTTAGCTTTTTACTCACGATTACGGTCGATAGCTACAAAACAGGAATGCCGAGATTCTGATGAATTCGGCACTATCCTACTAGTGTGTAGTTTTCTATGCTGCCCTACCCACTTTAGCTATAGCAGTTCTTCTCAACCAGGATATGCATACTTCTCACCCCGAATTTGTATGCTCCACAATGAGAAAACCTTTCAATACATACACGGCAACTTCAGGTAAAAGGTCAGTTGCTTCTCAAAAGCTGGTGTTATACCCCACCACCTTAATTTTAAAACTACCCACTTATTGAAAATAAATACTGTTACTATTAGCATTATTGAACATTGCAATCACAACCCGCCTAGGCGTTACTCCAGCGGTCAACCCAACCGGTGTGAACTATAAGCCACAAATCTGTGGTCAATATTTTGAGGAGAACAACCATTTCTAAGGCGACAACACACCAAAACCATACAGATCTAAAACTCTGCGTCATGGATGACGTAACGCTGAGCTACGGTTCATCAGCTGCGGTGCATGTTCCACATCTAGAAATTTTGCCAGGCACGTTGACCGCAGTAGTTGGAGCATCTGGTTCTGGAAAAACCACTCTCGCCAAAGCGATAGGGGGCTTCGACTCTCAACAACTTGGGGTTTGCGGCACCGTTAAGCGCACCGGAACTATCGGCTTTGTCGCCCAAGATAGCTTCGGTGTGCTCAACCCACTGCGTCGCGTCGACAAGCAAATCGCGTTAACCGCAGGTAGTTTACCTGCCGCGCATCAGTTACTCTCCGCGGTCAAACTCGCCCCACACCTGCATTCCCGTTATCCACTTCAACTTTCCGGCGGTCAACGACAGCGCGCAGCGATCGCCTTTGCGCTGGGAGTACAGCCACATCTGTTGCTTGCCGATGAAATCACCTCCGCTTTAGATCCCATCGCCACATCCGAAATTGTTTATACCCTACGTGAGCTGGTAGCCGAATCGAAAAAAACAAACAATCCCATGTCGGTTCTTTTCATCACACACGACCTCGCCGCCGCCCGAGCGTTATGCCCCGCCGTCATCACTATGCACCCATCTGAGACTGGTACCGGCTACGTAGCGCAGTATGAAAGGGAGTGGCAATGATCGACATAACCAACGCAGCTGTTTTTCCCTATTTACAACCAACCTCATTGCACATTGCCCAAGGGGAAAAAGTCGCCCTCCTGGGCGCTTCCGGAGCTGGAAAAACAACTCTGCTGCGGCTACTGTGCGGATGGTTACGGCCAGACGTCGGCACCGTCACAGCACCCACCATTGGTGATTTTTCGTATATCCCACAAGATCTTGACGGCAGCCTCAACCCCAACTTACGAATCGTCGATGTGGTTACCGAACCCATTGCAATTGCTGGCGGTGATGTCGCGTCCGCAAAACACACAGTCCCTGAATTGTTGAAATCACTGGCGTTAAACCCGGAAATCGCTGATAAATACCCGTATGAGATCTCGGGCGGACAACGCCAACGAGTTGGTATCGCCCGCGCCTTAATCGGTCAACCCAAAGTGATCTATGCTGATGAGGCACTCAGTGCGCTTGACAGCACGGCCAAGAAGCTAGTGATTGATCTACTTAAATCACCAGACCTCACTACTGTCTTGGTTTCCCATGATCTTGTTGCCGCAACAACTTTATGCTCTCGATGCATTATCGTGTCGGACGGCGCGATTGTTGAGGACATTCCCGCCACAGATTTCTGGAGCACTACCTCAGCAAGCCCGATGCGGCGCACCCTCATTGACGCCCACAGACTGCTTAACTCTGAAACCGCTATTTAACCACTTCAAGGATCACAAACAACCACTATGACATCGAATCCTGCTGTAAAAACCAATCGTTCGCGTTGGGCTGTATTTGCGCGCCTACCTCTAGCAGTCCAGCTTTTACTTCTAACCCAAATGCTATTTAACGTGGGTTTTTACCTGGTGGTTCCCTTTCTAGCAACATTTATGAGCCAATCACTGGCCGCAAGTGGCACAATGATTGGCCTGGTCCTGGGGCTTAGAACGTTCAGCCAACAAGGCCTGTTTTTCGTAGGTGGCGCATTGACGGATCGATTCGGGGTAAAACCGATCTTGCTCATTGGCATAGCAATCCGCATCATCGGTTTTATCGCCGCCGGATTGTCTACTACTGCGTCCCAGCTGTTGATAGCTGTAGTACTTATCGGCTTTGCCGCCGCGCTCTTTTCGCCAGCCGCCGAGGCATCGTTTTCGGTAGCAGGGCGCAGCACGGAAGATTCAGGCCTTATTACTCGAGCCGAGCTGTTCGCCCTGGACACGGTCTTTTCTCGGGTCGGTGCACTCATCGGCCCGATCCTGGGAGCAGTGTTACTGCCCATAGGTTTTCCGCTCATGTGCTTTATCGCAGCAGGGATCTTCGGCATGTTATTGCTCAGTCACGCACTGACCGTTCCTGCGGTCACCACCCCACCAAGCGCCTCCATATGGAATAGCCTGGCTACGGTACTACGCAACAAGCTCTTTATCGCTTTTGCAGTAGCCTATAGTACCGGACTGGTTGCCTACAACCAACAGTATCTTTCCTTGCCCGTGGAATTGGAACGTGCAACTGGAAGTCAAGAAGCTATTGGATGGATGTTTGTCTTTGCCAGTATTTTTGTTTTGCTCCTACAGATGCCTCTAGCACGTTGGGCACAACAGCGCACCGCAACCGTCGCTCTAGCAGCAGGATTTATCAGCACTGCCTCCTCCTTCGCGTTGATAGCCCTTCTTGCCCCGCTGACTCCGGCCGATGGATGGCTTTCCATTGCCCCCATTCTCATAATGCTGATGCTTCTACATATCGGTCAAATGGTTGCCGTTCCAATCGCCCGTGATCTGGTAGGGATCATCGCCCATGAAGAACACGTGGGCACTTATTTCGGCTTCCTCAATTCATTTGGTGGTCTTTCCGTCCTGATCAGCTCTTTGATTCTCGGTGGACTGCTGGATTTTGCCCACACCCCGCAACCTACAGCGGCTCTTCCCTGGTTGGTGTTAACAGCGATCATGGCAGCTTCAGCTATAGCGTTGCCCCGGATTGCCACCATCGCGCGTTCCCGAAAGGTGAGTATTTAACTAATGCCTTCACTGTCACAATCTTTTCTTCCCCTAGGTGCCACCGGGCCACCTGAAAATGTATTGATTTTCTTGACGCCTTCTCACCAGTGAGTTGTCACTGAACATCTGTCATTGAACAGTTAGGCAACAAAACACGAAGGTAATTGACCTAGTAGAACATTTCTTAATGGTCACCGAAACACATTCACAGCACCAGAGTATAAGGAGCTTTCAGATGTCCACTATCCGACGCAGCGCCCTGTTGCGCATTACAGCAGCCGCAACCTGTTCATTATTGGCGCTCAGCGCATGTACCGTTGAAGATACAGCTAGCGGCGATAATGCCGTTACAATCGCGCTGCCATTTCAACCCGTAGCGTCACTTTCGCCCTATTCTGACGACGCACTTCTTAATACCCGCATGGGTATTGGTGAGACGTTACTCCAGCTCGATTCCAATGGTCAACCGCAACCAGGGTTGGCTAAATCCTGGGAAGTCATCGATGACAAAACCGTCGAATTCACCCTCCGAGATAACGTAAAATTCCACGACGGAACCGATCTAAGCCCAACAGCTGTTGTGCGAGCTTTAGAGCATGCGGTTAAGGCAGACTCCCGACCTAAGGGTCTCGGTAAATCCGAATTGACCTTCACCGCAGTAGGCGACAACAAGGTCAAGGTAGTCTCAGCCGATTCAGACCCAATTCTGGCACAACGTTTCGCGGACTCAGGCGCGATTATCCTCGCAGAAAAGGCTTACGAACAGGCCTCGCCGTCTCTAGTGGGAACCGGAACCGGCCCGTTTAAGCTGGTGGAACTAACCGACAATGAAGCAAAAACTGAAGGTTTCGCTGATTATTGGGATGGCAAGCCTGCACTAGATTCGGTAAAAACGGTGTTCATTGAGGACGGCGCAGGCCGAGCAAACGCGGTGCGCGCTGGCGAAGTCTCTTTGGCACAGGCCGTCCCCATTGCGCAATTGGTGGAATTGGGTGACTTAGCGGTGGAATCCACCCCTATTCCTCGGGCGGTATTACTACACCTAAATACAAAGAAAGGTGCTTTCGCCGATGCTGGGTTACGTGCCAAGGCTGCCGAAGCCATCGAGTCTAAGTCAGTAGTCGACAACATCTACGAGGGTCACGCATCTTTGGCGAACGGTAGCTTATTCAGTGAATCCGCTGAATGGGCCACAGCGGTGGAGTCGAAAAATTCTCTGGCGGGTGCCAAAGACGCTGCTGGAACCAAAATCCGGTTAGCTACGTGGACGGAGCGGCCTGAGTTGCCAGAGGCTGCGTCTGTGTTGGCTGAGCAACTACGTGGCGTGGGTTTTGATGTCGAAGTTGTGGCCCAAGACTACGATTCGTTGGAGCCTGCGCTGCTAGCAGGTGAATTCGATGCCGTACTAGCATCCCGAAACTATCAAACTGGTGCTGCAGACCCAGTTTCCTACCTCAGCTCCGATTTCAGCTGTGACGGTTCCTATAATCTGTCGTTGTACTGCAATCCAGAAATTGATGCTGCGATTGACGAAACCAATAAGATTTCTGATACCACTAAGCGTTACACCTCCGCTGCTGAAATCGGCGCCAAAGTGGTCGCCGACAATGCGGTTATCCCTGTAGCGCACGAGTATTCGCTGATCACCTACAACAAACTTGAAGGTATCAGCTTCGACCCGTTCGAGCGCAAACTCATAACCAAGAACACCAAAATCACAAGCTAGCAGTTCCCGCATCCGCTTGGTCGTGCTAGGTGCAGACATATTGTCACTGTCCGCGCGCTCATAACCACTCCGTTTTACCGTTAAGGAATCCCATGTCCGCTACCGAATGCCCGCCATCGCTTGTAAAAAAAGCCAAGCCGTCGGCTCTTCGACGCTGCTTTTCGACGATTGCGTTCCCGCTTAGCCTATTGGTTTCCGGAATCATCATCACCGCCATCTTGCCCTTCATTGGACAGCGGGATCTGGCATTTGCGGTATTTCGGGCCCGCGAAGCAGAACGCGAACCAGACCCAGAAGTCTTAGCGGCGATTCGTGAGGAATTAAATCTTCCGGATAGCCCACTAGCGGGGGTTATCCAATGGTTTTCTGGCGCACTCCGAGGGGATTTCGGTGTTAGCTGGGTCGACCCGGCCCGGTCCGCAACTTCCGTTGCGCTCAGCGGATTCGGAGTGTCTGCAACCATTGCATTTTTATCCACAGCCATTGCAGTGCTTATCGCCATAGCTTTAGTATTCCCTCGAATTACCAGTGTTGTTCGTGGTAAACCTGCAAGAACTTCACATATCTTGGGGATGGCAATGCTCGGATCCATTCCGGAATTTGTTCTAGCCGTCGTGCTATTGGTTGTTTTTGGATTGCAGTGGGGGTGGTTTCCAGTAAGCGGTTTTTCGTCGATAAAACACATGGTCTTACCTGTGTTGTCGTTGGCATTACCGGCTGCTGGCATGCTGGGACGGATCCTGCTCATCACAATCGACGGGATTTCCCATGAAGAGTGGGTTCGATCTTGGCGGCTCAATGGCGTGAAAAAGAGCATAATCATTTATGCGCTTTTGCAGCGCAGCATGGCTGTCCTACTGCCACAAATTGTTTTGTTCTTCGCAGGAAATTTAGCGGCCACGGTACTGATAGAAACAACTTTCAGTATTCCCGGAATGGGTAACACGGCAGTTAAAACAGCCATCAGCAGGGATATTCCCGTTCTACAAGTAATTGTTATAACGGCTTTGGTGGTGGGGTTGCTCTCCGGTGGACTCGCACAATGGCTACGACACCGATTGCTCGCACCGTTATTGCAAGCCGAAACTGCCTATTCATCGCAATCAGCCGATTCTCGCCTTAAACCCCGTGGCGGCTGGGCGCTAATGATAGTTTCACTGCCGTTTTTGGCGTTACTAGTTCTGTGGGCGATTCTGCCTGTCCCATCAGTTACGCCGGAGCAACGGCTTCGGCCACCTTCAATGGTTCATTGGTTAGGAACAGATCAACTCGGACGCGATTTAGCAGCCCGCATCGCGCATGGGGCGATTTTCAGTCTGGGTGCCGCTGTTGCTGTCACCGCAGCCTGTGCTGTTTTGGGATTGGTGCTTGGCTTAGCTGGGTCCTGGGTATCTAAGCTAGGCAACGCTCTTAATGCTCTTCCCGCAGTTTTTATCGGCGTAATTTTCGCTGGTGTCTTTGGAGCCTCACAGTTGACCGCATGCATCGCTGTTCTCAGTGTGGGCTGGATCCCTCTCGCCGCACACGCCGCCAGTGTCGTTGATGAAACTCGGGCAACTGGGTATTACCGCTGGGCACAGGTACAAGGTGCAAACCGCTTGCGGCTGTTACGGGTACACACCTTGCCAACACTGATTCCGGCTATTGTCCGTCACGCCGTTAGCCGAATAGCTCATAACGCCTTGGCACTTGTAAGCCTAGGTTTTCTTGGACTCGGTGCCCCGCTTGAATCGCCCAATTGGGGCATCATCTTGTCTGAGTCGATCCGCTACATTGAACGAGCTCCGTGGATAATGTTAACGCCGACAGTGTTACTAATTCTGCTGGGAATTGCATCTGCTTTGGCGACGGACACCGACATCCGATTACGAAAGTCTCGCTGATGGTGCGCACTTTGGTCGCGTCCGGACATACTTTTAGATACCTAGTAGATACCTAGCCAAAAATATTTACCGGATTCACCACGTCAGCAATGATGACAATCGCACCAACACCAATCAAAACCGCTGCCACTGCCATCGTGACCGGAACCAATTTTTCGTAATCGGCTGGCCCAGCGGGTGCTAGGCCTCGTAATTTCCGTAATAAATCCCGAATTTTTTCGTACATAACCACCGCGATATGCCCACCATCTAATGGTGGCAGCGGAATCAGGTTGAAAAACGCCAAGAAGAAATTGAGGCTGGCGAGCATCAAGAAAAACATTGGCCAAGCTGAGCGCTCCGCCAAGACGCCGCCGACGTGGGAAGCGCCCACCACACTGATCGGCCCATCAACCTCGCGTTCAGCACCAAAGATTGATGCGGCAACGCCTGGGATCTTTTGCGGGAACGAAGCCAATCCGCTTAAGGTGGCAGATGTCAAAGATCCAGCGAATCCGACTGTGGCACCAACCGCATCGATTGGCCCGTAGGAAATAAAAAGTTCAAGTGGCGCACTAGCTACACCTATGGCACCTACCGTTACTTCTTCTCCAGCGGGATTAAGCCTGCTGGCAGATTCCACCTGGATCGGCACGTCTAGTGGTTTACCGTTACGCTCTATATGAAGCACAATTTGTTCATTTGGTTTTTGCATCACGTAGTCGCGTAGCTCAACGAAGCTTCCGACGGTAGTGTCATCCACTGCCAACACTCGGTCGCCGACCTGTAATCCTGCTTTGGCAGCTGGCCCAGCACCAGAACAAGGTGCTAAAGTCTGCACGTCCAGTTGTTTAGGAGCGACACAGTTAATTTCACCAATGGTTGCCGTAGTGTCGACATTGTTATTGGGTAATCCGGACGTGACCGCTAACCCATACAAAATGACCAACGCCACGATGACATTGACGATGATCCCACCTAATAACACGATGATCCGCTGCCACCAGGGCTTGAAAATCATCGCGTGTGGTTTTTCAGCCGCTGTTAATTCATCCTGATTGGTCATGCCTGCGATGTCGCAGAAACCGCCCAGAGGAATCGCTTTGAATCCATAGACGGTTTCTCCACGCTTCACGGACCAGACGGTAGGCCCAAAACCAACAAAGAAACGTCGGACTTTCATGCCAAAAAATCGAGCGGTGGCAAAATGACCCCATTCATGAAGCGCAATTGTTGCAGCGATTCCGACAGCAAAGATGAAAACACCAAGTAAATAGGACATAGTTTGTTGTGTCAGTTTCCTTAACAGCTAACCTTCAATGCGTGCGATAGCCTCATCTGCATATGTTCGGGCAATCTGCTCACATTCTATGACTTCCGCGATTGTATTCGCCGTACCCGCAAACTGCGAACTAACAGATACTATTTCTTCCACCACATCGACAATTGCAGGAAATTTTATCCGACCAGCCAAGAACGCAGCCGCCGCTTGCTCATTGGCTGCGTTATATACCGCTGGAAACGTGCCGCCGCGCAGCGCAACATCGCGTGCTAATTGAACAGCTGGGAAAGCCGTGTCATCCACCGGGAAAAAATCCCAAGTGGCCACAGCGCTGAAGTCTAATGCGGGTTGTGCGTTCGGCACTCGGTGAGGCCAATTCAACGCTAAAGAAATAGGAAGCTTCATCGATGGTGGTGACGCCTGCGCAATGGTGGCTCCATCAGTGAACGTCACCATGGAGTGCACGATAGATTGGGGGTGCACCGTGACGTCAATGCGGTCAGCCGGGATATCAAATAGCAAGGAGGCTTCAATTAATTCCAGTCCTTTATTAATCAAGGTTGCGGAATTGAGGGTGTTCATTTCTCCCATAGACCACGTGGGGTGAGCCGCGGCTTGCTGCGGGGTTACTTCCCACATCTGTTCTCTAGTCCAACCACGAAACGGTCCACCGGAGGCGGTGAGGACTAGTCGATCAACCTCATATTTTTCTCCTGAGCGTAAGCACTGCGCCATGGCTGAGTGTTCTGAATCCACCGGCACCAGCTGACCTGGGGCAAGCGCTTTCATGACCAATTCACCGCCAGCAACCAAGGATTCCTTATTTGCTAATGCCAAAGTGCTTCCAGTCTCAATGACCGCCATCGTCGCAGCTAAACCTTGGGATCCCACCAAGGCATTTAACACTGTGTCTGCTGGCGTTTCGCGTACCAGGTTCTCCGCAGCGTCATGCCCAGAGCGCACCGGCGCCCCCAAAGCTTCTGACACTAGTTGTGCTGCATCGACATTGGCGACTGACACTTGACTAGCTGACAATTTGAGGGTGGTTGCCTGTTGAATAATCAATTCCGGATTGCGTCCGCCTGCCGCAATGCCAACCACTTGGAATTTATCCGGGTTATCTGCAATTACCTCGAGTGCTTGCGTGCCTATGGAGCCAGTGCTACCTAAAATTACTACCGCTGTTTTCATAAGTTCCATTGTTTCATTATCTGTGACTGTTTCCCGCACCGCAGATGTGATTGGGTGAAATACTTGGTAGCCGGTCGACGCAGTACCGTGATGTAATACCATGGTTTTGTGATCCAGCAACGTCGTTTTTACCCCCTAACGTGTACCAACTTAAGATTGAGAATTGAATCTACACATACGGAATTTTGCGTTTTCGCTGGTCAAGGCAAATGTGGCGAATGACACATGTCTGCCTCCCCGCCCGTTAATGTCGCCTGAAACGTGCAGTTATGCCAAAATAGTTGGGAAATCTATTACTCCCCTACTAACGCATGGTTATATGTAAGCAGTAGCCACAAGCCCAGCGTGACATCAAGTTTTAAGGAGAAGAGCGTGGCCGGTTCTCACGAGATCGCCCCTGAGGTACACAACGGTGTATCCACCCTAGATGAGCCATCAGCAGCATGGGGTTGGCACCACATCGGGCGCAATGCAACCCAGATTTCGGGATGGATCTGCGTCTTCATTCTGCTGGGCTACAACTTCGGTAACCACAAGGGCCATGTTGAAACTATCTTCCTTTTTGTTTTTGCGGCACTAATCGCAGCTGGCTTACTGTGGCAGTTGTTTGAACCGCAAGGCAAGCAGGCTCGCACCTTGACTGCACACAACAAGCCAGTAGGCCACAAGGAATTGGACTGGAATTATCTGCAAGCTACTTGTACTGGGCCATATGCGGAGCTGACAGACTCACAGTTGCGCGCATTGAATATCGAGCCTTCTCGGGTATCTCACTTAAGGAAGCTGGAAAGCTAAAATTTTCCCAATATACCGCCTATCTAACGATAGGCGGATTTTTAATGCCATCAGGATCAATCTGCTCAAGTTTTGGCACCGCATTCATGTTAAAACCCACACCATAACCACCCCCCGAGCGATACCAAATATACAGTTTTATCATTTTATATTTAATTCAATCTTTTGACTTTTCTATCTATTTATCATTCTAGGCAGTTGACAGTTAAACTAAATTTCAGTTCTGATTCTCTCATCTGCCAAGGAGATAATTTCCCATGCCTCGTAACTGGCGTCGAAAAGCGCTAGCATGCGCCGTTGTCGCATCGTTAAGTTTTAGCAATCTTCATGCCACACAAGCCCCTGCTGTCGCCCAGGTAGCCACCCCACACCATACGATCAGCCTGCAAGCTGGTTCATCGGAATTCAATCCAGAATTCTTCTACAAGATACTCGGCGGTGCTGCACCATTATTTGCCGCGATTTTGGGCATCGTTTTTTGGGTTACAAGATCAACACCAAAAGAATCAACGGAAACATCAAAGCAATCCGCTGATACTGGGTTAGCACCACATACGACTACCGCACCGCCGACCACGGAATCTTCAACATTCTGGTTCCCTGGCACAACCCCAAGTCCAGCCCAGCCTTCACCCGAGGCTGCCCCACCCGCTTCGAACAATAACCCTGTAGAGCCTGCTGACGCTGCGGCACCAAACATCAATAACACAGCGGGAAAGCAGACAGACCTATCGAGCCTTTCCAGTTCATCCAGTTCGACACCACCACGGAAACAAAATCCCGCTACACCAGGATCTGAATCCGATTCATCCGTCCCACGCCAAATACAGCGCGTGTTGGATGAGATCAATAGCCAACGTCGTAGCCATGGACTCAACCCAGTGATGCTTGATACCGAACTGAGCAAAGCAGAGCAAAAAGTTGCCGAGGATTTTATTAGATCAGGAGTTTTCCAAACGGATCACTCAATGCGGGTGGTTCCTATCTCCGGTGAAGATCCCGTGATCGGATACCGCGAATCTATCGCGAAACATGACTTCCTTAAGCAATTGGTTACCCGCCCAGATCTCACAAAGGTCGGCATCGGACTAGCCACAAACGGTTTTTGGTGGGGTGGTCTAGCACGTTTCGTCACCGAGGGAGACAGCTTAACCACTAATGAGGCACGTGTTACGAAACTCATTGATCGGATAAACCAGGAGCGAAGGAAAAATGGTGTGAACCCGCTCCACATTGCTCCTTCTTTTACTGCCGACGAAGTGGCATGGGCGAAGCACATGAAAGAAGTCAACAAACTCTACTTTTCGGGCACAAGGCGTGCAGTGTGGCGCGCCCACGATCCGTTAGAAGCAGTTGCAGTTTGGGCTCAACAATCTGGTTTTAATTTCATTTTGACTGATTCCCGCTACAGTCATGTTGCCGTCGGCTTGTACCAAGATGGTGACGAATTCTGGATTTCTGCACGCCCCATCACCCCAGGAGTCGCGCTGCAAGAACGCACAAAACAAATCGAATCTATTATCACCGCGATCAATAACAAGCGAAGGACAGCAGGACTTAGCCCGCTCACTGTTGACGATCACAATCACACTCACCTGCAAAAGCAAGCGCAACTTTTTGCCAACGGCAAAATTGTCCAGCAACAACTTCCCCTAACGGAAGTGTACGCGCTTGCCGACGACCCGCTCGCGGCCGCCGAAAACCTATTTGCGCAGAAAAAGAACAGCGACGTGTTGCTTTACCCTCGGGCATCAAGGATCACGGTTGCTATCGCGGAAAAGGACGGTTTTTATGCTGTCGCTGTGAAAGTGCCGCGAAACAGCTAACCTAACTGCTTACAACCAGGCTCCCACACATTTTCGTCTGGAATAGACTCAACGATGAGGCTTATAAAGATCTTACTTTTTAAGCCTCATCGTTCTTCTGCTGCGAGTTGACCGCAAGCAGCTGCGATTTCTTGCCCCTTGGTGTCGCGAACCGTACAAGTAACTCCTTGGGCGATAACTCGTCTAACGAATTCATCTTGCTGGGTTTTAGGGGAGGCATCCCACTGGGAACCCGGGGTTGGATTAAGTGGGATCAAGTTAACATGCGCTTTTGATCCTAAGGCTTTGTGGAGTTTTTTCCCAAGCATGTCCGCGCGCCACCCGTGATCGTTGACGTCCCGAATGAGCGCGTATTCGATAGAGACGCGACGCCCAGAACGATCTGCGTAGTAGGCTGCTGCATCCAACACCTCCGCCACTGACCAACGATTGTTCACAGGAACCAAGGTATCGCGTAACTCGTCATCCGGGGTATGCAGAGAAACAGCAAGAGTAACCGACAGATCTTCGTCGGCAAGCTTGCGTATCGCCGGAGCCAATCCCACCGTAGATACAGTGACGTTTCGCTGCGAAATACCAAAACCCTGCGGCACCGGCTCCGTTATCTGATGGATAGCGTGCACCACCCGCTTGTAATTAGCTAACGGCTCCCCCATCCCCATAAAGACAATATTAGATAGCCGACCGCCTTCTGATTCCATCGTCGCGGCAGCCGCGCGAACTTGATCTACGATCTCGGCAGTGGACAAATTGCGGTCTAACCCGCCTTGGCCTGTTGCGCAGAACGGACACGCCATGCCACAACCCGCTTGGGATGAGATGCACAACGTGGCGCGGTTGGGATACCGCATCAAAACAGATTCCAACAAGGTACCGTCATGAAGCTTCCACAGCGTCTTTTGAGTTTCGCCGTCATCGGCTAAAACTTCCCGCACTGATGTCATCAGTGTGGGGAAAAGCGCTTCGGCCACTTTATCCCGCGCAGCTGCGGGAAGATCAGTCATAGACCGCGGATCGGCCTGCATGCGGCCATAGTAATGTTTAGCCAATTGGTTCGCTCTGAATTTAGGCAATCCAAGATCAGCGAGAGAGACAATCCGTTCGTCGGTAGTTAAATCGGCAAAATGCTTCGGTGGCATTGCTCGACGCGCAGTAGCGAAGTTAAGGGGGATGGGTGTAGCCATAATCAAACTATTCTGACACGAACAAGGGCAAAACGTCGATTCGGTGGCATATCACAGGTGTGCAACTGCTATTTTTCATAACAATCTCGCACTTTTTAGATGTCGCGATTGTATTGAGCTACTAAACACAGTTGAATAGTAACCATGTCTAAAAACAACGACGACTTTCATTCGGATGCATTAGCCCACGAGCCGACAACGCACCCAGATGCTTTTTCGGACAACTCAGTCCATGAATACGAGCCTTCTGTTGATAATCTCCCCGCTGAGGTTCCTGCTGCCACCACACCCGCTGCAAAACCTGCGGTTAAAAGCTCATTTGCGGGTGGAACTTGGGTGGCGCTCATCGCAGGTGCGCTTCTACTTATCGTGCTCCTAGTGTTTATCCTGCAAAACCAACAACCAGTCGATCTCACTCTATTCGCCTGGAGCTTTACCTTCCCAGCTGGTGTTGGATTTTTGCTCGCGGCTATAGCTGGCGCACTGATCATGGCTCTTGTTGGTGGAGTTCGTATGCTCCAATTGCGCCGCCAGATTAAAAAGAATTAGAAGTTCTCCCCCATCCGAAACCCTGCGTTGACCTGCACCTGGCAACAAGCGCAGGGTTTTGTTGTATACAGTTTTCCCAGCAGGTGAGATAGTACATTCACCAGCTACCTGTGAGGATTTCCTAATAACGAATACGCTTTGGTGGCGTCGAAAAGCTAAAGCGAGATCACAGACAGCACCAACCACGTCACCATAGCGGCAGGTAGCATTCCGTCCAGTCTATCCATTATGCCACCATGCCCCGGTATCATTTGTGACATATCTTTAATGCCTAATTCTCTCTTGAATTGTGACTCCACTAGGTCTCCAAGTGTTGCACAAATGACGAGCAGAATACCCAGCAATACCCCCCACCACCAGTCAGAATGCAACAAATAGTGCATGCTTAAAGCACCAACCACTGCCCCGAAAATAATGGATCCGGCAAATCCCTCCCACGATTTTTTAGGGCTTACTGCTGGTGCCATCGGGTGGGAACCAAACATTACACCCGCGACATAGCCGCCAGTATCAGATGCAATAACACACATCATGAATGTGATGACAAACATAGAGCCAGCGATTTCATGGCCCCGAAGCAGCGACATCATCGCGGCAAAACTGCCAAAAAGCGGAATCCAGGTGAGGACGAAAATCCCCACAGCCGTATCCCGGAGATAGTTTTTAGGAGCGGAGTTTTTTCCGTGGTGAAATAACCGGGAATACATCACGAGCAAAACGGCAGCGACAAACCCAGACACCAATCCTTTGGGCCCAAATGGCCACGATAGCCACAGCATAAGCTGTCCGCCGAATAACAGCCACCATCGCTGCACAATGTAGCCTTTTTCGGAAAGCCGGGAGATAACTTCCCACTGGGCGAAGAATATTGCAATGGCTACTAGCGGATACCAGCCAAATGGTATGACAAAGATTGCCAGAATCACAACGGCGAAGAGTCCAAACCCCACCGGAATAGCCACTTTCAAATCGCGGCCAGCGGAATTTTTCGGTTTAGGCAGATGGCGGGTTGTGTTATTCATCGGCA
Organism: Corynebacterium mustelae; assembly: GCF_001020985.1. NCBI lineage: Bacteria > Bacillati > Actinomycetota > Actinomycetes > Mycobacteriales > Corynebacteriaceae > Corynebacterium > Corynebacterium mustelae. The sequence continues at coordinate 2,053,374 of NZ_CP011542.1, forward strand.
GAATTTTAACTTTCATCAGGCTATGCATTAAACCCCCAGGGATCTATATCGTCTTCCCTAGGGGGTTAATCACCTGCACACCACGATGGTGGTACGCAGGGATCAGAAGCACGAAAACGTTAGAAAAACAAAGACGGATTAGACCTCCATCAGTTCTGCTTCTTTCTTCGTAACAAGTTCGTCGATAGAAGCAACGTATTTCTGAGTTACTTTATCGAGTTCCTTTTCTGCCGCCTGGACTTCATCCTCACCAGCGTCGCCGTCTTTCTGGATTTTCTTCAACTGATCCATCCCTTTACGACGAACGTTACGGATAGCAATTTTCCCGTCTTCGCCCTTAGCCTTGGCCAACTTAGCCATTTCTTTACGCCGTTCCTCGGTAAGCTGCGGAATTGTGACGCGAAGAACCTGACCGTCGTTAGTGGGGTTAACACCTAAATCGGAGTTACGAATGGCGTTTTCAATCTCGCCCATCGTGGACATTTCATAGGGCTTAATAAGCAACATACGTGCCTCAGGTACCGAAATGGTCGCCATCTGGGTGATTGGGGTAGGAACACCGTAGTAATCAGCGATGACGCCATTGAACATGGATGGGTTAGCGCGACCAGTGCGAATATGCGTAAGTTCTTCTCGGGTGCGTTCCACTGAGGTAGTCATATGCTCTTCGCATTCCAACAGGACGTCATCAATCATGAGATTCTTCCTTTTATTTTCATGGTGTGGCTGTGCCTAAAACGCTGGTGGGATTCTTGCAAGCCAAAGTACAGATATCTACCTTAACAGGACTTTTAGCTCTAAGGCCATTAAAGCGAACTATTGCTGAACTAAGGTGCCGATTTTTTCACCCGCACACGCGCGGGCAATATTGCCCTCAACTAGTAGATTGAACACCAAAATAGGCATATTGTTGTCCATACACAACGAAAATGCGGTGGCATCGGCAACTTTGAGCTCTTGTTCGATTACTTCCCGAGGCGTGATGTCATGGAATAACTGTGCATCAGGGTTAACCCGTGGATCGTCGGAATAAACGCCATCGACTCCCTTTGCCATGAGCAAAACTTCACAGTCGATTTCCAATGCACGCTGGGCGGCAGTGGTATCAGTAGAGAAATATGGCATGCCCATACCCGCGCCAAAGATAACAACCCGACCTTTTTCCAAATGGCGCTTTGCCCTCAACGGCAAATACGGCTCGGCGACCTGCGCCATATTGATTGCGGTTTGTACCCGGCAATCAATTCCTTCTTGTTCCAAGAAGTCCTGCAGCGCCAGGCAATTCATTACCGTTCCAAGCATGCCCATGTAATCGGAACGATTGCGATCAAGACCACGTTGCTGCAATTGAGCGCCACGGAAGAAGTTACCGCCACCAATAACCACAGCAACTTGAACACCATCACGAGCTACCTGGGCGATTTGGCGGGCAACGTTGGAGACTACATCCGGGTCAATACCTACCGATCCCCCGCCGAACATTTCACCTCCAAGCTTTAACATCACTCGCTTATAGCCGGAACGCTTGGTGGAATCGGTCATGGTTTCTAAGGCGCCTTTCCCTGGTGCTTGGAACGGTTCGTGCTACGAGGATCCAAGCTAGTCATCACTTATACATCCCGCGGGCAACTAGGTTGTGCTGCGGAAAAGATCCAAAGAATCTCAAGCACTAGATTCTACCCCTTGAACGCCGCTAACACCTATTAATGGGCTGACCAATGGCAGTAAGCCTTACTCGGACATTAAAAATCCCCCTGCTGGACTAACACTCTAAGCGATAGTCGCAACAAGGGGTACTGAATGTTGCAGCAGATTACTGCTGGCCGACCTCAAAGCGAGCGAAGGAAGTGATGGTTACACCAGCTTCCTCCATGAGCTGCTTCACGGTCTTCTTGGAGTCAGCTACGGAAGCCTGCTCCAGCAAGCAAACGTCCTTGTAGAAACCACCGAGACGGCCTTCGACGATTTTCGGAATCGCAGCCTCTGGCTTGCCTTCAGAACGAGTGATTTCTTCCGCGATCTGACGCTCTTTCTCAACAACCTCAGCTGGAACATCTTCTCGGCTTAGGTAGGCAGCCTTCAGCGCAGCAACCTGCATTGCAGCTTGGTGTGCGGCGGCAGCGGCCTCGTCGCCGGAGCCGGTGTAAGCAACCAAAACGCCCACTGCAGGTGGCAAGCCAGCTGCGCGGTGGTGCAGGTACACGGAAACGTTTTCACCCTCAACGGTGGTAGCGCGACGCAGCTCCAGCTTCTCGCCGATCTTGGCAGACAGCTCCAAGATAGCTTCGCTTGCTGGCTTGCCGTCGACAACAACAGCAGCGAGCTCTTCAGGGGTGTTTGCCTTTGCACCTGCGGCAGCGTCGGCAACCTTTTGAGCAAATTCGATGAAGTCAGCGTTCTTAGCAACGAAGTCGGTTTCGGCGTTGACCTCAACCATGGTATTGCCGGACACTGCGATTAGGCCTTCGGAAGCGTTACGCTCGGCACGCTTGCCGACGTCCTTTGCGCCCTTGATGCGCAGGATCTCGACAGCCTTATCGAAATCGCCATCGGTTTCGGCAAGAGCCTTCTTGCAGTCGATCATGCCGGAACCGGTGACCTCGCGAAGCTTCTTAACATCAGCAGCGGTGAAATTCGCCATGTGGGGGCGACCCTCCTTGAGATATAGGAATATGTCAATGAAATTAAAAGTAGTACAGCGACACCAGTGGTGACCAGAGCAAAATCCAACTGGCAAAACTAAGGTGCTCGTTGCACAAGCACCCCCAGCCGAAACCATTCAATAGTGCAGCGGTACGGTGGGGGCGAAAGCTTTACGCTGTGCCGAGCTTAAAAAAGATAACCCGGCGGCGATTTTTACTCAGCAGCTGGTGCTTCTTCTGCAACCTCTGCTGGAGCCTCAACCTTAGCCGCAACCTCTGCTGGGGCTTCGACCTTGGCGGCAACCTCTGCGGTTTCCTCACGGTTTGCGTCACCGGCAGCTTCCTTAGCTGCGGCCAGTGCGCGCTCTTCGCGGGCCTTCTTACCTTCGATGACTGCGGAAGAAATTACCCGAGTCAGTACCGCGATGGAACGGATTGCATCGTCGTTGCCTGGTACCGGGAAGTTCACGGTGTCTGGATCGCAGTTGGTATCGAGGATAGCAACCACTGGGATCTTCAACTTGTGAGCTTCGTTCACTGCGATGTGCTCTTTATTGGTGTCAACCACCCACAATGCGGAAGGAACCTTGTTCATGTCAGCGATACCGCCGAGAACCCGCTCCAACTTGGTGCGTTCGCGGGTGAGCATGAGGATTTCCTTCTTGGTGCGGCCGTCGTAGCCGTTTTCAGCAGCATCCATTGCCTGCAGTTCCTTCATGCGGTGCAGACGCTTGGAAACAGTCTGGAAGTTGGTGAGCATACCGCCCAACCAACGGTGGTTCACGTAAGGCATGCCAACGCGCTCAGCTTCAACCTTGATTGGTTCCTGAGCCTGCTTCTTGGTGCCAACGTAGAGGATGGTGCCACCGTGTGCAACGGTTTCCTTCACAAACTCGTATGCCTCATCGATGAAGGTCAGGGTCTGCTGAAGGTCGATGATGTAGATGCCGTTACGCTCGGTGAAGATGAAACGACGCATCTTCGGATTCCACCGGCGGGTCTGGTGGCCGAAGTGCACACCAGAATCAAGAAGCTCACGCATGGTTACTACAGCCATGTTTTGCTCCCTTTCTAAAATCTAATAGTTTCGGTTTTCTTACATGGCAGGTTTTCCCTGCCGCCTAGCAACCAATCCAACCCATTCACCATATCCACTTTCAAGCAAGAGGAATGGACCTTGAACAAGCTGGTTCTGCATCTAAAGTGGGAAATCACATGTGCAGATCATGATTGCGCGTAGTCAATGCAGAACTGGAAAAATCCCAATTGCTACACTGCCGACGTAACATCTTAGTCGTTTCCGCTGGATACCACCAAATTGGGCACTATCAATTGATACTTATCCACAAGCCCTTTCACTTCAATCACTTCCGCCACATGGCTAACGTTTTCCACAGGCGATTTCGCCGGTTTCCCCACATATCGCCATGTGCGGCTAGATCTAAAACTATGGCTACTCATGTTTCTACTGGCGCCGCTTTTCGACGTCTCATACAGCTACTATTTCCATTTCTGGTCATCGGTTCCGCATGGCACTTCGTCGAGTTACCACCTGCACATGCCCAATCACAAAACCTACGAACGCAACATTTTCACACACAACCTACTACCGATCGGTTTTTCTTAAACCCCGTCACTGGAACTGACCAATCGCCACGTGTATTACGCGGTTTCGATAAACCTGAACATAACTGGCTGCCGGGACACCGCGGCGTTGACCTTGAAGCGAGGGTGGGTCAACCCATTTATGCCGCAGGTGCTGGAACCGTATTATATGCGGGGGTAATTGCCGGAAGACCTACAGTAAGTATTGAACATGACGGTGGGTTACGCACTACCTACCAACCAGTTTTCCCACTGGTTGCGGTTGGCGATAAGCTACAGCGCGGCCAACACATCGGCAACCTTGCCCCGAATACAGGAAGTGAACCTGGATTACATTGGGGTGCGAAATATGGACAACACGACTACATCAATCCCCTATCACTTCTATCTGCACCGATTATCCGGCTCAAGCCCGTGGATGTGCCTTTTTAAAAGCTTGACTAAGCCGCTCGGTGCTGACATGGGTGTAAATCTGGGTTGTTTGCAAAGACGAATGCCCTAGAAGTTCCTGCACCACCCTAAGATCCGCTCCCCCATCAAGCATGTGCGTTGCTGCGGTGTGCCGCAGCGCGTGTGGGCCAAGTGCATCAATGCCAGAATTTCGCGCCGCCGCAGCGACTATATCGCGGACTACTCGCGGATTGATCCGGCCACCACGCGAGCCCACAAACAGTGCCTCACTGTTAGGGTTATCCGCATTCAACAAAACCGAACGTCCCAGACTCAACCAATTGTCGATTGCAGATTGCGCAGCTGTACCAAACGGAACTACGCGCTGCTTATTCCCTTTACCGGTTACTGTTACTACTCGACGCGACAAGTCGAGATCATTGAGATTGATGCCACACAGTTCCGATACTCGAATTCCGGTAGCATACAACAATTCCAGCATCGCAACATCACGCAGGTACTCGGGTTCCTTCTTAGCAATTGGGGCTGCCATTAACTCATCCGCCGCAGTCTTTGAAACGACAACTGGCAGTTTCCGGCCAATTTTAGGACTAGCAAGGCGAGCGGCCACATCCTCATCCATATAACCATTGCGAACGCTCCATTTACTAAAGGCGCGTGCGGCGGCAGTACGGCGCGCGAGGGTGCTGCGCGATTTCCCCTCCGCAACCGCCCCGGCAAGCCAAGTACGTAAATTGGCTAAGGTGAACCCTTCAAAACTGTCTGCAATGTTTGTAAAATCCATCAGGTCACTTCGATAGCCCCGCACTGTAGCGGGAGACCGCCCCACGACCAATGCAAGATATTCAACAAAGTCGTCAACGGCCTCAGATAATTGCGAAGAGGGTGACGCGGAACCATAATTCTGCGTCACCCTCTGTTCTGACTCACCCATAGTGCATAACCTTAATGCCTTTATAGATCGTCCCGAAAGACCACCACGGCTAGTCTTCCAAGGGAACCAGCCCAGAACCCTATCCGAAAGACTTAATTAGGCTTGCCTACCCAATATTAACGAGCGTACATCCAATGCGCAAGGAGACTTATATCACATTTTGATTCTGGGTAGATCATCCTACTATCGCTAACACGATCGAAAACCTGTCTCGCAAACTAGCCACTAGTACCAGAGTTTTCGTCAGATACGCGGCGACACCAACCATTTCCCACTCGCTCAATCAATCCTTGACGGGATAAATCCATGAGCAAAAATACAGTCAATTTCACCGGCAATCCGGCACCTTGTGCGATCTGCATTGAATCAACGGGGTTTGGGCCAGTTACGTCAAAAACCCGCATTTCATTGCGCGATAGCTTCTGAATTGGCGAGGCCGCGAAATCTATTTCATATTGGCCGCCGACATCCACCTCGCCAATCTTCGACACTAATTCCCGTACCTCTTCTGCAGAACAGACCATCTCTGCATCACCTCTGCGGATACGTTCATGGCATCCAAGCGAACCGGAGGTCGTGATCGGCCCGGGAACCGCCATAGCGACCCGTCCAAACGCCGCTGCCCAGCTTAGAGTATTCAACGCACCAGATCGCCATGCTGCCTCAGTCACAACCGTTCCTTGACTCAGCGCAGCTACTAGCCGATTCCGGGTTAAAAAGCGGTGTCGTTGCGGGCTCAACTCTGGCGGATATTCCGAAACAATGGCGCAATTGTCACGTGTTGCCGCCGCATCGAACAATGCTGAATTTTTCGCTGGATATTTTTTGTCCAGCCCACAAGCCTGGACAATAATGGTGCTGCCACCTCGAGTTAATGCCTCCGAATGAGCGACAGTATCAACCCCAAGAGCACCTCCAGAAATCAACGTGTATTGATGATCTAACAGCCCAGCTGAAATCATTCGAGTCGCCTGAACCCCGTAATTACTCGCAGCTCGAGTTCCGACAATCGCCACAGAATGACTACTCAATTGCCGTAAATTCCCACCTCGAACCCATAAAACATGGGGTGGCACCGCGTCCGATTGGTAGCTTCGCGTATGCTCGCTCCAGCCGCTTGAAGCAAAGCCAAAGGCTGAATCAAAGACCTCGGCGGGCCACTCATCATCATCGGGACAGATCATTCGACCCCCATTACGCTGCACTATCGCCAGATCGTCATCTGCCCGATCCCAGGTATATCTGGTTTCAGTTTCTGCTAAAAGCCCACCAATCCACCCCTCACGACACCGCACTGCTTGCGCTATTGCTTCGGGCTCACGCCCGGCGTCGAAAAGCTGTTGCAGATTTCGACTCGGACCCTCAATAACCCGCGAAAGATACGCCCATGCCCGCCTACGTTGCTGTGTCATAGCGCCACGTCCTCTCGGAGTTCAAGCGCCCGAGCAACATGATCCAGCGTAGGTGACACCACGCGATCAAGATCAGCCAAAGTCCACGCCAATTTAAGCGCCCGGTCAACACCTCGCTGGGTTATATCTCCGTGTGCAAGATAGCTTTCCATAATCGCCATGCCTGCATCATCAGCCGGGAAATGTCTCCGCAACATAGCTGATTCCACGGCGGCATTCGTGATCGCACCAAGGCCTGCAGAATCCCACCGATGCCGCGCGCGGTTTCGAGCTTCGGCCACTCGCATAGCAATAACCGCCGAAGAATCCGTATCAGCATCACCCTGAAGTGGCCCCTTCGAATAAGTTCGCACAAAAATATCAATGCGATCCCGCAACGGTCCAGACAGATTGTCTAGGTATCTTGCACGTACCGCACCAGAACACGTACATTCCGTCGGAGTTTCAGCCCCACACCGACACGGATTGGCGGCCAGCACCAATTGAAACCGAGCTGGGAATACAAAGGTCTGATGCGATCGTTGCAATCGCACAACACCGTCCTCCATTGGCATCCGTAATTGGTCAAGGACTCTGGCTGGAATTTCGGAAACCTCGTCAAGAAACAGCACGCCATTATGCGCCAGGCTCACAGCACCAGGCAAGGGGTTTCCGGCACCACCGCCTAACAATCCTGCGGTAGTTACCGAATGATGTGGGGCGATAAAAGGTGCAGTGGTAACAACGCTATTGTCTATTCGGCCTGCGATGGAGTGTACCACCGTGGATTCGATAGTTTCCCTAGTGGTTAACTGTGGCAACAAAGTGGGAATACGTTCAGCTATCATGGATTTCCCCGAACCACCAGGACCAATAAAAAACACATTGTGACCACCGGCAGCAGCAACCTCTGCAGCAAACTTCGCCTCTGGTTGCCCTGCTATTTGGTTCATGTCTTTCATTGATGACACAACGTGCGATACGGATTGCTGTTGGTGTTGCGCACACCATTGCTGCGGGGTTGCCAGTGCAGAATCGTTACTGAGCCATTCCATAATCTCTGTTAGTGATTGTGCAACCAGCACCTTGACCCCCGTGGCAATAACAGCTTCAGGACTATTTACAGCTGGAACTATTACTGTTTCTATCTGGCTGCGCTCAGCCGCCAACAAGGCTGGCAGGACTCCTGGGACTGCCCGCAAGGTACCGTCTAAGGCTACTTCGCCAAGAATCATGGTGTTAGCAAGCATATGGAAATTCCAACTGCACGACCGGGTGGTGCTCAAAATCGCTACAGCTATAGCAGCATCAAAATGTGAGCCGGTTTTTGCCAGATTTCCGGGCAAAAGACTCACGATTACCTTGGTTTTGGGCCAAGGTAATCCGGAATTTATTGCTGCGGTTTTTATCCGATCACGTGCTTCGATTACTCCGGTGGCGGCTTTGCCCACGATATGAGTGCCTGGCAACCCGGCCCCGACGTTTGCCTCCACCTCCACTATTTCCGCAGTAACTCCTGTGAGAGTCATCGATAGTGTTTTAGCAAGCACCGCTATCGACCCCCTGATACCAGTCGATTTCGTGAGTACCAGTCTGGTTCAATGTAATGGCTACCACGTCAAAGCGAACATCCTTCCATGGCTTATCCCGCAACCACAACGCTGCGGCACGCCGCATTTTCCGAAGTTTGTTTGGGCTAACTGCCTCAACATTTCCGTAGTTTTTACCCGTCCGGGTTTTTACTTCGACAAATACGATTGCCCCGTGTGGGCTTCGGGCAATCAGGTCAAGCTCACCAGCAACGTATCTCACATTGCGGGCAACGATTATGTACTGGCGGCTTATCAGAAACTGGGCTGCGATATTTTCACCAGCGTCTCCAATCTCACGATTATGGTTATTGCGTACTACGCCAACGGGCAAATGCACCATGGTGTTATTCCTTCTTCTTTTTGCTTGTGAAACGACACCTTTTTGGCGTCGAAAAGCGGATGTTGGTGATTTCCACAGTGCGATAACTGGAGGGTTTTCTCCAGCAATTTCAGTAAACAAAACACCAGGTGTGGAAAACGCATCGGGTAATGTTTTCCACACCTGGTGTTTTGATACTAGCTTTGGTTTAGTGGGCCATATATTCTACTCCGGAATAACCAAATCTGGCTTGTCCAATTCTTCGATATTCACATCCTTGTAGGTTATGACGCGAACATAACGCACGAAGCGCACAGATCGGTACATGTCCCACACCCACGCATCCGACATTCGGACTTCGTAATAAACATCATTTCCTTGAGTGTGCGGAATTAGCTCAACGGCGTTTGCAAGGTAAAAGCGCCGCTCCGTCTCAACAACATAAGAAAATTGGCTCACCACGTCGCGGTACTCGCGATATAAACTCAGCTCAACTTCAGCTTCGTAATTTTCGAGTTCCTCTGCACTCATTGAAGGCACCCTCCATGGTTTATGGTTGCGTCAATTCTTGCTCAAGCCACTGATTGTGCGCCGTGGCTACATTTGCATAACTATAACGATGAACCGGGCTCGCACCATAACGGCGCACCGCATCCATGTGTATTTTTGTGCCATATCCTTTGTGTTTAGCAAAACCATATCCTGGATATTGGGTATCTAAGTCCTGCATGAGATCATCACGGGAACATTTTGCCAGCACAGATGCAGCTGCGATACACCGGGCTGCGGCATCTCCACCAATCATGGGTAAATACGGAACGGACAACCCATCTACTGGCAACGCATCGGTGAGAACGTAACCTGGTTGAATTTCCAGCCGCGCTACTACCCGACGCATCCCGGAAACATTGGCATGTTGAATACCAAATGCGTCTATATCCGCGGCGGAGATATGAAGGATTGACCATGATAAGGCGTATTTCTGGATCAGTGGAAATAATGTTGAACGTTGCCTGGCGGTTAGTTTCTTGGAATCGGTCAACCCAGCCAGCTCGTCAACTGGATGCGGTGGCAGAATACACGCAGCTATGGTGATAGGACCAGCACAGGACCCCCGCCCTGCTTCGTCGACACCAGCGACGGGACCTAACCCTGCTTTCTCCAGCGCCACCTCGTATGTGCGCTGGTGTTTAAGCCTGCGCACAATCCCGCCTGCCACCTTTGCTGTTTCTTTTTTTGCTTTACGACGCCACCAGCAGCCGGTAGCACCACTCTACTGTTGAATCTCCGGGTCTGCGACGGTTCCAATGCGACTAAATGGGAAGAAAATAGCCTGAACTTTGCCTTTCACATTATCAACTGGAATGGTGCCCTGAACATCGTCACCGAGATGATAACGTGAATCAGCAGAATTAGTACGGTTATCGCCCATCATGAACAAGTTACCTTCAGGAACCGTCACTGGGCCGAAATATGGCCCGCCACAAGCTTCCGAACCAGTAGCGGTGTCAATTGTGTATTGCGGTGGCTGTAAAGTAAAGGAATCGTCAACTTTCTTACCATTGACCATGATCCCCGGATCATTTTGCAAACACTGAACAGTCTGCCCGCCAGTTGCAATTACACGTTTAACCAGAATGTTTTCATCTGGTGCTACGAAGCCTACATACGAACCTAAGTTTTGCAATCCCCGTAGCACAGGGTTTTCCGAACGCTGGGAGGTAAAACCAGTATTCCAAGAATCGGTCCCGGAGAAAACCACTACGTCGCCTGGTTTGGGGTCACTAAATGCGTAAGTAATTTTCTCTACAACGATGCGATCCCCCACGCAACCTGCGCAACCGTGCAGTGTTGGTTCCATGGATTGGCTCGGAATCATATAAACCCGGGCAATGAGAGCTTGGAAAATAGCAACAACAATAATTGTCACAACCACTACCGCTGGAATCTCGATATACCAGGGCATCGGCTTTTTCTCGTCATCGCCGTCAGTGGAAATCTCTTTTACTTCAGATTCCGTGTCACGTAGATCGTTGTTACGTTCGTAATTCTCCTGCTGATTCACAACCAACGAGCTTAGCAGCTGCGATCAAGAAAACCACCAGCCAAGGCATCGCACGTTTTATAAAAAGATGATGGCGAAGATAGAAAATCACGTTAAAACACCAGCATCCAAAAACGCAACTGGCCGTCAGGCTGATATCAGCACTGACGACCAGTAACAAAGGGCGATGACCCCTTTACAAAGTCAAAGCGGTAGTTATTAGCGCTTTTCCTTGATCTTGGCAGCCTTACCGCGCAGGTTACGCAAGTAGTACAGCTTCGCACGACGAACTTTACCGCGGCTTACAACCTCGATCTTTTCGATATTTGGGCTGTGAACTGGGAAAGTACGCTCAACGCCGATACCGAAAGACATCTTGCGAACGGTAAAAGTTTCCCGAACGCCGGAACCCTGGCGACGGATGACAACACCCTTAAACACCTGGACACGAGACTTAGCACCTTCGATAACCTTTACGTGCACGTCAAGGGTGTCACCTGGCTGAAAATCGGGAATGTCGTCGCGCATGGATGCTGCATCGACTTTATCAAGAATGTTCATTGAACAAATTCCTTTTCTGATGTAAGGAAAGAGGACCCTAGCGGCACTTCCCATTCATGGACGCTCGGCTGGTTCATATCCACTGCAAAATTCATGAAGGCTGGCAAAACCAGACAACCGCGAAATTATCCCACAAATACCAGTCCAGTTTCAACTCTCGACAGATTTCTTTCTGCAACAACTACCAACAGCCACACGATTAAAAGACTAAGATCCGAGACACTCCTTAGACTTCTCTATCTTTTCTGGGTTCAAGCCTCCGACCGGCGATACCGAGTCTAAGTTATGCGCTTGTCAGCGATACGCTAAACATCGAGCGCATTACCTTTATCTTTTTATTCATATGGCCGAGCTTTTCTCGCTAATTTTCCAGAGCCAAGCTCAATTTCCCATGCTAAGTTGCGGCCAGCACACAGCTTTATTTCCCTACTCGACTTTTTCGCCTCAAGGCTACGAAACTGATGCCTAAACCATAAAAAGGTCGAGTTGCACTTAGCCGCTGGCATAACCTGCCTGCTTTCCTGCAAGTTTTTCTACCCGAAGGCCCATTCTCAAGCAGGGCCAACACGTCAGCTTCTGGCCCAACTCGACTTTTTCCTTGCCTAAGCCACGAAACCAAACCTTCTTCACGAAAAGGTCGAGTTGCCCCTGAATTGCTAGCCAACCTGGACTGCGGCTTAGGTACCTAAAAGCAGAGATGCCTGTTTCGGGCAGGCATGGCCACCCGAAACAGGCATGTGCAGCTACAGCAGGATTAGATTTCCTAAACAGAAAATACCTAGTCCAAACTAACGCCGAATGAGGTTGCTTATCTGTTGCGGCGTGATTCCAAAGTGTTGCAGCGCACCTAAGATGATGGCACCTATCCCACCGAGAACCGCAAGAACAATCCCAATGATTTCTCCAGTACCCAGCTTCCACGAGCTAGCACCAGGATCAGCCGCTGGCGGATTTTGGGTTGGTGGATTGCTTGTAGGTGGGGTTTGGTTTGGCGGTTTTGGTTGTTCGGTAACGGTGAGAATAACGCTTTGGGAATGAATCTTCTTTACTGCGTTGCGAACGACAGCGCGATATTGTGCACCATTAATGGCGGTACCTTGACCCGCGGTTACTGCTAGTTCATTCTTTGTTGCTCCCTCAATATCGACCCATTTTCCATCGTCGAAGCGCTGCCATTGAATAAGCGGCGCAGGGTTACCACTTACCGTGATTGTGAATAAGACGGCTTTTCCGTTTTCTACTGTCTTATTTTCAGGTTGCTGAGTGATTGTTGGAGCTGATTTAGGCGCAGGTGCCTCGTTGGTGTTTTGAGGAACTGGCTGCCCTTCAGGGAGATCCTTGAGCCGACTGCCAAATACTGCAAGGGCGTCGCGTGATTCAAATTTATTGTGGGAGATGCGAAGCTCCCTCAAATTGTCGAAAGACGCGAGTGGCACAAGTGTTTCTGGGTTGGTGATGAAATTGTGTGAGACATTAATTTTTTCCAGACCCCGAATTTTGCCAAGAGGTGAAACATCTTTGATCGCATTATGACTGAGATCGACGTCTTTGAGATACAGATATTCTTTAAGTCCCTCAATGCTCTCAATTTCATTGTTACTTACATAGAGGAAGCGGAGGTTCTCCTTATCTAGTGGCAGGCCATTGAGATGGAACAGCTTGTTGTTATTGAGCTCAAGTGTTTCCAATGCAGGCAGGTACAACAAGTGATCGATGTCGATGAGCTGATTGTCGTTTGCCTTGAAATTGATCAGTTTAGGCTGATGCCCTATGTCATTGATCGATGTGAGCTTGTTGTTAGACACATCCAGATCAATGAGGTTCCCCAATTCCCGAAGCGGGCTTAAATCTGCAATTCGCTGATTAGCCAGGTTAACTCGGGATAGTTTGTGGGCGTGTTGGAGCCCTTCCAAAGACTGTACTTTCTGATCTTCGGGGGTACGTACTCCATTGCAGGGAAGCGTAAAGAGCCGTTGCAGAGTTTTGGTGGTTATCGGATCGTTGGGGCCAAGATCCAATTCATACCGAACGCACTTGTCCAATGCCGGATCAAGGGTTACTGGTTTGTCCTCAAGAGTGGAATCATCAGGGACGATATTGCGAGGACGAAGGTAGTCGTATTTTTCGGGGAACAGCTTCCATAAGATGGGTTCAGGTCGTTCACCGGCACTATCGGCGATTTTCAAGGTTGCGACGAACGGTTCCCGGAACTCATCTTGATAGAATCCCACAAGATCGTTGGCAAAGGAGCTAATCTTTGGCCGGAAAGACGTTATCAGCAGGTAGCCTTCTTTGACCTCGGCTTTTAGGTCGGTCAGCTCCAGCATTACTTGCTGTTTTTCATCGACAGCCACCCCGGGATTTGCCAGCGTTCCGGAGGATTTTCCGTCGACAAGCAATTGCTTCTTGGCAAAATCAATCGTTGGATTAGCCAGCGTCACGTCGAGAATTCCCCCGTGATGGGTCCAGTGAACTGAACCCTCAAACTGCAGCTTTTGAAGATTTGTTAGATCTACCTGCTGGTTCGGTTTTTGCGGCCACAACAAAAATTCATTGAAAGGGTCAAGCTCGACTTTGTCCCGCGTTTCTTGGTGCCGACCAACATACTGTCGGAACGAACGGACCCAATCCCAGTTCGCCTTACCTTCCGAGAGTGTCACAACTGGATTGACCAAAGTATCTGAGCCAGCAGCTACTAAACCGGTTGCTGCATTTGGCGCAGCGGCTGGTTGTGTATCAGCGTGACGAATCGGATCTACTTGTGACTCAGGTGTTAAAGCGATTGGCTCTACACCATCAGTTTCGGGATCAGGCTGGGTCTCCTGCACAGATGTTTCGATCGGTTCCTGTGGATCGGTGGCGACAACCTCAATCTCGGTGTTATTTTCCGCTAAGGCATCTAGCTCTTGGGCTACCGAAACTGTTGGGTTGAGAAAAGTTGACATTACGGCGACGCTGGCACATATGGCAGCTTTTCGACGAAAAATGAGTTTCATGAAATCTTCTTCCTTAAAACTTCAATGAACCTGCTGACATGCGTTCTGGCCTGGAATGAATCTGTTATCTAGATCGAGAGACACCAGAACGAGTAAAAATTATCATAAACTTAGACTTGCCTAAATTTGGCATTACTAACTCCTACCCCCGCGTAAGAAAGTTATCAATTATGCGGCAGTTGAAAAAGTGCGCTGGAGTATTCGATAGAACCCTCAAGCTACGAAAAAAACCCGCTGATTCGCGCTACAATTTTCCCCACGTGTTTAAAGCCTTTATCTCTTGGAAAGAAATATTTCATGTCAGACTCCTCCACCCCCACCACGGGATACTTGGTTCCTACAAAAAAGTCCGGGTAACCGATCTACAAGCCCTAAAAGGCCAACGCCCATGGGCGATGCTCACCGCCTATGATTACGCTACAGCCAGCGCGTTTGCCGCAGCTGGTATCGAGTGTTTATTGGTGGGCGATTCCGCCGCCAATGTGGTTTATGGTTATGATTCGACGACGCGGATCAGCTTCGATGAACTTGCGGTGCTCGCTGCCGCCGTGGTGCGGGGTGCTGGAAATGCTCTGGTTGTTGTCGATTTGCCGTTTGGCACCTATGAGGCCAGCGATGAGCAGGCAGTGCGCTCCGCGACGGAGATGCTGCACCGCACCGGTGGGCACGTGATCAAGATCGAAGGCGGCGTGCGGATGGCCTCACGCATTAAGGCGCTCAAAGAAGCAGGTCTCGCGGTGTGTGCGCACGTGGGATTCACACCACAATCGGTAAGCGGTTTGGGAGGTTTCAAAGTACAAGGCCGAGGTGCGGCCGCCGATGCGGTTCGTACTGATGTTGCGGCTGTTGTAGCAGCGGGTGCCGACATGGTGGTCTTTGAGATGGTTCCGGCCGAGCTTGCTGCGGAGATCACCGCAACCTGTCCGATTCCGACGATTGGCATTGGTGCTGGTGCGGAAACCGATGCCCAGGTTTTGGTGTGGCACGACATGGCGGGAATGTTTCCCGGCGCGCGCATTCCAAAGTTCGTTGAGGTGTTCGCCGAGGTTGGTCAGCAATTACGTGATGCGGCGGCAAACTATAAGGAAGCTGTAGCCAATAAGACTTTTCCTACCGCTGACCATGCCTTTAGTTAGGTTACGGCTGCCCATTTAGTCGTCGAAAAGCACCCACTGATTGCTTTTCGACGATCCCCGGCCCCGCACTATCTAACAGCTATTGGTGCCGCCTCGGTAGGAAAAGCAGAACCACCACCAAAACCCCCAGGCAGGCGGCAATCCAAATCGGCAACCCCAGCTGTTGGGATATAAGCATCATCACGATCAGGATGGTGCCAAGGATTTTTCTTGAAGTGCTCATCTGCGTCTCATTTCTTCCCATGTCAGCGCCTCAAGCGGCAAACCACGACAATCCCGCAATTTCTACCCATCATAGCAATTCAACTACCGCCAGTCCCTGCGTTTAAAAGCAAGCACTTTCGGTTTAAGCTGGGGTCTTACTTCTCTTCCCAGAACTCGCCATCTTCGTAAACAATGTAGCGCGCACCAAAACCATAAATAAGGTTATATAGTCCCTCGTAAAACTGGCCACCCACAAAATACACATCACCATTGTCTGGGATAATGAAAATTCGGCCCGAATGATCAATCAGAAGCTGGCGCTGATCCTGGTTGCCGAACATGCGAAGCGGCTGGTCCAACGGATTTTCCCACTCAGGGTCATGCCACAACTGGCTGCTTGGCTCCCCGAACTCAAAAACACTGGTGAAATACGATGGGGCGTCACTCAGGCCAGAAAGAGGACTTATCGTCTCGCGCACAACATGTAACCCCCAAATTTCCCGCAAGAAATCTGTCACCTCATCAGGAAATGTTTCAAGGTCGTTGCTTAAATCTTCCTTCGCCACCTTTCGTTCCGGGTACCACCCCGATCGAAGGAGCAACTGATAAAAGTCCGAACTAATCCGATTCGGTTTTTCCATCACACGCGCACCTCTTTACTCACAACCCGACAAGCTCATGGTGGCCGCGTACCACATTGAACAATCCTTCATAGAAAGTTCCCGGAATGCGGTGTTCGGCGCCATCAAGCGTCCTGAGGAACAAAGCGCCGTGCTCGTCGATAAGCATGGTGTGTAAATCTGCAACCCCCAGCACAAACTTATCCCCAGAATCCTCCGCCGTCGTATCTATGACACCAAACTCGAACCGGCGATACACCATCACCTCACGCCGTAAAGACCCGTACCCGAGTATTTCATTCACAATGGTCAAACCCCACAAATTTTGCACGAACCAGCGAACAGATTCTGCTAAGGAATCACACCTAGGCGAGCTGATGCGACGATGGGATCTCCACCCAGATTGTCTCAGCAATCGGTGAAAATGGGGATCAATATTGTCAGGCAAAAGCTCGAACCGCAACGTATGTGGATTGAGATGAATGAGCTGATCGCCAAGCATCTCCACCACGCCACAATCAAGGTGGTAGCCAGTCACCTCACCCGCGCTATCAAAGCTCGCCCACAGAGAATGCTTCGAATTGGTGGAATCTAAACAACTAAACGCAATCGACGTGTCTACCACCCCACACCCGTCAAGGGATTCCGTCAGCATATCCCCACGCCACCTAGCATCAACAAACCCTAAAACACCCGTCTTTGGGTAAACCGCAGCGTCGCGAAAACCGACACGCTGCGGGTCAAAATGTTCAACAACACCGAAACGGACAATGGGTGCGGAGGAAAAAACGACGCTTAAGTAGGCAATCTGCGACGAACGAGGATTTTCTAGATCGCGGGCGACGGTGACCACCACACGGTGGGAGCCGTTCGGCGCGGGCAACCTCACTCCGCTGCCCTGACTCTCTTCCTCACTGCCCAGATCGCAGGCAAAAACTGCACCACTGGACACCTCAAGCGAGCCGATTTCACGGGGCTTTAGCGCATACCCTGTTAGCTGTTCTTCGCTTCGCTTTACACACCACTGCGGTGGCACCACGCGATTGCTTAATGGATAGAAATCGAAAAGATAGTTGAGGTTCATGGGTGTGGCCACCATGGTGCCATTCTTTCGTCCTTATGTACAAACGCTCCCACCATTGGGGAGTGTTGAAGGCTCCAACACATTTTGGTTTCGGAATTTTTCCTATCGTCCATGATAGAAAAACAACTGGTCTATGGGAGCAAAAATAGGAAAAATGTGAAAAAGAAAAACGAACAGCACCAGTAACCCTTCACTTTCGGCGGCCGAGTCCACAAATAACCACAAATGTGGAAAGTGTGAGAAATATTTCAAAACCATATTCCTACGAAGCGAAACTGTGTGCGATATCATGAGGCGCAACACGAAACAAAGATTCCCCTATTTCCTCTCGCACACTAAAGGAATTCCCGTGGCCAACCGCTACTTACCGCAAGCATTGGACCTGTACCATCAGTTCGGCTGGAAGGATGCCAAGCAGGAAGACCTTCCCGACCTTCCCATCGGCGACGCCGCGCAACAAAAACTTGCAGTCCAAGGATTAAAATCTGGCGACTGGGACAGCTTTGAGGCCACTGGTAGCCACGGCAGATACGTCTCCCTCCTTGGGGATGCCGATCAGAGTAGGTTAGCACTGTTTGGTTTGCGGTGCGGGATCACGGCACGGCGGTATGTTCAAATCAACCGCTTTATTCTGAACCGGGTTGCACACAAGGTACAAGCGGAATGCATTGCCCAACAAGGTGCCACATTTGTGCAGAGCTTCATGGCGGAGGTTGCCCGCGGAACTGTTAACGATGCGGACACCACCTTGTTTGTTGATGAGGAACACAACTTCACGTCCCTTCTCCTTGTCTCCGGCGACTGGGGCTTTGACGTTCCCCTGCCCGAGCACGTGAATTACCTACGCGTGTGGGCGATGGCAGCCTCGGCGGTAATGAATCTCGGCGTGGTCAAGCTCTTTGAAAAGCCCTATACGAATCCAGCTTCGTCCTTTGACGAGCTTAAAAATCGTTTGACCTGGGAAGAACTGGAACCACGTTTCTTGGAGCACCTCGAAGCGGCAGTGAACAATCAGGTCCCTATGTCTGGACCGCTAGGCCACGTGGTGGCTGAAGCTCTTCGACGCGGAATGATCACTCGCGCAACTGCGGTGAAGTGGGTTGTGGATGCTGTGGAATCGACAACCCGAACAGGTGCGCGACGCCGCATGGTGGAAATGTGTAAGAAGTTGGAAGTAACCGATGAGGAACTCCTTACACATGCCAACAGTCTCGCGGGCGCAGTTTCCGCCGGTGACGGGTGCTACCTTCATTATTTTGGGGTGCGGCTTATCGGGATAGTGCCCGACGAAAACCTCTGCGATGTCGCCTTACCGGGGTTGTATTCGACTGTGCTGAAAACGCAACGCATGGTGCTCAAACAGCTTGCGGAACGCCCAACACCTGCCTTAGATGTTTGCGAGGTTCTGCAACCACGGCTTATGGAACTTGCTGATGCCAAGGATCGGCAGGTGGCTCGCGCCGCGAACGGTGTTCTGACTGCGTGGGGTCTTGCGCCAGAACAAGGAAGCACCAATCTTCCAGCCACGGCGGATAATACTGCAACCGCTGGCTTGTGGCAGCCCACCCCAGCGTTGTGGGAGCTGGAAAGATTTGAGGTCCCAAAAGCTACTGTGGAGCAGATCACGCACAACGTCGCGTTGATCGAACGTGATGTGTACGACGTGCATGCCCTTGAACGGTTGCTTGCCCAGGTTGTTGAGTTAGCGATTCACGATGAGGGTGCCGCGAAACGCGCCTGCCGCAGCATCAGTTGGAGGTGGGGTTGGCTGGACTCTTTGTTTAGGTGGGCCAAGGATGAGCCTGCACCGCAGGGGGTGCGGAAAATCACGGACCCGTGGTCGGCCATCACCGAAGTAAGAGGCAACCTGATCATTAAGAATGTGGGCTCGTATCCGTGTGTTCTTTCCACGCCCTCCTTTGTGGATTGCAGTATTTCCCGCGAGGATTTCTTCGCCCGCCTTGATAGGTTCCAGGAAACGGGGCAGGCGGTTGCCGCACCCGATCTTGCGTTAGCGCTTTACCGCCTCGACCTCGACAGTTGCAATACGGACACGTTAGCCGATAGCGCCCGCAAGTACAGCGACCTCCCAATTCTCATATCCGCCGATCATAGGTCGAAGAAATCCGTGGGCGTGGTCATCACCGAATACCTCGCCTCACCAGTGGTTGAACCCCCACTTCACACTGGGCAGGGTTGGGCTAACGGGGAAAAGCGCACCCAGTGGGTTTCAAAACAACACCCCACCCCGCCAGCCTTCCTCACCCTTGGAATTCACAAGCAGCAGCTCACCCCGCATCGTCTGAGTGAAATGGCGATCATTCATCCCCGATGGGACGATGCCGCGTACACGGAAATGTCGTGGCATCGGCAGGCGGATCAGCAGTGGCTAAATGTGCTCGCCACGCACGCTGCCCGCCGTAAGAACCCGCTCACCCCTGCGATTGCGGTGAACCTGCTGGGGTGTGTTCGCCCCACGGCACGCAAAACGCCGTCCATCGTGGGTGAGTCGATCCGTCAGGCCTGGGATCGGGGTCTTCTGCACCCTGGTGTGGTTGATGCTGATCGCCTGGATTGGGTGATCGGCGGCACACACTTTAAGGGGTTGGCGCAGCCCCTGCTCGAACTCGCTTATGACGGTTTACTCTCGATTATCTGGCCGCTTTTCGACGCCCTACTCTACCGCGCTTCAACCATCGAGAAAGCCGTTCCCGGCGCATCCGACATTGCTGAAGCCATGGCCGAACTAGCACCACACGTGGCTGCAGCCCTGAAAGAAAACAACGCCCCCGAATGGGCAGCGGCGATTCCTGGGGCGCGGGCGTTTGCCGCAAAGAAAGGTGGGTCGAAGACGGTTCGGGCCGCAAAAGACATTGTGGCGGCATTGCCCGAATCCCCAGCTCATGATGATTCCCCACACCAAGCGGACGAGTTCAAACCAGCCCCTGCCGAAACTGTGACTACAAGAAAGTGGAAGCAGGCGACGGCCTGTTCCCGACTGGTAGATACACACGCGAAGCTTCACACGGTGGCGGCACGCTCGGTAGCTTCTTCCGGTTATGGGAAGAACCTGAGGTCCGCAGACCTGTGGCTGGTCAGCCCCGTGGAAACACCCGAAGGTGAAAAACTGTATATTCGCAGCCTCACTGATTTTTCGGATTTTCGGTTCAACGACACAATTTTTGTATCTACCGCTGAAAACCCAAAGCCCAGCTACCTTCAGGAGGAACCGTGGCAACTGTTTCACAGTGATGGTGCGTGGGCGGTGGCGCGGCGTCGACAAGCTCCTGGTGGTGGCCAGTTCCCCATCACCGACGTGGTGCTCACGGCAACACTTGTGTTCGCCACACACGACGACGCCGACGATGTGGCCGAGTTTCTCCTGCACGAACTTTCCAGAAACGAAGTTTCAAGTGGGGATATATCCCAGGTCATGCGGCGGCTGCTCCCGCAAGAGGGATTCAACCCGCATCGGTTATTCACCCTCGTGTCGGTCAACGCCGAGTTTCTGCCCTATCTGTGGCCGATCATCACAGAATCCATCGCGCACGCGGCACAGCTCATGCAGGCCGGTTCCGTTGCCCCCTCGTGGCTAAAGAAATCCCTCGGCTCAGCCATGAAGTACGTAAAGGAACTGAGCAAAGCCACAGACGAGGGGCTGGTCGACGATAGTTTTTGGGAGTCTGTGGCCGTGATCGCCACCTCCCAAGCCTCACCCGCGATCACAGATTTGGCGGAGAAAATCCTGAAACACCGCCAACCTCACAGCGGTTAGGGCGAGAAGTGCGCAGCGGACTGTAATGCCGATTCGGCAACTGACCGCAGTTGTGTGGTACACAACCTTTCTAGGAAGCTGCGCAACTCCCGCGTGGTGAGGAAATCAGGGTCGCTTGTGGGCCACGGGAAATCCTGGCCAATGGGTTGGAAAAGCCGTCGCTGCCACATGATCTCCAGCACTGGGATCATGTCGAAGTAGTCCGCCACCCCTGCACTGCACACCAAAATTTTCGCCTGGGCACGTGGCGATAGCGGCTGCGAGGATTCTGCAATCTGATTAAAAAGCGCCACCACATCCTCTTCGGTGCCAGAAATATCCTCAACGAAATCCGCGCTCCGCACCGGTATGGACACGTGAATTGCTTCCGCCCACAGCGGAAACATTGTCGGCTCGAAGGTGTGCTTGTAGGGTGCGTACTTCCCCACCCTGTCGGGTAGGCCCCGCAGCGAATGCGGGTGTTTAAGCCCCAGGTAGGGATTGTCCACGTCACGTTGCTGTTGATGCGGGTCGCACAAATATTCCGCAAGCACCGCACCCGCTAGGCGTTCGCATTCACGCCCAGTATCGAGCAGAATCGGCACCCCAATCTGGTAGCACTGCTCCACCAGACGGTCGCATAATTCTGTGCGGGTCGCTGCTTCACGCAGCCGTGTCAGCGCAAGAACGAAATCGGGTTCCAAGACTGGCAGTGTCCGCTCCTCATAAACTTTCAATCTGCGGAGCAGGTCGCTCAGACTCACACTTAGATCAGTGAAAGAGGGTTCAGACAGCAAAACAGGCACTGCGTCAAGGTGGCACAACACCGCCCTGGTGCGTGCTTCTACCACATCGTGGTCGCGTATCGCCCGGGTCCACGTCAGGGAATCATAAGCCCAGTCCATCCACTCCCACGGCAGGTGGAAAGGTGCCGTTTTCCGTACAGCATTTAATAGCCCTCCCGGATCGCGATGGTGCAGGGCTACGGTGTGGGCAAGAAACTGCTCAAACCCACAGTTTGATCCGTAAAGCGTGTGAAGATGATTTGCCGCCCAAGCAATGAGTGTCGCTGCCGAATCAGGTGGTGAACTGGGAAAAGGGCGCGTGTGGAGTGTCATAATAATCCACCCTCCCTACTTAATCGAAAGCTTCGATTGAAGCTCGCGGGCGCGACTCAACGCAACGCTTTTGCCACTATGCGCTGCAAGAACCCCAAGCGGTTCCCACTGTTGAGACGGTATTTTCCCTCGTCGTGTCGCCTCCGCCAAAACATCTACCTGGGCAAGCGCAACTTTGAGCACATCATTGACCCAACGCGGCAGGATGGGTTGCTGTGCTGCCCACGCCAGCGATTCCGTCACAACTGGCCACAACGTGGCGATACAAGTTGGGTTCTCCGCAATGAACCGCGCCACCCTTCCAGGGTTGAAAAGCTCGCATTCAAGAAGCTGCGCCATACTCGCTACCACCGCTTTCGGGCTGACGAGGGTCATGTCCAGGTAGGTCCGCAACGGACGACTGACAAATTCGAAGCTTTCCTTCGTGCACAGTTGCGCAAATGCGAGCGACAGGATTGTCACCGGCAGCACAGATTCGTCCATCGGAACGGTGCTTTTCTCTAACACCCACTCGCCAGCCCGCCACTTGGGATACATCTGAACTCTCGTTCCCCCTACGGTAAGTGGCACATCAAGCACCTGACATTGCCAGGCCAGTGGTGTGTTTGGTGTCGGATACCCAGAAGCTGGTTTCAGCAAAGTCGCAGACTGGTCGGGCAACGTCATCACCGCGGCAATATCTTCAACACCGAAGGTATCCTCAAGCCGCATCTCAATCCTCATACCATCCAGAACAGGTTTAAGCTGCTTCATTTTCAACTTGGGTGGTTGCCACACCTGAGCAAACTCTTCATCGCTCATCGGCGCCTCATACGTATCGGTATCGATTTCTATCGTTTTCCGTGTGGAAGGAGTTTTAGCTGGCGTGTTATCAATTGCCAGATCACAGCCCCAAAGCCGAAGAACCTTGTTCGCTCGTGACTTCACCCGTAAGTCCTGCGATCGGGCAAGCTCGGTCACTTGCGGGAGAAGCGCCGCCACGCAAGAATCCGGCAGATCCGTGCGGGATCCAAGCACTTCTAGGACTGCCCGTTGGGCTGTTTTGGTGGTGGCAGACAACGCACCGATGGCGACGTCGACAAGCAAAGACGCATTAACCGCACGCAACAGGCGAATACCGACCGTGCTCACCGCGCGGGAATCGGTCATGACCAGCATAGATAGCGCCTCACAATGGGAAGCTAACTCCTCATCCGTTGCACCCAGCTGGTTCAGCAGCAGATCAATGCAGAATTTCCGTTCTTTCGGACGCACCGCTGACACCGCGGCAGCCACAACCCACCCGATCGCCACAGCTCGGGAAAGTTTTCCTTCCGCCACCAGCACGGGCAACAAAAGCCCCAACGCCCCATAAACGGGCACGCCTGCTTCAACGGCTGGGCCGACGAAGCAAGTCGCACTAGCAAGGAAGTCTTCGCGGGTGGGCAACTCGTCCACCTCACCGTAGAAAGTTTCAATGCCCTCCGGCAGTTTCCCCACGCACACTCTGGCGGCGGCAATTGCCCAGTGTTGCAGGAAAACCTGGTCCTGCGGAACTGGAAGCCCCAACTCAGTGTGTACCACATGCAGCCGCACCGGCACGCTATGGCTTAGATGCCCCGTATGGAACCAACTACTGTCAGTTTGGTCGAATTGCGGCAGGTGCGCTAAAAAATCTTCCGCAAACTTGGGGCCACGTTCCGCTATGCATCGCGCCACGATTGCCCAGTCGCCGGACAAGGGCAACGCCACCGCACATCGCGCAGAAACACCCATTCGTATTGCGAAGAGGGAAAACATTGCCACATCGATCGGATACACCGATTTCCCTGCCTGCACCCCGCCAGGATGACGCTCAATGGGTGTCGCTTCCAGTGCTTTTACTACGAGTTCGCGTTGGTTCTCGTCACCGCAGTCGAGGATGGGGGCGGCGGATAAGGGCTGGTCAACCCACCCTAATTCTCGGAAAACCTTGACCGCTTCTTTCACAGTTGGCTCAAGCATCGGCCATGTTCACCCTTCCAGCTATTACGCAAATCGCTACCACTTTTGCACACAATCGCTGCAAGTGTATCCCAAACGATTCACGCATACGTGCGGTTTTCTTCACAATTAGAAAACTGCCACGCGAAGTTTTAGCTTGAGCTGGTACACACTTTTCTTGCTTGCTCCCCTTAATGCGATTGACGAATGAAAATGCTATTGAGCTGCCAATAGTCGTCGGCTACCTGGTTCCAACCATTTTCTTGTACAGAAATGACATTCATGCAGGTAAAGCCTTATGTATCTTAAGATGCATGGAATTTGAACAGCTTGGTTTGATCCATCACAATCCACAGCTACGCACGGCCAAGGAGCACGATGGGCTACTGAATGAGATTCGCGGGAACCAGTCCCTGGTCATTACGGCGCCGCGATCACGCACGCTTTCGCTCATGCGGGTGCGGGAGTTTAGGGAATTGCCTGCGAAAGATCGCCGGTTTGTGTTCTTTTTCGCCGACGGCTCGCCAGCGTGCGCGGTTGAGGTTGAGGATGTGGCGGTATCCAAGCTGGGTTCGTGTGAATCGCTCTTTGTGGGGCAGGTTCGTTGGGGCCGTGTAATGAAAAGTGGTGGGCGCACCCTGCTTTCCAGGAGCTGGGGTTTCCAGCGCGGATGAAGGATTCCACGCCCGTTTTATGCTCGACGGTGCGGGTTATTGATACGTTCGATGATTCCGTTACCTGCGATGATGATGATGCGCTTCGTCGGCTTTTTGCGGGGTTGTCGGATCGGCGCAATACCGAGGATGTGACCAGACTTTTGGTGGAAAGCGGTGTCCCCGCCCACCTGCGTGCACCTTTGTATGCTGAGTCTTTTTCGTTTTTCGATTTCCCCACGCTCCCTGAGCTTTCTTCGCTTATCGACGCCGCCAACCGGCATCTGCGCACCATTCCAGGTGCCCCTTCCCTTACATTCGAGTCTTACGCGCAGCTTAGCCAGGATGTTGCGGATACCTTGAGATTTCTCGATATGGAACCTGATGCGGGTTTTTCTTCCCGTTTTTCTCGCACCGATCTTGGGCAAAGGTTTCCTGAACTGAGTCCGCCTCATTATCGGCGCATTCTTCGGTGTTTGATTCAACTCGGCCAGAAGATTCAGCAGGCGCAACGAACGTGGGAGACTGAGCGATGCGCGTTGATGGGATTTGCTGGACTCGCCTACAGGGTAAGTGAGGAGGATTTCCTCGCCTGCGACAAGACGGCGCTTTTTGTGGCACTGTTTGTGAACAGACGTAAACAAATCGCCCACTACCAGTACTATTCTCTAACAGCCAGGCTGGAGCTTTCCACACTTGAGCAAGAGTTTTTAGCCCATGCTCTCGCCTCTGATGATTCTCGTCCTGATGTGCTGGCACACGTGCATTGTGGCCTTGATGTTGTAGCCCAGTTAAGTGATGTGCAGTTGGCGCAAATGATCGCGGTGTATTATGCGGAGCTTTCTTTCTTGGCTTCACGCCTTGAGTCGTTGCACACCAATGACTCGAACCGTGCAGCATGGAATGTGACGGCGAACGCGTGGAATGTGCTGTGGTTTCATTTCCTGCGTCTTCTTGCCGGGGCCGGCTTTGACCTTGAGAGCTCACACCGTTTTCTTGGCATGGTTCCACCGTGTGGGATTCCCACTGAGTGGCCAGTGTTTGCTCACATACCGAAGCCGTGGGAGGTTCTTCGGGACGAAAAACCGTGTTCTCCTGCGATTACCCGATCGGTGTGCACCGACAATGGTGTTGATCCCACACAGTCGTTGTGGGTTCCCAACCTTTCGGAGTTTGCCGCTGTGTCGCGCGACCACGAATCCGTTGTTTCATTGTTGAGTGGGATCAATCCGGCCTGCGCAACATTGTGTACGCAGTAGCGATGCTTCGTGGGCTAGAATGTGTCCAAGGTGGGAAGGTGTAGCTCAAAAAAGGCTTGTAGCTTTTAAGGTAGAGCGGCTGCAAAGCCGACTGGTTCTCGGTTCAAATCCGAGCGCCTTCCCACCCCGCTACTTTCCTGGTGGTAAATGCATGAGCGGGCCGTTGGGGACAAAATAGTGGTGAAACCCATCGACACACCAAGCATCAATGGTGAGAACCCCAAAGTTGGTGTGGATTTTCACCATCGAGTTTCGGTCGTTGACCTCGACTTTTTCCACCACTCCTAAGTCGATGGCATACAGTTCTGCGGGGTAGGGCCGATCGGATTCGCCATCCCATTCCAGATCAATTTCATCAACGAGCGAATATCCAATATCCCCATACCCCCAATCCAACCTGCAAATCGTTTTATCAGAGCAACGAAGCCACAAGGTTACGTAGGTAAAAATTATGGAGTTCTCGATGAGATACCCCTCGGTGGTGACACCATCTAAGTTCTTCCCCACTAAACCGTCAAGCAACGTCATGGGGACAATTATGTCAGAGCACCGGAACATGCACCTCCGCTTAGGCGAAAACTAGGGTTTGAGATCATTAAATTCTGTGACTATCCGGTCATCCATTTCAGGTGCCCTTATTCGTAGGGAACGAAATAGTAATGAAACCCTTCTAGGTTCCAGGCATCAACAGCGAATACTCCCTTGTTAGTGCGGATTTTAAGTTCCGCGTTATTTTCGGCAATCTCAACTTCCTCAATGTCGCCAAGTTCAATAGCGAAAACATCAGCAAAAGAGCACCCGACATCATCGACATCAAACTCATAAGAAATAGTTGACACTTCCGAATACTGTATGTCTGATTGACCCCAATCAAGGCGAATCGTAGGTCCGTCGAAAGTGAGTATCCACAAGGCAAAAGGAGCAGGGTGGAAATAATTATTTTCCATGTAGCCGGGTATCGCGACATTATCGAAAGTCTTCCCCACCAAACGGTCAAGCAAAGTCATGGGAAAATTATTTCAGAGAATTCAAACGTTCGGCGCCAGTTTTCCTTGTTAGCATCAGGAACATGGTGTTCTCCTTCCTCCTACCCACCAGAAGCGCCGATGAGTATGAGCCACTTGTCACAAGCATTCAGGATCATTCGGTTACTACACTGTTCTTCCCCAAACCTTCCAACAGTCCCCTGCAACTATTCCTGCGCACAGGGGAACTTTTTAGAAAGCAAGACGAACTTATTGTCCATGATTCTGCGGGGAATCCTGCCTGCGCTGTGAGAATCGAACGAGTATCGGCAGTGGCGTTCGATAAAATCACACCCGAGGACATCGCACGCACGTGGGGGCCGAAGGAAATTTCCGCGTGGCGGAACTGGGCACGGTCCTTGTGGCTCTCCTCAAGTTTTAGCAACCAGCCGTACCCTAACCACATTTCCGGCAGAACCACCATTATCAGGGTTGATTTCTCAAGCCACGATTGCTTTGCCGACGAAAGTCTCGACACCCTCTTTCACGGACTTAAAGACCATCTTTTCCTCCATGACGTCGTGAAAATCCTGGTGGAGAAGAAAACGCATTTCCCTCTCCACCTGCGACAATCGGCGCTAGAATTTCTTCCCTTCGCCCACCGCTACCTATTTAAACCTTTCTATCGCATCCCTGATCTTTCCCCTGCTCTTAGTCGTGTTGTGGAGCTTACCCGCACGACACCCAGGCTCCCCGCCCCACCTGACAGTGCGGAAAACCTCGCTGCTGTTCACGCGTGGGTTTCTACGTGCTTGTCTGCCTTAGGTGTCACCCTCACTGATGGCGGGGGCGTCGATTTTCAATCACGACTCACGCGAAGCCAACTCACAGAACACTTCCCCACTCTTCCTGTGCGCCACTATCGCAAGATTATTCGCTCGCTTATTCATTTACGGAATCGAATCTTTCGTACACAAGAAACCGCCGATTTCGTGCGCTGCACCATGCTTGAAAGGC
The DNA here is from genome assembly GCF_001020985.1 of Corynebacterium mustelae. Classification (NCBI taxonomy): domain Bacteria; kingdom Bacillati; phylum Actinomycetota; class Actinomycetes; order Mycobacteriales; family Corynebacteriaceae; genus Corynebacterium; species Corynebacterium mustelae. Next base: position 2,081,641 of record NZ_CP011542.1, read on the forward strand.
ATTTTCTCATGCGGTGCATCACGAAGGAAGAGTTTTTACACTCGTCAACAACCGCCCATTACGTGGCAATCCATGTTTCTGAGAGATACATCCCGGATAGCTTTTCCCGGACAGAGCTCGACCGTGTGCACCGGAGAATCGCCCCCAAGTTCGCGATCGAGGATCTGTTAGAACACGCGCTGGCTGATCCTCATGTCAATCTGGAAACCCTTGCCAAGGTGCACTGCTCCCCTAGGATCGTCCGGCTTCTCAGCGAGGAACAGGTAGCACACCTCCAACAGTTATGTTGGAGCGAATTGGTGTGGCTGGCCAATAGGTTGCAACGCTTGTGGAATCCTGCATGGGTGGAGCGAAGCATGAGACTTCACAGTGGCGACGATTCCTCCGCATGGAATGCCACGGCACGGGCCTGGAATCGATTGCGAGCAATGTGGTTAACGATTGTCACCAGTAGTGGCCAAACCCATCTTCTTGATACCTTGTGCTTTGGCAAAGTCATGCGACTGATTCCCGAATTTCCCATGATGGAAGAGTCACATGGCGACGTTTCCGTATTCCAGCGGCTTCCGCTGCCGTGGGAGGTCGTTCACGGAATAGCTACCTGCCCACGCTCAGAAGTACAAAGGGTGTGCGAAGAGATCGGGATTGACCCAGTTACTTCTGGCTGGACGAGCCCCAAACAGTATTCAGATTTGGTGTAACAGGAGATACAAGTATTGCTAGACTTTTGCGGAGGAAGAAGTAGCTCAAAGCCCTAGATATTAAGGCCTAGGCAGGTAGAGCGGTTTGGCGCTTTCGTCCCCGACTGGTTCCCGGTTCGAATCCTGGGCTTCTTCCATTTTTAATGATCGCTTGTGACAATTCCACCACCATAACGACTTTTTACGTCACCCACCCCTGCTACTATCACCACCATGATTTTCGAATATTTGGTGCCAAAACCTTTCGAAATAATGGGGGCTGTGCGGAGAGAACATGATCAACGAGTCCTTGATATTGCTGTGGGGGATGTAACCGCCCTGTTTTGCCCTAGAACGATCGGGCAGTGGACCATGCCTCTCGAATACTTTACGGGCAAGGATCCCTTGTATCGGTACCAGAGATACCAGCTTCTGCGCTATTCCGACAAAACGCCCGCCTGCACCGTAGCAATCCAAAGTATGTCGGTTATCTCCCTGAACCACGTAACCGAGGCGGACATTGCCGGGTCGGGTGGCCCTACTGATCTTGATAAGTGGCGCGAGTGGCTACGACAGTCGTGGGAATCCCCCATGAATGCCAAACTCCTGGGCCCAGTTGAGTGGTCTCCTGATTTATCCGTTATCAAGGTTGAACTCAAAGTGGTTGATGTTTTCGAGGAACCCTTTGTTCCGGATTGGCCCGTCATCAGTGAGGAAGAATCCTTGAACCTCCTCTTCCATGGGCTCCTTAAGCGCCCCACCCCGGCCATGGTAATGGAGACGATTCTTTACACCACACCCCCGCCTTCGCTTGAGCTGCGCATTATTGCCTTTGACTACCTCTCGCACGCACGGTCGTTGACGCGGATCGAGTTCGTCTCTGCTCCTGTTTTGTCCAAGCAACTGGCCACGGCACGTCGTATGGTCGAGAAAATCCCTGGCCTTCCTGTGGCCCCCACCCACGCCGACGCCGAAAAGCTGGTTACGTGGCTGGAAGACTGTTTTCAGGAACTCGGGATCGCGCAGATGAAGCCCACGCGGCGTCATCATTCGAAAACCGGACATCGGTCAGGGCCACGTACGGATATTCGACAACGGTGGAACCGCAAACAACTCGCTCAACACTTTCCTAACCTAAGTGTCAACCAGTACCGCAAAACAGTTCGCACCCTCATCCACCTGCATAAACGCGCACTCACTGCGCGTTCCGCCGCCGATTTGGCACGCTGCATCCGCTTGGGTAAAACGCGACTTGCTGCCCATATTGACCGTGACGCATTCGTACAATCCCCCTCCACTGCACAGTTTATCGCCTATTATCTTGCACAGGTGAAGTCACGTACTCGGTTCACCACTGGTACTCAGGATCGCCCGATGAACGAAACCGCAGAAAGTTTGCTGCAACGCGCTCTTGCCGACCCCACATTCAACCCCGAACTGGTGTCACTGGTGTACAACCCGCCACACATCATCGCCATGCTTGACGACGCCGCCAAACTCAAACTGCTTGACTTCTACTTCGCCGAGCTAACGTGGCTCGCCACTCAGCTCAAAAAACTGTGGAAGCCGCAATGGCGCGGTGAGAATATGGTGATGCGCAAAGGTGATGATTCTTCCGCATGGAACGCGGCAGCACGGGCCTGGGATCAGATGCGCACCGGCTGGCTCAGCATTATTGTTGGTGCAGGCTGGACCGATATTTTAAAAGAATTCTCTTTCGGCAAAGTCCCCTCCCTCGTCTCTGGCGATATTGCGTTTTTGCACCACCTGGAAGAAACCCACGAGACGCACCCCGATGTTCGGGTCTTTCACGAATTACCGTTGCCATGGGAGGTCGTGCTGGGTAATGCCGATTGCACTGACGAAATGGTGCGTACCGCCTGTCAGAAAGTAGGAATCGACCCGGATGCTAAAGGCTGGACAAGGCCTTATTCGCAGCCGGAGTTGGCGGTAACTTGCCCTACTTACGGCATTCTGAAGGGCCTTTCACCCGCAGCGAAAGTAACACGTTTAACAGGATGGTTTTCCAGAAAGGGGTAGCCAAGATTCCTAAAAACAGCGATCTTTGGTTAATGCGACTATCCAGCAAACCCCAGTGATTACCTGCTATAGCGTTTTTGCTGCTGGGAATAATGGGTGCAGTGTGCTGAGTATATGGGAGCACATGTGGGGTTCGTTGATCAGATCGCTTCTCTTCCAAGAAGTAAGCACTACTGTCCGCGAAATTTGATGCACCCGACAGCAAGCGGTTTGACGCGGCGATAAAGCTCATGCCCGACAAGTGCTTCGTTGGGATCAGGTGGGGTGTCCGAGAGGTAATCCATGAAGTACGGTGTCGCTGGGAAAAATCCCCAGGCAACGCCCGCACCGCCGCACAGTGCGTTTCCACCGTCACCGCCTTTGAGGGTGAAACTGTCGTCCTCGCTAACAAGCTCTGGGTGGTAGGGATCGGAGGCGATGGTGAGGCCGAAGAAGTTAGGCTCGGAAAGCACACCTTTGACCGCCGAGTCGGTATCGCGTGGCTGGTCATTGGAGTTGGTCGCGCTGGTTACCATGATGGAATCGAAGTCAATGCTATCGCCCCACGCGGCTAAGGTGGCACAGCCACCACCGGCAAGATATTCCCACTCCCGCATGGTCGGCAAAAAGAAACCCGCCGCCTCAATGCTAGCGTTGAGCTGTGCGAACGTGGGGGCGTCGAAAAGCTCAACCCGCCACGGTGCCTGCAGGTCGGTCCGCGACACCCGCATGTTTTGGTATGCGGTTACGGCAAGCACGTTATCGGCTTCCCCGGCGCGAATGAGTTCATGGGCGTATGAATCCGGCGGTAGGGTGTCGAGCGCGACTTCACGCCAGCAGGGATTCTGTGCGGTACGTTCCACAAGCATCGGCGGAATAGTACATTCTTGTTTGGGGGTCGTGTTTGCCAGGAAGGTCTGTGTTAGTTGGTTGCGAAAATCAGGAGAAAAGGCGGTGTCTAGTACCTCATCGTCGGTACCATCCTCGAAACTTTCAGCGAGATCAAGCCACATGTCTGGTTGTGGTTCTGATTTAAATCCGTCCCATCCCAGGGTGATGGTGGCGCCGGGTACGAATACGAATTCCGAGCCTTCAATGTCGAAGATTGCGGTGGAAATACCGCGTCCGAACCGGTTGAAGGTGGCATACCTACATGATTCCGCGTTGATTTCTGCGGCTATTTCGGTAAGTAGAGTTTCCCGTTCTGGTTGCGAAAGTAAGCTGTATTCAGGTTCGGTAAGGTCCGTTGGGTTCATGGGGTCTCGTTGTGTCTAAGGCTTGGTGCGTGTAACCTTGGGTTCCCACCGCACTATAGTGCCGTGGCGTGCTGTTTTTGTGGTTAATTGCCAGGGATTTTCAGACCGCTAAGATCGGCATTTTCATGCTTGAGCAACCAGAGTTTCGCGTCTGTTCCCGCCGCGTATCCGGTGAGGCTGCCCGCACTTCCGACCACCCGGTGGCATGGGATGATGATGGAAATGGGGTTGTGCCCAACCGCACCACCGACGGCTTGTGCACTCATGGGACTGTCGGATTTCGCCGCTAGTTGGGCAGCTATATCGCCGTAGGTTCGGTACTGGCCGTAGGGAATCTGGCACAGGATTTCCCATACGGCTTGGCGAAACCCACTGCCTTCTGGTTTTAAGGGCAGTTCGGTGATGTCTGGCTCTTCGCCTGCGAAATACCGGTCCAGCCACGTTATGGTTTGGCGTACCATAGGCGCGGTTGGATCGACGACGCTGCGCGGTGCGAGGGTGGCTTGATCGTATTTTTGTCCTTTTGCCCACACCCCACATACGTGGTTATCGGTGCAGGCAATGGTGTAGGTTCCTAGTGGTGCTAGGTATTCGGCGGTAAACATGGTGTGAAGATCACCTAATCCGGTTGAGTGCAATGTCGGTTTATGCCAATTCAATTGCCATATTATCGATCAATCGGGTTTCGCCGACCCGCGCCGCGATGAGCAGGCGGTTTTCTCCGGAAACTGGATCTGTAAGTTCTGGGCTTGTCACTGCCACGTAATCCACTACAATCTCGGGGTGCGCTGTCAGTGTTTCGGTTACCGCGCGTTGTACTGCGGCTGCGGTGTCGTGTTGGGCACCGGCGTGTAATGCGCGATAGATGGTTGGTGCTAATTGTGTCTGCTCTTTCGATAGGTACTGATTGCGGGAGCTTAACGCCAGACCGGAGTCTTCCCGTACGGTGGGGGCTGCGATTATGGTGATATTTAGGTTGAGGTCAGTCACCATCTGTTTTATTAGTAGTAGTTGTTGGTAGTCTTTCTCACCGAAAACGGCATGCGTTGCGCCGGTGATGTGGAACAGCTTGTGCACCACGGTGAGTACACCAGCGAAGTGGGTGGGGCGCGTTTTCCCCTCCAGGATGCTTCCTGCTGGGCCAGGATGGATGATGGTTCGTGGCCCGGCTGCATACATTTCGTTCGCTGTGGGGGCGAATACGTATGGCACGCCCGCTGTTTTCAGTTTTTCCACGTCCTTATCCAGGGTGCGCGGGTAGGCGTCGAGATCCTCCCCGGCGGCGAATTGCAGTGGGTTGACGAAGATGCTCACGATCACCATCGCATCGGGGATTTCCTGTGCTTTAGCCACCAGGCTTAGGTGTCCGGCGTGGAGTGCCCCCATGGTGGGTACCAGTACTACCGGGCCGTTGAAGTTTCGGGTGAGGGCTTGCAGCTCATCTATGGTGTGCACAACCTGTGTCATTGACGTCACGTTTCCTTTTGCGGATTATGGTTAGGGGACGTTTTTGCTTGTCGACGCTTAAAAACCGGCTCGTTTTAACGCATCCGCTAATGACCCGCCACTGGTGTCCCGGTTCTTGGTATTGCTGGTCCTACCGTTGTTAGTCCGCTGGCCCCGACCGTTGGCAGTGCGCTTATCGGCCCTGTCGCGCCTTGATCTGGTGCCACCTTGTGCGGCCCCACCTTTGTTCCCGCTGGGTTGGTTGGGCTCGTCGTCAAGCCGCATACTGAGGCTGATGCGGTTGCGGTCGACATCAACCTCTAGGACTTTCACTTTGACTACCTGGCCGGAGCGCACAAAGTCGTGGGGGTCGGAGACGAAGGTATTGGCAAGCGCTGAGACGTGAACCAGTCCGTCTTGGTGGACTCCGATGTCGACGAAAGCGCCGAAGGCAGCCACGTTGGTGACCGTGCCTTCTAAAATCATGCCGGGGTGAAGGTCAGTGATTTTCTCCACGCCTTCTTTGAAGGTGGCGGTAGTAAATTCCGGTCGGGGGTCCCGTCCCGGTTTGTCTAATTCTTTCAAAATGTCAGTGACGGTTGGCACACCGAATGTGTTGTCGGCAAAATCTTTCGCTTTAAGTGTGCTTAAGACGCGTGTGTTTCCAATCAGCTCGGCTACCCCTAGTCCGGTTGCTGACGCGATACGACGCACGACAGGATAGGCTTCGGGGTGAACTGCTGAGGCATCGAGAGGATCGGTGCCGCCTTGGATGCGTAGGAATCCAGCGCATTGTTCATAGGCTTTAGGCCCTAATCGAGGAACCTTTTTCAAACCGCTTCGGCTGTCAAAACAGCCGTGTTCGTCGCGGTAGGCAACAATGTTTTCTGCGATTGTGCCACTGATACCTGCAACCCGTGATAACAACGGGACCGAGGCGGTATTAAGGTCGACACCCACTGCGTTTACGGCGTCTTCAACCACCGCATCCAGAGTTTTAGCCAACGCCGTCTGGTTGACGTCATGTTGGTACTGTCCAACTCCGATGGCTTTGGGGTCGATTTTAACCAGTTCTGCTAGTGGGTCTTGCAGCCTACGCGCAATAGAGACTGCACCGCGCAGTGATACGTCCATATCGGGGAATTCTTTGGCGGCGATTTCGGAGGCTGAATAAACCGAAGCACCAGATTCACTGACCACCACCGGGGTTGGTTTTACCCCGCCTGCTTGGCCGATGAGTTTTGCAACTTCGTGGCTGAGCTTTTCGGTTTCGCGGCTCGCCGTGCCGTTGCCCACGGCGATGAGATCAACGCCGTGGGTGGCGCAGGCGGTGGCAAGTGCCTGCACTGCCTGGTTCCATTGGTTTTGTGGCTGGTGTGGGTACACGATCAAGGTGTCGAGTACTTTTCCGGTGCCGTCGATCACCGCACATTTCACGCCGTTTCGGTACCCAGGGTCAAGCCCGAGGGTGGCGCGTTGTCCTGCTGGTGCAGCCAAAAGCACGTCTTTGAGGTTGCGGGCGAATACGTCAAGCGCGCCTTCTTCTGCTTTTTCTTTCAACCGCATACGAACATCCAAACTGGAAGAAACATATAGTTTTGTTTTCCAACCCCACCGAACAGCATCGGCCAACCAGGCGCTTGATGTGTCGAGGTTAAAGTGTTCGGCGATGGTTCCGCAATAGACATCATCCTCACCTGCATCCAAGTGAAGTTGCAAAATGCCTTCTTTTTCGCCACGTAAAAGAGCGAGGATACGGTGAGACGGCAGGCTGTCAAACGGCTCAGCGAAGTCGAAGTAGTCCTTGAATTTAGCCCCTTCTGCTTCTTTACCTTCCACCACGCTGGCTCCCATGCTGCCGGTGGCATACATGCGTTCGCGTACCGTTCCTACTAGATCGGCATCGAGCGCGAACCGGTCGATGAGTATGGCACGTGCCCCTTCCAGCACTTTCTTTTCATCCTCAAAACCCGCAGTGCAATACTCGGAGGCCAGTTGTGCCGGGTCAGCTTCCGGAGTGCCGATGAGAGTATCGAGCAGCGGCTCAAGTCCTGCCTCACGGGCGGTGTCTGCTTTGGTTTTCCGCCGCTTCTTATAGGGCAGGTACAAGTCTTCGAGTCGTGCTTTCGTGTCGCATTCTTCAATCAATGCCCGCAAGTCATCGGTAAGTTTTCCTTGCTCTTCGATGGCAGCGAGGATAGTGTTTTTGCGTTCTGACAGTTCAGATAAATAAGTGGCGCGCTCTTCGATGGTGCGCAGTTGGGTATCGTCTAACCCACCGGTTACTTCTTTTCGGTAGCGAGCGATAAAAGGAACGGTATTACCTTCAGCCAGAAGTTTCAGGGCCGCATCCACTTGAGTTGCGGCGATCTGTAATTCCTGGGCAATGTGCTGTGCAATGCTGTCAGAACTCATTGCGTTGAGTTTAGTACTTAATTGCCCGAACCAGTTGATGCAGTGCGCACAACAACGCCTCACCTTGGTGCGCACCGTAAGAAATACTCCCCAACCTCGTAGTTTTTCTAAACCCAATTCATAAAGACGTCAAAGCTGAAATCGTAGGGGTTGGTCACAACAAAACTCCAGTTAAACGGGTAGCTGGCGTGAGCTTATGAGGGAAACTCGACCTTTTCATCGCTAAGTGGTTGGTTTCATGGTTTGGCAGAGGAATAAGTCGAGTTTGGGTTTTGGGTTAGGTAAGCGCACTGACCGCACTTATACAGCTGACTGATGGAAAAACTACGTAGGCACACGATAAACCCCCGACTCACTGTATTTTGTGAAACGGGGGTGAACATTATCCGAAGGATTATAACTAGCGGCGGCGCTTAGCTGTTGCCGTCGTGTCCTTGAAGCAAGTTCGAGAACGGCACTACGTCATCAGCAGACATTGAAGATGCTGTCGGTTTCTTGCGTTGGCTGAAGTTTTGGCTCAACCCTCCTACTGAGTCACCTTTTTCGACAAGATATGCGGCCAGTTGGCGGGCGGCTTTCGCGATGCGGCCATCTAGTTCCGATTCCGCGCCGAAATCGTCGGTAGCGGCAAAGACTGCGGTTGGCATAACGACGGCCTTGAGGTAAGCAAAAAGTGGACGCAAGGCGTATTCCAACACCAACGAATGCCTACCGGTTCCGGCAGTAGCTGCGATAATCACTGGTGTGTCGATCAGCGCTTCCAGATCCAACACGTCAATGAACATCTTGAACACACCGGCATAGCTGGCGCTGAACACGGGTGTTACCGCTATGAGTGCGTCTGCGGCTGCAACCTGGTCTAATGCTTCGCGTAGCTTCTCGGAGTACACGCCTGTGGCCATGACTGTTGCCAAGTCCATGACATAGTTATTGATGTCAATGTCAATAACATTCAGCCCCTCACCCCGGTTAGTCACTTCGGCGGTCACGGAACCGGAAATCTTTTGGCTCAACATTTTGGTTGTCGATGGCGTTGACAATCCAGCATTGAGAACAACAAGTTGTTTCATATCTAACTCCTACAACGACTACGGCTAGTTACTAGGCCTTAGCCTCTGCTTCGGCAGGCAAAACGAGACGGTGCGGGGAATCAGGACCAGCCTCAACCAGGCTTTGGTGTGATGGTGGATCCGAAGGTACATGCGCTGGACGACGCCGTTCAAACTCTTCACGCAGAACAGGAACGATCTGAGTACCAAGAATCTCGATTTGCTCCAACACAACCTGCTCCGGCAAGCCTGCGTGGTCGATGAGGAACATCAAGCGCTGGAAGTCGCCAACATGATCTGCGTAGCTTAGGTACCGGTCGATGATCTGCTCTGGGGTGCCGACGGTCAGCGGGGTCAAGGTGGAGAATTCCTCCAAGGATGGACCATGGCCATATACCGGAGCGTTATCGAAGTACGGCCGGAAAATCCGCTTAGCCTCAGCTTCAGTTTCGGCAGCGAAGAACTGGCCACCCAAGCCGACGATCGCTTGATCTGCTGCACCATGACCATAATGCTCGAAACGCTGACGATACAGGTTCACCATCTCTGCGGTGTGCTCAATATTCCAGAAGATATTGTTATGGAAGAACCCATCGCCGTAGTACGCTGCTTGTTCTGCGATTTCCTTGGAACGGATGGAGCCGTGCCATACGAATGGCGCAACGTTATCGAGCGGCCGAGGCACGCTGGTAAAGGATTGGAGTGGTGTGCGGAACTTGCCGCTCCAATCGACAACGTCTTCACGCCACAAGCGACGCACGAGGTGGTAATTCTCAACGGCTAATGGAATCGCGCTGCGAATATCCTTACCAAACCACGGATAAACTGGGCCGGTGTTACCGCGCCCTAACATAAGGTCGACCCGACCCCCGGTGAGGTGCTGAACATATGCGTAGTCTTCCGCAATACGCACCGGATCAGTGGTGGTAATAAGAGTGGTGGCGGTGGTAAATTGCAGCTTTTGCGTTTGCGCCGCAAGGTACGCCATTAGGATCGGCGGGTTAGCGGGTGCAATAAAAGGCGGATTGTGGTGCTGGCCAGTGCCAAATACATCTAAGCCAACCTCTTCTGCCTTTTTTGCGTATTTAACAGTTGAGAGAATGCGCTCATTCTCGGTAGGGATAGTGCCTGTAGTGGGATCTTGGGTTACATCACCGATTGTAAAAATTCCGAATTGCATAGGTACATCATAACCAGGTTTCGTTGACACGTCAACAATGCTGGTTAGGGCCTAAAAATGTCACTTTTTATAACACGATTTTACACTTAAAACCGCTGCGCCCACGTGGTGAAACTATCTTCAGTCACGACCGTTTGATCGAACACGTTGCCATCGAGCCGGGGTCAATAAAACCATCAACCGTGGTTCCGTACCACAGTGCATCATCAGGCAATAGCTTTACGACGACCGCGGTTGCGTCGACAAGCGAACGATCGCACCGGCCATGCACCACAATGCGATACACCGACTCCGCCACCGGAACCTTGCCTGTGCGTTGTTCATACTGCGCCACCAGCATATTATCCGGCTCACAGCTGAAATTTTCCTCCATGGAATACACGGCGACAACCTCAAACCCAGCCGGTGGCTTAGATTGAAGCTGGTCTTCAAACTGCTGTACCTGCGCTGGACTAAGCAAAACATGCACATCTACCGAAACATCATCCATGATTGATTCTCCTTATTACGACAATCATTCGCCTAGTCGGAATCCTCATAACCCAAAACCTCCCGATCAGCCTCTGATAACTCTACGTGCGCTAGAAGCTCTGGTCGCACCGCCTGTGTACGCAGCAAGGCTTGGTCCCTACGCCACCGATCGATCTTCGCATGATTCCCGGACAGCAACACCTCAGGCACCTCAAGGTCACGCCACACTCGGGGTTTGGTATAGCTTGGCCCCTCCAACAGCCCATGTGAAAAACTATCATCCTGATGGCTCAACGTATTGCCCAAAACACCGGGGATCAACCGAATCACCGCCTCGGCGATAACCAAAACTGCAACCTCGCCGCCAATTAAGACATAATCGCCGATGGACACCTCACGCACCCGATAATGCTTACGTGCATCATCGATAACTCTCTGGTCAATTCCTTCGTAACGACCACAGGCAAAAACGATGTGCTTTTCCCTACTCCACGACTGGGCATCACGCTGTTCAAACGGCTTTCCAGCTGGTGTCGGGATAAGCAATAGCGGCAATTCCTCGTCACCCCCCACACATGTCTGGTCACTATAGCCGGGATCATCGATGCCATTTTTCTCATCATGACGCGGCTTATTCACATGCATTGCCGCAGTCTGAAGCGCCTCAGCTGAAGCCACCGGACCAGTTTTTAGCCTAATATCGTCCAACGCAGCTCCCCACACGGTGGGCTTCATAACCATACCCGGCCCGCCACCGTAAGGAGAATCATCGACTGTCTTATGGACATCCGTTGCCCAATCGCGAAGATCATGCACACAGATCTCCACGATCCCTTGCTCAATCGCCTTGCCAACCAACGCATGCCGAAGAGGTTGTACATACTCTGGGAAAATAGTAACTATATCTAGCCGCATGATCGCTACAGTTCCAACAAACCGTCTGGTGGCATAATAGTTACCGTGCCAGCTTCAATATCAACATCTGGAACAATATCGAAAACAAACGGCACCAGTACCTCTTTACCGCTAAGAAGAGTCACCTGAAGTATCGTACCGGCAGGGCCAGACATAACGCCTGAAACCTCACCTATTTTTTCACCGTTTTCCAATACCACCAGCCCTTCAAGCTCATGGTCATAAAAAGCTTCCTCGTCTTCGGATTTCGGCAACGGTTCCGCCCAGAATTGGGTGCCACGTAATGAATCAGCCATGGTTCGATCGTCGACTTCCGCAAATTTCACGAGCAGCCGACCCTGATGTGGCCGGGTAGCCGCAATTGTGAGATGATGCAGTTTTTTTGCTTGCTTCCCGACGAGCACTTGCCCGACTTCGTAACGAATCTCGGGTTCATCCGTGGTCACCTCTACCACCACTTCGCCTTTGATTCCGTGGGATTTAATTACCCGACCGATCATTACTTCCATGGGCTTTTACTCTAGCAAAATCACAACCATATTCTTGAAAGTCGGATGATCGCTAGACTCTAAAACATGAGCATTCCCACCAACTCCCCCGACACCTTCGGCACCGCCACCTACTCCCCGGATACGGCAGCCGACCACACCATGACAATCGTTGATGCACTGGACATGGCCCCAAGCCCCAAAACCACTGGGCATCTACCAGCGGTACAGCGGATACTCCAAGGCGACGGCGCAAACCTAATCCTGTTTAGTTTTTCGCCTGGCCAGTATCTCGCCGAACATAAAGCAGCCCATCCCATCACAGTGCAATGCATTGCGGGAACCTTAACCTTTGGTTGCAACGACCAAACTATCGAACTGACCCCCGGCAGAATAATCCACCTCAACGCTCATGTTATCCATCGTGTCGATTGCCCCTCCGATTCCAGCGCAGAAGAAAATATCCTGCTTCTCACAATGCTTACCGGTGAGCGGCAGTAACAGCTTTTCAAAAACGTGGCGACTGTACTGATTTCGTCTTAACTCCGAGATACCTGCATCAGTTAGAAAAACAAATAAGGTATCTAGTAGATCAACTCCACTAGATACCTTGACATTTATTTAGGCGATCTTATTCCGCAGCAGTTTCCTCGTTAGCCTCGGCAGACTCTGCCTCAGATTCAGCTTCTGCCTCAGCTGCCTTTTCTTTCTCGGCGGCCTTTGCAGCAGCTTCTTCTTTAGCCTTACGCTTCTTTTCGGTGATTGCCTCAGCGGTTGGACCTTCGTTAGCCTCAGCCAATGCCTGGTTGAACAGCTCCAGCTTGGAAGGCTTGGGCTCGGCAACCTTAAGGGTGCCCTCAGCGCCTGGCAGCCCCTTAAACTTCTGCCAATCACCGGTGATCTTCAGCAGAGCAAGCACTGGTTCGGTTGGTTGTGCACCAACACCAAGCCAGTACTGTGCGCGCTCGGAATCAATCCGAATCAACGAAGGCTCTTCTTTTGGCTGGTAAATGCCAATGTTTTCGATTACCTTGCCATCACGACGGGTACGGGCATCTGCAATAACCACGCGGTACTGTGGGGTACGGATTTTACCCATACGCTGCAATTTAATTTTTACTGCCATTATGAGGCTCCTTGTAGTCACTGGGCAGTTCGGACACCACATGCTTTTCATGCGGCCGGTTCAACCCTTTTGGTAATAACTGCGATGTGACATACCGGTCGACCGGAGTCGGTGACGGTGTAATCGCAGGCAAAGATAGTGTTGCCCTAAAGCAACCTCCAAGATCCTAGTTCACAGCGCTAGACGAGGTCAATTTGCTTCGCGCTTTTAACACTGCCATGTGCCCTAATTCACTACACTAAGAAACCGTGAATGGTAATCGGCAATGGTCTTTTCATAAAATACGGTCGAATGTAACCGACGGCAGCTTGAGCCGTTGGGTTGATGTGATTTCACCTGTAATTCCCGGCCTTGCATTGTGCACCGGTTTGGCGGCTGTTACCGCGATTATTCACCTCGTTACACTTCACTTTGTAGGAAGCTCTTCGTTACTACTTATCGCCATACTGGTCGGCTGCGTCACTGGAAATATCTGGCGACTGCCAGCTACTTTCACCACCGGGGTACGGTTTTGCGCTTCTCCCCTGCTCAAGGCTGGCGTGGCACTTTTGGGACTAAGCATTTCACTTTCGGCAATTGCGCAGTTGGGGTGGCAGGCGTTGATCGTGATTGCGGTGGTGGTTGCTGGCGGATTCAGCGCAGCTGTACTCGGTGGAAAGCTGTTAGGTTTGGCCCCAAGTCAGTCACTTTTGATTGGGGCCGGTTGCTCTATTTGTGGCGCATCCGCGATTGCAGCAACTTATTCAGTGTTAGGTTCTAAACGACACCACGAATCAGCGACCGCCATCGCCGTTATCACTGTGTTTGGCACCATAATGATTGCCCTTGCCCCCACCATGGTTACCGGTTGGGATCCGACAGCAGCAGGCCTTTTCATCGGGGCTACCACCCATGAGGTCAGTCAAACCGTTGCCGCTGGCAGTATCGCAGGAGCTGCCATTTTGCCAATAGCGGTAGCAACAAAACTAGGTCGAGTACTATTGCTCGCACCCGCCGTAATCATCATCGGTGTAATTCAAGGCGGCACACATCGCAATTACAGGCGGTTAGTGCCTGGTTTTTTGGTGGTCTTTATCATTCTCGTTTTATGCCGTTCGGTTATGCACATCCCGGAGCCTGTAATCGACGCAGTCGACATCCTACGGACGGTGATTTTTTCTCTGGCAATGGTGGCTCAAGGTTTACATGTCACATGGCCTACGGTGCGCCATTCAGGACTGCGCCCTGTGATTTTAGGATTGTTGGTAACAGCGGTGGTGATTGCGCTTGGGTGGGGTGGGGCGTGGCTTCTAGCGTAACTGGGTGCCGTCGTAACGCAATGTGTGTGCGACGAAAACTTCCGATTCAGCTACAGCCTTGTCAGCCACCCGCAACCACATCATGTCAACTCCATCAACTGTGACGGTAGCAATGGAATAGCCATGAGCATCAAGTTCAATGTGACGCACATGGGAATTGGCAGCACGAATCTGGGTTGCCGAATGCTGCGAAATTGGGTTGTTTTCATGCAGTTTTAGCATGTCATCGACATTTGGGGCGCTAATCGATGTACACACCAACTCAGCTGCAACTAGTCGATCCTTATGCATGATTTCGTTTCCCCATTCCGAGTGAATGTCACCGGTGAAAAACACCGTGTGCCCGCCCGCATCAGCGAGAATCTCTAGGAGCCGATCACGGTCATTGACGTATCCATCCCATTGGTCACTGAGCACAGGTGTTGTGATGGGGCTTCCGATCATCTCCTGCAACGCCGATTGAACCTGATACGGGAGTGCGATTATATCCATCTTGGCCAGCATCACGGAGTTTCCTATAAGCCGCCAGTTTGTTGTGGAATTTTCCACTTGCTTTGTAAGCCACGAAAATTGCTCTTCACCCACGACATCTGGGCTGCGGTTGGCTTTTAAAAGTTGCAGCGTCCCTGGTGCCGCCCGGTAGGTCCGCAAATCAAGCATCACCAGTTCTGCTAGTGTTCCGAATTGCAGTCTGCGGTACAAGTGCCCACCCTGCGACGGGTTTGTGGCCCGCAGCGGTTGCCATTCGAAATACGCTTGCATCGCTGCTTTTCGACGTTGATCCCACGGCCCCTCCGACGGATCGTGATTTTCGGCACCCCCGGCATAAGCATTATTGGCAATTTCATGGTCGTCCCACGTTACTACCCACGGAACAGCCGCATGTGCGGCCTGAAGATGTGGGTCCGTACGATAGGTGCCATACCGCAATCGATAATCGGCAAGGGTAACCGTCTCCCATTCGGGCTGGTGGGTACGTAGCGGGCCTAATTTTCCTGATTTTTCACCCGTCCCATATTCATAAATGTAGTCCCCTAAATGTACTACCACGTCTAACTCGCCACGCTGAGCACGCTCAGCAATATCGCGATAGGCAGCAAAGAATCCAGACTCCCAACTTGCACAAGAAGCAATGGCACACCGAAACTGGTCCACTTTACTAGTTGGTGCTGGGGTGGTCTGAGTTCTTCCCACAGGTGATATCTGGCCTAAAGCCCGGAATCGGTAGTAATACACCGTTGCAGGCTTAAGCCCGTACGGATCAATATGCACAGTGTGATCTGTTTCAACACTGGTGGCTGTTAACCCCTGCGCGACAATCGTCGAAAAGCTTGGGTCAGGTGCAATCTCCCAATGCACGTCAACGTTTTCTCCGCGTCCAGATCCGGGCAGGGCATCCGGGGTAGGAGTAACCCGTGTCCACAAAATCACGCTAGTAGCCAGTGGGTCTCCCGAAGCCACCCCGTGTTGAAATACTTGGTGCCCGGATGGTGACTGCGCCAAAGTGATATTCGCTTGGTTAGCAAACCACGCAGTTGTTCCAGCCGCAACAGCTGTCCGAATGAACGTACGCCTTGATACATTACCCATAACCCGATTGTCAGTACCGAGTGGGACATGTTTCAAGCAAAATTAACGATCACTCATCTTCTCTCATTTTCTACTGACAATATTTTTCGGCTTTGCCTCAACGTGAGAACACCGCACAGGCGTAGAGCTTTTCGACACAAATACTAGCCAGAACCCACCTATTAGCCTTAAAACAAATGAAAAAAGTTTAAGCGGTTTCCGCCCTAGCAGTAACTGGTGCGCCTGTGGTTTAGAAGTCGATAATGATCCTGGAAACCCTGCCATCGTGGATTTCTGCAAAAACTGGGAACGTTCCATCATCGGCCAATGGAATACTAACGCCCGCTCCTGGGGCACCATCATCAAAGGCCAACTCGCTACCAATGCCACCTTCAACCGCAGCATTAGCTTTGGAGATTTGGTTATATGACAACGTATAAAACGGCGGCGCAATCTCCTCTACTTTTTCCAGCCGGCCGCATTCAACCGCCTCAACAACACTCATACCCACATCAGCAATAACGTCGACTGGGTTGTGAAAATCCACTCGATGTTCATAAACCCGCTGGGTATAAACATCCCTGAATCGCTGCGCGTTGTTGACTGGCTCGTGTTTCCAGAACGCATGAACGATCCACGGGTCGGCTATCAATAATTGCGTCGATTCCACCGCAACATGTCCAACACGTACGATACTTTCATGAAAAGGCACCAATCCGTCATTCTCAGTGCCCATCGACGCAGATGGAACCTCACTGGTGTCCTCTACCTGTGCGTTTATAAAACCGTGCTTCCAATCAATGAAACTCTGAATCCGTAATTGGGCTTCCTCCAAACGCTTAATCTCCTGCTCAAGGTTCGTGAAAGCAGCAGGGATCATGTTCTCTTCCACCCGCAATGCCGCCAGCTCTTCGCGGCAGGCATCCAGTTCCAGCCTCACCGTTTGAAGTAGCCGGGCATCGCTATCACCTATTGATTCAGGTTCTTTTGCTTCAGATTCCGCAGCAAGTTGCTTCCAGGCGGCTGAGATTTCCGCACGCAATTGGTTAGTATCAGAGTCGGTGTCAGCCACTATCGTCTCCTTAAACTTACAAACTTCTTATTTCAACCAGGAGCCTGGAAGCTCAGGTATCGTAAAAACCACCTGCAATGCTGGTAGAGCTACCGTTTTAACGGGTTTTAGCCAAGCCAAACAGTTGCAAAACTTGTGGGATAAAAGCGATAACAGCAGCAGCAATCGCCGCGATAGCTGCAACTACACCAGCAACGATACCGCCTGTTGATGACGACGGATCGTTTGGCTTAGGTGCTGGATCGTTTGGTTGTGGCGCCGGATCATTCGGCTTTGGTGCTGGGGTACTACGTCCCTCAACACAGTCCGTGACGGTTTTCAGCATGCCACCATACACTTCTTCTTGCATCTCCCTGATGTATCGGATCATTCCGTAGCCAGGGCTGGTTTTAGGAATTCCGCCATATAGGGTATCGAGTTGGTTTATGGCAAGTTGTAGCTGGATTTGAATCTGTTTGGCCTCGTCTTTCGTATGAACGGATTCCTTCATACCAAGAAAATTCGACTCCAAGTAGTTAATGATGAATTCAAGCTCCTTGACTTCACCGGTGCTGTATTTATATATAGTGCGCAGGCTCTTTGCCATGTCAATGGCATTCGTTTGTGGTAGATGCTCAGCTGCCCAATCCACCACCTTCTCGCTGCCGCCTGGTGTCTCAGCATTTTCCTGCACGTCTTTTAGACTTAATGTGCCAGTTGCAACTATCTCGTCAATGACCTTCTTAGCCTCCGCTATGATGCGTTGATTTGCGGCAGGCGCTTGAGACTTGTCGGAGACAAACCGGCAGGTTCCCTTGTCATTATCGGTTTCTACGGTTAGACCGATCAATCGTTCATATGCTGAAACACTTGGGGTAGACATCGCGCACATTCCAGCACACAGACCAGCAATGACGATTTTACGGAACTTCATATTCACTTCTCCTGTAGAAATACAATCGGTAACCAAAGCCAAAATTTAGGCAAAGTTAAGTATGTGCAAAGCATATGCTGTGGTGGGCAACTTCCCCAAACCAGAGAGATACATATCACCAAAAATCACAAATGAAGCTACGTACCATGCCATCAACGATGATCAACCTGACGTACGGCGTTACTGGTTGGGTGGCAATCCCCCAGCACGGCGAACTCATGGTTCTGATCACGTGGAAGTAGGTTTCCCACACTTATCCCAAGATAAATTCCTAATGCCCCACCGCCCCAAAGCCAGCAAAATGCTGGAAATACCCCAACTCGACTTTTTCATCGCCCAAGCCCTAAAACCAATCGCGAAACACCGAAAAGGTCGAGTTGCCCTTAAAAGCCTGTACTTTTACTACCCCATGACCACGTCTTGTGATGCTCACCGCCGGTAACTTCGCGCACCACACATGCCGTGTGGCAAGCCAATCCGCTGGCGGTAAGGCAACGAGAATCCACCCAAGGAAGCACAAATTTTTACGCCCCACCAATAGTCTATGGCGGGGCGTAAAAATTGTGATGTTTAGGGCTATTTACCCTTTCCGAAATCCAAATTGTTCAGGTCGATATTTTCCATTCCCTTTGGCAGTTTTGGCATACCAGGCATCCCACCCATGCCGCCTAGCTGCTCTTGCATTTTCTGCAGTTCCGCCATGTTAGGCATACCGGGCATTCCACCTGGCATGCCTGGCATTCCGCCACCACTGCGCCGCTTAGCTGGTTTACGTTTGCCGTTTTTACCTTTACGGCCTTTTGGCTTTTTCTTAGTGGCACTACGCCCACCCATTCCGGGCATACCCATCTGGCCTGCCATTTTGCCCATCATCTTCTTGGCCTCAAAGAAGCGCTCAATCAGCTGATTTACTTCCGAAACCGAAACGCCGGAACCGTTAGCAATACGCTTACGTCGAGATGCATTAAGAATCTTCGGGTCTTGCCGCTCCTGCGGGGTCATGCCGCGAATGATTGCCTGAATACGGTCCAATTGCTTCTCGTCCACCATGTCAGCGATCTGTGACATTTGCGAGCCGCCGGGAAGCATCTTCAACAGGTTACCGATAGGACCCATGTTTCGGATCATGAGCATCTGCTTCAGGAAGTCATCCAGAGTCAACTCACCCCGGGCGAGTTTCTCCGCAGTTTCCATTGCTTGCTCTTGATCCAAGGTCTGCTCAGCTTGCTCAATCAAGCTGAGCATGTCACCCATACCCAAAATCCGGCTGGACATCCGATCCGGGTGGAAAATGTCGAAGTCTTCCATCTTTTCGCCAGTGGAAGCGAACATGATGGGTTTACCCGTGACTTCACGAATCGACAACGCCGCGCCACCGCGGGCATCACCATCAAGCTTGGTCAAAACGACACCGGTGAAGTCCACACCATCGCGGAACGCCTCCGCCGTCTGCACGGCGTCTTGACCAATCATTGCGTCAATAACGAACAGCACTTCGTCCGGATTGATCGCATCGCGGATATTACGTGCCTGGGTCATGAGGGTTTCGTCAATGCCCAACCGGCCAGCGGTGTCGACGATAACGAAGTCATGCTTTTTCGCTTCAGCCTCGGCGATACCAGCCCGAGCCACCGCCACCGGGTCACCATGAGAGGTACCCATTTCATGTTCGAGGGTATCGATAGAGGTGCCCGGGTCAGGGGCGAAGGTAGGCACCCCGGCGCGTTCGCCGACGATCTGAAGCTGCTGCACCGCACCGGGCCGCTGCAAGTCACAGGCCACCAGCATCGGGGTGTGGCCTTTTTGTTTGAGGTAGTGCGCCAGCTTTCCGGCGAGTGTGGTTTTACCGGCACCCTGCAAACCTGCCAGCATGACGACTGTTGGTGGTTTTTTCGCAAGGTTGATATGCCGGGTTTCGCCGCCGAGAATGCCGGTGAGTTCTTCATCGACAATCTTGATTACTTGCTGCGCCGGGTTTAATGCTTTGGATACTTCTACCCCGAGTGAGCGTTCTTTGATCCGTGCGATAAAACCGCGTACCACCGGCAGTGATACGTCGGCTTCGAGCAGTGCGAGCCGGATTTCGCGTGAGACCGCATTGATGTCAGCCTCCGTGACCTTGCCCTTGGAACGAAGCCCGCTTAAGGCTTGGCCGAGCCGGTCTGTTAGAGATTCAAACACGATCTTTTCACTCCTTGAGGTGACGCATTTTTAACGTGAGTAGTTAACGCATCAATACTAGCGGCAAGCCGGGTGTTTGGTCACCTCCGACAAGGTTTTGCTTTTCGACGCCCCACAGGCGCGCACTGGCCAACGCTGCTAGCCGAGATATTCCCGGTTGTATTTCAGCTCACCGACTAGGCGGCTTTGGGCGGAATCAAGACGCCATTGGCCGTGCTTTTTACACAGACGAACACCCATTCTTCTATCCACTCTTTGTTGTGTGGATATTCCCGTTGAACATGAAGCAGGGTGCGTGTGGGCTTCGGTTGCGAAATCTCGTAAAGACGATAATCCGGGGTGAAGTGTGGTTCTGAGCTGATTCCATTCGCCCAAGTTATATGTCGAGTTTTATCGGTGAGGTGAATGTTGGCAAGCGCCTCACCTCGTTGCTGAGCACTTCTTAGCGACGTAAACGCCCGGTCAAAGGTTTCGGGTTCGGGTTGCCCATCCGATTGGTGTACATCGTGAATATGAACTACTAGTGCCTTTGTGCCGATAGTCAATGTCGTCGCCCTTGGCCAACCGTTGTTTAACTTTCTCTATGTCGCCTTCGCCAGCGGCTTTAAATAAGTAATGTGACATGAGCCTAGATAGTAGCGGGCGGCCGTGACATGGGCGTCGACAAGCACAAACATGTCAATCGGCTGGCGGTGTGAACCCAATTTGCACCATTTCCACTCGCCCGGAACGCTGCACCCACTGGGCGCGGCCCGGCGGCAGTGGCTTTAAGAACACCTTGGGGTAAATCTGGCCTTCTTGACGGTCACCTGACAGCAACAAACCGGCGGCACCGGCTTCCCGGATTCCTTGAATCACTGGGTCATACCCGGCGCGCGACATGCCCGACGACCTGCGGGTCACGATCACGTGCAAACCGATATCGGCGGCTTGTGGCAGGTATTTCGTGAGTGCTTTCAGCGGGTTCGTCGATCCCTCGATCATGTCGATATTGTCGACGATGACGAAGATTTCCGGCCCGCTCCACCACGAACGGCTCCGCAATTCCTCGACGGTGACTCCGGTACCTGGTAGCCGGCGTTCAAGCTCCGCGACGATGCCTTCGGCGAGTTTATCGCAGCCGGGTCGGGTGCCAGCGAAACCGCCGAGGAATTCATCGGGGACGACGCCTAGCAAGTGTCGTCGTAGGTCCCACACCCCGAACATGACATCGCCGGGCTTCTTTCCTTTAAGAATTTCGCTGATGAGGGTGCGCAACGTCGATGTTTTACCAGATTGCGAATCGCCGACGATGAATACGTGGCGTTGGTCTTCTTCGAAATTGAACTGCGCAGGCCGCAGGGTGGTCTCGGCTAAACCGATGATTGTGGTGTCGATGTCGGAGAAATCTGCACGCAGCTTCGCCATGTCGACGTTGTCCGGCAGCATCCGTACCTCCGGTGCAGTCGGTCCCCGCCATGCGCGGTTCATCGCCGCAACGATTGCTTGGGGGGTTGGTTCCGGAATGAGGGAAGGTTTTTCCACGTACGGCAATGCGATTTGACTGTAAAGACCATCGGTGGTCAGTGCCCGACCAATAGCCTGAACTTTCAACCCCTCGGCGGGCTTACGACCAATGGCGGAATCCATAGGATCGTTGAGTGCAAACTCAAGTTTATTGCCAATTACGGCCTGAAGCGGCAGCCGGAAATCCGCCCATCGGCCGGTAACGAGGATCACGTGAATCCCGAACGCCAGGCCGCGTTGGGCGATTTCAGTGATGGTGTCGGCTAAATCCTCATAGTCCTTGCGCAGCGTCGCCCAGCCGTCGATGGCCAAGACAATGTCCGCGGCAGGTAATTCCGGCAGGCGGTTTTGGGCGTGCATCTCCCGCATCTCCGCCACGCTGGAAATGTGGTAATTGCTGAAAATCGCCTCGCGCTGCACTAAGAACATGCTCATTTCCGCAACCGTGCGCCGCAATTGGTTTTCGTCAAACCGGGTTGCCACCGTTCCCACATGCGGCAAGTCCTTGAGATAACTCAACTGTGAACCCGCCATGTCAATAAGATAGAAATTCACATCGGTTGGCTTGTGGGTTAATGCCGCGGCCGTCACCAACGTGCGCAACGCGGTGGTTTTTCCTGACTGCGGCGCACCCATGATCGCCACGTTTCCGCCCGAACCAGACAGGTCAAGAACCAATTGCCCCTGCCACTGGGTCAGCGGCTTGTCTTTAATTCCCATCGGAATCCGCAACTGCCCGACCGACTCTGCCGCCATACCTCGTTTCGTAGTTGACTCGACGTTTCCGATCACCGCACCTAATTCAAGGGCATCAGGCAGCGGCGGCAACCAGATCTGTCGGGTGCGCGGCGCTGCTGGCGCTAACCTACCAACCACCAAATCCAAGGTGGTTTCCTCCGACTGGGTAGTCCCGCCTGTTTGCTGTTGTATTTTCGCCTGGAACTCCAACTGCTTCATCCGCAGCCAGGCCTCCGTGGTGTTCATCAACTCCAACGGCATGGGAACCGGCGGCAGTTCCCGCTGCGCAGCCGATTCGGTGGCAACGTATGGTCCAGAAACATACGCGGCTTTGAATCTGTCAAAAATATCGGGATCCACCTTGAGAAAACCCGACCCCGGAATAGGCGGCAAATCATGCGCGTCGGTAGTACCAATCGCGGCACGTGATTCCTGGGCGGAGAAAGTACGCAAACCAATACGGTACGACAAGTAGGATTCCAAACCCCGCAGCTTGCCTTCCTCTAATCGCTGCGACGCCAGCAAGAGATGCACACCAATCGACCGGCCGATACGACCGATCTGGACAAACAGATCAATAAATTCCGGCTTCGCGGCAAGCAATTCGCCGAACTCGTCAATCACTACGAACAACACCGGCAACGGCTCACTGAGCACACCAGCGTTGCGCAATTTATTGTATTCGCCCACATTGGCGAGATTTCCAGCTTCCTGCAGCACCTTTTGCCGCCGTTGAATCTCACCCAAAATCGAATCATGCAACCGGTCCACCAAACCAGCGGCGTCCTCAAGATTGTCGACGATCGCTGCAGTATGCGGCAACGGCTCTAAACCTGCAAAGGTTGCACCACCTTTAAAGTCCACCAAAACCAGGGACAATTGGTCCGGCGGATGGCACACCACTTGCCCTAACACCAGGGTGCGCAGCACCTCCGATTTACCGGAACCGGTCGCGCCCACGCACAACCCATGTGGCCCCATACCGGACTTCGCCGATTCCTTAATATCCAAGGAAATAGGCTCGTTATCCGCGCCAATACCAAACGGAACGTTGAGAAAATCCCGCTCCGAACGCGGCGCCCACGCCTCCTCAATGCTATACGTGGCAAAATTGCCAATCCCAAGCATCGTGTCCAACGCAATCGTCTGTTCCAGCGGTGCATCCGGACTAGCATCTTCGACCAACCGTAACGACGACACCGCCCGCGACACAGATTCCGCAAGTGTTGGCGAAACCTCATCCAACCTGCCATCCCTGCCGCCGTATAATACCCGCTCCACATAGCCATCCGCGCCTTCCTTCGGGGTACGGATCTCACCACGGTCAAGCAACTGCACCGAAAACGAACGATCCTCGTTAATCAACACCCGCACATCCACCCGCGACGGCTCCAAATACTGCACTGTGGAACACGAAATCAAGGTGATCCGAGCCGCATCCAACGACATCACCCCATCAAGATGATCTGAAATTCGGCGGCCAAGCTCTGAATCCATCGACACCACGATAATCAATTGCGGGGCATCAATAGCGGTGAGCTTGAGCTTCGAACGTTCCTTCACCATCTCGCCACGCCTGGAAATCTCCGACAAAAGCGCCTCAGCAGAGGCATCGTCGAAAGAGACTTCCCGTTTACCAATAGGGCCGTCGAAATTCTCCGCATTAAGCAAATGCGGTAGCCACAACGCCCAGGTACCGTCATCATTGACATCAGCCAGCGGCAATGCGAAATGAAACCGCACATCATCGGGAGAATGAAACACCACAATCTGCGACACGACCGCCCGCACCGCCTCAGCGCTTAATTCCCCCGGGCCCACCAGCGACACATTTCCTCGCACCGGAATAGCAATCGGCAAATGCTCAATCGTGCAGGTACGCCGCATCATACGATCCAAATGGGCCTGCGAAATTGGCTCCGCCACCATCATCGGATTCGATGCAGGGGGAACTTTCACCCCTTGGGCAAGCTCTCCCACCCCCGTACCAATGCGGGTGACCAAAAAATCTTCATCACCACGCCTTCGTTCCCACAACCGATACGGATCACGCACCACATCTGTCAGCCCGTGCGGCTGCGGATTACGTGACAACGACTGAGTTCGCTGTTTAATGGCCAACTCGCGAATCTTATCTTCGGTTTCTTCCAAGTGCTCCAAAAACCTCGTGCGTTCGTCCTCCGCGGTTTTGCGTGACCCAGTTTTATTACGAATGAACATCGTAACTGCCGTAAAAATCACGGCAACAAACATCACCCCACCAATAGCCATACGAATGGGATTCCCTGAGGACACCATCATCATAACCATGCCGGTACCTGCAACAATCGGCATAATCAACGTCATGATATTGGCGTTGGTAGAAGCAGAACGAATAGTCGGAACAGGTGCAATCGGAACCGGTTCTTCCTTGGCAATGGTCGCGTGTAACCGCGCCGGGCGGTGCACAATCTTTGTGCTCATGGATTGATCCTCATATCAATAACTGAAAATACAATGCGTCGCAGCGACTGTTTAGCTTACGTCACTTTAGATATAAAAGTGTGCGAACATAGATCACATGAGTTCGACCTTTGTACGAGTTAGTGTGCTGCATGACGACCAACAACTCGACGTTAGCCTGCCGGTTAACCGCCCAGTAATTGACTACATTGACGATGTAATTTCGTTACTGACCGAGGCACCAAAGGATAACGAACCAAATCGGACATTAAAAAATACCCATATTTGGGTGATGTCATCACCCACCCGAGGAATCATTGAGCCATACCTCACGTTGGCCGATCGTGAGATTGTCGATGGCGAGCGGCTATATCTAACCAGGCGCCATGAAGCTGCCCATAGTCCGTTTGTCGATGATGCGCTGGCGGAAGTCCGCTCAACCATCGGTGATGCCCAATGGCGGTGGTTTGAAAAGATGCGCGCTGGCGGTTTAATCGCCTGCACGTTAGTGCTGCTGAGCCTATTGGCGGTCGGCGCTAGCCTAACGCTGCTCACCACACCCGCTGAATCACTATCAACCTTGGTCACCGGCCGATTCGGCGTAAGCGCTGCGATAATTGGGTTTGTCAGTTTATTTGCTTTCGGCTTAGCTATCTGGCGCCCCCAGCAATGGCTGCGCTGGGCTGGAATGTGGCTGCCGGTAGCGGTGGCTGTGATTTCAGCACCATTTCTTATTGCCACACCGGTGTGGTGGTGTGTGGCAATCCTCGCTGCAGCAATTCCCGCTACTGCGGTGGCAGGCCGCAAGCAACCAGTTGGAGCGGTTGCCGGAATAACCGCTTTGGTAATTGGGGCTATCGTTTTATCGGCAGTTGCTTTAGGTTTGCATTTTAGTCTCAACCTCATAGCCATTGCTGCATGGTCAGCATGGTTGCCGGTTTTGCTGCTTCTTCTTGCCCCCACAGCTGCGTTGAAGGCTACTGGGCTTGCTACAATTTTGCGGCGCAATGACGCAGGCGACCAGGTGTCTCGTGACGATATTCGGGCGAAGGCGCTGCGCAGCGAGGCGATTAGCCGGGGAATCGTGTGGTCTGCCATTGGCATTGCTGTTGGAATTTTGGTTATTCTTTCCGTCAGTGGTTTTTGGCAGCATGGCACAATCGCGGCGTTATTGTCGGTGGTGTTATTGCTTAGAACCAATGGTTTCGCCGACGCCCGCGTTATCGTTCCGCTGCTGTTCAGCGGAGTTCTAGGCTTTGCACTGACCGTTGGTGCGGTGGTTTCCTGGGCTCAAGCGGGCTGGGTTGGCAGGCGGGGTCTGCACCCATGGTGGCTACCCGGTTCCGATTCATCCTGGTTAACGTGGTTTTGCGCAGCGGCTGTTATCATTACCGCCGCAATTATCATGATCGTTGCGCAGTTCCGCGCACCGGATGATCTAGCCGAAGCTAAATTGGCGAAGGTAATCTCCACCATCGACGTTTTAATGTGCCTGGCGGTTATTCCGGTTATCCTCGCAGCCCAAGGGGTATTTGTCTACTATTGGGCAACGTTCTAGGGATACAGTCTGGCTAATAATCGGTGATACATGGTCAGCGATGCCGAATCCGTTGGTAGGTGTATTCGATCCCGCGATGTAGTACTTAAGTCGAGGCTGGGCATGGAAAACGTATCTTTGGGCTGGTTATCGGATACGCCACCGCCAAGGCGTACTACGGTCACTCGTCCCTCGTTCGCGGCTTGGGTTAATTGGTGGCCTTTACGATACAGCCACCCATGCTCTGTGTGATGCTTGTCGGTCACCAAAATCACGTGCTTCGCCAGGGCTGTTCCTGCAGATATCGTGTCATGCAGACATGTAAAGGGCAGGTCAATAACAACAGTGGGCCACCGGTGCGCCACCCTACTGACAGCAGTATCCAGTATTTCCGGCTGGATTTTTACCCGGGTGTGGAAATTATTACTTAAAAGTGCAACCGTTCCGGTTGTATCAGCAAAGGTTTCTATTGTTGCCCGGTTGAGCTTTTCGACGTTTGCCTCCGCCAGACCTATCAAATCGCCATCGGTTCCCGCACCAATCGGTCCACGTAGGGGTTGATTGATCCCGTCGCCGTCGACAAGCACTACGGGTTGTTGGGCAACCGCATTAAGCAAAATACCAATACTTGCACTTATAGGGGTAGAAAGAATGCGCTCGTCTAAGGCAGCAACCGCGATGGTCATCGTTTTGTCAATAGTGCGCGGCGGTGTGCGCTGTGCATGGGCTAAGACATTCGATGCCAATAATCGACGCACAACAGCGGGCGATTTCATCCCGGTCATTATCAGCCTTCTTTTTTATCGCTGCTTCAAATTATGCAAAATGATTATAGGATAAGAATCATTCGTGAGTGACAATGGAAGAAAAAGTAGAGATTTAGTGATGAATCAACCCCCAGGTAACAATGGCGGCCACCCAGCGTGGCTACGGATCGATGCCGACGAGGCACCTGAACCACAACACGCTGCGCAACCTAATCCCCC
Organism: Corynebacterium mustelae; assembly: GCF_001020985.1. Taxonomy (NCBI): domain Bacteria; kingdom Bacillati; phylum Actinomycetota; class Actinomycetes; order Mycobacteriales; family Corynebacteriaceae; genus Corynebacterium; species Corynebacterium mustelae. Next base: position 2,108,928 of record NZ_CP011542.1, read on the forward strand.
CACTTCCACACCCCACTCAACAACCCCACATACAGCGACACCCCAGGTAGCAACCCCAGCAGCACCTACCCCACCGGCACCGGCTTCTCTTGCACCAGAATCCCCTACTCCGGCTACCCCATACCGCAACGCGGCGCCTGCACAGCAACAGCCATATCAGCCACAACACCAAGCTGAATTGCAACCGCAACAACCATCAGTGCCAGCACCTGAGACGACTGCGTCTTCAGCTGTAACTCCGACCGTGCCAACCCCACAACAACCCGCCGTGCCACGCCATCGGCAATCACCGCAACCGGAACCACAGCACAGTCCGCCACAACCAGCACCACCGGTAGCTACACCGCAAAAAACACCCCTAGAATCTGCGGCTTTACAACCCGAGCCAACGCCTATGCAGGTTCAGCAACCAGCCACACCTCCGCCAGCCGCGTCGCTACCAGCTGAACCTGCTAACACCGCAACTTCACCAGCTACCGCATCAAACGGCACCCCGGTTAAACAACCAGCGGCTGCTACTCATCCGCCGCTGACTGCCACCAAGATGCCATTAGAACAATTCGAGTTGGTGCCGCCCCCTGCACTGGACCAGTCGAATCTAGTGAATCCGGTAAAAACACCACCAAAAGGCGGATGGCGTAAATTCCTCCACAAGATCACTGCGGGACGATTTAACCCAGGCGACTCCGCGAAGCAACGCAAGCACGACGAGCTTTTGGAGCGAATCAACACGCCGCTGCGCGGCGACTACCGTATCGCTGTGATGTCCCTTAAAGGTGGAGTTGGTAAAACCACCACCACAGCTACCTTGGGTGGAATATTGGCGGAAACTCGGGGGGACCGGGTGATCGCCATCGATGCCAATCCCGATTTAGGAACGTTAGCCCAACGAGTGGTTGCCAATAACACTGCCACCATCCGCGACCTCTTGGCTTTAGAAGACACCACTCGGTACCCGGAGATTCGTTCCTACACCACCCAGGCGAAATCCCGGTTAGAGGTAGTCGGTTCCGAGCGCGACCCCGCAGTATCAGAGGCTTTCAGCGAAGCAGAATACCGAAAAGTGATTGATATTCTCAGGCACCACTACAACATCGTGCTCACCGATTGCGGTACCGGCTTGATGCATTCGACGATGAACGGTGTGTTGGATCTAGCAAATGCGTTGATCTTGGTTACCTCCCCAGCATTAGATGGCGCGCAATCTGCGTCCGCAACGCTCGATTGGCTTAAGCTTCATGGCTATGAGCAATTGGCCGCGAATTCCGTCGTGGTGGTTTCTGCAGCACCGCTGCAACGGTCAAGCATCGACATGGATCACTTGGTTAAACACTTCCGTTCCCGTACCCGGGCCGTACAAGTCATACCGTACGATCCACACTTAGCCGAAGGTGCAACAATCGACCTCAACCGGATTGGCAAATCAACCCGGGAGGCGTACCTGGAATTAGCCGCGATCATCGCAGAAGACTTCAACGCTTGGGATAGGCAACCACCACAACAATGAGCGCCACGAGATCTATTCTCATTGCTCTCGCCAGTTCGATTCTATTAACCGGCTGCGTCGAGCGCTTAGAACCTGTCGTGCCCACTCCTGAGCAACGAGTGGATCAAGTCGCGGAATGGTCCGATGACCGGGCACAACCCTATAACATTCCCGAACGTTCACTTCGGGGCTATGCTTACGCCGCTTGGTTAGTAAAAGAGGACTCTAAATGCGTCATTGGTTGGCCGACGCTTGCCGCAATCGGGCAGGTGTATTCTGATCACGGCCGGGCATTGGGGGCGTCGATAAGCGAGTCGGGAAAAGTATCCATACCGCAACGCGGGCTCGACAACATGGGTCCTGGCAAACCCATCGTTCCCGACACTGACGGTGGGAGTACTGATGGCGATCCGGTTAACGACATCGCAGTTGGTCCCATGCAGATCATGCCGTCTCGGTGGGAGCAATTCGCCGAATCAACCGAGCCGGGAAAAATTCCCGATCCCGACGACATCGACGATGCTGCCTTAACTACCGCGCGGATTTTATGTTCAGCAGGTAACCCCAGCACCCCCGAAGGTTGGGATGCTGGCATCACGATGATCGCCCCTAACCCTGAGGTGGTCAAACGCATTCACGCTATCGCCAAGGAGTATTCCCGATGAGTTCTCTACGCATGGCGCTGTCGGTAGCAACACTATCTACAGCAGCCGTTATCACCTTGGTCTCCTGCGGCGAACCTGGTTTTGCCAAACAGGAAAAACTACAGCAACACATACCTCCACTAGGCCAGCTTCCGGAATTACCAGAAAGCTATTTCCCGCCCCCGCCATCAGAAAGTTCAGAACCGCCAGCGCCGCCGACTAGTCAACCTCAGGTTACCGTCACAACAACCGTGACATCGGAGCCTCCGCCACCACCGCCGCCTCCCCCACCGCCGCCACCGGAGCCTGAGCCGGATATCTACATTCCGCTTATCGACGACATTTTGCGCCTGTAGCCAATAAAGCTTTAAGGAACAACCATGACAAGTCCCACTGAGGAACCGGTTAACCACGATAACCGGCCACCACGAAAAGACCATCGATCGGTAATTCAGGCAAATAAACTGCGCACTGAATTGATTGTGAAATCAATTCAGTTTGGCAACACCGAACCCTCGATTAAACCACGCAGTGTAAGAATCCTGCTGGGTTCAACCGCACTCGGTGCTATTGGCATAGTGGCATCAATGGTGATCTCGGTGGTTTTGCAACTGATTCAATCACGATGACATCACAGATGCGGCTATTTTCCGGGTTTTCTAGAAATCCATCGGCCTTAGGTTTACGATATGGAATGCACTTGTATCAATACGTTGCCTGCGGTTTTTACCTAGGCAGCCACGTGTATGTGGAGTTACCTCAAGTTGAGCGAAGAAAAAAATTTGTTAATCGAATACCACCCCGATGCACCCCGCCCGCAGTTCATGTGGTCAGCCTCATTGCCCAGCACGTGGCGGATAATCGAAACTCACCCCGCCCGCTGGAAAGTCTGCGCTGAACGGCTAGTTCGAGACTACATTCCTGGCGTGCGGCTATCGGCAAGTGACCGAAAACTTGTTATGGCGAAACTTGAAGAAGTTGTCGCTCAATCCCAAAAGACCGGTGTACTGCTTGCACTAGTTCAACCAGGCATCGTGGATGAACAAGTAAGCGCCGTCACTCTTTTGCTCCGATGGGTTGATACCGCGCCGTCCCCAGCCAGCGTTTTAGCAATTGAAAAAGAACTAACCAGCAAAGACCCCCAGGTAGAACGCACCGGTAACGATGTGCCTTACGTAGTTGCCTCGACAAGCCACCAGGCTGGGCCGATAACCAACCGCCGCACTGTATTTACTCACCAGGCATATATCCCGGTTTCTGGCACATCCTGGACTTTAGCTGTATCTGCAACCGCACCGAACAAAGAAACCAGCGAATCCGTCGCCGCAATCGTGCGACGCGTTGTTGAAGGAATCAAGGTCTATCCCGACACAGCTGGGGAACGTATCCTCGCCGAACCGATGTCCGAAGACGACATAGCAATGGTTATGACCGAAGACGGCGTTGTCAAACCTTGAACCAATACTCCCGCACTCATATTGACAAATGTCCTGCGGGAGTAACCGAAGCCGGGTAGCCTGTCGGTATGGACCGAACCTACCCGCACCTTACGGAAGAAACCGAAGCCCGCTTTCGCGCTGACTTGATTGACGCTGCCAGCGCGATTGGGGCTTCAATCACATTTTTAGACCCCAATGATGAAGCGATGTTGCTTAGTAGTGACGGTAAACCGTCGAACATGGGGCTTCAAAACGTATCACGCGACTACGCACTCGCCGAAGGCGACAGAGCCAGCGAACTATACGTTATTGGGGAATACTTCAAAATGTTCCAACCAGCCGACCCGGTGGATACCTCCCCGGAGGCAACCAAACAACGGCTGAAAATCCGGGTATCGCCAGCAGAGATGCTGCAGGAACTTCTGTCGCTTAGCTCCGACGTGTCTTTTGATCAAACAACCTCGCCGCTCGCCACCGGTTTGATGACTGCGCTTGTCGACGACCAACCGGTCTCCATTGCATCCATCTCCGATCAAACACTCGCCAATCTAGGAACCAGCGAAGAGCTCTACCCCATCGCCTTAGAAAATACCCGCACCGAACTACTAGGGCAGCAACCCGTAGTTGAGCACATGCCAGGTGAGGAGCACCCCACCGGTTTTACCTACATCGAAGACGCCGGTTATTTCTTAAGCTCAGTGGTGATTTTCCCCGAAATTCTCCAATCCTGGGTGCCTACCCTCAATCCTGAAACAGGCTACATTGTTTCCGTACCAACCCGGGATATTATTCTGGTTGCACCGGTTACCAGCAGCACGGATCTGTTCAACTCACTGCAAACGATACTAGGGCTGACTGTTTCCCTCTATGAGAAAAACAGTCACCCCGTCTCCCCCTACATTTATCTCCAACGCGTTGGCCACGAAATCCTCGAAACCATTGGTGGGCCGATCGTGGAGGACGGCGAAACCAAACTCGTATTACCGCTTCCGGAATACTTGAGCGAATTGCTTTAATCTGCGGTTAACCGGGTAACGGTTATTCCCAGAAACCCGAGTAGCTGAACAGGACCAAGCCGGTTGCCGCAATCCCAGCGGCCACCTTGTGCCAATCAGCGCCGGTGTTATTGCCGTACACATGCTGCATATCCGAAACAATTCCGGCTACATCGAGCTCGGCGCCGGGTGGGCGTCGAAAAGCAAGCGTGGACGCCCCCATTCCCAGTAACGACAACCCGTAACTGGTGGTCATCCGTTCGATGATCGCCGCGACTTCAAACGGGTTTAAATCATCAGCGAAGTAACCGTTTGGCAGACACGCTAAGAAGTCACGCGGATCATCGGAGGAAATGCACAACACGAAGTGCTCGGGATCAACCAGCGAATCGAGGTTGTCGTAAATCTCACCCAACGTTGTGACGTTTTCGTCCGTAGCGTGTAGAGCATCCTGGAGCCCGTCCCACTCTACTTTCAGCGCCGGATCAGCAAAAGCTTTTTGGACGGCATGATACCGATGCAGATCTAGGGCATCTAGATCGTCCTCACCCTCCTCCGACCAGTCGAAGCCATCCTCGAATCCGTGCTTATCAGCAGCATGCCCAGAGGTATAAAGCATCTGCGATAGGAAGTCGAGGGTGAGGTAGCTTTTCCCCTTGCTTTCCTGCGCTACAGCTATCTCGTCAAACGCACCCAGCAGTTCTTCAAAATCGTCCGGATCGAAAATTCCATGCGTTGCCATGAGGTGAAGCCTGGATACATCATCGTCCGGCAGTTGCACAATTTCGATTGGCTGGGATTCTTGTTCTTCCACAGATTTATCCTTTCACAAACTTTGGACCGTAAACTCCCACTGGTTCGTCGACAAGCAACCATCGACACCCCACCCCGAGGCGATGAGCTTTTCTTTTAACCCAAGAGCGCGTCGACGAACCCTTCGACCTCAAACGGTGCCATATCGTCAGCGCCCTCGCCCAGACCGACAAGTTTCACCGGCACACCCAAGTCTTCCTGGACTTGGAAAACGATCCCGCCTTTAGCCGTGCCATCCAGCTTCGTGAGCACCACACCGGTAATTTGCACAACCTCGCCGAAAACCCGGGCTTGGTTCAAACCATTCTGACCGGTAGTCGCGTCGATAACAAGCAGCACTTCGTCCACCTCAGCCCGCTTTTCCACCACACGCTTTACCTTGCCAAGCTGATCCATCAAGTTCGCCGAATTATGCAGCCGGCCAGCCGTGTCAATCACCACGACATCGGCGCTGGTCTCAATGCCCTTCGATACCGCATCGAAAGCCACGGATGCTGGGTCAGCACCTTCTGCACCACGAACGGTGGTTGCGCCCACGCGACGCCCCCACGCCTCCAACTGATCCGCTGCCGCCGCACGGAACGTATCAGCCGCACCTAACAGCACCTTATGCCCCATCGACACCAAAACCCGAGCAAGTTTACCGGTAGTAGTAGTTTTACCGGTTCCGTTAACCCCAACCATAAGCACCACGGCGGGCTTGCCTTCATACGGAATCGCCTTAATCGAACGATCCATCTCTGGTTTACACGCCGTAATCAGGCATTCCCGCAGCATGGCGCGCGCTTCCGCCTCGCTTGAGACACCACGGGTGGCGATCATGTCGCGCAATTCCTCGACCACATTCATCGTGATCTTGACGCCCAGGTCAGCTTGGATCAATTGCGCTTCGATATCCTCCCACGCATCTTCGTCCAAGTCACCCGCCGACAACATCCCCAATACGGATTTGCCAAACACATTTTGCGAACGAGCCAACCGACCACGCAACCGGCCAATCCGGCCCGCAGCCGGGTCGATGTCTTCCGCTGGTTTCGCTTCCACAGCTGGGGTTTCGACGGCTGGTGCTTCAGCTTTAGGAGCCTGCGCTAAGGCTTCCTCAGCAGCATCGATCGCTTGAGTAGCTGCGGCCGCAGCAGCCTCAGCCTCCGTATCCTCCGCGCTTGGGGAAACAGCGTCGTCCTCAGACGTCGTCTCACCCGTCGGTTCGTCTGATTCTTCAGTTTCCTCAATTTCGTGGAATTCATCGAGCGCCGCGAAGTTTTCCTCACCCGGCTCTTCCGAATCCGCTGGCTCTTCCAGCTTTTCAGTCGAACTTGCTTCCTTGGCAGAATCCTCAGAAATGTTCTCTTCGGCTTGCTTGTCGACGCCCTCCGTCGCAACGGGTTCCGGTTGCGCGGTTACGTCAACCTCCGGCACCTGCGCTAACTCCTCTTCCACCAATAGCGCCTCATGTTCAAGTTGCGGAACAACCGGTGCCTGTTCCCCCGCTAACTCTTGACCAGGCAACACTTGCGCTTGCTTCTCGTCTTTTTTAGCAGTAGCGAAATTAAAACCACCCTGAGCTTGGTAATTACCTGATTTCTCTTGTTGCGTCAGCTCTTTTGGTTGCGCTTGATCCGCTTCTGTCTTATCAAAGCTAATGGTCTTAGCCTTTTTCCGGTTGAGACCCACCAGCACCAAAATGGCGATGAGCACAACGATGGCAAGAACAATAATGAGGATTGTCGTATTGGTCATGGTTCCATCTTGGCAAACTTCCGCCGCTTTAACATCTTCACTGCGAAGATAGGGCTAACAATTAGCTAATAATTTATAAAAACGCAGCACGCCTGCCGTCATCAACCACGGGATACAGCAGGAAAAACCAGCATGTCTGTTTAGGTAATGGATTTCCTTGTGCTCCTACGATCTGCTTTACATCGACGAAAAAAGATTGCCGATCACATAAGCTCGTACTAATTTTTAGAACAAATGTTCTGAGATTTTTGTATAACTATGTTGCATGGCGTTGCTAGGATTAGCTCGAAAATATTAGGTCAAAGCTTTAACAAATGGACTAGCCAACCAAAGGACAACACCACCATGTCTACTACGCAAGAATTGCAGGCCGCCGTCGCGGTTTTCCGCGAGTTGGGCTGGAACGACGTCACGAGGCAGAACTTGATGGCGCTGCCCACTGGCACGAGTGAGCAGCGTGCGATTGCGGTTGCTGGTTTGAAATCGGGTACGTGGGAAACCTTTGATGAGAAGCTGCGTCGCCAGCGTAACCACGCCGGGGTGAACTTGCAGAAATTGGCGTTGTTTGCGATCCGCATGGGTGTGCCAGCGCCGCGGGCGTTATCGTTGCTGAATCGGTATGTGCGTAGTTATCCCACCCCGATACGATTCCCTCTTATTACTGGGCGGGGTGAAAAATTCGCCACACAGTTCATTAAGGCGGTCTATGGCACCCGCGTGCCCCGACCGGACGACTTCTATGTCAATTTCGACCACTACTCCACGTGCATTCGGCTCGTTGCTGGTAACGGCGGTTTTTCTGTGCCGGTACCGTCAGTCGCGGGCTATATTCAGGATTGGTCCACGTTTATTGTTTCGCTTCTTCCTGAACACGTGGATCCTACTGAAACCGCTTGGATGTCCAAGCCGTGGCACATGGATGAGGACATTAGTTTTCATACGTTTGCGCCTACTTTCCGTGAGCATGTGGATAAGGGCATTGCCGCGAACCTTTCCGTTCTTGGCAGCTTCGGTAAAGTCTTGGCTGCTGGGGCTATTATGGGACTTCTTCCCCGCGAAGAGGTGATCACAGTGTTTATGCAACAGATAGAATCCCCACAGCGACCAGCGCAGCGGCGTCGTATGGTGGAGTATCTTGTCACTGATCTCGCCGTCACGGACGCGGAAATGCTTGCCCACCTCGACGTGTTCAGCGCGGCTTTGGCTACCAGCGCCCCTGTTTATTGCGCCGCTTTCGGCCCAAAAATCATAGCGCTTGCCCCTGAGCCTAAGCTTGTCGACGCCGCCACCGGCCCCCTGTACCTGACCACCGCCACCGGCCAGCGCGAAGCTCTTAAAGCCCTGTTGGATAAACCGGTACCTACAGCGGACACGATCGCTACGCTTGAGCCTCGAATCCGAGAGCTTGCCCAATCCCGGAATACCGCGGTGGCCAAGCTTGCTGTGAAGCTCCTCAAGCTCTGGAATCTCGACCCCCAAGTTTCACAGGATGTCGCTGAGGTTCTCCCGTGGCACCCAGCCCCGCCGCTGTGGGACTGCCCGAAGTTTGATAAAGGCCCTGCTACGTTGGATGCTTTCGTCGATGCGGAGCGCCAACTCACCCCGTTGCGGGTCGATATTCATTCCGAAAAACGTGATGCGTTGCTGGTGGCACTCGCCAACGAAGATGTGGCGGTGGCGCGGCGGGCGTCGTCGACAAGCAAGTGCGTTGAGTTTCAGCGTTGGGCACGCGGGGAAGAAATACTACAGGGTAAGGGGCGGCGGCTCGGGCTGCTGCAGGCGCGCGCCGTGGCGATTGCGGATCGGTTAGGCAGTATTCCTGTGCTTTTATCCGAACCCACCTATGAGGATCTTTCGATCGATTTTGCAGACCTCATGCACCGTCTTTCCCACTATCAGGCGGCTGGCGTTGAGGTGATGGAACCGGATTTTCAGTTGGCGCTGTTTCGCCTCAACCTTGATACCGCTGACCCCGAAGCCGCGTTGGACTGTAATGTTCCCGTTCGTGTGCTACGCACCCATGTTTTAGACGAGACGGCTGGGGAAATCATTGCTGCCTATATCCGCGACCCCCTCCCCGAGCCACCGCTTGTTGAGACTAATTTTCGGCATTGGGCGGTCGATTGCGAAACTTTCGCACCCGATCAACCGGTGTACCCGGAATCGATTGCACATCTGCCGAATCGGCTTATCCGCACATACACTTCAGAAAATGGCATTCCTGTTGGGGTGTTTCCCCGCTGGACTGTCGCACCTACACCCCACATCACCCGCTCCTGCATTGGGAAAAGCAAATATGCGGCTGAAGAGGTTGCGTGCGATGTGACTCAGCTTGCTAGGTCTAGACAACCACTTGGGGCGGGGTTTGTAATGAATCTCCTTGCACTTCAGCAACCCGGCCCGCTGCCTGTGCATGAGAAAACAGCGGCCGCGCTTTTCGACGCCTGGGACCGTGGCCTGCTCATCCCCGGGATTGCGGATGCGACCTTGGTGGAATGGGCGGTTACTCCGACGAAGCTTGTAGGCCTTGGAAAGACTCTTGAGCAGTTAGCCCATGAGGGTTTGTTATCACTGGTGTGGCCGGTTCTTGACCCGTTGCTCAAGTGGACAATTCAGGCACCGAAACCGCCTGCGGGCACATCAGATATTGCGGAGGCGATTCTTGCACTCGCACCTTCTGTTATTCATGCTGTTGAAAGTGGTGACGCTGACGCGGATCAGCTGAAGCTTCCCGGCGTGCACCACTATGCGAACCTACCGAAATCCAATAAGACCACTAAGGCCGCACAGAAAATTCTCGCCCTCACCCCGCCAGAACTTCTGTGACCTGCAAGTTTTTGCCCACAACGCGACGAAATCCATGCAAGCCATCATCATTATCGTTACGCAACGATTGAAACGATAGGCGCTATCGTTGCAAAACGATTGGAACGATAAGGCTTTTCGTTGCAGAGAGATCGAAATAATAACGAGGATTGAACCGCATCATGTATCAACGAGGAAAAGCTTCCGAAACAGTCATAGATTATGAGCTTTTGCCTGCTTCAGACCAGGAGCTCAAATTCTCAGTCTTGGAAGAGGAATTTGTGGAAAAGCATTCAATCAAAGAACTCTCCCCCGACATTTTGAAAACGCTGCAATTACTGTCACCTGACGGTGTATATAACAAAGCAGCTGAATTGCTTGCCGATACCAACGATTTTCTTGGTATCGACATGGCACGATTCGGATCAACCATTAACGAAATTCACGGACGGTACGATCTCACTGGAGTTTCTGTTTTGAAACAATTCCATGAAGCGCTCAGCATATTCACCCAAAACTACGTTTACGAAAAAATTGAAGGTGCTACTAGGGAAACTGTAGAAACAATTCCCAAGGAAGCTTTTCGCGAATCAATAACAAACGCTCTCGTCCACCGCGCGTGGGATGTGAGGGCGCCGATCAAGGTGAGCATGCACCCTGACAAAATAGTTGTGACGTCTCCTGGTAGGTTGCCTCCCGGAATTTCCCCTCACGATTATGCCAATGGTCATTTTTCTCTCTTACGAAATCCAATTCTGGGGATGGTCTTTTTTCGACTTGGATATATTGAGAAATTTGGAACAGGAATCGCCAGGATAAAGCATCTTTATCAAGCAAGTGTTGTCCAACCCGCCTTTGACATTTACGATTCCTCGATCACAATCACACTCCCCATCCTTTCGGACGAGCACTCCCTTAACCAACACCATGTCAAGGTATTGGCTGCCCTCGACAATGCAACACCTCGATCCCGTTCTGAGATTGCAACTGTGGCAGCAGTGAGTCGTGCCATCACGATACGTGCGCTCAATGAGCTCATAGAGTTGGGGAGCGTGAAAAAAGTAGGTAGCGGCCCACAAACCAAGTACATGAGAAATAACTAAAAATTTCTTGCATATTGTTTGAAAAACCGTCGCCGTCAAGCGCTCATCATCTTTAATGGGCTGAGACACGAAATCATCCTCCTCAAAAGTCTTGCTTAACCAAGTCACTCCGCCAACAAAAGCAACAAACTTCTTTTCAATGAACCTCAATCCCCACCTGCACGAAGCCGTAGCCGTATTTAAAGAACTCGGCTGGTACAAAGCCGAACTCAGCGATGCACCCACCCTGCCGTTGGGCACCCCGGAGCAGCAGAAGATCGCACGCACAGGATTAGCTACCGGGGATTGGGGCGAAGATGTATTGGTAGAGGGTGAGGGTTGGCGCTGGATTTCGGCAGTGGACGTGAATACCAAGATGCTGGGGCTGTTCGCCACACGTCTGGGTGTTAACGCCCGTCGGGCGCTGGAGGTTCTTCCTGGGGACGCTGAAGAAGAGGTCAAAGAAGCCATTGCGGTTATTGCGCAGCGCGGTGAAGCTTTCGCCGCAGATTTCGTCTGCGCTGCCACTCTCACAGATAGCCCTGGTTGGGGTGGTTTCTACGACTTTCACCGAATTGCAGTTCATGTTGCGCTGCGCATGGATTTAGTTTTTCCACGAAACAAGACATTCTTTACTTTTTGGGCTCAGATAGTCCTCGGTTCTTTCCGCGCTTTAAAAGTATGGGAGCCACAGCACGTGTGGCATGCGTGGTTTGATGCGGAGGAACATGCCGCCCCCGCACAGCTTTTACAGCCAACGTTTATCGCATGTGTGCAGGAAGCGGCTCGTTATCCCTCGATGGCTCTGTGTCTCGCCATTGTTGGCGCGTACCACCACGGCTGGATGGATCGCCACAACACTGTTTCCTATGCCCTGTCTTGTATTGCGGGGGCACACACACTGTGGGAAAGGGGAAGGTTGGCACGGCTGTTGTTCTTAGAACTTGGCTTGAGCGTTGATGATCTCCTCCCCCACCTCAATAAGGTAGAAGAGCTGATTGCCACCGGTGATCCCGCCATGGTTTCTCGTTTCGCATTATCGCTGATGCCTCATGTTACTGGCCAGAATTTCGTCGATATTGTGCTGCCCGCACTTAATTGCCGCACAGCGAAAACCACCGTCGCTGTTCTCAACCGACTCATCACGCTGCCCGCCCCTGACCAGGACATCATTAGCATCTTAATACCCCACATCGAAAAGCTTCTTTCCACTGGCCACCACACAACAATCAAAAAGGCCACCAAGCTGCTCAAACACTGGAACCAACCTGTCCCCGAAGCCCAACAGTGTCAGCGCAGCTACGCTTGGATCAACCCACCGCAACTCTGGGAGCTACCCCGATTTGAGCGCGGCACTGCCAGCGTCGAAAAGCTCACACACGCGGTGCAAACGTTGGAAAAACGCGAGCTCATCAACCGCCTGAGCGCTTTCGACCTCGAATTAGAACGCTTCCTTACGTTAGCCAACGATCTTGCCCGCACCGACCCTGCTGCCGCGAAAGCGGTGCTTGGTAAAACTCCCATTTTTAACCGCATCTGCCAGATCTGGGCGCTGGGTTCGAACCCTCACCTGCGGATCACCACCAACTACTTGGCAGAGCTCATTGAGCGGCGAGTTTCTGAACTGTTTGCGGCACTCAGCGAACTGCCGTGCCTTCTATCGGAGCCGTCCTTTGTGGACCTTTCGATCACCGCCTGCGACTTTATCGCACGCCTGCAAAAATACCGCGACACTGGAACTCCCGTACTAGAAAACGACCTGCTCTTCGCCCTCACACGGTTGAACCCCGACACTTTCACCGAAGCCGCTATCACGCAAATTGAGCAATTAGATGTTGCGCTCAGACATGTGGAAAGAATCCCCGCTGAATACACCGTTGCGCAGGTGGTGAAGGAATACCTGACTGTTGATATTTCTTCCGACCCCAATTGGGGCGAAAATTTTAGTTACTGGACGTCTTACATTGCAGACCTTGCGAAAGACTTCCGCGAACCCGATGAAGGCCAAAACCCAGAGTTGTGGCAATTGCAGTTTCGTTTAATATGTGAGCACCCAGTCACTGATCTTACTGTTGACCTACATCAGATGGCTCACCACGGGAAACCACTCACGCCGCACGGCGCCATGCTCGTGTTCGACTGCCAGCGCCCAAGCTTGGGTGGTACTGCCGAAACCCGCGCCCTACTGAACACAATATGGCAGCGCGGGCTTCTTCACCCTGGAGTCGCCGACCCCGACTCTCTTTCGTACAGCTACAGTTTTGAACGCCTAAAAGAGCTTGCTGTTGTGCTTGACGACGCCGCCCACGACGGCATGTTATCGGTAGTGTGGCCGCTACTTGACGCCCTCATCGGATTCTCCCTCAACCAAGACCAACTCCTGCCAGGAACCACACAGATCGTCAACCTCATCGAACGCCTCGCGCCCACAGTGAAAAAGACTGTTGCCGACAAAACAGCACCCCACAACTCCTTTGAATTACCAAACCTCCGTACGCTCGCGAAACGCCCGGAAAAAGATAAGGCAATCACCGCCGCCAGGAACGCACTGAAAACCCTTGGCCTGTGAAAGAGAAACCTCTACAACAATGAAACTTAACCCTCATCTAGACGAAGCCATAGCCATTTTTAAAAAACTCGGCTGGGACAAAGCCGAGCTCAGCGAAGCCCCCACCCTCCCGTTGGGCACCACCGAGCAGCAGAAGATCGCACTGAAGGGGTTGCGCACCGGGGATTGGGGCGAAACTGGACAAATAGACGACAATACTTGGGGCTGGATTTCCGCCGTTGATGTTGATGAAGACATGCTGGGGTTCTTCGCCGTTCGCATGGGGGTGAACGCCAAACGTGCTATCCAAATCCTCCCCATGTCACACAACAGTATTAAGGTGGCGGTGATCCAAACACGGGGTAAGGAGTTTGCCGAAGAGTTTGTGAGCGAGGTGTTTTCCAGTAAGCGTGACCGCGCCGAAGCTATGAAAGAGGCCGCTGTGGGGGTGGTGTTGAATATTGGAATTAAGCCGCCCGCTTCCGAGGATTTCTACAGGTTTTGGGCATGGTGTCTGGACAAGTCGATCCGTAACTTAGACGATGCTTTTTCGCTGAATCTTTTTGAATCCACGCTCGATACCTATTTGCACAAAGCTCTGGATACAGGCTACGCGGGTCTGATCACGCTCATTGTCAAGCTGTTTGAGGTGGAGTGGATCGACCGTGGCACGGCTGTGAAATCCGCGGTGCGTTACATAACGGGCGGAGTTTCCAAAGAGCAAACACAAGTCCTTTTCGACGGATTGAAAGTCACCGACGAAGAACTTCTCTCCTACTTCGACGTGTTTTGCGGGCAAGTCGCCACCGGAAACGTGTCGATGATCGAGCAATTTGCTTTGCGGCTAATCCCTATTGTTAACGATTCCCAACTAACGGAAGTCGCACTCCCAGCACTTTATGCCACAACGAAGAAAGCCACCCTCGCAGTTCTCAAAGCCTTAAAAGCGCGTCCCAAGCCTGATCCCGAGGTTCAAGAACTCCTCCTGCCACGCCTAGAAGAACTCGCCCACAGCCGCGACGCTGCAACCGCAAAACTGGCCACCGCACTCATCGGTAATTGGGGTGTTGCGGCCACCGAACCCTCACTAGGCTCCCCCACCTGCACGTGGGAGGACGCACCGAAACTCTGGGAGCTACCCCGATTTGAACGCGGCGCTGCCAGCGTCGACACGCTCAGTCACGCTGCGCAGAAGCTTGTTGCCCAGAAGCGCGAAGAACATCAGCGCCTAGCAGACGTTGATGTCGAGCGGTTTTTCGCGCTCGCCAACGAACTGGCACGCACCGACGTTGATGCTGCTCGGCGTGCGTTGAAGGGAACAACCAGGATCATTGATGGTGTGTTTGCGCAGTGGGCGGAAAATCCCAGTGCGGTGAGGTATTTGACTAATTCGCAGCGGCGGACGATTATCCCAGCGAGGTGTGATCAGCTTGTTTCGCGGTTGGGTGAAATCCCGTGTTTGCTTTCTGAACCTTCCTTCGTGGATTTGTCGATCACCGCCGATGACCTCGTCGAACGCCTGAAAGCATATGAAGATACAGGTGCTGCGGCGCTGGAGGCGGACCTACAGCTCGCCTTAGCGCGGCTCAACCTCGACACCATCACCCCCGATACCAGCATTCAGCTTGACGTGTTGGATGTGCCCCTTGAGCTGGCAAGTGGCTCGTTGTTCCGCCGCAGCGCGACACAGATTGCGAAGGATTACCTGACTGATCCGCTCAGGGAGCCGTCGTTGAAATGTGTGTCGGGCACGGTTGAATTACAGCCCCACCCCACCCCGAATTCTTTGGCGGGGTTGCCGCGCCGTTTTTGGTTGGGCAGGCCGGATCCCACAAACTCGTTGAAGGCGTGGGATTCCACCCACTATTTTTGTGTGTTTCCGCACTTCGGCGACGCCGCGTTCCTTGATCTTGCATGGTCGACGTTCGTTTCCCCTGAGGATTTGCCAGGTATTGTGCAGGCGGCTCGCCACGGAAAACCACTCCCACCAGCGGCAGTCATCAACTTCTTCGGCACACAGCGCCCCATCAAAAACGCTGGCGGCGAGTTCGCCACCGCACTTGCACAGGCGTGGCAGCGCGGCCTGATCAGGCCAGGTGTTGCCGACGTTGCATTCCTGGATTGGGCTAAAAAGCTTGGACACCTCAAAGCTCTTGCTTTAGGGCTTGACGACGCCGCCCACGCTGGCATGCTATCGGTAGTGTGGCCGATCCTCGATGATCTCATCGGCGCCTCATTGCAGGAACCCAGTTTGGTGGCAGGAACCGCAGAGGTGGCACTCGTGATGGAAGCTCTTGCCCCTAGTATCGCCGCAGCCATTGCAGCTGGTCGCGCACCACAAGAGGCAACTAGTGTTCCCCACTTGCGGGCACTTGCGGCGCGCACGGCTAAGAACAAAGCGATCACTGCGGCGAAAAGCGCCATCGGAGTTCTGCCCGCCAGTACTTAAAAATCTCCTACTCCCAAAATCACACTAAATAAGGACAAAACCATGAAACTCAACCCCCACTTGCAGGAAGCCGTCGCGATTTTTAAAGAACTCGGCTGGGATAAGGCCGAGATCGGCGAAGCCCCCACCCTACCGTTGGGCACCCCGGAACAGCAGAAGATTGCACTGAAAGGGTTACGCACCGGGGATTGGGGAAAAAGCGGGCAGATAGATGAAAATAGTTGGGGCTGGACTCCTGCTGTTGACGTTAACACTATTATGTTGGGGTATTTCACCACCCGCCTAGGGGTGAGCGTCAAACGCGCAGTTCAGGTCCTCACCATGTATGATGACAGGACTACCGCTGCGGTAATCCAAGCATGTGGCCAAGACTTCGCCGAAGAGTTCATCGCTGAAGTGTTTTCAAAGAATAGCCTCGCCAACGAGCGCATGAGAGGCCCCGCTCTCGAAGTGGTGTTGACCATGGGGCTTGAGTATCCCGCACACGAGAACTTCTACAACGAGTGGGCATCTATCCTCCTTGCTTCCTTCGAAAATGGGTATAGGGCGTTGCCGTTGGAACTGTTTCAGCCGACATTTACTGAGATTTTCCACAAAGCACAAGACAGCACTTTCCCTGCCTTTGGCAAGATAGCGCGAGAAACACTGAAGGTGGGCTGGATTGACCGCGAAACCGCGATCACAACCACCATCACCAGCATCGGGAAGGCAAGTTCGCCAGGTACCCGCAAAGAGGAAACCGAGGTACTTTTCCACGACCTCAACGCCAGACCGGAAGAAATCCTCCCCTTCTTCGACCTCATTACCGGGGTGGTTGCTACCGCCGAAGCCCCCATGGTGGAACAATTCGCCCTCCGACTCATCCCCCTCGTGGAAGACACACAACTTGCCGATATCGCACTTCCCGCCCTCTACGCGAAAACCAAAAAAGCCACCCTCGCTGTTGTGAAAGCCCTGCGTGCGCGGCCGAAGATCACCGCTGATACCCGCGAAGTCCTTGCACCCCGCATTGAGGAATTGAGCACGTCACGCGACGCCACCACCGCGAAGCTTGCCTCAAACATTCTCACCGAGTGGGGTGCCACCGTCACACAACCAACCGCAGCCCCAACCAGTAGATGGGAGGACACACCGAAACTCTGGGAGCTGCCCCGATTTGAACGCGGCGCTGCCAGCGTCGACACGCTCAGCCAGGTAGCCCACAAACTGACCGCCGAAAAACGCGAAAACCATCATGATGTTTCGGACGTTGACATGGAACGCTTCTTCGCACTCGCCAACGAATTGGCACGCACCGACATCGAGGCTGCGCAGCGGGCGTTGAAGGGGACGAAAGGTATCGCCTATGGTGCGTTCGCCAAGTGGGCGGAAAACCCCACCATGAAACGCTGCTATCTGCCGCTATCCACGAACGAGATTTTCCCCGCGCGGCTGCGGCAGTTTATACCGAAACTCGGGAAAATCCCATGTTTGCTCTCAGAGCCCTCCTTCGTGGATTTGTCGATCACCGCTGACGACCTCGTCGAACGCCTGAAAGCATATGAAGATGCGGGTGCTGCGGCGCTGGAGGCAGACCTGCAGCTCGCCTTGGCGCGACTCAACCCGGAGACCATCACACCCGATACGAGTGCCCAGCTTGACGCGTTGGATGTGCCCCTTGCACTGGAGAACGGCACACTTTTTGCCCGCAGCGCCACACGAATCGCGAAAGATTATCTCAGCGACCCGGTGAAGGAACCGACCCGGAAACGCTTGGCAGGCAAGGTTGTGATGAAACCCCACCCCCTCCCCGAATCTTTGGCGGGACTGCCGAAGCGCCTAAGGCTCAATAACTCTGACTACACGCACTACTTCTGTGTGTTCCCGCACTTCGGCGACTCTGGCTTCCGAAGCCTCGCGTGGTCGAAGTTCATTGATCCTGAGCTGCGGCCAGCAATCTTGCAGGCGGCTCGCCACGGAAAACCACTCCCACCAGCGGCGGTCATCAACTTTTTTGGTTTGCAGCGCCCCATCGAGAATGCTGGCGGCGAGTTCGCCACCGCGCTTGCCGACGCGTGGCAGCGCGGCCTGATCAGGCCAGGGGTTGCCGATGTTGCATTCCTCGACTGGCGCGACAAACTCATGTTTATCAAGGCGTTTGCCACCGCGCTTGACGACGCTGCTCACTCAGGCATGCTATCGGTCGTGTGGCCCATCCTTGACGATCTCATCGGGGCATGCATGCAAGGCCCCAGTTTGGTGGCAGGAACAGCCGAGGTGGCGCTCGTCATGGAAACGCATGCCCCTGCTGTTGCGGCTGCAATCGCGGAAGGCCGCGCCCCAGAAGATGCTGGCCTAGTGCCCAACCTGCGCCAACTTGTGGCGAGTAAGGGTAAAAACAAGGCGATCGCCGCGGCGAAGAATGCTGTGGCGCTGCTTCCCAGCACTCAAGGTGGGGAGGTGTCCGCGCCTGAACCTGCGGAAGTACCGGTTTTGTCCGATGCTGAGTTTGAAAAACGCTGGAAGCATGCGGGAACGAACCCTGCCGCCCCTGTCGGTGATGATGTTGAGATTTCTTTTGCCTGGCGCGACGCAGGCACAAAGCCTAAGCGTATGACCGCCACCATTCGCATCCCTGCGTTAGGGCAGACTGTGCGTGTAGATAAGGACCATGGGTGGTTTTATGACGTTGTCCATGAACAACAATGTGAAGTGTTCATCGAGGATGGCTCAGAGAAATACTTACGGTGGGATAGGCGCGAAAACCAGCTTATTTTAGGTCCTGACCGCGAGGGGAGGGTCGCTGGCCCCGTACCTAGTTTCCTGCTCGCCATTCTTCTGGCCTATACCTGCGACGGGAAACACCACCAGTCAGCACGATACGACTTGAAAGAGTTCGTTACGGCCATGCGGTTAAGCCCTGACGTGGTTGCTGAATCCATGCGGGATGTGCTTTCCTTTGCGGATTTCAGCCCAGTGCCAACCGTCAACCTCATGGAAAAGAAACCTCAGATGGTCCAATTCTTGTGGCCAGCTTTGACAGAAAGTCTGAAACACGCCGCACAGCTTATTGAGCAGGAGGTTTATCCACGTTGGCTCAACAAAGTACTCGATGTGGTGAAGATCCACGCACCCGTTCTGATTGCTGCTACTGATCGTGGGCATATTCCCGCCACGGAGTGGGCTTGTTTACAGCAACTTCGCAGCATGAAGAAGAAATGCGCCGCGAAAACCAAGGCAGAAGAACTCGCACGCATATTCCCCGCCACCGCGCCCACACACTGATTAAGGAAGGAATCCTGAAACCGCTATGAAAGTCAATCCAGATCTTGAGCAAGCTATCACCATCTTCAAGGAACTGGGCTGGCACGAAGCACCGTTATCGTCAGCCCCCACCCTTCCGCTGGGCACCCCTGAGCAGCAGAAAATTGCGCTCAAGGGGCTGCGCACGGGCGACTGGAGTGGTTTTAATTCCAAGGGGAAAAAGAAGTCTGTGTTAGCGGGCATTGACTGGGACATGCTGGGGTTTTTCGCCGTGCGCTTAGGGGTGGATGCGAAACGCGCGGCACGCCTGCTTGACCGCGATAACCGTGAGATTAACGTGGCGGTGATTCAGCAGCGCGGTGCGGAGTTTGCCACCGAATTCGTCCAGTATGTCTTTGCACCACGTTCACAGGTGAACCCACTTCTGAAGGATACTGCCCTCGAACTTGTCTTGCGGATGGGCCTGGATCACCCCACCACCGCCGATTTTTACGACACCTGGTTATCCAAGGTTTGCAGCTCCTTCGCCGGTAGCAGAACGAGCATCCCACTGTCAGTTTTCCGCCCAACGTTTTCCACCTTCCTTGAACAATGCGCCGAACACGGAACCTACCCTGTAACTGACGCCATCGTTGATGGGTACACGCGAGGCTGGGTGAGCGAAGAAATGGCGGTGAAGCTCACGCTGGATGGCATTGAATCCGCAGAGTCCATCACTAATCGCAAGGGTCACGCAGTGGCTCTGGCCACCGAAATCACCCCTGATCCGAAGGTTCTTCTCCCCCACCTTGCAAGGATCGGCACGCTTGTTGTCACCTTGGAACCACCACTCGTCGAGGCCCTGGCCGTGCCGCTGATCCCCATTGTGGCGGATTCCGACCTGACTGACATTGCCCTTGCCGCACTGTATGTGACAACAAAGAAAGCCCTCCTTGCGGTGCTGAAAGCACTGCTTACGCGGGAAAATCCAGACTCTAGCACCAAAGAAGCCCTCAGCCCGCGGCTTGAAGAGCTTTCCGCATCCCCAGATGCCACCACAGCAAAACACGCCACGGCGCTGCTTAGACAGTGGGGCACACAGTTGACCGAAACGCCCACCACCGAGCCCACGTGCCGGTGGGAAGCCACACCGAAACTCTGGGAGTTACCGCGATTTTCACGCGGCGTTGCCAGCGTCGAAAAGCTAGCTGAGGTGGCGCAGATCCTCGCGCAGCGGGGTCACGGCGAGTTTTCCCACGTCTTAGACATCCACATTGAGCGCCTCCTCGCCCTCGCGAATGAACTGGCGCGCACCGACCAGGATGCGACGCGACTCATCCTGAAAACAACACCCACGCTTCTCGACGGCGTTTTCGCGCAGTGGGCTAAAGCCCCAGAAAACTCCGCAAGCAAGACACCCAGGTTCGCAGGTGTTGCCCGCGCGAGGCTGCGGCGACTGATCCCCAAGCTGGGGCATGTGCCCTGTTTGCTCTCCGAACCCTCCTACGTGGACATGTCGATCACCGCTGATGACCTGGTCACACGCCTTGCTCAGTACGATGCGGCTGGGGTTGCCGCCCTAGAATCCGATCTGCAGCTCGCCTTAGCTCGGCTGAACCTCCACACCATCACAGACGATACTGTACAACAGCTGGCAGCGCTGAACGTCCCCCTCGAACTTGAAAACGGTACCCATTTCGACCGCACCGCTACACAGGTTGCCGCGGACTACCTCACCGATCCGTTCACGGAGCCTGCCGCGAACTTCAACCGTGGCTTTGTGCAGCTGAAGTTCGATAAAAACCCAGCCTCACTTGAGGGTCTGCCCATTCGATTTTTCAGCAGCGGCGCCTACGCATTGCCCCATCACTGGGTGTTCCCGCACTTCGGCAACGCCGCTTTCACCGACATGAAATGGGGCTCCTTCATCGACGCCGACACCGTCGTGGGCATAAACCAAGCTGCACGCCACGGCAAACCCCTCCCGCCAGCAGCGGTGATCAATCTCCTGGCGATGCAACGCCTGACCAAAAACGGCGCCGATTGCAGTCAAGCGCTGCTCAAAGCGTGGCAGCGTGGCCTGATCACACCAGGGGTTGCCGACATTTCTTTCCTCGACTGGCAAGAAAAAATCAGCAACCTGAAAGCACTCGCCTTAGCGCTTGACGACGCCGCCCACCTAGGCCTGTTATCGGTCGTGTGGCCGGTACTCGACGACCTCATCGGAGCCTCACTAAAAGCATCCAGTTTGATAGCCGGAACCGCCGATGTGGCAGCCGTGATGGAAAAGCTAGCGCCCGCGGTCGCGGATGCGATCAAGGAAGGACGTGCGCCTCACGATGCCGCTGCGGTGCAGCATCTGCGCACGTTGGCCGCCCGGCGGGGGAAGAATAACGCGGTCACGACGGCAAAGAAAGCCGTAGCAGCGTTGCCCGCTACTTCCAGTCCTGTCGCGAGTGCGCAACCTGCGCCCACAGTTGAGTACGCGGAAGCCACCCTCTTGAATGATGCGGAGTTTCGCAAGCAGTGGATCACCGACCGATCCACCGCGCACACACCCATTGTTGATGGTGCTCAGCTATCGCTTCGCTGGGAAAATCCGTTGGCAAAGCCGCGATGTATGAGAGTTGACATGTATCTACCCCACCTCGACCAGACTGTTTCCGCATACCGAAAAACCGGCTGGTTTTACGATATTGTCACCGAGCAACAATGCGAAGTCTTCACCGAAGAGGGCCCCAAGAAGTGCCTTCGGTGGGACGAATCGGCTGGGCAGCTTGTGTTGAATGAGGATCGTGGCCAGATGACAAGGGAAACCGGTGTCACGGCTGTGCCGCAGTTCCTTCTCCCCGTTCTCATGGCTTTCACCTGCGACGAGAAGTACAGCACCAACGGCTGTAAGGCGCTGAAGGATTTCATAGGGTGGGCCCGCTACTCCCCGGAATATGTCGCCGATGCTGTTCGAACAGTGCTGCCCTTTGAGCAGTTCAACCCAGCGAAAGCAGCACAGTTTATGGCAAAACAGCCCCAAGTCTTATCGTTACTGTGGCCCATGCTGACCGAAAGCCTGCGCCACGCCGCAGCACAAGTAGCGGAAGGTTCGGTGCCGCGGTGGCTGAATAAGGTGCTTGAAGTGGTGTATTTCCAATCAGACCTGCTTGCCAGCGCCACTGTTCGTGGCCACATTCCAACAACCGAATGGGCCGCACTTCACGAGCTTGGCGGCATGAAGAAAAAGTGTGCTGCCCGCGACAAAGCTATGCGGTTGGCGGAAATTTTTGATGCGGCTTTAGCGCGTGGGTGATCCCACCCACAAACAAGGGATCGAACATATTTTCTATAACACTAGGGCTTTATGTTAGGGCAGGGGTGTAGTTTTATTACCACCCCAGCCCCCTGCCCCAACAATCATCAACGAAAGGAATAAGCACCATGTCTGCCCAACTGAAAGCAGCCGTTGAGATCCTCACCAAACTCGGCTGGGCGAATGTCGATGCTGCCAACGTTCTCACCCTTCCGTTGGGCACCGCCGACCAGCAGAAAATTATCAAACACAGCCTGAAATCAGGCACCTGGATGGGACAAGGCTGGAGTTCTGACGACCCGCTCAAAGAACACGGTGAAGTCTCAAGCAAGAACGCCCTTGTGTACCTGCTTCGGATCGGTTTCCTCCCTAGCAGCGCGTTCACATCAGACGCCGTGGATTACTTAGACAAGCTAACTCTTCTCCCCGTGCTGGAAGCCGCTGAAAAGCCCTTCGCCGAAAAAATCATCCAACAAACCTACTCACGGGTTATCAGGTTCGGTGAACACGAGCCCACAAGACTCGGCGCAACAATCATACAGGTCGTGCACTCGAAAAACCTGCCCCTGCCTGTAACTGTCGAATACTTCAAGGATTGGGCAGCGCTGGCCGCATTAGCTTTAGGAGCCCGCGAGGTTTCCATGTGGGATAATGGGCCAACCCCTCCGGTTGAGGTTTTTTCATCGCGTTTTGCTGAACACCTCACCCTCGGTGTTGAACTCGGAACCCCCGCAACAGGACCTTTCAGCACAGTCTTTGCAGCAGGACACAATCGCGGCTGGATCGCCCACGACCAAGCACTCAGCCTCGCTGTTCAAGGGCTCACACTCGCCACCCGACCCGGCGACCGGAAACGCTGGACAGAAATACTCACCACCGACCTCCAGGCAACACCGGAAGAACTCCTCCCCCACGCACAGCAACTACACCAAGCCGTTTCTACTGGTGAGGGCCTGATCGTTGAAAAGATTGCCGTCCCCCTCATCCCACACCTAGGCGCTGCGGAACTCACCGATTACGCTTTACCTGCGCTTTATGCGAAGACCGTCAAAGCACTCACCCTCGTATTGAAAACACTCGCAAAGCTCACCCCTCACCCGGACGTCACCACAACCCTTGGGCCACGGATCGTGGAGCTTTCCTACCACGGAAACCTACCCATACAAAAACTCGCCGCCGCACTTACAACCAGCTGGAACGTCCCTCAAGATGAAGGCGCTGACGCGACACCAAACACCACCTTCACCCCATACATCCCAGCACCACCAGTGTGGAACGTGGAGCGGTTCGCACCCAAGCCAGCAGATCTAGCAGCTAAGCTCGCGGAAGGCGATCTTGATGATCCATTTAACAGCACTCTTGCCAGTGAAGAACTTATCCACCTCATTGTTGAGGGCGCATACAGCAATCCCGAAGAAACTCGACGTACGCTCAGCGGTGTCACCGAACGCGACGAGAAAGGGCTTATTTACACTTGGGTAACGGGAAAGAAAATCAATGAAAGATTGAGGGAGTTTCACGGAAACTACTTCGGCCCCTTGTCACGGCTAGGAAAGATCCCGTGCCTTCTGGCACGCCCCTCTTTCGTGGACCGCAGCATCCTTGTCCCCGACCTGCTCGAGCGGCTTGAGCGTTACGTTGAGTCTGGGGCGAAGGCAATTGCCTCCGACTTAGAGTTGGCAATCACACGCCTAGACGTTTCAGGCATCGACATCCCCGCGACGCAAGAAATCTTGAGAAAGTTCAGCATCCCTATTTCCGTCTCGGCGCGGAAAGACGTGTCTTATACGGTGGGTGAAGTACTCGCCGCTTATATCGCCGATCCGTTCGTCGATCCTGGTTTGTCTTATCGCGATGACTACGCGGAGACAACAATCCCAATCCCCGAAACGTTGTGGCAATTTCCCGAATTCTTCGGTGGCGATAAAGAACTCGGCGGTGGTTATCTGAGTAGTTTCCCACTGTTCGGCGATGTTGTAGCAACAGCTTTCATCTTCGCCGACGAAGCGAATTCTAACGTAGACCGCTATTGTGATCAGCTTTCTTACCGCCGTTCACCGCTTGAACCTGGCATGTCCATGAACCTCCTGTCCCTGTATCGTGCAGGGAATCCCGCGACAAAAGAACGCGCGTTCAACGCAGCTGTCACCGCCTTCACCAGGGGTTTACTCCGCCCCAATGTTGCCGATATCAAACACTTAGACTGGCGCGACCATCCCCCAACGCATCTGGCCCAGCTCGTCGACACTACTCGCGAGCTTGCCGACGCCGGCCTACTATCCGTGTGCTGGCCACTGTGGGAACACATCCTCAACTACTCCCACACCCAGCCGAAACCACTCACCGGAATCCACCATGTTGCCCACGCCATGGCCGACTACGCACCCTCAATCAACCACGCCCTCACAGAAAACCAAGCAGAAGTTGAGGTTGCGCAGGTACCAGCACTACGTGCACTCGCAGAAAGTAAAGCAAAAAATAAAGCAGTCACCTATGCCAAGGAAGCGGTGCAACACCTGCCCGTGCTCACAAAGGATTCCGCAGCTCAACCAGCATCCACAACACAGCCAGTAACTTGGTCCGCCACAATCATTCCCAACACACCAGATGTCACAGAATTTATCCCGAACCCTGAAACAGGTGGTCTCTACCCCATCACTGTGAAACCTTCGGGTTTTGAACAACCGCTCACTACCCAATACGACACCAGCATCGATTTCTGCACCACAGGAAAACTTCAAGTCACCACACCAGACGATGTGTGGAATTACCTCTTCTGGGATTCCGAAACCGCTTCGCTTGTGGCCGAGGAAAGAACTGACGCCTACTTCGACTTGCCAGATCCCACCGCGCACAAGGAACACGTTCCATTTGTGGTTCCCGACAGCTTTGTCGCAGTCATGCTTGCTCACCTCTCTTCTGGTGATCGCTACCAAGCGAAACGGCAGCTACCAAGACTATTCCGGTCTGCGCATATCGGGTCGCCAGCTATTGAAGCAGCAATGCGGAAGCTTCTTCGCTTCCCCGACTTCAATCCGGGGAAGGCTCTTGCCCTGCTGAATGAAAAACCGGAATTAATTGAGTACCTGTGGCCGATGCTCACCGAACCCCTCGCGCACGCCGCAACACTGCCTACAACACCGAAGTGGCTCAACGCCATTTTGGATGCTGTGATTTTCCACCAAGACACCCTCAAGCACCACACGCCCAGCCACATCTCGGCAGAAAAATGGGAACCACTGTCCGCCCTTGCCCACACCACGAAACAGAAATCCACCACCAAAACCGCAAAAACGCTGTCCCTTCTGCAGAAAACCTTCGCGAATATCAACCCCACCCCAGAAACCACCCAAACCCTTGGTCCACAGTTCCTGGAGACTTCCAGTCACGGCGACGCCACCAGCCGGAACGTCTCTGTAACAGCGGGACTTGCTGGCGATACCGTGTTCGTCCCTTACACGGAGGTACCGCCATTCGATCCGGCCATAGTGAAGAACCTGCTGGTCCTCTACCGCGATGGCAATGCCGAAATTTGGTTCACCTCGCTTCAAGCCGCATTCAACGTGTTCACGCGGGGGTTAAAAGACCTCAGCGTGGCCGACGAGGAGTTTTTCACTTGGGACGGTAAACCCCCAGCAACCCTTGCCAAGCTGACGGATATTACCCGTGAACTTGCCGACGCTGGCCTGCTTTCCGTGTGCTGGCCACTGTGGGACTACATTCTCGACTACTCCCGCAACCTCCCCAAACCACTCACCGGCATCCACCACGTTGCCCGCGCCATGGCCGACTATGCGCCCTCGATCGCCCACGCGGTCGTCGAAAAGCAAGCAGAAGGTGAGGCTGCACAGGCACCAGCGCTTCGGGCCCTTGCAGCAAGTACTGCACGAAGCCAAGCGGTAGAATACGCCAAGCAAGCAGTGGCGCTTTTACCAACCACCAATCTGGCAGCGCCCACCTTAAAACCAGCCGTACCTGTACAGGCGTGGTCGACCACCATCACACCTAACACGCCCGATCACACGGACTTTGTTCCAAACCCTGAAACAGGTGGTAGCCTGTTCCCGCTCACGCTCAAACCCCAAGGATTCCGCAAGCCCCTCACGGTTCACCTCCATCGATCGGATTCTTTAAGCAAAAACGGAAAACTTGAGGTCAGCACACCTGCGGACGTCTGGAAAGTCATTTATTGGGATGCCGCAACCGCCTCGATGAAAACGGGACGATCAACCTACGGTGACGATGAAGTGGAGACGGATTTTGTTATTCCGGACAGTTTCGTTGCCGCACTTCTTGCGCAACTTTCCTGCAAAGAACGCCACGCCGCTCTTTACCTTCTGCCCGAGCTGCTTCATACGAAACATGTTGGGGCGCCTGCCATCGAAACTGCCATGCGCACTCTTCTGCGCTTCCCCGACTTCAACCCTGGCACAGCGCTCTATTTACTCAACAAAACTCCGAAGTATATCGAGCACCTGTGGCCAATGCTCACCGAACCCCTCGCGCACGCGGCAACACTGCCCACGACACCGAAGTGGCTCAACGCCATCTTGGATGCTGTGATTTTCCACCAAGACACCCTCAAGCACCACACTCCCAGCCACATCCCGGCAGAAAAATGGGAACCACTCTCCACCCTTGCTCACACCATGACGAAGAAATCCGCCGCTAAAACCAAGGTTGACCAGCTCAACTGCTTCTTCCACCCCTGAAAACCACCTCACAACGTCTGTGCACTCTGAAAGAGATTGGTCACCATGTCCACGCAACTTACGAAAGCCCTCGACACCCTCACCGAACTTGGGTGGGCAAACGCCCAGCCCGCCGATGTTCTTCGCCTGCCGCTGGGCACTGATGACCAACAGAATCTGCTCATCAAAGCCCTTAAACCTGGGACGTGGCTAAACCAATCGCATATTGGTGAAAATTGGGTGGCAAACATCCTGTTCTACCTGTTGCGTGTCGGGGCGGTTCCCGATCGGGCGTTGTCACCTTCGACAATCCGTGACCTTGATCAACCCACTGTGTTTACAATCCTGGCTGCTTCTGATGGGGTTTTCATCGAAGAATTTCTCAACCGCGGCTACGAAAGAATCCGTGGTCTTGGTGCTCAACAAACTTCCGTGCTGGCGGAATTGGCGGTGCGTTGCGTGCACGAGAAAAACCTACCAATCCTTCAAGCACCGCAATACTTCACTGACTGGGTGGAACACACCTGCGGAATCTTCCATTCGTCTTCGGCTTGCGAGCAGCACTGTGACACAATCCTTCAGCCCCGTTTCGTTGAACACGTCACCCACGGTGTCACCAATGCGGTACCAGTGACAGGGCATTTCGGCGATGTATTCTGCGAGGGATTACGCCGCGGTTGGGTTACCCGCGAAAAGGCACTAGAGCTTGTCATTCAAGGACTCACACTAGCCACCCGACCCGGCGACCGGAAACGCTGGACAGAAATACTCACCACCGACCTTCAAGCAACGCCCGAAGAACTCCTCCCCCACGCACAGCAACTAAACCAAGCCGTTGCCACCGGCGAAACCCCACTCATCGAACACATCGCCGTCCCACTCATCCCACACCTAGATCTTAAGGAACTCACCGACCATGCTTTGCCCGCGCTTTACGCGAAAACCGCCAAAGCACTCACCCTCGTACTGAAAACACTCGCAAAGCTCACCCCGCACCCAGACGTCACCGCAACCCTTGGACCACGAATCGCGGAGCTAACTGGCCACAGCAACACCCACATCCAAAAACTCGCCGCCGCACTTACAACCAGCTGGGGCATTGCCACACCACCACCCAACGCAGAAACCAGCATCGTGCCTTATATTCCCGCACCACCGTTGTGGGCGCCGTCGCCGTTTGCCCCGTCCACTAGTGATCTCGCCGAAAGCTTCGCCCGGCTTACACATGGGCAGTGGGATCACATCGCCGATGTTGCCTCAGAAGAATTCCTAGCTCTCGCAGTGGAACGTGCTTTCACCCACCCCGACGATGTCCGCCGCGTCCTCAGCGCTGCCGCCGATACTCACTGGGATGGGGTTTTGCAGGGCTGGGCTCGCGGCGCTCTTCCTGATGACCAGCACGATTTCACGAGGGATCACCACGCCATCTGTCGTCTCGAGCGTATCCCGTGCCTTCTTTCCACGCCGTCTTTGCGTGATTTCTCGCTCGCGTTGCCTGATTTCTTAAGCAGACTCGAACGCTACCGCGCAGAAAACTGCACCGTATTTACGAGCGATCTGGTTCTCGCGCTCTGCCGACTCCGGCTCACCGCAGGCGAAAAAGACGAGCTTGTTGCCGCCGTCGACAAGCACGATGCGCCTGAAAACGACATCATCGCAGCTTTCCTCACCACGTGTTGGCGCGAAACGGGCATGCACCACAAGCCGGAACACCCCGACACAGCCGCCGAACAGGAAATCAAGGATGCGTGGCCGCACGACTGCAACGGCCTGACCTTCCCGAATGCTGAATCCTTGGATCGGACATTCATCATTTTCCCCGACGAGGCCAACGCGCACGCCGACACGGACTGCATCATCCTAGCCCACCACCGCACACCCCTGTCACCTGCGGATACGGTGAATCTGCTGGCGCTTTTCCGCGCCGGAAAACCCGAAACGAAAGCGAAAGCTTGTGATGCCGCCATCACAGCTTTTCGACGCGGGCTCATCCTCCCCAACGTCGCCGACGTGGCGTACCTTGACGGCACCAACAACACCCCAACGCATCTGGCCCAGCTCATCGACACTACTCGCGAGCTTGCCGACGCCGGCCTGCTGTCCGTGTGCTGGCCACTGTGGGAACACATCCTCAACTACTCCCACACCCAGCCGAAACCACTCACCGGAATCCACCATGTCGCCCACGCCATGGCCGACTACGCACCCTCAATCACCCACGCCCTCACAGAAAACCAAGCCCCAAGTGAGGTCGCCCACGTGCCAGCACTGCGCGCACTCGCAGAAAGCAAGGCAAAAAATAAAGCAGTCATGTTTGCGAAGGAGGCGGTATCTGCTCTTCCGGAAAGTGCTACCACCCCAGCTTCGAAGCCGAAGAAGCCAGAAACCTCCTGGTCACGCGATGTAATCCCACATATTCCTGACAGCGGAAGCCTCGTCTCCTCAGGGAACGCGAATGAGGTTTTTCTGCAATTACCAGGACATCCACAGCCGTTTGAGGTATTTCTCACCGGCTGGGCCACCGACTACCTGTATGAGGAGGGACGGTTAAGTTTCCGCACCAAGTCGGGTGAGCAGAGTTGGTTGTACTGGGATGGCGCACAGATTGTTGAAACGCCGCGCCGCGACCGCCTAGGGGATGAGCCTGTGGTGATTCCGGATAGTTTCATTGCTGTGGTTGTGGCGTATCAGTGCTCCAAGTTCGAGCCTTATTCGATGCGCGAAGAGCTCAGTTCCCTAGTGGAAGAGGGTCTTGTGGGTGCACCTGGGATTGAGGCAGCCATGCACCAAGTGTTGGGGTTGGAAGAGTTCAGCCCCGCGAAGGCACTGTATGTGCTCACCGAAAAGCCTGAGTTTATCGAGCATTTGTGGCCGATGCTCACCGAACCTGTCGCCTATGCTGCCACGTTGCCGAAGCAGCCGCGGTGGCTGAACAAGGTCCTCGATGCGATAGCATTCCACCAAGATGCCCTCAAGCGCCACACACCCAGCCACATCCGAGCAGAAAAATGGGATGCGCTGGCCACGCTCACCACCTGTTACCCTAAGCCGAGCGCCGCCACAAAGAAGGCAAAAACCCTCCACCAGTTTTTCACACAACCATGACCACACCGAACCCGCACCTTGACACCGCTACCAGCATTTTTACCCAGCTCGGCTGGGGTGAAATCCCCCTTGAGCTCACACCAACCCACACGATAGGTACCGCCACGCAGCAACAGCAAGCACGGGAAGGTTTAGAAAGCGGGCCGTTTCGCTCCTACTCGTTGGATCAAAATTTTTCGGTGTGCACCACGATCCATGTTGATGTGGATGATGTCAGATTAGCCCTGTTTGCCCTCCGGCTGGGGATGCCCCTTATGCGGGTTGCGGAGCTTTTGTCTGATATGAAGATCCATTCCCCTCTTCCCCTTGATGCTGTGCGGGAGATTCTTCGCGGTTACGGCCCCGATTTTTTGAACAAACTTGTGCGTTTCGCCTGCGATCCTTCCTTACGTTCGGGCACCCACGAGGAAAGCCGGTTGGGGTGTTTCGTGGTGGATTGGGTACTTCACGGTCTTGTTTCGCCACCTGAGTCGGGGGAGTTTTACAAGGATTGGGCCCTGTTTGCCGCGAATGTACTCAACCCGTCGGGGCTGCCCGAGAAGTTTCACATTGCAAGAAACCTCCCCCACCTTGATCTGGTTCTTCCCCAGTTTGTCGAGTTCTTCCACGCTGCCCTTCGCCACGGCGTACCCGCCACCAGCCCGTTTGGGTATCTGTTGCCCGGCGCGGTCAAACATGGCGTGCTTTCGCGTGAGCAGGCTATCGATATGTGTTTCCGCGCGTTGAGTTCTGCGGTTCGCCCGGGCAATCGGAAGCGGTGGGCACAGCTGTTGGTGCAGGATTTTCAGCTTTCGCCTGCGCACATGCTGCCGCATCTTGATCAGATTGTGCCGCTTGTGGCGACTGTGGAGGAGCCGATGATTACGCTGTTTGCGCTTCCACTGTTGCCGGTTGTGGATTCTGACAGGCCGGCTGATCTTGCGGTTCCGGCGCTTTGTGCGCGCTCCCGGAAGACTCTGGTTGCGGTGTTGCAGGCGTTGGCGCTGCGTACTGATGACCGTTCTGGGTATGCGGAACAGTTACGTGAGTTGGCAGAGTCTCGGGATGCGAAGGTTGCAGCACTTGCAAAGGATTTGGTGGGGCATGCTCCAGAGCACCCGCAACCAGTGGTTCCATTGTGGTCTCCTACCCCGCCAACGTGGACGACTCCCCGGTTCGAGCCTGGCCCTGCCACGGTGGATGGGATTGTGGCGAACTTGAAGGCTGCCACGCAAGACTGTCTGGCGGTAGAGAAGGTTCTTGCGCAACTTGTTGAGCTTTCACTCTCGGATGTTGCGGCGGCCAAACGCGCGGTCAGCGGGGTGTCAGCGCGGGATTTTCCCGTGCTCAACAGGTGGACGAAGGGATCATTGTGCGCGCCGGATTCCACGAATGGGGCCGATCACGCGGCCGCAATTGTGCGGGATTTGGGCACCATTCCGTGCGCCTTGTCGCGGCCTACCTGGGTGGATTTCCGCATCGACCCCGCCGACCTGCTCACCCGCCTTGAGCTTTTTCAACAGCACAATATCCCCGCGCGGGTCGCGGATTTCCAGCGCGCTCTCCTACGGCTCGACGTCACAAGGATTCCCGGCGACTGGGCGCGGCGTTGTGCGGCTCTTACTGTGCCTGTGCTTTTCGACGACAACACGCCCGCCCCCATCACCCTCGCCGAGTTCCTAGCCAACTACCCCGCGCAACCAGTGGCTGAGCCTTCTGGTGTAGGGCGAGAATCCTTGCGCTTCACACTGATCACGAAGGAGAAACTGCCGCTTCTACCTGAGGTTTTCCCACTGATGCCCCACGCGGTGCTCGATAACCTGCAAGGCTTTAACGAGGATCATGAGCGCATGCTTAAGACGGCGTGGTGGCTTGCCCATCAGCCCGCACCGTTGGATTCGGCGCAGCTGATCAACCTCTTGTTGTGTATCCCGGAAAAAGAGAGTGTCGCCGCAGCGATTGTTCAGGCTATCCAGGGCGCGTGGTCGCGGGGGCTGATTCACCCGAACGTTGCGCGGCTTGATCACCTAAAGGAAGGCAATATCCACCACAGTGTTCCCGCCGAGGTCACCCGACTGAAAGAACTTGTCGAGCTGGGAATGTTGTCCGTTGTGTGGGACATTTTCGATCAACGCTTGGGGCAGGCCGCGCTTTATCCACTGCACCCCAATCTGATCCTTACTGTGGATGCTGTCGATGAGTATCTCCCCCATGTACCCAACGAGGCACGTATTTTACCTGGCCTCCACGCACTAGCAGCAAGGAAAGGGAATGCGAAAGCTGTTCGCCGCGCCCGGGAGGTTGTGGAAAAGCACAAACTATAGCTTTCTATTGCAGGCTCGAAACATTTCGGTGGATAATCTTGGAAAATACAAGAAAGATCCTCTTTTCCAAAGAGGTAATTCCGCAGATTTAGCCGGGTCACCTAGCTTTTCCCATCAATGTGTTTTCCATGCTCAATCCGCATTCCTGCGCTTCAAGAATAGCCGTGTTCACTTTCACCGCAAGAAAAGACCTCGTGTTACTTAGACGCCGAACGCCTGATCCGTGCCTGTAACGCCCGATGCGCGGCGTACACAAGCTGGCAATTGATGGGGTCCATCATGATTTCTCTCAATACCGTTTCAGTTTCCGCTGCTCTATCCGCCCAACCCTCGGTCTGGAAAGCGGTGACGTGATGTGCCTGTTTCCCAAACGGCCCAAGGAGAATAAAATCCTCGCAAGACTCAACGTGAGCATTTTTAGAAAGGCACGCAAAGTCCACAACAGTGCCGTGAACAAAGGCATTCCCAGAAATCCGTGCCTTCGCACCACACCTGCTTTCTTTGACCACGGCACGGCCGAAAATTGAGGAATCCTGCACAGTTGAATCCTCCACACGAGCGTGCCCAGAAACCCATGCGCCTTCACTGATGAACGATTCCCCACGAATACGGGCATGGCCGTCGATCACAGCATCACCCCACACTTTGGTTTTCCCCGCCACAAGAGCACGTCCTGCCACCAATGCACACTCACCAACTGTGGCATGCCCCTTGATCCGCGCCTTCCCGCACGCACGGGCTTCGCCACCAACATAGGCGTGTCCTGTGATCCGAGCGTTTTCCCACGCTTCGGCATCTTCAGCAACCCACGCATTCTTCCCAATCCGCGGTTTATCGGAAGACACATGAGTGGAACTCACCCAACCACCAACATCCCCCTTCTTCACATCATGAGCAGGAATATCCCGGGTGGCGCGAATGCGAAAAAGCTGAACTCCCTCTGAGTTGAGTTTTGTCTCACTGGTGAGTTCGTAGTGGAGAGCTTTTTCGTTATCTTTTGCCACGGTACCGTTCCTTTTTAGACATTTCCTTGCGCAAGGTTAACACTATGAATGCTTGAGCACTGAGGTTTTCTCAACGAGATCATCCGTGATCAGATTCTTCTCACAGGAGTTCCTCAAGACACAAGTAAAAGAGTATCTGCTTGAGCTTCCAGTTTTCCCGATTGGCCCATTCAAGGGGTTGGTGAGGAAAGCGCACCAAAAACTTAGTTAACTCCTATTGATTTACGCCGTAGCGGTCACGTGTGCGCTGCTATCTTCTACTGTTATGAGGGAAAGACCATGCTACGCCTACGCCGACCGTGCCGCCGACACGGTTATGGGTGCCACTTACCGGCTTGAGCAGATACCTGTTGGGAAAGTCCTTCTCACATCTGGGCTGATCGAAGCCTGCGATCCGTTTGTTTCCCTCGGCGATGCTGGCTACTACTCCGCCCCGAAGGGCGAGTTCACGGTACTCGCCACCGTGGCGCACACTACGGAAAACAAAGAACCGGACCCGCGTGTTGCATACCTCAGTGTTGTTTTCAGCGATGACCCAGCCGTCCGATTCGAGGACGCAACGCCCCTTAACGTTGACCAAGACAAGGCCGCGGACGAAGAGTGGGTATTTGGTGTGGGCGTGGATGCAGGAATTGTGGCTTTCGTGGATAGGATCGCGGCGGAATCCATGAAGAAGCATATTGAAGAAAACGACATCGATTTTGTCGATACTTTAACCGACCACCACCAACCAGATAGCTGGTTCAGTCTTTTAGAAAACCCTGACCACTACGCACATTCCGTTGCCAACGTCCCGCTACCATTCGTCACAGGTGGGGAGAATGTGGTGATGAGTTTCTCCGGTTGGGGCGACGGATTCTACCCAGTGTTGGCTGGGTTTAGCGCCGACGGGGATCTTGTGAGCTACCACATTGATTTACACATGGTCGACACCCCTGCCACATAGCACGAAGGAATTTGCTCACAATGAACCCCAACCCCACAACAATCCGCGCACTCATCGGCTGGGAGAGTGTCACCGCGTCCGAGGCGGCCACCGCACCGCTCGGTGAAGCTGAGCACCAAAAACAGGCGAAGGTGTTGCTGGAAAAGCTCACGGAACCCGACCTCACGCTGGGGATTCTTGCAATCAGGTTGGGGGTGCACCCTAACAAGGTGGTGGAGCTTTTGCCACCACACCCAGCGAAAACGGCAGCAAGGGCGCTGGTTGAACGGGGTGAAAAGTATGTACGTGGTTTCATCGCCGCCGCGTGCAGACTCCAGTTTCGGGTGCGCACCCACGAGCTGAGTGATTTCGGCGAGATGGCTGTGATGGCGGCAGTCGAGTTGTCGTGTCCCCCGCCGGATAATGTTGAGTTTTTCCGCGACTGGTCCATCCTCATTGCCCGCAATCCCCTGCTTTTTCCTGGAGCGATGTTTCGCGAGTATTTTTCTCAGGCTGTTGCGCTGGGGGTTCCTGCTATGGGGGCATTGTGCACGTTGCCAAAGACTGCGGTGGTTCATGGTTGGCTAACGAGGGATGAGGCGTGTGCGCTGGTATGGTCAGGGCTTAATACCGCCACGCGCCCGGGCGATAGGAAGGCATGGATTAAGGCGCTCACCAGTGATCTTGGGGTGTCCGCCACGGAGCTTTGCGCCCACGCTGCCCAAGTCGCGTCCCTTCCGCCGGGTGAAAATGCGGTGGTGGCGCACTTGATTGTGCCTCTGTTGCGCCAAAAAAGTGTGGCGGAGCGCAGCACGCTGGTGCTCAATGCGCTGTACGTGCGGACAAAGAAGCAGCTCAAGGCTGTGCTCAACTGTATTGCGGATGAGTGTGCGCCGGAGGCGGTGGCGCGGGTGCAGGAATTGGCGGCGGATTCGGATTCGGGGGTTGCTGCTTGCGCTCAGCATGTGTTGGAAAGGTGGGGTGTTGCCGCGTCAACTCCTGAACCTAGCCCTACCTGCCCCGATGGCGTGTGGCAGCCCACCCCGCCGGTGTGGGAGGTTCCCCGTTTCGATGTTTCCGCGATGACTCTCGAGGATCTCCGCCACGATTGGGCTGTGGTTTATGGCGGCAACCATCCGCGGAGTTTTTCGCTTGAGGCGGAGCGGGTTGTGTGTTTCGCCCACCGGTTGGCGAAGTCGGATAAGCAGGTGTTGCGGCAAATATTGAGCGGCACCGCCGATGAGTTGTGGCCGTACTCTCTGGTGTCTTGGGCTCAAGACGATCCCCCGCAGCAGGAGGAGTTTACGGCGTTCACGCTGTGTGATCGCAATCATTTAATCACCAGTGTCCTCGACGATCTGCCGTTGCTGCTGTCGGAGCCAACCTGGGTGGATTTCCGCATCCACCCAGGCGATTTATTAGACAGGCTTTGCTGCTACGAAGCCACGCAGGCAACCATTTTCCCACCCGATTTTTCCAAGCGTTGCTGCGCACCGATGTGTCCGCGGTGTCCCCCACCGAGCTTATGTTGCTTATCGACGCCGCCACCGCGCTCACCTTAACCGTCACGGTAGCCGAGGATTGCGTTGTTTCGGCAGGAAGAATTGTTGCTGAGTATTTCCAGAATCCAGTCTCGGAAAAGCCTAGCGATCTCAAGCCTGATGTTTTCAATAACCTCATCCCGCTCTCTTCTCCTGCGTTTGACGATGTGGTGGCTTATTTCGGCCAGGAGCTGCGGTGCAAGCCTCTTCCTTTCTACCTACCCAATTTTGGTGATGGTGTTTTCCGGAGTTTGGTGTGGCGAAATGGCAAAAACCCCGTGATGGTCGCCATGGCGATAGAGTGCTCACGGCGTGCCAAGCCGTTGAGTCCCCGTGTTGCCATGAATCTTCTCGCGGTTCAACGCGCCACCGACCCTGAGACTGCCCAGCTACTTCACAAGGCGGTGACTAACACGTGGCGCCGTGGCCTTCTGATACCTGGGGTGTCGGATGTGGGGCAGCTTGATTGGGGTGCTGAACTCAGCCAGATCCCGCCTCTAGTCACCGCCCTACGAGAGCTTGCCGATAAAGGAATGCTCGCTGTGGTGTGGGATGTGTTCGACCAGCTTCTTGGCCGCATCGCTACGATGCAGCGTCTTCCGGCAGGCACACTCGAGATCGTCACAGCCTGCGAATACTATCTTCCCACCGTCCCCAACGAGGCCCGCACGCTACCTGGCCTGCGGCTGTTTGCCCAACGGGCTGGGAAATCCGAGGCGGTTCGGTTAGCCCAGCAAGTTGTGGCGCAACTGCCCGCCGCGGATGTGCCCACCGGTGGCCGCGTCGACAAGCAAGAAGCGGGTGAACGTTTCGAACGGATCTGGCCGACCAGTGCCGGAACGAAACCCCACACGGATGATGGGGTGCGGATCAGTGCCTACACACGCAACCCGCAGGAAGAAATCACACTCACCGTGCCGGGGATTGAGCACCCCATCACTGTTGCCCAATGCAACCCCACCAGTCTCACGTGTCTGAAGCAGGGACGCAAGGGTTCGCTGTATACCGACGGCACGCAGGTTCTTTTCAGCCCCTGGGCACGCAAATCCACCACACAATCAAACGACAGCCCACCGTTTGTCTCCCTCGTGCTGCTCGCACAACTGGGGTTAGGTGCAACCGATAACCCGTGGCGTCATTACCGAAACCAGTTGTGCGGGGCTACCTCCATACGCATCTTCGTGGAGCAACTGTTGCACTTCCCCGACTTTCGCCCCGATATGTGCCTAAAAGCGATCACCGGCAATCCCGAAACCCTCCCCTGGTTGTGGCCAGTAATAACCGTCGCCCTCACACACGCCGCAGCCTGCACCACCCCACCGGTGTGGGCCGCACGCGTGCTCACCTTCGCCTGCGAACACGCCCCCATCCTCGCCGAAGCCACCCGGCGCGGACACATCCCGGCGACAGAGTGGGACAGCCTCGACACACTCGCCGCAATGAGCAAGAAGTGCGCTGCGAAAACCAAAGCGCAGCAACTGCACACTTTTTTCAACAACCAGATGGGACAACCGTAGTGAGTATTCCCCACGAATGGCTGGAAGTAAGCGTCGACGATGCCCTTCACCTGACTCTAGGCAGCCTTAAGCAGCAAGATCGGGCGCGGAATTACCTTGAGAAAACCCGCATTTCGCACCCAGCCCCCGCACTGGGAATCCTCGCCGTCCGCTTGCGGGTCAACCCACGCAACACCCTCCCCCTCCTATCGGAAACCCCACCGGCGATCCTGTGCTTAGCCCTGGTAGAACAGGGTACAGAATATACGCGTGCCTTCTGTCAGGTCGCGTGCCGCCCACAACACCGCCTCAGGCGCAACGAGCTTGGTGCATTCGGGGCGACTGTGGTCACTGCAATGCTGAAACTTGATGCTCCCCCACCAGAAAATGTGGAGTACCTGCGCGACTGGGCGTTGCTGATAGCAGACAACCCCGTCGAATTGTTTGCAACCAGATTCACCGAACACCTCCACCTAGCGCTTCACCTCGGCATTCCAGCAACAGGCGCACTGCGGGCAGGTTGGCTTACTAGGGACGACGCCATCCACGCCGCATGGGAAGGGCTCAGCCACGCAATCAAAGCAAGCGACCGAAAGGCGTGGGTTTCAGTTCTTACAGATCAACTACGCATCACCCCACAAGAACTCACCGCGTTCGCCCCACAGATCACAACCCTCCCCAGCATCGAAGCCCCCATTGTTCAACACCTCATCCTCCCCCTCTTACCCTTCCACCACCTGCCCGAATACCCAGAACTAGCACTAGCCGCACTCTACACCCCCGCCCAAAAACACCAAATCGCAGCGCTTAACATTCTGATTACAACTCCCAGCCACGAACAACTCCGCCCTCGTGTGCTCGAACTAGCCTCAATCAACGACCCGCAGATTAACACCGCCGCGCGCCGGGTACTCGACAGTTGGGGCATGGACGCAACCGAACCGGAGCCCAAGACTAACCCAACAAACCTCTGGCAAAACACCCCACCACTGTGGGAGGTACCCCGCTTCGACATCTCACGCATGACCATCGACGACCTGCACCACGACTGGGCAATCATCACCGACCCTAAAAATTCTCGTGTGGGTTCGCTGGAGTCGGAACAAGTTCTGTGTTTCGCCCACGCGAACAAGGAGGCCGCGCGCCGGGTACTGGTGGGTACAAGTACCAATCTGTGGCCGTTTTCGCTGGTCGGGTGGGTGCAGGGCACAACGTATTCACCGCCGGCGCCCTCAGCCTACACGTATCTCGACAGGGATGCTGGGATCACGGCGGTGCTCGACCAGTTGCCGTGCCTGCTCTCTGAGCCAACGTGGATTGATTTCCGCATCGACCCTCGCGACCTGCTTTCCCGGTTGCGCCGCTACCACGACGAATCCGCCATCATCTACCCCGCTGATCTGCTGCGTGCACTGCTACGCACGGACACCACAATCGTTGATGCCGCCGAGCTCACGCAGCTTATCGACACCGCCACCACGCTCCCCCTCACACTCACCCTCCCCGATGGGTCGCGGCTTGATGTGGGGACACTTGTAGCGGAGTATCTGCGCCACCCCGTATCTGAAAATCTCGCCGCGTGGAAACCAAACCAGCACCCCGCGCCCCTTCCGCTGGACTCGATCCCCGCCTTCGAGCCTTTCACCCAGTTTTTCGGGCAACCGCTTTATGCCGAGCTGAAGCACTCATGGCTTCCCACCTTCGGTGATTCACTGGTAAATAACCTGTTTTGGACAACCGAACGCCACCGCACGGTAGTAGCTACCGCGTTAGACTGCTCACGGCAAAAATCGCCCTTGGGCCCGCGTGCCGCGGTGAATCTCCTCGGGGTGCAGCGCACCCCCGACCCCAATCTTCACCAGGCGGTCACCGATGCGTGGCGTTGCGGCCTGCTCATTCCTGGGGTGGCGGATGTCGCTTTTCTCGATGAGGATGACGAGGAGCTCACCCACATTCCGGCTCTCGTCGCAGCATTGAAAGAGCTTGCCGAAGAAGGAATACTCGCTGTGGTGTGGGATGTGCTCGACCAGCTTGTTGGCCGCGCAGCTTTAGCTGAGGTGCTCCCGCGCGGGCTCATTGATGCGGTTGACGCGATCGACTATTTCCTCCCCGCAACCCCCGATTCGGCGCGTTCACTTCCGGGGCTGCATGCACTCGCCACGCGGAAAGGGAAGGCGAAGGTTCTCATCCGCGCTAAGGAGGTCGTCGAAAAGCTTAGGCGTGCTACTAGCCCAGGCTAAAATATCCCCCATGACCACCACGCAATCTTTCCGTGCAGATATGTCTACCCCCTCACCACTGGGGTGGGTGGGCGGTAATCCCCCAGCGTGGTTCGACACTCGCACCGACCTCCTGCAGGGTGATCAAGCCACGTACGGCTTCCTTTTCACTTTCGCCCTCGATGATCACGATGCGCTCTCCGTTTTCCTTGCCCAAGATTTCGATTACCGGATTGAACACAACATTTAACCAAGCAACGGCGGGAAAGTGTTTCGCCATCCTTTTACTGAGCAGTCGGAGCACACGGACTTCCAGTTGCTGGCCGATGACGGCACGAGTCCTGTTTTGCGTCAGGCGTGGCTGCACCCAATGCCAGCTGACGCGGAACGCACGCCGATTCTTACAGTCGGCGACGAACCAACCTTGATTCAGGAAGAGGGATACTACACAGATCCGCTTGAGTCAGACGGGTGGGAGTTTTTCGCCTGCTTCGACGAAGACGGCTACTGTGACGAGCAGCTCCTCGACCAGTATCCCCTCATCTATGGATCGCTGTACGTGTATCGCCGGGGCGAGGATTTCACCTTCGGGTTTTGGCAATACTCATAGTTTCGCTTGTCGACGTACCCCGCAAAGAACACAATTGCCCTAGGTAAGAGCTCACCCATTCTAGACAATTTCGGCAAAAATCCAACGAAAGTGGCCCTCCTATGTTCACAATGCTAGGCGTCGCCAAGTACAACCTTTTCCCAATCTAGTTCTAGGTACCTTTTATCGCCCGCCATCCACTGGCTAATAAACTTAGCGACTTGTGCTCCACCGGTGACGTACGTGCCAACCAGGTCAGCGTTTTCCCCGTCGCGATATTCAATCCGCCATTCGTCCTCGTGGGGTGGTCGCAGCAACATGTTAGCCGCTTGGGCGAAACGCTGTTCGTCGTTTTTATCTTCCACCACCAGAAAAAAGTTCGTGGTTTCCGTATCCAAAATATAGGTGCACGTGGCCTCAAGGGCAGCTGCTGACACTGCCGGATACTTTCCTCGCCGCGCGATTTGAATCTCAAAATTGGGGTTTTCGTCGCCGTAGAAAACCACAAAATCGTCGGAAACTTCCGCTAACCCCAGCCCATTCGCCAGCGCGATGTCCATCAGATATTCCAAAGCACGTTCTTGGGCCTGGATGGTTGTGTTGACGCGGATGATCCGGTCACCTTCCACACTTGCCCCCTCCAAGCCTGGAAGCTTTTCGACGTCGTGGTTGATCTTATCCACAAGCACATCCAACTCAGGTGAAGATGTTGTCGACGTGCAGGAATAGCGCCGCATCAATTGCTCGTTGAGTGAGAAAACACGGTTATCCACCACTACCTGGTTGTTTGCGTCACGGTCAGGACTGAAAAGAATGAAATCGTAAGACATGGCTCCATTGAAACAAATGGGGCTAACATGAGCGCCCAAGTTTAGAAAAACTTTACGAGTTTTTGTTCCCCGTCCGTCTTTGCGAACCTTCAATTTCATAGTCGCTACAATCGACCCGATCCCAGCCCAGCTCGAAAAACTCCGGCGCACCCTCATTCACTGGCACACAAGCTAGGAATACGTTATCAGAATCTACCGCCAACTATTTACAGGCGAGCAGTCTTTCCGCATGACACCATCTGACCTAAAAGCACGCCCAATCTTCTATACCGTAAAGCGGATGATTCGCTGAGCTCCTAGCGTATTGAACTGGGGTTTTAGCAGTCTAGATATGATCCTCCCACACTAGTTTCCCGGAACCAATCTCCATATTCCCCACTGCAGAAGCAGCAGTTTGCGCTGCAGCAACTCCCCAACTCGACTCTTATGTCCTCTAGGCTAGGAAACCGACCTCTAAACCACACAAAGGTCGAGCTGTCTTCACAACCTGCGCCGTGTAGCCGCCTTGCAGCAGGTTATGCGACGCAAGACCCAACAATCACCCATGCTCCGTGGACTAGCCGAGTTTTCTCAAGCTGGACACACAGCTGGCACGCCGGAATTAACTCAACTCGACTTTTACATCCCCGAAGCCACGAAACTAACCGCTAAACCGCACGGAGGTCGAGTTGCTGCCAAAGACCAGCATCACTTCCCGCAGAAATGCGCCGTAAGGCAGGACGACGCACCATTGAAAGGCTCCTCATGAAGGATGTATTCGCTCGGTTCATTGCTCTTGAAGATGCGATTGAAGACTCACCCATCCTGGATGATTACGGGAAGTTTCTGTCCAATTTCTTTCGCTTCCTTGAAAATGAAATCGCCCCCATCGCCCCACATCCTGATCAGATGCGGCACCTTGTGGCGTGCGCCCGTGCTTTTGTTGCAGGGAATTTTTCAGCAGAGGATTTACGTGAGGAGTGGTCTCGCTACGAAAGCACGTGTGTCCCCAACCAAAAAGATGATCCACACGGTTACCACTGTGCGATAGAAGCATGTTGGTGTGCAGACATAGACTTCCTCAGCAATAACATTCCCGAAACACTCCAGGATTCGTACACAAGCTATATTCTCAACGGTCTATTTGAGATCACCCAGGACCTTTCACTGTGCGAGAAGCTCTACCAATATCTCTCCTAGCTACCACGTAAGTCAGTAGCCCTGTGATGAACCCAATGGGAATCACAGCCGCATTGCTTGGTGGCACACAGTAACAGGGGCGAAGCCCCACAGCGGCATTTTAGGGTTGTCATCATCAGGCTTTGCGAAAAATCCCAACACGGTCGCACCAACAACGAGCACCACGACAGAAAGGGACGCAAGGAGAATTTTCTCCATCGCCACAAAATAAACGAAGAGTCCGTAGAGAATAGCGATGTGTTTTTGGAGTCACGGTTTCGTTTTTTCCAATTGCTCACGCACCGCTTGTGCCGCTAGCACCACCTTTGAGGAGCCCCTCTGGTCTGCATAGGCAGCAACACCCAGCAGGTTTTCCACCACGGTGTGTGGTACATCCTTAGATTTCACGGCGCGAAGCACATTAGGGCACAACTCCACCATGAGTTCTGCAACAGCAGAAAGCCCCTGTGGTGGGCGGGGTTGGGAGGAGGCAGTGAGGAGGAAACTGTCGCACATCGGCCACACCAGCACCAATAAGCCGTGTTCGGCAAGGTCTTGAAGAATCCCCGCAACTTTATTGAAGCTCCGCTCCGGCCACCAGGAAGCCTCGATGGTTGAGGGGAGGAGGAGTCCGCGTCGAAAAGCTAAATCCACCGCCTCCACCACGGAAGGGTCGCCACTCTTCAACGCCGCAATTAGCTGCATCATTTGCTCGGGGTTTAACGGGATTCGGCGACTTATAAACTGCATCGCATACCTCCCTAACGCGGGTGGCTTCAACATGCTTGGGATACCCCACTCAAGCTGCGGGACCACCGCCTGAAACGCCGCAGTCACCTCGTATCCGAAACGTCGCAGATGTTCCGGCAGACGCTGCGCATCTGTCACTGGGTTCTCCATTGCCTGATTCACCAGCTGTGCAACGTTTACCTCCCCCTCGGGGAGTTCAACGCTCAGGTGAGAAATGGGAACCTCACTGTCAGAAGCTTCAACCCTGAGCCGACACAACGCGAGGAACAAGTCGGCTGGGACAACCCGGGCGTGAGCGTCAACGTAGCGCTGAAGGCGGGTGCGCAGGTCCGGCACGCTCACGCTCAAGTCCACAAAGGACGGCTCGGATAGCAGA
Organism: Corynebacterium mustelae; assembly: GCF_001020985.1. Taxonomy (NCBI): domain Bacteria; kingdom Bacillati; phylum Actinomycetota; class Actinomycetes; order Mycobacteriales; family Corynebacteriaceae; genus Corynebacterium; species Corynebacterium mustelae. The sequence goes on from NZ_CP011542.1 coordinate 2,152,442, forward strand.
CACGGAATCGCGCCAATGGCGGCCGACGCCTCGAAAAGACGCTCCGCTAAGGGATTGCCCTTCCCGCTGCGATCGCCACGACCAGGCAGGTTAACACGGGTTACTCCGCGTTTCGACGTGGAATGCGGCAACACCCGCAACGCCGCCTCATAATCATTCCATGCCAGTTCAACGGCAAGCGCCACGAAACGTTCTGTGGCGTGGTCGTGAATGTTGCGGGCGCAGAAATCCCAAGGAACCTCCCGCAGTACCTCACCCAGCTCCGCAACACTCACCTCCCCTTTTTCAAACCGAGGCATCACCCACAGATCAGGCACCGCAACCCACTCAAATTCCCGCGCAACCGGCTGGGTGGGATCGCCTGCGCTCCCCCAGCGCTCAAGAATCTGGGTGGCCTGCTTCGACACCTTCACATTCGACGCCGCCGCAAGCTCAGCAACGCGCGGACCAAGCTCCGCCACCGACTCAGCAGAAAGATTCTCAGAGTTTTTCAGCAGCGTAAGGATCGCCGCCTGTGTTTTCGCCGTACCGTGATACAGGGCCACGAGCACACACTCCGCCTTCTCCCGCCCCACCAACACCCCCACTAGGCGCGGGGCGAGAGCATCAATGAGCTGCTTATTCGCACCCACCACCGCAGCGCACAGGCCAGGCGCGTGCGCTTTTAATTCCTCATCGGTGATGTTCAGCTCCTCTACAAGAAGGGCAACGCAGTTCTTGCGCTGGAGTGGTTTCGACACCACCCCCACCGATTCCACCACCCAAGACAAAGCGAAGTCCCGCGCCACAACCTGCTCGCTGGCCGCAAAGCCGAGAACTTTCCCCAGATCACCCTCGGCTGCCAGCCCCTCACGCCGCGCCGTTTCTAGGTGTTCACGCATAGTGGGGAGGATTTCCTCCCGCTCAGGGTCTTGAGGATTATCCTGCCTTTCCTGCGTGAACAGCACCCTCACCGCGACTTCGGCCCATTGCCGCAGATACGCCTCAGGGGTGAAAGCAGTGCCGTTAGCAAGGGCCCACCGCACCGCTAGGCGACGTTCCTTCGCACCAAACTCACCACGGGTAGCGGCCAGGGCGCCCATCACCTCACTGGTGAAAACCTGTGGTTTCGATTCGAGACAGCCTGCAATAACATCCCAATCCAGCACCGAAAGTTGGCGCAGAAGCTTCACCGCCTGCGGTGGAGTCACCTCGGAGCGTAGGGCGCACAGTTGCAGCATGTCGTGGCGTAGCCGTCGCGGGTTATCCACGGGCTCACCTGCGTACCAGTGCTCGCGTTCCCCTGTGAGCGCCCCCGCCACAATAATTTTCTGCTGCTCCAGCGTGCCCAACGCGAGGGTGGGGGCTTGATCGCGGGGCTGATTCTTCCAGCCGATCTGAGCAAAGGCAGTGAACGCGGCCCTAATTTTCTTACTTAGTTCCATGTCGCACCCTGTTCTTCGCTAAGTCGGTCACGGACTTTCTCCAAAATCTTGCCCAGCATGTTGCGGCCACTCCCATCGCCGCCGTCACCCCAATAGGAATCGTTGGCAGTGTGCTCCACCAGCTTCTGATCACCCGTGGCGAGGAGGCGTTCGGCAATGTCAGGGTTTTGGCTAAACTTCGCCCACACCGCGTCGTACATGATGGAATCTTTCACCTTCTCCCAGTCTTTACGCAGCGGTTTCTTCCTATCCCGCCCAGCGCGTGCCGCCGCCATGGGTGAGGGGCAGATGCGGATTTCGCGCTGGATTGTGGGGTTGGCGAATTTCATGGCCTGAAAATAGTGTTCGGAGGTGCACCAGGTCACGCCTTTGAGGGTGAAAGGGTAGGCGGCGAAGTTGGAGAGGAATCCGTACTCGTCCTGGGTGCTGTAAAAATTGATGGTTGCCATAGGTTATCTTCTCGGGTGTTGGAGTTGGTGGGGTCCGTGGACGAGGCGGTAAGAGCCTTGACAAGTGCGGAAAAGCTGCACTCCATAAGCGTTTTTCTTCACCAAAATCCCATTCCTCGTGACAAATTTTTCCCTGGCAGTTTAGCACCACAAACCGGCGTTTTTGATGGGTTTGGTGCGGAAAAAGCGTCGAAAAGCACAGCGAAATCCTTGTTTCGGGTGCGGTACTGGGCAGCTACAATTTTTACACGTATGTTCGCTAACCCCGAAGGAACCTCTGACGTGGCACTATCCGCAACCGAACTTAAAAACAAACTCACCGAAACCTGGCCGAAACAACACTGGTGGACCTTCGACGAGCAAGCCCAAGAATTCGTCACAGACGCCGAAGTTGTGTTCTGCGTAGAGAAAAAGCGCAAGAACAAATACCAGCTCATCGCCATTTTCTACGTCGGACCCCACGGCTACATCGAAAACGTCGAAGACCACAACAAAACCTACACAGGCGACTTTGAAACAATAACCGAACAAATCCGCACCGAAGCCGCCACCACATTCCAAATCATGGGCTACCCCATGCACTGGGCAAACATCACGGTAGAAGACACCGCGACAACCATTGCGACCGACCGTACAGCAAAACTGAATCTCAGCGCACACGAGGCGGAAGCCTTAATTGGCGAAAAATTCACCATGGATATGTGGCGTTACGACGAGCACACCCACGCCGCATACTCCACGACAAACATCGAGTTTGGATTACGCACTTGCGACGATGAACCTGGAATATATGAGGAGGAGGAAAGCTACTACGACGGCTATGGAACCATGCTCCTTGATGGCGAAGGCTGGGAGCTTTCTGGCACCCCTGAGGAAGTGGCGGCGCATATCTTATCCGGTGACGAACGGTGGCCCTTGTATGGATATTCGCTGAAGTGGCCATATAAAACCATTTATATCGATGACGAAATCATAAGCTCGCCGTGGATACGCATCATGTCCGACCCGCGCTGGCGCGATGCGCCCGAACTTAAGCAGACTCTTTTACAACTCAATGGTGTCGACGAAAACGTTCTTACCACCATAGAATCGTTGCGCGAGCTGACACATGAATCGCCGCTCACGGATCTTGCCATTAAAGCGGTCGTGGAAAACTGTATGGAACGCGGAGTTCAAGGTAACCGCGCCGAGCTTCTGGAATGGCTGATTAGCATTCGGCCAGCCGCTGATGAGGCCTTGCAGGATGAGATTTTCCTCCGCCTGGCGTATATGTTCCTCAAACAATCATCCTTTTCCGATACACCCCGCGTCGATTTTCTGGTCACGTGGGTGCCGAAGAAGCGCGTGCCGTGGCTGGTGGAGGTGCTCAAGAATAGCATTTCCGATTACAACGAACCCGACTTCAACGCCCCCTACTTCGAAGCGTTGGATGCACTCGGCATTGCGAGTGAAAAGGAACAGACAGTGGCGGACAATCAAGATCGTGATTAAGATCCAAAATTCCCGCTCATACGCGAGCTAAGCAGCTGTTTAGCAGCCTCAATGCATGACCACCCACCCTTGCTTTCTTACCAATACGTGGTTTTCCCGAGGACACATGCGTGGAGCTCACACCCCCAATCGTCCCGCTTTTCACGCCACGTTCGGGAATATCACGGCTGGTACGAATGCGATAAAGCTCCACCCCATCAGCATTCCGTTTCGTCTCACCCGTCAACTCATAATGAAGGTCAGTATCGTTATGTTTTGCCAAAATCCCATTCCTCGTGACAAATTTTCCCTGGCAGTTTAGCACCGCAGATCGCCGTTTTTGATGGGTTTGGTGCGGAAAGGGCGTCGACAAGCAATGCTAAAACCCTCGTTTCCCCACGGCCAGGGTGCGTGCCAGCTACAATTTGCATAGATTTGCACCAACCCCGAAGGGACCTCTGACGTGGCACTATCCGCAACCGAACTTAAAAACAAACTCGCCGAAACCTGGCCGAAACACCACTGGTGGACCTTCGACGAGCAAGCCCAAGAATTCGTCACAGACGCCGAAGTTGTGTTCTGCGTAGAGAAAAAGCGCAAGAACAAATACCAGCTCATCGCCATTTTCTACGTCGGACCCCACGGCTACATGGAAAACGTCGAAGACCACGACAAAACCTACACAGGCGACTTTGAAACAATAACCGAACAAATCCACACCGAAGCCGCCACCACATTCCAAATCATGGGCTACCCCATGCGCTGGTCAAACATCACGGTGGAGGAAGAGGCAGTCACCGCGAAAACTGACCGCTCCGACAAACTCCAGCTCACCGGGTTGGAAATCGAGGAGCTGATAGGCCAAGCATTTACACTCGATGCTTGGCGTTATGACGAACAATCTAGCACTGTCTATTCCGCAACGAATATTGAATACAACCTCATAAGCCGCGAAGACGAGCCCGGCACCTATGAGGAGGAGGAAAGCTACTACGACGGCTACGAAAGCGAACTCCTCGGTGGTGAGGATTGTGAGCTCACCGGAACCCCCGAAGAGGTGGCAGCGCAGATCCTCGCCGATAATGAGTCTGACACTTTGTACGGTTACACGCTCAAGTGGCCGTATACAACCATCTACATCGATGATGATTTCGTTGACTCACCATGGACGCGGCTTTTGACCGACCCGCAATGGCACAACGCACCCCAGCTTAAACAGTGTCTTTTAAAGCTTAACGGCAACAAAAACGAGGCAATCACTGAGGTTATCACCGAGTTAGATGAGCTTGCCCCCGCTTCGCCCCTTGTGGATCTTGCCGCTAAAGCTGTCGTCGAAAACTGCATTCAGCGGGGAATTCGCGATGGGCTTATAGACTGGCTCATTCGCATTCGCCCGCATGTCAGCGACGCCGCCCAGGACGAAATTTTCTTCCGACTCATGCATCTTTTCAATGATTTAGCTTTAACCAGCGACAACCCCCGCACAGATTTTATGGTTACCTGGGTGCCCAAAAAGCGCGTGCCGTGGCTGGCGGAACGAATCCGTGAGGAGATTTTCGGATATAAAGGGCCAGACTTCAACGCCCCCTACTTCGAGGCGCTGGATGCGCTTGGCGTCGGCAGCGAAAAGGAGCGGGCGAAAGTGGCGAACTGGCGCGCCTAACTTTTAGGCGTTAAGGCGCGGCGGGTTTTTGCTTGTCGACGCCGTCCGCCCAGCACCGCAACAACTAAGTAAGATACCCCGTCCGGTATTTAACTGTTCCGTAAAGACGCTTCTTAGCAGAATCAATGCGCCACTGGCCACCCTTTTTCAAACACACAAAAATCCACTCATACCTCCCCCAAACGCTATCTGGGGTACGGTCTTCGACGTGGACCTCCACACGCGACGGCTTCACCTGCTCCACTCCCATCAACGTAAAGCTAGGCGAAAACTCAGGCGGCCACCCGACCGAATCCCCACCGTACACACGCTTCTTATCCGTAAGATGAATCTTCGCAATCCCCACCCCACGATCCAACTCACTATCAAGCGCAGACATTTCCTCATCACTATCAATGCGCTTGTTCGCTTCAACCTCCCAGTGATACCGCGACTGAATATAACTCCACACCACCTGCTGCGGGCTAACCCCCTCCGGCAACTGAAAACCAGGTTCTAACACGGCTGGGTCCCACGACAATTCCGGCCACGGCAATGGCTGCTCAACAGGTACCTCTTGTGGTTCCGGCGCACCGACCTGCCGAAGATAAGCCACACACTGATCCTGCCCCTTCTCAATCGCCTCCTGCATCGCATTATGCCCACGACGATCACAATAAGACAGATCAGCACCAGCAGCCACCAACATTTTCAACGCCTGCTCCTTCCCCTGAGCAGCAGCAAGCATCGCAGCACTTCGGCCAAAAAGCTCATCCTCTGACACCCGATTCACATCCGCACCCCGGGCAATAAGCAACTGGAGAACATCCAGGTTCCCCTGCTCTACCGCCCACATCACCCCAGTCCACCCCAACGCAGTACACGACGCATCAACATCCGCCCCTTCATCAAGAAGAAGCTCGACAGCATCCTTGTGCCCGCCTATCACCGCTTCCACCAAACAGGTACGCCCTGTCCCCTTATGGCGATAATCAACAGCATCTCCTACAGCCAACCGCTGCCGAATTTTCTCACAATCCCCAGTACCAGCAGCCTTGAACAAATAATGAGTCATAAAAATAAAGAATACAAAAACAGTTCGCCCCTATGTGTGATTATCAAAAACCTAATCTAAGCCAAGTAGTCCCGTTCGTATTTCAACGTCCCTACCATCCGAGATTTCCCCGAATCAATCCGCCACTGCCCATTCTTTTTCAGGCACACAAAAATCCACTCGTACCTTTCGTTATCGTTCTCAGGGCTTAAGTGTCTTATATGAATCTCTACCCGTGACGGTTTCACTTTAGTAACACCCATCAACGAATAGCCTGCGGAAAACTGCGGCGGACTTCCCACCGAACAGCGGGTATTAGTCCGTTTCTTATCCGTAAGATGTATCTTGGCCAAGGCAGCTCCTCTGGCAAGGCACTTCCTAAATTGCTCGGTATAAACCGCCCTAGCCTCATAATCCCAGTCACCGTCTTCTTTAAGAAACGACTGTTCCGGCATTAATTCCGAGTCTCCTTTCGTTTCCCAGTGATTCATCGTAAGAATATAACTGCGAACAACTTCTTCCGGGCTTACTCCATCAGGTAACACAAAGTCAGTGGACATAGTAGTAGGGTCCCACGATAACTCTGGCCACTCTAATGTTTCCCCAACCGGTGGCTCTTTCGGTCCGGGGGCTCCTATCGATTCCAAATACTGACAACACTCGTGGCGCCCCCGTTCAATGGATTCTTGCATCACATTGTGTCCACGACGATCGCAAAAGGACAGGTCAGCACCCGATTCTACTAGAATTTTGAGCGCGTTTATCCGTCCGCTCCCTGCGGCTAGCATAGCGGCATTTCGGCCAAAATACTCTTCTTCAGGCGCTAAATTTATGTCAGCGCCACGATCAATAAGCATCCGAAGGATATCAAGAAACCCAATTTCTGCGGCACACATGACACTGGTTTTTCCACTATCAGGACAGATCGCATCAACATCAGCACCACTATCTAATAGAAGCTCGGCAGCGTCTTTATATCCGTTTGCTACTGTTTCAATTAGGCTGGTACGCCCCCTGATCTTATCAACGTAATCGACGTCATCCCCTTCAGCCAACCGCTGCCGAATCTTCTCGCAGTCCCCTACCCCAGCCGCTTCAAATAAAAGATCTGTCATAGGGGCCAAGTTTACAATCATCTTCGCCCCTATGTGCGATTATCGAAAACCGAATCTAAACCAAGTAGTCCCGTTCGTATTTCCACGTCCCTACCATCCGAGATTTCCCCGAATCAATCCGCCACTGCCCATTCTTTTTCAGGCACACGAATATCCACTCTTTGTTGTCATCCAGTGCTCCGGGATATGGAGGTTTGACGTAAATTTCCACCCGCGATGGCTTCACCTGAGTCACACGCATCAATACGTACCCCAACGAAAACTGGGGCGGACTCGATATGGACACACACATGTCGTTCTGTTTCCGCTCCGTCAAGTGGGCTTTCGACAACGCCTCGCCCTTGGCCAGTTCAGCTTCGAACACGTCAGGGTCTTCCTCTTGGTGCTGGTAGGCGCTGGTTTCCCAATAATGTTTAGTCAGAATATAGCTCAGCACGACCTCTTCTGGACTAACCCCGTCGGGCAGCACGAATCCTGGTGTAATAGTTCCGGGGTCCCATGCCAGTTCAGGCCACTCCAGCTGCTTTTCGACGGGCAGTGGCGACGGTTATGCTTCAAAAGGCGCTGGCAATTGTCATGCCCATTTTCAATCACCTCTTCCATCGCGTCACGACCCCACCGATCCCGGTAATTAAGATCCGCACCGGCCGTCGACAAGCAACGAAGAATGCCACCATGTCCTCTACCCGCCGCGATCATGGCTGCGCTGCGTTTCCCATCGGGGGGTCTCATTCACATCAACGCCGCGCTCAATGAGCAGCTGGAGGATCCCCATGTGCCCTTTGTGCGCGGCCCACATCAAGCTGGTGAAACCACGTTTATCAGCAGCACAAACGTCAGCGCCGCTGTCTTGTGCCCATTAATCACCGCCTCAATCAAGCAGGTTCGCCCAGTCCGCGTGTGTCGAAAATCAGCCTCATCCCCTTCAGCCAGTCGCCGTTGAATCGCGTCGCAATCCCCCGCACTTGCTGCCTTAAACAACCGTTGTGTCATGCTGGCGAAGCTTACAAGGAAAACGGTCATGCGAGGTGATCGTGCTCACCGTAGGCCATGCAATTTCTTCGATTACAGAAACCCGCACCAATAAGCCCAACTCGACTTTTCTACTCAGCTGGCTCAGAATCACATAGTTTTTCCAGGAAAAGTCGAGCAGCGCCTTGCAAGCACATCCAGTGTTCCCCGCCGAACTCGACTTTTTCGCAGAGAAAGCTAGAAATCTGATACGGATCCGAGCCAAAAGTCGAACAGCCGAAGGGACGGGCCTGCTATGAGGGGAGATGGGTAGTTGACCGAAAGAAAAGCAAAAAGGGCAAGGCTTCGTTTTGTACACTCATTGGGGTGAGCACATTCTCCGAACAATACCTAGCCCTCACGGATGAGGAGCGTGAAAATCTCCTCCCCACCATCCGCCCCGATGCGGGACTGACCGAGGACGACCTGGCTGTTGTTATCGCCGATCTTCAGCGCAGCGACGAGGAGTTTCTTCACGTGGAAATCCTCAGATTTCTTTCCCAGTTCCCCAACTCCCCGCAGGCGAAAACCGCACTCCTATCGGTACTCAAGCAAGAAAATCCCGACGACATGGTGCTTTCACATGCGGGGCAGGAACTCATGTTTTTCACCCTCGACGACGACGATTTTGACGCGATTTATCGCTGCCTTGTCACCATCCACGGAGACGAAGACTACGAAAACGCCAGCGCATACTCACCAGCAAACACGCCGCCCCGGCGCTCAGCAAGCTTTTCGACGCCGGGCTGTACGTGGACTCTATCAACACCTGGATCGCACCATGACTACATTCTCCGAACAATACCTAGCCCGCACGGATGAACAACGCACAGACTTCCTCCGCAGCCTCGACCCCGACATCACCCTCACGGACGAAGACCTCACCTGCGTAATCACCGACCTGCACCGCACGGAAGATGACCAACTCCAGATAGAAATCTTCCAATTCCTCTGGGACTTCTTCCCCACCTCACCAGAAGCGAAAGACGCAGTCATGTCCTTCATCAAACAGGACAACCCCGATGAACTGGTGCTCTCCCACGCAGCCATGGTCTTACGCCACTTCACCCTCACCGACGAAGATTTTGAGGCGATTTACCGCAGCATCGAAACCCACCGCACAAACGATTACTACCAGCTTTCAGTTGACAACCTAATACGTGCGATTGGACTCACGCTCAGACAAGGCTCCCGCCCCACAGCCCTCAAACTCCTCGAAAACGGCTACATCGACCAAGAATGGTTTTCGCTCTATCCAGCATGATGAACTGTAAGGATACCCCATGATCTACACCGACAAAATCAGCGAGGAAGAATTTCTCGCCGGAATCCGAAAACTCCAAGAATGCTCACTACCAGACGAACAAGAAACACAGCTGATGGACTTTTTGGAAAGCCGCTGCTCAATGGAAATAAGCGACCTCATTTACTGGAACGACCTCACGGCTGAAGAAATCCTCGAGGAAGTGAAAAAGCACAGGCCCATTGCCCTTTAGGCGGCGAGTAGTTTGTAGGCCACGTACCCTGTTTAAAGCGATGAGGAGTTTCTATTTATTTCTAGTGCGGATGTCGGTGACGCAATCTTGTCGCTCAGTGAAGTCCACGCCGAAAGCGTTCTGCGTCCTCCTCATGCCGTCGTGCCTCGCGTTCATACTCGACAGCGAGATCTCTAAACATTCGAGCCACTCGAGGTGCGGTGTCAACGAACGCTTGTGCTTTAGCGCGATAGTCCGCAGCAAGCCTGAGCTCCTGATCACCGCCGTCTTCCAAGCCACGACTAGTAACTCCACGACTATTAAAGATGTGAAGGTACAAACCGGTTTCAATGTGATCCAGCTGCTTTTCCTCAATAAGATCCCGCACGACTTTTCCTGGCCAAGTACCGTCAGGGTCCGGTGGGGTGTGGCCAAGAACCTGACCGACCTTTTGCAGACCGATCTCAGTCCGACCTCGTTCGGCCAAAAGCTTCATAGCACGATCAAGCCAGACTCGAAGCGCCTCGGCATTCATGACGCCGTCGAAGAGTCCGGGCGGCGTATCCCAGACATTGAGCAGGAGATATGCATTTTTGGCAAGGGAATCGTCACATTGTTGTTCACCCTCTGGGTCTTCAGCACTATCCTCTTCCTCACTGCTCGGCTGAGCACGGTAAGCAGCACACACGATCTTGACAAACTTTGCAGGATCAGCAGCTAAACTTTCGGACAGCGCTGGGACTCTCGCGTTATAGCCAAGTGCCGAAAGGAAAAACCACTCTAGTTGAGCAAGACAATCAGGACCAAGGTGCTCGCGCATAACTTCAAGGTAGTCAAAGACCCGCTGAAAATCATCAGATGATAGATGAGCAGTGACGGCTGGATTCTGATTTGCCGAGAGCCCTGCCAGCGCCCGCACAAGGAGTTTTGCTGCTTGGGGACTCAACCCGTCCTTATCAATGCGGAAGAACCTGCTCATGAGATGTATAACGCTAGCGTGGCGGCCAACGTGGATCAAATGATCAGCAATCTTCTCGATCTTATCAATATCTTGCCCCAAGACGATTGGCTGGAATTCCATCCAGTACCTAACCCGAAGATCAGGGTCTGCGTCAACCAGAGACCATACCTCTGCAAGGTTGTCTCTCGCGACAACCAGGAGCCGAACGCGTTGGTCGACCGTAAGATCATTTTGCTTAAGAAGACTCGTGACCAGATTGAAACCTTCAAGAGAATAGCGAGTTGAAAAATATGACATTGCAGCGCTGACGAGTTTCTGGTCATCGGACTTCAACCAACAGAGCAATTCATCTTCGTGTGAAAGGCAATTTTTTGCCAAGGCAATACCAACAGCCCCAGGCAACGACACGTCTCGTGCCAGTCGTATGATGGCGTCAAAACCACCCTCATCCTCGATCTTCTTTACGGCTTCGACGCGTTGGCGCTCAAGCTCACGTTCATAAGCTTCATAATCATCTGGTCGACAACAACCAATATGCGGAGTCCATGATTGAAAGAGCCCGATCAATCGAACATAAGCAGTGTTCGGCTGGTATCGTGCTGCCAGTGCATCGAGCTTGCCGAGCTCCTCGTCGGGAAGCGCCCAGTCAGCATCCGGAAACTCACGATGGTGGCTGACAAGGTCCACTAGGGCTCGCCACACAACTTCTCGAAAGTCAGCTGTAGACTGCGTCTGGTCAGCCATTGATTCGAGAGCATCCACCACTCGCACTCGATCTGCTAGCGGTAGCATGTCTGTGTGGGAAAGGATCGTTGACCAGCGCTGAGAATCCTCACCAGCATCCTCGATGCAACGCTCCACCGCAACTGTCGTCATCTTACAAAATTCCGCGAACGTCACAGATCGTTTATCCGGTTTCCATAGTTGGAATACAGGGGTGCTAATCGGAAAATGAATCCCGTGCCGCTCAGGAAGTATACTGCATTCCAATTTCCAGGCAGCGTTGGGATATCTGCTACGCAACGTGTCAAGGACTTTAATCCGCCGATCAGGTTCCACGGATGTGTCAGGATGCCATGGACAAAATATCGCAGACAAAGATGCCGCAGGGCGATTAGCATTCCGGCCACCCGGATCGATCTCGTCGAGGCGTGTTAAGAGATCAACAGCACGTCCGAAGTGATCGGGGGACCATGACACGCGTTCAAGAGCCCAAAGCAGATTAGTGTGGGGAGTACCACTCGAGAAGATTCCCGTTTCCTCCACGTTATCTTGGAACATGGTGGCTAACAGGGGTGTATCGCCCACTGTCGCTTCACTGACTGCTTCAAGGAAGCTGTCCGGTCCAGCTTCAGCGAGGAGGGGCAAGACGTCGGCTAATGATTGCCATGCTTTTCCGGTACCGTCTTTCGATGCCCCTTGAAGAAGATTCCTAACCAGATAGTTTGCGAAGTCTGCCCCTGAAGCTCCATCCGACAACTGGAGACTTTCGCCGAGCGTCCCTAATATGGCCAGCGACTGAGCCAGCCCGCCACGAAGATCACCAGAGTAATGACGAGTTTTGCCCTCAATCGATGCTCTCCACCGTTGATCCTGCGGTAGTTCGATGGCTGGATCAACCTCTCCGAGAACTATCTCGACAACAGTCTCGAACCTCTTCATATCGTCGCGAGTTAACTTTGGCATCAACAGTATCCAAGCATCCACCGGTGAGACAAGATGCCAAGTTTCGCCAGTACGAATTATTAGAGGATCGCCAGGATCGTCGGCTATTCCTGTGATCTTGTCTCTAAAAAACTCGTAGTCGATTCCCGTGAGCTCTTCCAGTATCGAACGATCCCCTTTTTCGTTGTCTCCCCAAGAGCCAGCTAAAAGAATCGATCGGAAGTTTCGAGATGGACTCGTATCAGCCCAGATTGGTCGATGCAGCACGGCCTTTACAGCCAAGTTTCGCCGCAGAGCAGTCAAGCTTCGCCTTGCGAGTCTACCAAGTTCAACGGCTCTATCTCTGTCGGCAACCCCAGCACTTATCAGCGATTCCGCTACCTCAGAAGCGTCCAACGCGGGGAGTTTAACGTCGGAGCCTTCATTGGAAACAACTGGTACAAAGAAGACGTGTACAGTCTCGGTGGGAATCTCGCTTACCAATTGCGGCGTGAGAGGGACCAAAATGAGCGGTTGGGGCGAGACCGTCAACTGCCTCCATGTGGATACATCATCGACAAATGCAAGTCGTGCCAGCATCTGTCCGCTACCTTGTTCATCAAGACTGACAGCGACCGCAGCAATAAAAGCACATACTTCTTCAATCGAAGGACCAGCAATTGTAGTGGTAGAACCGGATGAACTGAGCTTCTTTTCGAGATCTTTTAAGGTACCAGTTCGACCAGCGAGTAGGACTTCCGGCGTCAACTTCGGATCTGTTTGATTTTTCCAGTCACGCCACCAAGTTAAGCCAGTACGAAGCCCGTATGGCGACAACCCATGTTCCTCGGAAAGCCACGCCCAAGTGATAGGTGCTGCTTCAAGCCAAGTCTCAATGTCATCAAGTCCGAAAGCCCTGACATCTTTCCAGACTCGGTCCTCTCGCTTACTTTTAGCCCAGTTATCCCGATCTGTCCAGGGACGCAGGATCACTTCAATATAGGTGCATTTAGCGGTTGGCGTACCATCTGGAGTGTCCGCCCGCTTAGAATAATCGTGGTCAGCTTTCTTGTTAGGGCTGGAATTAACCGACAGCTCCCATACCGACAAACCTTTTGGAACCCAAGGTGTTGCTTCGGTCACCCGCACAGAGCCGTCCCAACCACCGGCCGCCACACCGTCGCCTGCGGGCATCCCTAGTTGGATTACCCCCGGTGTCGTTTCAAGGATTAGCCGACGAAGTAGACGTGGGAATTCAGACTCTGAATTCCGAGTATCAGCCCAGTTTTTGAGCTTATTTCGGTCAATATGGCCTGCTCTATGACTCACGGGATATGCCTCCAGCATCGCAAATTACTACTCATAAACTACGTTCGCCCCAGATTGAGCTTTAGAGAATTTTAATGAATAAATAATTCCTTCTACCTAAACTCACAGTTCAGAGTTGTTTAGTGTCAGTTGAGCAATTGCGGAAGAGTGCTATCTGTGAACCTGGACCGCTACGTTTCAAATAATGATACTCTTCCGCACTCACCCAATTTGCACCCACCACCAACAAGCAAAACAAGACCTAGTACGCTTCTATTCCAATTTTCTTCAACCCTGAGTCCCCTACCACGCCAAAAGTTGGGTACTCTCACGCGCATCAAAATATGAAGCACACCCAGCCCCCATCAGGGACTCGACCAATCCGCCCCCAGCACCCCAGAAAACTTACCGCAACGCACCAAAAGTCGAGCACACGAAAAACTAGAAGTCCCCTATCCCACCCCCAAAAGCCCTATTCACCAGCGACTATGGCGAGGATTTCTTGTGCTTTCTCGTTCCCCTTTTCCGCAAGCGCGTGCACGCCTGGGCATTCGTGCCCCCGGGCGGAGTGTGCGAACTTTTTCAACGCTGCGAGGATGGGGTCGTGCTGGGTGGGCCACAGGAGGAGGGCGTCGAGAAGCGGCCAGATTAGGGATAGCAGTCCGTCTTCGGCAAGCTGGGTGAAAGGCGCAATGAGGGGTTTTACGTCGCCTAACTCGGTGGTCCAGTTGTAGTACACCCAGTCGGGGACACCGGGCAGAAGTAGTCCGCGTGACCATGCAAGATAAACCTGTTCGTAGACTTTCTGGCGTTTGGGGCGGGAAAGGAGTCCGAGGAAGTTGATAGCGACCGGCGGTTCGAGTGGTTTTGTGGCGGCGGCGATGCGCTCCATGTTGTCTAGGGTGGGTCGGAGCAGGTTGTGGTAGCTGGGATATTCGTACTCCCCTGTCGCCGCGTCGACGAGCCAGTCGGGGTAGGTGATGGGCGCGGGCACCCATGTGTTGCCGTCGAGGCAGAGTCCGGGTTCGCGGATGGGGTCGTTCAGGTAGCGTTCCAGAAGCGGCGGAAGATCCCTGTGGCCTGCGGGTTCGAGGTTGAGGCGGGTGAGTGCGGGGATCAGGTCGGCGAGTTCGACGTCGTCGGTGATCCGTGTGGCGAGGTCCGCTACGCTGATGCTGCCGTCGGGGTACGTGGGCGCATCAAGCTTTTCGACGCCGCCACCAACCGGTTCCGGCTCCCACAGCGGTGGTGCAGGAACCCACGGATAAATGTCGGGCGTATACTCGCCTGTCATCTCTAAAGCAAGGGCTGCTATGTGGGGGTTTGGGTGCTCACAGAGGTGAGTAACATCCACACGTGCACCTTTGATTGCACGCAATGCTTTTAAGAGGACCCGCTGATTTTTCACATGAACGCACGGAATAACTATTTCTTCGCGCTGGTCTGGGGTGAGCAGCGGAAGGATTGGGAGGGCAAGTTTTTCAATGACGGATGTTTCCGCCTTCGCAGCCAAAGCCACAATCTGTGGGTAGAAGGAGTAAAGCGTGCTGGGGGTGGGTGAAAAATGCTGGTTAAGTAGGTCAATCCATGGTTTTGCTTTGGGTGCGATGTCGAGGATCTCAAACACCAGACGCACCCCATCGGGGTGGGTGGCTAGTTTGTGTTGCAATGCTTGGGTGTTGGGGTGGGACACAATCTCAGGGCGGATTGCTTGCTCAAGGAAGCGGTGGTCCTCAGCTGGGGTTTCGTCAAGCCATTCGCGTAGAAACCCAGTGTGCGTGGTGGGAGCAATACCGAAGCGCTCGCAGAGGTGGAACGCGTCGCGTGGGTACAGCGGCGGGTGATCTATCGACCACCATGCGGCACAAAACTTTTCCACAAAACCACGACCCCGAGACTCAAGGACTGCGGCGATGGTGTCGAGATCATCACCATCTACTATTTCGGCTGCACGCACAGGGCCTACGCCTAGGCGCACCGCAAACAGCGCAAGCTTCGCGGTATCCACACCAGGTGCGTTGACGGTTGCCCAACAGTTTTCTTCAACCTCTTCAGTGTAAAACCACTTCCCAGTGTGCAGCCCTTGAAGTGCTAGTTTTTGCTGCTCAGGAGTGCCCAACGGAAGTGTGGGAGCCTGCGCGATGGGGGCGTTATCCCACCCCAGTTCGCGGAAAACTTCAACAGCCTGATGAAGGTGCGGATTAATGGATGCGTGCACAGCGCTCCCCTTCCAATCTCAACAAAAATAGCCGCAGTAGGATTTTACCCGTGCCATACTGTTGTGCATGGATGAGATTTGTCGCTTGCTTTCTGCTCTTGGGATCACTCCTGTTCCCCTGTGGCCGGAAGGCGTGTGGTGCGAAATTGATGGCACGGAAATAGAAATCCACACAGATAGCGAACACTCTTTCACCTATGTGACCACCTCCTACCCACCAGGAAAGTCCCGCCATGACCTTTCACCCGAAGGCTTAAACTCGGCAAACAACGCCGAACCAGTGGCAGCACACACCCGCAACGGGCTCCGTCTCAGCCTCATCGGCACCCCCACCCGCGATACTCTCCAGTGGGCACTGGCCACCATCACCACCGAACGCAACGGCACCACCACAATCCCACTACCGAAAGTGCCGCCCATTGAGGAACAACGCTTAAAAGTAGGCGCTGCCCTCTGCGGACGCACCACATACTCCAGTGCAGACACACACGAATTGTTAGAAGCACTGAAAGGCAAGGACCTGGAGGTGTTTCCCCACCATATTCAACTCGACCATTTGGAACGCGAAGGGATACGTGAGTGGTACGATCCTGTGGCTGTCGCGCGATGGGTTGCTGAGCAAAATTGTCATTTCCCACTCGGATTTTTCACTTTCGATGTCGATGACACCTTCATGTGGAAAGGCCTAACCATCGCCATTCCGCTCACCGCTGATCTTTCACTCACTGAGCTTTCCCACCAGATTGAGATAGCCAACACCTGGTTTGATACCGCAGACCGTATGTTTAAAAAAGAGTTCTGGGATTAGCCTCTTTACCCATTGGTTTCCCCATTCCAATATTTTCGCCCATCTCCCTGTGCTAGCATCTATTTTCGGTGAGGCGCCGCGAAATATCGGCAGGTTTTCGTTACTGCAATGACACCCTCAGGTTAAAGGTTCACGGATCCACTTTCCTCACCACATCAAGCATTTTCGCCTTGGGAAGGTGGAAGAAAAATTGGGCTATGAAGAGTTTTTTCGTCGTTTCGACTTTTCACGGATTCTCTCATTCGCTCCATGACCATCGAATACGGTGAGCGGGGAGACACTACGTTTGCCATCACCATATTTTCCCAGGAAGATTCTGCACCTAATCACACATGGAAAACTGTAAAACTAATACTTCACGGCGTTCATTCTTTCAGGCTGGTAAAGCACGAAAACGTGTGCGGTAACCTCATTTCGAACGGGATCACGGTGGTTGAGGATTCGGGTGTGATTGGCCTCGACTTGGGTGAGGTTGAGCCGCCACCGCGCACGAAGTGTGAGCTCACTGCCAGTGATTGCTTTGTTCTTGGCACGCGTCTTGACTTTGTTGTAACAGGTGAAACCCCCTCAACGTCCACTACATAAACGAAAACATATCCACGCCCCTGGTTTTTGCTTCTATGTTCTGCCACGGGGTGATCGCTGTCGGTAATAATCCGCCGCAGATTTCATCACGAAGATTTCCCAAAAGTTTCTAAATGCGGTTCTGTGACGCGCCCTAACGATCTCCAGCTGATTACATTAAAGCGAGTTTTAGCGGCGGTGATTGCTCACTTCTTCACAACGTGCTTGTGACCACCAGCGAACACCGACGAGTTTCAACCTGTTGAGTTCCCTGTTACAGATTCGGCACGATCGCTGCATTCATACGCAACTCGACTTTTGTGCATCACGCCGCCCGAAATCACGTCCTGGCACACGAATAAGTCGAGTTGCCCGTTTGCTCGACTTTTCTCCTACATCCTCCCACGAATGGCGAGGGTTCCCGAGTATAGGTCGAGCACCCCTGCGACTCGACTTTTTCATGCCTACAACCAGAACCCTGGGAAGGATCAGAGCAATAAGTCGAGTTCCCTCGTAAAAACGAAAATCTAGAGCACGCGCATTCAAGCCGAAATGCCGATAAGGCGCTGCGCCCACGCCACCGCCATCGGGTCTTGCGGCCCGGTGAACACAGGTTCCACCACTTGCGCGTAATCAATCTCGGGGTTTCCGAATTCCACGTCCACATCGTGTACTGAAACCCAGCGTCGTAGCAGTTCGTGCACGGATATGTGGGTTTTTATGCGTTGCAGTTCGGCCCGCACGAGTTCCACTAGTTCGCTTCGCCCCGCGCTGAATTCGCCTTTGCGTGTGCCGAGGCTGGAATCCAGCCACACCAACTGTTTTGCTGCGACATCGATGATGAATGGCACGGCTGAGGTTGATTCCACTGTGATCGACGCGCTTGAGGTTACTTCGCTGGGGTCGAAGTGATGTCCTTGCAGCTGGTGGGTGTGCATCAGCCCGGTGAGGGTGGGAATCTGGCCCAGTTTCACCCCGTTAAAGCTGATGATGCTGGGAATAATGTAGCGCACCCTAGGCGGAAGTTTCCGAGACAGCTTAATGTCGATCATTTCGCACGCCCCCTTCGGCGCCGGCGCGTACACAACGTCGCCGGAGTGGGTGACGGTGGTTTCCAGCGAGTGTCCGATGAGGTTGGTGTAGTCGACGTATCCGAGTGAATGCGTCAGCGTTTCATCGGCGAAAACTACGCCAAGGTCCACATCGTCACCGACCCAGTGCACGAACAATCGGATCGATTCTTCGCTGCGCAGGTCGAGTTTCAGCGGCTGCCCGGGATAGTAGGGCACTGAGCTTGTCGACGCCCACCGCGACCCCAGCGGAACCGGAAAGGCTCCCCCGTCCGGAAGTCTCGTCGGGGGCGGAGGTTTCAACGCTAGCTGCGCATCAAGCGCCTGTTCTAGCAGGTGAAGGACTTGGGCCACAAGTGTTTTATCCACGGGGTGTGGAGGTTTGTGGGAGATAAACACCCTGCTGGCCAGCCTTATCACTTTGGGCACCTGCTCGCGACTGCGTAACCCATTGATTACGGAAATAAGCGTCGTCAGTGAAACGTGTGGAGCTACACGGCGCACAGCCGTGAAAAGAAGCGGCGTGGTTTCTGTGGTGACAAGGCGCACAAGGTGGTCAAGGCGGCGAAGGAAAACACCCGGGGTGGGTCCTAGCAGTTCAATGGCAGCTTTTACGTCGTGCTGCGCGAACGCCTGCTCAACCCGCGCATTGGTGCTTGTGTGTTTCACATTGCCAAAGATCACATCCAAAATGGGGCGGGCGGCACCAGATTCAGGCAGGTCAAAGGGGTGAATTTTCTTCAGCACTCGGCGCCACACATACTGATCTTTAAGCACCCGATCACGCGTCTCCTGGCTATCCGCTGCTGCCATTGCGCACAGGATTTCGCGGCGAATCTCCCGGGGAATGCTGCGCATATTCACCGGGTATTCCCTACTGCACCGCAAATCCCGCGCCCGATCCGGTTGCGCGCAATAAAATGCGAGGATGCAGCGGAGGATATCCGTGATGGTGTGGGTGCGGGCGAGGAGGCGTCGAAAAGCATGGGGCGAAACCACCGCCAACGTTGCAGCCGCATGCCCAAAATTTTCCCCATGCCGAAAATGCGTATTTTCGACAATATCCCCCAAATCCCACGCGGGGCTTGCCGCAACGAACAGCGCAAGATCCTCCGCAGCCTCACGCTGCCGCGCACTCAACGCCACAGGAGAAGACCACAAATCCTGCACAAGCGCAGGAGTGAACGTCGTGATGTGAAGCCTCTGGTGCACACGCCACCTATACCTACTAGGAATAACGGGGCTGAGCTGCGGATTCTTCGGGCGCCATCGCCCACCACTGCGATAATGCCGCAGCATGGTCACCTGGCGATCCAACTCGGAAGACGAACACTGCGGAAAATCAGGGAACAACGGCTCCCACACCTTATCCACCCCACTCACAGTGTGGGCATAACCGATAAGCTGGGCAAGCGCATGCGGCGTGAAGCACCGCAACCGCTCCGAATCAACCTCAAACCCCAAAAACCACAACTCCCACGACGCCATCTCACACACATGCTCCTCGCTGCTCACAGCATGAGGATTCTCGGTGAGCACAATTCCGCTACACATCAAGGCAGGCGAGCTGAACATGGGAAACTTTCTATGGGAGGGGAGAAAAACCCTCGGCGAGGAAAGCGGCATCCGTGCAGGTTATGCATAACGGCATGAAGTAACGAACACCATGGGTGTGCCTCGCCAAGGTTTCCAAAGTAGTGGGGTGCAAGAAGTAGTGTCAAGTGCTTTTGAAAAATTTTTCTCCCCATGCCTAATCAATCAGACCCCCATGCTGGGGTCAGATGCTCCAAGAGGCCATTTCAGCCCAGTGATTCCGACGTTGGCATAAACCACGGGGAGACAACTCGACTAATTCGTGTGAATGCGCCGGTTCCCGAAGGTGTATTCGTGGAAAGGTCGAGACAGGGTTTTGGCGCTGATCATGTCAGGAAACCTCATCTCCCGCAATGAATTCTTATAGCCACCGCACCACGAATGTTCGCAGGCACAACAGAAATCGCCAGCCTCATGGCGGATCTTGCCCCCTCAATCCGCCAGGCCCTCAACAATGATGATGCACACAGGGACGACATCCGCACCACTGGGCTGCAGTTACTTGCACAACGAAAAAGCACATCCCACGCTGTTCGCCTAGCCCAGGAAACCATGGCACAGTTGCATGGATAAGGTTTTATCCGCGAACTCTTCCCCTTCTAGGAGCACAGGTACATGCGCTACCTCCTCAACAATTTCGATAACGGCATTGCCGTTGATGGATTCCAGTCCGAAGACGTGATTTTTGCCCTTGAGCTGCCCCGTACCCCTCAGCAAGAATGGGCATGCCCTGCCCAAGTTGTTGCGTGGGCGAAGGCATCAGGGCTTCCCCACGACCAGCGCGATTACGTGGTGATTACGGCGTTGCTGGTTTTTGCGGGCGTCGAAAAGCACAGTAAGGAGGCAACCGCACCGCTTTTCGACGTCTTAACGTCCTCCCCACTTTCGTCGCGGCAGGTTCAACAGATCACCGAGGAGTTGATCGATGGAGAACGGTGGGACCCCCACGGTCTCCTACGCGTGCTCAACAAGCAGAAACACGACTGTGTGGTTTTCCGCCCCGTCATAGCAGCGCTTGTCCATCACATCACCCTCGATCACCTGGGGCCTCGGCCACCCGCATGGACATCAAACCTGTTCACCGTGGTAGGTATCTTGATCCAGGCAGACTCCATGTCAGAACACAATGCTACGATCCTGCGTGATCTGGAAACCATCGCGAGGTGGTCAAGGAATGATGACATTCGCCAGCACGCATCTCACCTTTACCCACAACACTAAAAAGGATTGCACTTCATGCCCGTCAACCCCCGGCTTTCCGAAGCGATAGAAGTTTTCACCCTGCTTGGATGGACTACAGCCAGCCTTGATGATGTTCTCGACCTTCCGCTTGGCACACCTAGCCAGCGGGCGACCGCACTGGCGGGGTTGAAGTCGGGGCCGTGGCATGAGTGGGACGAAGAACAGCATGAAGCGCGAGATTATGTCTCAGTGGATGAGACTCTCCTCGCCCTGTTTGCCATCAGGGTAGGTGTAACTGCACCTCGTGCCGTCACCATTCTTAACCAGTGTCGGGGAGTAATCCCCGCATTTCAGCTGGCTCCAGTTATTGCATCACGTGGCGAAAAATATGCCGCTGCTTTTATCAAAGTATTGTGTCGCGGGATGAGGATGCCCCATGCGCGAGAAATATGGTTTAGTAATGATTTCGCCATTACGACGGTACTTCTAGTCACAAGTAACCATGACGTCGTGCCAGAAATCCCGCCGTACCCTACATATTTGCAAGACTGGGCTACCTTGGTCACGTGCTATCTTCCACAGAAAGACCTCCTGAAGTCTGACTTTTATGACCCACAGCGTATTCTTGATACTGATCTCCCAAATACCACCCTCGAACACCTCACGTCCACGTTTGTTGCACATGTCCACGCAGGTATTGCCAATAATGTTCCGCTCTTTGGCAGCTTCGGAACGGTGCTTATCGCTGGGGTGAACGAACTGAAGCTGCTTGACCGTGGCGAGGTTTTAGGGTGGCTTATACAAGGTCTGGATTTAGCGCAACGCCCCAGCGAGCGGCGCCGAATGGTAGAACTGCTGACAAAAGAAATGAAGATCACCTCCGAGGAGATCGCAGCGCACCTCGGCCTTTTCGCTACAGCAATCGCCGCTGGTGATACCACTTATTTCAATGCATTCGGTACGGAAGTTCTTGCCCTCGTAAGCGAGGAAAAACTGTGCGAGGTAGCACTCGGGGCGCTGTACCTTAGTACCGTAAAAGCGCACAAAGAAGCCCTGAAAGCTCTCCTTGACCGCGAAAACCCCACCCGCGAAACGCGGCAGACCCTTACACCTCGCGTAACCGAGTTAGCGCACTCGCGGGACAAGACTGTCCAGTCACGCGCCACCACATTACTATCCCGGTGGGGCGCCATTGTGGCGGAAGAACCAATGGAGTTTTTGGAGTGGAATCAGGCTCCCCCACTGTGGGATTGTCCTCGGTTCGAGGTGGGTGAAGTAAGCGAGGAAAATTTGATCCACGCCCATGCGGAGACGTGGGCGAAGAATTTTGATGTCATATTAGAGCGCTACCACGCCTTAGAAATCGCCGTGGAGTATCAGAACCGAGACTTACTCCCCGATACCCGTCGTCGGCTGTATGAGGTTACGTGGCACCGCCCCGATGTCGTATCGGAACTGAAAGACAGAGAGCTCAAGAAGAGCATTTATAATGCCCGCCAGACTGTGGTCTATTCCGCTAAGGGCATCATTCCGGTGCTGTTGTCCCAGCCCAGCTACGTGGATTTATCCATCGACTTCGCAGACCTCGCTAGCCGTTTAGCTTTGTACCAAGACGCAGGCCTTGTAGTGCTTGAGCCGGACCTGCAGTTAGCACTGTTTCGTCTGAATCTTGACACTGTCGATGTGGATCAGGCCCGCACCTTCGATCTTCCGGTCCACGTTTTAGGTGGCGGGATCATGGATCGGACCGCTGGTGAGATCATTGCCGACTACTCAGCTGACCCGCTTATCGAGCCTCCCCTTGTGGTAGGTGCACCATGGGGTCGGGATTTTCTCGAAGACTGCCTCATACCCGATAGCCCCCGCTACCCAGAATCGTTGCGTGGCTTCCCCAACCGTCTGGATCATCTGTTTAGCTATGTGGGGACACTGGGGTTGGGCATTTGCCCGACATGGAAAAACGCCCCTGTCACCGCGCTTGTGCGTTCCCGCGTGGGAAATAGTCAAAATTCGGCGGACGCGATCGGCCAACAAATGGAACAGTTGGTTCGTTCCCGGACCCCACTCCCAGCTGGGGCCGCCATGAATCTGCTATCACTGCAGCAGCCAGGGCCATTGTCGGTTGGTCCACGCACCGCGCAGGCACTGGTTGATGCGTGGGAGCGGGGGCTTCTCCTACCCGGTGTGGCGGACCCGAACTTCCTTGAGTGGCGGAAAGAAGTCACCCGGTTTAATGGTCTGGCGCCCGTGTTGGAGGAAATTGCGCATGACGGATTATTGTCGGTGGTGTGGCCGGTACTCGACGGCCTGCTTCTCATCGCGTCCCAGCGGGAGAAGACCACGCCAGGTGCGTCGGAAGTGGCGGAAACCATGAAAGCGTTGCTCCCGCACGTCATCGCTGCGGTTGAACGTGGCGACGCCCCAAAGAACCAACTCGACCTTCCCGGTTTGCGCACGTTCGCCGCGAGAAAGGGCAGCGGCAAGGCGGTGAAGGCTGCTCAAGCTGCCGTCGCGTTATTACACTAATGCTTTTCGACGCCCCCATTGCCCACCGGTATGAGTTAAGGTTCTATCATGTGCCCTGACCTGCATTACGAGCTCACTGACCAAACCATGATCACCGAGTCCGGCGAAGTTCTATACCGTGTCCGTGCCTGCGCAGACATCCCCTCATTGTTTGTGAAGGCAGGCGACGTAGGCGGTTGGGTAAGCTCTGCCCTTTTGCCCGATGGTTCCCCACGGATTGCACCCGGCGCGTGGGTGTTTGATGAGGCGAAGGTGTGTGGCAATGCCCAAGTGGGCGGGAATGCGCGAATCTCAGGTGTCGCAGTCTTGGACAAAAACGCCCACATCACGGATTTCGCCCATGTCACAGGTAACGCCCGCATCACAGATAATGCTGTGGTGTCGGATCACGCGAGGGTTCGCGACCATGCGAAAATTTCCGGAAACGCCCACGTCGTAGGCAAGGCGAAGGTGCTGGAGAATGCATGTGTGGAGGATGAGGCAACAGTGCGGGATTGCGCTACGGTGTCGGGTTCGTCGTGGGTGTCTGAGCGCGCGATGGTGGCGGGTAGTGTTTATGTGATGAACGATAGCCAGGTCTGTGACGATTCTTTCGTGGGTGGTAGCGGTTTGGTTTCCAACTGTTTTGTTCAGGAGAACGCGCAGATTGCAGGTTCGGTGAACATTTCGGATTCACTATTATCGGGAAACACACGGGTCACAGACGGCATTATTCGTGGCTTGGTGGCTCATGGCGACGCTGTGGTTGCTGCGTCATTACCCAAGGATGTTTTTCTTAGCGGGTCTGCGCACGTTCGCACACCTGATCAGTGTGTGCGTTTCCAACCGGTGTGCCCTGAAGACACTGTGGTGACGGTGTACCGCAATAATGATGATTCGATTGGTGTGTGTTTGTCTTATTTCACTAATCTCGCTGGTGATCCAAGCACCGATGTGCAGGAGTTTCGTGAGCTTCTTGCCACTGAGCACTTGGCGGAGGTGTTTGATGCACAGGTTGCGGTAGCGTCGAAGCGTGTTCGCGCATCTTGCGTGCACACTCAGATTGAGTTTTCTCACCACTCGCGCACGTTAGATAATGGCACTACCCTCCACCAGATTCGTGCGGGGGCTCGCCCGCCTGGGCCTGCGCTGCGTCCTGGTGACCTTGGTGGTTGGGTTGAGAGTCTTACGCTGGCTGATGGGAGTCCGCGGATTCGCCCCGACGGGTGGGTGGAACCCGACGTGATTGTGCTGGGCAACGCTTACGTGTGCGATTCGGCGATTGAGGGGCAGGCTGTGCTTGCTGATGATGTGCAGGTTGTGGCGGGCAGTCTTGTTGAGGGGTCGGTACGGCTTGCCGACACCACTTTCGTTGAGTCCAGCCACATCACGGGTTCGGGACGTATTTCAGGCGATTCTGTAATCCGCGATGTTGAGGTCACCATCCCCACCGATGTGGCGGATGTGTGGGTTGAGGATGATCGGCATTTCACCCACTGCGAGGGTTTTCTCGTGATCCGCCAAACCCGCAACCGCGCCCTCGTCCTGCGCTGCGACAACTGGACGCCTACTCCCGAGCCCTATCCCACACAAATCACCGACATCATCCGAAGTTGGTTACGCGATTAAGCTTTTCGACGCCCCCACCTACCCGGTGGTCTAGGCTTATGTGCATGGCAAAACTTCGTGCCCGATCCTGTTTAACCTGCAAGCCACGGGACTTACTACCTGACCCAGATCCCGGCAATACGCAGGATCATTTCGATTGGCGGAACAAATTCAATGACGCTGCCACCACGTTTTTCCGCAGCTCGTCGACAAGCAACTACAACTTGGAAGAATACTGCCGCGGGATGGAGGGCATCACAAAGCGCGGTGATACGGATTTGCTCCTTCATACGGAACCCGTACGCTACCTTTAGCAGGAGGAAAAGTGATCGCACTAGTTTTGGTCATCATCATTGTTGGTGTCACGTTGAAAATCGTGCTGCCCACACGAGCGTTTCACGCAGTAACAGCGGGAACCGTCCTGGTAGCCGTGCCCCTTGCAGTGTGGAACATTCGGGACCTCACCGAACTCTTTGTGCTGGTCAAACACCAGCGGGCATACGAGCAACCATTGGCTACCGACTATGACCTGCTCACCGCACCACCACTCGAATTCGCGCCGGATTACAACATCAGATACTGCACCGTTTTCAGATTCACATCACGGACAGGCGAAACTCTTCACCGATCAGTTTTTGAGAAAGCCTTCACCGATGCCACCATCACCATCACAGACACACGCACCCAAACCGTGATAACGACGGAGAAATACCTGGATAGAAAATA
Organism: Corynebacterium mustelae; assembly: GCF_001020985.1. Classification (NCBI taxonomy): domain Bacteria; kingdom Bacillati; phylum Actinomycetota; class Actinomycetes; order Mycobacteriales; family Corynebacteriaceae; genus Corynebacterium; species Corynebacterium mustelae. Next base: position 2,178,269 of record NZ_CP011542.1, read on the forward strand.
TTTCGATTCAGTTTGGGCCGACCCATACGACACAAATGTCACAGTTCCTTCTAGGCCCACACAACTACCCTGGACGCTTCGCACACGTACCTACACCATCGCGATCACCATTCCCCACAGCCCAGAACTAGAAGCAATCATCGCCCACTACTCCCTCGACGTCGTCGCACAACAAGGACTCCATGCCGATCTTTGATTTAACCTGCAACCCCAATGAATTGCTGCCCACATCAACCCAGCTGCGCACCGGGATGGAACCATACCTCGATGGCTCGCCGGTGGGTTTAGACTTAGGCCGCCAAGCGGCGTTTCGGTTGTGGGAGCTGCGGGAAAATACCGATGATTGGGAATACGTCGATCAACTAATCACCCACACGCTCGAACAATCCACCAATGATCCCGTGGGAGTTCGGGCACACTGTTTCTACACAGCACTGTCGATGTGGGGCGAGGGGGACGCCTATTTCCGCTGGATCACCGCACAATACGAAGCCTGCATCACGTTCGCCCACGACCACGCACTCTGGAGCCTCTATGGGGTTGCACTCCAGTCACGCAGGGACCAGCTAGCAGACAAGCACGCGGGAGGCGACTTATCCCACGCGGACTACCACGCCGAACTCACACAGCTTGAAACCCTCGGTGAATCGGCGCTACAGGTAGCGGAGCAACACAACGGCGAAATCTATCACGCGCTCTTCGATCTCCACCTTGACCTTCACCACAACACAGAAGCCCTTACCAGCCTGTGCCGCCGCTGGCAGGCTGCCGCCAAAACCCCCGATGAATTGTACGACGCTTACGTTCATCCGTTCTCGTCCATCACTTCTGACGCCTGCTGGGCACACGCCCGTAACGGCATCGCCGCATTGGAACGCGCTCTCGACCATGTCTCCCCTGACCGGCACTGGTCGATTGCGTTAGGCCTGCTGGATTTTCACCGCGAGGTTGTAGAGAAATACGAATCCAGTGGGCCGCTGCCCCACAACTTGGTAGATCTGTGCATCAGCCACTTCGATCGTGCGGTCGCAGTGTTACGCCAGTACATCGACCCCGCCCAGCACAACAATCTCATTTCCACCGTGGGGTGCGCGTACAAGGAGCGGGGTGATTTTTGCCGTCGCCACAAGCGCATAAAAGAAGCCGAGCGTTCCTACATAGCGGGGATCGATTATTGGGATTTCGCACTCAACCAAGCTGGGCTACCAGTGTCGCGCGACAATTCGGGGCATATCCTCGACTTGCGGCGAAGTGTCGCCGAAATCCAGTAGCTTCACCCGCAACTACGCGCTAAGCAAGAGTCCTAAGTTTTTTGCTTTTCGACGCCTCCCCGAGCCGCAAAATTTTAGGGCAACTCGACCTTTCCACACCAGCGTTTCCTCTAAAATTTCTGCTGACGCAACGCTTAAGAAAAGGACAGCACCGTGGAATTATCCAAAGAAGAACTCATTAGCCTCATTGCGAAGGAATGGCCCCTTTATTCGTGGGACTTTGATGAAGAAAAACAGGAATTCGTCACCGACACGGAGGTGGTGTACAGCCTGTGCCAGGTAGGTGAGGATCAATTCCAGGTCATGGTGGTCTTCTACGACGGCGTGGAAGACGAGGTGGTTGACGAGAATCGGATCTACTCAGGCACCCTTGCACAGGTCACCCAGAAGCTTGTTGCTGAAACTTCCGCCAGCTCCTCATTTCGGGGCTACCCCATGCGGTGGACGGAAGTGTATGTAGAAGATGAGACGGATGCGTGGCAGTAAGGTGACGTCGAAAAGCGCATGTATTAAGTCTCGTACTGTTCGTTACCCACAACCATAAAGTCGAGGTGACATGCAACCAACTCGCCTGCCGTATTGTAGGCATAAACCAGCGGGTACGTAGTTAGGCTATTACCTGAGTGGCAGATGGCGATACTTGCGCCGTTCGGGTCGCCAGGAATGGGAATGTTTGCTTCCCCCACACGGTAGTGGTTTTCATCATCTATGATGTCTATCCACCCTCCCGCATCGTCTTCTGGCCAAACAATGTCGTGGGCACTTTCTTGTTGGTAGAAAGCGCGGGCGGCTTCGCCGTCCACTAAGCCAGCTTTCGTGCAATCAACTGTTGCACCCCACGGCCCATCTTCTGGCCACGGGGCATCATCTGGAACTCCCACAGGTCGCGCCACCTCGTAGGACACCACAGGTTCATCGCGCACAATGACGCTTAAATACGCAGCATCCAACCCAACTTCGGTGATCTTCACCGGAAAAGTGCCATTGGGGAAGGCGTATTCTTCCCCGCCATCTAAAAACATAAACGGGTCGCACGCCATGACTGTCCCCGAGCTGATGGTGATCGTGCCCAAATCGATTACCTGCATGTCCACTCGTTCATCACTGTCATATTCTTTGCCAACAGTGCACAGAGGGTAAAAATCTTTCGCATCCATGAACAAAATTCTAAAACGCCGCCAAGTGCTAGAAACCTCTTTTCCGCAATTGCCTCAAACAGGGCGCACCCTCAATATGCTGAAGAGCAAGCTCACCGTGCCAGTTTTAGAAAACGTCCACGGTATTGAAGAGAACAATCAGCCCCTTGTCGATAACACTGCTCCGCAACACATCTCGCTGCGGGAAGTCGGTGAGACCGTAAAAGTAAAGCATGTCCTCTGTAATTGCATCAACGGCAGAATCAGTCAGATTCGACGGGGTTCTAAACACCAAGGTGCAGGAACCCATGCCTAAGAAACGCGCTCTGTGGGTAACCGTCATGTACTCAATGACTGCGGCATTCTGGTACACATCCAAATCGCCGTGAAAGAACCCGTTGGGGTAGCACGCCAAAAGGAATATTAACCACCAGATGGTCTTCTTCTATCAACCAGTCATCCAATCTAGCGTAAGCATCTACAAGCGGCTCTACATCATCCTCCCCCACAGACAATCCACCTTTGAGATCCTCCCACGTGACCTGATGTTCAGGGTCTCGCAGTGCGCGTCGAATATTCTCGAAGATCACGCGATCTATAACCGACTGATCTTCCTCGCCCGCCTCCTCCAGCTCACGAAGACCCCTGTCAAAATCGTTATCGTCATCGCCGATCAGCAAACCCGCAGTGTACTGCAGCTGCGAGTACATCCTAAACGTGAGGTAATTTTCGCCACCGCCTTCGTGGGTTTCGCAGATCTCATCAAAAGTCTGGAGTAATTGAGCGACAGTGCCCGGATCGAAAATCGCATGAGTTGCCATCGAATCACTCACCGCCACCTGCTCATGCGGAAGCTTAAAAACCTGCATGTCACGTTTCTTTTTCCTACCCGCTGACCAACCTCTCATTGTATTTTGTGCGAAGTCATGGTGTCTTTTCCACCTCACCTTACAACCACTCTCTTACATGAGGAGCAACGCTAGAACTGTTTTCGCAAGGCCGCATGTGGGAATTGTAAAAGGTGAACATAGACAAGCGTCAGACGAACGCTCCTAGTTTTATGAGCATCAGTCACGCACCTTTCCTGTACGGTAAGAGGAGCAAATTGCCCCACAACCACGATGAATAAGGTCCCCCAGTGTCTGATATTCACTTCGAACTCACCCACGAAACGAAAACCGCCATTTCAGGCGAGGTCTTGTACCGGATTCGTGCGGTGCGAGACATTCCTGCGCGTTTCGTGTGTGAAGGTGAGCTAGGGGGATGGGTCAGTTCCACCCACACCCCGAGTGGCGAGCCGAGGATCGGCAAGAATGCCTGGGTGGAGGGTGAGGCACAGGTTTTCGAAGGTGCGCGTGTCACCGGCCACGCTAGGGTTGGGGGCGAAGCTATCCTCAGCGGGAACGCTCTGGTCAAAGGGCGTGCGCGAGTGTTTGGCGACCCGCAAATTGGTGGCAACGCTATCGTGCGGGGTGGCAGTACCATCCGTGGCGGTAAGATCTGTGGCGACGCCCAGGTTAGCGGTGAGGCGCAAGTTCACGGCAAAGTTTGGGGGCAGGCGCGGGTGAGTGGGCAGGCGATCGTCTCCTGTTCTGGGCGTGTGACGGGTAGAGCCCATGTGTGTGAACGTGCCACAGTCGAGAATTCCTTGGTGGAGGGACGGGCGAAAATCGCAGGTACAGCGACAGTTACTGGCGATAGTCACGTTTTTGGTCGGGCGCGGCTTGGTGGTGTGGCGTGGGTGAACGGTGCAACTGTTGGTGGCTCGGCCGTGATCACCGCGCCGCTCCCGTCCCACGCGGTTGTGGTTGGCCCCGCCCACATCACCCATTTCACGCATTGCTTCGTCGCGGGTCCCATGAGCACTGGCGGCACAGTCACCGTGTACCGTACGCACAAACACAAGGCCAAAGTCGACGCTCACTCCCCCTTGAATACACACGAACGTGCAATCGTCGCCCATGCGCAACAGCAAGTCTTGGCCAAGCGCCCTGAGCCCCCACTGTGTTTCGAGCTCACCGACCGGAAGCGGGTTCTTTCCGATGGCACTGTTGTGTACCAGATCCGCGCGACCCGCGACCACCACTATCTGGGGGTTACTGCAGGCGATGTGGGTGGCTGGGTGTCGAGCACCCACACCGATGATGGGACTGCCCGCATTATCGACTCGTGGGTTGCGGGCAATGCGATCGTGCGCGATAACGCCCGCATTGTCGAAGAAGTTCTTGTTGAGGGCAATGCCGTGATCAAAGATGAGGCCTACCTGTATCAAGGAGTGGTTGTGGGTGGTGACACTGTGGTTGGGGGTTCCACAACGATTACGACACAGGCAGAAATCACCGGCAACGCGGTACTTTCCGGTGCGGGGAGAATCTACCCCTACGTGTTTGCTGAGCTCACCGGCCCCATCCCCGATGCCTGCCTGTACACAGTCGACGACCATCGCCTCCTTGAGGTCGAGGGGGTGCAGGTGACGGTCACCCGCACACGCAAAAATCGTGCCCACATCGCCTACCTTGACACTGAAACCCACACGTGGTCCACGCGCTCCCCGTTCGCTGGGCCGCTTCACCCCGAAATTTTGGCGATTGTGCGGGAGTGGGAATGCACCTGCAACCTTGGTGTGTTCGTGAATCAGCCCGAACCGTTCCGCACCTAACGCCCTCCTTGCTTATCGACGCCATCCCCCCACCCTCCTTTCCCTCTCACCGTGGGGCGGCGGGGAGCGGCTGTGCGTGGGAACGCGTGTATCTCCTCAAAACCCCGATGCCACATGGCTATTGGGCCACTTCCCTGATTGACAACTCGACTTTTCCACGAATTCTCCGCGCGAATGCCTAGTATCTCCGCGAAAAGGTCGAGTTAACTCAAAAATTCTTCTCCAACTCGACCTTTCTACTTCCGTTTGCAGGAAACCGCCACGCATTCTCTCATTAAGTCGAGTTACCCCTCACGGCACCCTCATTCCAGAACCCAAAACCTCCTGAGTTGCACAGTGGTTTGTGGTTTTGGTGGGTTTGGTTGTGGGTGAGCTGGGGTTTTAGGGTGTTTTTTGGGTTTTTGTCGTACTAATTTGGTGGGTTTTTTGGGCTTGTTAGTCTTGTTGTGTGGTGCGGATTAGGAAAGTTAGGACTGCTAGCGGTGCGACTGCCGTGCAGATCGTGCGGGATGTGCATCGCCGAACTGTGGTGGATTATCATGTCGGTTCTGCCCATAACGAGATTGAACTTCACGCTTTACTCAAAAAAGCGCGTGATCTGCTTTACGCTGATCAGCTTGAGTTAGATCTTGAGTTACCAGTGGCAGGTGATACCGAAGACTCGTTGACGGTGGAGTCGATGACTGCTCGCGTATTATTGGATGTTTTTGCTTGTGCGTGGTCGACGCTTGGTTTTGATGCGATCTATCCGGTGGATTCTGTTTTTGCCCGCACTGTTTTTGCACGTGTAGTCCAGCCTTCTTCGAAGTCACAAGTACCCATGGTGCTTCAACGGTTAGGGTTACCTGCTGTTCATCGCAACACGGTTTCAGCTGCAGTGAAAACAGCTTTTGATGAGGATAAGTACAGTGCGTTTTCCCGAGCATGTTTTGATTTCAGCCTGGCACGTGGCACAGTAGCGTGGGTGCTTTATGACGTTACGACGTTGTATTTTGAAGCAGATCGTGAAGACGATTTACGTAAAGTGGGGTACTCGAAAGAGCGTCGTATCGATCCACAGGTTGTTGTGGGACTGCTTGTTGATAGCCGTGGACTTCCCTTGGAAATTTCCTGCTTCGAGGGAAACAAAGCAGAAGCACTCACCATGATTGATGTACTGAATAGCTTTCGCAGGCGGCATAACGTGGAAAATATCATTGTTGTCGCCGATGCTGGCATGATTTCTGCGGACAACTGCAATCATCTAGAAGCGCTTGGGTTTCAATTCATTATCGGGGCAAGAATGTCCAAAGCTCCCTACAAGATGGATATGCCCATCAATGAGACAGGACACGCTATTGATGATGGGCATATCGTCGAATCAACGAAAACAATGGGCCCTAGCACAACTCACCGAACCACACGGCGAATGGTCTGTCAGTATTCACACAAGCGATTTGCCAACGACAAGCACACTCTTGCCAAGCAACGTCAACGTGCTGAAGAAATCGTCACAGGAACGCGGAAACAAAAACGGGCACGGTTTGTTACCCACACCAGCGGCCATTCTGAGTTCAACACTGATGATTTTGAAAAAGCGTCACAACTAGCAGGCTGGAAAGGATACATCACCAACATCTCGGCCGAGGACATGTCAGGTGAACAAATCATTGCAACATATCATGACCTATACGAAGTGGAACGAAGTTTCCGAATGGCAAAAAGCGACCTTCAAGCCAGGCCAATGTACGTACGGAAAGAAGATTCCATCCGCGCCCACCTAAATCTCGTCTTTGTCGCCCTAGCCGTCGCACGTTTCCTACAAGATCTCACCGGATTCAGTCGACAAAAAATCATCAACATCCTCGAACCCTTACGAGACGTAACCATCAACACACCCCACGGCCCGATAACCATCCCCACAAAAATCACACCAGAAGCCCAAGAAATCCTCAACAAAATGTCGTACTAAAACTGTGCAAGTCAGGTTCTACTTCCGTTTGCAGGAAACCGCCACGCATTCTCTCATTAAGTCGAGTTACCCCTCACGGCACCCTCATTCCAGAACCCAAAACCTCGCACACCGAAGAGATTCTCAATCACCCAATGTTCACAGCGTGCGCTGATTAAACTTCCTCCTATGACGTTCTCACCAGAAATCCTCGATCGTCTCCACGCGTTATCCGCTTCTATTTCTGAGCACGATGGCACACTTTTGGGCGCGTTATCAGCCATTTCGTTCCCCAATCCCCCAATAGCAAAAGATTTCAGCGACTTGTGCCTCTATGACTTCAAGGCTGCTCTGGTCCTGCAAACCAATCGGGAAAATCCACGTGACGCCATCAACTGGCGCGACATCGAGTGGGACCCCTACACAATCACCCCGTTTACGCCAGGTACCGCCGACTTCGAGGAATGGGACGGGATCGCCGATGGCGTCAAAGCACAACTCAATGGTGATTTTGAAACCCCCACCTTGATTGTTATCGCAAACCTCCTCGGTTTCGCCTACATGGTAGTAGCCGAAGACCCCCACCCAGAAGATCCAGACGTATATGTCATGGACCACGATCAATGGCTCTTTAATATTGACTATGACATGAAATTCTCCCAATTCCTTGATATGTTCGCCACAGATGCAGAACTTCAGGACGAGATCGCCGACTACTTCCACACCATCAAAGACGAACCGCCTGTAGAAACCTACGTGAAAAAATATGTGAAAACTAACCCACACTTCCACGACGCCGTAGTGGTGTTCAAAGAACTCAACTGGCATACCGCCAAGATTGAAGACGCACCCATCCTCCCACTCGGCACCACAGCACAACAGGAACAAGCATTACGCGGACTCGAAGCAGGCAACTGGGAAGCCTACGCCAAGATCCCACGATTCGGTCGCACCCGAATTCCCGCCACCGACGTAGACGAAGATATGCTAGGGCTCTTCGCAATCCGACTAGGCGTCACCCCGAAACGCGCAGCCAAAGTGGTCTCTGGGATCGAGGAAGAACAGGTGGCAGCAATCGTGGAAAAACGAGGCGCTGACTTCGCCACCGAATTTATCCACCACAGCATGAAAAAAGCCCAAGGTTTCCGTACATTGCCGTCCGCCTCGTCCTCGCACTGGGGCTAACCCCACCAGACTCCAAAACCTACATCAAAGCGTGGGCTGACATGCTTAAAACCGCATCCCGAAATCCAGATTTTCTTGGGATTCCCCTCACAGCATTCCAACCAAGCTTCGAACAACACTGGAACATAGCGAAGAACACCCCCGTGGCTGCTGAGGTTTTTGACATCGCTGTTGCCGCTGGGTGGATCAGTCGGGATTAGAACAATCAGTCCAAAGTTTGTAAACACACCCAACATCCTTGCGGTTACGCAAGAAGTGCCCGCAGTTTTTGTGCTTTGGCCACGGCTGCGGTTTTCTTCTTTGGTGTGGCTAGGGTTTCCAGTGCTTGCCATTCCTCGGCTGGTATTAGTCCGCGGCAGGTCGCTTCGGCAAGGACTTCGCCATGGTAGAGGGCGTTGTCGAGTACCCGATTCAGCCATTTCGGCGCCGGCCCGCCGTCGTCAAGGCAGCGTGCAGCATGAGCAAGCGACTCGGTGATCACAGGCCACAGTGCGGGAAGATGGGCGGGTTCTTTTTCCAGCACCTTGATGATCAGCAGGGGTGACCAAAACTCCTCCTTGAGCAGCTTGGGCATCACTTCTTTCACGCTTGCTGCCCGCACATGATTGTAGTGAAGGTGCAGGCGGAGAAATTTAAGGGTTGCATCCGCATCGCTTGACTCCGCGAGGAAGCCGAAAACGACGAAGACCAACGAGTTGGTAAGAGCCTTTTCGGGGTCAAAGTGGGTACTACCCCACTGGTATTCTTGGTCGGGCAGCAGCGTCCACTGTGAGCCGTCATAGTCAAGACAGCACCCCCAGTGAATTTTTTCCTCACCTTGATACGCATCAAAAACCCAAAAGTCCTCCGAGAATGCGCGGCTTTTCACGAACGTTAAATCGGGGTAGTTGGGCACACAAATGGTGGCATAAACCCTGCTTGTGAACCAATCTTTGTCAAAATGCCCCTGATGAAGCCCCACCGTTGCGTGATCCGGCTGGGTGCTGCCAACCCCAACCCCGTGCGGCCAGGCCAGATCGAAGTCAATACCTGGCGGCTGAGTTTCGCCACGTTTCGGTAAAAGTTTGTCCACGGCTTGCGCTGCAACAACCAGCCTAGAGGACCCCGACTTGGCAGCACATGCGCGAATACCGGGCAGTTCAAGTACAGACGGATCCGCAGCACCTGAATCCACGGCGCGGATAACGCTGGGGAGAAGCTCACGCGTGAGCTCGGCGAGTTCCGCCGCACCCTTATGTGGGCGCTGCGCTGCCGCAGCAATAGTGAGGGCATCGTTGATGATTGGCCACACCAACGCCAACATCCCGTCCTCGGCAAGCTCACGGAAAACTTCAGCCACCCCATGGAAGCTCGAAACTTTTTCCTCCCACCCCATAAGAGAAATATCGGGAACACCTGGGGCGAGTAGGCCCCTCTGCCATGCCAAACGGATGGCTTGGTCTAGCCCTTGTGCTTTTCCGTCTTTGTTGAAACGGGGTGCGGTGATCAGGTTGATGGCAAGCCCTGGGGTGAGTGGTTGGCTGCGCAGTGCCACCTGTTGCGCGGCAGCACCCAAGGGTTTTCCTTTAATACCTCGGTGATGTGACGCAGCAAAATCAAGGAACATTTTGTCCCCGATCAGCGGGAATGCTTGGGCACTACGGAAGGAAAAATAGGGTGCGTCAGCGCTGCGCGGAATGGCGCGGAGTACCTTGGTCACTGGAAACTCGTCTACCCACAGGTAGGTTTTGTTGTCGGTGGTCCACGTTCCCACCGAAATGTCGGTTTCGCGAACTGGTTGCAGCAGGTATCCGGCGATGATAGTGGCTGCTGATTCGGGGTACTTTTCGCCGGTGAATGTTGTCACTTCCAGCCCAAACGATTCAGCTTTATGGACAAATGCTTCAACGTCGTGGCTGCGCATGTCGAGTCGGCACAGGGCAAGAAATAGGTCCGCCTCGATGACGGGAAGACCACGGTCGCGGTAGCATGCCAGCCGCTCTAAAAAGTCGTCGGGTGTGATCCTGAAATCTACATATGAGGGTTGCGAAAGCACGCAGGGGATTGACCCTAGTTGGAAAAATATTGACCGGTTTCGGGCATCGACAGGGTCCAGCCCGTAAGCATGCTGCATCCGATGTGTGGCATACAGGCTTCTTGCAAGGATTTTTTCGGCTGCGCCACGGTCGTGTTGTGCGCATTCGGCCAAACCTGCGACGAACCGTTCGAGGTGAATGTCGGGGACGAAATTATTTACGTGATAACTCCACGTTGTTTTCTGCAATTCTGCTACAACATCATCTACTGTGTCCCCGCCGCGTTCGAATCGTGGTGGCTGCCACAAGGGTGGGGCTGGTTCCCATGTAAGTGTGGGGGTGATAGTTTCCGTTGCCGCAACGGGTATCCCACCGCGGGTGAGAAGTTCGGCGGCAAGCTTTGCCACCTGCTTATTATTTGCGCACGCTAGTTCGTGAAGCCGCGGTTCAAGTACAGTAAGTTCCGCCGCCCCCACATCGTGGCGTTTCAACAATCCCTGTAGAACAATGATTTTCGGCTTCACCGTGGGTGCGTAAAGCGCACCGAGCGCACTGTCGCACAGTTGGGTAAGCCCCACAAGTGCGCAATAACGTGCACCTATCGCGTTGATCAGTGCTGAGTCACCTGTGCCGATCATGCTCCCGAGCTCTTCCGCATGGCTGAGGATTTCCTGGTCAGTGATTGCAAGGTTCTCACACAAAAATTCCACGTCCTGTTTGTGCTGGCTGGGGCGGGTGGGTGCGTTGACCGCCTCGACCGCACTGCGGATGGCTTCGACACGGTCGAGTTCATGCGTGTGTGGTAGCTGAGAATTGGGGTGTGCCATTGAGAATATTCCTTGCGTGGTGCGTTCTGGATTCTGTTCTAGCACATGGTGTAGATAAGCTTCACGCTTTTCGACGGCGGCACGAGGTAGCATTCATGCCTATGTACCCCGAATTTTCGCAGCATGTGCGCCACATCAAAAGCTCTGCCACAATTACGACACTGATCGATGATGAGCTCAGCCCGCAGGCGGCCACTGCGGCACACCGCATGGTGGCACTTATGCCGGAAAACGCGGCGGAGGCTAAGTCCCGTGCCAGCGAGATTTCGCAATGCCTGCTTGAGATCGACCTGGCGCACACAGGGACCGGACACAAAAATTCCGACCCCCTTTTAGCGCTCCTGCATTTCTGCGAATTATGCACACAGCCACCCCACATCGCACCCGAAGACAGGGTTACACTTTTACGGGAATGATTTGATCAATTACCTTCCGACTCGTTGCTGGAAACTGTGATGGTGGATTTCTTTGAAATGGCCGAAGATGAGGAAATAACAAGCCTCGAACGCTTCGTTTCAGAGATTTCCCGTATCCATGCGTGCTGCCATCAACCCCACCCGCCTTCGATTTGCCACCCTTTTTTCTCAGCTTCCTTGCCGCTTGGTGCGGTTTCGGGTAGAACAACTACCAAACACCGCCGCATCTGACTCTGAAGTATGGGAAGTGGTGATTCAGAACGCAATCTTGTTGCACAAATAATTGCTGTGGAAAATCCACCGTGTACTCAAAAACTACGATTGCGGCTTTTACGCAGATTTTTGCCGTTTAGTCTTTCTTGGAAAAACCAATTCCATGCCGCTTTTCTTCCTCAGCTGCTGCCCCACTTTCGACCCTACTAGCGAACCGTTTGTGCAATTTCGCGTGGTGTTTTTCGTTATGGTTTAGGTAGACCAGATGGTGGGGATTGTATCCAAGTCAACTGTGGTTCATTGAAGATGCCCCCAGGAAAACTATCACCCCTTTTTTTGCTATGACAGAACTTCATTATGAATTCACCGGCGAATCCAAAGTCGTCGATGGTGTGACCGTCCACCGAATCCGCGCCCTTGAAAAACACTACGGAGGTGCATGTTTCGTCGCAGCAGGTGATCTGGGTGGTTGGGTGGAAGAGGGGGTTCGCATTCCATCCACCTCGTGGGTAGCTGACGAAGCGGTAGTCACAGCTCATTCAGACATCCGCGATAATGTACTGATCGGCGAAAACGCCTACGTCAGTGGTGGCCCCATCGGCCATTCAACAATCAAAGGCAATGCCAGAGTTGATGGGTGGGTGGAAATTTGGCACTCCACTATTCGCGGCGACGCCACCATCAATGAAGGCGCCGTGTGCGAATACACAACCATTGGCGGGAATGCGTATCTCAACAAGTACTCAGATATTTTGGTTCTTCAACCCACCCACGAAACAAGCTGCCCCGTCACCGTTTACCGCACCACCACCGGCCACGAAATCCACACGTACCACGGCACATGCACAGCGGAGACGTTCCTAGAAACCATGGATGCGTGGCTTCGTAAGACAGAAAGCGAGGGCGAAGAATATCACCGCTGGTTCACCCTCTACTTAGGCTGGCACCGCCTGATTTGTGATTACGTTAAGTTGTGGGCGGCGTCGACAAGCAAAGAAACCTCTTCCCTGCTTTACAGCGACGATCGGGACACCATCATTCGCGGGCTGGAGCAGATCACATTCGACACCGACTTTGCCGCCATCGAACCGGCGATCTGGCGCTTAACTAGGCTTGACGACGCCGACATCCAGCACGCCCTCACAAAAGCGTGCATCAAATTTCCACACCGCGACTACCTAACAAATTTCCTCATGGACCGGATCCGCGACACCAACGAAGAGCACTTTTGGACGCGGTATGATGCGGTGTGGGTTGCGCTGTACGGCGACATCAGCACCTTCGGTTATGAAGACACATTCCTTGAACTTGCCAGCGGCGGTGCGTGCAGCGACCTAGCTATCGCCGTGCTGTGTAAACACGAGTGCCCAGCGGTGATCCCGCTGGTGGAGAAAAACCTTAAAAGCGGCGCCGACCCCGATCTTTACAATGCCATCATGGGCACCACATCCCCAGAATTCGCACATTTAAGGATGAACTTGATCAGCGAAGAATTACAACAGGTTTTCCACCGCTATTCCACCCACCCCAGTTTCATTAGTGCCGGGCGACTGACCTCAGTGGATCAGCTCGGCTCCATGGACGAGACGCTCCTTAATGCGGCGGTCAACTCCCAGGACAAACACAGCGTGGAAATACTCCTTCAACACGGCGCTGATGTCAACGGCCCAGGTGAAATGGGGTTCACCCCGCTGCATAATGCCTGTCTCCACGGCAACGTGTCCATCGCGCGAGTATTGCTCGACCACGGGGCGAAGGTGGGGCCAAAAAATGAGTTCGGCTACGATGCCCTGCACTATGCCCGCGAAGGAAGCCACGACAAGAAAACGGCGAAAGCACTCACGGAGCTGCTGAAACGTCCTTAACAATCTAGTCGTCGAAAAGCATGTGGAACCACTATCCAACGCAGAAGAATTCGCTAAACCCTGGCCAGCATTCTTCCCCAACGATTTGCTTCGCAATCACTGTTGTTTGTTTATGAAACTCCGGATTCTCATCGCACGATGGAACCTTTAAATCCGCAATTTCAAGGAAAGCGCGCAGAAACTCAGAAAAACGTGGTGCGAGTTTATACTTATCCCAACTGCCGGGAAGCATCCCATACACAACCCCAGTTTCTAGTTGCACAAATGCTGGTCCTTGTTGGATTTCCGTTCCGAAGAAAATGCATTCCCCGAAGTCCCACTCGGGGTAGAGCTCAATTTCCTTGGTCTGACGGTTTTTAAACGTGGCCCACCCATCCGATCCATTAAGACTCTTCGCAAACGGGTTGAATTCAAAATACTTGCCCTGTTTGGAACTCACATAGTCGTCGAAGGCTAGGCGACTGTAAAACTCCGCGATTTCACCACGCGGGTGTGTAAAAAGCGGCGGCGCAGCTTCTAATTCCCGTGCCGGGACCAACTCGACCGATGGGTTTCTGGGATTTCTTTGACTCCATTCGATAAAACGCTCTAACAATTGGTCGTCCATGCATTTCTCCTTGTTGCTGCCAACTATATCCAACGGATTATCCAAGCGAAAATGCCGTGAGAATTTCAGACACTGCTCATGTAACTCACATGGGCGGAAACTATCATGACGCACAAGCAAGGATTTTTAATAACGATTGGCGAATTAGTGTCTGATATCCATTTCGAGCTGACAAGCGAAACTAAAACCAATAGCCAGGGCGAACTTCTGTATCGTATCCGCGCTATTCAGGATATTCCCCTGCGGTTTGTGAGTGAAGGGGACTTAGGCGGTTGGGTAAGTTCCACCCACACTGCTGACGGGAAGCCACGTATAGGTCGAAACGCCTGGGTGGAAGACGACGCTGAAATATTTGATAATGCCAGGGTAACTGGTCACGCCCGGGTGGGTGACACCGCGATAGTGTGTGGGAATGCTCGGGTGAAAGGTCGCGCACGGGTGCGTGGTGCGGCACAGATCCGCGATAATGCAGTGATTCGTGGCGCCAGCGTCATCATTGGTGCGATCATTGACGAACACGCACGTATTGGCGGTGAGGCGCAGGTGTGTGGCACTGTATCCGGCCACGCGTGGGTGACTGAGCAGGCGATTGTTAGTGCGTCGAGCAGCATCACTGGTTCAGCGGTCATTGGTGGTAGAGCTACGATTGAAAATTCCTTTGTAGGCGGCCGAGCAAAGGTCACAGGCACCGCCCATGTCATTGAAGACAGTCATATTTACGGCAAAGCCCGTATTTCGGGCATGGCGTGGGTGTGCGGTTCGAGTGTTGGCGGAACTACCCGGATCACGGCTGCCATACCAGCGAAAATAACCATCGGAGGTTCCGCTGACATTAGTCACCCATCCCAGTGTTTCGTTTTCGGGCCGGTGGGATTCGGTGAGGATATGGTCACTGTTTACCGCAAACGAAATCGAAATGTTGGCGTGCAGTGCGATGTAAAACTCAGCAAAACAGAACGCACTATTTTAGATGCAGCCAAACGCCAGGTGTTGCGAAAAACTCCTGACCTCAAGTTGTGCTTTGAACTCACCGATGAATTCCGCACGCTTGACGACGGCACCCGGGTCTACCGGATTCGCGCGACTCGTACCAATAGTTACTTAGGGGTCGCTAAAGGTGATCTAGGGGGTTGGGTGTCGAGCACCCATACTGCTGATGGCACACCACGCATTATTGATTCCTGGGTGGCAGGTAATGCAATCCTGCGTGACAATGCCCGGATCGTCGAAGAGGTATTGGTGCAGGATAATGCCATTATCAAAGATGATGCGTATCTTTTCCGCGGCGCCGTTGTCAGCGACGATGTTGTCGTTGGCGGTTGCACAACGATCACGACTGTTGCTGAAATTAGGGGCAAGTGTGAGCTTTCCGGCGGTTCGCGCGTATATCCATATGTCCTGCAAAAAATCACCGGACCAATCGAAGATGCAAACATCCGCACGTATGCCGACCATCGGCGCTTTGATTCGAAAGACATGATTGTCACGGTTACTCGGTTGCGTAAAAATCGAGCCCACATTGGGATTTTCAATCCCGCAACGGAGTCGTGGTCGAAGGTTAATACCGCGCAGTTCATTTTGGATCCAACAAGCACAGGTGTTCCTTCTGAGCTGCACCAAGAGATACTTGAGGCGTTACGGGATTGGGAGTGTCAGCACGAAAGTAGCATTTTACTCAACCAAACAGAGCCGTTCCGCAACGGAGTTTCCTTTAAATTGCATAAGAAGTAGTGTGCCCCCTCCATAAATTGGGTAATCTATATAAAAATTCGCACATTTGCACGAAAAGAGGAACTCTTCATGACACGGCTGTTCACCGGCACTACTTTGCTTGACGACGATGGACTCGACCTCGCACTGGCCCCCGGCCTGGGTATCGAAGGACTGGAAGCCTCCCCTAGCTTCTTCCACGGCTTCGCCACCCATCCGCAGGTTTTAGCTCGTGGACTAGTTACCCTGGCAGATATCACCGCAACCAGGTATTTCAATTATGTTCCCACCAGCGAACGCGACCCGATCCTCTCCGCCCACGGCGACCGGCTTCGTGCTGAGTGTTTTTCCGCTTGCAACGGCGTCTATGCCTGTTTAGAAATCAATGAGCAGGGGTTAGACGGCGGCGAAATTGGCCGCGGCACCACCAACGTGGACTTAAGCCCCGCCTCCCGCGCGGTTTTGTCCGCCTTACCCGCACAATCATTGCTGCATGTCGATGTTGGTTCCGAGGGTCTAACCGCTTCCACCCCTACAGAATCGCTTACAGAACGTCCGGTTGAAATGCCGGAGCGTTGGGTTCGGGCTTTAGGAAATGCCTCCAGCATGCATAAGGAATTTGAAGAGGTTTTCAGCGTTCCACAATCTGGTGCCAGGGCTTTCTTGGCCAGCCTGCCTTCCGCCACCGGTACTGGCAAGGCTGGTTGGCTTAGCAATCAACGCGGCACGGTACGTGTTTCCGCCCGCAAAATGCCAGGTGGTGTTCAGGTAAACGGCTTGCACCGGTTGAGCGCATTGAAGCGGCTGCTCACCCACGTACAAAGCATGAGTTTCCACGCCCCGACCGAGTCGGATTCCGTTGCCGGAGCAATGGTAACTCTCGAGCTACCTGGTGCTCGCCTTACGTTAGGGCTCACCGACCAGGAATGGCGTGGACATTCCGGTGAAGGCTCCTTGCTTGTTGATCTCGCTAAACCAGAAGTTCGGGAGGACGCAGCATTACTGAGTGCCTTATTATCTTTTGAACCCATCATCGATGTCGATCGCCTTGCCCGCGAAGCGGCTCTGAGCACAAAGCGAGTGGAAGCCGCGTTGGCGGTTTTGGCTGCTTCCGGCCGGGTGGGGTGGGATATTCACGACCACGCATACTTCCACCGGGAGTTGCCGGACAACCCAGACGCAATTGAAAAGGCCAATCCCCGGTTGGTGTCTGCCCGTAAGCTCGTGGCAGACAATGCGCTACGGCCGTTGGAGGGCTCGCCCCGCACATGGATCGTGCGTTCCAGGGATGCAGAGTACCAAACCACGCTGGGCGAAAACCCCGAAGCACCTGAAGAAGGCGCTCGTTGCACATGCTCGTGGTATCTAAAACATGCCGGTAACCGAGGCCCATGCAAGCATGTTCTCGCGGCAAGCATGGTTTCCTCGATGAAGCCGGAAGAAGCCATTAGTGCACTTTAGATACGAAGACTCATTTCGCGATGAGGAAGCCAGACGATTCTTAGATGCCTTCGTGTCGGAGATTCGTTCTGGCGCCACACATGGTGATGGTGTGACCCGTAAAGTTCTTGTTCCGGGTTGCAGCCACCGATTTTGATGCTAACCCCACCGCAATCCCCGAGTCGTTTTTCCACTTTTCCTGCACCGTAGCGCGGGAGATCTTCGATCAGGTCACTGTCCTGGGTTCCCCACTTGCCAAGCAATTGCAGAAAACCGGAAGCATGGATCTGCCGAGGATCAACACCGCCCAGGCCAACGATGTCCTCGCCACAATCACGATCAAGGAAGAATCCGAGGAAAACTATCGCATTGCCCTGGAATACCTCTGCCAAATCCTCGACATAGCTGATTTTCCGCGCAGCTTTTCCTTTAAATTTAGAGGCCCACGGAAGGAATACCTCAAAGGATTAGCCTGCAACTGCATCAATCAATTCTTTACTTCTGCGGCCGCCTATCCCCAACTCCATCCGCTCATCGCAGACTACACCCGATCCGCGATGCGGCTGGACGAGTGGTATTTGAACCTTTCCGACAGCGCATATATTCCCTTGGTTTGTGATTTGGTTGATTATGAGCATCAATATAACCATCATGCATTCATTAAGGCTTATATCCAACGGCATGGGTTCACACCAGATGCCTTGCGCATCCTAGCTTCCTGCCCGGAGGCGGAACATGTGCCAGCGTATGCGAAACGAGTAGCACATGCCGAAATCCTCAAGACCATTTTGACGCTACCTGACGATACGCGCTGCGGGGAATGAAGATGCCCTCTTCCAAAGATCTTGCCCCGCTTTACGACGAAATCCTCGCACGCGGCTGACTCACTACCAGTGGTGGTGGTTTTGTGTGGTTTTTTCGGTGTTGTGCGTAGGTTTGTCCTTTCATGTGGGTGGGGTGGAGTGGGATTGTTGTGAGTGTGGTTTTTCCGCCGAGGGTCCAGGTGACGCTGTTGTCTGGGTTGAGAGTGTAGCTCCAGGTGCCTGCGCCTTTCAGAGTGTGGCATCGGTGGCAGAGACTGAGGAGGTTACGTGCGGTGGTTGGTCCGCCATCACGGTGGTTGATGGTGTGGTCGCGTTCGATGTGGGTGAGGGTGCGGTTGCATAGTGGGCCGCGGCACTGGTTGTCTCGTAGATCGAGGTAGCGTTTCATTCCGGTAGGGGTTTGGTAGCTTTCGCTGGTACGTGATTTTTCGCTATCAAGGTCACGGTAGTGGGTGACGAATTGCCTATAGTAGTCGGCGGTTTCTGTGTCGACTGCGCCTTTACCGGGAATATAGAAGTGTGTGTTGTTCGTGGTGTATAGGTTGATGTGCACGCTAACCGAGGTTGTGCTGGTGATAAAGTGTGTGAATGCTTCCTCCAACGAGCAGTGCTGTTGGTCCGCGATTGTTGCAAGCGCGGTGGTAAATACCTCGGCGGTGACATGATCGGTGACAGCAGTGATTTCTGTTAATCCCGCTCCGATATCGACGCAACGTATTTCTTTTTCAGCAACGTGATCTTGTGCTTCATCGACGCCGTAGATATCTTCTATGATCCTTAGGCTTAGCTTCTTCAACCCGGCAGTTGTGGGTAATTGCTGATGGGAGTGTGTGGGGGCTAGGTTTGCAACCAAAGCGGCGTCGACGTCCGGGAGGGTGTCGTCGGCAAGTGAAAACAGTGGCTGAAGTAGCGCCCGTAGGTGCTGCATATCGAAAGCCCACGTTGTGGTGTGCCAGTTTTTCAACGCTGGCAGTTTGTCCAAAAACAGCAACGTGTGGATGTTATTACCTGCAATATACGCGCTGGTGCCGGTTTTTGTTGCCACCAAAATTGGGTAGTGGAACATGTCCGCATCCCACACATCGTCCGATACATACCGAGCCCACATACTAAATTCGTGTTCGTGCAGCTGCATAGTCAGTTGCGCATCGATGTCGTCGGGGTCGCAACAGGTATAAAACCCACGGTGAAGATTCATTGCTCCTCTCCTTCCGACGGTTATCTAACATGAATGCGATACCACCATTATAAAATACATGTTCGATTATATTCAATACCCATAAAAGGCAATCCCACCCGCGTTTTACCCCCAACAATCCTAATCGAACATAGTTACATCCAGATTCCACATGCAGCGTTTGCAGAAAAACGTTAGGCTAATCACTATGCAACGCCTTAACCCAGCTCTACCCAAAGCGTTGAAAGTATTCCGAAAACTCAATGGAAAGCTAGGCTCACCAGCTCAAAACGCGGCGGCACGCGAAGGCCTTCTCACCGGCGACATCGCCTACTTCGACCGCGACGCAACAGGTTTTCATCGGTGGATTCTGCCAGATTTCTTCGACAGCTGGCGCTTTCTTCCCAGGTTGCTACCGTTTGCGATCCGGCTAGGAATCAGCCCAGAGCGTATGAGGGATTTTCGATTTACCACCCCCGACACCACACTCACCCTCGCAGCCATACACTCCCGTGGTGCTGCATACGCGCAGGAATGCGCCACGGTGGTGTCACGCACACATGCATTTCGCTATCTTGCGAAAGAACTAGGCGTTGCCAATCCACCGCTTGTCACCTGGTCTAAGCAGATGAGCGAGAACATAACGTGGATTGAAAACAACGTTCTCTACCCGTACTACGACCTCGCCGACTCTGGGGCCACTTATCACCTAAAACGCGGCGGCATGAACCTTGATGAGGAACAGTTATGGTTTCTCATCGACTTCGCCCACACCGTCGCACACAGCGACCACCCCGATGCCACGCGACTTTCGGAACGCATCTTCGACCTTGTCTGTGCGTGCGATGAACTCGATCCCGGCGCGATCAAACGATACAGCGGAATCCCCATCCCCACGGAGCTCGCTCATCTTCAAACCGAAAGCGTGACAGCGCACGCGGAAAATGGCCGGATCACCATCGACTTGCGCGAACCCACCGATCAGATTCTCACATTTCTTATCCGGCTTCTCAGCGGCACCGATTTTCCCCAAGACTTCACGCTCACGGTTCGCCACCGCGGTGAGACCCCGCAGGAAAAAACCATGTCGGAATTCTTAGAACGATTCGAATCCTCACCCCTGAAACCGCAGCTAGAGGCCGTGTTAGGTCGGGATGATAGCTTCTACATCTATAGGTAGGAAAAACATGAAGCTTGCAGAATCACTCACTATTTTCAAAAGTCTCGGCTGGCACGAAGCAGCAGTGACTGACGCCCCCACCTTACCGCTCGGTACCCCTGAGCAACAAAAGCTGGCACTTGCCGGGTTGCGCTCCGGCGAATGGGGGCGCGGCGGGCGCACCAAAGAAAACCCCCGCTACCACTGGATTAGTTATGTGGAGGGGCATGAAACAATGCTCACCTACTTCGCCATCCGACTCGGAGTGTCCATCCCCCGCACTCTCGAACTCCTGCGCGGTGAACACACCGACACAAATGTCGCCGTCATCCTCTCGCGGGGCGAAGAATTCGCCACCACCCTGGTCAAACGTGCCGCACGGATACAAGACGACCGCTTCAACATCGCCCACACGATAGTGAAAGTCGGCCTCGAAGTAGACTGCACCGATGATCTGCGTTACCTGCACTTGTGGGCCGCACAAGTCCGCGAACACCCCGAACTGGCGCACACCAGATTCTTCGAACACGCGCACGCCACACTGGGGCTCGCCACCCGGGCGATCGCTGATCTCGTCACCCACGCCTACAGCACACACATCATCACCCGCGACCAAGCCTTCGAACTGGGACTTTATGGGCTTCGACTATCCGCACGCCCCAGCGACCGCAACCAGTGGGCCACATTCCTAGCCAAAGAACTACCCATCACCGACGCCGAACTTATCCACCACAAAGGAACCATCCTTGGCGCCCTCAGCACGGGGGATGCCACCCCCATTGAACTTCTTGGATTGCCGCTACTCCCCCACCTAAAGGGGCAAGATTTTATAGAAGCAGCCCTCGCCTGCCTCTACGCCAAAACAGCCCAAGCACAACTGAAAACCTTGAGCCTTATCGAAGGACGGGAGCTAGATACCACGCTGCAAACACGGGTGGCGGAGTTGGCGGCGTCGACAAACTCGAAAGTGGCGAAGAAAGCCTCAGCATTCCGCCCACCGCTCGTTAAAGAAAAACCACCCTCCGACCTATGGCGCGACACCCCACCGGTGTGGCACATGCCCCGCTTCGACCGCCCACCCGCCGCCGTGGACGCGCTGGTGGCTGAGCTGCCGCACATCAGCATCGACCGCAGCCGCTGGGAAACATTCGTCGATGAACACGCCGAACGATTCCTCGCGGGGCTTGTCGAACTTGCCGCCAACAACCCCGCCGCCGCACGGCAAGCAATAAGCGGGACTGACGAACATATTTTCAACGGGCTGCTGCACAAGTGGGCGCACGGGCAGGAAATCACCTTGGACGAACGCCACACACTGGACCGAATCCACTGCGTGATGGCGGTGCTCGGAAAAATACCGTGCATGCTTTCCGAACCCAGTTTCGCCGACCTCAGCATCAGCTTGCCGGATCTATGCGCCCGCCTCGCCCGCTACCAGGAGTCGGGGACGGCGGTCTTGATCGCGGATTTCCTGCTCGCCTTGTACCGGCTGCGCCTCACCGACGATTCCGCCAGCGTGCCGGAGTTTCCCATCCCACTCATACATGTCGACGGAACGCGGATCGACGCCGCCGCAGGTGATGTGCTACGCAGCTACCTCGATGACCCCGTGATCGATCGTGGGATCTACCTCCATAACGGCGTACACCCACGCTACCGCCATGAGATTGTGGCGCTACCGGAATCCCTCACGTCGGTACCAGGGCTTTACCCTAAGGATTTCGCAACCCACAACATTTCCCTTGATGCTGCCAGTTTCCCCACGTTCGGCGACTCCGTACTGCTCGATGTGGGGCGGGGGCTTGTACCCCAGAGTGCTGTGCGCGCAACCAATCGTGCGGAGCCGCTAAGCCGGGCCGCGGCAACCAACCTGCTCAGCGTCCCCGACACCACCGCTGCTATTCTCGCGTGGGAACGCGGGCTACTCATCCCAGGCCGCATCGACCTTGAGTACCTCGACTGGCAGCCAGGCGTGACCCACATTGCGGATTTAGTGGGCACAACCTGCGAGTTAACCGAACAAGGGCTGCTGAGCGTGGTGTGGCCACTGTGGGACGCACTGTTGGTTTACGCGGTGGCCCAGAAACGTCTCCCCAGCGGAATCGTCGACGTGGTCCGCGCCATGGGTGAGTATTTTCAGTGTGTTCCCGTGTCACAGCGGGACTGCCCAGGTTTACGTGCGCTCGCCGCAAAATCGGGGAAATCGGAATCCGTGGTCAAAGCTCGAGAAATAGTGGAGAAGCTGTGATGAACCCAATTCCAGTAGTGCTTTTCGACGCCCCCAAGTGCGCCTGCGAGGTGTTTGCCTCATGCACGTAGTCCAGTTCATCGACACCACACTCACCACCCGTAACAAATCCAACTACCAGAAGGTGGTGGAGCTGGTGCACGAGCACCAGCTGGACTACCTGGATAACCCCACGTATCTGCGCGCATGGTACTACACTATCCGCGCGATCACTCACACGGATGAGGTGGCCTGGCGGTTCTTCGACCACCTCGTAGCCGCCGCACGAATCTTAAAATCAACCTGAGTGACGAGATTTCCTTAGGCCTTGAGCTCGGTTATATAACCCGCGACCAGGCCATTAAGGTGGCAGCAATCACGTGGCATGGAGGGTCCATGCTGCGCGAACTTCACCTCACCGATGAGGAGCTGATCCGCAACGCGCACCTGTTCGTCTCTCACGACAGCGCGGTGGTTACCGCGTTTGGGCACCGCATTCTCACGCTCATCGACGCCCCCGATATTGCCCGCGCGGCCCTCGCCGCGGATACGAACACCGCGGTTCGGGAAACCTTGCGAGTGCTTGGAGACGCTGCGACCGGCGTCGACAAGCTTCAAACTGAGCTGAAAGAGTTGTGCACAAGCGTGGATAGCCAGATTGCGCAGCTCGCCGCTGTATTACTGGGACGCCCCGCCGCCACACCCACTTGCGAAATTCACCCATCGCCACCCGTGTGGCAGCCACCTGCGCTCACACATGACATCCCGGCGCGTTTTTTCGTCACCCGTGTGGAAGCACACACGTGGGTCGACCCGCTGACGGCCTGTGCGGACTTAGGGCAGGAGTTTTTAATCTCCACGCCCAGCCACGCGGATTTCAGTATTGCTGCGGATGTTTTCATTGATCGACTTCGGGCGTATGCGCGGGCTGGACAGCCGATTCTGGAACCGGATTTCGTGTTGGCACTGGGCAGGTTACGCATCCACGACGCCGACCAGGTCGCACGTCAGGTGGTGGGTGTGCGTGTGCCGCTTTACCCGGATCCGGGTGTGGATGCCGGCCAGCTCGCCGCCGCCTACGCACACGACCCGTTTCGCGATCCTGGAATGCGCGGGTGCTACGGGAAGGACGTGGAGTATCCCGCTTCGCTGTCGGTGCTGCCTAACCGGTGGGCGGGGAACAGCTACGATCACCGCGCATTCCCCCGATTTGCCGACAGTGCGTTTTGCCGTTTCCTGCACGACCCGGAAGGATTGGAGGGCGTGGCGTTTGCTGGTAGCCCGCTTCCAGCCCCGGCACTTGCTGCCCTGTTCCGGTCGAGTGCGAACCAGGAAACGATCGAAGCGGCGTGGCGGCGGGGGCTCGTGTGGGAAGGCAACATTGACGCCGCGCTTTTCGACGCCACCACCCTGTCCCACGTAATTACCCTGTGCTACCGGTTGGCGCAAAAGGGAATGGCGGGGTTTGTGATCAAGCTCCTGTCTGAACTTTCCCAGTGCTTTCCGGTGCAGGAAGTGGCGGACGCCTTGGTGAATGTGCGCAGGTGTGTAGAACAAGGCCGAAAGTAACGGCGCGTTTCGTGATGAGGAGCCTTTCAGGCTTCTGGTTGTTCCCGCCACTGCTCACGTTGACTTCAAGAAAAAAGCTGCTTTTCCCATCTACATAGCAGGCACGTGGGGTTTTAAGCTGCACAAATTCAAAAATTTATCCCTCTGTTTCTTCACCTCAAATCCTCAACTAGGGGTCCAGAGAAAAGTCACACAGAAGTGGATCCGTGAAAATGCTGCAATGTGGTTACTGATTGTGGAAAGCTGGAACGATAAATAACCACCAGTTTCCTTATTGAGAGGACGTTTCGTGGAAGATATTCACTCCCGCAGCGAGTTTGTGCGCTTCCTCGAAAATTTCCGCGCGGAATTTCAGAGTTCTGATTTTGAGAACACTACGTTGGAAAATTTTCTTGAGGCCATGCAATTCTGGATTGAAGATATGGATGGTTACTACCAGAACATGGGCAAACCAGAATGCTTAGGGGAAGAAACCCTGACATGGCAAATGTTGGTTGATATTTTGGAGGCGGCCCGCATCTACGAGTGATGGTCTATTCCCGCACCTCTGCCTGGTTCTGTCGGGGATGATGAATCCGCTGGTGAGCATGGACACGATTGGGGGCCATGTTGGACCTGTTTATTAATATCTAGAGATGTGACCGCTAACCCCCACCTCCACGACGCCCTTAAAATTTTCCGCGAGCTGGGCTGGGCTGATGCCTCCCAAGAACACGCCTTGGATTTGCCGCTGGGTTCAGCAGAGCAGCAGCGGCGTGCCGTTGCTGGATTGCGCACGGGTGATTTTGGAGAATTTGGCTCGTACCCGGATGGTTCCTTCGGGTGGCTTTCGTACGTGGATGGCCATGAGTTCATGTTGGGGCTGTTCGCTATCCGGTTGGGAGTTTCGCCACGTCGTGCCTGTGAGGTTCTCTCCTCTGGGGAGCTTGGGGTGGCGGTGGATGTTCTTGCTGATAGGGGTGAGGATTTTGCCTTTCAGTTTGTCACTGCGGCAACGAAGCGCCGTGTAAAAAATCCCCTCGTGGTGTTGGGGTTGGTGGAGCGGTTCCAGCTGCCGGTGCCGGAAAACCGCTGGTATGTGGAAGCGTGGGTGAACAACTATGAAAAAGCAACCGACCGGTTTTTAACTCACCTGGGTGTGTCCCTTGCCCACAGCACACAGTTTTCTGGTCAGGTTCTCACATTCGGAGTTCGGGAGGGTTTTCTCACCCGCGATGAGGCGGTCACCGGTGCGTTTTTGGTGGGTTGAGCACCACGAGGAAAGCCACGGAAAGGCGGGCGTGGACGAAAATTCTTGTTGAGGAACTTGCGGTCACAGGAGAAGAAATGCGAGCCTACCTGCCGCAGCTTGAGCAGGTTTTGTCCACCGGTGACGGTGTACTCATCGAAGCCTTCGCTTTGCCGCTGATCCCGATTGTGTCAGATGAGGAGCTTATTCCCCTCGCAGTTGCCGCACTCTACGCGAAAACCGCGAAGGCCAGGCGAAAAGTGTTAGCAAAGCTCAAGCACCGTGTCCTCCCTGCCGAACTCGCCAAGCGCGTAGCCGAATTGGAAGCAGAACTACACTCCACTAAGAAACACACCGCACCGAAAAAACCTGTGCCTGTGCTGGACATTCCCGTTCTTGACGATGAGCTTTTCGCCCTCAAATGGCCAACCCCCGCGAAGCCGGCAAATGATATTCCCGCTAGCTCCGGTTATACTTTCCGCCTTGAACAAGACTTCAGCTTCACAGTGATCAACCCCCACCATGAGGAGAAAACCCACACCCCCGCCCCGTACTGGGCCAAACATGTTGCACACAACCATGAACTCGGTGGGATCTCCTACCCCACCCCAATCCTGATCGCGGTGATGCTGGGCTGGTGCATAAATCCCCGCACCGCCAAAGACGCCCGATGGGAATTCCGCAATCTCATCACAACCAGTGGCGCCACCGCCGCCGACACCCGGATTGCAATCCGTGGGCTGATGACCAGCCCACAGTTTAACCCCAGTGCGTTCGCCCCCATTGTCAAAGAACACTCCCCGCTTCTTCCCGTCCTCTACCCTTTGATTACCGAGCCCCTCAACCACAACATCCAACCGTGGGTCAATAAACTCCTTGACGTGCTGATCCATCACGCCGACGTCCTCCTGGCCGCCACCCGTCGCGGCCACATTAACCCAACCGAATGGGGTGGACTGGCTCAGTTGGCGGCCACGACAAAATCCACCACCGCTCGGACCAAAGCGAGGCGACTGGGTGAGTTTTACGCCGATGGCAGAAATTAAGCGTCAGCCGCGATGTCCATTACCACAACGTGGGCACAGGCGAATACTGTAATGAGGACACCGCTAATTGGCAGATATTCTATCGGCCACCCGAATTTATGAATAACCTCGTATGACGAACATTAGAACCCCTGGATACATTCACAACCCGCACGACTATTGGTTACCCACCCCGCCGCTGTGGGAGCTGCCGCAGTTTCAGCGTGGCAAGGCAACCGAAGCGGAAATCTTCGCGTTGCTGGAGGTACTCGGACCGTGTGAGAAGGTAGTGCCTTGTGTGGAAACCGACCAGCTTTTAGCAAGGTTGGTTGAGCGGGGTTCGCTGGACCGGATTTTCCTGCCGGAAACCATGTGGAGTGCTCAAACGGAAGATTTCTTCTTCACCCACGTTCGCGGGGTGCTCGATCACCTAGGTGAAGTGCCGTTTCTGCTATCGGAACCGTCGTTTGTTGATTTAAGTATTTCCGCCTCAGATCTTGTTTCCAGATTGCGCCGCTACAGTCAATTGGGACTAGACGCACTGGAAACGGATTTAGTGCTTGCTCTGTGCCGGATTGATGTCGCGGGCATTGATGTCGCTGCGGTAACCGATGAGTTGGCTGGCATTGATTCTGAGGCGGCTATCCGGGCAATCGAGTACATTAATGATCCAATTATTGAGCCGGAGTTGGAGTGGACGTCCATCCCTCATGAAGCGTGGCGGGTAGCTTCCCCTCCAGGACCGGAAGGTTTGCTAAGTATCGGATCGTTTCCGCATTTTGGTGCAGCCGCGATGAATCACGATCATTTTCGAGACTTCAACGAACACGAGAAGGGGTTGTATTTCGCCCAGGTGGCGCGTCGAAAAGCACCGTTGTCGGCGGCGATGGCGATAAATCTACTGGCGGAATTGTGTTTCGATAATGTGCCGGGGCCGGTGGATAAGGCCGTGCACGACGCTTGGGAGCGTGGGCTTCTTATTCCCGGCGAGCTTGATTGGGCGATGATTCATTGGACCAGCAATCTCGATTCCTTAACCTGGTGGGATCAGCGGTTGTTTATGCTTGCGGAGGAAGGGTTGTTGTCCGTGGTGTGGCCAGTGTGGGATCAGATCGTTGCGACAGCTGCGACCGCCAACCGCAAAATGCCGATGGGAACGATCAATGTTGTCAAAAATATGGCAGCGTTTTGGGGTGTTGCGCCGTCGCATGGGATTGAAGCGTTGGCGAAGCGCCCAAACCAGTCGCAGGCGAAAAAACTAGCCCGAAAAATCCTGGCAGAGAATGCTTGACGACGACTGATGCGGCGTCGAAAAGCAACATCCTCACCACATCAATTTTTAAATTGACCACAATTTAATTTTGGAGCGGTTGTATTGATCATCACAAGACGCTACATACTCTGTCCAAATCGATACAATGCTTCTTGCCGTAATCCACTGTACGAGAAGGTTTCCTAGCATGACGTTTTCGCAAGAGGTTCTCAACCGCCTCCACGCCCTATCAGCCACCATTGCCGAGCATGATGGCACACTTTTGAGTGCTTTATCAGCGATTTCGTTCCCCAAACCCCCCAAAGCGAAATATTTTACCGACCCGTGTTTCAGTGAATTCGAAGCCGCTTTGATCCTGCAAACCAATCGCGAAAACCCCCGCGACGCCATCACCTGGTACGACATCGAGTGGAACCCCTACACAATCACCCCGTTTACACCAGGCACCGCCGACTTCGAAGAATGGGACGGGATCGCAGATGGTCTCAAACCACAACTCAAAGTCGATCACGAAACCCCAACCCTGATTGCTATCGCAAACCACCTTGGAACCGGCTACGTCGTTGTGGCCGAAGACCCCAACCCAGAAGATCCCGACGTATACGTTATTGACCACGATCTTTGGCTTGGCGAGATTGACTATGACATGAAGTTCTCCGAGTTCCTTGACCGCTTCGCCACAGAAGAAGAATTCCAAGACGAGGTCGCCGACTACTTCCGCACCATCAAAGACGAACCACCCTTAGAAACCTACATCCAGGAATATGTGAAAACCAACCCACACCTCCACGACGCCGTAGCGGTGTTCAAAGAACTCAACTGGCATACCGCCAAAATTGAAGACGCACCCACCCTCCCACTCGGCACCACTGAACAACAGGAACGAGCATTACGTGGGCTCGAAACAGGCGACTGGGAAGCCTACGCCGACATCCCAGGATTCGGCCACACCCGAATTCCCGCCACCGACGTAGACGAAGAAATGCTCGGACTCTTCGCAATCCGATTAGGAGTCACCCCGAAACGCGCAGCCGAAGTGATCTCTGATAGATACGGCGAACAGGTGGCAGCAATCGTGGAAAAACGAGGCGCTGACTTCGCCACCGAATTTATCAACCACAGCAGCACAAGGTTTCCGTACATTGCCGTCCGCCTCGTCCTCACGATGGGGCTCACACCACCAACCTCCGAAACCTACATCGAGACATGGGCCAGTATGCTCAAGAACACATCTCTGCATCCAGATTTCCTGAGGATTCTCGTTACAAAATTCCAACCAAGCTTCGAACAACACTGGAACATAGCGAAAAACACTCCCGCGGCGTCCTTGGTCATTCCAAACGCCGTTGCCGGTGGGCTGCTGGATCGGGATGAGGCTATTGATTGTGCATTCCGCAGCCTTGCTGAAAGCACCCGCCCATCAGATCGGAAAAAATGGGTTATCGTGATCGCCGACGATCTAAAGCTCAGCGCACCTGAGCTACACAAGTATCTGGACACCATCACGAAAGTCGCAGCAACCCACGAAACTGTGGTCATAGATAAGCTTGTGCTTGACTTGCTGCCGATTCTCAGCGCTGAAGAATTGTCCGCACTTGTTCCACACGCGTTGCAGGCAAAAGCCGCGAAAACAAGGAAAGCTGTGGTCGCGTGCTTAGCGTCACGGCCGGAGCTGAAAGAATCACTGGCACCAGTGATCGCAGACATCCCTAGCGCTCAACAGCTTTTCGACGCCTGGGAGCGCTCACGAAAATAACGCATCACCGCAGTTCACACAAGCGTTCGCTCACGCACGGATTGCTTTTCACCCAAGGGGGCAGACACGCCCCCTAGTCTTCGTCGTCCTGGTCGTCCTCGTCGTACTGGTTGTTTCCAACAACCTTGAAATCAACATGGCAGGCAACCAGCTCATCAGCGGCGTTATAGGAATAAACAACTGGGTAGTGCCCATCACCCCAACCAGAGTGGCTGATAACAATGCTCGCACCATCAGCACACCCCGGGATGGGAATGTTCGCCATTGCTACTTCATAGTGATCAGAATCGTCGATGAAATCCCACCACCCCACAGCGTTGTCATCTTTCGGCCAGATAAAATCCTGCGCTTTGTCCTGCTCTACACATATCTTGGCGGCATCAGCATCCACAAGACCGACCGTGGCGGAATCAACCCCCACTCCCCAAAACCCCTCGATGGGCGTAGGATCAGCCTCACCAACACCGACCGGCCGGGCGAGCCGATAGGTCACAGCAGGCTCGTCACGCACAATGATGCTTAAATATGCTTCCCGTTCATGCGACCAATCTTGTTCTTCAGACACATCAGCCACCGTGACCTTCACCGGAAAGGTGCCGCTTAGAAACGGAAATACGTAATCTTCGGAGAGGGTGAAAAACGGATCGCACGCTTCGATTTTTCCTGAACTAATCGTAATCGTGCCCACATCAGCCACACGCAATTGCCACGGACTATCAGAATCTTGGTCGTAATCCGACCCCACGCTGCAAAGCGGATAAAAATCTTGCGCTTCCATACCGGAAATTATAAAACCCACCAGTACATGTCCACAGACGTTTTTATCTCACAGAATTTTCTTCATGATTGATAGCGGTGCAGGTGAGCTCGGATATGCTCTCGCATAAATGGGATCGTGAAATCAAGCACCCCGTGACGCACAGGCTTAATCAACCCCCGGTTGATAAGCCTGCGCCGACGTGTCGAAAGCTGGGTTCACCGGTTTCCCCATATGCTCAGCTATCGCACCGAAAGTGATTGCCTCTTCCTGCTGCGCCCTTGCAACCAGAAATTCCAGCTCACGCTCAGGAAGGCTGCGGACGGCAGGCATGTGCACTTGGGTGCCCATCCGTTCAATCACCAGCGGCACGCTCGCGTCAACCGACTCTATCGCGATTGTGCTTGTTTCAGAAAACAGCCACGCCACGGACCCGATGAGCTGAATAAGATAGGCGTAACCGTGGCACAACTGTGTAGCACGAGCTAATGCATCCGGAGTAAACGCTTTATCCCCCAACTTCGCGGTTGCCTGAAGTATCGTGGCAACCTCATCATCGGATAAGTCTTCGCAACTAAAGGGCACGGCGCGGCGTAGAAAAGTTGTCCCAGGATGTTCTAAAAGCGCGTTGATTTCGTGGGGCAGACCCGCGAAACAAAATGCAATATTGAGATTCTTACGAGCCACGTGCTGAATAACCTCACTCAGCTGCCGCAACTGTTCAGGGGATGCGGACTGCACCTCATCCATCGTGATAAACACACCGCTGTTTTTCGCCGTAAGTATCTCGCAACATCGACTGAAGGTCGTGTTTTACCTGGTATTTCTCTGATTTTTCAACCCCCACCGAACCAAACTTACCAATGTTTATTTGGTTGATGTTGATGGCGTGACCGCCAGGGTTTATGCGAAGCAAAAGTTCCGGCAAAACGGTCTGCTCCAGCTTGTCGATCATGCTTTTCGACGCACTCGCCTGCACAACTTCCCAACCCAAACGCTCGGCTTCAGCTTCAGCTTCATTCAAGAAAACGGTCTTCCCCGATCCCCGCAAACCACTTACAAGACTAAACCGTTAAGCGGCACCCACACCCTCCCGCAGCGCATACTCGACTTGGAGCAGGATGCCTTTGCGCCCTGCAACAATGGATGGGCTGATACCAAAAGTGGGTCGAAACGGATTGGAAACCATATCAACGATACTATCACCCCACGTCAAAACCTATGCCTGTGCGATTTGTACGATTCCAGCAAGGGGTGATGATAAAACTCATCTTCGAAACTGCTTCGATTCAAGGTCGATTAGCTAATACTTAATCCCACCAGCTACAACCGAAATGGCAAGCTACCTTAGCCCAACTCTTCTGGCGGAGTGATTCCAAGTGCAGTACACCAAGCAACGCCCAACTCGGGGCCAGCTTCTTGTGGTGATTGATACTTGTCTTCGGTGTCAGTAGGCAGGCTGGCGTAGGTTTCGACGAATTCTTTGATTGCTTCCTCCCGCCCCGGATACCTAGCGCTAAAGAAACTGACGAACTCTTCCAGGTTGTTTGCCGGGACTTCCGCCGGGTCAAGATCATAGACCAGGGCGGGGTTAGTGCCGAAGAAATATGTGACAGCTTCTCCGTCTTCGGGCGCTATATCAATTGAGAATAAGAATGTATCGGCGATGCTAAACATCCAATCCTCTTCTGGCCCAATGCCAGGGTCGGACAGGTTCCACTCGCCGTCGATAAGTTCCCAACCAGCAAAGTATCCCACGTTAAGCTCTCCTTATGCTTTCCGATTACACCGTTACGGTTTCAGTTCCGTTATTCAACGGTACTGAATGGGGACACTCCTACCCCCATATGAGTGGATCGGTGCAAGGTCATGTCAGGGTGCCCAGCTAGGTTAATTCACGTACAACACGATCCTCATTAGGACGATATGGTGAAGCTTAATCCACAGTTATTCGACGCAGTTGCGGTCTTTCGTGAGCTTGGTTGGGACGGCGCCGAGGTTAGCGATGTTCTTTCCCTTCCGCTAGGTACCAGTGCGCAACGCGCACGTGCTGTAGCTGGGTTGCAATCAGGGCAGTGGTATCAGCCGAAAACCGACGGGCATGCGTACTGGTATGAGGGATGTACCGGTGTCAGAGAAAAGCTCCTGGCATTATTTGCGGTTCGCTGCGGGGTGACCCCGTCGCGTGCTGCGGAGGTTTTAGAAAGTGTTGATACCGCCGTTATCGCGGCTGTGGTTGCCGAACGCGGCGCCGATTTTGCTCAGGATTTCATTGCGTGCTGCGGTAGAACGCGCCGCCGGCTGTGGACGAAGGGCTTAAGTACATTTGGCACGGCATTGGTTTTCCTCGTTCACGATGCTCACTTACCGGTGCCTCAGGACGTGGAATATCTGACCGATTGGTCGATTGTTGCTGCGCGGCAAATGTTTCGGGTGAATTTCGAGGAAGCCGCCTCCCATCATGTTTTTCCGCCGAAAAGCACACTTCTTCCCCGGTTTTTAGAGCACGTCCGCCAGGCCATAACCGCTGGTGTGGCGATCACCGGGCCATTCGGCATGGTTTTCACATCTGCTACACGGGTGGGCAGGCTTGAACGGGAAACTGCTGTGGACTTGGCGTTTTCTGGCCTAAGTACCGCGATCCGACCCAGCGAACGCAAAGAGTGGGCAAAGATTATTGTGTCGGAACTTCGTTGTGACCCCACAGAGATGCTTGGACGGGTGGACGAAATCGTGCCACTGGTTGCAACCGGCGAAACTACCTCGGTGGAGTCTTTCGGTATACCGCTGCTCTCGCTTGTCGACGACATGGTGCTGCCGGACCTTGCTCTCGCCGCCCTGTATGCCACTGCGAAAAAGACGCTGCACCGTGTCATTCGTGCGCTTGCCGATCGACCGGTTCCTAGCGCCGCTGTGATCGATGCCCTCCAGCCACGGCTGTCGGAGCTTGCTCAGGACGCATCACATAAAGTGGCCGCCGATCTCCTTGCTTCGTGGGGCAACCAGGTAGAACCTGAGCCTAAGGTGGAACCTGCGATCGTGGAGTGGCCGGAAACCCCGCCCGTGTGGCAGCTTCCAGCATTTCACTGCGACGATGTGGACGTCGATAAGCTCGTGGTGCTTGCCAGCAGGGATTTCTGGCCCGCCGACGTAGAAACCGAACGGTTCTTTGCCGCACTCATCCGGCTTGCCCATACCGATCTTGCAGCAACCCGCGCGGCGTTACGACGGTGTGACATACATCGAGCACAGTGGAAAGATTTCGATGAGGAATTCTCGTTGCATGACGCCCGCACTAACGCCTTGCTGGCCTGCTACCACCAGATACCGTGTAGTTTGAGCACCCCCAGCTTCGTGGACCTTTCGATCACCGTCGCCGATTTCGCACAACGCGTCCGCGAATACGCTAAGGCACAGGTGCCGGTCTTGCTTCCTGATCTCGTGCTGGCGTTGTGCCGGTTGCGCGACGCCGAAAACGCCTCGTTAGTAACCATCGACCCCACGGTACGGATTAAACCAAAACATGGAATGCCGTTTCGGGCGACCGTGGCAGAGGTTTTCACATCCTTTACCGCGAAACCGGTGGAATCATTACCGAAACGCAACCCCCGATGTGAAAGATTTTTCCACGACGACGATCAATCATTCATGGCATCGGTGAGTGAGTTATTGGAACTTGAGTCCTTTAGCTGGTGCGTTGATGCAGACCACACTACGTTTCCAACCAACCAGACCGTGAGCGGGTATCAATTGCTGTGGGAGAAAACCACTAATCGGAGTCTGGCCCACCACGCGCTGCAAGTGGCGCGGTCAGAAAAGCCGTTTGCCCCACACGTGGCGATCAATCTGCTGGCGGTGTGCCGCGCAACCACACCAGAAATCACCGAACAGTGCGTCACCGCAGCACTTCACGCATGGCAACGCGGTTTGATTCGCCCTGGCGCCACGGATTTCAGTTGCCTGGATTGGGCGGAAAAGCCCAGCAATGTGCCAAGTTTCGTGGCGGCACTGGTGGAGCTTTCACCACACGGCCTGCTTCCAGTGACGTGGCTAGTCTTTGATCAGATCCTTGCCTATTCCGCTAGGCAACCACGATTGATCCCAGGAACTGAGCAGGCCCTTGCGGCGCTGGAGAAATTTTTGCCCAGCGTAATCGCGGCAGTCTCAACAGGACACGCACCACGGGAGGTACTGACATTGCCGGGGCTTCGGGCAGTTGCGAACCGGCGTGGTACAACGAAATCAACCGTGGCAGCACGACGGATTCTCCGCAAGGTGGAGGGATGAACCAGATGAACATCAATCCGAAATTCTATGATGCAGTGGCTATTTTCACCGAACTTGGCTGGGGAGAAGCGGAAATATCCCAAGCGCCTGTTTTGCCGATCGGCAGTCCCGAGCAACAAAAAGCGGTGGTTTTCGGCTTGGAGTCTGGGGATTGGCATCAGCTCGTAGAAAAACCGTCCGGGGCAGTGTTCTCGGAATTTATTGCCGACGTTGATGAAGCGATGCTGGCGCTTTTTGCCATTCGGTGCGGGGTTTCCGCCCGGCGCGCTGCACAGATCCTCGTGCCATGCGACACGGAAATCCTGTCCGTAGTGGTCTCCCAGCAGGGGAAGAAGTATGCCGCTGTTTTTATTTCCGAGGTTTCGCTAAAGGATTTTCGCCGGTGGGAACACGCGATTTCCACTTTTGGCTCAGCTACGGTCGCGCTGGTTGCTCAGTTGGGACTACCGGTTCCGCACTCGCTGGAATATTGCAAAGACTGGGCGGCTATTGCGGCGTTTCGCTTGGCGGGGATTAAAGTTCCCGGTGCGGAGTTCTTCCCCCATCATGTATATCCAAGCCGTGACATCGTGACCACTCGGCTAGCTGAGCATATTGCCGCTTGCCTTGAGGTTGGGGTTCCGGCAACCGGCCCGTTGGCGGCGGTGATCCCGGCGGCAGTTCAGCTTGGTGCCATTACCCGCGAGAAAGCTATTGATTATGTTTTCTTAGCGCTCGACTGCGCGAACCGTCCCGCTGACCGCAAAGTGTGGGTCGATGTTCTCATCGTGCAGCTACGTGTTAGCCCTTCCGAGCTTGGTGCATATGTCCAGCAAATTATCGCCTGCGCTCAGACTGGTGAGGCACCTGTTATCGAAAAGCTGGTAGTGCCGCTGTTTCCGGTTGCCCATGCCGCCACGGTGTTACCAGAGCTGGCGCTTGTGGGGCTATATGCGAAGACGAAGAAATCCCGGACGCTCGTTTTACAAGCACTACGCGATATCTCTCCATCGCCGCAGTTTATCGACGCTTTATCCGCCCGGCTTGGTGAGCTCGCGACCCAAACGCACACTACCGAGGCAACGCTTGCTGCTGAGCTTCTTTCCCGGTGGAATATCTCCCCTGCCCTGGATTCGCCACCTGACTGTCTGTGGCAGCCCACCCCGGATTCGTCGCAGTATTCCGGGATTTCCGTCGAACCTGACGACGTTAAAAAGCTAGAATCAGCAATTTTGTCATTGACTTGCCAGCCGGTAATCAGTGTTGATTCTGCCATAATCGAGTTTTTACGTATCCTTCCGCAACTATCAGACCAACAGATAGCCAGAAGATTGCAGTGGGTAGATGACGGACCTCCTGACCTGGGCCTTAAGGCGCTTGGTGTGGTAGTTTCCGTTCCCACTATCGGCCCGCACACAGCGATGGCGCTGATCGATAGTCAACGAAGCGGTAAGCCGAAGGTTACCGCAGATTGCGCCACCGCACTGGAATTGGCTTGGCAACGTGGCCTTTTGCTGCCGGGGGCCGCCGATTTCGCGGGTTCTCACGTCGGCTTTCACCATATTGGCTCCCTTGTTACTGTGCTGACGCAGCTAGCGGAAACTGCTGGCATGTTGTCCATCGTGTGGCCACTTTTCGACGCCATGCTTGCTGCCGCAGCCACCTCACCCCGCCTGCCCGCTGGCACTACCGATGTGGTCAGAGCCGTTGCCCAGTTCTTGCCGCACGTTATCGACGCAGTCCAGGCGGGCACGGCTTCACCTGCAGTGATTCAGCTGCCGGGCGTTACCGCTATCGCCCGGAGGCAAGGTAAGTCGCAAGCTGTCGTTGCAGCCCAGAAAATCCTAGCAGCGCTTCCAGCACCCGCCTGTGATGATTCATCGCCACCAGCTGATCCGCTTATGCCCAAATCGGAGTTTTCGGTTCTGTGGCCCCGAGGCGCCGGGGAGCAACCTGCGTTACCGGATGGGGTTTGTGTGAGCATGTCACTTGCGCCAACAACAACCACGGCAAACACCATTACCTGCACATTGGACGTGCCGGGTTACGAATCGCCATTATTCTTCTTACCTAGCATTGCACTGTTTAAACCTGAGCTTTCCAACCCGCTGGTTTTATCCACACGTGAAGAGGGCGAACCAGAATACGCCTGGCTATGGTGGAAAGATGGCGTGATGGCGGTGATCGACGCTGCCGCGGTGCGCGGGATAACGACTGAGGAATCCTCACCGATACCGGATAGCTTTACGACGGTTTTGGTCGCATCACTTTCCGGCGATCATGATGTGTGGCTTGCCCGACATGCTATTGAAAGCGCAATCAAAGCTGGGCGGTTTGGTGCTGCTGCCATAGCTAATGCCATGCGGGGGTTATTACCATGCCCCGATTTTTCACCCGGCCGGGCATTATATGTGCTTGAGCACGACCCCAGTTTGATGCCCACGTTGTGGCCGATGATTACCGAATCGCTAAAATTTGCTGCCAGCGAATCAACCCCGCCCCGCTGGATCTCCCGAATTTTAGATTGTGCCATCGACAATGCTCCGCTTCTTGCCACCGCGACCATCCAGTCGATCATTCCAACCATTGAATGGGACGCTGTGGCAAAATTGGCTGCCGCCCCTCGGAAAACTGCTACCCGAACCAAGTCGCAACGTCTATTATCAATCCTGCCCGTTGAATCATGACCGCATACCACCATGTCCGATAAACAGTATAAAATTCCCGCAACCGTAGATTTTTGTTCTGATTCTGTCACGGTGACAGCCGAGGTTGATAAGGCGCTGATCACCGTGCGTGTAACAAACGAATCTGAATCGGCGTACCGCACTGCCTTCGAGTGGATTATCCACGTTTTGTGTTCCGCTAATTTCCCCGACAGCTACGCGGTGGAGTACTCAGGTCCCACATTGAGGTTTCTAGCTATCCCTCACCTGCCTAAGGCGGGTATCAACCAATTATGTGCCAGTGCAGCTGCCTACCCGAATCTGTTACCAGTGCTTAAAAAATACGCCGAATGCGCCATCGCTGAGCACTGTCTTTATACCAATCTCACCGGTTCGGATCGGACGATGCCTGGCGGATTCGCCGTCTACGCACTAGGTATGGCTGATTTCGATTGCGAAGGTCTCATCATCGATTACTTATGTTTGTTAGACGGCGACGGGCTGAAAGCCCCGCAAACAAACAACAAGGATTTCGTACTCGCCTATATTCGCCGCTACGGTTTTACTCCCCGCGCATTACGCTATTTTTTCACGAGCCTGATTAATATCGACGACTTCTACGAACCAGGATTCGCCCAGCTGATTGCCACCGAGGAAAGCATTGCCGCGCTGTGCGCCCTTATATATCAAGACGAAAACTCCTTACCGTTCATTTCGCCGCGCGGTTTACGGTTTATTTTCGGCCCCACCATCGAAGCAGACCCAGCACAGTTTATCGCTTCCGCCGAACCAGCACTTCGTAGCGGTTACCAACAGATTGTGGACCACTACGAAAAATGGAGTGCAGTTCTTAGCTAGGCAATACCGGGCTTCGTCAGTGCCAGCACGATTGCGTCGGCGGCAACGATGTCGGAAGTAACCAGGTCTGGAACAATGTCGGCTAGTCTCGCCCAGGCAGGGGTGGCGGCATCGAGGGTTTTATTCGAAGTGATAAGCCCATGCGCGGACATCCGTGATGCGAGTGCTAAGACGAGAGAAACAACTGGCGCTAATGACCAAATGTTTTCCTTCGAGTCGGTGTCCACCCCATCGAGCTTGTCGAAGCGAATCCGGGCAAGGGCATACAGTGCCTTATTGGAGCTGCGCAGCGTCCGCAGCAAAGTGACGGCGGAGGAAATTAGTGTTTCGGAGCTGAGCAATTCCCGCAGCTTGTCGCGGGAATTGAACGATTCAAAGACCGCGAGCAGCCGGGTGGAATCATCCATGACGGCACCAGGGACGATGTGCTCACCGAATACCTGATTGAGCAAGAACCGTTGCTGGGCTGGGTCCATGCCAGCGACCATGACGGTGGATTTATCAATGCATGCGGTATCCAAGGTGGTGTCGCGGGCGGTTTTGAGTGTGTCGATCAGGTTCGTCCCAGCCAGCGCTGAAATCTGCCCCAGAAGCTCTTTGACCTGTGCCTTATCCTCTTTGGCGTAGCCTTCGGTGCCGTAGAGGTCGCTGAGCTCACCGAGCAGTTCCAGGCTGCCGATCCAGGCGGCAAGGTGGTAATTGGCTTCCTGGTTCTCGTCGGTTTCATCAGGTGTGCTAAACCGGCACCGCACCAAACCGGTTTCGATGAATCGGCCTGGCTGTTGGTGTGAGTCAACGAGTGATTGGGACAATCCGCGCAGCGCTGCATTGGGGTTTGCGTTAAAGACGGTGCGTACCGCGTTTATTGCTTCTTGGCGTTGCCCGCCGGAAGCCAACATGTCCCACAACACCGGCATGACAGCATCACCTGTGGGAACCTCATCCGATTCACCAGACATGAAGGCAGACAAAGAACCCAGCCCACCATCGTTGGTGCCGAAGAACCCTGGCTGCTCAACAACTGTTGCTTCCGGGCCCGGTGCCACCGGGGTGCGCAGTACGGTGAATGGGTCACGGGTATGCAATTGCACGATGAGGTTGCCTGCATTGACATATTCGTCGGGCAACGTCACCGAGTTGTCTGTGATGGCGAAAGTGTCAGCGGGTTGCCACGGTGCGGTTTCCGGCCAGACCCACACGCCAAGATTGGTTGCGCTCTCCGGGTGCTCATGCTTGACGACGATCTGCTTCCCCTCAAGTGTAATGGTCGCCGGTTCGGTGGTTTCCACGTCGGCTAAAGCAACGGAGATTCGTTTATCCGTGGCGGGATCGGTCCATTCCAAATCCACCCGGCCCTTGGGGAGGATGGTTGTGGTCGAGACGATGTTCTTCATCGGGGCGATGTAGGTCAAGCCGCCGTCAAGGGTGGTGAGTTTAGTGGTTTTCACCGGCTGACCGTGGTGATTGCGTACGGAGATTTTTGGATCCCCTAAAACGCCCGCGCCGCGTACCCGCACCACACCGTCTATATCAACCATGCGTGGGTGTATGGTCATTCGGCTG
Organism: Corynebacterium mustelae; assembly: GCF_001020985.1. Lineage (NCBI taxonomy): Bacteria > Bacillati > Actinomycetota > Actinomycetes > Mycobacteriales > Corynebacteriaceae > Corynebacterium > Corynebacterium mustelae. The sequence goes on from NZ_CP011542.1 coordinate 2,217,891, forward strand.
GCTCGCCACATGGCGGGTTCGGTAAGAAGCGGAAATTCAAAATTAAGCCGTGGTGGATTGAACCGAAGTGGCAGTAAGTCGCCTTCGTCGGTGGATACGACAAAATCTGCACCAGGCTCATTGGATTTAACAACGGCGTGGGTTGGCTCGACGGCAAAAGGTTTATCGCTGGGTTTGACGATGAGTGTGGATTCGCTAAGCCCGCCACTTGCCGGGATACGGAAGGAACCGCACAGCCCAGCGTAGGTAGTTACGGTACGCATCCCTTCAACGATGGCAAATTCGTGCCGGAACGATTCATTGCGCGGCCCCCGCATCCGCACAAGGTATTCACCCACCCAGGGGGCGTCGTAAAGCTCCGGGTCGAATACTTCGAAGATACCGCCCTCGGCGGGCACTTCCAGCGGCTCCGGTTGCGTGATCTCTTCGCCCGCGGTGCCCACCCCGGCGAATGAGGAAATGGACAGGTGCCACATTTCGGTGCGGCCCGACGGGGTCGGCGGGAATTCCGCCAACAGCGACTGGGAATGAACCTTCAGACCGCCGGTTGTGGTTACGTGCGGGGTGGCGTCATCGGGGGTTCTAAACATCACGCGCTGGCGGGGGTCAACCACCCGCAATAGGTTCAGATCCGGTTGGGCGCCAGGCTCCAAGGCGATCAGCGAGTCAATATCGGTAAGCGAAAGATTGTGACACACCCACCCGTCCCAACCATCGATGCTAAACGACGACTCCGGCGTGATGTCGTTTCCATGCACCACATCCACGAGTCGGGTTTCTGCTGGAACAAGGGCGCGAAGTCGCTTATGGTGTAGTGACTTTTTATCGGTAACCGAACCGCCACGTTTGTTAAAAAGCAACAATGGGTCTTGCGTGTTGACCACCGGAACGTTCCAGGTAATACCGTTGGCCAAGTCCTCCACGGTGACTTCCCGCACCGCTTTAGGCAGGGTGATATCTAAGGGCTCGGAAAACCCGGTAACATCCCCCCAAGCGCGGCCGGTGCGATATACGGTGGTTGAACCTTCCAAGCTCACCCGCCACGTGATTTCCCCACGGGCGGGAACCCGCTGTTCAGGCAAGCGCAGACACACTTTTTTGCGGGTGGAGTCGAGGATAAGCCGCGGACGCATCTCACGGTTGGCCACACCAACTGCGGATTCCCGATCCTCAGTTCCGACCGGGCGTTCCCGTAATTCCGCGACCACTGCTTCATTAAGGGCTGTGGGAAGTTTCGGCTCAATATGTCCCCGGCCACGATCGAACCAACTGTGTGGGTGACTAATAGTGAAATTCCGTAAGGCTATAACCGCATCGAGGTAGTGTTTCGCTATTGGTGAAGCTGCGTAGAACCCAGCAAAATACGTCGGTAGCGCAAACGTATCCGCGTCAAATTCCTCAGTTTCGACTGCGCCTAGCGTATTATCCAGAACCTCAAGGAGCTTGGGCACTTCGGTATTAATGATGCCAGCATGCCAACACAGGCTGGTAACTGGATCGACGCCCTGGCTTGACCCGAAATCGGCCAACCCCATTACGCTTAAGTACTCCCCTAGTTTTGCTTCCAGAAGAGAATCAATCTGGGGGATATATTCGGCAGCTAGCTGGAGTCCACCAAGATACTCAGCGGTGAAGGTTTCCGGGTCTACCATTTTGGTGGCCCTACCTACCATAGTGGTGATGAAGGTTGCAGGGCTCAACCCCACAAGGGCGGATAGGTCTCCACCGGCTTTTAGCTGCCGAGATAAGAAAATCCCATAAAGTTTCTCAATTTTTTCTAGCTCATCGCTGGACAAATCCACGCTGGCAACAATGGAAATTGTGTCGTGGCTGAGTTTTTGCGACAACTCCAGTTCACTTTGGGTGGCCCACCCTAACAAGGAATCGGTTAAGTCTTTGATGGGGTGTTCCAACTCGCTCATGAATGTAGCGTGCCCTTTCGTTGTCTAAGAAATCCTTCTACCAGCCCACTATAAGCCGAAAAACAAGGCAGTAGGCACCGAATGTATTATTTGTTTCTACTAAGAGTCAACTTAAGATGATGGGGTCATTCGCTGTGAAATCACCCGGGTCACTCCGTCCCCACGCATAGTCACCCCATACAGCACATTTGCCACATCCATTGTTGGTTTTTGGTGGGTGATAACAATCAACTGGGAATCTTTACGGAGCTGCTCAAACAGCGCAATCAGCCGCCGCAGATTGACATCGTCAAGCGCGGCTTCCACTTCGTCCATCACGTAGAACGGACTCGGCCGGGCCCTAAAGATCGCCACTAACATAGCCAAAGCTGTGAGCGATTTCTCACCACCGGATAGCAGTGATAATCGCTTCACTTTCTTCCCCGGCGGTCGCGCTTCCACCTCGATTCCGGTGGTGAGCATACTTTCCGGCTCGGTAAGCACCAAGCGCCCCTCGCCGCCCGGAAACAGCGTGCTAAAGACCTGCGGGAATTCCGCCGCCACGTCATGCCAGGCATCGGTGAAAAGCTGTAAGATCTTCGCGTCAACCTCTTCAATCACGTCGGTTAGGTCTTTCCGCGCCTGCTCCACATCGGCCAATTGGGTCGCCAAAAACTCGTAGCGCTCTTCCAACGCTTTGAATTCCTCCAGCGCCAGCGGATTCACCTTGCCGAGCGCCGATAGGTCCTTTTCTGCCTGCCGCAACCGCGCGGTTTCTTCCGCCAGATCGAAATCCGGGCCGGGACTGTAGTCGCGGATGATGTCGGCAACCGGAACCCCTAATTGCTCTACTAATTTGGCCTGCGCTTCCTCCAACCGGACTTGCGCCTGGCTGCGCGCTATCTCTGAGTTGTGCGCAGTATCGGTCAACCGGTTAAGTTGGGTGCGCAGCGCATTAACTGAATCCTTGGCGGTTGAAAGTTTTGTCTGCAAACCAGTCCGTTGGTGGTGAAGTTCATCACGATTGGCGGTTGCCCGCTCGGTGGCATCAAGGGTTCGGGCATAGAGGTCTCGCGCACACGTTTCCACCACCTTGGCAACCTCGGCTTGGTGGCGTCGCCGCTTGTTGGCCTGCTCGTGCCGGGCTTTGGCGGCTCGCTCGTGTTCTGCTTGTCGACGCAGATTATCGCCCTTATCTCGGATAGCCTCCGCCCGCTCCTCCGTGGTTCGAACCTCAAGACGTGCTTCCATCTCCATTGCTTTAACCTGCGCCAAAGCCGCCGCCGCCTCATCACGGGCCTGGGTGGAAGGTTCTTCATCAGTGGTGTCTGATTCCACCCGTGCCAATCTGTCCGTGACCTGAGTTAAGGACTCGGAAAGCTCGGCTACCCGCAGCTCCGCCTGCACCGCCTGCTGAGCGGTGCGTTCATGTTCTTTTTTATTGGCGTAATACTGGGCTTCCAGCCGCGACTGGTCTTTCCGCAGCTGTTCTAACACTGCTTCCTGCTCCCGTAATGCACTGGTGGCACCGGCTGCCGCTACCCGGCTTTCAGCTGCTGTTTGTTTCGCGCCTTCGAGGGTTGCCGACAAACCGGTCAATTGGCCTTGGATTTCGGCTAATTTCGCCGTGTCTGCATCGATCTCGGCGGCAAGCTCCACCGGCGAACGGCTTCCTTGGCCTAGTTCCGCCCAGTTATGCCCCACGATCTCCCCGGCCGGGGTGACCGCCCGCAGCCGTTCATCGGCGGTGACCACGGCCAAGGCGTGGTCAAGCGTGGAGCAGAAAACAACATCGGCCAGCATCCGATACACCGCCGACCTCACGGCCTTATCGACGCAGACGTGCTCCAAAAGCCACTGTGCTGCGCCGGGTAGGGTGGCATCAATGTGCCAATCGGACACACCGGTAGCGGGGTCGGTGATAACCACCGCCGTACGCGGAATAGCGGTGGCTGCCTTAAGGACGTCGAAAAGCGAGCGCGAACCAGTGACCGCTTCCGCACAGCTGCCCAGCGCAGCGGACAACGCCTTGTCGACGCCCGCCGGAGCACCCGGTTTCGGCTTTACATAGTGCGCAATGGAAGTACAGTCGGCCCCATCAAGCACCTCAGAAATCGGAACGGTCTCCTGCCCCACCTGTTGGCTCAGCGTGTCAATCCGCGACTGCAACCCCGACACGTTTCGCTCCAATGCGCGTTGTTCATCACGCAATTGATCCAATCGGTTCTCCGCCGCTTCCGCCTCCGCAACGCTACGGATATGTTCGTCCCGAAGCGGCTCAAGTTCCAAAACTAACGCATTAATCCGGTCAACGCATTCGCGTACCTCCTGCTGCGCTACATGGGTACGTTCCAGCGTCGATTCCAGCAACTCATCGTGGCGGGCAACCTCGTCCCTCGCCGCCTTAAGCTGCGCCTGAACAGATTCCTCCTGCGCCAACAGCCGAACCACACCTTCCCTGCGATCCGCAATCGCCCGGACCTGTGCCAAATGCTCCCGGTCTGCTTCCTGTGCAATGGCCTCGCGCTGGTAGACCTGCTCTTGAATGCTTTCCAGCCGCTCCGCTGCAATCGCAGCTTGCGCCGCCAATTCCTCATACTCGGCATCGGCACGCTGCGCTTTAGCCACTAACTCATCCGGATCCGGTCCAGTGTAGGCAGTCTCCTGGAAACTATTCTTCCGATCCGCAGCGATCCGAATCGTCGCGGAAATCCGCTCCACCAACGACGAAAGTTCAAACCAAATCTGTTGCGCATGCTCCGCCTGGGGCACCACCAACTCAAGCTCATCCTCGATCGCCACCTGCGACTCGGTTGCGGTTTCCAATTGGGCAGTGACATCCTCAACCTGCTCTAACAGCATACGCGCCTGCGACTCGGCACTGCCCAATGCTTCCTGCAGTTCCACCAATCGGTGGCCAGCCAGTTTCAACCGCGCATCCCGCACATCTGCCTGCACGGTTGCCGCCCGGCGCGCTGCCTCTGCCTGCCGGGCGAGTGGTTTCAACTGGCGCCGTAATTCTGCGGTGAGGTCGCTGAGCCGATCCAGGTTCGCTTGCATGCTCACCAATTTGCGTTGCGCTTTTTCTTTTCTACGGCGGTGTTTTAACACACCTGCCGCTTCTTCGATGAACGCCCGTCGGTCTTCCGGCCGGGATTCGAGGATTTGCGCCAGCCGTCCTTGTCCGACGATCACGTGCATTTCTCGCCCGATGCCGGAGTCGCTTAAAAGTTCTTGGATGTCCATGAGCCGGGCTTTGGTGCCATTGATTTCGTATTCACTGGCACCGTCGCGGAACATGCGCCTAGTGACGGAGACTTCGCTGTAGGCGATGTCGAGCGCACCGTCGGAGTTGTCGATGGTGAGTGTTACTTCCGCCCGGCCAAGTGGTTTGCGGTCACCGGCGCCTGCGAAAATGACATCTTCCATTTTCCCGCCGCGCAGCGTTTTTGCACCTTGTTCCCCCATGACCCAGGCTAGTGCGTCGACAACGTTGGATTTTCCGGAGCCGTTGGGGCCAACAACGGCGCAGATGCCGGGCTCGAATTTTAGGGTCGTCGCGGAGGCAAAGGACTTAAATCCTTTAAGCGTCAGCGACTTCAAATACACCCGTGGGATTGTAGCAAAGGCTACGGGTGTTTCGGTGGAGCACCACGGCTAGGCTGGTACAACCACCGCAATATCTGGGGAAGCTAGCGTACCTCGAAGCCGGTTATTCCACGCGCCGGGTTCCATTGGTGTATGACCCGTTCTACTGATCCGGGGCGGCGGTAGGTGCGCACTGCGTCGGGGATCTCAAGCCGGTGCAGCAATTGTTCGCAATCTTCTTGTGCGCCTTCTACAACAACACAGACCCGGCCGTCGATAAGGTTAGTGGCGGAACCCGATAGCTTAAGTTCTTTCGCCTGACCATAGACCCACCAGCGAAATCCAACGCCTTGAACAAAGCCGTGTACCCACGCCGTGAGTCTAATGTCAGCCATGATTTGTTTCCCTTTAACTTGGTCTTATACTTCGGTGACGATCTTGCCGCCCCGACGGCACACCGCATCGGAGCCATCCCAGCACTCGACATTCTTCAGTTCGGGCAGCATATCCCGGTGGAAGATCGGATCCAGTCCTTTGCGTTTCTGTTCGTTGTAGTTTTTCAGCAGTTTCACCGCTACTCCACCCAGCGGCACGATGGCGATCAAGTTAATGACCACCATGATTGCGGCAAAGGTGTCGCCCAATGCCCACACTAACGGAACCGAACCTATCGCACCGCCTAGAACCCACAGCATGACAAAGGCACGGAAGCCAGTCATCACGGCTTTAGATTGGGTGAAAAACTCCAGGTTAGCCTGGGCGAGATAATAATTACCAATGATCGAACTAAAGGCGAGGAAGAACAAAATGATTGTGACGAAGTGAATGCCCCACTCGCCAACCTGCCCAGCTAGTGCTTCCTGGGTCAACGATGCGCCGGACACTCCTTCGCCGACGGCGGGATCGCCAAGCAGGATGATGAATGCGGTGAGCGAGCACACCAGGAGGGTATCGAAATACACGCCGAGGGTTTGAACCAGGCCTTGTTTAACCGGGTGGGAAACGGTTGCGGTAGCAGCGGCGTTCGGCGCAGAACCTTGGCCTGCTTCGTTGGAGAACAACCCCCGGCGCATACCGTTCATAAAAGCCGCACCGACGGTGGCACCAGCGATCTCTTTCAGGCCGAATGCGTGGTAAACGATTTCTTTGAACATTCCCGGCACCTCAGTGATATTCATCGCCACAACCACAATGCCGACAATCAGGTACAGCACGGCCATAACTGGAACAACAACCTGGGTGAAGTTAGCAATACGGTGAACACCACCAAAAATAATGATGCCAGTCATTACCGCCAGCCCCACACCGATAACAAATTTAAAGGTCGGCGAATCAAAACCGACGGATGTGGCCACAGATTCCGCGATGGAATTGGACTGAATGGCGTTATAGACAAAACCAAAGGTGATGGTGATCGCAACAGCGAATACATAGGCAAGCCACTTGGCGTTCAACCCGCGGGTGAGGTAGTAGGCTGGACCACCTCGATATGTGCCATCGCCTTCTTTTGTTTTCCACAACTGCGCAAGCGTTGCTTCCACGAAACTGGTGGCGCCACCCAGCAGCGCGATCATCCACATCCAGAACACCGCGCCGGGCCCGCCGAGGGTGATAGCGACGGCAACGCCTGCAACGTTGCCTGTTCCTACCCGAGATGCCGCTGAAATTGTGAAGGCTTTAAATGAGGAGATCCCCTCCGCATCGCTTTTTACTTCGCCGCCACGGTCGATGACGGATCGAAACATTTCTGGAATCATCCGGATTTGCACCACCAAGGTGGTAATTCCGAAATATAGTCCCGCAGCGATGAGCAGATATGGGATTACTGTCCAAATATTGTCGTTAACTGTTTTAGTCACGAACTCCTCAAGTTTTTCCATGCCAGTGATGATACAGGTCACACCTTAATTCCTGAACTGTTTTGATCACTGAAAAGAAATACAGCAGGTGAGATATAACATATTTACCCTTATGTATTGTCGGCCAGAGAGATACACTGCATAGATATGCCCTCACATCTTGCGCGATATGTTCAAACGATCAAACGTTCCGTAGCGCTCGCTGCACTGATTGATGAGGAACTTGAGCCTAATGCCGCTGCCGTAGCACACCGATTGATCGAAACATTAACGGAAACTCCGCACGATCCATCCGACTATTCCCGCGAAATATACTCGCTCCTAATCGAAATCGACATGGCGCAATCGACCCTTGGTAGGCCACTATCCCCAGCAATGCAGGCGTTTTTACATATCTTGGAGCTCAGCACAAATCCACCAGATATTAATTTCGACGACCAGCGCACACTGTTGGATGACTGTTTAGACAAACTACCTTCCGATTCACTGCTTAGCACCATCGTGGTGGATTTCGCCGAAACCGCCACCAACGATCTCATCACCGATCAGGGCAGTTTCGTCGCCGAGATTTCCCAGGGGCACGCCGAATGCCATCAATCACCGCCGTGTTTCGATCTGCCACCCCGCTTTTCGACGCTTCCCCGCCTCAGGTTGCAGTTTCGGGCATGGTTGCCGACCGACACCTTGCCCTCCCCCGCCCTGTTATCCGTTAACGCAGACGCATCCCAGCTGAACGTGTGGGAGGTAGCAGGTGGTCGGTTCCTCCTGGGCGAAGCAAACCCATCGCTTAGAGAATCCACCTTCATCGCCGAGATCACAGCCGATGACGGTTATCTCACCGGCGCGGAAATCCTGTGGAAAATCCACCTATTGCTAAAAAACTTTGATTGTGGCTTTCATACTTTGTTTGAGCGATTAGTTTTTCTTGGTGAAGATGAAACCGTTCCGCTGTTTTTCTTAAGCTGCTGCGCTACCTTCGACCCCACAGGGGAACCATTCGCAGATAAATTCCCACCGCTGTAAACGACCTGCGTATAGTCCCTAATCAGTAGCATCGAAAGGTTTGAGCACATGATCACCCATGCGCTTTATCATCACCCCAAACCGCATTTGGTTCCGGCGATAACCGTGCTTTTTAGCTCACCGCATTTCGCAGATCCGGTCGTGCGCATTATCCCCCAGCCATTGGTGGAAGCAGAGGCGGAAATGCTCGGCGCGTTGGGGTTAACCGCTGCCCACCCAGAAACGGCGGTGGGTTTTACCGCGACAACCACCACGGGGTTTCCCGCATGGGCGATCCATATCGATCCACGAAACGCCCATCATGCGGTGGCGGTTGCGCACCACCTGTTGTGGTTGCGTCGGCAAGCACCCCAGTTGACTGCTCGGGTTAAAACTCGCATCGGTGATGTCATTTCTTACCTAGATAGTTCCGCGCCGCATTTTCTTCCGTCGTTTCTTGAGGACGTCGCCAGGTTCTTCGTCGCCGGCGGTAATGCCAAAGCCGCGGCATCGTTTTTCACCAAAGCCCGCACCATTGAACGCACCCACAGTCTCGACATTCACCCGGAACGACACGAGCAGGTATTGAGGGAATTTGCGCATTATGGGGTCATTTCCCACGATATCCTCATCGACGAAATCAAAAACGCAGCACACCGTCACCCAGCATCGATTGCCTACAACTATGCGTTAGCGTTGATCTCTACCCAAGCCCAGGCGGGCACGGCCATTAGACAGCAGTCACTGCGCCAGCTGCAACTGTTAGCAGAAGCAGCTGGATTACCGAAAGCTAAGGCTAACCGAGAAATAGCGTTGTCGCTCGCCGCCACCGACGGTTTAGCGCACTCTCCTGATCCCGTCACCCGGCAGGTAGCACGAGGTTTAATAGAAGCCCCCACGATTCCGCACCGAGTTAGCGACATATTTGTCCAGGAAATCCCCCATTGGTTGGAATTTCCGGACTACGTTTCCGTTCTGCGCCGCAGCGAAATCTGGCAGCAGTTGCTTTCCGACGACCAGGCGTGTCGGGACTGGTTACAGATGATTTTTACTACTGCCAGACACAGACCAGACATATTAAGCACACCCATTCCGGACATCTTTAGCCTGATAAACACCCACGGCCCGGCACTTGCCGGGCAACGCATCACCACCCCGGTGTGGGGAATTAATCCGGACTATTTCGATGCTTTGCTCGCGGTGGAAGTGCGGTGGCAGCCGCGCCCTACCAAGCGTCAACCGAAAGCGATCTCGTTCGCGTTGTGGCTTGAAACCGGCACCCGGGATCTTGCGGCATTGCTTTCTGTCTCTGGACACACTGAACTTCTTTCTAAGAGTCTATCCGGATTGGGCTACCCGATTGCTCCTAAGACGAAGAAATTCACCGCCGACGACCAGTCACGCATTTCTGCCTGGTTACAGGACAGACGCGCTGAACATCACGGACAACCGGTGAAGGGGAATAACTCGGCGCAATCGGCCCCTAGTGAAGCATCAACAGGCAAAGACGTAACAGGTGGGGACTTCCCAGCAGTCAGCGAAAAATCGCGGTTGGCCTTACGTTTTCTATTCCGCGCGATTGATATGGATACTCCGTGGGATAAGGCTTGTCAACACGCCGCAGGTCTGGCCAAGGTTCTGAGCAATCCACAAGAATCCGGCAGGTTGGATCGGAGGATGGGGCGGGAAATCATCCGGTTTATGTTTGAGGAAGAAACCGCGATTCTCGGCAGATTGGTCAGCCCCCATGTGGATTCCAAGACCCGCGCCGAGCTGTGCGATTTCTTTTCCTGGCTTGCCCGGATTGGGTTACTAGGCTGTTGGGTCGGCGAATACTATTCCAAATCAACCGCGGACGGCCGCCCAACCAGCAATGTGTGGGATAACCACCGCGCCGTTTTACGCTACGACTTTGGCTATGTTCGGATTACACCAGCTACGCAGGAAACCGATCCTGTCGATGGTTTCATTGCCCGAGATGGATTTCTCGCCGCCATCGACCGTATTAGGCAACTGGACAGTTCTGGCGAACCCGCTTGGTTCGAACCCACTGTCCATCGGTTGGCAGCGGAGACAGCTATTAATCCGGGGTTGTGGCGGCTGGCGCTGAGCGGAATTTCACCAGCATCGGTTGCTGGTTACCACGTGAAGTGGGATAAGGCCGACCAAGATTTACTTAGCGTAACCGCCACCGAATTGAGCCACTTATGGGATGCGAATCGGTCACTGTGGAACACGTTCCACAAACTCTTGGCGGCTGGGTGGCGGGATAAATACCCAGATAACGGCCCTGATACCACCCGCATGGTGCAGTTATGGCAGCAGATGTGGGGGCTGCCATGGCTGCACGTCACCGACGACATGTTTGCCATTCCGATCGTACGACAGGTTCTCCAGTGGACGCCGGAAGCTGCGTTTCGTCGTGATTACGTATTTGAGCGTAATGGCGGCATTCACCAAGGCGAGCTTTTTCAGTTTTATGTCCATATTGCCCACCTAGTTCCCGCCGGAAGCGAATGCGCCACGGTGCTCGCAGATCGGATCGAAAGTTTCGCAGACTACACCACGGGTTCCTCGACCATTGCGTTGGGAGCGCCCTATGACCAGCTGATTCGGCGCGGTATCGAGGCAGAGATGCTTTCACCCAGGTTGGTGTCCGAAGGATACCTTAGAGACTTAGTGGTGCATCTGCGCACTGGTACCTCCGTTGACGGGTTCGCGGAAAATCCCCTGGTTTCTGCACCCAGCGTGGTACGGGATGTCGAAGCCGAATTGCAGCTCTCCCCCGCCGCTGCCCAGTATTATTTACAGGTACTCGCGCTTTCCCACCCGACCGACACAGAAGTTAAAAGATGGAACGGCTGGACGAAGAAACAACTGGAAGCCGCCGAGGCGGAGCTTAGCCGACGGCAGCTGGTGGTAACAGCCAAACGGGCAACCGTTGGCCGCAGAGTTTTCCTCCCCGGCGGGTGGCTTGGGAAAAGCCCCACTGGCCCAGCCATGGAAGCGTGGAAAGCCTCGCTGTATCCGCTGTGGAAAAGTGATAAAACCCGACCTATTGTTCCCGGTTGCCCGCCGCTCGTGCCGCTGCACGTTTTGTTCCAGAATGCGTGGGATCGGTGCAGGCAGGGGGATGGTCCGCGTTATGAGGATCTGTAACACATCTAGCCCGTGTGAATATTTTTCTTCGCTAGAATTGAGGGCAAAAGACGTAGCGTGAATCTAGGTGAGAATCGTGCCGATGGTAGCTTTATGGTGTGTGCCGGTCATAATTTATTTCCTGGTGCAAGCACGGAAACCGCAGAAAACCGCCCGCGACGTGTGCGCCACTCTTGGGTTGCAGCCGGGCACCAAGCGAGGTTACGGCTATGCGGCGCTCATCTTCGTTGTCTTTTTCGCCCTAAGCGTCGGTGCCCTGAAGCTACTGCCCACAGAACTGCTTAATAGCAGCGGCACCACGTTCGGCCGGATCACCAGCATTGCCGCCGGAATCGCAGTCGTGTTGTTGGCCGCTGGGGAGGAACTTTTCTTCCGCGGGTTGATCGCAGGCGTTGCTTTTCGACGTTTCAGCTTCCCTATTGCCAACCTCATCCAATCGGTATTGTTCTTCCTCCCCCATCTTCTACTTTTAAGCGTCGACCTGCGATTTTGGCCCCTCCTGCCGCTTCAATTCGCAATTGGTTGGGTGCTAGGATGGCTGCGGTACACATCCGGGTCGATTCTGCCCGGGGTGATCATTCATGTGCTAACGAACGTCCTTATTGGTTTTATGATTTCATGACCTACCACCATGCTGAACAAGCGGTTATCGCCTGGGCTGATGCGGCTGACGTCTCGGATTTAAAGTCCACTGCACGTGCTGCGCTATCAGCATTAGCTGCCCTGATCGGTGACAAGGACTATCCATTAACGAAAGAAGCTCACGTCAGCCTGCGGGCGGTAGCCGCTGACTTTCCCACCGCCACCAGCGATGAGATTGCAACATGGTTAGAAAGCATTGATGAGGGCGATCGTGATCCGGGCAATATGGAACCGGAGCCGTTCTTTTTCCTAGCCGCGCTCAACCACTACAGCAACTTCCTAGCCAGCCACGACTCCGACCACTGCGTCGATGTCCTCATTCTGCTGCTTGACGCCGTAGATCATTACGACGATGATCCACAGCTTATGGCAGGTTACCTAGAATTGGAGTTCTTGGTTCGGGAATATGCCCAACCATAATGCAGTCTCGTTCCGCATCCGAACATTATTTGCCACAGTCGAAGAATCAATAGGACGCAATTTATTTATCGGTGACTAAATATCAAACCCGGGTGGTTGTGTCTTCCTCGTTGTTTAGTCTCACTCGTCACCGTAGTCATTGTTAAAGCCGTTGGCACTGGGGGCAGAAATGACTCGATCGGTTCGTGAATTTCTCTTTGATTATTTCCGTTCCGCAGCGATCACACGGCTTGTTATGTTGACCGTAGGCGTTAAGGCGCACATCGAAATATCCCGACTCGCCATTGACGTTGACATAAAGCTCGTCGAAGCTGGTGCCGCCTTGTTCCAACGCGGCCCGCATGACGGTTTGGCCGGCTTGCAAAAGGTGCGTTATTTTCTTCTTAGAAAGGTTCGATCCGGGTGTACGCGGATGGATTTGCGCTGCCCAGAGCATTTCGTCGGCGTAAATATTGCCGATACCGGCGACGATCTCCTGATTGAGCAGCAGCTTTTTAATCTCAGAATTCTTCGCTGAAATCCGCCTGCTTAGCTTGTCCATATCGAGTTCCGGGTCTAGTAAGTCCCGCGCAATGTGGGTGATCGTGCTAGGAATGACACCCGTTCCGACGTCGACAAGCGTCGTCGGCAACCAGTAACCGAAGGTGCGCTGGTCGACGAACCACAGCTGGGTGCCGTCGTCAAGCGTGGTGCAAATGCGCGCATGTGTTGTTGGCTGCACGTCGCTGTCTTTGATCAGCATCTGGCCGCTCATGCCCAGATGTACCACCAAACACGGCTGATCCGGGGTGGAATTTCCCAGTTCTAGCCATAAAAATTTACCCCGCCGCCGAACCTGCTGCACAGTCTGCCCCGCTAAAGCGGCGATGAGTTGGCCCGCGCCGCCGTCGATACCCCGAATCGCGCGCGGGTGTCGCACATCAATATCGCGGAAGCTTTTTCCCACCAAGTGTGGCTCTAAGCCCCGGCGGACGACTTCTACTTCTGGGAGTTCTGGCATGCGATCAGTTCGGCCCTTGTCTTCGGATCGTTGAGCTTTTGCAATCCCTGGTGGGCGCCAGCTTGTTCCGCCAGCTTCTTATTAGTTCCTTCCCCAACGCCGATGACTTTGTCGCACACGGAAACCGTGGCGGTAAATAATTGCTCGTGCTCCGGGCCAACCGAGGTGGCTTCATAGACCGGCATGGGTAATTTATATTCCGCAAGGCGTTCCTGGAGGGCGGTCTTCCAATCCTGATGCAGCCCCGTTGCCGAAGCAGTATCTATCTTGTTTTTAAACAGCCGCAACACCACGGCACGAGCGGGTTCAAAACCGTGCGCCAAATAAACCGCACCTAACAGCGCCTCAGTGGTATCCGCAAGGATCGAATCCTTATTACGGCCATCGGTAATCAACTCCCCCTTGCCCAGCAAAATATGTTCGCCTAAGTTGATCTCACGGGCAATATCAGCCAAGCCGTAACGGGAAACAATACTCGCCCGCATCTTGGAAATGTCGCTTTCCGCCCGGGTTGGGTATTGCGCATAAAGCTGCCCTGCCACCGACAATCCCAAAACGGCGTCGCCTAAAAACTCCAATCGTTCGTTGTTCGGCAACGTGCCATTCTCATTGGCAAAAGAGCGGTGCGTGAGCGCGAGTTTGAGAAGATCCTCCGGGATATCTATCCCCAATGCTGCAATCAACGGTGTGTGATCGGTGCTGGAGAACACCTGGTCGAGCGCTTCGGTTCCGGTAAGCCGGTTCTTTTTCTTACTCACAGGAATTTCTCCAAACCAGCCCAACGGGGATCAACCTTTTCCTCCTGTGCTTTCTCCGATTCCCCATCCGGCGCTGGGGTATCTTCGTTCGTGCAACCATCCGGACACACCGGGTTGAACGGCAACGTCATTCCTGCCTCATCTAACACGGTTTGCAGCAAGTCAATGTGGTCTTTTTCCACCAACGGAAGTTCATCGTCTTCATCCTCAGCCTCGTCGCCTTGGATAAAATCTTCAGTCAGCGCAAAGACCTGGGTGACATGAAGATCACTTTGCGGCGTCAATGGTGCCAAACAGCGCACGCATTCCCCTTGCAGCTTAGCCGAAATATCCGCATCGACCATGACCGCTTCTCCAAGCGGATTTAAGGTGGCAGAAACGGTAACTTCCCCACCTTCGGGGATTGCGATCATCGCCGGCCCGATACGGGTTGGGCTTAGTCCGGTTTGGGTGCGATAGTCGGTAATGCCATTGCGTATAACGTCGGCGACATAAAAAACAAAGGGAGATTTCTTTGTGGTATTCATCGAGATTCAAGCATACTACCTGCCCGGCCAAAGACAATGATCAATCCATCAGTCTGCAGAGCGGACACATAGCCAGCGGAAATATTGCAAGCTTGCCTGTCTGATTTAAGACACTGCGACTAAGGCGCTATGCGTAACGCAACGTCTGGGGTATCGAAGGCGCAAACGTGGCCTTTTGTACGCTTATTCTTTCATTTAGTTCGTTGATTCCGTTCACCTGAGCCCATCGCATGCTGTGGTTTTAGGGTTCATGGCCGAACAACTCGACCTTTTCATTACCTAAGCCACGAAACCAACCACCACGTCACGAAAAGGTCGAGTAGCCCGTACATGCTACACCAGCTACCTGCTTATGCCGCAGGTTATGAAATTAGCCCGAAAACTTCAGCACCACTATCGCATAGGCCAAGTTTTGGGTTGTCATGGTATGGATAGAACCGAATCCCTTGCATAAAAACCACTGCCGCACCACAAAAAGTTAGTTATGGTGCTATAGCAGTGGTTTCATTAGAGTTTTGGTTCTTAGTGGGAGCCGGTGTCTTGTTTACCGTAACCGTAGTCCATTCAAGAACTGCGGGAACATGGTCATAACCGCACCCAGTGCAGCAGCTATCGCGGCCAAAACTCCGAGAACGCTACCAACAATCACCCATGGCTTCTTCTCCTTAGACACCGAACCAGTATCAGATGGTTCCTTCGGACCTGGTGCGGGAGCGGGAGCGGACGAGGTCGGTGTGGTGCTTGACGGGGTTGTTGCACTGGTGGTTGGGGTCGTTGTTGCTGTAGTAGGCGTGGTGGTCGCGGTGGCGGATGGGGCTACTGATCCGGCAACCTCCAATGGCAAACTGCTGTCAAGCGACCGGTCGGTTTGTGACAATGCATGTGCTGCAAAGGTTCCAATCGCCCACTTTTTCTTCGGATCGAGGATTCCTGCTGGAATCCGCAGATCAACGGTGAATCGGCCATCAACTATTGCCTGCGAACGCACCCATTCAGCCACGGCGTTTCGAGCGGTAGGCTTTTGGCCAGGCTTCCACGTGGAGGTGTCATACACCACCACATAAACACCCTGTGCCGCACCATCACCGACATAGCCGGAACCGGAAACTTTAACAACAGCGTCTTTAGTGGAATCGACCTTATTGTTATCCACGGTTAGCCGCGGTTGAGCAGCAGCCGGGTCTTTGAACTTCAGTAGCGCCCGAGCTTCGTATTTACCGCCATGTGATGTCATGACGGTGTATTTTTTGCGTGGATCAAGAGTGCGCGCTGGAATCAGTAACTTGTGCCGGAAATTTCCGTCAGTCACCGCAACCTTGGTTGCAGCAAACCGAGGAGCTGCGGTTTCAGCTTCGACGACAAACAAATCAACTTCCGAGATGCCGGTATAGCCGTGTCCAGTTACTTCAATGCTGGAATTGTTGGATGCATCAATGCGGGTATCCGCCAGGGAAATTTCTGCATTTTCGTCTTCAGCAGTTGCACCTGCGTCGAGAGTGACGCTTGCGCTTGGAGCAGAGGGTGCGGAATAGCCTGCAGCATTGCGGGCTTCTATCGTAACGGTGTAGGCGACCCCAGCTTTAAGATCACCAAACACAACACTGGTCTCGCTCGCACCGAATTCCTTAATCACTGGTTGGGCGCCACCGTTAAGGGTTGCACGGTAACCCGTTAGCCGACCGCCACCGGTATCAGTTGGGTCAATCCAAAACGCCTCAACCTGCCCAGGTACTCCGGTGGCACGCAGCGTGACACTCGTAGGTGGCTGTGGCTTGGTAATTTCAGGTGCCTTGATTTCCACCACATTGCTGCGGACTGGGGTGGAGAAGTTTTGTACCAAGAAATCCTCAGAGATATTTGCCTCAACGGTTGCAACGTATTGGCCTGGACGCTGGTTGCCGAATTCCACTGTGCGGATATTAGGACCCTTTGACAGTTGGGTGAGGTAGTTTAATTCGCCTGACGGTTGCACCTGGAAAAGTTTAATCCGGTACTCAGAAACCTTCGTATTCCCCTGTGGTGGATCCCATGAAACCACGACGTTATCGGTGTTAGCGATTGCTGCCTTGACATTCGCCACAGGTTGAGCCTGTAATTCCAGCGGCACTGCTTTGTCAACCCTGCGATCGGTTCCGATTGCCGAACCACCAGCAATCGTTCCGATGAGGTAGTCGGCACCGGTGGATTGATCGAAGGAATTGGCATCAATCGTGATCTTCTTGGAAAAATGTCCGTCGTTAATTTCAGAAGGAGCGACCACAAAAGACCTGCTAAAAGCAAAGTCTTGGGCGGAGGGGCGTTGGCCTGGTGTCCACTTTCGGCTATCCCAGACGACGATGAATACCCCGTCTGTCACTGCGCCGCCAGTGTAGCCGACACCAGCTACCGTGAACTCAGTTGTTTTTGTCGCATCAACTTTGGTTGGAGTGACTGTCAGTCGTGGACCGGCAGGATCAGGGGTGACAGCTATCGGGTCAGATGGTTGAGATTCTGGTGAGAAACCTTGACTATTTCGATTGCGCACAATTGCAGTGTAGGCTTGACCTTGGACAAGGCCAGAGATTTCCGCCGTACTGGTTTCCCCTTCCACCAGTTTTGTTATATCTGCCCCGCCACCGTGTGGCCGCAGGATCACTTCAGATCCAGTAATGTCACTGCCACCGTTGGAATTACGCTGCCACTGAACCCGTGCAACCCCACCGCCAAGCAGTTCAAAAACAGGAGCATCGGGTGCCGCAGGCACTGTTATCTCACCAGTTATCTCGACCTGGGCAGACCGCACCGGCTCGCTATGCTGGGTCGCCGATTGCCATGCCGTTACCTGCACGTAGTAACTGCCTGGCACCGCAACGGTAAAAAATGATTGGTTGTGGACGGTGTGCAAGGACTCTCCAACCACCGCACCGTTTGCCACAGAAATCAGTTCGGCCGTGTAGTGATCTGTACCTTCTATCGCATCCCATTCTGCGGCGATGGTAGTACCATCAACTCGCAGTCGGATTTTTGTTGCTTGTTGTGCATCGGCTGCGGGTGGAGTTTGCGCAAAAGCTAGCGGCTGAACCATGCCCAGGGCCAAAGACAAGGACGTTCCCAGTGCTAACGCAGTAGTTCGCCAGGTATGTGAAGACATATTGTTCCTTCCATGTTGTTTTTCGCCAGTAGCTTAAACCCAGGTAAGGCTCACCTTCAATCGATTTTTAAAATAAAACAAATAGATACCTTTGATTTAAAGTAGGTTTACCTTAGTTTTTATTGCGATCAGGGTAAATTTAAATAACCAATTTCGGGGGCGATGCAGTAAGCGCTTCACAATCGCCACCAATATAAAGAGAATTTGCTACCCATATAATATCGGCGCCAACGCACCCAGAGATTGCACAAACCGTGGAATCGTCACCTCACATCAACTAACACCGCATCCGAAGTTTCTCCCGCTCCACCAAACCACCCCCATAAGCGCATAGTGACCTTAAAAAATTTTTCGTTTTGGTAAGGCTACTCTAATATCCTAGCTGTCTTATTGGTTTCGGCGGTTTCCTATCGCCATGAGCGAAAAGCACATTGATGAAAAAATCTTTCGGCCGATGCGCCCTCATAATCACAGCCGTCACGGCCTTGCACCTATCCGTTCCCAGTGCAGCGGCTGGTACCCCGGTGAACCAGGGCGACCGGATTTCGCTAGCAGATGGACAAGGACGCAGTGGCTGTACTGCAGGATACATCGATAGCGCCAATTCCCGCATTTGGACAGCTGGGCATTGTGCGGACGACCAAGCAAACGCATTTAACCAATTCGGGGAGTATATCGGCCAGTTCAAACACCGGTATTCCATCAAAGATGAGTCGTTATCAGCCACAGATGAGGAAAAACGTCGAGAAGCGAAACTACGCTACCAGTTATATCGACCTCCACAGTCCAGATTTTGCTGGTAAAAATTCTTATTCCGGTGATCGGCCTTATATTCCAGAAGTCGGGGAGGAAATTTGCCGGTTTGGCGCTACCACCCGCGCGGTTAACTGCGGTGTTGTCCTGCGAGTTAGCGAACACCTCATTTATGCCATCGATTTACGTTCGGATCGGGGCGATTCCGGTGGCCCTAACTGGGTGCCAGGAAAAGGCTATGTCGGCCAAACCCTAGGTATTAACCGCATTCGTAATTCCCACAACCGAAGCGCGGTTACCACTGTTATTCACCGGGAGGATCTTAACCGTCAGGTTGTCCCGTTTCCCACTGATGCACCGGTACCACGGGATCAACCGTCCTATGACGAGCTCGTCGCCCACGACGCGACGATCCGCAATAAACTCGAAGTGTTTGGTGCAGATATGCCCAGCCCGAGCGAGCTTGCCGGGATTCTACGCAACCATGAAACCGCGCTCAAAGCAGCGCAAGAAAAGGCCGACCTGGCTACAAAGAAACTAGCCGAAGCCGAAGCAGACATCGAGCGCAGACAAAGCAACGAGGCCGATTACCAGGAACAGATCCGGAAACTTAAAGCAGAGAAAGCCGAAGCGCAGGCAGAGGTGGAGCGGATCAAGGCGATGACTGACATGGCAGGGCTTGAAGCCAAAGACAAAGAAATCGAGCGATTAACTGACCAGCTCAACAGTCAAAAAAGCTTCCACGCCATCATTACTGCCGTGATTTCACTCGCAGTTGCAGTACTCGCTGGCGTTGGCGGTTGGATTGCGCACATGCTCACCCACAACGGCATAATCCGTATGTAAAGAATCACAGTCGCTGAACAGATAACATGTCCAGCGACTGTGACCACGATGGCCCGTTGAGGCGTTATTAATCCGAGTAGTCTCCGCTATATCCGGTATTGCCGCGCCCGTATTCTCGTTCAGCAGAATCGCTTCGGTCACTTCGATCGGCCCGTTCCCGATAGTTTGTGTGGGCGCCGCCCACACCAGCGCCTTTTCGTAACGCACTTCGATCACGGGCGACGGCGCGTAACGTCGCAGATAGTGATTCTTCGAATTCGGATAGCTTCGCATCGACAAACTGATCACATTCGCTGCGCAGGCGGTTAGAATCAGCGTGAGCTGCATCAACAATACGGTGCGCTTCTTCGTTTGCTCGGCGCACAACCTCGGCTTCGCTAACCAAACGATGCTGTTCGGCTAAACCTTCGTCGATACTGCGCTGATACTGTTCGTTGCCGGAGTCGATCATTCGTTGGGCTTCGTTCTGAGCCCGGTTAATGGTGTCCTCTGCGTCGCGCCTGGCTGTGTCAACTATGCGATTAGCTTCGTCCTGTGCCTTCGCCACGGTGGCGTGTGCGCGATTTTCCGCGTCATTGAGCATGGCGTCAGATTCTTCACGCGCCCGATTAACCAAGGAATGAGCCTCAGAATTGGCGTCCTCAACAAGCTGATGTGCTTGGTCCTGGGCATCGCCTAAGATCTGGTCTTGCTTATCTAATACGTCTTGGGCATCGTCGACTTCGACAGGCAGTGCATTTCGCAGGTCGTCGAGAAGCGCGAGCATTTCATTGCGGGGAACCATGCAGTTAGAAGTCATGGGAACGCCATAGGCTTGCTCCACGTTGCGAACTAATTCATCTAGGCATTCAAATACGCGATACATGGTTAACTAGCTTAATCTTTGATTCGCCACGCCATCGGGTGACGCTCGCAGGAATCATGCAAGTTTTTGCTTTTCGACGACAAAACCCCGCCGGTTGGACCAACTGTTAGTAACAATGGTCACACTACCGGCGGGGTAATGCTTATGGGCCAGGATTTGGTGAAATAGGCTTAGATCACACCCTGTGCCAACATCGCATCAGCGACTTTTTTAAAGCCCGCGATGTTTGCGCCCACCACATAATCACCTTCGTGACCGTAAGCCCGCGCAGTTTCATCGCAGGTACGGAAGATATTCTTCATAATGTCGCGCAACCGTTCATCGGTGTACTCAAAGGACCACGAATCACGAGACGCATTTTGTTGCATTTCCAGCGCGGAGGTGGCAACGCCACCAGCGTTTGCAGCTTTGCCTGGCGCAAAGTGAACCCCGGTTTCGCGGAACACTTCAATAGCTTCGGCGGTAGATGGCATATTTGCCCCCTCAGCCACGAACTTGCACCCATTAGCTGCCAGGGTACGAGCGTTATCACCATCTAGCTCATTTTGGGTAGCGCATGGCAACGCCACATCACACGGCAAGTCCCAGATGGATCCCTCAGAGTGGAAAGTAGCGCCTTCGACTTCATCAACGTATGCGGTAACCCGCTCCCGACGAACTTCTTTGATTTCTTTGAGCTTGGCAACATCAACGCCGTTCGGGGTGTGGACCCAACCAGAGGAGTCGGAGAAACCGATAACGGTTGCGCCCAATTCTTGTGCCTTTTCGATGGCATAGATTGCAACGTTGCCGGAACCGGAAACGATAACCTTAGCGCCTTCGAGGGTGGTGCGATGTGCTTTCATCATCTCTTGAGTGAAGTACACACAACCGTAGCCGGTT
Source organism: Corynebacterium mustelae (assembly GCF_001020985.1). Classification (NCBI taxonomy): domain Bacteria; kingdom Bacillati; phylum Actinomycetota; class Actinomycetes; order Mycobacteriales; family Corynebacteriaceae; genus Corynebacterium; species Corynebacterium mustelae. The sequence goes on from NZ_CP011542.1 coordinate 2,239,223, forward strand.
GCTTCGGTGCGAACCAACGAACCACCCCAGGTGAGACCTTTGCCGGTAAGAACACCGGATTCGTGTTGGTTTGCCATGCGACGATATTGACCGAAAAGGTAGCCGATTTCCCGGCCACCCACACCGATATCGCCAGCTGGTACGTCACGGTATTCACCGATGTGACGGTGCAGCTCCATCATGAAGGATTGGCAGAAGCGCATGATTTCTGCGTCTGATTTACCTTTGGGGTCGAAGTCGGAGCCGCCTTTACCGCCACCGATGGGAAGGCCGGTAAGGGAATTTTTGAAGATCTGCTCAAAACCAAGGAATTTGATGATGCCGAGGTTGACGGATGGATGGAACCGCAACCCGCCCTTGTAGGGGCCCAGAGCTGAGTTGAATTGGACTCGGAAGCCACGGTTGACTTGAACAACACCCTGGTCATCGACCCACGGGACGCGGAAGATTAATTGCCGCTCAGGTTCGCAGAGTCGCTGGATTAGTCCATAGTCTGCGTAGTGTGGATCTTTTTCTAACACAATTTTCAGCGATTCCATTACTTCCGCTACGGCTTGGTGAAATTCCGGTTCACCAGCATTGCGTTGGAGTAGGAGGTCGTAGTAGCCAGAAACCTTTTCTTCAACAGTGGACATGTGGTTCCTTTCCCTCATGTGGCTTGTATGTTTCGCTATCGCGCGAATTTACGGTTGGTTATTCTACACAGCAAGAAAAAAGAATACCTATCTGGTTATGAAAATTTTTTAGGATTAACACTAAAAAGCGCATTTCATTAAAGTTATATTCTTGCAAACTATTCAAAACACGCGCTCCGTCCCAGCTGCTGAGATTGCCCTGGCAATCGTGATATTTTCATGAGATTATTGCCAAAAGCTTTATGTCAGGTTTTGATCACATCATGTAAGGGCGTGGCGGTTATGCGCATTGTAATTGCACCAGATTCATTTAAAGGCACTGTGTCGGCCCAGGAAGCTGCCGATCTTATCGGTTCGGGAATTCGCCAGGCAGTTTCAGGAACCGATTGTGCCAACAATCTAGAGATCATCGCAATTGCTATGGCCGATGGCGGTGAGGGCACTGCGGCGGCTTTCCACGGCGAGCAGATCACCTTGCCCACAACTGATGCCAATGGCCGACTAACCGAGGCTAGTTATGTTTACGACGACGCCACCCACACCGCCTTCATTGATGTTGCCGCCGCCTCCGGTTTACCGCAGGTGATAGATGATTTGCGCCCACTGACTGCTGACACGTTTGGCACTGGGGTACTTATCGCTGATGCCCAAACACGCGGTGCGACGCGAATAACATTGGGGTTGGGGGGTAGCGCAACCACAGACGGTGGCACCGGAATTTTGGCGGCATTAGGGGCAAGCCCGCTGTCCGCAACAGGCTATGCGCTGCAACCAGGTGGCGCGGCGTTGCGGGATTTAGATTCGATTGACACCGCCCAATTGAATATCCCGGCCGCTGCGATGGAATGGGTTTTGCTTGCCGACGTGGTTAATCCCGCTACCGGCCCCACTGGTTCGGCGGCAACCTTCGGCCCACAAAAAGGCGCATCGTCTGAGGACATTGCAGCTTTGGATGCTGGCATTTCACGCTTGTGTGAAGTGTGTGAGATTGACCCTACAACACCCGGCATGGGGGCGGCGGGCGCATTGGCGGTTGGAATCACCTGGCTTTCTACCCTCATGCATGGCACATCATCCCATGTTCATTTATTGCCCGGTGCTGCGGTTGTCGCTGAGGCGACGGGCTTGGCGGAGTACATTGCTGATGCCGATTGTGTCATCACAGGTGAGGGACGGCTCGATTCCCAGTCGCTTTCTGGAAAGGTGGTGGGTGAAGTCCTAAAACTCACCCACGGTACACCTGTGATCGTGGTGACTGGCCAATCGCTCATTAGCCCGCCCGCCCAAGCTACTGTGCTTGAACTTATCGACGCCGACCCGCAGGCTCAGTTTATCGATGCTGGGCACCGGATCGCTGCCCTGCTTAACGTGTCACAATGACAGTCCACGGGTACCTGGCGGGAATTTCCAGGGATTGTTCGTCGAAAAGCATCGTTGCCGGGTCGCTTGTTGGCGCTGGTGGGGTTAGCAATCGGGAATATAGCATCGCAATCTGATTGACTGAGCCGCTGACGGAATCAAGCGTGATCATAATCCGGTGAATCTGTGCCGCATCGGGGTCAAATAACCCATGTTCAGTCATTCGTTGCTGGGCTACATCACGTGGTGCCTGTTCGATACTTTCGAAAAGCTCGTGGTGCTCGTCGCGGTAAGTTTGTCGTAATTGCTTAGAAATATCGGGGGCGACTTGAGGGTTATCGCTAACGCTTATGTCCGCACCAGCCACTCGTCCATCGCGAGTGAGAATATCGCTTAGAGTGCGAAAACGTCCAGCAAGCTGGTCGATTTCCACATCGGGAACCAGGCAATCAAAGCATATGTTTGGCATACCTTACTACCATACCGATTTTTCTTCTTTCTGTTCACCAGCGATCATGGCATCGTGATGCCGCAGCACCAGGCCCCGACGAGTCGCCAAACGTAGCGAAATTCGATTGAGTACAATAAAAATAAAGACTGAAACCACCAACAGCGCTAACGCACTCTCCCATGGGTGCGGATTGCCACAGCACCATCGGATCAGCGCGTTCAATTGCCCCGGCACATCCGTGAGCGCAAATAATGCATACAATAACCATGGGATCGCGTAGCTAATAAATACCGGAACATGCCATCGCCACTGGCGATAAAGTGCACACCGCCGCTTCACCCCAACTGCAGGCACTGGATAAAGCACAGAGAGGATATTCCCCACCCCGAGCCACAGTAACATTGGATACAACACTGCAGGAATCGCCAGCATCACTTCCGCAGGCCCATTGACTACCCAGGTGATTACCACAGTTATAACCGTCATCGGCATCATGATCACCACCGCCTGCACGATGTTCTTATTTCTCAAGAGTTTTGTAAACTGGCTCCGATTAGACGAAGCCGCCTGCGCCCGTAGAAAATCATGACCGAATATGTTTGTAGTGGTCACATCCGCCATTATGAAATTAGCGAAATACACCGTAAATAATGTCACTACATCGTAGTGATCGTCAGCCGCAAGCGGTCGAACCAACAGGTAGATCGCTGCCAAAAGCACGTTCAACCCCACCCCCTGTAGCCAACCGAACGGCCAAGTAAACGTGCGGGCATATTCGTCGACAAGCGAAAACCTTGCAGCAGACTGCGATGAGGAAGAATCAGGGGTAATCATAATATCCGCGAGCATAGCGCCACGCGCCATCGCCCGTCACCTCACTGCGATGTGCCCGCTTCACTATGAAACGCCAAAACCTCCCTACTACATTAATAGCCATGACATCACTCGCAGCCCGTATCAACCCCATACAGATAATGGCGGATAGCACCGTTAAACAAATTAACCCGTTCTCCGGCACTGAAGTGTGGACCGTCCCTGGCAGAGGTAATCGACCTTTAACTCAACCTCAGCAGGACCATCGTCCGCTAACTCCCGGCGACCACCAAACTAACTGCGCCTTTTGCGAAAGCCGGAAACTAGAAACCCCACCAGAGAAATCTCGGGTGGTCCGCGCTGGCGATAACTGGGAAATACTGCGTGGCATTCCCGCCGCCGAATTAGATACCACCCGCGCCGAGTTTCGGCGGGTACCCAACCTGTTCGAAATCGTTACCTATGATTACTGGAAAGCAAACTACCAGTACGAAATGGACCCAGGCACAGCCAAACACATGGCCGAATACGTGGCCACCCCGGCAGGAAAACAGCACGTGTTAGACACTGTGGCAACCAAACGCAATGCCAGTGGCGACACCACCCCACTGAGCGAGGAGGAACTACTCCAGTGCGCTGAGTGTTTCTTTGGTGGCGGCCACGACATCATTATCGGAAGACGACACTTTGTCGACGGTGCCACAGACCACAGCCAATTAGCATCAAGCGGCAGCCTTAGCCCGGAAGAACACTTCACATTCACCACGTTCACCGTGGATTCCATGCGTGACTTGTATGCACGAAATAGATACGCACCATATGTTGCGGTTTTCCAAAACTGGCTGAAACCAGCCGGCGCATCTTTCGATCACTTGCATAAACAACTGGTTGCCATAGATGAACACGGTTTCCAAGCCGAACATGAAATTTCCAAGCTCAGACAGAACCCCAACATGTATAACGAGTGGGCTGTCGATTACGCCGCCACCCGAAACCTCATTATCGCCGAAAATGACCACGCCGTATGCTTCGCCGGATTCGGTCACCGCTTCCCTACTTTGGAGGTGTTTTCTAAGTCAGCCACCCCGGAACCATGGCTGCAATCCACAGCCGAAATCCAAGCATTAAGCGACCTCATTCACGCCTGCCACGCCGCTGCTGGCCCTGAAATTCCGTGCAATGAGGAATGGCACCATAAGCCCATTGATCTCGATATCCCCACCCCGTGGCGAGTGATGATTAAATGGCGAGTATCAACTTTGGCAGGTTTCGAGGGCGGAACCAAAATTTATCTCAACACCATTTCCCCGTGGGATATGCGCGACCGAGTAGTCTCAGCCATGTACGAGCTGAGAAAAGAAGGCGCAATCGCCGCGAATATCCGTATTGCCACGGAATGTCGTGTCCAGCGCAATAGCCTTAAATATAACCCGCTTCTACAACGATAGGTAACCATGGCCGAAAACAATATTTCACTACCACCTACCGACTTCGACTGTGACTTAAGTTGGCAAGAAGAGTTCTACCACTATTTACACGCTAACCCCGAACTATCCGGCCACGAAGCGGAAACCGCAGCCGCCATCGCAGCGAAACTAGCGGACTTTGACTGCGAGGTCACCACCGGCATCGGTGGGCACGGCATCACCGCAATCTTTCATAATGGTCCGGGGTCTTGCGTACTCATGCGGGCTGATTTCGACGCGTTACCAGTAAAAGAAACCACTGGCGTTTTCTATGCGAGTGAAAAAGAAATGCCGTGGCACGATGGCACTACTCCGGTAATGCACGCGTGCGGCCATGATCTTCACGTAACCGCATTGCTTGGGGTGTGTGCGAAGTTAGATGGCAATCGGGACAAATGGGCTGGAACTTTTATCGCCTTATTTCAGCCAAGTGAAGAAAACGGTCTCGGCGCGTTAAGTATGATCAATGACGGGTTAGACCAGATAATACCCACCCCGGATGTGTGTTTTGGTCAGCATATTATTGCTGGGCACGCGGGAACCGTCATGAGTTTGCCTGGCGCGATTTTAGCCGCTTGTGACTCCATTGAAATAACCATCACCGGAAAATCCGCTCACGGTTCCATGCCACACACCAGCATTGATCCAACCTTTGCGGCTGCGATGATTGTTGTTCGGTTACAGGGAATTGTGGGGCGAGAAATCCCACCGGAGGAATTCGCGGTGGTGTCGGTAGGAACTTTGGAATCTGGTCGTTCCAATAACACTATCCCGCATGAAGCACGGTTGGTGCTCAATTGTCGAACATACAGCGACGAAATCAAGCACCAACTGTATTCCGCCATTGAACGGGTAGTGCGGGCAGAATGCGCCGCTTCGGGGATTCAGGAGGAACCAACATTTCGTTACTTTGGCACTGGGCCAGTCACTGACAACAGTACGGAGGTTTTTGCCAAGGTACGGCCGCTTTTCGACGCTCACTTTGGCGCGCAATCAGCTACAGCAACCCCATGGTCGGCATCAGAAGATTTTTCTCATATTCCACGGTTTTTCGGTTGCCCATATCTATTCTGGTTTGTTGGTGCAACCCCTGCCGAGCAGTGGGATGCAGCTGAGGCATCTGGCACCATCGCTGAGACGATACCTGTTAATCACATGGGAAATTTCTTGCCCGATTTTTCTCCCACAGTTAAAGCTGCTCAGGAAGCCGGGTTGATTGCCGTGTTGGCGTATCTAAGTGGTCCCTAGGGTTTATCTGTTTTAGGATTACTGCCGAATCGAACATTGTGGGGCACCAATGAAAGCGCTGATTGCGCTTCGGTGCCTGGCGATACGGTAATAAATAGCAGACCACAGTGGCGATAGCAGCGGAATGGTCAGCGTGAAACCTGAAAGCCGTACACCTGCATTTCGGCCATGCGTGCGTAGTATTGCCCCTATCGCCTGGTGCGCGACAAAGAGTGTGCCACCACAGTAGGCCACCACATGGTCGGTTATTTCGCGTCGCACTCGAAGATCGCAGTCGGTCCATTCTGGGTGGGCGGGGCGAATGTTCACCGAATTTGTGGTTAATCTCCCTAGAAGGTGGCTGGCACGCTCGCAAAAGCCACAATCGGCGTCGTAAAACAGGACATCGTCCGAATCTACCAAGGTGGCCCCTTCCCTGCTGGATCTAGGCTACGTAAATTACTTACACTCTTTGAGCAACCATCCACTGCTCGTTGGTCTGGTATTAAAACGGTGACCGAATCCCGAGTTTACGGATTAAAGCTACGATGCCTGCGATTACCACCATGACCGCTGCAAAAATGCCAACGCCTTTGGCTATCATCTGATCTTTTTCGGAAGAACCCTGCCCAGGGTTTTCTGGCTGTGGTTTGGGGGAAGTATTTCCGTCTGGGGTCTTATTCTCTTTTTCTTCCGGCATCGCAGGATTAGCTGGCGATACTACTGGCGCTTCGGCACCGGTTTGCGCAATAGCTGCAGGCGGTTGTGCTGCCGCCGGGATTGCCTGACTAGTTGCAACAGCAAGGCTGAGCATGGCTGCTGCGATATAGCGGTTTTTCATTTGCTCTCTTTCTCGCATTTTTTTAAAGCTTATTTGATTTTAATGCACACTTAGGTTCAATTGAATCCCCAAGTCAGCGTCGTATTTTTGACTCTCAACGGAAAAATACGCCCAGCTACCGGGCCATCCCGCTCAGCCTTTAAGTCATTTTTTAATAAAACATTCACATTCTTCAATATTTAGCTCTTCTTTATTTAGAAATGAAGTCTTCGCAACACACCAGAGACGGAAATTCACCAACATGGACGCAGCAAAATCCCTGCATAGAATACAATTATGTACTAAAACTTGCACTTTTTCTACATAAATAGCTATGCTCACGATTGTAAGATTTTCCTAAGCTTTAAATAAGGGGATTATTGGAACATGTCTAAGTTCTCCCGCATTTTCACCGCAGTCACCTGCGCTACCGCAGTAACCGCTTCCGGCGTCATCCCAGCTTTCGCAGCTGAAGGTGTAGCAAGCCCAATCACCCTCACTGGCACAGTTGAAGGTGCCAAGTGCACCATCGCTGCCTCCGATGCGGATGCAGCAAAACTGTCTGAGTTCAAGAACAAGTACGTTGAAGGCATCGAAGCTGGCATCACCGCAGCGAAAGAAAAGTTCGGCCTTTCCGAGGAGAACTACACCAAGTTCATTGGCGCTACCAAAGACCAGCCAGCATACACCGAAGTAGCTAAGGTCATTAAAGAAAAAGACGACAAGCTCACTGACGCTGAGGTCGAGAAACTGCACGCAGCTCTCGTAGCCGCAAGCAAGCTTGTTGCAGCTAAGGACCAGGAAGGCTTCGCTGAGGGCATCAAGTCCACCTTCACCAAGGCAGCCGCCGACAAGTCCACCGAGGTTGAAAAGATCGACGCTGCTATCGCAGCTATCAAAGCTGACGCTGCTGCTGCCAAGACCGAGAAGCTCGCAGTAATCGAAACCCCACTGGCTTTGGTTCCAGAAACCATCAACGCCGAGGTGATCAGCGCACTCGAAACCTGCAAGGGTGACAAGAAGGACAAGCAAAGCGGTTCCAGCAAGGCCAAGGGCAAGCTTGATGAGCTTAGCTCCATCATCAAGGACAAGGACAAGTCCAACTTAGGTGAGAAGCTACTCAACTACTTCTCTTCCATTGCTGCAGCCATCGGCCTAGGCAAGGTATTCGAGAAGATCGTTGAATTCTTCAAGAAGATCAAGGACTCCTTCAAGGCATAATTCTTCCCTACGCCATATTTTTCTTCCGCTTCCAGCCTCCTTTGACATCCCATCAAAGGAGGCTCGTTGTATCTATACATAAAATCAAGCGTCGAAAAGCATGCATTCTACAAACCCGAATAACCGTTTTAACACTCGAACGGTTAGACTGGTTCCCCGAGAAACTTAAATAACAAAAGTTTTTACTGTCTATCTTCAGGAGATTTCACTCGAATATGAGCGTTTCTAACCAGCTCCCCGAGCTACAATCCACCGTCAGCGGGCATGTCCGCGCGGCTTCTGGCGTAAGCCCCGAATCTGCGACCGACCGGAAATTCTGGTTCGGACTTTCCGCATCCGTGATGGAACAAATCGCGGATAACTGGGAGAAAACCACCAAGGCATACAACGCCACCCGGCAACAGCATTACTTCTCTGCCGAATTTCTCATGGGCCGCGCCCTTCTTAACAACCTGACCAACCTTGGCTTGGTGGAACAAGCCGAAGCCGCTACCCGTGCCAACGGACACGAACTCTCCGACGTTCTCGACGCTGAAAACGACGCAGCGCTTGGCAACGGTGGTCTCGGACGCCTCGCAGCCTGTTTTCTTGATTCTGCGGTGACTCAAGACTACCCAGTCACCGGCTACGGCATTCTGTATCGTTACGGATTGTTCAAGCAGATCTTTTCGGACGGCTTCCAAACCGAAGAACCCGACGCTTGGAAAGAAGACGGCTACCCGTTTGTCATCCGGCGGGAAGACCAACAACGCATCGTGCACTTTGATGACATGACCGTGCGCGCCACCCCATACGACATGCCGATTACCGGCTATGGAACCAACAACGTGGGTACCTTGCGTTTGTGGAAAGCAGAACCCATGGCCGAGTTTGACTACGACGCCTTTAACTCCCAACGCTTCACCGACGCCATTGTGGAACGCGAAGCCGTCATGGACCTGTGCCGGGTGCTTTATCCAAACGACACCACCTATGCCGGAAAAGTGCTTCGCGTTCGGCAACAATATTTCTTTGTTTCCGCATCCTTGCAAGCGATGATCGACAATTACATCGCTCACCACGGCGAAGATTTGAGCGATTTCGGAAAATACAATTCGATTCAGCTCAACGATACCCACCCAGTTTTGGCAATTCCGGAGCTCATGCGGTTGCTTCTCGACGAGCACGGCATGACCTGGGAGGCTGCTTGGAAGATCGTCACCGAGACCTTTGCCTACACCAACCACACCGTTTTGGCTGAAGCGTTGGAACAATGGTCCTGCTCCATTTTCCAGCAACTTTTCCATCGCGTCTTCGAAATCGTCGTGGAAATCGATCGCCGATTCCGCGAGGAACTAGCCGAACTTAACATCAACCCCGATCAAATTCACTACATGTCGCCAGTGCGCGACGGCGTGGTGCACATGGCGTGGATTGCCTGCTATGCGGCTTATTCCATCAACGGTGTCGCCGCGTTGCACACCGAAATCATCAAAGCCGATACCTTAAAAGAGTGGTACGGAATCTGGCCGGAGAAGTTTAATAACAAAACCAATGGTGTTACCCCACGTCGCTGGTTGAAGATGTGTAACCCCAGGCTGTCTGAACTACTCACCAGGCTTTCTGGCTCCGATTCGTGGGTAACCAACCTGGATGAGCTAAAGAAGCTGCGTGATTACGTGACCGACGATGCAGTCATGCAGGAACTTCTTGATATCAAGGATGCCAACAAGGTCGATTTCGCCGGGTGGATCAAAGACCGCCAAGGAATCAGCATCGATCCAACTTCCATCTACGATGTTCAGATCAAGCGCTTGCACGAATACAAGCGCCAGCTGATGAACGCCTTCTACGTTCTTGACCTCTACTTCCGGATCAAGGTCGATGGCGAAGCTAACGTTCCACCACGCACCTTTATCTTCGGCGCCAAGGCCGCACCGGGTTACGTGCGTGCCAAGGCTATTATCAAACTCATCAACGCCATCGGCGATCTGGTCAATAATGACCCAGTGGTTTCCCAGAAGCTGCGGGTAGTTTTCGTCGAAAACTACAACGTCTCTCCAGCGGAGCACATCATCCCTGCCGCAGACGTCTCGGAGCAGATTTCCACCGCCGGTAAAGAAGCCTCCGGCACCTCCAACATGAAGTTCATGATGAACGGTGCACTGACACTGGGCACCCTTGACGGCGCCAACGTTGAAATCGTTGATTCCGTTGGCGACGACAACGCCTACATCTTCGGCGCGAAGGTGGAAGAACTTCCGGAACTACGTGCGCACTACAACCCGCACCACCACTATGAGACTGTTCCTGGTCTCAAGCGAGTTCTCGATGCGCTTGTCGACGGCACCCTGCACGACAACCACTCCGGAATGTTCCACGACTTGCGGTGCTCGCTTCTCGACGGCGGCGGTTGGGAAACCCCAGACGTCTACTACGTACTCGGCGATTTTGCGGCGTTCCGCGAGACCCGCGACAAGATGGCTCGGGACTTCTACAACGATCGGCTCGGTTGGGCCAGAAAGTGCTGGATCAATATTTGCGAATCTGGCCGCTTCTCCTCCGACCGCACCATCGGCGATTACGCCCGTGAAGTGTGGAAACTAGAAGCCACCAAGATCTAACACACTGAAAAAAGCTCTCCACCAAGGATTAAAGGAAGTCCTTGGTTGGGAGTTTTTTTGGTTATTCTTAGTCCCCGTTGGGAAAGAGCATCCACATGAAGATTCCCGCAAACGTACCGATAACAACGCCCATAGGAAGATCGTTGATCACGCTTCCCAGGATAAGACCGAGCACCGGCCCCAAGGTCATTGCTGGGAAATAACCAATACCAAAGGTTTTCTTTCCTTCACCCGACTCAACATATAGGTGATCGGGAACACTCATCAATGAATAATTCTTTGATTCCTCGTTGTTCGACATGTCCGCCATGCTACCAAAGCCAGAATCCGCACAAGGAAAACAGATTGTGCTCTCCTTTTCACAGATCATCCTGCACACTTAGTGCATTCGAGGGGCTGAATCATTGATCATTCTCAACCGTTGGTCTTTTCTCTCACCAGTGTTGTTTTCCCGTCGAAAAGCTAAAACGTCGATGCATTAAACTGTTGCTGTGTTTACTAACCCGCAGGACATCGCAGCCGCCATAAGCACGCTTGACGACGGCGTTTTAACCCCCTTCACCGACCACATCTGCCAGGCAGCCAAGCCTGCAATCTGGTTCACGATCGGTGCACCCGTAACCAAAGAAACCCCAATCGGAATAAGCCGGATCGGGGGTGCCCCTGACGTACCACACGACTTCGTCTGGCCCATCCACAACGGCGAACCGCTGACGTTTCTCTACCAATTACTAATCGACGACCAACTCATCGCAGTATTCATCGGCGATGACGACTCCGGCGCTGATGTCCCCCATCACGTGGAATTCTTCCCGAAAAACACTCCACTAGCACCAGCAACTGTCCCGACGAACAGACAACTCCCCTCGTTTTACGACGACACCAACCCCCGCTCCGTATTCGCAACCCCGCACACCCTCACCTCCCACGAAGGACTCGACCTCCCCCGCTGGTTTTCGCGGGCGCACGAAGAACTTTTTGCCGACGACGCCGATTTCCTCGACCAGGAAGATAGCTTCAATGAGTTAAGCCTCATGACGGAACCCAGCGACGACGTCATCGTGCGGTTTGGCGGCTACCACAGCGGCATCGGCTACGACCCGGCAGAGGACATTGATGACGGCAGCGACGCCGCCGACTGGTCGCTATTGACCTGTTTAGAATCCGTAGAACCCTCCGATCAGTTGGAGCTAGACGAGTTGTGCATCTGGGACGCTGGCTACTTCCAAATCTTGCAGCGCACCGATACAAATGGTAACCGCCACACCTACGGATCATTGGAAACCTAAATCATTAAGGCTTTCGCCGTCCATACCTCAACCGCCCGATCGCGCTAGGACACTACTATGTTTCATTCGATACAGGATATTGCCACCGCTATCATCCAAAGGGATCAGAGGATTCTCGACCCGTATACCGAAGTAATCTGCCAATCAGCTAAACCTGCAATCTGGTTCACGATCGGTGCACCCGTAACCAAAGAAACCCCAATCGGAATAAGCCGGATCGGGGGTGCCCCTGACGTACCACACGACTTCGTCTGGCCCACCAACAACGGCGAACCGCTGACGTTTCTCTACCAATTACTAATCGACGACCAACTCATCGCAGTATTCATCGGCGATCACGGCTCCGGCGCTGATGTCCCCCATCACGTGGAATTCTTCCCGAAAAACACTCCGCTAGCACCCGCGGCTGTTCCGAAGAATAGGCAGCTCCCCCGCTTTTACGACGACACCAACCCCCGCTCCGTATTCGCAACTCCGCACACCCTCACCGCCCACGAAGGACTCGACCTCCCCCGGTGGGTTTCCACAGCTTACGAGAAGCTTCTCGACATAGTCCCGGACGATGAGGACATCATTGAAGATTTTGCAGAAACCTACGAACAATTTATTCTCATGGCTGAACCGGACCATGGAAACGTCATTGTTCGCTTCGGCGACTACCATCGTGGGATCGGATACGACCCCGCAGAATTCATCACAGACGGCAGCAATGTGGCCGACTGGTCGTTACTGACCTGTTTAGAATCCGTAGAACCCTCCGAACAGTTAGAACTGGACAAGTTGTGCATCTGGGACGCTGGCTACTTCCAAATCTTGCAGCGCACCGATACAAATGGTAACCGCCACACCTACGGGTCATTGGAAACCTAAATCATTAAGGCTTTCACCGCGCATACCCCGGCCATCCGATCGGAGCACCCGTAACGCAAGAAACTCCAACTGGAATTCGTCGGATCGGTGATGCCCCGGACAACGATCATGGCAGCAATATGGCCGATTGTTTGGTGCTTGGAATCAGTAACGTAATCCGCCGAAACAGCATACGATGATCTTTGTATTCGGAATGTCGGATACTTCCACATACTGCAGCATGTCGACGCATTAGGTAACCGTCGCGTCTATGGCTGCATCACAGACTAAAAATCTTAACGAAAGCGATTAGCCTCATGGACGCCCTCGATGCAATCCGCACCACAATCGATGAAACCGGTGACGAGTACCTTGCCGAATACGCCGACCGCATCATCGCTTCCGTGCGTGAAACGCTCTGCTTTAATATCCTTGCCGCAACCCCCGCCGAGATACCGCTTGGGGTCAGCCGCATCGGTGGCGAACCTGACGTTCCGGCCGAGTTTACTTGGCCGACCGATGATGGTGGCAATCCGCTTGCGTTTTTATTCCAGCTTCAGCTTTCACCGCTTGCCGACGAACTTCTGCTGGTCTTTGCCGGAAAAGAGGCATATCCAGCAGCAGTCCATGTGGAACGTATCCCAACCGGAACCCCGCTGGTGCGTATGCCTTCACCTAAAAACTTTGTGTACCCCTCGTTTTATGCGGTGGGCGATAGCACAAAAGTCCATGAACTTTTCGCCACTCCGCATCTGCTTAGAAGCACCCTCACCCACGACATTCCACGTGAATGTGGCTACCAGTATGAAGAGCTTTTCGGCGACGATTACGACGTCCAAGATACCTACGGGGAGGTGCTTGAAGTAGTCGCCCCGTATGGCGATATTCGATACGGCGGCCACTACGCCGGTTACCACGACCCCAGTGAAGATGCCTGTGAATATCACGGCCTTGACGAATCACATCAAGAAAATTGGCAGCATCTTGTCACCCTGGACTCAATCGACGATTCATTCGTCATCGGGGATTGCGGGTATTTCCAAATCCTGGAACTTCCCGACCCGACTGGTGAACCAGCGAAGCTCTACGGCGGCATGGAATCGTCCTAAAATGCAGTTGGCAGGCTATCTGACTACGGCACCGAATCAGGCAACAGTTTCGCTATAAGGTTGCCGACAGTATCTGCCATTCCGATTATGGCCAAACACCACCAAACCACCACCTGACGTGCTGTAGGAATCAAACCTACGGAATTTTAGCGTCAACTTCTTCGGTTAGAAACCTTATCGACGCATAGGGCGATAGTAGTGATGAGCAGCACGATGTTGTCTTTCGTAATGTGGTCGGAGTGCTTCTTGTGTGCATATCCGAACAGGAAAAACGCAGCACCATATCCAATCTTGCTGGAGGTCCTCAACGCACTGCGACTTTCTGCATCGTTATCGGGCTAGTTTCAAACTCATCGAAACTGGTCATTGTGGCTTTGCCCGTTGCAAGGCTTTGTGGCGCGGGATAGCACCGCCGTGGTCCAGCCGATGCACCTCTTGTTTCTGCGCTACCCCACCGGATGGATCGTCGACAAGCATCAATAAAAGAAGAGTTTCTGTGCATCCTGTGCAGCACAAAAACTCTTAGCTGATGTGTAGCTTATTTATCAGAGGAACCAGAAGATCCCTTTGAAACATTACCTCCCATCCGCTCCCCTAAGTTGTCAAGAGTTTTAAGGAGTGTAGCAATAAAGAGAAGGATCACGTTGTATTTCCCGAAGATGACCGTGAAAAACCGCTGCAAGGAACTTCCCTGGTTTTCTCCTTCAGTTGGATCTTCGCTCGAAATTTTGTCGGTTATCTCTCGGGCATTACTGCTGAAATCGGAAGAAATCGTGCCTGCCACAGATGAACCTGATATCTTTTCCGCGCATGGATCAATGATTGCAATTACAGGCTCCACTCCATCCAGATAGACATCCGACATGGATCGATTAAGGTTTTTTCCGACTGGTGGTGATGCGTTTTGATTGACATACCAAAAGATACTGTCTGCCGCCCTAGCCTGCGTCTTCAGCGTTCGGCGTTCCACCCTCATGTTAAACGGGGCAGCATCAAAGCCCTCAATTTTCATTTCCGATGGCAATATACGCAATAGAAATTCTTTGTACGCTTCGCGGTCACCCACGGCAAGCTTCTTGAATTTTTTCAGGCTTTCCAGCTCCCGTTTTGGGGGTTGGGAGTACCGGCCCTTGGAGATTTGTTTCTCCAGTTCAGCTCCACCGTCACCAGTTTCAAACCAGTGGTCAAATTTCGATTGGTCAATTCCGAGCTCGTCCAAGGCTGCAGCAAGTCCACTGGCTGCACGATCTTTGTGTTTTTCCGCCAACGCATCGATCGCCGAATCATGAATCTGGCCCGGACCAAACACACACCTCTCTTCTTTGGTGTAGTCCGTCATTTCCATGGTGATCCACGGGGTTTCCTGCGCGGCGACCGACACAACCGTCCCTGCACCCACCGCTACGGCTGACACCATTGCGACAGCCAATCGCGACATTCCCATACGAACACTTCCCTTCCAATACGCAAAACAAAACAAACTGGAAGCAACGTCATGCAACACTTCCATACACTTTTTCTGTCTCGCCTTACCAACTGTTACTGAAACCCTATCAATACCCCCACACACCATAACCACCTCGCCGCATCGGCCGTCGACAAGCGAAAGCTAAGCAGCACCTCATGCGGGCTTCTCTTTTCGTCGCCACCAGGCTTTTCCCAGCGTCAAAAAATACCCCCAACTACTTGGCATAGCTGGGGGTTGAGGGCTTAAGGCGTTAGGCCGTTGGTGGCAAGGAAGTATCCTCACCAAGCAGGTGAACGTGAATCATATTGGTGTTACCAGAGACTCCTGGCGGGGTACCAGCAACGATTACCATCATGTCGTCGCGTGAATACTCGTCCATAGCGAGAAGCTGGTTATCAATTTCGAGCAGCATCTCATCGGTGTTGTGCATTGGTGGGGTGAGGAATGTTTCCGCACCCCACGTCAGTGCGAGTTGACTGCGGACTTCAGGCAGCGGGGTGAAAACCAAGAGTGGCAGCCTGGAGCGGAGTCGAGCGACACGTTTAGCGGTGTCGCCGGAGGTGGTGAATGCCACCAGTGCTTTCGCATTGAGGCGTTCGGCGATGTCACGAGCGGAGTAAGAAATAACGCCGCGCTTGGTGCGTGGAATGTGTGCCAGGTCAGGAACGTTGCCGTCGGTTTCCGCGCTGGTAACGATGCGGCTCATGGTACGTACCACGTTGTGCGGGTCGGTACCGACCGAAGTCTCGCCGGACAACATAACTGCGTCGGCGCCGTCAAGAACTGCATTGGCCACGTCAGAGGCTTCAGCACGGGTGGGGCGGGAGTTTTCGATCATGGAATCAAGCATCTGGGTAGCCACGATAACGGGCTTGGCATTTTCCCGCGCGATTTGGATAGCGCGTTTTTGCACCAGCGGCACTTGCTCAAGCGGGCATTCCACGCCTAAGTCGCCGCGAGCAACCATGATGCCGTCAAAAGCGAGGACGATTGATTCCAACGCTTCAACAGCTTCCGGCTTTTCCAGTTTCGCAATCACCGGAATGCGCCGGCCTTCTTGGTCCATGATCGCATGAACCAATTCAACATCTTGTGGGGAACGAACGAAGGAGAGCGCGATGAAATCTACGCCGAGTTTGAGGGCAAAACGCAGGTCTTTGATGTCTTTTTCGCTAAGCGCTGGGACGGAAATGTCCATGCCGGGTAGCGAGACACCCTTGTTGTTGGAAACTGGGCCGCCTTCGACAACTTCACAGATAACGTCATTGTCTTCCACTGCTTTGCACACAAGTGCGACCTTGCCGTCGTCGACAAGCAGCCGGTCACCGGGCTTTGCGTCTTTCGCCAGGTTCTTGTAGGTGGTGGATACTCGGTCGTGGGTGCCTTCACATTCTTCAACCGTGATGCGGACTTCTTCACCGGTGGCCCAGAAGGTAGCTCCGGTCGCGAAGCGCCCTAATCGAATCTTAGGCCCTTGCAGGTCAGCGAGGATACCGACAGCATGCCCGGTCTTGTCGGTTGCTTCACGTACCCACTTGTAGTTTTGCTCGTGGTCAGCATGGTCACCGTGGGAGAAGTTCATGCGGGCGACATCCATGCCGTCTTCCACGAGCCGAAGAATAGCGTCCTGGCTTGCTACTGCCGGACCAAGAGTACAGACAATTTTTGTGCGACGTTCCATGCCTTAAACACTAATCCTGAATCGCCGATCCTGCGAGTGCCAAACGCGAAGAACAAGCAGGAAAGGTGAAAAACTAGCGCAACTCACACCTGACAAACCGAAGAAAAACGGGCATGAGCGGGCACATTCAGACATTTTGGACAGGTACGCGATTTAGCTCACATTTTGCATGCCATCGCTTAGCTGCACGCCAAATGTCATTATTTAGCGCCACATGCACTGGCAATTTACTTGCACGCTACCGAAATTATTGCTTTTCGACGCCGGGCGATTCAATGGTTTGGATTTCCGACTTAGATTCCGGCATGACAGTCTGATCGACACCACCGACTTCCTCAGTAGCAGTGTCAGAGTTGGCGTTTATGCAATGAGCATGTCCCCCGACTTGTTCCGGAGTTTCTCTTCCGGATTTCAGCAGGAAGAAAACCACCAGAGCAAGGACGAAAATGACGGCCGTCACGATTGCGTTGATACGAATACCATAGACCAACGTCGCCTCATCAGTTCGCATATTTTCAATCACGAAACGGCCTGCCGCATAACTTGCAACATACAGCGCGAATACCCGGCCGTGCCCCAGTTTAAAAATGCGATCCATGTTAATGAGGAAAATAAATACGAGAATGTTCCACAACATTTCATAAAGGAAAGTGGGATGCACGGTAGCGATCACTTCCCCGGTAGAACGCCCTGTTAACGGCGCATATTCCCCAGCCGAATTCACCCGGTAGTAAATCTCCAACGCCCAGGGCACGGTGGTCTCCTCACCGTAAAGCTCTTGATTAAACCAATTGCCTAGTCGACCAATCGCCTGAGCCAATACGACACCAGGAGCTAATGCGTCTGCAAAAGGCGCAAACGGAACTTTTTTATACCGAAAGTAAGCATATACGCAGACAGTGCCGACCAAAACGGCACCCATGATCCCTAACCCGCCGTTGGTAATTTTCAAGGCATCAATAGGATTGCAGTCACCGCAAAAATACTTGTCGTAGTCTGTAATCACGTGATACAACCGACCACCAACGATACCCGCCGGGACCGCGATGATAGCGGCATCTAACACCATGTCTGGGTTTCCACCGCGCGCGGCGTATCGCTTTCGCCCGATAGCTAAAGCTACAAGTATGCCTGCGATAATGCATAATGCATATGCACGGATGGGAATTGGCCCTAGGAACCATACTCCTTGGGGCGGCGATGGAATATATGCAAGGGTGGAAACGATCACGCTTAAACTCTCCAAAACTGTTCTCGGCTATTTCTGTGACCTACAACAGTGTGCCCGAAAACTACCCCCAAGACCACATCAGAGGTTCGTTACCTGCTAGGGCAGGCAGGATGTTGGGCTGCGGAAACCAATGCGCGGGTAAGCGCTAGCGGTGACTTGGCCGTAACAAGCGAAGTTCCGATAACCACCGCGTCTGCTCCCCTAGATGCGTATTCGTAAAGTTCTGCTGCGTTACGCACACCAGATAACGCAATCTTGATTACATCACTCGGCAAGCCAGGAGCTATCTCAGCGAATGCCTGCCGGTTCAGCGTCATTGTTTCAAAATCCCGGGCGTTGACGCCAACTATGCTTGCACCTGCATCTATAGCCCGGATTGCTTCCTCAGGATTTCGCACTTCAACTAATGCTGCCATTCCAAGAGACTCCACCCGATCCAACAGTGAGCAAAGATGTGGTTGATCCAAAACCGCAACCCGAAGTGGAATCATATCCGCGCCAAAACAGCGCGCTTCATGAATTTGGTAAGGATCGATGATGAAATCTCGACATAATATCGGAACAGATACGGTTGCCCGGACATCAGCCATTTCCGCCAACGAGCCATGGAACCGTCGTTGCTCTGTATGGCAGGCGATTAGTGCCGCGCCGCCTACCTCAAACTGCCGAGCGAGTTCGGTGGGGGCTTCTTGATACGCGATCCGTCCAGTTTCTGGGTCAAACCGCTTAACCTCGGCAATAAGTTGGCAACCAGGAGCAAGCAGAGCTGACATAACATCACGGGGTGGTTCACAGTCACGGGATCTGGCTTTGATGTCTCGGAATGGGACAACAGCCTCCCGCGCAGCAACGTCGTCTTTGACGCCTGCAATGATCTCTTCAAAGACTGTAGTCACGTCGTTGCCCTACCAATCTCTTAGGGTTGCGCTTTACACAGTGCCGGTTTTTAACGGGCACAAAGCACCGCGATTAAAAAACCTTCCTGTTAAAGGCTAACGCGTGGTTGGGCGACAACTAAAATTGGCAGTGACTTTCGCAGTACTGTGGTCGTGGATTCAATCACCCCCAGCATCACAATCACCCCGGTAGTTGTCATGACACATAAGAATTTATTTGTTCCCGTGATATGAGCCAATTTAGATTCCACCGCTAAATTTTTTAAGTTTTCATAGCGGCAGCAATCGAGTGAAATAAATCACCCCCAGTTTCATTTCATTAGCAAATATGCTTAGCGCTTGGGGTCGGTCGGGTCAATATCTGCATCTAGCGCATCCCACATAATCCGACCAGAATCCGGGTCGGCTTCAAGATCCTCTTCAATGCGCGACTCACGGGTTTGTTTACGCTCATATTGGTTTGCCTTGGGCTTATCTATCCCAGGAGCGACCGCCAGTAACGTACCTGCAAATATTGCCAGCGCAGCACCTAGAACCGCTACGACAACGCCAGTGGAATGTACGGATATATCGGTAATTTCGGCCCAATTGGCCAACAACGCGCCTTTGCTTTGGTGTGCTGTAGCGGTCTGAGAACTCAAAATACTTAAAGCACGTTGTGGATCTGGTCCGGCACCAAGCACAATATCAAGAGCAGACCAGCCAGCAATACCAGCTGCACATGCGGCAATTATCCCGACAACCCGGCGCGCTAAACGTCGTAACGTTAAAGCTGCAACACAGGCAGCCACCAGCACCAAACTTACTGCCGTGGTTTCTGTTGACCAGAGTGCACCGATAATGTCGAGGGTTTTGGTTCCAGATTTGTCGTCGAATGCCTGCACGGTCAGCCAGGTCATCCGGGAAGCCCCCCATAAGATGGCTGCCCCGACACCGATTAATAACGCTGCGATTCGTGTTTTCGTCATTTCGTTACGCCTCGCTAGATGTTAGAGAAGTTGATCCGCATCAAAGCAGCTGCGATCTCCAGTGTGGCAGGCTGCACCTGTCTGTACGACGCTCAGTAGTATGGTGTCGCCGTCGCAATCGAGTCGGACGGATTCCACGTGTTGAGTGTGTCCACTGGTCAAACCCTTGATCCAGTATTCGTTTCGTGACCGTGAAAAATAGGTACCGCGCCGGGTAGCGAGTGTGTAGGCCAGGGCATGCGAGTCCATCCAGGCCATCATGAGAACTTCGTTGCTTTCCGACGCTTGGACGATGGCGGGGACGAGCCCGTCTGCATTGAACCGCACGCGCTCTGCGATATCGGGTGCTAGTTGGTAGTCAATGGGATTGTCTGTGGTGTTGGTCATGAGAACTTTTCGTCGGAGGTTGTGTGGGATGTGATTTTTTCGGCTGGTTGCGGCTAGGTGTTGTGACGAAGTTAGCGAACCTCGTAACCCGCATCGGCGATTTTTGCTTTTACTTCCGGGATAGTTACTTCACCAAAGTGGAAGATGGATGCGGCTAAAACAGCATTGGCACCGGCATTGATGGCGGGTGGGAAATGTTCTGGTGTCCCGGCACCACCGGAGGCGATAACAGGGATGGAGACGGCAGCACGTACTTTTTCTATCAGCTCAATGTCGAATCCTGCTTTTGTTCCGTCTCCGTCCATGGAGTTAAGAAGGATTTCGCCGACCCCTAGTTCTTCCCCACGTTTAGCCCACTCAACGGCATCTAGCCCGGCAGAACGAGTGCCGCCGTGAGTTGTCACTTCGAAGCCGGATGGTTGCGGAATTCCGCCTTCGGGGACCCGTCGAGCATCGACGCTTAGTACCACGCACTGTGCACCGAATCGGCGGGATAGTTCACTCAGTAGTTCCGGCCTAGCAATGGCGGAGGTATTGACGCTTACTTTATCGGCGCCTGCGCGCAAGAGCTCGTCGACGTCTGATTCGCTGCGCACTCCGCCGCCAACGGTGAGCGGGATGAAAACTTGCTCGGCGGTGCGTCGCACAACGTCAAGCATGGTGCCGCGTCCGTCTTTGGATGCGGATACGTCGAGAAAGGTTAATTCGTCTGCACCTTCCGCGTCATATCGGGCGGCGAGTTCTACTGGGTCACCGGCGTCTGTAAGGCCAGTGAAGTTGATTCCTTTGACCACCCTACCGTTGTCAACATCAAGACACGGGATGACCCTGATCGCTACTGCCATTGTGGGTTACGCTCCTTCAAGCTGAGGGTTAATAGGAATCTCGGACTGTGTTCATGGTACTAAGGATTGTTTCATGCGCATTATCCGTGCCAACGATTGCCCCCAGCGACTTGGATGTCCACTCGTTACCGTCAAGGTCGGTGACTTTCGCACCAGCAGCTCGACATAGCAAAACCCCCGCCGCATTGTCCCAAACGTGGGGACTAAAGCTCACCGCACCACCAAATATGCCAGCGGCGGTGTAAGCCAGATCAATACCCACAGAACCAGTAATGCGGGGACGCAGGTAGGTTTTGGTTAATTCCGCAAGTAGTCCGTGTCTCATTAACGATGGGAACTGTGCCTTTTTACTTCCAGTTGTTGAAGAAACGGAGGAAAACCCGACGTGGGCTGCCACCCGAGGTCGTTCGGTGAGGGGGCGTTGTGGTTGTCCGTTGATAAATAGCGGGGAGGAATCGAAGGCACCAAATCGCTGCGCGACCAGCGGAACGCTGGTGATTGCGAGCACTGGCTGATTATCTGACATGAGGCTAAGCAGTATGGCACTCATGGGGTTGCCTGCGGCGTAATTGGCAGTACCGTCGATCGGATCCACCACCCAGGTGAACGTTCCTTGCTGACCACCGTATTCTTCGCCGAATACCGGCAGACCGGTAAGTGCAGTCAATTGTTCGCGTAACACCTGTTCGATGGCAAGATCCATCTCAGTAGCAAACTGTCCGGCGTCTTTGATGTGACTTGGATGTGCCCCTATCCCCTGCCGGAACATACGTTCCGCCTCGTCTACCACAGCCTCAGCGATGTGGTACAGTTCCCGCAGCTCACTCATAACGCGGCAATTGCCTCAGGGAGAGTAAATCGACCTTCATAAAGAGCCTTACCGATGATCGCCGAATCAATGCCTTCATCTTCGTATCGGGCAAGCTCCACCAGATCCGCCACGGTGGAAATACCGCCGGACGCCACAATCTTTGCGTCGGTTGCTTGGGCCACTTCCCGAAGTAGGTCGACATTGGGCCCGGTTAAGGTACCGTCTTTGGACACATCGGTGACTACAAACCGTTTGCACCCATCGGAATCTAGTCGTTCTAATACTTCCCACAGATCGCCGCCGTCGGACACCCAACCGTTACCTCGGGTGCGCCATTCGCCGTCGACAAGCCGAACCGCGATGTCTACCGCAATTTTTTCGCCGTGGCGAGACAGTACGTCCCTGATCCACTCTGGGTTTTCCAACGCGGCGGTGCCGATATTTACCCGGCGCGCACCGGTGGCGAATGCCCGTTCTAGGGAGGCGTCATCTCGAATGCCACCAGTAAGTTCCACATTGATGTCTAGTTGACTGATAACTTCCGCCATCATTTCGTGGTTACTGCCTCGATTAAAGGCCGCATCGAGATCGACAAAATGAAGCCAGGTTGCACCTTGGTCTTGCCATTTCAAGGCTGACTCCAAGGGGCTGCCGTAGTTCTTTTCGGTACCAGCCTCACCTTGGTCGAGCCGAACCGCTTGACCTGCCACAACATCTACCGCGGGAATTAAACAAAACACCATAGTGCTTTAGTGTAGCGTCGAATAACGCCGATTACCTTACATGACCCATTGTGGCGAACAATCTCTTTGATGAGGGCATATCATAAGGAAACCACTTGAAAAATATCACAACTGCTTTAGCCAGTTTTCCAGTAGTGTCGCCCCTGCGTCACCAGATTTCTCTGGGTGGAATTGGGTTGCCCACAGCGGCCCGTTTTCAACGGCCGCCACAAAGTGGCACTGTTCATGGGTGCTCCAGGTGACCTGTGGCGGGGTGGTGAGACCGTCGGGCTGAAATTCCCAGTTTTTTACACCGTAGGAGTGGACGAAATAAAACCGAGTATCGGTATCTAATCCGGCAAACATTTCCGAATCAGCGGCAGCCGACACGGTGTTCCACCCCATGTGCGGTAAAACCGCGGCGTCTAGCTTTTCGACGGTTCCCGGCCACTGGCCACAACCTTGGGTTTGCTCGCCATGTTCTACCCCTTTCTCAAACATGATTTGCATGCCGACGCAAATCCCCATGACGGGGCGGGACCCGGCGAGCCGTTGCCCAATAAGTCGCGGACCATAGATTCGGTTCAACCCAGCCATACATGCCGCATAGGCACCAACCCCTGGAACCAGCAGCCCATCGGCGGCCAGTACCGTGTCCGGATCGGCGGTTACTGTAACCTCCGCACCGACGCGTTCCAATGCGCGATGGGCAGAACGTACATTCCCCGAACCGTAATCTAATAGTGCGACATTCTTTTTCATGGATTCTGATTTTAGCCTTTCCTGTGTTCGGGATTTATTTTTCGGTCCACCACTTCGGCGAACAACCCGACCAAAACTAGCGCAGTGCCTACCAGATATGCGCCTTCGTAGCCGGTTTGAGATGCGACGTAACCTAGGCTTATCGCTCCGATTCCGGTCCCGGTATCAAAAGACGCATTCCAAATCGTTGACGCGTGACCTGTCATCCCCCGAGGTACGCGCATGAACATTTCTAGCATTGCTTCGGTGGCTACAAAACCGAAGCCGCCACCGAATAACACGGCAGAAACCAGCATCCACCATATTGAAGTATCGGTTTTTAAAATCCACACGAAGCTAATAAAGGCGATAAAAACCATGATTAAGCCAGGAATCATCAGTGTTCCAGGGTATCCTAGCCGGTCAGCCAGTGCACCGCAGCCTAGCCGAAATATCATTTGGGTTCCGCCAGCAACCGCGAGCAATAACCCTGCTACAGTAGCGCCGTTGATTGGGTCGGTTTCGCGCACAGTTGCTGGCAAAAACGTCGAAACCGCACCATATCCCATGGAAACGCAGGCAATCGCGATGGCTGGCGCGACAGTAACCCAGAGGGTGGCGGGCCGGGGTCGTCTGTAAATGCGCGGTGATGCGCCGTGCGAGTTTTCCGCTTGTCGACGCTCATTACGCTGCTGATAGTCCTGGTCATCTTGCTGGGTCCACACCGGCTCATCTAAGGATTCCGCTTCCGGTTGCGGGGAGGGAAGAAACAGGCTCACTATCGCCGCCACCAATGCGACAGCGGCACCAACGAAAAAGACGAGGTTGTAGCCACCTGTGGCGTCGACAAGCCACAGCCCCACTGGCATCCCCAACATCTGGGCAGCACCTGTAAACAGTCCGATAATCCCGGACGCTTTACCCAAAGTTCCGGGTGGGGCAAGCTGTGCGATGAGTGCAAACTGCGCCACACATAATGCTCCAAAGCCCATCCCACGGATCGCCGCAACGACCAGCAAGGAAACGCTATCCATTGTCACGACGTACCATGCGGTTGGTAAACCCAACAGCAGCGCAGCAGTGACCATAACCACCCGAAATCCATATCTTCGTACGACTTTCACCGTCACCAGCTGTGTCGCAACAGTCACTGCCATAAAAACCGTGGTCGTCGCACCAGCCAACGTTTCACTGCCGGTCTTGGTGATTACTGCCAGCGGAATGACCGGCAGCATCAATGCAAACGCCATGAAGGAAGCCGCCGTGGCGCAGGCCAAAGCGAAGAAACCAGGAATATCGCTAAGCAACCGCACTTTTTCCCGACCTGATTGCGCCATCCCAATTAGCCCCCAAGTTCACCAATCATCCATAGAATCCCAGCAATCGCCGCGACCGCTGCACAGCCGACAAACACAGCAGCAAGAATGATTGATCCGTTTTTATACATAGACCACGCACCGCCAACAAGCAGCCCAGCGACCAAAAACATCACATACACCAAGACGTAGTTGCCCGAACTTTCGGCCTGCGCCGCGATTAAACCAGAATCAGAAAAACCGGTCATGCCATTCACTTTCATTTTTAACAACTTCAACCCGGATTGAGAGTAACACGCACGTCAGAATAGCAACCCAAGGTTTTCCGCAAGTCGCGAGCAGTTTTTTATGCTGCTTTTCTGTTGTGGGGCTTTTCGCGGAATGGCTCGCGGCGCGTTAGTTGGCTTTGTGGGTGGTGGCTCATTTGGATCCGCGATTGGTGGTGTTGTGGGAGCGATTGCAGCTTCCAAACCCGGAAAAATCGGTGGACGCAAAATTGGCGAACAAATCGATGAATTTTTTAAAGCAAGTACTTTTGCTAACACGATGCTATTAGACTGTGGAACTTTCTAGGGATTTCGTTTCCCAAAGGCAAAATAGGACGATTGAAAATAAAGTGAAAAACAAATGACTGATCGAACTTCTATTCTGATTATCATGGCATGCAGTTTAATTCCTTCGCTTATTTATGCCCATTTTTCGAAGAACGCAGAAAAGAAAAATTCAAAAATAACCCTGCTGGAGGATGGTATTTTATTTTTGAGTTCACAACAAGTCTCTTGCTCGGTGTGATTCCATCGGTGGTAATTAATATCTTTTTATTTCCGGATTTTTGGCTGGAGCGGGATAGAATTCCACTGGCGATAGTACTAACTTTTGCTATCGTTTCTACCTTGCTTGTTGTGGGGTGGGTTCGATTCGGTGGTTTTACGCTTCCATTACGATTTAATACTTTCGTTCCCTTTATTCGCGAGAATTTAGGAAAAAAATCACACCCAGAAATTAATGAAGATAGAACCGAAAAAGTGCGTTTAAGTCCACTTTTTATGGGGTGCGGAGTCTCGTTTATAAGTGCATTCTCAATCATAATTGGCCTGTTATTAATATGGTCACGTTCATAACACATATGGAAGCTAAACCAGCGCCGACGTGCAAGTCTTCCCTCTCCTACTACCTCGGCTCCAACGACATGTTTAACCTACATGAAACACCACTAAACCCAGTTGCACCCTACCGACTTTCCCCACAACGCCGGAACTCCCGCACAACAGCATTGAGATGCCAAAACCATACAAATTAAGAATCCTACTGGCACAACCAGTGCAGGCACGGGTACAGCCATGAGCAAATACAACATAGCCATATAGCCTTGCATCTAATTGATTTCCACATGCAGGATACATTTGAACACTTTAAATTCGAGGAAATGCATCCTTGAACTATCCAGGATTATCGAAGATGCAATTAATATCAGCAGTGGCGACATAGAAGCAGCACAAATTAAAAGTGTTGTACCTTAGCAGAATCATTAGGATCATTTGCCGGAGGAATAGTCGGCGGAGCAGCTGGCGGATTCGTAGGTTCCGCAGCCGGACCGTTTGGAAGTAGCGCAGGAGGAATAGCTGGTGCAATTTATCTTTCAGAAAAATTCAAAAAACCCGCAGCAGAAATCGGCGAATTTATTGACGAAAAGGTGATTGATGGACTTTCGGATTAACCCAGGAGCTTTCATTTTGCTTGCGATAATACCAGCATTTATATACTTAATTTACTATGACTTTTTCCGGAAGAAAGAGCTCAGAAAAAAGCTTTCCCAGGATGGTATTTCTTGTTTGAATACGCATTTTTCTCAGCCCTCGGACAAATCGTGGTTTTTATCATTGGAGTTCTATTTTTCCACAAATATTGGGAAGAAAATTTCCCATTCATTGTCTTATTTTTCATAGCTGTAAACGCTTCAGAATTCGCCTTATGGTTAAGGATAGGAGGCATAATCCCCCAATTACCCATTCGAGAATTCAAACCATTCCTCCGCGAGATAATGGGCAAAGATCCTTATCCTGGTTCCGGCTGTTGTACAACAGCAAACGCTAAGCCAACGCGATTGTTTCTCGGATGCAGCGCGTCCCTCATCCCGCTAATCATTGCACTGATAACGCTGGTGGTTGCTTGGTACCGTCATGTTTGAAGTATTCCAGGTGCAGATGGGACCAATGATTTTTTTCGCATCAGGTCATTGCATGCGAAGATTTCATTGCTTCTGCTTTGTATTGAAAACGATGGCTGCCCAGAACTGTACCCATTGGCTATGCGTAGCAAGCAACATAAACGATTACGTCCAATTAGCGGGAAATCTGGATTCTCACCTTAGCGATCACCGCTGCCGTGATCGCAACTACGAAAATTATTGCAGCAGCAAGGTGGAAAACCCAGCTAAGCGAATACGAGTGGGCCACATAGCCCAGTAGGAATGCTCCACCACCGGTACCGGCGTCAAAACTGATATTCCACACTGCGGAGGCAAGTGACAGCTTTTCTTTCGGCAATCGCTGAAACATCTGCAGCAGTGATTCATTTTGTACCGCACCAAAACCTGCACCAAATACTGCCGCCGCCACAACCAGCCACCAAACGGACAATCCCAGCGCCACCACCCCGGACACCGCAACTAAACCCGTACAGCCGACAAGCAAAGCCGGTACGGTAACGCTTCCGGCGAACCCCCGACGATCGGCGATGATTCCGGCACCAAATCGGGAAACCATCTCCAGCAGCCCCAAAACCGATAGCGCAATGGCGGCCACACGAACCCCGAACGAGGGGTCAACCTGTTGCGCTGTGGCAGGGAAAAACGTCGACACGGCGGCAAACCCCACCGCCATTGCAGCCATCGCCATCGCTGGGAGTGCAACCAACTGCCAGGTTGGTGTGGCTGCACGCGCTGGGCCGCCACCAACAGGTGCCGCTTTGAGCGGTGGAATCCACACGCACACCACCGCAGCTAGTAAACCAACTATCATTGCTGCTACATACACCGGCGTGAACCCGAACCGCTCTGCTATCAGCATTCCGGCCGGCAGGCAGGTCAGTTTTGCGCAGCCAACCGTCAAACCTAACAGTCCGGAGGCTTTGCCTAATAGTGCGGGCGGCGCCAATTCCGCCATGAGCGCGGCACCGGCGACAGTTAACGCCCCAAAACCAATGCCGCGGAGACCAGATACCAGCAAGAGCGGGACTGCATCTAGACTCACTATGTGGCCGAGCGCCGGGATTCCTAGCATTACTGCGGCAAAAAGAACAATTGGCCTGTAACCAAATCCCCGCAGCAAAGCGGGAGTAACCAGTTGTGTTAACACCGTTGCTGCCATGAAAACACCAGTGACGGCACCCGCTAACGCCTCTGCCCCACCCACATTCGATTGAAAAACCGCCAGCGGCACGACCGGCAGCAACAGTGACCAACTGCCGAAAGCTGCGCCGACCGCAATGAACGACGGGACCAGTCCGCGGATCTGCCACAGTTTTAGGTTTTGGGGTGAAGAATGCATAACGAGCATTCTTTTACATTGGAAGCGTTGGTTGCAACACAGCTGGTATCAACACGCATTAGAAAACAGCTACAGCGCACCCTTAGTTGACGGAATACCAGTAAGCCGAGCGTCAGGTTCTAAAGCGACACGGATCGCCCGAGCCACTGCTTTAAATTCCGCTTCGGTGATGTGGTGCGGGTCGCGGCCATAAATGCAGCGCAGATGCAGCGTGATGCGGGCGTGGGTGGCCAATGTTTCAAAGAAGTGTTGGTTAATAACCGTAGGATAATGCCCACCGATTATGGATGTAATCATGTAATCGGGTTCGCCAGTACCCACATAATAGGGCCGATTGGAGAAATCAACCACAGCCTCGCATAGGGTTTCGTCCATCGGTAATTGGAAGGAACCAAATCGCTTAATGCCCCGCTTATCGCCTACTGCCTCGGCTATTGCTTGGCCGAGCACAATCGCGGTGTCTTCTACCGTGTGGTGGGCATCAATGTGGGTATCGCCCTTGGCTAAGACGTGGAGGTCGAAGGCACCGTGCACCCCGAACGCAGTGAGCATGTGATCGAAAAACGGCACGCCAGTATCAATATCTACGGTGCCGGTTCCATCAAGATTGATACTAACCGTGATGTCTGATTCGCTGGTGGTTCGGCTCACCGTTGCGGTTCGTGACAAAGTCATAGGGCGTACGCTTCCTCTTTAATAGTGGGTGGGGTATCGTTACGGTCGGTTGGTTACGGCAAGATCTTTCGCGGCCAATAAAAATGCGTCGTTTTCTTCCGGCAGCCCGATTGTAACCCGAAGATAGCCAGTTATTCCTACATCACGGATAAGCACTCCCCGATCTAAAAACTCCTGCCACGTTTGATGTTGATCCTTAAACGTGCCCAAAAATAAGAAGTTTGACTCGCTGGGTACTACCTCATACCCGTAATCCAACAGGGCTGATTGCACCCGATCTCGTTCCGCCACCAACGTTGCCACGGTGGATAAGGTATCAGTACTGTGCCGCAACGCCGCAATGGCGGCTGCCTGTGACAATGCTGACAGGTGGTATGGCAGGCGCACCAATAGCACCGCCTCAACGAAAGCTGGGTGGGCGATAAAATACCCCAACCGGCCACCGGCAAAATCGAATGCTTTGCTCATGGTGCGCGACACCACAAGTTTGGCGGGGTATTTGGCTATCAGCTCCACTGCGGAGGGTTGTTCGGAAAACTCAGCATAGGCCTCATCGATAATGACTATGCCTTCGGTAGCATTGATAATCCGCTCCATATCGGCCCGGCTGGTTACGTCACCGGTTGGGTTATTGGGTGAGGTGATAAAAATAATATCTGGCTTCTCGGCGGCAATCGTGGACACCGCAGCATCACAATCAATGGTGAAATCCGCGCTCCGGTCGCAGGAAATAAATTCGGTGTATGTGCTCTTTGCCAGGATAGGGTGCATGGAATAGCTGGGCTGGAAGCCCATTGCTTTTCGTCCCGGGCCACCGAATGCCTGGAGCAATTGTTGCAGAATTTCATTGGACCCATTGGCTGCCCAAACGTTTTCTTCGGTCACTGGCACACCGGTGTGGTTGGTGATGTATTTTGCCAGTTCCTGGCGCAGCTCTACGCAGTCCCGCTCGGGATAACGGTTTAGCTGTTGTGCTTGGTTGTGAACCAGCGTGGTTAATTCCGAAATCAGCGCCGCTGATGGCGGGTACGGGTTTTCGTTGGTATTCAACCGAACGGCTACATCTAGCTGCGGGGCGCCATAGGCTTTTTCTTTACGTAGCTCCTCCCGTAATGGCAGTGCGGCAAGCGTTACGTTTTCTGCACTTATATCGCTTGTCGACGCAACCAGGTGCTCAGGTGCAGCGGTAGTTGTTTTATCCACTTTAAGTCTCCATAAAAAACAATCCGCAAATACTACAGATTTTCAAAACGGGCACGAATCGCCTCGCCATGCGCTGGTAAATCCTCGGCATCGGCCAATGTGACGACGGTTTCAGAAATCTCCTTCAAAGCCGCCTCGTCGTATTCAATCAGATTGACCGGACGCGTGAACGTGTGCGTCGATAAACCTGCGCTGAATCGGGCTGTACCAGAGGTAGGTAACACGTGGTTGGATCCAGCGGAATAGTCTCCCAACGGCACTGGCGAGAACCCACCAACAAAAATCGCACCCGCATTTGTAATCCGTTCCGCCACTTCACGTGCCCGTTCAGTGTGGATTTCCAAGTGCTCAGCAGCATAGGCGTCGGCAACCATGATTGCGGTAGATATGTCGTCGACAAGCACAATGCCGGACTGTTGCCCCGTTAGCGCTGCCGCGACCCGGTCTGCATTACGAGTGACACCATATCGGTTGTTCACTTCAGTGACTACAGCATCTGCCAACTCTTGCGAATCTGTAATCAAAACGCTGGCCGCCATGACATCGTGCTCGGCCTGGCTGATAAGGTCGTACGCCACCCACACCGGATCCGCTGAATCGTCTGCGATGATGGCGATTTCGGTGGGACCAGCCTCCGAGTCAATACCCACGACACCAGTAACTAGTCGTTTCGCCGCAGTGACGTAGATATTTCCCGGACCGGTAATCATATCCACTGGCTCCAGATCGCTGCCATCGTCGCCGTAGGCTAAGAGCGCAACCGCCTGGGCACCGCCAACTGCCCACACCTCAGTTACTCCCAACAGCCCGCAAGCGGCCAAGATCGTTGGGTGTGGCAAACCGCCGAAATCTGCCTGCGGTGGTGACGCAATAACCAAAGACTGAACACCAGCTTCCTGGGCTGGTATGACATTCATGATGACTGATGATGGATATACCGCATTACCGCCCGGGACGTATAACCCAACTCGTGCCACCGGCAAGAATTTCTCGGTCACTTTCGCACCTGGATACAACTCGGTGGTGTGCTCTTGCGGTTTTTGATCCGCATGCACTTTACGTACTCGACGAATCGATTCCTGTAATGCCGCGTGCACTTTAGGATCCAAATCCGCTACGGCGTTATCGATGGCTTCTTGCGGTACACGAATGAAATCGTTGCGCACCTGGTCAAATTTCTCCCCATATTCCAAGGCCGCGGCCGAACCTCGGTGCTTTACGTCGTCAACTACCGGCTGGACCGCCGGTAAAACACTTGCCACATCGGTTCCGCCGCGCGGTAGCACCCGACGAAGTTTATGAGTGGTAGGTACGCTACCCCGCAGGTCGATGACGTTAAGCACGGTCTGCCTTTCCGCTTTTAAAAGAAAACTATACAGGTCCACATTATTGTGTCATTAGCCTGGCACCAGCCCAATTACCTCACGGGGGTTTTAACCCCGAACAGGGCAGATATCACCAAAAACCAATCACAATTTCATGCAGGATCATTAATTATATGCAGAAACCGGGGAATCCTAAACCCACAGCAATCAAAACCACACCCACCACGTTTCAACTTCACCTGTTAGTCAAAGCATTAAAGAAATCTCACAGCACACCAACCAACTAACTGGAAACAATCACCAGATGACAGCAAAACCAGTGCTTATAAAGCATAAAACCGCCCATGTAAGAATGAATGTGTAAGGTTTTTCCCACTACCAAAATTTCACAATCCCCACACAGTTCGTCCCACTCCCCCAACATTTGTCAAAGGAAACGATGGCTCACAACAATCACATAGATAGCAATAGCGAAGCATGCCACCCCTCTCACGTGGATTCCTATGCGGTTCGACAGGCCATCGAAGCATTAGGCTACACCTACCGCACCGCAAGCGACCTGACCGAAGATGCCGAGACCACTGATATCGCTTATTCGTTTTGGCCGCACCACCACGTGGCTTTTCGCTTTGATGTACATAACACCCGCATGCTCCACATCAACGGGGACATGTACGGTCGGCTAGATTTATCTGCCGTAGGAAGCGTAGCTAAAACCACCGACGAATGGAACGCTGAACGCGTCGGCCCCACCGTATATTTCACCATTGCTGACGACACCAGCATCCATGTGCATTTCCGCACCAGCTTAGCGGTTACGGAACCTACTTCCGCCACGCAACTACAGTCGTTTATCCGGACAGCACTCGAATCCACCACAATGGCTGTAGAGGTTTTTCTGCACAAACACCCCGACCTTGGTCAAGCCCCAGCAAACAGTGGAAACCACTTCCCCCGAATTGATAAACACCACCAAAGTACAGATGAGCTACCCACCCCGTTGACAGTTTCCCGGATAATAGATTGTCTTAATGATATAGAAATCGACATAGCAAACAGCACCGATGTTTCGGCTACAACCTGGATCAACGATATTCTTATGGGTTTTTATGTAGAAACCGGCCCAAGCCTGTTGGTTAAAGGCCAATGGGATCCTGGCTGCGATCCGGAACGTGACTACATGAAACTAGCGCTTATATGTAATCAATGGAATGAAAACCACCCAGAAACCAAATCGTTTTGTGTTACTGACTTCAATGGTTTGCAGCTACGAGTGGAATATATTGCCGACTGTGGCGCTGGCTGCACCAATGGACAGCTGATGCTGAATCTTAGATTAGCTATCCACTGCATTCTCGCTGCGATCGATCACATAAGCGTGGAATTTCAAGGCTTCTGTGCAGTCAGCTGGCCGGAATAGTTTCACCATTTTTGGGCTATCGATCATCTTTACCATCATTGTTCAGGTATTCCGATCCGACATCGGATAGGGAGTCCTCACGAATGTCAACTTCAGATTTTTCGACCGAGTCATCCAGTCCAGCCGCTGGTTCATCATCAATAGAAATGAATACTTGAAACCAAAAAATCGTCGTTGCAACCGCAGCGGGAAGAACATAACCGGAAATTCCCGGAATCAATCGAGGCACATAATTAATTTCTGTGCCTGGAACCAGGTCCTCACCTGCCGTCGGAATTTTATAAGCCGTAAAGGTCACGACATCACCGATGTAATGAAATACCAAGGCCCCTATAGCGCACCATAACCCGATCCAGCTTAAAAAGAATGCATTACGCTGGGGGCGATATTTTTTAAACCCCCAAATTGCGATGGCAGCCGCCAAGCAGCTTGAAATCACGAGGAACCAAAAGTACCCGATAAATTCCACGTTGTCTTTCGGCTGTAATTCTAAACTTCCATCTTTACCTAAAACGGTGGCTAAATACCGTGGCCGCAACAATCCCCAACCAACACTACATATCCCATAGCTAAAGACACAGATAAGCACCACGCTGGCATAGGCTCCTACGCCACTGGGGGCTGAGATTCGCTCCACAGATTTATTAGGGTTTTTGGTGCGTAACATATGTCTAAGCCTTAACGTGCGGTGTTGATTAGGGTGCGGTTGACGGTTGGTTAAAAAATTTAAGTCTATTGGCTGTAGCCTGCAAAACCGAAAACGACCGCTGGGCATTGCTACACCCAACGGTCATTATGTTATTCAGCGGCGAATCCCCAATCCGCGTGGTGCGGGGTAGGTATAACCGGGATTATTCAGCGCAGAAAGTCCAGCGACCATTTTCGCGACGGAAGCGCTGAGTATTGGTGGTGGTTTCACCATCGGAGGTTCCGGTAACAGATGCAGAAGCAACATCGCCCTGCACACGGATATCAGTGACATTGTCAACATGTGGCTTCGCCTGTGCGAACTGCTCAACCTGGCTCATTGGAACATCTGGGATCTTGTCCAAGTCGAGGGCCTCACGGCCACCATGAGCATCCAGTGCGGCCTGGCACGAGTTGTCTGGGATGTAAGCCATGTAGCTACGTAGGGTGGTGCCGTTGTTCAGACCGTAGACCAGGCCCTCAATTGCGGCTGCATCCTCAGGAGATGCGGGTGCAGCTTCAATTGGCTGGTGGACAACAGCAGGAATTTCTGGAACCTGAAGATCCTCAGGAATCGCGGTCGCTTCAGGTGCAGCTGGCGGCGCCTCGGAAGGTGACTCAGCTGGTTTGCTCATCTCTTCAGCAACAGTGGTGCTTGCGTCAGCAGCAGCGGAAACCGCTTTAGAAGACGCTGCGGCAACCTTGGAGGACGCTGCGGTGGTTGCCTCCTCTTCGGAACCGCAAGCTGCAAGAACAAGAGCACTTGCGGCGATAGCTGCAACTGCAGTTTTCTTCATGTTGCTCACGCGGATTCGGCTCTGCACAGTTTTTCTCCTTTGAATGTGATGTTTTTATTTCCAAACAAACATCAAGTATTTACATCTTAAAAACGCGTATTCTCCCCGGTGAGAATCGGTTGCGTGGATCAGCTTAACAAAGCATTCTCCATTTTCTACCGGTTCACAGACAATTGGCAGAATCCTCCCAGCGATTCCCAGTTATTACAAACCGACCACAGCAAATATCCAGCTTGCCGATACCTTTTCGTTTCTTGTTTTTCGGTTTCCCCATACAACGTCACCTGATAACACTATGCAAGCGCGCTCCCCACATCGCTTGCATATTCGCGCACTGTGTATGCAACCTTGTTGCATACACGCGGGGGGCTTTGCGGTGGTGACAGTAAATGATAGCTAGTATTGAGTTCGTGCAATTAAGCAAGGATTCGATTATTGCGGCCAGTTTAGAAATTCTCAATACCTTCGGCTTGGCAGACATGACCATGCGTCGGGTAGCGACACAACTCCAAGTAGCCCCCGGGGCGCTGTACTGGCATTTCAAAAATAAACAAGCGCTTATCGACGCGACCGCGCGCACAATCCTTGCCGATTTTCTAGATGCAGGCGCTACGCTTGGACACGAAAATTTAACCGCAGCGTGCATGCACATGCGACTGTCGATGCTAGAGCATCGGGATGGTGCTGAATTAGTCAGCGCCGCACTCACTAATTCTCAGTTGCGCACCGAGGTATTAGAGGTGTTCGCCGCAACGCTTCCAGAATCCGCTCCTGCTGCCGGTGTTGCCACTGCCCTACATTTTGTTGTTGGCGCGACAGTTTTTGAACAGACGGAATATTTGCGAATCGCCGCAGAACCTCAAGTGGGGGCGATTGAAACTGAAGAAAACCCGCTGGTACAAGCACAATTAGCGGCAGAGGAACAATTTGCGATGGGTTTAAGAATAATCACCACCGGATTAGCTCACATCTAGCGCTAAAATAGCGCTATGACTGATTCATCCACGGCTTCCGCACGCAAAATCTGGCCCGGCGATGCTTACCCGCTGGGATCAAAATATGATGGGGCGGGAACAAACTTTGCCATCTTTTCCGACGTTGCAGAAAAAGTCGAACTCTGTCTCATCGATGAGGCTGGCGTGGAAGAACGCATCAATTTAGAGGAAGTCGACGCGCACATCTGGCACTGCTACTTGCCGGGGGTACAACCAGGCCAACGTTATGGCTATCGCATCCATGGACCCTATGACCCGGCAAATGGTAAGCGATGCGATGCTAATAAACTTTTGGTGGATCCTTACGCTCGGGCATTTGACGGCGAATTTGATGGTCATCCTTCGTTGTTTAGCTACGACATCACAAAACCCTACGACATCAATTCACGCAATACTGAGGATTCCCTAGGGCATACCATGCTATCGGTCGTGGTAAACCCATTTTTCGATTGGGGTTCCGACCGCTCCCCTAAAATCCCGTATCACGAAACTGTCATATATGAAGCTCACGTGAAGGGCAT
This sequence comes from Corynebacterium mustelae, assembly GCF_001020985.1. Lineage (NCBI taxonomy): Bacteria > Bacillati > Actinomycetota > Actinomycetes > Mycobacteriales > Corynebacteriaceae > Corynebacterium > Corynebacterium mustelae. Next base: position 2,275,302 of record NZ_CP011542.1, read on the forward strand.
GACTATGACCCACCCGGATGTTCCTAAAGACCTCCGTGGTACCTACGCGGGGCTGGCGCATCCGGCGATTATCAAATACCTAAAAGAACTTGGTGTCACGGCAATCGAATTGATGCCAGTCCATCAGTTCCTCCAGGACGATCGGTTGCGCGAACTTGGGCTGCGTAACTACTGGGGCTATAACACCTTCGGATTTTTCGCTCCGCAGCAAGACTACGCAGCCAATCGTCAACCAGGTGGCGCGGTGTCAGAATTTAAGGGAATGGTTCGAGCGTTCCACGAAGCTGGTATTGAGGTTATCCTCGACGTGGTTTATAACCACACCGCCGAAGGTAACCACTTAGGCCCCACCATCGCATTCCGAGGTATTGACAATGAAGCATACTACCGGCTTGTCGATGGCTCGAAAGCCTATTACATGGACTACACCGGCACCGGTAATTCGCTTAATGTGCGGGATCCACACTCATTGCAGTTAATCATGGATTCCTTGCGGTATTGGGTGACGGAGATGCACGTTGACGGCTTCCGTTTCGATCTTGCTTCCACGTTAGCTCGTGAGCTTAACGATGTTGATAAGCTGGCAACCTTCTTCGATCTAGTGCAGCAGGATCCGGTGGTGTCTCGGGTGAAATTAATCGCCGAGCCGTGGGATGTGGGCGAAGGCGGGTATCAGGTTGGAAATTTCCCACCTCTATGGACGGAATGGAACGGAAAATATCGGGATACTGTCCGAGACTTTTGGCGGGGTGAGCCGTCAACCCTAGGTGAATTCGCCTCACGCATCACCGGTTCTTCCGACTTGTATGCCAATAACGGTCGGCGCCCCACCGCATCCATTAACTTCGTTACCGCCCATGACGGTTTTACGTTGAATGATTTGGTCAGCTACAACGAAAAACACAACATGGCCAACGGCGAGGATAATCGCGACGGTGAATCTCACAACCGGTCATGGAACTGTGGGGTGGAAGGTCCGACAGATGATCCGGAGATCCTCGCACTGCGCGCTAGGCAGCGACGCAATTTCCTCACCACCCTGCTGCTCAGCCAGGGCACACCCATGATTGCCCATGGTGATGAAATCGCACGTACTCAAAGCGGTAATAACAATGTCTACTGTCAAGACAACGAATTGGCATGGATGGATTGGAGCCTTACCGAAACAAATAAGGACCTTTTGGACTTTACCAAGCGATTGATCCGTATCCGCGCCAACCACCCAGTATTTAGGCGACGTCGGTTCCTCGCTGGTGGACCGCTAGGAGCGGATGCACCTGATCGTGATATCGCGTGGTTGGTTCCGTCCGGGAAACTCATGACCCAGGGTGACTGGGAATTCGCCTTCGGGAAATCACTGATGGTGTATCTTAACGGCCAAAACATTGCCGAGCCTGATGACCGGGGTCAACGAATCAAAGACGATTCATTCCTACTGATGTTTAATGCCCACTGGGACGACATTGAATTCACCCTGCCAGGTAAACAGTTCGGCCGCAGTTGGAAGCTTATTGTGGACACGACTGAAAACACCGGTTACCCGGTGGAAGACAAAACTATCGCTGCGGATGGTTCCATCGTGGTGCCGGCACGCTCCATCATTATCTTCCGCCAGATTGAATCCCCGGTACCGGAGGCTTATGTCAAGTGTGAAGAGGAAGGACATGACCACTTCGGCGACGCTGACAATGTCCCTTGTGATATAAGCTCAGATCAACCTGGTGAGGACCATGTGCTACCGCCAGATAGTTCGGGGCACAATGGCGACGACCTGCACGAGCAATATTTCGGCAGCTCAATTCCAGGCAGCAGAAAAGAGCGGCTAGGTAACCAGACGGAGCCTGCGTCGACAAGCACGCAAGCATCGACTATCGACGATTATTCGGTTAACTCCGCCGCCTACGATCAAACGCATCGCTAGAGGCAGCAACGAGCCACTTGTAGCTTTTAAAGCTTGCACATCTTTGTCACATCAAAGGTGTGTAAGCTGGTGCGTTCCTGCTTGACCATCTACGGGTAATAGACGACGAAAGGTTAAAAATAGATGACTACGATCGCCGCATACGGTGCAACGCTGCATGTAACAAACAATGGCATTAGACTAACCCCAAGTCTTCTCGCAGCTGCGCTCGGTGCCGACGATCGTACTTTTAATCTTTCGGAATCCACCACGGTGGATACGCAGGTTGCACCCACCTCGTACTCATTGGGGTGGGTGCAACTGAGCGGGATACCGGAACTTTTTAGATTTTCGCCGGGTGCTGCACAAGATCAAGAGGCGTTTGTCGCTGCAGTCGCCGCAGCAGCACGAGGTGAAGCGGGCGGCGCGGTTCCTGGTTTGAATTTCGTTGGCATTGATGTGGAAACCGCCAATGCGGATTGGGGGTCAATCTGTCAGATCGGTCTCGTGGAAGTTATCGATGGCGCTATTGGTAAGACTCAGTGTTGGTTGTGCCAACCGCCAACGTCGTTAAGTGATTTCGACCCAGCGAATATCGCAATTCACGGGATACGACCGGAAGATGTCGCCGATGCACCGCCATTTGCTGAGGTTATGGCCGAAGTCGTGGCAGCTGTCGGCGATGTACCTTTGGTGGCGCACAATGCTCAGTTTGATTTCACTGCTTTTTCGCGGGCATGTGCTGCGGCGAAGGTGCCTACACCAGAGTGGGATTTTGCGTGTTCGCTCGCTGCATCCCGCGCCGCAAAACTTGGTGTTGTCAGCCACCGGTTACCGGTCGTGGCGAAGTTCTTAGACGTTTCGCTTCGACAACATCATGATGCCGCAGCGGATGCGGAAGCCTGCGCTGGCATTCTGGTCAATCTTGCGTTGCGTGCTGGTTACAGCGGCAGTTTGAAAGATGTATTTTCCAGTTTCGGTTTTAGCATGGGCAATCTCAATGACAAGCGGGTCTACCCAGTGCTTAATAATCCGCCTTCGACTCGGCGTGCAGATACAGATAACTCAGCGCCAGCCGAATCCACACCGCAACGGCGGTCAGCACCGCAGCCACGTTGGGCTAAAGCCGCGACTCCGGAAGTCATTCCTGAAGCCAATAAAGATGCAGATCCAAATCATCCACTTTTTGGCCACAATGTCACATTGACCGGTGACTTTGAGCCTTTCGACAAAGGGCTCTTATGGGAGAAAATGGCTGATGCCGGGGCGACCATTGGTAAGAATGTAACAAAGAAAACCACGATGTTGGTGATGGGGCCGTGGGATTCGGTAACATCCAAGCAAAAGCGCGCTGAGGAACTTATTGATAAAGGCCAAGACATAGTTATGTGGCAATCTGCCCAGCTTTTCGACGCATTGGGGTTATCTGTTGAAGACGAAGGTGACGATCAACCACCGTTTTAACGGTTGTTGGAAAAATTTTTCTCAATGAGGGAACCAAACGCCCACCTTGGTGAGTCAAACAATATAAAGGGTTTTTTAAAAAGAATCGAGGTTTGACTCATGTCCGTGGCAGCCACTCCCACCACGCGCACGTTACCATCAGCGCAACTGGTTCCAGCTAATTTGAGCCTGGCGCTGGTTGAATCCAGTGACATCAACCCAGACGAACGCAGTACCGACGGCTATCATTCAGTTCCTGCAGAAGTGGCGTTAGCGGCCACGTTGCGGGCGCAGTTTCGGTGCGGCGCTACAGTGCTTAGCCATGAGGGGTTAGCCGCTATGAATCTCACCACTCGCCAAGCATGGAACCGGGCAGCAACAAACATGATCGCACTGGAATGCGACGAGCACGGAGTCGCGGTACGTACCCGCCCTAGTACTTTTCTCAGTAACCATAAAACACCTGGTCTCCAAGTGGATTTCTGTCACAGCTCCCCTACTGCATGGTTAGCACACCCGCACACCTTTAACACGTTATATCGGCACTTATGTAAGCTCATCGGGGACGAGGTTTGCTTTTATCTGCCAACAACCGACATCCTGTTGGCGATCGGGTTAACTGAGAGTCGAGTGGAAATTGAATCGTGGTTGTCAGCCACGGAGATGTTTCGAGCAACCAGCGCCCACCGGGTCTACTATCGGAGCGGTTTCCCCTCCACTCGCCCACCCGCATACCAGCCTGCGTCACCAATCACGGCAACAGCAACAGTGAAGCGTCGAAAAGCAAAAGCCGTTCTTAGACAGGCAGCTTGATAAACTGCTGAAACTGAGTACCCTTTCATGCTGGCAACAAACCGTTTTTAGTAACCCGAAAGAACAACCTCGTGAACTCCGCCAATATTTCCCAGTTGCACCGCAACTACCAGGCATTTCTTTCAGCACATCCCACGGCTGCACAAGATTTCTCCGATGCCATCGAGGATGTTCTTTCCGAGTTCGGTCTCACCTATGACAGGATTAGCGTCCGCATCAAAGAATGGCGCTCGCTGCGTGCCAAAGCCAAAAAACGCCGAGCTGATAACAGTCTTGTGTACCCTAATCCGTGGTCCGATATTCACGACATCATTGGGGTACGGATCACTACCTATCACTCTGCGGAGATACCACAAATTGTTGACGCACTAAGCGCCATGTTTGAGGTGGTACGCAGCGTCGATAAAGCCGCACAGACCCGACTAACAGGTGACTTCGGCTACGGCTCCCATCACCTCATTCTCAAAGTTGACGCCAGGGTCGAGGAACTACACGATTACATCGGGTGGGAATTTGAAGTACAGATCCGCACCGTTCTCCAGCACGCCTGGGCGGAATTCGAACATGACATTCGGTACAAAAGAAGCGGTGACGAGCTTGCGCCTGAGGTTGATCGCGCGTTTACCCTTGCCGCCGGGTTGATCGAATTAGCGGATCAACAATTCGATATGATCGCCGCCGTAAAAGAACCCGCCCCGGTGTCGAACGATTCCGATCTTGATGTTGAGTTCAGCGCCAAAACACTTCCTGGGGTATTAACCGTGTTGCAGGGTAACCGTTTCCCACAATCCCGGTCGGAGCACTACCAATGGCTAGAAGAGCTCTTGCACGCCAACGGCATCACCACAGTTGCACAATTGAAAGATCTCTTTGCAGATAAAGCCGTCGATCGTGTTCAGCGCGCACTTGGTTACCGCTTCCAGCCTGGACATGTGCGCATCATCGACGATTTACTGTTAGATAAATACGGCCAGCAGCACATTGAGCGAACTGGAACCACCGGGAAATACTCGGCACAACGCCGTGGGCGACTGCGTAATCGGTTGGCGCAACTAAAAGCCTCCATCACCGAGGAAACTACATCTTAAATCAACCAAAGGCTGGCCACATGTACCAGCATCACCTACGATCGATCCCCTTGAGTCGGTCGATTTCGCGCCGTTCTTTCTTCGTTGGCCGACCCGCGCCGCGATCCCGGCGCGGCATCGAGTAGATGATTTCCTTATCTGGCGGCGGTGGCGAATGATCAATGTAGCAGCTGCGAGCTAGTGATGCACCGACTCGTTTTTTGATGGTGTTTGCGACCTCGACGACGCGTAGCCTGTGATCCGCCCACACGGAGACTGTGTCGCCGGGTACTACCTGTTGTGAAGGTTTAACGGAGTGACCATTGAGTTTCACATGACCCGCTTTGCACGCATCAGCGGCAGCTGAGCGGGTTTTTAGTAGCCGAACAGCCCAGACCCACGAGTCGATCCGGACAGGTTGCGTGTGCGCTGAAACGTCGTTGGTCATGTTTGTCTTTAATCGGGTTAGTAGTTGTCTTTATGGTTGACAATCTGGTTGATCTTACGCCAGAAATATCCCACGCCAGCAACACCTAGTATGAGGAAAAATATGAAAACTGACAGCTGACCCGATAACGCCCATAGCACCAAGCCTGCACCTACCGAGCCAACGCCGGTTTGGAGCGCCAGTCGGGAGTAGCGCCGAACAGCTTGCTTGCGTTGTTCGATGGGGTTACGGGGGCGAGGTTGTAATGTCATGGTTTCCTATTCTATTCCACCCATGCTATGCCGGAAGAATGCAAGTCTGGTTGTTCACCCAAAAGGGCGGCTATGAGGCCGATAAGTTCGGTTGCGGTACCTGGATCGATTGCCATTGTTATGGTGACCTTTGCGCCGTATCTAACGTCATAAATGTCGATCCCGCGGCTGCGTAGCTCCGATTCAATGCGACCTGCTGCTGCATGGCTGAATTCGCCGGTATATAGCTCCTTTCGGCTGCGGGTTACCTCCTGGACAAGCGGTAGGCACTGCGACACTGAATCGGAATAGGCGTGCACTAATCCCCCAGCTCCTAGTTTGACGCCGCCGAAGTACCGCACGGTAACAGCGGCAATGTCTAGCATTCCGGAGCCGCGTAACACATCAAGCATGGGGGTTCCGGCGGTGCCGGAAGGTTCCCCGTCGTCGCTGGAACGTTCGACGGGGTTGGCACCATCAACATGATAAATATAGGCCGAGCAGTGGTGTCTGGCGTCTGGGTATCGGTGTTTGATGCTTGAGATGAATTCTCGCGCCTGTTTCTCCGATTCCACTCTGGTGATGAAGGTGAGGAATTTCGATCGTTTGATTTCCAATTGGTGAAAGAACTCTTCATCAGCTACAGGTCGGCGGTACATAGCTTGCTAGTCTAAATCACCGCCGTGGTCTTTTTTTAAAAGGTCTCATTGCTTCCTACCGTTTTTGGGTTTCAGTAGTTAAGCTTGAGGGCATGTCTATTTCGGTGGTTTACCCGCTCACTGTCGATTCTGCGCACCGGACGTTGCGGGAATTTCGGTTATGGGCACCGTATGCTGAGGCGGCGGAGTTGGTGCTAGGCGACAAAGCGTTGCCTATGGTTTCCGATGGGGAGTTTTTTGAAGTTACAGCTTCGGCCGCCCATGGAGATCGGTATGGGTTTCGGATTTTAACTTCGTCTGGTTGGTCGCAGGTACTTGCTGATCCGGAATCCCAGTGGCAGCCGGACGGGGTTTCGGGTGTAAGTGCTGTAGTGGATTCTGATTTCGACTGGGGCACAGAAGATGCGTTTCAGCCGTGTTTCGATGTCATTTACGAACTGCATGTCGGCACTTTTTCTGATACTGGCGACTTCGCTGGGGTTACGGCGGCTTTGCCCTATCTGGCCGATTTGGGGGTTACTGCCATTGAGTTGATGCCAGTACAACCGGTGAGTGGTCGGTGGAATTGGGGCTATGATGGTGTGCTTTTCCATGCGGTATCTGAGAGCTATGGTGGGCCGGTTGAGTTGAAGCGGTTAGTGAAAGCTGCTCATGCCAACGGTATTGCCGTCATTCTTGATGTGGTGTTTAACCACTTTGGAATGGAGGGGAATAATGTGGATCTCTTCGGACCATATTCTACTTCCTATACGCCATGGGGCGCTGGGGTCAACCTACGCCATCCGCAGGTGAGGCACTATGTGCTATCAGCAGCGAACCGGTGGCTGACGGAGTTTCGCGTTGATGGGTTGCGACTTGACGCGACCCATGCTTACACCGATCCGGGGATTCTTCAAGAGTTTTCACAGTTGCCTGGGGTGATAATAGCCGAGGATCTACAAGACGATGCGCATCTGCCGGTTGATGCTCAGTGGAATGACAATCTGCATCACGCGCTGCATACTGTGGTGTCCGGAGAATCACACGCGTATTTCGCTGGTTTCGGTTCGGTTTCACGACTCGTTGCGGAATTACGGTTACATTATCCGAGCGTGGTGTACACCACCACTCACGATCAGGTAGGCAACCGACCACGAGGCGATAGACCAAGCATGTCGCTTTCTTCCGAGCAGCAGATACTAAAGATTGCCCTCATGGCGGCTCTTGACGCCTGGCTTATGTTGTTTATGGGGGAAGAATACGGCGCGCGCACACCATTTCCGTTCTTTTGCGACCATGAAAACCCAAGGCTACGCACAGATACGGTCCGGTTTCGCAACAAAATGTTTATTGAGCAGGGGTTAACCGAAACCCCGATCGACCCAACCTCACCGGAGGCGTTTTATCAAGCGATAGTGGATTTTCGCGGCGATCCGGTGGTTACGGAAGGCTACCGCCGTATCCTTGCGTTACGACGCTCGCATCCGATTCATCCACAGGTAGTAGACCAAATACCGGGAACTCCCGTGGTTGTGTTGCTAGGCGACAACTACGCGCTGCTTGCGAACTGTTCCGATGAGCACACAGAACTATCCGAAACGGATCTTAATTTGCTGAGTTCTTCTACCCAGTTAGCGAATGCAACCGTTATGTTCGCCTCACCAGCAACACACGAACCAGGACAACGAGTAGGTGATAGTACAACACTGGAACCGTGGTCGGTACTGTGGCTAGCCGTGCCTTATGTTTAGCTCACAACAAATTCGTATTCCGGAGTGCCTGGTTTTAAGTGCTGGCAGGTGATTCTAGACGCTTCCATGCGTTCGATTAGTCCGTCGAAGTCGCTTGCCCTACCCAACTGCAACCCTACTAGTGCAGTTCCGGTTTCCCGGTTGTTACGCTTGAGATATTCAAAAAGCGTGATATCGTCATCCGGGCCCAAAATATCGGACAGGAAGCTACGCAATTGCCCAGGCTCTTGCGGAAAATTCACGAGGAAATAATGCTTTAGCCCCCGGTGCACCAAGGAGCGCTCCACAACTTCCGCATAGCGCAGCACATCGTTATTGCCGCCGGAAATAATGCATACCACTACTTCGCCGGGGGTGAGGTTTAATTCGTGCAGGGCGGTGGCGGATAATGCTCCAGCTGGTTCTGCAATGATCCCCTCGTTTTGATACAGCTCAATCATTTCGGTACACACTGCGCCTTCCGAAACCACCATGGGATGAAGCCTGCCGAGGTTTGCTTCAATGATCTTGTAATTAAGATCGCCGATTCGTTTTACTGCGGCACCGTCGACAAACGGGTCGATGCTTTCCAAGGTCACCGGGCCATCAGCCGCCAACGCCGCAGCCAAGCTCGCAGCGCCTTGGGGTTCTACCCCCACCACTGCGGTTCGCGGCGCCAGCTCCGCAAGGTAGCTTAGCACCCCAGAAATCAAACCACCGCCACCAACTGGCACAACAACCGTATCCGGCGACTTCCCCAATGCGCTGAGCTGGGCAAGAATCTCAGCGGCAACCGTGCCCTGGCCGATAATGGTATCCCGATCCGCAAACGGTTCCACCACTGTCGCGCCGGTTTCTTTGGCAAATGCGTGCGCTGCCTGAGATGCCTCATCGAAATTAGCGCCAGTGACAACCAATTCCACATTGTCGCCACCGTGGATCATGATGCGATCGCGTTTTTGCTTCGGTGTAGCAGCTGGAACGAAGATATGACCGGTGATCCCCATCGTTCGGCATGCTAACGCCACCCCCTGGGCGTGATTACCCGCAGAAGCAGCAACAATACCAGCGGCCCGTTGGGCGTCGTCAAGCTGGGAGATGGCGTTGACCGCGCCGCGGATCTTGTAGGAACGTACGTCTTGCAGGTCTTCGCGCTTGAGATATACCTCGCACCCAGTGAGATTAGACAACCGGGGACAATATTGCAGCGGCGTTGGGGCAATGGTGGCAGAAATTCGCGCCTGCGCCAGCTGAATATCGGCAGCGTGGATCGCCTCATCGGCAAAAGAGGTAGCAGTGGCGGTCGAATGCTCTGCGGTTTTGTTCATAGCCTTACAGCATAGACCGTTTACACACATTGAATACAACCAGGCTCAACCAACCGCTTTTACCGCCACGCCATCTTTTGGTTCCTCAACTGCGCCACCAAGCCGAATCACCCGCTCCCTTTTGAGGTAGCTTAAGGGTTTGTAGCTTTTCGACGCCTAATTACTGTCAATAACAGTTTCGACCTGATAACCTAAGCCATTGACTACACCTGATCGTGACATCATCCCAGTTCTATTGAGGAGATTCCCTTGCGCACCATCCGCACCACCGCAATTGCTATGCTCACCGCCACCGCCCTACTAACCTCCGGCCAGGCGTTTGCTCAGGAAACCACAACCGAAACCGCCGCTACCGAAACCACCATGTCAAGCACTGGTAGCAACAACGACGGTAAAACGGAGGACAATAAAGGCGACAATAAAAAAGACGACAGCAACAAAAAAGATGATAAGAGCTCTGGCTCAAGCTCCGACGATAAAAACGATAAAGGCAGCACCCCAGATTCCAATTCTGGCTCCGTCGAAATTAACGATAAAGGTTCGCTCATTCGGTTAGGTTCAATGACCACCGACCACTTTAAAATCGCAACCGCTGTCGTGTCACTACTAAGCGCTATTGCTGGCGCGCTCGTTGTCGTTTTCAAGTTCATTCCGGGTGCCAAAGATCTTCTGCGCCGCTAATAATGCCCAGAAAATACTCGCAAGATTAAGTAGGTTTTCATGAAACGCACCCTCATCGCTCTAGTCACCGCCACCGCAGTGACCTTCGGTACCATCACCCCGGCCACCAGCCAGGAAACCACAGCTACTGCAACCGCAGACACTCCCACAACGACAGCCACTGAAACGGCAAAGCCAGATTCATCTTCACCGAAACCACCCGTGACCTCAACTAAATCCTCGGACACCGGCTGGTCGTCTTCCGGAAGCACTCCCCTGGATCTGCTGTTACTCGTTGGCGGAATTGGCACAGCAGTATTCACCGCGTTTCAGATCTACCGGCTGGGAATCAAAGAATTTAACCGCACCATCCACGAAGCTCTCAGCTCCGGACCAGGTGGGGCCATCTCCCAATTAATTTCCGACCGGCTATCTAGCGAAACATCATCGCAGAACATCACCCACTTCAAGCAAACGACCGGATCTTCTTAAAAACCCCACACACCCAAGCCGCAGCACCCCAACCCACATCCGCGATTGGCAGCTGCGGCTTTGTGCATTTCTATAGTTGCCGGTCACTCCGGCGCATCCCCACCGTGAAAAACCGTATTACGACATACACCACAACTGCCAGCCCAAACCCTAAACCAATGCACAAAACCGCGTCAGTTATCCCATACGCTGACCATAACACTCCGAAAATAAGATCAGTGATCGCCATAGCCATACCGATTGCTGCGCTGAAAATCGACCACTGCAAGTTTCGATGCTCATCAACAAAATTCTGATGCGCAATGATCGCAGTCTTTGTAAGGGCAAAACTAACCACCACTTCCGTCAACACAATCGCAACAATTGCGGTAACCGCGCCGGGATATAACCCGAAAACTATAAACCCCAATGACACCATACACAGCCCTACTACCAGCACGAGGTTTAACTGAGCATCAGATAGCTTCCAACTAGAGCACCACGCACCTAAAGCTGCACATGCCGTCATTGTGAGTAACGACAGACCATTGATTTCGATGCCAATTCCCGCGACTTCATTCAGCATTGGTTGCCAGGCAAACAAGACAATTGAAAGCAGACCAGCTGCGATCATCGATATGTACAGCGCAGAAGTCACATCCCAGGTCCAACCCATTGCAGCGCGGCCGAGGAATCCAGCGAACCCCGATTGCGGTGCCTGCCGCTTGGATTCCGGCCATGTCAACGCCAACCACATAGCGGCTGCTATTAAAATCACCCCAGCACTACCTACCAGGTGTTCCGGTTGTACAACCTTAAGGCCAAAAAATGCTGCGGCGGCACCACAACTGCGGCCGATCCACCCCGCTACGCTATGCCACCGAACCGCCTTGTCTCGTAATGTCACGGCTTGCGGCGGGAGGGCATTGATAACCAACGACAATGGCGCACCCGAATATAAGGCTTGGCCGATAGACCACAACGTTAACGAGCCAAGCATCAATAACGGCATAGTTTTGACAGTGACAAAAATCACCAACGCCAATCCCCATAGCATCAAACCGTAGCAAGCGAGCTTCCGGTGCCCCCACCTGTCGCCAGCGTCCCCGCTGAAAATCTCAACGATCGTTGCTATAGCCATCATGAGGAAAAATCCGAAGCCCATTCGTTCCGGATCAAGGCCCGCATCCAGCATCAACGTCACATACACCGCGCCGAAAATGAAGTCTGCTAATCCCACGAGAAGGGCGAGGCAGGCCAAGCGAGTGACCAGAATTGATTGCTGCCGCTGCCGCATCGGTCTCCTTAATCGTTTCGTATTCGCTATATCGTAGCTTGTCAGGATCACACTGTAGTAGCAATGATGTCACAGCTTAGCCGGTGTGCGGCTTCGCACCGGAACGAACCCGGATCTTCTTACTGGCTAAGCGAAAACCCGGCGGCGAACTGGCACCGCCGGGTTAACGTCGACAAGCAGAATCATGGGTGAATGTACTAACCCAAAATCCCCGGTCCCATGGTAGCTTTCAGGTCACCCATGAGGCTTGCCGAGCGGCTTACCCTTAGATGTTCTCCTAAGATAACCACCTTGGATTCCTCGCCGCAGACCAAATTCAGGTACACGTCGGAGTCACCGCTATTGGCTTGCAGCACCCCTTTCAGCTTGGCAATGTTGGCCATCGTGCACTGGTCAGTGCGCATTGTTAGGCGTAACGGCAATCCGGCACCATTACCGGGGCCTAATTCCGGAACCTTCATATCATCGCAGAACACGCCGAATCGGTCATCACGTATGGAGATATGGGCTTTAGCCAGAATAATATTGTCCTCAACAATCTGTGGCCCAACTATCGCATACACCTTGTTAAAGACCAACAGTTCCACCTGAACACCGTGCTGATCTTCAATGGTGACAATCGCCCACGGCGAGCCATCTTTCTTCGATACCCGGCGATCAACCACGGAAATAATGCCGCCGATTTGCACCTCCGCGCCGTTTTTTAATTCCCCGGAAGCAATCAACGACAACGGGGTGTCAATCTGGGCGTCAAGCGCTTCTTCAAATCCATCCAGTGGGTGGCCGGAAACATACAGTCCCAGCATTTCTCGTTCCAGCGCCAACTGGTGTTTTTTATCCCACTGATCGTCCGGAACCGTGACGGTAAAGACATTCTGGGCAGATTCATCCTCCCCACCAAACCCGGCAAACAGGTCAAACTGGCCTTTGTCCATAGCTTTCTTCGGGCCGATGGCAGCGTCTACCGCATCTTCGAACACCATCATCAGACCTTTGCGGGAATGCCCCATGGAGTCAAACGCACCGGCCTTAATCAGGGATTCCGTGACCCGTTTATTGCAGGCAGTCAGGTCGATTTTGTCTAGGTAGTCGGAGAAATCCTTATATAAACCTTTTGCGTTTCGTTCTTTCACGATCGACGCCACCACGTCTTCACCAACGTTACGCACTGCCCCTAGACCGAAGCGGATATCGGTTCCGACTGGCAGGAAGTTATATGCGGATTCGTTCACGTCCGGCGACAACACAGCAATTCCTTGATGACGGCAGTCCGCCAAGTAGATCGCAGATTTGTCCTTTTTATCCGATACCGACGTCAGCAGCGCTGCCATATATTCAGCGGCGTAATTCGCTTTCAGGTAGGCGGTCCAATAAGACACCAAGCCGTAGCCTGCAGCATGCGACTTATTAAACGCATAAGAAGCGAACGGTTCGATGGTTCCCCACAGTGCGTCGACCGCTTCTTTGCTGAATCCGTTTTTGAACATTCCAGCGGAGAATTTTTCGTATTCCGCAGCCAACACTTCAGGCTTTTTCTTACCCATCGCTTTACGGAAACCATCAGCTTCACCAGCGGTGTAATTAGCCACCTTACGAGAAATAGCCATGATCTGCTCTTGGTAGACGATCAAACCATAGGTTTCATCAAGGATTTCCTTGAGGTCTTCTTCCAATTCCGGGTGGATAGGCGTGATCGGTTTGCGCCCGTTTTTGCGGTCCGCGTAATCCAAATGGGCGCCCACACCCATCGGGCCTGGCCGGTACAGTGCCAAGGAAGCAACGATGTCATTGAAGCCGGTTGGTTGCATTCGTTTCAGCAATTCCTGCATGCCACCAGAGTCCAGCTGGAACACGCCGAGGGTCTCGCCCCGTGATAGCAGCTCGTAGACCGCCTTGTTATCGGTGGTGAGGTTCTCCAGATCGATATCCTCATCCCGGTTAATCTTGATGTTCTCCAAGGCATCGCCGATGACCGTGAGGTTACGCAACCCCAGGAAGTCCATCTTCAAAAGACCAATAGCCTCACAGGCAGGATAGGGCCAACCGGTAATCAGGGCGCCGTCTGCGGGGCGTTTCCACATCGGGATGCAGTCAAGCAGCGGCACCGAGGCCATAATCACGGCGCAGGCGTGCACACCGGCTTGGCGGACCACGCCTTCAAGCCCCCGGGCAGTCTCATAAATTTGTTTAACGTCTGGGTCAGTTTCAATGAGTTGTCGGACCTCACCAGCCTCGGTATAACGCTCGTGTTCTGGATCCATGATGCCCGCCAGCGGAATGTCCTTGGCCATAATCGGCGGCGGCAACACCTTGGTAATGCGGTCGGCGATTTGGTAGCCCGGCTGACCATAGAGTGCACGCGCAGAGTCTTTCAACGCTTGTTTGGTTTTCACCGTACCGAAGGTAATAACCTGAGCGATTTTGTCCTCACCCCACCGTTCCGTGGCATAGCGAATCATTTCACCACGGCGGCGATCGTCAAAGTCGATATCGATATCGGGGGCGGAGGGACGTTCGGGATTAAGGAACCTCTCGAACAGCAGGCCGTGTTCCATCGGGTCGATATTGGTGATGGTAAGCGCATAAGCCACAAGCGCACCTGCAGCGGAACCACGGCCGGGCCCGACCCGAATGCCAATGCTGCGGGCGTGTTTAATCAACTCGGCAACGATGAGGAAGTAAGACGGGTAGCCTTTCATATCGATCACGTCGATTTCAAAATTCGCGCGTTCGATGTATTCCCGCGGCACTTCTTTGCCGGGGAACCGTTCTTGGAGGCCCTCCATAACCTGGTGTCGCAGCCACGTGGTTGGTGTGTGGCCTTCGGGCACGTCGGCAATTGGCATGCGGTCGTGGGGGTGTTCTGCCCACACAGAAGAATAGTCTTGGACGCGCTCTGCAATCCATAGGGTGTTGTCGCATGCGTCTGGCACCAGGTGGTCCCAGATCTCGCGCATTTGTTCCGCAGATTTGACGTAGTAGCCGGTTCCGTCGAATTTGAAGCGATCTGGGTCGCTCATGGTTTTACCGGTTTGCACGCACAACATCACCTCGTGGGCGTGTGCTTGGGATTCCAGGACATAGTGGCAGTCGTTGGTTACAAGTGGCGGCAACCCGAGTTTCCGGCCGATTTCTAACAGTTCGCTGCGCACCCGGTTTTCGATATCGAGCCCGTGATCCATGAGTTCGAGAAAGTAGTTGTCTTTGCCGTAGATGTCTTGCCACATCGCGGCGGCTTCGAGTGCTTTGTCGAATTGCCCAAGCCTAAGCCGGGTTTGCACGTCACCTGAGGGGCATCCGGTTGTGGCGATGATCCCAGTGGCGTGTTCGGCGATTAGCTCGGCATCCATGCGGGGCCATTTACCAAGTTGGCCCTCATAAGAGGCCATCGATGAAAGGTAGAAAAGATTGTGCAGACCTTCGGTGGTTTCGGCGATCATCGTTTGGTGCAGGTAGGCACCGGATGCGGAGACGTCGTCGGATTTTTGGGATTCATCGCCCCACCGTTGCCGTTTCATATCGAAACGCGAGCCCGGCGCGAGATAGGCTTCGATTCCGATAATCGGTTTGATGCCAGCTTTGGTGATGGCGTGGTAAAAAGCGTCGGATCCAAACATGTTGCCATGGTCGGTCATGCCCACTGCGGGCATACCTTGACGTTTTACTTCTTCGGCTAGGAGATCAACTTTCGCCATCCCGTCCAGCATGGAGTATTCAGTGTGGTTGTGGAGATGAACGAAGGAGGATTTTTTGGCCATGGGGTTAGTCTAGTGATCCTGTCAAGCAGACGTCACGCATGACCGGTCACGGTGTGTCTGTGGGTGCTTTTCGACGCCGATAGGTGGCGGACAGTACGATGTTGCCTATGGTTTTTGCGTTGGCGGCTTATTTGTTGTGGGGGCTGTTTCCGGCATTTTTCCCGCTATTAGAGCCTGCTTCCCCGGTGGAAATTATCGCGCATCGCATTACGTGGACTGCGGTGATTATGGCTGGGGTGGTTTTTGTCACTGGTGGTTTTCGCCAGTTGCGCCATGCGTCGCTGTCGCTATGGCTGCATATTGCGGCGGCCGGTGGGTTGATTGCGGTGAATTGGTTGGTCTACGTGATTGCGGTGAATTCCAGCCATGTCGCCGACGCCGCGTTGGGTTATTTCATCAATCCACTGGTGAATGTGCTTCTCGGCATTATGTTTTTGCATGAGCGGCTTCGTCCTGCTCAGGTGGCCAGTATTGCTATCGCGGCGACCGCTGTGGCGATTCTGACGCTTCTTGCGGGGCAACCACCGATTGTTGCATTGGTGCTTGCGTTTTCCTTTGGATTCTATGGGCTGGTGAAAAAACGGATTCCGCTGCCAGCTAGCACGTCTTTGGCTGCGGAAACCTTGGTGTTAGCCCCGGTGGCAATCGGATACATCGTGGTTATTGAAGCTACCGGTACAGGAACTTTTACGGGTTTCGGTTGTGGGCATAGCACGCTACTTATATCGGCTGGGTTGGTCACTGCAGTTCCGTTATTGCTTTTTGGAATGGCAGCCAAGCAAGTGCCGTTATCAACAATTGGAATGTTGCAGTACATAACACCTACGATGCAGATGTTGTGGGCGGTATTTGTCACACGTGAGCATATTGAGCCCATCCGCTGGGTGGCATTTGGCATCATTTGGGTGGCGGTTATTCTTTTCCTTTTCGATACATACCGCCATCGTCGTGTTCCGCGTCCTGCCAATAAGGCATCGGCTAGTAGTGAACCGGACGAACCGAGAACCGATTCCATGCCGCATCTGGGGGAAGAACCTCCACCGCCGCCACCTCCGGGGCGTCGATAAGCATGGCCAGCACTGACACTCGGTCATAGACCACTACCCCCGTGATTTCGTTTATGGGCAGGTCGTGGATTTTTAATTGGTGGGCGATATAGTCGCCCCGGGTGGATTTCACCGGCTCTGGGATTCCTACTACCGGGCTACCTGCAACCTGGATGGCGTTAACTCGGGTAATGTTTTCCACCACGGTGCCAACAGACTGCGCTGATTGTGGTTGGGTAAAAGTTACTAAACCATAGCCGACATAGTCGCCGTCGGCGCGCGCCATATCAATCGATTGTGCTGCACGGTTTACGTATGTGTCGAAACTTTCAGATGTTTCTTGACCAAGGCTATCGCCATTAATCAGCATGGGTTTGGCTACCCGGTCACTTCCAGATAGCACCGCTACCGCTGCTAGTAATATGGCGCAGGAGAATCCGGCGATTGCTAGTCGCCACCGGTCGATTGTGTCCACAATGTATTAGAGTGCAGGAGCCGACGAGAAAAGCACAACCGCGCAGCTTTAGCGTTTAAGCCCGTAACGTCTACGGCTCGCTTTTTTAAAAGCTGCGCGGAAACGAGAAAATTATGGGTTGGTGGTGTTATTCGGATCGATGTCGCAGGTGGATTTACCCAAAGCCTTATAGATTGGGCAGAATCCGATGATCGCGGTGACCAGAAGGATAACCGACAAAATCCACATGATGATGGCGAAAATTGCGTTGCTAGCAAGCATGCCACCGAAGCCTATTAGAAGCGATGCCACAACACGAATAATGCGGTCTTGATTAGAAAGATTCTTAGTCATTCCCTGTATGGTATTCCGACTGGCAAAAAACACCAGTCATTGTGGTGTAAGACACAAGATAAGCTGCATTCCCCCACCCTAACGTAGTAATCCGTAACGCCTTTTCATTGCTTATTGCTCCCTTCTAAAAGGTGCAATCTACCCCATAGAGCAGTGCAAAAATGCTACATTAGCAAAATCGCTTACCTTAAAAGCAGTGATGGGAGGTTTGACACCAGCTCGCGAGATTTCGTTAACAACCTGCACCATGAACGATTGCAACAAAACTAAAGCCCCACGGTGGTCGCATAACAACATAAAGTACGCCTGAATTGGGATTGCTATCAGAGCTAACCGTTTGGCAGGTTGTGCGTCTGAAACTTTTCTACCGTTGTTAAGCAAGCGCCACTTCGACTTTCCTAAGGACTGCATTCATGACCAACAAAGAATATGACGGCTCGCTGAAGTCTGTCGCTTTTCGACGTCTTGTGGCAGCGCGAGTATCCAATGAATTCTCGCAGTCAATGGCCACGATCTCGGTAACGGTGCTCCTTGTTGCTATCACCGGGCAGGCTGCTCTGGTTGGCATCAGCGCGGGAGTCTACACTGCTTGTTTGATTCTCAGTCAGATTATCTCTGGTGCTGTTGTCGACCGGGTGCGTGCAGACCGCGCTCTTTTCTGGTCAGCTGTCGTGCAGGCATTAGGGTGGGCGATCGTCCTAGCGGGTGCGTTGCACCATGACCACCCTGTTTTCTTCACCACATTGGTGGTTGCGGGATCAATCATCGGCGGTTTGGCATCTGGTCTTGATGCCCCAGCTGAGTTCGCGTTGACCCGGCAGATTGTGGCTAAGGAGCACTTTCACAAAGCCGCCGCCATTGCCCAAGGGCGGGAATCTTTCGCATCGGTATCGAGTAACCCCATCGCCGGTGTCTTGGCAACCATTGGCCACGCGGTACCCCTTATCACCCAAATTATCTTCAGCCTGCTTGCAGCCATGTTGGTTCCATCATCAACCAGAAGAGAAACTGATACAAAACCGCAGGCTGGCGCAGGCGGAGCCGTTACAAGCTTCGCCAGGGAGGTAACGGAGGGGTTTTCCTATGTGTTCAGCGACAGCGGCCTACGAGCGATAGCATTGATTTCCGGTTTTGCGAATTTCGCCATGGCGCTTTTGCCTATGACACTGCTGGTGCATTTCGCCACAGTGGGTGCGAAATCCTGGAAACTTGGTATTCTGTCGGCGACGATGGGCATCGCCATGATTAGTGGTGCGTGGTTCGCTGAACGTTTTTCTGCGCGGTTTACGTTTTTCGCCGCTGGCGTTGTGGCGTGTGCTGGGCTGACCATTGGCTCTATAGTCCTTCCGGCAACGTTAGGTTCCCTACCGTTGACCTGTGTGGTGCTTGTGGGTATGTTTTTCTTTCTCCCGCTCTTTAACTCTGGTTGCAGCGCATATATGGCCTTTAGTTGTACCGATGAAAACGAAGGACGGGTTGCTGCCGCGACCGGGGTTCCGGGGATGGCACTTATGCCTGTCGGGGCAATTGTTGGTGGTTTTCTCTTTGACAGCTACGGGGCGCTTCCGGGTGTATGGGTCTGCGCTGTGGTCTTCGCAGTCTCGTTGCTGATGGTGGTAACTTCCTCGCGGTTTCGCACAATGCCCCGGTTTACAGACATGGCGGCGCACTAGCTCACTATAGGTGAAGTGGGGTTGGTTGAGGCAGGAATTCTGCTGGGACTGTTGGTTTTTAAGGAGACGAAATCAGCGAAGTTATTGGTTATCTGCACGTAACACATCGAGGGCATGTTGCAGGTCTGGCGGATATGGTGAGGTGATCTCCATCCATCTTCCGTCTGCTGGGTGATAAAACCCAAGTGTCACCGCATGTAACCACTGGCGGATGAGTCCTAAGCGTTTGGCCAGGTTCGGGTCGGAGCCATACATTGGGTCACCGCAGCATGGGTGGTGAAGTGCCGCCATATGTACCCGGATTTGGTGAGTCCGGCCGGTTTCTAAGTGGATTTCTAACAGTGAGGCTTCGGCGAATGCTTCCAAAGTTTCATAGTGTGTTACCGCATGTTTGCCATCACTGGTCACGGCAAACTTCCAACCAGAGGATGGATGCCTGCCGATCGGCGCTTCGATGGTTCCCGTCAACGGATCCATGTGCCCCTGCACCAGCGCATGGTAGGTTTTGGAAACGGTGCGTTCTTTAAAGGCGCGTTTGAGTACCGAATATCCGCGCTCGGAAGCCGCCACCACCATAACTCCACTCGTACCAACATCCAGGCGTTGGACGATGCCGTTTCGTTCAGGTGGGCCGGATGTGGAAATGCGGAACCCAGCTGCGGCTAAGCCGCCGACAACCGTTGGGCCTTCCCAACCAACAGTGGGGTGGGCGGCCACCCCGACAGGTTTATTAACCGCGATCACATCGTCGTCGGAATACAAAATATCCATTCCTTCGACGAGTTCTTCTTTCGGTAGCAACGGCTTTTGCGGTTCGGGAAGCAACACCTCCAACCAGGAGCCGTCGTTAAGCTTGTCCGACTTCGCCACCTGCTTGCCGTCGACGGTCACATCGCCTGCTGCGGCAAGATCGGCCGCAACCGTGCGTGATAACCCCAGTAATTTCGATAGAGCTTGATCCACCCGCATGCCTGCCAAGCCTTCGGGCACTGGTAGGGATCTAAATTCACGGGTCATTTCTCCCCCTCCCCACCGGAGTTGACGAGCCGTGATTGACGGCGTTCTGCAATAAACATCGCAGCGATAAATAACACCACCCCGACCGTTATGGCAGAGTCGGCAATGTTAAACACCGCGAAATTGCCGATGGAAATAAAATCCACCACATGCCCTAAGAAAAAAGCTGGCTCTCTGAATAATCGGTCAATGAGGTTACCTAATGCCCCACCACCAATAAGCGCCAACCCGAGTGCGGACCATCGGTCTTCCACCTTGCGCGAATAAATGATCACACCCAATAAAAATGCGATTTGAAAGCACGTAAACAGCCAGGTAGAACCGGAGCCGATGGAAAACGCCGCGCCGGGATTAAATAACAGACGGAACCTAAACCAATCCCCGATCACGTAGATGATGTGGCCGTTCGAAAGCAGCCGCAACATTAGAATTTTGGTTGCCTGATCGATTACCGCCACCGACACGATGACGATCAACATAAACGCAACAAATGATCGGGTAGTTCTCCTGTCTGTATTAACCACCCGTCTATCTTTTCAAATACACACCAGTCTGCGCCACCTCAGTGGTAAATAACCTCGCTACAGTAGTGAGGGTGACTGATTTTCTCGCCTACGCTGACCGCAGGTTATCTGCAACCGGTTCTGCTACCACGCCGCATGCTTTTCGACGCCGCACGGCACCACGTGCACTCCTTGTGTGCATCGCGGCCGTCAGTGTGTTGTTAACCACCGCATGCACAGAAACCGACACCACCCCGAAAGTCGCGGTGGAACAACCCGTAGGGGTGCAACTTGAAACCCCACGAGTAACGTTGAAAGACCCCGGTACTGGTGAATTGCAAATCATAGAGTTTGCCGATATTGACCGCACCAAGCAGAAACTCTCGCTTAGCATCAAAGATGGATTCAACCAGAGCATTACTACTGCGGATAAGGTTATAGAAGAAGCAGACCAGGCTGCGGAACCCAGCAATACTTTCAGCGCGGCAGTAACCGCCCACACTTTAGCTGCGGAAAACAGCGATGCTTCCAGTCGAAGCGTGTTCTTAGAGCTTGATACCCCCACGCTTTCTGGTGACATTGCACAAAAAGTAACCGATATTGACACCGCCCGGGGGTTCGCGCTTGGGTGGTTCGCCAATAACCAAGGCCAAGTCTCATCGGTGAATTTCACCGCACCGGTAAACGCTAGCGACCAAGCGCGGGCTATCACCGAACAGTATCTCAGCGCGCTGGTGGGAATACCAGTAATTTTTCCAGCCGAGAAGATCGGGGCTGGCGCCACATGGACCGTCGAATCCCGGATCACTGGCCAAGCCACGATGCTGCAAACCATCAATTACACCTTGTCCAAGCTAGAAGAAACCAAGGAGGGCACCATAGTCACCTTGGATGTTGACGTTCAACGCCGACCAGCGCTTGGGGCACTGCAGTCGGAGGAAACCGATGATGAACTAAAGGTCCTATCCGCCACCACCACAAGCGCTGGCACGTTGGAGCTCAATCTCACCCAGCCGCTGCCTCGCTCCGGCGAAATAAAAATGACCACCCGGGTGGTCTACGGAGAGGAAAACGCGCACGTTCGGGTGGTACAAGATACCGCTACTGCGGTGGCATTTAAGAGCGGTTAACGCTTCACCGTCGCCGAATCAATAGTCACAGGTTCAGCGGGTGGGCCGTCGAAAAGCCCACCCTGGGCGCCACGATCGGTGATTGTTTTCAACGTTTCCATACCTTCAGGTTTGATCGTCCCGAACAAGGTATACGCTGGCGGCAGCTGTGAATCTTGGTAATTCAAGAAAAACTGGGAACCGTTGGTGTCAGGGCCAGCATTCGCCATTGCGATGGTGCCTGCTTTATACAAGTTGGTTCCGGCCGATTCCGCCTCGGTTACCGGATACTCATCGGCAAATCTAAAGCCGGGGCCGCCGGTTCCGGTTCCAGTAGGATCACCGCACTGCAACACATAGATTCCCTGGGTGGTTATCCGGTGACAGGTCGTGTTGTCGTAATAACCATTTTCCGCTAGATGCGCAATGATGCTGGTGGTACATGGTGCTTTGTCCGCATCCAAGGTCACTGGAATGTCGCCGGAATTGGTCGAAAACGTCACATCCACCGTGCCTTGAGCAAGTGTATCTGGAACCAAAAGATCACCTGTGGCGCCTTCAGCCGTGATGCCACAGGTGTCCGCCACGGAGTCGGCAGCAGTAGTGTCAGTGGATTTCTCCGAAGAACAGGCTGTTACTCCAAGCGATAACGCGGCAACGGCGACAACAAGAGGGGTTTTTAGTCTACGCATGGCGAACAGTCTAGCCCACCGGGAACCATCACCCACCTGAAACCGGGAATCACAAGAATAACGGCGGCTATGGCGAGTGCGAACCTTGAATGGTTTTCGTTCGCATCCCCTTCAGCCTTTAGACTCGGCAAGACATATTAGAAAGTTTGCATGACGACATCTAGCAAGTATCAGATGTGACCACATGGATGAAGATATATTCATAGTGGCTAGATGTCGTCCACAGTTATACCCAATAAATGACCTCGTATTGATTGAAAAATACAACCAGCTTCCACACTCATTAACCACACAACCTGTGGTCACCACGAACCCCTAGGTATAACAAAACCGCCGCAAACCGATATATTCACCAGCTTGCGGCGGGTTAAGGTCAGCCCAAAAATTTCAGACGGCTTAGTTTGCAGGTGGTTGCTCCGCAGGAGGTGCATCAACCGGTGGCACATCCACAGGAGGCACAGGCTCCCCGGCTGGCGGTTCCGCAGGAGCTTCCTCCGGCACTCCGGCATTCGCATGGCACATTGGCGGCACCTGCTCTGGCTCAACGGTATTGGTAATCAGCGTGCATGCCCACGACTGGGACAACTTCCACACGCCATTTTCAAAAACGAACTCAACATTCTCCGCAGGCTGTGCCTCTCGATCCGGCAGCGTAAAATTCACCGTCGCCAAAACTGAATCTGGGGTATAGCCCGGAAGAATCGGCTGAACCACCTGGAAATCCGCACCGGATTCCTGCTTCGACCGAGCCATGGTTTCAAACAATTCCGGAGCTGCCTCACCGTTTTGCACCGTCTGGGTACGCTGCTCGATTGGGGCATTAGGATCGGAAGCCAATGCCAAAATAGCATTCAACTCTTCCGCTGTTGGCAAAGCCAAGGGCGCCGTCGCCGAAGCGGTGCTCTCCACGCTGGAGCTGCCCGCACCAGATGTTGCCGATTCATCACTGGAACACGCGGCCAACCCCCACACAGTCACCGCAGACACGGTTGCAACAAATAGTTTGGAAACCTTCACAGAAAACTCCTTATAAAGTTCTGCATACACTCGGCACATTCTTTTAACCAAGCGCAACAAAAATGCACCACACTTTCATACAGGACTCATGTGACCTATAAGGCGATGCGGTGGGATGGGCATCAATCTTTTACTACGAAATGGTAACGCCTAAAACTAAATTTCGCATAAACCTCGACATAAACGTGCCCACAATAACACAATTCCTATCACCGCACCTAGGCCACAGATCACGACGGGCCCCCAATAAAACCGCAGCACAACGCGACGTTAGGCGTCGACAAGCACAATGCGACCCAACCCACCAACAAACAGCAAACCTGATAATAAAATTAATGCCGTTGCCGATACCCCACCCCCAAATCAAAAATATGGCACTCTTTATACCCATGACCACCACCCAAGCCCTCCCCAAAGTAGTAGTACTCACCACCGGCGGCACCATATCGTGCACCACCGACCAAAATGGCGCACTCATCCCTACCGTCGATGGTGCAACACTGGTGGCACCTGTCGCTGAACGATTCGCCGGAAACCTCAACATAGAAGTTAGGGAATTAACTCGCCTTGATTCTGCTGCCATGACGTTTGCGGACATCGACGAGATCGTCGCGGCCTGCCACAGCGCACTTAAAGACCCTGCTGTCACCGGCGTTGTGGTCACCCACGGCACCGATTCAATGGAAGAAACCGCCATCGCACTCGATACCTTCCACGCCGACTCCCGCCCCATAGTGCTCACCGGTTCCCAAAAACCACATGACCACCCTGAATCCGACGGTTTTACTAACCTCTTCGAGGCAGTCATGATCGCCTCCGATACTTCCGCCCGCGACATCGGTGTCCTCATCGTCTTCGGCCACGCGGTCTTACCCGCCCGGGGTGCAACCAAATGGCATACCACCGACGAACTCGCCTTTGCCACCAACGCGCCTGAAGAACCACCCCGCGCCGACCTGGTTCCCGCCACCCCACTCGCCGACACCCGAGTCGACATAATCCACGCCTACCCCGGCGCGCCCCGCACGCTTATCGACGCCGCCCTCGCCGCCGGGGCACAGGGCCTCGTGATTGAAGCGATGGGCTCTGGAAACGTCGGCACCGAAATCGGGGTCGCGCTCGGTGATGCGCTAGACAACGGCATTCCGGTTGTTATCACCACCCGGGTGCCACGCGGCGACGTTTCTGGCACCTACGGTGGGGCTGGCGGCGGTGCCACCCTAGCAGCCAAAGGTGCAATCGGTTCCACCTACTTCCGTGCCGGACAGTCCCGCGTTTTGCTTGCGATTGCTATTGCAAGTGGCGTAAGTCCGTTTACGCTGTTTTAAGTTTTATGCACGATAGCCGTATGTCGCCTAAGGTCGGCGGAATAAAAAACCTGCACCAAATGTAAGCCACATATATTCCTCACATCACTGCATGTCATGGTTAGTGCTGGTTAAACCGATGGTTTGATTCCTATCTTTTGGTTCCTCAATTCCGCAACCATCGTCGTGTTTGTACTGGTTGAATTGTCGGGTGTGCCCGAATAACAAAGGTGAGGTATTTGGGGCACATTTGTTGTAGATTCGTGTCTAAAATAACCACGTAATGTGGAACTCGTCGGTGGTTTGGTCATTGGCGGCTTCCAGGAAAATCACGGCAAGCTGAAAGTGCACAATGACTGATTCTGTAGACGGTTGGATTCCTGCTGGTGACTATTTTCTCCGATTGGAAGATGGGCAGATCATTGCCCGAAATGCCAAGGGGAAAACCCTCAAAGCTGTCCCTGCGAAGGTGAAAAAGACTCCCGAGTTTGAGCAGTTGACCGGCTTGGTTACTGTGTTGGCGCAGCATGATGAGGAATGCGCTGACAGTGTTCGAGGGTGGTTCCTAGGCGGGAATAGCATTCCAATAATCGCGGTGCAGCAGGTGTGGCCAGATCCGATTTGGCGTAAGTATTTAGAAAATTTGGTGGTCACCGATGGCTCGGTGGTTGGACTACTGCGTGGGGTGACGGAGACTGGTTTGGCCATTGTGGATTTGGATGGTGAGTCAGTGACGCTTGAGTCGGAAACGATTTCGATTCCGCACCCGGCGGTTATTGAAGATATTGATGATTGGCGGGAATTTGCTTCCGAATTGGGTGCCCAGCAAGGTATCGATCAATTGTTCCGGGAGATTCACCTCAAACCCGCTGATGCTAAGTCGTTGCGTGAGCAGACGCGCAAGTATCAAGACGGCAAATTTGAACAGGCTTCACATTTGACCAGCCGTGGACGCAGCGGCGGTTTCCGCATGAATCTGTATTCCGCCAGCGTTGATGTTGCAGAAAACAACCAAATGGTTACCGCTTTGTTGGAGCTCGATGCCTATGACCCGTTTGATGAGGCGCAGCTTGGCGTTTTGAGATTCAATATCAATGATGTGAATGTCGAATTAGAGGACGTGGGCCCGATCGCGTGGAGTGAAGGCATCCGTATGTGTGAATATCTGTATGCGGGTCGCAAGGTGGAAAACGCTGAGGAGAACTAGTCCATGGCGGTTGGTTTCATACGCCCACACGCTGAGCTTAACGACGTCCCGCTGGTGGCAGCGCGTTACGAAACCGGGTTAGATGACGGTTATCTGGTGGTTCGGCTGGTGGCGAAGCCACTGGTTGAGGCAGAAACTTTGGCATTGAATGCACTGGGCTTGTCCAAAACTGGGCAGAACCCTGTTGGGTTTACCACCAGACGTGCGGTCGGTTTTCCCGCCTGGCCGATTTTTACCGACCCCGCCAATGCGCAACACGCACTCAACGTAGTGGCGGACGTGGAGTGGGCGCGTCGAAAAGCAAAAAATCACCCCGTCCAAGTCAAAGAACGCATCGACGCGCTTGTGGGTACGTTGCAGGCATCGGCGCCGCAGTTTTTGCCCACGTTTTTGGAGGAAATCGCCCGGATTTTCGCGGTGTCCGACAACACCAGCTACGCCAAGCAGTATTTTGGTAAAGCTCGCGAAATGGAGCGAGTTCATGCACTTGCAATCGATCCGATTCGTCATGCTCAAGCGTTTAAAGAATTTGCTTCCTACGGGGTTGTCAGTGCAAAGACGCTTTCTGAAGAATCTCGGGACGTGGCCAACCGCACCACCCCTGAAGAAGCCTACGACTATTTCTTAAGTCTTATCACCGATCAAGCGCGTGCCGGATCGGGGGTTTACACGCATGTTTTTAAAGATCTCCAGGCACTCGGCAGGCAGGTGGGGTTAAGCCCGCGTGAGGTGAATCTGGAATTTGCTGCGGCATATTTACCCACGAGGAGTTTTCCGCATTCTCCGGAAACCCTAATGAACAAAATTTTAAGCTTGGTGCCGGAGCTGAAGAAAACCAAGCCTGAGCTTGTCGATATTCTGTTGACCACAATCCCTGTTAACTGGGATTTTGACACCTATCTTCAGCAGCTACAAAAGCTTGGATTGTGGGAGCAGTTGCAGGATGATCCGAATCGATTTGCAAAGTGGTTGGAATCCCTGATTGAGCATGGAAATTCTCACTCGAATTTTCTCGATCGTTCCAACCCGGAATTTTTGTTAGCTCTCGACGATAATTCCGATGCGCTGGCTGGCATGACACTACGAACTGTCAGCTCGCATTACCATTTGGATTATTTAGATGCGTTTCTTGCCGCCGGGATCAATTGGTCTGCCCTACCACCGAAAAACTCGTGGCAGCCGATGTTTTCTTTTAAAGGCTGGTTGCAGGAACGCTACCGCAATTTGGCGCATATCGTTTCACATGTTGCTATCCAAACCGACTTGATCGATGCTTTGAGTTTTTCCCTCATTGCCAGCCACACCGATGAAATTCTCAGCGGTGAGCCAACCAGGGCGTTGGTGTCGTGGAAGTTGGAAACGCTGCGAAAACCACGGGAAGCTGCCACGGGTTCCAAAGCTTTATGGGACGAGATCAACAACCACATAGAGTGCGTGAGCAATCCTCGACTGCGCGAATTAAACCCAGAAGCGGTAGATGAAATCCTTAAGTTTAGTCCCGCAGCGGAATTAGCGGAGCGGTTGCGTAGGGGTACGGCGGTGGAATACACCTGGCCAGCGTTGGAAGAACTTGCCCCACTACTTGCGGATGAACAATTTACTATTCATGCCAATTTCCCGCAGGTGGCTATCACCCATGACCAGAAAGCATATGTGCTTGATGGTGCTGATGTGACCGAATATCAGTTACCAGCCGGAGATTACGCCCTGGTGGTTCCAACCACCAACGATGTTTTTGTCATATATTTTGACCATTCACTTAAGGAAAAGAAATGGATGTGGCTAAGCGATAGAGTCGCTCACACCATGGCGGATGATTCAATCGATGCATACACCGGCTCATATTCGCAGGTGATAGACGATACGCTTTATATCGGCCCTACTGCGATCACGACAAAGTTAAAATGCGCCCCAACCGGGATGCAGCTGGGTTTTGGGCCGGTCTATGCCGTCGCTACTAAGCAGGATGCCGCGCTGACTGTGCTACCCGTTGGGGGGAGGATTTCACACGAGGATTTTAAAGCACAATTCAAAGCAGGCACCTTAGCGGGGCTCGACATACCGCAGGCCATAGCGGTTGCTGCCACACACGATGCTGTGATCGATCTGACGTTAAGCTTCACGGTGGACGCCACCGTCTCAACTTTTGAATCACCTTTTGGGGTTGATGATGCGCAACACTTTGGATTTTCGCTGGAAACTAAGTCACTGGGGCGATATTGGGTTAGCCCATTAGGTACATTCCATTCCACCGGTGCGCCGTTCCTCGCGGTCAAAAAACCCCAGGGCGACGTGTGGTATATGCGCTCGCCTCGGCACTTCGGCGGGCATGGGCATTTACTTTACGACGCCGCCACCGACGCACCAATCGCGCCATCGCTTGCCCCTGACGGTATGCCGCACATCATCAATCATCTACCGTTTGCTGCTTTCCATCAGCTGCGGCCTAGGAACGAAGAGGTAAGCGCAAAGCTGCGCGCTTGTACCGTAGAACAAGCTGCGGAAATGATAGCCAATCCAGTTGGTATTCTCGATTTCGCGTTAGGAGATGAAACCCTTGCGGCTGCTATCGCCGGAATCATCGCAGATATCAGTGAAATATTTGGGGCGAACATCAAGCTCCCTGCACTTGATAGCATTCCGCAATTCTTGGCCCATCTGTACCAGACAGTTACCCCTGTTGAAGAATCTAACAACGAAATTCCGAAGCCGCCGAGTATTGACATTAACGGGCGAGATTCTTACGAGATTGAGCATGTGCAACAGCTTGCACAGATACTAGCCGCACCCCAACTACAAGGTGAAGTTACGTTTCATCGGTTTAACAACTTCATGCTTGCAACAGTAGCCAAAGAGAAACGGTGGCTATCGTGGCTGGCATCACCTGGACTGCCACTAGATACTGTGCGCATTTACCATGCGTTTTTGACGTGGTGCGCCACGTACGGGGTGTTAGGTACCTGGCGGAAAATTTCCCTTCCCAAGCCAGCCACCCAAAATTCGCCAGAATGCTACTGGGATAACAACGTTTTGGTCATTAACCATTACAATTTCCACGCCAAGCTGTGGAATCCCACCTACAGCATCAAACCAGAGCAGGCTTTTACTGCGCACGGACTCGATGACGAGCTTTTTATGCCGAAAGACGAGTTTACAAAAGCACTCGACGATATCCTCTCCTGGCATGAGCGACGCCACGAATCGAAAACTGCACTGACACCGGGGTGGGACTACGCAACGATTGCGGAAAAGGCGGCTGAAGCTGCCGCTATTTCCACGCTGCCACCACGGTTCTGGTCGTATTTTTTCGCAGGTATCCGCCACCGCTACCGGATGCCCTTTGCACGCGAAAGCGAAAATATCGTCTCCGACATGCTGGGATTATCTAAACGGCACATCACCGCCCTAGAAAAATCGCTTCCATCGAACCTTGGCTACCTTGACGACGACTTCTTGGGCATAGGGTGGCATGAACATTTCCTGACCGACGGCCCTGACATCAACCGGATACAAGCCATGTGGGAACAACTGTGGGGAGCGCCATGGATTCACCTCAACGATGACATGCTTGAGAGGATTCCACACCAGCTCTACAAATACATCGGTGCCAGCTTTCACGGCCAACCCGAGTCCGAAGTCACAGCTGATAATTCGGCATCACCGGAGTTATTGCCGGTCTACGTCACCCTTGCACACGAAGTGCAACCAGGCAGTGAACAAGCACACGCTCTTGCCCACCGCATCCGGGTTTTAGCCGAAGGCGACATCACACACGCCGATGAACCGTTAGGCGCAGATTACGACTCGGTTAAAAACCAGCCTGAGCTACTACCGCGCTACGGATTAAAACTGGTGCGGGAAGGATACCTTGACGTGCTTCTTAAGCATCTTCAGGCTGGAATACCGTGTAGTGGCACCGCACAAGACCCCTGCGTTGCCGCACCCGAAACTGTTGCAGATGCAGCAGAAACCCTCAATATCAGCAACGATGCGGCCAGGTATTTCCTCCAGCTTCTAGCTCTAACCAAACCGACAGACAAAGACGTTAAAGCATGGAATAACTGGAGCAAACACCAGCTGGAACAAGCCTCAGAGGAACTTCTGGGAAAGAATCTCGTCATAAGCGCCAAACGTGCCGGAGCTGGACGAACGATTTTTCTTCCCGGTGGCTGGCTTACAAAAAGCGACGACGGGCCCGCACTGGAAATGTGGAAAGCACCCCATTATCTGCTGTGGAAAGACACCAAAACCAGGCCAGTCCTTTCCACCTGCCCGCCACTTGTTCCGTACCCAGAATTATTCGCCGAAGTCTGGGCGAGGTACACCTCCGGCGATACACCTGGCTACGAAGAACTCAAAACGACCCGCTACCGCAGTAAACGCTGACCAAGGGCGGTGCGAGCTTGCATTCTTCACCAGCGCACACCGCCTGTAGCCACCCCATTTTTACTCTCTGTCGCATGACGCTATCGACTTTGAAAGTAGCCCCTCAATGATTCGTTTGCACTACACCCAGCATCCCAACGATGCGCCGCTTGTTGCCGTTACCTACACAGCCGAAATCCCACTCCCACCTGTGATCCGGCTGGTTGCTGAACCACTCATTGAGGCAGAAAGCCTTTACCTTGACACATTCGGATTGAAAGAAACCACCCGCCACAACTGCGGTTTCACCCCAAAACGCGCAGCAGGCTTCCCCGCCTGGCCAATACTGACCGACCCAGGTAACGCGAAGCACGCCTTAGATCTTATGAAGGAGCTGCAATGGGTGCGTCGACAAGCAAAACACAAGCCGGGAAACGTAAAACAACGCATCGGGGAGCTGGCGGAAAAGTTGCAGGGGTCAGTGCCACACTTCATTCCCACCTTCTTTGAGGAGGTCGCACGGATTTTCATTGAGGCGGAGAACCTCAACTACGCCAAACAGTTTTTCACCAAGGCTCGTGAGGTTGAACGCACCCACGCGCTAGTTATCGACAACGATAGACATGCGTATGCTTTCGACGAATTCGCAGGCTGCGGGGTTGTGGGCGCGAAAACCTTTACCCAAGAATCCCGCGACGCGGCCGCCCGCATGACACCGCATGATGCCTACGATTACTTCTTTAGGCTACTGATTGATCAGTGCAAAGCCGGTGCGGGATTATACGCCAACGCACTCAAAGACCTGCACTTCCTCGGTAAAAAAGCTGGACTCAAGCCCCGCGACATTGACGTTGCATTCACCGCCGCATATCTCCCCACCCGCAGCTTCCCGCACTCCTCGGAAGCAGTGCTGGCCCGCATTGTCAAGGTTCTTCCTGCGCTGGTAAAAAACGAACCTGAGCTGGCGGAAATCATCTACACCACCATCCCGGATCTGTGGAACGTCTACGACTATGTCACCGTATTGCAGGGGGTGAAACTGTGGGAGCCATTGTGTGCGGATTCTGAAAAGTTCGCATCGTGGATAGCCACAATCGTTGACCACCATGAGACGAATTGGAAGTTTTTCCACGTCTCTCACGTTGATCTTCTCAACCAGATTGTTGCACACAAGGATGTTTTGGAGGGCACTTTCCTGCCACTCTCCTACGGTTTCTACCATCTCGATTATTTGGACGCATTCAGTGCTGCCGGAATCCAGTGGGTAGAAGAAGCACATATCAAGCAACGTTGGAAGAGCAAAGAATCTTGCCATTGCGGTTGCTCCGGCAAGTTTGAATTTTCCCACTGGTGCGAGGATCACCACCGTGACCTCGGTTTTTTGGTGGAGCAGGACAAGGTGCGGGAGGCCCTTGTTGCGAGCATTCCATCAGAGTATTTAGCCACGAAGTTAGATGCGCTTTTCAGTAGCGAGCCGGTGAAACAGCTCATTTCCTTGAAACTTACAAGGCTGCGCGAGTTTCGTTCGAACGTGACTGGTTCCAAGGAGCTATGGGCCGACCTCGACAAGAGTAGAAAGCATCTGCATCATCCGCGATTGCGTGCGCTCTACCCTGAGCTTATTGCGGAAATCCTCCACATCGACCCAGCAGCTGAACTGGCGGAACGTCTCCGTCGTGGCACGCTCGTGGAATACATCTGGCCGACGTTCGAATCCCACATCCAATCCCCTCGTACATACAGTACTAACTTCTCATCGACATACCCGTGGGTGTGCGTGAAGAAGCGGGAAAAACTCACTGTCTTCAGCGGTGAGAAGGTGCGCGAATTCGCCTTTCCCCACGATCTTCGGTGGATGCGGGCTATTCCCACTGATGACGATGTTTTTCTGCTCCTGTCAGGTGACAAACTTTTCCGAGACAAATGGATGTGGGTCAACGACGGCACTGTGTTCGACATTAAGCCCGAGGTTCTGCGATTCTTCGGTGCGGAAACTGTCAGTGCTTTCGAGGGTACCGTGTATTTTGGAAAGACGCCGATCCGTAACGGTGATCTGTCTGAAGTGCCGTCTGGTTTCCAGTTGGGGTTCGGCCCTGTGTACGCGATAGGGATCCACGTCAAATACCCGTACGAAGAGATCATTGACCGCGATGTCACTGTTCTGCCTGGTGAAAAGACTATTTCGGGCGAGGCTTTCCACGAGAAGTTCCGTCGTGGCGAGTTGTCGGGGCTTGATTTGCCTCAGGTGAGTGCGGTTGCCACAAAGCACAATGCTGAAATTGATTTCAAACATAGTTTCACTGCGACGGTCACAGAACAGACCACCGACTCCCCCTTCGGTGTTGAAGGCGATCGCCTGTTCAGCATCGCTTTATGCACGAAGGAACAACAAGATTTCCGCGTCAGCCCGCTGGGCGTGTTCGCCACCGATGCTTTTGTGATTAAGCGCCCTAGTGAGGGTGTGTGGTACCTAGATAACGGTGTGAAACCCTCGCTTATCGACGCCGAAACGGGTTCCCCCGTCGCCGGCTCGCTCACGGATCAAGGCGTTGAGCATATTCTTAATGACCTGCCGTTGCACGGTTTCCATTTCCTGCGCCCTCGAAACGAGCAGGTAAGTGCACGGATGCGTAGCTGTTCGTATGAGCAGGCTGCGGAATTGTTGGCCAATCCGTTGAAGATCCTCGACTTCGCTTCTGGGGATGAAACCTTGGCTGCCGCTATCGCGGGAATCATTGTTGAGATTAGTAACATTCATTTGGTTTCGCTCAAGCTTCCACAGGTTGAGTCTGTGCCAGCACCGCTTCATTACTTGTATAAAACTGTGCAGCCGGTAGAGGTTAGTGAGCAGGAAATCCCGGAACCACCAAACCTTGATTCTGCGCACCCCCACAAAGATTTTGCGGTGGCGCTGGTCGATCTTGCCTCGATTCTGGGCAAAACCCGAAACTCTGGAAACGTGCATGTTCTTCGTGAGGCACAATTTATTTTCGACACGATTGGCCGGGAGAAATTGTGGCTTGCGTGGCTGGCGTCACCAGTGCTCTCTCTCGACATGGTGCGCTCCTATCATGCGTTGTTGTCATGGTGTGTCCAACATGGTGTTTTGGGTGTGTGGCGGCGCAGGAGTTTCGCTGAGGATCGTGTGTTTGCCGATATGCGAACGAGGTGGGTAAGCAGCCGGATGTTTTTGGGATACCATGACGGGTTCGGCTACCTGTGGAATCCCTCTGTCACGTCACCACCCGACGAGCCTGTGGTTGAGGAGGCTTTCGACGATGAGCTGTTCATGCCAAGCGAAAAATTCACGCAGGCTCTCGACAAGATTCTCACTTGGCACGAAAATCGTCACGTGGCATCTGCCGGCATGGATTTCTCGTGGACTACCACCACTGTGACTCACGCAGCCGAAGATGCGGCTTCGGTGACCTCGCTTCCGCCGCACGTGTGGGCGTTACTATTCGCGGGTGTTTGCTTCAATTCCGAAACCACCTTGGGTGAGGAACGTGATGCGACGCTCAGCCAATTACTTGGGTTACCGGCCACTACCATCCGATCGTTCCCGAGGAAAGCGATGACCATTTTCGACGGCCGCCACGCAATTTTCCATGCCCTCGCATGGCATGATGGATACTTGGAAGAAGGCCCAAGCATCACGAATCTTCGCGCAGCTTGGGAAAGCCTGTGGGGCCCGGCTTGGATTCACCTCAGTGACGAAATGTGGGACCAAATACCGGCTTCACTTCAGCCGATGGTTGATGCAGGATTCCACAGCAGTGCCCCTGACGCAACCAATTCAAGATACGGGGAAACCGCAGACCTATTATCGGTGTACCTTCACTTAGCGCACCTGGTGGAGCCAGGGAGTGCTAGCGCCCAAGCTTTGGCCATGCGGCTGCAACACGCGATAGAAGATCCCGATTTGCTCATCCACCGTGGTCTCACGTTGTCAGTTAAACCGTTCACGGATCGTCAGGGCAAACCTTTGCCTTCGGCAAATAAAGGCACACTCGACGCACTGCTTACGTACCTCACCCAAGGCACTCCCATCGTGGGATTTAAGCAAGACCCGCAGGTCACTGCACCTGATGTAGTAAGTGATGCTGCGAAAACCTTGAACCTCACCGCCGATGCAGCACGGTATTTCTTACAGCTTCTGGCCCTCCCCAACCCCACCGATGCCAATATCCAACAGTGGAATAGCTGGGACCGGAAACACCTCAACCAGGTCATAGCGGAATTAGCCTCGACCGACCTTGTAGTTCAAGCCCAGCGAGCTGGGTCAGGTCGAAGTGTGTTCCTGCCGGGTCCTTGGTACGACGTTCCCTCCGTTCGCCCCGCACTTGAGGCGTGGAAAACGCCACACTACCTGCTGTGGGAGGAGGCCACCAACCGCCCACTGGTAAAGACGTGCCCGCCGCTTCTGCCCTACCCTGAGCTCTTCCACGAAGTGTGGCAACGGTATAAAACTGGCGACAGTCCACAATACGAACCTCCCGCTTCCCTTCACAACCCGAAAAACTAAGAATCTTCCCCTGGCCCTGAATGTGATCTCACATGATAATTCTTCGTTCCTCTCAAACAGCAAACGATGCACCCCTCGCCGCTGTCACGTACACCACCAACCTTGGTATTCCACCTATAATCCGGTTGGTTGCTGAACCACTCATTGAGGCAGAAAGCCTTTCCCTTGACACATTCGGATTGAAAGAAACCACCCGCCACAACTGCGGTTTCACCCCAAAACGCGCAGCAGGCTTCCCCGCCTGGCCAATACTGACCGACCCAGGTAACGCAAAACACGCCCTCAACCTGGTCAAGGACGTGGAGTGGGCGCGTCGAAAAGCAAAAACCGAAGCGGGCAAGGTGAAAAAACGTATCGACGAACTGGTCACAACACTGCAGTCCTCCGCCCCGCACTTCCTGCCCACCTTTCTAGAGGAAATCGCCCGAATCTTCGCCGATGCAGGAAATCTCAGTTACGCGAAACAATACTTCGGCAAAGCCCGCGACGTTGAACGCGCGCACGATTTAGCTATTGACCAGGCTAGACACGCCCAGGCGTTCGTGGAGTTTGCCCGTATGGGACTTGTGACCGCAAAAGTTTTTTCACAGGAAGCACGCGATGCTTCCAAGCGGCTAGAACCTGAGGAAGCATACCTGTACTTTTTCAACCTGGTTATCACCCAAGCCGAGTCAGGCGCGGAGACATACAGTAAAATCCTCACAGACCTTAAGTTTTTGGGCAAAGCTGCTGGTTTGAGCGAGCGGCAAATCCAGGAAGAATTCACGGCTGCGTATGTACCAACCCGGAGTTTCGCCACAAGCCCAGACGCGGTGCTGGCGGTGGTGCTTCGTACGCTTCCGGAAATAGTAGCCACGCACCCCGAACTACAAGAAGCCCTCTACTCGATCATTCCGGCCCAATGGCACGATGTGACCAACTATGTGGACAACCTGCACAAACTTGGGCTGTGGGAACCGCTTGCGTCCAACCCGGAGCGGTTTCGACAGTGGATTGCGGACATCACTGCCCACGGGAATAAGAAATGGCGATTCTTTGATGCCACTAACCTGGAACTTCTGCGAGCAATTGACCGCAACCATGCGGCGCTAGCCGGGCTCCACATTTCAACGCACAGTAATAAATACCACCCCGACTACCTTGACGCG
This sequence comes from Corynebacterium mustelae, assembly GCF_001020985.1. NCBI lineage: Bacteria > Bacillati > Actinomycetota > Actinomycetes > Mycobacteriales > Corynebacteriaceae > Corynebacterium > Corynebacterium mustelae. Next base: position 2,311,502 of record NZ_CP011542.1, read on the forward strand.
CTGATCGCGGCGGGGGTGGAGTGGTCGACGATACCACCGTCGGACGAGGCTGAAGCACAATTCATGATGTCCGCGTGGATTAGTAAACACCATCGGGATCTTGCGCACCTGGTTGCGCAGGAAGAATACCGCTCGTGGTTCCTGCGTGGTTTGGCGGATCTGAATATTTCCCGCCACGCCACCGTCCTATTAAGCGGGGAGCCTATCCGCACGGTAATTCGGTGGAAGCTTGAAGAAATGCGGGATGGCCAGACCAAGGCGCGGGGTTCACACCCTGAATGGCTCCGATTGAACTGGCATGCCAGCCGAGTCTCCAGCTCTCGGTTGCGCGCGTATTTTCCTGAACTCATTGCCCAGCTGCTAAGCGTTGACCCCGCCGCAGAGCTTGCCGAACGGCTGCGGCGCGGCACTCTTGTGGAATACACGTGGCCTGAGTTCGAAGAAAACGCCGCCGATTTTATCAACCAGGACACGTCCATTTCCGCAGTATTTCCGTTCGTCACCGCGGTTAATGGGAAAAAAGTTCGTATCTTTAGCGGGGCGTCGGTGCGCGACTGTGAGATCCCGGTCGAGAACGTGGACACCCTGGTTCCCACCGACGACGACGTTTTCGTCGCCTACACCAACTACACGGCGAATGGGTGGGACAGGTGGTGGCTGTGGCTTTCCGACCCACAACCGCACCTAATTACCGCGCCGCCATCATACAGTTACGAGAACACAGGCGGCGAATATGCCACCACTGTCGACGGCATCTTACACATCGGCCCCGCTCCTATCACAGCAGGTGAGCTAGATTCTGACCCGAAAGGGGTCCAGCTTGGGTTCGGCCCAGTGTATGCAGCAAACAACGCACATGCGCAATCATTCACGGTTCTACCTACGATGGCGAAAATCACCACAGCTGCGCTGAATAAGCAATTTGCTGCCGGCACGCTTCAGGGACTTGAGTTTCCTGAGGCTGCCGCGCTGGCGGCTGAGCATGGTGCACAGCTTTCGTTCGGCGACAGCTTTAGCGCCCCTGCTGTGACCTCAACCGTTGACTCTCCATTCGGGTTGGATGATGGTAGGCATTTCGCGCTGGTGCTCGAAACTGAGTCCTCCGGTGCGTATGTGGTCAGCCCGCTAGGGACGTTCCACTCCGCCGATGAATCATTCTTAGCTATAAAGCAACCGCATTCGGGCGTGTGGTTTTTACGGAAATCCGTGATTTGGGCAGAAGGGACGACGCTTTATGACGCCACCACCGACGCCCAGATATCGCCATCACTCACATCTTCCGGCACAAACCACATTCTTCATCGCCTCCCCCGCGCCGGGTTCCACCACCTTAAGGTCCGAAACGAAACCGCAAGTACACGTTTGCGCGAATGCACAACGAAGCAGGCTGCCGCGCTGATTTCCGACCCACTACGCATCCTCGAATTTGCTGATAACGATGTGACTCTCGCCGCTGCGATCACAGGAATCATTGTCGAAGTAGGAAAAATTTCTGGGGTGGAACTCGCCTTGCCTGAACTCGATGAGGTTCCAGAGTGGTTGCAATTTTTGTACACAAGCCATGCTCCTCACATCGTAAGGGATACAAAGAAGCCGGTTGGGAGCAAAACCCACAACATGTTTCCGTCAATTGATGTGACTGAAACAACCCAGCCGAAAAAGGCAGCTGCGGTTAAAATTCCCAATCCACCTGACATTCGACCACATATGTCGGGCGGAAAGGCTGTTGTTTCTATGCACAAGCTTGCAACAATTCTCAACAATCCGCAGGAATCCGGAGCTGTCCATTTCCCCGAGATTTCCATCATGGTGCGTGACACCATCGGCAGGGAAAAGATATGGCTGTCGTGGTTGGCATGTCCAGGCCAACCGCTGGAACGAGTGCGGCTTTTCCACGCTTTTCTCTCCTGGTGCGCGCAGAATCAGGTACTCGGAACGTGGCGTCGTGCCACCCTTGCATCTGATAGTCCCAAGGTTAAAGGTGGAAGCCGCTGGGATAACAAGAGGATTCTGGTCAACGACTACGAACTTCGCGCTTGGTTATGGAACCCCGCTTTAACAGAGCCTCCCCACGAACCACCACAATCGGACACATGTGATGACGAACTTTTCGTGCCAAAAGACGAGTTCCAAACCGCCCTCGATAAAATCCTCGCATGGCACGAAAACCGGCACGCCACCGGCACCCACCTCACACCAGCATGGGGTACAACAACCATCGCTGCGAAAGCCACTGCGGCTGCTGAAGTTTCAACTCTTCCGCCACAAATGTGGGCGTGCTTTTTCACCGCTGGTTACAGCGAAAAAGCACTGCCGTTCCAAGAAGATTGTGTCAATCTCGCCGCTGAAATCTTGAAGCTTCCGAAGGTAACGGTATCGTCCTTCGATCGAAACCTTTGGTCCACATTCCACGATCACCATCGCGAAATTCTTGGCATGGCCTGGCACGACGACTACCTAAACACCGGGCCAGCCATTAACGGCATTCGTGCCGTGTGGGAACGGTTGTGGGGCAGGTCGTGGATTCACCTCACCGACGATATTTTGGATGCCATTCCCGCCTCATATCACTCGGCGTTGAACAACGAATTCCATACCGCGTCTAGTGCACGTTCGTCACGTGCGAAAACCGCGAAGCTGTTGATTGTGTATATTTACCTCGCGCATTTGGTGACGCCCGGCACCGACGAGGCGCGTCGACTAGCAGAGCGCATCAGCGAAATCGCAACCTGTCACGTCCCCTACCCCGATGTTGTGTTAGGGGCAGACTTCACTGAGCAAATAAAACGTTCAGACGCCGAGGCTTTCTACCCTCTAGTGGTTCAGCAAGGATATCTCGATTCTCTCCTCGACTACCTGAAAACCGGCACTGCCGTCACAGGTATCAAGGAAGACCCACACATTTCTAGCCCCGAGACAGTATCTAACGTTGCCACAACACTTGAGATCAGCACCGATGCCGCTAAGTATTTCTTGCAGCTTCTAACGCTAACCAAACCCACCGACGCCGATGTGAAGAAGTGGAACGGGTGGAACAAGAAACAGCTGGAACAGGCTAAACAGGAATTACTGGACAAGGAACTTGTAGTCACCGCCAAGCGTACTGGTACAGGAAGAAGCGTATTTCTACCAGGCGGTTGGTTGGACAAAAGTGACACTGGTCCGGCCATGGAAGTGTGGAAAGCACCCCACTACCTGCTGTGGAAAGACGCCAAATGCCGCCCCATCGTGGAAACCTGCCCACCGCTGGTGCCCTACCCCGAACTTTTCACCGAGGTGTGGGAACGCTACAAATCAGGTGACATACCAGGCTATGAGAAACTCACCACCACCAGATACCGCACCAAGCGCTAACCACCGCAGAAAGCACGACACACAATGATCCACATTAACCCCACCCCAAAAACCCACGACGTATCACTGGCTGCCGTCAGCTACAGCAGTGACCTTGGGCTTGCCCCGATCGTTCGACTCATCCCCGAACCACTCATCATCGCCGAAACACTCGGACTGAAAAACCTCAGACTAAACGAAACCACCCACACACTTGTCGGTTACACACCCAAACGCGCCATCGGCTTCCCAGCCTGGCCAATACTGACCGACCCAGGTAATGCGCAACACGCCCTCAACCTGGTGCAGGACGTGGAGTGGGCGCGTCGAAAAGCAAAAACCGAAGCAGGTGCGGTGAAAAAACGCATCGACCAGCTCACTGGTGTACTTCAGGCATCCGCCCCACATTTCCTGCCCACCTTTCTAGAAGAAATCGCGCGTATTTTCGTTGAAGCTGAAAACCTCCCCTACGCCAAGCAATACTTCGGCAAAGCCCGCGATGTTGAGCGCACACATTCACTAACGGTGGACGCGGAGCGCCACGCCCAGGCATTCGCCGAATTCGCCGCACTCGGCGTTGTCAGCGCGAAAGCCTTCTCCCAAGAAGCCCGCGACGCCGCAACAAGGATGCAGCCACAAGAAGCCTATGATTACTTTTTTGCTCTGCTGATCGACCAAGCAAAATCTGGGTCCACAATCTACGCCAACGCGTTCAAAGACCTCCAATTCTTAGGTAAAAATGCCGGAAAATCCGCAACCGACGTGGAACAAGAACTAGTCGCAGCCTACATACCCACCCGCAGCTTCCCGAAGTCACCGGCATCAGTGCTGAAGAAAATCGTTGCGGTCATGCCAGGTCTACTCGAAACCCGCCCTGAAAGCAGCGAATACTTCTACACTTCCATCCCCGAAAAGTGGGATGTCGTCGAATATGTCACGACTTTAAAGAAACTCAATCTGTGGGAGCCCCTGCACACAAACCCAGAGAAGTTCGTTCCCTGGATTGAAGCACTGGTGGCACACGCTAATTCCGCATGGCGCTACATAACAGCATCCGACCCTGACTTGCTAGACGCAATCGTTGCCAACAAAGATGCACTTGCTGGACTCCCGCTCCTGGTTGAAGCTTCGCAGTACCACCTCGATTACCTTGACGCATTCAGCGCCGTTGGCATGAAGTGGAAACTGAAACCGAGCCAGTATTCGTGGCGCCCCTCCTTCCAATACGACGGGTGGTTTAAAGTTCACCACCGTGACCTTGAGTTTTTACTCCGCAGGGAGGACCTTCGCGATCAGCTTGTTGCGGATCTCCCACCTGCGTCACTCGAAGAGGACTGCACCGCGTTGTTGGAAGCCGAACCAACCCAGAAGCTGGTGGGCTGGAAGCTGGAAACCTACCGTAAACTGCGGGAAAACGCCACCGGATCAATGGAAGAGTGGCGAACTCTCACACACCACACACAGCACATCAACGATCCGCGTATCCGCGAACTTTACCCCGACCTCGTGGCGGAGCTTTTGCACATCGACCCCGCCTATGAGTTGGCAGAAAGGCTACGCCGTGGCACGATCGCGGAATACACGTGGCCTACGTTTGAGAAAACCGTGAGCGCTATGGCTGAGGATGATATTACAATTTCCGCTACCTACCCGTGGGTGTGTCTTCGTGCCGAGAAGGACCTCAGGGTAATCAGCGGCGATGTGGTGCGAACATACCGCCTGCCCAGCATGATGTACGCACAAATGATCCCCACTGACGACGATGTGTTGGCAATCTACTATGATTCCTCTAGCCATGAAAACAAGTGGCTGTGGTTAAACGAAGGCACCTCCTACACCATTGAAGAAACTTTCTATAGTTCCCATTGTGCGGACTATATCAGCACAATTGACGGAACCTTGTACGTTGGCACTATCCCAATCCGAGAAGGTAATTTGAAATCCTTACCGGTGGGTAACCACGTGGGATTTGGCCCAGTGTACGCTGATAAAAATGCTCAGATTGTCGTTCTTCCCAGTGGAGAAAAAATTTCGTCGGAAGATTTTAGAAAGCAGCTAACGCAAGGCACATTACCTGGAATCGATCTTCCTGATGTTAGTGCTGTGGCAGCCGAAAATGGCGCGGAGTTCTCCTTTAACAATAGCTTCACTACAACCACCACTGATGCAACGTTGCACTCCCCGTTCGGTGTTGACAGCGATCGCACGTATGGTATTTCCTTGGAAAAAGACTCGGAAAAATACTGGTATATAAGCCCGCTAGGTACCTTCGTGTCCGATGAAAAGTTTTTCGCGGTGCGCAAACCCCAGGCTGATGTGTGGTATCTACGCAAAGACTGGCGTACTGGACATGTGCTTTACGACGCCGCCACCGACACCCAAATCGCACCATCGCGCATTCATACTGGCCAGGATCACCCGCTGAGCTTGCTGCCACCGGCCGCGTTCCACCAGCTTACGGTCCGCAACGAGAAAGTCAGCGCGAAGATGCGTAGCTGCACTACGGAGCAGGCAGCGGAATTAATCGCTAACCCCTTGAGCATCGTAGAGTTCGCCGATAATGATTCGGTTCTTGCGTCGGCGATTGCGGGAATTATTGCCGATATTGGTGTGATTGACACGGCATCAGTTGAGCTCCCTGTCCTTGACACTGTGCCAGAAGAATTAGAGCACCTTTACGCACGTTTTTCTCCTATGGAGCAATCTGAAGAATCCGTCATTCCCCTACCTCCGTCTCGCTCTGAAAGTGAGATAGAGGAGTCCTTCATCATTAACATGCACCAACTAGCTTCAACATTGAACAACCCGCAGGAAGCTGGCGAAGCAAACGTTAGCCATGACTGCTCCCAGATCGTTGGTACCATTGGGCGGGAAAAGATCTGGCTTACACGACTAGCAACACCAGGGGCTGCATTGGAGGATGTCAGGTTCTTTTGCAAGTTGTTGCATTGGTGCGCCGACTATGGCGTGCTGGGTGTGTGGCGCCGACTGAACCTAACCGACGGTTTCTATCAGGATAGGTGGGAGAACAAGCAGCTTTTTGTTTCACTCTCCAACGTTGTGCTGTGGAATCCCGACATCAGTGATCGCCCCAACCATGTGGAAAAACCCCACACTTTTAACGATGAACTTTTCATGCCCAAGGCTGAGTTCAAGCAGGCCCTTGACGACATCTTGGCGTGGCATGAAAAGCGACACGCTGAAGGAATGGGAATGGTTCCTGCGTGGGGTGACGGTAACGTCACCGAAGCGGCTGCTCAAGTAGCCGCGGTGACCACTTTGACACCGCAGCATTGGGAGTGCCTGTTCGCCGGAGTATTCGACGGCCCACTGACAAGGTACAGCGCTCCTATGACGTGGACTTCAAGAATCACCCCCGAGGAAGCTTCGGAAGTACTGAGCTATACGGAGCGGGAAATCGCATCGTGTATAGAGCACTATCACAAGAACTTCGGCTACTACTTTCAAACCTTTCAAGGGCTTGCCTGGCACAAGGACTACCTCACCGATGGCCCCAGCGCTGCGGCAATCGGTGCAGCTTGGGAAGAAATGTGGGGCACACCATGGATTCATCTCACTAATGAAATGTGGGATACTCTCCCTACTCAATTACAAAACAACGTCGACCACGTTTTTCACGGTGGAATTAAGACAATCAATGGGTCTATCAATTGGTGTTTGAGCAAGGTGATGCCGGTTTATCTCAACCTAGTTCAATTCGTAGAACCATCAAGCACAGAAGCGAAGAACCTTGCCGAACGCATCCTCGAAACCACTCAGTGCACAGTTGATGATCCTCAGGTGCCGTTGGGCTGCGAGTACACCTCAAAACTGTTTAAAAAATCTGAGCCCAATGAGCACTCACTCCGGTTAGCCAAGGAAGGGTATCTCGATTCCCTTCTCCACTACCTCAACACAGGTAAAGCTATAGAGGGAATCGAAGAAGACCCCACCATCAGCGCACCAAACATTGTGGCTGATGCGGCAAAAACCTTGGGCATCAGCGCAAATGCGGCACGCTACTTCCTGCAACTTTTGGCACTGACCCGCCCTATGGATACCCACGTGAAGAAGTGGAATGGCTGGACTAAGGTTCAGCTCGACCAAGCACGCCAAGAATTGGTGGACAAAAAGCTTGTGGTCGTCGCGAAACGCGCAGGCACAGGACGCAAAGTCTTCCTCCCCGGCGGTTGGTTAGAGAAAAGTACCACCGGCCCCGCGATGGAAGTGTGGAAAGCACCACACTACCTGTTGTGGAAAGACACCAAATGCCGCCCCATTGTAGAGACCTGCCCACCACTTATGCCCTACCCCGAACTCTTCACCGAAGTATGGGAACGCTACAAAACAGGAGACGTACCAGGCTACGAGGAACTCACGACCACCAGATACCGCAGAAAACGATAAACCTTTACCTCGGAAAGTCTCCCCATGATTCACATCCACGCAACGAAACAACCCACCGACGATGAACTTCTAGCCGTCACCTACATCACCGGTGGTGTTATCCCGCCGGTGATCCGTCTCGTTGCACACCCCCTTGAGACAGCGGAAACAAAAATGTGGGAGACATTCGGCGCAGAAAAACAACACCACAGCCTCGTGGGCTACACACCCAAACGCACCACCGGCTTCCCCGCGTGGGCTATCCTGACAGACCCGGGTAATGCGCAACACGCGTTGAATCTTGTTGCAGATGTGGAGTGGGCGCGTCGAAAAGCTGCAGCTCAAGCAGGTGCGGTGAAGAAACGGGTAGACCAGCTCACCGGAGACTTGGAAAAATCCGCCCCGCACTTCCTCCCCACCTTTCTAGAGGAAATCGCCCAAATCTTCATCAGCATCGATAAACACTCCCTCGCCGAAAAGTATTTCGCTAAAGCACGCGACGTGGAACGCACCCATGCCCTCACCATCGACATCGACCGCCACACCCAAACGTTCACCGAATTCCTCACCTTAGGCGTAGTAGATCAAAAAACACTGACACAAGAAGCTCACACCGCCGCCACCCACCTGCAACCGTCAAAAGCCTACGAGTATTTCTTCTCCCTGCTGATCACCCAAGCCACCATAGACAAACCAGTACCCGCCAAAGCCGTAAAAGCCCTCACACAACTCGGCACAAACGCAGGCAAAACCACACGCGAAGTACACCAAGAATCCACCGCAGCCTACCTCCCCACACCCGCCTTTGCCATCTCATCAAAAAAGCTCCTGAAAATAGTGCTCAAAGCACTACCCGACACACTCAAAACCCACCCCGAACTGGGCAAACAACTCTACACCTCAATCCCCCTAGAGTGGAACATCAACACCTACATCAAAGCCCTCCAACAACTTGCACTCTGGCAACCACTCCACACAAACCCAGAAAAATTCATCACCTGGCTTGACCTAGTCATTGAACACGGCAACGCACGCTGGGCATTCTGGGCCATTTCCAACCCCGATTTATTGAACGCAATCATCGCCAACACGAAAGTACTCACTGGGCACCGAGTGGAAACGGAATGCTCACACTACCACTTAGACTATTTAGACGCCCTCATCGCAGCTGGCGCACAATGGCAACCCCGAAGAAACCCCAAGACCCAAAAAGTTTCGCTCCCCTTCAACGAGTGGTACGAAAGCCACCACCGTGACCTTGCATTCCTCATGGGAAGGCAGGACCTGCGCGAAACACTTCTCGAAAGCCTGTCTAGCTACAACTTTTCCGAAAACCTTGATGTGCTGCTCAGTGGCGAACCCACGCGCAAACTCATTGGTTGGAAGCTGGAGGAAATTCGCGCAAAATGCGCCAACGCTAGAGGATCATTGGAGAAATGGAGCGAGCTAAAACTCGACAGGAAAAGCTTCACCGACTCGCGCATCCATGAGCTTTACCCCGAATTAGTCGAAGAAATCCTCCACGTCGACCCCGCCGAAGAACTCGCTGAACGCCTCCGCCGCGGAACACTCGTCGAGTACACGTGGCCCACCTTTGAAAAAGTAGCAGCAGACTTAGCTGATTACTCCAATTCGCTTGTGTCGGGAACCTACCCATGGGTGTGGGTTAAGTCAGGGGAAACCTTCATTGTTTGTAACGGTGAGGTGGTGCGAAAATATCATGCACTCGGCAAACGCTGGGTGAAAATAGTCCCCACCGACACGGATCTGCTTGTGATCTACTTCGATTCTTCTTCCCAGAAACACATGTGGATGTGGTTGAGCGAAGACCAACCCCATCAGATCAACGGGTCTGTGTACACCTACCATTTCGCGGAATACACAAACACCATTGATGGAACTTTCTATGCTGGGACTGCTGCCATTTGTGGAGATGATTTGGAGACTGAACCGGCAGGAACCCAAGCTGGTTTCGGCCCCATCTACGCCACCTCACAGCAGTCTCTTGACCACGTAACAGTTCTTCCTAGTGGTGAGAAAATGCCATGCAAGGTTTTCGATAAACGGTTCGCGCAAGGTGCTGTGCTAGGTCTTGAGATTCCCGAAGCTATTGCGGTAGCAGCTCGTCACGATGCACAGGTTTCTTTTTCGTACAGCTTCACTACTATGGCAACGGACACCACCAGCAAATCACCGTTTGGGCATGATGGTGATCGTCTCTACGGCATCTCCCTCACCAGCACGCAGGAAGGATGCTGGTTTATCAGCCCGCTGGGTACATTCCACTGCCCACAAGAGGAAGAATTTTTCGTGGTAGAAAGACCCCAAGCGGGTTACTGGTACTTGCGGAAACAATGGGGAACGTCGCACAAGCTTTTCGACGCCGCCACCGACACCCCCATCGCCCCATCACGCACCCACGACGGGAAAGATCATGTGCTCAACCTGCTGCCACCGGTAGGGTTTCACCAACTAACAATCCGCAACGAAAAAGTCAGTACACGAATGCGTAACTGCACCACCAACCAAGCAGCAGAACTGATAGCAAACCCCTTAACAATCCTTGACTTTGCCGACAACGACTCCATACTTGCCGCCGCAATCGCCGGAATCATCGTAGAGGTCAACGACATTGCACCGATCTCACTGCCCGAACTTGCAGCGATACCCCAAGAATTAGAGCACCTGTACGCAAGTTTTTCCCCACACGAGGACTCACCAGAAGAAATTCCTCAACCACCCATCGAATTTGGGGATCGCTACTCCCTAGATGCTGATGTTTACAATCTTGCCTGCGAGCTTAGTGCCCCACAAAACCGTGGTGCTGCACGCTTTTATCAGGGTTCTGGCTATTTGCGTGACACTATTGCACGAGAAACATTGTGGCTTTCATGGTTGGCCACCCCAACGCTCAATCTCGAAGACGTTCGTTCCTACCACGCATTCCTACACTGGTGCGCCGACTACAACGTATTAGGAACATGGCGCCGAATCATCCTCCCCAAGGATTACTCAACCTCATCGATTGAATATTTGTGGGACAACAATGTTTTCTACATGACTCAAGACGAAGAAAACACCGCACTCTGGAACCCCTCCCTCACCCAGCGCCCCGACATATCTCCCCTACTAGGAGCCCTCGATGATGAATTTTTCATCCCAAAAGAAGAATTCAAACGCAAAATCGACGAAATCCTACACTGGCACGAAAAACGCCACCGGGCCAATAAACGACCAACCCCAGCATGGGACACGATCACCCTTGCCGATGTCGCCGAAAAAGCCTCAACCGTAACCACCCTTCCGCCCCAGCTTTGGGCTTACTTCTTCAGCAGTTTCTACGGCGATCCTTTGGAGTGGAGTGTTCCGGAGTGGATATCCAGCGGCAAAGAGTGGAGTGTGCGGGACCGCTTTGGGCTCAGTGAACGTGAAATTTCCTCCTATATTGAATACGGTTGTGACCACTTCGATTCCCGCCACCTCACGTTCTTAGCAGTAGCTTGGCACGATAATTACCTCGCCCAAGGCCCCAACATAGAAAGTATCGGCGTGGCTTGGGAACAGTTGTGGGGTAAACCATGGATTCACATTACCGAGGACATGTGGAAGGCACTCCCCGTCAGCATTCGTGAGACCGTCAACTCTGACTTCCACGGTGGTATTCGCGCTGGTGGGCTTCCTCCGGAACGGAAAATGGATCGACTGCTGCCACTGTACCTGCACCTAGCACACCTAGTGGAGCCAGCAACGAGCACCGCGCAAACCCTTGCACGCCAAATCCAAGAACTATGCCACGATGCCCACACTGATCCACGAGTTCCACTCGGCTGCGAATACAACCGCGCCGAATCTGAAGTCACTCACCCCAACACCCACGCACTACGCATATACACAGAAGGCCACCTCGACCAGCTACTCACCTACCTCAAAACCGGCACCCCAATCACAGGCACCAAACAAGACCCATCAACCAGCGCACCCCACGTGGTCGCAGATGCAGCGAAAACCTTGAAAATCAGTGCAGATGCGGCACGGTATTTCCTGCAACTTCTCGCTCTTACCACACCCACCGACGCGGCGGTAAAGAAGTGGAATAATTGGGCGAAGAAACAACTCGACCAAGCAACCGAGGAACTTCTAGAAAAAGAACTCATAATCACAGCCAAACGCACAGGCGCTAAACGCAGCGTCTTCCTACCCGGCGGATGGCTGGACAAAAGCGATACTGGCCCCGCTATGGAAACCTGGAAAGCACCCCACTACCTCCTGTGGGATGACACAAAATGCCGCCCCATCGTAGACACCTGCCCACCGATCCTGCCCTACCCGAATCTTTTCGCCGAGGTCTGGGAACGCTACAAATCAGGTGACGTACCAGGCTATGAAGAACTCACTACAAAACGGTATCGAGGTAAAAATAATCTCCGTTTCCTCTCGAACATTGAAGCGAGTAACTACAATTTACGACCATGATTCGCCTGCATTCCACCCCGCATCGCAACGATATTCCTGCTCTAGTTGTCACCTATGCCACGAATCAATTAACCTCGCCAATCATTCGGCTAGTTCCCGAGCCTTTGGAAACAGCAGAAACAGTGGCTTTTTCTGCGGTTGGTGTGGAAAAGATGAATCAGACCCACATCGGTTTCACCCCGAAACGCGCCGCGGGTTTCCCCGCGTGGGCCATTCTCACCGACCCAGACAACGCGCAGCACGCCCTCAACCTTGTTGCGGACGTGGAGTGGGCGCGTCGAAAAGCACATACCCACGCGGGGCAGGTGAAAGACCGCATCGACGAGCTCACTGTGGCCTTACAGAACTCCGCGCCGCATTTCCTGCCTACGTTTTTGGAGGAAATCGCCCGCATATTCGCACTCGCCGGGAATATCCCCTACGGCAAGCAGTACTTCAACAAAGCCCGCGATATCGAGGAATTCTACGCCCTCCCCATCGACAACGAACGCCACTCCCACGCTTTCACGGAATTCACCAAACTCGGGGTAGTCACGGCGAAAGCACTGTCCAACGAAGCAAAAAACGTGGCCACACGCATGGAACCACAGGAAGCTTTCGACTACTTTTTCAATCTATTAATCGACCAAGTTCGCGCTGGTGTCAGCTTGTACGTGAAGGTCTTCAAAGACCTTGAAGCTTTGGCTAAAAACGCAGGCATAGACCCCGAAGCCGCCACAATTGAGCTGATCGCAGCGTACCTGCCCAGCCGGAGTTTCCCCGAAACCCCCGAATCGTTGCTGAACACGATCCTCACGAAGATGCCGCGCGCAGTTGCTCAGCACCCTGACCTTGCGGATATCTTCTACACAATAACCTTCGGAAATTGGGACATCAATGACTATGTGGCGGCGCTACAGAATGCCCAGCTGTGGGAGCCGTTGTGCGCTGACCCCCAAAAAATTGTGCCCTGGCTTGAGGCGAAGATCGCGCTCGGGAACTGGCGATTCAATTTCTTCCATAACACCAACCAACACCTCCTCGACGCTATTGACCGTAACAAGGATGCGCTTCGCGGTCGTCGAATCGCCACCAATCGTGCCACCTACCATCTCGACTACATTGATGCACTTATTGCTGCCGGTGCGCGTTGGTCAACGCTCGATTCCCGCTTCGGGCGGTTAATGGTCGAGTTTTTCGACGCCTGGCTCGCCGACCACCACCGCGACCTCATCCATCTACTGGGCCGGGAAGAAATACGGTGGGATTTTGTTGAATACCTCACGTTTAAGCAACTGGCGAAAAATTGGGACCTGGTTTTCGCGAATGAAACTGTGCTCGGGATAGCCACAGATATGCTTGAAAATCTCCACAAGGAGCTTACGTCTGCCACGGATTTCGCCCGAAAGAAAATGGTGAAGGAAAACCGCAACTATCTCACCGATCCCCGGTTAAGGGAGATTAACCCTGAAGTGATCGCCATGGTCGTTCCAGATACAAACCCCACGGAGGGGATGCAACCAGCAGAGACGACATCGCCTTCAAACTCCGCAGCGTCTCAAGGCTCCGCTACTGGTGCAGCGAACACAATCCCGAAGCCGCCGGAGCTTTGCTCCGACTACACACATTTATGGTTCAATCAGTCCCTGCACAAGCTGGCCGAAGACTTCAACGATCCTCAAGGCACTGGTCATGCGTTGCTTGACTGCCGTCTCCAGGTCTTCGTGGGCAGCATCGGGCGGGAAAAGGTCTGGCTCGCATCCCTCGCCGCGCCAGGAATCCCGCTGGATGTGGTGCGCATCTACTGTGAATTCCTGCATTGGTGCGCCGACTACGGTGTTCTCGGCGCCAAGCTTTCCAGCACCGTGCGTAGTCAACAAATATATGTCCACTCCCAACCGCCCGCCGATCTGAGAGCCTACGACGACTTTTTCGTCCCCAAAGACGACTTTAAGAAAACCCTCGACGAAATCCTAGCGTGGCACGAAAAACGCCACAGCGCGGGGAAACTTCCAACGCTTGCATGGGATAACGTTTCGCTTTACGACATCGCCACGCGCGCTGCTGCCACTTCCACACTCCCACCACGGGTGTGGGCCAGCCTGCTGACAGGAAGCTACCTCCACAAGATCGCGGAACAAACACGCATCAACACTCCCGAACTAGCGAAAGCACTCGGAACCTCCGTGACTGCGCTCAAGAAGCTACGCGCCCACACAGGTGACAATTTCTGCGAACACGACGAAATACTCCTCGGCCTCGGCTGGCACGATAACTACCTCACTGAAGGCCCCAACATCGATGCAATCTGTACCTTCTGGGAAGATAAGTGGGGTGTGCCGTGGATTCACCTCACCGACGACATGTGGGATGGCATTCCCACACAGTTATACGAAAATATCAGCGCAAGTTTTCACCGTGAGCCCTTCCCCAATGACGCATATGTAGCATATAAATTCACCAGCCTCCTTCCCGTTTACCTGCATTTAGCCCACCTAGTGGAACCAGGAAGCGAGGATGCACACACGCTTGCTGGCCGCATCAACGCCATGCGTGACTGCGATTATTCCTCTCCGGTATTCCACGAAACCCGTCATCAGCTCCACTCACTGCAAGCAGTACGCGAGGGCCACCTCGATACGCTCCTCAACTACCTGACGGAAGGAACCCCAATTGCGGGAACCAAGCAAGACCCTCTCATCAGCGCACCAGAATCCGTGGCCGATGCGGCACGGACATTGGACCTAAGCGAGGAAGCAGCCAAGTACTTCCTGCAACTTCTCGCACTTAGCGAACCCACCAATGCGGCGGTAAAGAAGTGGAATAACTGGACGAAGAAAAAACTCGACCAGGCAACAGAAGAGCTCCTGGCGAAAGAACTCGTGGTCACAGCGAAACGCACAGGCGCTAAGCGCAGCGTCTTCCTACCCGGCGGCTGGTTAGAAAAGAGCGACACCGGCTCCGCCATGGAAATGTGGAAAGCACCCCACTACCTACTAAGGGATGACACAAAATGCCGCCCCATCGTAGACACCTGCCCACCGATCCTGCCCTACCCGAATCTGTTCGCCGAGGTCTGGGAACGCTACAAATCAGGTGACGTACCAGGCTATGAAAAACTCACCACGAAACGCTACCGCAGCAGGCGTTAATTCTTCCGCCCCAGAAAGTTCTTACGAAAGGCATCCCATGAAGATCACAGTCCTCGTTGATGGCAACGAATTCTTTGAATACGCATCAGTTTTTCACACCATCGACTGTGACCGGTCGGCTGGAAGTTTCAGTGTTGAATGTGGGGTGTTGTTTGTTCACACCGAACGAGGCTTATTTGTTGGTGACCCCTATGATGAGGATTCGTACCGGGTGGAAGAAATTGAGTCGCTTCCTGGCGATGCCCATCGGGCATTGTTGGATTCCGGTGACGTGCTGAATATTCAATGCGAAAATCCGCTGGATAGCTATATTTTTCAACAGCTACAAACCAGCTTTTCACAGCCGGAGGGAAACGAGGTTTTTGATTCCATCACGGTCGTTTTTAGCCCCGATGGCCTAAGCAGTTGTGATGTGTACCGCGATCCTGACTCGGGAGACCTGATGGAAAGAAACTTTGCGTTGTCCTTACACGTGGGTAGTTCGGAAGGTACGCGTCGGCTCAGGCTTTCCGAGTTCGGGAACGTACTGCACAACCACGAAGAAGTATCCTCGATAGATTTCGTGGAAAGCTCTCTTGTCTGCCACCTGACTAATGGCGCGACGGTTGAACGTGAATTAAAGCTTGCTGGTTTTCTCACAAAAATTATCAAAGATCTGCAGGAAATTTGCAGAAATCCGGCATGATCCCCCTCTCGCCCCTTTTGCGCATGATTACCATGGACACACGATGAAAACCGAACCACGCTTGCATGAAGCTTTGCACGCTACGATCACCACGTACGGTGATGTCAGTGAATATGTGACAGCTATCGAGTCACTTGGCCTGTGGGAACGCCTAACCACCGACCCGGAAGAGTTTGTGCCGTGGCTTCACGCCGCCATCAACTACGGCAATTCAACACAGGAGTTCTTCTACCCCACCAGTGCCAAGTTGCTGGATGCGATTGAGTACAATGCCAACGCACTTGCAGGGCGTGCGATAAGGCTGCGGATCAATTTTTTCCACCTCGACTATCCGGACGCGCTTCTTGCAGCGGGTGTTCAGCAGTCGCAGATTCGCTTCGACCCTAGTTGGCTTCACCCAGTCTTTGATGGCTGGATTGCACAGCACCACCGCGATCTTGGGTGTCTTTTAAGCAATGAAAGAATCCGTGAAGAATTATCGCGGAATTTTCGGTTCGACCTGGTAATTGGCAATGTGGACGCGTTTCTTGGTGCCACGCCGACGAGGGAGTTTTTAAGTTCCATTCTTGAGTGGTGGCGTGATCGCCGCAGAGAACTTACTGGGTTCTTAGGCGAATGGGCGGCGGCGGAATCGACGCTGAAACTTATCGCTGCCGAGCCCCGACTACGGGAGATTAATCCTCAGGCAGTGGTGGAAATCCTGCACTGCGATGCGGCTGAGGAGCTCGCCGCACGCCTGCGCCTAGGCACTCTCGTGGAATTCACCTGGCCCGCTTTCGAACAGGGTGCGGTGTCGCTCATCGGCACGAACGAAACCGCACAAGTGGGCGAAGCTTTCCCGTATGTTTCGGTACGTAAGGGCAAAAAGTTGGTGCTTTTCGACGGCGAAACCACCCGCAGCTTCCTCATCCCCGATACCGCACCCCCAATAGCTGTTGTGTGGCCCGCTTTTCCCATTGACGATGATGTCCTTATCATCTACGAGAACGCCGAGCCCCCGTATGACTACGAATGGATGTGGCTTTCTGATTGCCAACCCCACCTGATGCCCGATGGTTCGTTCGATGCTGTTTCTTTCAATTATCCCCAAAAGATCGGCGACCAGTATTTTATTGGCGGCAATCCAGTTTCCGCTTCTAGCCATGAAATTTCACCGGTGGGGATTCGTCTCGGGTTTGGGCCGACGTATGTCGCTGATGCTGTGGATTCGGAAAACCTCACGGTACTTCCTTGCGGTGAATGCATTCCAGTTGAAGAATTTGATCGGCACTTCGCCGCAGGAACTTTAGATGGCCTCGACATTCCAGAAGCCGCTGCGGTTGCGGCTGAAAGTGGTGTTCCCCTATCGTTTTCGAAAAGTTTCACTGCCACAGCATCGGATTCCACCGCGCATTCCCCCTGCGGTGTTGATGGCAACCGACTGTACGGGTTTTCTTTTTCTGGGTACCTTGACGATGTCACGTTCCAGACATGCTATGTCAGCCCATTAGGCACGTTCTACTCCCATAAGATTCCAGACTTTTTCGCCGTCGAAAAGCCTGCAAGCACCATCTGGTACGTGTGCGAGCCTGAATTTTACGACGACACCATTCGCTTGTACGACGCCGCCACCGAAAACCACATAGCGCCTTCACTCACCCACACGGGCGATCTTCATGTGTTGAACTATCTGCGGCCAGCAGGTTTCCATCAGCTTCGTGTGCGCAACAAGAAGGTTAGCGCGAAGATGCGGGCCTGCACCACCGAGCAGGCACGTGCGTTGATCGACAACCCGTTAAGCATCCTCGACTTTGCCGAGGGCGATGAAACTTTGGCTGCTGCGATCGCGGGAATTCTCGCCGAAATCCGCCAACTTTCCCACGTCGATATGGATCTACCGCCTCTTACGAGCGTGCCGAAATTCCTCACATACCTGTATGAATAGGATTGCGATTGCTAACCCCGCAGATTGTCGGCTGCCTGCGGTGGGCGCGTCGACAAGCAAAAACGACACCGTCGGGTGGGTAGTTACCCTGTTCTCTTGGAAGAAATCGCACGTGTTTTTCGATATTGTGGCAGCGGGCGCGATGAGGCCGGAGCTTAGCTCACCATGGGGAAATGAAAAACTTTCGAAAACCGCCCACTTTTCGAACAAAGATAATAGAAAATAATTGCTAAACCCATTGATCCTCACTGTTAAAAGAACGACCGCCATGAGAAGCACAACGCCACTGTTCTCCGCCCACAACCACCCGTCAAGCATTCTGCTCATGGCGGTCGCATTCACCGCAGATGTTGGTCTCGTTGCCCCGCTGGTTAAGCTTATTCCTCAGCCAATAGTGGAAGCGGAATCGCTCGCGCTTGCGGCATTCCGTCTTATCAAACAATCCCACACCCCGATTGGCTACACCACCCACCAGCCGTCAAGTTTCCTAGCCTGGGCAGTGCTCACCGACCCTACAAACGCGCACCACGCGCTTAGCCTCGTTCGGGAGCTGCAGAAGGCGCGTCGACACGCTGATGACCAGGCGGGGAAGGTGAAAACGCGGGTAGAATCCGTCGCGGCAACCATGCAGGAATCTGTCCCCCACTTTATCCCCGCTTTCTTTGAGGAAATCGCCCGCATTTTCCACCGCGTAAACAACCTTAACTACGCGAAGCAGTTTTTCGGCAAGGCCCGCCAGCTTGAAACGGATCTCAACCTTGAAGTCGATCCCGAACGCCACGCCGCGGTGTTCTCTGAGTTCGCGGGGTTGGGTGTGGTCAGCGCAAAAGTGTTCTCCCTTGAAGCCCGCCGCGTGCTCGCCCTCATGGAACCGCTTAGGGCCTACCAGCATTTTCTCGCATTGGTCATCGCGCATGCACACGGCGGGGTTCCCGCTTACGCGGATGTGTTCAAAGACCTGCGGGGTTTGGGTGCCGCAGCGGGTATCGACGCCAAGGAGGTGGATAAAGAGTTCGTGCTCGCCTACGCCCCCACTCCCGGATTCCCCCGCACCGCTATGGCGCTGCAGCGTAAAATTCTGCCCACACTGAAACGCCTTGTGCCCCAGCACCCGGAGGCTGGTGTGCACCTTGCCGAGTTTATCCCCACAACAACCACCATCGAAAGCTATATTGACCTGCTTAAAGCCGCCAATCTGTGGGAAAATCTGCGCACCGACCCGGCGCGGTTTAGGGCATGGGTTTCGCTGATTCTCAACGAGGCCTACTACATCGACTCGTTTGCGCAGGAACCCCACCGTGAGTTTCTTGAAGCGATCGACGCGAACGCCTCCACCCTTACTGGTTTGCGGGTGACGGGTAACCTGCGTACGTTCCACCTGGATTACCTTGACGCCTTTGTCGCCGCCGGTATTGAGTGCGTGGGGCTAACATCCCGCTACCGCCGCGACATTGCTTTCGACTTCCCCTCGTGGTGTCAGCGCCATTACCGCGACCTTTCCGTGCTCATGGCGGTCAAGGAAATCAGGTGGCGGCTTGTCGACGATCTATCGGCGTGCGTACTTACCGACAATCTCGACGTATTCCTCGAAACGGAAACCACAACCACACTCGTAAAGGAGTGGCTGGAACAATTCCAGCGGAATTGGGTGGTGTCGATAAGTTCCAGCCCCGTCGCAAACTTGTATTCCAGCCGCAAACTGCTCACCGACATGCGGCTTTACGACGTTCACCCGCAGGCGATGCTTAAGATTTTCGGCACCAGCCCCGCCCTAGCACTCCAGGAGAAGCTTGTCGACGAAACCTGGAAAAATGCCATCCCTGATGACGAGCAGGCCGGGGTGAATAAGTTCCGCCTGCCCCGAGTCACAGCCAAGCTGGCGAAGATAACTGAGAAAGAATGCGCCCAGCTGATTGACCAGCCCCTGACGATTCTTGAGGTTGTTGAAGGTGACGAGGTACTCGCCACCGCCATAGCGGCAACCATTGCCGAGATTGGGCAGCTTCCCGATGTGACGCTCATACTCCCCGAACTCACGGAAATCCCCAGCTGGTTAGGCGTGATGTATGGGGTGGCGCCGAAAGAAGAAGGCGACGACCCCACCACCCTTTTCCCACTACCACCCACGTTGGGTCAAGAGTTCTCCGTCAACGATGCCCAGTTCCTTGCCAAGCTGCTGCATAGGCCGAAGGAAACTGGGGAGATCGTGATGGATCACTCCTGCAAGAAGCTTGTAGAAAACATTGGGCAAGAAAAGGTCCTACTTGCCCGACTGTCACGCCCAGGCATCCCCATCGACACAGTGCGGAAGTATCACACATTCTATTCCTGGTGTGCGAACCTGAAACTTTTAGGCACGTGGCGGCGGGAAACACTAGCCGATAACGCGTTCCCGACCTACGGCTTTACCCCACACTGGGATAACAACGCGCTCATCGTGCACACAAACAGCGGCTTCTTACGGTTGTGGAGCCAAGACGTTTCCAACAAACCAGCTGACGGCGATGACTTCTTCGTGGCGCAGGAGGAATTTCTTAGCGCACTCGATGAAATCTTGAAGTGGCACGAAGACCGCCACGAAGCCGACACAACCACTGAGCCTGCCTGGTCTGATGTAACCGTGGCTCAGATAGCCGAGGAGGCAGCACGAGTATCGACCCTCCCGCCGGAAAGCTGGCGCTACTTCTTTGTTGTCGACCGTGACACCTACAACCCCGCAGCGTGGACGGATGAGTGGGAACACAATGCCCAAGAAATCCTAGGGCTCAGTGCTAATAAGCTGGAGCGCGCCTACCACGATTGCGCTGCCCAATTCGGGGAAGACCAGTTTGAGCTGCTCGCCACCGCATGGCATAAGGACATGGTGCGCACCGGCCCCGACATTGGGAAGCTGGCACAAGCATGGGCAAAACGGTGGGGTTCCCCCTGGATTCACCTCACCGATACGATGATGGCGGAAATCCCCGCCCACTACCACCATAAGCTAAGTGGGGAGTTTCACCGAAACCCCCACGACAAATCTGATCCTGAAGGGTGGGCCTTTCGCACATCCCTGCTGGTTGTGTACCTGTATGTGGCGCAACTTGTCGAGGCCTCCAGCGATATTGCACGCGTCCTAGCCCAGAAAATCTCCCACTTTCACGACTACCCAGTCGCCCCCGACGCCCCTGAACTATGCGGCAGCATCGAAAACTTCGGGTTCTTCCACAGCGCACTCGAAGACGAAGCACCCCGCGTGGTGTCAGAAGGCTACCTCGATACCCTCATCACCTACCTAGAAACCGGCACCCCCTTCACCGGTACCGGCCAAGACCCTCGTGCAAACGCACCCACAGTCGTTGCCGACGTGGAGCACACCTTAGGGCTCAGCGCCGACGCAGCCTGCTACTTCCTGCAACTATTGGCGCTGGTCAACCCCACCGACACCAACACCAAAAAGTGGAACGGGTGGAACAAGAAACAGCTCGACACCGCACGCAGCGAACTACTGGTGAAAAAACTTGTCGTCGAAGCAAAGCACACCGGTGCCGGCAGGAGCGTTTTCCTGCCCGGTGGGTGGTGCCAAAAAAGCCATTCAGGACCAGGACTTGAGGTGTGGAAAGCACCGCACTACCTGCTGTGGAACACAGAAAAAGCCACACCTGTAATCCCCACCTGCCCACCAATCCTGCCCTACCCACACCTGTTTGCTGAAGTGTGGCAGCGCTACACTTCAGGCGACACCCCAGGGTATGAAGAACTCAGAACCGAACGTTACGGACAATGACACACACCATCAGAGCCAACAAACGTGACGGCGACGTGCCGGTACTCGCCATGCGGTTTCACAACCCGCACACCAACTTAGCCCTGGTCAGGCTTGTACCCGAACCGCTTGCACAAGCCGAAACACTCGCACTCACACGCATCGGAATGCGGGAGGAAAACCACGCGACCGTGGGGTTCACCCAGCCCAGAGCGCTCGGTTTCCCCGCGCATCTTATCCTCACCGACCCCGACAACGCGCACCACGCGCTCAATCTTGTTG
This sequence comes from Corynebacterium mustelae, assembly GCF_001020985.1. Lineage (NCBI taxonomy): Bacteria > Bacillati > Actinomycetota > Actinomycetes > Mycobacteriales > Corynebacteriaceae > Corynebacterium > Corynebacterium mustelae. Next base: position 2,333,461 of record NZ_CP011542.1, read on the forward strand.
CGGACCTACGGTGGGCGCGTCGACAAGCAAAAACCAAGCCCACGGCGGTAAAAACCCGCATTGATGAGCTAAGCTCCCGCCTCGAAGCATCCGTACCCCACTTCCTGCCCACCTTTTTCGAGGAAATCTCCCGCATCTTCGCCACGGCAGCCAACGCGCACTTAGCAAAGCACTACTTCGGCAGAGCCCGCGAAACAGAACGCGCCCACGACCTTGCCATCGACCCGGAACGCCATACCCAAGCCTTCGCCGAATTCGCCGCTTTTGGGGCCATCAGCGCCCACACATTCACCGAAGAAGCCCACCGCCTGGCAGCACACATGCACCCCGAAGAAGCCTACCGCTACTTCTTCAACCTGCTGCTCAACCAGGCACAAACCGGTGCAGGGCTCTCACTTGTCAACCTCACTGACCTAGAACACCTCGGTATCGCATCTGGGCTTTCCGCAGCAGAAGTCGACGCGGAATTTCTCGCGGAATACGTCACCACGCGCAGCTACCGGAAAAGCACAGCCAGGCTTCTCACAAAGGTGCTGGCAGCCATGCCTACCGTGGCGAAAAACCACGAAGCCGCCCACGCATTCACCTACACAATCCCCACACGCATGACAGCGAAGCAATACTTCGCCGCACTCAACGCATCTGGGTTGTGGGATGTGATCCGCACCCGCGCTGAAACGTTCCAACAGTGGCTTCACACACTCATCGACCAGGAACAATACTCAGGATTTTTCTCCCATTCCGACGGTGATTTCATCGCACAGATCAGCCAGTGCGCCCGGCAAGCAACGGGTATGGTGATCACCGATTATCCGCTTTCCTGCCACCCGGATTACCTCGACGTTTTCCTCGAAATAGGAATCACGATCACCGTAACCAGACGCGAAGAAACCCTGAACTTCTACAACTGGAAAGCCAGCCACCACCGCGACCTGAAATATGTGGCGAAAGACCCCACCTTGCGCCCCACCGCGGTGGACACTTTCTTCCATGTTTACTCCTACCTCAGCTTCGATCCATCTTTCTTCGATCCCTTTTTCGCACTGGACCCCACCCGCGACCTGCTGCGCGAATGGTTGGACAAGGTGCGGGAAAAGAAACAGCAGGCCATTGGTTGCCAAGGGCTATGGAACGAACTCGATGGGCTGCTTCACACACTTCACGATCCACGTTTTGCCGAAATCAACCCCGCTGCCATGGCGGAAATCGCAGAAATCGACGTTGCCGAGGAGCTCGCGGAACGCCTTCGGCGCGGCACCCTTGTGGAATACGCCTGGCCCGCATACGAGTCGGTCGCAGGGGTTGAGGCGATGCAGCAGGATCTGTCGGTGGTCGCCTGCTTCCCATCGCTGGTGGTGACCAAGGACTCAACGCTGAGCATTATTACCGGCGAAGAAATCACCACCTACCCTGCTTTTCCCCACGCGTACCCGTTTAAAGCTGTGATCACGACCGACGATATTTTCCTGTGTTTCCTCAATCTTCACACAGGTGGAACGTACTCCGGCTGGGTTATTCATGGAACCACCCACCCTCTGAAGGTGGCTGAGAAACCTGGAGTCGAGAGCGAATACTGCGCCCCCGTGGATGGTGTGTATTACATTGGCAAGACACCGATCACGAACAAAACCCCACTGACCGATTTCCCTTTCGGCACGCATATTGGAACGAATCCGGTCTATGCAACTACAGGGACAACTCCCCGCGAAACTGTCACGGCGCTTCCCAGCCACAACACTTTTAGTGAAGAAGAGTTCAACACACAATTACGGGCCGGTACCCTCCCTGGGTTGGTTCTACCCCCATCCGTTTTCGATGTGGTCACAGGTGACTACCAGTTTGTCCACGCCTTAAGTTTCCTCGCAAACGCCGTGGACGCGACACAACACTCCCCTCTGGGGGTTGATTCGCAGACCCATTTCGGGTTCTCATTCACCACCAACACGCCACGGCGGTCAAGTTATTGGATCAGCCCACTAGGGGTTTTCCACAAAGAGCTCGACCCGTTCATCGCTATCAAAAAGCCAGGCTGCGACGCTGTCACATCCGATGACGATGTGTGGCTACTGTACAAAACATGGTACGACAACACCGTCACGCTTTACGACGGCGGATCAAGCGCCCCCATCTCATACTCGTTGACGTCAGCGGGCACCCCACACAGCCTCAACCGCCTCCCCGCAGCAGGTTTCCACTCCCTGAAACCCCGCAAGGAATCAGTCTCACGAAAAATGCGCCACTGTACTAGGCAACAGGCCGCGGCACTGATCGCTGATCCCGCAAGCATCCTCGACTTCACGGAACAGGAGGAGACACTCGCAGGCGCAATCGCAGGCATTCTTGCTGAAATCAGCACTATTCGTGGTGTGAACCTCACGCTACCGCAGTGCGCACACGTTCCTTCCTGGTTAACGCACCTGTACGATACCGCACCCCAGGCCAAACTTAGTGATGCCCACATTCCACCACCACCGGAACTCTCGCCCGAAGCATACGGCCTTTTACCCTCCTTGGTGGATACTGGCTACTGGTTCTCCCACCTTCCCCCACAGGATTTTTGCCAGCATGCTGAACAGCTCGCACACGTACTCCGCGATCCGCAACACAGTGGGAGCGTAAAGCTTGACCAAACGAGTGAACTACTCATAGCCGTGATGGGGCGCGAAAAGTTCATTCTCACCGCCTTGTCTGTTCCAGGTATCCCCCTCGAACTCCTCCGCGAATTTCATGCATTCTTCACCTGGTGTGCGCATGTGGGGATTTTTGGTACGTGGCGTCGGGTGACTGAGGCTGACGATTCTTATGCTGATTGGGGAAATTACCACTGGCAGAACCACTATTTCGTTGCCAACCTTCAGTCAGAGGTGGCGTGGTTCTGGAATCCTGATGCTCAGCAACCCCCACCCATAACCTCCGTCGACCCCTTCGACGATGACTACCATGTGACGCACACGCAGTTCCTCGAATCGCTCGACCGCATTGTGTCATGGCGCGAAAACCACAATACAGAGCACACCTGGGATTTAGAAACCCTCAACAAAGCAGCCGTGGAAGCAAGCACTTTCTCCAGCATCCCACCCGCACTGTGGCAACTTTTCCTTTCGGGAAGCCCCACGGCGTTTACCCCTGAGCAGCAGGAAGTAGCATTTTTAACCGCGGGGCTGACAAAACACCAGTATGCCCAGCTGCAAGAGATCACACCGGGGATCTTTAACGGCCGCCAACGAAAACTCATGGCTTTGTCCTGGCACGAAGATTTCTATCACGCAGGGCCATCGCTGTGCGCACTCAAACACGCCTGGCAGCAATTGTGGGGCATGCCGTGGATACAGTTCACCGACGACATGTTTACCCAAGTCTTGCCCGCCATGAAGGCGATGTGGGGTAAGCCGTCGGAACTCTTTCACAGCGAAACAATAACCCCAGGCGACTACGACGACACCTCGAACAACGGGCTTTATACCGTCTACGTTCACCTCGCGCACCTCGTTACCCCAGGCAGTGTAACTGCGCTATCGCTGGCGAAACGCCTAGAAAATTTCGCCACCTACAACGGTGCGGATAAGCACTATCCGATCGGTGGGGACTACCCCACCGCAAAAACCAGCGGCTTCTCCCCCGAAGCATACGCACCCCGCCTCATTGGCGAGGGATACCTAGACATACTCATTGAACACCTGAAAACCGGTGACCCGATTCTCGGCACACCCCAAGACCCCCTCGCAAGTACCGCCGATGTGGTTTCCGACGCGGCAGCAACACTGGGGATCAGCACTGGTGCGGCACGCTATTTCCTCCAGCTCTTAGCACTAGCCAACCCGACCGACACCGCCGTTAAAAAATGGAACCATTGGACGAAGAAACAACTCGATGACGCACGTAATGAACTCATCACACACAATCTCGTCATCGAAGCCGCACGCACCGGTGCTGGCCGAACCGTCTTCCTCCCCGGCGGCTGGCTGCACAAAAGCGATACCGGCCCAGGAATCGAAACATGGAAAACACCCCACTACCTCCTATGGAAAGCACCCAAAACGAGACCCATCATCCCAGGCTGCCCACCACTACTGCCTTACCCACGCCTATTTACCGAAGTGTGGCAACGCTACGCAACCGGCGACAAACCAACCTATGACGAACTCGCACCCGAAAACTACCACCACAACCGGAAAGGACAACGATGATGACACAGCACCCCACATCACCACACAGCGTCCCCCTCATCGCAGTTGCTTTCCGCACCCCCACACATGGCGCAAAGCCTCTGGTCAAACTACTGCCCGAACCCCTAGTACCAGCGGAAACAGCCGCGCTCCAAACAATAGGACTCATACCAGCCACCCACACCCCAGTCGGCCACACCCACAACCGCGCCCTCGGCTTCCCCGCGCATCTTATCCTCACCGACCCCGACAACGCGCACCACGCCCTCAAGCTTGTCAAAGACCTCCAGTGGGCGCGTCGACAAGCAAAAACACACCCAGAAGACGTCGAAGAATTCACAGACAACCTCATCACCCAATTAAGCGCAACAACACCACAGTTTCTTCCCACATTCCTCGAAGAAATCGCACGGATCTACGTGACAACACACGAATTGAACCGCGCGGAAAAATACTTTGAGCAAGCCCGCGAAATCGAACGCACCTATGCGCTCCCCATCGACTGCGAACGCCACACCCACGCCTTTACCGAATTTGCGAAACTTGGAGTAATCGCTGACGAAACTTTCGCACGTGAAGCACGCACCATTGTTGCCCAATTCGACCCAGCAAGTGCCTACGATTACTTCTTCACGCTACTGATCGCATACTCACGCGCGCGAAAAAATCTCTACCCAAAAGCGCTGCGTGACCTCGAAAAATTAGCGAAACAGCTGGGATATTCGAAAAGGCAAGTACGAACACAGTTTGCTGCGGCTTTTATACCGACCCGAGCTTTTTGTGAGTCTTCGGAAAAGCTGCTTGACAAAATTATTAAGGTTGTCCCTGAAGCAGCAAAGGTTAACCCAGAAATACGCAGCCATCTCATGCGGTCTATTCCCAAACACTGCACGCCAAAGCAGTATTTTGCTCTTCTTAAACGAAGTGGCACATGGGATGATATGTGCAATGAACCGGAAAAACTCCGTGCTTGGTTTCAATACATAACTATTTCCAGCCAAGTCGGGTCAATCTTCGGAATGCCTGAAAAATCCTGCATCGACATGCTTCTGGCACAAAAAGACACTTTAAGTGGCGTTAAAATTACGAGCAAACATTCGATACCGGGAGCATTATCAGATTTCCATGTCGATTATCTAGATCTTTTCCTAGAGATAGGTATTTTATTTGACGAGAAATTCAAAGTTGAGGATATCAATTTATTTGACTGGATTTCCCGGCATTACCGTGATCTTAAGTTCCTCGGCCAAAGCAGCGATTTCCGCCCAGCAATTCTCCGAGCGTGTGAACGAATAAGAGATTTTTCAAGCTTTATGGAAAATGAGCACACACGCCACATCGTGTTTCTCTGGTTAGAAGATTTACGTCAACAATACAAAAACGCGATTGGTTCCTACGAGGGATTAACGAAATTCCAAAGTGGTCTCCCCGACCTTGGTGACCCTCATCTCAAAGAAATACACCCCACTGCTGTTGCGGAACTGAAAACCCACGAACCCGCCAAGGCTCTCCAAGAAGCAATCCGCCGTGGCACCAAAGTCGAATACGCATGGCCAGAGTTTGAAAACCTCATCGAAACCATAAGACCAGACGAAGGCATTTCAATATATTCAGCGTTTCCTTACATTGCGGTCTCTCAAGGTTCAACCATGTATCTCCTCAAAGGAGAATCACAACGGATAGTGGAGATTCCCAAGGCATCGCGTATTGCGTTCGCAGTAGTCACCGAAGACGACGTTTTCCTTATCTACAGGGACGCCACCAACAAACATTACTTCTCATTCTGGGAGTCCGAAGGATTCGGTCGGCCGATCAGACACGAGTACGATAACCTTGGGCAAGGTGACTATACGTACATAGTGAACAATATTCCCTACTGCGGTTCAACCCCGATCGTTAAAGGTAAAACACTCCTCGAATTTCCTTACCACGCCAATATTGGGTTTGCCCCCTGCTATAGCAAAGATAGGAATAACCTTGTTACTAATCTTTCCAGCGGTGAAACGATGCCCCTTAGCGAATTCACCGACAAACTTCGAACCGGTTCAACGCCCGGTTTAAATGTCCCGCGTTTCTTTTTAGATCAATTGCCTGATAACGCCACATTTAATTTTTACAATAGCTACGAAGTCGCAGCCGACGCGAGTACGATTTCATCACCTTTGGGTACCGATTCGGGACGCCACTTTACGTATATTTTTACCAAAAGCGATTACAACGATACCTGTTATTGTGTGTCGCCTCTCGGGTCGTACGTTTTCGAATTGGATTATGATCCATTGCACCAATTCAATCTTGCGTTCATGAAAAAACCGTCCGCCGAGAGCGAGGATTCAGATCGCAGAGTATGGCTAATCCAAGGTGGAAAACTCCACGATCTCCCCTCAAGGCTTCCAATCAACCCATCACTGACAGGAACTGGAGAAAAGCACTGTATTGAAAAGCTACCTACCGCAGCATTTCATTATTTAAGCATCCGAAATGAATCAATATCTGAAAACATGCGGAATTGTAGTTTGCAGCAAGCAGCAACAATGATTGCGAACCCAGAGAAAATTTTGGAATTCACCGAAGGCGATAAAACTATTGCAGCCGCTATTGCAGGAATGATGGCAGAAATTGGACAAATCAACGGCTTCGAAATTGTTCCCCCTCCTCTTCCTGTTGTTCCTGATTTTCTGCAGCACCTTTACCAAGTGCTCACGATATCAGAGTTAGATCAGGCTATTCGTCGTGAAATCGCATCGATTCATTCACCCCCACTTATTGAATTCTGGACCGAATCTGATTTTCCCATATCTTGGAGCACAAAATTACAGTATTCCTCAGAAACGATGAAGCTACTTGCTGCCATACTGCGACATCCACAAAAATCGGGAGAATTTCAGATTGATACAGAAGACAGATTTTACGCTCTTCCTTCGATTGGCTGTGAAAAACTCCTGTTAACGTGGTTAGCGTTACCACGCGTCCCTTTGACGATAGTACGCAAATACTATGACTTGCTTCGCTGGTGTGCGGAGGTTGGCCTGTTAGGTACATGGCGTCGGATAACCGTGCGAAGGACGGTAACCTATAACAACAATCGAATCTGGTGGGAGAATAACACTCTTGCCATGGATACTAGTTTCACCGAGGTACGGTTTTGGAATCCTCAAATCCAGGCACGCCCTGCCATTAGCTCGATAGACCCTTTCGATGACGATTATTTCTTGCCCAAGGATGAATTCTTGGCTGCGTTGGATGGCATTCTTGCCTGGCATGAGTCCCGTCATGCAAATGGAATTAGTTCCTACATGGGGTGGGAGGGAAAAACCGTGGAAGAAGCAGCGAAAGAAGCCGCCCAGGTAAGCACGTTCCCGCCATGTTTGTGGCGTCTGTTAATTGCGGGTAACCCGCTCAAACCCTACCGTTTTGAAAGGGATAAGAAACACAAAAAGTATGGAATGAATCCTCGGGAAGATTTAGGAATCTCACTTAAAAGAGCGTATTCGTTTCAGGTCTATATTTATAACGCCATAGGACACCGGTCAGAGAATTTGCTCGCCTTATCGTGGCACAAAGACTTCCTCCGCACAGGGCCATCGATCGCTGGGATCGAGAAGTTTTGGGAACATATGCGAGGTAAACCGTGGATTCATCTCACGGACGACATGTTCAAAGAACTACGTCCAGCGCTGAAAAGACTCAAACACAAGCAGAAAGTAGCGTTCCACGGAACTTCCCGCAGAAAAAAGTTAGCCACGAAACGTGGCAGCTACCGGCTTTTCAACGTGTATGTGCAGCTTGCACATCTCGTGCAACCGGGAACTGAAACGGCACGGACTTTAGCCAAACGTTTCAAAGACTTCGCTTCATTTGATCTTGCGGACGAACGGATTCCTTTGGGCAGTGGCTATCCTGCTGATGATTCGTGGGATGATAGTGCAAAAATTCAGTCACCTTATTTGCTTCAAGAAGGCGCCCTTGACGCACTCATCAACTACCTAAAAACCGGCACCCCGTTCTCCGGCGCCCCGCAAGACCCACTGGTCAGCGCACCACACACAGTAAGCAATGCCGCACAAACCTTAGGCATCACCAACGAAGGTGCTAGGTATTTCCTCCAACTACTGGCACTAGCAAACCCCACAGACAAAAACATCCAAAAATGGAATAGCTGGTCCACACATCAACTCGACCAAGCCCGAGACGAACTACTCGCGAAAAACCTCGTCATCACAGCCGAACGCGACCACACAGGAAGAAACGTCTTCCTCCCCGGCGGCTGGCTGCACAAAAGCGATACCGGTCCTGGAATCGAAACATGGAAAACACCCCACTACCCACTCTGGAAAGCACCCGTCAGTAGACCCATCATCCCAAGCTGCCCACCACTTGTACCCTACCCCGAACTATTCCAAACAGTGTGGCAACGCTACTCCTTAGGTGATACCCCTGGATATGAAGAGCTCACGACAAAACCCCACAGGACATAACCAACAGTCATGAACAAAAAGACACTTCACTCAAGCGTCCCGCTCATCGCAGTCACCTTCCGCACCCCCACACGTGGCGCACAGCCTCTGGTCAAACTACTACCCGAACCCCTGGTACCAGCGGAAACAGCCATGCTCACATCCCTAGGGATGGTCCAACAAACCCACACCCCAGTCGGCCACACCCACAATCGCGCCCTCGGCTTCCCCACACACCCCATCCTCACCGACCCCGACAACGCGCACCACGCCCTCAAGCTTGTCAAAGACCTCCAGTGGGCGCGTCGACAAGCAAAAACACACCCAGAAGACGTCGAAGAATTCACAGACAACCTCATCACCCAATTAAGCGCAACAACACCACAGTTTCTTCCCACTTTTCTTGAGGAGGTTGCACGCGCCCTCGCACAGCACAGGCACGCTGAACAGGCGTCGGCGGTTTTTGGTCGCGCCCGCGAAATCGAAGAGATTCACGGTATAGCCATTGATCCCAAGCGACATGACAGTGTGATGCACGAATTCGCGGGACGTGGGGTTATAAGTGGGCCAGTGTTTTCCCGCGAGACTAAAGCCGCAAGTCAGCGGTTTTCACCTGCTGGTGCTTATGCGTTTTTCTTCGATCTCCTCATCGCCCAAGCGAACGCTGGTGTGGCAACGTACCCGGATGCCCTCACGGATTTAGCTAGGCTTGGCGCGAAGTGTGGGTTGCCCGTTGCGGAAGTCACCCAGGATTTTCTTACGGCCTACTTGTCCACGGCGGGGTTCTTTCAGGAGTCTGCGAGCTTCCTCGATAAATGGTGCCCAATTATTTCCAGTATTCTCAGCTCACGAGCTGATTTAGCTGAACGATTTTTCCGTGAAATACCTAATGCGTGGGAATGGGATGTAGCTCTATATATGGAGGGGTTAAAGAAGTTTGGTTTGTGGCAGCCGCTTATAAGCAACCCGGCGTCATTTACTTCGTGGCTGTCTTTTATCATTGACCACGGTAATTCACAGTGGCATTTTAATTTCTTTCGCCTCAATTCCCACCAGGATCTTTTAGCCGCCATTGACGGAAATAAACGGCAACTCAATGGGGTGAAGATCGCTGTGCGGCAAAGGGTGTTTCACCCCGATTACTTGGATGCGTTTCTTGGGGCGGGGGCGCAACTTTCTATCTTCCCGTTTCGGGGTGAGGTGCGCTCTGACGTTGAGGAGCACTTTGACATTGAACTGTCCGAGTGGATCAAAAACCACAGCCGTGACCTGAGCTTTTTGGTGGAATGGGTCGGGTCGCGTAGGGATGTCTCTTTCGACATCGACCCCACCGACCTTGTACACAATCTTGATGTTCTGCTCAGTTACGGGTCTACGCGAAATGTGGTCAAGGATACGCTGGACACGTTACATGACAAGCGAAAACGCGCCACCGGATCACAGGAGGCATGGTACAAGGTGGAGGATTTTCGCCCCTTCATTGATGACCCACGTCTACGCGAGCTCAACGCGGAGGCAGTCACGGGTATTCTGCACTGCGATCCCGTTGAGGAGCTTGCTGTGCGCCTTCGTCGCGGCACTGTGGTGGAGTATACGTGGCCATTGTTTGAGGCTTTGGCGGATGAGGATTACCAGATTTTTGCGACCTACCCATGGGTTTCACTGGTGAGCGAGCGGCACATTCGTGTGTGTGATGGTGATCAGGTGCGCGAATTTCAGCGGCCACCTTTTGAGATCAACCTGGTTATTCCCACTGAAACTGATGTGTTTGTTTCGTTCACCGTGGCGGACACCGATGAGCCAAAGTGGATGTGGCTTTCTGAAGGGATTTCCCGTTCGTTTTCCACGGTGAAGAAAGGCACGATTCAGGGCAATTATCCACGCGTTATCGAGGGCACGCTTTATGCTGGCCCCGTAGCGATCACCGCAACCACTGCCGCAAATAATGCGGGTGGCCAAATGCTTGGTTTTGGTCCGTTTTACGCCATTTCGTCGTTCGATGATTCTGAGTTTAAAGTTCTCCCCGATAGTACGTGGATTACTGAGGATAATTTCACCGCACAGTTTGCGGCACAGTCTCTTCCTGGTTTGGATATTCCAGCTGCGTCCGCTGTTGCGGCTTCGCATAATGCCTGGGTGTGGTTTAATAGCAGTTTTACGGTTTCGACTACAGATTCCACGCGTTTTTCCCCTTTTGGGGTGGAGGATAATCGGCTATTCGGAATAGGGCTCGTCACCGACGACGTGGAGTATTTTTATGTCAGCCCGTTGGGCGTTTTCCAGGAGCCGACATATGAAGAGTTTCAAGCAATTGCACGCCCTGGTGGCGGCGTGTGGCATTTACGCGAGACACATAACCGCCACAGGGGGCATACGCTTGTCGACGCCAAAACGGGTCTTTCTATCGCACCATCTCGTCATGCTTCAGGTGGGAAGCACCCGTTAGACTTGCTTCCGCCTGCTGGGTTTCACCAGCTTCGCCCGCGCAATGAAAAGGTGAGTGCGAAAATGCGCTCATGCACCCTGGATCAGGCGGCGCAGCTGATTAATGATCCGTTGAGTATTCTCGATTTTGCTGAGCAGGACAAGGTTCTTGCTGCTGCGATTGCGGGAATGATCGCGGATATTCGCGAAATCTCCCATTCAAATTGTGCGTTGCCTTACTACGATTCGGTGCCCAACTTTTTAACCCACCTCTACGACGATTGATCCTCTACCGCCATGCCTGAATTGAGTATTCCCCAACCGCCACGGTTAGCGTCGGATGGTTCTGACGCCGAGTTTGTCGCAGCAGTTCACCGGGTGGCGGCGGCGCTTGCCCACCCGCTAATAGAAGGTGCCGCTGATTTCAGCGATTGGGAGTTTGTGGATACCATTGGCCGCGAAAAGCTGTGGCTAACAGCGCTTTCGCGTGCGCATCTTCCGCTTAATGTGGTGCAGCGTTGGCACGGGTTTCTTTCGTGGTGTGCCACTTATGGTGTGTTGGGTAGGTGGCGTCAAACCCCCATTACTGCACACTCCGCCTACCCGCATGTACAGGAGCATTGGGAGGATTATTCCCTAGTGCACTATTTGTATAATGAACAAAACCTGTTGTGGAATCCTGTCCTCACCACCACACCACCGGTTGCATTCCGCGTTGAGGATTTGTTTGTGCCCACTGATAAGTTCCGCTACGCCCTTGACCAGATCCTTATCTGGCACGAGAAGCGATCCCCCGCGAACCATCCCACCAAGAATCCGTTTGGGGAATTGCTTCAGAAGAAAGCGCAGGAAGCAGCCTTATTCACTCCCCTGCCTAAGAGCGTGTGGGTGCGCATTTTTGAAACCCATTTTCTGGGCAGGCCACACACGTGCCCGCCTGCGGGAATAAACATACGGAATGTCACGGCGTTTCATAAGGCAGTGACTGAGTATGTGAATACTCCCACTAGTATTTTCACGTTGGAGCTCCCGAGCTTTTTCTTCGCCGAAATGTGGCACCCGCTTTTCCATCTAGAGGGCCCTTCCATGAAAAATTTGCAAGCTGTGTGGGCTAGGCGTTGGGGTCAGCCGTGGATTCATTGCGAAGATGAGTGGCTGGAGCAGATCCCCCGCTCGATGTATCCGCAGCTTGCCCAGCTGTTTTTCGCTAATAATCAAGACGGCAATGAAATATCTGCATGCTCATGGCAGGATCGGCTTCCTGTGCTTACCTGCCTGGCGCAGGTGGTTTCCCCGGGCACTCCGGCAGCACGCGTGGTTGCGGATCAGATTGAAGCGGGAATTGCCGTGGCCAGCAACAATAATTCCAATTTTGCGTGTGAATTAAACCTCCTTGAGTATCTGCGTTCCGACACGTCCCGCCGCTTCCCCTCCCCTTGATGCGCTGTGGCTTTCTGGCGTGGCAGCGGGGGTGCAGTTTTCCATCACAAATCGCACACATGGGTGATTATTGCTCGCTACAATTTTGTTGATCTGCACTAACCAACCGCCCTTAGTTTCGCACCATCATGATTGACCTGCGCTGATCACTGAATCTTACTGGGTTTGCGATAGGGCATGAAGACCCCGCCTACTCCAATCGACACGATCGCAGGTCCTTTGCCGCTAAGCGTGCTGCGCCCTCGGTTTTATCCCCCCCTTTTCAAAGACGCAATCTCGTCGACTAGCAGGGACGATTCACACTCGTCACATCACCTATTCAAAAACAACCCCATCCCGCCACTAATCCCTCTAAGCTTTTGAAATAAGACCGCCATATTTTTGAGGACGTGATTGTTATGAAGAAGCAATTACTTGCTTTAACCGCCTGCTCCTTGGTTCTTGCGGGTTGCTCGAATTCTGATACACCCAAAACGACAGAAGCCGCCCCCACAACGTCCCATTCGATCCCTGTACCAAAAACTTCGGTGGAAAATAAGACACCTCTGGCGGATACCGACGTGGGATTTTTGGGGTTGCAAGCTCCCGAAGGCGCAGTCGATATTCATCGTCATTCCTTCAACGAATACGACCCATCAGTCATTGAAGCATTTCCACATTTGCGGCAATATGAGCCAGAAATTCACAGGTGGATGGGTAATTATCCCCATGTCACATACGAACAGATCCTTGAGAAGGTTCGCACTACATTGGGTGAAGATCGCGCTTTTGGGGAGATCAATGGCATGAAGTATGCGGAAATCACCAGCATTCCGAACCCACTCCTCCTTCAAACTGAAGATGGGCAGCAAATGAAAGAGCATCAGCTTTGCTGGGAGGAACAAATAGGGGAAGGTGCCTACCGCTCCCTGACCATTTTTATCCGTGAGTTTCAGTACCCTGAGATGCCAATTTCTGGTGTGGAATACTACTACGCAACCCCGTTCGGCTCCGATTGTAATACTCTGGCGAAAGATGACTTCGACACCTTGTCACAGGGAGGATAAGACTCCAACGATCGCTGGGTATTGCCACACCCCATGAGATTAGCCAGGTTACCCCTAGTGAACCTGACTTACTTTAAGGGCTCCCCACTTGTGTGCGCACGGTTTGGCGTCATGTGCTTTTCGACGCCAAACTAGGCCGCCCCATCGCACTTTCTAGCAGTGCTCCAGGTAGAAAATATTCGTTGAGCCCGCGTAGCAGCGGCGGCATGTTATTCCTCGCAAATCGCACACATGGGTGATTATTGCTCGCTACAATTTTGTTGATCTGCACTAACCAACCGCCCTCATCTCACCCCTCACCATGATTGCTCTGCGCTTTTCTCCTCACCCCACGAATGCCCCGCTTATCGCGGTTGCCTTTCGCTCACCTGCACTTTCCCATCCGATTGTTCTGCTGTGCCCAGAACCCATCGTGGATAGCGAAGTGGAAGCGTTAGGCATGTGTGGTTTATCTGCAACTGGGCAGTCCTTTTGTGGGTTTACGTCACCGCGTGGCTTGGGCTTTTTTGAAAGAACGCTCTTGCACAACCCCGAACACGCACACCGCGCCCGCAGGCTTGTGGCGCGGCTACGGTGGGCGCGTCGACAAGCAATCGCAGATCCCGAAAAAATCAGTGCTTGGGCGGAGAAAACCGCAGCCAAACTGCGCGAAACTGCCCCGAAGCTGTGTGAGTTTTTCTTAGACGAGGTCGCCCGAATCTTTGTCGGCACCCGAAACTTTGATCATGCGCAGCACTTTTTTAGCCACGCGCGTGAGGCTGAACGCGGGCTTTGCCGCACTCCCGACACCATCGAAGTTGTCCGCGATTTCGCGGCCCTTGGGCTTATCGACGCCGCCACCTTGTCCTACGAAGCGCACCGTGATGCTGGGGAGATGTCGCCGCAGGATAGGTGCCAGTTTTTCGGCAAGCTTCTCCTTGCTCAAGCGCATGCAGGGGTAAGCCTATATGAGGAGGCTTTCGCCGACCTGCATCATGTAAGCACGCAGTGCGGGATAGATCTAGGGGAAGTTGAGCTGGATTTTGTTGCGGCGTACTTGCGCACTCCCGCTTTTCGCGACACCGCCGCGGGTCCACTTGAAAGTATCGCTCAGCTGCTTCCCGACGTGATTGCTAGGCATCCTGATAGTGCGGAAATCTTGCTCACGGTTATCCCTCCGAAGTGGCAATTCGTTGATTATTTTCACATGCTTGACAAGTCTGGGCTATGGGAGGTTTTGCGCAACGATCCTGATCGACTGCGCCGCTGGTTCAGCACTGTGGTTGACTGTGCGGGCCACACAAAGTTCTTTAGCAAAACCGATAAGCAGTGTCTGGAGGCTTTGCTGGAAACCGGCACAGCATTAGAGGGACTAACAATCACTATTGGGGTCGAATCCCCGTGGTCAGAGGATAAGTACAGGTTTCACCCTGATTTCGCGGATGTATTGTGCGAGTTGGGTGTCAGGGTGCGTACCCGCATCGAAGACCCCAGTGCTTTCACACACTTTGACCTTGGTGCGTGGGAGGACAATCACCACCGCGATCTGAGCCATCTTGTCGCATGTTCGGATCTTGAGCAGCAGCTTCTTGATTCCGTCACTAGGTGCGGTCGGTGGCGCGTATTCGATGCCCTTTTCGATAATCCCCCAACAAAGGCTCTGGTAGCCCGCTGGATTGATCGCTTCAACGACCAGCAGCGTGCGGCGGCCGGTTCGTTTTCGACTTGGATTGCTTTGGACGAAGAGCTCGCCTGTTTCGAGAATCTTCGCCAAGATCCGCGTCTTGAGGCGATCAACCCGGACGCGTGTGCGGGGATCATGGGGGCGGATCCCGCTGCGGAGCTGGCCGAAAAGATCAGGCGCGGAACGATTGCGGAATACTCGTGGCCCACGTTTGAAAAGATCGTAGGCCCCCACACCCTGGGCAAGGATCAGTCGGTTTTGGGGCATTTCCCCGAGGTGTTTATTGAAGATGATGGGCATTTTTATCTGATTAATGGAACCCACGAACGCGTTTTCCACACAACCGAAAACCCGGAGGTTTATCAGGTTTCACTCACCGATGATGATGTTTTCATTATTTTTGAAGACCGCCACACCATCGCATCACGGTCGATGTGGCTTTCCGAGGGAATTCCGCGCCCTATTTACGCGGAAGAGTTTTGTTACGAGGGGGATTATCCCCTCACGATCGACGGTGTCCCGCACCTTGTCACCTACCCCATCGCCCCTGGCACTCCAGTATCCACGTTCGAGCTGGGCACACACATCGGTGTGGGGCCGGTGTATGTGCAGTCGTGGGAGGAGGACGAAGACATCGTCTTTGTACTCCTCGGTACTAAAACTTTGACAACCGCGCAGTTCAATGCGCAGTTGCGTGCTGGTACGCTTCCAGGTGTGCCGCTGCCAGAAGCTGCTTTTGGGTTCCTGCCAGGGGATGCCGAGCTGGATTTCTCGGAAAGCTTCGTGGTGCCGGCAACTGACACCACCGAAGATTCCCCGCTGGGTGTTGATGCTGGTCTACACTACAATTTCTGCTTCACCAGCGATTCTGAGCCCGGCAAAAGTTGGTGCATTACGCCACTGGGCGCCTTCTGCTTTACTGGTAAACCTTTCGGCGTGGTCCCAATACCCGGCCACACCGATGGTGATGGTGACAGCCCAGTGTGGTTGATCCGTAAAGACAGTTTCGGCCGCACTGCTACGCTTTTCGACGCCACCACCAACACCGAGTTTTTCCCACCGTACACAGGTGCAGGCGATTTCCATGCCCTCAATTCCCTGCCCGTGTCAGGTTTTCACCACCTTCGTGTCCGCAACGAGAAGGTTTCGTCCAAGATGCGTTCCTGTACCACCGGTCAAGCCGCCGAATTTTTGGAAAACCCACTGGCCATCCTCGACTTTGCCGAAGGTGACGAAACCTTGGCAGCCGCCATTGCCGGAATGATACCGGGAACCCAGTGGATGTCTGGAGCAAACGTTAAGCTTCCCCACCTTGATTCGATTCCTCCACCGTTGCGGTTTCTCTATGAGCAGCTAGGCCCTCCACCCAACAGTATTGAAAACAATTCGGTATAAAACTCCTATCCGCTTGGTACCTTCCGCCACCAGAAAGTTGTGTCACAGTGATTCCTCTTCGCACCACCAAAACTGCTGATAACGTGCCTCTTGCTGCGGTGACTTACACCACGCCGATCCTTGGTACCCCCCATTGTCCGGCTGATGGCGGAACCACTTATTGCGGCGGAGACTTTCACTCTCACCACTTTCGGGCTCACGGAATCAGCACGCACCACTGTCGGTTCCACCCCGAATCGCGCCCTTGGCTTCCCCGCGTGGGTGATCCTCAACGACCCCGACAATGCGCAACACGCCCTTAATCTTGTGGCGGACGTGGCGTGGGCGCGTCGAAAAGCAAAGTCTGAGCCGGCGAAGGTACGCAAGCGCATCAATGACCTAGTTTCGGCTGTGGAGAAGTCAGCGCCACACATCCTCCCCACTTTCTTGGAGGAGGTCGCCCGAATCTTCGTTGCACACCAGAACATTAGTTTTGCGCAACAGTTTTTCGGGAAAGCCCGCGATATGGAACACAAGCACGGGCTGAGCATTGACCCTGTGCGCCATGCCCAAGCGTTCGCGGAGTTCGCAAGATATGGGGCTTTGAGTGGGAAAACGCTGCGGCAGGAAGCCCGCGACGTAGCCACACGCCTGAAGCCGCAGGAAGCCTTCGACTACTTCCGCAACCTCGTGCTTATCCAGGCGCATGCCGGTGCGGGACTATACACCCAGTTTTTCCAGGATCTGTCTGGTCTAGCCGCGCCCCTGGGGTTAGACATGCAGGCGGTTAAACTGGACTTTTTCGCCGACTACATCCCTACCCGCAGTTTCCCCGACTCATCGTCTGAGCTGCTCAAGGAGATTTTTGGGTACCTTCCCACGCTTGTACACGACCACCCTGAGCTCGCCGAGGCACTCTATGAGTCCATCCCCAAAGAGTGGACGTTAAACCGTTACGTTGAAATGCTCAACACGACTGGCCTGTGGGAACCATTGTGTGCCGACCCGGCGCGGTTTGCCCAGTGGTTGGATGTGGTGGTTGCGCATGGGAATCGCCATACGGGGTTCTTTGCTAAAACGAATCGGTTGTTTGTAGATGCGGTGGATCGTAATAGGGATGTGCTTGTGGGGGTGCCTTGTGTGACCAAGAGTTCGGACTATCATCTTGATTTTTTGGATGCGTTTGTTGCTGCGGGTATGCGGTGGTCAACGCTTAAGGGTGTGAAGCTGGAAGATTATCGTCTGGATTTTGGTTCGTGGTTGCGCAGGCATGAGCGGGATCTTTCGGCGTTGGTTGCGTTTGTGGGGTCGCAGCCGGTGCGTCCTGAGCGGTCGTGGCTGGTTGATGGGTTGCCGTTGCGGGCGTTGTGGTATTCGGCGGAGTTGTTGTTGGGTGGTGAGGCAACACGGACGGTGGTGCGGTGGAAGCTTGAGGGGTTGCGGGATGCGCAGGTTCGGGCGCGGGGGTCGCTGGCTGCGTGGCAGTTGCTTGAGTGGGATGATCGGTTTGTCCGCGCGCCCCAGCTGCGGGAGGTGTTTCCGGAGTTGGTGGATGATCTGTTGAATCTTGATCCTGGTGTGGAGTTGGCAAAGCGGCTTCAGCGTGGCACGTTGGTGGAGTATGCGTGGCCTAAGTTTGAGGAGGTTGTGCCGAAGCCGTTTACGGAGCGTACGGTTGTGTCGGCGGCGTTTCCGTTTGTTTCTGTGCGTAGGTTTCAGACGTTGCATATTTTTGATGGTGACCAGGTGCGTGTGTGTGAGTTGCCTACACCGGATGTGCTGCACACGGTCCCTACTGGTGATGATGTTTTTGTCACGATTGTCGGGCATTCGAAGCGTGATAGTTATCAGTGGATGTGGCTTTCTGCAGGGGTGTTGCATGCGGTTACGCCGTCGGTTTATGTATGTGCACCTGGCGAGTATGTGAGTTATTTTGACGGCACGCTGGTTATCGGCCCGACGGCGATTGCCGGCGGTGATTTGCCTTCGGAGCCTGAGGGGTTGCAGTTGGGGTTTGGCCCGGTGTACGCAACAAATTTTGCGGATGCGACAAGTTTTACGGTGCTGCCGGGTGGGGAGAAGATTTCGGCGAAGGAGTTGAATCGTCAGTTTGTGGCGGGGGTGTTGCCGGGTCTTGAGTTGCTGGAGGCTACTGCTGTTGCGCGCGAGAATAGTGCTGAGATTAATGTTGCTTTGAGTTTTACGGCCAGCGTGCGGGAGTCGACTGCGGGTTCCCCGGTGGGTGTGGCGGATGGCCGCCATTTTGGTGTGTCGTTGACGGCTGGGCCTAGCAGATGGTGGTGGGTCAGTCCATTGGGGACATTTTACTCAACAATGGGTGCTTTCCAAGCTATGGAAAAGCCGTTGGGTGATGTGTGGTATGTGCGCCCACCTGCGAAGACCGGGGTGGGGCCTTCGCTTTTCGACGCCGCGACGGAAACCGAGATAGCACCGTCGCGGGATCATAGGGGTGAGTATCATGTGTTGACCCGTCTCCCACTCGCGGGGTTGCATCAGCTTCGTGTGCGCAACGAAAAGGTGAGTGAACGGATGCGCGAGTGCACGCCTAAGCAAGCTGCGGCTTTGATTGCCAACCCGGCGAAAATCCTTGAGTTTGCTGATGGTGATGAAACTCTTGCTGCTGCAATTGCGGGAATCATTGTTGAGGTGAGCCAGGTCAGTGGGATGGTGATTACTGTGCCGTGGGTGGAAACACTGCCGAAGTTTCTCACCTTCCTGTACCGTAGTGTGCCGCTCACGCCAGGGTCGCAGCCTGCGAAATTACCTGCTGCACCGGAAAAGCCTGCCGATGTGGTGGCAAAACCTGCATCGACCACGCCGGTGATTCCCGCCCCACCAACTTTAGGGCGTCATTTCAGCGTGAAGCTGCGTCAATCACTCCATGAATTGGCAAAGATGCTACACCTACCCCAGGATGCTTCCAGTGAGTTTGCCTTACACTCTTATGTGTTTTCCGATTTTGTGGGTCAGGAGAAAATGTGGCTCGCGTGGCTTTCCTGCCCAGGTCAACCGCTACAGAAAGTGCAAGATTACCACCGACTTCTATCGTGGTGCGTGGAAAACGAGGTGTTGGGCACGTGGCGAATAATTGAAACCCCGGACGTATCGTCGAAGCAGCCTGAGGGGAAGTTTTGGGACATTTCAGTCGCGGGGAAGGACTTTTCGGTGCGCCTGGTGAGGGCGTCGACAAGCGATGCACCGGAAACCCACGCGTGGGATGACCTTTTCGTGCCAGCAGCCGAGTTCCAAACGGCACTCGATGAGATTCTTGCGTGGCACACAAACCGCGCGAAGAATGACACGCAGCTGACACCCTGCTGGGATGAGGTAACCATCAAGGATGTAGCCGCGCAGGCAGCCGCCGTATCCACGCTTCCCGCCAGCGCATGGGAAAGCCTCTTAAGTGGGGCGTACACATCAATCATCAGCAATGCAGGAAATGGGAATTATGGAGAAGACGACATCATGTCCACGATGTTGAAGATTACCCAGTCTCGTGTACACGGATTCAGCTGGTCTCAGTTCGACCTGTTCGGCGGATTCCACGGACTGATCCTTGGGTGCGGATGGCATAAGGACTTCCTGCGCACAGGACCGGACGTGTCGAAGATTCAGGTGGCGTGGGAAAAACTGTGGGGTAAGCCGTGGATTCACCTCACCGACGAAATGCTTGCGCACATCCCCAGCGAACTTGGCAACGTAATCACCCCTGAGTTTCACGCCGATCCGCGACTCGGCGCAGCAAAACGGAAGCACATAGCGTACGACGATTCCCCACATCAGTCCTTCGGCAGAGAACCTTCACACGAAACTAACGTGGCGTGCCTGTTGCCCACTTACCTGTATTTGGCGCAAACAGTGGACGCAGGAAGCCCACCAGCACTACACATCGCCGCACTACTGAACTACATAGGCACCTTCCCTACACACTCCGATACACCTGTGTTCGGCTGCGACTACCAAAAAGCTCGCACAACTGGGATATGGATAGACAAGATCGCCCCGCAGCTTGTCAAAGAAAGCTACCTTGACACCCTGATTGAGCATCTCACGACCGGACACTCACACTCCGGCGTGCAACAGGACCCAGCCGTCAGTGCCCCAACCATCGTCACCGATGTGGCATCCACTCTCAACCTCAGCCCTGACACCGCCCGCTACTACCTGCAACTTTTGGCATTGGCCAACCCCACAGACATGAACGTGCGGCGCTGGAACAGGTGGACGAAAAAGCAACTAGATAAGGCCCAAGAGGAACTTCTTGCCCAAGAACTCGTTGTGGCTGGGAAGCGGCCCGGATCAAGGCGTAAAATTTTCCTCCCCGGTGGCTGGCTCGATAAAACCGATGATGGCCCGGGGATGGAAACATGGAAAGCCACCCACTACCTGCTGTGGAAAGACACAAAGTGCCGCCCCGTGGTGGTGAGCTGCCCACCCATGATCCCCTATTCACACCTGTTTGCTGAGGTGTGGGCGCGGCATACCTCCGGCGATAAACCGGGCTATGAGGAGTTGAGCACACAAAGCTACCGGTTGAAACATTAGCTTTGCGCTCCCACCTTTTTCATATCCCACTAGGGGCGTGCCGTGGGGCGCACAGCGAGAGTAGGAAGGGTAGGTGTGCACAAAGTGCTGACATTCACTGTGTAAAAAGTATTGACACTTCACGTGCCTACCGTTTTGCATACTTTTCAAATCAGATAGTATGCAAAACTCCCGCGCTCAAATTGTCAGAGCCTTGTATACAACTTCCCTCACTCACAAAATCGAGCCACGTTCCAAATACTCAAGAAACTTTTCACACAGCCCCAGCCCACCATCGATTTCATAGAGGGTGTTCACGAAGTGAGCGATGTGTGAGTCTTGTTGGTCGTCGGGGGTGACGTTGGTAAGAAAATCTGTATCCGATAGGAAAAACACCACGCGAATAATCCGCGCGTCGCGGTCATCACGTTGGCTGCGATCCCAGTAGCCGGTTGCATCCCCATAGTTTCTGAATGCGGATTCTAAAGCCTTTGCAGTTATAGCACCGTCAAGGAAACCGAAGCCGCATTCCACCAGTGAGGCTATTGGTGCAGGGGCGGTGGCAAGCAGCACCACCTTGTCTTTTATAAAGGTGAGGACTGTGCGAATAAACGCGTCGTAGTTATCCATCAGGGTGCCGTCTTCAATGGCATCCACAATGTCGTTGAACTGAGCAATCTCTTCAGGTTCCATCAGCACACTCCTTTCACACAAACAAGGAATAGAACTTTTCACACAACGTCGTATTTTGGTTAATGCCGTAGAGCCAATGAACCAGGTAGGAAACGTGGGAATCTTGCTGGTCGTCGGGGGTGACGTTGGTGAGGAAATCCGCGCTCACGCAAAAGGAGGTGACAATCGCGATAGCTTTTTCACGAAGATCATCAGAGCGAGCTATCCGCTTCGCGGGCGATACGTCCCATGCCGATTGCAAGTCCGCAGCGGATAATTCCCCTGAGAGAAAGCGTTCCCCGTATTCCACAAGGTGAGCCAACGACTCTGCACTCTTGGCATCCTTAGCAAGCGGGACGATTTCCGCCTCGATGAAGCGGAAAGTTTTCTGGATAAACAACTCGTAGTCGGTTTCCACGATGCCGTCTTCAATATCGTCCAAAATGGTGAGGATTCGTGCAATCTCCTGCTGATCCACCGCCACAACTCCTTCACAGACGCACCCTGCTTTCAAAGAAAGTCTAGCCACCACTAGGCAAAAAATTCCCCCACATCCGCGTGCCGAGGATGACGGTGAGTTTTCGGCGTCGACAAGCAAAAACTTTATTAATCTAGGACAGACACTAATCTCGTGCGAGAAAGTACCGTGCACCATGAATCGCTCAACCCAGCAACACCCCCTGATTGCTTTAAGCTTCGACAACGCGCATTATGCGGCACCTGTGGTGCGGCTTGTGCCGAAACCGCAGGTGGCGGCGGAACAGGCGGCACTGAAACACTTCGGCTTCACCCCAACCTCACAGCACATGGTGGGGGTCACGCACACTCGCGCGGGTGGTTTCGCGGCATGGGATACGGCGGCAACCCCGCAGGAAGCGATACGCATTGCGAAGCTGGTGGCGGACGTGGCGTGGGCACGCACAACTGCCCGTGTACACCCTCGTGCGGTGCTGGATCGTTTCTACACCGTTCGCGCACAACTCGAATCACAAACCCCGCACCTTTTGCCAGCATTTTTTGAAGAAGGTGCCCGTGTTCTCGTGGGCCTGGGGCGGGAGGATTTGGCCAAGCAGTTTTTCGGCTGCGCCCGCGACATTGAAGATATTCATGCGCTCCCCATCGACCCGGCGCGTCGTGCGGCGGTGTTTCGGGAGTTTGCCGCGTATGGGGTGGCGGGGGCTGGCGTGTTGCGGAAGGAGGCGACGGTTGTTTCCCGTCGCATGGCGCCGAAGAATGCGTATGAGTATTTCTTGGGCGTTGTTTTGGGGCAGGCGGAGCGTGGTGTGCCCGCTTATGCGGGTGCTATGGCCGATGTGCGCCGGTTGGGCACACAGGCGGGGTTGTCGCAGGCCCAGGTGGATGAGGATTTTTGTGCTGCGTATGTTTCTTCGGCCGCGTTTGTGCGCTCCCCGGGGTCACTAATCCACGAGATTGTTCGTGTACTGCCTGCGCGGAAGGACCCTGAGTTGGGGTGTGTGTTACGTGATGTGGTGCCGCGCCGGGCGGCGGTGGGTGACTATATTTTGGGGTTGCAGAAGACTGGGGTGTGGGATGAGCTGGTGCGGGATTCATCGGCGTGGTGTGGGTGGCTTGAGATGGTGTTTGCGCACGCCCGTAGGTACAGGGAGTTTTTGCAGTCGCCGTGTATGGAGCTTGTCGACGCCATCACCGCGCACCCCGAATTGGTTGCGGGGGTTTCGTTTGATGTAACCCATGTGGGTATCCATGCGGTGTATCGTGAGGCGCTGGTGGCGGCTGGGGCTGTGTATGAAGGCACGCCGCGCGGGGCAGCTCGGGAGGAAACCCTAGGTAATCGCACGGTTTTTGGGGACGGTGTGGTTCCCGCGCCGCCGGTGTTGGGTGATGCGGCGATGGATGTGTTGCACCAGTTTTTTGTCGGCCCGCAGGCGTTTTACTGTGATCGGGTTGCGCTGGCGCACCGTTTGGCTGAGGTTTTGGCTGCGCCGCAGGCTGGTGGTGTGGTTGTGGATCAGGTAGGGCTTTACGTGCCGTTGGGGGTTGGGTGTGAAAAATATATTCTCACCCGCCTTGCCAGTCCCCTGCTTGACCCCGATGTGGCGGAGGAATTGTGCGTGTTTTTCTCCTGGTGTGTGGATGTGGGGTTGGCTGGGCGTTGGTGCATGGAGAAACTGGAGGATTTCTCGCCTTCCCTTGCGCGTGGTCAGGCTATGTGGGTGAATTCGTGCCTTGTCCTACGTGACCGGGAGGGATATGTGCGACTGACGGAAAAGGGGCTGGCGGAACCCCCTGAGGATTCCGGGTGGGCTTCGTTGTTCCTTCCCGCCGAGACCTTCCGCCGCGGGCTAGCAGACATTCTTACCTGGCATTCATCCCGCAAAACAGATGAGAAACCGCGGCTTGGCTGGGAAAATGTGGCGCTGGATGAGGTTGCGCAAGCCCTGGCGATGGACACTGCGTTCCCGCCCATTCTCTGGCGGGTGTTGTTTGCCGGTGTTTACACGGAGGTGGGGTCTTTCTACTCGTGGCCTGAGCATCAGCGCAAAGCATTGAAGCTGTCGAATCGGGCTCTGGGGCAGGCGGAGGATATTCACCACGGCTGTCTTGGTAGTGAGCTTGCGCTGGTCATGGGGGCTGGTTGGCACGACGATTACCTGCGCACAGGCCCACAAGTTCACCAGATCACCACCATGTGGCGAGAGCTTTTCGGTACCCCGTGGATTCACCTTGACGACGCCACGTTTACCGACATTGCGGCCGATGTTGCGCACACGGGTGCGGCGTTCTTTAGTTCCCAGCCGGACTACCAGGCGGTGGAGCCAAGGTATCAGCACACGCTTTTCGACGCCTATCTGCGCCTATGGGACCAAGTAGCACCTGGGAGTGTTCCAGCATGTAACCTTGCCGAACGCATCGAGGCGTTCCGCAGCTATCAGGTGGCCGACTCCCATATTGCGTTGGGTTCCACGCTTGATCCGAGTAGGTTTAAAGCCAGCGAACCGGCAGAGCATTCCCCACGGGCGGTGGCCGAGGGATACCTAGATGAAGTAGTAGGTTACCTACGCACCGGCACCCCACTTGTGGGGGATGCTCACGATCCGAAGCACAGCGCCCCGGAGTGTGTCGCCGAGGCCGCGCACACCCTTGGCATTTCGCCAGATGCTGCGCGGTACTTCCTCCAGCTGCTTGCACTCGCCCACCCTGGAGATGCCAACATTAAACGCTGGAACGGGTGGAAGCCCGCGCAGTTAAATGCAGCATCGCAAGAGCTGGTGGCTGCGAAGTTGGTGGTCCAGGCGGAGCGGAAAGGATCCGGGCGGAAAGTGTTTGTTCCCGGTGGGTGGCTAAACAAATCCGAGACCGGCGTGGGGTTGGAGGTGTGGAAGAAACCCCACTACCTGCTGTGGGACTCACCGGCGCACTGCCCCATAATCCCCAGTTGCCCACCGCTTGTGCCCTACCCCGAGCTGTTTCGCCATGTGTGGCAGCGGTATGTATTAGGTGATCGGCCTGGTTATGGGCACTAGTGCACAGGTAATTTTCAGGCCAAACCCCTGATTCGTGGAAAACCCTGCGCTTAGAATGCAACCATGTCTTTTGTTCAATTAGTGCTCACCGACGATCACACGTTGAACTTTGCCACCATCGACGATTACGTCACCACGCTCATCGACTTAGGCCAGTGGGGTCTTCTCACCCAAAACGCCGCCGAGTTTGCAGGTTGGTTGCAGCATGTTTTCGATATGTCAATCTACTCGTGGGAGTTTTTGGCCAGGCCAAACCCCGCGCTGATTGATGCCCTCCTCACCGTCTCTTTCCCCACCGACTTGCAGCTGAGGGTGTATACCGCACGTGTCAATCCCGACTACCTCGACGCCCTCACCCTCAGCGGTGTGAGCTGGGAACACAACGCTGAATGGGAGGAGGAAAACCCCAGCTCCTTGGACGTGCTCAACCTTGATGCGTGGGCGAAATATGGCACCCGCGACCTTGCGGCGTTGCTTGCCCAAACACACCACAGTTTTGCAGCCCTCAAGTCGATCCCGTTGCGCTGGGCCGAGTGGTCGCAGGACGAGCCCGGCGCGGTCGTCGAAAAGCTGCTGAGATTCGCGCACACGCGTGCGTTTTTATCGCGGGCGCTCGACGAATGCGCCGCACTGCGGGTCGACTATGCCGGGTCGCGACCGGCGTGGCAGGTGTACCGCCGGATACGCGCCCCCTTAGACCGCAGTGAATTGTATGCGCTGAACGAGGGCGCGATGGCAACAATGTTCAGCTTCGACACGGCCGAAGAGTTTGCTCAGCGCCTGCGCTGCGGCACAGTGGTGGAATACACGTGGCCCGACTATGAGTCTTATGCCGAAACACAACACGACTTTGCAAGCTGCCCACTGTTTCCTGCCCATGATCCGTGGCTGTGGGAGGAAGTCACCCGACGGGGTGGGCACGATGAGCGGACGGTGCTACGCGAAATTTTAAACGAACGCGGAATCGACTCGTTTGACCTGAGCACAGTTCCCGAAAAATTCCGGCTGTCCCGCATGAGCTTCCTCCACCCTGTCACAGACGATACCGCCGCCTCACCGCTGGGGTCGGTGGGCGGCCACCACGTTGGCCTGGTGTTCTACTGGGAAGGCCCGTACTTCGAGGAGTTCGTTTTCCTCGGTCCGCTGGGCACTATCACGTGGGAGGAGCAGCCACCTGTTGTGCTGCGGCGCCCCAGCGACGATGGGTTGTGGGTGCAGGATGGTCAGCTTTACGACGCCGCAACCGCCACCGAAATCGAAACGGCTCTCACGCACACAGGCACACCCCACCCGCTGTACTGGATGACCCGCGAAAGCCTCCATTTTCTTCAGATACGCAACAAGCAGGCAAGTCTCAGAATGCGTGGCTGCACCAATGAGCAGGCGCAACAGCTCATCGACGACCCCACACGAATCCTCGCATTCGCTGGCCACGACGAGGTTTTAGCTAGCGCCATCGCCGGAATCCTCGCCAACCTCCTTCACGACGCCGATGGGGCCATTCACCTGCCCGATCTACTCCAGCCCCCGAAATTCCTCACTCACCTGTACGCCACCTACCAGGAACTCCAGCAGCCATGAATCACGATTGTGCACACCCTCTACCCGCGATCACCGCATTCACCACCATCACCGCTTACGTAGACGCACTGGTGGAATCGGGGCACTGGGACGAAATCACCGCCGCCGAAGAAACGTTCACCGAGTGGCTTGGGCAGGTGTTTTCTCACGATTCGTGGGGGTTCTTGTCCCGCTCAGATAACCGTCTCCTTGAAGCAATCACGGGCCTTCACCCCAGCCCTAGCCACGTATTCCCCATTGCGCACGACTCGAAAATACACCTCGACTACCTCGACGCTCTCGCAGCCAGCGGGGTTTCGTGGCAGATCGACCCCGAAAACATCAGTTTCTTGTCATGGTTGGAGCACCACAATCGCGACCTCAATTCCCTCGTGACTGTCCCAGAGGTTCGCGCCGCCCTCCTCGATGATCTTTCCTTCGTTCTCAACGGTTTCCACAACGACTCCTGCGAAACAGACCTTGCAACCCTCCTTGCTTATCCGGCGACGCGCCAGGTGGTCGTCGACAAGCTCACTAGAATGGCCGAGGCGCACGGCACCGTCGCCGGTTCCCAGGAGGCGTGGGAGGATTTCTTGAAAGACTACGGCTGGTTGCAGCGGGCCGACCTGCACGAACTTAACCCCGACGCCATCGACACTTTGTTTCGCTTTGACCCGGCGGCAGAGCTTGCTGTGCGGCTCCAGCGCGGAACACTTGTGGAATACACGTGGCCGGAATACGAAAAGGTCATGGCTGACATTGACGGTGACGTTTTCATCACCGAGCACTTCCCGTTTGTGAGTGTCGCCGACGGCACCACCCTCACCCTTCTCGGCGGTGAGCACCCCCGCACCTTCACTATCCCTACTCACGAAAACCTCCGGCGAGCAATCCCTGTCGAAGATGATCTATTCCTCCACTTCGACGACCCCGAAGGTGCCAGCTACTGGTGGGCAAGCACCAACACCACCACCCGATATGAAACCCCCGCGCACATCCTTAATGCTTTCCACACCGACAGCTACATCTTAGGTAACCGCACCTTCTTCGGCGACGTGGAACTGACCCCCGGTAAAGAACTCACTACCGAACCCGCAGGGGAACTTTTCGGGCAAAACATCCTCTACCACCGCATGTACGTGCCCACCACACCCGGCCCGACAATCCTTCACGGTAAGGCCCCAGACCTCACGTGGGAGATTTTCCACGAACAATTACGCGCCGGGACGCTCCCAGGTATCTCAGTCTTCCCTGATGGTATTCGCGAAATACCAGATGAGCTGAGCTTTCGGTTTTCCAGCTTCATTCACCCCGTCACAGAAGAAACCGCCGCCTCGCCGCTCGGTGCCATCAACAACTACCACTTCTGTTACCGCTTTGAAGCTGATATCGACGACGAATCCGTAGCTCTCGGCCCCTTAGGCTACTTCACGGTTGGCGACGGGGCGCGGACTCCCCTCACCCGCCCCGGTGGCGGCATCTGGTTCGCCTCCGGGTGCGAGGTTTGCGACGGCGAAACACGCACCCAAATCGCACTTTCCCGCACGCACACAGGCGACGAACACAACCTGCATAAGCTGCCGGTTATGGGGTTCCACCACCTCACGGTTCGACATGAGGACGTCAGCCAACGCATGCGCGAGTGCACACCTGAGCAGGCGAAGGCGCTTCTCGACAACCCCACAGAAATCCTCACCTTCGCCGATTACGATGAAGTTCTAGCCGCGGCCATCGCCGGAATCATTGCCGACATAGCATCAATAAAAGAATTCGGGGTTGATCTGCCCGCTCTTGACCAGATCCCTGACTATCTCGAATACTTGTATTCCTCATGACTTCTCAGTTCCCACACTTACACCACATGCCCACTAGGCCATGCACCGTTTCACAGTACGTGCGCAGCCTGAAACGGCAGCGGAAATGGCAGCGTATTTCCTCAACGGAAACTTTTGGCACGTGGCTGGGCATTATTTTCACCCACGCCCGCGACTGTTCCACGTTCCTTGGGCACCCAGACCCTGACGTTCTTGACGCGATCGATACCGTGGGGCACCAACTTTCCGAAACTTTCGCGCTTCCACAAAGCGGGGTTCACCTCGATTACCTTGATGCACTCACCGCTGCGGGAATCACGTGGGAGTTTCTTCCCACGAAGTGGCCGGAGGACGAGTCCGCGCTGAACTTCACCAGCTGGGCTGACACAGGGATGAGGGATTTGGGCGCACTGTGTGGGAAGGAAAGCATCCAGGACACGCTCTGTGCAAGCCTCTACGCGCAGCCTGCTGGGCAGCTCGAACGGATTCTCACCAGGCTGCTTTCTACTCCTGCAACCTGCGCGTTTGTCGCCCGGTGGTTGGGGTGGGTGGCGGGTCGGCGTCGACAAGCGAAAGGGTCTGTGTCGCGCTGGGCGAAACTGCAACCGGTACGCCGATTGTTGTCCAACCCGCGTTTCGCCGCGCTCAACCCCGCCGCGCACCGCGAAATCATGCACGTCGACGCGGCGGAGGAAGTGTGTGCACGGCTGCGGCTGGGGTCGCTTCGCGAATACACGTGGCCGGCATTTGAGGAAACCGTCGCGAGGAAAACCTTCGACCCAACCCTTGTGTGCTGCGACTTCCCCACCGTCGCCGTCTCCGACGGGCACACCGTGACCCTCCTTGTCGGCGATGAGCGACGCAGCGCAACAATTCCCGCCCACACGCAACTCAAGCACGCCGTCGACACCGGGCGTGACACCTACGTCGAGTATTGCGACACGCGCGGAACGTGGCACTACCTGTGGCTTCGCGAGGGAATACCCCGCGCCTTTGACACGCCCGCGCCCCTGATGGAGCGCGAATTTTCCGACGCACAGAAAATCGGCGACACCTGGTATCTTGGGTCAACCCCGCTCACACCGAGGCTCACCCAGCAACCGTACGGGGAACTGTTCGGCCTCGACCCCACATTTTTCTTCACCCCAGACCACACCACCCCACACCCCATGCTCAGCCCTGTCACCTGCGTCAATACCGGCGAAACGCTCAGCCGCGACGAGTTCGACGCCTACGTGTGGGAAACACTGCTTGGGAAACCCCCTCAGATGCGCCCGGGGGAATGGTTCAACTTTTCCAGCACCCTCACCCGCACCACACCTAACACCTGCGACTCGCCGTTGGGCGATGAGAACGGCACACACTACTGCATCATGTTCGGCGGCAATGCGGACGAAGACACTGTTCTTTTCACCCCACTGGGGCAGTTCAGCGGCCCGTTTGGCCTGTGCACCGCGATGAAACGACCAGGTGGCGGCACATGGATTGTGGGCAATGAGCTTTTCGACGCCGCCACCAACCTCCCCATCACCCCAGCGCCCACCCCGCTAAGCGCAGCCCACCCACTGGAATGGTTACCGCTACAAGCACTGCACTATCTTCGGGTGCGCAACCTCGATGTGAGCAGGAAAATGCGGGCCTGCACTGTCAGCGACGCCACGCGCCTGCTAGCGGAGCCGGAATCAGTACACGAATTCACATGCGGCGATGTGGTGCTTGCAGATATGGTGAATGAAATCATTGCCACTGTCCAAGCCCTCACCCTCCCGCCTGCAACGAAAGAACCGCCACAATGACCTCCTACCTGCGCACATTCTATGAAACGGTGACCACCACGTGGCCAACTACACCTGCCGATGGCCAGCCTGATTATGGGGTGGAGCTTCCGCCGCGCATCCCCACCCCGGCCACCGAGGATACAATCGCGGCAGTTGTTTCGCGCTACCCACTCGCCCCACCTGAACTTCTCTGCTTACTGCGGGAAGCGGATGGAACATGGCACAAGGGTGACTTCCGAGGGTTCCTGGTGTTTTTCCGTGAAGTGGATGGATATGTTGAGTCCGCCTGCCTGAACTCCTGCCAAGACATCCTCGACTATAACGAGACGGAAAGCCTCGAAGACTACTACGGTATGGACACGATTCGCGCCGAAGGGGAAAGTCTCCTTGACCCGCGAATCGACCCGACAATCCCCATGAATCAGCGCATGTGGATCGGCACCGACCGTGTTTTCTACGACGTGTACCTCGACTTCAACCCAGCGGAAGGCGGCAAAGTGGGCCAAGTTGTGTGGTCAGTACACGACGCCGACGAGTGGCGCGTCATCGCACCTAGCTTCGCTGACTACCTTTCAACACTCGAAGCACAAGCTGCGACTAACGCCCGGAACTACCACCCCTAGAGGCTGGTGAAAACCTGTGCTCACATCGGTTTACAGCCGCAGACACATTCAGCCTTGAAGCCGAAAATATGTGGGTTTTCGAAACACGAAACTACGTGAGTGTTCAGCCGCGATGATTAGCTTCACGCACCCTGCCGCACAACGTGTACAAGTAGTACGCTAGGGGCAATGATGCACGTACCCCTTTCCCAATTCCGCGATAAACTAAGCGACTACATCGCGGCTGCGCAGCGCGAACCCGTAGTTGTCACGTCGCGTGGAGCTAGGCGTCGCGCAGTTGTGGTTTCACCTGAGTTTTACGATCAAGCAGTGCAAGCGATCGAAGAACAAGAGGATATTCGCGCAGCAACCGAAGCACGCAACGAGAACGGACGTGTCTTAAATGATGAACTCATCCGCGAACTAGGGATCTGATGCTTTACCTCTGCCCCACGAAATTAGCTAGGTCCCTTCTGGCGCACAAGCAATGAGAAAGCTTACAGGCTCACTGCCCTAAGAATTGCGAGCGCGATCGGCGAACTAGCAAACAACCCACGACCGCACGGATGCATTCAGCTTTGGGGCGGAAATGGTGAGTATCGCATAAGGGTAGGCAGCTATCGGAT
Organism: Corynebacterium mustelae; assembly: GCF_001020985.1. Classification (NCBI taxonomy): domain Bacteria; kingdom Bacillati; phylum Actinomycetota; class Actinomycetes; order Mycobacteriales; family Corynebacteriaceae; genus Corynebacterium; species Corynebacterium mustelae. The sequence goes on from NZ_CP011542.1 coordinate 2,365,134, forward strand.
AATCTATGATATCCAAGACCAAGAGCTCATTATTCTTGTGCTCCGGGTAGGCCATCGGCGTGAAATCTATCGCTAAATACACACAGTTACTCAATCGATAAGACCGCTATCAATATGACGCGAACGCATCATATCTAATACCTAACACCTAATTTTCGTGCTTTATTGAAAGCACCATATGCCGCAGCTGCATTTTCCATTCAAGCTACGTCCGCATTATTCTGCGGATATCCACCATTCATACCGTGTTTCAGGACCCGGTGATGTTGTCCAGCTAAAGCCGAGGACATCAGCATTGCTGACGCCGCTAGATAATTGTGGGCAAATAAAACAACAATTGCAGCGATTCCCATAACGATTGAGCCGACAAGATAAAGGCGAGCTTCACTCATGACACCCATTAAAACACCACTACCACCTTTCCGCCAGGCGCAGTTTCATCAGGAGATCAGTGGCACCAGGATGGCTGCTTAAATTGTGTCTTAGATTCAAGGTAAAACAGATATCCTTATCCGCCATCTTCCAGCACACGACCACCACAGCACCCCTCCAACAAAAACCCAGCAACTGAATAAGCTTCGAAATCTATTGGAATGAAGGATTTCCTTGTAGCCGAAAGGGAAAATATCCACAGGGAGAAATAGTTGTTTATTCTCCCCTGTGTGTAGATACAACCAAAGCGCATAAACGATCACAACGGTGAATTCTAAATTTTACCCAACCACCCGCGATCAGTGTCCCGCCTGATAACACCAACAGTTTTCTACGGCTTAAGAAGAACCGAGAATGCTGTGAGCGATAAGCATGTCGAGGCGTCTAACGTCGAGACCTCGACCGATTTTGATCTTAATCTTGCCCGCCCGTGTCCATAATTCGACTTCCGCGTTAAAGTCCAAAGTTCCTGCGTTTTCTGTAGACCACATATTGATTGACGAATAAGGAAGAGAGTAAATTTCCACCTTTTTGCCACGCAATCCTTGGGCATCACGTACAATCAACCGTTTCGTTGTGAAAATCGCGCTGTCACGTAGTGTCTTAAACGCCACCACAGGCTGCTCGCCAGGTACCATCAGCCCTACAACATCAGCTGGGATCGGCACTTCTTCTATGAATGTCCACTCAGCGATTCCCGCCATCTCCATAGCTGCACTCCTATCAATTTTTCAGCAAAAACTCACTTGAACATTACTATATCCCTTTCACTGTGGCAGGGTTGCCAGATTTCGCATTTTCGCTATTTTTGCCTTCCTGAGCTACTTTTATCCACTAATGAGCATTTGAGGACGTCTCTAATTGAACCACCTAGCTCGCCTTTTGACACAACGATCGTTTCCCAGCCAGTTATCAACCATCAGTGAAACTCATCAATCGCAGCCCACTCGTACCAACCAAACAAAATAGCGTTGGCGTAACCGGCAAAATTTAAAAGGCATCGCGAAAGTCGCCCCAAACGGTAAAAATTTCCTTAAAGCACGCGGTCAGATATCAGCCTACAAAATTCCTCTTTCCCAACATGAATATTGGCGGTGGCGAGTTGCTGCGCGTTGCGGTCAAACCAGGTTTTATTAAAAATCACTTCGTCGTCGGATATTTTCATACTGGAAATATTGGAGGAATTGATGCCCAGTTCATCTGGTTGCGGTTCGTGACCTGTGATTACTATTTCGCCGATCACCTCTAATGTCGGAATGGTGATTGCGTAAAACCGGCCTGCATCTGTGCACATAACCGCGATGGAATCGGTTATTTTCCAGATATTCGTCAGACACGTTTCATCCAAGTCCTGGAATTCTCTTTCTATTTCGCATGTGAAGTCGGGATACGATAATACAGCGAGTTTTTCGTCATAGAAATCTGCACATATAACGTGATTTCCCACGCTAAACATGAACGTTAATTCCGGTCGAAATTCATACGCAGTGGTAAGTTTTTGGCCGTCGAATTGGACGCAATAATCTTGGCTACCGTCCTGCCCGGCCGCGAGAGAAATGACGACGCGATCGGCATCAGGAAGCGGGATTATGTCGATGGTGGAATCACCAAACGGGTCAGGTAGCGCGAGTGTTCCGAGCGTGGTTACGGTGGAATCCGCGACAGTAACCTGCACGGAATCGGCGTCCAGGCGGCTAAAAGTCCAGTGATATTGACGCTTGCCGCCGGGGCTGGTTTCGTCCGCTTCTTCGGTCACGCACACGGCAGTGTTTTCCGCTTCGTTGTTTTCACAATCGGAGTTGGTAAAAAACGTTGTTTTAGGGATTAACTCTGTTGTCGTTTCGGTGTATTCCGTGATAGAAATCGGCCGCATTATGATCCTTTTGGGGTTAATTGCCTAGGCAGTAAAATGCCAAGGCTGTGATGTGTGGGATCGTGTAGTGGGTGGCAATTCGTTCCAGCAACTCCGCCCCGGTGGGCGCATTCATCGCACGCAGCTGGGCCCGATCGGTTTTCAACTGCTCATGATGTACACCGGACTGGCCTTGAAGCGCGATGCGCTGTAACCACGAATAGACCACGGTTGTGGGACTGGGATCGATATAGCCTAACTCTTTGTTGGGGCTAACGACTGCGATGTCGGCACCGCGCCGGTCAAGGCCCGGAATAAGCCGAGTTTCGTCGATCCATACGGCTTTTATTATCCGGTCGTGGACAACCAGCGTGATGGTTTCGGCATCAAGGACATCCGCCACCAGTCCCGCCACCCCGCACTGAGTGGCGGTGCGACTAAAAAAGTAGTCGGAACCGGGACCGAATGATATTTTGGCGAGATCCGCGTAACTAGGAGTGCCGGTAACGGTGTCGACGCCGGGTATGGTTGCGACGTCGCCACAAGTAACAGCCCGGCCTTGGGCAGCGCGAATGTTTTTGCCTGATCCGATGCGGCCGTCCGTGCTCGCAGACCCGCCGGAAATGATGACTGTTCGGGTGGATAGCTCGGTGAAACTGGTGTTGATGTCGCCAAGCCGGACGGGACCGTGCCATACTTTGGCAACATCGTTGAGAGTCCCTGGCGGGGTTTTGCCCACTGTATATAGCTTCCCGGTTTTATCGGCCAAGGTCACCACTACGCCGGCAAAGCCAGAGTCGGTGACAACGGGCTCGGCGAAGATTGGGGTGAAGGTTCCGTCGTCGCGCCCTGGGGTTAGTTCGGTGTAGCTGCGTCGTGCCACACCGATGGTGGCGGGGTTGTCGGGTTGGTGGGAAATAAGGTGGGCGATTTGCAGGAGGTTTCCGAATGCCTGGGTGATCGCTTGTCGACGTGGCCCGGTGCGCTGGTTGCCGCCACGGATCCTGTTGCGAACCGTAACCACGGCTGTCAGGGCGCGTTCCAAGCGATAAAGCTTATGGGTGCGCGCATGGTGAACAGCGGCAACCAGCTGCGCGTAACTGAGCGGACTGAGCGCGGGCAATCCGTAGGTTATCAATTCCGTTAACACTGGTTGGATAAGATCACTTGCTGTACGCAACGCCGCTTGCTGTTCGGATGTCGATAAAGCCGGGACGGTTTCTTCCTGTGGCTTGCTGTCGGGTGTGGCTGCCGCGATTGGGGTGTCGTCAGCGACATCGGCGGCAAGCGCGACGGCCCCGCAGTGGGCACATTTAGGTGACAGCAAACAGTCGCAGGCTAATTCGTTTTCACTAAAGGTAACGGTATTTGTACCAATCGTGATCGTTAGGGGCGCATCGCTAATCGTCCACGTTTGGGCATCCTGCGCGAGTGCATCGGCGCGTTTCTTGAGCCGAGTGGGCAGGTCACTGATGATGTCATGGATTAGCTGCGCTGGTAATTGGTAGGTCACGCTAGCACCTCCGTTACCCACCTGGCCAGCTCCAATGGGGTCACTTGGGCAACCCGCATTCCGGCGCTGGCTACCTGTCGAGCCACTGCTTCGTCGTAAGTAGCGACACCGGAATCATCCAAGGCTGCGCAGCCTAACAGTTTCACCCCGTCGTCGTGGAGCCGCCGAACGGTATCAACTAGTCGATTGATCGAACCATATTCTTCAAAGTCTGTAATGAGAATGACTGCGGTTCGGGTGGGATTTTCAATAAGCGTTTCGGCATACATCAGTCCCTTGGCAATATTGGTTCCGCCGCCGACGGAGATTTCGAGTAACAACGCTAGTGGGTCTTCGACGTGGTCGCTTAAATCGATGACCTGTGTGTCGAAAGTGACGAAATGTACCTTTAGTGTGCGGATTTGCGTAAGAATCGCTGCGGTCATGGAGGCATAGATGGTGGAAGCTTCCATCGACCCGGAAACATCCACAACAACGATGATGTGCCACGGCGAAATTTTTGTCTGCGTCTGGTAAAACCTCGGATTGACTGGGACGATTGTGCGCCGATTATCGTGTTCCACGACGTTTGTGAGATTCGCCCGAATCGTCGCGGCCAACGCTAGCCTGGGGGATTTCTTCGTCGACGTTTTCACGTTGGTCAGTTGCGTCAGTGCGGGGCGGACCGTGGTGGCGAGTTGTTTACTCAACTCCGATACGATGCGAGCGACTATGGGGCGCAGTTTCGCTAACCGCGCTTCTGGTAATGCACCTTTCAAATTCAAAATGGTCTTCAACGAATCCACGCTAGGTGTCACCGAATCAGGGTCGAGTGCGGCCGCCACATCACCGCGCCCAGCTTCAAGTGCATCACCGAAGATTTCTTGAACCCCTTGATGCCCAAATAGTGACTCGATGTCTTCTTTCCATACCCGGGCGGAGATAGTGCCAGGCTTATGCCCAGCAGTTATTCGGCCATCACCAGGTGATGCGTCCCCATTCGGGCTAAAACCATAGAGTTCATCCAAGGCCGTCGCCATTTTCTGCGCTGTACCGGTTAGTTGATCCGGCTGGGCACCGAGGATCAATCGCCACCGGGTAGCTGGATCGAAGGAAAGGTCCATCAACCCTAAGGCGTCAAGAAGTTCCCGGGCGCGGGCATCTTCCGTGGCAAACTCTACGGCGCGCTGCGGATCAAGTGTCGTATCGATGTGCCCAATGCGTTCGTAGAGCCGATCAAGAAACGCTTCGCGCTCCCCCGCTGATGTCAGATCAAACGTGGATCTGAAACTTGGCAGCATATTTATGAATGCGCTGTCCGCGATGGTTTCAATGTTGTCGATAAACTCGTCAAGCAAATACGAATCCGGCCAGGCTGGCCCCAATGCGGAAAGGAATCCCACCAAGTATGGTTTCGACGCCTGGTCGGTCCACGATCCCACTAACGCTTTCGTATCGTCATCGGGGGCAAGCGCATAGGCAGCTCCTTGCATAAGCGTACTGCCATGCGTTTTCAACCGGTACAGTGTGTGTTTAAGCAGACCCGCGTATTCGGTGCCAAAGGACATCAAGTGCCCTAATGCCCTGGCATCGTGGGGATCAGTGGAACCGGCGATGCCATTAACGCTGGAAATAATGATCGGCGCTAATTCGTCGGCAAGGCTAACACACCGGTTTTTAGTGTCGTCTGCCAGCAACAGGGCGCCAGCGTCCGTAGCGGAGACCACCCCGGATAAAGTTTCAGCAACCGTAATGGCCTGATGCAGGCTGAGGGAATTGAGCCAATTCCGGGTTAGTTCTTGCACAACATAGTTGACCACCTGGTCAATTCCGCAGCCAATGGCAACCCCCAATGTTGTCAGCAACGTGTCCAGTGGCACATCAGGCTCATTCAATGTCACCAATAGAATATGGGCCACGGCTTGCTCCACGGTAACACCGTGCGCTGCGGCAAGATTGGTCGCGGTCTCCGCACCGGGACTCCACGTACAAGTAATCGTGTACCCTTGCGCCTTCAATCCGCGTTGGGTGCCTTCGGTTTTGTCGGTTGTGTACGGAATACCCAAAACCTCAAGCTGTTTGAACAACACGTGTCGTTTCAGCGCGGTGTGGCCGCTGAACGGATCGACCCTAAGCGTTTTTGACGGTTCTTTGATTTCCGACGGCAGTTTCACGGAAGCCAATTGGTGTTTGATCTCGACAACCAGTGCCGGGTGTGGTGCCGCTGGCGCAACCGAGCCCCTTTTATCGCCTACCAACACCTCTTGGAGCGCCTGGGCGACCGCACGACCTCGACCTAAGATTTCACCGTGGGCAAACACGGTGGTCACGGCCTCGATGGCTTCACGACGCCCCACGCTTGGCAATTTCCGCAAGCTGGCCAAGTCTAATGCGACGCGGACCGCTTCCATGGTCTCTCCAGTTCCAGCCGGATGACCTTGGTGCCGAAGCTCACGGGTGACCGATACCATCACGTCCCGAACAACATCCACCACTTCGGCGCGGCTTTTGCCCATAACTGCTTGTTGCCACCAGGGGTCCCGAATCCCAGCCGCGTACCCGGACCGGGAATCAAGTTGTGCGAAAGAATACGGAACAACCGAGGCAGTAACCAGTGACCAGTCGGTTTCCAGATCGGGGGTGGTGTCGTTCGCACTGTTATCGAGCAAGCCTAAACAGTGATATGATCCAACCACTACCAGTGTGACGCCAGGCAGCTTTCTAAGCGCCTGGCGCATAAATTTTTCCCGCCTTAAAGTGTGATAATCCGGCGGTTGTAGAAACCTAGTTGCAGCGCCCACCGCCAATGCTGCGGTTTGGATATTATGCCACGACTGCCCCACCGCGGCGGTTTCTACCTGTGTATCCCAGCTTTCCTGGCTGATAACCTCAGCTATGCGTTCTTGGTGTTCCTGAACTTCAATTTCGTCCTCACCGACACATGGATGTTTCGGCGCACCAACTGGCAAATCAATGGCGTGGACCGGGATGTTTCGCTTATGTGCCCACCGGATGATCGCAAGCTCGGGCGAAAAATCCGCAAACGGGTACAAGCACCCCGAGTGCGGGTCCCCCGTCACTGCCGCAGCAATGGCGATCGGCGCCGTGGTTTCGTCATGCGCTAGCCACGTGATGCAATCGTGGAGGTCGGCGGGTAATTCCACCGCGATTGCTTCGGGGTTCAGTTCTTCGGCGGCCTCCACCACCATGCGGGCGCATGCTGGCGAGTGATGCCGGATGCCGAAAATATTCTCGTGGTGCCCAAGCTGCTCCAATGCCGCTTCGAGATCATAAGGTTTAACTGATGTCATCGCGGTGTTCCCAGATAGTAGACCATGGCGAATTGGGGTTAGCCTTCGCCCGACGCTGGACGGCTTTATCGAAATAGGCAACGATCCGTTCGCTGTCCTTTTCGTCGTCTTTACGCACCGCACCGAGGATGTGCCCCGGGATCAGACCCAATTGGGTGCCAGAATCCGGAAAATAGGCCGATGCCAAGCTAATGGAGGTTGAAATAGCAACCGCCTCCGCCGTTGACATGACAGTTGATGGTTGGGCAACGCTCCACCCCTCTGAGGTGATGCCTGTTCTGAGGTCTTTAAAAATTGTGACCAACGTTTCCACCACTAAGTCGTCCACATCGACGATGGCATGGGCATCCGCTATTGCGCGCTGGGTTCGGCTTTTCACCAATGCGATTTCGGCAGCTTTGTCCGCAATCGGGTCGATGTGTTCAAAATTGAAACGACGTTTCAGCGCCGCTGACATCTCGGAAACGCCGCGGTCGCGCAAGTTCGCGGTGGCGATAACGCAAAAGCCTTCCCTGGCAGCCACGCTGTAATCGCCTAATTCGGGAATAGCTATTCGACGCTCCGATAATACCGGCACCAGGCTATCTTGAATCTCCGGTTGACACCGGGTAATCTCTTCGATTCGAGCCACTTTCCCGCTGGTCATCGCCGTAAGCACCGGAGAAGGCACTAATGCGTTGATGCTTGGGCCCTCGGCAAGCAGCAGTCCGTAATTCCAGCCGTATCGTAGTTGGTCTTCAGTGGTCCCCGCACTGCCCTGCACCGTTAGAGCTGATGTTCCGCTGATTGCTGCCGCCAGTAACTCCGACAGCATGGATTTAGCAGTACCGGGTTCGCCAACTAAAAGCAGCCCTCTGGCACCCGCTAGGGTAACCACGCACCGCTCCACTAACGCCTTGTCACCAATGAATTTCGGCGGAATATCCATGCGGGTGTTACCCGCTAACCGCAATCCAGCGGCACCGCAGATAAACGCCACGACCGCTTGAGGGGTCAGCTGCCAACCGGGAGGTTTCGGCCCATCATCCCACCGCCGTAAAAACTCGATTTGTTCTGCGTATTCATCTTCCGGCACCAGCATCTGGACATTGAGGTTTTCCATAGCGAATGATTGTAGTTTTCGCCCCCAACACGACGGGGGCGATTCTCCCCCTTTTGTGGTTACTCGGCTTCTTGCCGCATAAACCACTCGTCCCACTCCACACTGTCCAACGGATCACCCGCCTGTAATTGCTCATCGAACACGCCAAATGTTTTGGTAAAACTGTGTGTTGTAGTGCGAGTTTCAAACCGCACTGTCACTATCCCATGCCCCACCCCTTGAATCCAGCCGTGCCCAAATTCCGGGTGGAACACATCCTGAGTGGGAAACCACGTCACCGCCGGTTCCTCTGAGCTTTCGGTTTCCTCGGGTAGATCGATGGCAGTTTCGTGGGTGTTGTCGCCCCGCACCCCGGATTCCCAATCCGTTTCCACGATCGTGGTGGGTTTGACGAATTGCAGTTCCGGAAATAGCATTTCTTGGCTTGGCTTTTCCAGATTGGAAAACGACACCCCCACCAAGCGGATTGGCCCTACTTCGTCCGGGTACCGCACCAGAAGATCGACCATGCTGCGCAGTTGTGACTGGTCGTCGGTGGCATACAGCACGGATTGCGACCTGGATTCGATATGAAAATCCGCCAGTTTTAGCTTGACGCTGACAGTACGGGCTCCACGCCCATCGGCGATAAGGCGTCGAAAAGCGGCTGCGAAAGCTCGATCAACGGCGGTGTCAAGCTCGGTGCGGGTGATGAGATCCTTTGGGTAGGTATATTCCGCACCAATCGACTTCGCCTCCGCGCGGGGCGCAACCGGGGCGGTGTCGTTGCCGCGCGCAACATTCCACAGCGACAATCCGACCGCTTTACCCAGGCTGATTTCCACTTCCTTGGGCGGCAGCGCCGCAAAATCAGCGATGGTGTAAACCCCCATTCGCTGCAATTTCACCTCCGCAACCGGCCCGATCCCCCACAGTTTCCGCACCGGCAGTGGCCCTAAAATCTCTGCTTCTTCCGCGCGCGAAATCACGAACGTACCGTCGGGTTTGGCCATGCCCGACCCGATCTTCGCCGCTTGTTTACCCGCCCCGGCACCTATCGACGACGGCAACCCCGTCTCCGCTCTAATTGCCTCACGCAGCTCATTCGCCCACTGACGCACCTCATCCGGCGAAGCTCCGACCAAGGCAGGCGGTTCCATAAACGCCTCGTCGATACTGATCTGCTCAATCACCCCGGCACGCGCCGCCACCAACTGAAACACCCGGCGCGACACCATCGAGTACAGCTTGTGCCTGGGGCGTACACTAATTCCGCGAAACCCCACCAGGGCGCGGGCTTGGTGCATCGGCATTGCTGATCGTGCTCCCAGGGCGCGGGCTTCGTAGCTTGCCCCGGCGACCACTCCCCGCCCGGAGGTGCCTCCCACCAGCACAGGCCTACCCCGGAGGGTGGGTCTGGTGAGTTGTTCGACGGATGCAAAAAACGCGTCCATGTCGATATGTAACACCCACCGCTGCATAGGTTTAAGGGTAGCAATAGATACCAGGATAAAGAGCTTTTGAGCTATCTACGGACGATCACCGCAACGACGACTAAGGCGATACCGACCAGTTCAATTGCGGTGGGTAGCTGCCCGAGCATGACTGCGCCGCAGATAGTTGCCACCAGGGGCATGAGTGCAGTGAGTACCGCATATAACGAGGCCGACGATAGCCGCATGGCGACGATTTCCAATGAGCTTGGAATAACCGTTGATAAGACTGCAAGGCCGACCACTAATCCAATCATCGTAGCCGGGTCCATCGGCACCGAGGTAGGAAACTGAAATACCACCAGTGGCAAGGCGAATAATGCGCCATAGAGCAACCCAACCCCCAGCATTTGTTGGGTTTCTTTTCTGCCTAACAATACCCGCGACATTTTCAACCCAACGGCAATGTACATGCCCCACCCGGCCGCTGCACCTAGGGCAAATAGTATGCCACGGGCGTTGTCTGTCCACTGCGCTCCGGATAGCACAATCACCCCTGCTGCAGCTAATAGGAGTGCAACCCACTGTTGAATTTTTCGGCTTGCAACTGCTCCGACAACAATGGGCCCCAAAAACTCCACGGCCACCGCTGTCCCCAACGGTATTGTCTCAATGGCGTTGTAGAAACAAATATTCATCAACACCATTGATGCCCCGTAGGCCATCGCGAGCTTCGATTTATCGCCCACGAAGCTTTTAAAATGTGGGCGATAAATGATTGTCATTATCAACCCGGCGCAAAACACCCGCAGCCAGGCAACGTGGGTTGGTGGCAAGACGACGAATAATCCTACCGCAACAGCTGCACCGATATAGACGCTGGCTCCGCTGGCAATGATCAATCCGATAGGCGCCAACCTTTGATAAGTGGAGTTTTCAGTCACGGCGTCTAAGATTAGTAGGTAATTTTACCAATGCCTAAAACGAAAAAGCCGTGTTATCCTTGGCTCTTGTCGTTATTTACACATCAACTACATAGTTAAGCACATCATGAAAAAAGCCTTAACCTGCACTCGGTCGGCCGCTATTGCGGCAGCACTAGCTACTACCTGTGCTCTTTTGCTTACCCCGCACGCGGTACTGGCGCAACCCTTCCCACCTGAAATCAAGGAAGAACCGCTACCGGATCTAAACCTTGCGGAGCCAAAAAGTAATCCGGGTAAGTATCAGGCGGTGCCGCACGGTGGTGCACAATACGTGGCTTTCGGCGATTCCTACGCGGCTAACCCCAACACCGAGGAACAATACGAGGCACGCCAAGACGGCGATCCGTGCCGCTGGGGTGATAATTCCTACCCCATGCATCTATCTAAGAACTTCTCGTCCTTTTTCAACGCCACCTGCTCGGGTGCTGTGATCGAACAGGATTACTTCAAGGCTGCGCCGGTTACCGCACGGCTGAGCCAATTGGTGGATCGGGCGGAAAACGTACACGCATTAGGACCACAAACGCAGCTGGTAACCATAACCATCGGTGGGAATGAAGCGTGGTACGCTATCCGCGACTATGGTCATTTGGGTTCCTCAAAGATGATCACCCCTGCGGAATACAGCCGAAGGATCGGCCCGTCGATCGCCCGGATTCGCGCCCAGGCTCCAAACGCCCGGATTTTGCTCGTCGGCTATCCCGAGTTTGTCGGTGCGGACAACCGTTTGTGTTATATCGACACCACCCGCTACGGCTTCCCGCTAAAGATAGTGGTGCACGACCCAACCCAACGTACCTACATCAAAGCGTTAAATGATGCCATGCGCATGTCTGCCCCAGATCTTGGCACCGAATACGTCGACGTGTTCACCCCTTCCCAAGGGCACGGATCCTGTGTACCGGATGACCAACGGTGGGTAAAAAATCTGCTCGATGCCCCGGAGCGCGATCCGCACCTTATCCTTCACCTCAATGAGGTCGGCACTAAGGAACAAGCCCGGATCGTTGGTGAATACCTGAAATTGGATAATCTGCCACAGCTTTAATCGTCGACAAGCACTAGCACCAAACACGATAGGTTCCTACCATGGCTGCATCGGAGTATTGCCCTGGGGTCGCGGTCACCGATCCGCAGACCTCCATTCGGCTCTGCCGGGAACTTATCTATCGGTTCTTTCCCGGGAATATCCGCAGCTCTAAAGTGTGGATTGATCCGCACCTCTACCCAACCAAACAGTTTTCCTTCAAGCGTCCGTTTGCCACAACTGATGCGACACGGGTAACGCCCGCGCAGCTCACCGCATTGTTTCCGAGCGAAGAGCTCTACGTTCTTCCGCACCACCCGGTCGCAGGCGTTGAAAACACGGTGCTGCGCGCCTCTAGCTCTATGCTTTTCGACGCCCTCAGCGACCTCGATAATCCCAACAGCGCGGCTCTTTCCACCATCATGGAATGGGCGTATATCTTCGACCAGGATTTCACCCACTGTTTCTGGGTTTCCGACAGCACCATGCCGATTCAAACACCCACTGGAAATATCCATCAGGCGATCATGTTCATGTATTCCCCCTGCCAGATTCACAGTTCCCATTAGCGGTTCGCCCACAATTGCCTGCGGTTTTCATGAGGAAATCAGCATTCCCTTTTCCCGAAACCGCACTACAGACAGCTATTATTCACTAATTCTTTTTGTGGACGTTTTCGCTATGAGCATTATCAATCGGTTTTATACTTTCATTTTCAGTGCCAACCTTGTCGATGGAATTATCGGTGCCTACCTGCCGCTGGCTGCCGCCGCCAGCGGATCTTCTGCGTTGACCGTGGGGATCCTATCCTTCTTTTCGTTTCTTCCGTGGCTTTTAAGCGCCGTGATTGGTGTTTATGTTGACACCATTGGAAGCGCACGATTTTTGTTGTTAACCACCTATTTTCGCGCGGCAGCGTTACTGTTGGCCGCGGTTCTTGCCTGGGCGGTCGGTGTTTCCCTACCAGTGGCACTTAGCTGGGTTGTAGTGGCATTCATCATCGGATTGAGCGACATGTCGACGGATATTTCCGCACAAAGTCACGCCTTCCGCCTCAACTCTCCTGCCCGGCCGGAAACGGTCTACGGCGCAGTCGCTACTCTCCAAACCATCAGCGGCATGCTTATTGCACCAGCAGTTGCTGGAGTTTTGGCATCAACTTCGGTCATCCCTGTTATCGTTGGCGCTGCAGTTGTGTCGGCACTCCTCATTCCATTGGTCGCAGGCATCAGCACGCACAACGCGTTAGGACAACCGCAGTCTGCCCACACTAGTGGCTCAGTCATTCGAGATGCGCAAGCTGGATTAACCGAGATTAGAAATGACTCGTGGTTAGGTCGCACCGCTTGGGTCATTGCTGCGCTAAATATTGCATCTGCTGCATCAATGACAGTCGCTACCGTCTATATAGTTCAACACTTGGCACTTGATCCGGCCGGAGTTGGTTTTCTATTTTCTGCCATCGGCGCTGCTAGCGCCATGGGTGGTGTCCTGGCTGCCCGGTACGCGGCGCAGATAGGTTTCCGAAAAGCGGTTGTATTTGGTGGCACCGGAATCGCTTTAACATTATTCGCCCCAGCACTTAGCTCCACTATTTCCATCGTGGCATTGGTCTGGGCAATTGGCGCATTGTTCTCACCGTTTTTCGGCGTGAGTATTATCAGCCACCGGCAAAAGTCTTATGATCCAAGCCTAATCGGACGCATCAACGGCGCCTTTCAATTCATTGGCGTAGGAATCGCACCACTAGGCGGCATCATCGGCGGCGCCCTCGCCAGCATCATCGGTTTAGTTCCAACCCTGTGGCTGGTCGCTGGATTCGCCAGTTTCGCCATCCTAAGCGGAAGGCCGTGGCAAACATAGGGAAAACCGCTAATCCTCACTAAAGTGACGTTTCACCAAATCGAAGAAAACCGGCATTGCGGTAGACGGAACTGGCCCGATCTTGTTGGCTGCCGTCGTTTTACATTGTGTCTTTGCGTTTTCGCAGGCTACTTCATAATCCTGTTTCGGAAAATCAGGAGGTAAACTTTTCCCTTCCTTCATAAGCAACCCTTCTTTCTCGACAAGCTCCCTAATTTCTCTTTTAGTTGACGGGCATTTCTTAGACGAGTGCATAGCAAGCCAAACCTCAAAGCAAGGATTAGAGACGATAACCGTTATTCCTTCTTCCTGGGCTAGCCGCATGGCTTTTTCGAGTTTGTCTCCCCACTCATCAACATCAACTATGGCGAAACACTCAACAAATTTACTCCTTCCTTCACCATCACGCGCGTCTCTTTCTTCGATTGCTTTTTCGACGACACTTAGTGGATCTGGATTCCAATTGCCCTTTGCTCCTTTAGGGATACAGCGAATTGCTATCTTTTTGTCATTAAGTACTCGCCCTAAGTTTTCAAAGTATTGCGGTTCAGTGCAGGTACCTTCAGTAACAACCAGAACATGCTTATGCTCTGGCATATTGGGGCCACGCCCTGCCCTGCGACCAAGGCGTGGACCAGCGTTTCTAGGTTGTTTTTTCGCCATAGGTTAGATTGCCTGTTTCTCCCCCGAAACTAGTCCACGAATCGTAGACGGAGAGGGATAAGGAATCGCACCATAATTTCCATCGAGATAGCGCTTTTCATAGTTTGCCTTCGGTTGGTTTGGATACCGGCTTAAACAGCGATATTCGCTGGCACCGCTATAGTTTTTCGATACAAACCAATACGAATCCTCTATTAGTCCAAGATCGCGACGTTGTTCCAAAATATTGGTGTTGTGCGAACTGAAAAAGAGTTGTGCACCTGCGGTATTGATTGATGGATCGCTGAAGCATTCCACCACCATCGATACAATCGCGCTGTGTAAGCTACTATCAAGTTCATCAACCACCAAAATTTTGCCGTTGCGTAAAACGTCCAGCAAGACAGGAGCTAGCGATAGCCACAACAATGTCCCGGTTGATTCTTCCTCCATTTCCAATGTGAATATTTCGCCGTTTTCTCCCCAATGTGCAAAGCGAAGAACGTAAGCGATCCGCTCAATCATTTCGTCTTCAAGGGTTTCCAGGTTAGGACGTTTGACTTCCGTATCTTCGCTGTTCAAGGTCTCGATGAATTCGATTAATGACTTCAAATGCTCGAAAGCCTTTTCAGGAAGTTCCTCCTCTTCAATACGGACATCTACAATCCCAGTGTCAGCGGCCTGTAGCATGAGCGCGAGGTCGTGAATGCGGAATTTATTGTTTCGTACCAATTGAATGAATTGTGAAATCCGTCGATCCCGATACATCTCACCAAGTGGTAATAGAACAATGGAGTCCAGCAAGACTGAACCGATCTCACCCAAAGTCCCGATATTGTGCTTCGTTGCTGCGGAAATAAATAGTTCAGAGTCATTAAACTTTGCCAGGAACTTGGAGTCCTCAGCAGGAAAAACGGATCGGTTGAAATATGTGTCGCCACCTGATCGCTCCCGATCCAGGCACAATGTCCATCGCGCTGCCTTGCGGGACAACCATTCACCGTGAATCCCGTCGAAAGAATACGAAAAACCATAGATATAGCGGGTTTCATTGTGGATGAATTCAAATTCAAAACTACTAGGTTGGTTTCGCCATTTTTCAGACAATTTGAATGGGTAATGCGGCTTTGGCCGACCACTTTTGGAAGATTGCCATTCCGTTGCGGATAGCTTGATCGCAGAAAGCGCAAAGCCTAATGCATCGATTACGTTACTTTTACCCGATGCATTGGCGCCAAACAGCGCAACCACCGGCAATGGCGTTTCTTTCTTTGTGGAAGTGAAATGAATAGTCTGCTCTTCACTGATGCTACGAAAATTTGAAACAGAAAACCGTAGTAGGTCCATAGCCCCACCATAACATCTAAATGGCAAATTTTTATATTTTTTATCAAAAATCTGGGTTAATAATTCGATTTCTACGGAGCTAAAGCCCATCCCTGCACCCGCTGCTGCAGAAATGGAATGATCTCGTTGAAACCGGTCAACTCGTCAATGGTTCCGAGCCACGGCTGTGTGATGGTGGTACCGGGTGTGTCGTCGATGACAATCAGGTGCCCGGTTGCGGTTCGACTCAGGGTGAGAATTGCGTTGTCTGCGCCAAGTCCGGTGATGGTGACGTAGTGGTCGGTGGCAGCGATGCCGGCGGTGCCCGTGATTATTCCTGCACCACCAACAGCTGCCTTGCCGTGGATGTGGGCAGAGCCGGAAATCTGAACCTGGTCGGCTATAGAAGCTTTTCCCGTGATTTTTGCGGAGCCGAAAATTTCCGGGGCACCAGTTATCCTCACCTCGCCGGAAATGTGGGGTGAGCCGGAGATTATCGCGCTGTCTTTTAATTCTGCATTTCCGGTGATGGTGGCACTTCCTTCCACTGTGACGGCATCGGCTATCCGGGCGTTAGCGGATACGGAAGCTGTACCGAAAATGAGCGCTTCGCCACCAACAGATGCTGTCCCGCTGATGCATGCCTGTTCGGATACCGTTGCACGTTCCGATACTGTTGCCTGGTCGCGAACAATTGCCTGGTCCGTGATGATCGCTACCCCAAAGACCAGAGCTTCGCCGTAGACTTTCGCATCCTTGTCCACCCAGGCGCAATCGGCAAGATTGCCTGGATGCTCAATCCAGCCGCCGATGTCACCTGCCCGAACGACTGGCGACAGGTCCCGGGTTGCCCTAATCCGTTTGAGGATGCGCGCATCGAATTCCAGCTCGTCGCCGCTAAATTCCCAATGTCTGATTAATGTCGTCATTGTGACTGCTCCCATTTCTGAGCCACGGTGGTTAACCATGGCGTGAGCGTCGAAAAGCGTTCGTCTAATTCGTCGATTGTGATAACCGTTGGTGCTTGGTAGGTCGCTGGTTTCGGTGGGTAATGCAGCGGCCTGGGCAGTGGGATCGCCGCACCCGGCGCAATCACGACTTTGTGCCCGGACCTGGTGCGAAACATCGTCAGGTGGGTGCCGCTGGCATCGAGTGGATCGATGGAAATCCAGTGGGAGTCGCTACACACGTCGGCGTCACCGGCAATGATGGCACGGCCGCATAGATGGACATCGCCATAGACGCGAGCCGTTCCACAGATATGCACCCGGTCGCCTACGGTGGCAAGCCCGCTCACCTGTGCGTTTCCGCAGATTTCCGCATAATCAGAGACACACGCGGCACCGGAGATGACGGCGTTGCCCCAGACGATCGCATCGACGCCGATATCCGCATTGCCGCGTATGTTTGCAGCGGATTCCACCCACCCGGCGCGACTGCCGGGAATGTCCGGCCAGCAGTCGGTGCTGTAGCGCAGGCGATAAAGGGTGTGCCCATAGTGGTCGCGAGTGTCGTTTGTGAGGAGAAATCGGGAGATTGTCATGACGCGTGCGAGTTGTTGGTGAGGTAAAAGTTGGCGGCCTGTACTGCAGCTTCGGCATCATCGACAGTGATAACCAGCGGCCGGGTGCTGCGGCGGGAAATCTTTATGCCCGGGCCACCGCGTAGCAGGATGGCGGTGGATTCGCCGTTGAAGCGATAACCCCAGCCACCGTAGTCACCGGGCGAAACGGTCACCAATTCCACCCCGGTGATCTCAGGCCATGGAATGGTTTTGGCAATTATTCCACCGAGAGCCCATCGAATCCCCTTGTCGGTGATAGTGACGGCCACTCGCAAAATCAGCAGCGCAATCACCAGTGTGATCACCCCGATCACCATCGTGAGTATGGAATCAACAAAATAGCTGAGAACCATCGCACCAATGGAGGTTACAATCATGAGCATCCCAACAGCCCAGTGTGTCTGTCCGGAGCCGATCCATATTACTTGTGCAGTCGGCGGAACCGAAAGACTGGGGATACTGGTTGTGGCGGAAGTTTTCGATGCTGCCCCACTATACGCAGCCGGATTTATGAGTGCGCGCCCCAGCAGGAAGAATCCCGCTGCGATTATTACCCCAAGCAGCAACCACGCGGGGGCGAATTGGGCTTGTGCCGGGTCAGTTAGGTCCCGTTGAATCCACAGGGAGTAAAGCGTCACAAAACCTAAGAAGCTGGTTATTGCCAGTGTTAATCCACCATGGATATGGAAGTTGCGTGGCGCGGGTGGGACCGCATAGAAACTAAAGCACATGAATGCACTTAAAAGCACTGCCATCCCTGTTATTCCGGCGATATATGTAACTGGGTCACCGAAGTTATCTGGGGTTGTGCCGCTAAAGTGAACCGCTATCTTTTCCGGCAGTCGCGGTAATTGTGCTACAGCGACTGCTGCCCAGATTGCGGTTAGTCCGACGTTCGCGGCCACTATTTTTAGTATTTCGCGGTGTTGAGGTTTGCTCATGTAAGTCCCCGCTTTCGTAGTTCGTTGATTACCGTTTCTGCTGAAATTGCGTGGTCATTACACGCTGTAGTTAGGGCGTCGATAAGCTTTTCGACGCTTGCCGGCACCGTAGCGTTAGGCGTTTGCGGCGCCAAAACGATCGCACCCCGGCTGCGGCGCAGTTCTATTACGCCACTGTCTCGCAAGTGTCGGTATGCCTGCAAGACAGTGTTGCGATTGATCCCCAATGCTGCAGCCAGGTCTTTGGCAACAGGCAGGTGGTCACCAGTTTTAAGTGAACCTTCCGCGATACGGATTACAACCTGGTCGATGATTTGTTGGTAAATCGGCTTCGTATTGGCTGGGTCAATGACGAGCAACATGCCTTTAGACTACATGAACTAGCACTACTAGCACAAGTAGCTTTAATTGCTTTAACACCGAAAAACCGTCGTCGGTTCCCATACATCTGGAAACTGATGACGGTTTAAGCGTCGAAAAGCTAAGTTTCGGCCACTTCGAAACTTAAACTTCATTTACGACAGTCGCGGCTGCCGCTTGATGTGATAATTAATCACCTGGCTAGCTATTTCAGCATCGTCGATACCGACAATAACGGACCCGGTCTCCCCCACCCTGGCCAAAACCTTTACCCCTGGGCCGTCACTGAGAACCAGCGCGGTCTGCTCTTCACTCAATCGAACGCCCCAACCACCGTATTCCTTCGCCGTTACCATTAACGATTCGGCTCCTGTTATTTTATCCCACGGCACCGTCATAGAGATTATATGAAGCAGCAATCCCACATGTATTCCATCAGCATTAATGGCGACCGAAATCTGGACAAGCTGCAAGACTATCAGCGGTAACACTATCCCCATGGCCATGGCTGAGACAGAGTGGAACATAAACCCAAGGAGAACAACCACACAACCGACCGCAATCAATACGACTTTCAGCTTCCGGCCGATCCGAACATTACCCGCCCAGGTTTGTTCCGGGGAGATTGCCGCAGATTCCCCCGATCGCCCTAACATAGCTGGCGCCACAGCCCGTGTGTTTACGATTACCCGACCAAGCAGAAAGAAAACCAGCGCAATAATCAATGCTGGAACAATCCACAGCGGCGAAAACTTAGCGTCAGCAGCCTTAGCCACACCGACCTGCCCCAGCACAATGCCTAACGTATAGGTTCCAAGGAAGCCGGTTGTTGCCAGCGCTAACCCACTATGTAGCCGGAAACTGTTAACCGACGCAGCACCAAGGCGCAACACTTGGCACAGGAATACAGAAACCAGCACGGCTATCAGGGCATGTGACCACACGAACACTGCGGGGCTGCCAAAGTTATACGGCGTTGTACCAGTTAAGTTGAACCCCACCGCCATGGGGTTCGGCAATTGGGCTAACTGCATGGTGGCATAGATCGCCCACAACGCAGTAAACACAATCGCCACCCAGGTCAGTTTGCGAATTTCGCGGCGCTTAGGATTAACCATCGTCGAACTCACTCCCCTTAATTATTTATAACCATTGTCGATGTATCGCTATGGTCACTGTACCCGCTCGCGGCGGCGCTAACAGGCTTTTCGACGAAAAACGCATCGGACGTAAAGTGCCTTGTAAAAGTCAAAAACCGTCGTCGGTTCCCATACATCTGGAAACTGACGACGGTTTAAGCGTCGAAAAGCTCCTTACACCTTTGACACAGCAGCCGTAACGTTAGCCACCACTTCATGCGGCAAGCTTTGATCTGTCACGACGCTAAAGTCCACCGCGAGGACCTCACCAGCGATAAATTCCTTGTGGCGGTTAGCCCACTCCACTTTATCGGCGGGCACAGCCAACGTAACCGCAATCCGGTCGGAGACTTCAAAGCCGCTAGACTTACGTGCGTCCTGCAACCCACGAACCACGTCTGCAGCCCAACCTTCGGCCTCCAATTCCTCGGTAACGGTCATGTCCAACAAAACCAAACCACCAACTCCTGGAATCTGAGCCGTGGACTTTGGATCAGCCGCAACCAACCGCTCGTTAAACTCATCCGGATTCAGCTCAATGCCATCAGCTATAACCGTACCGGAATCAGTGTGCTCATAATTACCAGCTTTGACGGCCTTGATAACCCGCTGCACATCGCCACCTAAGCGTGGACCTGCGACCTTAGCGTTAACTACCACTTCGAAGCGACCAACGGAATCAACATCATCGGTAAGGACAACCTCCTTCACGTTGACCTCATCACGGATGATAGCTGCGAAATCACTCAACTGGTCGGACTCCGTAACTGCAACAGTCAGTTTCGGCAACGGCAACCGGTTCCGCAACTTATGAGCCTTACGCAGCGACGATGCCGCAGAACACACGCCACAGGTTTCATCCATGGCAGACACTAGCGCAGCATCTGCCGGGAAGTCCTCCGGCTTCGGGAAGTCCGTCAGATGCACGGAGCGCACACCAGTCAAACCACGCCAGATCACCTCAGAGATCATCGGCAACAGCGGCGCAGTTACCCGGGTCAGCGTCTCCAAAACCGTATAAAGCGTATTAAATGCTTCCGGATGCTCATCGTCGCCTGCCCAGAACCGTTCCCGTGACCGACGCACATACCAGTTGGTTAACGCCTCACAGAACCAGCGGACTTCATCACATGCACGAGCGATATCCGTGTTATCCAATGCCTCATTGGTGTTTCGCACCAGATCGTGCAGCTTGGCCAGGATATACCGGTCCAGCACATCACTGGAATCCACCGACCAGGTTGCAGGCTTTGACGAATACAGCTGCAAGAAGGAATACGCATTCCACATCGGCAATAATGCTTGGCGCACGCCTTCACGGATACCCTGCTCGGTGACAATCAGGTTGCCGCCGCGCAGGATAGGCGAGGACATGAGGAACCACCGCATCGCGTCCGAACCATCCCGTTGGAACACCTCATTAACATTCGGGTAATTGCCCTTAGACTTACTCATCTTCAGGCCGTCATCGCCCAAAACGATGCCGTGTGCCACTACCTTCTTGTATGCAGGCCGATCAAAAAGCGCCGTTGCCAACACATGCATGGTGTAGAACCAACCCCTCGTCTGGCCGGAATACTCCACGATGAAATCGGAAGGGGAATGAGTTTCAAACCACTCCTTGTTTTCAAACGGGTAGTGCTTTTGCGCAAACGGCATCGAACCCGACTCAAACCAACAATCCAGAACCTCCGGAACCCGGCGCATCATGGACTTACCAGTTGGATCATCTGGGTTAGGGCGCACCAACTCGTCGATATATGGCCGGTGTAACGAGGTTGGACGCACCCCGAAGTCCCGCTCAAGCTCATCAAGGGAACCATAGACGTCCACCCGTGGATAGTTCTCATCATCAGAAACCCACACCGGGATTGGTGAACCCCAATAACGGTTGCGGGAGATATTCCAGTCCCGTGCACCTTCTAACCATTTACCAAACTGACCATCCCGGATATGCGCAGGCATCCACTCGATCTCATTATGGTTTAGTTCCACCATGCGATCGCGGAACTTCGTGACCGCTACGAACCATGACGGCAAAGCCATGTAGATCAGCGGCTCTCCGGAACGCCAGGAATGCGGATAGGAGTGCTCGATGGTTTGATGCCGAACCACCCGCTGCGCAGCTTTAAGGTCACGGATGATGTTCTTATTGGCATCGAATACCAACTGGCCTTCATAATCCGGTACCAGTGAGGTGAACTTACCGTCCATGTCCACCGGGATAACGACATCAATGCCCGCTGCCTCACAGGCAAACATATCGTCCTCACCGAAAGCAGGTGCAAGGTGGACGATACCGGTACCATCCTCGGTGGTCACATACTCCGCAGCGATGATCTGGAACGCATTGGGGTGATCCCGGAAATAGTCAAAGACCGGCTCATAAGTCAATCCCACTAGCTCTGAACCAGGGTGGGTAGACACCACCGTGTACTCCCCTAGTTCCTTGGCGTAAGCAGACACCAAATTTTCCGCCAATAACAACCGCTGGCCCTCAAAGTCTGCCACGCCACCAGCGCCAACTTCTACCAAGGCATAGGTAACGGAAGGATTCACCGCCAACGCCAAGTTAGAGGGCAACGTCCACGGTGTGGTGGTCCAGGCAAGTGCAGCAGCTCCCACCAGATCCAGGTTTGCCGAACTATCAGCAAGTCGACCAGTGATCGGCAACGTGACCGTAAGCGTCGGGTCCTGGCGCATCTTGTAGGAATCATCCAACCGCGTTTCCTGATTAGACAACGGAGTATGCTCCGCCCAGGAATACGGCAACACCCTAAAGCCCTGATAGATCAGTCCCTTATCGTAAAGCGTTTTAAACGCCCACATGACGGACTCCATAAAGTCCATGTCCATGGTTTTATAACCGTTATCGAAATCCACCCACCGAGCTTGGCGAGTCACATACTCTTTCCACTCCTCGGTGTATTGCAACACCGACGTGGCGCAGTACTCGTTGAATTTCTCTAGACCCATGGACTCGATCTCACCCTTGTCCTTGATGCCTAGTTGCTTCTCTGCCTCTAATTCCGCAGGCAAACCGTGGCAGTCCCAGCCAAAGACGCGCCCCACCAAATTGCCCTTCATGGTGCGGTAACGTGGGATGATATCTTTGACGTAACCAGTTAACAGGTGCCCATAGTGCGGCAGACCATTTGCAAAAGGCGGGCCGTCATAAAAAACGAATTCTTCATCAGCGGCACGGTTTTCTAAGGAAGCGCTAAAAGTCCGGCCATCAGCCCAATACGCTAAAACTTGCTGCTCCATTTCCGGAAACTTGGACGATCCACCCGTCATGTCGACTTTGGGATACACTTTGCCCACATCAGCCATGAGATTGTTCTCCTAAACCTACAAGTTTTTACCAGTTCTTTTATTGGTTGCGGGGACGCTTGCACGCGGTACCACCCCGCTTGGGTGCAGCTACGCTACACCCCACTTCATTAGGTTAAGGAGATGACGGTCTTACCCGTCCGGTTCTACTGAGGCACTTCATAGGTGCCGGTTCTTCCGGAAGGCTCCCCGGTGATTGCCGGATCATTGCCTAAAAATAAGGAGGGATATGTTATCTGATAATTCCACCGCAATGCTGATTTATGGTTCAGTGCTACCAACACAACCCCATAATCATCAAGTGCGATAAGACTTATCATGTGTGGTCAAGTATAACCGACCCTCAGTATCGAAATTCAAATCAGGACTGATCGTTACGCTTACGCACGTAATCAATCGTGAGACAAATCAGGCCCGCAACAGCCGAAATAATTGCAGCGAATTGCCAATAACCACCAGTCAGGGCCACGGATAGCACCAAAAAGCCGATGCCTAAAAACCCTAAACCAAGCGCAGCGATCAGCATATTTCACTCCGTTCCCAATTTAATGTGCATGGCCTTGGAAGCCATTAGATTTTACTATGTATTTCTAACAAATCTTGTGCTACAACCGCAAAAACCTCCTGGGTGAGATCGGTCGTCACCTAGGAGGTTTGCGTTCGCGCTTAGCTTAGATCAGCACTTACTTGTCACTGCCCGGCAAAGCAGAGCCGCGGGATTCCAACTCTTCCAATTGGCTTTGCAGCAGGGTCTTAAGCCGGGTGCGGTATTCGCGCTCGAAGGTACGTAATTCCGCAATCCGGGTTTCCAGAGCCGTCTGCTGCTGCTTAACAGTAGCCATGATTTCAGTGTGCTTACGCTCAGCATCAGCCTGAAGCGCATTAGCCTTGTCTTCGGCAGCCTTAACCTGAGCTTCAGCACGGGAGTTCGCTTCCGCAATAGTTTGCTCAGATTTCGCCTGCGCATCAGAAACCAGACGATCAGCCAGTGCATTCGCCTCAGCAATCTGCTTATCCGAACGCAACCGGGCGTCTTCCAGGGTGGCGCGCGCGGTAGCTTCAGCAGAGGAGATTTGCTTCTCAGCTGCAGCACGAGCGTCGTCAAGCATCGAACGAGACTCAGCCTGCGCCTCGCTGGTCATGCGATCAGCCATCTCCTGCGCAAGACCAAGCACCTTTGCAGCCTGCATGTGGGTGTCTGGGCTGACCGGGTCACCAGTTGGCAAGACTGCAGCGGCGGAAACCGATGCAGCGGAAGAAGCAGACTTTGCAGCTTCAGCTTCAGCCTTCGCTGCACGCGCCTCAGCATGTGCCCGCTCCGCATCAGCCTTCGCGTCCGCCAACTTCGCGTTGTACTCATTGCGCAACTGCGACTCGATCTGCGCACGAATTGCGGACTCATCCACGCTTGCACCACCGCGGGACGGCGCCCCACCGGAACGTGCCTGCTCAAGCTCAGCTTTGAGCTCTTCTACCTGCTGACGAAGATCATCGTTCTCGTCTTGAATCTCGGCGAGAGTATCCTCAACCAGGTCCAAGAACTGATCGACCTCATCCTCGTTGTAGCCGCGCTTGCCAATCGGCGGCTTGCTGAAAGCGACGTTATGCACATCGGCTGGAGTCAGCGGCATGGAACTATTCCCTTCGAGATTCATAGACTATCTTCAATCCGGATCCGTCGAACCGAAGATATAACTTTTATAACGTTCTTGTTAACCATAACGCACATTCAAGTCTAAATGTTAAGTCCAGTTATCAATCTGAACGCCGAACGCCCAGGAAGCACCTGCGCAGATTCCCGCGATTACAGCGGTAAACAGGTGTTTTAGATAGTCCAAAAAATTCTTATAATTTTTTGGATTTTTAGTCTTTTCACCGCCCCAAGTAGCCCACCCCACACTCCCACCGCCCCCAGTAGTGGGTACCAAAAATATAGAATCCATAAACCTTTTTCCGACACGCCCGTCGGAAACACCATGAAAGTATAAAGAGATTATCGTTCTAGTATTTTTCGCGTTTTCCGCGCGTCCCAATACCGTTAGACGAAAAAACTAACCGGCCCTTCCCACAGAAAAAACCGCAGAAAAAGGCCGAAAAACTAACGTCCGAACAACTGTTTTATGCCCATCGCCGCTTACAAACCGGCAATGTGAACCTTACAGCACTTGCTGGACCACAAGCTGCAAAAGCGACAAACCAAAGTACAAAACCAAGACGGACAGATCCAAGGCAACGTTATTCATTCGTAACGGTGGAATGATCGAACGCAGTGCCTTGACCGGTGGGTCAGTAAGTACGAAAAGAGTTTCAGCGAATCGGGTAAACCAACTCGGAGCTGTGAAGTTTCGGGAAAATGAGACGATCATTTCCACCAAAATCCTACCGATGAGGATGTACATGTAAATCTCGATCGCCCAAGACAAGGCAAACTTTACTACTTCCACGTTGTTTTCATTAACCTTCCGTAGTGACAAAACTGGGGTTTTAGCCTACTGCATTACTTTAAAGCAGGTTGCGAACTTGGAAAAACCGCTGCCCTAGCCTAAAAAATCCACGCCCTTACACCTTAGCCAATTAAGCTTAAGTCGCTAATGGTGAAACGACGTGGAGTACGAATTTGTTTCCAGTTACGAAGAATACAACATGATTATGTTTTAAGCGGAAGCGTCGAAGTGCAACATATGTGTGCGAGAGGAATTATGGTAACCACACTCGCACCAGCGCTATTGAATGTTCGCAGCTCGACGCAGGTCGTGAAGATCGACGGTTGAGTGCTCTGGCGTGATGGCAAAAATCTTGCCTTCCAGCTTACGCATCTGTCCCCGTAATGCGTAGCACAGCCCGGCAGCGAAATCGATGATGCGCTTCGCTTCATCCGCCTGCATTCCACTCATATCGAAAATAACGGCATCGCCATCGCGGAATGGCTCACCGATCTTTACGGCATCGTTGTAATTGAAAATCTTGACCGCAACGATCGAGGTGTTGTACACCACTTCGCGCTCGTCACGGTAATCGTCGTATGCAGGCTCGTAGGCAACTCGCTCCGGAGCGTATGCTACGGCACCGTCGTAGCGCGGCGCGTCTGCATAATATGGATCCTCGTGCTCCATCTCATATGGGCCAAGACCGAAGAATTGCTTTGTTTTATTGACGATTGACATGGTGGTTTAGTTCCCTTCCCCTCGTATATCTGACTGGTATCAACTTCGTAACGGTTGGATATTTTTTAAAGTACTGTGCCCTACCGTGTGTTACTGGTTCGGACACGCGGTGTGGCGTGAAAAATTTGCCAAATTTCTCTTATGAAATTTTAAGTAAGAAATATGACGCCCGCTTGCCGCCCAGTGGTTCCTTCCCGGCGATAAGAAAAGAAAGATTCGTCCTCAATAGTGCAACGCGGATCGGCGTCAATTGCGGTCACACCCAGCCCCATTAATTGGCGTACTAGGCCAGCACGGACATCAATTCCCCATGTTTTCTTATATGTCCGGGTTAACGAACCAGGCAGATGCTTTTCGACGTCACGGGCCATCGCTTCTGGCACCTCATAACGGTTACCGCTGGCCGCGGCCCCCAGTAACGCATGTATGTTTTCTGGCTGTGCGCCGAGCCTCATCATTGTTTCCACGGTTGTGGACACTATCCCATTCCTAGCGCCCATCCGCCCGGCATGAACGGCGGCAATAACGCCAGCTTCGGTATCGGACAGCAACACTGGCACACAATCGGCCACAAGAACGCACAGCGCAAGCTGGGTGTCGGTGGTAACCATCGCATCGGTAGCAGGCACAACTGTTCCTCGCATTTCCTGATCAACAATGGTTACTGTGTTGGAGTGGATCTGTTCCATCCACAACAGTTGCTCGAATTGCAGGCCAAGCACCGAAGCCAATCGCTCTCGATTGGCACGAACCGCCTGAGGATCGTCACCGACATGTTCACCAAGATTGAACGATTCATATGGGGGTACAGACACACCTCCGAACCGATTGGTAAACACTTTACGGACGGGACGACTATCGACGGTTCTTGCCATTGACTTCCTAAACTAGCGATTGAATTCTTCGGCGTTTGGGGTTAACTGCGATATGATCGCGGTTTATATAAGGCGACCTAAAATAACACCAGTAATTACCGGAGGAAATCCGGTACGTCTAGTTCATCACTATTGGATGCAGGTTGTTCCCGGTGCTCCCGATTGGTAAACAGTCCACCGCTGCGATCATCGCGGTACGAAGGCTGGAATTCCGTGGAGCGACGATGCCGGGCATCATAGTCATCTTCACGAGACTCTTGGCCAAACAGTGATGAGCCCTCAGTGACCGGGGCTGGAGTAACTGGCTCAACCAAATGCGGCTTTTGTACTTCTGGCTCCGGCTGCCGCTGAATCGGGGTATCAGATTTGCGCCCTTCGAATCCGGTAGCGATAACAGTAACCCGGACTTCGTCACCTAAGTTATCGTCAAAAATGGTTCCAAAGATTAGGTTAACGTCGCCGTCTGCCTTTTCTTGAACCATGGTGGCAGCGTCATTAACTTCCTGCAGTCCGAGATCAGAACCGCCAGCAACAGAGAGCAACACTCCCTTGGCACCCTCCATCGTCGATTCTAAAAGCGGGGAGTTAATGGCCTGTTGAGCTGCGCTCATAACGCGATTTTCACCGCGTGCAGAACCTACACCCATGAGTGCCGAACCAGCGTCGGCCATAACGGAACGAACATCGGCAAAGTCAACGTTAATCAGACCTGGGATAGTGATTAGGTCGGTAATACCTTGAACACCGTTGTGCAATACCTGGTCGGCGGCACGAAACGCCTCCATCATGGTCAAATTGGAGGAATCCAGCTGCAACAGGCGGTCATTCGGGATCACTATCAAGGTGTCACACACCTCACGCAGAGCATCGATTCCAGCCATTGCCTGGCGGGTACGCTTCTGACCCTCGAACTTGAATGGTCGAGTAACGACACCGACGGTCAACGCGCCCATTTTCTTAGCAATGGCCGCCACCACGGGAGCAGCACCCGTTCCGGTTCCGCCACCTTCACCTGCGGTAACGAATACCATGTCTGCACCCTTGAGGGTTTCTTCAATTTCGCTCTTGTGGTCTTCAGCGGATTGCCGTCCGACCTCGGGGTTAGCACCGGCGCCTAGGCCACGGGTTGCCTCCCGGCCAATGTCGAGCTTTACATCTGCATCGGAGAACATAAGGGCTTGCGAATCAGTATTGACCGCAATAAATTCAACGCCCTTTAATCCCTCCTCAATCATGCGGTTGACGGCGTTGACGCCGCCGCCGCCGACACCAACAACCTTGATAACGGCGAGGTAGTTATCTGGGGAAGTCATAAATGAGACTCGCCTTTCCGTATGGGTATATCCAAAGTTTTGCCTATCGAATCCTATCGTGAACTAAATCCCAGTGAGGTAATTTGGGGTCATTTATCTGCACCCAGCCCCGTGAGAAAGCCAACAATATGATTCTGCTTTCGCAGTTACATCTTGTCCGAAAACTCGGCACTGGGTGGGGACATTTTGGGCGGCGTGTCGGCACCTTCAACCCAAGGTTTAGACTTTTTACGTGCGATTATGAGAATTACCTAAATGGAAATCGAATATGCTACCAGCGGATTCTAGTACCCCCTACGACAGTATCCCCAGCGACTATTTTAAACACTGTTCTCACTTTTCACCCCATGAGCAGCGCGATTAACTAAAGTGCACAATTGACTTTTTCAGTCACAATAGTTCCTAGTATCACCATCTACCCCAGCGCCAACTGCCACGCAATTCAAATGATAAATCTAGGGAAATTTTTTCTCCAGCAGTGAAAAAATTTCTATCGAACCGCGATGACTGGGGCACCCGAAATATCAAGTTGTGCTTCAGGTCGAGACAATGCCGCGGCGAAAGCAACTGCTTTATCGCTATTATTCTCCGGTGCTCCCCAGAAAATGACTCGACCGTCGTGAAGCGCCAATTCCACCGCAATACTGTCTTTGATGCGAATCTCGGCGATATGGACTTTCATGTCCGGGCCTATTGCTTCAAGAACTCCGATCACCGACCGCAAGAAATTTGCGTCGTCTTCGGATGCCCCGGTCACAGCAATCGCGCCTTCCGGATGATTTTCAATAACGAACGCCACACCATTGGCATTGATGAGGTGCTCACCATCTTCACGCGGCGCATAAAGGATGGCTTCGTGCTCCTGCAATTTCACTTCTACTGTGGAAGGAAGTTTTTTTACCGCTGTTGCCGAGGCAATCCACGGCAATGCAACAAGCTGGTTGGCAACCTCATTCGTATCCACCCGGAGTACGTTTTCCCCCACCAGCGGCTGAGTTATAGCTTCTAGTTCCTCCGACGTGGTGTGTACTTGCCCGGACACGTCTACTTTCTTCACCGTTATTACCGGATAAAGCCATAAGGTCAACGCCGCACAGGCAATGATGACGAGCCCGAGAACGGTAATGAGAAACTTTTTCATAGCTGCCCTTAGTCAACCGACTGATTTTCGTTCCGTAATTGCAACAGAATTTCGTCGGCAAGCATCGTAACAGAACCTGCCCCCATAGTAATCACCATATCCTGTGGCTGGGCAATGTCAGCGATAGCTGCCGGTACCCGAGAAAAATTCGGTTCAAATAGTGCAGGCTTCGTCATATGCTGCGTGATGATCCGAGAATCTATCCCCTCAACAGGTTCCTCCCGCGCGCCAAAAATATCGAGAACTACTACGTGATCGGCAAGCGACAGCGCCTTAGCAAATTCAGTTGCGAACTCCATTGTGCGGGAATACAGGTGAGGTTGGAAGGCCACTACTACTCGGCCGGAGCCCCGAGCATCAACCTTTTCCCGTGCTGCTGTTAAAACAGCTTCTACCTCCGTCGGGTGGTGTGCATAATCGTCGTATACTTCCACCCCTGCAAACTGGCCAGTTTCCACGGCCCCGTGGAACTCGAAACGGCGGCGAACACCGGTGAATTCCGAAACCCCAGAGGCGAGTTTTTGTAACTCGCCACCGGCTTTCACCCCTGCGGTGAGCGCAGCAGCTGCGTTTAGCACCATGTGCATTCCCGGTATGTGAAGCGTAATTACCACTTCCTTGCCACATACTGTCAGACGCGCAGTGGTGGCATTATCCCCCACCTTTACTTCTTCAACGATTGTGTCCGCTAGATCCGGATACTTTGCCGCCGCCTCGGCCGTGCCATAACCTACAACCGTAATGTTGTCTTTCTTTCGTTGCCCCAGTTCAGCTGCATGATCGTCGTCAAGACAGACAATTAGACAACCAGAATCGGACACCCGGTCTGCAAAATCGGAGAACACCTGAAAATATGCCTCCGGGGTTTTGAAGAAATCCAGGTGATCTGGCTCAATGTTGGTAACCACCGCAATATCTGGGCTATATCGCAACAGCGACGCATCAGATTCATCAGCCTCCGCCACAAAACATTCGCCATTTCCCTGGTGAGCATTGGTGCCGGCTTTATTCAATTGACCACCAATAGCGAAACTCGGATCCATTCCAGCAGCTTGCATAGCTACCACAGCCATTGAGGTGGTGGAAGTTTTACCGTGAGTACCGGCGATGAGCACTTGAGTTGATCCCACCATGAGTTCGCCTAGAAGATCGGAGCGGCGAATCACTGGAATATTGTTCTCAGCTGCTGCAACCAATTCCGGATTGTCTTTCGGAATCGCTGCAAACGAAGTCACCACCACGGTTGGCAATTCATCCGAAAGCCGTAGATTCTCGGGCTTATGTCCAATTGCAATTTTCGCCCCCATTGATCGCAATGCCAAAATCGGACGGGATTCCTTTACGTCAGAGCCGGTAACGACTGCACCGCGACTCAGCAGAATTCGGGCCACTCCCGACATTCCTGCCCCGCCGATACCGATTAAATGAACACGGGAAAGATCATAAGTGTTGGTCATGGGAAACGATGTGTTCCTTTCATACATATGTCACGGTCTAAGGTGACGTGTTCATATTGGCCAGGTCGACAAACTGCCGTGAAATAGGGTCGCAGCCTAGGCTATGTAGCGGTAATTTCTTCCACAATATCTGCTATCACCTCGGCAGCATTGCGCTCAGTGGCGGAGATCGCAGCCTGTTTCATTGTCGCCAATTCTGCTTCGTCTCCCAAAAGATTTGACACGACATGCAGGAATCTGGCCTCAATCTCAGCGTCGTTAATCAACAACGCTGCACCTTTATCCACTACATCTTTCGCATTCAATCCCTGTTCACCATTTCCATGTGGCAACGGCACATAAACGGCTGGCAATCCCGCTGCGGTGACTTCCGCCACCGTCATTGCGCCAGAGCGGCACACAATCAGATCCGCCGCGGCGTAAGCTGCGGCCATATCTTCGATATACGGCACCGCACAGTGATGTTCGCGCGGTGTAGGCGGCTCATTCTTTGCTCCAAACGCATGCAGAATCTGAAAACCGGAAGCCACCAGATCCGCGGCGGCGTTGTCCACCGCCGCGTTTAGCGACGCTGCCCCTTGCGAACCGCCTGTAACAAACACAGTTTTGCGGTTAGGATCTAACCCCCAGTTGGCTAAAGCGCGTTCGCGGGTTTCGGTGCTTTGGGCAGCTTCACTTATCGACGCCCGAATCGGAATCCCCACAACTCGTCCCGACATACCAGAGTTCTTCACTGCGTTAAGCCCCAAGCCACCGAGTTTCACCCCGAGCTTGTTTGCCATCCCGGCCCGGGCATTGGCTTCGTGAACGATAAAAGGAATCCCGCTCATCTTCGCAGCTATATATCCAGGAGCCGCGACATACCCACCGAAACCTATGAGAATATCCGCATCAAAGTCTTTTAAAATTTTACGGGTTTGAGCGATGCACTTAATAAGACGAAACGGCAGCTTAAACAGATCGCCGTTGATGTTACGGGGAACGGGAACCGGGTTAATAAGTTTCAACTCAAAACCGCGGGCTGGAACGAGACGGGTTTCCAAACCTCGCTGAGTTCCCAATGCAATCACATTACTGCCGCGTTGCTTTAGCACGCTTGCGACCGCAAGTGCTGGTTCAATGTGGCCTGCGGTACCACCACCGGCAACGACAACGTTTAGGTATGTCTTTGTCATGTCTTCTATTGTTCCCGTTCAAATGAGTATATTCAGGAAGTTGAAAACTTCTTCATCTAGCTCACCGTAAAACTTCACGCACGAGCACCAAAACGAACGATACTCCACCAACACCCACCAAAGCTATTAGCGCATTGCATCACGCTCACCCACGCGGTGGCTACCGCTGTCGATATGGCCGGGAGTTTCGGTAGCTTCCGTCGCGGATTCCATCCCGGTACGGCTGCGACTCCGGCATTGTACGAGATCTGCTACGATAGGTCGCTCCGCGTTCCGAAATAGGTTGCCGCAGCGTCTGACCCCCGCGTCGCGATCTGGTGCGTTGGGTATCCATGCGCTGTGCTGCATTACGTACGGGGACTTCTCGGATCCGTTGGTCACGTACACCTGGACGCTTCAAGCGGCGAGGTTCCGGTTCCATATAGCCCATTCCTTCGCCGTTGCGGGGGTAGCTGTTCTTACCGCGACGCTGTGGGGTGTCTAGCCCCTTGAGGGTTGGCTCTGGCAGCCGAAGCAAGTTTTCGAAGGTTGGCTTTCCGTAATTTGCCATCGCGGAAATTGTCTCTGGTTCGTGTCGTGCGCAATTGGCTAGAAGCCCCATAGCCGCCAAGGTGATCACCGCCGAGGTGCCACCAGCGGAAATTAGTGGCAGCTGAATACCAGTGACTGGGAGCAACCCGATAACGTATCCGATATTGACGAATGCCTGTGCCACGACACCTGCGGTCAAGGTAGCTGCTAAGAGAGAAAGAAACTGATTAGAGGTTTTCATCGCGATTCTAAAACCGATAAAACCTAGCCAACCAAATAACGCGATAAAAAGTATGCCTCCGACGAGCCCTAGCTCTTCACCGATAATGGCGAAAATAAAGTCGTTTTTGGCTTCGGGAAGATAGAACCACTTGGCGCGCGACTGCCCAACCCCAACCCCGGTCAGCCCACCGTCGGCAAGCGAAAGGAAGCCCTGATAGGACTGGAATGCGGCATCTTTCGATTCCTCAAAATGCCCAAACAGCGCATCGAAATATACTTCGAAGCGTTTACCACGGAACCCGCCCGATAGTGCCAGAACGACGACACCCAACAATGCAGTACCGCCGAAAGCCATGAGAAGCTTTCCGTTGATGCCTGCGAAAAATAAGATCGCAAAAACCACGGACAAAAACGTCAATGCCATACCGATGTCTTGCTCAAGAATGATGAGCACACACATGAAGGTCGCAACACCAATAAAATTAAAGTACCGAGTGCCAGGCGCGAAACCGGTAAATTTATGTCCAGCCAGGTAATGTGCGCCCCAAACGGCGATGGCAACTTTGGCAATTTCGGAGGGTTGCAGGCTAAAAAATCCAAGGTTAAGCCACGATTGTGAACCTTTTGATTCCAAACCAGTACCAATGCCTGGAATCAACACCGCGATAAGGAGAATAAAGGCCACAGTTAATAGAACCCCGGAGAATCGTCTAACCCACTTGATGGGCATACGCAGTGCCAACCACATGGTGACAAAGCCCAAAACAACCATGATGCTTTGCCGTAGAGTGGTGGCCCACACTCGCTGTCCGTCAGCAACGGAGGTAGACATCGACGCGCTCATCACCATGGCAACGCCGAAGAATGCTAGGAGTAACACGACCAACATAATGTTGAAGTAATCGAAGTACGGTCGCCGGAAAATGTCTTCACGGCGACGCCGGAGCGCTTCCCACAATGTGGGGTTTGCTGATCCGGAGCCGCGCTGGCCTGCGGTTTGTGCCGGTGCGGTCATGATTACCTCTACTTTATAAACATCGTGGCAATTACTGGGGTTCTCCTTCGTGCCCATCAGTAACATGAGCACCAAGATGCTCACTAATATACTGGGTAAACAAGTTTCCGCGGTGCGCCATACCGGAATACATGTCTAAAGATGCTGCGGCGGGGGCTAAAACAATCGCGTCACCCGATTCAGCTTGCGTTACCGCCCACGCACACACCGCCGACATTGCCTCCTCCGGGTCCGTTGCATCAGTGACGAACACTTCCACGCCAGGTGCTAGCTTTTCGACGGCTGCAGCGATCACCTCGCGATCAGCCCCAAGCACCGCCACCGCCTTCAGACGCTTCGCATGTGTGGCAATCAACTCAGAAACATCTGCGTCTTTGAGCTGACCACCAGCAATCCACACGATGGATTCATATCCAGACAACGCGGAATCTGCAGCATGCGGATTCGTAGCTTTGGAATTATCAACCGCCACTATTCCGTCTTTCTCCGCAACAACTTGGCCCCGATGTCCTGCCACTTCAAATGTTGCCAAGGCGGCAGATACCTGAGCCGCACTGACACCTACCGCACGTGCCGCGCCAGCTGCCGCAAGAGCATCGTAAATTCCGGCAGTTCCGGGCGGTTGGATTCCGTCCGCTTCAGCCAGAACGACTTCCGATTCACCGGTTAGCTCATCGCCGTCAACGACCATGCCGGTTGCGTCGACAAGCTTTCCCTCCCGGATACCTAATTGCCCCGGCATCGGTTCCGCCAAGCTAAAACCAACAATGTTCTCTGTTGTTTCCAATCCAGCTACTTGCTCCATTACCAGCGGATCATCCGCACCAACAACAGCAATTGGTGCTTTGAGAACCTTGGCTTTAGCCGCTGCATATTCAGCCATCGACCCGTGCCAGTCGATATGATCTTCGGCCAAGTTCAGCAGGATTCCCACTTCTGGCACTAAATCCTTAGACCAATGCAGTTGGAAACTCGACATTTCCACTACCAAGACATCCGCTCGATCAGCACTAGTGAGCGCATCGGCAACGGAAACACCAATGTTTCCCACCGCTACGGCAGCTGCACCTGCTTCAACAAGCATGGCGGCAAGCATAGCGGTTGCTGTGGTCTTACCATTCGTACCGGTAACCACCAACCAACTGCGGCTTGGCCCAAAAACTTTAGCTTGATCAAGTAGATAACAAACCTC